>NZ_JAHWGH010000010.1 GCF_019334305.1 Rossellomorea orangium
CACGGAAGTTAAGCTCTTCAGCGCCGATGGTAGTTGGGGGATCTCCCCCTGTGAGAGTAGGACGTCGCCAGGCAAATAGATGAAAGAGTAGCTCATTGTGAGTTGCTCTTTTTTTGATATGATTGTTATAAAAAGGGTGAGAGGTGAGTCATTTTTAGGTAATAATTGGTGATAAACGCAATTAACGAAAATATGACGCAATCAAGAGTGGGAATGACGCAATCCCCCTCCGAAATGACGCAATAAATTCAAAAAAGACGCAATTATCACGAATTCCTCAAATGCCAAACTCTTCTCGACAGTCAAAACATCAGTATTTCTACAAAGAAGATCACTTTCTCTATTTAACAAATTCTTTCACCCGTCAAAAACACCCAACCCATCAAAATCAGTAACCCCCACCACTCTACCACCACACCATTCAAACCCACCCATTGCCCCATTTTCTAAATTCTATCCAACAATCTTTTATTCCCACGTTTAAAACTTTCCTTAAACAGGAAAACTTTTAAGGTCAAACTTCATAATTGCAAAGTTTAAAAGGCGGTTGTATAATTATAGTCAAATATAGTCAAAGTCAAAATGAGGAGGAGGTTTGATGAGGAACATATCCGACATCATTGAAAGTTATTTAAAGAATGTGCTAGACCTGAGTGAAAGTGAGATAGTCGAGATAAAAAGAAGCGAAATTGCTGATAAATTCCAATGTGTTCCTTCTCAAATTAATTACGTAATCAACACCCGGTTCACGATAGAGCGGGGGTATGTAGTAGAAAGTAAACGTGGCGGCGGGGGCTATATCCGGATTATGAAGGTGAAAGCCCACGATCAAGTTCATTTGATTGACCAGTTAGTGGCGCTGATTACCCAGACAATCAGTCAGAATACGGCAGCTGATATTGTTTTTCGATTGGTGGAAGAGGAGATTATTTCTGAAAGAGAAGCCAAGATCATGCTGAGTGTGATGGACCGATCCGTCATTATGGTCGATTTACCCGAACGGGATGTCCTCCGAGGAAGAATGCTGAGAGCCATGCTGGATACATTGAAGTATGAGTAAGGGTTAAAGAGGTGAATGGGATGGTTTGTCAAGAGTGTAATGAAAGACCTGCGACCCTTCATTTTACCAAAGTGGTAAACGGGGAAAAGACAGAGGTTCATTTATGTGATCAATGTGCCCAGGATAAGGGTGAGATGTTTATGTTTGATTCTTCCCCCGGGTTTTCTGTGAACAATCTATTGGCAGGTCTCCTTAATATAGCTCCTGCGTTTAAGCAGGCAAAGGAAACAGAAATTCCTAAGACAGAAGTACTGCAGTGTAAAAAATGTAAAATGACGATACACCAGTTCATTAATGTAGGACGCTTTGGGTGTGCCCATTGCTATGAGACGTTTAAAGATGAATTGACTCCTTTGCTGAAGCGTGTTCATAGCGGGAATGTCGAGCACCGTGGGAAGGTTCCGGAGCGTATGGGCGGGGCCATCCATATGAAAAAGAAGATTCAGCAATTGAAGTCTGAACTGCGAACGATGATTGCAGATGAAGAGTTTGAAAAAGCAGCCGAGATTCGAGACGAAATTCGCTCCCTGGAAAAAGATATTAAGCCTGAGGGAGGAGAGGAAGAATGAGTCTGGAGAAGTTTTTGAGCAATGCGGTTAGTTCTTGGATGAGTGAAGAGGGACCTAATTCGGATATCGTTCTCAGTTCCCGGGTAAGATTGGCGAGGAATTTAACGGACTATCGTTTTTCCACTCTTTATTCTTCTGAAGAAGCGAGAGAGATTGTGGATCGTGTGAAGGAGAAGCTTCCGTTATATCCTAAAGATTTAGGTGAATTGGAATTTTTACCTACCAGCGAGATTCAACCTCTACAAAAGAGGGTATTAATGGAGAAACACCTTATAAGCCCTAACCTGGCGGAGGATACGAATTACGGGGCTGTCCTATTATCAAGTGATGAAGATATTAGCATAATGGTAAACGAAGAGGATCATATTCGAATACAGTGTTTATATCCAGGTTTGCAATTGGAGGAAGCTCTAAAGAGGGCCAACGTGATAGACGATTGGTTTGAAAGTGAATTTGATTTTGCGTTCGATGAAAAGCATGGCTATTTAACGACCTGTCCTACTAATGTAGGTACCGGGCTTAGGGCTTCCGTGATGATGCATTTACCGGGTCTTGTATTAACACAGCAATTAAATCGTATCATTCCTGCCATCAATCAGTTGGGATTAGTGGTGAGAGGGATATATGGAGAAGGAAGCGAGGCGCTTGGAAATATCTTTCAGATATCGAATCAAACGACACTTGGTAAGTCGGAAGAGGATATCGTCGCAGATTTATTAAGCGTAGTGAAGCAAATCATCGAGAAAGAACAATCGGCAAGAAACGCATTAGTTCAGACGTCAAACATACAATTAGAAGATAGGATCTTCCGCTCTCTTGGGGTGCTGGAGCACAGCAGGATCATTGAATCCAAGGAAGCAGCGAAGTGTTTATCGGATGTCAGGCTTGGAATTGATTTAGGATACATCAAAGTGATATCTAAGAATATATTGAATGAACTAATGATTTTAACCCAACCTGGATTTTTACAACAATATTCTGGAGGTCCATTGAGACCAAATGAAAGAGATATAAGAAGGTCTTCTTTGATTCGGGAGCGAATTAAGTTAGATAAAGATACATGTGAGGAGGAAAAATAATATGATGTTTGGTCGATTTACAGAAAGAGCCCAAAAAGTATTGGCATTAGCTCAGGAAGAAGCAATTCGTTTATCACACAGTAATATTGGTACTGAACATATTTTATTGGGACTTGTCCGCGAAGGTGAAGGGATTGCTGCCAAAGCACTTACAGCATTGGGATTAAGCCCGGAAAAAATCCAGAAGGAAGTGGAAGGATTAATCGGTAAAGGAGCCGAGAAATCCCAAACGATTCATTATACGCCGCGTGCAAAGAAAGTGATTGAACTTTCCATGGATGAAGCTCGTAAGCTGGGGCACTCATATGTAGGGACGGAACATATTTTACTAGGGTTGATCCGAGAGGGCGAAGGAGTGGCTGCCCGTGTTCTCGGAAACCTTGGAGTCAGCTTGAATAAAGCAAGGCAGCAAGTATTGCAGCTGCTTGGAAGCAATGATTCAAGCAACCATCAGGGTGGTGGCAACGCCAATGCCAATACACCGACTCTTGATAGTTTAGCCCGTGATCTGACAGCCATCGCACGTGAAGGCAGCCTGGATCCGGTCATTGGACGCAGCAAAGAGATTCAGCGCGTCATTGAAGTATTGAGTCGTCGTACGAAGAATAACCCGGTATTAATTGGTGAGCCGGGTGTAGGGAAGACGGCGATTGCAGAAGGTCTTGCACAACAGATCATCGCCAATGAAGTGCCGGAAATCCTGCGCGACAAGCGTGTCATGACACTTGATATGGGGACGGTTGTAGCAGGTACCAAATACCGCGGGGAATTCGAGGATCGCTTGAAGAAAGTGATGGATGAAATCCGTCAAGCGGGTAACATCATCCTATTCATCGATGAACTTCATACATTGATCGGTGCAGGTGGCGCGGAAGGTGCGATTGATGCATCGAATATCCTGAAACCATCCCTTGCCCGTGGAGAACTACAGTGTATCGGTGCCACGACACTGGATGAGTACCGTAAATATATTGAAAAGGATGCTGCTCTTGAGCGCCGTTTCCAACCGATTCAAGTCAACGAGCCGACGGCAGAAGAGTCCATCCAAATCCTGAAAGGGCTGCGTGATCGTTATGAAGCCCATCACCGTGTTTCCATTACGGATGAAGCAATCGATGCTGCGGTGAAGCTGTCTGATCGTTACATCTCTGATAGATTCCTGCCGGATAAGGCGATCGATTTAATTGATGAAGCAGGATCAAAGGTGCGTCTGCGCTCTTATACGACACCACCAAATCTGAAAGAGCTGGAAGCCAAGCTGGAAGAAATCCGCAAAGAGAAAGATGCAGCCGTACAAAGCCAGGAATTTGAAAAAGCTGCTTCATTGAGGGATTCTGAGCAGAAGCTTCGTGAAGAATTAGAAGAGACTAAGAACACCTGGAAAGAAAAACAAGGTCAGGAAAATACAGAAGTGACCGTTGAAGATATTGCCAAGGTCGTTTCGAACTGGACGGGAGTGCCGGTATCGAAATTGGCTCAAACGGAAACGGATCGTTTACTCAAGTTAGAAGAGATCCTTCATTCCAGAGTCATCGGGCAGTCGGAAGCAGTCGTGGCGGTATCGAAAGCCGTGCGTCGTGCTAGAGCCGGACTGAAAGATCCAAAGCGTCCAATCGGCTCATTCATCTTCCTAGGACCAACCGGTGTCGGGAAAACAGAATTGGCCCGTGCCCTTGCAGAATCCATGTTCGGTGATGAAGATGCGATGATCCGTATTGATATGTCAGAGTACATGGAAAAGCATTCGACGTCCCGCTTAGTCGGTTCACCTCCGGGTTATGTAGGGTATGAAGAAGGCGGTCAGTTAACGGAAAAAGTTCGCCGCAAACCATACTCAGTCGTTCTGTTGGATGAGATTGAAAAAGCACATCCAGATGTATTTAACATTCTTCTTCAAGTATTAGAGGATGGCCGTTTAACAGACTCGAAAGGAAGAACGGTAGACTTCAGGAATACAGTCCTGATCATGACATCGAATGTTGGTGCTCAGTCCCTTAAGAGTAATAAATATGTAGGTTTCAATATCCAGGATGGAAAACAGGATTATAAAGATATGAAAGGTAAGGTCATGGAAGAACTGAAACGTGCTTTCCGACCTGAGTTCCTGAACCGTATCGATGAAATCATCGTGTTCCACTCTCTTGAAAAAGACCACCTGAAAGAGATTGTGACATTGATGTCAAATCAATTGACCAGCCGCCTGAAAGAACAGGATATTCACTTAGAGCTCTCACCGGCTGCAAAAGAGAAAATTGCAGATGAAGGATTCGATCCTGAATACGGTGCACGGCCGCTGCGTCGCGCAATCCAGAAATATGTAGAAGATAAACTGTCAGAGGAGCTATTAAGAGGTAAAGTGCTGACAGGACAGAATATTGTTATCGATGTAGAAGATAGCGAGTTTGTTGTAAAAGTGAAAGAAGAGGAAGCAGCTAATACTCCGACTTAATAGCAAGGGTGATTAAGAGGTACACGTATATGTTTTTCGTGTACCTCTTTTATCTTAATGGATGCTTGTCTGGCCTGCCCCACCCGGCTCCGTTTTTCTGATTGTCCAGCTGCGCCGGCTAGTCCCTCGAGGTCACAACTGAAAAATCCCATAAGGCAAAAAGCGCCTTTTGTGATTTCCCAGTTGTGCTTGTCGGGCCTGACCAAGCCGGCTCCGCTTTTCTTGAGGGTATTAAATTGAAACTGATACATAAAACCGATACAATCATCCCAAATGGTATTATCGTGAATAGTTAAGAGTACAAATAGAGTAAAAGAGGAGAAGAATAGATTGGCAAAGAAAAAGACAAAGTTTGTGTGTTCATCCTGTGGATATGAGTCTGCCAAGTGGATGGGGAAATGTCCGGGGTGTAACGAGTGGAATACGATGGTGGAAGAAGTTGAAATGACAGGGAAGAAGCCCCGCACGTCGTTTATGCATTCAGAGAATAGCGGACCGTCTAAAGCAGAGAAGCTGATCTCCATCGAAACGAAGCAGGAACCCAGGGTATTGACTGAATCAAAAGAACTGAACCGGGTGCTTGGTGGTGGAGTCGTACCGGGTTCGCTCATCTTGATCGGGGGAGACCCTGGTATAGGGAAATCGACATTGTTGCTTCAGGTTTCAGCTCAGCTAGCTGATCAGAAGCAAAAGGTTTTATATATTTCCGGAGAGGAATCCATTAAGCAAACGAAGCTTCGTGCAGATCGGCTACACGTGAAATCAGACGATTTATATATATTTGCGGAAACGAATCTTGAGTTGATTCATCAGACAATAGAACAAATCTCACCGGATTTTGTCATCATTGACTCGATTCAGACGGTTTTTCATCCTGACGTAACATCTGCTCCCGGCAGTGTGTCCCAGGTAAGGGAATGTACGGCGGAACTGATGCGAATCGGGAAAACTAAGGGCATTGCGATTTTCATTGTAGGCCATGTTACGAAGGAAGGATCGATTGCCGGACCGCGATTGTTGGAACATATGGTGGATACCGTGTTGTATTTTGAAGGGGAGCGCCATCATTCGTATCGTATTTTAAGAGCGGTGAAAAATCGCTTCGGTTCTACGAATGAGATGGGGATTTTCGAGATGAAGGAGCTTGGTTTGGAGGAAGTGGCCAACCCATCTGAGATCTTCCTGGAGGAGCGCTCACAAGGTGCTGCCGGTTCCACTGTCGTTGCTTCAATGGAGGGTACAAGACCGGTTCTTGTGGAGATTCAAGCACTTGTGACACCGACCAGCTTCAACAATCCCCGGAGGATGGCGACCGGGATTGATCATAGCCGGGTTTCGCTGATCATGGCTGTGTTGGAGAAGCGTGCCGGGATGCTTTTACAGCAGCAGGATGCTTATTTGAAAGTGGCAGGCGGGGTGAAGCTTGACGAGCCGGCGATTGATTTGGCCGTCGCTGCAAGTATCGCTTCAAGCTTTCGGGATCGAGCGTCCAGTGCCCACGATTGCATTATCGGAGAAGTCGGTTTAACAGGTGAGATCAGAAGGGTATCTAGAATTGAGCAACGTGTACAGGAAGCGGCTAAGTTAGGATTTAAACGAGTGATTATTCCCCAAAATAACTTAAGTGGGTGGCAGCCGCCTTCTGATATAGAGGTCACAGGAGTATCAAATATTAACGAAGCGCTGTCAATTATTTTAGGAGGATAAGAAATGGAAGATAAGAAGGCAAGAGATAAGTCCATGTCGGATATATTACAATTCGTTGCTCCCGGTGCCCCGATCAGGGATGGCATTGATAACGTGCTGAGAGCCAATACGGGTGGACTGATCGTCGTTGGATACAACGATAAGGTGAAGTCTGTATTGGACGGGGGATTTCATATTAATTGTGCATTCTCTCCAAGCTACCTTTATGAACTGGCTAAAATGGACGGGGCCATCATCCTGAACGAAGCAGGGACGAAGATTATTTTGGCAAATGCACAACTGGCTCCCGATGTGTACGTCCCTTCTACGGAAACCGGGATGAGACACCGTACAGCGGAGCGGGTCGCAAGACAGACCAATGCTCTTGTCATCGCCATCTCGCAACGGAGAAACGTCATCACCCTGTATCAGGGGAACTTCCGATATGCCTTGAAGGATATCTCTGTCATCTTGACGAAGGCCAATCAGGCGATTCAAACCTTGGAGAAGTATAAAGTGGTCCTTGATCAGAGCATTTCTAATTTATCGGTATTGGAGTTTGAAGAGCTTGTCACCCAAAGTGACCTGCTGCAAGTTCTTCACCGGTTCGAAATGGTTCTGCGCATCAAGAATGAGTTGTTGACTTATTTAAGCGAGCTTGGTGTCGAAGGTAGATTGATCCGCCTTCAGATGAATGAGCTATTGACGGATATTGAAGATGAAGCCATGCTCATCATCAGGGACTATTCACATGAAAGAAATATCAAGCCGTTTGAACTTCTTTATAAGTTTCAGGAACTGGTTCATTCAGAAGTATTAGAGGATAATGTCCTATTGAAATTATTGGGCTATCACGGGTATGTCCATCACGATGATGCCATCTATCCAAGAGGATACCGCGTATTGAATAAAATTCCCCGGTTACCGATTGTGATCATTGAAAACCTTATTACAAGATTTGAAACCCTCCCTCATGTAGTGAGTGCTTCAGTGGATGATCTGGACGAAGTGGAAGGGATCGGCGAAGTGAGGGCAAGGAAAATCAAAGAAGGGTTAAAGCTGATCAAAGAACAGACGTTTGCAGATCGACAGCTGTAGGTAAAGAGTCCTGCATTTGCCATATATGGTATAAATGTAGCATTTTCAAAAAATTGACAGTTTATTTAAGACGTGTTAGCCTTCACTTAAGGAAGCTAGTAATATGGGATAAGTTTATCAAAAAGGTTTCCACAGTATTAAATTTGAAATTTTCAAGGCTCATACGTTTCAAAAATAGTAAATTGTTTATAATGAGTAGGAGGAGGTGAGGGAATGTTAAAAAGAATCGTGCAAGCGTGCTTCCTGATCGTTGGAGGAACACTGGGGATATTTCTACTTCCCGAATTATTTACCGTCATAAACCTATCGGACATTCCTTTAATAAATAACCCTTATATGACTGCTATATTTGGTGCCATTATTTTTTATATTCTTACGTTTTGGGCAGTCGAGTATGTCGTCAATTTCGTCAAGTGGTTTGAAGATAGCTTGGTTAAGGCACCGGTAACGGATTTGTTATTTGGTAGTTTAGGCCTGATTATCGGTCTGTTTGTTGCGTATTTATCTGGCATCCCGTTCAATCAGATGGAGATCCCGATTGTCAACACGGTGGTTCCTATTCTATTAACGCTGCTTCTTGGATATTTAGGATTCCAGGTCGGGTTTAAGAAAAGGGATGAACTGGTCGGTTTATTCGGTACAGGGAATCGCGGTAAGAAAAAAGGGACGGACGAGGACCTTGATGAAGAGGGTGTGAAGACCCTCAAGATATTGGATACGAGTGTAATCATTGACGGCCGTATCGCGGATATCTGCCAAACAGGATTTTTGGAAGGGATCGTTGTGATTCCGCAATTCGTACTGGAGGAGCTCCAGCATATCGCGGATTCTTCTGATGTGTTGAAGCGAAATCGTGGGCGACGCGGGCTTGATATCCTGAATAGGATCCAGAAGGAGCTTCCTGTCGAGGTTCAGATTTATGAAGGTGACTTTGAGGAAATCCAGGAAGTGGATTCGAAGCTTGTGAAATTAGCGAAGCTTACGAATGGAATCGTTGTAACGAATGATTTTAACTTGAATAAAGTGTGTGACCTTCAAGGCGTACAAGTCCTGAATATCAACGATTTGGCCAATGCCGTCAAGCCGGTGGTATTACCTGGCGAAGAATTGAAGGTCCAGGTAATTAAAGATGGGAAAGAGCATAACCAGGGGATCGCATACCTGGATGATGGCACGATGATCGTCGTGGAAGAAGGCCGCAATTACATCGGTAAGTATATCGACGTACTCGTGACATCCGTTCTTCAAACGTCTGCTGGCCGGATGATCTTTGCGAAACCGAAGCAATTAGAAAAAGCATTATAAGAAACCTCTTTGTAAGCCTGACTCCATTGATTCAGTAAGGTATAATGAATAGTATTACTTGTGTATTAAAGGAGTTATTCTATGGAATATGAAGTTGTCATTCCGGCTGCAGGGCAGGGGAAACGAATGAAAGCGGACAGGAACAAGCTGCTCCTTGAGCTTAAGGGCTGTCCCGTGATCATTCATACCTTGCGTGTTTTCGAACAAGACACACATTGTAAAGGTATTTACTTAGCCATACACCCATCTGAGCGAAAGGTGTTTGAAGGCCTCTTGAATCGATTTGGCATCAAGAAGGTGGTCAAGCTCGTGGACGGTGGCGAAGAAAGGCAGCATAGTGTATATAATGCATTGCTTGAGGTTGATCATGGGATTGTTCTCGTACATGACGGAGCAAGACCTTTTATTAAAGAATCCACGATTCACCAATTAGTAGAAAAGACATATTCAACAGGAGCTGCCATTGCGGCGGTGCCCGTTAAAGATACGATTAAAAAAGTACTGGATGGAGAGGTCGAGGAAACGATTGAACGCTCAAGCTTGTGGATGGTTCAAACTCCACAAGCTTTTCGTGTATCTGTTCTGAAGACAGCACATAAAGAAGCGGATCAGGATGGTTTCCTTGGTACCGATGATGCTTCCCTTGTAGAAAGATCAGATGTAGAGGTGGCTGTTGTTGAGAGTGATTATGACAATATCAAGCTGACCACCCCCGAGGATTTATATTTTGCCGAGGCGATCTTAAAGAAGCGAGAGGAAATGAGTGGAGGAGAGAAACATGTTTAGGATTGGACAAGGATTTGATGTTCATCAGCTAGTGGAAGGAAGGCCCCTTATCATGGGAGGCATTACGATTCCATATGAAAAAGGTCTGTTGGGACATTCGGATGCGGATGTATTGCTGCATGCTGTAGCGGATGCGTGTCTGGGTGCCATAGCGGCGGGGGATATCGGGAAGCACTTTCCGGATACAGATCCCGAGTTTAAGGATGCGGATTCAGCAAAGCTTCTCCAGCATGTATGGGCCATTGTGAAAGAGGAAGGCTATGAGTTGGGGAATATCGATTGCACGATCATTGCCCAGAAACCTAAGATGGCGCCATATATCGACGAAATGAGACAAAGCATCGCAACGTTATTGGAAGCCGATATTGCGGAAGTAAATGTGAAGGCAACCACTTCTGAGAAGCTTGGATTCACTGGAAGAGGCGAAGGGATTGCCGCACAAACCACCATTTTGATTAAAAAGAAGTAGGGGATAAATTCGCTTTATTCCCATACTTAACGGTGTTAAAATAGGTCTTAGACTTTAAAGCAGGAATCATAAGAGGAGGAAATACAAATGACACAGGAAGTACGCGTCCGTTATGCCCCGAGTCCAACGGGCCATTTACATATTGGAAATGCAAGAACCGCTTTATTTAATTACCTTTACGCCCGCAGCGTAGGAGGAAAGTTCATCATCCGTATTGAAGACACGGATAAGAAACGAAATATCGAAGGTGGAGAAGAAAGTCAGCTTAAATATCTTCAGTGGCTGGGAATCGATTGGGATGAAAGTACAGATAAACCGGGAGAATACGGCCCTTATCGCCAATCAGAGCGTAATCATATCTACGAGCAGTATTTAAATGAGCTGTTAGAAAACGGAAAGGCTTATAAGTGTTACTGTACGGAAGAAGAGCTGGAAGCGGAACGTGAAGCGCAATCAGCTGCTGGCCAAATGCCGCGCTACTCAGGAAAATGCCGCAACCTGACGAAAGAGGAGCAGGAGAAACTTGCTGCGGAAGGCCGCCAACCGAGCATTCGTTTCCGAGTACCTGCAGGGAAAGTATATTCTTTCAATGATATCGTAAAAGAGGATGTGTCATTTGAATCAGATGGCATCGGTGATTTTGTCATCGCAAAGAAAGATGGTACACCAACGTATAACTTCGCCGTAGCAGTCGATGATTATTTGATGAAAATCACTCATGTTCTTCGCGGGGAGGATCACATCTCCAATACTCCGAAGCAATTGATGATTTTTGAAGCCCTTGGTTGGGAAGCGCCTGTTTACGGGCATATGACGTTAATCGTCAATGAAAGCCGTAAGAAGCTGAGCAAGCGGGATGAGAGCATCATTCAATTCATCGAGCAATATGAAGCCCTTGGTTATTTACCTGAAGCGTTATTCAACTTTATCGCGCTACTTGGCTGGTCTCCAAAGGGAGAAGAAGAGCTGTTCTCAAGAGCCGAGTTTATTGATATCTTTGACCCTGAGCGCCTTTCCACTTCATCCGCCTTGTTTGATAACCAGAAGCTTACTTGGATGAACAACCAGTACATGAAGAATCTAGAGCTGGATCAAGTCGTGGAGCTTTCTCTCCCACATTTGATCAGTGCGGGTAAATTGGATGAAACTATGTCCGATGAGCAGCGTGAATGGGCGAGCCGCGTCATTTCTTTATACCAGGAGCAGATGAGCTTCGGTGCTGAAATTGTCGAGCTGTCTGACATGTTCTTCAAGACAGATCTTGAATATGATGAAGAGGCGAAAGCGGTACTTGATGAAGAGCAGGTACCTGAAGTCCTTCAAGCTTTCTTGAACGAGATCGAAGCCCTGGAAAATTACGAAGCGGCAGAAATCAAATCGTCCATCAAAGCGGTACAAAAGGCGACAGGTCATAAAGGTAAGAAGCTGTTCATGCCGATCCGTGTAGCGGTGACTGGCCAGACTCATGGTCCTGAATTACCGAATGCTATCGAGCTGTTAGGGAAAGATACCGTTAAACATCGCCTTCAAAGTCTTTTAGGTTAACATTTTCGAGGATATGTAATATAGTAAGAGTATCACACTAAATGATATCGCGTTGATGAGGAGAAGTAAGAAATGGATGCTTAGTAGAGAGAACCATCACCGGCTGAAAGTGGTTTAAGCCCCTCCATTTCTGAAATGCACCTCTGAGCCCGTTACTGAAATATAGTAGGTAAAGGCGGCATCCTACCGTTAACAGGATTCGAGTTGGAGAAGGAATGTCTTCTCAATCAGAGTGGAACCGCGCTGCCTATGCGTCTCTGTCAGTATATTGACAGGGGCGTTTTTTTTATTGGAGAAAGCTATTATTTTCAAAAAGGAAGGGGGATGGATCCGAATGTTTAAGTCGTTCAAGGAAGATATAGATGTCGTCTTTGATCAGGATCCAGCTGCGAGGAATTATATTGAGGTCATCCTCACGTATTCGGGTCTTCATGCCATTTGGGCTCATCGCATTGCTCACGCATTCTTTAAACGTAAATTCTTTTTTATTGCAAGGGTCATTTCACAGGTCAGTCGCTTCTTCACGGGAGTCGAGATTCATCCAGGGGCCAAGATCGGCCGGCGTTTTTTCATTGATCACGGCATGGGTGTGGTGATTGGTGAGACGTGTGAAATCGGAGATAATGTCACGCTCTTCCAAGGGGTAACCCTTGGGGGGACCGGAAAGGAAAAGGGGAAGCGCCACCCAACGATTCAGGACAATGCATTAATTGCGACGGGTGCAAAAGTATTAGGATCCATCGTAGTTGGGGAAAATTCTAAGGTGGGGGCAGGATCTGTCGTCTTAAAAGATGTTCCTCCCAATTCGACCGTAGTCGGTATCCCAGGAAAGGTCGTCATTCAGGACGGAGTGAAGATACAGAAGGATCTGAATCACTGTGATCTGCCCGATCCGATTAATGATCGTATGAAGCAGCTTGAAAAAGAAGTGAATGAGTTGAAATCACTATTAAGGGAATATGAGGGAAGGAGTCGATCATCTTGACGATTCGTTTATATAACACACTGACAAGGCAAAAAGAGGAATTTAAACCCCTGGAAGAGGGTAAGGTCAAAATGTATGTGTGCGGGCCGACGGTTTATAATTATATCCATATAGGAAATGCACGCCCTGCCATCGTATTTGACACCGTTAGACGTTATTTGGAATACAGGGGATATGATGTCCAATTTGTCTCTAACTTCACAGATGTGGATGATAAATTAATTAAAGCGGCTAAGGAACTCGGGGAAGATGTCCCGACGATTGCGAAGCGCTTCATCGATGCTTACTTCGAAGACACGGGGGCACTTGGGTGCAAGAAAGCCGATGTTCATCCGACTGTAACGGATAATATCGATACGATTGTAGATTTTATCGCAGCCCTTGTGGAGAAAGGCTATGCGTATGAATCTCAGGGAGACGTTTATTATCGTACAAGAAAGTTTGACGGATACGGGAAACTTTCTCATCAACCCATTGATGAACTAAAGTCGGGAGCCCGTATCGATGTAGGGGATAAGAAAGAGGATGCCTTGGATTTCGTTCTGTGGAAAGCGGCTAAGGAAGGTGAAATCTCCTGGGAAAGCCCATGGGGTGAAGGGCGTCCGGGCTGGCATATTGAATGCTCAGCCATGGCTAAGCGCTACTTGGGAGATACCATTGATATCCATGCCGGGGGACAGGATCTGACTTTCCCTCATCACGAGAATGAAATTGCACAATCAGAGGCCCTTACAGGTAAGACATTCGCAAAGTACTGGATGCACAATGGGTACATCAATATCGATAATGAGAAGATGTCAAAATCACTCGGTAATTTCGTATTGGTTCACGACATCATTAAAGAACAGGATCCGCAGGTACTCCGTTTCTTCATGCTGTCGGTTCATTATCGTCACCCGATCAATTATAATTTAGAGCTTCTGCAGCACGCAGAGACCTCCTTGGACAGGATCAAAACAGCATATGAAAACTTGAAGCACCGCAAGGAATCAAGCACAAACTTAACGGAAAACAACCAGGAATGGCTGGACAAAATTGCCGAGTTGAAAGCACAGTTCATCATGGACATGGATGATGATTTTAATACAGCCAATGGAATCTCCATCCTATTCGAACTATCCAGACAGGCGAACTATTACCTGATGGAGAAGAATACGTCAACAGAAGTGATAGACGGGTTCTTACAACAATTCGAAGATTTCTTCTCTGTGCTAGGTCTGACCCTTCAGGACGCAGGACTCTTGGACGAAGAAGTGGAAGAACTGATCGAAAAACGTATTCAGGCTCGTAAAGACCGGAACTTTCAATTAGCGGATGAAATCCGGGACACATTGAAGGATATGGATATCATCCTGGAAGATACTCCTCAAGGCACCCGCTGGAAAAGAGGATCTTAATGCTGTACGAGACAAATGAACACATCGATGCGAAACAAATCAACGCGCTTGCACTTGCTTATATGGGGGATGCTGTATATGAAACATATGTACGGCAGCTCCTCTTAACCAAGGGGAAGATCAAACCGAATCAGCTGCACAGGGCCGCGACGAAGTATGTATCCGCTAAAGCCCAGGCCGCCATTCTTAGGACATTGTTTGATCAAGATCTATTATCCGAAGAAGAAATCACGATTGTGAAGCGGGGGAGAAATGCCAAGTCAGGGACGACCCCTAAAAACACGGACGTACAGACATATAAACACAGCACTGCTTTTGAGGCACTTATTGGATATTTGTTTTTACTTAATCGGACGGAGCGGTTAGAGGAACTATTGAAGATTATTTTTGAACAAGCCCAGGCAGGAAAGGAGGAGCAGAAATGAGTAAAGATTTTATCGGAGGAAGAAATCCGGTTATGGAAGCGTTAAAGTCCGGACGGGATATCAATAAGATTTGGATTGCGGAAGGGTCACAGAAAGGCTCCATCCAGCAAATCGTTGGACTTGCCAAAGAATCGAACGTAATGGTTCAATACGTCCCTAAAAAGAAGATCGAGCAGATGGTTGCTGAAAACCACCAGGGGGTTGTCGCTTCTGTTGCTGCTTATCAGTATGCAGAAATAGATGACCTATTTCACAGGGCGGAACAAAAAGGGGAAGATCCTTTTATTCTGATCCTGGATGAATTGGAAGATCCGCACAACCTTGGGTCCATCATGAGAACGGCGGATGCGGCAGGTGCCCACGGAATCATTATCCCGAAGAGAAGAGCGGTCGGACTTACGTCTACAGTAGCGAAAGCCTCCACTGGTGCCATTGAGCATATTCCTGTGGCACGTGTGACCAATCTGTCCAGAGCCGTTGACGAACTGAAAGAGCGTGGAGTGTGGGTAGCCGGGACGGATGCGAAAGGTAAGCAGGACTTCCGTCAGTTGGACGGCACGCTGCCTATCGGCTTAATCATCGGAAGTGAAGGAAAAGGGATGAGCCGAATATTAAGAGATAAATGTGATTTCCTTGTCCAGTTGCCAATGATTGGTCATGTTACGTCATTAAACGCTTCTGTGGCAGCTAGTATCTTAATGTATGAGGTATACCGCAAACGCCACCCATTGGGAGAATAGGGGTAATGGATATTCTCCTTGTGGATGGCTATAACATTATCGGTGCCTGGTCAGAATTAAATGAGTTGAAGCAGAAGGATTTAGCCGCAGCAAGAGACCGTCTCGTGGAACTGATGGCAGAATATCAGGGGTATACGGGCTACCGTGTCATTGTCGTGTTTGATGCCTATTATGTACAGGGGATTGCCCGTAAGTACCAAAATAATAAAGTTGAAGTGCTTTTTACGAGAGAAAATGAAACAGCTGATGAACGAATTGAAAAACTAGCCATTGAGTTAAATAATATTAAGACCCAGATTCATGTAGCAACATCGGATTTCACAGAGCAATGGGCGATTTTTGGTCAGGGGGCCCTTCGTAAATCAGCGAGGGAGCTACTGACAGAGGTGAAAGTCATCGAAAAAAAAATCGAACGAAAAGTACGAAATTCGAGTGAAAAAAGGCCGGCATCGAAGATCCAATTGTCAGAAGAAGTTGCTGAAATTTTTGAAAAATGGCGCCGTGGGGAACAATGATAGGTTGACGGTTGAATTTTCAGTAATGTATAATAATTCTATCTATTGTTTTGCGCGGGGGGATGTGTGTGAGCAATATCACCAGGACAGAAGCATTTGATAATCGATTAGAAGGCATGGATGATGAAGAGATCATAGAAGCCGTCCATCAGGGTCACAGCGAAGCGTTAGATTTTTTAATCAAAAAATATCGTAATTTTGTAAGAGCGAAAGCCCGGTCGTATTTCTTGATCGGGGCTGATAAGGAAGATATCGTCCAGGAAGGTATGATTGGATTGTATAAAGCAATCCGGGATTATAAGGAGGACAAGCTGACTTCTTTTAAAGCGTTTGCAGAATTATGTATCACGAGACAAATTATTACTGCCATTAAGACAGCCACCAGACAAAAGCATATTCCGCTCAATTCGTATGTTTCACTGGATAAACCCATTTATGATGATGAGTCGGACCGTACGTTGTTAGATGTCATTTCAGGTGCGAAAGTAATGGATCCGGAAGCCCTAATTATCAATCGTGAAGAATTCGACAACATGGAAGACAAGATGGCACAGTTATTGAGTGATCTTGAGAGGAAAGTGCTTGCCCTTTATTTGGACGGGCAGTCTTATCAGGAAATATCGGAAGAGCTGAATCGCCATGTGAAGTCTATCGATAACGCATTACAGCGGGTGAAACGAAAGCTCGAGCGATACTTGGAAGTCCGCGAAATAACGATGTAAAGTCATATTGACACAAATTGGTGGTCGTGTTATTTTTGATAGGACTTACTATGTATAGTGTAGGTGGAATATATGACTACTAAATTAATATTGGCCTGCTCGGTATGCGGTTCCAGGAATTATACTGTGCCGGGTAATCGTAACCAGGCTGTTCGATTAGAAATAAAGAAATTCTGCAATACATGTAATGCTCACACCCTACACAAAGAGACTAAATAGTGTAGAAGTCTTGCGCATTGATATTAGTTGGAGGTTACTAACGGATGTTTAAATTCTTTCGCAATGTTGCATCGGAAATGAGAAAGGTCAGCTGGCCTAAACGTAAAGAGTTAACACGCTACACGATAACTGTTATCACGACAGTGGTATTCGTTGCCCTTTTCTTTGCTGTAATTGACCTGGGCATCTCAGAACTTATGCGATTGATCATTGGTTCTAAGTAAGAGAAACATAGAATTAATTGTATATATACCGTGAAAGCATGGTATAATGAATGTTAATAGAGTACATGACCTTAGAGCCCGTTATCTTATTACGGGTTTTTTCATTTGGAGAAAAAAGGCGAATGAGTATTCTTAAATAGTAAGGAGGGACGGACGTTTAGTCCTATAAGATGGAGAAGAATTGGTACGTAGTTCATACTTATTCAGGATACGAGAATAAGGTTAAAGCAAACCTCGAGAAACGTGTAGAATCAATGGGGATGCAAGACAAAATCTTCCGCGTGATCGTGCCTGAAGAAGAAGAGACAGATTTTAAGAATGGTAAGAAGAAAGTGATTAAGAAGAAAGTATTTCCTGGTTACGTGATTGTAGAAATCGTCATGACGGATGATTCCTGGTATGTAGTTCGTAACACACCTGGAGTGACTGGATTCGTCGGTTCATCAGGTTCTGGTTCGAAGCCGACGCCGTTATTGCCTGAAGAAGTAACAAATCTTCTGAAGCAAATGGGCATGACAGAGAAAAAGGTAGAAATCGACTTCGAATTAGGAGAAACAGTGAAAGTGAACGAAGGTCCATTCGCAAACTTCACCGGTTCGATAGAAGAGATCGATAATGCGAAAGCAAAAGTAAAAGTCCACGTCAATATGTTTGGTAGAGATACCCCGGTAGAACTGGATTTCTCTCAAATTGATAAATTATAATGGAAAAGAACTTGAAATCATTCTGAAAAAATGATACTATTTCATAAGTCAGTGCGTCTCGACAAAAGAGATACTGAAACTAATAGACGTTCTTTATGTTGATAAAGACATTTTTTACATTTGAGTGGGAGGGTGAAATACCCAATAACCACATCACGGACTTAAGGAGGTGTGTCTCGTGGCTAAAAAAGTTATCAAAATGGTTAAATTGCAGATTCCTGCCGGTAAAGCTAATCCAGCTCCACCAGTTGGTCCTGCACTAGGTCAAGCAGGTGTTAACATCATGGGATTCTGTAAGGAATTCAATGCTCGTACAGCAGATCAAGCTGGCTTAATCATTCCTGTTGAAATCACGGTATTTGAAGACCGTTCATTTACATTCATCACAAAAACTCCACCCGCTGCTGTTCTTCTTAAGAAAGCTGCTGGTATCGAGTCTGGTTCAGGCGAACCAAACAGCAAGAAAGTGGCAACACTTAAACGCGACAAAGTACGTGAAATTGCTGAAACAAAAATGCCTGACTTAAATGCGGCTAGTGTTGAATCAGCTATGCGCATGGTAGAAGGAACTGCGCGCAGCATGGGTATCGTCATCGAAGACTAATCCCTGCTTCGGCAAAAAGGTTCCTGTTGAACGAGGTTGCGATGATGAAATGTACGTTTCACTCGCAACCTTATTTCGTGGGAGGTTATTCCGCTAAAACCACATATAGGAGGAAATTTATAATGGCTAAAAAAGGTAAAAAGTTTCTTGAAGCTCAAAAGCTTGTAGATCGTACTACAGCTTATTCAGTGGAAGAAGCAATCGAACTAGTTAAGAAAACAAACTTCGCTAAGTTTGACGCAACGATCGAAGTAGCGTTCCGCTTAGGTGTAGATACTCGTAAGAACGACCAGCAAATCCGTGGAGCAGTTGTACTTCCACACGGAACTGGTAAAACTCAAAAGGTTCTTGTATTCGCTAAAGGCGATAAAGCAAAAGAAGCAGAAGCTGCTGGCGCTGATTTCGTAGGTGATGCAGACCTTATCAACAAGATCAACCAAGGTTGGTTCGAGTTTGATGTAATCGTAGCAACTCCAGACATGATGGGTGAAGTTGGTAAACTTGGTCGCGTATTAGGACCTAAAGGTTTAATGCCAAACCCTAAAACTGGTACAGTTACATTTGATGTAACAAAAGCAGTTAATGAAATCAAAGCTGGTAAAGTTGAATACCGTGCTGACAAATCAGGTAACGTACACGTTCCTGTTGGAAAGATTTCATTCGACAACGAAAAGCTTGTTGAAAACTTTGCTACAATGTATGAAACAATGCTTAAAGTTAAACCTGCTGCTGCAAAAGGAACTTACATGAAGAACGTTTCTGTAACTTCTACAATGGGACCTGGCGTTAAAGTCGATCCTTCAACTTTCGCAGTTAAGGCATAATTTGGTATTGACTTACTAGGAACTAGTGATTATAATTAGTTCTGTTGTTAAAAAACGAATACATTTGTACCGTAGACAGTAGGTGCTCTTCCCGAGCTTAATGTCCTGCCGAGGTAATTGCGATAAAATAACCGCTTATAGCGCGTTTGCAATGCCCTTATGTCTACCTTGATATAAGGGCATTTTTTATTGGATGACGGTATAAATGTTCATCAGT
Source organism: Rossellomorea orangium (assembly GCF_019334305.1). Lineage (GTDB taxonomy): Bacteria > Bacillota > Bacilli > Bacillales > Bacillaceae_B > Rossellomorea. The sequence goes on from NZ_JAHWGH010000010.1 coordinate 19,623, forward strand.
CAATCTACAGGAGGTGTAATGATGAGCAGCATTCTAGATCAAAAGAAACACATCGTCGGAGAAATCTCTGACAAGCTTAAAAACAGTGTATCTACAATCGTTGTAGATTACCGTGGCCTGGATGTTTCCGAAGTAACTGAGCTTCGTAAACAACTTCGTGAAGCTGGCATCGACTTCAAAGTGTACAAAAACACTATGGTACGTCGTGCGGCAGAAGAAGCTGGTCTTGAAGGGTTAAACGAATTCTTAACTGGTCCTAACGCGATTGCGTTCAGTACAGAAGAAGTAGTTGCACCTGCAAAGATTCTTAACAGCTTTGCTAAAGAACACGAAGCGCTTGAAATCAAAGCGGGTGTCATTGAGGGAACAATCACTTCAGTTGAGGATGTTAAAGCGATCGCTGAACTTCCAAACCGCGAAGGACTTCTTTCTATGCTACTCAGCGTGCTTCAAGCACCAATGCGCAACTTCGCATTGGCAACAAAAGCCGTTGCAGATCAAAAAGAAGAGCAAGGCGCGTAAGTTAAAGCAAGTCGTTTAAATAAAATTTAAAGCAAGCATAACAAGGAGGAAATTTAAAATGAGTAAAGAGCAAATCATTGACGCGATTAAAGAAATGTCAGTTCTTGAATTAAATGATCTAGTTAAAGCAATCGAAGAAGAATTCGGAGTAACTGCTGCTGCACCTGTAGCTGTAGCTGCTGGTGGCGCTGACGCTGCTGCAGAAAAAACTGAATTCGACGTAGTTCTTGAGAGCGCTGGTTCTCAAAAAATCAAAGTTATCAAAGTTGTTCGCGAAATCACAGGTCTTGGCCTTAAAGAAGCGAAAGAAATGGTTGATAACACTCCTAAAGCTCTTAAAGAAGGAGTTTCTAAAGAGGAAGCTGAAGAACTTAAAGCTAAACTTGAAGAAGTTGGAGCTGGCGTAGAAGTTAAGTAATGATTGTATAGATGAAAAGCTCGCTATCGTTGGCGGGCTTTTTTCTTGTCTGGCATCTGTCCTCGCGTCTTAATGAGGGTGGTCAACAGGCGGGAGTCACAAATGGATGGAGATGATATAATGACCGATCACTATTATTCTCATAACCCGGATGTAGAAAGTAACCCCCAAACCATAACCTTTGAATTAAGGGGACAACCGTTCCGTTTTAAAACGGATCAGGGTGTTTTCTCGAAGAAGGAAGTGGACTTTGGATCTAGGGTGTTGATTGAAACGTTTGAATTACCCGATGCGGAAGGTCCGTTATTGGATGTCGGTTGCGGGTATGGCCCTATCGGCTTGTCCTTAGCTAAAGATTATCATGATCGAACGGTCCATATGGTTGATGTAAATGAGAGAGCTTTATCTTTGGCGCAGGAAAATGCGAAGGAGAATAAAGTTCAAAACGTCAGAATCTATCAAAGTGACCGATATTCAAAGGTCGTTGAAAAGAATTTTGCTGCCATTTTAACAAATCCGCCGATTCGTGCTGGTAAAGAGACGGTTCATTCCATACTTGAAAATAGTTACGAGCATCTTTCGGAACTGGGAGAATTGTGGGTTGTTATTCAGAAGAAGCAAGGCGCTCCATCTGCCATGGATAAAATGGAAACATTGTTTTCAAATGTAGAAATCGTTGCAAGGAAAAAGGGATACTACATCTTGAAATCGGTAAAAGAAATCCGTTGACGTAACTTTATTGCTATGATAACATTATAAAATGCAAAAATATTATTTTCCGGTAATATGTCCATATGTATATATGTTGGATAAATTGGAAAAGATTATAAAATAATAGTTCGTCATATGAAAATGAGGTTTTATCATTAAAACCCTTTTTCTTTTTGTCTTGTGTAGAGTAGAAATCCTACTTTGAGGCATATAGACACAACCAAAACGCTTGATTTGAGGGGTGAATCAGTTGACAGGTCAACTAGTTCAGTATGGACGACACCGCCAACGCAGAAGTTTTGCGCGTATCAGTGAAGTTTTAGAATTACCGAATCTAATCGAAATTCAAACTTCCTCGTATCAATGGTTTCTTGATGAGGGGTTAAGAGAAATGTTCCGTGACATTTCTCCGATTGAGGACTTCACTGGTAATCTCTCTTTGGAATTTATTGATTATAGTCTGGGAGAGCCAAAGTACTCGGTGGAAGAATCAAAGGAAAGAGATGTTACTTACTCTGCACCGCTTAGAGTGAAAGTCCGTCTTGTGAACAAAGAAACAGGAGAAGTAAAGGATCAAGACGTATTTATGGGTGATTTCCCATTAATGACAGACACAGGAACCTTTGTCATTAATGGTGCTGAGCGCGTTATCGTTTCTCAGCTAGTACGTTCACCTAGTGTTTACTTTAGTGGAAAAGTAGATAAGAACGGAAAGAAAGGGTTTACTGCTACCGTTATACCAAACCGCGGAGCTTGGCTTGAGTATGAAACAGATGCAAAAGATGTTGTATATGTGCGAATTGATCGAACTCGCAAACTACCGGTAACGGTTCTTTTACGTGCCCTTGGGTTTGGCTCTGATCAAGAAATCATCGATCTGATCGGTGATAATGAGTACATTCGTAACACACTCGAGAAAGACAACACGGAAGGTATCGACAAGGCATTGCTCGAGATTTATGAGCGTCTGCGTCCAGGAGAGCCTCCTACTGTAGAAAATGCTAAAAGTTTACTCGTTTCTCGTTTCTTTGATCCTAAGCGTTATGACTTAGCAAACGTTGGACGTTACAAAATGAACAAAAAGCTACACATCAAAAACCGTTTATTCGGTCAGACTCTAGCAGAAACTCTAGCAGATCCGGAAACGGGAGAGATTCTGGCAGAGAAAGGCACGGCTCTTGACCGACGCGCCCTTGATAAGGTAATCCCTTATTTAGAAAACGGCATTGGTTTCAAAAACTACCAACAGTCCGGCGGCGTATTAGAAGAAGACGTCGTTCTTCAATCTATCAAGATTTATTCTCCTAACGAAGAAGGAGAATTCGAAATCAACGTAATCAGCAATGCGTATGTTGAAGAAGAGGTTAAGTACATTACACCTGCTGATATCATCTCTTCCATCTCTTACTTCTTTAACTTATTACATGGAGTAGGACTGACAGATGATATTGACCATTTAGGTAACCGTCGTTTACGTTCGGTTGGTGAATTGCTACAGAACCAATTCCGTATCGGTTTATCACGTATGGAGCGTGTCGTTCGTGAAAGAATGTCCATTCAGGACACGAACACGATCACACCTCAACAACTGATCAACATCCGTCCTGTTATTGCATCTATTAAAGAGTTCTTTGGAAGCTCTCAATTGTCTCAATTCATGGACCAAACAAATCCTCTTGCAGAATTAACGCACAAACGTCGTCTATCTGCATTAGGGCCTGGTGGATTAACACGTGAACGTGCCGGTTTCGAAGTGCGTGACGTACATTACTCCCACTATGGACGTATGTGCCCGATTGAAACACCTGAGGGTCCGAACATCGGACTGATCAACTCACTTTCCTCATTTGCGAAAGTGAATAAATTCGGCTTTATTGAAACACCGTATCGTCGTGTCGACCCTGATACAGGAAAGGTAACCGATCGCATCGATTACCTGACAGCTGACGAAGAAGATAACTATGTAGTGGCTCAAGCAAACGCACGCCTTGGAGAAGACGGCGCGTTCCTTGATGAAGAAGTCATCGCTCGTTTCCGTGGTGAGAACACGGTCATCAAGCGTGAACGTCTTGACTATATGGATGTATCCCCTAAACAAGTAGTATCAGCAGCGACTGCATGTATTCCATTCTTAGAGAATGATGACTCCAACCGTGCTCTAATGGGAGCGAACATGCAACGTCAAGCAGTACCTTTGATGAATCCGGAATCACCAATCGTCGGAACAGGTATGGAACACGTATCTGCGAAAGACTCCGGTGCAGCCGTGATTTGTAAATATGAGGGTATCGTAGAAAAAGTTGAAGCGAAACAAGTTTGGGTGCGTCGTGTGAAAGAAATCGATGGTCAGGAAGTAAAAGGTGACCTCGATAAGTATCGTATGCAGAAGTTCATCCGTTCTAACCAAGGTACATGTTACAACCAGCGTCCGATCGTAAGTGAAGGCGACCGTGTAGTTAAAGGAGAAATCCTTGCTGATGGTCCTTCCATGGAGAAAGGTGAACTCGCCTTAGGACGTAACGTAATGGTTGGATTCATGACTTGGGACGGTTACAACTATGAAGATGCGATCATCATGAGTGAACGTCTTGTAAAAGACGATGTATATACTTCTATTCATATTGAAGAATATGAGTCTGAATCTCGTGATACGAAATTGGGACCTGAAGAGATCACTCGTGATATTCCAAACGTTGGTGAAGATGCACTGCGCAATCTTGATGAGCGTGGAATCATCCGCATCGGGGCTGAAGTGAAAGATGGCGATTTACTTGTCGGTAAAGTAACGCCTAAAGGTGTGACTGAGCTGACGGCTGAAGAGCGCTTATTACATGCAATCTTCGGTGAGAAAGCTCGTGAAGTACGGGATACATCTCTTCGTGTACCACATGGTGGAGGAGGAATCATCCTCGATGTTAAAGTCTTCAACCGTGAAGACGGCGACGAATTACCACCAGGTGTGAATCAGCTTGTACGTGTATACATCGTTCAGAAGCGTAAGATTTCTGAAGGTGACAAAATGGCTGGTCGTCACGGTAACAAAGGTGTTATCTCAAGAATCCTTCCTGAAGAAGACATGCCGTTCTTACCGGACGGTACACCGATCGATATCATGCTTAACCCACTAGGGGTACCATCTCGTATGAATATCGGACAGGTGCTTGAGCTTCACTTGGGTATGGCAGCCAGATATCTTGGTATTCATGTTGCTTCACCAGTATTTGATGGAGCGCGTGAGGAAGACGTTTGGGCAACCATCGAAGAGGCGGGGATGGCACGTGATGCGAAAACCGTTCTTTACGATGGAAGAACAGGTGAACCATTTGACAACCGTGTATCAGTAGGAATCATGTATATGATCAAACTTGCTCACATGGTTGATGACAAACTTCACGCTCGTTCAACAGGTCCTTACTCGCTTGTTACGCAGCAGCCGTTGGGTGGTAAAGCTCAATTCGGTGGACAGCGTTTCGGTGAGATGGAGGTATGGGCACTAGAAGCATACGGTGCCGCTTACACTCTACAAGAGATTCTGACAGTCAAATCAGATGATGTTGTAGGTCGTGTGAAAACATATGAAGCCATTGTCAAAGGTGAAAACGTTCCTGAACCTGGTGTTCCGGAATCATTCAAAGTTCTGATCAAAGAGCTTCAAAGTTTAGGTATGGATGTTAAGATCCTCTCTAGTAACGAAGAAGAAATTGAAATGCGTGACTTAGAGGATGAAGAAGAAGTACAACAAGCAGACACGCTAAATATCTCTGAATCTAATGCACAAGAATCCGAGACAGTAGGGTCGAAAGAATAAATTTAGAGCAATTAGGGTTAGAGCCTGTAGATTAAAAGGGAGGTAGGCCCCTTGCTAGATGTAAATAATTTTGAGTATATGAAAATTGGTTTAGCTTCCCCCGATAAGATCCGTTCGTGGTCTTTCGGGGAGGTTAAAAAGCCTGAAACGATTAACTATCGTACGTTAAAACCAGAAAAAGATGGTTTGTTCTGTGAACGTATCTTTGGTCCTACAAAGGACTGGGAATGTCACTGTGGTAAATACAAACGTGTACGTTATAAAGGCGTTGTTTGTGACCGCTGTGGTGTTGAAGTAACAAAGGCTAAAGTCCGTCGTGAACGTATGGGTCACATCGAACTTGCTGCACCTGTATCTCATATCTGGTACTTCAAAGGAATCCCTAGCCGTATGGGTCTTGTGTTAGACATGTCCCCGCGTGCTCTGGAAGAAGTCATCTACTTCGCTTCTTATGTTGTAACAGAACCAGGCGACACGGCTCTTGAGAGAAAGCAACTTCTTTCTGAAAAAGAGTACCGTGCGTACCGTGAGAAATACGGAGTGAAATTCCAAGCTGCAATGGGAGCGGAAGCGATTAAAAAGCTTCTTCAAGACATTGACCTGGATAAAGAAGCTGATTTCTTGAAAGAAGAACTGAAAACAGCTCAAGGTCAACGCCGTACCCGTGCAATCAAACGTTTAGAAGTGGTGGAATCTTTCAGAAACTCAGGAAATGATCCGGATTGGATGATTCTTGATGTACTTCCTGTCATTCCTCCAGAGCTTCGCCCGATGGTTCAACTTGACGGTGGACGCTTTGCGACTTCTGACTTGAATGATTTATATCGTCGTGTTATTAACCGTAATAACCGACTTAAACGTTTATTGGACCTTGGTGCTCCAAGCATCATCGTTCAAAATGAGAAGCGTATGCTTCAAGAAGCGGTTGATGCTTTAATTGATAATGGTCGTCGTGGCCGTCCAGTTACTGGACCGGGTAACCGCCCATTAAAATCCCTTTCACATATGCTTAAAGGGAAGCAAGGTCGTTTCCGTCAGAACCTTCTTGGTAAGCGTGTCGATTATTCCGGTCGTTCTGTAATCGTTGTTGGTCCGAATCTTAAGATGTACCAATGTGGTCTTCCTAAAGAAATGGCTCTTGAGTTATTCAAACCATTCGTCATGAAAGAACTCGTTGAAAAAGGTCTGGCTCACAACATTAAGAGTGCGAAGCGCAAAATCGAACGTGTACAGCCGGAAGTATGGGATGTATTAGAAGGGGTTATCAAAGAACATCCAGTTCTTTTAAACCGTGCACCTACTCTTCACAGACTTGGTATTCAAGCATTTGAACCAACTCTTGTCGAAGGTAGAGCGATCCGTCTTCACCCACTTGTATGTACGGCATACAATGCGGATTTCGATGGTGACCAAATGGCGGTTCACGTACCACTATCTTCTGAAGCACAAGCTGAAGCACGCATGCTCATGCTTGCTGCCCAAAACATCCTTAATCCGAAAGACGGTAAACCGGTTGTTACTCCGTCCCAGGATATGGTACTAGGTAACTATTACCTGACACTTGAACGTGAAAATGCTGTTGGTGAAGGAATGATTTTCAACGATGCAAATGAGGTCATCCTTGCATATCAAAACGGTTATGTACACTTGCATACCCGAATTGCGATCCATGCAAGCACCATCAATAACAAAACGTTCACTGATAAGCAAAATAAACAATTACTATTAACTACGGTAGGTAAAGTGATCTTTAATGAAATCTTACCTGATACATTCCCGTTCATTAATGAGCCAACAAGAACGAACTTGGAAGTTGCAACTCCTGAGAACTACTTTGTTGATCCATCGACGGACGTTAAGGAAGTATTCCAAAATCGTGAGTTAATTAACCCATTCAAAAAAGGTTTCTTAGGGAATATCATTGCGGAAGTATTCAAGAAGTTTGCCATCACGGAAACATCTCGTATGCTTGATAAGATGAAGGACCTTGGATTTAAATATTCCACTAAAGCCGGTATTACTGTAGGTATCGCAGATATCGTAGTATTAGCGGAAAAAGAGGAAATCCTGATTGAAGCCCAAAGTAAGGTAGACAACGTATTGAAGCAATTCAAACGTGGTCTCATTACAGAAGATGAAAGATATGATCGTGTCATCTCCATCTGGAGTGCTGCGAAAGATACGATTCAAGGTAAGTTAATGGCTACATTGGATAAACGCAACCCGATCTTCATGATGAGTGACTCAGGTGCCCGTGGTAACGCATCTAACTTCACTCAGCTTGCCGGTATGCGTGGACTGATGGCCAACCCGGCTGGTCGTATCATCGAGTTACCGATCAAATCAAGTTTCCGTGAAGGTCTGACGGTTCTTGAATACTTCATCTCTACACACGGTGCCCGTAAAGGTCTTGCCGATACAGCACTGAAGACTGCTGACTCAGGTTACTTGACACGTCGACTTGTTGACGTTGCCCAGGACGTTATCGTTCGTGAAGAAGACTGTGGAACGGACAGAGGCCTACTTGTAGGCTCCATTAAAGAGGGTACCGAAATCATCGAACCCCTTGAAGAACGTTTACTCGGTCGTTACTCACGCAAAACATTGCGTCATCCTGAGACAGATGAAATCATCATCACAGAAAATCAGTTGATCACAGAAGATCTGGCTAAGACGATCATTGATGCTGGTGTCGAACATGTTTCGATCCGTTCTGCCTTCACATGTAACACAAGACACGGAGTATGTGAAAAATGTTACGGAACAAACCTAGCAACAGGTCAAAAAGTCGAAGTCGGGGAAGCTGTCGGTATCATCGCTGCTCAATCCATCGGGGAACCGGGTACTCAGTTAACGATGCGTACGTTCCATACAGGTGGGGTTGCAGGAGACGATATCACTCAAGGTTTACCGCGTATCCAAGAGATCTTCGAAGCGCGTAATCCGAAAGGTCAAGCTGTCATTTCTGAAATTGATGGTGTGATCACTTCCATCAGTGAAGGTAAAGATCGTCAGTACGAAATTACCGTGCAAGGTGATGTGGAAACAAGAAGTTACACAGCTCCTTACACAGCGCGCCTGAAGTTCGCTGTGAACGATAAAGTCGCACGCGGTCAGGAAATCACTGAAGGTTCGATCGATCCTAAAGAACTTCTTAAAGTCCGTGATGTGTCCGCTGTTCAAGAATACTTGCTGCGCGAAGTACAAAAGGTATACCGTATGCAAGGGGTTGAAATCGGCGACAAGCACGTTGAGGTTATGGTCCGTCAAATGCTTCGTAAAGTTCGTGTCATCGATGCTGGTGAATCTGAGGTGCTTCCGGGTACTCTTATGGATATCCATCAATTCAGAGATGCGAATGAAAAAGCATTATTCGGCGGTAAGCTTCCGGCGACAGGACGCCCTGTACTGCTCGGAATCACCAAAGCTTCGCTTGAAACGGATTCCTTCTTATCTGCGGCTTCGTTCCAGGAAACAACTCGTGTGTTGACGGACGCTGCCATTAAAGGAAAACGTGATGAGTTACTAGGATTGAAAGAAAATGTTATCATTGGTAAACTGGTCCCTGCAGGTACGGGTATGCAACGTTACCGCAAGGCAGAACCGGTGCTAGCTGAAGATACTAGTGAAGAAACAGTAACAGTAGAGTAATCTATTTAGGCTAACTCTTAGGCGGGTTTGATTGCTCAAACAACAGTCTTAAGAGTTAGCTTTTATAAATCTTTTAAATCTATGTTGACATAGAGATTTTAAGATGATAATATATTCAAGGTTGCTCCTATTAATAACCTGTTACTTTGGAGGATATGAAATGTCTTATGAAAAAGTAGCGCAGGCTAAAGAAATTATTGTAGGAACAAAGCAAGCAGTGAAAGCTCTAAAAACAGGTCATGTAACGGAAGTTGTAATTGCGGAGGATGCTGATCCCAAGGTTACAGCCAAAGTCGTTCAGGCCGCGATTGATCTTAATGTACAGGTTAACAAAGTGGATTCGATGAAGAAACTTGGTAAATCGTGCGGAATAGATGTTGGAGCAGCAGCTGTTGCGATTATACAGTAAAATAGTTTTTGTAGAAAGAATCTACAAAAACTTTACTTTTACCCAAAAAAGAACCACCTGGATGTGTGGGCTTACCAAATAAGAAGGGAGGAAAACAAAATGCCAACTATTAACCAATTAGTTCGCAAGCCTCGTCAGTCAAAATCAACAAAATCAAAGTCACCAGCTCTTAACAAAGGTTATAACAGCTTTAAGAAGGTGCACACGAACTTGTCTTCTCCACAAAAACGTGGTGTATGTACTCGTGTTGGTACAATGACTCCAAAGAAACCGAACTCGGCTTTACGTAAATATGCTCGTGTTCGTTTGACTAATGGAATCGAGGTTACTGCTTACATTCCTGGTATCGGACATAACCTTCAAGAGCACAGTGTTGTTCTTATTCGCGGAGGACGTGTAAAGGATTTACCAGGGGTACGTTATCACATCGTACGTGGTGCGCTTGATACAGCTGGAGTTGACGGCCGTATGCAAGGACGTTCTAAATACGGAACTAAGCGCCCTAAAGCAGCTAAAAAATAATAAAACAACAATAAATTCATTTCTCGTTGAAAGGAGGAAATCACATGCCACGTAAAGGTCCTGTAGCAAAAAGAGACGTTTTACCTGATCCAATGTACAATTCTAAATTAGTTACTCGTTTAATCAACAAAATCATGATTGACGGTAAAAGAGGTAAAGCTCAAAAGAAATTATACGCAGCGTTTGATATCATTAGCGAGCGTTCAGGTAAAGATGCAATGGAAGTATTCGATGCAGCTTTAAAAAATATCATGCCGGTATTAGAAGTAAAAGCTCGTCGTGTAGGTGGTTCAAACTATCAAGTACCTGTAGAGGTGCGTCCAGAGCGTCGTACTACATTAGGTCTTCGTTGGTTAGTAAACTACTCTCGTCTTCGCGGTGAGAAGACAATGGAAGAGCGTTTAGCTAACGAAATCCTTGATGCAGCTAACAACACTGGTGCTTCTGTCAAGAAGCGTGAAGATACACACAAGATGGCTGAAGCGAACAAAGCGTTTGCTCACTATCGTTGGTAATCTGATCAAAAACAATCAAATTATTCTCATATAAGGAAGGAGAAAGACCGCATGCCTAGAGAGTTCTCCTTAGAAAACACTCGTAATATCGGTATCATGGCTCACATCGATGCTGGTAAAACAACTGCAACTGAGCGTATCCTATTTTATACAGGTCGTATCCATAAAATTGGAGAAACTCACGAAGGTGCTTCTCAAATGGACTGGATGGAGCAAGAGCAAGAACGTGGTATCACAATCACTTCTGCTGCGACAACAGCCCAATGGAAAGGCCATCGTATTAACATCATCGATACTCCGGGACACGTAGACTTCACTGTTGAAGTTGAGCGTTCCCTGCGTGTACTTGATGGTGCAGTAGCAGTACTTGATGCTCAATCTGGTGTTGAGCCACAAACTGAAACTGTATGGCGCCAAGCAACAACTTACGGGGTTCCCCGTGTTGTGTTCGTTAACAAAATGGACAAAATCGGTGCTGACTTCCTTTACTCTGTAGGTACACTACATGAGCGTCTACAAGCTAATGCACATCCAATTCAGCTTCCAATCGGTGCTGAGGATGACTTCGAAGGTATCATCGACTTAGTAGAAATGAAAGCTTATTTCTATGAAGATGATCTTGGAACACGTGCAGAAGCTCGTGACATTCCTGAAGAGTACAAAGATCAAGCTGAAGAATACCGCGGAAAGCTAATTGAAGCTGTATCTGAACTTGATGAAGAGCTTATGATGAAGTACTTAGAAGGTGAAGAACTTTCTAACGAAGAAATCAAAGCTGCTATCCGTGCGGCTACACTAACTGTCGAGTTCTACCCGGTAGTATGTGGATCTGCATTCAAGAACAAAGGGGTTCAATTACTAATTGACTCAGTTATCGATTATCTTCCAGCACCAACAGATGTTGAAGATATCAAAGGTTTTGTACCTGAAACAGAAGAAGAAGTGACTCGTCCATCTTCAGACGAAGCTCCATTCTCTGCTTTAGCGTTCAAAGTTGCAACTGACCCTTATGTTGGTAAATTAACATTCTTCCGTGTTTACTCTGGTGTACTTGAATCAGGTTCCTACGTAAGAAACTCTTCTAAAGGAAAACGTGAACGTGTAGGTCGTATCCTGCAAATGCACGCTAACTCCCGTGAAGAAATCTCCCAAGTGTATGCTGGGGATATCGCAGCAGCGGTTGGTCTGAAAGATACTAGTACTGGAGATACACTATGTGATGAAAAGAACCTTGTTATCTTAGAATCAATGGTATTCCCAGAGCCGGTTATCTCTCTATCTGTTGAGCCTAAATCTAAGGCTGACCAAGATAAAATGACAACTGCTCTACAAAAACTACAAGAGGAAGATCCAACATTCCGTGCGCATACTGACCAGGAAACTGGACAGGTTATCATTGCCGGTATGGGTGAGCTTCACTTAGATATCATCGTTGACCGTATGAAACGTGAATTCAAAGTAGAAGCAAACGTAGGTGCTCCTCAAGTATCTTACCGCGAAACTTTCCGTGATACGGCTAAAGTTGAAGGTAAGTTCGCTCGTCAATCAGGTGGACGTGGACAATTCGGACACGTTTGGATTGAATTCGCGCCTAACGAAGAAGGTAAAGGATTCGAATTCGAAAACGGTATCGTCGGTGGGGTTGTTCCTCGTGAATACATCCCTGCAGTACAAGCCGGTCTACAAGATGCTCTGGAAAACGGAGTATTAGCTGGATTCCCACTTGTTGATGTTAAAGCAAGATTATTCGATGGTTCATACCATGACGTCGACTCATCTGAGATGGCGTTCAAAATCGCTGCATCAATGGCCCTTAAGAATGCTGCTTCTAAATGTAAGCCAGTTATCCTTGAGCCAATGATGAAGGTTGAGGTTGTTATCCCTGAGGAATACCTTGGAGATATCATGGGTGACGTTACTTCCCGTCGTGGACGCGTAGAAGGTATGGAAGCACGCGGTAACGCTCAAGTCGTTAAAGCGTTCGTACCTCTATCAGAAATGTTTGGATATGCAACTTCCCTTCGTTCTAACACACAAGGACGTGGAACATACTCTATGCACTTCGATCACTACGAAGAAGTACCTAAGTCGATTTCTGAAGAAATCATCAAAAAAAATAAAGGTGAATAATTGATTTATTCGCTTTTATAAAGTATAAATACTAATGTAAGCAATTGTTGTGTCAGAGATGGTGATATAACCGTCTCTGAGGCACCCAAAATATACTTATTTTCTTTAAAATCAAAGGAGGATTTTCAAATGGGTAAGGAAAAATTTGATCGTTCCAAGCAACATGCGAATATCGGTACAATCGGTCACGTTGACCACGGTAAAACAACTCTAACAGCTGCAATCACAACTACACTTCACAAGAAGTATGGTCGTGGAACTGCAATGGCATATGACCAAATCGACGGTGCTCCAGAAGAAAGAGAACGTGGAATCACAATCTCTACTGCACACGTTGAGTATGAAACTGATACTCGTCACTATGCACACGTTGACTGCCCAGGACATGCTGACTATGTTAAAAACATGATCACTGGTGCTGCACAAATGGATGGTGGGATCCTAGTAGTATCTGCTGCTGATGGCCCAATGCCACAAACTCGTGAGCACATCCTTCTTTCTCGTCAAGTAGGTGTTCCATACCTAGTTGTATTCATGAACAAATGTGACATGGTAGACGACGAAGAACTACTTGAATTAGTAGAAATGGAAGTACGTGACCTTCTTTCTGAGTACGATTTCCCTGGCGATGACGTACCAGTAATCAAAGGTTCTGCTCTTAAAGCTCTTGAAGGAGATGCTGAGTGGGAAGCGAAAATCTTCGAACTTATGGAAGCTGTAGATAGCTACATCCCAACTCCAGAGCGTGACACTGACAAGCCATTCATGATGCCTGTTGAGGACGTATTCTCAATCACAGGTCGTGGAACAGTTGCTACAGGTCGTGTTGAGCGTGGACAAGTTAAAGTTGGAGACACTATCGACATCATCGGTCTTTCTGAAGAGCCAAAATCTACTACTGTAACAGGTGTAGAAATGTTCCGTAAGCTTCTTGACTATGCTGAAGCTGGAGACAACATCGGTGCACTACTTCGTGGTGTAGCTCGTGAAGATATCCAACGTGGACAAGTACTTGCTAAGCCAGGTACAATCACTCCACACACTAAGTTCAAAGCAGAAGTTTATGTTCTTTCTAAAGAAGAAGGTGGACGTCACACTCCATTCTTCACTAACTACCGCCCTCAGTTCTACTTCCGTACAACTGACGTAACTGGTATCTGTAACCTTCCTGAAGGTGTAGAAATGGTTATGCCTGGCGATAACATCGAAATGACTGTTGAGCTTATCGCTCCAATCGCTATCGAAGAAGGTACTAAGTTCTCTATCCGTGAGGGTGGACGTACTGTAGGTGCTGGAGTAGTAGCTACAATCACTGAGTAATCAATGATATTAAAAACAGATGGACTTTTTGTCCATCTGTTTTTTTGTGTTCAATTTTTGGATTGGGAAGATAAGTAGTTGTTGCAAAACGGTAAATGTATATATAGGAAAAATTGGTGAATCGTTTGTTGCACCGCTGTTGATTTCCGTGCAAGACTCCGCTTTCCTCGGGCGAAAGGCGAGCCTCCTCGTCGCTATCGCTCCTGCGGGGTCTCACCAATTTCGCTTTCCCGAAGGAGTCTCCGTCTTGCACTCCAATCAACAGCTGGCGACTGCCAAGTTCACATAATCTGCTTTTGAATAAACAACAAAATGGTTAACATATTCGGTATTGATCAAAGAACCTGGAATGAATTTTCGTACTTTTCTCCGCTGAAACTCTCTTACCTCACCCTCATTTTGACTTATGAGGTAGAAAGATACTTACATCTAACACGAATGTATATATTTGCGACTTTCTTCTATATATAGTGGTCCTTGAAATTTTAATGAAATTTCATTAGAGCTAATGACCGCATTCGTACTTTCGAGATCATATAAAATCCTATAGCTATTATCTTTATGCCAGTGTATTAAGTAACCCATTGTTGATTGGAACGGAAGGCAGCTCGACTCCTGCGGGAAAAGTGGGACAGGTGAGACCCCGCAGGCGTAGCCGAGGAGGCTCACCGCCCACCCCGCGGAAAGCGAGCTGCCTGCAGAGGAAATCAACATGCAGTCGCTCATCAACAAGAGAGAATTCACTTTCACGCAACAGTTAGTGCATCTAATAGAAATTGTTATATTAAATATTGTGAAAATACCACATAACCTTGAAAATGTAACGGTTCGTTTGTATAATAGAGAAAGTGTGCAAAACATAAAGAAATTGCAAGAAACTCTTGCTTCTTCTGGGTGTTTTAGTTATAATAGACAATGTTGGTCTTTGACTGCGATGAAACAGAAGGTTGCTGACACACACGGCCGCTTTGCCATGGCGAGTGTGTGGGAAATTTCTGTGGAGAATGTCTATTCAAAAATAGGCGATAAAGGAGGGAAAATAATGGCAAAACAAAAGATTCGTATCCGTTTAAAGGCTTATGATCACAGAATTCTTGATCAATCAGCTGAGAAAATTGTTGAAACAGCAAAACGTTCTGGTGCGGCGGTTTCTGGACCGATCCCACTACCAACAGAAAAGTCTGTTTACACAATCTTACGTGCTGTGCACAAATACAAAGATTCTCGTGAGCAATTCGAAATGCGTACTCACAAACGCTTAATCGACATTGTAAACCCAACACCTCAAACAGTTGATGCGCTTATGCGTTTAGACTTACCATCAGGTGTAGATATCGAAATCAAACTTTAATTCATAAAAACCATAATAATTAGGAGGTGTGACTTATGACCAAAGGAATCTTAGGAAGAAAGATTGGTATGACTCAAGTTTTCGCTGAAAACGGTGATCTTATCCCTGTAACTGTTATCGAAGCTGCTCAAAACGTGGTACTTCAAAAGAAATCTATCGATGTTGATGGCTACGAAGCTATCCAAGTAGGTTTTGAAGACAAACGTGAAAAGCTTTCTAACAAACCAGAGAGAGGCCACGTTGCTAAAGCTGAAACTGCTCCTAAGCGCTTCATCCGTGAAATCCGCGGTGTAAACGTAGAAGAGTACGAAGTTGGTCAAGAAGTCAAAGTTGATATTTTCGCAGCAGGCGAAATCGTAGATGTAACAGGAGTTTCAAAAGGTAAAGGTTTCCAAGGTGCTATCAAGCGTCACAACCAATCTCGCGGACCAATGTCTCACGGTTCTCGTTACCACCGTCGTCCTGGTTCAATGGGTCCTGTTGATCCAAACCGTGTATTCAAAGGTAAATTACTACCTGGACGTATGGGCGGAGAGCAAATTACAATTCAAAACCTTGAAATTGTAAAAGTTGATGCTGAGCGTAACCTTATCTTAGTAAAAGGTAATGTACCTGGCCCTAAGAAACAACTGATCAAAGTAAAGTCAGCTATTAAAGCAAACTAATAGAACTTTTCAAGAAAGGAGGAAACAAGAATGCCGAAAGTAGCATTATTTAACCAAAGCGGTTCTAAAGTTGGTGATATCGAACTTAATGACACTGTTTTTGGTATTGAACCAAACACACACGTGATGACTGAAGCAGTATTGATGCAAAGAGCTTCTTTACGCCAGGGTAATCACAAAGTAAAAAATCGTTCTGAAGTACGTGGCGGTGGGCGTAAGCCTTGGCGTCAAAAAGGAACAGGTCGTGCTCGTCAAGGGTCAATCCGTTCTCCACAATGGCGCGGTGGTGGTACTGTATTTGGACCAGTTCCACGCAGCTACAGCTACAAACTTCCTAAGAAAGTTCGTCGCTTAGCGATTAAATCTGCACTTTCTTCTAAAGTAGTAGAAGAAAACATCTTAGTATTAGAAGCATTATCATTCGATGCTCCTAAAACAAAAGAATTTGCTAACGTTCTTAAAGGTCTTTCTGTTGATTCTAAAACATTAGTAATCACTGACGGTCTTGACGAAAACGTAGCACTTTCAGCTCGTAACATCCCTGGTGTAACTGTTGTTGCTGCAGAAGGAATTAGCGTTCTGGACGTACTAGGACATGACAAACTAGTGATGACTAAATCAGCTGTTGAAAAAGTAGAGGAGGTGCTCGCATAATGGATGTACGTGAAATCATTAAGCGCCCCGTAATTACAGAGGCTTCAACTGATCTTATGTCTGAGAAAAAATATACTTTCGAAGTTGATACTAGAGCCAATAAAACTCAAGTAAAAGACGCCGTTCAAGAAATCTTTGACGTGAAAGTAGATAAAGTAAACATCATGAACTACAAAGGTAAGTTCAAGCGTATGGGTAAACACGCTGGTTACACTAACAAGCGTCGTAAAGCTATCGTTAAACTTACTGCTGACAGTAAAGAAATCGAATTCTTTGAAGTATAAAATTCTTTAATTAAGAAGAGGAGGGAAAAACATGGCGATTAAAAAGTATAAACCTACCTCTAATGGTCGTCGCGGAATGACTAGTTCTGATTTCGCTGAAATCACAACAGATTCTCCGGAAAAGTCACTTTTAGCACCCCTACACAAAAAGGGTGGCCGTAACAACCAAGGTAAGTTAACAGTTCGTCATCAAGGTGGCGGTCATAAGCGTCAATACCGTATCATCGATTTCAAACGTGAAAAAGATGGTATACCTGGACGCGTTGCTACGATCGAATACGATCCAAACCGCTCTGCAAACATTGCACTAATCAATTACGCTGATGGAGAAAAACGTTACATCCTGGCTCCGAAAACAATCGAAGTAGGTATGGAAGTAATGTCTGGACCTGAAGCTGATATCAAAGTAGGTAATGCATTACCACTTATCAACATCCCAGTTGGTACAATCGTACACAATATTGAACTTAAACCAGGTAAAGGTGGCCAGTTGGTTCGTTCTGCTGGAACATCTGCTCAAGTACTTGGTAAAGAAGGTAAATATGTTCTTGTACGTTTGAACTCTGGTGAAACTCGTATGATCCTTTCTGCTTGTCGTGCTACTGTAGGTCAAGTTGGAAATGAGCAACACGAACTTATCAACATTGGTAAAGCAGGACGTTCTCGTTGGTTAGGTAAACGCCCAACAGTTCGTGGTTCTGTAATGAACCCTAACGATCACCCACACGGTGGTGGTGAAGGACGCGCTCCAATCGGACGTAAATCACCAATGTCTCCATGGGGTAAACCTACTCTTGGATACAAGACACGTAAGAAAAACAACAAATCTGATAAATTTATTGTGCGTCGTCGCAAAAAATAACGGGATTGTGCTACGGTTCCTGAAAAGAGCCGTAGGTCAATCACGAAGGGAGGTTCAAACATGGGTCGTAGCTTAAAAAAAGGACCTTTTGTTGATGATCATTTAATGACTAAGATCGAAAAATTGAACGAAACTGAAGGCAAACAAGTTGTGAAAACTTGGTCTCGTCGCTCAACGATCTTCCCAGCATTCATCGGTCACACTATCGCAGTTTACGATGGTCGTAAACATGTACCTGTATACGTCACTGAAGACATGGTAGGACACAAGCTTGGTGAATTCGCACCATCTCGTACTTACAAAGGTCATGCAAGTGATGATAAGAAAACAAGACGCTAATTGAGAGGAGGGTATCCTAATGCAAGCAAAAGCTGTTGCAAGAACAGTACGTATTGCTCCTCGTAAAGTACGTTTAGTCGTTGATCTAATCCGAGGTAAGCAAGTTGGAGAAGCGGTTGCTATCTTAAAGCATACACCTAAAGCTGCTTCACCAGTAATCGAAAAAGTACTTAAGTCTGCTATTGCGAACGCAGAGCACAACTTTGACATGGATATTAATAGCCTAGTGGTAACTGAGGCTTATGTAAATGAAGGACCAACACTTAAACGTTTCCGTCCTCGTGCGATGGGACGTGCAAGTCAAATCAACAAACGTACAAGTCACATTACACTTGTCGTATCAGAAAAGAAGGAGGGATAAGCTGTGGGTCAAAAAGTACATCCGGTCGGACTTCGTGTCGGTATAATCCGTGATTGGGAATCTAAATGGTACGCAGATAAAGATTACGCTAATCTATTACACGAAGACATTAAAGTACGTGAATATATTGCAAAACGTTTAGTTGACGCTTCTGTTTCTAAAGTAGAAATCGAACGCGCAGCAAACCGTATTAACATTACCGTTCATACAGCTAAGCCTGGTATGGTTATCGGTAAAGGTGGTACAGAAGTTGAAGCACTTCGTAAAGCACTTAACGAACTTACTTCAAAACGTGTACACATCAACATCGTTGAAATCAAAAGAGCTGACGTTGATGCTAAATTAGTAGCTGAAAACATCGCTCGTCAATTAGAAAACCGTGTTTCTTTCCGTCGTGCTCAGAAGCAATCAATCCAACGTGCGATGCGTGCTGGTGCAAAAGGAATTAAAACACAAGTATCTGGTCGTCTAGGCGGAGCAGATATCGCTCGTGCAGAACATTACAGTGAAGGTACTGTTCCACTTCATACACTACGCGCTGACATTGACTATGCTCATGCAGAAGCTGACACAACTTACGGTAAGCTTGGCGTTAAAGTATGGATCTATCGTGGAGAAGTTCTTCCTACAAGAAAGAAATCTGAGGAAGGAGGCAAATAATTATGTTATTACCTAAACGCGTTAAACATCGTCGCGAACACCGCGGAAAAATGCGTGGACGTGCTAAAGGCGGTCAAGAAGTAGCGTTCGGTGAATACGGTTTACAAGCAGTTGAGGCTTCTTGGATCACAAACCGTCAAATCGAATCAGCTCGTATCGCTATGACTCGTTACATGAAACGTGGCGGTAAAGTATGGATTAAAATCTTCCCTCATAAGCCTTACACTGCTAAGCCTTTAGAAGTACGTATGGGTTCAGGTAAAGGTGCTCCAGAAGGTTGGGTAGCAGTAGTTAAGCCTGGAAAAATCATGTTTGAAATCGCTGGTGTTTCTGAAGAGGTTGCTCGTGAAGCACTTCGTCTAGCATCACATAAACTTCCAATCAAAACGAAGTTTGTAAAACGTGAGGAAATTGGTGGTGAATCAAATGAAAACTAATGAAATTCGTGACCTAACCACTGCTGAAATAGAACAAAAAGTAAAAACTCTGAAAGAAGAGTTATTTAACCTTCGCTTCCAACTTGCGACTGGGCAATTAGAAAATACAGCTCGCATCCGTGAAGTCCGCAAAGGGATCGCTCGTATGAAAACTGTAATCCGTGAAAGAGAGATCGGGGTTAACAATCGATAAATGAGAGGAGGTTTGCTTAAATGAGTGACCGCAACCAACGTAAGGTATACACTGGCCGTGTTGTTTCCGACAAAATGGATAAAACAGTAACGGTTATGGTAGAAACTTATAAAAAGCATTCTCTATACGGCAAGCGCGTTAAGTACTCTAAGAAGTTTAAAACTCATGATGAGAACAACGAAGCAAAAGTAGGCGATATCGTACGTATCATGGAGACTCGTCCACTATCTGCTACAAAACGTTTCCGTTTAGTAGAAGTTGTTGAAAAAGCAGTTATTATCTAATATATTTGTTCGGATATTTTATATTCCGAAGGGAGGTTACCTACATGATTCAACAAGAATCACGTTTAAAAGTTGCTGACAACTCTGGTGCTCGTGAAGTATTAACTATCAAAGTACTTGGTGGTTCTGGACGCAAGACAGCTAACATCGGTGATGTTATCGTGTGTACAGTAAAACAAGCAACACCAGGTGGCGTTGTTAAAAAAGGTGACGTAGTAAAAGCGGTTGTTGTACGTACTAAGTCTGGTGTACGTCGTCAAGACGGTACTTACATCAAGTTCGACGAGAACGCTTGTGTCATTATCCGTGACGATAAAGGACCACGTGGAACTCGTATCTTCGGACCTGTTGCCCGTGAACTACGTGACAGCAACTTTATGAAAATTGTATCTTTAGCTCCAGAAGTTCTTTAATAGATATTAGCATTGGGCCATTCAAGGAGGTGCGATGAAATGCATGTAAAAAAAGGCGATAAAGTAATGGTCATTACTGGGAAAGACAAAGGCAAAACAGGTGTTGTTCTTGCTTCATTCCCAAAGAAAGACCGAGTGCTAGTTGAAGGTATCAACGTTGTGAAAAAACACGCCAAGCCTTCACAGATGAACCCGCAAGGCGGAATCATCAGCCAGGAAGCATCTATCCATGTATCAAATGTTATGCTTCTAGATCCGAAATCTAACGAGCCAACTCGTGTAGGTTACAAGACAGAAGACGGCAAAAAAGTACGTGTAGCAAAAAAATCAGGTGAAGTTCTAGATAAATAGTACGATTAAGAAGGGAGGTATTCTGAATGAACCGCCTAAAAGAAAAATTTCAACAAGAAATCAGTCCAGCTCTAGTTAGCAAATTCAATTACAAATCAGTAATGGAAGTACCTAAAGTTGAAAAGATCGTTGTCAACATGGGTATCGGTGATGCTGTTCAAAACTCAAAAGCTCTTGATGTAGCTGTTGATGAATTAACTCAAATCACTGGTCAAAAACCAGTTGTTACAAAAGCTAAAAAATCTATCGCAGGCTTCCGTCTTCGTGAAGGTATGCCAATCGGTGCAAAAGTTACTCTACGCGGAGAGCGTATGTACCAATTCTTAGATAAATTAATTTCTGTTTCACTTCCACGTGTACGTGACTTCCGTGGTGTTTCTAAAAAAGCATTCGACGGTCGCGGTAACTACACATTAGGAGTTAAAGAGCAATTGATTTTCCCTGAGATTGATTATGATAAAGTGTCTAAAGTACGCGGTATGGATATCGTTATCGTAACAACTGCGAACACAGACGAAGAAGCTCGTGAATTATTGACACAAATCGGAATGCCATTCCAAAAGTAATCGCTATATAAGGGAGGCGAAAATGTGGCTAAAAAATCTATGATTGCGAAACAAAAACGCGCGCCAAAGCATAATGTTCAAGCGTACACTCGTTGCGAACGTTGCGGACGTCCTCATTCAGTTATCCGTAAATTCAAGCTTTGCCGTATTTGTTTCCGTGAACTTGCATACAAGGGTCAGATTCCTGGCGTTAAGAAAGCTAGTTGGTAATACCCTATATTGGGAAGGAGGTAAATTATTATGACAATGACAGATCCAATTGCAGATTTGCTAACTCGCATCCGTAATGCGAACATGGTTCGTCACGAAAGATTAGAAGTTCCTGCTTCTAACATCAAGAAAGAAATTGCAGAAATCCTTAAACGTGAAGGTTTCGTACGTGACGTAGAATATGTAGAAGATAACAAGCAAGGTGTTATCCGCATTTTCTTAAAATATGGAGCAAACAACGAACGAGTAATTACTGGATTAAAGCGTATCTCTAAACCTGGTTTACGTGTATATGCAAAATCAACAGAGGTACCTAAAGTACTAAACGGTTTAGGTATCGCACTTGTTTCTACTTCTACAGGTGTTTTAACTGATAAAGAAGCTCGTGCTCAACAAGTAGGCGGAGAAGTACTAGCTTACGTTTGGTAATATTTTTTATATGAATGGAGGTGCAACAGGATGTCACGTGTAGGAAAACTACCAGTAGAAATTCCATCTGACGTTACTCTAACAGTAGGTGAAAACAACACTGTAACTGTAAAAGGACCTAAAGGGGAACTTTCTCGTACATTCAATTCTGATATTAAAGTTGAATTAGAAGGAAACGTAGCGACAGTTACTCGTCCTTCTGATGCAAAAGAACACCGCGCGTTACACGGTACAACTCGTGCCCTAATCGCGAACATGGTTGAAGGTGTATCTAAAGGATTCCAAAGAAATCTTGAGCTAGTCGGTGTAGGTTACCGTGCTCAAAAACAAGGTACGAAGCTTGTACTTAACGTTGGTTACTCTCACCCAGTTGAGATCGAACCAGAACAAGGTATCGAGATCGAAGTACCAGCTAATACAAAGATATCTATCAAAGGTATCGACAAAGAACGTGTTGGAGCATTAGCTGCTAACATTCGTGCTGTACGCTCTCCTGAGCCTTACAAAGGAAAAGGTATTCGCTACGAAGGTGAATATGTTCGTCGTAAAGAAGGTAAAACAGGTAAATAATGCCGCGTAGGCAAAAGAAAGGAGTGACCGTAGGTGATTACTAAGCCAGATAAGAACAAAACACGTAAGAAAAGACATGCTCGTGTCCGTTCAAAGATTACTGGAACTGAAACTCGTCCTCGTTTGAACGTTTTCCGTTCTAACAAAAATATCTACGCTCAACTTATCGATGATATGAATGGTGTTACTCTAGTTAGTGCATCTTCTCAAGATAAAGATTTCAACCTAGATTCTTCTGCTACAACTGATGCAGCAGCAAAAGTTGGAGAACTAGTTGCGAAACGTGCAGTAGAAAAAGGATTAAAATCCGTAGTATTTGACCGTGGTGGATATTTATATCATGGCCGTATCAAAGCTTTAGCTGAAGCAGCTCGTGAAAACGGCTTAGAATTTTAATAAAAAAAGGAGGGACAATCCAGATGCGTCGTATTGATCCAAGCAAACTAGAATTTGAAGAACGCGTAGTTACAATCAATCGTGTTGCGAAAGTAGTTAAAGGTGGACGTCGTTTCCGTTTCGCTGCTCTTGTAGTAGTGGGCGACAAAAACGGTCACGTTGGTTTCGGAACTGGTAAAGCTCAGGAAGTACCTGATGCAATCCGTAAAGCGATTGAAGATGCGAAGAAAAATCTAATTGAAGTTCCTATGGTTGAAGGTACAACTCCTCACCTAGTAACTGGACGATTTGGTGCTGGTCAGATCCTGATCAAACCTGCTTCTGCGGGTACAGGAATCATCGCCGGTGGACCTGTTCGTGCCGTACTTGAATTAGCTGGTGTTCAAGATATCCTATCTAAATCATTAGGATCTAACACTCCAATTAACATGGTTCGCGCTACTATCGAAGGTTTAAAACAATTAAAGCGTGCTGAAGACGTAGCTAAACTACGTGGTAAATCAGTAGAAGAGATCTTAGGTTAAGGGAGGGATAACGATGGCTAACAAACTAGAAATTACCCTCACTCGCAGCATCATTGGCCGTCCTCAAGATCAACGCAAAACGGTTGAAGCTTTAGGACTTCGCAAAATGCACCAAACAGTTGAGCAACAAGATAATGCTGCTATCCGCGGTATGATCAACAAAGTGGCTCACCTTGTTACAGTAACTGAAAAATAATTCTTAACGCTTAAAAAGAAGGAGGTGCCGACATGAAATTACATGAGTTAAAGCCTACAGAAGGTTCACGTAAAGTCCGCAATCGTGTAGGACGTGGTATTGGTTCAGGTAATGGAAAGACTGCTGGTAAAGGTCATAAAGGACAAAACGCCCGTTCAGGTGGCGGAACTCGTCCTGGCTTCGAGGGTGGTCAAACACCATTGTTCCAACGTCTACCAAAACGTGGATTCACGAACATCAATCGTAAAGAATATGCAATCGTCAATCTTGACGCATTGAATCGCTTCGAAGATGGTACAGAAGTTACTCCAGCTCTACTTGTAGAATCTGGTGTAGTGAGAAACGAAAAAGCAGGAATTAAGATTCTTGGTAAAGGTTCAATCGAGAAAAAGCTTACAGTAAAAGCAAACAAATTCTCAACCACTGCTAAAGAAGCTATCGAAGCTGCTGGCGGTACATCCGAGGTGATCTAATGTTTCAAACTGTCTCCAATTTTATGCGCGTGGGTGATATAAGAAACAAAATTATCTTCACCCTTCTAATGTTAATTGTCTTTCGTCTTGGTACCTTTATTCCGGTACCAAACGTAGACGCTAATGTACTAAAAATGCAAGACCAGGCAGGGATCCTTGGATTCCTGAATACATTTGGTGGCGGTGCGTTAAAGAACTTCTCCATCTTCGCGATGGGAATCATGCCTTATATCACGGCTTCGATCATTGTACAGCTCCTGCAAATGGATGTTGTGCCGAAGTTTACTGAGTGGTCTAAGCAAGGTGAAGTCGGGCGCCGAAAACTAGCTCAGTTCACACGTTATTTCACTATCATTCTAGGGTTTATCCAAGCTTTAGGTATGTCCTATGGCTTCAATAGAATTTACGGTGGAATGCTTATCCAAAGCCCGGGAGTCAGTACGTACCTACTAATAGCGTTAGTTCTAACAGCTGGTACGGCTTTTCTTATGTGGTTGGGTGAACAAATCACGGCTAAAGGTGTTGGGAATGGTATTTCGATCCTGATCTTTGCGGGTATCGTCGCTGCGATCCCTAACACTGTCAACCAAATCTATGCTCAACAAATCGAGGGGGCAGGCGAACAGCTCTTCCTTCGCATTGTGGTTCTTGCACTTCTTGTTTTAGCGGTTATTGCAATCGTGGTTGGTGTCGTGTTTATCCAACAAGCACTTCGTAAAATTCCGATTCAATATGCAAAACGTTTAGTGGGGCGTAGTCCGGTTGGTGGACAATCAACACATCTACCATTAAAGGTAAATGCTGCGGGTGTTATTCCAGTTATCTTTGCGATATCTTTCATTATCACGCCACAGACCATTTCATCCTTCTTTGGAGATAATGATGTGACCAGTACTATCCAGTACATTTTTGATTACACCAAACCAGTTGGTATGATCATCTATGTAGCTCTGATCGTTGCCTTTACGTATTTCTATGCTTTCATTCAAGTGAATCCAGAACAAATGGCTGAAAACTTGAAGAAGCAAGGTGGATATATCCCTGGTATTCGTCCAGGTAAAACCACACAAGAGTATCTCACTCGCGTTCTGTATCGTCTAACATTTGTTGGGGCTATCTTCTTAGCTGTCATTTCAGTCCTACCAGTTTTCTTCATTAACTTTGCAGGATTACCTCCTGCAGCTCAAATCGGTGGAACAAGCTTACTGATCGTAGTAGGGGTTGCACTTGAGACAATGAAGCAACTAGAGGCACAGTTAGTGAAACGTCACTACAAAGGATTCATTAAATAAGAGGGTTTTCGGGAACGTATCGTTCCTGAAACCATTTTATAGACAATTAGGGGGAGTACGAGTGAATATAGTTCTTATGGGCTTACCAGGCGCAGGAAAAGGCACTCAAGCTGAAAAGATCGTAGATAAATATGGTATCCCCCATATCTCTACAGGCGATATGTTCCGTGCAGCTATTAAAGAAGGTACTGAACTAGGCTTGAAGGCTAAATCATTCATGGATAATGGCGATCTTGTTCCTGATGAAGTAACAATCGGCATCGTACGTGAACGATTAAGCAAAGCGGACTGTGAAAAAGGCTTCTTACTGGATGGGTTTCCGAGAACGGTTGCTCAGGCAGAAGCACTTGAAAACATCCTAGCTGATCTTGGTAAAAAAATGAATTATGTCATTAATATAAATGTAGATAAGGACATCCTGATGGAGCGCTTGACAGGTCGCAGAATCTGTAAAGAGTGCGGCGCTACTTATCATCTTGTCTTTAACCCGCCAACAGAAGAGGGTGTTTGTGATCGCTGCGGCGGCGAGTTATATCAACGCGCAGATGATAACGAAGAAACAGTTCAAAACCGTTTGGACGTAAACATCAAACAAACCCAACCACTATTGGCTTACTACGAAGATAAGGGCTATCTGAAAAACATTGACGGTCAACAAGACATCCATAGAGTGTTTGATGACATTGATGAACTACTTGGAGGCCTTTCATAATGATCATTTCTAAAACTCCGAGAGAGATTGAGATTATGCGGCATGCTGGTAAGATCGTTGCATTAACTCATGCGGAATTGCAAAAGTATATTTCTCCGGGAATTACGACGAAAGAATTGGATGCAATTGCTGAAAAATTCATTCGTAAACATGATGCAATTCCATCTTTTAAAGGGTATAATGGGTTTCGTGGCAGCATCTGTGCTTCAGTCAACAATGAGTTGGTACATGGAATTCCAGGCGATCGGGTATTGAAGGATGGCGATATAATCAGTATCGATATCGGTGCTAAATATAACGGTTATCACGGTGACTCAGCTTGGACATATCCAGTTGGAACAATAGATGATGAAACCCAGAAGCTTCTGGATGTTACAGAGGAATCATTATTCCTTGGACTAAAAGAAGCGAAACCAGGCGAGCGTCTGTCGAATATCTCTCATAGTATACAAACTTTTGTTGAGGCTAATGGCTTTTCGATCGTTCGGGAGTATGTGGGACACGGAGTTGGTCAAGACTTACATGAGGACCCGCAAATCCCTCATTATGGACCACCCAACAAAGGTCCGCGTCTGAAGCCTGGCATGGTACTGGCTATTGAACCAATGGTTAATGCAGGTAGTCGATATGTTAGAACGTTATCAGATAACTGGACAGTCGTCACAGTAGATGATAAAATGTGTGCGCACTTTGAACACACCATTGCAATTACTGAAGACGGCTATGAGATATTGACGAAAGCCTAAGTGAAGGTGATTGGATTGATCGAGTCAGATACGACGGTTCCGAGGATTGGCCAGATTGTTCAAACCCTTAAAGGGAGAGAAACAGGAAGCTACTCGGTCGTTGTTCAGCAGTTGGATGAACGTTTTGTACTCATAGCGGATGGGGATAGACGAAAGTTTGATCGCGCCAAGCGAAAGAACATCGCTCATCTTCACTTGTGTGACTATGTTTCTCCAGAAGTTCAAAACAGTATTATAGAATCAGGCAGAGTAACGAACGGTAAACTGCGTTATGCTGTTTCAAAGTTTGTTAACGAAGTGTTAAATGATGAGAAGAAGGGAGACATGTTCGATGGCTAAGGATGATGTAATTGAAGTTGAAGGTAAGGTCGCCGAGACTTTGCCCAATGCGATGTTTAAGGTAGAATTAGAAAATGGTCATACAGTACTGGCACATGTTTCAGGAAAGATCCGTATGCATTTCATTCGTATCCTACCTGGTGACAAGGTAACAGTAGAATTATCACCGTATGACTTAACTCGTGGTAGAATCACTTATCGTTATAAATAATCTATTGCACTCCGTACTATTAAGGAGGTTAGAATAAGATGAAAGTTAGACCATCTGTTAAGCCGATCTGCGAAAAATGTAAAGTTATTCGTAGAAAAGGTAAAGTCATGGTTATCTGTGAAAACCCTAAACACAAACAAAAACAAGGCTAATCTTAAAGGAGGTGCGCTATCACTATGGCACGTATTGCTGGTGTAGACATTCCACGTGACAAACGTGTTGTCATTTCATTAACATACATCTACGGTATTGGTAAAAATACTGCAGCGAAAATCTTATCTGAAGCTGGTGTATCTGAGGATACTCGCGTTCGCGATCTTACTGACGACGAACTAGGAAAGATTCGTGATATCGTTGATAAATTAAAAGTAGAAGGTGATCTTCGTCGTGAAGTATCACTAAACATCAAACGTCTTATGGAAATCGGTTCATACCGCGGTCTTCGTCACCGTCGTGGACTACCTGTTCGTGGACAACATACGAAGAACAATGCTCGTACACGTAAAGGTCCTCGTAAGACTGTAGCTAACAAGAAAAAATAATAGGTAAAGGAGGTTACTTCTTAGTATGGCACGTAAAACTAATACTCGTAAACGTCGTGTGAAAAAGAATATCGAAGCTGGTATTGCACACATTCGTTCTACATTCAATAACACAATCGTAACTATTACTGATGTTCACGGAAATGCTGTTGCTTGGTCAAGTGCAGGTTCACTAGGATTCAGAGGTTCTCGTAAATCTACTCCATTCGCAGCGCAAATGGCAGCTGAAACAGCAGCTAAAGCTTCTCAAGAACATGGTCTAAAAACTCTTGAAGTAACAGTTAAAGGTCCTGGTGCTGGTCGTGAAGCAGCTATCCGTGCTCTTCAAGCAGCAGGTCTAGAAGTTACTGCAATCAGAGACGTTACTCCAGTTCCTCATAATGGATGCCGTCCACCAAAACGTCGCCGCGTTTAATTTTCTGTATAAATTTTGTATCGTTGTCTATAATGGGATATGATACAAGATACGTTCATTCAGAAAAGTAACCAGTTGTTGGTGCACAATAGGGAACGTAAACATGGGGAATTTCGGACTTTATCTTATTTAGCCCGGAGTTTCGACGTTTTGAAGGAGGGTAAATATTAATGATCGAAATTGAAAAGCCAAAAATTGAAACGGTTGAGATCAGCGATGATGCCACATATGGAAAGTTCGTCGTAGAACCACTTGAGCGTGGATATGGTACAACTTTGGGTAACTCCTTACGTCGTATCCTATTATCGTCACTCCCAGGTGCTGCTGTCACATCTATTCAAATAGATGGAGTACTGCATGAGTTTTCAACAATTGAAGGCGTCGTAGAGGATGTCACATCCATCATTTTGAATATCAAGAAGCTAGCGTTGAAGATCTACTCTGATGAAGAAAAAACGCTGGAGATTGATGTACAGGGTGAAGGAGTCGTGACGGCTGCTGATATTACTCATGATAGTGATGTTGAAGTGTTAAATCCTGATTTACACATCGCAACGTTATCTAAGAGTGGTCACTTCCGTGTGCGTTTAAGTGCATCCCGTGGTCGTGGGTACAGACCAGCAGACCAAAACAAACGTGAGGATCTTCCAATTGGCGTGATCCCAATCGATTCTATTTACACTCCAGTTTCACGCGTTAACTATCAAATAGAAAATACTCGTGTTGGTCAAATGACGAACTACGATAAACTTTCTCTTGATGTATGGACTGATGGAAGTATTGGACCAAAAGAAGCGATTTCTTTAGGTGCTAAGATTCTAACAGAACACTTAAATATTTTCGTTGGCCTTACAGATGAAGCGCAGAATGCTGAAATCATGGTAGAAAAAGAAGAAGACCAAAAAGAAAAAGTTCTTGAGATGACCATCGAAGAATTAGATCTTTCTGTTCGTTCTTATAACTGCCTGAAGCGTGCTGGAATCAATACTGTTCAAGAGCTTGCTAACAAGACTGAAGAAGATATGATGAAAGTGCGTAACCTTGGACGTAAATCCCTTGAAGAGGTTAAAGTTAAACTTGAAGACCTTGGACTCGGTTTACGTAAAGACGACTGATAACATCTTCTTTCATATATAGACTCAACAAAGGAGGGAACCCTTAATGGCTTACAGAAAGTTAGGACGTACCAGTGCTCAACGTAAAGCAATGCTACGTGATTTAGCTACAGACCTAATCATTAACGAGCGCATCGAAACAACTGAAACTCGTGCGAAAGAGCTTCGTTCAGTTGTGGAAAAAATGATCACACTCGGTAAACGTGGTGACATTCACGCGCGTCGTCAAGCTGGTGCATTCATTCGTAAAGAAGTTGCAAACGCTGAAAACAACCAAGATGCTTTACAAAAGTTATTCTCTGACATCGCTCCTCGTTACACAGAGCGTCAAGGCGGATATACTCGCATTATGAAGGTTGGTCCTCGCCGTGGTGACGGTGCTCCAATGGCAATCATCGAATTAGTTTAATAATTCGTGACTTCTAACATTAAGGGCGGGACAGTTAATCCTTAACTGCTTCTTTGCCCTTTTTGTATAAGTGCATGTGATGAAAAGCAGAGCGTTACGATGAGCAGCGCTGTCTGACTCGTCTAGCTCGTGCACCCCTTCCAACTTCTATGTTCATAGAAGCTGTTCAGTGGATGAACAAGAAAAGACTCTCTTTTCTTTGGTCGGGGTGCAGGCTTTTTTTTATATGCAAAGGTTTTAGCAGAGCTGAGTTAGGATAGCGTAGAGGAGGTTACAGAATTGAAGGAAATCATTAAAGTTGAAGATGTGTATTTCAGATACCCTGATCAGGAATCCTACGCCCTGAAAGGCATCAGCCTGACGGTCAATCAAGGTGAGTGGCTGGCGATTGTCGGTCATAATGGGTCAGGTAAATCCACCTTAGCCAAAATGTTGAATGGTCTACACTTCCCGGAGAAGGGACTTGTGACGGTGGATGGAATCACTCTTGCTGAAAACTCTATTTGGGACATCCGTTCAAAGCTAGGTATGGTTTTTCAGAATCCCGATAATCAGTTTGTTGGTGCTACAGTGGAAGATGATGTGGCTTTTGGGTTAGAAAACCATGGCGTACCGAATGAATCGATGGTACAGAGGGTCAATGATGCTTTAAAAAGTGTCCATATGGAAGATTTTCTTGATCAAGAGCCGCACCATTTATCAGGTGGTCAGAAGCAGCGAGTAGCGATTGCAGGCGTTGTAGCCTTACAGCCATCAATCATCATCTTAGATGAAGCAACATCGATGCTTGATCCAAAAGGAAGACAAGAGGTCCTTGAAACAGTACGGAAGCTGAAAGAGGAAGAGAACTTAACGGTGATCTCCATCACCCATGACCTGGAGGAAGCAACAAAGGCAGATCGAATGATTGTCTTAAATCAAGGGATGGTCTTTAAGGAAGGGATTCCAGAGGACATTTTCCTTCTGGAGGACGAGCTATTGAAGCTTGGCTTGGATTCCCCCTTTACCATTAAGCTTGCAGGAGCTTTGAAAGAAGCAGGTATTTCCTTGTCTAAAACTTATTTTACAGAAGAAGAGTTGGTGGATGAATTATGCAAATCACATTTCAACAGGTAGAATACCGATATTCATTCAACACTCCATTCGAAAAACTTGCCCTTGAAGATATTAATCTTTCAATCCCCACAGGTCAGTTTCTCGCGGTGATCGGCCATACCGGTTCAGGGAAGTCTACACTGGTGCAGCATCTAAACGGATTATTAAAACCCACAGATGGACTCGTCCAAGTAGGTGAGCACGAAATCAAGGCAAAGCAAAAGGTGAAGAACTTAAAGCCGGTCAGACAGAAGGTAGGCATCGTCTTCCAATTCCCAGAACATCAGCTGTTTGAGGAAACCGTCCTCAAGGATATCTGCTACGGGCCCATGAATTTCGGGGTGTCGGAGGAAGAAGCGATCCGGAGAGCCAAAGAACTGATCGTTAAAGTGGGACTGTCAGAGGACGTACTGCAGAAATCCCCATTTGATCTGTCAGGCGGACAAATGAGACGTGTTGCCATTGCAGGTGTGCTGGCCATGAATCCTGAGGTCATTGTACTGGATGAGCCGACGGCAGGGCTTGATCCAAGGGGGCAACGGGAGATCATGGACATGTTCTATACCCTTCATAAGGAAAAAGGTCTGACCACGATTCTTGTGACTCATAGTATGGAGGATGCTGCTCATTACGCAGAAGAGATCGTCATCATGCAAAAAGGACGTTTAAAGAGAAAAGGAAGTCCCAGAGACATTTTTTCAGGTGCCGATGAACTGTTTGAGATGGGATTGGACGTTCCCGATGTCGTCCGTTTTCAATATCAGTTTGAACAGAGGTCAGGGAAGAAACTTCCGAAGACTTGTTTAACGATAGATGAATTGGCATCAGCTATCCGTGCAACTCGGGATGGGGGTGAGGGGCTATGATGGAGAAAATGATTTTCGGTCGATATGTACCGGCGAAATCCATCCTTCACCAAATGGATCCGAGGGCAAAGCTATTATTTATATTCGGGTTTATATGCGTCGTATTCCTGGCAAATAATGCTGTTACGTACGCACTGCTCGGTCTTTTTACGTTTAGCGCACTCATTTTATCCAATTTATCCATCCGATTCATCATCGGAGGACTGAAGCCCATTCTTTGGCTGATTCTGTTTACGTTCTTTTTACATGTATTTTTCACAAAGGAAGGCCCGGTCATTCTTGACTTGGGGGTATTGTCTGTTCATGAAGAGGGTTTAAGGCAAGGGGTTTTTATCTCTTTACGATTCTTTTATCTTATTCTTGTTACATCTTTATTGACGCTGACGACTTCTCCCATAACGATTACAGATGGACTTGAAACTCTTTTGAATCCATTGAAGAAAGTGAAGTTCCCTGTTCATGAACTGGCACTGATGATGTCGATTTCCCTTCGCTTTATCCCGACGTTAATGGAGGAGACCGACAAAATCATGAAGGCCCAGATCGCAAGGGGTGCCGAGTTTTCATCAGGCCCGATTAAAGACCGGATCAAGGCCATCATCCCTTTATTGATCCCTCTTTTCGTCAGTGCTTTTAAAAGGGCTGAAGACCTGGCGACCGCCATGGAAGCAAGAGGCTATCAAGGAGGAGAGGGGAGGACGAAATACCGCCTGTTATCCTGGCATAAGAAGGATACAGGAGCGTTAATTGTCCTTGCCCTCCTGACAGCTGTATTAATCATTTTCAGAGGATAACGGGAGTGTCGCGAATGCAAAGAGTGAAGTGTACCATCGCCTATGATGGGACGTCTTTTCATGGTTATCAGGTACAACCGAGAGAACGGACCGTCCAGGGTGTCCTGGAAGACGTCTTATCGTCCATCCATAAGGGTGAGAGAATACGTATCAGTGGTTCTGGCAGGACGGATGCAGGAGTACATGCCAATGGCCAGGTGTTTCATTTTGATACACCCCTATCCATTCCAGAAGAGAAATGGCCGGTTGTACTCAATACGAGGTTACCCGATGAGGTGACTGTGAAAGACGCTGCTTTTGTTTCCGCTGACTTCCACTCAAGGTTTTCGGTGGAGAAGAAGGAGTACCGCTACCGGGTCTATACGGGAGAATCGAGAAGTCCATTCAAACGTCACTTCGCCCTTCACTATCCTTATGGTCTTTCGGTGTCCGACATGGAGCGTGCTGCCAGTCACCTCATCGGTGAGCATGACTTCACCAGTTTCTGCTCGGCTAAGACAGAAGTGGAAGACAAAGTAAGGACGATCCACCATATTGGCATTCATGAGCATGAAGAAGAAATCATCTTTTCATTTGTGGGAAATGGATTTTTGTATAATATGGTGAGGATCCTGGTAGGTACTTTATTGGAGGTAGGTTCTGGGAATACTCCTGTAGAAGATATACCTGGAATACTGGAAGCCCGGGATCGTGATCGTGCAGGAAAGACCGCACCCCCGCATGGGTTGTATTTGTGGAAGGTGGATTATGGTTCTGCTGAGATTTAGTAAGCACCCTTTTGTGGATTGTAGCGGAAGGTGCTCAACTCACGCCCCGCCGAAAGCGAGCACCTGGAGCGGAAAACAACGGGCGCTATCTATATACAGAACAAAAGTTTATTATTGGAAATCCTGAACATGCATTATTAATGATAATCATGTTTCAAAAAAAATACTAAAACAACTAATCCTGGTGTAACATTCTCTTGACAATAGACTGGGAACAAGATAATATAGCATATGGTATGTTATTAACCCCACGATAAGCCCCGGAAACTTATTGTGATTAGAAAATAAATACTACGGATTCATTAAATAGGAGGTTAAATCATGCGTACAACGTATATGGCAAAAGCCAACCAAATCGATCGTAAATGGTTCGTTGTAGATGCTGAAGGTAAAACTCTTGGACGTCTATCCAGTGAAGTTGCTTCAATTCTACGCGGAAAACACAAACCAACATTCACACCACATGTTGACACTGGTGATCATGTAATCATTCTTAATGCTTCAAAAATTGAATTAACTGGGAAGAAGTTAACGGACAAGATCTACTACCGTCACACAAATCACCCAGGTGGTTTAAAACAACGTACAGCATTAGAAATGCGTACAAACTACTCTGAGAAAATGTTAGAGCTTACTATCAAAGGTATGCTTCCTAAAGGTTCTCTAGGTCGTCAAATGTTCAAGAAATTACATGTATATGCTGGAGCAGAGCATCCACATCAAGCACAACAACCTGAAGTTTACGAACTTCGTGGATAATTAATAAGAGGAGGTTATTATCTTGGCTCAAGTTCAATATTACGGAACTGGTCGTCGTAAGAGCTCAGTAGCTCGTGTACGTTTAGTACCAGGTAACGGAAACATTGTTATCAATGATCGTGAAGTAGAAGTTTATATCCCATTCGCAGCACTAAGAGAAGTAATTAAGCAACCACTAGTTGCAACTGAAACTCTTGGTAACTATGACGTTTTAGTAAACGTTAATGGTGGAGGCTATGCTGGTCAAGCTGGTGCGATCCGTCACGGAATCGCTCGTGCTTTACTACAAGCAGACCCAGAATACCGTGGAACACTAAAACGCGCTGGATTATTAACTCGTGACTCTCGTATGAAAGAGCGTAAAAAATACGGTCTTAAAGGTGCACGTCGCGCGCCACAATTCTCTAAGCGTTAATTATTATTTCACACAAAAGCTCAGCCGATTCTGTCGGCTGGGCTTTTTTTATTGCGTTGAGGGAGTTCGTTTTGAGGGACGGACCTCCAATTCTCATGAGATTCTGTACCAATATGCATTTATACCAAGAAACTATATCCTTTCGAAGGCTCATTATGGAGGTCCGTCCCTCAAAAAATTGGTAACAGTTACTCGAATGAAGTGCGGTGTTGGGTAGGAAAATACGTTCAAAGGGGTGGATGATTTGAACGTTATTACAACTTTCAATACAAAGAGAAGAGAAAAGCAAATTAAGACGGAAAGAACGTTACTGAAAGAAATTTCGATTAAGATGCTGCAGGAGAGCGTGAGGCGGCATTTTGGATATATAAAGGTTCAAGGCGGCGTATTTATGCAGCAGGGGTTTGATGAGGCATGTTTTGATGTAGCCATAGAAGCCTACTTACTCGGAGGCAAGGTGAGTAAATTCGGTTACTCAGGTGAAGACACAGAGTTAGTCAAAAAGCGCTGTGAGGAAGAAATGAAGCATTTTATCGATACGCTTTATAACTTCTGGTTGTACTGGTCTGAGATGGGTGTCTCCAATCAGGTTGATGAGTCCTTTTACTTTTGCTGTGAACACTTCGTTGAAACATGGTGGTCTGAAGGATATGAAAAAGGAATCAAGCGTCACAAACTGCGTTTGAATTAATTTCAGTTCTAAATCCCATTCTTGTCCCATATTTTTTAGTAAAGGCAGCGGGAATTCTTTTCCGTGGTTAAGACTGGAAATGGGAGGACTGGGATGGTTCAGAAACTGAAGGTTATCGGGATAATTTCTGCACTGGCTATATTATTATTTATCATTCAATATAAGATTTTAGACAAGGATACATGGGACTCTTGGAATCTTCCCCTATCAGGTAAAATCATTTATATAGATCCAGGGCATGGTGGACCGGATGGCGGAGCGGGTGATCAGAAAGCCCTGGAAAAGGATATTGCTCTAAATGTATCTTTAATGATACGGGATTATCTACAAGAACAAGGAGCTCTCGTGATCCTGACACGTGAGAAGGATGAAGATCTGGCAGATGAAGATACAAGAGGATATAGCCGACGGAAAGTGGAGGATTTAAAGAAAAGGCTCAGCTTAATTAATGAGTCAGAGGCGGATATGTTTCTTAGCATACACCTGAACTCCATTCCTTCTCCGAAATGGAGCGGGGCCCAAACGTTTTATAATCCTAAGTATGAAGAAAACAAAGCTCTTGCTAAAGCCATTCAAGGAGAACTTACTCGGAATTTAGAAAACACGACAAGAGAAGCAAAAGGTCTTCAAAATGTCTACATCCTAAAACACGCGAAAAAATCCGGTGCCCTCGTGGAGATTGGGTTCCTATCCAATCCAGGTGAGCGGGCAAACCTTCTAAAAGAGGATTACCAGCAAAAAATTGCTGCCTCTGTGTATCAAGGTGTACTCAACTACCTGACCATGGACGATAATGACAAAAAAGAAGCTGACGAGGAATAACTAAATGGTTTCGTTTTGAGGTGCTTTTTAAAAAATATGTGCCGAATTGGCAGTTTGAATAGTATATGGAAAGTAGAACTCGCCGAGGAAATTTGGCGAGTTTCTTTATTGGGAATACAATTGAAATGTCTTGCCCTTTATAGAAGAACAAGCCAAAATAAAATAAGCGGAGATTTTCCGGTTATATTCAGAGTGGAAGTTATATTGGTGTAAATAAGCGGAGGTTTTCCGACTATGCAAAAAAAATCACCTATTTTTGTATTCTTTTGAGTAAATAAGCGGAATCATTCCGTCTATTTCTGCCTTTTTAAATATTCATTACTAATCAAGCGGAATTTTCCCGTCTATTTGGTGAGAAGGCCCGGCCGAACGTCCGTGAAAAGCGGAGTAGTTCCCCTCACGCTCTGGCACCTCTAAATGACAGAGCATTTGATAAATCGGGGTCTGGTGATAGCATATCAAAAGATCCTTATTTTATTATTCAACAAATGCATTCAAAACCTTTTGAGCATTCATTCAATGCAGAATATGTTATACTGAACACAGAAAGTTGAAAACGAATACATAAATAAAGGGTGGTTATTCATGTTAACGGAACAACAGACGCGAGAGCTATTATTTGGATTAAAAGATCCTTTTTTAAATAAAACGTTACAAGAAACAAATGGAGTTGTAGACATTTCCGTAAAAGAAGAAAAGAACCATGTCAGTGTGAAGATTGCCATCGCGAAGACAGGTACTGGGGAGCAAATGCAGTTCCAGCAACAAATTGTCCAAGTGTTAAAAGAGAACGGAGCGGAATCTGTAGGAATACGATTCACGGAGCTTCCCGAAGAGGAGCTTGAAAAGCATAGAGGAGCGGGTGGAGAAGGAACGGATTTATTATCACCTGCAAGTAAGACAACCTTCATCGCGATTGCCAGCGGAAAAGGCGGAGTGGGGAAATCAACGGTATCCGTCAACCTGGCCGTATCTTTAGCCCGTCAAGGTAAAAAAGTGGGGCTGGTGGATGCCGACATTTATGGGTTTAGCGTACCAGATATGATGGGAATCGTGAAACGCCCAGTCGTGAGGGGAGAGAGAATTATTCCAGTAGAACGATTCGGGGTAAAGGTCATCTCCATGGGATTCTTCGTAGAAGATAACGCACCTGTCATTTGGAGAGGACCGATGCTTGGGAAAATGCTCAATAACTTCTTCTCTGAAGTCGAGTGGGGCGATTTAGACTATCTACTTCTCGATCTTCCTCCGGGGACTGGAGACGTGGCTCTCGACCTTCATACGATGCTTCCGCATTGTAAGGAGATCATCGTGACGACTCCGCATCCAACGGCAGCATTCGTAGCGGCTCGTGCAGGTGCAATGGCCCTTCAAACGGATCACGATATTCTAGGGGTAGTAGAAAACATGTCTTATTTTGAAAGCAAACTGACCGGTGAAAAGGAATTCGTATTCGGTCAAGGCGGAGGAGAGAAGCTTACAGAAGAACTCCGTACAGACTTATTAGGTAAGCTTCCGCTTCAACAGCCGGACTGGAATGAAGAGGATTTTGCTCCTTCTATTTATGCAGAAGATCACCGACTTGGTCAGATATATGGCGAAATCGCACATAAAGTGATTGAAAAGCTATCGTAGGGAAACAGCTAAAAAGGACAAATGCAGAAACTGCATTTGTCCTTTTGAAATTCCAGGATCAAACAAAGCGGTTACCAGCCTTATTGCCCGCCGCCTCCGCTGCCTGAGCCTCCGGTGTCCCCGGAACCTCCCTGACTATCTCCAGAAGAAGAGGATTCGCTTCCGCCGCCTTCACTTTTCCCCCCATCTTTCATTTCGCCGGCAGCCTTCAATAGTACATCCTGAAGTTTAGCCTTGAATAATGGGCTTTCAAATGTTTCGGTGATGACCTTTTGCAGATATTCTTTGTATTCCTGGCTTTTTAAGACTTCTGTAAGTTCTTTCTTGAATTCAGGATCCTTGAGGAGGTCCATCATCATTCCTTGATACTCGGGATCTTTCATCAAGTCTTTGAGTAATTTTTCGTTGCCGGATTTCATGCTTTTGGCCATGGCTTCTGCAAACTTCGGATCCTCAAAGGATTTTTTCCAGAACTCTGTTCCTTTGTCGGATGTCAGCGTTTTGGAAATGGTATCCGTAACGACTTTCTGATCCATAATGAGCTCAGATTTCATTTTTTCATCTGACATGACTTCCTGGATGGCTTTTTTTCCATCGTCGGTCTTTAATATATCGACAACCATTTTCTTGGTTTCTTCATAATCCATTTTGCCACTGCCCGTTTCTCCACCACCGCTACAAGCGGATAGAAGAAGGACGGTCAGTAGAAAAAGAAAGGAATATTTTTTCATGGGTAGGCTCCTTCCATACAAATTCCCTTACATTTAATATGAGAAAAAACGAAAAAAATATGCACAGGGATAATTGGAATCTGGATTTTTTAAACATGCGTTGGTACAATCAAATGAGTGTATATTTTTTTATATGGGGGAAAATAGAAGTGACCATCCGCAATTGGATTCGTTTATTTATTCATACGTTAGTAATCGGTGGAGCCGTAACAGGTGTGGCCGCCCTTCTTATCAGATGGGATCAGTTCGGACCATATTTTCAAGACGGCGACGTGATTGGCATATTATCAAGTCTGCTTTGGTTCATATTTGTCGGATTTACATTCAGTGTCATCAGTCAAATGGGGTACTTTGCTTACTTGACCATTCATCAATTCGGAATGGGAATGTTTAAGAGCTTGTGGAATTCCGTTCAACTGGTACTGATTGCCCTTGTACTGTTTGATTTGATTTACTTCCGGTTCAGGGCATTTGCTGTAGAGGGTGAATCATATTCGCCGTATATTCTGCTCGGCTTTGGAATTTTAGCGGTGGGCCTTATCGTGGCTTATGTAAAGAACAGACAATCAGAAGCTAAAACCAACACATTTGTATCAGCACTGTTTTTTATGATTGTAGTGACAACACTAGAATGGCTACCGGTGTTATTGGTGAATTCGGTGAGATGGCTGTATCTAATGCTACTAGCTTTACTTGCCTGTAACGCATTCCAGCTGTTACGCCTTCCTAAGTATATAGAGAAATCCCAAATAGAAAGAGAACAAAAGCACTCGGCCAAGAGCTGAAAAAAATCCCGCAGATGAACATATCTCATCTGCGGGATTTTTTTATTGTATTAAGGATGATTTGGCATCACCGTTTGAGATCATATCAGACACGGTAATGAAGTTACCTTTCTTTTTTAGCTCACTTACAATGGACGGCAAGGCATCCTTCGTCTGTTTGGCAGAATCTGATGCATGGAGAAGGACGATATCCCCTTTTTTAGCCTTGCTTACATTCTTAGTGATTTCTGCTACTCCGGGATTTGTCCAATCCTTGGAGTCGACACTCCAGTGGACGACTGTTAAGCCTAGAGAATCAGCCACCTTTAACGTTTCTTTGTTCAAA
This sequence comes from Rossellomorea orangium, assembly GCF_019334305.1. Lineage (GTDB taxonomy): Bacteria > Bacillota > Bacilli > Bacillales > Bacillaceae_B > Rossellomorea. The sequence goes on from NZ_JAHWGH010000010.1 coordinate 59,313, forward strand.
TGACCAGTTGGTACCCGTAATAATTTCACTTCTTTCACATTCAGTTTCTTAAAGACGGTATCGGCTTTCAATATATCCTGCTTAATCTTACTCGGTTCCATCTCCGTATAGTCGGAATAAGCATAGCCGAGATTTCCGATTTCATAGCCCTGCTTCACGATTTGTTCCACTAGATCAGGATGACGTTCAGCCCAGGCTCCCGAAAGAAAGAAGGTAGCGGATGTAACATTCCTCTTCTTCAATTCCTCAAGAATAGGCTTGGCCTTTTCATCCCCCCAACCAATGTTAAAGGTAATCGCTATTCCCTTTTCCCCTTTGTAAATCGCTTTCGGACCATCTTTCGTACCAAATACGGAAAGGCTCGAGAGGTTACTGCTATATACAAACAAAGCAGTAAAGAAAGAGATCACGATGATCAGACTAATTTGCTTTAATTTCTTAGCGTTCACTGTATGAAACGTATTCACAGAATCATCCCTCCGTTCAACCGTCTATATTTATTAAAGATATGCATGTCCCCGGAAAAAATATCTATCTGATGAAAAAATGATTATAAATTTCACTTAATGGAAAAAACTACAAATACAAACATAAAGGGGTGACATACTTGCTGGGGTTAATGATTAATGATAGAGAGAAACAGGAAATAGAGTATTTATTGAAAAGAGAAATGGATGAAATCCTATTTGATCTAAAAGATTCTCGAATTGATCATATCGTTAAGAGAGCAATGGATGAACGGTATAAAATCTTATTTTCCCTTTTTAAACGATTTGCGAGTCATAAGGAATGTTTGAAATATATGAAGACGGCAGCCAAGAAAGAAACCTATTAATGGCAAGAAAGCTCCTGTTTTAAGTTTATGGACAAGCAGGAGCTGCAATCTCATCAATGGAAATAGGCTGTCCATAATGAGGAGAATCTCTTAAGGAGAAGTGATGGATGTAAAAGAAGTAATGTGCTTGAAATAATTTATTAAAAAAGTTCACAAAATGTATTGACCCTTATTTAAAAACTTGATATAGTAATAAACGTCGCTGAAACACAATGAATTATTTAGAAGAAACACCAATAAATAATTTTGAAAAACAGTTGACATCACAAAGTGATTTGTGATAAATTAATAAAGTCGCTTCTAACGGAGTGATCGCATATTGAACCTTGAAAACTGAACAAAACAAGACAATACGTCAACGTTAATTCTAGATTTATTTTTAAAGAGCTATTCAAACTTTTATCGGAGAGTTTGA
>NZ_JAHWGH010000011.1 GCF_019334305.1 Rossellomorea orangium
CACACCCGTTCCCATGCCGAACACGGAAGTTAAGCTCTTCAGCGCCGATGGTAGTTGGGGGATCTCCCCCTGTGAGAGTAGGACGTCGCCAGGCAAATGGATTAAAGAGTAGCTCATTGGGAGTTACTCTTTTTTTGTTTTGATTTGAAAAGATATTTTAGAATTAGATCCTATGATGATTGTTTACTAGGAAGATTAACCGGTCATCAGATGATAAGTGAAATAATTTTGAAGTGTGTAAAGAAAATTCGACATCTTGGAATGATTATTTGGAATCTCGCACGATAAAGCAAAATGGGGCTTGAAAAATTAAATTCTCGCGCGATAATTGAAAAACAGGCACGATTCCTAGCAAATCTCGCACGATTCTTCTTCATGGTTATCTAACTCCATTGAATCAAGCAAAAAATTACGACCATAATCTTTATCTCCATGTCCCCAATTACCTACTTAAACACCATCTTAAAATGGTACGATTGGTTAAGCACACTCATCACTGACCCATCCTTCATTATGCTGATGATATTCGAAATCTCCCCAGACAGATCAAGAAGAATAGCACATAAGGCTTTTACTTTTGCAGATTAATTTCTAGTCCGAAACCCGTTCCAAATAAAGTATGTAAAACTGTCTTTTTTCACCCAATGCCCAAATAATAAATTGTAGCTCCACTCTCTTCACATTCGGAGAAGTTGACTTCTTCTTCCATTAGTTCTACAGTATTAGTATATAGAGGTTTGATCTGAAAGGGTGGTACTCTTGCAAGGTTCTTCTAGTACTTTGATTGATTCGTTTTTAAAGTGGCTTGAACAGGAAGGGAAATCCTCAAATACTATTTCAACTTACCATCAAGAACTTAAGAAATTTGAACAATGGCTTCAGGGAAATCATCAAGAAATCGGCGATGTTACTCAGAAGGATGTTCAGGATTACATACTGTTTTTAGAAGAGAAGGGTAAGAGCCCGATTACAACGGATAAGATTTTGGGAGCGATCCGAACCTTTTCAAAGTATTTAAAGAAGCCCCATATTACACTTGGAATTCATATTCAAAAGGCTGATAAGAAAGATGAAATAGAGGTTCTTAGCAAAAAAGAGTGTGAGAAACTGTTATCTGAAGTAAGAGAGCAGGAGAATGAAAGAAATATAGCCATTGTATACATGCTTCTTCATACAGGGATTAGAGTGTCTGAACTTTGTGGGTTGGATCAATCTGATCTTGATTTGAATGAGGGCTTCCTAAAGGTAGTGTCACCTCACGATAAAGAGAGAGTAATTCCGCTTTCTGAAGAACTGAAACAACATCTAAAGAGTTATTTGCCGTTAAATCCTGTGGAAAACGCTCTGTTTGTGTCAAAATCAAACGAGCGGTTAACGGAGAGAGCTGTGCAGTATATGTTGAAGAAATATGGTGTAAATGCTCAGAAGTTACGCCATACCTTTTGTCAGCAATTAATTGACAAGGGGGTGAGCCTGGAAGTGGTCTCTAAGCTCGCTGGTCATAAAGACATAAATGTCACGAAGAGATATGCCAGATCCAGGGTTCAACAGTCAGAATACGAAGATGCGATTCGAAAAACATTTTCTCCTGAATGAGGTCATTCAGGGGTAGAAGCAATATATCCGTCATCAACCCTTTATTCAACATGAATAAGGGGTTTTGTCGTGAGGCTTGTCGGAATTTTTGTTACGGATGTCTACATATATATACAAAATCATTTTCCCTCTACCTATATGATAGTAAATATCAAATGGGCAGGGGGATCCTTAATGAGAGCGTTGACGATTGGATTGATGATTGTAACACTTTTTACGTTGATTAGTGGGAAACTTTATTGGAATGATAGGATTGATAGGGTACAGGCAAAGGGACAATTTGAACAAGCCACAAATGAGGAAGTTGTGAGTAGGACAGATTCGGAGAAAGCCCCGGACAAAAAGAAGGCAGATGTCATTACGCTCGATAAGATCAATTTTTTTCCTAAAGCATTACAACCGAAGTTTCGAGAAAAAGTTCAAAAGGGTCAAGCGATTACGCTTGCAGTTGTAGGCTCTGCTTCTACTTCTAATCAAGAGGGAGCATGGCCGAACTTGTTGGAAGAAGAATTAGTGGAGACATATGGTAAGTCCGTCATCAAGGTGGCGACGAAGGGAATTTCAAACAAAACATCTACTCAAGTCATTAATGAAAAGCTTCTAACGAAACTGGCAGCATCGAAACCGGATGTCTTGCTCATTGAGCCTTTTCTTTTATATGATAACTCCAAACTATCCATGGATGATCGCTTGAGGAATCTATCTACCATCATACATCAGTTTAAGTCTCTCAATTCCGACATCACGGTTATGATTCAACCATCCAACCCTGTTTATCAGGCTTATTATTATCCTAAAGAGGAAAGTGAATTGGAGGAATATGCTTTAACCCACGGGTATATCTATCTTGATCACTGGAAGGCGTGGCCGAACGGGGAATCGAATGAGCTATTAAGCTATCTTACCAGTGATGGTCTGCCTAATGAAAAGGGAAATATCGTTTGGGCGCGTTTTTTAATAGAATACTTCACTCAAAAACATGATTGATTTACCCTGGTGTCTAAAAATGCTGTCGATAAATATAATCAATAATTTATAGATTATTCAGACTTTTATATTATATAATTGTAAATATTAAGAAAATATACAGAGAGGAGGACCTGGTTTGCCGGTCTATTATATGAAGGAGATTTGGACTCCACTCAAGATGATTGGTATTAAATTTTTCAGAAGTGAAGAGAAGAGTGTATATGTAAAAGTGTTCCAAAATCCCCGTAGAAGATTATTCAACTAATTAGAAACAGACATATGTACGATAAAGGCAAACCCATTGAAAGATGGTGACGCAAAACTATAGGGGCTAACGTTTATAAAAACTACGCCTGCCAGTTGCCGAATACATATCCTATAATGAATCGAGACCAAACCTTGCAGAAAGGTTTTTTTATTTGACCAAAAAAGGTGTGCTGAAACTTATATTGCTTTTAATAAGAATAAAAAAACCGAACGATTTCGTTTTCCTTAACAGAAATTCGAATAATCGCTCGGAATTTTCTTTGGCTAATACACTTTTATCCCAGCCTCAATAATGTTCTATTTTGTTAGTTTAATGGTTAGATACTCTATCCCGTCCTTCAAAATAAATGGACACCCCTCAGTGGCAGGCGTCTTCAACACCTCAATCGACAACTTATTCAACCGTTTCGTCAACTGTGCTTCCTCAGAAGGACTGAGGATGAACTGTACCCCGTATAAACAGAAATCAGACTTATATTCTTGCTTCCATACTATTTTTCCTGAAAGAGTGACTGGCTCGCCTAGTAGCACGGTATTGAAATGAAAAATGATTCCGGGTGAAACAGGCAGCCTCAGATGAGACAGGAATCTTAATCCACCCGGACCGAGGTTTTCTACTAGGACTTCTGTTGTTCCTACTGTTGCAGACTTTCCATTTACGCTCGCGATCGTCATGTCTGTTCGCAGAGGGTATGTAAAGTCGATTCTGAATACGTCGCGCCTTTCCTCTACAGGGGGTTCTGCCTGGCTCGGTTGCGGGATTAGGACGGGATCGATCAAGAACCGCTGGAAGTCTTCAGGTGGCACGGGTTTACTGAATAGGTATCCTTGTAATATGTCGCAGTCCTGCTCTATGAGGAACATCCGCTGGTCTTTTGTTTCCACACCTTCTGCTACTACTGTCAAGCGTAATCCGTGTGCCATGCGAATGATGGATTTCGTGATTTCGGCATCACTTTCATTCAGGTAGTCTCGTATGAAGCTCCGATCAATTTTAACGGTGTCGACGTTGAATTTTTTTAAGTATAAGAGAGAGGAGAATCCTGTTCCAAAGTCATCAAGGGAAAATCGGATCCCTATCTCTTTCAATCTTTCAATGGATGAAATGAACGTTTCTTCGTTCTGGATCAGTACACTTTCAGTAATTTCAAGATCAAGAAGGGAGGGGTTCACACCAGTTTCTTCTATAATATTGAGAGTGGTTTCCACCCAGTCATTCCGCAGAAAGCGTTTGGGCGACATATTGATGGAAATGGGGATGAGGGGAACCTCTAATCTCTCCCACTCTCTTAGTTGTTCACATACTGTCTGGATCACCCAATCGGTAATGGGGATGATGAGCCCATTTTCTTCAGCGATGGGAATGAATTCATGAGGGGATATCAATCCCCATTCCGGATGCTCCCATCTGATTAGGGCTTCTGCTCCGACCAATCGGCCGGTTTTACCATCCACTTTTGGCTGGTAATGTAAGAGGAGTTCATCTTTCTTTATTGCTTTACGAAGATCCTTTTCTAATTGAAAGACTTTGAACGATTCGATATTCATGGACGACGTATAGATTTGAATATTATTCTTCCCCATTTCTTTCGCTCTGTATAAGGCGGTATCAGCTCTGCCCATAAGCGTCTCCGGATCTTCTCCGTCGATGGGATACAAGGTCATCCCAATGCTTGCGGTTACAAATAGCTCATATCCGTTGATAAAGAAGGGTTCTTCCAATGAGTGTATCAGTTTTCTGGCAAACGAAACGGCTTCTTCTGTATCCTGTATACGGCGTAGGAGGATGGTGAATTCGTCTCCTCCCATTCTGGCGACGAGATCACGTTCAGGAGTATTCTGTTGCAGCCGGGAAGATATTTCTTTAAGCAGGAGATCGCCTTTTTGATGCCCCAAGGTGTCGTTGATCCGTTTGAAACCATCCATGTCTATGTATAAAACGGCAAATTGTTTTTTTAATGTGCTGGAGCTTTCAATAAGAGTGACAAGTTCATCTTCAAACATCCTTCGATTCGGGAGATCAGTCAAGTAATCATAATAAGCAAGGTGGGCCATGGCTTCTTCTGACTTGATCTGCTCTGTTATGTCTGTGATGATCCCGTCCAGCCGGATCAGTGTTCCTTCATGATTGAACACAGGTATCGTGTTATCTTCGACCCAGCGGATATGACCTTCCTTGTGGATGATACGATAGCGCCCTTTTGGTGGCTTTGAGTCTGCCAATATCTCTTGTCTTGATTGGTAGTATGACAGGTCGTCAGATGCGATGAGGTCTGACCAAATAATCGATCCTTCTTCAAATTCCTGACTTGTGTATCCGGAAATATTCTCAATGCCCTTCGAAGTGAACAGGATTTTGTTCTCTAGTACATCCATGGACCATATTCCGGCGTCCAGATTATCGTAGATTTTCTTGACGTGCTGTTCTTGTTCTTTCATTTTCGTTTGGATGTGTACTTGTTCTGTAATATCATGGGATGTTCCGATCATGCGGACCGGACGCCTGTTTTCATCAAGAAGCACATCTGCATATTGATTCACGACTCGCAGGGAGCCGTCCTTCTTAATGATTCGATAAGAAATGCTGAAGATACATTTCTCTTCAATCGCTTTTTGATACTGGGTCTCGAAGTTCTCCCGGTCATCGGGATGGATTCGCTCATACACCTTTTCATAAGTAGGGGTTTCATCCATGTCCAAGTCGAACAGAGCGTACATTTGATCGGACCAAAGAGCTTTGTTATGGACGATATCATAGTCCCACGTTCCAAGGTCCACAAGTTCCTCTACCGTATTGACGCTCATTTCAAGTTTGGAAAGAATGGCTTTCTGGGCTTCCAATTCGGTGATGTCACTGATGAGGAGAGCGACACCGAAGGGTTCATTCCGGTTGAAAAGAGGCTGGAAATGGACGTTCGTTTCAATGAGTTTTCCATTTCGAAGGATATGAGCACTCCGGTACTGCTGGTATTCCCCCTCCACTGCTTTACTGAAATGCTCAAGGGTATTAGAAATATAGGGCTGGGGAATGCAGTTGGAAATAAAATGCTGAATATTCTTAACTTTTCGATCGAAAAATGTCATTGCCGCCTTATTCGAGGCTAGTATATGCCCATTCTGATCCATGATATAGATAGGATCAGGATAACGATCAAATAATAATTCATAGATATTGATCAGCTGTTCGTCGTCAACCGAGTCATTTTGAGATTTTCTTAGAAGATTCATCACCTTTAACAAGCAAGCTGTTCCCCTTTCGTTCACAATATACTATGAAAAATATACCATAATACCTATTGGGAATGGAATGCACCTGAAAGAATATTCGACTAGAAATCCCTAAATTCTTCAAATTATGAGATTTTTCTCAAAAATATACAAATATAAATGGAAATATTTTGGGAATGGTATATAATAGTGATAAAGTCTCATTTCTCGAAAATATCAGATAATAGAGGCTTATACTAAAGAGGAAAAAGGATGGTGTTCGGTTTGAAAGGTTTAAAAGAGTTGGTTACTCGAAGGACATTGGCAATCAGTCCTGCTTATGATGGGATTCATCAGTCGATTGTCCATGATTTCAGAGGCAGGAAGACAGCAGGGAAGAAATCAGCCATGGAGATTCTCGACGAGTCGTGCCTCGCTTACAGGTCCACGTATGATGGAAGGATCAAGGCTGTCAGGCATGCACTTGACTACCCTAGAAAGACACCTCTTATGATATGTCCGCAGCAATACATCTATGCGATACCCACCAAGGCCCCGACCGATTATGATTGTATATGGCTCTTTTGTCAGCATATTGAATCAACCTCCACCACAGAAGGAATTACCTACGTGCATTTTACCAACGGAGAGAAACTAGCCATCAATTGCTCAGAGAGTGTGCTCACCAAACAAAGGGAGCGTGCCGCTGTCACCATGACCCATTTCTCCACCATCCCGACCATCTCATCCATGAACCGCCACGAAACCGAACTCTTTCTCCCGGGATTCCAGTCAACCCTCCACAACCTGGACGAATTCGGCGCCCATCTTTGAGGGACGGACCTCTAACTGAATAACCAAAACAGGAGTAGGAAACATGTTCCAACTCCTATTTGTCGTTCTCCGGATCTTTTTGAAATATTCCCCATCATTCCCACTAAAAACAATGGTCTATTCTAAAATTTAATTTCATATAATATAAAATACAATTGAAATATTATTTTAAACAAGAGTATAATAGAGTTAATGAAAACGCATACAGATTTTACAGGAGGAATGAATTGTGACACAGGATAATGTTTTCGAATTATCGACCGAGAAGGTGAACCGGAATACGCTTGGGATTGATACAGCGAGTACCGGTGAGATTCTTTCCATGATGAATGACGAAGATCAGTTGGTGGCTACGGCTGTCAAGGAAGTCATCTCACAAATAGAAGAAGTGGTCGATAAGGTAGTGGCGTCCATCTCTCAAGGTGGAAGGCTGATCTATATGGGAGCGGGTACGAGTGGAAGGCTCGGTGTCCTGGATGCGGTTGAATGTCCGCCGACGTTCAGCGTGGATAGTGATGTTGTCGTCGGCTTGATTGCCGGCGGTGAGAAGGCGTTCGTGAAAGCGGTGGAAGGAGCCGAGGATGATGAGGGTTTAGGCGTATCGGATCTGAAAGAAATCGGACTGACTCCGGTGGACACGGTTGTCGGAATCGCAGCGAGCGGGCGTACCCCTTATGTCATTGGCGGTTTGAAATATGCAAGGGAGTTAGGCGCGACGGCAGTGGCCCTTTCCTGTAATACAGGCTCGAAAATTTCTGCTGAAGCTGAGCTTGCGATTGAAGTGGATGCAGGTCCAGAAGCATTGACGGGATCCACTCGTTTAAAAGCAGGGACGGCTCAGAAGATGGTGCTGAATATGATTTCCACAGCAAGCATGATCAAGCTCGGGAAAGCCTATGGGAACCTGATGGTGGACGTGAATATTAGTAACTACAAGCTTGAACAGCGTGCGATCGGTATCATCGAGAGCATCACGGGGGCAGATAAAGAAACGGCAGCAGCGACCTTGAAGAAGGCGAATAACGAAGTGAAGCCATCGATTGTGATGATCACCCTCGGCTGTGGGTATGAGGAAGCGAAGAATCGATTGGAAGATGCCAACGGATATGTCCGGTTGGCCATTGAAAAATAGTCTATTCGTATAGGGGTACCTGTCCCCTCCCATTCATAGACATAAAGTGGGAGGGACACTCAGGTAGATAGATGGAACGAAAGGGGAAGGTGAAATTGACGAATAAAGAACTGGCTGGAGTCCTATTGGAACGGTTTGGCGGTGCTGATAATATCGCAAGCTATGAACATTGCATGACGAGATTGAGAGTGAAGGTGTATAACGAAGAGCTCATCCAGAAAGCAGAGATTAAAAAGACGGAAGGCGTGCTCGGCTTTGTAGAGGATGAAACGTATCAAGTCATCCTTGGTCCCGGTAAAGTCAATAAAGTAACAGAAGAATTTGGTAAGCTTGTTTCAGCGGGGGCTGGGGACCTTGACCTGAAGGCACGGGCTGCAGAGCAGAAGGCTGATCTCAAGAAGAAAAACGCCACACCATTCAAACTGCTTCTCAGACGCGTGGCGAATATCTTCATTCCCCTGATCCCGGCGCTGATTGCGTCAGGATTGATCACAGGGTTCACAAAGTTCTTCGTACAGGCCGGATGGCTGAACGGGGAATCCCAGCTTGTCATGATGCTTTCCATCATCGGAAGCGGGTTATTCGGGTACCTCGGTATTCTTGTCGGGATGAATGCGGCGAAGGAATTCGGCGGCTCGGCTGCGCTTGGTGGTTTGGCCGGGATTCTGATCATTAACCCGGCGATTGGTGATGTGACGCTGTTTGGAGAAAATCTATTGCCTGGCCGTGGCGGATTGATTGGTGTCTTGATTGCGGCCATCTTCATGGCTTTTGTAGAAAAGAACGTTCGAAAGGTCATCCCGCAGGCAATCGATATCATTGTGACGCCTACGATTGCGTTGCTTGTTACAGGTTTATTGACGTACACGGTATTTATGCCGGTCGGCGGTTTTATTTCAGATGTGATCACGAATGGTCTTCTTTCCCTTATTGATATGGGCGGCATTGTTGCCGGGTTCGTCCTCGGTGCCACCTTCCTGCCTCTTGTCGTGACAGGATTGCATCAAGGATTGACACCTGTCCATTTGGAATTGATCAATACGATCGGGGACGATCCGCTATTACCGATCCTTGCCATGGGTGGAGCCGGTCAGGTTGGAGCGGCATTCGCCATTTTCATGAAAACGAAGAAGAAGAAGCTGAAGAGAGCAATCGGCGGGGCTCTGCCTGCCGGGATGCTTGGGATCGGGGAACCGTTGATCTTCGGTGTGACCCTACCATTAGGCCGACCGTTCCTGACCGCTTGTTTAGGTGCAGGATTCGGCGGTGCGTTCCAGGCATATTTCGATGTTGCAACGTTTGCCATCGGGGTATCCGGTTTGCCGCTGATCTTCTTGGTCAATGCAGGCGAGATTCTCTATTATACTCTTGGACTATTGATTGCCTATGCAGCAGGTTTTGCGTTGACGTATCTGTTCGGGTTCAAAGATGAAATGGCGAGTGAGTTTGAATGATCGGAATTTCCGTTTATCTTTCCGATGAAGATGCTGAAGAACGTATTCTTCGAGCCTCGTCATCGGGCATCAAGCTTGCCTTCACCTCTCTTCATATTCCGGAAGAATCAGGTGTAAGTCCTGAACGAGTTGGAGATCTTTTATCCCTTTTTAAAAGGAAGAGGTTTGAGGTGTTCGCCGATGTATCGAAGAAAACGCCAGGTATACTTGGACTCAATCGTTTTGAAGACCTGAAAGAGTTGGGCGTCACGTCCCTGAGGCTGGATGATGGATTCACGACGGAAGAGATGCTGGAATTGTCCAGTCAGTTTCAAATCGCCATCAATGCCAGCACCGTTGGAGAAAAAGAATTGAAGAAATGGATCGATAGCGGATTGAGACCTGGGAAAATGATTGCCTGGCATAATTTTTACCCGAAGCCGGAAACGGGGTTGGATGAGGAATATTTCCTCCAACAGCAGGCACTCTATGATTCTCTCTCGATTCCTGTCTATGCGTTTGTGCCAGGAGATGAAGACAAGCGGGGGCCGTTACATGTAGGGCTTCCTACTTTGGAAGATCATCGGGGGCAAAGTCCGTATGTCAGTGTCGTTCAATTGAAGCGGTGGGGCGTGACGGGTTTGTTTGTTGGAGATCCCGGCTGTTCCCCGGAACTTCTTCAAAAGCTCGAACACTTTGATCGGGAAGACGTCATCGAGCTTTCTTACGAAGGCAGCGGTGAAATAGAAGGGGAGTATCAGCTCCGGCCGGATCCGGGCCGCGATGTGCTGCGGTTGTTGGAAACAAGGACGAATGAGAGGGTGCCTCCATTGAACACGGTCGAACGGCCGCGGGGCACGATTACCCGGGATAATGATTCCTATGGACGGTATCGAGGGGAAATGCAGATTGTCCGGCATGACCTGGATTGCAACCCAGCAGTCAATGTGATGGGGAGGATCCGTAAATCAGACCTTCCTCTGATTGAATCATGTCAACCAGGTCAAAAGCTCCGGTTGATAAGAGGGACGGACCTCGTAGAATAGTGATGGTAAGAGCATGAGATGAAAAATCATGCTCTTTTTTTATTCTCCCGGTTGGTTTTCATTACATTTTAAAGATAGTAACCGAAATCCCCTTTTTTTCTGTTATGATAATATCAACGAATATTTCGACAATAACCGGAATGAAGGGAATGCCAATCAATGACTAGTGCTTCAACCATGCTGATACAATACCTTGAGGATCATTCAGATGAATTTTTACATAATTGGCTGAAAGATATCGTGATTTCAGAAAGCGACATCTATAAAGAAGAAGTGTTGAACAATGGAGTGAAGATGTTTCAATTAGTGAAGCGTGCGATTGAGAAACCCCTCAGCGAAGAAGAAATCACAGCCCTTGCCCACAAGACGGCATTGGAACGGGTCAATGCCAAAGTGAATATCAGTGAGTTTGTCTACAATGTGAACATAGGGAAGAGCATCATTATTAAATGGGTGAGTAATTCCGGGATCGAGCTTCGGGAGTTACAGCCGTTGATTGAGGATATCAATGCGCTATTCGACCGTTTTTCTTATCTTGCCGTGAGAAAGTATACGGAAATCAAAGAAAAGCAGCTTCAGGAGAAAGAGCTGTATATCGATCAAACCCATAAGGAAAGGCTGACGATCCTTGGACAGATGAGCTCGAGCTTTGTACATGAATTCAGGAATCCGTTAACGTCCATCATCGGGTTCACGAAGCTCTTGCAGAACGGCTATCCTGATCTGCCGTACCTGGATATTATGCAGCATGAGCTCGAGCAATTGAATTACCGCATCTCTCAATTCCTCCACGTATCGAGGAAGGATTTGATTGATAGTACGAGGGAAGAGATCATTCTTACCCATCACTTGGAAGAGACGATCGAGTTCTTGTATCCGAGCCTCCTGGATGGGGACGTTTCCATCGAATTCAATTGTGAAGATGATATCAAAGTGCTGGCTAACGGAGATGAACTAAGGCAGGTATTTCTGAATCTCATCATGAACTCCATCGACGCCCTTCAGGAAGTGGAGGGTCATAGACAGATCAATGTGTGCTGCAGTGTGAAAGAAGGCAGGACGAATTTGAGGATTGCAAACAATGGTCCACGGATCAAAGAAGAGACGATCGAAGCGATCTTTGAACCATTTTATACAACCAAGGACCTCGGAACGGGAATCGGTCTTTATATTTGTAAAAAACTGATTGAAAAACATGGGGGAAGTATCAGCTGTCAGTCAGATGAGGAATGGACGACGTTTACGATTGGTATTCCGGTTGAATCAAATGTAGCGATGTAAAAATAACACCTCATTCACTTGAATGAGGTGTTTTGATAGTGGAATGGAGGACTGGGGGTCTGCCGATGGAATAATAATCGATGGCAGCAGACTCAGCTTCATCCAGGGAAAAGCAATTCCGTCCGTCAAATAGAATCGGGGTTTTCATCAGCCTGGAAATGGTTTTCAGTCGCAGGACCTTAAATTCTTCCCATTCCGTCGCAATGAATAACATATCCTGATCCTCAATGGCATCAAAGCAATTGTCGGCGTATGTCACACTATCCCCAAGGATGGCTTTCGCATTTTCCTGGGCTACGGGATCGTATACGGTCACCCCGACTCCTTCGTCCACTAAACGTTTGATTATTTCCATGGAGGCAGCCTCCCGGATGTCGTCTGTATTCGGTTTGAAGGAAAGCCCCAATAACCCTGCCCGCTTTCCTGTTAAATTCTTTACAACCTCTTTCGCCTTTTCTACCAACTTTACCTGTTGTTTCGAATTGACGTGAATGACAGATTCCAGAAGGTCGAACTCATGCTCCATCTCACCTGCCATTTGAACGAGGGCATTGGTATCTTTCGGGAAGCATGAACCTCCATAGCCAATCCCGGCCTGCAGGAAAGAAGAGCCAATCCGCTGATCCATTCCCATCCCTTTTGTCACATCCTCCACGTTGGCCCCGAGCTTTTCACACAGATTGGCGATTTCATTGATGAAGCTGATCTTTGTTGCCAAAAATGCGTTCGATGAATATTTAATCATTTCAGCACTTTCAATAGAGGTGTGTAAAACCGGCACCTCGAAAGGTGCGACCATCTCTTCAAGTTTCCTTGCTGTATAGTCGTCCTCTGTGCCGATGACGATCCGGTCACCGTTGAATGTATCATGAATGGCTGAGCCTTCCCTTAAAAATTCAGGATTTGAAGCCACTCTAAAACTGCCGGCTGAACTGGCATGAGCGTCCAACCAGAAACTCATCTTGCGATTGGTTCCGACTGGTACAGTACTCTTTGTTACTACGATCGTACCGTCTCTCCGGACATTTGATCCGATTTTTTCTGCCACATCTTGAAGGGCTGAAAGATCCGCTGAACCATCTGGACGGGAAGGGGTTCCGACGGCAATGATGATGATTTCTGCCTTGTCACAGGCGGTTTGATAATCTGTCGTAAAGGAAAGGTTTCCGGATCTCGCATTTTTCTGCAGTAAACCTTCTAAACCCGGTTCGTAAATAGGGGACCGGCCACTTCTTAACATCTCTACTTTCTCTCTGTTTGTGTCGAGACAAATGACGTGATGACCAATTTCCGCGAGACATGCCCCTGTGACCAGGCCGACGTATCCCGTTCCAATCACGGATACATTCATTCCGTTCCCTCCTTTTCCAGTAACTCTTTCAAATAGGATGTTAAAGACGATTTTAGTTCCGGCCTCTTCATCGCACATTCGATTGTCGCTTTAATGAATCCAAACTTATCACCGATGTCATAACGATCGCCGTTGAACACTTTGGCATACATGGCGTGCTCCTGATTATAGTCGTTCAAGGCGTCGGTCAATTGAAATTCCCCGCCTGCCCCGATTTGCATTCGTTCTAAATAAGAAAAGATATCAGGAGTCAGAATGTATCTTCCCATGATGGCAAGGCGTGAGGGAGCTTCATGGGGAAGCGGCTTTTCGATGAGTCCGCGGATTTTACAGATGCGATCTTCTTCCGTTTTTTTCGTTTGGAAAGGATGGACAATTCCATACTTTGATACGTCTTCGTCCTTCACTTCCTGAACCCCGATGATGGGAGCCTGAAGCTCATTATAGGAGTCAATCAGCTGACTGACACAGGGCTGTTCAGAGAGGATCATATCGTCACCAAGCATGACGGCAAAGGGGTCATCCCCGATGAAGGAACGTGCACACAGGACGGCGTGGCCCAATCCAAGGGGCTCCTTCTGCCTGATATAATGGATGTTTGCAAGATTTGCTATCGACTGGACTTCCTCAAGGGCGTCCCATTTTTCTTTCTTCTCCAATGTCGCTTCTAACTCATACGATTTATCAAAGTGATCCTCGATACTCCTTTTGCCTCGCCCGGTAATGATGATGATGTCAGTAATACCGGAATGTACAGCCTCTTCTATGATGTATTGAATCGTTGGTTTATCGACGATCGGAAGCATTTCCTTCGGTTGGGCCTTCGTGGCCGGTAGAAATCTAGTACCGAGTCCCGCTGCAGGGATGATGGCTTTCGTGACTTTCTTCTTCTTGGGTAAGGATGATGATAATAATAAGGAGAGATCGGATTGTATCATTCTTTGCACCTCCGAAAATATGTATCTTCTTCTATATTATCAGAGGAGGGGGCAGGATATCCCTTGGGAAAGGTTGGTTTTACGAAGAATTTACATAGAGTATGGGAGAGGGGGTTTTTGATAAGACTGAAGAGGATCATTAGTGGAGGTCAGGTGATATCCGTGAAGGAAGAGGGCAGTCTATTCGTTGGTTTGTATTGGGGAGTGGTCTTCAGTATTCCAATTCGGATTTCGATATTTGGATGGATAAAGATGTGGCAGAGGGTGATGGGGTAAAGGGAAATCTATAAAAGTAAAAACCCCACTGAATTTTCATCAAATGGGGTTAATCCAGCTATTTATACGGCCGCGCCTTTTTGCTCTAACATAAACTCACTTAGTTCCTCTGCAGGAACCGGCCTGCTGAAATAATACCCTTGCGCATACTCACATTGTAACTCCTTCAGCCACTCCAATTGGGATTCCGTCTCCACACCTTCCGCCACGATGGCCAGTTTCAAATGCTTGGCCATGGCATGAATCGCTGAAACGATCGCTTTGTTGGACTCATTATCATCGAGTCCCATAATGAAGCTCCGATCGATCTTCAACGTCTGTATCGAGAATTTCTGCAGGTAGCTTAATGAGCTGTACTCGATGCCGAAATCATCGATGGCGATGGAGACACCGATCTCACGCAGGGCATTCAGTTTCGCCAAAGCTTCCTCCACATGGTGCATGGTCGTGCTCTCGGTGACTTCGAGCTCGATAAGGGAAGGGTGAACCTCATATGTTCGAATGACGTTCCGTACCATTTCCACAAAAGTGGCATCATGAAACTGCCTGGAGGAAACATTGATGGATACCTTGAATTCATAGCCCTCCTGGATCCATTTCTTAAGCTGTTTGCATGCTTCGATCAGAATGCGTTCCCCAAGGGGGATGATCAAGCCGGTTTCCTCTGCCAGGGGAATGAAATCTGCGGGTGAAATCAGTCCTTTCGCCGGATGGTTCCATCTAATCAATGCTTCTACCCCGACGATAAGGTTCGTCGTCAATGAAAGCTGCGGCTGATAATACAACTCGAACTCTTCATGGACCAGAGCTTTTCGAAGGTTTTCTTCAAGTTCGATCGGATTGATCCCTTTCTCCTCAAGCTGATCGGAAAAGAGTAGCTGATACGCTCCTTCGCTCTTTTTCATCGTATACATGGCGATATCCGCCTTTTTCAATAGGGTGGAAAGATCACGGCCATCCTGGGGATAGAGGGAGATCCCGATGGACGTGCTTGTCATGATTTCATGTCCGCCTATGTCAAAAGGCGTCTTCAGGCTTTCGTGAATCGCTGCCGCCATCTTATGGACGTCACCCCTATTATCGATGGACGGAAGCAGGATGATGAACTCGTCCCCGCTCATCCGCGCGATGAAGCCTTTCGCCCCCAACACCTTTACGCATCTTTTTCCCACCCGGGAGATGAGTTCATCGCCATACCCATGTCCCAATGTGTCATTGACGATCTTGAAGCGGTTCAGGTCAAGGAGAAGGATGGCCATCTGGTCATGACCTTGTTGAACCTTTTTCTCAAATTCTTCATTGAAATAGCGTCTGTTCGGCAATCCGGTGAGTTCATCGTGAAAGGCAAGATACTGAATTTGTTTCTTGTCGCGGATGGCTTCGGTTATGTCCGTCGCTAATACGTGGGCACCCGTCACTTCTCCATCGAGATAGATCGGCACCACGATGACCTGGATGGACATAATGTGCCCTTTCCGGTGTGGGAACTCCATTTCGAATTTTGACGCTTTCCCAATTAAGGATGCCTGGAACGCCGACTGAATCTGTTCTAAATCTTTATCCATCACATAGGTGCGGAACCCTTTGCCCACAATCTCTTTTATAGAATAACCCGTCATGTCCGCAGCCCGCTCATTTGCCTCCACGATGATGGCATCCCGGTTATACGTGAAGATGGCGGAAAGATTATTCTCGTATAAAGATTTGTATTCCTGTTCCTTTTCATAAATCTCTTTCATCTGCTTTTTATGTAGATCATTGGCTAAATGGTCCGGTATGAACCAAAGGATAAGCAGGATGGCCATTTCAATAATGAAGGGAATCAGATGATTATTTTCCACAAGGGAAAGATACGACCCGTATTTCTCAGGAGAAAGCAGGGAGTAAGCTGTCAGGTAGGTAATGCCGGAGAAACCAAGGCCCATCACAATACTCCAAAAGGCATGCTGCTTACTCGTATACGAACTGCTTTCCTGATTATTGAGCTGCAGAAGCATCCGGAAAAAAGGGAAGGTCACACCAAGTGTCATCAGGATCGTCAAGCAGATATACATCGGTTTGAATGCGACATAGGGATAAATCAATCCAACATAAGTGGCAAAATTCCCCGCCATCATAATTAGGGAAAATATGAACCCACCCATGATAAAGTTCACTTTATCCGTATTCACATCCTGGAAAAGACGGAGGGACAGATAGATACTGAAAAAACAAATCACTAAAAAAATCGGAGCGAAATAAAAGAAGCGCTGGATGAAGATTTCATATGAAACCATCAACGTAACAGAAGCGTGGAGCAGGCAATAAAAAATCGTATAAATAAAGGAAGGAAGAAACAATTCCCTTTTGCTCAGCACTTGCTTTTGACCGTTTCGCTTAAAGGCTTCCTTCAGTGCAAGATAGCTACAGCCAGCCGATAAGAGGATGCTCATTATTAAATTGATGGATATCACCAGAAAACCAGTCATAATTACCTCCGCCAAAATACCTATTTCTAACAGTATATCATCTATTTCGACGGGATTTTCTTTTTTCTGTGTATTTCTTGCTTTTATCGACAAGGTTCTTGAAGATGATCTAGCTGCCTTTCCACTTGTTGAAAGGAGTATTGATACCTCCCATTTGATGGTACTAGGGATGATTATTTGTCTATGTTGGGGACTTATAAAGATCTTTCGACAAGTCGGCATGATTATGTGAAATTTGGCATGAATATGGTGGATTCCGGCACGATTATATGGAATCCCGCATGAAAAGTTCAAATCCCGCATGATTCCAGAAAAAAGACATTAAAAATACGGAGCCCCATATCCCATTTCACTTTACATAGAGCTTCAAATAAAAAAACCTCCCCGAACCACCCGGAAAGGTCACTTCAATCGTTCAATATCCTCGATGATCTCCTCATACGGAGGACTCGACACGCCTTCATACTGTTTCAATAATACGCCGTTCTCACTCACCAGATAAAAAGAGGTCCCGTGAACAAACTGGTCCGAACCCTCGACCTCTGCAGCGGGAGTCTTAAAGGAAACATTGGCAAAGGACTCGATCTCATCCCTGGAGTACCCTGTGAGAAAGCTCCAATTCTCTTCATTGTATTTGTACCTGCTGCTATATTCCGTCAATACCTTCGGCGTATCATGCTCCGGATCGACGCTCATGGAAACGAGCTGTACCGCATCCTGCAATCCTGCATCCGCAATCTTCTGCTGAAGCTTCGACATATTCGCCGTCATGGGAAGACACACCGTATCACAGTTCGTAAAAATAAAATCTGCCACCACAATCTTGCCTTTATTGAGCTCAGCAAGCGATACTTCCTCACCATTCTGATCCACAGCATCCAGCTCCCCGACCTCCACCTTCATCGGAAACGAATCCTCCACATCCTCACCCTGACATCCGCTCAGCAACAGACAAAACAAAGCGGCTACTAACACCATAAACCTCACTCTCACTGAATTTCCCCCTTCTATAATAGAGGTCCGTCCCTCAAAAGTGAGGGACGGACCTTCCGTGATTAGTCGATGAATTGTTTGTCGATCAGGTCTGTGAATTTTGGTTTTTCTTTCAGGAATTTGAGTTCGTAGGAGGAGTCTGCGAATGCCTGGACGGCGTCTGAGTCCACTTTGTAGGTGAATCCGATTCGTTCCCATGCCTGGTCGACGACTTCTTTACTTAGTTCCTGTCCGGTTACTTCTTTCACGTCTTTGATTGTGATTTCTTTGGCTTCTTCAGGGTTTTCTTCAATGAACGAAGTCGCTTCTTTATGTGCGTCTACAATTTTTTGGATCGTGTCCGGATTTTCTTTTACCGACTTTCCTGAAGCCACAAGGACGGAAGCAGGAAGTGTTTCCCCGAAGGAAATTTCATCATGGTCGATGATGATGTTGGCGCCTGTTTCCTGTTGGATCACAGCCGCCCATGGCTCCGGTGCGACCGCAATGTCAACCTTACCTGATTTCAGCATATTCGCATACTGAGCAGGGTTCCCGGTTACGTGCTTCATCGTGCCGCCAATCCGCTGAGACTCGATCCCGTGCTCGCCGAGGAATGTTTCCACTTGAACGTCATGGGTACAACCTACGGCAGGAGTGATAAAGGATTTCCCTGCAAAATCTTCCACGGATTTCACACCGCTTTCCTTACTCGCCAGGACCACGGTTCCGCCAGTGGATCCGCCGCCGATGATTTTCACATCTGCACCTGTCATATAGTTGTTCATGGCAGGACCCGGTCCGACAAGACCGGCATCAATTTCACCCGTTTTTAAAGCGGTCATGAACGATGAACCGTCAGGGAATGTTTTATATTCAACCTTCGTACCGTCACCAAGCTCTTTTTCATAGTATCCTTTGTCTTTTGCGACCATTGCCGGTACGTGATTGATATTCGGGAAGTAGCCGATGACGACTTTCTTGCTGACGTCCCCGCCTGAGCTTTTTTCCGTCCCGCAGCCGGCAAGCACTCCAAGGAAGGTCAAGAAAATCGTGACTAGTAAAAACGTTTTTTTCATTTTGTATCCTCCTAATGGCGGATGAACCCGCCGATTTATTTACGATTCCAATCCCCAGCGTTTGATCACTGATTTTTCAATACGCTGGAATAACAATTGATCCACAATCGCCCCGATGACACCGATGATGATCATTACGGCGATCACGAGGCTCATGTCACCGAAATCCGAGGCGTAGCGGAGCGTGTAACCGAGTCCCGGTCCCGTACTGAGGAGTTCCCCGGCCATCAGTGCCCGCCACGCGAATGCCCATGCGAGGCGTGATCCCGTTACCACGTATGGGATCGATGCCGGGAAGATGACCCGGATGAATAGGTCCAATCCTCTTGAACCCATCGTCTGGGCAGCTTTCAAATAAAGGGGAGAGACGTTTTTGATCCCCATCCGGATGTTCAGGGCCATGACGAATGTTCCCCCGAGGATGACGACGAAAATGACGGCTTTTTCATTGAGTCCGAACCACATAATCGCCAGTGGAAGCCAGACGATGCTAGGCACACTCTGGAAGGCGAGCAACAAAGATCCGAGCGTATCGTCGGCCGTTTTTGATTTTGCCAGAAGCACGCCGATGCTCGTTCCAATGATCAACGAAATCCCTAATCCGATGAATAAACGTTTAAAGCTTGCAATAAGGTCTATGATCAAGGTTTGATCGGCTATTCCTGTAAATAAGGCATCGAATACGGAAGAGGGAGACGGGAGGACAATCTCTGTCCATAACCCAAACCGCGACCCCGATTCCCAAAGGCCGATGATCAGGGCGAAGAAGATGATGCGTTTAAGAGCGGTGTTCATAGGCCAATTCCTCACTTATCACTTTGTCGATTTCCTTCTTTAAATAACTCATGATATGTTCTTCGATTTTCACCATTTCTTCCTTATGAGCATCCCGGGGACGGGGGATATCCACCTTGATATCCGCCAAGATCGTTCCGGGACGGGTTCCCATGACGATGATCCGATCTGAAAGCTTAATAGACTCCGAGATACTGTGGGTGACGAAGAGAACGGTCTTCTTCGTTTCCATCCAGATCGTTTCAAGCTGGTGGTGAAGCCTTGAGCGCGTCTGTTCATCGAGTGCCCCGAAAGGTTCATCCATCAGAAGGATTTCAGGGTTCATGGAGAGAGCACGTGCGATTGCCACCCGCTGCTGCATGCCTCCTGACAACTCATGGGGGTAATGATCCTGATAGTTTCCGAGCTGGACCATATGTAGGTACTTCGCGGCCTGCTGTTTTGCCTCTTTTTTGGACATTTCTTTTTTTAGGGGAAAGGTCACGTTGTCACGGACATTCAGCCAAGGAAACAGCGCAGCTTGTTGGAAGACCATCCCGCGGTCTTTTCCCGGTTTCTTGATCGGATGTCCGTCTACCAGGACTTCTCCCGTTGTCGATTCCGTCAATCCTGCTACAATCGAAAGAAGAGTGGACTTACCGCAACCGGATGGCCCCAGGATCGATATGAATTCCCCCTGATTGATTTGAAGATTAATATCTTTTAAGACATCTGTGGGCTTTCCTGCCTTATCTGGATATTGTTTATTTAGATGGTTGATTTCGATAAACATATCATCATCCTTATCTTATAATTCTTATTAGTTTAGTCGGAATATAAATAACATAATTATAGTATATTGGGGAAGGTTGTCAAGGTTTCCTTTATTTTGGGGGAAGGGTAAGTAAAGAGTGCTTGTCAAGAATGTCTGGTGATTTGTAAATAAAATGAAAAATTATACAAAAAAGCGAAATATCTAACGGCTGCTTTCGTCTAATATATAAAAGCAAAAAAAAGCGGGGGAATGAGATGTCCAACAATAGGATAGTAGCAGAATGGTTTACATTATACAGTGATTCAATTTATACGTTTTTAGTATATCGGATGAGCTCAATGGATGTAGAAGACCTGGTTCAGGAAGTGTTCATACGGGCGCTTAATTCGTATGAATCATTTGAGGGCAAGGCAAATCCGAAAACCTGGTTGTATTCAATAGCGAGAAATCTTGCGGTTGATGAACAAAGGAAACGTCACAAACAGAAGTTGTCCAGCAACCCTTTATCACCTCAAATTCTAGAAGCAGCTTCTTTAGAAACACCGGAATCCCAGCTGTTCGTCGTTGAGGAGACCAAGGAACTCCTTGGTCATATCCATAAACTCAAACCGAATTACAGAGACGTTTTGATATTAAAAGGAATGAATGAATTCGATGTAAAAGAAACCGCAGCCATTTTGGGGTGGTCAGAAAACAAAGTACGAATCACCTTTCACCGCGCATGTAAAAAGTTACAAACCATAATGGGAGGATATAGAGATGAAGAATCATGATGAGTACACTTTTCAAAATAAGTTTCCCAAGATGAAGTTAAACGATGAAGCAAAGGACAGAATTCATACAAGTATACTTCATCACGTAACGCCTACCCGCCAAAAAAGGAGCTGGAAAGAAGGGAAGTTTATAGGGGTGGTTACAACTGTAATGGGGCTGATTTTATTTTCTGTGCTAACAGCGTATATTCTTTTTGAAACAGAAAAAGGAAAAACTGAGCAGTTGCTTGCAGATGCCGGGGAGAAAGTAGATGCTGTTTATGGCGAGATGGAAAAACATTTGGAAACAGCCGGTCCAAAGGCATTATTGAAAGAGGTGAACCCTAAGGCACTGAAAGCCGCAGAGGCTTCAATGGGTGAAATTAATGCAGATTCTTCAATCAGTAATGAGGAAAAGGCAAAAAAGCTGAATAAAAAGTTGATAACTCTACAGGAATATAACCAAATGGTACCATTTGTGAATGATTTACAAAAGAACATCACACTTCTAAACAAAGAAATATATGAAGGGAAGTTCCAAGAGGGAGTTCAGGAAGAAATAGCACGACTAAAGAATGAATTAGATATAGCAAATAAAAAATTTGATAGTCTTGAAAGTGCTAATCTAAAGAGTTTTTTCTCTGAAAGATATTCCCCACAACTAGCAGCGATTGAAGAGTCGATTAATCAATTGCAGGACATGAGTAGTCAAATTGAAGAATTAAGCACAATAGCTAAAGAGCAGTCAATGAATAAAGATGAATTTGATAAACAAATAGAGGGAGTACTGCAACAACTGGATCGTTTACCTAACGAACAAACGGCAATTGAAATGGAAAATCGATTAAAACAGGCACAAACGGAATATAATGAAATCCAACAAAAGAAGCAAGAAGAAATTAGACAGGAAGAGATTAAAAAAGAAGAGGAACGAAAAGAAGCTGAAAATAATAAAGCTGCAGATTCTCCAAAAGAAGATCAGGATGGTGAATATCCTATGGAGTTTACCGAGACAACACCTCAGGGAATTACAATTAAATATAGCAGGGACTTTAAAGGAAATGAAACCTTACTCCATTATGATGAATTAGCTAAAAAATATGGCGGGAGATATTATTTCATACCAAACTCAGATGGTGGGGTTATTTTCAAAAATGGTCAACAAATAGCAGGAGTTTCAATCTCAACTAGTGCACTTCTTGAATATAAGGATCTCTTTATCGAATTGTGTACTTATAACAGTAAAAATACAAAAGCTGAGTTTTCTGAAATCGTCAATACTGTAATCCAAACCGGGGAACCATACAAAGTGGGAAATGATCAGGGTGGATCAGAACTTCGGTTGAAAAATGGAGTGTTGCTTTATGATTCATGGTAATAGTTAAAGATGAAAGAGACTAAATAATAAGCACTTAATAATGGCAGGACCAAAAAGACGAATTGTTTTTCTGAGGCCGATGAAGAACTTTATGATTTTTATGTACAAATAAGCAGCTTGGTTTGAGCGTTTTTTGGTCAAACCAAGCTGCTTTTTCATGAAAAAATAAGCACTACCAGATTCCCCCACGAACGATGCGAATTCCCCTTGATGGATTTCAAGATTACTATCTTTTAAGACATTGGAGACTTCAATACCTAATTAGATAATTAATCTTTACCTACATATCATTAATCCTTCTCATAATTCTTATTGTTTTAGTCCAGATCTGTGTCACACTCTTACACTATATTGTGGAAGGTTGTAGAATTTCCTTTTATTTTGTAGAAAAAGATAGCAAAAAGAAAGGTATGTCAACCCAATTAATGAATTTGTAAATGAAATGAAAAAATATCCAAATAAATGAAATATTTGGGGGTTCATAATCGTCTAATGTATATAAAGAAAAAAACGGGGGGATGGGATGAATAGGATATTAGCAAATTGGTTTCATCAATACAGTGAAATGACCTATCCGTTTCTTGTCCCATCGGGTGGTATTGAGAATGTATTAAGAGAATAAAGTTTGAATCATGTATTTTCTTGCGCGTGTAAGTTTCAATTGATGACAGGAGGAAAAATAAATGAAGAAATTAAACAACGAAAATCATTCACCAACTGTGGAGAAGAGTATTTGGAAAAGGGGTAAACGTGGTAATTTTATTGCGGCTATACTTGGTATTTTCATATTCTCATTGCTTACAGTTTATATTATTTCAGAAACAGGGAAAGAACGGGAGCATGAACGATATGTTCAGGCAGAGGAGAACATTCAAACGGTTTATAAAGAAATGGGAGAAAATCTGCAGAATACAGCAGAAGGCGAACTATTGGAACCTATAGAAGATTCCAAGGTTAAGTCGGCTCAATCGTCTTTGGAGAAGGTGGATACTGTCTCTGAAAAAGAAAAGAAAAAATTAACCTCAATGATGAAGGAAATCAAAATTTATATTGACACAGTCCCTGAGGCAAATAAGCTCCAGACTACTATTGATGACTTGAATAAAATCCTTTCTCAGGACACTTTTGATGAAAAGTTAGAAGGAAAATTATCTCTGCTGAAAAGGGAAATCTCCAACAAATTGAAGGGATTTGATCAACTGCAAAATGCTACACTAAAAGCATTCTTAAGTAAACAATATACTGCCCAAATGAATAACCTCGAAAAAGAATTCAAGAACTATATGGGTGCCCAGGAAGATGTTCAAGCTCTTAAAAAAATGGCATCAGAACAATCCGTCGGGACGCAGGAATTTGAACAAAAGGCCAAGGAAGTAATGAGCCAGGTTAATCAATTATCAAACAAACAGATGGCTGTGATGATGGAAGACGAAATCAACAAGGCGAAAGCTGAGTTTCAGCAGCTTATGGCAGAGGCAGCAGAGAAAAAGCGCAAGGAAGAAGAGATGTTAGCCCAAAAACAAAGAGAAGAACAAGCTTCGAAACCTAAAGAAGTAAACTCAAGCGGCACAGTATCTGAAGAAAAGGACGAACCCCAATCAGAGACCGGCAGTCAGGAAGATGAGCTATATCCGTTGGAATTCACGATGACTGGTTCAGATGGGTTTACATTCAAAATGAGCCGTGATTTTAATAAGTATAAAGCTGGTAAAGGGTATGATGACATTGCCCGCAAATACGGGGCCCGTTTTTACTATACCCCAAGCTCGGATATGTCCTATGTCATCATCGGCAGAAAGTTCATCGCGACCGTTTCCCTTGTGTCTGGTGCGGATGTTGAGTATAAAGATCTCTTTATTGATCTGATGACCTTTAAGTCTAAGAAGTACACAAGGGAACAATTTGCTGCCATTGTCGACAAAGTTATAGAGAGTGGCGAACCTTATAAAGTGGAGGAAGGGTCTGGAGGAGAAATATTAAGTGTGGAAAATGGATGGTTGCGTTATGATGTTTGGTGATATCGGGTAGTTATCCTTTAAATACTCGTTGCTATTAACGAGAAAGAGAGGCATCCTGTTGGGGATGCCTCTTTATTATGTATTGCCCTTTCCCTATCAATCTATCCTCAAAAATACCTACGAGTACCCACCATCATTATACAGATTACACTACACCTAGTAAAAAACTAGGAAAAATTCACGATTTTGTTTACTAAAATGTTTACTATAATAGCGCTTTCACGTTATACTATTTTTAAAGATTTTGAAAAGTCTTCATTCAGCTTAGGTGAATGAAAAAAGAGTGATCAATGGAGAGGAGTTACAACTATGTTATTCACAATCATTTCCTTCTTGTTTTTCACGATTCTTGTTGCGTTGATTTCGTATTGGAAAACAAGGGACGAGGATCTGGGCACGCAGGAGGGGTATTTCCTTGCAGGGCGCAGTCTTACCGGCTGGGTGATCGGGGGATCCCTGATGCTGACGAATTTATCGACGGAGCAGCTGATCGGATTAAATGCCCAGGGGTACTCGGATAATATGTCGGTGATGGGCTGGGAAGTCGGGTCGGCGATTGCCCTTGTTCTTGTCGCGTTTTATTTGCTCCCCCGCTATTTAAAAGGGGGCATCACGACGATACCTGATTTTCTGGAAGAACGATTTGATTCAAGCACAAAGCAGATCGTGACGATTCTCTTCCTGTTTGGATATGTCTTTAACTTATTACCACCTATCCTTTATTCAGGGGCGGTGGCGCTGAGCGGTATCTTCAATGTTCCTGAAATGCTTGGGGTGGACCGGACGACGGCACTGTGGATCACCGTATGGTCGATTGGGATCATCGGTTCCCTGTATGCCATCTTCGGTGGATTGAAAGCGGTTGCCGTCTCGGATACGATCAACGGAGTCGGATTATTGATCGGGGGATTGATGATTCCGGTCATTGGTTTATTCGTTCTCGGGGATGGTTCCCTGTTCAGCGGATTCCACACGATTATGGAGAACACACCTGAGAAATTGAATGCGATAGGGAAACCGGAAGATCCGGTGCCTTTCAGTACGATGTTTACGGGGATGCTCCTCGTCAACCTCTTCTATTGGGGAACGGCTCAGCATATCATGCAGCGTGCCCTTGCGGCGAAGAATCTGAAGGAAGGTCAGAAAGGGGTGCTGATTGCAGCCGCTTTGAAGCTGGTCGGACCATTTTTCTTAATTCTGCCTGGTATCATCGCGTTCAATATGTTCGGTGAAAACCTGGAACCGACGGATGCCTATCCGCGGTTGGTGAATGAGATTCTGCCGACACCTCTTGTCGGATTCTTTGCCGCTGTGTTGTTCGGGGCGATCCTTTCATCCTTCAATTCAGCATTGAACTCTTCGGTGACACTTTTTACACTGAACATTTATAAGCCGTACGTCAAACCTGGTGCGTCGGACAAGCAGCTAGTTAAAAACGGGAAGTATTTCGGCGTGTTGCTGGCGGTATTTGCGATGGTCCTGGCACCGCTCATTGAGAAGGCGCCACAAGGATTCTTCCAGTATCTCCAGATTGTAAACGGTTTCTATAATGTACCGATCTTCACCATCATCATCGTCGGGTACATGACCAAGCGGGTACCGGCGATTGCAGCGAAGATCTCGCTCTTTGTTTTCATTACGTTGTATGCGATTACACAATTATTCTGGAATACGGGCCTTCACTTCCTGCATATTTTAGGAATCCTGTTTGTCCTTTGTTCTGCACTGATGCTTCTGATCGGTAAATTCAAACCGAGAAGCACGGATTACAGATTGGAAGAGTCATATAAGGTCGATATGACTCCTTGGAAAATCGTGTATCCAATTGGTATCGCTTGTACGATTGCCATGATCATCATCTATATGGTTTTCTCTCCGCTTGGAATAGGAGCTTAAAATCTATCAAAGACAGTCAGGTGTTGGCCTGACTGTCTTCGTTTATATTTGCCGGGAAGGATTAGTAAAACTTTTACTAAAATTTTATTGAAATTTCATCCTTGTTGTTTTATCATAAAGTTGAAAGCGGTTTCTATATTTTCTGTCACCGCGAAATGCACGAGGGAAATTGAAAGATGGGTATAAAACGTAGGAGGAATCAGCATGCATGTTCAGCAACTTTTTAATAGTTTTAAAGAGATATTCAACTGTGGAGCGGACCGTGTTTTCTTTGCCCCTGGACGAATCAATTTGATCGGGGAGCACACGGATTATAATGGCGGGCATGTGTTTCCATGTGCCATCACGTTCGGCACCTATGCCGTGGCGAAGAGACGGGAAGACCGGTTGGTGCGACTGTATTCATTGAATTTTGAACAAACAGGGGTCATGGAATTTGACCTCGACGGGTTGGATTATGATCCAGGGCATGACTGGGCGAATTATCCGAAAGGGATGATCCGGTATTTGAAGGAAGCGGGACATTCCATCGAAAGCGGGATGGACGTCCTGTTCTACGGCAATATTCCCAATGGGGCCGGGTTGTCTTCGTCGGCATCCATAGAACTGGTGACAGGGGTCATGCTTCAAGGATTATTCAATCTTTCCATCGACCGGATCGATCTCGTCAAGACCGGACAAAAGGTGGAAAACGAGTTCATCGGCGTGAACAGCGGGATCATGGATCAGTTTGCCATCGGGATGGGAAAAAGGGGTGCCGGCATTTTACTGGATACGAATTCACTCCGATATGAATACGCGCCGCTGGATTTGGAACATCACAGCATTATCATCATGAATTCCAATAAACGCCGGGAGCTTGCGGGATCTAAGTACAATGAGAGACGAACGGAATGTGAGTCAGCTCTTCAAAGTCTGCAGTCGGTGACGGATATCGGATCCCTTGGAGAACTGACAGAGGAAGAATTCGAGCTCCATAAGGACGTCATCACAGATCCCATCAAACAGAAACGTGCCAAGCACGCGGTTTATGAAAATCGCCGCACGCTTCAGGCTCTTCGCTATTTACAAAATGATCAGCTTCAGAAGTTCGGGGATTTGATGAATCAATCCCATATCTCACTGCGGGACGATTATGAAGTGACGGGGAAGGAACTGGATGCCCTTGTTGAAGCCGCATGGAATCAGCCTGGCGTCGTCGGGGCGAGGATGACCGGAGCAGGCTTCGGCGGATGCGCGATTGCCATCGTGGAACGCGAGCAGGTGGAAGGCTTTATTGAAAATGTATCCAGGAAGTATGAAGAAGCGGTCGGATATGAGGCGACCTTCTATGTAGCGGATATCGGAAATGGTGCAACAGAATTAGATAAAGAGGTGATCGTATGAACGTGTTAGTATTGGGCGGTGCAGGATATGTCGGATCTCATGCCGTGTATCAGCTTGTCGAACAGGGATACAGAACCATCGTAGTCGACAGCTTGGAAACAGGACACAGAGACGCGGTTCATCAGGACGCTGTTTTCTATCAGGGAGATATCAGGGATAAGGATTTCCTGAAATCTGTATTTCAAAAAGAAAAAATTGACGGAGTCATCCATTTCGCCGCGAATTCCCTGGTCGGCGAATCGATGGAAAATCCACTCAAGTATTTCGATAACAATGTGTACGGTACTCAGGTAACCCTTGAGGTGATGAATGAATTCGATGTGAAGCATATCGTGTTTTCATCAACGGCGGCAACGTACGGAGAGCCTGAGATGGTGCCGATCACCGAAAAGATGAAAACGGAACCGACGAACGCTTATGGTGAAACGAAGCTTGCCATGGAAAAGATGATGAGATGGTGCGATGAGGCTTATGGGATCAAGTTTGTGTCCCTCCGCTATTTCAATGTGGCGGGAGCACGCGGTGTGATTGGAGAGGATCATACCCCGGAGACCCATCTGATTCCGATCATCCTGCAGGTGGCTCTTGGTCAACGTGACCATATTACGATCTTTGGAGAAGACTATGACACGCCTGACGGAACGTGTATCCGGGACTATATCCACGTGGATGACCTGATTGAAGCGCATATCCTTGCCCTTGATTATCTGAAGCATACAGGGGAAAGCAATATCTTCAACCTGGGAAGCAGCCAGGGCTTTTCGGTGAAAGAAATGATTCATGCAGCAAGGGAAGTGACCGGGCATCCGATTCCTGAGAAAATCGGACAACGAAGAGCGGGAGATCCAAGCAAACTGATTGCTTCTTCAGAAAAAGCGAAAGAAGTTCTGGGCTGGGAACCGTCCCGAACTTCGGTTAAAACCATGATCGGGGATGCCTGGAAGTGGCACGAAACCCATCCGAATGGATACGACGACAGAAAGGGAGAGTGACGGAGGATGAGCATTTTCTTGACTGTGAACACATTGATTGAAAAAGCTATAACGGCGGGATTGATCGGGAAAGAAGATGACGTTTATGCCCGTAACCGGATTCTCGCCCTTTTAAAATTAGAGACGTACAAGGCGGAAAAGACAGATTCATCCGATGGATCAGAGATACCTGATCTGCTCGAAACGATGACGGCTTATGCAGTTGACCACGCCATCATCGAGGATTTGTTCGATGAAAAAGAAATGTTTTCGGCAAGAGTGATGGACGTTCTCGTGGCGCGTCCATCCGACATCAATTCAAGGTTTGCTGGCCATTACAAAGAAGATCCCAGACGGGCAACGGATTACTTTTACAAGCTGAGTCAGGACAGCAACTACATCCAGACAAAACGGATCAGTCAAAACATCAGCTATCAGGTGGATTCGGACTACGGGGAACTGGATATTACCATCAATCTATCGAAGCCCGAGAAAGATCCGAAGCAAATTGCCCTTGAAAAAACCATGCCGAAAAAGGATCAGACGTATCCACAGTGCTTGCTTTGTGTGGAGAATGAAGGCTATGAGGGGCGGATCGGTCATCCTGCGAGGGCCAATCACCGGATGATCCGCCTGAATCTTGCAGGGGAACCCTGGATGCTTCAGTATTCACCTTATGTGTATTACAACGAACATTGTATTGTCTTATCGGAGACCCATCGTCCGATGGAAATCAATCGTGCCGGATTCGAGCGGCTGCTTCATTTTGTCCATCAGTTCCCTCATTATTTTGCCGGCTCGAATGCAGACCTTCCGATTGTGGGTGGATCGATTCTTTCACATGACCATTATCAGGGAGGGCATTACGAATTTGCCATGGAAAGGGCGGAGATCGAGTACACATTCTCGATGAATCGTCATCCTGAAGTGGAGGCCGGAATCGTCAAGTGGCCGATGTCCGTGGTCCGTTTAAACAGTGGTAGCATGGGAGAATTGCTTTCTGCTGCGGAAGAGGTTTTAACAAGTTGGAAAGAGTACAGTGACCCCGAGGCAGAGGTACTTGCCTTTACAGGGGACACTCCTCATAATACGATCACCCCCATCGCCCGTATGCGAGCCGGGAAGTATGAGATGGACCTTGTCCTGAGGAACAATCGTACGGATGAAAAGCATCCCATGGGAATCTTTCACCCCCATGAGGATGTTCATCATATCAAGAAAGAAAACATCGGCTTGATTGAAGTGATGGGCCTTGCCGTCCTGCCAGCCCGCTTGAAAGGGGAGCTTCGGGAAGTGGAAAGCGCCCTTTTAGGTGAAAGTCATGATGTGGCAGATTATCATCTTCCGTGGGTGAAAGAGCTGCAGGACCGTTATCAGGACGTAACCTCTGATAATGTGTCAGCTATTGTGAAAGAAGAGCTCGGAAAGAAATTCTCTCGAGTCCTGGAAGATGCCGGGGTATTCAAAAGGGACGTGAGAGGACAGCAGGCATTCAAGAGGTTTGTTGAAGGCTTTTGATTTGAATCAATATTGAAATAGAAATAAGAAACCAGGGAAAGAGCGGGTTTCTTATTTTCTCTATACTAAACTAAAGCGGGGGATCATTATGTTTTTAGGTGTCGATTATTATCCGGAACATTGGGATATCGGTTTGATAGATGAAGATCTTGCAAGAATGAAAGATATGGGTGTCAACATGGTCAGGATCGGTGAGTTTGCCTGGCACTTGATGGAGAAGGAAGAAGGTCAATTCGATTTTTCCTTTTTTGATCATGTCATCGAAAAAGTCAAAGCGAACGGAATAAAAGTGATGTTCGGGACACCGACGGCAACATTTCCAGCGTGGCTTGCAGGCAGTCATCCCGATATTCTGAATGAAGATATCAATGGCGTGAAGAAATCATTCGGCGGGAGAAGGCAGTACTGCTTTAACTCTGAAACGTATCAGAACTATTCGATGCGCATCGCAGAAAAGTTGATCACTCATTACCGTGACGAAGAAGCCATCGTTTCATGGCAGATCGATAACGAATTGGGACATGAAGATAGTGACATGTGTTACTGCGGGAGCTGCCTGCGTGGATTCCAGGAGTTCCTACAGGAGAAATATGATTCCATTGACGAGCTGAATGAGCGTTGGGGCACGATTTTCTGGGGGCAGACGTATAACGGATTCTCTGAAATCCCGGTCCCTAAACAAACGATAACGGTCCATAATCCGGCGATGATGCTTGATTGGTCCCGTTTCCGCTCCACTTCGTTGAGTCAATTTGCTCTGAAGCATGTGGAACAGGCGAAGCGGATGAAAGGGGATCATCAAACCGTGACGACGAATCTGCCTGGGGGGCTATTCGGAAAATGGTTTGATACAAATGAATTTTCCCGGGATCTCGATTTTGTTTCCTATGATAATTACCCTGTATGGGGAGGTCTGAAGGAACCGATTTCCCCCGCTCACCTGTCCATGACCCTTGATCTGATCAGAGGGCTGAAGAAACAGAATTTCTGGATTGTGGAAGAATTGATGGGGGCTCAGGGACATGATGTCATCGGATATTTACCACGGCCGAATCAGGCGAAGGTATGGGCGTGGCATGCGTTTGCCCACGGCTGCTCCAATATGCTGTTCTTCCGCTGGCGCGGGATGAACCGGGGAGCCGAACAATACTGCCTTGGAATCCTTGACAGCAACAACCGTACGACTCGGAAGTTCAATGAAGTAAAGCAATTTTTCAATGAAGTGAAAGAATATGAGGAGCTATTTGATTCTCCTGTCAAAGCGGATGTGGCTCTATTATATGATTTCGATAATATCTGGTCATGGCGGATCCAGCAGCAGAATCCGAGCATCGACTTTACAGAAGAAGTTCTTCGTCTGTATGAACCGTTCCATAAGCAAAATACAGGGATCGACGTGTTGAAGTATGATCAGGATTTTTCAGAGTATAAAGTCGTATTGGTGCCCGTGCCGCAGCTGATCGATCCTGAGTTGACTGAGAGGCTCGAGGAATTCACCAAGAACGGCGGGACGGTCATCGTGTCGTATCGTGCAGGAGTGAAGGATAAAGACAATAATCTCGTGTTCGGTGCGATGATTCCAGGAGGATTGTCCCCGCTGCTCGGCATTGAAGTGGAGGAATCCGAATCCCTTCATGAAGGGCAGTCTGTACCGGTCGTCTCCACGGTTTCAGATCGTGTGACGACGGCTGAGTACTGGCGTGATCTGGTGAACCCAACGACGGCGGATTCCCTTTATCGATACGATGACGCGTTCTACAATGAATATGCCTGTGTGACAGAGAATACATTCGGATCCGGAAAAGCGTATTACATCGGAGCGGGAATCGGGCAGGGTGTCGTGGAAGAAATTGCGGCCAAAGCTGCTGGTGAAGCAGGTATCGAAACGATCGAAACCAATCCGGGAGTAGAGGTTGTCTCAAGAGCCGTCGAAGGGAAGACATATAGGGTCATCATCAATCATAACGGGTATGAAGAAACGTTTGGTGAAGTGACATTACAGCCGTATCACTGCATGATAGCGGAAGTGTAATAAGCAATTGAACGGCGAAAAGGAGGTGGATGTACATGAATGTGATCAAAAAACCTTTTGGTCAATACGAAGGACATGGGGTGGACTCGTACACGCTGCAGAATGATTCTGGAATGGAAGTAATGTTCATTACGTATGGAGGGGCCATTACGAACATGCTTGCCCCGGATCGTAAAGGGAAGGTTGAGAATGTCGTTCTGGGGTTCGATACGCTTGAACAATACGTTGAACATGAACACTATTACGGTGCGGTGATCGGAAGGGTCGCCGGGAGAATCGGAGGGGCCGGTTACTCTTCACATAGGAAGCGTGTAGAACTGACGGCAAATGAAAACGGCAATCATCTTCATGGCGGAGATAAAGGATTCAACAGAGTCATCTGGACAGTCGGGAACGTGGCGGTTGAAAAGGATGAGGTGAGTGTCTGCCTCTCTTATCTGAGCCCTGACGGAGAAGAGGGATACCGAGGAAACATCAAAGTGGACGTGACGTATACGCTGACGAATGCAAATGAATTCACCATCGCATACCGGGCAGTCCCTGACCATGATACCCCCATCAACATGACGAGCCACAGCTACTTCAATTTGAGCGGGGATTACAAAGAGGACGTGCTGTCTCACACATTGCAGATGAATGCGGATGAGATCCTTGAGCTTTCCGGTGATCTTGTACCGACCGGAAAGTTGATTCCTGTAGAGGGGACTCCCTTTGATTTTCATGACGGAAAAACGATACTTGCCGGAATGCAGTCCGGTCTTGAGGAAGGGTATGACCATGCCTTTGTTTTAAATAAAAAAGACAGGGGAATCTCCCTCTGGGATGAAAAAAGCGGCAGAGCAATGTCGGTGGAAACCGATCAGCAATCGGTCGTCCTGTATACGGGTAATCATTTCACCGATGATGTGTTGACCGGTGGCGTCCGTGGCCGGAGCCATCTTGGTCTTTGCCTTGAGACGCAAGGATTTCCCGATGCCGTAAATCATCCTCATTTTCCTTCGGTCACTGTTAAAAAAGGAGATGTGTACAGTGCTTCCACTACCTTTCGATTTTATGTCATAAACAGCGATGAAAATCAGCATTGATCGTCAGGTTTTCAGACAACGGCGGAATTTGCCACACCTTTCAGATGAGGGTGTGGCTATTTATGTTGGACTGATTTCCTTCTCGTATAGGAAAATAGTCGTTTTTAACGATACCAAAAAGGGTAACCCTATAGTAAATGCCAATATTTTCTTTAAACAATAGGAGGGACCCATATTGATCAGCCAAACAAGAGAAATAGTACAGAAATCATTGAATGCATTACTCGAAGACCAGTCATTTTTACCGGAAGTGAAAGGTGAAACAAGGAAGAAAGCGTTTACTTCATTGACGTCGATTCTATCGACGCCGAATCATGTACATAAATCGTATTTGAGGATTCCGCTTGAGGACGAGAAGGTCGTCCGGATCCCAGCGTTCCGAGTGCAGCATAATAATGCCCTTGGACCATATAAGGGAGGTATCAGATTCCATGAGTCGGTGAATGAGGAAGAGGTCGTGAATCTGGCGTCGTTGATGACGTTGAAGAATGCTCTCCATGACGTTCCGTTCGGAGGAGGGAAAGGAGGGATCATCCTGAATCCCCGGGAGTATTCCGAGAAGGAGCTTCATTTGATCTCAAGGAAATATGTTCAGTACTTCAGTGATATCCTCGGACCCGACAAGGATATCCCTGCCCCTGATATGGGGTCGGGGGAACGGGAGATGGATTGGATGATGGCTGAGTACAAGAGCATTCGCCCCGGAATGCCCTATAGAGGGAGCTTTACAGGGAAAAGCATCGTAAATGGAGGTTCCCTCGGACGGCGGGAAGCGACGGGGAAGGGAGTGTTCTTTACATTCCGATACCTTGTCCATGACTTCCTGAGAGAGCAGAAGAGTCTCCTGACCAAGACGGATAACATCTTTGCGAAAACGGCCCTTGATTATGAAGACCGGCCCTTGACGGTTGCCGTCCAGGGATTCGGGAACGTCGGATCTGTCGCAGCACTTGAAGCCCACCAGTCCACTCACCTGCAGAACAAAGTGGTGGCGGTGAGTGACCGGAATGTGACGCTCTACAATTCAGATGGCCTCGATATCCCGGCTCTGGTCGAGTTCACGATGAAGAATAAAGGAGACCTGCCGACTGAA
Organism: Rossellomorea orangium; assembly: GCF_019334305.1. Classification (GTDB taxonomy): domain Bacteria; phylum Bacillota; class Bacilli; order Bacillales; family Bacillaceae_B; genus Rossellomorea. The sequence continues at coordinate 34,528 of NZ_JAHWGH010000011.1, forward strand.
GAAGGGCAGTTGAAGGAAATAGATGTGACGGCTGAGATCCGTGAGCGAGACGAAGTCCTTTATCTTGACGTCGATGTCCTCATTCTTGCAGCCCTTGAGGATCAGGTCCACAAAGATAATGTACGGAAGGTGAAAGCAAGGATCATCGTCGAAGGAGCGAATGCGCCAATCACTACAGAAGCGGATTCGTATTTAAGTGAGAAGGGTGTCATCATCATCCCGGACATCCTCGCCAATGCCGGCGGGGTCATCGTCTCCTACTTCGAATGGTTGCAGGGCAGGGAAACCCAGTTCTACACAGAGGACGAAGTATTCAACCTCCTCTACGACAAGATGAAATCCACCCTCGACACCGTCCTGCCACTCTTCTTCGGAGACCCATTCCCACTCCGACAGAACTGCTACATCCACTCCGTCATGAAACTCTCGACGGTGTTATATCGACAAGGGAAACTGTATTAACATTTGAGGGACGGACCTTTATTCCTAGGAGCAGGTACTAGGAATCGAGGTCCGTCCCTCTCATCTTTGAATCTATTACGGAGAGATGTTATAGTTGAGTTTAGAATGGGTTTGAACGAAACACTGGTTTGGTCAGGGGGTTATGAATCAGGATGTCTATTGATCGAAGGGCGTTGATTGTGGAGGCGGCGACGAAGTCTTTTTCGCTGTTTGGGTATAAGGCGACGACGATGGATCAGGTAGCGAAGCTTGCGAATGTCGGGAAAGGAACGATTTACACGTTCTTCAAGAATAAGGGTGAGCTGTTTGAGGAGATTGTGTATAGCATGGTAAGGGAAATGAAATCATCAGCAGACCTTGCCCTCGATCCCGATAACAGCTTTTATGAAAATGTTCACCGGGCATTAATTACGCTTCTAGAGTACCGGACAGACCATCAATTGATGCTGAAGCTGATCGAGGAAGAGAAACAAATCGGCACTCGGGCAGTGGAGGAAATGCTACACCATATCGAGAATGAATTGCTGTCTTATATCAAAAGTAAGATTGATCGGGCTATGGAGAGTGGGCAGATCAAGACTTGTGACACGGAAGTCATTTCATTTATTTTGTTGAAGGTATACATTTCACTGGTTTCGGATTGGGAACGGAATCACCCGCCCCTATCGTCTGAGAAAATCGCCACAATCATGGAGGATTATTTACTGAATGGGTTATCCACGTAAATGGTCCTTTCTTTTTTGAATCCTATGACCAAATGGTGAAGATAGTCATATATTCGAAAGGGTTGATAAAATGAAAGGATTGCATTCACTCAAGGGAGAATTTCGTAATATCTTTACGAATAAGACCCTGTTGATTGCCGTCTTAGCCGTATTATTTATTCCTGTGTTATACAGTGGAACATTCTTATGGGCATTCTGGGATCCGTACGGACAGGTGGATCAGCTCCCTGTTGCGGTCGTCAACAATGATAAGGGTGCCGAGTTTAACGGCGAAGAACTGACAATAGGAGAAGACTTTGTAGAAGACCTGAAAGAGAACGACACATTTGATTGGAGGTTCGTAGACGAAGAGAAAGCCGATAAGGGTCTTGAAAACCGGGACTATTATTTAAAAATTGAAATACCAGAAGACTTCTCTGAGCATGCCACGACACTCGAGGATGTTCATCCTGAAAAACTGGAATTGATTTATACGGCCAATCAAGGATCAAACTATCTTTCTTCTAAAATAGGAGACTCTGCGATTGAAAAGATCAAGGAGGAGGTATCGGGTGCGGTTACGAAAACCTATGCCGAATCGATGTTTGACCAGATCAAGGAGGTCGGGGATGGACTGACTGAAGCGAGTGACGGCGCCGGAAAGCTGAATGATAAGCTCGGAGATGCCACATCGGGTTCCGGTGACCTTCATGACGGGATCCACACAGCTCATGAAGGAGCGAATAAATTGTCGGACGGACTTGGAGATGCCCAAGCCGGTGCGAATAAGCTCGACGATGGTGTCGGCTCCGTTGCAGCGGGTGCTGATAAGCTTGAAAATGGCGTCCATTCAGCCCGGAGCGGAGCGGGCGCACTGAAAGAGAATATCGGAAAAGCTCAAAACGGCGCAAAAGATTTGAACAGCGGAATCAACAGCGTGAACAACGGGGCTCAAACGTTAAATGAAAGGCTTAAGGAACTCGCCGGGAAGTCCACTTCCTTTTCATCAGGAGTCGATACGGCGTATGCGGGCTCCAAAAGGGTGTCGGAAGGACTCCAATCCTTTGATGCGGCCCTCACCGACATGGCAGAAGGGAATCAAAAGCTCCTGACAGGGGCGAAAGATTCACTGGCAGGTGCGAAAGGGCTTGCGGGCGGCCTCCAGAAATCATTGGACGGATTGAATGAAATGAATGGTAGTCTGCCTGACCTTGCAACGGGGTCAGATCAGGTTGCTTCTCAAGCTCAAGCTTTATCCGGTAAGGCAGCTGAAATCAGCCATGATGTGAACGGTGCGGATACCGGTTCAACTGAGGTCAGTCAAGGGCTCAAAGAAGCAGCGGCCAATGTCGATACCTTGATTGAACAGGAACAGGACCCCGCACAAAAGGAAAAGTTGAAAGGATTGAAAGCATCCCTTAATGGGTTGTCTAATAAAAGCCAGGACGTAACCGATAAAGTATCTCAAGTATCAGGTACCGCTTCTGAATTCGGCACACAATCAGAAGAATTGTCCGCCCAGGCGCAAAACCTGTCAGTCAAACAGGCGGGATTAACCAATGGGTTTGATGAAATCACCAAAAGTCAGGCGGAATTGGCCGGAGGGGCAAATTCCCTATTGGATGGCCAGGACCTTCTAGTTGGCGGCCTTTCCCAGGTAGAGGAAAAGGTTTCAGTCGCTCAAAATGGGATCGACCGATTGGTTGACGGAAGCAATAAGCTGACGACAGGACTTGGAAAACTCGCCGGCGGAACAGACGCCCTCCAAGAAGGGTCTGCGAAACTAGCCAAGGGCTCCTCGGATCTCGCTGATGGAACCAGCCGCTTATCTTCAGGTTCCGATCAGCTTGTCAACGGTCTCGGCGGCCTGTATGCAGGTTCAGGAAAACTGTACAACGGACTTGGCGATCTCTCAAAAGGATCGAATGATCTGTCGGAAGGACTGGGAATGTTCTCAAACAAATTCAAGGGTCTCATGAGTGGACTGGGAGAGCTCCGGAACGGATCTGTGGATTTATCATCCGGTCTCGGAGAACTGTCAGACGGGTCAACCGATCTGACAGATGGATTGAATAAACTGACGGATGGATCATCCGAGCTGAAGGATAAGCTTGCAGATGGTGCCAAGGATGCGAATGACGTCAACGCAAATGACGACATCTATGACATGTTCGCAAAACCTGTCACCCTGACCGCCAAGCCGATTCATAATGTACCGAACTACGGAACGGGCTTTACTCCGTACTTCCTGTCACTCAGTCTCTTTGTCGGAGCACTCGTGATTTCGATCATCTTCCCGATGAGGGAACCGGCTGTCACACCAAGAAGCGGATTCGGATGGTTCATCGGGAAATTCGGCGTTCTCCTGTTTGCAGGGGTATTTCAGGCGCTGTTGGCCGATTCTATACTTTTATGGGGACTCGGCCTTGAAGTGACGAGTATCCCGCTCTTTATCATGATGAGCATCCTGGCAAGCTGGACGTTCTTATCGATTGTCCAATTCCTGGTGACATCCCTTGATAATCCAGGACGATTCATCGGGATTCTCATCTTGATTTTACAATTGACAAGTAGTGCAGGAACGTATCCAATCGAACTGGTGCCTGAATTCCTGCAGCACTTCTCTAACTTCTTACCGATGACGTATACGATTAATGCATTCAGGGCCATCATCTCCACAGGTGATGTTGCGTTCATGTGGCATAATGTGATGTTTACCCTCATCTTCTTATTCGTTGCCATGGGAGGAACCATCCTTTATCTCACATTCAGATTCCGTATCCTTCGCAGGAAGCACTATCGGGAAATAGAAGCATAATGGAAAACCGGAGACAGAGATCTCCGGTTTTTTTTCGTCAAAGGGTGTCTGATCCTCTGCTGAATCCCTATATAAAGGGTGAAAGGAGGTGAGGCACATGGCAACAGCGGATTTGAAATCGACGAGGATTCGTTTGGCTTTCAGTGATGGCCTGGACGAGAAGGGGAAACCTAAGTTTGCGTACAAATCTTATAGCTACATCAATCCCCTTGCAACGGCGGATGACATGAACAGTGCAGCGTTATCAATCGCAAGTCTTTCATCCAAAGTGCTTTCCAACGTGGAGAAGCTTCAAAGCTTCGACATCAATGAGTAATCGAGGTAAGGAATCATATCGGAAAGGAGGTATAGAGTATGGCAAAAGTATTGGAACTGGAGTTTAAAACCGAAGTGGGGAAGACCGCGAAGCTATCCATCAATGAGCCCATCGAGCCGATTGACACATTGGCGGTTAAGGCTGCGATGGACAACCTGATCGCGACCGATGTGTTCGGAGGTTCGACTGGTGCGTTTGTAAGTGTGGAAGGAGCGCGCGTAGTGGAGCGGAATGTGACGGATTATGATGTGATGTAAAATGAAAGCGTCCGGGAAGTCAGACATACTGACATTCCGGGCGCTTTTTGCATTTCCTCCATTCTACGAAACCACTAAAATCTCTCATTCTACCAATGTATGATCGTCCCCGCTTTTTTATCAAGTAAAAAAAATAAAAATTTTACTAAAATTAACTTGACTGATATCTGAATATTTACTAAAATCATACATAAGATGTAAACGCTTTCTTATTAAGCGGTTTTTACGGGAGACGATTACAGCTCTTTTAATCTATGAAAAACAAGGGGGACAAGGGGTATGAAGAAGATTTTCGTTTTAATGGGTATCATTGCTACGTTGATCATTGCCGGATGCAGTTCAGGAAGCAGTGGTTCCGAAAGCAAGGACGGGAAAGTGACGCTCACTGCCTGGGCATGGAATGTGAATGTCGGTGCTCTGAATGATGCCGTCAAGGAATATCAAAAAGATCACCCGAACGTGAAACTGAAGGTAGAGGATATCGGACGACTGGATGTATATGACAAACTATCTACCGGTCTTGCAGCCGGCGGTGTCGGTCTGCCGGATATCGTACTGGTGGAAGACGATCGTATTCATGGTTATGTGGAAGCATTTCCTGAAGGGTTCCTGAATCTGTCGGACAAAGGATTCTCTGATCATGAAGATCAATTCCCATCTTTCAAAAATGATCTCGCGCAAGTCGAAGGGAAATACTACGCCATGCCATTCGATGCCGGTCCTGGCGGAATGTTCTATCGCCGCAGCCTGTTCGAAAAAGCAGGAGTGAAGGCTGAAGACATCAACACATGGGATGATTTCCTCGAAGCTGGGAAGAAAATCAAAGAGGCAACCGGTTCATACGCGATGCCGCTTGATATGTTCAAGGATGACCCGACTTTCCGGATGATGCTGAATCAGCAGGGTGTCTTCTACTATGACGAAGAAGGCAACATCGACCTGACAAATCCAAAAGCCGTGAAGGCCATGGAAATCCAGAAGAAATTTGCCGATGCGGATTTAATTAAAAATGTGGACGGCTGGAATGGAGTCGTTTCTTCAACAGTCGACGGCTCTGTTGCGACGATCCCGTTCGGTGCCTGGTACTACGGAACGATTGTCGATCAGGCAAAGGATACAAGCGGAGACTGGGGCGTATTCTTACTTCCTGCGGTTGAAGAAGGCGGCAACCGTGCGTCCAACCTTGGAGGTTCAAGCTGGATGATTCCTGCAGCAAGTAAAAACGCCGATGCAGCGTACGATTTCCTGGAGTATTTCTCAACAGACAAAGATACGCAAATCATGGCGATGGAAGACTACGGACTGTTCCCATCCCTGAATACGACGTATGAATCAGACGTATTTAACGGAGAAGTGGAATTCTTCGGAGGACAAAACATTTGGAAACTGTTCGCGGATGAAATGAAGGACGTCCCGACCGCTTACTATACGAAAGACTATTCCCTTGCTTTGGATGAAGCCATCAAAGCACAGGCGGATACATTCAACGGCACGAAAGTAGAAAAGGCTCTTGAAGAAGCGGCAAAACGCTTAAGTGACCGGACGAAACGTGATATCAACAAGTAAGAAATAAGAAAAGAGAGGGTTAGAGCCAAGGGGTTCTTGTGGTCTAATTCTCTCTTTTTCTATCAACAACTGGGCGGCTTCACGGCTTCCTACCGGAAAGAAGGTTAATGTATGAAAACGAAATCATATATTCCATATTTATTCATCGCACCCGCTGTCATTCTGTTCAGTGTGTTCATGCTCTATCCGATTATCTCTTCTTTTATCCTCAGCTTCCAGACAGGGCAGGGAGCGACGTTGACGTTTGTGGGACTTGATAATTATAAGCGTTTGCTGTCGGATGAGATCTTTCATACGGCATTGAAAAACACCTTTATCCTGCTCGTCATCCAAGTGCCGATCATGGTGCTGTTAGCGCTCGTATTGGCCTCATTATTAAATTCAGCTTTACTCCGGATGAAGGGCTTCTTCCGAGTCACCTTCTTCCTGCCGGCTGTCACGTCCCTTGTGGCCTACTCCATCATTTTCTCCATCATGCTGATGAACGATGGTGTCGTTAATCAGCTATTGACCTCACTGGGCTTCAAGGCGATACCGTGGCTGAACGATCCGTTCTGGGCAAAGGCCTCCCTGATCATCGCCATGACATGGCGGTGGGTCGGATACAATATGGTCATCTATTTAGCCGGACTGCAGAATATCCCCGAAGAGCTTTACGAGGCGGCCAGTATGGACGGTGCTTCCCGCATTCGCCAATTCTTCTTCATCACCATCCCTCAGTTGAAACCGGTGATTCTCTTTACGGTCGTTCTATCCACGATCGGGACGCTGCAATTATTCGATGAACCGTTCGTGCTCACAAAGGGTGGACCAAGTGATGCGACACTCACGATCGGTATGTACTTATATCAAACAGGATTCCGTTACTTCGACTTCGGTTACGCTTCAACGATCGCATATGTCATCGTGATTCTAATCGGGATCATGACGTTTATCCAATTCAAAATTACGGGTGATCAAGAATGAGACAATCAAAATCAGGTAGAAAAATCGTTCTGTATATCGTATTAGCTCTTGGTGCGCTTGTATCGTTATTTCCTTTCTACTGGGCTGCGATCGGCGCGACGAATGAAAGTGGGAAGATGTTCTCAAAGCCGCCGGTCCTTGCACCTGGTGAAAAGCTGGTGGAAAATGTTCAAAATCTAAACGAAGCGATCGGCATCGGACGCGTCATGTTCAATTCCTTGTTCATTGCCATCGTTTACACGGTCATGAGCCTGCTAATCTGTTCCATGGCGGCCTATGCGTTTGCTAAATTCCGTTTCAAAGGCCGTAATATCATTTTCGGCGTCTTCTTGCTGTCGATGATGGTGCCTTATCACGCAACCATCATTCCTTTATTCAAAATGATGGCAGGCTTCGGATGGCTGAACACATATAAAGCCGTCATCCTTCCCAACCTCGCCTATCCGTTTGCGATTTTCCTGATGAGGCAGAATATGCTCGCATTCCCGACTTCACTGATCGAAGCGGCAAGGATCGACGGCTCGGGTGAATGGAAGATTTTCTTCAAGATTGTCATGCCGTCCATGAAGCCGGCACTCGCTGCGACAGCGATTTTCTTGTTCCTGTATCAGTGGAACAGTTTCCTATGGCCGCTCATCGCCCTGTCATCGACGGACATGTACACATTCCCGGTTGCCCTTTCCAGTTTATTCGGCCTTTCCCGAATCGACTATGGTCAGGTCATGGCAGGAGTCACCATCGCAACGATTCCGATCATCATTTTCTTCCTGGCTCTTCAACGCCAGTTCATTTCGGGCATGCTTGGCAGTGCCGTTAAATAAATAAGGAGGGACTCAAATGCCGATATTCATCAACGAAGAACATAAACAATTTCATCTGCAGGGGAGAAACACGAGCTACATCTTTTCTGTTTTGAAAAATGGTCAGCCCGGTCAGCTGTATTTCGGGAAAAAAGTGAGGCATCGGGATGATTTCTCCCATCTCATCCAGCTCCCGGCTGAGCCTCTCGGTAACGCATCGTTTCCCTATGAAGGGGATCCATTTTTTTCACTGGAGTATTTAAAACAGGAGTATCCGAGCTTTGGAACCAGTGATTACCGTGAGCCGGCCTTTGTCCTGAAGCATGAAAGTGGCAGCAGGACGTCCCATTTTACTTATAAAGGATACCGGTTGGAAAAAGGGAAGCCGGCGCTCGCCGGTTTGCCTTCCACATATGTAGAGGATGAAGGGGAAGCGGAGACATTGACGGTCACTCTGGAGGACCAGTCTGCCAGGCTTGAAATGGATTTTCTCTACACGGTCTATCATGAACGGGATGCGATCGTGAGGAGCGTTCAGCTTCGTAATCTGGGGAATGAACCGGTGGTGATTGAGCGCTTGCTCAGCGCCTCTCTTGATCTTCCTCATGCAGAATTTGATTTCCTTCATCTCCATGGAGCGTGGATCCGGGAACGTCATGTATCATGTCAGCCCCTCAGAAAAGGGCTGCAGTCCATAGACAGTAAAAAGGGTGTCTCAAGCTCGAATCACAATCCGTTTTTCGCGTTGAAATCCCCTCATGCTTCTGAAAGTCAGGGGGAAGTGTACGGCTTCAGCCTCATTTACAGCGGGAATTTTTACGGCGGGGTAGAGGTGGACGCTTATGATACTTCCCGTGCCTTACTCGGGATCAATCCATTCGGTTTTGATTGGACGGTAGAGGGAGGACGTTCCTTTCAGACTCCTGAAGCGGTAATAGTGTACTCCGATTCCGGATTGAACGGGATGAGCCAGACGTTCCATGAGTTATACCGTTCCCGATTGGCCAGGGGGGAGTGGCGGGACAAGGAGCGCCCGGTACTCATCAATAACTGGGAAGCGACCTACTTTGATTTTAATGAGGAAAAGATCCTCGACATCTGTGATGCCGCAGCTGAGCTGGGAATTGAACTGTTCGCCCTCGATGACGGCTGGTTCGGAAAGCGGAACGATGATACGACTTCCCTTGGCGACTGGACTCCTGATAAGAAGAAACTGCCGAATGGGATTAAGGGGTTAAGTGAAGCCATCGTTAAAGAGAAGGGAATGCAGTTCGGTCTTTGGGTGGAGCCTGAAATGGTGTCGAAGGAAAGTGACCTGTACAGGGATCATCCTGATTGGGTCCTGGGTGTGAGTGATCGTACTTTATCACATGGACGTAATCAGTTCATTCTTGATTTGGCGAACGAACAAGTGGTGGATCATCTCTATAACACATTGGAGAACTTATTTTCCTCAGCCCCGATTTCGTACGTGAAATGGGACATGAACCGGAACATGACGGAAGTCGGATCATCATCGGTTCCGGCACGTCACCAGGGTGAAGTGGCACATCGCTATGTGCTGGGACTTTACAGGCTCCTGGACAAACTGACAAACAGGTTTCCACACATCCTGTTCGAATCATGTGCAAGCGGCGGGAACCGGTTTGATCCCGGGATGATCTACTATATGCCGCAAACGTGGACGAGTGACAACACAGATGCAGTGGAGCGATTGAAGATTCAATGGGGTACGTCCCTTGTTTATCCGACTTCATCCATGGGTGCCCACGTCTCGAGTGGGCTTAATCACCAAACTGGAAGAGAGACGCCTCTTGACACCCGTTTTCATGTGGCGATGTTCGGTGCCTTCGGATATGAACTCGATGCCACCACCTTTACGGCAGAAGAAAAGGAAACCGTGAAAGAACAAGTTCATTTTATAAAAGAGAATAGACGACTGCTTCAGTTCGGAACCTTTTACCGTCTCCTAAGTCCGTTCAACGGAAATGATACCTCCTGGATGGTGGTGGACCGGGAATCGGAAGAAGCCATCGTGGCTTTTTACCGGACGCTCGCACAACCAAACCCTGGTTTAATTCGTGTTCGTTTACAGGGACTGGACCCAGACACCTTATATAAAATAGAACACACTGGAGAGAAAATGTACGGAGACGAACTGATGAACATCGGACTGCTGCTCCCGCCATTCTTCAGCGGCACCGCCATAACAGAACAAACCAGGCTCAAAGGAGACTACCAATCTCACATCTGGAAGCTCCGCAAAGTGAAATAAGAGGGACGGACCTCAACGATTTAAGGGGAAGTATGTGTGTGGCGCCCGTATCTCCGTTATAATGGAAATAGCAATGTATGAAAAGAAGGAGGAAGTGGGATGGCCACTTTAAGGGATATAGCAGAAAAGGCAGGTGTTTCCCTGGCTACTGTTTCAAGAGTACTAAACTACGATACGACACTCTCCGTTGCGGAAGAAACGAAGAAGCGAGTGTTCCAGGTTGCGCAGGATATGAATTATAAAACGCTGCGTAATCGAAAGGACCCCGGTCAGATCAAGGATCGAATGCTCTTCGGTTTGATCTACTGGTATTCCGATCAGCAGGAAATGGCAGATCCTTACTATATGGCGGTCCGGACCGGAGTGGAACGGGAATGTCAGGAGCGGAATATTGATCTGGTAAAGTTGTATAAACATGCCGATGGAATCGATCCCGCGAAGCTCGAAGGATTGGACGGCATCATAGCTGTAGGGAAATACAGCCAATCGGAAATCGATCTGTTCGAAAGGGCTGCCCGTCAACTCGTCCTCGTGGATTACGCTCCGTCGGATGATTATGATTGCGTCGTCGTCGATTTCAGAAAAGCGATGGCAGAAGTGCTCGATCACCTCATCACCCTCGGTCATGAGCATATCGGATATATCGGGGGACATGAATATGTGGTGGAGGATGAACCGATACGTGATGAGCGGGAAGTATCATTTTACGAATACCTCGCCCTCCGTAATCTATACGACGAGGAGCAGATCTGGACGGATGGACATTTCACCGCCGAGGATGGTTACCGCTTGATGGGAGAGGCATTAAAAGCCGAGAGAGTGCCCACGGCCTTCTTTGTGGCTTCGGATTCCATGGCGATCGGGGCGATCCGTGCGCTTCACGAAAAAGGGATCAAGATTCCTGAAGACATCTCCATCATCGGATTCAATGATATTGCGACTTCAAAGTTCCTGCAGCCTTCCTTGACGACCGTGAAAGTGTACACAGAGTTCATGGGGGAATCGGCCGTGGAGTTATTGCTGGATCAGATCCAGTCAAAACGTGAACTGGCGAAGAAAGTCGTTGTACCTGCTCATCTGGTGAAGCGGGAGAGCTGTACGAAAAAAGAGTAGCCTGGGCTACTCTTTTTTCGTTGAACTATAAACTTTCTGCCTGCTCCAACACCTTCGCGCCGTTCATCATCCCATAATGCATTCCATCGATGACATCGACTTTAATCCCATAGGGTGCAGCTTTCTCAATGATTTTAGCAGATAGATAGCGGACTTGAGGTCCGATGAGGATCACGTCCAATTGGTCTAAATGATTACTTAAGTCAGCTTCCGATGTCGCATTGATTGTAGCTTCGAAGCCTTTCTCTTCAGCTGCTTTCCTCATTTTCTGGACGAGCATACTCGTCGACATGCCTGCTGAACAGACCAGCATGATATTCATATGAAGCACTCCTTACCTGTTTTGATGGATTTCGATGATTTCCTGAGCCAGTTCTTTGACGGTGATGGCGTTCATGAGATGATCCTGTGCGTGAATCAGTAGAATGGTAGGGTTTTCTCCGTCACCGCTCGCTTCTTTTTGCAGTAATTGAGTTTGATAGTGATGGGCCTGATGGACCTCTTTCTCTGCCTCGGCCATTTTGTCCCCTGCCAGGTCAAATTGGTTTTTCTTAGCGGCTTGCAGCGCTTCCATGGCGGAAGAGCGGGCATTGCCGGCATGCAGGATGATATGAAATGAGATTTCTTCCAGCGTTAACGTCATGCGATTTTATCACTCGTTTCATTGGTTTTCTTTAATTGAGCTCGTTCAGATGCGAGTAGGAATGGGATATACATGAGTGTTGCAATGGTCAGATTCACAAGTTGAAGTGCAATTCCCGTCCAGGATCCCCCTGTCACCAGGTATCCACTGATGATCGGTGGTGTCGTCCACGGAACGATCGCCACGGTTTTTGGTACAATCCCGAGGCTTAAAGCCAGGTAAGACGTAACTGTCAGGACAACGGGCGCCAGTAGAAACGGAATGAACATAAGCGGGTTCAACACGATCGGTAACCCAAAGATGACCGGCTCGTTAATGTTGAAAATTCCAGGTGCGGCTGACAGTTTTCCGACGGTACGGTAATGTTTCGTTTTCACCACAAGGAAGATGGCGATGATCAGGGCAATGGTCGTACCGGATCCACCCATGTACACATACGCATCGAAGAAAGGTTTGGTGACGATGTATGGCACGTCGAATGCGCTCGTGCCGGCTGCAAACAGCTGCTGATTTTTTTCGATTAAAGGCAGGTAGATCGGCTCGATGATCGGACCTAAAATGTTCGTACCGTGTAACCCGAAGAACCATAAGAAATGATTTAAGAAAGCAACGACGATGGCTGATGGCAGTGAGTTCGATACCGCCTGCAATGGTTCCTGGATCAGCGTGAACACAATTTCAAAAAGGCTTTTTTCTGCAAAAGAAGTTAAGAGGGCTTGAATAAGACCAACAAGAATCAGGATGATCGTGGCTGGGATCAGCGCTTTAAATGATTTCATGACACCTTCCGGAACCCCGTCAGGCATACTGATCGTGAACTTCGAACGAATCAACACTTTGAACAATTCCGTGACGAGGAGGGACGTGATGACGGCGACGAATATCCCTTGAGCTCCGGTCCAGGCGTAGGAGATTCCCCAATCCTCTGTAACCGGCGTGAGGATGATCAGGGAAGCGATCGACACTAACGCCGCCGACAACCCATCGATATCATAGGATTTTGCCAGGTGATAACTGATGGATGCGGCGACAAGCAACCCAAGAATTGCGAAGGACCCATTCCACATGTTCCCGCCGACGGACTTCCAGCTTTCCCCGAATACAGACACCATGAAATTCTGAAAGGCGTCGATCGGCAGGTTATTCAATAACACGGCCAGGGACCCGACGATAATCAATGGCATGATCGAAACGAAGCCATCACGGATGGCGACCAGATGCCTTTGTGAGCCGATCCGGCCTGCAACAGGCATAAACTTACTTTCCATAAACCCCATTACTTTACTCATTTTTCTTTCCCCCATTTGCTAGATTAATTGAATTGCGGCAGAAACTCTTTGTGAGCTTCCAATAATTCATCGACCAGCTGTCTTGCTACCCCTTCGTTCTGTACTAACGGATTCATCACCATGGCCTGATAGACATGAGTGTACTCCCCGGACCTTGCAGCCCGTATGACCAGCTCCTCGAACGCTTTCATCTGCTGGATGATTCCTTTGACAGATGGAGGAAGCGGTCCGACCGTCAGCGGTTGAGGTCCGTCCCTCGTAATGACGGCGTTCACTTCGATGACGGCGTCGTGTGGAAGGTCCGGGATGGATCCGTTGTTCTGTGTGTTGATGGTCTGGATGTCCCCCTTGTTGGTGTAGATGCTTTCCATCAGGCTGCAGGCAGCATCACTGTAGTAGGCACCTCCCCGATTTTCCAGTTCTTTTGGTTTTTCGTTCAACTCTTCTTTCTTATATTGTATGAAAAGTTCTTTTTCAACTTTTCGAACAACCTCTGCCCGTGTACCATTTTCTTCGAAGGCTTGAAGATCCTTTTCCAATACAGCATCCCTTTGGAAGTAATATTGGTGATAAGGATTCGGGAGCATGCCCAGTGCCTGTAAAAATTCCTTCGACCATCCCAGTGAGACGATATTAGCCGGTGAGTAGTCAGCTTCTTGATGAATCAACTTATCGAGAATTAGGCTTGTCATATCCTCACCCTTGACCCAAACCCTCTTACCAAACACAAAATGATTCATCCCTACAAATTCGATTTGTACGTCATCTGCTGCACAATTCATCATCTCGGCCACACTGTTCTTCATGTTGAAGGGGATATTGCAAACCCCGATGACCTTCTTATGAGGACTGTACTTCAGCAGAGCTTCCGTGACGATTCCCGCCGGGTTGGTAAAATTGATGAGCCATGCGTCAGGACAAATCGTATGGATGTCATGACACATGTCCATCAGGACGGGTATGGTACGGAGGGCCTTGAAAATCCCGCCTGCCCCGTTGGTCTCCTGCCCGATGACCCCGTGACTTAATGGGATCCGTTCGTCCTTTTCCCTGGCGGAGAGACCACCGACCCTAATTTGTGTTGTGACGTAGTCGGCACCCATCAGGGCTTCCTTCCGATCGAGAGTCCACTCCAACTCAATGGGGGCACCGGCTTTCTTGATCATGCGACGAGCAAATTGCCCAACAATTTCAAGCTTTTCTTTTCCTGCTTCGATATCTACCAGCGTAATCGTCGACACGGGAAAATGACGGTGCCTCTTGATGAACCCTTCGATGATCTCAGGTGTATAGCTTGATCCGCCTCCGATAATGACTACCTTTAATGACATTTTGTCGAACTCCTTTCACCGTGAAAGCGGTTTCTGTTTTTAATAATGTATCATACAAATTTTTGCTCGTCTATATATTGTAATAACAAATTATAAAAATATGTCTCTTTTAAATTTATTTGTAATAATGAATTTGTTTTATGATAAGATGAAGTATGGATAGAGAAATGAACGTGAATGTGTTATAACAAGTGTAGGAAGAAAGTGGAAGGGAGAAACAAGATGAAAGACACACAAGAACCAAAGGCCCTGCATTCACATGTGAAGGAAAAGATCATTGAAATGATTAAAAATAAAGAGTACGAGCCGAATAGTAAACTGCCGACGGAAGCGGAGTTTTGTGACACGTTCAACGTTAGCCGCACGACAATCCGGACCGCCCTCCAGCAGCTGACCCTTGAAGGCTATGTCTATCGGGAACAGGGAAGGGGTACCTTTGTGGCGGAAGAGAAAGTCAGTCAGATCCTTTCCTCTACGATCGACAATTATACGGAACAACTGCGATTACAGGGGAAAAAGCCGAAGATTAAGGTTCTCAGCCTAAACGTGATCCCGGCAGAATCCGCAGTGGAAAAGGCATTGGAACTGAAGAATGGGGACCCGGTCAATCGTTTGGAAAGGGTTCGTTATTCGGACGGTTTACCTCTGCAGTATGAGGTTGCATACCTACCTTGGTACAAAACACCGGGTCTCGACAAAGATGAATGTGAGAAATCCCTCTACAAACTGCTGGAAACACAGTTTGAATTGAATATCAAAAAAACCGTAGAATCCATCGAGTTATTTTTAGCCGACGAACGGGTGTCCGAGAAGCTTGAAGTGCCAGAGGGGACACCGTGCTTCATGATCGAAACCACGGCCTTTCTTGAGGATGGTTCGGTCATCGAGTTTTCCAAAGCGGTCTTTAGAGGGGATAAAGCCAGTTTTCTTGTAGAACGAACCTATTAGAGAAAAGGGGATGGGGGAATATGAGAAAGGTGATCATCAACGCCGATGATTTTGGTTTATGCCGGGGGGTGAATCACGGCATATTGGACAGTCACCGTTTTGGCGTCGTCAACTCCACGACGATGCTCGTCAACATGCCGGGAACAGAGCATGCCGTGGAACTCGCGCGGCTTCATCCGGAACTGCAGGTCGGCATTCACTTGTCGTTGACATGTGGAAGACCGGTTTCAGGAAGCGTTCCGTCGCTAGTGGATGAGAAAGGGTATTTCCGATATACGAGCCGGATTTTCGAAGAGAAAGAAATCAATGTGGATGAGGTTGAATGGGAATGGGAAACGCAGGTTGATCGGTTTTTATCCTTCGGTTTGCCTCTTTCCCATATTGACAGTCACCATCATGTACATAGCTTCCGCCCCTTGATCCCAGTGGTGAAAAGGTTGTCGGAACGGTATGGGGTGCCTGTCCGAAATGTGTTTGAAGAGGATGTAGAAGGAATGAACCTATTGACCGATCGGTTTTCCATGGATTTTTACGGGGAAGGGGTGTCGGTGGCAGGATTAAAAAGGATGTTGGTGAACAGGCGGGAGGGGGAGACCCTCGAGGTGATGTGTCATCCTGCATATGTCGACTCCTTTTTAAAAGAGAATTCTTCTTACTGTGAGGAGCGGTTAAGGGAGTTGGACGTGTTAACCGATTTGGATTTGTTATAACAAATATGAAGAGGCATGGGGAACCAGTATATTGGTTCCCCATGCCTCTTTTATCATGTGAAAATTAAATGTAGAGCTCAATCGTATTTGATTCCTCACCGAGCAAAGCCTCAAGCTTCAGACGTTTCAATTTTACCCCGCCTTGACGATAACGGTTGGTCAACGGTTCAAATGGTATTTCCTCTCCGTTCACCACAACCTGTTTTGTGTCGGAATCCCCAAGGTGATAGACGAACGTAACAGGACGGTTCATGATCTGGAATTCCATTCTCAAACCGTCGAGGTTGTCCGGAAGCACCGGGTCGATGATCAGATATCCGCCTTCCTGGCGAATGCCCAGGCAGTTTGAAATAAGCTGATTCATATAAATTCCCGGCCCGCTGGAGTAGATTCTCCATCCGCCTTTCACAGGCACGCTGCCATTACGAAGTTCGTTAAAGCGTTCCTGTGCTTCGTAGCGGGTATTGAATTTGCCGTCGGAGCTGCTGAAGTAGGCATTGCTTTGTCTTCTCTCCGCATTCGGCACGACGTCTTTCAGGCCGATCGGGTTGATGATTTGCAATCCATTCCACACTTCATCGGTTTTCCCAAGCTTCGCCATCGCTTCCACATAGCGGATGTGGGCATGGACGTATTGAAGCCCGATTTCACGGCCGAAGTTCGATGCCTGCTCGGCCCGCTTGAAGTGGGTGCTTACCCCGCCTTCGTACTTGGCGGGACGGTTCATCAAGCGTACTCCATCCGGACAATACAGATGCTCCTTCACCAGCTGGTAATGGGCGTCTGCCTGTTCTGGTGTGAATAGCTCGGAAATGATGCTCCGGTTCATCGGCAGCAGTCGGTAATGAATACCGGTCTTTGTATCGGTTGGATGAACCATGAACTCAAGGCTCCCCGGCTCCTCCATATACACAAATCCAGGAATGACGTCATCCTTCAGGATATACGTATTGAAATCCTTTTGTATGCCTTTAGCCAGTGCACTGATTTCCTGTGCCTCCTGATCGAATGTACCCTCAAGCACCGTTCCAAGCTTCACAAGCACTTGATACGTAAGGGCGACGGTCCAGCTGCTTGCCATGTATTTCTTCAATTGAGCGTTGGCAGGCTGCAGGGTGTCATCCCAGTCGCCATCTCCATAAGAAGAGAGGAAGGTGTCATGGAGGAAGTTCTCCTTGATGTAGGAGATTTCCTTTTGTATATGATGAAGCAGCGTTTCTTTTTCTTCTGTAAAACCAAATCCATCCCGATCGGTATAAGGGATTCTCTCATGCAGGATAGCATGATCGTTCGTCGCGGCGATGTAATCACTGACGACTTTCAACGGCCATACGATGATATCCCCGTGGCTGTCGTCCTGTTGGAACTTGAAGTAGCGGTCAAACATGAACCATTGAGGCCAGTTGCCGTCATCTTCATATTGATGGGAGTAGACGGTTTTGATGATTTCTTTGACCGATTGATAGTTTTGGGTGGCCATGAAGTATTCTGTCGGCCCCTGACATACATCCCGGGTACCCCATGCCGCGCCGCCGTATTGTTCCAGTCCGTGGGGGACGGAATAGTGGACGAGCATATTATGGGTGTACCACCAGGCGAGTGCGTTCACTTTTTCCAATTCAGCAGGAACGTTCTCTCCTAAAGAGAGTCTGAATCCGTTCATGACCTCATGATAGTAAGCGCGAT
This sequence comes from Rossellomorea orangium, assembly GCF_019334305.1. Lineage (GTDB taxonomy): Bacteria > Bacillota > Bacilli > Bacillales > Bacillaceae_B > Rossellomorea. Next base: position 52,412 of record NZ_JAHWGH010000011.1, read on the forward strand.
ATGCTTCGATTTCTTCTGTCATGTCCCGCTCCTTCAATGGCAGCTCTTTCCCGTCAAGCAATCCTTGAATCGTCATCTTCCATTGAGACGTTTCACTTACATTCATCACGAGGAGGGAAGCGGAATCTTTTTCAACGTGTTGTGCGATTACTTCTTCGTTCCCTGTTTCAATGGAGGCACCATCCACTTTCATCCGATAAGTTAATTCCGGGAAAACGTTGCTGCTCTCAGATTGTGGGTCGGCTGTGATCGTCAGCATAGTGTTTTCTTGCTCCACGTGATACCCGACTTCATATTCATTGTTGTTCATGGACACCTGATTGGTGACGAGGTAACGGTATTTCACGTTGTTTTTTGACTCAACATGAAGCTGTACTTCAGGAGAATCGACGACTGTGTAATTGCTGATGATGATCGTATCATCGGCTGTTTTGTAGTACCAGCGGGCATAGTTGAACCCGATCTCGAACATGGAAGGCATGGTGAGTAAACGATACGATCCATCGATTTCGATGTAAATCCGCTGGCCGGACGTTTTCATGATGTTCAGATGATTTCGTTGATTGGTCAACATTTTATTAAAGGACGTATTGCCGACCACGAGCTGTGAATTGAATAATCCATACATGAATGAAGTCGTCGTGATGGTGTCTTCTTTCAGTTGATGGTTATTCCCAGACATCAGAATATGTCCATGGGGTCTTTCCGTTATCAATTCTTTCTCTTTCAACACGACATGTTCATGGGTATCGGTGAAGAAGGAGAGCAGGGAATCACCTTCGCGTTCTTCATTATGCCTCGTTGGGAAATAGGCACCGACTTCTTCCTCTGTCATGGATAGGGAACGTAGTGGCTGTCCGATTTCCGGGTTGAACCGTACTGATTCCTGTGGTTCCTGAAATTCCGATTTGAAGTTTACGGCTTCTTCCCGGGCAGCTTTTATGTCTTCCTGGAATTCCAGTGAAGTGATGGCCGTTTCGTGATGTTCTTTGAACACCCCGTAGAACACAAAGTGCTGAGAACCGTTGAGTTCGACTTTTTCGGATTGAAGTGCCGTATAAGCAAACTCGTATTGATAGACTTCATTTGCAAGGGATTCTTCTTTTAAAGCCTGTGGTTCGTTGGTGTCTTTGTATGATAACCCGTAGAATTGAAAACCATCGGTGGAATAGCTCTTTGCCCTGCCGAGGGAGCCCTGTTGAATATACGGAAACCCGCTTGATTGCGGCTGGTTCTGCCGTGAACAAAGGACGTATCCCTTCTCTTCATCCTGAAACACCTTGTGATCGATGTACTGTGACATATACGCTTCGTTGGAACGGACGGCCCCCTTATCTGCAAGACCGAGATCCTGTCCGTAAAGGACGTCCACTTCAGCGTCAGACCCATCAAGCATCACATCCCAGAACCAGATGCCTTTACTTGTTAACGTAAATATGACTTCATATGAAATTGTCTCATGTGTTCCCGTCCATCTAACTTGGGATTCAGCGAATTGAACAGTGCTTGACGATTTCGCCCCGATCAAAGGGATGGAGTGGATACCGGCCGGCTCATGAACGCGAAGATACAGATTATTGAGTGAACCGTCGATCGGATTCGTCATGAGCTGGTTGATCATCGTCTGTTTATGTGTGACGGCGAAAAGGTCACCGCTTTTTAAAAAATCGAATACAAGCTCTCCGGATGTTAATTGAGTATGTGAATGCATCGTTTTCCCCTCGATTCTTTTATTTTTCCAATTTGAACGTGTGTTCCATGGTGTCCTTGCTGTTTCTTCCTATATAAACCGTAAACATTCCCGGGTCACTCTTAAACTGAAGGTCTGAGTGATGATATCTTAACTGATCTTCCGTTAACGTAAACGTGATATCTGTCGCTTCACCGGGCTTCAGGCTGATTTTCCTGAAATCCTTCAATTCCTTCACAGGGCGGATGACTTCACCGCTGTGATCGCGAATATAGAGCTGTACGACTTCCTCGCCAGCGACAGGACCGTCATTCAGAACAGTAATGGAAATGTCCAGTGGCTGTTCTTCGGTCATCGTTTCACAGGTCAATTTCAAGTCGGAATACGTAAACGTCGTGTAGCTCAAACCGTATCCGAATGGAAGCAGCGGCTCGTTCGGGATGTCCAGGTATTGTGACACATATCGTTCCTGGGCATCGGGTGCGCCTTGAGGTCTCCCGGTATTGAAGTGGTTATAATAAACGGGAACCTGCCCGACATGATAAGGGAAGGACATCGTTAACCGCCCGGAAGGATTCACGTCTCCGTACAATAAGTCGGCAACGGCGTGTCCGCCTTCTGTACCCGGATACCAAGCTTCCAATACTGCGTCGGTTTCGTCCAATACTCCATGAAGGTCGAGTGGACGTCCATTAAAGAGGACCGCCACCATTGGCTTGTCCAGCGTTTTTAATTCCCTGATGAGTTGTAATTGAGCAGAAGGGAGCTGGATATTCGCCCTGCATCCGGCTTCACCGCTCATATCGGAATCTTCCCCTAAGGCCAATACGATGACATCCGCATTCTCGGCTGCTTTCACCGCTTCTTTTATTTGTGCGTCTGTGATCGTCTCAATGTCACACCCTTTGGCGACGGTCAAGGAGCCAATTTTTGAAAGGATTCCTTCTTTCACTGTAACGGCGTCATCCCTTGATCCAAGCCAGGACCACGGTCCCAATATGTCCCCGCTCTCCGCGAAAGGACCGATCAGCGCCACTTTTTGTTCCTTTTTAAGTGGGAGGACGTGATGTTCGTTTTTTAACAATACAGAGGATTTCCCTGCCAGTTCCCGTGCGGCTTTTCGATGTGCTGCGCTCATGATCACTTCCGCTTCCAAATCTGCATTTGCGCCACGATACGGATTCTCGAACAAGCCGAGCTTCTGCTTCAACTGTAAAATCCGCAATACGGCTTCATCAATCAGTGACTCGTCTACCATTTGTTCTTTTACGAGTTCTTTTAAGTGATGCACATAGGCGGTCGTCATCATCTCAATATCAAGGCCGGCCGTAATCGCCTTTAAAGCCGCTTCTTTTTCATTCTCCGCCACTCCATGGGGGATCATTTCCTTCACGGCTCCCCAATCGGAAATGAGGACTCCGTCAAAGCCCATTTCTTCACGCAGCATCTCTCGCATCAACCGTTTGTTCCCGGTTGCAGGAATCCCGAAGACCGTGTTAAAGGCAGTCATCACCATTTCACAGCCTTCATCCAGGGCCGCTTGATAGGCAGGAAGGTAATTCTCCCGAAGCTCCCGTTCGGACATATCGACGGTATTGTAATCACGTCCGCCTTCTGGTGCCCCGTATGCGGCGAAATGCTTCACACAGGCAGCCACCCGTTCTGTATCCGTCGTCAACTCTTTCCCTTGGAAACCGCGGACGAAAGCCCGTGCGAATTCACTATTAAGGAAAGGGTCTTCTCCCGTCGATTCCATCACTCTTCCCCAGCGGGGGTCCCTCACAAGATCGACCATCGGGGCAAACGTGACATGGACGCCGGAAACGGAAGCTTCCCTCGCTGCAATCTCCGCACTTTTTTCCGTCAGTTCGAGATCCCATGAACAGCCGATCGCCAGTGGGACCGGGAAGATCGTCTTAAAGCCGTGGACAATATCGGACATGAAGAGAAGCGGGATACCCAACCGGTTCTCTTCCAGGTGGGTGCGTTGTATATTGATGATTTCCTGTGCACCGGATGCCCCGAGGACCGATCCGCTGTTCTGGACGGTATCGCCGGACACTCCCATCTCTGCCATCGGTCCTGTAATCTGACCCTGCTCTTTAGCCCCTTTGAAAAAAGGCGTTGCTAACTGCATCAGCTGGGCGATCTTTTCATCTAACGTCATTTGTTCCAATAATGATTGCAGCTTGTTTTCGCTCATTGGTAGGCCCCCTGTATTGAAATTTTTCATAAAGGTGTGTGAATTAGTGAAACGTTTCGAATAACAATTGAGTTGAATTATAAGCGCGTTCCCTTCAGCCGTCAACCCGGATTGTGGTATCCAAAAACTACCTATGACCTCGATGTATCAGTGTTTTATTGGTAATGTAGAGGCTTGGGGCGAGCTTAATTCATTTTCAATTCAGTAATTTCTAAAAAAGTGTTGAAAGCGTATACACGTTTGATTATAATATAGTCATCGAAACGTTTCAATAACTTGAATGATTTTTCAGAATAACAATCAACGAAGTCTCATTCAATGACGCTTTACCATTTTTACAAGTTTAAAAACCAATGGAAATGGAGATGGGGAAACATGAGAAAGAAAATGTGGTCTTTACTGCTGATCGGTCTTCTGGCGTTGTCCACGATCCTTACCGCTTGCGGAGGCAACGGTGAATCGAAGGATGGGAAGAAAGAAATCACCGTCTGGGCGATGGGTGAAGAAGGTAAGAAGTTAAAGGAAATGGCTTCGAAGTTTGAAGAAGAAAACAAAGATATCTCAGTGAAAATACAAGCGATCCCTTGGGGAAATGCACATGATAAATTACTGACGGCCGTCGCTTCCGGAAATGGCCCGGATGTCCTTCAATTAGGAACAACTTGGGTACCTGAATTCGCTGATGCAGGGGCGCTGCTCGACTTGACTCCTTATTTGGAAGATTATCCGGAATTCAAACCGGAAAATTACTTCGAAGGCTCCGTCACTTCTATGAAGTATGACGATAAAGTTATCGGAGTTCCATGGTATATCGATACACGCGTACTATACTATCGCACAGATCTATTGAAAGAAGTCGGCTACGACAAGGCACCTGCTACGTGGGATGAACTGAAGGATGCCGCAGGGAAACTGAATGACCGCGGGGATGATGTATACGGTCTTGATATCGACCGAAATGACCAGATCACTCCATTCATCTTTGCATGGCAGAATGGATATGAGTTCGAAGGAAAAGATAAGATGAACTTTGATTCCCCTGAATTCAAAGAAGCGACACAGTATTACACAGACTACTTCAAAGAAGGAATCAGTCCTACAACAGAAGGAATCGATATCGTACAGGCATTTAAAGACGGCATGAAGCCAATGTTCTTCAGTGGTCCTTGGATGATCAACATTATCAACGACCAGGCACCTGACTTAAAGGATAAATGGGCTGTAGCCGTCATGCCTAAGAAAGAAACGAACACTTCAAGCATGGGTGGATCGAATCTATCCGTCTTCCATAATTCTGAGAATGTGGACGAGTCCCTGAAATTCATTTCATATATGAATAAAGTGGACACGCAAATGGAATGGCTGGACGTATCAAATACACTTCCTTCACGTGTCGATGCATGGGAGGAGCCGAAGCTGAAAGAAGATCCGATGCTATCCGTTTTCGGTCAACAATTGGAAAATACGAAAGCATCACCGCAAATCAAAGAATTTGAAGTGATTGCACAAGAGTTCCTTTCTACCATTGAAAAGATCACGGTCGGTGGAGCCGATGTGGACAAAGAGCTTGAGAACTTCAACAAGAAAGCAAATGAAATCGTAGAATAGTAAGCAAGACCAATAAACAAAACCGACGCTTGCATAAAAATAAAATGGAGTTACAGGCGTACAGCCTGAACTCCATTTTTAGAATCATTTTGCGTACGTTTAGATAGGTGGGATATCATGAGCAATGGATGGAAAAACAGCATCAATAAAAATAAGCATCCCTATGTGTTTATTGCTCCTGCAGTGATCATTTTGACCGTTTTCAGTATTGTTCCTATTATCGTAGCGTTTTTGATCAGTTTCACAGACCTTGACCTAAAAGGTCTCGCCGACTGGTCGAATGTCAGCTTCATCGGCATGGACAATTATTCTGCCTTATTTTCTGACGAGTTGTTTCATAAGTCGATCTTCAACACATTATTTTATGTCATCATCGGAGTGCCGCTTGTCATCATGTTCTCACTGGGTATCGCCCTACTGTTGAACTATGGGACAAGTAAGCTGTTTACGGTATTCCGGGGCGTATACTACATGCCTTCGATTACGAATATCATCGCCGTTGCCGTCATTTGGGGGTTCTTATACAATACGGAATACGGATTATTCAACTATATTTTATCACTGCTCGATGTCGGGAAGATTCCTTGGTTAGGAGAGCCAACGATCGCCAAGCTATCGTTGATTGTGTTAGCCGTATGGAAAGGGGTCGGGATCAATATGATCATCTTTCTCGCTGCCCTGCAGGGTATTCCAAAGTCTTATTATGAAGCGGCGGAAATGGATGGGGCGAACCGCTGGCAGGTACTGTGGAATGTCACGATCCCGTTACTGCGCTATGCCACTTTCTTCGTCACGGTCACGACACTGATCGGATGGCTGCAATTCTTCGAAGAACCATTTGTCATGACGAATGGAGGTCCTCTTGACGGAACGATCTCGATGGCACTCTTCATCTATCAAAAAGGGTTCCAGTTCAGTGAATTTGGCTATGCGGCAGCAGGATCATTCATCCTGTTCATCATCATCATTATCATCACGCTTCTTCAATTCAAGATGAGAAAATCTGATACAGAATATTAAGAACGAAACTATACAGTATCGGGGCTGAATATATGAAAACCAAAACAACGAAAACGAAGGTGGAAAAGCTCTTTATCATCCTGTTGCTTGCTCTCGGAGGCATCATTGTCTCCGTTCCTTTCATATGGATGATCTCAAGCTCATTCAAGCCGGAAAGCGAAGTGCTCCAAATTCCGCCAAGCCTGATTCCGGAAAATCCGACACTCGAAAATTACGTAAATTTATTTGAAAGCATGAATTTCGGTGTGTATTTACGAAACACCCTGATCATCGTGTTATTCTCTTTTGTTGGCTTATTCTTTAATGCCATGGCCGGGTATGGATTTGCCAAGTATCAATTCAAAGGCAGGGAGAAAATCTTCTATATCGTGCTCGCCACGATGATGATCCCGGCACAGGTTACGATGATCCCGGTCTATTTGATCCTGAATGAAATGGGACTGACAAATACCATGACGGGGATCGTGCTGCCTGGTCTCGCCGCTGCCTTCAGTATTTTCTTATTCAGGCAGTTCATGACGACGATCCCGACGGACCTGATCGAAGCAGCCAGGCTCGACGGGGCAGGGGAATTCTATATTTTCTTCCGGTTGATCGTGCCGATCGCAAAGCCGATCTTCGCCGTGCAGGGAATCCTGACGTTTATCGGAGCATGGAACAGCTTCTTATGGCCGTTGATCATTGCCAACGATGAAAGTCTCTACACATTGTCTGTCGGACTTTCATTGTTGCAGGGACAATATGCCAACAATTTCGGCCTGCAGATGGCCGGGGCTGCCTTCATGGTCGTACCGATCATCATCATCTTCTCCTTCTTCCAGAAGTATATCGTCGAAGGATTTACGATGTCGGGCATTAAGTGAGTGACGTGTACCAGGTACAAATCAGGATGATTGTACCTGGTACATTTCTTTGATTAGTAGTTGAAAACATGAGGTGAAACGATGGAAAAAGCATGGTGGCAGAAATCCACAATTTATCAAATATATCCGAGAAGCTTCAATGATTCCAACGGGGACGGAATCGGGGATCTCGAAGGCATCATCGAAAAGCTTAATTATCTCCAGCTTCTCGGAATCGATATCATCTGGTTAAGCCCTGTCTATCAATCCCCGAACGATGACAACGGCTACGACATCAGCAACTATTATGACATCATGTCCGATTTCGGTACGATGGACGACATGGAGAGATTAATAGAGGAAGCAAAGGAGCAGGACATCCACATCATGATGGACCTCGTCATCAACCATACGTCAGATGAGCACCACTGGTTCAAGGAGTCGAGGAAATCAAAGGAAAACCCTTATCGGGATTATTATATTTGGAGAGAGAGTGAGAGCGGTCCCCCAAGTGATATCACCTCCGTCTTCAGCGGATCCGCTTGGGAATGGGATGAACGGACAGACGAGTATTACTTTCATCTCTTCAGCAAAAAACAGCCCGACCTCAATCTTCATAACCCGGAAGTCCGTGAGCATCTGTACAAGATGATGAACTTCTGGCTCAGTAAAGGAGTCAGTGGATTCCGCATGGATGTGATCGATCTGATCGGGAAGGAAGTCGATGAAAACGTACTGACCGATGGGCCAAAGCTCCATGATTACTTACAGGAAATGAATGAAAAGGTCCTCTCTCGATATCCAACGGTCACGGTGGGGGAAACCCCTTCGGCTACGCCGGAAACCGCTCAGCTTTATACAGGGAAAGGACGGAATGAACTCGATATGGTGTTCACCTTTCAGCATATGTCCCTGGACGAAAGAGCGGGCGAAGGGAAATGGGCGTTAAAGGAACTGGATTTCACAGAGTTGAAGAAGGTGTTGAGCAAGTGGCAGACATCCCTTTTTCAGAAAGGATGGAACAGTTTATACTGGAATAATCACGACCAGCCACGTATCGTTTCTAGATGGGGGAACGACCAGGAATACCGGATCGAATCCGCCAAGATGCTCGCAACCGTCCTTCACATGATGCAGGGTACGCCTTTCATTTACCAGGGGGAAGAAATCGGGATGACGAATATCGACTGGGACGATATCACCCGCTATCGGGATATTGAGACCATTAATTACTATAAAGAGAAGAAATCAGAGGGCGTGCCGGAGCAGGAGATCATGCAATCGATCCGAACAAAAGGCCGCGACAATGCCAGGACCCCTTTTCAGTGGAATGATGATGATAATGGCGGATTTACAAATGGGGTACCTTGGATTGAAGTGAATGCGAACTATCACGAAATAAATGCTCTGGATGCAATGGGAAATCAAGACTCCATCTTTTATCATTATCAAAAGCTCATCGCATTGAGGAAACGATTGGATATCGTCATTTATGGAGAATATGAATTACTATTGGAGGACCACCCTGAAATCATGGCGTACACGAGGACATGGGAAGAACAAACCCTGTTGGTAGTGGCGAATTTCTATGGGGGGAATCCCCAATTCGAATTACCGGAACATGTCGATGATGCTCATACAACGCTCATCATCAGCAACTATTCTGATACAAGGGAACGACCATCGGAAATCCACACCCTTCGTCCGTACGAAGCGGTCGTGTATCTGATCGAAAAACAGCCAAATAATTGAAACGCTTTCATGTATAATGGAAAGAAGAAGGATGCCTTCATTTATAGAAGCAATAGGATGTGAACTTATGGCAACCATCAAAGATGTGGCCAAGCTTTCCGGAGTCGCCGTTTCGACCGCTTCTTATGCATTGAACAACAGTAAGAAAGTGAGCGAAGAAACGAGACAAAAGGTACTGGCAGCAGCCAAACAATTGAATTACCAAAAAAACGGGCTTGCCTCCGATTTGAAAAGGACAAGCACCAATACAATCGCCTTAATATTGAGCGACCTCTCAGGTCCTTATTATTCTGAACTGATCAAGGGCGTACAGGATGTCACCTCCACGAACGGATATGACTTGATCGCATGCAGTTCCATCGGTGGAGTACAGTCGACCGCTGTGAAATTCCTGAAGGAAAAACGTGTCGACGGCGTCATCATCCTCGCTCATAATATCAGTGACGAGACGATTCTCGAGTCGGCAAGGGAAGGCTTTCCCATCGTGGTCCTCGACCGGGGGATCAAAAGCGACTACGTCACCCAGATTGAAGTCGATAATGTACACGGGGCGCTCGTGGCCACGGAGCACTTGATCGAGAATGGCAGCAGGGATATCGCCTTTATCAGCGGACCATACAACTCCCATGACAACGAGCTTCGTTTCCAGGGTTTTCGGGAGGCACTTAACAAGCACGGCATCGAATATAAATCAAAATGGAAGGTCTCAGGGGGCTTCACCCGTGAAGGAGGCTATCAGGCGACCAAAATGCTGATCGCTCAACGGGATGTCCCCCAGGCCATCTTCTACGCCAATGATGAAATGGCCATCGGCGGCCTGCAGGCACTGAACGAAAAAAACATTTCCGTACCGGGGGATATCTCCATCATCGGTTTCGATGATATCCAGCTGTCGGAATACGTGTCCCCGCCGTTGACGACCATGCGTCAGCCAAAATATGAAGCCGGTGCACTGGCCGTTCATCTCATCTTTCAAATGCTCATGAAAGAAGAAGTCGATTCGTATTACAAATTGACGACCGAGCTTGTTGAAAGGGAATCAGTGAAGAAACGTTAAAATATGGATCCTGCTCTTTCCTTGGTGTATGGGAGGGGGCAGGTTTTTTATTTGTGAAAAGATCATTGATATAAAAATAAAGATAGCGCTTACATATAAATCCTCGAAAAAACAGCTATTGACTTCCCTTCACATACCCAGTATTATCCTTTATAAGATTATTTTTTGAAAATTACATACTTTCAATTATCCAGAGTGACCGAGGGATCAGGCCCTATGACGTCCGGCAACCTCCAGAAATGGAACGGTGCCAATTCCTGCAGAATGATTTCATTCTGAGAGATAAGTCGAGATAAACAGGCGATGCTTCTTTCAGTGGAAAGAGGCATTTTTTATTGGACAAAAAAAGGGGTGTGCACATTGATCGAGATTCGGAATCTAGTGAAAACGTATAAAACAAAGAAGAAAACGGTGGTTGGAGTTGATAACGTTTCTGTCACCATCGGAAAAGGGGAGATCTTCGGCATCGTCGGATACAGCGGAGCGGGAAAGAGCTCATTGATCCGCTGCCTGAATCTACTCGAGACCCCGACATCAGGTGAGATCATCATTGATGGACAGGACTTTACGAAGCTCTCGCCAAAAGGACTCCGGCTCGCCCGTCAGAAAACGAGCATGATCTTCCAGCATTTTCACCTGATCAAATCGAAGACGGTTTATGACAATCTGGCTTTTGCCTTGAAAGCGGCACATGTGCCGAAAGCGAAAATCAAGCCGAGAGTCACCGAGCTCCTCGAGATGGTCGGTCTCTCAGATAAAGCGGATTCGTATCCTGCTCAACTCAGCGGCGGACAAAAGCAGAGGGTAGGAATCGCGAGGGCCCTTGCAAACAACCCATCAGTATTACTTTGTGACGAAGCGACATCTGCCCTGGATCCGAATACGACCAAATCGATCTTAAAGCTTTTGAAAAAAATCAACAAGGAACTGGGATTGACGATCGTCCTTATCACCCATGAGATGGAAGTCGTCAAAGAAATCTGTGACAGGATGGCTGTGATGCAGGACGGGAAGATCGTGGAGGAAGGTCCGGTGTATGACTTGTTTGCCGAACCAAAACAGCCTTTGACGAAGCAGTTCATCGAAACGATTCTCCAATTCGAACTGCCGCAGCACCTGGTCGAATCCAGAAAAGGGAAGCTCATCAAGATTCAATTCAAAGGATCGATTGCCGAGGAAAGCGTCGTATCAGAGGTGTTTCAGCAATATAAGGTCCGGGGGAATATCCTTCACGGCAAAATTGAATACATCCAGGACGTGCCGCTGGGAATTTTCATCATGGAACTGATTGGCTCACCTGACGAGATCGAAGCGGCCGTCCAGTATATCACTGCGAAGACACAAAGCCTGGAGGTGCTGGAGGATGCTGCCTGATTCATTGTCTTCTATTTTGCCAGAGTTGAATAAAGCGTTTTTTGAAACGGTGTATATGGTGGGGATTTCGCTGGCTGTAGCGATCATAGTGGGATTGCCGTTGGGAATTCTCCTGTTCGTGACAGACAAAGGACTGTTCCTGCAAAACGGTTTTATTAAAAAGGCCGTAGGATTCGTCGTGAACATGGTCCGTTCGGTACCGTTCATCATTCTATTAGTGGCACTCTTACCATTAACTAAACTATTAACCGGGACTACGATCGGACCTACAGCGGCATCGGTATCCCTTTCTGTAGCGGGGATTCCGTTTTTCGCGAGAATGGTAGAAACGTCATTGCGCGAGATTGATAAAGGGGTCATTGAAGCATCGGTTTCAGTAGGCGCAAGTCCCTGGATGATCATCAAAGATGTGCTGTTGCCGGAAGCACGTCCAGCGGTCATTCAGGCCATCACGATTACAACGATCAGTTTAGTCGCCTATTCCGCCATGGCCGGCATCGTCGGTGGAGGAGGGGTCGGGGACCTGGCCATCCGCTTCGGATACTACCGCTATGACAACACGGTGATGATCACCACCGTCGTCATCTTGATTTGTCTGGTACAACTCATCCAATACACGGGTGATGTATTTGCACGATTAGTCGATAAACGATAACTACTATAGGGGGAACAATAAGTGAAAAAGTGGATTCTAGTAGCAGCATTAGCACTAACTGTGAGCTTATTAGCGGCTTGTGGGGGAGAAGAGGCAAGCTCGGAAGATAAAAAAGAAGTGACCATCGGAGCGACATCCGGTCCATACAGTGATATGGTAGCCAAGGCAATCAAGCCCGGTCTTGAAGAAAAAGGCTATACGGTGGAAGTGAAAGAATTCAGTGACTACATCCAGCCGAACAACGCACTGGCACAGGGAGATCTGGATGCGAACCTGTTCCAGCATAAGATCTATATGGAAACCTTCGCGAAACAGCATAACATGGACTTATCCGAAGTCATTGTCGTACCAACGGCTCCGATGGGAATCTACTCACAGAAGTTTGATTCCATCGAGGATATTAAAGAAGGCAGTGCCATTGCCATTCCGAACGACCCGACGAACGCGGCACGTGCGTTCCAAATCTTAGAGGATGCCAAGCTGATCACGTTAAAACCAGACACTGATCCATTGACAGTTTCCGAAAAAGACATTGCTGAAAACGTGAAAAACCTACAATTCAAGCCGATCGAAGCGGCACAGCTGCCAAGAGCCGTAGACAGTGTAGATTTATCAGCGGTACCTGGAAACTACGCACTGGCAGCCGATATGGACCTGCTTGACGCCCTCCAGCTTGAAGACATGCCCGACCAATACCGAAACCGCGTAGTCGTCAACACAAAAGACGTCGACTCACAACTCGCCAAAGACATCAAAGCCGTCGTCGAAGCCGATCAATTCGAAAAAGTCATCGACAAAGAATTCAAAGGTTTTGGTAAGCCAGAGTGGATGGAGTAGAGGGACGGACCTCCAAAATCAAATTGATAGGGGAGTAACATTCCAGTTCGGGGGACGGACCTCTATTTTCGTCCGAATCCAACACATAAACGTGAGAGGGACGGACTTCCGCATGAAAATGCGGAGGTCCGTCCCTCTTCTATTATAGGCAGCATTTTTTATATTTTTTTCCACTTCCGCATGGGCATGGGTCGTTTCGTCCTACCTTGTCTCCTGTTTGGACGGGTTGTGTAACGAGGAGTGGTTGTTCATCCAATGAATGCTTTTCCACTTCTTCGATGAGGTTTCTCCACTCGCCCAGTTTCGGATGGTCGATCCCGTTCATGACACAGTTGACGTAAAGGGATTCTTCCAGACAAAGCATGTTTTCATCATAGCCTTCTTCTAGGAATGCTTCGATTTTTGGAATTGCGTCAATTGATAACTGCTGACATAAATAATCTGAGATCAATGTTTTAGCGGTGATGTCATCTGTTTGATCGAATAATCTTAAGAGGGCTTTTTCCGCTTCTGGGGTTTTGATTCTTCCGAGTACGTCCAAGGTGTAGAAATAGGTGTTACCATATAAGGCGACCTTTTCCACTTCTTGTACCACTTGCTCCGTCCCGATTTTCACCAGGGCATTGGCCACTTCCTCCAACAGCAAATCTTCTGCTTCCTCGTTTTTAAATAGATTCACTAATTGCGGGATTACGCTCTCCTCGCGGATTTCCCCAGCCATATATACGGTGTATATGATCTCGAAGCCGACTAGCTCATCTTCTTTAATCTGTACTTCCCAGCTTTTAATTTCGCCTTTCTTAACCAGCTCGTGAATGATCCTTTTACCATGGTCGAAATACACCTGGTCATACTCATTCGTTGCCAAGTAATACATGACATCTGCAAGCTTCATGAATAATTCCTCATCTTTTAAAGTCGGAAGCTTCGCAATCTTTTTCAGTTGTCCTTCATCTAAAAAAGGTTTTACATCGTTACTGTACTCTATCAGCAATTCTGTATCGGCATTCGCTATTAATTGAATGTAGAAGAGTACGTCGGTATCCTTCTTGCTCAGCCTTTTTAACCGCTTGACTACCTCTTTCATCCCTTCCTCATTCAGTGGCATGTACATTAAGTAAGGAAGTACAGGTGAAGAGTATTCAGAAACCTGTCCGCGGTCATGAGCTTTCAAACCGGTTAAAAATGTATCACCATTAACCAAATAAGAACCTTCCAACATCTCAATCGCATATCTCTGCACAAACGGATCCTCACTCAAAAAATAAGGCTCGACCCTCTCAACAAAACGGTTCATCTAACCACCCTTTATCATCATATTTCCTTCAGTGTAATGGGTAGGAGGGGAAAAGGGAAGAGGGACGGACCTCAGTTATGTTAACTCAAGGAGTGATGGTTATGAATATATCAGGATTTCATAAGAAAACTGTGAGGTCCGTCCCTCAAAAAGTTCCGTCGATTAAAAGGGTTTTCCAGGTTACTAGCGAATGTATATATTAACGGTATTATTAAGGAACTTTTCCTTAAATAATCATTCGACAGAAAAAGGAGTTTTATCATGGAATTAAAGCAGCTTGTCCAATCAGTAGATAATGAAGTCATTGAGTTGCGTAGACATCTACACCAGAACCCGGAGGTGAGTGGGGAAGAGTACGAAACATCCAAGACGATTCAACAAAAGCTTTCTGAAGCTGGAATATCCTATAAAACCGGCTACGCCAAAACGGGCATACTAGGCATCATAAAAGGGGATAAGCCAGGTGGAACAGTCGCTCTTAGAGCCGATATCGATGCCCTCCCGATCCAGGAGGAAAACGACATCCCCTACAAATCAACCATACAGAATAAAATGCATGCCTGCGGCCACGACGCCCATACGTCCATGCTCATCGGTACAGGAAAAGTCCTTAATCAGTTGAAGTCAGAACTAGCGGGTACAATCCTCCTTGTCTTCCAACCGGCAGAGGAGAACGCCCCGATTGGAGGCTCCCAGCAGATGATGGACGAAGGGGTCTTTGATGAATTCATTCCTGACGTCATTTTCGGACAGCATGTATGGCCGGATCTGCCTGTCGGAGAAGTCGGCGTTTTACATAACGAAATCATGGGAGCTTCTGACCGTTTCAAAATCAAGGTGAAAGGTTCCGGAGGACATGCAAGCATGCCCCATCAATCCAATGACGCCATCATCATCGCAAATAACCTGATCACCCAGCTCCAGACCATCGTGAGCAGGAACACCGATCCCATTGATTCCGCGGTCCTCACCATCGGGAAAATCGAGGGAGGCTACCGTTACAATGTCATCGCAGATGAAGTGATCCTTGAAGGAACGATCCGCACCTTCAAACCCGAAGTCAAAGAGATGGTGAAGAATCGTTTCTATTCCATCATAGAAGGGATAGGGAAAAGCTTCGATGCCCACATGACCATTGACTATTTAGACGGATATCCTGCAACGGTCAATACTCCTGAATGGGCAGACGAAGTACGAAACGCTGCCCGGAAGATCCTTGGAGAAAACGCGACCCCAGCCGTATCGCCATCATTGGGAGGGGAGGACTTCTCCCGTTTCCTCAAAAAGTATCCCGGAGCCTTTTACTGGCTTGGGACATCTGTCGAGGATGCAGAACCGCAATTTCCCCTGCATGATCCACGTTTCAAATTGAATGAGAAGGCGTTAACTAAAGGGGTGGAAGTGATGGTCCAGCTCACACTGGATACTTTGCAGAAACTTAAAAAAGAGGAGTCTTCCCAATGAGTTCACTTGAACAGTTTATTAAAGAACTTGAACCGACTCTCACTACTTTCAGACGTACCTTCCATCAAAAGCCCGAACTCGGCTTTACTGAATATGTCACCACCTATCTCATTGGCAAGGAATTGGCCAATCTTGGTTTCACCCTGTACCTTGGAAAGGAGGCTTTATCATCTAAACACCGAATGGGGGTTCCGTCACAGGAATATTTATTCCTTCAAGAAGAGCATGCCCTGAAAGAAGGGGTTGAAGAGAGTTGGCTCCATCAAATGAAAGGCGGACATACGGGATTGGCCGCCACCTTTGACACAGGAAAGCCCGGACCTCACATGGCCTTCCGGTTTGATATCGACGCTTTGCCCATTAAGGAATCTTCTAATCCGGAGCATTTTCCCACAAGTGAGACATTCAACTCCCGCCGGCAAAACGTCATGCATGCCTGCGGACATGACGGCCACGCGGCCATCGGGATAGGCGTGGCAAGATTTTTATCTGCATACAAAGAGGAACTTCAAGGCAGGTTCACCCTCCTATTCCAACCAGCGGAGGAAGGTGGACGGGGAGCCAAAGCAATGGTGAAGAAGGGGTGGCTCAATAACGTCGATTATTTTGCCAGCGGTCATATCGGAATCCGGGATACAAAGCTTGGACGGGTATATGCGACAACGAATTCTTTTTTGGCTTCCTCGAAAATCAACGTCACGTATAAAGGGAAAGCCGCACACGCTGGCCTCGAGCCCGAGAAAGGCAAGAATGCTCTACTGGCTGCAGCTGCTGCCAGTCTTCACCTATATACCATTCCGCGCCATTCAGATGGGGCGACCAGAGTCAACGTCGGGAAGCTTGAAGCCGGAACAGGTCGAAACATCATCGCTGATGAAGCACAGCTTGAAATGGAAACGAGGGGAGAAACGACTGCGATCAATCAATATATGGTCAGGGAAGCCCGACGGATCCTCCAAGCATCAGGTGACCTTCATGGGGTGGAAACGAACATCGAGGTGGTCGGAGAGACGATGGAAGCCGAGTGCGACCATGAGTGGATCCAGTGGTTAACAGAAGTCGCAGAGGAAAGTCCTTATCTATCAGAAGTTCTTGATGCATTGCCTTTAAAGGCGTCAGAGGACGTGACCTATATGATCGACGAAGTACAGAAGCAGGGCGGAAGTGCAACGTTCATGGTGTTTGGAACCCCTTTAAAAAACGGACATCATCATGAAGAATTCGATTTTGATGAAGGGGTCCTGCAGGTTGCGGTCGATGCCTTCGCCCGCCTGATCCTAAAACGGTCGCATCTAAAAGAGGAGGGTATCAATTGAAAGAATGGCTGGATACAAATTTAAAAGCTTTAAATCTTGTCGATACGATGGAGCAGCCTGACGGATTTACAAGGTTGGGATATTCAAAGGAAGAGCTGGCTGCGATGGATGTCTTCCGTGAAGTGGCAGAGAATCTTGGATTATCAGTGCGGAAAGATCAAGCAGGGAACCTCTTTGCGAGATGGGAGGGGGGAAATCCTCGAGCCGTCCTGACAGGTTCCCATCTTGACACAGTTGAAAATGGAGGGGGCTATGACGGCCAAGCCGGGGTCCTCTGTAGCCTTGGAGCGGTTAAAGTACTGAAAGAACGGGGGTTCAAGCCTCATCATTCCATAGAAGTAGTCTGCTTTGCCTCTGAAGAATCAGCCCGATTCGGAGTCTCGACTATAGGAAGTAAGAGTGTCGCAGGAATCCTTGATAAATCGGTAGAAAACGTAAAAGACCGCCATGGGACCACCATTAGAGAAGCTGTGGAATCAACAGGGTTAGACTGGGAAACTATCGAAAAAGCTGAACGAACGGAAGACGACATCCATTCGTTCATTGAACTCCATATCGAACAGGGCACCCAAATCGAAGATCATGGAGCACAACTCGGAATCGTCCGCGGTGTGGCCTGCCCCATCCGGCTAAAAGTGAAAGTCGAGGGAATGGCCGGACATACGGGTACGACTCCCATGGGAAAAAGATCCGACGCCCTTGTGGTCCTTGCCCCGCTCATCACATTCGTATCAGAAGAGGCAGAAAAACTTTCCGGTGAATTACCAAAACCTCTCGTTGCAACCGTCAGCACTTTGGACGTGAAACCGAATGTCATGAATGTCATCCCCGGATATGCTGAAGCAGGCATCGATATCCGGTCCGTCGATGATTCCTTAAAACAGATCATGGCAGAAAAAATCATCGATCAATGCCGAAGCCTGGAGAATGAATTTAATGTTACAATCAAGGTGGAAACTCTTGTAGATAACCCTTCTATCCTTTTGGATGAAAAGCTGACCGCCAGGGTGAAGTCCGCCGGGGAGAGTCTCGGTTACAGAACCTTTGAAATGGACAGCGGGGCGGGGCATGATGTCATGAATATGGCTGCGAAATGGCCCTCCGCTTTAGTGTTCATTCCTTGTGAAAAAGGGATCAGTCATCATCCAAAGGAATATAGTTCGCTCGAAGACTTATATGCGGGAGTCGAAATTCTAGCTGAAGTATTGCAGCAAGAAGCAGGTGAATGATCATTGTTGATTAAAATTGGTGTCATCGGTCCGGACGATTCGATCAAGCGGATCAATCATGTAGCAACGTTTTTTGAAAATATTGAACTTATGAACTTCCCTTACGATAAAGTAGATGAAATAGAGAACATCCTGGAAAAGAATCGCGGTCTTGTTGATCAATGGTTCTTCTCGGGACAGTCTCCTTTTTACTACGCCCTTGAAAAAGGCTGGATCACAGAAAAGGAAGGGAGCTTTCCCCCTTTGCACGGATCAAGTTTCTTCGGGGCCTTATTAGAGGCACAGATGAAGGAGCAACGACTATTCCATACCATCAGTATTGATACAATTTCAAAGGAGGAAATTCAAAAGGCCGTGGAATTTCACTCCTTTGATCAGCTTACAATCGCTAGCTACCCTTATGAAGGCTATAGAAGTGCTGCTGACCTTGTCGATTACCACCGTTCCCTATTTGAAAAAGGGGATATTGAAGCGGCGATCACATGTATCCAAAGCGTGCAAAAGCGCCTGACTGAAATGGGTATTCCTTGCTACCGTGTCGTTCCGACGAATTTGTCCATCCGGATGATACTGCAATATTTACTCGAGCGGGCACAGTCCAGGAAATACCAGAAATCCCAAATCGCCATCGTTGGAATTGAAGTGATCTATTCCACCCAAACCCTGGACGAATCCCATTTCTCTTATAAAATGAAGCATCAGGAGCTGGACCTTAAGCGGAACCTGTTAGACATTGCCCAGAAGATTAACGGATCGATGGTTCAATTGGGAGATGGGTTATTCTTTGTGTACACCACTCGCGGTGAACTTGATCTTCATGAGAAAGAATCGATCTTCTCGACCATGACGCAGGAAGTGAAGGCTCATACGAATCTGGATATCAGGGTGGGGCTGGGATTCGGCGTCACCGTATTGGAAGCGGAGCATCATGTACGTCTTGCGTTTCAGCATGCGAGAAAACACGAATCCTCCATCGTGGTCAGTGTCAATGAGGATAAGACGGTGACGGAGATCCTTCCATCCACTTCGTCCGTTACCTACTCCCTGAACAACCTGGGGGAGGAATGGAAGGAAGCCTTCAAAGACTCATCTGTCAGTTCGGCCATCGTCTCAAAGATCCTATCCCTTTCCCGCCATTATGAAAAAGAAGAAATCACGTCCCAGGACCTTTCACGCTGGCTGAAAAGCACGGAGAGGAACGGTCGGAGAATCCTGACTGAGATGGAACGGATCGGCATCGTGAGGATCAGCGGGGAAGAGCAAAGTGGAGGAAGAGGACGACCAAGAAAATTGTATCAATTTCAGTTATAAAGAAGAAGGTTGGGACAAAAGGGTTCCAGTTAAAGAAAAATCCGAACGAGTGATTTGATAAGAATCTAACTCGTTCGGATTTTTTGTGCCCATGTATTAAGCAGGTTCTAGCTGTTGATTGGAGTGCAAGACGAAGACTCCTGCGGGAAAAGCGGAATAGGTGAGACCCCGCAGGAGCGACAGCGACG
>NZ_JAHWGH010000012.1 GCF_019334305.1 Rossellomorea orangium
TCCTCGGCTACGCCTGCGGGGTCTCACCTGTCCAGCGTTTCCCGCAGGAGTCGAGCACCTTCCGCTCCAATCAACTGACGAAAAGTTTGACTATCACATAGGAAATGTGGAGACTTCTTATGCCACTGCTTTTTCATTCGTTTCAGACTGTATATGAATAGCAACAATCTTTGAGAAAACATCCTTTCTTTTTAACTACTAGGTTTTTGTCTCAATTGCTGGCGAATCGAATAGAGGGCTTTTTCCACGGTTTGTTTATTCTTTTCCGTGATTTCCTCTTTTCTTGGAATCGGTTTGTAGATGTCAAGGGCATCGGTCCATTCTGTCGGTAATGGGACGCCAGCTTTACTCTGCCACCTTTCAACCCATTTAGAGGGAAAGAAAGAGGTATGGTCCATCCGGCCGGTCATCTCCATCCAGATCAGACTCCAGGCTCTTGGCACGACTCTCCAGATGTCATATCCGCCGCCGCCGACCGCTATCCATTTCCCGTTGCAATACTCATGTGCAAGCTCATGGGCGATGCGGGGGATCTCCCTGTAGATTTCCATCGTGGCCGAGAGATGGGTGAGTGGATCGTAATAGTGTGCGTCCGCCCCGTTCTGGGTGAGGATGACGTCAGGCTTGAAAAATTCAATGACTTCACGGAAAGATGTTTTATAGGCATCCAGCCATGACTCGTTCTCGGTAAAGGCATCTAATGGGATATTGAATGAATATCCATAACCTTTCCCGTGACCGCGCTCATTGATATTGCCCGTCCCGGGAAAGAGGTACCTCCCTGTTTCGTGGATCGACAGGGTACAAACATCCGGGTCATCATAAAAGGACCACTGTACACCATCCCCATGATGGGCATCGGTATCGACATAAAGAACCCTGGCCCCGTACTTTTCCTGTAAATAGCGAATGGCCACCGAGCTGTCGTTATAAATGCAGAAACCCGATGCCTTGCCTTTGAAGCCGTGGTGCAAGCCACCCCCGAGATGAAGGGCATGCTTCGCTTTACCGGTCATGACATAATCGACCGCCGTTAGCGTACCTCCCACTAAATAAGCACTGGCTTCATGCATTCCTTGAAACATAGGGGTATCCTCTGTACCGATTCCAAACCCTTCAGCCTGATCTTGGGAAAGCTCGCCTGCACTCGCTCGTTTGACAGCGTTTACATAATTCGGGTCATGATTAAGAAAGAGCTCGTCATCTGTAGCCATCCGGGGAGGGACGATATCCTCGGGATCAAGAGCATTCACTTCTTTCAGCAAATCCATCGTTAACGTGATCCGGGTTTGATTGAAGGGATGCTCATCAGAGAACCGGTACCCGAGGAGCTCATCTGAATAGATAAAGACTGCATCCTTGTTCATGATGAAATTCCCGGCATGTTTGGCCATAACACGTCATATCCTTCTTTTTTTAGATCGTTGATCACATTCATCGGATTCATCGTACGCACCCTGAATACGAGGATTTTAAATTCTTCATCTTTTTTATCCGGATAGACGAGGACGCTTTGGATATTGGAATTGTTCCGTCTGATGATTCCTGCCACCTCATAGAGGATGCCTGCTTTATGGGGGACCTTCACTTCGATTTGAGAGCCGGGCTGATGAGCGCCGGTCAATTGGATGAGCGTGTACAGCAGGTCCGTTTCCGTAATGATCCCGACGAGCTTATTTTCCTTCAGGATCGGAAGGCAGCTGATATGGTGTTCGTAAAAAAGGGCCGCGACCTCCTCGACGAAATCCAGAGGATGTCCCGTGATCACTTCCGTCTTCATGATGAATTTAAGAGGGTTTTGTAACTCGGAAGTACTTGGCCCATCATGAAAAATGGAAGGTGTTCCGTCTTTGACATCACGGTCGCTCACAATTCCGACGACTTCCATATCGTCATTTGTGATGGGGATATGTTTGATTTTTTTGTCCCTCATCAATTTGATGGCCGATTCGATCGTATCGTCTGCTTTCAATGTTTCGATTTTCGTTATCATTATCTCTTCTACAATCACGTTCTCCACCCCTTCTAGAAAACTGTTACATTAATACATGAAACGATTCATAAACCGCAGCTGGTCGAAGCGTTGAATGGAATCTGCATCCACCCTTTTCCCGATCCTTGCCATCAGGCAGTTTGCCGGATGTGAACTGATTTCAGGATCATCGGTCGCATAATACTCCAAACCGCCGGCGTTCATCATCTTTTCCATCACTTTCCGGTATTCCCATACGTTCAAACCGGTTCCTTTGAGGTCCCAGTGCCAGTAATATTCAGTCGTAATGACGATGAAGTCTTCCATATGATCATCCATCATGGATACCTTTAATAGATTCTTCCCGACGGCCGCCCCACGATATTTAGGAATGACTTCGATGGCACCAAGCTCGATCAGATTCTCCATTTTTCCCTGTGACCACCGTTCAAGGGGATCGGGATATAAATATGTAACATAGCCGACAATGGTATGGTTGTCGCGGGCAATCAGGATCCGCCCTTCTGGTAAACTGGCAATTTCTACAAGAGCCTTGTGCTGCTGGGCAGGAGGTCTGAAAGCGACGAGGCCCTCATGAAAATCAAGGCGGGATAATTCCTCTGCCGAGATCGGCCCTTCGATAACGATGTTTCCTTTTGACGTTTTTAATTCTGTTGCGTTATAGGTTTTTTTCAATTTCATCTGGACACCACCTAAAGATATTCCTCTATTTCATTATACATGAAATTAAAAAAGAGAGAGCGCTTTCACGAAAAATTCAGACGTTTTGAGAGTGAATATTATTGTGAAATATTTAAATGGAACGCCATTTTACCAGGGTTTTGAGCGGATACAATAGGATCACGCTACATGGCAGATTTTTTAAAAAATTGAGAAAATATCTGATTTATACTATAATGAGATTGTAATTTCTTACATAAGGGGGATGCGGTATATGAAAGTGGAAGCGTTACCAGTGACAAAGGGAAACTATAATCTTGAAAGCTATGAAAATACGTACCAATCATTTGATTGGAAAGACGTCGAGAAAGAATTTTCTTGGGCGGAGACAGGTCGCGTCAATCTGGCACATGAAGCGATCGACCGGCATGCAGTATCTTTCAGGAAGAATAAAGTCGCTCTTTATTACCGAGATGCAGAACGTGATGAAAAATATACGTATTCTGATATGAAGAAGATGTCGAACAAAGCAGGAAATGTATTAAAGCGTTTTGGTGATGTGGAAAAGGGTGACCGTGTGTTCATCTTCATGCCAAGGTCCCCTGAACTATATTTCTCCGTATTGGGAGCGATCAAGCTGGGGGCCATCGTCGGACCGTTGTTTGAAGCTTTCATGGAAGGAGCCGTACGGGACCGCCTGGAGGACAGTGAAGCGAAGGTACTGATCACCACGCCTGAGCTCTTGAAAAGGGTACCTGTAAGTGAGCTGCCGAATCTGAAGCATGTCTTCCTGGTTGGAGAAGATGTTGAGGAAGACGATGTTCATGTGGACTTTATGGCTAAATTTGCTGAAGCAAGCGATAAGCTTTCGGTGGAGTGGGTGGACCGGAACGATGGACTGATCCTTCACTATACGTCAGGCTCTACCGGGAAACCTAAAGGAGTCCTTCATGTTCATAATGCAATGATCCAGCATTACCAAACGTCCAAGTGGGTACTGGATCTCCAGGAAGAAGACGTGTATTGGTGCACAGCGGATCCGGGCTGGGTCACAGGGACTTCATACGGTATTTTCGGTCCGTGGTTGACAGGAGCCTCCAATGTCATCGTAGGGGGACGTTTCAAACCGGAGAACTGGTATAAGACGATTGAAGATTACGGTGTGACAGTATGGTACAGCGCTCCGACTGCCTTCAGGATGCTGATGGGTGCAGGGGATGAAGTCGTGAAGCAGTTCGACCTGAGCTCCCTTCGTCATATCCTGAGCGTAGGGGAACCGTTAAATCCGGAAGTCGTCCGCTGGGGGATGAAAGTCTTCAACCTCCGCATCCATGATACGTGGTGGATGACGGAAACAGGCGGACAGCTGATCTGTAACTATCCAAGCATGGAGATCAAACCTGGCTCCATGGGGAAACCATTCCCAGGGGTCAAAGCGGCGATCGTCGATGATCAAGGAAATGAAGTACCTCCGTACAGAATGGGGAACCTGGCCATCAAGAAAGGCTGGCCATCGATGATGAATCAGATCTGGAATAATCCACAGAAATATGATTCTTATTTCATGCCTGGAGACTGGTATGTATCCGGGGATTCTGCCTATATGGATGAGGACGGATACTTCTGGTTCCAGGGCCGTATTGATGATGTCATCATGACATCTGGAGAAAGGGTAGGGCCTTTCGAAGTAGAGAGTAAGCTTGTTGAACACCCGGCAGTTGCTGAAGCAGGTGTCATAGGGAAGCCTGATCCGGTCCGTGGGGAAGTGATTAAAGCATTCATCGCCCTTCGCGACGGATACGAAGTGACCGATGAATTGAAGGAAGAGATCCGTCAATTCGTGAAAAAAGGTCTGGCAGCCCATGCCGCACCGAGAGAAATCGAATTCCGCGACAAGCTTCCGAAGACACGAAGCGGAAAAATCATGCGCCGTGTATTGAAGGCTTGGGAGTTAGACCTGCCGACAGGTGATTTGAGTACAATGGAAGATTAATGGATGGAGGGACCCCCGCTCTATATGAGTGGGGGGTTACTTGTGAGGTGCAAAACGGTTATTCGCAGACCGATTCAAATGGCAAATCACCTAACTTCCACAGTGTAAAGTCCTTAGAGATGCAAAGATCTCTAAGGACTTTTTCTCTTTTTCTTTTGTTAAATGAAGGAGGCTAAAGCCAGTTTGAGAAATAAGCGGAAGAATTCCGGCTATTGATTAAATAGAACTGGGATCACCTTAAATAGACGGAAAGATTCCGCCTATTTGCTCTAAAAACGTGGAAATGGCTAATTTTGCTTTGCTTAATCGGAATATTTCCGCTTATATCCGGAACAAAGCTTTATTCTGCAATCTTAACCGGAAAATCTCCGCTTATTTTAACGATCACTGGTTACTCAATAAAAGAAGGTTCTTATTAAATCACATATTTACAAACTCTCCATGACTAATTTCATTGATTTACTATGTGAATGAAGGAGGTGGTTTTTTTGGGGAAATCACCGTGAATGATATTGTGAGTATGTGTCTAAAATGATTGCAACTGTATACTTATCCGTTCCTTTGAGAGTAGGGGGTTTTCTAAATGTCTACTCATCATGAAACAAAAAAAAGAGGGAGTCGTCACAATGACGTTTCCCTCTTTTCAATCAATCTTTAGTTCTGTGCTGGTGGTTCACCCGGTTCTGTCGGCGGTTCTGTTCCGCCATCGCCTCCACCGCCGTCACCGCCGCCATCATCTTCTGGTGGTGGCGGTTCTGGTTTGTCCGGTTTATCCGGTTTTGGCGGGGGATCGGTTGGTTTATCCCCCGGTGGTTTCGGGTCCGTACCCGGTTTATCCGGCTTAGGATCCGGTTTTGGTTCAGGTGCAGGTGCCCCGATTTGTACCGTGTTCGATCGGGCAGACTCTTTCCCGGCTACATCGACTGCAACCACATAGAAAGAACCATTTCCGACGGATACAGCATAGCTTGCGCCCGATTGGACGCTTCCGACTTTACCGCCGGATGTGCTGTATACACGGTAACCTACGACGTCGCCGCTTGCGGATGGTGTCCAGGTGATTTTGTTACCATTACCGCTTGCATTGACGGTTCCAGGTGCGGCTCCGTCATCGGAAATCTTGTTTTCCGCGACAAGAACATTTTTAAATCGTTCGTCACCATCAGGAATCAGTTTATCCGGGTTCCCAGGGACAGAACCGAAGATGTTTTTCACAAAGTCAGGGTTCAGGATGACACCCGGCTGTGAAAATTCTTCAGGTGTATTCGGTAATGCCAAGTATTTCTTTCCGTTTACCAACACGTAACGGCTCATGAGTAAGCTGTCATCCGTTTTGGTCGGTACGAATTTAGCGTTGAATAAATCACTTTTTACAAGTCCTGCCTGGCTGCACGCTTCTGATGGAAGCAGTCCGGAGATTGAACAGAAGGATCTTCTGACAATGCCTTCAGGCTGCTTGAACGAGGCATCAGGGTCAATCAGCTCAGGAGCCAGGTCCCTGACATCATTTAGTAAATAAGACCATAAGCGGATATTACGCAATCCGTAATGTCCATATCGAGCTCGTGATGCAGCTGTATTCAATGAAGAAGGTGTATCATAACCGAACCAGGTTCCGAAGGTGATGCTCGGATTTGTTGCCACAAACCAGTGATCTTTATAATCCTGACTCGTTCCGGATTTACCGGCCCAGTCTGAATTGAAGTTCAGGAAGGTTTTCGCGTAACGTCCGGTACCAAGGTTATGATCCAGGGTATCCCTCATCATATCGATTGTTAAATAAGCTGTTTGCGGACTGAATACATCCACAGGGTCAGATTTATGTTCATAAACGACCGTACCATCTTTTTCAACAATTTTGTCGATCATGAACGCATCGATGAATTTCCCGCCATTGGCGAATGTCGTATAGGCATTCACGTTTTCCTCGACGGTCACACCTTCAGTGGTTGCTCCAAGTGTTAACGAAAGGTTATTGTCATATCTGCTGGATAGGGAGGTAAAGCCCATTTTCAGCAGAAATTCTTTAAATGGATTCCGGTTATAGATATTCGCATACGTCCTTACGGCAGGAATATTCAATGACTCCGCCAGGGCGTATCTCGCCGGGAAAAGTCCGCGTTCCCTAAAGGAGTAGTTCTCCGGTTGCCAGCCATTGATGTTAACGGCAACATCAGGAATCGGTGAACCTGGTGAAATATAACCGTATTCCAGTGCAGGCGCGTACGCCAGCAAAGGTTTCATTGTTGATCCGTTCGATCGATGTGATTGGGTCGCATGGTTGATTTGTTCCAATTTAAAATCACGACCGCCGATGAAGCTGATGATGCGGCCTGTTTTATTTTCAATCATCACGGCGCCTACTTGGACCGGCTGTTCCACCTCTACATCTTCACCTGTATCAGGGTCTTTTACCGTGATGGTTTTGGTAGGACCGTACATATCATACGCATCCTTCGTTTTCTGCATTTGGTCATAAATCTTCTTGTTGATGGTCGAATGAATTTCGTATCCGCTTTGACGGACATTCCGGTCTGCCAAAGTATGGTACTTGTCTTCAAGCTCATCATTGTTCTCAAGATCCTGTTCAGAGTAACCATCTTTCTTTGCGAGAACATTTTTCATGATATCCACCGCTCTGCTCTCAAGTTCGGCAGTCAGCCATGGATACTGCTCTTGAGGTGATGGCTTCGGCTTCACGAAATCCTTTGAGATGTCATAGGCAACGGCCTCATCATACTGCTTTTTCGTAATATATCCTTCGCGGTGCATCCGGTACAGGACCGTGTTTTTACGGCTCATCCCGGCTTCAAGATTCTCTTTCACTTCACCATTATTTTTAAATGGTGTATAAGAGAAAGGTGCCTGAGGAAGACCTGCGATGAATGCTGACTGTGGAAGGGTCAGATCCTTTGCTTCCACTCCGAAGATGCCTTTTGCGGCTGATTGAACGCCTGCGATGTTTTGACCGGAGGAATTTCGTCCGAGTGTCGCTACATTCAGATAAGCTTCAAGGATTTCATCTTTTTCAAAGAATCTCTCTAAGCGAAGAGCGAGAAGGATTTCCTTCGCTTTTCTCTCAAATGATACTTCATTCGTGAGGATTTGGTTTTTGATCAGCTGTTGAGTGAGTGTACTCCCACCCGATTGAGTGGATGAATTCGTGAATTCCTGAAGTACGGCACGCATGATCGCTTTTGGCACGACACCGTTATGCTCGTTGAAGTATTCATCTTCCGTGGCAATGACGGCATTTCGCAAATCTTCCGAGATATCTTCAAGCTTCACTTCTTCACGCTCCAGATCTGTCCGGAGCTTCCCCAGATACACATCATCCGAGAAGTAAAGACGAGAGGTTTCCTCGTAGTTGTAAATGTCCTTTTTCATTTGATCATAAGGACGGATCGGTTCTTCCTTGACGAGTGAAGCGAAATAGCCCGCTCCGACTCCTCCTGCAAAGGCAAATCCCAGTACGAAAATCACGACAAGGATCAGTGACAGGTTCCAGAATACTCCGTATGTAATTCTTGCTCGTTTTTGAAATCTAGTATTTGAAAAGAACCTGATTGCAGGGTCTAATTTTTCGAGAAATTTGTTCCATTTTTCCTTCATATATCATTCCCCCCAGAACATTCCCATTATAGCATATTAACAAGAAGGCTGTCGTAAAAAGTCAAATAAAATGGTCTTTTATCACGTGTTTAGTTGACTATTATTTTGGAATATGGTAAAAACCTAATATAGTGATCGTAATGATAATCCGTCATTTGACTGGATTTCTGTACAAATAATACATGCAATGAGAGGAATAAGTAGTCTGCCTTCCCTGTTACAAAGAGAGTCAGTGGTTGCTGTGAACTGACACAAATGGCCGATGAATTACATCCTGGAGCTTTTGTCGTGAACCTTAGTAGCGGCAAACGGTGAGAGCCGTTATCTCTATAGAGTGAAGGATGTTATTCCTTAATTTGGGTGGTACCGCGCGACAGCGTCCCTGCATATATGCAGGGACTTTTTTGTCGTCAGCTTGTTTATCAAAAGGAGGAAAAAAGGATGGATTTATTAAAAGACTTGGAATGGCGTGGGATCACGTATCAGCAAACGGATGCGGAAGGTTTGAAGGACCTTTTGAATAAAGAAAGCATTTCGATTTACTGCGGGATCGATCCGACTGCGGACAGTATGCATATCGGGCATCTGCTTCCGTTCTTGACGCTTCGCCGCTTCCAAAACCAGGGGCATCGTCCACTTGTACTTGTCGGAGGGGCGACTGGATTGATTGGTGACCCGAGTGGGAAAAATGAAGAGCGTAAACTGCAGACCATTGAAGCCATTCATGGAAATGTAGAGAGCATTAAAGTTCAACTGGAGAGCATTTTTGATTTCGATGGAGACAATGGTGCCGTGATGGTGAATAATTACGACTGGATCGGTGCGATGGATGTTGTCACATTCCTGCGTGACTTCGGTAAGCATGTGGGCGTGAATTACATGCTGGCGAAGGATACAATCTCCTCCCGTCTGGAATCCGGTATTTCATTCACGGAATTCACGTATACGATCCTTCAGGCGATGGACTTCAATCACTTATATGACAACTACAACTGTAAGCTGCAGATCGGTGGAAGCGATCAGTGGGGGAATATCACAACGGGCCTTGAACTGATCAGACGCACACATGAAGAAGAGACGAAGGCATTCGGCTTCACGATTCCACTTGTCACGAAAGCGGACGGAACGAAATTTGGGAAAACGGAAAGCGGAGCGGTATGGCTCGATCCGAAGAAAACGTCTCCTTACGAATTCTACCAGTTCTGGATCAACGCGGCTGATGCCGATGTCGTGAAATACTTGAAATACTTTACCTTCCTTTCACATGAAGAAATCGATGCATTGGCTCAATCCGTTGAAACGGAACCTCATCTTCGCAAAGCACAAAAGACGCTTGCTGAAGAGATGACGAAACTGATTCACGGGGAAGAGGCATTGGATCAGGCCATTCGCATAACTCAAGCCTTATTCAGTGGTGAGATCAAATCATTATCTGCTTCTGAAATACTGGAAGGATTTAAAGATGTTCCATCCTTTGAGCAGGCGAAAGGAGAAGAGGTTGCATTGATCGATCTCCTCGTCAATGCAAAAATTTCTCCTTCCAAACGTCAGGCACGTGAGGATGTAGGAAACGGTGCGATCTACATCAATGGTGAACGCGTTACGGATCTCCAGCATGTAATGGTCGAAGCTGACAAGATCGAAGGACAATTTACGATCATCCGCCGCGGAAAGAAGAAATATTTCAGAATTCAGTACGTATAATAGGATATAGAATCTATCAGCGCGGTATCCGTTTCTCTCATTAGGAGCGGGTACCGTGCTTTTATTATGGGAATTTCATGTTTTTATACACAAAAAAACACTGCCCATGGAATGGACAGTGTCTCTTTCACAAAGATTAACGAGAGTAGAACTCAACGATAAGAGCTTCGTTAATTTCAGCTGGTAATTCAGAACGTTCAGGAACGCGTGTGAAAGTACCTTCTAATTTGTCAGCATCGAAAGTTAGGAATTCAGGAACAAAGCTGTTCACTTCCATCGCTTCTTTGATGATGTCAAGGTTGCGTGATTTTTCACGAACTGAGATTGTTTGACCAGGAAGAACGCGGAATGAAGGGATGTCTACGCGAGATCCGTTCACTGTAACGTGACCGTGGTTAACAAGTTGACGTGCTTGACGGCGAGTACGAGCAAGACCTAAACGATAAACAACGTTATCCAGGCGGCACTCAAGTAGCGCCATGAAGTTTTCACCGTGTTTACCTTGTAATTTGCCAGCTTGGTCAAATAGGTTACGGAATTGACGCTCAGTTACTCCGTACATGTGACGAAGTTTTTGCTTCTCTTGAAGTTGTAAACCGTACTCAGAGATTTTTTTACGTTGGTTAGGACCGTGTTGTCCTGGAGCGTAAGGACGCTTTTCTAATTCTTTACCCGTACCGCTTAGAGAGATTCCAAGACGACGAGATAATTTCCAGCTTGGGCCAGTATATCGAGCCATGAATGACTCCTCCTTTATTGTTTTTATTTTGTTGTAAAATAAAAACACCTGTGAATAAACAATTATGTGCATTTTGTTTTCATGTACCTTCGCCCTAGCAGCAGAGGGTTACAAGATACACCTCAATATGTAGAGGAACAAAATACGAGCATAAAGGACTTCACTGAAGCTGCATTATTTTACACAAAGAATATTATATGACGTGAGAGAATAGAAGTCAAGGAAGTATTTTGAGATTCATAAGTCCAGATGAGAATCCCTAAACAAAATAGTCCATAAGTCATTTGTTGTGATATAATAAAAGTTGAAAATTATGTTAAATAGGTGAGCAGATTTGCAAGAATCCAATAGAGAGAAATTTCTTCGGTATCTATTGATCGGTCTGTGCATGCTGGTCGTTTTGGGAGGTTTCATTTATTCCTCTGACTCATCAGAAAAAGTCGATGGGGAAACACCATCCATCCAAGCTGAAGTACTGTCAGTGGGAAGTGAAACTAAGAACCCTGTCATCGCAGTGGCGAAGATGGTAGAAGAGCAGCCGGTCCTTGTCATATATGAACTTGATCGAAATAACCAATATTACTTTAAGGTATTACATAGTGTGTCGTTACATAATAAAGTAAAAACAATGAGCTTGGCAAAGGAACATAATGGAATATGGGTTCAATTGGAAAAGGGGAAGTGGGCGTTGTTTTCCGATGCTTTAGAGGTTGTGAAGGAAAGGAAAGATGCTCCACCAGACGTCACTACTAGCCGGAATCCTTTTTCACAGGAGAAGGGCGGATTCATCAGCCTTCCTGATCATATTCGATTGGATCTTTCAGGCAAAAGCGTGGAACCAAATGAAATTCATTCTATATCAGAAGACGATTCATTATGGATGGTAGTCTTCGAAAAGGATCTGGTACTGGCAAGGAGCCAGTGAAGTAAATGGTGTCACAAACCTTTCAGGTGTGGGTGAGAAAAATGTACGTAATTCAACATGCTTTGCATGAATACAAGTCAAAGCTATTCGATTTAATATATGAAGAAATGTCGGCGGAGAGAGATCAATCTGTTCAATTGCAAAAGTGGCTGACGGTCGTGAAGGATAGCCTCGAAATCGATCGGGCTTTTTTGTATTTTTATACCAATTCAACTTACTACCTCTATCAACCCCATCAGAATGGGGAGGCTCCTCTTACACTTGCTGAAGCCAGGGAAGAATATATTCTAAGTCCGGTCTTAATAGAGAAGGATGGTCTGTCATCCATTAAATTCCACTTCACGAAGAAGGATGGAAGTCCCTTGGCGATCCTTTTAGTAAAGAAGGAGGATTCGGGCGGATGGGCAGATGAAAGCTTGCTCCATTCTTTTTGGAAGGCAAGCAATCAGTTCTTACAGCATACAGGAGGTATCCAGACGGTCCTCGAAGACGAACGGAGATATCGGGAATTATTCAAAGTGACGGAAATTTTCCACTCGACGAGGGATGTGCGTACGCTTCTCGTACAAATCATCGAGACGTTGAGAGAGGTATTCCCGGTGGATGAATTCCATTTATTATTGTCAAATGACCGGTATGAGTTTGGGGAACTCCCCATCAAGAATTTTGACTTTGATCAAGCCAATGAGTCTGCCATGCAGGCATTTGTCAATGGCAGCATTGAAGCTGGGGAAGAAGACGTCCTCTACGCGCCATTAAAAGGAAAGCAGGGTATTTATGGCGTCCTGGAAGTGAAATCCATTTCCCATGATACGTTTACGGACCATAAGATCGAGTTTATTCGCCTGCTTGCTTATACGGCGGGGAGTGCACTGGAGAATGCCAAGCTTTATGAGCAGTCGAAGAGGCTCATCACCGATCTTCAGCTCATCAATGAAACGTCCCATCAATTGAATCTGAACTTACGACTATCCGAAACCGTTATGTTCTTAAAAAAACAGATTAAGCGTTCTTTTCAGGCATCAGCGATCGGGTTCGTCCTCCTTCAAAAAGGAGAGTACACCATTTTAGATGAAAGCTCCCCTGTCTTTTTTGAAGAAAAGGGAAGAAACTATATTTCTTACGTAAAAGAGCGGATCGAAAAGGAGAGGGATGCCATCTTTTTGGGTGATGTCAGCGACCGATTTGAAACAGCGGTCGACTTTCCGTCCATCATGGCCGCACCCATGATTCAAAATGAAGTCCTGATCGGATTCTGCGTGGTACTGCACAAGGAACCTTATATGTTCTCGTTCGATATGTACAAGCTGTTGCAGTCATTCATTCACCATTCAACCCTTGCCATCACCAATGCCACCCTTCGTGAAAAACTCGAGCATATGGTCATCACCGATCATATGACCAAGCTGTTTGCGCGGAATTATTTGGATGACGAAATGGAATCCTCCATGAATAAGGATGACTTAGGCACGCTGCTACTGATTGATATTGATGATTTCAAATCCATCAATGATAACTACGGCCATCAAATCGGTGATGAAGTCATCATAGAGGTGTCCAATCTGATCAAAGGCGTCGTCAGCCATCATGGTTTCGTAGCCAGGTGGGGAGGGGAAGAATTGGCCGCTTATCTGCCTTCCTTGGGAAGGGAAAAAGGCCTGGAAATCGCCCGCCAGATCATTAAAGATGTCCCATTGAAAACAAATCCATCAGTCACCCTCTCCTGCGGATTATCCATCTGGAGAAAGAACGACGACACCTGTCCCAAATCAGTCAAAGAACTGGTGAAAAAAGCAGACGAAGCACTCTACCTCGCAAAGAATAATGGAAAAAATCAGGTTGTCAACGATTGTGATTAAAGTAGTACCAAATTAAAGATGAACTGGGAAGAGCCATTTTGGTTCTTCCTATTTTATTTAGGTCTGCGTAGAGACTGATGTTTAAAAGGGTGATTGGACTAATTTCTTTACATTTAGCTATAGGAATCGATGACCAGATTACCTGCTAACAAAGTTCAGTAATGAAAAATGAAGCAATACATTCAATATTCTATTAGGTGAAGGTAGTTAAGCTTTGAAGTTGTAAAAAAACCAAAAAGTTGATTGTAGCGGAAGGTGCTCGACTCCTGCGGGAAACGCGTGAAAGTTGAGACCCCACAGGGCAAAGCCAGAGGAGGCTCAACTCACGCCCCGCGGAAAGCGAGCACCTGTAGCGGAAATCAACCAGCACCTCACCATATTGAGAACCAATGTTGACACTGGCTTCATATACCTAAACCACACCTTCCTTTATCACTTTAGTGTAACCGCTTTCTTTTTCCTCCCGGTTATCATATTCTAGAATAGTAGTTACTTAGACTTAAAGGGAATACTGGGAGGAATACTGAATGAAAGAAGAGAAACGTTTTGAAACACGGGTGATTCACGAGGGGTATCAATCGTCTCAACATTTTGATAGTTTAGCACCCCCTTTATACCAAACTTCTACTTATACCTTTGCAAATGCGAAACAAGGGGAAAATCGATTTGCCGGTGAAGAAGAAGGATATATATATTCAAGACTGGGGAATCCGACGGTATCCATATTGGAAGAACGGATGGCTTCATTGGAAGGCGGGGAAGCGGCCCTTGCTTTCGGTTCCGGGATGGCGGCTGTGAGCGCAGTGTTGTTCTCCCTGACCAAATCAGGGGATCATATCCTCTGCTCGCAAGGAGTATACGGCTGTACGTTCGGTCTCCTTGAACTACTTCAAGAGAAATTTGCCATCGGACATGACTTTTCTTCCATGGATACAGAAGAAGAGATCCGTGGCAAAATCACGGAGAACACAAGCTGCATTTATGTAGAAACACCGATCAATCCGACCATGCAGCTCATTGATCTGGAACTCGTTGTGAAGGTCGCGAGGGAAAAGGGGATTCCCGTAGTAGTGGACAACACATTCTGTTCTCCGTATCTTCAACGTCCGCTGGAGCTGGGGTGTGACATTGTCATCCACAGCGCAACGAAATACATCGGCGGGCACGGGGACGTGGTGGCAGGCCTTATCGTCGGTTCACAGGAAAAAATGGCCGAAATCCGGATGACCACCCAAAAGGATATCGGTGGCATCATTTCTCCATTCGATGCCTGGTTATTGCTGAGAGGATTAAAAACATTGGCCGTGCGCATGGACCGTCACTGTGACAGCGCTGAGAAGATTGCTGATTTATTAGCGAAACACCCTGCTGTAGAAACGGTTATCTATCCTGGACATGTCAATCACCCTCAGCACGGAGTCATGAAGAAACAAATGAAAAAACCGGGTGGGATGATTTCCTTTACGCTGAGAGGCTCGAAGGAAGAAGCACAGAAATTCATGGATGATCTCGATATGATCAAGATCGCGGTCAGTCTGGGAGATGCTGAAACGTTGATCCAGCATCCTGCCACCATGACTCATGCCGTCGTGCCTGAAGAATCCAGAAAAAGTATGGGAATCAATGATTCTCTTCTAAGGCTCTCCGTGGGACTAGAGGCACCTGAGGATATTTGGAGTGATTTATCACAGGCTCTGGACAAGGCGTAAGAAAAAGAAGAAGTAGCCTAAATTCAATATATGAAACAAGCGCGTGCCACGATATCGTGGCACGCGCTTGTTTGGTTAGACTGTCATCATCAATCATTTATGGCTTGCTCGAGAGTCTTGATGTTTTTCTTCATCAATGTAAGGTAGTTTTCATTGTTTTCAATATCCGATTCTGTTAATACAGAAAGGTTATGAACCTTCAATGGCTTTGCATTGATTTCTTTCTGGATGATCTCAGCAACCCGGGTAGTGACGTTTTGTTCGAAAATGACATAATGAATGGAATGCTCTTTGGCGGTTTCGATGATTTCCTTCAATTCTCTCTGGGAAGGCTCATCGGTAGGAGAGAGTCCGGCAACAGCTAATTGTTCAATTCCATAGGCGTCCTCCCAATATCCATAGGCAGCATGGGAAACAAGGATCTCTGGATGGTCACTTTCTTGAGCCAATGATGTAAATTCAGTATCAATACTCTCTAAATCTTTTTTTAATTCATCGAAGTTCTGGTTGAATGCATCTTTATGTTGGGGGTGAAGATCAATGAGAGCGTCACGGATATTTTCAGCCAACCCAATGGCACGGGTTGGATCTAGCCAAACGTGAGGGTCATAATCCCCGTGATGGTGCTCCTCTTCATGATCGGCATCACTTTCTTCGTGGTGTTCTTCTTCGTGATGTTCCTCTTCATTAGCACCTTCTTCCTCTTCGTGATGCCCTTCTTCAGAGTGATCGTGAGAGTTTGCGATGACATCGACTCCCTTTGTCGCCTCAACCATGATCGTGTCCTCGTTTTCCAGGGATTTAGTGATTTTTTCAGCATAAGACTCCATCCCAAGTCCGTTATAAATAAATAGATCTGATTCTGCGATGCTAATCATATCTTTAGATGTCGGTTCAAAGGTATGGGCGTCAGAACCGGGTGGGAGCAGGGATTCTACCTTGACCAGATCTCCTCCGATCCGTTCGGCAAAATATTGAAGAGGATAAAGGGAAGTCATGATGCTTATTGACTCTTCACCTTCAGATTGACTGGCGTTATTTCCTGTGGTTTTACTAGCCTGATTACAGGCAGAAAGAAACATGGGTAAGATAAGAACTAGTGAAATGAATAGGTGATTTTTCATCTTGATCTCCTTTAAAATAATGTAATCATCACTTTATCGTAATCATTACGTTTTGTAAATAAGAATTATTACGATTTATTTTAGATTTTTCATTGCACATCAATCATTTGTGTGATTAAATACTTTTAAAGCGTAATTGTTACGATTTATATTGGTGCAGGTGATGATCACTTGTTTGAATGGATCATCTTTGGCGGGGATCTACATAGATGTACATCAGAAAACGTAGTGGGAATGTTCCCGGTGCAAGGAAAAAAGCCGTCATCTGGCACATCATCTAAATCGTAATGATTTTGATTTTAGTAAGAAAGGGTTGTTAAACATGAGAGTACCAGTAACAGTATTAAGCGGTTATTTAGGATCAGGAAAGACGACGTTATTAAACCATATTTTGCACAATCGGGAAAATAGAAAAATTGCGGTTATTGTGAATGATATGAGTGAAGTGAATATTGATGCTGCTCTCGTCAAGAGCGGTGGTTTTACCAGAACGGAAGAGAAATTGGTGGAGCTTCAAAACGGCTGCATTTGCTGCACGTTAAGGGAAGACCTCATGATAGAAGTTCAGCGCCTGGTCGATCAGGGGGATATCGATTATATCGTCATTGAGTCCACCGGGATTTCTGAACCGATTCCGGTTGCCCAAACCTTCACGTATCTGGATGAAGAAATGGACATTGACCTTACAAGTAAAACAAGGCTGGATACAATGGTCACGGTTGTGGATGCCAATCGTTTCTGGCACGATTTCGCCAGCGGAGAAACATTGCTGGACCGTAAGCAGGCGAGTGATGAAGGAGACACAAGGGAAGTGGTGGATTTACTGATCGATCAAATTGAGTTTGCCAATGTGATTGTCTTAAATAAGATCGATTTAGTAGAGGACGTTGATGTCATCGAATTAAAATCGATGCTTCAGAAGCTGAACCCGGGTGCAAAAATCATTTCTGCTACCCACTCCAATATCCCGTTGAATCAAGTACTGGATACGAAACTGTTTGATTTTGAAGAAGCAAGTCAGGGAGCCGGTTGGATAAAAGAATTACAGGAAGAACACACTCCTGAAACCGAGGAGTATGGAATCTCTTCCTTTGTGTACCGTCGTAAGAAACCCTTTCATCCTGAACGTTTCATGAAGTGGATGGAGGCATGGCCTGTCGATATTGTAAGGGCAAAGGGATTCTTTTGGCTTCCTACCCGTCATGACATGACAGGCTTATTATCCCAGGCTGGTCCATCGATTATCATTCAGGGAGCAGGGGAATGGGTGGCTGCGTATCCTGCACAAGAAAGAAATGAAATTCTTTCTGAAGAAGTGGAATTGAGAGAGAACTGGGATCCCATTTATGGAGATCGAATGAATGAGCTTGTGTTTATCGGTCTGGAGATGAACAAGGAAGAAATAGAGCAGTCATTGGACCGTTGTTTATTAACGGACAGGGAAATGGGAGAGGACTGGACTGCATTCAAAGATCCGATTCCTGGATTTATAGTAGAAGAGTAATAGATATACCCATAACCGGTTATCGCTTATTCATAATAAATGAGATGTCCTTCTTCTACTACATAAACATCTTCGGACTTTATTAGATATATCAATCGATTAGTCATAATGTACATCAAGAAAGAATAGAAGTAGTATATGGAATAAAACGTAATCATTACGGTTTGTTGAGAGAGGAGTACTATGATCTTTGAAAGAACTAAAAAAGGCAGGACAGGACCTGACAGGTCTTTTCCTGTTTGTATTGATCATCGGATTGTTTCTAGGCGGTGAATGGGTAAAAGGATGGTTACCGGATGCCTTCTTTGGAGGTTCTCTCGTGAATGTCATCACGATATTCTTAAGCATCCTGTTAGAAGCAATCCCGTTTATCTTAATTGGTGTATTTGCGTCTGCACTCATTCAAATATTTGTTTCGGAGAGTTTATTGCAGAGGCTGGTACCGAAGAGGTTCCCTTATCTGTCGTTACTGCCTGCGGTCTTTGTGGGTGCACTGCTCCCGGTTTGTGAGTGTGCCATCGTACCCGTGGCCAGAAGGTTGATAAAGAAGGGGATGCCGACACACCTGGCCATCGTCATTATGGTGACAGCCCCGATTCTGAATCCGATTGTCCTGCTTTCCACCTACTATGCGTTTCAAAATGACCTTACCGTCGTCATAGGGAGAATGGTGATTGCGTTCGTTGCAGCATTGATCATTGGCGCGTTATTGTACAAGCTGTTTGGCAGGCAGAATCCCCTTAAGAAAAGGAGTCACGATCACGAACATGATCATGACCATTCGTCGAATAAGCTGATGCAAACACTGGTTCATGCCAGTGATGAATTTTTTGATATGGGGAAATTCTTAATCATCGGTGCCTTATTGGCAGCTGTGTTTCAAACATATATCGATCGTGAAGCCATTGTGGCATTGGGATCGAACGATTGGGCAGGACCTGGAGTCATGATGGGGTTTGCATTCATAATGTCCCTATGCTCAGAAGCAGATGCCTTCGTTGCTTCTTCATTCGGTAACCTGTTCTCAACGTCATCCCTTCTCGCGTTTCTTGTGTACGGTCCGATGATCGATTTCAAGAATACTTTATTGATGCTTGCCTATTTTAAAAAGCGCTTTGTCTTATTACTTATTGCAGTCGTCACCGTTACCGTTTATCTCTGTATCATGGTCACTCAATTTTGGTTATAAGGAGGGATCGTTCAGTGAATGCATCCGTTCGATTTCATACGTATATAAGGGGAATCATCCTGCTGGGTTATGCATTACTTTTACTTAAGCTGTTTTTGACCTTTAATCTTCAATACTTCATTGCCCCTAAAATGAATGGATATCTGTATTTTGCGTTAGGGGTGTTCCTGTTGCTGGGGGCCATTCAGGTCATTCGTGGAACATCATCTCATACGAAAAGTCATTCATGTGATTGTGAGGGACATGAGCTGCCGAGAGGGGCTATGAAGTCCTTCATGATCTACACGCTGTTTGTCTTCCCTCTCGTTCTCGGGTTCCTGCTGCCTGATAATGTACTGGACAGTGCCGCCGCGGCAAAAAGAGGCGTGAAGATCGGGAATACGATGTTTTCCACTCCACCGGCGATTAGTGATCAGAAGGAAAATGCCGGGGAGCCGAATCAGGAATCCAAGCAAGGCTTGCAGCCAACCCTGGATTCATATGAAGACTTCCCTGTCGAGAAAGACTTCGAAAAGCTCAAAGACATTGTAGGAAGCAAAGAAAAAATCATCGTACGGGATGAACAATATGTTCAAACCCTCAGTATCGTGGATGAAAAACTCGATCAGTATGTTGGAAAAGAAGTGCAACTGACGGGATTCATTTATAAGGATGAAGGCTTTGAGGAGAGTCAGGCGGTCATATCAAGATATGTTGTATCCTGCTGTGTCGCAGATGCATCCGTTTACGGATTGTTGGTCCAGGACAAGGACATGGCGAATCTGGAACCTGATACATGGGTCAATGTAAGTGGAATCATCGATGCGGTGGATTTCAACGGTCGAAAAATGCCAGTCATTACCCATCCGGAATTTGAAAAAGTCGAGCAGCCAGAGAATCCCTATGTGGAAGAGTTTTATATTAAAATAGAATAGACTTGGCTGATATAAAAAAGGAAGGAATCCATTAAAGTGTATTCCTTCCTTTTTTGGTTTAATCTTCTAAATAAGCCTGCTCGGATTTCTTTGCTCCTACACCGTACAGCTCAAACATGATGCCGTAAATGAAAGTGGTCAAGAAAATCGAGCTGACCATGTCGAGAACGAAATGCTGTTTAACAAAGAGCGTCGAAACGATGATCAACGATCCCATGATCGGCACAAAGGCAGAGTGAAACAAGTGTTTATCTTTAATATTGAAATTGCCTAGAATAATGGCAAATGTCGTTAAGACATGGATGCTTGGGAAAGCATTGTAAGGCTGATCATGACTGTAGATCATCCCCACCAGATCTACTAAGGTCCCGCTTCCGGTAAGCTCGGGCCGTGGTACCGTGGTTTGAAAATAAAAATAGATGACAAAACAGACGACTTCACCAATGACAATGATGCCAAGGGTTTTCAGGAACGTCGGGACATCTTTGTACCAGAAATAAAAAAGGTATCCTAAAATAAAGGCGTACCATAAAATATAGGGCACTATGAACACTGGCACGAACGGGATCCATTCATCCAGTTGTGTAGATAAGATGACCGCTTCACGGGTATCGGTATTCAATAACGTGTATATAAAGCCTAATGCCGGCATCACCAGCAAACATAATAAATAGGGTAAGTCTTTTTTCTTAGCTCGCATATTACACCTCTTTTTACCTGTACTCCAATCTGAATATTGTATGGGATTTCACTATATTACGTTCTCATGTTCCTTACTCTTTTCCCTTTAAAGCGGGAAGAAAAACGTGAACTTTTTAACAAGTGACCGAAATTCTTCCAGCACACAAAAAAGCCCTGAAGGAAATATCATCTTCCCGACAGGGCTTTCTCCCTATTATACAGTATTAAAGATGTCTTAAAAGCTCTTCAGTATAGATTTCTAAATATTTCTGATCTTCTTCATTGAATCTTGCTTTTTCCGGACTATCGATATCCAGGACGCCAATCAGTTTCCCGTCTTTTACGAGAGGAATGACGATTTCGGATTGTGAAGCAGCGTCGCAGGCAATGTGTCCAGGGAATTGATGGACATCTTCTACGCGAAGCGTCTGTTGTTCACTGGCGGATGTCCCGCAAACGCCTCTTCCTAAAGGTATCCTGACACAAGCAGGAAGTCCCTGGAATGGTCCGAGTACGAGTTGATTGCTATCTTCTTCAAATAAATAGAATCCTACCCAGTTGATGCGATCCATGAATTGGTTCAGAAGGGCGGAAGCATTGCTTAAGTTCGCGATCTGATTCGGCTCACCTTCTAACAAAGCCTTTAACTGTTTTGTGACAAGACGAAAGCCCTGTTCCTTTGTACCTTGATATTTTTCTACTTGAAACATCATAAACTCCCCCAATTCTACATATTGTGCGTTATTTCATGTCTAAGTGTTACCGAATAGCCTCCAGGCGACAAATCCTGTCGAGAAATACTTAAAGGAAATCCATACGAAAACACGAATTCTTAGTGTAAACAATTTATAATAGAAACATCTATTGAACCATTTTTAGCATATTTCTTCATAACCTTCAATGATTTCGTTTTTTTCTGATGAAGTTTTATACAATACTACTCGCCACTGTTTTTTTCATTCGCCTATTATTTGTGAAAGAAGGGGAAATATGAAAAAACTAGATACCTCCAAGTCGACGAAAGAGTCCATTTTTAAAGCAGCTGTGTACCTTTTCTATGATCATGGTTTCGATGGGACGTCCGTCAGGGACATTGCAAAGAGGGCGAACGTAAATCCTGCGACCATCTCCTATTATTTCAAGGGAAAACAGGGTGTATTGGAAGCATGTTTCACCCATTTTTTCGAGCCATATTTACGCTTTCTCCAGGAAGAGGTGGAAGCACTGAACTATGTCAGTGCGGATCTCTGCCTGAAGCGGGCGGTTTATAAAATATTGAAATTTCAAAGTGACAATCATCAACTGGCCCGTTTCATCTGGAGGGAAGTTTCCATCGATTCACAGGTGGTCCGTGAAATCATTTCCTCCTATTTAATGAAAGAAAGGCACTATATGAAACGTCTATTTGAACAGGGAATGAAGGACCATGCCTTGAAGAAACAGCCCGTGAGCTTCCTGGTGATCCAGCTTAAATCCATGCTGACCATGCCGTTTCTACACAGCCAGCAGTTAAGGGAAGTGTGGCAAATGTTCCCGCAGGAATACTACTTCATCGATCAATATTATAAGAACATCGATCAATGGATCGACCTCCTCCTTGTCTCAGAAGCGAAAGAGGTCATGAAGAAAGAGCTTATCATCTAAAAAGAAAGAACTCTTCTCCGGATGAAGAAGAGTTCTTTCTCTTTTAGATATCCATCAAGGTCCGTCCCTGATCAAGACCTTCAGCCGTGTGGGCATCTGATCCATAGACGGTTTTGATCCCCCACGCCCGGGCCTCTTTCAAGATATCCAGCGGAGGGTAGGACTCACCGCAATGCGGCTTAACAAATCCCGCCCCGTTATAATCAAGCTCGAGATTTCTATCGGCCATTTCCCGGAGGATGGCCGATAGTTCATTTGAGAACGAATGGGAGGCAGGAAACAGCTTCTGAAATTTCTTTACCAACGTAATGTGCCCGATCCTCTCCGGTTTATAAACGCCTAAATCAGCCCTGATCGATTTCAATAACGTTTCATAATACCGCCCATAAACCGCATCCACTG
This sequence comes from Rossellomorea orangium, assembly GCF_019334305.1. Classification (GTDB taxonomy): domain Bacteria; phylum Bacillota; class Bacilli; order Bacillales; family Bacillaceae_B; genus Rossellomorea. The sequence goes on from NZ_JAHWGH010000012.1 coordinate 22,653, forward strand.
AACCGTAATAATCGATCATCGCCTTGAACACATCGGGACTGAAGTCCAGACAATCCCACTTTCCGTCATGCTGAAGGAAATGAACAGAAAGAATACTGTCATCCATCCGCGGTCCGTAAGTTGTAAGGAATTCCTTTGTTTTATTTTCAAATCCTTCAATATAATCAACTTCAAGACCCGAGCGGATGAGGATTCGACCGTTATACTTCTCCTTCAGGATGTCCAACGTATCAAAGTACTCCGGAAGATGAGATGGATCCATCCCACTATCCTGATCAGGCGTCGTATCAGCGAACCCTTCAGGCAGCGGAGCATGCTCCGTAAACGTTATAGCACTATAATCAAGAGCAATCGCCCTCTCCACATACATCTCAAACGAATCCCTACTACCATGAGGACAAAACGGCGTATGAACATGTCCATCAACCTTTGTCATGAGATTTCACTTCCTTTTGCTCTAATAATCATGCGTGCTGTGAGAGAAATGAACAGAATTCAAGTAAATTTTATATATAAGGGAAGTAAAAAATGTAAGATTATTAGCCCCCGAAAAGATAAGTATTTGAAACTTATAAGTTGATTGGAGTGGAAGGTGCTCGACTCCTGCGGGAAACGCTGGACAGGTGAGACCCCGCAGGCGCAGCCGAGGAGGCTCACCGCCAGCCCCGCGGAAAGCGAGTACCTGGAACGGAAATCAACCAGCACTCACTCATCCAAACGGTGTTACAAAGCCAGCGCAATCAATACAAAACCCAACAATCCTATCCATTTCCCACTATTTTTGCTAAAATTGACGTTTTATCACTGAAAAATTAGAAATTAATAGTCAAAAAATGTCGTTAACATGGTATCATTATAACAATGACAAATTAGTAATGAAACATTCACATTCATATAGATGTCTAACTGAATAGTTGAACAGGGGGCTTAAGATGCAATACGTCATCGCTGGAATAATACTTATCTTAATCGTATTCCTAATCGGATTTATCTCTAGAAAGAAATATTACGCTGAAATTGATCGGTATGAAGCCTGGAAAATCGATATCATGAACAAACCGGTTTCAGACGAGCTTTCCAGAGTGAAACAACTGAATATGACGGGTCAGACAGAAGAATTGTTTGACGGCTGGAGACAGGGATGGGATGAGATTGTTGCGGTGCAGCTTCCTGATGTTGAAGAACTACTATTCGATGCAGAAGAGTACACCGATAAATTTCGCTTTAATAAAACCAAAGAGGTCCTGGCAAGAATCGATCAAGTTCTGACTCAAACAGAAGAGAATATCGAACAGATCCTGAAAGAATTGAATGAACTGGTCGGTAGTGAAGAGAAGAACCGTGAAGAAATACAGGCTCTTCAGGAAGAGTATCGAAACAGTAAGAAGCAGCTCCTCGCCTATCGTCATACATACGGTCAAACCGCTAAGCACATAGAAAATGTCCTCGATAAGCTTTCTGAACAAATCAATCAATTCAATGAACTGACTGAACAGGGAAATTATCTTGATGCACGGGAAATCGTGCTTAGCCTTGCGGAGGAAATGAAAGAGGTTTCCTACAAAATGGAGACGGTGCCGAAGCTGATCACGGATTGTGAAAACGTGTTGCCTTCCCAATTATCAGAACTTGAAGCGGGCTACACCGAGATGAAGGATCAGGGATATACGCTGGACCATATCGAAGTGGATAAAGAAGTCGCCACCTTAAAGGAAACACTCCTGAATTTCAATAAGAATCTGGAAGAGCTTAAGGTTGAAGAAGTGGAAGCAGGTATTCAGGAAATCAAGGTGAAGGTTGAGAACCTTTATGATTTATTGGAAAAAGAAGTCCATGCGAAGCATTTTGTCCAGCAGTACAGGGATCAAACGACTGAGGGGCTGATCAAGGCCAAGGAAGATAATGATGATATTCAATCGGAATTAAGTATTGTGCAGCAAGGTTACCATCTTCATGATGCAGACCTTAGTACTCCGAACGAGATCGATAAGAAAATCATCCAGCTCTCAAAACGCCACGAGATGCTCATGAATAAGGAAGAAACGAATGCAACTGCTTTTTCTAATTTAAGTGATGAACTAAAGGAAATCAGAAATGGGCTTGAAGAACTGAATCAACAGCAGAGCGAGTTCTCCCTCTATCTGCAGAACCTCCGGAAAGATGAACTGGCTACCAGGGAAAAAATCCAGGAGCTTAAGAAGAAGGTTGCTGAAGCTAGCCGGATGATCTCAAAGAGCAATGTACCTGGACTACCAGCGGATTACAAAGATCTTCTTGACGAAGTACACCGGAAGATCGAGCAGGTGAACGCGAGCCTTACAGAAAAACCTTTGAACATGAAGTTCATTCAGGAGACGCTGTTAGGGGCGGAAGATACCGTGGACCATTTTTATACGAAAACGGGGGACCTGATCGAGAATGTCGTTCTATCGGAAAAGATCATTCAATACGGAAACCGCTACCGCAGCAAATACAACTCAGTACGTGAAGGTCTGAGGACGGCTGAAGAAGCCTTCCGTCAATATGATTACCGCAAAGCATTGGAAGAAGCGGCCACTACCATCGAGAAAGTTGAACCGGGCGCACTGAAGAAAATCGAGAAAATGATGGACCTTGAAGGAAAATAATAAAAAGGACTGATGCTATCCTGCATCAGTCCTTTTTTTGTATTAGCGTTAACTTGCTTCAATTATCCGTTTCGTTTGTCCTGCAAGTGCTGCAATGACGAATCCGATGATCGCACCGATCATTGCCGGAACAAGCCAGCCGATTCCTTGAGTGTAGAACGGAAGGAATTCAAGGGATTGACTGACAGCTGTTACATCAACGCCTGCTGTTTTGATTCCATCAATCAAACTGATCAATCCGGTTGGAATCAGGGCTCCCACATAGACGAGAGAATAACCGTTAAATCCATTGTGCATGAATGATAGAAGAATCAGTACTATGGCCAGTGGATAAATGAAAATCAGTACAGGTAAAGATACAGCAATCAACTGAGTCAATCCGATGTTGGCAATGATCATACTGAAAACAGAGATGATGATCACAAGTTTCGGATAAGATACGGGCAGGATCTTTGCGAAATACTGAGAGCACGCAGAAACGAGTCCGACGGATGTTGTAATACATGCAAACGTAATCGCAAGACCAAGGATGATCGTCCCCGTTGATCCGAATAGATGGCTTGCTGCAGCTGAAAGGATCGCTCCACCATTTGCCTGGGCACCGATGGAATCCGTGCTGCTTGCTCCTATATAGCTTAAGGATAAATAAACAAGGGCAAGTCCGGCAGCCGCGATGAACCCAGCGATGATCGTGATCCGGGTCAGACTGGATTTACTGGTGATGCCACGGTCTTTAATGGAATTGATGACTACAATTCCGAACACAAGGGCTGCGATCGTGTCCATCGTAAGATATCCTTCAATGAACCCTTTGAATAATGGCCCGTCCTGATACGCTTCGTGTGGAGTACCGAAATCACCCATCGGACTGATGATGCTTTTGACCACTAAAATCGTCAGGATCAAAATAAGGGATGGTGTTAATATTTTTCCGATTCTGTCTACGAGCTTCGATGGATTCATGGCAAGCCATGCTGTGAGCCCAAAGAAAATGATGGTATAAATAAGTAATGGAGCTCCGTATTTGGCTGCTTCTTCCGGTAAGAAAGGGATGACCCCAATTTCATACGCGACGGTACCGGTACGCGGTATTCCGAAGAAAGGTCCGATTGCAAGGTACATGACAATAGTAAAGATAAGTCCGAATAATGGATGTACGCGATTCGCAAGGGTTTGAAGGTCCCCACCGGATTTCGCGATGGCGATGACGCCGAGTAAAGGAAGACCTACTCCAGTAATAAGAAAGCCGATGATCCCGATCCAGACATGTTCTCCGGCCTGTTGCCCCAGAAATGGCGGGAAAATCATATTTCCTGCTCCAAGAAATAGGGCGAAGAGCATTAGTCCGATCGTTAAGATCTGGCTGAATGATAGCGCTTTCTTGTTCATATATACCCCTCCGTTTGTAATCGTTATCATAAGCAAAAAATATCTTATCATAAGTTTGTAGAAAAGTGTCGAAAAACTAAATAGTCTTACAATTTAGTATATTTAAATAACTTATGTTTTTATTTCCTTTTAGATTCTCGCAAAAATTCTGTCACTTTTCAATAATAATTTTTGGAAAATGAAAAAATTTTTGTGAATCGTTCGTTGAATTATGTTTCTACTATAATTTATTCCTTCGTCAAAATGAAATTCATTTGGGATAGGGATGATTTATGGTAAGATTAGTGATTGAATATAAAAGTCAGTGTCATTCAAAAGAAGGTGGATACTTTGATCTATTTTGATAATAGTGCAACAACCAAACCATATAAAGAAGTACTGGACACGTTCCTGAAAGTGAATGAAAGCTATTACGCCAATCCATCCTCCATCCATTCATTCGGCGGATGGGTGGAAAAGTTGATTCAGCAATCCAGGGAGCAAATCGCTTCCCTATTAGGAATAAAGACAAAAGAGGTATTCTTTACCTCAGGCGGGACAGAATCCAATAACCTGGCGATCAAAGGGACGGCTCTCCAATACGGTCACAGAGGAAAACACATCATCACGACCAAAATCGAGCATCCTTCCGTCATGAATGCATTCAAGCAATTGGAAACGTTCGGGTACAAGGCAACGTATCTCGATGTGGACGCTAACGGGAAGGTCCGTCCCTCTGATGTGAAGGAGGCCATACAGAATGATACGATCCTCGTTTCGGTCATGGGTGTGAATAATGAGATTGGGAGCGTTCAGCCCATCAGGGAGATCGGAATGATCCTTAAACAGTACCCGAAGATCCTCTTCCATGTCGATGCCGTTCAGGCTTGCGGGAAGGTACCCCTTATTCTCGACGAAAAGCTCATCGATTTATGCAGCATTTCCGCCCATAAAATTCATGGCATCAAAGGAACCGGCATGCTGTTTGTGAGGGACGGACTTGAACTGTCACCTCTTCTTTCCGGCGGTGAGCAAGAAGGGAACCTCAGGAGCGGGACGGAAAACACAGGAGGTATCGTTTCGTTTGCGAAGGCACTCCGGATGCACATGGAAGACAGCCGACAGAAGTTGGCTATAATGGAAGAAAACCAAGTATTCCTGAGGAGAGAGCTGGAGAAAATCGAAGGTGTGACCGTTCATACCCCGATCAGGGATCACGCTCCGCATATCTTGAATTTTTCTGTTCAGGATTTTAAAGGAGAAGTGCTCATACATGCCCTGGACCGCCATGAGGTGTACGTCTCGACGACAAGCGCATGTTCATCCAAGCAAAGTAAGCCAAGCCAGACCCTCTTATCCATGGGCGTGCCCGACAATCTTGCCAGTAATTCCGTTCGGATCAGCCTATCGTTCCATAATACAATGGAAGAATGCCAAGAATTTATTACGCTACTCACTAATGAAATAGATCTATTACAACACACAATGAGGAGATCAAGATGAAATATAATCGCATACTCGTAAGATACGGTGAAATTTCCACCAAAGGACGAAACCGAAAAATGTTCACGGCCAAGCTCCGTGAAAATATTCTGCAGGCATTGAAGGATTTCCCGACGATTTCCGTTTCAGCGAGCAGAGACCGCCTTCATATTCAATTGGGGGACGAGAATGGGGAAGAAATCATTCCGAGACTCCAGAAGATCTTCGGAATCCAATCATTCAGCCCTGTCGTTAAGGTCCCTCAAGACATGGAGGAAATCAAGAAAGCGGGACTGGCACTCGTGGAAAAGAGCTTTTCGCCTGGGAAGACTTTTAAAGTCTCTGCCCGCAGAGCGGATAAAAAGTTTGAACTGGACACGAATGAACTGAATTATGAAGTGGGATCCCACATCCTCCGCAATCTGGACGGACTAAAGGTCGACGTGAAAAAACCAGATATCCAACTGAATGTAGAAGTGCGAAAAGAGGGAGTCTACCTTTCCTCTGAAATTTATCAGGGGTCCACGGGGATGCCGGTCGGAGCCAGCGGAAAAGCGATGCTCATGCTTTCAGGAGGAATCGACAGCCCTGTTGCAGGTTATCTTACAATGAAACGGGGCGTGGAAATCGAAGCCGTCCATTTCCACAGCCCGCCGTTTACAAGTGAACGGGCAAAACAGAAGGTCATCGATCTGTCGCAGAAACTGTCTGCCTTCAGCGGAAAAGTGAAGCTGCATATCGTTCCTTTCACGAAAGTACAGCAAACGATCCATGATCAGGTTCCTGAGAATTATACGATGACTTCTACGAGACGAATGATGTTGCGAATTGCAGACGCGATTCGTGAGAAGCATGAAGGACGTGCCCTCATCACAGGCGAAAGCCTCGGTCAGGTGGCAAGCCAGACCCTCGAGAGCATGGAAGCGATCAATGCAGTTACGAACACACCTGTGCTACGTCCACTAATCGCAATGGACAAGCTGGAAATCATCGATATCGCCCAAAGAATCGATACCCATGACATTTCCATCCTTCCATATGAGGATTGCTGTACCATTTTCACGCCGCCGGCTCCAAAAACGAGACCGAAAAAGGAAAAAGTGGAGTATTATGAAAGCTTCGTTGATTTCGGATCTCTTCTCAAAGAGGCTGTAGACGGTACAGAAACGATCACAATCGACGGTTCCACCGGTTCAGAGTCAGAAAAAACCTTTGACGAATTACTCTAAAAATTTAGGATAATTTACCAACGAATTTCCTTGTATGAAGCCATGTGTTTTGACACAATCTATATTCAACAAGGAGGTGAAAACACATGGCAAACAACAGTTCAAATCAATTAGTAGCTCCAGGAGCTCAACAAGCAATCGACCAAATGAAATACGAAATCGCTTCTGAATTCGGAGTTCAACTTGGTCCAGATGCAACAGCACGCGCTAACGGTTCTGTAGGTGGTGAAATCACTAAACGTTTAGTTCAAATGGCTGAACAACAAATCGGTGGCGGATACTCAAAATAATTAAATACAATGGCTACAAAGGAGCGGGTTTCCCCGCTCCTTTTCTATTTGTTATGGAGAAGAGGAAACCCCATTTCCAGGTCATCTCCTTACCTCATTGACAATCCTTTTGTCGAAAAACCTCACATATTGACGGTAATCAGATTTAGCCAAATAATTTAAAAAATTTAAATTATTTTGTATAATAGAGAAGTAGTACCGACAAACAAGGGGGAGTCAGATGTGAAAAGGGAAGAATTGATTGCACCGGAAAAGTACAATTTGGTAGAGGAAGTAGAGAAGTTTGCAAGTGATCAAGACAAGCTTGCCATCAAATGGGAAAATGAAGAAGGAAAGAAAGAAGACATTACATATTCGCAATTATTGAAAGATGTAAATAAAATTGGAAACGTTTTCTACGGGGCGGGTCTAGAAAAGGGGGATGTCATCCTTGTCATGGTTCCACGTCTGATAGAGGCGTACGCCGTCTATCTTGCGGCCCTTAAATCAGGATTAGTGGTGATACCGAGCTCTGAAATGCTGCGGACGAAAGATCTTGAATACCGCATTGATCATGGGGATGTGAAAGGGATCGTAGCGTACGCTCCATTTGTGGAGCAGTTTGAAAACGTGAGGGGGATGGAAAATCTCCAGAAGTTCGTCGTCGGTGAAAAGCAGGAGGGCTGGATAGCCATACAAGAAGAGATGAAAGGTGCATCTGAAGAACTTGCATTCGCTGATACGAAAAGGGATGACATGGCGTTCTTATCTTACACTTCAGGGACGACGGGAAATCCGAAAGGGGTTGTCCACACACATGGATGGGCCTATGCTCACCTGAAAACAGCCGCTCGTGAATGGTTATGCATCGAAGAGGGTGACACGGTTTGGGCGACGGCAGGTCCAGGGTGGCAAAAGTGGATTTGGAGTCCGTTCCTGTCTGTGCTGGGATCAGGAGCTACCGGTCTTGTATACCAAGGGAAGTTCGATCCCAATAAATATCTGCAGATGCTTCAGGATAATCATGTCAACGTGCTATGCTGTACGCCGACAGAGTATCGCTTGATGGCCAAAGTCGATAACCTGGGAACATATAAGCTTGATCATCTGCACAGCGCCGTATCGGCAGGAGAGCCGTTAAACAGGGAAGTCATCGATGCGTTTAAGAGATACTTCGAGATCGAAGTCCGCGACGGCTACGGACAGACGGAAAACACACTTCTCGTCGGAATCATGAAAGGTATGGAACTGAAACCGGGATCCATGGGGAAACCGACACCTGGAAACAGGGTCGAAATCATCAACGACGAAGGCTATCCATGTGAAGTAGGAGAAGTGGGAGACATCGCGGTTCACGTTGAAACCCCTGCCCTCTTCAAAAATTATTATAAAGATCCTGAGCGCACAGCCATGCAGTTCAGGGGAGATTACTATATTACAGGAGACAAAGCCAAGAAGGATGAAGACGGCTACTTCTGGTTCGAAGGCCGCGGGGATGACATCATCATCAGCTCCGGTTACACAATTGGACCTTTTGAAGTAGAGGATGCACTTGTCAAACATCCATCCGTTCAGGAATGTGCCGTTGTAGGAAGCCCTGATGAGGTCAGGGGTTTGATCGTAAAGGCATTCGTTGTACTGCGGGAAGATGTGGATCAGGCTGATCCGGAACTGATTCCTGCCCTACAGCAGCATGTGAAAGAACTAACGGCTCCTTACAAATATCCGCGTAAGATTGAATTTGTAAAGGAACTGCCGAAAACGACATCAGGGAAGATCAGAAGAATCGAGCTTAGACAAAAAGAATTGAATTCTGTCAAAAACTGATCACCCGATAGGGAGCCTATAAGGCTCTCTATTTTTTTATGGTTTTTCCATTTCAGAATTTTTCTATAATATGATACATTTGAGAAATAGACTTTTATGAAAGAAGGAAATGCATCATGGGTACTTTATGGAGAAACGGAATCATCTATACAATGCAGCATGAAGGTCATCAAGTGGAAGCAGTATTTACAGAGAACGGTCTGATCAAAGGCCTGGGCACATCTGAACAATTGGAGCAGGAGTTTACGGTAGATTCTGTGGTGGATTTGGAGCAGAAGGTGATGTTCCCGGGGTTTGTGGATAGTCACATGCATCTGATCGGTCACGGTGAAACACTGATGAGGCTGGATCTTTCCAGTATGAATAGTAAACGGGAAGTGCTCGATGCAATCAAGGAAAAAGCCGGCGGCCTGGAAGAAGGGAAATGGGTCATCGGTGAAGGCTGGAATGAGAATCTTTGGAGTGATGCAGCCGTCCTGACGAAGCAGGAAATCGACGCTGTCGTCCCCCATCATCCCGTCCTATTGAAACGGATTTGCCGACATGCTATGGTCGTCAATTCATTGGCATTGAGAAATGCAGGAATCGATGAACACACACCGAATCCTCCAGGTGGCTTGATTGAAAAGGACGATGATGGATCGCTCAATGGATTACTGAAGGATAAGGCACAGGACCTGATGATCGACGCCCTGCCTTCCATCTCATCCGAGTACCTCGTCGAAGCCTTGACAAAAGGGATCGAAAGCTGCTGGGAGCATGGACTGGTCGGCGGCCACACAGAGGATTTAAGCTATTATGGAAACTTCAAGAAAACGTATGATGCGTTCCTGGAGACAATTAATGTAGGCAAAAAGAAATTCAGGGCTCACCTTCTTGTCCACCATGCAGTCATTGAAGATTGGAAGGAAGAGGGGCATCATTTCCTTGGAGGAAATGAATTCATTGAATTCGGTGCCATGAAAATCTTCGCTGACGGAGCGTTAGGAGGCAGAACGGCGTTACTCAGCTACCCGTACGCCGATGATCCAAGCACGAGCGGGGTCAGCATCCACACCAATGAAAGACTTCAGGAACTGGTGAAAAAGGCAAGGAAGTATGAACTGCCGATAGCGGTCCATACGATCGGGGATCAGGCTTTTGAAAATGTCGTCGATGCGGTCCTGGAGGAACCTTCCGTTCACGGAAGACGCGACCGTCTCATCCACGCCCAGATCCTTCGCAAAGAATTGATTGATAAAATCAAAGGACTGCCCCTTATCCTGGATATTCAACCGAGATTCGTGGCGTCGGATTTCCCTTGGGTGATCGACCGATTGGGTGAGGAAAACATGACATACAACTATGCCTGGAAAACGCTCCTTGAGGAAGGCATTCCTTGTGCAGGTGGATCGGATGCACCGATCGAGCCGATCAACCCGCTTTGGGGGATTCATGCGGCGGTCACCCGCACCAACCCTCTTGATCCTGGGAAAACGGAGTATCGTCCAGAAGAGAAGCTTACGATGTATGAGGCAATCTCCCTTTTTACAAAGGGCAGCGCCTATGCCTGTCACCATGAAGACGATAGAGGAGTGATCTCTGAAGGCTATACGGCCGATTTCACCGTATTGGACATCGATCCATTCACTGTCGAGGAAGACCAATTACTCGGTAAAGTCGTCGATATGACCATCGTGGACGAAACCATTGTCTATAAAAAATAAATAATCATTGCCCCCAAAACCTTTCACCGATATAATGGAGATATTTCGGAAATAGAAATAGTTTTGGGGGTGTTTTTTATGAAGCAAGATCAAGCCGGGATTCTGTATACGGCCTTTTCCTATTTTCTTTGGGGAATTCTTCCGATCTACTGGAAATGGCTCAATCATGTATCAGCGGATGAGATACTGGCCAACCGCATTTTCTGGTCCTTCTGGTTCATGCTTCTATTCCTGTTCGTCAGCAGGCGTTGGAAGGATTTTACCAACTATTTAAAAACATCTCTGACCAAAAAGAAGCAGCTGTTCGCCTTGCTGCTCGCTTCAATCCTGATCAGCACAAACTGGTTTATTTACATTTGGGCTGTGAATACCAATCAGATGGTGGAAGCAAGCCTCGGCTATTATATTAATCCGCTGGTCAGCGTATTATTGGGCGTGTTTATTTTAAAAGAAAGCCTGTCGAAGGCTCAAATGGTATCCTTCGGGTTAGCTGCCATCGGAGTGCTGATCCTGACGATTTCCTATGGGGAATTCCCCTGGATCGCCATCGGTCTCGCCTTCTCATTCGGACTATACGGCCTGGCCAAAAAACTCATCCAAGTCGAATCATCCATCGGACTCACACTCGAAACGATGACCATCGCACCCGTATCCCTGATTTACCTTGCCTACATGTACAAAGAAGGAACCCTTTCTCTGTTCCATGTATCGGGAGGGACGGACCTCTTACTTATGGGAGCAGGTGCGGCGACCGCGATTCCGTTGCTGTTCTTCTCAAAAGGTGCGCAGCAGATTCCTTTGTATATGGTCGGATTTTTGCAATACATTGCCCCGACGATCACGTTGATCCTCGGCATATGGATGTATCATGAAGAGTTTTCGACGACCCATCTCATTTCGTTTATGTTCATTTGGCTGGCATTGACAATCTTTACGGCTTCGCGAGTGCAGTATGCGAGGAAGCGGAGAAGAGAGGCGAGATTGTCAGCGTAATTGAAAACGCTCCAGGTGTGGATACCTGGAGCGTTTTTTGTATGAGATTTGTGAGTGATGTGGCAAGAGGTTGGAGCAATGAGTTAATTGGTTAAAGACTCGCAACCAATCACGTCAGTTCACCCTACAAAAACGACCGTTTCACTTTCTCCCAGAACGAATTATCCTTCAATTTCACCGTTTTGATTACTTTATCACTTAACTTGGCTTCAACTTTTTCCACATGCTGAATGCTTAATGCTTCATTATCCATTCCCATCGCCGGATAATCGTTTCCGTCCTGGACGATCTTCAGGACCAGGCGGCGCTGTCCGCTCACAATAAAGGATGACCCCAGGGTACGATAGCGGTTATTATTCAAGGAAGCCATTTCGCTCACCTGGATACAAGGAAGCATCGGATCGACGACGGCTCCATTGACGGATTTGTTATAAGCGGTGCTTCCCGTCGGAGTGGCGAAGATCATGCCGTCGCCTCTGAACGTTTCAAAATGTTTGTCGTCGATGAAGACGTCCATGACGAAGGTTTTGATGATGCCGGAGCGGATGCTGAATTCATTCAGGCAGTGAAAGGACGTCTGGTTGTCGACGGTCACTTCGATGGTCGGGTATTTACGTACTTCGATCTGCTCGGTTGTCATGGCTTCGATCATCTTGGATGTGTCATCGATATGGAAGTCACAGTACATGCTGAGCGTGCCGCCGGTTGAAATACCTGCATACAGGCAGTCCTCCCTGAAGCCGGTTTGCCGGACGGCCTGAAGGAATGTTCCGTCGCCTCCGATGCTGACGATGATATTTGCGTTCTTCGAAGATTCTACTATATTGAAATCATACCGCCTTGCCAGTTCATATAATTGATCAAGTTTGGCCTGCATTCCTTCTTGTTGAAGGGCATAGAAAAAGATATTTCGACGGTTATTCATCGTATGTACCTCCCAGGATAAAAGATAATTTTTCCCATTTACATAAAATTTTGCTAGAATCTAACTTAGTGAATATTCTATCATGTTTCCCCATGAGAATGATATTCATATCCTTACATAAGATAGGGTAAACGAGGGAGGAATATACAGATGAATGCAAAAAGGTGGACGGCATTAGGAATCGCTGGCGCATTATTCTTTGTTTCGGTAATCGTCAACTTTGCGACCTCTGCTGTGACAAGTGATGTTAATCAAGCATTTGAAGACATGTTCGGAGGGACGGACAATCCATTCTCCGAAGAAATCATCGATGAAGGAAATGCGAATAAACGGATCGCGGTCCTTGAAGTGGAAGGTGTCATCCAGGATACGGGTGGTGCAAGTTCCTTATTCGAAAGCCCGGGCTATAACCACGAGCTCTTTATGGATAAGCTTGATGCCGTTGAAAAAGACAAATCAGTCAAAGGGATCATTTTAAAAGTGAATTCTCCAGGCGGCGGTGTAGTGGAAAGTGCACAGATCCACTCGAAACTGGTGGAAATCATGGAAAAAACGAAGAAGCCGATCTATGTATCGATGGGCGGTACGGCGGCATCCGGAGGCTACTACATATCAGCACCGGCTACAAAAATCTTCGCCAGCAAAGAAACGCTCACGGGTTCACTCGGGGTCATCATGCACAGCATCAACTACTCGGAACTTGCTGAGAAATATGGAGTCGATTTTGTCACGATCAAGAGTGGACCGTATAAAGATATTATGAGTCCGACCCGAAAAATGACGGATGAAGAACGGAAGATCATTCAATCCATGATCGACAATTCCTATGAAGGCTTCGTCGATGTCATTGCGAAAGGCCGTGATATGTCGGAAGCGGATGTCAAGAAGATCGCAGACGGACGTGTGTACGATGGGATCCAGGCGAAGGAAGTCAACCTGATCGATGAATTCGGTTATGTGGAAGATACCATCGCCGCGATGAAGAAGGATTATAAATTAAAAGATGCACAAGTATTTGAATACACAGCAGGTGACCCTTTCTCTGAATTCTTCAGTATGGGTGCAAGAAAAATGATGGGTCAGGATATGGAAGCGGCAGCACTGATGAAGCTCCTCTCAAATCCTGGTTCCCCGCGATTGATGTATCTATACTCTGAATAAGGAAGGTGAATGACGTGAGTGAAAGCTTTGAGCAAAATGAAACGCGTGAACATATCGAAGTCCAGTCGACTTCACCTGACTATTCAGGTAGAATTCCCCGAGACGGTTATTACCTGGCGGGGTTCTGGATACGATTCTGGGCCTATCTTGTGGACTTGATCGTCATCGGAAGCATCACGCGGCTGATCGTAAATCCGATTTTCAGACTGCTGGACATCTCTTTATCCGACGGTTCGATGTTTGCACCGATCTCCATTTTGACGAGCATCGTGTTCTATGGGTATTTCGTTTTGATGACGAAATACTTCAGCCAGACAATCGGAAAAATGGTATTCGGCATCCGGGTCATTGAGCTGAATGGAACGAAACCATCATGGGGAACCATTCTGTTCAGGGAACTGATCGGCCGGTTCATCTCCACGACCATCTTTATTTTATATGTGGTGGTGGCGTTTACGAATAAGAAACAGGGGATCCATGATCTGTTTGCGGACACGACGGTGGTTCAGGAAAAGAAGAAGCTGGAATTTACTCCGGCTGTGTGAGGAAGAGAAGCAAACCTGCTGATGTGGCGGGTTTGTTTTTTTAATGGTTTATTTCCTTTTTGTGGTAAATGACGCAATTACGTGGTGGAATGACGCAATTAATGAAATAATGACGCAATCATGGGACGAAATGACGCAATTAATCAAAAAACGACGCAATCACGAACGAAAATGACGCAATCAACCCCCAGACTTGGCCGTCAGCCCCATTTTTCACCGCAATTTCCACCTCCCCAAGTTTATTTTCCCCCGCAAAGGCCATAATAAGAGGTTGAAGGGTGTGAATTTATGAGCTGGTGGATCTGGACGTTAATTATTATTGCGGCACTTATTATATTTCTATTATTTATTGCAATCATCACGAAGCTGACCGTCACGATTTCCTTATACCATGGGAATGACAATGATCATTTCAAGGTGAAGCTGAGGGCGTGGTTTGGTTTGATCAAATATACCATCGATATTCCACTGGTAAAGCTAGATGATGACGGCCCGAATGTCGTAGTCGAGCAGGAGACGAAGAAAGGAAATGAAAGCAATCCTTCTAAGGAAAAGGCTTCAAAAAAGAAGATCACGCCTCATGATTTTATTGCGAGCTTAAATGATACGAAAGAGGTCGTCATTCACGTCCAGTCCATGCACCGGATCATCAGGGGGTTTCTAAAAAAAGTGAAATTGGATCAAGTACAGTGGAAGACCTTTTTCGGAACTGGGGATGCAGCATCAACGGGGACGTTGACTGGAACGATCTGGGGAATGAAAGGGAGCATCATCGGCATCCTGAGCGGGTACGTGCGCCTTCAATCCATGCCGGTCATTGAGGTGACCCCGACATTTCAGCATGCGGTGATTCAAACTCAATTTTCATGTATTATCCAGTTTCGCATAGGGAATGCTATCCTAGTAGGTTTCAAGATACTTCGGTACTGGAGAGGCGGCCGGGCCAGGTTTAAGACAAAGCCCCTTTCCACCATTTCTGGAGAAAAACATTCAGTTTAACTAGGAGGTCTTCACATGTCAGAACATCCGATTGAAGGTCTGATGACCACGGCAATGGAAAATTTAAAAGAAATGATCGACGTGAATACAATCATCGGTGATCCCGTTGAAACACCCGATGGAAGCGTCATCCTGACCGTTTCAAAAGTAGGCTTTGGATTTGCTGCAGGTGGGAGTGAATTCATCATCGACAGTAAGGGTAAAGATGATAGCGGCAAAGGCGGAGATGGCGGAAGTGACAAGTCATCCCCTAAGCAGCAGCCGTTTGGCGGAGGTAGCGGGGGCGGGGTCTCCATTACGCCAATCGCATTCCTGATCGTCAGCTCGAAAGGAATCAAGATGCTTCATTTAGATGAAAGCACTCACCTGATCGATCGACTGCTGGACCTGGCTCCGGGTGCCATTGAGAAGATTCAGGGCATGATGAAAAAGGATGACAATAAGCAGGACAACAGCAGTCAGGGCAACCACAATCAAAAGCTGGATCTATAATGGTTAATGAGCTTACTCGTCAAGAGTGGGCTCATCTTTTTTTTTCGGGAAGGACCCCTATGATTTGCTTTCCCCCTCCCTTTTTCTGTAGTATGAAAAGTGTACATACCAATTATAGAGGAGGAACAAATCATGGCAAATATCACGTTTAAGAACAACCCTGTCACTTTATTAGGTAATGAGGTAAAAGTAGGCGACAAAGCTCCCAACTTCACAGTATTAGCTAATGATCTATCAGAAGTCACACTGAATGATTCCAAAGGCAAGGTGCGTTTAATCAGTGTCGTTCCTTCCATCGATACCGGTGTTTGTGATGCACAGACGCGTAAATTCAATGAAGAAGCTACGAAATTTGATAATGTAGAAGTATTGACGGTTTCAGTTGACCTTCCATTCGCACAAAAGCGCTGGTGTGGAGCGAACGGAATCGAGAATGTCCAAACGCTTTCTGATCACCGCGATCTTTCTTTCGGAGAAGCATTCGGCGTTCACATCCAGGAACTTCGTCTTCTAGCACGTGCTGTGTTCGTTGTAGACAGCAATGATGAAGTAACGTATGTGGAATATGTGAGCGAAGCGACTGACCACCCGGATTATGACGCTGCCGTTGAAGCAGTGAAAAACGCGAAGTAATCCTGACCCAACCAGAATAATCTTTAAGACATGCTGACCTGACTTATCCGTGGTCAGCATTGTTTTTTTTACAAACGTCTTTGACAAAGGTAAAATAGATGAATGAAAATGAGATAAAGGAATGAATGCCGATGATTAATTCGCCAGTCGAATCACTATTTGGAATAATCGACGAAACGGCTACGTTGCTGCAAGAGGAACTCGCCTGCAGTTATTTAGAAGCCGTGGCCGAAACAGGGGAAAACCTGTTTCAAGGGGATGTCCTTCAGGAAGAAGTCAATGAACTGACCAAGAAGCGTCTCAATAAAAAGTACGATGAAGTAAACCTTTCTCAACTTGAGAATGAAAATATCCGTAAAGCCTTTCAATTCGCGATTTTAAAAGGGATGAAAGAGAACGTGCAGCCGAATCATCAAATGACGCCGGACTCACTTGGGTTATTCATCAGCTACCTGGTGAATAAATTTACGGCAGATATGAATAAGCTGACCGTCCTTGATCCGGCGATCGGAACAGGGAACCTTTTAACGACGGTGTTAAATCAAATGCCTGGGAAAGAGACCGAGTCCATAGGGGTCGAAATTGACGAGGTGCTGATCAAGCTTGCGTATGTGGGAGCCGATCTTCAGAAACATCCATTGCAACTCTTTAACCAGGATTCATTAGAGCCGTTGTTCATCGATCCCGTCGATCTTGTCCTTTGCGACCTGCCAATCGGCTATTATCCGAACGACCTGCGCGCCCAGGATTATGAACTGAAAGCGGAAGAGGGCCATTCATATGCTCACCATCTGTTCATTGAACAAAGCCTAAGGCATACGAAGGACGGAGGATACCTGTTCTTCATCGTGCCGAACGGACTCTTCGAATCACCGCACAGCGCACAGCTGCAAGGTTATCTGAAAGAGAAAGCCGACATCCAGGGCTTCCTGCAGCTGCCGCTTTCACTGTTCAAAAATAAAAACTCGGCGAAAAGCATCCTGATCCTTCAGAAGAAAAAGACAGGAATCAAGCCTCCTAAAGAGGTACTGCTTGCGCAACTGCCAAGCCTTTCGAATCAAAGAGCCCTTCAGGACATCCTGTCGAAGATCGATCAGTGGTTGGTACAGAATAAATAAAAGACTGCCTTTGGGCGGTCTTTTTTTTGCGTTTTATTGAAGGGGTGTTCTGGGTATGCAGGGAGTGAGGAGTTTCCCAATCGTTTTTTAAGTTTATCAACCGAAGTTTCAATCTATCCACCGTTCCTTCAAATAGTATTCACATTTTTGTGAAAATATTTAATTTACCATGAAAACGATGTCATTTCAAGCTTTTTCTTGAAATAGGGTGGAGTCAGTGATTTAATGGGGAATTGAGAGATAAAAAACGATTCAATGAACAGAATAAAGGTAGAGTCGATAGATCGAAAACAAAAGGAGCGATACAACGTGGCAAAAAAAGTGATTGCAATTAATGCTGGAAGCTCTTCATTAAAGTTTCAGCTTTTTGATATGCCTGAAGAAACGGTTATTACAAAAGGTCTCATTGAACGTATCGGATTAAACGATGCGGTTTTCAATATAACAGTGAACGATGAAAAACGTGAAGAAGTAACGGATATCCCGAACCATGAAGTAGCCGTTAAAATGCTGCTTGAAAAGCTGACAGGCTTTGGTATCATCAATTCACTTGATGAAATTGAAGGAATCGGTCACCGTGTCGTACACGGCGGGGAGATCTTCAATGAGTCCGTTCTGATCACAGACGAAGTGATTACGAAAATCGAAGAGCTATCTGATTTGGCTCCACTTCATAACCCTGCAAACTTAACGGGAATCAAGGCGTTCCAAAGCGTGTTGCCGAATGTTCCTGCGGTTGCAGTATTTGATACGGCGTTCCACCAATCCATGCCTGAGAGCTCATTCTTATACAGCCTTCCTTATGAGTACTACGAAGATTTCGGAATCCGTAAATATGGTTTCCACGGTACGTCCCATAAGTATGTATCCCAGCGTGCAGCTGAAATGCTTGGCCGTCCGGAAGAGCAAGTGCGCCTAATCTCTTGTCACTTAGGTAACGGTGCGAGTATCGCGGCCATCGAAGGCGGAAAGTCTATCGATACATCCATGGGCTTCACACCACTAGCGGGTGTTGCCATGGGAACTCGTTCAGGTAATATCGACCCGGCTCTTATCCCGTTCATCATGGAGAAAACGGGATCAACAGCTGATGAAGTATTGAATATCCTGAACAAGAAGTCCGGTATGCTTGGTGTATCCGGGTTCTCAAGTGACCTTCGTGACATCGAGCAGCAGGCTTCAGAAGGTAACGAGCGTGCGGAATTGGCTCTTGAAGTGTTCGCCAACCGTATCCATAAATACATCGGTTCGTATGCATCCCGCATGTACGGTGTAGACGCGATCGTCTTCACAGCAGGTATCGGTGAAAACAGTACACTGATCCGTGAAAAAGTCCTTCAAGGCTTGGAATTCATGGGCGTATACTGGGATCCTGCCCGCAACAAAGTACGTGGAAAAGAAGCATTCGTCAACTACCCGCATTCACCTGTAAAAGTCATGATCATTCCTACGAATGAAGAAGTGATGATTGCTCGTGATGTTGTGGAAAAAGGGAATATCGGCTAATATATAATAAATTAGAAAGAGCGACAGTAACTCCCGAGGGGGGGCACTGTCGCTCTTTCTTTTATTAGCAATTTGAGTCAATTAAATGAACTTATTGATCAAGTTTGAAAGTTTTTTATATAGTGGCTTATTCTTTTCTTTGGAAATAATCAATATGGGCAACACAACGATTAATAAAGCGGCAATTGTAAGTCCCGCTTTAGCTACTGCGTCCAATAGGAAATACTTAGTGTTAATTAATATAACAACTAAAGAACACCCGATAAGAAAAAGGGATTTATAGAATAGATAGTATTCATTTTGGTTCTTTTCATTAGCCAAACTTGAAAGTTTTCCTATTATGACAGAGACAGTAAATACAAATAGAATGGCATATAGTGCCCCTAATAAACCAGATATCATTTCAATTACTTCCTTTCGAAATACCTTCCCTTAAACAGTAAGTATTTATAACCGGTTACTTGTATTAATTTACCACCCTTGTTTTTAAGTTTAAATCGAATTTTTTAAATTTAAGTTTGATTTAAGGTTCTTTAAAGAATAACTTAAGGTTACGACCAGCAAAAGAATTAGGAGAGGTGGAGAACAAATAAATAATAAATGAAAAATCCTCCCCTTCAAAATTTCAGACTATTCCCACCACTCAATCGAACTCCCAGTTCCACATGTGATATACTATACCTAATTCAACGAATGTAAGGAGTGGGGAGAAGTGAACTGGTCAGAACGGGATAAGCAGGTATGGCAGTCAATCAAGACGTGGAGAGAAGAGTTATATGAATACGAAGCGAATGATTTGGAGCATACATATGTGAAATGGTTGGATTACGCGTTTGAATCGATTCCTGAAGATATGCAGGAGCAATTTTTCCAGCGTCTCGATGGCTGGTTGTTTCATATGCACTCTCTGATACAAGGTTCACAGATGCAGAATGATGCACGTGAGCGTATCCTTGTGACGGCGCGGGCGTTTAATCAGGATATTCAGACGGTGGAGGATCTGCATTATCTTACGATTGATCAGCTTCATTACATAGCGGAACAGCACGCGGGACGTCACCGCATCTACTCCCTTCTCCAAGGCGGAGTGACGGGGACCGGCGGCTTGGTGGCTCTTGGTTCGGACCTGCCGGCCATGCTTGTCATCAATCTCCGGTCGGTGCAGCTCATCGCCATCACGTACGGATTCGATGTTCAGACGCCGTTCGAAATGATGACGTCATTGAAGGTGTTTCATGCGGCCACCCTGCCGGCAAGACTTCGGGCCCTTGCGTGGGAGGATCTGATGGAGGATCTGAACAAGAAGGATTCCAATTACTTCTACGATGGATCGGAGCAGCTGACGGATTACACGTGGCTGGAAGGATCCATGAAGCAGGCGCTGAAAGCGATGGCGATTACGATGTTCAAAGGGAAGAAGTGGTCGGGTCTGCCACTTGTCAGTATTGCCATCGGAGCGGGATCCAATTATCAGCTTTCGAGAAAGATCACTGATTTTGCGGAAAAGTATTATCAGTACCGCTACCTGCGCGATAAGAAAAATGAACAATAAACAAAAAGGGGAATGATGTGGTCATCACATCGTTCCCCTTTTTGTTTTTTCCGGATTGGTCCGGTACCAGAGCCATAGGTCATTGATTTCCGAGGCCCGTTCAGAAATTTCATTGTTGATTATGCAGGACCGGTCAAAGTCATCTTCCGCAGCCAGTTCCTCCTGCAGGCGCTCGATCTCCCCGTCAATATCCCTGATTCGGTCTGGAATTGTTCCACGGACGCGCTCCCACTCAAGAAGGATCACTTCCTGTTCCTCGGGAGAATACATCGGCCATTCCTTCAGCATAACGGGAAGGTGGATGCCCAGTCTCGGATTATACGAAAAAAATTCATTCCTCATCTTTCTGGACGCTCCTTACGTTTCATTCTTATTTCATCCTACAATAAATTCTGCGTGAAGCCCAGTGCGAAGGCGATGTCACATCTTGTCCATAAAATAATTATACAAATTGATGAATAAGTATTGATGTATTTCTCGTAAACTGCTAATATAAATTCATCTTAAAGAATAAATATTCATTTATATAGAAAATCAACAGGAGGAGATACGGATGAGTAAAAAAGTGGTATTAGCCTATTCAGGTGGTTTAGACACGTCGGTTGCGGTTCAATGGTTAAAGGAAAAAGAATACGAAGTCATTGCATGTTGCCTGGATGTGGGGGAAGGGAAGGATCTTGATTTTGTACAGGAAAAGGCTTTGACGGTAGGAGCGTCCAAAAGCTATGTCATTGATGCAAAAGAAGAGTTCGCGAACGATTACGCGCTTATCGCTCTGCAAAGTCATGCACTGTACGAAGGGAAATATCCACTGGTGTCCGCTCTATCAAGACCGTTGATTGCCAAGAAGCTTGTGGAGGTCGCCGAACAGGAAAATGCAACGGCGGTGGCGCATGGTTGTACGGGAAAAGGAAATGACCAGGTGAGATTCGAAGTGTCCATCGCGGCATTGAATCCTGATTTAGAAGTGATCGCCCCGGTTCGTGAGTGGAAATGGTCACGTGAAGAGGAAATTGAATATGCGAAAGATAAGGGGATTCCGATTCCGATCAATCTTGACTCTCCATACAGCATCGACCAAAACCTTTGGGGAAGAAGCAACGAGTGTGGAGTCCTTGAGGATCCTTGGGCTGCACCACCGGAAGATGCTTACGACCTGACATCAAGCATTGAAGAATCACCGAATGAAGCAGATGTAGTTGAAATCACGTTCTCAAAAGGGGTGCCTGTGGAACTGAATCACGTGGCGTATCCTCTTGAAGAAATCATTGCGAAGCTGAATGTGCTGGCCGGTAAGCACGGAGTCGGACGTATCGATCATGTAGAGAACCGCCTTGTCGGCATCAAGTCACGTGAAGTGTATGAGTGTCCGGCTGCCATGACTCTTTTAAAGGCACATAAAGAACTGGAAGATCTGACACTGGTGAAAGAGCTTGCGCATTTCAAGCCGGTGATCGAGAAAAAAATGACCGAATTGATTTATGAGGGACTATGGTTCTCTCCATTAAATAAAGCGCTGAAAGCATTCCTTGATCAAACGCAGGTGTATGTGAATGGCGTTGTACGTGTGAAATTATACAAAGGCCATGCCATCGTGGAAGGAAGAAAATCACCGAATTCCCTGTATGATGAAAACCTTGCGACGTATACAAAAGCGGATGAATTCGATCATGATGCTGCCGTTGGATTCATTCAACTATGGGGTCTTCCGACAAAGGTGTCTTCCATGGTAAACGCTGAGAAGAAAGAGAAAGTGACTCTATGAGTAAGTTATGGGGAGGCCGTTTTACCAAAAAGCCTGAAGAGTGGGTGGATGAATTCAATGCATCCATCTCATTCGATCAGGAGCTCGTATTAGAAGATATTGAAGGCAGCGTCGCACATGTGAAAATGTTAAAGAAATGCGGGATTTTGACGGTTGATGAAGCCGATCAGATACTAGACGGACTACACGTGCTTTACGGCAAGGCTGAAAGGAATGAGCTCCAGTTTTCCGTGGAGTATGAGGATATTCATCTGAACCTGGAGAAGCAGCTGATTGACTTGATCGGCGAGGTCGGAGGAAAGCTTCATACAGGAAGAAGCCGTAATGACCAGATTGCGACCGATATGCATCTGTTTTTAAAAAGACGAGTGGAGGAAATCGTCAAGCTCGTGGAGGATCTGCAGGAAGCGATCATCGTCCAGGCAGAGAATAATGTGGAAACGATCATTCCAGGGTACACTCATCTTCAGCGTGCCCAACCAATCTCGTTTGCCCATCATCTGATGTGTTATTTCTGGATGCTGAATCGTGATAAGGAGAGGCTTGTTGATTCGTTGAAAAGAATCGATATCTCTCCATTGGGTGCCGGTGCACTGGCGGGGACGACTTTCCCGATCGACCGTGAGTATTCTGCCGAGCTCCTTGGCTTCGGTTCCTGTTATGAAAATAGTCTGGATGCCGTGAGTGACCGTGATTTCATCCTGGAATTCCTGAGCAACAGCTCGATCATGATGACTCACCTTTCCCGCCTGGCGGAAGAGATGATTCTGTGGTCAACAGAAGAGTTCCGATTCATCGAGCTCGATGACAGTTTCACGACGGGAAGCAGCATCATGCCCCAGAAGAAGAATCCGGATATGGCGGAGCTTGTCAGAGGGAAGACGGGCAGGGTGAATGGGAATCTTATTTCGCTTCTTACGGTTTTAAAAGGACTGCCACTTGCCTATAACAAGGACATGCAGGAAGACAAGGAAGGGATGTTCGATACGGTGAAGACCGTTGTGGGATCTCTGAAGATTTTCACAGGCATGATTTCAACGATGAAAGTGAATAGTGAACAGATGAAGGAAGCGGTCGGGAATGATTTCTCCAATGCGACGGAGCTTGCTGATTATCTGGCGACAAAGGGGATTCCTTTTAGACAGGCCCATGAGATTGTTGGGAAGCTTGTGTTGTATTGTATTGAGGAGGGCTGTTATCTGAAGGATGTTTCTCTGGAAAAGTACGGTGAGTTTTCTTCGTTGATTGAGGAGGATATTTATTCGATTTTGACTCCTTATTCGGCTGTTGAGAGAAGGAATTCGTATGGTGGAACTGGGTTTGAGCAGGTGAAGGTGCAGATTGGGAAGGGGAAGGCTGAGTTGGGGTCTTTTGCTGAACAATCTGTTTAGAAAAAATTAAAACCAATTAGAGAGTGCTGGTTGATTTTCGCTACAGGTGCTCGCTTTCCGCGGGGTGGGCGGTGAGCCTCCTCGGGCTTCGCCCTGTGGGGTCTCACCTGTCCCACTATACCCGCAGGAGTCGAGCACCTTCCGCTACAATCAACTAATGGAATTTCACTTTCTCCTCGGTATTAAAGTGCAAAAGAACGGCTGAGTGGAATCATTCTCCCTCAACCGTTCTTTTTTAAGTATTAATGAAAAAAATCAATCCTCCACTTCTTCCGTCCTTACAACCAGCACGTCACAGTGGGCAGCTCTGGTGATGTGTTCTGATACGCTTCCGATGAGGAAGCGTTCGACGGCGTTGAGGCCGGTGGCACCGCAGATGACGAGGTCCGCTTTGACGTTTTTGGTTGCTTCTCTTGGGATGATCACTTTCGGGGAGCCGTATTCGACGTATGTTTTGACTTTGGTCAATCCGGCTTCGGTGGCTTCTTCCTTGTACTCGTTTAATAATTCTTCAGCATACTTGATGGCTCTTTCTCCTACAGTACGGTCATAGGATTCGATGGCTGCGAAAGAGCGGGTGTCGATGACGTGGATCAGGGACAGAGTGGCGTCATTCCGTTTGGCGATGGCAATCGCTTTTTTGAAAGCCCATTCTGCTTCCCTTGACCCATCTACAGCTACTAATATGTTGTGATATTTTAAACTCATTGTGATCCCCTCCTTACATTCATCATACTATATTTTCCCACTTATATCTGTAGCCAATTTTCGAACAATAAAGGAGAATATACTACTTATTTTTAAGGGGGCATCACGATGAAGAAGAGGGATCCGAAAGAGCAGTTCACGTATGATGAAAATGCGAACCAGCAGGTAAGCCAGCAGATTATGGATTCGTATACGAGCGGTGTCATCGATACGGAAAATGGTCAGTATGGGACGAATGAAAACGAACAATATGAAGAATAGGTAAGGTAAAGCTTGCAGAACCGGTAATTGTTTCTGCAAGCTTTTTATTATGTAATCAAAAAATATACAAAATAGGAGCCACCCCAAAGGCTTTCTTTAATGTGGCTCCTTCCTCTTAAACCATCTTTGAAAACGATGTGTCACGCCTCTTCGTACACAACCTCAACATCCCCTTTATCCTCATGCATCTTGAACAATGCTTCAGCAATCTTATTTCCTGAAAAATAAGAGTCTTCCTGAATAAAACCGTTAATGGTCAAAGTCCCGACATAGATTCCTTTTGGGGTCAATTCCTGGTGAAGGCTGTGAGCCAGGTTCCTGAGTCCTGCTTTCCCGACTGAAAGAGAGGCTACATCAGCACTTGGATGCAGGGCTAAACCACCACCTGTCAATAGTATTGATCCTGTTTCTTTTTCCATGAAAGGAAGGACTTCCTGAACAGCGGAAAGGGCCCCGGCTACGTTCACTTTAAAATCATAGATGAAATCTTCCGGGCGGATGGTCGTTGGTTGAGCGGGCTTGATGGACGCGGCGTTGTACAGAAGAACCTCGATTTCATCCCCGAATTCTGCTCTGACTTCAGATAGGGCGTCCTTCATGGAAGATGTGGATGAAACATCTCCTTGGAACCCTTTGGCTGTGATACCCTGTGATGCCAAATCGCTCTCAAGCTTTTGGAGTGAGGCAAGCGTCCGTGAAACGAGTGCCACCTTGTATCCTTTCAGTCCAAAATTCTTCGCTGCCTCATAGCTGATCCCTTTACCGGCGCCGATAATGACAATCGTTTTATCCATAATGAATTCCTCCAATGATTAATATTTGTATGTGCAAATGAGTGGGTAAAAAAAGAGCGCAACTACCTCACTCTTTTTCAAGCTTCAAACTGGCTTCATGCAACATCCGGCTTAAATCCAGGCTGAAATCCTTCCCAAGCGTCTCGGAATAATCCTGGAACATTTCTTTGATCGACACACGAAATTCACGGTACAATTCTTCTCCTTCATCCGTTAAAGAGATAAAGGTTTGTTTACCTGACATTTTCCGAACAACGATGTTCCGCTTTTCCAGTTTATCGATGAAACGTGTACTGGTGGAAGGGGCAATGGCCAGCTTCTGGCACAGCTCTTTCTGCGTGATCCCCGGCTTGAAGTGAATGACCATGATCATATAAAAGTAAGATGGAGCAAGTCCCCCGGCATCCAGGTGTTTTTCTGCAAGCTTGGTGATGCTGCGGGAAAAACGGCTTGCCGTGAAGTATAAGCAGTGAATCAGAACGTCTTCTTCTTGGTTCATCGTTCAACACCCTTTCATTTGCATATACAAATTATCATAGTGAAGAATAGCTTGTCAACATAAGCGCAAATTATGGCTGCTCTTTCGGTTTTTCTATTATACGGGTACCAGACTTTTACATTAGAATATAAAGGAGACCGTGGAGAAGGGGTGTTGAGATGAAAGCAGTGATTCAACATGAATTTGGGGATTCCCATGTACTGCAATTGGCAGAAGTGGAGACTCCAACGTTAAATGAAGAGGAAGTCCTGATCAGAACCGCTTTAACAAGTGTGAACTATGCCGACATTAAATCAAGGAAAGGCAACAAAGGGAAAGGGAAATTCCCATTCACACTTGGTCTCGATGCAGCGGGGACCATTGTGGAAGCAGGGGAATCTTCTGGATTTGAAGTCGGAGACCGTGTCATCGCTTTTCCGATAGGCGGTTCATATGCGGAGTACGTGAAAGCTCATAAACATCTGACATTCAAGATTCCAGAAAGCCTATGCTTCGAGCAAGCGGCTGCCATGCCGACAGTATCGATCCTGTCTTATATCCTCCTGCATGAAATCGGTCAGGTGAAAAAAAGTGATACCATCGTTGTCCATAGCGGAGCGGGTGGAGTCGGTTCCATGCTCGTTCAATTGGCGAAGCTTGCCGGAGTTGAGAACGTGATTGCAACCGTGGGCAACTTGAACAAAGAGGACTATGTCAAGAGAATGGGCGCAGATCGCGTTTGTAAATACGATACGTTTTCAGAGGAAATATTACAGCAGACGGACGGCAAAGGGGCACAGGTCATTTTCGATTCGGTTGCTGGTGAAGTCACGACGGCAAGCCTGGACTGTCTGGCACTTTACGGAACCCTCGTTCAATTCGGCAACAGCAGCGGCAGTGCGGGTCACTTCAAAACGAGCGATGTTCATTCTTCCTGCCGAAATGTAAAGGGGTTCAGCCTGGGGACGACAAGGAAACATCGACCGGACATGTTGGCTCCCGCAGCAGAGCAGGTCATCGACTTATTCGCATCGGGAAAAGTCAAACTCCCTATTGCGAAGATCTTCGATTTGAGTGAGGCTGCACAGGCTCACGATTTAATTGAAAGTCGTAAGTATGAAGGGAAAGTCTTGATACGAGTATAAATGAGGAGCCTGTTTTCGTACAGGCTCCTTCATTTTACCCCCGACAACCCCCGGTTGATGAACCGGTGCAAGATGCCCGCCATCTCACCGGGCGACTTATCCATCCCGTTTTCCAACCAGTTTTTTATCACATGGATACTTCCGCTCACCATGAACATGTTGATATAGTCATAGGTTTCCTGATCGATCCGGTCATCGGTGCGCCAGTTTTTGAAAATGAATTCATGCGTGATGACCATCCCTTTTTTCAGAAAATACATATCTGTGTTCTCACTTAGGAGTGTTTCGCAAATGTCTCGTTTTTCTGCAAGGTATTCGAATAGCTTCTCTGTCATCTGCAGAGCTTCTTCTTCTTTGGAAAAGTTGTATTGACCCAAAGTCTCCGTCAGATCTGCGATGAATTCTTCTTCGATTTCTTCCAGCAGTTCGTACTGATTGGCATAGTGGGCATAATAGGTGGATCGGTTGATGTCTGCCGTCTCGCAGATGTCTTTGATGGTAATGCTTGAGATCGACTGCTTTTTTAAGAGTTTCAGCAGGCTTTCCTTCAACACCATCCGTGTGTATTTTTTTCGTCGGTCCATTTTCGTGCTCAAATACGTGAATCTCCTTTCCTGCGTAAGTTATCCAACACACCGGCAATAAGTGTTGCGTATTGAACAAACGCTACACAACTGTCCGTTGAATATCCAACACCGTGTTTATTATAATGATAAGGTGAAAAAGTGAAAGAGACAAGAGAGGTTACGTGATGATAAAGATTGCTTCCTGGATCATAAAGCATAAAAAAGCGGTATTGATTGCGTTTATTCTGGCGACGGTTTTGTCAACAGTGGCGCAGTTTTTTGTGAAGGTCAATTATAATATGGTCGATTATCTCCCGGATGATGCCCAGTCGACACAGGCGTTGGATATCATGGAAAGGGAGTTTACCGGGGCGGTCCCGGATACAAGGGTCATGGTGACGGATGTGTCCATACAGGAGGCTATGTCCTATAAAGAAAAGCTCGAAGCCATTGACGGGGTAACGGATGTGATGTGGCTCGATGATATGGTCGACCTGAAGACGCCGTTGGAAGTGGCGGATCAGGAAACGGTGGAGATTTACTATAAAGACCGGAACGCCTTGTTTTCTATCAGCGTCCGGACCGGTGATGAGGTGCGCATCACGGATGAGATTTATAAGCTGATCGGTGAAGATGGTGCGATTGCCGGTGAGGCGGCCAATACGGCGAGTTCTCAGAAAATGGCGGGAAGTGAATCAATGTATGCCGGGATGCTCCTCGTCCCCCTCATCATTCTGATTCTGGTCGTTTCGACGACATCCTGGATCGAACCGCTGTTTTTCCTGACGGCGATTGGGGTCTCGGTCCTTATCAATCTTGGAACGAATATCTTCCTCGGGGAAGTCTCCTTCGTCACCCAGTCGGTGGCGCCGATCCTGCAGCTCGCAGTGTCACTGGATTATGCGGTATTCCTGCTTCACAGCTTCTCTGATTACCGGAAGGAGACCGATGATCCCGAAGAAGCGATGAAGCTTGCCATGAAGAAATCATTCCCGGCGATCACGGCAAGTGCGGCGACGACGTTCTTCGGATTCATCGCCTTGACATTCATGAAGTTTCAAATCGGGTCGGATCTTGGGCTGAACCTTGTGAAGGGAATCTTACTGAGCTTCATCAGCGTGATGGTATTCCTGCCTGCCCTGACACTTATCCTCTATAAATGGATGGATAAGACGAAGCACAAGAATTTTGTTCCGAGCTTCAACGGTATCGGGAACAAAGTATTGAAACTGAAAATTCCAAGCCTGATCTTCGTATTGGTCATTCTTGTTCCGGCCTTCCTGGGACAAACAAATACATCCTTCATTTACGGAACCGGGGAGCAGCCGGAAAACACCCGTGTCGGAAGTGATTTCAAGAAAGTCGAGGAGGCGTTCGGTGAAACGACGCCGATCGTCCTGCTTGTCCCTAAAGGGGATATGGCAAAGGAAGAGAAGCTTGTGGAGGACATCGAGTCCCTTGACTATGTGACGGGGGTCATGGCGTATGTCAATCAGGTAGGGGCAGAGATCCCGCCGGAGTACCTCGACAAATCGATCACGGACGAATTTTACTCGGAGAACTACAGCCGCATTGTCATCAACACGAATCAAGGGACGGAAGGCGACGCTCCTTTTTCCATCGTGGAAAAGGTAGAGAAAACGGCAAGTGATTATTACGGTGACAAAGCATTGGCACTCGGGGAAAGTGTGACACTGTATGATATCAAAAACACCGTCAACAAAGACAATATCGTCGTGAATGTGCTGACGGTCGTGACGATTGCCCTGGTACTGCTATTCAGCTTCAGGTCAATATCTATTCCGATTGTACTTCTGATCACGATTGAAGCGGCGGTCTGGATCAATCTGTCGATCCCGTATTTTACGAATACCTCACTCGTGTTCGTCGGATATTTGATCATCAGTACGGTGCAGCTGGCGGCGACGGTGGATTATGGTATCTTATTCACCGAGGCCTACACCCATTATCGTAAGGGAATGCCTGCTAAAGCAGCGATGATACGGACATTGGATGAAAAGACGTTCTCAATCTCGATATCGGCTGCGATCCTATCGAGTGTCGGATTCATCTTATGGATCACCTCATCCAATCCGATTGTGGGATCCATCGGTTTATTGATGGGAAGAGGGGCACTATTAGCCTTCATCATGGTCCTCCTTGTCCTCCCGGCGCTATTATTAGTGTTTGATAAATGGATCAAGAAAACAACGATCAAAGCAAACTTTTATGAGGAGAAATGATGATGAGAAGAAAAACATTCACCTATAGTGCACTTGCATTGATGCTGTTACTGCCTTCATTTCTGGCTGTACCCGCTCAGGCGGCAACGGATGGAAAGGTGGCTTCGAAAGATGAAGTCGTCTACGCGACCCTTGATGCCGGTGGTGACTTGAATGATATCTATGTCGTGAACACGTTTGAAGTCACGAATGCAGGAAAGATTCTCGATTACGGAGATTTCAGCAGCGTCAAGAATCTCACTGATTTGAAAAAGCTTGAACAAGAGGGGCAGAAGGTGGAAATGGATGCTCATGAAGGAAAGTTCACGTATCAAGGAAATATGAAGGAAGAGACCGAACTGCCGTGGGATGTGAGGGTTGCCTACAGCCTGGATGGGAAGAAAATCGATCCATCCGAGCTTGCTGGAAAAAGCGGGCACCTCGAGATCACCATCGATACTGCAGAAAATCAACGTGCAAGGACTGTCTTCTATGAAAACTATCTGCTTCAGGTTTCCCTGAATCTGCCGAATACGTATGAAAACATCGAGGCAGTCGACGGAATGGTGGCAAGTGCCGGGAAGGATAAGCAGATCACCTTCACGGTCATGCCTGGAAAAGAGAAGAAGATGAGCGTGGAAGCGGATGTGAAGGACTTTGAATTCAAGGGCGTCCAAATCGCCGCTGTCCCGTCCACCCTTCCCATTGATACGACAGGGACGGATAATATGACCGATGACATGGCTGAGCTATCCAACGCCATAGGGAAGTTAAATACCGGTGTGACCGACCTGAAAACCGGCGTCTCCCGATTGAACAGCGGTGCTGCGGAGCTTCGTGACGGTTCAGCTCAGTATAAAAACGGCATCAGTGAAGTGAATGGTTCTTCGTCTCAAATCGTCGGGGCCTCAAACTCCATCGGCGAAGCACTGCGGACCATCAATCAGTCACTGTCGGCAAATCCTGCTGACATGGATCTGTCCGCACTGAATGAATTGCCGGGTGGCCTCAACCAGCTGGCAGACGGCCTGACCCAAGCTGCAAGTGGATTATCCAATCTGCAGGCGAATTACGCTCAAGCCTACCGTGCCCTGGATGGAGCGATAGCTGAGATTCCCGCCAACAACCTGACAGAAGCAGAGATTACTGCGCTATACCAAAGCGGGGCCGATCCAAAGGTAGTGGATAAACTCGTGGCGTCCCACAAAGCGGCGCAAAAAGTGAAGGGGACTTATGCAAGCGTCAAGGAAGCCTTTGCCGCAGTCGGGCCGACCTTGAATCAGGTGAGTGGTTCTGTGAATGACATGAGCGGTCAGCTGACTTCCATTTCAACTAATCTGTCTGCCTCCTTGAAGGAAATGGATATGAGCGGGCTTTCTAAGCTCCAAAAAGGACTTGGTGAACTGTCAGCTAACTACGGAGAGTTCCACTCAGGGTTGGTCAAGTACACAGAAGGCGTGGGGCAACTATCCTCTTCATACGCGAAACTTCATGAGGGGATAACTGGACTGGCCGGCGGAACCAACCAGTTGAAAGGCGGGGTCGCAGACCTACAAGACGGAACAAGCGCGTTGCATGAAGAAACGAAAAACCTTCCTGACAAGATGCAGGAAGAA
This sequence comes from Rossellomorea orangium, assembly GCF_019334305.1. Taxonomy (GTDB): domain Bacteria; phylum Bacillota; class Bacilli; order Bacillales; family Bacillaceae_B; genus Rossellomorea. Next base: position 54,031 of record NZ_JAHWGH010000012.1, read on the forward strand.
ATCAACAAGATGATGGCCGAATACGACAAATCCGATTTCAAACCTGTATCCTTCGTTTCGTCCAAAAACGAAAAAGTCTCCTCCGTGCAATTCGTAATCAAAACAGAAAGCATCGAGAAGGAAGAAAAGAAAGAGAAGAAAGCAGAACCGAAGAAGGAAAAAGGATTTTGGGAGCTGTTGATGGATTTGTTTAAGTGATTGAATAATGGACTCAGGAGGGGGGATCTCTCTTGGGTCTTTTTATTATGGGAAAAAGGAGAAGGCAATTGAGCATTGCTCGGAGTGAAGGTTTTTGAAATAATGAATATGAATGTTTGGAAAATATTTCATGAGTGAGGTGTTCCATGTTCAAAGCTAATTTTACAAAATCAGGTTTATATTTTCACTCGCTCTTGATCGTCCTGTCGATTACGGTGTTCATTCTTTTTCTACTTCAAGGACGTGGTGGAGAACATTTAGGACAATTGAATCTGGTTAATGTGGTCATCATGATTTGCATGATTGTCAATTTCGGGATCATGAGATATAAACAAGGAAGAAAAATGATTGGTTTCTTCTATTTGGGGGTCTCATTGATTCCCGTCATTTGTTTGATGATGTTCATTCATCTTTTATAAAAAATCTACTGGGACAAGATGAATAGGTAAATTCAAAGGGACCTGTCCCCGTGGTACGTTTACGAATTAAGAAAATACGACACTTCAAAATTATTATCATATTTCTCGCAAGATCTTTAAAATAAGATGTCTTGCCCTATATCGAAGAACCACCAAAATAAAATAAGCGGAGATTTTCCGGTTACATTCAAAACGGAACTTGTTTTGGGGATAAATAAGCGGAGGATTTCCGCTTAAGAACAGGGAAATAACCATTATTTTGTATTTGTGAGTCAATAGTCGGAATTTCTCCTGCTATTTCAGCCTTATTTAAAATTAATGATTAATTAAGCGGAATTTCTCCGTCTATTTATCAGCTCTGGAGCTTAATCTGATTATGCTAGACAATTTATGTTCAACTGACAGCAGTTCAAATCTGAAAAACAGTGATTGTAAATAAACACAGCCGTTCACCCAAGAAGGATAAACGTCCTTTTTTGTTGAACTCCTTTATAGAAACAGTAGCTCTGGAAAAGGAACACCCAAAATAACAGATCTGATAGATTTAAGCGTATGACTACACTAAGGAGATGAAATCATGAAACTACTACTCACATCCGCAGGCGTCAATAACAAAAGCATTCAAGAAGCGCTGGGTACGATGCTCGACAAGCCCATCGCCGATTCCACAGCCCTGTGCATCCCCACCGCTATGTACGGACACCCATGGGTCGGTCCCGGCGTCAGAACATGGGAGTTCATCAGCGGAAATTCAGAGAATCCCATGGTGGACCTGGGATGGAAGTCTGTCGGCGTGCTGGAGCTTACAGCGCTGCCAAGCATTAATCGAGACAGGTGGGTCCCGCTTGTAAAGGAAACAGATGTCTTTCTTGTATCCGGCGGTGACGCTCTCTACTTGGCTCATTGGATGCGACAATCCGGACTTGCAGATCTTTTGCCGTCGCTTGATGCAGTCTATGTGGGAATGAGTGCAGGGAGTATGGTGATGGCGCCTGCCGTCGGAGAAGACTTTGTTGGCTGGAATCCTCCGAACGGCGGGGATGCAGCGCTTGGGATGGTTGATTTTTCAATCTTCCCGCATCTGGATCACGAGATGCTGCCGGAAAACACAATGGCTGATGCAGAGAGATGGGCTGAAAGCATGAAGGGTCCGGCGTATGCAATCGATGATGAGACTGCCATTAAAGTGGTCGATGGAGACGTTGAAGTCATTTCGGAGGGGAATTGGAGGCTGTTTTCCTCTTCAAAAAGTAAACATGGGTACAATGATTAACAGGGTAGGAATAAACGTAACGAAACCGAAAGTGATATTCTTTGTACTATTATTTACTTCCATTCTGATTATACTATTTGTCTGGTCAGAGCTCCGTGGCAGGATGTACGATCTACATTACACTCCAAAGGCAAGCCAAATGTCATTTGAATTCAAGACGCCAACACAGGTTCCATTTACTGAAATGAAGGTGACCGAATTTTTAGTTGGAAAAGATCAACAGGAAGCGGAAATGTCGTTATTGAATGCTGATAAAAATATGATCGATATCCGGGTGACTTCATCAAAACCACAATATGCAAAAGATAAAATCAAAAGAGTGAAAATCGGTCATGATTTTTATGGAGAATTCATCCCGAATGACTCAGGTAGAAGAGTCCTTACCTGGAAAGATGACATGTACTATGAAGTAATCTATTATGCCAAACTAACCCCAAAAGAAGTGAGTAAAACACAGATGATTCAAATGGCAGAGTCTTTTCAATAAAAATTTCAGGTGGTAAGAATCAACGGATGGATCCTACTCGCTATGAAAAGCACCAAAGTATACCAAATTAACCTTACATACACACGACAAAAAGCTGAAGATATCATATTCCATCTTCAGCTTTTATAAATTGGGTTGACAAAATCACTACTTCGTCATACTATATAGTGGTAGTTAGTATTACTGAGTACAGAGCTGAAATAGAGGGGGTGAATGTTTGGAAAACTTAACAGAAATGCTGAAAGGGGTTCTTGAAGGCTGTGTCCTTGAGATCATCAGCCGTGGTGAAACGTATGGCTATGAAATCACGCAGCAGCTGAGAGAACTTGGTTTCACGGATGTAGTGGAAGGTACGGTGTACACCATTACCATGCGTCTTGAGAAAAACAATCTGGTGAATATCGAAAAGAAAAAATCAAGTGTTGGCCCGCCACGGAAATTTTACACCCTGAATGAAGCGGGGCAGGAAAAACTCAAGATCTTCTGGGGTAAATGGGAATTTCTTTCAAGCAAGATGAACGAACTCAAAACAAAAGAAATCATAAGGAGAGGATAAGATGAAATTTATTGAAAAGATTACCGGAAGTTTTGCCGACAAGCGTGAATGGAGAGCGATGGAAGCCCGTGCGAAGACATTGCCAAGTGAGTACCTCAATGCCTATAAGGCGATCCAGAAATATATGTGGACAGCCGGAGGTCTTACCGACTGGAAAGATACGAGCCGGGTTTTCAATGGCATTTTGGATCTGTTCGAGGAAGGGGCGGCAGAAGGCAGGGAAGTCACTGATCTAACGGGTGAAGACGTAGCCGCTTTCTGTGATGAACTGGTGAAAGACTCGGAAAAGTGGAGTGACAAGCACCGGGCGAAGTTGAACGATACGATCGGTCGTGGAAAAAAGTGAATCCATTAAGTGATATCGACTGAATGGCGGGTGATACATGCTGAACCGACACTATTCAGTTGTTTTTTTACCATAGTAGTAAGTGATACTGATTACCAGTAACACTAAGTAGCTTTTAAAATTAAGGGAGGAAAAAAACATGGGTCAGGCAGCGATTTCAGTAAAAGGATTAACAAAATCCTTCAAAGATAAGGAAGTCTTAAAGGGTGTGGATTTTGAGGTGCAGCGCGGAGAGATATTCGCGCTTCTCGGTTCAAATGGGGCGGGTAAGACAACGATCGTCAATATACTTTCGACACTGCTGAAGGCGGATGGCGGGAATGGGAGTGTTTGCAGCTTTGATGTTCAGCATCAACCGGGTCAGGTTCGCCGGAGCATCAGTTTGACGGGACAGTTTGCTGCACTGGACGGTATCCAGACAGGGAGGGAAAATTTGATCATGATGGCGAAGTTACGGGGAGTGTCCAATCCGTCTCGAATCGCAGATGATCTCTTAACGCGATTCAGTCTAACGGACGCGGCCCATAGACGAGCGGATACGTATTCAGGCGGGATGAAGCGCCGGCTTGATATCGCTATGAGCTTGATTGGGGCGCCTCCAGTCATCTTCCTTGATGAGCCCACGACAGGGCTGGACCCGGAAGCCCGGATGGAAGTCTGGGAAACCGTCAAGGAGCTAGCTGTTGGCGGAACGACCATCTTGCTGACAACCCAGTACCTGGAGGAAGCGGAACAGCTGGCGGACCGTATCGCCATCCTCCATGGAGGGAAAATCATTACGACAGGTACTCTTACTGAACTGAAGGAAATGTTCCCGCCTGCTGAAGTGGAGTATATCGAGAAGCAGCCGACGCTAGAGGAAATCTTCCTCGCGTTCATTGGCAAAAAAGGAGGAAATGAAAATGAACAGTAACACAGGGGTATTATTTGGACGCTTGATGCGCGGTATATTACGGAGTCCTGATACGATCATCACGGTTGCCGTTACTCCGATTATGATGCTATTGTTGTTCGTTTATGTATTTGGCGGTGCCATCGAGACAGGGACGGACAGCTACGTGAATTACCTGTTACCCGGAATTTTGCTCATTACGATTGCGTCAGGTGTCGCTTATACCTCGCACCGGCTCTTTACGGATGTGAAGAGCGGGCTGATGGCGCGTTTTAGTACGATGCCGATCAAGCGCTCCTCGATATTATGGGCACACGTACTGACTTCCCTTGTATCAAATCTGCTTGCCGTCATTGTGGTCATTCTCGTTGCGCTGTTGATGGGATTTCGTTCAGGTGCTGATATGTTGGAGTGGCTCGCGGTCATCGGGGTACTGGTATTGTTTACGCTGGCCCTGACATGGCTTGCGGTTATTCCGGGATTGACTGCAGACTCGATGGAAGGGGCGACGGCTTATTCATACCCATTGATTTTCCTGCCGTTTATCAGCTCGGCCTTTGTTCCAACGGAAACGATGCCAACCATTGTGCGTGTGTTTGCTGAAAATCAGCCCGTGACTTCGATCGTGAATGCGATTCGTGCCCTTTTATATGGTGGGACGGTCGGCAGTGAGATTTGGATTTCCCTTGCCTGGTGCGTTGGTATCATGGGCTTCGCTTATTTAATTGCCAGTAAGATTTTTAAACGCCAGTTAGGATAGGGGCAACAGAATAATCATGAACCGATCCGTACTATGAATCGGCTATGGTGAATCAAGAGTCTGTTGATTAATAATAGAAATTAATGGATAATAAAAACTGAATGTTCAGAATTATGATGTTGTTTGGTGAGCAAATGACTACAAAGGGTCGCGATGTAAGCTATTTGTATAATCTTAACCAGAGGTGAAAAAGCACATGAAACTGGGACTGATGGATACTTTTCGCATGGAATTTGATTTTTGCTGGAACACGGAGGCATGGTTTTTACCCCTGGAACCGGCCCTTGAAGGTTTAAGTTCCCTAGATGCAAGCTGGCAACCTCCGGGGGGAGGGAATAGCATTTGGCAAACGGTGAACCATCTTAATTATTACAACTCTCTACTCGTTAGGCAGGTCAATGATTTAAGGTCTGGAAAACGGGTATCTCATAAAAAAACTTCATTTGGAGATATCGGTAGACCAGCAGATCCTATATGGAAGTCAATCCTTGAGGAGAACACCTTTGGAGATACAGGGGACAGTGCAGATTCAGAGAATTGGAAAGAAGTCCTTGCAGAAACACATCTGATTTGTGAAAATGTGCATAAATCATTATCAAAAGTTGATGAGAGTCAAATTCAAGAGGAGCTCGTTGGGATTCTGGCCCGTCAAGTTTTGCACAATGCTTACCATATAGGGCAAATTGTACTCTTACGCAAACAACAAGGATCGTGGCCAAAGGAGCGGGATTAGTTGGTGATGAAAGGACTGCCTAATAGAGGCATAGAAGAAAAGCTGGATATTTGAAGGAGGGTTGTCATTTGGATATTATCTTCAGTTTCATCATTTTGTTGATCATGGTATATTTTCTCCGTCTTCAGATTCGATCGGAATATGAGTTGGAATCTATCAGGACGTTTCATCATCATGATGATACTTTTATTAGGGCAGGTCTGATAAGGAAGTTGTTGTCGAGTGGAATCGATTTGATTCCACTGTTTTGTTTATATTCCATACTCGATCATCTTGGAATTTCTACACCAGTAAAGCTACTATCTACTTTGTGCTTCGTTATAGCCTACTATATTTTATTCATCAACATTTTTACACAAACCCCTGGTCATAAACTATTGAAAATAAAAGTGATTTCACTGAAAAAAGATCAAAACCTTACCATGAACCAAATTGTAAAGAGAATTTTTTTTCATATTGTGTTGTTTCCAATGATGATTTTTCAAATACCTTTTCTTAGAAGTCAAAAGAAGCCGTTCTTGGCAGACAAATTCTCAAATACGGAATTAGTACAAATAGAAAGTGGTCTTGGTGAAAAGTGGGTCAATCGATGAAACGATCGTATTCTCTATTCATCGAAATGAATGCTAGAGAGTTTGGTATTTCAGATAGTAGCCACGGACTTTTATGTGTGCTTTTGGTTGTATTGTGGTGAATTGTTAATGTTTCATAGTATTTTTCGCTGAATGGAGGAAGAATCTTGATTGAAATGGAATACCTTTAGTATGGTATTTTACATGAATTTAACGGAGTAAAGACTGTAATTGGAGAGATGTGTATGGCATTTGTTTCAATTTATACGGTTGGAAGGTTAATTCATCCTTATGACCACCCGGTATCTCGTGAGTTTTATGAAATGGGATATAAAGTGATGCGTCAGGCTACTTTATCAGGACATCTTATTGAAGAGTTTTCATCAGATGGAGTCACTTTACCTGTAGAAGTGGAAGGTAAGGGATACCCGGTCCTGACACTAACGGTATGGAAAAACCTGCAATCCTTATATCGCTTTACATATGCGGGGAAGCACAGTCAGGCACTGCGGAACCGGAACAAATGGATGGAGCCTGAAGATGGGAAGCATTCTTCGTATGTAGTCTGGTGGACAGAGAAGGTGAAGGATGTCTCATGGAAGGAAGCTTCCAATAGATACGATTATTATATTGAACATAAAGCTACTGCTTATGCGTTTGACTTAAAGCAAGCATTTGATGAGGATGGAAAGCCGTGTATTCTGAAGTGAAGATAACCGGAAGGAGGAAGTATTTATGCTGTTTATGATGATCGTCAAAGCCTCAAAAAACTCGGAAGCTGGAAATCTACCAAGTCCTGAGCTTATGGAGGCCATGTCCACCTACAATGAGGAATTGGTTTCAGCAGGCGTCCGGGTGACGGCGAAGGGACTTCATCCAAGCTCAAACGGTATCCGCGTTTCATATCCGGATCCAGGGGCAGAGCCGGTTGTAACCGAAGGACCTTTTGAAGTTGACGGGTTAGTGGCAGGGTTCTTCCTCATCGATGTTAAGTCGAGGGAAGAAGCCATCGAGTGGGACATGCGCGTGCCCGATCCTCAAGGGTATGGGGAAGGCGAGGTAGAATTGCGTCAGGTGTTCTAAGTAAACGATTTATGATGGGAGGAAAGAAAAATGGGCGAACTGATTTATCATGTGGCCGTCTCTCTAGACCATTTTATCGCAGATCAAGCATTGATAGACGGGGATATCGAACGCTCTCTTTTTCTATTTGATGGCGATCATGTAGCCGATTTCATGGAAGACTTGAAGGACTATGATGCCGTATTAATGGGCAGGAAAACATATGAGTTCGGATTCCTGCTAGGGGCAAAGCCTGGTGAACCCGGCTATAAGGGAATCAAGCATTACATATTTTCAAAGTCCCTTCAATTTGACTCTAACGAAGAAGTAGAACTCATAAAAGAAGATGCCGTCCCATTTATTCAGAAACTAAAGCAGCAAGAAAAGGGCAAAATCTGGCTCTGCGGCGGTGGGGAGCTGGCTGGGACGTTGCTCGAACACCAACTCTTAGACCGCTTAGTCCTAAAGGTCAATCCCATCCTAGTCGGGAAGGGCACTCCATTATTCGGAAGCGAAGAGCCGAGTGTAAACCTGAAGTTATTGAACGTGAAATCATATTCCAGTGGCGTCATCAAATCGGAATATACGTTTAGTTATTAAATGAAAAATAGAATAGGAGAGAACATATCATGATCAAAGGTTTCGGAGGAATCTTCTGGAGAACCAAAAATCTGGATGAGATAAAGAAGTGGTACAGCGAAGTGTTAAAGCTTGGGATAGAAGGCTGGAATGGGACCATTATTAAACCTGATCCAGAAAATGAAACGATCTTTTCTTTCTTTAAGGAAGATGACCCATACTTCCCGACAGAACAGCAGGTTATGTTGAATTTCCAAGTACACGATCTTAATGAAACCATCGAGCATCTGAATCAAATCGGAGTACCCCTTGTAAAAGAAAAAGAGGTCAGTGAATTCGGTCAGTTTATTTGGATTAAAGATCCTGAAGGCAGACTGATCGAGCTTTGGGAGAAATAATGGGTTGGAGTCATACGGTTAGGAGAGTCGGATTTTTATGGGATTAAAACCGTCACAGCGTCAGGCAATCGATTATTTTACCGCCTTTGCCTTAAAGCATAGAGCGGAAGCGAGGTCTACCATCCAGCATGTCCTGCACATGTCCAATATTTCAGCTGAAGTGTTTGATCAGGTCGTTCACCATATGAAAACATACGCACAGATCGGTCTACATTTTCATCCGGATCGACCTGTGTCCGGAACCAAGATTGTGGCAGAATCACTCCTGGAACACGGGGAATATAAAAGTCAGTTCGAAACATTCATATCGAATGGGAAAGTGTCCCCTAATTCAGGTGGTGACCGCGATCTGTGGGAGGAGAATATGTTTGGGGGAGCCTATCAATCGGAAGGTACGTTGATGAGTGAACGGCCAAAGTACGGGGCATTGAACCTGATGTTACATCCGGACGGACCTTCCCCACGGTTCGGCTCATGCTATTTTCTGCTATCCCCTGACGTCTCATCCCGTTCTACCTTCACATACCTGGACTCTCATCAAAACCCTCATGAGAAGGGAACATATCAAGAATTTGATATGATTATGGCTGCGCTTTTGGAAGAAATGTTTTTAAGAGATTTTGCATTGGGAGAGAAGGATCTGACACCGACGAGGTTTATTCAGCACGTATTGAAAGATCTTGAGCATGGCAGGAAGGAACGAGTGGCCCATCGAAATCTCAATCATTATATCGAATCCCAGATTCATGGGCCGATTTCATTGGAAAAAGATGTAGAAGTACTTGTTGCCGATCCATCTTATAAGGATAAAACAGTCGGTAAAACACTGGAACAAATGTGTTCCAAGTATACCATCGAACTTCAATGGCATATGGGTTTTAACCTTCATGTGGATGATGTCCCTTCTGATTTCAGAGGGCCATCCATGCCTTCTTTGGCCAGGAGGATTTCTCAAAAAAATAAGATTGATGCGCACACAATCGGGTTGGCGGCCCTTGATGTGAAGAAGAATCCGGGAGACTGGAAAGACTGGGGAACATATGAAGACGTACTGCAGGAATTAAAGCTTTTGTGGCATGTCCTGGTGAAGTACGGAGAGCCAAATGAGAAGTAATTGAGGTGGTTTCGGGTGAAAAAAACATTCGTGACTGCAATAGCGTTAAGTATGATGTTGATCTGTGTTCTATCAAATGAATACTCTTTTCATCAAGCCAAACAGTCTTGTATAAAAAATGATAAAACGCCAACGGTAGAAAAGTCCTTTCTATCTTTTCGTTGGAGTGTCTCCTGTAAATAAACAGGTCTGACTTTCATACTGAGAGTCAGACCTGTTTTATAGAACATATGAATACAGTCCGTCCGAACCCAGTTCTCTGCCGGACGGGTTATGATCGTACACTGAGATGGATGACCTCCGTAAATAGTGCTTTTTAAATCATTTTCACTTCGCTTTAATCAACCTGATTTCTTCCGCTTTCGCCAACACACATTGCTTGTCTTCCGAACTCAATTCTACATATTCAGAATCATAGATCCAGAATATGGTGTACAACTCATCTTCATATTCTACAATATCGCCGAGATTATATTTCATTTTCTCTCCTTGAAGGAGATCGATCCATTCTCAGTGAACGGAGTATATTTTACCATTACTTTAGAACTAAAAATGTTTCCTGGGGCTCAATGAGAGGCAATTTAGATTGAATTTCTCTATAAAATCATGCCTGTACGCTGAGATTCACAATAAATTATTCTTCTAAGAATGTATGAAGTATACCCCCTCCAAATTTTCAGACTGGTCCATTCGGAAGGGAGTAAACGCACGTTTGCCTATGATATAATGGAAGTACACAACATAATACGGAAGATGGGGTAGCGGCTCACACTCCCAAGTGAAGGGAGGTGATACGCTAGTGATTGCTGTAGGAGATGTATTACAAATCATGATTGCCTTTGGAACATTGATTGTAGCAATTGTCGCGGTTACACAAAAAAAGAAGTAACCATCGTCCCCACCGCTCATGAGGATCATTGATGATTACTTCTGTTTCGATTGACTCTAAGTGAGCCGCTGCACATTCCATGCAGTTTATGTTGTGGAGGAGTCCTGATTGCCGTCAGGCTCCTTTTTTAGTGTACTTAACTATCTTTATTATATACATAATGTGATTCGTTAGTAAAGAATAGTGAATAAATGGATCACTTACAGCCCAAAATAAAATAAAGTATTGACAAAATTAACCTGTATCGTATAGATTATTTGTAACATAACACTTACATTCCATGACGAGAACGAGTAGGTATGAAGTCTGTTCTACAGAGAGTTGGCAATTCGGTGGAAGTCAACGTTCAGATCATATTGAATATCCTCTCCGAGAAGCAAAGCTGAAGGTACTTTAAGCTTTGACGGGTTTCCGCCGTTACAAGGAACGCGTATGATTGTACGTTGCATGAGCGCTGTTAAAGTAAACTTGAAATCCAGTTTGCGGACAGAATCAGGGTGGTATCGCGGGTTATAAACTCGTCCCTAACTTAGGTTAGGGGCGGGTTTTTTTATTTATATAAAAGAAGGTGTGATGACATGGAGAAGGTAAATGTAAACGAAAAGTCGGTCGAAAGGGAGCAGCGGATCCAGGATTACTGGCATTCGAATCATATTTTTGAAAAATCAGTGGCAAATCGTGAAGGGGAAAAGACATTCGTCTTCTACGAAGGTCCCCCGACAGCCAATGGTCTTCCGCATGCCGGGCATGTTCTCGGACGTGTAATCAAAGATTTCGTCGCCAGGTATCAAACGATGCGTGGATATCAAGTGAAACGAAAGGCAGGCTGGGATACCCATGGCCTCCCTGTGGAACTGGGCGTCGAAAAGAAAATCGGCGTCTCAGGTAAACAGGAAATCGAGGAATACGGCGTAGAGAAATTCATTGATGAATGTAAAAAGAGTGTGTTCGATTATGAGAGGCAGTGGCGTACGTTCACCGAAGCCATCGGATACTGGGTGGATATGGATGATCCTTATGTGACCCTTGAAAATGACTATATCGAAAGCGTCTGGCACATCCTTTCGAACATCCATAAGAAAGGGTTGCTCTATCAGGGACACCGGGTCGTCCCTTACTGCCCGAGCTGCCAAACGTCCCTCAGCTCCCATGAGGTAGCTCAAGGATATAAAGATGTAAAAGATCTTTCCGCAACGGCCAAATTCAAAGTGGTAGGAAAAGAGGATGAGTACTTTCTAGGTTGGACGACGACACCGTGGACGCTTCCGTCAAATGTGGCACTTGCCGTCCATGAAGATGTGGATTACGTGAAAGCGAGACGTGGAGAAGAGACGTTTATCCTTGCGAAAAACCTTGTGAACGAGGTGTTGGGAGAAGAAGTTGAAGTGGTCAGTGAGCATAAAGGACGCGAATTTGTTGGCGTTTCGTATCAGCCGCCTTTCGACAATCTTACGCTTGAGCGCGGCCATGAAGTCATTTCGGCAGGGTTTGTAACAGACGACAGCGGAACCGGTATCGTTCATCTGGCTCCCGCTCACGGGGAAGATGACTATAATGCCATCCAAGAAAGCGGATTGGATTTTGTGAATATCGTCGATGAAAAAGGCTGTTACACCAGTGATTTCAAGCCTCTCCAAGGGGGATTCACTAAGGACAGTGATGTGAAGATCATCAAGATGCTGGCAGACTGTAACCTTCTTTTCTCAAAAGAAAAATATGAACATAGCTATCCGCACTGCTGGCGCTGTGACTCACCGCTCATCTACTACGCGATGGAAGGGTGGTTCATCAAGACAACGGCTATAAAAGACACGATCATCAAGAACAACCAATCCGTCGAGTGGTACCCGGATCACATGAAAGAGGGCCGCTTCGGGAAGTTCCTCGACAATATGGTCGATTGGAACCTGGGAAGGAACCGCTACTGGGGAACGCCTCTGAACGTCTGGGTGTGCGGGGATTGTGACCATCAGTTCGTCCCGGGGAGCGTTGCCGAGCTGAAAGAGCATGCGAAAAGCGGGTGGGATGACAACCTCGAGCTTCATAAACCGTATGTCGACGAAGTGACCGTGGAATGTCCGTCCTGCTCACATGAAATGAAAAGGACGAAAGAAGTGATCGATGTCTGGTTCGACAGCGGCTCGATGCCGTTTGCCCAGTATCATTATCCATTTGAAAATAAAGAGTTATTCCAGCAGCAATTTCCAGCGGATGTGATCGCGGAAGGAGTGGACCAGACGAGGGGATGGTTCTACAGCTTGTTGACGGTATCCTCTCTCTTTACCGGCAAAGCTCCTTATAAGCGTGTCTTATCACTTGGGCATATCCTCGATGAAGACGGACGGAAGATGTCCAAGAGTAAAGGGAATGTCATGAATCCAATGGAACTCGTGGAGAAATTCGGAGCCGATGCCCTCAGATGGGCTTTGCTCGCAGACAGCGCTCCCTGGAATAATAAACGCTTCTCGGAAAACGTCGTCAGCCAGGCAAAATCGAAGCTTGTAGACACACTGAATAACGTTCACTCCTTTTACACCCTGTATGCGGTGATCGATGGATTCGATCCTGAAAAGCACGAAGCCGGAACGCCTTCCCTGCTTGATCAGTGGGTGGTATCACGATTGAATTCGGTGACCAGACTTGTCACGGAACATTTAGATGGGTATGACTTTACGGCAGGAGCAAGAGAGTTATCCATCCTGGTGGATCAGGTGAGTAACTGGTATATCCGGAGGTCCCGTGAACGCTTCTGGAGTGAAGGATTGAATGAAGATAAATTGGCGGCGTATCACACGTTACATCGGGTATTGGTCAGTGTTAGCCGGCTGCTTGCACCTTTCACGCCATTCATCGCAGAAGATATCCATATGAACCTGACGGGTGAAAGTGTGCATCTGGCTGATTTCCCGAAAGCTGAACATGAGGAGGTCAACCGAGTCCTTGAACTTGAAATGGACCATGTGTTACAAGTTGTCGAGCTTGCCCGGTCCGCCCGGAATATGACAAGCATCAAAACGAAGCAGCCACTATCCGAGCTGACGGTGGTTGGGGCCAAACAAGATACAGAACCTCTACGGAAATATGAATACATCATCAAAGAGGAAATCAACGTGAAGAACGTTCAACTACAGGACACCGCAGGAGATTCTGTACAGTATGAAGTGAAGCTGAATTTCCCGACTGCCGGTCCGAAACTCGGTAAACTCGTGGGTGTCGCTCAGAAGCATTTACAAACGTTATCTTCCGAAGAAGCGAAGAAGGCTGTGGAACAAGGGTATGTTGAATTTGAATCTCCAAACGGGGAAAAGGTTTCGGTTGAGAAGGATGACCTGATCGTTCATCAAAAGACCCATCAAGGGTTTGAGATGGCATCAAACGCTCAGTTCAGCGTATTCCTCGATACAACCATCACAGAAGATCTGCGAAAAGAAGGGAAAGCCCGGGAGCTGGTCCGTGCCGTTCAGCAATACCGTAAAGAGTTGAATCTGCCGGTGGAACAGCGAGTGCATTTGGTGTTGGATGTGGATGAATCGATGAAAGAGGTTGTGGATCAATTTGAAGGTTTACTGCAGGGCAGTCTCTTGATCAAGAACCTAACGTTTGAGAAACGAGAAAGCATGAAGACCGTCGATCTGGATGGAGATCGTTTAGGGATATATGTAGAAGCATAATGTGACGAAGGGCTTACCCAAACGAGGGTGAGCCCTTTTTCTGGGGAAATTTATCTTGAGTAAATGAATCTAATTTGAAATAATTGGTAGTAAGAAAGGTGTGATGACGTATGAAGGAATACAAAGCCATGCTATTTGATTTAGACGATACCTTACTCGATCGAAATCAGGCAGTGGATAACCTATTTATTATTTTATTGGAAGAGTGTTATGGGAATGTGGAGGAAACGTTGAAAGCGGAAATGCTTCGGAAGTTCAAGGAGTACGACAAGAAATCCTATGGCATTAGTGATAAAACAGCTGTCATTGAGTCGTTTTATAATGAATTTCCACCGTTGTACCGGTTAACACAGATTCAAGACTTCTGGAATCATCACTTTCCACAATGTTTTTCAATCAGTGAGCATACCCTCGATCTGTTGAAAGACATCCAGGAGCATATGAAGGTAGCCATCATCACAAACGGCACGATACATAGACAAAAAGCGAAAATCATGAATACCAGTTTACAAGAATATTTTAATGTCATTGTGATTTCCGAGGAAGTGGCGCTGGAGAAACCGGATCCGCGCATATTCGAATACACGCTGAATAAGCTTCAAGTACAGCCGGAAGACGCATTATTCGTCGGGGATAATCTGGAGAAGGATGTTAAAGGGCCTCAGGGTGCAGGTCTCAAGGGGATATGGTTCAATCCAAATGGAGTGGAAAATGATTCTGATATAAAACCAGATGACGAGATTCAATCGTTGGATGAATTGGTACATTATCTGACTCCTAAACAAGTAACTTGATGAGGAGGCGCCATTTTGAGTATTCATTACAGTCAGTTTCGTTCCTTACCAGAAAATCAGGTCGTAAATGGGTTGGTGACATTACATCAATCCATATTTGGAGCTTCGGACGATTTGATCACCAACATGGCCAGTAAGCCTGAAATATTAATAGATATGGCGATGGACGATTCCACTGTCATTGGATATAAAATAGGCTACGAACTGGACCCACACACCTTTTACAGCTGGTTGGGAGGTGTGGATCCGGAATATCGAAAACAGGGCATTGCCGCAGAGTTGATGAAACGGCAGCATCACACATTGAAGGAACTCCGGTATACGGTGGTGCAAACCAAAACCATGAATAAATGGCGCAGTATGCTGATTCTCAATATCAAGAATGGTTTTGATGTCATGGATACGTATACGAATGAGAAAGGCTTACATAAGATCATTCTGGAAAAAAAGTTATAGCAGAGCGGGGGAGTTTTCTTGCAAAATAGCTTATCCACAAATGAACCGATTGTTGTGAAGGAAGAAGGATCGGCCATTACATTAAAAACTCTATGTATCTATTTGCTCCTACTGGCGGTGCCCGGTTTCTTCATAAATAAGTTGCCTCTTTCGGGTGTTGCGTATGAAGGAGTCAAGGGATTCATATGGTTTACGTATTTTATGGTGGTGACCCTTAGTTACAAGGAAATCAGAACCTTCATCAGTCCATTCTTGAACGTCAAAGCCTTCAAGAAGCCGGTAACCTGGCTATGGATTTTTCTATCCTTCATGCTTCCTTACACGTTGTTGCACCTTTGCCTTTACTTCGAAGTGTTACTCGATAAATATTATATTTTCTACTTCAACAACCATATGTTTCATGCAGGCAGCTGGGGGCAGACCATTGATGGAGCAATCCTTACGCCAATCTCTGAAGAAATCCTGTTCAGGGGTATTTTGCTGACGCTCCTATTAAGGATGATAAAACCGTTCTGGGCAATCACCATCACGTCCCTATTGTTTGGACTGATCCACCCTTCGGACATTTGGGTGTTTACAATATTGGGTGGCTTCCTTTTAACGATAACCGCTTATAAAACCAAATCCATCCTGCCCGCGATGGTCGCTCATTCACTCTGGAATTTATATATGGTGCAGCTATTCCTTTATTTTTAGATGACAGGAGGGAAGCGATTCATGAAAAAAGTAAGTATTGTACTGGGTGTGATCCTTTTCCTCGCCATACTGGCCAATCTCCATACGATCATTGCTTCAGCCAAATGGTATTCGTTTGAACACAACAAAATCGTTTCAACTGAAACAAAGATCATAACGTACGATGACATATTGGAGAGGTTATACCACCAGAGAAAAATGGCATCAGAATTAGAGGACTCGATTGTTTATTCAAGGATTGGGGATGAAGTACGAAAAGGGGCTGATGACGCTTCTGATTACGAAATAGTATTATCTCATAACGATCACCTTGCTTCTTTGAAAGTGAAACTGCCCATCACCACGTACAAAGACGCCGATAAGACCATTGAGTTTATATCTGGGAAAGGGGAAGTGTTAGAAATATTGGAGGACGGTCAGTGGAAGGAGTTTAATGGTTCAGTGCAGGAGTTAATGAAAAAAGCCAATTAAAAACGCTCAGAAAATACTCTGAGCGTTTTGGTGTTCATCTTGCCTGCTTCTGATTATACCCCTGTTCCCCATAAGGCTGCATTTTCTCCAGCCATTTTTCCTCCAACTCTGATAGAGCTTCTTTCTCAGTAACGAATGGGTCATCATTCTTTTTCAGTTTCTCCAGCAGTTCAAAGGTAAAAGCGTCCTTCCCGAATTGGTTCCATTCGGTTTGTAACGATTTGCTGGTGGTGAATCCGTTGTTTTCAAGCATGAATTTGATCCCGTTCAGGGTCTTCAGGTTTTTCGTGCTGCTGATGTAGATTTTATTGTTTCGCTTGTTTTTGATTTGAAAGACACCGGCTTCAACCGGTGTTTCTTTGTATTGTTGTTTTAACTCCCGTTTTCGGTCCATGGTTTAGACCTCCCGTTTATTTTTTTACCCAATACTGGCTTCCGTCGGATTTCCGGTCGAGTAAGCCGTATTCAATGAGATATCTTCTGATGAGGGCATAATCTTCATAAATGCCTTTTAGCACCTGATTTAATTCTTTTTCGTCGTACACATGATCTTTCTTCAGCTGTTTAGATATCTCACGAAGGACGACCAGCCTTTGTTTTTCCTTAGGCGGAAATTTCGTCAATGTCCCATCGGAGACGAATTTCTTCAGTATTTGATTCTGTTCGTCCTGAGTAACATTGTATCGTTCGTCTATCATAGTGGCGGTTTGATGAACGGGTACGAATGTCGGGGCGTTCTCATCTTTTTCTTTCAGTAATTCCATCATGGTCAGGAACGTCTTCGCCTGGCGCTCCTTTTCTTTTAACGCAAACCGGTGATGGCGAATCGTGGACGCACTGCCGATCTCCAATTCTTCTTGAATATCTTTGTCATTTTTCCCTTGGAAAAAGAGAGTCAATAACCGTTTTTGGTGATCGGTCAGACCGGTAAGCTTTTTATCCATTCCGATTAGATAGTCGAATACAGATATGTGGGTACGTTCAATATGAACACCCATATATTTTTCGGCGAGGTAAAATTGGTCATTGTAAGGATAGACCATGCCCTTTTCAATGGTCTCTCCGCATATAAGACAAATAAGGCAATCTTCTTGTTCAATATAGCCCCTCTTCATCTCTTCCAGAGAGGCGCTCCAAAACAGGTTGGAAAGTTCCATTTCAATTCACTTCCTATTTTTAAACATAATCATTATTTGTTTGTTATTTTATAAACATATTATAATTATGTTTGTTGTTTGTCAAATGTGTTCTTTGTCGAAAATAAATGGAGAGCGTAGAATGTACATTCAATTTTAATGGAGGACATCACACATGAAAAAGCATATCATCGACGTCATCAAACAAATCGAAATCGATTATGACGTAAAAGTATTATTCGCCTGCGAATCTGGAAGCAGGGCGTGGGGATTTCCTTCAAAGGACAGTGACTATGACGTCCGTTTCATTTATATACATAAGCCAGAGTGGTATTTGTCCATTGATCAGAAGAGGGATGTGATGGAGATTCCTGCGAAGCATTCCATCTCCATACCGGTTGATCCGTTGTTGGATATGAGCGGATGGGAGCTGACGAAGGCACTGAGATTACTCAGGAAATCAAACCCGTCTATTCTCGAGTGGTTTGCCTCACCCATTGTGTATGATCAATCCTTTTCTGTTGTTGATCGAATGAAGGAACTGGAACAAAAGTTATTTTCACCGGTCGCAAGTCTACATCATTATGTAAATATGGCAAAGGGCAACTTTCGCCATCATGAAGAAGGCGGGATCAAGGACTATTTGAATGTGCTTCGTCCCTTGCTGGCTGCTCTGTGGATCGAGAAATATCATGCGAGCCCTCAGCTCGAATTTCAGAAACTGGTTGAAGACCTGCTCCCGCCGGGTGAAGTGAAAGATGTAGTCGCTTTGTTGGTAAAACGGAAGATAGCGGGGGAGGAGAAGAACCTTGAGCCATGGCCTGGTGTGATGAATGGATATGTTTCTGAAACGATCCAGCATTTAGAAACGTATGTGAAGTCGCTTAAGATCGATCGTCCTGACCCGACGGAGGAGTTGGACAGATTGTTCAGAAATGTGTTGAGAGAGGTATGGAATGAAGAGTGGGCGGATTTTGTTGGTGGTACCTGCTGATTGTCGTATGATTATGGACTGTTTGTTGGGAAAATCAGGTACGAAGTGATCTAAATTACGTTAAGAGCCAAGAGTTTCAAGCAGGATATGGGCTTGTGGCTCTTTTTTAATCGACTTTGTACCTTCAGTAGAGGACGGATGGCGATTAATTGCGTCATTTTCGGGCATGATTGCGTCATGTTTTAATTAATTGCGTCATTTTCCAGATAATTGCGTCATTATTTTATTTATTGCGTCTTTTTCCAATTAGTACCATTAACCCACGTCCCATAACTACAGATTTCGCCCTGCCACCTTTTCATTGCCCCTATTAAGCCAATACATAAGAAAAAATACCAATGTAATGTCACTGCTTAAGCATAGAATGAACGTCAAACAATGAATGGAAAGTACCATCCATTCACAAAAAACTCTCCCCTTATTGGACTAAGTCACAATCAAAATGGTTTAACTCAATCCTTACCAAACCACCAAACTAAGCTTATAATGGAAATATATTCTACACTCATATTTAAGATAGGAGTGCTCGCATGAAGTTTACATTCTTAAGCATTCTCCGCCTGGTCATGTTCACCATGATCAGTTACATTTATTATTCTTCTGTGTCTACACCTACAACGTCTCAAATCATCTATGTAATCATAGCGGTAATTGGATTCATACTGAATCATTTTCTATTGGTATCCACCCGGAATCAAACCTATTATCCTCTTGCCATTGATTTCATCCTGATTACGGGCTTTGTGTTTTTTTACCCTGGATCGTCTCTGTATTTAATCTTGTTCGGGGTAAATGCAGTGACACTGTTTTTGTCTGCTAAAGATAACCGGATTCTTTGGGGTTTCAGCTTAGCCTTTTTCATCATTTGGTTTGGGTCTATGTACTATACGTATCAGGTAACGGGAACCTTTTCACTTTTGGAAAATCTCATCAATTTCAGCTTAATCGTATTCGAAGCTGTGGTTGGAAGGCTCATACATAAACTGTTCCATGCACGGGCCAAAATTGAAACCCAGTACGGGGAACTGCAGGAAACGCATACGGCGTTAACCGCGGCTCATGAGCAATTGCATCACTACTCAAAACAGGTGGAAGAGCTGACGCTGATTCGTGAACGGAACAGGATATCAGGTGAAATCCATGATACGGTCGGCCATAAGATGACAGCGCTCCTCGTTCAGCTTCAGGTGGCGAAAGAGCTGATGGAATCCAGGCCGGAAAATAGTAAAGAGAAAATCGAACTCTGTGAGGGTCTGGCGAGGGAAACACTTCAGGAAATCCGCCTGTCTGTGAGGACGCTAAAGGATCATGATCAGCCGAAGTCGTTCGTCACCACAATACGAAAACTACTGGAAGATTATCAGGTGATGACAGGTCTCACATCCACCTTTACGGTCAAAGGGGATGTGTCCACCATCCCAATCTCCATCCAGCTTGACCTGACCCGGGTCATCCAGGAGTCGATCACCAATGCCGTCCGACATGGGGAGGCGAAGGAGTGCAGCGTCATCCTCGACGTTTCGGGATCTGAGGTAGAGATCAGTATCAAGGACGACGGGAAAGGTGCGGCGGACATCAAGCACGGATTCGGCTTAAAGCATATGAGGGACAGAATCCATGAACATGGAGGAACCACCCTATTCGAAAGCACGAAAGAGGGGTTCCTGGTGAAAGCAACGGTACCGCTCATCGAAATGAAATGGCAAATGGGGGAATCATAATGGTCAACATATTAATCGTTGATGATCAGGAATTAATGAGGGACGGACTTGCCACGATATTAGACTTAAGAGAAGAAATCGATGTGGCAGGGGTGGCGTCGAATGGTAAGGAAGCATTCGAGAAAGCGGGAGAGCTCCGACCTGACATCGTCCTGATGGATATCCGAATGCCTGTTGCGAGCGGAGTGGAGGGAACGAAGCTGATCACCTCCACATATCCCGATATCAAGGTGCTCATGCTCACGACCTTCAACGACAGTGAGCTCATTTTTAAAGCTTTGGAAGAAGGGGCGAGCGGATACTTACTGAAAGATATGCCGACGGACGCCATCGTTCAGGCGATCATGACCGTACAATCAGGCGGCATGGTCCTCCCGAAAGAGCTGACTTCGGATATCGTAAAAGAGATGAGGAAAAATCAGTCCACTGAACAAATCAACACAGTCCCGGAAATCGTAAAGGAACTGACGGAGCGGGAACTTGAGGTCCTGAATAAGCTCGGACTAGGCTTGAACAATAAGGAAATTGCCGAGAAACTGTATATATCCGAGGGGACAGTGAAGAATCATGTCTCCAACCTCATCAGCAAGCTTCAACTGAGGGACAGGACTCAGGCGGCAATCTTTGCCGTCCGTTACCACATCACGCATTATTGAACCATGACTTTTAGCATAGGACGACTATGAAATACAGCTATCAAAGCTGTATTTTTTTATGTTCAAATTCTATCGCTGGAGGGATTTGGAAGGAGAAGATTCACGCTATACTTTACATACAGTCAAAGAAAAAGGGTGTGGAGATAGATGTTAGAGGTAAAAGAGCTGAAGAAAAGCTATGGAAAAAAAGAGGTCGTGAAGAATGTGTCCTTTACGATCGAGAAGGGGGAGTCGTTCGGATTGCTTGGACCTAACGGAGCGGGAAAATCCACGACAATCTCGATGATTTGCGGACTTGTGCCGTACGACCATGGGGAAGTGCTGGTGGCGAGTCAATCGGTGAAGCAATTTCCGGTGCTCATCAAGAAGAAAATTGGGGTGGTCCCTCAGGAAATCGCCCTGTACCCAACCATGTCTGCGAGGGATAATCTGCTGTTCTGGGGTAAGATGTACGGTCTGACGGGAGCTCAGGCAAAGAAGCGTGTGGAAGAAGTACTCGGAATCGTCGGATTGAAAGACAGGGGAAAGGACCGCATTGAAACCTTCTCGGGAGGCATGAAGCGGAGAATCAACATCGGAGCTGCCCTCATGCACGAACCGGAATTACTAATCATGGATGAACCGACGGTGGGAATTGATCCTCAGTCACGAAATCATATATTAGAAACGGTCAAAGGATTGAATGAAAAAGGCATGACCATTATCTATACGAGTCATTACATGGAAGAAGTCGAGTTCCTTTGTAACCGCGTCGGCATCATCGACCACGGGGAAGTGATCGCCCTCGGCACGAAGGCGGAGCTATGCAGCCGACTTGCGGGTAGCAGCTTCATCCAGTTGAAGGTGGAAAGCTTATCGGATACGGCGATGAAAGTATTGGAAAATACAGCAAATGTACAGATCACCTTTCAGCAAGAAGCTGGCATCATAGAAGTGTTTGCCCCAAATCCGCAGGAAGCCGTCGCCACCATTATCACGTCATCCGTTCAAGCAGGATTGAAAATCGAATCCGTTGAAATCAAAGAATCGAATCTTGAGACGCTTTTCCTGCAGCTGACAGGACGAACCTTACGGGATTAGGAGGAGAAAGAGATGAGCATGTTCACCATTGCATGGAAAGATATCAAGATCCGCCTCAAGGATCGCAAGTCCTTTATCACATTGCTACTTATGCCAATTATCCTGACAGCCATCCTCGGATCTGCCTTAAGCGGTGTGTTCAATGAGAACGGATCGCTCCCTGACCTGACCGCGGGTGTCGTCGCAAACTCACAGGATGAACTGACAGACCAATTCCTTCAGGACACCCTGCAGGGAAAAGAATTGAAAGAAAGCATTGCCGTTAAGAAGTTCTCTTCAGAACCCGACTTGAAAAAAGCCATTGAGGATGGAAAAGTGGATGCCGGTCTTGTCTTCCCTGACCGTTGGGGAGAAGCGTTATTAAAAGGCGAGATTGAACCGGTCAAAATGCTAAAAGACCCCGGCAAGGACATTCAATTCTCTATTCTGTCCACCATTACTCAATCATTCACTAACCGGGTAACGACCGTATCGGCAGCTTCACGGGTTGTAGGGAATGAACTGACCTCGGCTGTACCCGTATCCAACCAGAATCTCGAGTCCGCCGGTACCATGAAGGACCTTTCAGGAAAATTAACTGAGATTGCCGATTCAAAGGAAAACGGAATCACCTCAGAAAAAGACGGGAAGGAACCCTTATCAGGCATGCAGTACTACGCAGCCGCCATGGGAGCCATGTTCATCCTGTTTAACACCACCATGGGAGCAAAAACGATCATTCAGGAGCGGAACACAGACACATTGGCGAGACTCATGATCAGTCCCATCCGCCACTCATCCATCATAGGAGGGAAATTCCTCGGGACCTTTTCGTTCACGGTCCTTCAGTTCACGGTGTTTGTGATTGCCACCCACTTTTTATTCGGAGTCAACTGGGGCAGTGATGTTGCACAGCTCGTTCTTCTTGGCATCGCTTACTCCATTTCGGTTTCAGGCCTTGCGATGTTGCTTGCCGGTTTCATGACCGAAGAAAAGACCGTCGACTCCATCGGGGGAATTGGCGTTCAGGTTCTCGCACTGCTTGGAGGTTCGATGATCCCATTGGCTTCTTTTCCAGAGGCTATGCAGCAATTCGCGGGTATCGCGCCGAATAAATGGGCACTCGGCGGATTACTAGACATTATGAACGGAACATCCTGGGACACACTCACGCTTCCAGTCACAGTACTAGTACTGATCGGCCTTGCCTCATTGTGGATCGGTTCACTGAAATTAAAGCTTAGATAAGGAGAGAAATCGAATGAGGAAAATCATCAGCATCGCTAGCTTTGAGATTAAACGACTCTTTCAGAAGCGCAGGACACTTCTGCTTTTGTTCGGAATGCCTTTATTATTCACCTTCATCTTCGGCGGGGCCGTTACCGGAAATGGGGAGTATAAGCCGGAGATTTTTGTGGTCGACGGGGATCAGTCCAATTTGTCACAGCAATGGATCAACGATATGAAAGCATCTGACGCTTTCGCTTTTAAAATGGGGAGTGTAAAGTCCGTTGCTGAACAATTTGATAACCAGGAAATAACGGGGTACATCTCTGTGGAAAAAGGGTTTGAAGATAAACTCCAAAGCGAGGAAACACCAGAAGTCGTCTTTGTATCCGCTCCTTCCTTTGAAGGGGCAGCACTAGTCGAACAACTCATCAATGATAGCCTCGTAAAAATGAAGATCAGTACAGCGGCCGCGGGATTTTATCATGATGCTACGGGAGGGAGTTCTGGCGCTATCCAAGAGAAAATCTCAGATGAATTGAATACTCTACCGACAGTAGTTGAAACCGTCTCAGTCACCAAAAATGAAAATCTCCAAACGATGAACAACCTGACCGCACGCTCAGCCGGTTTCACCATCATGTTCGTCATGATCGCCATGCTATCGAGCACAGGAATACTACTCGAAGCACGACAAACCGGCGTCTGGTACCGGATGATGTCCACACCTGCGACCAAGGTGGAACTTTTATGCGGATACATGCTGGCCTTCTTTCTCATCGGCTGGATCCAGTTCGGAATCTTAATGACACTGTCAGAGAAAATCTTTCACATCGAATGGGGTAATCCGTTTGCCAACATGATTCTCGTTTCAAGCCTGCTCCTTTGCACGATCGGACTCGGCCTCTTCATCGCCGGTTTCGTCAAAACGTCAGAACAGCAAACGGTCTTCGGGAACCTGATCATCATCTCCACCTGCATGCTTGCCGGTGTTTACTGGCCGGTTGAAATTATGCCGGACGCCATCCAGAACGTTGCGAAATTCCTTCCGCAGTATTGGGGGATGGAGGGGTTTGCTGAGTTGACGGTGAGAGGCGGCGGAATCATAGACATCATAACACCGGTTGGGATCCTGCTTGGGTTTGGGGCTGTGTTTTTATTGGTGGGGTTGAGGAGGGTAAGGTTTGAATAACATTGAATGGAGGCTTTACACGAGTACATAAATGCTCGTGTAAAGCCTCGTATATTAGTGCTCTTGTTTTTCCAATTTACTAGGAAGATGTCAACAAAGATTAACAATCTTTCCAGGACCAGGGTTGCTTCAAATGATTACTCAAATAGGAGAGCAGAATATTTAGAAGTTATACGCACATACAAGGAAATCCCTAACGAATGACTCATTCGTTAGGGATATTTTTTTTGTATTTTCTACTCGGGTTTTCATAAAGAAGAGTAAAACGGATAGGTCAAGTGCCGAAGCATAATCGATTCTATCAAATACTATATATTATGGGGATATACGGCATGAAAGCTTATACTGCTGACATTATTCTCAAAGCTTAATAGTAGAAAGGAGGAATTTGATGATGGATAAGAGATGCAGTAAACGACATTGTGATAATATTTGTTCGGCATTTAGGGCGATTTCAGAAGATTCCCAGAGTGTAGCGGGTTTTACAGGACAGAAGCTAGAATTTCCGGTGGTGGTCTTTGATTTAAACAAGGAGTATGATCAAGAAAATTCTCTATTTATCCCTAAACAAGATGGAGTGTATGTGATTACGGCATCTACATTATTTTTCCCTGGAGAGGATGTTGCTCCTCAGGACTTTGTTGTCAACCTTACCATCAATGTAAATGATGAGGTTGCTCTCGCAGGACAGAACAGTCTTCCTCAAGGTTTGTTTTCTTTCGACGGTTTAGGGACGACGGTAACCGGAATCCTTCAGCTGAAGAAGTGTGACAAAGTGGAAGTATCTGCTAATCCTACCATTAATGGAGCGGTATTCCCGAAGTCATATTTTACACATTTTGAAGCAGCAAGAGTGTCGTCACCGCTATATTCCCCCCGTTCACACAGAAGACCCCACTCATCTCGATAAACTTTCTAAATCTAAAATCGTATGATGGAAATCACTCTATCCTAAATATGAATTGAATGGAAAAAGAAAAGGCCAAAATGGTCTTTTTTTTGAGGTGAAAGTGAGTAATTATTATTTAGATATGGATAAGTACAAAAGAATTTGTATGCGTGATTTAAGCGAGTAGAATTCAACAAGAATGGGGATAAAGTGTGCCCCGCCCTTTCTATTCAAATAAAGAAGTGATTTCTAAATATTTCCTTATTATGTGATAAACTATATTTATATGTCTTGAAATTTAAGGTAGGGGAATCGGAGGAGGAACGGCCGGTGTTTAAAAAAACAGTCATGTTTTTAACCATATTCTTCATTGCTTTTGGATTGGAAAACGTAAAGCTGCCGGATGATGTTTACTTTATCCAGGGTATCCCCAGGACATTGATGTATAAATTGGAAAATCGACTTTTTGTCCTCACCTTTTTTATCATACTTTTACTGATCTACAGAAGAAAATACCACCATGTATTCAGCTTGGATGTACTGAAGGACAGGAAGATGTACGTGTGGGTCATCATCACCTTGATGTGCGTGACTTTCTTGAAACAGGCTTCAATAGGCTTCGAGGATACGTTTGGACTGATACGATTGCCTCAGCTCTCTACCTTTCATCTGTTTTTTCTAATACTCCATGTTTGCCTCATTGTTCCGATCCAAGAGGAACTTCTGTATAGAGGTCTTTTGATCATCGTTCCCTCCAAGCGATGGAAGGTGGTCATGTTGATCTCATCATCCATCACTTTTGCCCTCCTGCATACGTATCCACTGCAAATCATCTGGTTAGGGCTCGGCTTGGGCGTTCTTGCACTTAGATTTAATAATCTTTGGGTACCAATCATAGCCCACTCGCTCTGGAATCTGCTCGTTACATATATCAATCTATAAAAATGACATGAGGTGCCGCTATTCTTCAAATTAGGAAATATAGATTACCGAGCTAAAGGGAGTGTTGATTCATGAAGGGATCTATGCTCTTTTTGTTGAAGTTAATACTAACAAAAGCTAAGGAGTTTAAACATGAATAGCACTATAGAAAACTATCCAACCATTAAAGAACTACTCTCACTACCAATCACCTCAAACACCACCATAAGTGAAGGCGGCCACTACACAGCTTTCATCAAACAAACACCCGACTGGCAAGACAATATATATCGGCATCACATATGGATCTATGAAAAAGGTAAGGATCAATGTTCGTTAATCGGCGAAGGGACAGCCCCATCTTGGTCTCCAGATTCCAGACAAATCGCTTACCTTCGATCAATTGATGAGAAAAATCAAATCTTTGTTCAGTCATTGAATGGCTCTGTCGGTGTTCAGGTAACGAATGACAGAGAAGGAGTCAGCCACTTCAAATGGGATCCTTCGGGGAAAGGTTTTTATTATGTTGCCCAGTCAGAAGAATCGGAGATCATCAAGAAACGAAGGGTAACGTATGGAGACTTCCATTACAGGGGTAAGGAATACCGAAATCACTGTTTGTATTACAAAGACATAAACCATCCCAGTCAAAAAGCGCGGACTCTAACGGATAGTCAGGCATTTCATATCCTTGAATTTGATATTTCAAACGATGGGAAAAAGATTATTCTATTGACTACGCCAAGCCCTGATCCAGAAGATATTTTTTATCGAAACCTATACATACTCCATGTCGAAAATGGCGAGCTGCAACAGCTGAAGATTGATAGGCTGCTGGGAGGGAGCGCCTGCTTTTCTTTCGACGGCACCCAAATCTGTTACACAGCAGGCATAGAGGAAAAGGATTACTATAAAACTCATATACAGGACAATACGTTGGAGATCTATAATCTGAAAACGGGGGAGTTCACCAGACCTCTGACCAATTTTGATAGTACAATAATGCCGATACGTTGGACGTCTAAAGGGATCTTTATCACGTGGCAGGAAAAAACGAACTATCGTATCGGGTTGTTATCTGAAAGTGGCTTAGTGCTGATGGATAAAGAAGATGGCTTTGTAAAGGATGCCTCGATCTCAAGGGATGGAAATCATCTTTCTTTTTGTAAAGCCGTACCAAATGAAACCTTTGAAGTCTACTTAAATGATCAAAAACTCACTGAGGAAAATCACATTTTTAAAGAAAAGCGTAAGAGTCACAGGCAAGTCTTCTCATGGAAAAGCACGGATGATCTTGAAATAGAAGGGATTTTAACAACTCCTGCAGACTTTGATTTAAATAAAAAGTACCCATTACTGGTACTTATCCATGGCGGTCCGAATTGGGCCTCCTTCCCCATCCATTCCGGCTGCTTTAATGAAAAATACCCTGTTGAGCCATTTGTGGAAAAAGGATTTATCATCTTGGAACCAAACTACAGAGGAAGCTCAGGATATGGCAATGCCTTTTTAAAAGCAAACTACCGAAACGTTGGGCTCGGTGACTACGAGGATGTGATATCCGGAGTGGGTGCACTCGTTGATAAGGGAATCGCTGATAAGGAACGGGTTGGGGTGATGGGCTGGAGTCAGGGAGGATTTATTTCAGCTTTCTGCTCGGTCTACAGCGATCGGTTTAAGGCAGCTTCCGTCGGTGGAGCCATAACGAATTGGAGAAATCATTATGTAAATACCGATATACCTTACTTCTTTCGGATGCATTTAGGTGATACGCCTTGGAATGACCCGGAGGTGTATGCCAAGACTTCGCCCATGAACTATATTCAATCAGCATGCACTCCCATCTTGATTCAACACGGCGACATGGATGCACGGGTTCCGATTTCGAATGCTTATGAGCTATACCAGGGGTTAAAGGATATGGACGTGGAGACAGAATTCGTTATGTTCAAAGGGATGGCCTATAGCCCTGACCAGCCGGGGATGAAGGTCGCAATAATGAAACAGAATTTGATGTGGTTTTCACATTATATTCTTGGAGAAAGCAACAACGGGAGGGATTCAATATGAAGAAGATGCTACTCTTGGGTGCAAGCGGATTAGTAGGGAAAGCATTGGTGAAGGAGTGTGGAGATTCCTTTGATGTGTATGGGACCTATGCAACGCGACCACTTGATTTACCGGGGGACAAGCAATATCAATTAGATATCAGTGATAAGGAAAAGATGAAGGATATCGTCCAAGATATTAAACCCCATGTAATCATCTCATGTCTACGTGGTGACTTCGATCAACAGCTAGAATTTCACAGGGAACTGGCAAAGGAAATCGAACATACAGAAAGCACACTCTACTACTTTTCCACGGCCAATGTGTTCGATGGGGACTTCACGAGGCATCATGCAGAAGAAGATAAACCTAACGCTGCATCTCCCTATGGCAAGTTCAAGGTAGAGTGTGAAAACTTGTTGCAGGAATTATTACAGGAACGGGCCGTCACGATACGCATTCCACAAATATGGGGCAGGAATTCTCCGAGACTGGATCAGATCAAAAGTGGGATTAAAGAAGGCTCGATGGATGTATACAGCAATTTGGAGTGTAATCATCTCACGGATGAATGGTTGGCAAAACAATTGAAATACATCATTTTGCATGAACGTAAGGGGATTTTTCACTTGGGTGCGGTGGACATGATGACACAGGCTCAATTCGTCGAGGAATTAGTTGGATGTCTTACGAATAAAGATATTACGTTTCATGATTGTTTGCTTGAAGATAAACCGGAGACATTTTATTTCGGGCTGAAGAGCATTCGAAAGGATCTTCCGGAGCATTTGGTGAAGACGAATAGGGAATTCATAAGGGATTTATTGTAGTCAGTTTATGTTCAAATAGGGGGCTAACCATTGTTTGATACGTTTAATTTTGACCTGATTTATCGTGAACGAAATGATGTAACTCCTTTAGTGGTCATGATGTGTGGTGTGGCGGGTTCCGGTAAAACGACTTTTTCAAAAATAATAGAGCAGGAAGGTTTTGTGCGCCTTTCAATTGATGAAGAAATATGGGCAACGAATGGCCGTTGGGGGATTGATTTCCCAATGGAAAAGTTTGAGGAATACAGAAAAGAAGCAGAAGGGAAATTACGGAATCTTCTAATAGAGTTAATTCACGATAAACAACAGGTGGTCATTGACTTTAGTTTCTGGGATCGGATAAGAAGAGACCAATATAAGAAACTGATCGAAGATTCCGGCGGTAAATGGAAACTGGTTTATTTAAACGTTCAACATCAGGATTTACGTGAACGCCTTACGTTACGTAACCAGCGTTTTGATGCAAATTCCTTTCCTATTTCCGAAGAGCTTTTAACATCCTATCTGAAGGGTTTCGAAATACCTCATGGTGAAGGGGAAATCGTAATAGATAACTAGAATGAAAAGATGGTAAGTAACAGAAAAGGGGGGGATTCATTTGAAAGTGAGATTGTTCCCACTAGTATTGATCTTTACCATTCTAGTTACTGCTTGTAGCGGCGGAGAAAATCCCAAGGACCACCTGGGCGAAATATACACCCTTGCAATGGATGCTCTCATGGAAGAGGATAAAGCGTTGAACAGTGATATGAAATTCATTGCCATTGATATGAGTGATCTTGATGGCGTGGACGAGGAACAGAAAAAAACAATATTACGCCATTTCAAGGATCAATATAAGGTGGAGATCATGAATGCCACGATGGTTGAACTGGAGAGGAAAGGGTATTACGACCCCGACACAAATGCGTTGGAGGGTGTACTTATTCAGATTGAGAAGGTGGATTTCACATTAAATGATCATGTATTGATTGAAGGCACTAAATTCAAGTCGGGAAAAGGGGCAATTGGATTAAGGATGGAAGTAGAGCATGAAGATGGAGAATGGCAGTTAAAGGAGTCGGAGTTAAGCTGGATAAGCTAAAGTAGGTGTGAATCTCCGTTATTCTTCTCCAGCCGGATTTGAACAGAAGCAGGATTTCCATTCTCCATCTGAGAATACATAGTGAAAAGGCATGGAAGGAGCATAAATATGAATGTGGAGAAACAAATTTTAGAATTGTTCACTCATTTCCACGCTCACCCGGAAGTGAGCTGGAAGGAAGTTGAAACGACGAATACGATTGCGGGGATCCTCGATGAATTGAATGTGAGCTACAGGAGATTTTCTGATGTGACAGGTTTGATTGCTGAGATAGGAGAAGGGAAGGAAGTGACGGCTGTTCGCGCGGATATCGATGCCCTATGGCAAGAGGTGAACAGGGTGATGAAGGCAAATCATTCCTGTGGTCATGATGCCAATATGTCAATGGTTCTCGGGGCGCTTCTTTATTGCCTTCAGGATCCTCCGAAAGATAAGCGGATCCGCTTCATTTTTCAACCTGCAGAGGAGAAGGGGAATGGATCGCTGACCATGATTGAGAAAGGGGCTCTTGATGATGTCCGTTATTTATTCGGGGTTCATCTGAGGCCGAAGGAAGAATTGGATCATGGTTCTTTTTCACCCTCGGTTCATCATGGGGCAGGGATTTACATGGAAGGGAAAATCAAAGGGATTGATGCCCATGGTGCAAGACCCCATCAGGGGAAGAATAGCATCGATGTGTTGATGGCCATCCATTCCTTTTTAAAAACGATCTATTTGTCTCCATTTGAATCGTATTCTGCGAAACTGACTAAGCTCACTGCAGGAGGGGAGAATCTAAACATCATTCCCGGAAATGCGGAGTTTGCCATCGATGTGCGTGCCCAGAAGAATGAGGTGATGGAAGAAATACAGCGCCGTCTGAATGATGGGGTCGAAGCTATTGCCAAGCTGTACGGAGTCACGATTGAGTATGAGTGGACTGACTATACACCCGGGGCGGAAGTGTCGAAAGATGCCGAGTCCATCGCGAGAGAAGTAATTACATCCATCGCGGGTGAAGAAACATTGGCACCTCCGGTCATTACATCGGGCAGTGATGATTTTCATTTCTACACGATCAAGCATCCGGAAGTGAAGGCGGCGATGATCGGGGTTGGGGCGGATTTGACTCCCGGGCTGCATCATCCGGACATGACATTCAATGTTTCAGCGCTGAATCAAGCGGCAAAAATACTAGCGGAGACATTAAAGAAGGCATAAAGCTGATTGTGAACGGTACCAAAAACGGATTGACGACTTCGGCTTCTGCCCTTATGATACTCATATAGCGACTATTTAACGACAATTAGGAATAGTCAAAAAACAAAGGGGTATCAAGGGGGAATTTGGATGAAGAAAGAAATGTCGTTTTGGCTGGCAATCATACCATTGCTTGTCATGATTACTGTAATGGCCATTACCATTGTCGTATTGGAGCAGGGGCCGCACATTCCTCTGATCATCGGCACAGTCACGGCTGCACTTGTGGCCTGGTTTGCGGGGTACAAGTGGAAGGATATAGAGGAGGCGATGTATAAGGGGATCCGTCTTGCTCTGCCTGCCGTCATCATCATTATGCTGGTGGGATTGACAATCGGAGCGTGGATCGGCGGTGGAATCGTGGCGACGATGATCTATTATGGTCTGAAGATGATCACACCTTCGCTTTTCCTTTTATCGATTAGCGTCATCTGTGCCGTTGTGTCGCTGGCAATCGGAAGTTCCTGGTCAACGATGGGGACTATCGGTGTTGCGGGCATGGGAATCGGCATTAGTATGGGGATTCCGGCTCCGATGATTGCGGGGGCCATTATCTCCGGGGCTTATTTCGGTGATAAGATGTCGCCGCTGTCAGATACAACGAACCTGGCTTCGGGGCTGACCAACACGGATCTTTTTGTACATATCCGCCATATGCTTTACACGACCATTCCGGGATTTGTAATTGCGCTGGCTGTATATGCATATTTAGGAAGGAACTTTGGAAAAAGCGGGGTCAATACGGAGGACATCGAAAAAACGATCGGTGTTCTGCAGGATAGCTTTATCCTGTCACCATTTTTACTGATCGTTCCGCTGCTTGTCATTGTGCTCGTTGCGAAGAAAGTGCCTGCCATCCCGGCACTTATCGTGGGGATTATTCTTGGGTTTGGAGCTCAGGTATTCATTCAGCATGATTCGTTTGCGGATGCTGTGTCTGCTCTTCAAAGCGGTTACGTGATCGAAACGGGTAATACGATGGTGGATGATCTGTTTTCTCGTGGAGGTCTCGATTCCATGATGTACACGGTCTCAATGACGATCGTAGCGATGACCTTCGGGGGGATCCTTGAGCACACAGGCATGCTTAAAGCCATCGTCAACCAGATCCTTAAGGTGACAAAAACAGCGAAAGGTTTGGTTGCTTCCACTGTAGTGTCTTGTTTTGCCACAAATGCATCATGCTCTGAGCAGTATATTTCAGTTGTGGTGCCTTCAAGGATGTATGCGAATGCCTACAAGGAAAAAGGGCTGCATTCAAAGAATCTGTCCCGTGCCCTTGAAGATGGAGGGACGTTGACATCCGTCTTTATCCCATGGAATACATGCGGCGTCTTTATTTTAGGAACGCTCGGCGTCCATGCATTTGAGTATGCTCCATATGCGGTGTTGAATTTCATCGTGCCGATCATTTCCATCATCTATGCCTTCACTGGCTTCAGTATCACCAAACTGACTGAAACCGAAATGAAGGCAATGGAGCAGGAGGATGCCACCCTTTCCTCCTGAACCGGTCAATGGATGGGGAAGGTCAGTTCATAAACCGCACGTGGCCTTCCTTGTGCATAGGTCATTTCTTCTCCAATGATCTTGGCCGAACCGTTGTCCACCAGTTTCTTCAAGATCCTTTCCGTGGAGCGCCGTGTGATTTGCATATAGTCAGAAAGCTCTGCTGCTGTAAAATCACGGGCCGAACGGGATTTGTGGAATTGAACGAGTTTGGATAAGTTCGCTGGACTTAACTTTAATTGTTTGGCAAGGGACAGCATGTCGGGAGTATCATTCTTCAGATGCTGTTTCTTGCTTTTATCAGGATAAGGTCCAGATAACTCTTTTTCTTCATTTAGGATAAAGGCGCAGCCATCAGCATCAACCTTTTGGGCAAATGCCAACGCGGTCTGTGCGTTAGCTTCTGCCTCCGCTGCCGTGGGACCGTATCCGAAGCCTCCAAGCACGGGGTGTTCAAGCTGAAACAGGGAATGGAAGTCGGTGCTTTCCATGAAATGTTCAATGCTTCCCCTGTTGCTGTAGATCGTGTAGGAAGCATCGTCCTCATTTTTTTGAAGGGTCCCGTTCATCAAGCGGCTAAGCTCATGAAGAAGTTCAAGTTCACCATCCCATTCTTGAAAGGAAAGACGGGCAGCAGCGATCGTGGCCGCTTTTCGTTTCGCAAGAAGGGATTGGGCATGAGCTTCATGAATGGTCCGTATAAGTGACTTGGCAGGGTCGATCATTCTCATGCAAGGGATGTGCAATTCGACAAGCCGGTCATAAACAGCATGGATGCTCGTTAAGGCCATATCTGTTTGACCACCATGAAATGATTGCCGGTGGAAATCTGTAAAGTCATCGATGTGAAAGTGGTGGGGCAGGCGCTCTTTATAATCCATCGCATATCGTGGCGGATTCTTGAGGTGTAAGTCTGACTGGGCGTGATCGATGAAAGAAAGATCCATTAAGTCGATGGACACGCGGTCCGGTTCAATCCCATGATGGTGAAGGATATAAAGCAGTGATGTCACAAGGGCCGTTTCATCCTGTTCCAGGTAAAGGACCGGGACGGATAGTGTGCTGCATTCTTGTTTGGAAAAAAAGTAAGGCAGTGCTCCGGAAAACAATACGGCATCACAAGGTGTCAGGTTTTTAATATGCAAGCTTGCTTCCTGGGGCTCACCGTAAATATAGGGGACCAGTTCAATATTGTTCAAGTTATAAGGAATGGACGTTTCGACACGTTGTATGAACTCCCTGGACCCGATCAAGGCGATTTTCGTTTTCATGACAATCTCCTCTCTGAATTAACGACTATATAACGACATTATACCAATAAGAAATGAAATTTGGTAAATTTTAAAGGAGTGCTTAGAAATGATCATCAAAAAAATCAATCTGTATGCCATTCGATTACCACTGAAACAGCCTTTTATCATCAGTTACCATACCTATGAGGATATGCCTTCAATCATTTTGGAAATGGAGACGGACGAAGGAATCATTGGATACGGTGAAGCGGTGGCGGATGAACATGTGACAGGGGAAACGTGGGAAAGCACATTTCAGGTACTTCAGCACACCCTAGCACCGAAACTGATCGGGGAGAATCCGTTTCATATTGAAAAAATCCATGAGCTGATGGATCAAGCCATTTACAATGCCCCGACGGCCAAGGCGGCCATCGATATTGCTTGCTATGATGTCATCGGAAAAAAAGTGAGTCAACCCGTTTATCAGCTGCTCGGCGGCCGGTATCATGACGAATTCCAGATCACCCATGTCCTGAGCATAACAGACCCGGATACGATGGCAAAAGAAGCAGCCGGTATGATCGAGAAAGGTTTTGAATCGTTTAAAATGAAGGTTGGAACCGATGTCGACCAGGACATTGAACGAATACGGAAGGTCAGGGAACGTGTCGGATTGGACGTGCCGATCCGGGTGGATGTGAATCAGGGCTGGAAGAACAGCAGTCAGACGTTGAAGGCTCTGCGGCATCTTCAAACCCTGAACATTGATTGGCTGGAGCAGCCCGTTTTGGCAGATGATGTAGATGGAATGGTCCGGATTAAATCGAAGACAGATATCCCCCTCATGATCGATGAAGGGCTGAAAGGCGTACGTGACATGCGTGAAATCATCGGGAAGCAGGCAGCGGATAAAGTGAACATTAAATTGATGAAGAGCGGAGGGATCTATCCGGCAGTGAAACTTGCCCACATGGCTGAGATGGCAGGGATGGAATGCCAGGTCGGTTCGATGGTCGAATCCTCGATCGCGTCAGCAGCCGGCTTCCATGTGGCTTTTTCCAAAAGGGTCATCACTAGTGTAGAATTGACGGGACCGATTAAGTTTTCGAAGGACATCGGAGATCTGCATTATGACATCCCATTTATCCGACTGTCGGACAAAGCGGGCCTCGGTGTTAACGTAGATAAAGATATTCTGGAAGAGTTGACTGAGTTTAAGAGTATCGTAGAGTAAGGAGCATAGAATCATGGATAATCTATTTGAAGGGTTTATTGACAGTGAATCATACACTGTTCGTTTGTTAAGTAAAGAGGATATAAGTCAAGTACAGCAGCTGCAGGGGATTGTAGTGGAGACATTAACAGAAAAAAAGAACCTGCAGCCCCTGACGTATGAGGAATTGGATTATATCTTAACCGGAAACGGACTGATGATCGGAGCCTTTACAGAGATGGGATTAATCGCATTCAGAGCATTATTGATCCCGCCTATTGACGAAGAGCATCTGGGGCTGGATGTTGGACTCGAGGCAGAAGAACTGGCACAGGTCATCTATCAGGAAATTTCGAACGTACACCCGGATTACAGAGGCAACCGCCTTCAGCAAACACTGGCCCATTTGATCATGCAAGAGCAGGCGAAGCTGGATCAAGGGTTCACCTATGTGGCGTGCACCGTCGCTCCCTTTAATATTCCCAGTTTAAAAGATAAGTTCAAGCAGGGAATGGAAATTGCTGCCCTTAAGATCAAGTACGTCGATCAATTGCGCTATGTATTCATTAAGCGCCTTGACGGAGAGGGAAGCGGTGGAGAGATTTCAGAGATTGCCAGAGTTCCGATGGGGGATGTCGAGGGACAGCAGGCGTTATTGGATGAAGGCTGGAGCGGGATTTCGATGGAGGAAGATGATGGTGGGTATCGGGTGTTGTATGTAAGAAGGAGTTAGTTCAGTAATAAACTGAAACAAATTGGCGTCCTAAAGGGCGCTATTTTGTTTGGAGGAACAGGTTTGAATTCAGATAGATTCGTTTCGATCTGGAACATCCGATTTATTGCCCCTTGCCGTCATAGTCGTTGCAAGGGGCTTTTTGTTTTTGTCGGTTGAGTATGATTTCGGGAAAATGGGAACGCTGACTCATAAAGGGGTGAAAGAAGATGTTGCTACTATTCACGGCTTTATTTTCACTTATGTTGCTTTTATCTGCAAATGGGTTATTGAAACGACTGGGGACGACTGAGACAGTGGTATGCACATTGTTTAACTCCTTTTTATGCCAACATATCAATTTTAAGATTTTTTCTGCATATGATCGGCTTTCCATTAAAGAGGAGTGGATTCCGAGAATCGTGAGCAATCTTCATTTTGGTCTACTATTGCCTCTTTTGTTAACGTGGGTGGCTTATTTGTTCTGTTCTGGGATTCCAACGATATACAGGTTGGCCATTGCCATGTGCTGGGTTGGGATTGATGTAGTAGGGAAATATGTATTATTAAAAGAAGAAACGTTACTATCCGGAGCTTCGGGCTGGTATCCGATCATCGATGTGAGCATTTCTGTTGGAATTGTTCTGTTGGCATTTATCTTTATGAATCGTTTTTCCTCTATTTTGAGGAAGGAGATCGGTTTTATTGAATAATATACTAAATCTGTTAGAGCCTCTTTTACCGAAAACGTTTGATCAAAATGAGATTTTTGTATTGTTGATCATGGTCTTGTGCATTTGTATCTTCGTTATTGTGCATCATTTGGATCCGCAATTACTGCAAACTGAAATAATCGCATTATTTGTTTTTAATATACTATTTTCCACCGTTGGGGATCGTATGCTGGCTGAACCACCACTGGATTTGTATGACACACTTGATTATGGACATGGAGAACTATTTGATTCTGTATTACAGATTCTCGTATATCCTATCCCCGTCATTCTGTATATTCATTTCTATCAGAAATATAATCCCAACAAAATCGTCTCTATAGTTTTATACGCTTTTGTCCTTGTGTTACTTGAATGGACTTCGGAGAAATTCTTCAATGTCTTTCAATATAAGGAGTGGAAGATTGTGTATTCTTATGGATTCTATTGTTTTGCATTGGCACTAAACTTGTTGTTTGCGGGATTGATAAAGAGGCTTATAGGAAGAGAGCAATCTAAAAAAAGAAGCAGTGCCAATTCATAACTGGCTCTGCTTCTTTTTATGAAGTCTTTACAGGCTCGTTGGACAGGCCGCCTGATGGAACTTTCCTCAACATCCGAGGCTTCGTCTTCCATAACGAAAACAACACACATCCCGCCAGAACAATCATACTCCCAACAGCCTGAAGACTATTCATCTTTTCTCCTAAAAAGAAGAACGCCAACAAAGCTGTGAACACAGGATTAAAGTTCAAGAACAACCCTGATGTACTAGGCCCGAGCCTATTCACCCCGACATTCCAAAGCACCATGCAGACAACCGTGGAAATAACACCGGTATACAGGATTGACTGCACGAAGGAAGCATCGACATTGGTCACACGGAAATCATGAAGATTGAAAGGCAGCAGGATAAGAAGTCCGAATATCCCTGAATAAAGAATCGACATCATTGGAGTGACGCTTTTCATCGCCCACTTGCTGCAAACGGAATAGAAACCCCACATGACAACGGCAGAGAGCATATACAAATCCCCATCATTAAACTGCATGGAATAAATCATTTCCATGTTTCCTTTCGACAGGACAAGGAGCACGCCAAAGAGTGATAAGAACATGGATGACAGTTGAAAGGCGTTCACCTGTTCCTTCAGAAAAATAAAAGAAATTCCTGCGATTGAAAACATATTTAACGTGGAAATCAGTCCAACATTGGTGGCAGAGGTCTTCTCAAGTGCCATGAATTGAAGTGCCTGAAAGAGGGCCACCCCTGTCAGCCCCATTAAACATAATGGCAGAATGGATCGTACGGGTGGAACGAGCTTCTTTTCCTTCCACCAAACAATCGGGAACAGGCAGACGATGGCGATGGCCCATCTTAATATCGTCAACGTTCCCGGGGATGCATGCTCTACAAGCGTTTTCCCCACGATGAAATTGCCTCCCCAGAGAAGACTGGTCAGTAACAATAGATAATGATATTTCACGTCATTTTAGCCCCTTTTCACAGAGCCACTGTGCACAATGACATTTATTATAAGAATAATTTTAACATTTTATCCGATTTACAAAAGAACATATTGTATAATGATGATAAAACGAAATAATTGAAAGTGTGACAGATTGTTAGATTATTATAATTCATTTATGCATCATTTTATAAGTGGTTTTTGGAACAATTGAAAAGGGTGGTTGAATCATGGAATCGATTGTAAGCAGGGTCTTGGACCAAATGGATCTTCAGCTTTTGGATTTGCTGCAAAAGGACGGGCAGTTGAGCAATCTTGAATTATCAAAACGGGTCAATTTGTCGGCACCGGCTGTTCATGCACGAATCAAGCGGCTCGAGACGGAAGGATATATCAAGAAACAGGTAGCCATCCTGAACCATGAAAAACTGGGATTTGACTTACTATGCTTCGTGTTTATGAGTACGAATGAGCACCGGACAGAAAAGCTTGAAGCAGTGGAAGGGACGCTCGAATCGATGGAGGAAGTCCTGGAATGTCATTGTTTGACCGGGGAATATGATTATCTTCTGAAAGTGGCATGTAAGGATCGCAAGGGATTGGAGCTTTTTATCAGAAGGTTGAATGAGATGGGGATTACGAAGATCCAGACAAGTTTGGCTTTAAGGGAGATTAAGGATTCTACGGTGTTGCCGATAGTGGGGGAGTGAGTGGAGTTAAATCCTATAATTTAGAAACTTAAATTTTGTTAGGCTTTTAATTGAAGGAAGAGAACATGAGTTAGCGGGGACTCTAGTAAAGTAGGATGAACGATGATCAGGCAATGGCTGTGGTGAAAACCATTGCTCATCCATTAATCAAAAGGAGACTCTATTCTTCTTTCTCATCCACACCCATCTACTATTAAAAGACAATCGCAGACTGGGATCTTCCACAAATTCAGCTCCCTTATAGCATTGAATTGCTTGTAGATTTCCAGGCTCTATTCTCATATACACCCATTCATAAGGATAGTCTTTGCATAATTCAAGAAGTTCTTGAATCAATCGCTTACCTATGCCTTTATTTCGTAAAGAAGGTGCAACAACCAAATGGGCAAGTTCCAGATCTTCTTCTTCAGCGTCCACCCATATCTCCCCATAGGCAACGGCTTTTGAGTCATCCTCAAATATATATCCGAATTGATCATGTGCTTCGTACCAGCTATGGAACATATCCGGTGAATAGGTTTGCCTACCAGTGACAAGCATACAGTCCTCTGGATGGTTTAACCATTCTTTAAGAACAGGTTCATCTTCTTGTGTTACCTTTCGTATGTTCATGGTATCTACTCCTACTGTCTGAATTATCTACTAATTATATCAGATGGGAAAATAAAAAAGGAGTCGTGAGGGAATTGTACATGTTGAAAAGAGGGGAAAGTCGTTTTGGTTACTCATTTTGCTGATTCCAGCATCTTGGTTCGGTTGGGAGATCAGGTTAAGCACCAGAGCTGATCAATAGAAGGAAAAATTCCGCTTAATTTGTCATTACTATTAAAAAACGCTGAAATAGACGGAAAAATTCCGCCTATCAACTCAAAAAATACAAATTTGGGTGGTTATTCTGGGCTTAAGCGGAAAACCTCCGCTTATTTACCCCGAAACATGTTCCATTATGAATATAACCGGAAAATCTCCGCTTATTTTAGTTTTGCTGGTTCTTCGATAAAGGGTAAGTGAAAAGAGTACCATGAACCGCAACTTTGTATTCCTAATATCAAAATCAATAGTAGAATGGCAATGAACCAAGGAGACAGGTACTCCGGTCCCCTTGGTTACATCGATTGATTATTCTAATACTCTCCCTTAATCACAAAATAAGATCCCCGAATGATGCCGGCCAGTTTAGACTTCTGCCTCGCAAATTTAAACTTTTCCTCCAGCTCCTTTGGTATCTCCATTCCTTCAGAAAGCTTAAACCCAACTGCCCTTTTCTTTGGATCATCAACGGTATACATAGCATTGACCGTAAGACCATCCTCATAAAAGACG
Organism: Rossellomorea orangium; assembly: GCF_019334305.1. Lineage (GTDB taxonomy): Bacteria > Bacillota > Bacilli > Bacillales > Bacillaceae_B > Rossellomorea. Next base: position 94,281 of record NZ_JAHWGH010000012.1, read on the forward strand.
TAAGTGAACTGTATGTTTTCCACTTGAAAGCGCGATGTTTCCAAGGCCCTGGCCGCAAATACAATTTCACGTTCTTCTTTTAATATTCTGTTCAAATAATCAAGAGTCTCCCGGCTTTCGCTGGCCGGTACAACGGTAAACGCATGTTTATATTTGTTCATAAAATAACGGGCTTCATGAGCACGTAAACCAGCCAGTGCTTCTGCTACAGGCGATGATTCTAAACCAATCGTAGACACATTTTTAAAATCTACCGTATAAGGCATGTTCATTTCTCCTTTTATTTCATTACAACAGGAATCCACATTTCTCCATAAACCATTCCGTTTCGCTGCCCCGTTTCAACCACTGTATTCGGCCCTCCGACATAGGCAAAGTCCTTTGCTTCCGGAAGGACACGTCCGAATGCAATGCCGGAAACCGTATGATCCAGTTCCTCTGCCGTATTTCCTTCTCCTTTTACAACCAAATAATTTCCCTTTGGAAACTGAATGGCTTTGGCTTCTTCCGGTGCGGCCGATGCTTCAGCCATGACCCCGCCATGATGCATCATCTTTCCATTTATCGCTTCATTCACTGCGAAAATGTAGTCATTGGAAGCAATGGATTGTAACTTTTGCAGTGTTCCATTTTCATTTATTTCTTTCCAAAAATCGGCCTTTTCCCTATTTAAGCCTGCCATATCCGTGTAATGGCTCGTCAATTCGGTTCCCACACCCACAACGGTGAAGGAGTCTTTTTCTTCTAACTGATAATTTGACATCGTCAAAACCTGCCTCTTCATAAATTTGTTGTCTTCAACACTTGATATGTATATACTAACGTTAAATTGTGTCAAAAAGTGATACTGTTTAGGAGGTCCCCATGAAAAAAGTTGAACGGATTAACGTGATCATGCGTTACATCAATAATCGTGCCCACTTTACGATTTCTGAAATCATGCGTGAATTTGACATTTCACGGTCGACGGCGATGAGGGATATCCGTGAGATTGAGTCCATGGGGATGCCCCTCGTTTCTGAAGTTGGACGGGACGGCGGTTATTTTGTCATGCACAATTCTGTCCTGCCCGAGGTCCGTTTTACCGATAATGAGGTCAAAGCTCTATTTATCGCCTTTATGGCGACAAGAAATCTTCAGCTTCCTTATTTGAAGAGTCGCCAGTCCCTGGCAGAGAAACTCCTCAGCCTCATTTCAGAACAACAACAAGATACCCTCGTTCTGTTAAATCAGATCCTGCTCTTTGAAGGGACCAATCCCCATAATCCCGATATTCTTGATCTTTCAGACCTCCCCCATCCCATGTTGGATAAACTGATTCAAACCTTCCTGTTGGATAGGTATTTATTGATTACGATCGAGGAGAAGGCCAAAGAAACCCATCCCATTTATCTCTTGCAGCTCTATCGGGAAAAGAGCCATTGGCATATTGAAGGGTTCAATTTGGATGATGAAAAGAAACAGATCTTTTCAGTAGACCACCTCACCGGTGTAGTGCCGTATCCCAATCGAAAAAGGAAGAGTGAACAAGAAATCCTGGATAAACTAAAAAAGCAGGAAGAAGTCATCAACTTAGTCATTGAACTGGGTCCGGGAGCCATAGCTCAGTTCAAAAAATACCATCCTAAAAACGTTTCCCTTTCTTATACGAATCCATACCACAGTACTGGGGTTCTAAAGACTTTTATTGATGTGACTAAACGCGAAGAAGTAAAGGAAATGGCCAATTGGATCATGTTCCTTGGTGAGGATATCAGTATAAAGGCAGTGCCGGAAGAAGTATTGGACGTTTTACAAGGGAGAAGCGGTTTATTTTTGAACAAAAGTGATGAATGACGAAATAGTTATCGGTGGATGCTTCATCTTATTGGAATGGGGGTTGTCGGAAAATGTATTTCGGTTGAAAAATTGGAATAACGGTAAAGTAGATTGAGATTGGAGTTGAAATAATCATGATTATCATGATAAACGGGGCGTTCGGAGTCGGTAAGACCACTATTTCTAATGAACTCCTGAAAGTCGTTGAAAACAGCATGTTATTTGATCCTGAAGAAGTCGGGTACATGTTAAGGAATGTATTGCCCCAAGAAATAAAACAGCGTGAATCTCAAACAGGAGATTTTCAAGATTTACAACTATGGAAAGAGTTGACGGTTAAGATGGCAGGAGAGCTCATCTCCAGGTATCATGTGAACCTGATTGTCCCTATGACGATTAGGAAACTCGAATACTTTGACTATATTAATTATGGATTCAAAGGTTTAGATCCACACACTTACCACTTCTGTTTAACAGCAGATAGGGAGACGATCTATAAGAGGTTGCGGGAGCGGGGAGAAGATGAAGGGAATTGGTGTTTTCAACAAACGGATAAGTGCTTGAAGGCATATTCTGAAAACGATTTTGGGGAATACATAAGTACTGAGAATGTGACCGTTGAAGATATAGTTGAAAACATAAAGAGAAAGGTAAGTAGCTGATTATTAGCCGGACCCAAGTTGATCGCTCAATCTAAACATATCTTAGAAACTGCCGATATAGCAAATATATTAATTTAGATGCTATGAATGATTATCTGTATTTGGGCGCTTGGATAATCGGGGAGCAACTAGCGCAACCGGCTAATTGAACTTTATTGTTTAATTGGCTTTTTTATTTTTAAAACGAAAAGCTATAAATGAAAGGGATATGTATATGAACCAATTAACTAGTAAGACTAGCACCCAAGTGTTAGATATAAAGGATGTTTTATTAGCTCTTGAAACAAATTTGGCGATGATTGAATTCTCTTTAGACAGAAAGGTTATTTGGGTAAATGATCACTTCGCTGATGCGATGAACTACAGTGTGAAGGAAATGGAAGGGATGGATCACAAACAGTTCTGCACGATGGAATATAGCCAAAGCAAGGAATATACTGAGTTATGGGATAATCTTCGGAGTGGGAAAAAGTCTCAAGAGAAAATTGAAAGAGTCGATAAACATGGAAACAAACTTTGGCTGGAAGCAACATATATTCCGATTTTAGATGGACATGGTTCTGTCCATGCCGTACTGAAGATTGCCACAGACATTACAAAAAGGGAAAATACCACGGTAGAGATCATTTCCCAATTAAAGAGCATGCCGAACAATCTAGTTCAATCAGTTATGGCCAATTCCAATGAAAAAGTAGAAGCATTAGAGTCTTTAAGAGAGCAAATTAATCGAATTGATGAAACATCAAAATCGATAAAAAATATTTCTTCTCAAACCAATCTTCTTGCTTTAAATGCTGCGATTGAAGCAGCCAGAGCGGGTGAACACGGAAGGGGATTCAACGTAGTCGCCCAGGAAGTCAGAAAGCTTTCTGTGAATGCGGATGAAGCCATTAAAGAGGTTAATGCCAACATTGAGAATATTACAAATGAACTCCTGAAAGTTAATCGGATATCAGATGACTTACAAAGAATCGTTACAGAATCTAAAAATGAAATTGATCAAACCATTAATAAGTTAGAAAACCTTACTACTAATAAAGAGTAAGGGTAGGTAGAGGATTAAAATGGTTCTTGAAATGTAAACCGGGGACGGTCAAAAAGGAAAAGGTAGAGGCGTACCGTTCCCAGACCCTATAAAGTAGGACTGCCTTTTGCTTAATTGCGTCATTTACAGGGGTGATTGCGTCATTTTCCGGATAATTGCGTCGTTTTCCATCATAATTGCGTCTTTTAGTAAAAATAGGAATTTAATCCCACTCTACTTTTCTGCTAGTCTCGAAAAAAATCCAAAAGGAAAAGGCAGAGACAATTCAGTCCCCACCTTTTGGCTTCTTCTCAATCTAGACTTCAATTTTCAATGTTGTATTTTCTTATGACACTTACAACTACTGCAACTAACAAAACAATCAGGCTATTAATAAGTAAATAGTATCCAACCTGCAGACCATAAAACACGGCAAAGGCATCCCGAATAATGAACAGTGCTAATAGTCCACCGATTGCTGCAAATAAAGCCGCCAGAAGAAGAATGGTAAAGGCAGCGGAATATAAACTTTTCTTTTTCTTATATGAAAAATACCCAAAAATATTTGAAGCGACAATGAAAAACCCCATAAGGATAATAAAGAAATGTGTCATTTCATTCTCCCCCTGCGACGAACTTTTGTTAATCTTGAACCTTTATGGAAACATCATCCGTGAATCCATCATTAATACACTCAAGAAAGGATTCCCCATTAAGGATAAATAAGGTCAACGCCAGAACAGACAACAAAATAATCGAACCGAAGGTACCATTCCTTTTTTCTTTTCCATTTTCTACTCCCCTTACCATATGTTTATTGATTAGACGTAAACGTAAACCGATAACAGGAAGTTTCAATTTACCCCTCTCTTTTGTGCTCCCACCATAACTCCACCCACAAATATTTGTGTCCCGAGCACGTTGTTTCCGAACCTCTTTTCCAGCTATAATTTTCTTAAGATTTACATTTCTTCGTTTAATCACTCCAGTCTTGAGGTAACAGTCACTATAAGGAGGTGTTGTAATCATGGAAGCAATCAGTAAACGTTTTTTCCTGTTTCTTTCGCACAATAAGGCATTGGATAAAATGGCTAAACGGTGGGGATCGAAATTTGGGGCTAACAATCTTGTGGGGGGAGAAACCTTTGCACAGGCGATTCCATTGATTACGCAATTGAACGAAGAGGGATTCCAGGTAACAGTCGATCATCTTGGTGAGTTCGTCGATTCCACAGAAGTGGTGCGGGAGAATGTCCAACGATGTATCGAGAGTATCAGTGCCATTGCCTATCATGGGTTGGAGACTGAGATCTCTGTGAAGCTGACTTCCCTGGGATTGGATATCAGTCAAGATCTTGTCATGGAAAGTATGGAGTTGATTCTGTCGAAGGCAAAAGAAAGCGGAATCACGGTCACTCTCGATATGGAGGATTCCTCGAGGTGCCATGCCATCCTTGACGTTTACAAGAAGCTCTGTCAAAAGTACGACAATGTGGGGACGGTGATCCAATCCTATCTTTATGTTTCAGAGAAGGATGTGGATGACCTCAATCAGTGTTCCCCTTATTTGAGGCTTGTGAAGGGTGCATATAATGAATCGGGTAAAGTGGCGTTCCAGGAGAAGAAGAAGGTGGATGAGAATCTGAAGCATCTCATCAAGAAACAGCTCTTGAACGGCCATTATACAGCGATCGCAAGCCATGATGAAGCGATTATCAATTACACCATCGGATTAGTGAAAGAACACAATATTCCGAATGACCGCTTCGAGTTCCAAATGCTTTACGGCATGCGGAACCAACTGCAGTCCGAGTTACTGAAAAAAGGATATACCGTCCGCATTTACCTGCCATATGGCGAGGACTGGTTCGGGTATTTCATGCGACGTCTGGCGGAACGGCCGGCAAACATCGCATTCGCATTAAAAGGAATCTTCAGCAAGTAACATCCAGACAGAATGAAATCAGAAAGGAACGTGAAGAGAATGAGTAACGGAATTTACAACATCCCAAAACCTACAAATGAGCCTGGTAATACATATGCCCCAGGTACGAAAGAAAGAGAAACGTTAAAAGCTGAATTAGAGCGCCAAGCTGGTATCGAGGTTGAGATCCCGGTCATCATCAATGGCGAGAAAATTAAAACAGATACAGTGAAGCAAGTGGTCATGCCACATGATCACAAACATGTATTGGCTACCTATTCACAAGCAGGTGAAAAAGAGCTTCGCGATGCAGTGGAAGCGGCAATGGATGCGAAAGAATCTTGGTCCAATATGCCATGGCAGCACAGAGCATCCATCTTCCTGAAAGCGGCTGATTTGATTTCTGGTCCATACCGTGACGTCATCAATGCAGCTACGATGTTAGGTCAATCCAAAACAGCTTATCAAACGGAAATCGATGCGGCACAAGAATTAGCCGATTTCTTACGCTTTGGCGTGGATTATGCAAACCAAATCTATCAAATGCAGCCCGACAGCATGAAAAACATCTGGAATCGCCTGGAGTACCGTGCATTGGACGGTTTCGTACTGGCAATCTCTCCATTTAACTTCACGGCGATCGGTGGTAACCTGCCATCAGCTCCTGCGATCATGGGGAACGTAGTTGTGTGGAAACCAGCCACAACGGCTTTACTATCAAACTACTACTTCATGCGTATCCTGGAAGAAGCTGGACTGCCTAAAGGCGTTATCAACTTTGTTCCTTCACGTGGTTCACAAGTGTCAGAAGTTGTATTAACGGATCCACGCATGTCAGGATTCCACTTCACTGGATCAACAAGCGTGTTCCAGACGATCTGGAAAACAGTAGGGGAAAACATCACAAACTACAAATCGTATCCTCGTTTAGTTGGGGAAACAGGCGGTAAAGACTTTGTCTTCGCTCACGAAACGGCTCAAGCAGACAAAGTAGTCGCTGCACTTGTTCGTGGTGCATTCGAATACCAAGGTCAAAAATGTTCAGCAGCTTCACGTGCCTACATCCCAGCAAGCATGTGGGAAGAAGTGAAAAATGGTGTCGTGGAAGAAACGGCTAAGCTTAAAGTTGGGGATGTTAGAGACTTCAGGAACTTCATGGGTGCGGTCATTGATAAACCTGCCTTTGATTCCATCACAAGCTACATCGACTATGCGGCTGATTCTGAAGAAGCGGAAATCATTGCCGGCGGTACGTATGATGATTCTGTTGGATACTTCGTTCAACCGACTGTCATCGTCACAACGAATCCAAACTTCAAAACGATGACCGAAGAAATTTTCGGACCTGTCTTAACGATCTATGTATATGAAAACGATCAATTAGAAGAAACACTGACTTCAGTGGATACAGCTTCTATGTATGCCTTAACGGGTGCGATCTTCGCACAGGACCGTGAAGCGATCATGCACTTGGAACGCCGCCTATCCGGTGCAGCTGGTAACTTCTACATCAACGATAAACCAACAGGTGCCGTGATTAACCAACAACCATTCGGCGGTTCACGCGGTTCAGGTACAAACGATAAAGCAGGCTCAATCTTCAACATGATTCGCTGGACCAGTCCTCGTATCATCAAAGAAAACTTTGCGCCAACAACAGATATTACCTATCCGTTTATGGATGAAGAATAAATCGAACACGAAAAGCTCTCCCGACAAGGGGGAGCTTTTCATTTTTTATTGGGGGATTTAACGCTATAATAGGAATCACAAACATTCGTGGAAAGGTAAGATTCCTATGGAAGCAATAGATATCATCCTCCAAACAGAAGACATTCATAAAGCAACGGAATTGATCAGCTCAAAACTGGGCAACCCCGTCATCATAGAAAACAAAAATTTTGAACTGATTTCATACAGTTCCTCTTCAAATAAGTTCGATCAAACACAGCTAAAAACGATCCTTACGAAAAAATGTCCGGTCTTCATCATCGATCGACTGAAAAAAGAGGGCATCGTCCACCAGCTCGAGAAACATACGGATCCGATCCGGGTGCAGGCGATGGAAGAGTTAGGATTCCACCAGCGTGTCGTCATTGCCGCCAAGTACCTGGGTAACACGATGGGATACATCTGGGTTCAGGAATCCAACCGTCTCTTGGAAAACGAAGAGCTCGCGTTCCTTGAAGAAATCTCAGCACATCTTGGAAATCTGATCAATGATATGTACGCAAAGGTCAATATCAAGAAGGATAGAAAAGAAGAAGTACTGTGGCATCTCCTGCAGCACGAGTACGGAAGTGAAAGTCAGCTCCGCCATGATGCATCCCTCGTCAAGCTGACCTTGCCGGAAAGGTTCACGGTAGCGGTTTATTCGATTGCATCGTCAGACTATAAGCCTATGCTCGACCAACTCGAGAAGCTCGTCCAGGAATCCAGCTTCAACTCAAAGATTTATTCACTGCGGACGGAATACCAGGTGATCCTCGTTCTCTACGGCAAAGCAGACACACCGTCTTCTTCCCTGGAACTAGCGAGAGATCTCGTTGAAAAGGTGAAAGAACAAACAGGGGAAGAAGAATTCTACAACTTTCTGATCGGGATCGGGAAGGAATACACCACGTTATATCAAATGAGAAAAAGCTTCCTGGAAGCATCCGAAGTCATTGAAACGGCTAACTTCATCAGTCCGCGTCCTGAATCCATGCCTCGGGAATTCGCTCATCTGGGTATTTACAGGTATTTGCCAACCCTTTATGAGAAAAACACATCCAAGGATTATTACAGCGATGATCTGCTCGTATTGATCAAGAATGATGTGAAAAAACAGACAGATCTCCTGAAAACACTTGAAGTGTACCTGGCGAATGATGGGAAGGGGAAACAGACCGCCAATGAGCTGTTCATCCATCCCAATACGTTGAATTACCGGATTAAGAAAATACAGGAACTGACTGCAATTGATTTTAATGATTTTAATATGAAGGTGTATTTGTATACGGAGTTGTTGTTGTTGAATAATGTGGAAGCTTATTATCAGCGGTATAAGGATGCTTTGAAAGGTCTGTAGGGACTATGAAGAGTGTCCAATGGTGGGTGTCCCACTCAAGGAATAAATTCAGACTATAAATGTCGGTTTTTAAGTTGACCATGACAAAATGTGGTAAAATCATACTGGATATAATTACGCTAAGTGAATGGGTGAATGAATTTAATGGAGATAATCTTTAATGAAATCCTCAAGGATGAGCTAACAATTAAAGAAATCCAAGCAGCACTTGAAACGGAAGTATTAACCTCAAAAGAACTTGTTATGTACTATTTGGACAGAATCGCGAAGTATGATCAAAGCGGGCCCACATTGAATTCCATATTGGAGATCAATCCGGACGCTATTTTTATCGCAGAGGGTTTAGATCATGAACGTATGACGAAAGGAGCTAGAGGTCCACTGCACGGCATCCCCGTTTTGCTTAAGGACAATATTGAAACGAAGGATAACATGCATACAAGTGCAGGAACCTTGGCATTAGAGGCTCATTTCAGTACAAAAGATGCATTTTTAGTGGGAAAACTTCGGGAAGCAGGCGCTATTATCCTTGGTAAAACCAATATGACCGAATTAGCGAACGGAATGTCCACTACGATGTGGGCAGGTTATAGTTCGAGAGGTGGGCAAACGGTAAATCCTTATGGGCCTGGTGAATTGTTTGTTGGAGGTTCAAGTACAGGGTCCGCTGTGGCTGTCGCATCCAACTTAACCGTCGTGTCCATAGGGACAGAAACAGACGCATCCATTCTTAGTCCGGCCGTCCAGAACTCGGTAGTGGGGATCAAACCAACAGTAGGATTAATCAGCCGTAGCGGAATTGTCCCATTTACGTATACACAAGATACCCCGGGTCCTTTTGCAAGGACTGTCACTGACGCAGCTACATTACTAGGTGCTTTAACGGATGTTGATCAGTCCGATCCAGCAACATACAAAAGTGAAGGTGTTTCTTGTCAAGATTATACTGGCTTTTTAGATGCAGAAGGACTAAATGGGGCAAGAATCGGTGTCTACAGTAATGCGCCTGATGAATTTTACAGCGATTCAGGTGAATACGATGAAGAACTCTTTAAAAATGCTATAGAGACTTTGAGAAATAAAGGAGCAGAAGTGATCGAGGAAATAGATATTCCATCTTTTCATAGAGAGTGGAGTTGGGGTGTGCCTATCTATGAAATGAAACATGCATTAGGGAATTACCTTGCCAAATTGCCTTCACACCTGCCTGTTCATTCTGGTAAAGAATTAATTGAATTTAATAAAACGAATGAAGAAAAAGCCTTAAAATACGGACAGAACATGCTCGAATATCGAGAGGGGTTAACACGCAACACATTAGCTAATCCTGAGTATTTACAAGCAAAACTAGAAGATTTATATTTTTCTCAAGATAAAGGTATTGATTATGCTTTGAGAAAATATAAGCTAGATGCGATATTATTTCCATCCTATATCGGATCTACGATTAGTGCAAAAGCTGGCTACCCTTCGATCGCACTCCCAGCAGGTTATATGGGAAGCGGAAGACCCTTTGGCATCACTTTCACCGGTAGTGCATTTAGTGAAGGAACATTGATTAAGCTAGGGTATTCTTTTGAGGAAGCTACGCAACTTCGGAAACCTCCGCGATTCCAATAATTTAAAGGGACGGCTCTTTTGTTATGGAAGAATAAGAACCGTTTCTTCATGATTTTGAGGATTAATACAGATTTTTTCATGTTCATTCAAAAGATAGTCATTAATTACAGTATAAAGACTTGCGAATCTAATTTAGGCTAACGATTAAAGGGTTATTTTTGACTTTCAAAAAATTATATTATAGAAAAGTCCCAAGTTATTATCAAAATCCAGCTTTTATTATTTTATCAAAATCTTTAATTTCAGGCTTAGAATATCCGTTAGTGTATCATTTGAATTTCGAGACCGTCCCTCATCACAGTAACAATTTACCTAGTGAGAATTCAAACCACCAAACCTACCATTGCTCAATTGAAAACATTCGTGTAGAATAGAAGGAATATCCAAAAGAACGAAATTGAGTAAATAGCGTAATAGAGATCCACTTACAAAGCGAGCGGTATGTATTCTCACCAAGGGTGGAGAAATCGACTCGTTTTGTGGCGAGATCTCTTTTTCATTTAAGGAGGATGGAGTCATGGCACATTACATGGATGGATTAACGGATTTCTTCTGGCAGCATGATATTTATTTCCGGATCGTGGTGAGTGCGATATTAGGCTTCATCATCGGATGGGACCGGTCATCCAAGAATAAGCCAGCCGGTTTAAAAACCTATACGTACGTATCGGTGGCCTGTACCTTAATCACCATCGTCTCGATCGAAGGTGCAGAAATGCTCAGTCAACCGGACAGTGGGAAAATGATGGATCCCTTCCGACTCGCAGCCCAGATTGTATCAGGGCTCGGTTTCTTAGGTGCTGGGGTGATCTTGAAGGACGGGCTTCGCGTGAAAGGACTGACTTCGGCAGCGATGATTTTCTACGTAGGTGGAGTGGGAATCGGGGTTGGAGCCGGTTTTTACGGCATTGTGATCTTTGCGACTCTGATCACGTTCCTTATGACGAGGATTGGAAACTTCTTTGAAGGACGGGAAATTACGACCGTGCGTTTGCCGAGTATTGGAAAGAAAAAAGAGGATGAGAAGGAATAGAAGAAGGCTGGGATGTAAAGTAAGCAAAGCTCAGCTTCAAAATCAAGATTGACCGAATGTAATTCTAGTGATGGACAGTCATTCAAAGAACCCAGTGACAAAAATCTATGTCACTGGGTTCTTTAGAGTTTAACGTCTAAAAAGGATATTAATCTAAGTAACCAAGGTTAGAAAGAGCATACAAGTAGTCATGGAAATCCCTATTTTCCAGGGTACAATGATCGTGTTCTACTCCAATAAAAACGGTCATTAAATCAAACATTTTCTGACTATGGCCGAGGATTTTCACATCTTGGATTTTCCCTTCATGATCGGTACCGAAGAATACCATGACATAATGTCCTTCTTGAATTCTGGTATATTCTACTTCGCTCTTAGTGGCGATTTCTAAGTTCAGCGGGTTTTGTTTATTTATTTCTTTCAATTCTGTAAGATCTCTTATCTCTTGTTCGGTAAATAAGTTAAACAATACTTCAGGCTCCTGCATTTTAAAACAAGTATCCAGTACTTTCACATTTTCTGGTGATAGGAGGAAAGCTACTTCTTTTATTGGGAAAGAAACTGCAGAATATTCTTTCCTCAAGATTGTTTCAACTTCTTTTATGGTGTATTGATTCGGGATAGATAGGCGCTTATATTTCTTATAAAGCTTTTCAATTGTTGAACTCAAAGTCATATTCCCCCTTTATCGAATAGATGGACGAGTGATTTAATCTATTGCAGATCTTCATCGGGTTCGTAATAGTCGCCAAAAAAGATTATATTTGGATTTATAAGTCTATGTAAACTTAAATAATGGTAAGGTTATAAACTAGAGACTGATTAAAGGGACCCAATTTTTATTACTCCAACTTAATACATTTAATTCAAAAACAGGATTGACAACCCAACTAAAATCCTTTACCATTACCCTAATGCTAAAACGCATCATAACTTTAACTTAATAAAGCGATATCTTCTTATCCAGAGAGGTGGAGGGACTGGCCCTGCGATACCTCGGCAACGGGTTCTTATGAATACCGTGCCAATTCCAACAAGTCATGTGACTTGAAAGATGAGAAGAGCGGGACATATACATATTTTTGTGCCTCTCTTCTTATGAAGGGGGGCACTTTTTATTTGAACCATAACAGGCATCAAGAAGAATACATAGCGAAAGGAGCAAGTCCTGTATGATTAGAGTTCAGAATGTTACAAAAGTTTTTGAGACGAAGGATGGCCCATTCACCGCTTTGAAGGATGTTTCCTTCGAAGTGAAGAAGGGAGAAATTTATGGCGTGATCGGATTCAGCGGAGCGGGAAAAAGCACGCTTGTTCGCTGTCTCAATTTTTTAGAAAAACCATCCTCGGGTGATATTTTCATAGAGGGGCGTAGCCTGAAGGATCAATCGGCAATCGATTTGAGGAAAGAGCGGCACCGCATTGGGATGATCTTTCAGCATTTCAACCTATTTCAATCCCGGACGGTGGCAGGGAATATCGCCTATCCTCTGAAACTGGCAAAATGGCCAAAGGAGAAAATCAACGAAAGAGTAAAGGAGTTGCTCGCGTTTGTCGGACTGGAAGATAAAGCAAAGCATTATCCCGATGAATTGTCAGGAGGGCAGAAGCAACGGGTGGGGATAGCAAGGGCCCTTGCGACGTCGCCTTCGATTCTGCTCTGTGATGAAGCCACATCCGCCCTTGATCCTCAGACGACGGAATCAATTTTGAATCTATTAAAAAAAATCAACGATGAGTATGGCATTACGATTGTGATGATCACCCATGAAATGGGGGTGATCCGGGAAATCTGTGATAAGGTCGCGGTTATGGAAAATGGAGAAATCGTGGAAGAGGGAAGCGTCTTCGATATCTTCTCCAATCCGCAGACCTCGACGACGAGAAACTTTGTGAAGAGTGTCATGAATGATCAGCTGCCGGCATCGGTTCTCAACAAATTGAATGACAGCAAGGAAGGGCGCATCTGCCGCCTTATTTTCAAAGGTGATTCAACGGGAGCGCCGATCCTTTCAGAAACGGCCAAGACATTCAATGCCCATATCAATGTATTATTCGGACAGATCACTGAACTCCAGGGCAAGCCGTTCGGGAATCTTATCGTACAGATCATCGGCAGTAAGAACGAAACAGAAGAAATCCTGGATTATTGGAGAAACAGATTATTCGTAAGCGAGGTGGAGAAGCGTGCAAGTTAACTGGGAATTATTCTGGCCAAGAATTATAGAAGCGACATGGGATACCGTGGCGATGGTGTCATTCTCTCTTCTATTCGCCACGTTGATCGGGCTTCCCCTCGGTATCATCGTCGTGGTGACGAGGAAGGGGCACTTACTTGAACATAAAGCCGTCTTTTCCGTATTGAGTAGCATCATCAACGTGTTTCGTTCGATCCCGTTCATCATTTTGATGGTGGCCATCATCCCTTTTACAAGATTGGTAGTGGGGACGTCGATCGGCACGGCGGCAGCAGTCGTTCCGCTTGTCGTATTTGCGGCACCGTATATTGCGAGATTGGTAGAGAGTTCGCTTCTTGAAGTAAAGCCGGGGGTCATTGAAGCAGCGGAGTCCATGGGGGCCGGGCCGTGGCAGATCATCTTCGGGATCCTCATTCCGGAAGCACTGAGTACACTGGTCCTGAATATCACGATTGCCACCATCGGCCTTGTCGGCGCATCAGCCATGGCCGGGGCAGTCGGAGGCGGTGGCCTCGGGGATCTGGCCATCGCTTACGGATATCAGCGATTCGAAACATCCGTCATGATCGTGACCGTCATCATTTTAGTCGTGATGGTACAGGGACTTCAGACAGCAGGGAATACATTATCAAAAATCATCAGGAGACGATAGGAGAGAGGAATATGAAAAAATCAATCAGTCTAGCAAGCTTAGCCATTCTATTATTTACCCTACTATTGAGCGGTTGCTCGGGAAACAGTGCATCCGGATCAGGTGACAAAGAAGTCGTGAAAGTCGGAGTGAATGGATCTGGGGTGCCGATTTGGGAGTATATGAAAGAGAAAGCAGCAAAGGAAGGAATTGAAATTGAAATTGTGGAGTTTGCCGATTACGTGAGACCGAACCAGGCGCTGGCCGATGGGGATATCGATCTGAACGCCTTCCAGACGATCTCGTATTTTGATTCTTTCGTGGAAGAACATAATCTGGATCTTGTACCGATTGGCTCGACGATCATCGCGCCAATGGGAATCTATTCGGAAAAATATAAATCGGTAGAAGACTTACCGAAAGGCAGTACAGTAGCCGTCCCTCAAGAGGCGACGAACCTTGGTCGTGCCCTTCTCCTACTGGAGGAATCAGGTTTGATCAAACTGAAAGAAGGGTTTGATCAGTCACAGGGACTCGAAGCCATCAAAGAAAATCCTAAAAACCTTGAATTCACACCGGTCGTCGCTGCCCAGACACCGAGGGTTCTGCCGGATGTGGCGGCATCGATCATTAATAATGGTGTGGCGGTTGAAGCAGGGATGGTCCCGGTTGACGACAGCATCTATATCGAAGGGGCGGAATCTAAGCCGTTCATCAATATCATCGCGGCTCAGAAAAAAGATAAAGACAATAAGACTTATCAAAAGATCGTGGAGCTTTACCAGGAAGATGACGTAGCGGAACATATCAAGAAAACATACAAAGATTCCCTGATCCCGACATTCGTGCCGGTCAGTGAATTGCATTAGGAGGGAAAAGAGATGAGTCAACCAGCAACAATTGCCGATCGTAAACACAACATCCTCTCAGCGGTGGATCAATTGGCTGTGAAACTCGTGTCGACCAGCCATCAGATCCACGACCAACCTGAAATCGGAAACGAAGAGTTCTTTGCGTCAGAGACTTTGACCACCTTACTTGCAGCCAACGGATTCTCCATTGAACGGGGAGTCGCAGGCCATGAAACTTCCTTTGTGGCACGCAAACATTCAGGGAAAGAAGGGCCGGTCATCGGCTACCTGGCTGAATATGACGCCCTGCCTGGACTCGGTCACGCCTGCGGTCATAATATCATCGGGACGGCAAGCTGCGGGGCGGCCATCGCCCTGTCGTCCATACTCGAGGAAACAGGAGGGGAAGTGGTCGTGTTCGGAACTCCTGCCGAGGAAGGCGGTCCAAACGGTAGTGCAAAGGGCAGTTTTGTAAAAGCAGGCTTGTTCGAAGGAGTGGACGCCTGCATGATGGTCCATCCCTTCAACCGAACCACACAGACAGGGAAAACCCTTGCGGTGGACCCCCTTGATTTCGAATTCAAAGGAAGATCTGCCCATGCGGCAGCTTCCCCTGAAGACGGAATCAATGCCCTTGACGGTGTGATCCAGCTGTTCAACGGCATAAATGCCCTTCGCCAGCACGTGACCGATGATGTACGGATCCACGGCATCATTACCCACGGAGGCGACGCGCCCAACATCGTCCCTGACTATGCAAAAGCCCGCTTCTATATACGCGCTGCAACCAGGGAAGCGTGCAATGAAGTCACGAAGAAAGTGAAAGCCATTGCTGAGGGATCTGCCCTCGCCACCGGGACGAAACTGAATGTCATCAAGATTCAAAATGAAGTCGACCACTTTCAGCTCAACCGCCGTTTCGATCAAGTATTCCAGCGCTCCATCGAGTCACTGGGGGAATCCTTCGACGATACAGAACGAAAAGGACTCGGCTCATCCGACGCCGGAAACGTCAGCCGGGTGGTCCCGACCATCCACCCCTACATCAAAATCGGGCCAGAATCCCTCGTCGTCCACACGAACGAATTCAGGGAAGCTGCTAAATCCACCGAGGGTGACCGTGCCCTTGTAATCGGGGCGAAGGCACTTGCTCTGACGGGGTATGAACTGCTGACAGATAAGAGGCTTTTGGAAGAAATATGGGGAGAGTTCGAATCAAGTAAATAAGGATGGAAAGACAGCCTCATCAGGGCTGTCTTTTTTTAATATGAGTATGTTCCAATGTTTAACAAAAACTCGAAAAGGATAATGAATAAATGAGAGATTGTATCGTAGAAACGAAAGAAAGGAGAATGACATGAAAAAACTACTGATAGCAGGAAATCTTCTTTTCACACTCTCGATATTGGGAGCATGCGGATCAGAAGAGGCAGAAGATAATACCTCAAACGATACGGCAGAAATGAATGATCAACAGGATTCCCAGGATATGGACGAACCGGCAGCAGAACTCTTCGACAGTGAGAAGCTGCAGGAACGAGTCCAAAAGGGGATGGATCTCGATTCCTATTCTGCTGAACTGACAGCGATGGAGGAAAAAGGAGAAACCACCCTCGTCAAAAAATACAACTTGACCGGGAATGAAGAAATAAAAGCACAAATCCTCCAATCGTCAGACGGGTTTGTCGCAGTTGAAACGGATGGGCTGGAAGTGACAGATGTTTCAAGCTTCAAAACCATGCAGGAAGTGGAGGATCATCTGAACGAGAAGGATATGGAAGAAGATATGAGTGGATAAATGTTCCACAACATTAAAAGATCATTCGATCGTTTTCTGATTGAAATCCGAACTAATTTACCCTAAGGGAGTAAAATTAGCTCGGATTTTTTATTATTTATTTAAAGAAGTAAACCAGGTCGAAATTGGTTTTAATTAATCCAGCACAAGCAAAGATCACGTCACGTTTCGGGAAAGGCTTCTTAAACTGAGTAGCAAGAATACACAATGGGAGAGTGTATTGATCAAAGTAGGATCAATTCCTTCTTTCGTATTTCTTTTTGAAAATTCTAAAATTTGGTATGATGTACTTTGTAAGCAAAAAAATTAAAGTATACAGAGGGAGTGCTTAAACATATGGAATACATCACACTGAATAATGGGCTGAAAATGCCAATTGTAGGGACAGGTACTAATACTTATGGGAAAGAAAACAATGAGTATAACGCGGCGTTAACAAAAGAAATTCCTGAACTTCTATCAGCACTTGAGTTGGGGTACCGTTCAATAGATGCAGCCATCATGTATCGAAATGAAGAACTTGTCGGAAGAGTATTAGCAGAAAGCACAGTGCCTCGGGAAGAGTTATTTATTACGACAAAAATTCCTGCTCATGAAGAATATATTTCTTCAAAGGAAGCTACTCGGGCAGCCATCGATAACAGTCTAAAAAACTTTCAAACCGACTATTTTGACCTGCTTCTTATCCACTTTCCTATCGAAGACAACGTACAACTTAAAAACACGTGGGAAGTCTTTGAAGAATATTACGAAGCGGGCAAACTAAAAGCAATCGGTGTTTCAAACTTTGAAAAAGATCATCTGGAAGAATTGAAAGAATTCGCTAAAGTGAAGCCAGCGGTTAATCAAATACAAATTAACCTAAAAGAAACTAACAAAAATCTCCTTGCTGTATTAAAAGAAGAGGGTATTACACCTGTTGCATGGGGACCGATGAAAGCCGAACCCCATCAAAAAGAGATCTTGGATGAAATTGGTGAATCTTATAAAAAATCTGGCGCACAAGTCTTATTAAAATACCATATCCAACGTGGTGTGATTGTTATTCCTAAATCTCATAACCGCGAAAATCAAGCATCTAATCTAGATCTATTCGATTTCGAATTGTCTGCAGAAGAAATGAATAGAATTGAAAACTTATAATTCGTTTGTCCCTCATCCTAGTGATATAGATAGTATCGCTAGAGTACCATGCTACCGCGGTCGTCCTTAAAGAGTTTAGCCCCTCCTGTGGGAGTTCTATGATCTATAACGGCGAATTTAAGGGCAAGAAAACACCTGGTAATGGTGTCACAACCGCTTTACTTAAAAGAAATGGAATACGAGTGGTATCAGAGGAAGGACTTAGTGATTTACTTCAGGAGGTTGGAATAGAAAGCACGATATTATAGGGGCAATTAATACTGGGATTGACTCTATCGGAGTTACTTATGGGGATGGTTCATTCGAAGAATTAAGTCATTGTAACCCCACTTTTACTGTGGATAAAGTTGACCAGGTGAAAGATATTCTGATGGGGAGCGAAGTGAAGTAAATAGTATTTTGCTTAATAAGCGAAAGGGGGCAATAACTAATGATCAGCGAATTGATCCAGCTATTGCTCTTATTCAATTATCGACCAGTTTAGTTGAATAAGAAAATATTCGAATTAAGCAGCAAAGCGGTGAGGGACGATGAAAAGTAAACAAAAACAACAATTAATGAATAATACAAAGTGGGAAGAAATTAGAATAGCGATATATAGTTGCCCATATAATGTCCAATGGCGAACAAAGGATCTCGAATCGGGATACATATCCAATTGGGATGGTGAATGGTACTATCATTTTAAGGACAGAGAATATATAACAATTGAGTGGTTAGAGATAAAGGTAGAAACCGGGGAGATTAGGGATGAAGTTATTACCATACTCCGTAATATCCACTTTCCTGGTGTGGCTAGCGACAAAGTAATTAGGGTTTATGGGTATGAAGAGGTTGGTAGCTTTATTGACTATCTATAGAATTTTCTTCAACAACTAACGATGGCTATTTTGAAAAATGGTGAGAAAATGACTAAAGATGAATTTAAAGAATTTCAAGAACGGATTGGCTGGGGAGAGGAATTTAATTTTTATTATCAAGATGAGGAATATTGGATAAGCCAGAATTCGGATGGTTGTTACCTAACCAAAGTCAAAGGTCTCTTTACACAAGAGTTCAATACAAAAGAACAACTTTTTCAACGGGGGACAATAAATGGCAAACGCCTGTCTGAACTATATCAGGACATTGATTGGTAAATCCCTTATTCAATAAAAGGGGGCAATAACTGAAGATCAGTTCATTGATCCGGGTATTCCCTTTCTTCAATTAATGGACAGTTAGGTTATTTCTAAACAATATACTACTAAACAATTTGGTGTTATAAGGAGGGGAGTTAATTGAAAAACAAGTTAACAAAATCCCGAACAGATAAGTCAATAAGCGGTGTTTGTGGAGGAATAGCGGAATATTTCGGTATTTCTTCTTTGGGAGTAAGGTTAATATTTCTTTTACTGCCTGCTAATGTCCTTATATATTTAATTCTTGTTAATACAATGCATGACAGTCCCCGATCATTATAATTCCTTACGTAGAGTGGGGACGGTTCCGTTTCTACCTTCTCCTTTCGACAATTCTCAATCTCCCTTAAAGTCAAAAAGTAGAGTAAGAGGCGTCCCCGGTTTGTATATCCTTTGTTCCGTTAATGGACAGGTTTATTAATAAAGAAAATTTTCAAATAATAGGTGTTCAAAGTGTGGAAGTTATTTTTTTATAATAATGGAAAATGATAAAATCCAAATGATAGGTGACATTGTTGTGATTCGTGGACATGAGTAGAGTAGGGGAAGTCCATTGAGTGGTGTATGGGGATTGCTCAATATCAACATATTTGAAAAAATTGATATTCTAAGATGATTATTAATATAGAGGTGGAAGTATATGCCTAAAACTGACAATATGCTAGCGATTCTATGGATGCTTCGTTCTGGTGAAAAAGTAACGGCACAACAAATGGCAGAGAAGCTAGAGATGAATATAAGGACGGTGTATCGTTATATTGATACCATTTCTACAAGTGGCGTACCGATCGTTTCAGAACCGGGACATAACGGTGGATACTCTTTATTGAATCAATTTATTGAGGCTCCGCTTTTTTTTGATGTTGAGGAGCAAACGTCCCTACTTCACGCAGCTGTTTTTGCAGAGGAAGCCGGATATTATGGAGGGGAAGCACTCGATAGGGCCATTTCAAAATTAAGTCACCACTCCAATCAAGAGCAGGAAACAAAGATCAACCAACATGTTAATAGTCTTGAAGTCATAAGTGGATTACGTCCACAAGCTATGGAGCCTTTTTTGAAGGAGTTGGAACAAGCCGTAGCGGACGGGTACTCAGTCAACATTCTTTACCATAAAAGTGGCGAAAAGCCATTACATGAGAGATTGGTAGATCCGTACCGAATGATTTATTGGAATCATAAGTGGTATGTGATTGGATTTTGTCATCTTCGAAATGATATCCGCAGTTTTAGAGTGGATCGAATGGAACGTCTAACGGTAACCGAAACCAAGTTTATCCGGCCGGAGAATTTTTCAGCCTATGACTATTTTATAAATGGCCTTCTTCCACCTACAGAAGATAAGGAAGGGATTATGTCTTTGATTCTTCATGGGGATAAAAGTGCATTGGATGATATATGCCAACATTGGTTTTTAGGACATTATGTACAAGAACGGACGTCAAACCAAGCCATTTTTCTACTTGAGAAAGAGATTATACATACATATGTACCTCACTTACTTTTACCGTACAATACATCGATTAAAGTGATGGAGCCAGTAAGTCTTAAGAAAAGACTAATTGAGGTTCTGGCGGAATTAATAGAATTTCATCAAGTATGATAACTTCCCTGACGCTAGCTGTCAGGGAAGTTTTATTATTTTACCTTCAGGGATTGTAGTTAATGCAGATTTTTCATCGTTAATCGACAAAGGTAAAGAATGACAAGTCTTATATTCTAAAAATCTTCTTTAATATAAAAATTTCCTTAATTATGAAAAAATGAAACTATCTGTCTGACTTAATCGTCAAACAGGTAACTTATACAAGAAGGGAATAAACATGGACAAAAAAAAAAGAGATGACATCCTTGACCAAGCCATGGGTGACTATGGTGATGAATTGGTAAGGCTTGCCTATACTTATGTAAAGGAAGAGCACATGGCAAAAGACCTTGCGCAAAATGCCTTTGTCAAATGCTACAACCAACTAGAGCACTTCCGAAAAGAATCTGAACTTCGGACATGGCTATACAGAATTACTATAAATGAATGTAAAGATTACTTAAAGAGTTGGAAATGTAAGAAGGTTCAACTGGTGCACTATATACAAGAAAATGCGCAAAAATATCAGAAATCATTGGATCAAAAAGTCGTTCAAAATTCTGTCAATCAAGAAATTAAAGAGATTGTCTTTTCCTTGCCAACAAAATACAAGGAAATCATCTATCTCTATTATTATCTCTCATTAACCATTGATGAAATATCGGAGGTTACTGGTGTGAATGCAAATACGGTAAAAACCAGGCTGAGGAGAGGGAAAAAGGTTTTAAAACCTATGATGGAGGAGGCAGAAATCTATGGATCCCATTAACATTAGGAAGGCAATTAAGCTAACCCAAGATTCGCTTCAATTTACAAAACAGGATCGCGAAGAAGTGTTTAAGAAGATACATGAAAGAAATCAAATAAAGGCTACCGGAACTGTAGGGGTAATGAATAAGAAACACTTATTTCCAGCAGTGGCAACTCTTATATTGGTATCGCTATTCCTTCTTGTGTTTATTCCTTCATTGACAGGCGATCACAGAGATAATCAGATGTTAAGTCTTTCTAATGCCGATGAAAAAGAGGAGGATCAGGTGACTTCAATATTGGTGATGGTAGCCAATGAAGACAATCGTACGGACATCAACCTTCTCTTTACTGTTAACAAGAGAGCCCAAAAGGTAAATGTCATTCTGCTTCCTCCCAGCCTTAAGGTTCCCATCTTGAATGCAGATAAAGAAATCTTGACTGAGGATAAACTGACTCATGCTTTTGCTTATGTTGGTCGTCCAGCTGCAGTAAATAATACCGTGGAAAAGGCATTGGACATGCCAATTGATTATTACTTTATGTGGGAAAGGGAAGAAGTTGAAGAATTTCTCAATTCGATGGAAGACATTCAGATAAACGTAAAAGAGAATATAGAAATGGAGTCAGCTAAAGGAAGCAAATATACTTACTCTAAGGGAATGGAAAATGTCAGCGGTGAAGAAATGGCTAGAATCTTATCAATCGACGGTGAACACCAACTACCACCTTATTTTATGAATAGACTTTTTTCACACATGCTGAATTATTTAAATTCAAGTGATTTCAAATCTTTCAGCCAACAAGGAATAAGCAATGTTTCACCTGAAGAAATGAAGAGAGTATTCAATGAAATGGATTCTTTGGATATTAACAACATTCCTCTGGAAGGATTTTTGCATCCTATTATAACTGATGGATTATTCTATGTTGAATTGGATGAAACCTTTAAAGCGCGGTTATCAAAACAATTGTTCGAGTTTAAGTAAAGTGCAGGATGATGGGTAAATGCACAG
This sequence comes from Rossellomorea orangium, assembly GCF_019334305.1. Taxonomy (GTDB): domain Bacteria; phylum Bacillota; class Bacilli; order Bacillales; family Bacillaceae_B; genus Rossellomorea. The sequence goes on from NZ_JAHWGH010000012.1 coordinate 116,585, forward strand.
AATTTTGAACGTTCTTGGGATAAAGCGGTGGCACCCTTTTACATGGTGATGCCTTTATGAGCAGGGATTTAAATAGAACTCAGAGAGGTTGAATATATAAGAATGAAATAGTTGAAAGGAAAATGTATAGAAGGAAAAGAAAAAAGAGAAAAATCATATTATTATTCTTTTTTATATTTTTTCTTGTTTTTTTACTAGGTGCTTCTTATGTATATTTTCAGTATCAAGCTGGACTTGAAAAGTCAGCCAACGATTCAGTTATTCTTGATCAGAAGGTTGAATTTAATGGAGCAGATCCTAATAAGGGAATAACGAATGTTTTGTTACTTGGAACGGATGCAAGGGGAAAGGAAATATCAAGAACTGACACCATAATGGTTGCTCAATATAATTCGGATAACAATGAAGTGAAAATTTTATCTATTATGAGAGACTCCTATGTTAATATACCTGGTCATGGCTCACAGAAAATCAATGCTGCATATGCAATTGGAGGACCAGAACTATTGAGAAAAACATTAAAAGAAAATTTTGATATTGATATTCAATATTACTCCTTAGTAGACTTTAAAGGTTTTTCCAGTATTATCGATGAAGTATTTCCAGATGGTGTCGAAGTGGACATTGAAAAAGAAATGGTCAAAGGGATTAATCCTCCACTCCATCCTGGAATGCAAAAACTTGATGGAGATCAGTTGCTTAGTTATGTCAGATTCCGTAAAGATAGTGAAAGTGATTTCGGTAGAGTACGTAGACAGCAAGAAGTTCTTAAGTTACTAACAGATGAGATGACTGATTTAAATGGAGTTATGAAAATCCCAAAAACATTAGGAATAATTAAGCCTTTTATTAGAACGAATATTAAGACACCTCAAGTACTATCCATAGCTACTTCAGTATTAGGAGATAATAAAAGCATTGAATCAATGAGAATACCATTAGATCATACATATACCGACGAGTATTATGATGGTGTCGGATTAGTACTTGACTTAGATGTTAGTGAAAATAAGAAGGCTATCAAAGATTTTTTATCTGAGTAATAATGGGGCTGGGATATCTTTAAGGATTTTAGTAGTAAAATAGTAGAGATTTCACTTAACTTTAATAAAATTTCATCAAATAATAAAACTTCCCTGACGCTAGCTGTCAGGGAAGTTTTATTATAATAGCAATATCAATGGTGATTGGAGTGGTCTTGGATGCAAACACAAAAAGCTTATTTATATGTATTTGATACAATGTCAGACTGGGAATATGGATATGTAATGGCTGAACTAAACTCAGGAAGATATTTCAAAAAAGATGCAGCGCCTATAAAAGTCATGACAGTAGGGGCTACTAAAGAAATGATTACGACGATGGGAGGACTGAGCATAAAACCGGATATGTCCCTTGATGAATGTACTCTTGAGAGGGAAGATCTTTTTATCTTACCAGGGGGGACTACTTGGAGCGAAGACATTCATCAACCGATCTTGGAAAGAGTTGGCCAAGCTTTAGAGCATGGCACGATCGTGGCTGCTATTTGTGGTGCAGTTGAGGCCCTTGCGAATATGGGATACTTAGATACTCGAAAGCATACAAGTAATAACTTTGAATATACGAAAATGGTATGTCCTCACTATAAAGGAGAAGCGTTCTATGAGTCGGGACCAGCGATAGCAGATGGTAATTTAATTACGGCATCAGGGATAGCTCCTCTGGAATTTGCAAGGGAGGTACTGAAAAAAATGGACGTGTTTACACCAGATACATTAGATTCATGGTATCACCTGAATAAGACCCATCAACCCCAATACTTCTTCCAGTTAATGAATTCAATAAATAAATGATGGGACTGAAATGCTCGATTTCTCTATTTTAAATTTGTAGAGAAGTTGGGCTTTTTTATGTGGAACTTTATATATCCGAATTTCCCAATTGGGAAGGTGAATGCAGAAGAGGAGGTAGGTGTGGATAAAGGATTCGGTCACCTTATAGATCGTCACTCTCTTATTTCATAAAAACAGAATATAGTTAAGGATCGGTTCTCCAAACTATTGAAGGGATTTTCAGCTCTTTGTTGAACTATGTAAAGAAATGAATTGTAGCGGATATGATGATGAATTTGGCTATTTAAGAGAATTGTGACTAAACTTAAATGTGGAGGAGATTGTCATGGATGATGCGTCAAATAACACGAGGATAGATACTGCTTCAAGAATGATTACAGTATCACCACAAACCATCTATCGTTCTTTCTTGAATTCGGAGGACCTCGTTTCCTGGCTTCCGCCAAAAGGGATGTCAGGTGAAATTGAAATGTTTGATCCTCGTGAAGGCGGAAGTTATAAATTAACGCTGATGTATGAAACAGAGCATTCAAATCCTGGTAAAACGACCGAAGAAACGGATGTTGTCCAAGGGACGTTTATGGAGTTAGTTCCAGATAAAAGAATTGTGATATCCGTAAAATTCATTTCCAATGACCCTGCGTTCTCGGGGGAGATGATACAGAAATGGCTCCTGGAACCCAATTCGGGAGGTACAAAAGTGACCATCATTTGTGAAAATGTCCCTGAAGGAATTAAGAAGGAAGATCATGACATCGGTTTAAGATCTACATTAGAAAATCTCGCTTTGTATACCGAATGATGTTTCCTTTACATTAAAAGATTTCCTCACTCTCAAACCATTCAAACTCAATCTGAGATGAAGCAGGTGAGCGGCTACATAGAAAGAACATGGCGTTCGTTCCTGGTTCTATAATTAGTCGACCGTCAACTCTAAACCCCAGCTCTGTTCTTAGGGGACTTAGCGCTCTTGTACCGACAATCTTACCTCCTGAAAATGAGCCTGAAACACTAGGGTTATAGAAAATTTGCCCCACAGGTTTATGCTTGGAGGCCAGTTTTAGAACACTTACGTCTGATGATAGAGTTGGGGTTCCGGGAGGGTCAGCATTCACAACAAAGTCTGCCGTCACTAGTTTAGTTGAAAAGTTTGTCAAAGCAAAAAAAGAGACATATAAATTCACATTAGAATGGAGCGGATTCACAAGCTGTGCCCAAGCATGTTTACTAGCACTTGTACTTAATACCCCGGAAGTACCAGCAAACAGCTTTCCTTTCGTACTTTGATAGGCTGGGTTTATTATGTCCACTGTTGGTTTTATTTCCATGGAAAGTTTTCCTCCTGATAAGTCTATTTTTAAAATATATATACTTTAGGATAGTCATTATGATTTTAGACCAAGTAAAAGTTTAGAATGATTGAAAATAAAACGTGATTTGTCACTCTGCACAGACTTTTGAGGGACGGACCTTCTGCTTTAAAAAAGCAGAGGTCCGTCCCTCTCTTTAGGTACAGACGCCTAAAAATGTAAGTGGACAAGAGAGAAATGAGGGGTGTGAAAAGCTTAACAAAGTATATTGTGTCTTTACGATTTAAAACATACAATTCACACTGTCTTAACATGTGGCCTTTACTATTGATGAAGCAAAACAAAAAGCGACATGGAAGTTCTTGACCTGCCGTCACCTGAGGTTCAAGCGGAATGGCATGTGAAAACGGTATACTTCTCCATTAACCCGGCAGCCTATGATCAAAATATCGTGAAAGATGAGTGGGGAAAGTTCAGGCAGCAAAGGAAACGGACCCTTCAATAGAAGTAGCCAACAAAAAGCAAGGGAACTAGTATAACCTGTTTGGAATACGTATACTAATAGTACAACGATGGAAGCCCTTGAAGGTAATGCTTCAAGGGCGTTTCTATTCTAACAACGAGAAGAAAAGAGGAAAGAGAATGGAATTATTTGCTCATCGTGGAGTGAGTGGAGAGGCTCCAGAGAACACGCTCGCTGCATTTAAAGCAGCCGCAGAGTCGGGTGCACATGGTATCGAATTGGATGTCCAACTCACAAAAGACGGTCAGATCGTTGTCATTCATGACGAAACCATCGACCGTACCACCAATGGAACAGGCTACGTGAAGGATTTGACATGGGAACAGCTCAGAACCTATGATGCCGGGAGTTGGTTTCACCCCTCTTTTAAAGGAGAGTCCATCCCTTCACTAGAAGAGGTCCTCGATGTGGTGACCGCTCACCATGACTCGATGATCATCAATATTGAATTGAAAAACGATCTAATCGACTATCCGCAGTTGGAAGAAAAGGTCCTGGAGCTGCTCAAAGAAAAAGGGATGAAAGAACAGACGATTATTTCTTCATTCAATTCTGCGAGTTTGAAAAAGGTTAGAGAGCTTGATCCTGATATTGAGACAGGTTTCCTTTTTGAAGGGATTCCAGCGAATATTCTGGATCGGATTAAGCCCTTGCAGGTTAATGCACTTCACTGTGATCTGTCATTTGCTCAATCTCCAACTGGGCGAAACGTGATGGACATGGGGATGCCTCTGCGCGTATTTACGATTAATACAGTGGAAGAATTCCAGTTAGTGAAAAAAGCGGGTGTTGAGGTTGTGATGTCTGATTATCCGGGGTTATTTTTGGATTATCTATAGAAGCAAAGTGAGAACTGTCTAAATGGTTTCATTTAAGGTGCTCGTGCAAAAGAATAGTGTCACTCTTATTGACACCCAAACTGACTGGCAGCAATAAAAATTAAAGAGATTCGTCGATTGACGAGTCTCTTTGTTTTGTAATACTAATTATTAGCGGCATACCCTTCTTCCATTAAAGCCCCCTATAACGGAACAAGGGGAGCTATCCATTAACCTGGAATTACTCCCCTTATTTATGAGAAAACTTATACGTTAATACTTAAAAGACAAAACAAGAAAAGATTAAAATCCTCCAAATCCACTACTTTGAGATTTCACACGTTCCAATTCCTGCAACTGTTCATCTTTGCTCCCCTGAAGGGTCCTTCTTCCTAAAGCTCCAAATAAACCGATGGCTACAACAACAAAAAGTCCAATTCCTAAATAAATTCCCATTGTTCATCCTCCCATTATTCAAATGATGTTGCTGTTTCAATTAACTCTTCCTTCGTAATTTCATCACCATTTGCCATTAAGTGATACGTCAGGTCTCCATCTTTCCAATGAAGACTCAATGAACCATTTTCAGTTTTTCCAAAAGTACCTTCATTATTACCAATCTCCACTTGCTGCTCATTATCAGTGCCTGAAAAGTGAACTTCGCCACTATTGGTTTTCAAATCCATCAATTGACCATCCACTCCGTCGAATTGGAAAGTCTGCATTACCTCTCTTTGCTCTCCTGGAGTAGGTGTAAAAGTTGCTTCTTTCACTTCGAAAGGCATTTTCGTAGGCAGTTCTGATTGAAATGCCTCCTCTTTAAGGTCTTCTTTTAAATTGGAGTTATCAAAGTCTTCGAGACTGCTGGAAGTCCCACTGTTCCCACAAGCTCCTAAGAACAATATGACGAATAACACGAATAATCTTTTCATAAACTCCCTCCTAACTAATTATATATACGATGGAGCAGTAGGAAAAGTTTCAATTTTCAGTAAAATCATCATTCAATTAACCTGCCCATTGTTTGAAGAAGGGCAATAGCTGAGGTCACAGCCTGATTTTTAGTTGTTGCCCCCGTTACTTAAAGAAGGCTAAAGGATTTTCATTTGAGACATTCCTCATCAAAATGGAGGAAATTAGGTAACAGACAAGAGGATAGTAAACTAAAGGTAGGGTATCAGGGAAAATAAATGGCTTAACTCCAATATATTTTATTAAGGGTAAACTAATTAAAAAGGCTAATAGCATTAGATGAGTTTTACGAAACACTACTGCGACCAAAGCTATGCAACTTGGTATATAAAGAAAAATAACGTACTTCAATCTTAATATCCATATCCAATCGTCAATAGTATCTCCAGTTGATTTTGGTATATAGTCTTTCCATATATATAGCCCCATTAAAGAACCGACTATCCCTATGATAAATGCAAACAAATACCTATTCTCTTTCAATGAGACAACCCCCTTCTTAGTAAAACTGTATTCACTACTAAGAAGAGAAATAACAATTATTTAAGTATCCCACTTATTCAAGTATCCTGCCCATTAATGAAAAAGGCGATAGCCTTAATAGGATCATCTGGTCTTTAGTTAGGTCCCTTAAAAAGTTGCTCATTAATGACGCTGATTGAATAGATGTTTTCTTCCAATAAGTTAGTAAGTATTTGTTTTAATACATGCGGTTCTCGTAATTCCTCATTTTCAAATGCTAAAAGGTCTTTCATTTTTATCCATTTACTATCAGTTATTTCTTCATCTTCGAGAGATAATGTACCTCCAGTAACCTCACCAATAAAATGAAACAAAATGACTTGATGATTCGTATTACTGATAAAATTATATACTCCAGTCGTGCCAATCAGTTTTACATCTAACCCCGTTTCCTCTTTTACTTCCCTCTGAGCTGAATAAAGAATGTCTTCACCATACTCTATATGACCACTCGGAAAGTTCCACTTAAGGACCGCAGTGGGTTTATTCTCTTTTATCATTAACACTTTATCATTACTAAGGATTGATACACTTGCTATTAATACAATTCCATCCTGAGACATCCATTTCTCCTCAATTCTATTAGAAAATTACATTTAATGGCCACATCCCTTTTTTTACCAAATGTTTCTTATCAAGCGAAAAATCATTTTTGGTATAAACAATAAGATGTTGAAAACCACTTCAGATATAGACTCTATTAGGGTATCTTTAAAAAATTCTTTTCTATTTTGTTTTTTATTTTTCATCTTCTAGCTCCCAAGTAATGAATTAAATGATCATTTCAAATATTTTTTGATAACCAAAAGGTAAAATAGCAGCAATCATCATACCTACTCCAATAAATGAAACAGTTAATATGGAAAATTTCAAAGTCGAAATTTCCTTTCTTGTATAAGCGATCGTTAAGACTCTAATCATCGAAAAAACAGTAATGAAAATCAGTACCGCCGAAAAAATACTTGTTAGAATGACCGGCAGCTTAAAATAGCCCCTTAATTTTTCTTCTTTTCAATCATTGATAATATCAAATAAATGACACTTCCACATGCGAACATCAAAAGAAAAGTGTTTGTGATAAGGTTAAAGTCAAGCTCATGAATGACTTGTTCTACTTCTCCGTTACCACTGACCGTAATATATTTCCATCCATCATATTCGAGCGTAAAGAAAGAGAGAATCAAGCCTACTATAATTCCACCGACAATTGAAATCCAGCCTTTTTTCATTGCTTCACCCCTTAACGTAAGTATAAAGGAACAAAGGGGGAAATATTAGTAAATTCTGTAATATTCGTTGATATCTATTCACATCTGGATAAAATCCCCCCCTCGAACACGTCCATTCCATCCATTAAAAAGAGAACAAAACAAATGAAACTATTGCAACCGGTTACAAAAATGTGTTATCTTGTGTGTAACCGGTTACACACTAACTAACCAAAACGAACAGGAAGTGACGCACGTGGCAACAATCAAGGATGTGGCGAGTGAAGCGGGGGTGTCGGTGGCGACGGTCTCCCGGGTGCTGAATGATAACGGCTATGTAGGAGCCGAGACGAGGAAGAAGGTAATGACGGCGATTGAGAAGCTGAATTACAGTCCGAACGAGGTGGCACGCTCCCTTTATAAACGGGAGTCGAGACTTATCGGACTGCTGCTTCCGGATATCACCAACCCGTACTTCCCGCAGCTGGCGAGAGGGGTCGAGGATGAAGTGAGCGAGGCGGGGTTCAGGCTCCTCCTCGGAAACAGTGACGAGAACATTCAGAAGGAACTGGATTATATCCAGACCTTCGTTCAGAACAATGTCGTTGGCATGATTTCTGCGACCAATCATGTGGAGCATGACCAGCTGTATAGTGAATTGAATCTCCCACTCGTCCTCCTTGACCGGACCACGGACAACTATCCGGCTGTCTATGCGGATGGTCGCAAAGGGGGGCGCCTGGCGGCAAAGACCTTATTTGAAAAAGGGGCGAAGCGGATCACCGTCATGAAGGGACCGGCACAAGTGAAGCCGGCACAGGACCGATTCCGGGGAGCCGTCGAGTACTTAAGCGGGACAGACGTCGACTTCACGGTGATGTCCACGACCTCGTTCTCCTTTGAAGACGCAAAGGGCTGGGCAGAGGAACTGTTCGCGACCTATCCTGATACGGACGGGGTCATCGCAAGCAATGATATCGTCGGGATCGCGATTCTCCATGAGGCCTTGAGGCTCGGGAAGAAGATACCTGAAGACGTACAGATCATCGGCTACGATGACATCCCTCAGAGCAGCCTTTCCTATCCGGCGCTCTCCACGATCAGGCAGCCGGCTTACGAAATGGGCAGGCAGGCCGCGGCACTTCTGATTAAACTGATAAAAAAAGAAAAAGACATCGATACAAGTGTTCAGCTTCCGGTTGAACTCATACAGCGAAACACAACACGAAAGGGATGAAGGAAGATGAAAAAAGCGAAGATTGCCGTAATCGGCAGTTCATCCATGGATCTAGTGGTCACATCAGCGAAGCGGCCCGGTGCAGGGGAAACGGTACTCGGCGACAGCTTTGACACGGTACCCGGTGGAAAAGGCGCCAACCAGGCCGTAGCAGCAGCAAGGCTTGGGGCGGACGTGTACATGATTGGATGCGTAGGCGAAGATCCTTACGGCCAAGAGATTTTGGAAAACTTTAAGAGTAATGGTGTTCATACCGACTATGTGGAACCGGTTACAGGTCAGAAATCCGGAACCGCTCATATCATCCTCGCTGAAGGGGACAACAGCATCGTCGTCGTTAAAGGGGCAAATGATCTTGTGACACCTGAGTACGTGGAAAAAGCAGCCGATTTTCTCAAAACATGCGATCTCATCATGATCCAGCAGGAAATCCCAGAGGAAACCGTTGAGTACGTAACAGACCTGTGCAACAAGATTGAAGTACCACTGCTGCTTAACCCGGCACCGGCACGAAAGATTTCACAGAATGTCATCGTTGGCGCGAGCTACCTGACACCGAATGAACATGAAGCAGATGTGCTCTTTAATGGAATGAAACCGTCAGAAGCACTGAAACAATATCCTGACAAAGTCATCATTACCGAAGGAGCAGCGGGAGTTCGCTATCATAATGGAACAAAGGAAGTCCTCGTTCCTTCCTTCAAAGTAGAAGTCGTTGATACGACTGGGGCAGGCGATACGTTCAATGCCGCATTCGGAACGGCTGTTGCTGAAGGACAGTCAATGGAAGAAAGCCTTCGATTCGCAAACCGCGCCGCATCCCTTTCCGTGACCGGATTCGGGGCACAGGGCGGAATGCCGACAAGAGACGAAGTGGAAAGGAAGCTGGCAGAATGAAACGACATGGCATCTTGAACAGTCACATTGCAAAAATATTAGCCGATCTCGGCCACACGGATACGATCGTCGTGGCCGATGCCGGTCTCCCGATTCCGTCAGACGTCGTGAAAATCGACCTGGCATTGAAACCGGGAGAGCCGTCCTTCCTTGACGTGGTCGAACTGTTAAAGGAAGAAATGGTTGTCGAAACCGTCACGCTTGCAGAAGAAGTAGAAACGAATGCGGGGGTTCATGAACAGATGACCTCATGGTTCGACGGGATCCAGTATGTATCCCATGAAGATTTCAAAAAAGAAACCCATAAGGCGAAGGCCGTCATCCGTACGGGGGAAGTCACACCGTATGCGAATTGTATCCTTCACGCGGGAGTCATTTTTTAAAACAAAGGGGGTAGTAGCATGCAGATCAGCATGAAGAATATCCATAAAGCATTTGGCACCAACCAGGTTCTAGAAGGAGTGGACATCGAGATTGGGGAAGGCGAAGTCCATGCCCTGATGGGAGAAAACGGTGCCGGAAAGTCGACTCTGATGAACATCCTGACGGGTCTTCACAAGAAGGATCAGGGTACGATCACCATCGACGGGAAGGACATGACGTTTGATAATCCGAAGCAGGCCGAGGAATTCGGTGTTGCCTTCATCCATCAGGAGTTGAACGTCTGGCCGGAGATGACCGTCCTTGAGAATCTTTTCATCAATAAGGAACCGGTTACACAATTCGGTCTCATTAATACGAGAAAAATGAAAGCGGTTGCGGATGAGCAGTTTAAGAAACTGAACATTTCCATCCCTCTCACCAAAGAAGCAGGACAGTGCTCGGTCGGGCAGCAGCAGATGATTGAAATCGCCAAAGCCCTCATGACGGATGCGAAAGTCATCATCATGGACGAGCCGACAGCGGCCTTGACGGACCGGGAAATCGAGACGCTCTTCACCGTCATCCGTTCTCTAAAAAAAGCCGGCGTGTCGATCGTGTACATCTCCCACCGGATGGAAGAGATCTTCACGATTTGTGACACGATCACAGTCATGCGGGACGGACGCACGGTGGATACGACCCCGATCCCCGAGACGAACTTCGATGAGGTCGTTAAGAAAATGGTCGGACGTGAATTGACCGATCGTTTTCCAAAACGCCAACCAAAACCAGGCGAAACGATGCTTGAAGTGAGGAACCTGACGAAAAAGGGACTGTTTGAAAAGGTAAGCTTCGAAGTACGTTCGGGAGAAATCGTTGGTGTATCAGGATTGATGGGGGCAGGACGAACGGAAATTATGCGAACCATTTTCGGACTCGACGGACGATATGAAGGCGAAATCCTCGTGAACGGGAAACCGGTCACGATTAAAACACCCGATCAAGCGGTGAAGCTCGGTCTTGGATTCATCACCGAGGATCGGAAGGATGAAGGACTCGTCCTCGACTTTTCCCTGAAGGATAATATCGCCCTTCCAAGCCTCTACAGCTTCACGAAGAAAGGTTTGATCAATGATAAAAGCGAACAGGACTTTGTGGAAATGCTCATCAAACGGCTGACGATCAAGACGGAATCAGCCCGGACTCACGCAAAGAACCTTTCGGGTGGGAACCAGCAGAAGGTGGTCATCGCTAAATGGATCGGCATCGGTCCGAAAGTGCTCATCCTCGACGAACCGACAAGGGGAGTCGATGTTGGAGCAAAACGGGAAATCTATCAACTGATGAACGAGCTCACCGACCGGGGCGTCGCGATCGTGATGGTATCATCCGAGCTGCCAGAAGTACTCGGGATGAGCGACCGCATCCTCGTCGTCCATGAAGGGACCATCGCAGGAGAGCTATCAAAAGAAGACGCTACACAGGAAAAAATCATGACATTGGCGACAGGAGGTCACGCACATGAATAACGCACTCAAAACGAATCACGTCGGCAATCTGATGCAAAAGCTCGGTCCACTTCTCGGACTGTTTGTGCTGATTGCGACCGTATCCATCATCAACCCTAGTTTTCTAGAACCCTTGAACTTATTGAATCTATTACGACAGGTCGCGATCAACGCCCTGATTGCCTACGGGATGACCTTCGTCATTTTGACCGGAGGAATTGATTTATCCGTCGGCTCGATCCTCGCCTTATCCAGTGCCCTCATGGCCGGGATGATGGTATCGGGTATCGACCCAATTCTTGCGATCCTGATTGGCTGTATCCTCGGAGCCGTGATGGGAATGGTCAACGGACTACTCATCACAAAAGGAAAAATGGCACCATTCATCGCAACACTCGCAACGATGACCATGTTCCGCGGGTTGACGCTTGTATACACAGACGGTAACCCAATTACGGGACTTGGCGACAGCTATGCATTCCAACTGTTCGGAAGAGGATACTTCCTTGGAATCCCGGTACCTGCAGTCACAATGATCCTGACGTTCGCGATCCTGTGGGTCATCCTTCACAAAACACCGTTCGGCCGAAAAACGTATGCCATCGGTGGGAATGAAAAAGCAGCCCTGATCTCAGGGATCAAAGTACCGCGCATCAAAGTGATGATCTACTCCCTGGCCGGCTTACTGGCAGCACTCGCAGGAGCGATCCTGACGTCACGCCTGAATTCAGCTCAGCCGACAGCCGGTACATCCTATGAACTTGATGCTATCGCCGCCGTCGTCCTAGGCGGGACAAGCCTTTCAGGCGGACGCGGACTGATCGTCGGAACACTGATCGGTGCACTCATCATCGGAACATTAAACAACGGTCTGAACCTGCTCGGCGTCTCATCCTTCTTCCAAATGGTCGTAAAGGGTGTCGTCATCATCATCGCCGTTCTCATCGACCGAAAGAAAGCAGCATAGGAGGGATACTATGAAAAAAGCATGGTTACTACTAATCAGTCTATCACTCCTATTCCTAGGCGCCTGCTCCTTGCAGCCGCCGGAATGGGCGAAACCAAATAAAAGCTCAAACCCTGAAGACATCAAAATCGGACTATCCGTTTCAACCCTGAATAACCCATTCTTCGTCTCCATGAAAAATGGGGTAGAAGACGAAGCCAAGAAACAAGGCATGGAAGTCGTCGTCGTCGATGCACAAAACGATGCGGCAAAACAGATCAATGACGTAGAAGACCTCATCCAGCAGGGCGTCAACGTCTTACTCATCAACCCGACGGATTCAGCGGCCATCTCCACTGCCGTCCAATCCGCCAACAGCCTGGGAATCCCCGTCGTCACCCTTGACCGCTCAGCGGAAAAAGGAGACGTCGCCACACTCGTCAGCTCCGATAACGAAAAGGGTGGCGAGATGGCAGGAGAATACCTTGTCAAACAGCTCGGTGAAGGAGCAAAGGTTGCAGAACTCGAAGGTGTACCTGGAGCATCCGCCACCCGTGAGCGTGGAGCAGGATTCCACAACATCGCGGATGAAAAGCTCGATGTCGTGGCCAAGCAGACAGCAAACTTCGATCGTACAGAAGGTTTGAATACGATGGAGAACCTGATCCAGGGGAATCCAGATATCAAAGCAGTCTTCGCTCATAATGACGAAATGGCATTGGGAGCACTGCAGGCAATTCAGAGTTCAGGTCGTGACGTTCTAGTCGTTGGATTTGATGGAAATGAAGATGCGATGACTAGCATTCGAAATGGTAACCTGTCTGCGACTGTTGCTCAGCAGCCTGAGAAGATTGGTTCGTTGGCCGTTCAGGCTGGGGCTGATGTGTTGTCAGGGAAGAAGGTAGACAAGAAAATTCCAGTTCCGTTGAAGTTGGTGACGGAGGAGAATATAGAAGACTCTTCAGAATAACTTGTGGTGGTAAACCTCATTCGTGCATTTGGGCGAATGAGGTTTTTTTCTTTGTTGATAAAACTAGTGGAGAAAAGAATTTAGCTTTTCTTGTTTGCGTTTGCCTCAAAGGAGTTGCGGATATGAACCTGTTTATCAAATGATTAATCCAAGGGTAAAAATTATCTTTAAGATTTTTAAGATAACAAACTTGCTCTTCATTTTCTCCTCCACTTCTAGCGTTTAGCCTTGCTCTACTTAATAACAACATATTTTAATAAGAAAGTTGATCTAAGGGGTATCCTTTCCCAGCCAATCTCACTATATAAGGGTTGAATACATATTGAAACAGGAGTGAATCAAATGGATAGATGGAGAAATTTAAACCAATGGATGTTCGATTTGGATACATTTAATCACCTGTATATTTGGATTCTGTTGAATGCCATGTATGAGGGCCTAGTTCAGTTAGGGTGTATGGTGATTGATGGAAGGCCGTATATTCGGTCGATTGGGAAGTTTCGAGAGGACCTGCTTTATAAAGTGAGATTGTGGCCATTTTGTAAGTGGTTGGAATCTGGGAAGTATAAGTATGGGAGAATCTATACGTTTAAGCCGATGAATGATCTGGCTTGCGGGGATTATTTCTATTGGATCGGTATGTCTGTAAGAAAGAGTGGTGATGATTCTGGGATTGACCGGCTTGGTAATAAAGCTGATTCCGGAATGTCTTCGTGCGGCGAAAAGCATGTGAATCAGGTACGGAAATAACCTGCAAACAGACTTAAGATCTTAGAGAAAGAATAGATTTTAGAGAACAACAACATCAACACCACCGCCATTAGAGACGCTAAGGATGTAGATAGGGGAAGGCGCAGATTTGATATTTCATTGGCATGATAAGTGTAATCATGATGTTTGAGTAGTTTAATCGGAGGACCTCTGGTTCGAGCACTTAGAAGGGAGTATTTTCTACTAGGTGTAGAGGAGAATCGAGACCAATATCATCATTTGGGGGCAGACCTTAGATACCGATAGCATTCAATGTACCCAGGACATGATCTTAATATTTCTCAACATTTGATCGAGCCCGTCTTCCTCTCACTACCTGTAAGCCCGGCAACTTGAACAAGGTTTTATTTCTTGAAATTTACTAATTTACTAATAAAAACTATTTTTATGGTAAAATATAACTAAAATGTTCTGAGGGTGTTATATCATGAAAAAACCATTTTATATGACTCAAATTGCTTTATCAAAAAAAGTAGGGTGGTCAGAGGCCAATGGTAGATGGTGGATAAAATATTTTTCAGAGTTTATTCCAGTGAAGAAAGATGGCAGAAAGAAGTTTTTTAGTGATGAGTCATTTGATGTTTTATCTAAAATAAAATTCTTAAGCGAAAAGGGTCTTACAAAGAACGAAATTTTGGAGGTATTTAAAAAGAGTGGCATTCCAAAAACAGAACAAGAAACCACTGATTTAATAACAAACAATATATCTGTTAAGTATCATGACAAGGAAATTGCTAATTCTCTTCCTGCTCATAAGGAACTTTTAATTCCCTTATTAAATGTTCTTAGGGATAAAAAACCTTATACCACGACCATGATAAACGACGGGGTTATTGATCAACTTGGATTATCAGAGGAGCAATTAAACATCACCTATTCCGATGGTAAAGAGTTTATTTTTGCTCATAGAATGAGGTCAGCAAGATACTCACTCAAGAAAGAAGATTATATTGAAGAGGTAAGTAAATATACATATCAAATCACAGAAGAAGGTTTAGAACTTCTCCATGATAATTCTAAAGAAAAAGAAGATGAAATTGAGGAGCTTGAAAAAGTTGTTGACCCTTTTGAAACCATTCAGGATAAAGTCGAAGAAATTGAGTCTGATTTAATTAAAGATTTAATCGAACACCTTAAACAAGCCCATTGGCGTAGGTTAGAAACGATTGTCGTAGAGCTATTAACTTCTATGGGATATGGTGATGGAGAAGTTACTAAAAGGACTAATGATGGTGGTTTAGACGGCATTATCAAAGAAGACAAATTAGGCCTGGACAATATTTATGTTCAAGCAAAACGGTGGGAAAATACAGTAGGAAGTCCAGAAGTGATGGGATTCTCAGGGGCATTAGACGCTAAAGGTGCTAAAAAAGGAATTTTTATCACAACATCTAACTTTTCAAAGGCAGCAGAAGAATATGTTGAAAGATTGGTAGATGTTAAAAAAATTGTTCTGATTGATGGTAAGAAATTAGCTAAGTTGATGATAGAAAATAATATTGGGGTTAGTAACAAGAAAAAGTTTGTTGTGAAAGAAGTTGATTTTTCTTATTTTGAAGGAGAATAGAACTTTAATACCTAACCATTTAATATTGGTGTCTGACCCTCTGTATGGTGAAGCATTAATGTACTGGGGGTCAGACCCCAATTTTTAAGGGAATGTAAGATATTTTACAATTCTTGTAGTATTATCTTTATGAAATGATATAAAGGGAGTAATTTAATATGGGAAAAGAACTGAACTCTAAAAAATGGAATGACAAAATCAAAATTCAAAATATACTGTATGATTTTCAAATTGATGCATTAAATTTAGCAACTAGATATTTAAATAGTCCCACTACTGATCATGCATTAATTAAAATGCCTACTGGCACTGGGAAAACTGTATTAATTGGACTATTAAGTCATTTTTACAGTGGGGTAAAGAATATTTTAATAATAACTCCATCTCGAGCTGTTAAAAAACACCTTTTGTTTGAAATAGAAAAGAATATTATAGAAAAATTTAATCTAACTAATCTAAATATAAAAGGTGTAAAAGAATTACTACCAAGCAAATTTGAAAGTTCCTTACAAAATGATCCGAGTGTATATATATCTACTGTGAAGGGTTTATCAGATATAAAATCTAACAAAAAAGATTATCAAAAACTCAAGGGAAAGATTGACTTAATTATTTTTGACGAAGGCCATAGGGAACCAGCAGAAGAGTGGCAATTAGCAATAAGGAATTTAGAAAAAAAAGTTATACTCTTTACTGCTACTCCAATCAGGAATGATAACAAGAAATTTAAATTTAATAAAGACTTTGTATTCAACTTCCCTTTTGAGTTAGCGGTTGAAAATAATTACGTTAGAAATGTAAAGTTTAACTTACTTGAAAGTAAGGATGTTAAATCATTTATGGAAGAAATAATCACTAAATTTGAAAAATTTGAAGATGAATATAAAATAATTTTAAGGTTCAATAATACAGAAGAAATTGGACAAGCTCTTCAAGTTTTAAGAAATAGTGGTAAAAGAGCTATTGCTATACATGACACTTTCAATAGTGCAGATACTTATAGTGATATGGTCAAAAATGTGCCTAGTGATATTAAGTCGAAAGCAGTAAGTTATTGGTTGCATCAAAATAAAATGTTAGAAGGACTTGATGATAATAAATTTGTAGCCGTTGCTATTTATGGAACTTTTACAGACGTAAGATCATTAGTACAACAAGTCGGTAGAATTATTAGGCATAGCAACTTTGGCAAAGATTCTATATATCAAGAATTTGGAGAAGTTTACTATAAAAATTCAGAGCAGGATCAGGAAAAGTTGTGGGAGGAATATATTTTTTACGAAAAAAAACTTTTTTTAAACAAAGATTTAATCTTCTTTAATTTTGAGGATTATATGCAAAAAATTATTAATGGACATCCTGACATTTTACATAATGAGAAGCGGTTTCTAAAAAAAATTCAACACCGAAGCAAGAAAGAGGATATTCTTTATAAATACAAACTTCCATTAAGGACAAATATTTATTTTTATAATCAAAACTATGATTTTGATGAAATAGTTAAGAAAGTAGAAGAATTTTTTGCTTTGGAGGATTATTATATAATTAGCAAGGTTATAGAGGAAAAAGAATCCTTTTTCTTTGCATTTTATACTTCATACAAAAACTCACCTTACTTGGTTAACGAGTCATTTCTTGAAGTTAAAACAGGAATATTACTGTTAAAGGTGATTAACGATATATTATTTGTGTTTGATTCGAACAATATTATACCAAACTTTATTAAAGATAATTTTAATACATTGGAATCCACACAATTACAAAAATTATTTAATGAAAAGAGTAAATTTTCGCAAATCTCTATTACGAATGGTAGCATTTCAAAAAATGAAGTAAATAGAAGTGTATTTTTTGCAGATAATTTAAAAAACACTGCACCTCAAGTTACTGATAAATATAGGTTCGCTACTACCGCTAATGGCACAATAATAAATATGGAAGATAAGGTTAGTAAGAGGTATATAGGCTTTAGAAACTCAAAAGTGTCTGATTCCTCATATGAGTATTCACTATCAAACTATTTAAAATGGTTGAACTTTTTAGAGGAGAAATTAACTAAAAAACCATCAAATACTGAAAATATATTTAGTAGATATGCACCAATTACTAAAAAACCTAAGGATATTAAGCCAATATGGATACAATTTAATATCAAAAATTTATTAAATGATAGCAAGCCAATAGAACTTATTAAAAGTGCATATGGAGTCAATACTGAAGGTGGTAAGTGGGTAGTAACACTTGAATTTTATGATGGTTTTGAAAAGAAACTACAGGTGCTTTTTGATCCTCAAAAAAATAGATACTATTTCGCGCAACTAGATAAAATGAAGATTTCTATTGATAAAGAAGGAAATAGTATTACAGATTATTTGAATAGGAAACAGGCATTTCAAGTAGTAACTAATTCACCTGGATATATTTATTCGCATAATTTTTTCTTTAAAGTTGGGATTGATAAAGAAAAAAAAGAGCTTCTACCTATATTAAAAGAGTTTAAGTTACAAGAGGACATTCTTCTTACTGAAAAAGGACCTCTTGTAAGCAGAGAAGAAATTAGGGATGATTGGGATGAAAACTCCCTTTTTCATTTAATTTCAAATCAAGGAAGCATTCTCGATTCAACCGATGACCAGTCAAAGGTTATACAAAAAGAGTTAGAGGATTTAGACTATATAATTTGTAGTGACTTAGGAAATGAAATTGCAGATTTTATCGGAATAAAAGATTCAGAAAACAAACGTAAGGTTTATTTTATCCATTGCAAAGCTACAAAAGAGAAAAAGAAATTATCCGCCTCATCTTTTCAAGAAATATGTGGTCAGATAATAAAAAATTTAGATTATGTTCATCCATTAAGCATAGAAAATCCAGGAATAGAAAATTGGAATTCTGAATGGATAGGGGCTAAATATAAAGTAAAAAAGTTAAGAATGATTAAAAATAAAGAAAAAAAAACACCAGAAGAATTATGGGAGTTGATAAAAGATATAAAAAAAGATCAGGAAGGTGAAGTTTACGTATGGGCTTTGATTGGCAACATGTTCTCTCTTTCAAAATATAGATCAATTACAAATCACCATACAAATAAGCAATACATCCCTTTTCATTATATTTTAAATAATACATGGGCAGCAGTACAGAGTGCAGGCGCAAAATTTAAAGTATTATTTAATAGGATCGATTGACAAATATGGACTATTAATTTATATGGAGTTGAAATATAAGAAAACTAAGAGAATCTGAATTTGGTAGTATTTAAGTCTAGTTTGCATTTAAATATCACTGGTCGTTATCTCTAATTAGAGAACATTTGATTGAATTAATTAAGAAATTCTATAAATATTATATTTAAGGAAAACCGCTTATTATTTAAATTATGAGCGGTTTTCCTTTTAGTAATACATTACTCTTGTAATTGATTCACGTCTAATTGTGTAGAATTTAACCATTTTTTGTTAAAATATATGTGGATACATTATGCTAAATATACTTATATTTCCTTTAATATTATATGAAAGAAAACTATTCAGGTTGGTGATAAAATGAGTGGAACTTCGAGTCCAATTGCAACAGGAGCTGGTGGTACTACATTTGAACATAAAGTTCAAACCGAATTTGTGTGTTTAATGATTAGTGGTGGGAAAATTAGTATTAATAGATTTGAAGATGGTTACATTATTGACAATATTTCTTTTCAAACAAGGTATAAAAATATTCAAACTGATGATATGGTATTAGCTTTTAAACCAGTTCATGGTAATTGTAGCAAGATATATGCCCAAATGAAATTTAGAATAATGTTAACAAATAATGAGCTATTCAGGGATGTAATTAAGGGGTTTTGGACTGATTTTAATAGTAGCGAATTTAATAAAATTACTGATGTATTTGCAATTGTTATGGGCTTACCTACTAATATGACCACATATACTCATACAATAAATTTTCTTGATAGAGCAAGGGTGAGCTTAGATAGTAATGATTTTCAATCTAGAGTAAATGCCAATAATAATATGCAGAACATATATGTTTTATTTAAAGAAGCTGTTGAAAGTGCGAATGGAACAAATGTAACTAATCACGAATTATGGGTTTTCATAAAGTGTGTCTATGTGATTAGCTATGACTACAATAATGATACTAGCCATGCACAAAGGAACATTATACAGTTTCTTGAAACAACTAAAAGAAGAGTACGAGGTCTAGAAAGCGGTACAGATGTTTGGAATAAATTATTTGCATTAGTTGTTGATGGGAATTTTAAAGCAGGGGTTGTCACAAGTGATACTGTTTTCAATAAATATCCATCTTTAGCTAATTGGTTTGATCATAATGCTATTCAAATTAACCCTATAAAAATGGAGTTAGATAAATATAAACCAGGTATGAGTGAAGCTATTTCTTCTAGTGTAGGAATTAAAAAGGAAATAAAAACTTTGTTATTGGAATCAATGGATGAGGTTTATGAGAGATTATTAAATATTGAAATTGATTTAATGAAAGAATTTTTAAAGAAATATCAGCATCCTCGTGAGAATACAAATAATTTAATATCCGAAGGAATAGGAGAATTGTTTGAAATATTAACGTATGTAAATTGTAAAATAAAAAATTGGTCATTCAAGTTACTTGATCAAGCAAATTTAAAGTTAATTCTGCAAGATAAAAGTGGATGGTTACAATTAATTTATTCAACTAGAAAAAGCACCATTCCTATCATACTTATGGATTTAGGTACAAAATTATATGATCAAACACCTGCAAATAATTATTTTAAGTATAGATGGATTATTGAGAATGCAAATATGGACTTAGATCAAGAAAACCTTTGTGAAATTTGTGGAAATGGACAAGATTTTCCTTTCACAAAAGTAATAACCGACTTTGGAAAGACGACTAAAATTGGTTATTTTGAAAATATAAAAAATGATCAAAATAATTATAAAGAGCTTGGCAATATAAAGATTTGTTGTGCAAAATGCATTAGAAAATTAAGAGAAAAAAATAATATTAATGAGTTACAAGATATGTTAATGGAGGTTTTAGTAGGTGATTAATTTGATTAAAGATTTTTTAGTTGAAGAACTTAGGGCAATTGAATTGGAAAATGATTGGATAAACATAGATGTAGTTTATGCTTCTACTCAAGGAATCTATGGATTTGTAGAATTAGAAAATGAGGTAGAGTTAACAGCAAGGTGGGAGGAGTGTTCATATGAGCTTGCCACAAGAGTTCAAGCTAAATTGCCTAATAGTATTGATAATTTAAGATGGGATATATATTTAATTTTTTTGGTCAATGATATTACATCACCTCTTCAAAGAAAGTTAATTGAAAATGACCGTAGATTTTTTAGGAAAATTGTTATACCGAATAATGAAGTGAATCTTAATAGGTTACCTTTTATGTTTGATTTTATTAAGCAATTTCAAAGTAAAAGGTTAGTAATACACCAAGAAAAAATGTTTTTAAATAGTTTAAAAAGCGTTCTACCTGAAAGTGCAACTCGTCTGCTAGGTGAATCCTTTTTTCAAAATGGAGAAGAAATAGATTCAGATGGTATCTATCAATTAATAAAAAAAGCAGAGGGTGTATTCAAATGAAATTAAAGAGACTTATTATAGAAAGCTTTAGAGGATTTAATGAGAAGAAAGAATTTGTGTTTGAAAACTCACAGTTAGTTCTATTATATGGACCTAATGGCCATGGTAAGACCTCTTTTTTTGATTCATTTGAATGGGTGTTAACTGGGAAAATTAATAGATATGATGATTCCTCAGATGAGAGAAATAGGTCGAAATTTGTTGGGAATACCTTTTCTTCTATACCTCCTTTTGTTCAAGTTGTCTTAGCGGAAAAAGAGAAAGAATACGTTATTACAAGGATAGGGATAATTGATGATTCTAAAACCGATTATGGAAAAAGTACATTAAGGGTAGAAATAAAAGGAGAAGTTTGTTTTAGAGAAGATTATGCTGCAAAATACCTTAGCAAGTTATTAATAAATAATGAATGGATAGATAAAATTAATCAAGAGAATTTGAACAATATATTTAATTTAACACATTACTCTAGTCAAGAAAAATTAAACCATTTTTTAAGAGGAGCAAAAGAGGGTGATCGTTACGATGCACTTTCAACTATTCTTGGTACAGAGCAATATAATCATTATAAAGAAAAATTTAAACTAGTACATAAAAGGCTAAATAGTGATGTTGAAGAAATTAGAGAAAACCTTAGGGAAGCTCAAATAAAAGAAGATGGGCTAAAAAATGATATTGATGATCTTAAGAAAAATGCAAACAAGTATGATTATGATCTTCATAAAGCTAAAAGACTATTGGTGGAATATAATAAGTTATTTAATAAAGAATTGAATCTGAATTCTAATGCTGAGACTTTACTTAAAATGATTCATAAAGACAATAGTAATCTTTTCAAAGAAAAAAATTTAATAGAAAAAAGATTTCAAAAAGTAAGTGAATTATATAGGGATTTAGATAAATATAATCTAATTTTTGATAATCTAGCTGCTAATAAAGCTAAAGTAAATACTCTTGAGCGAATACAAGATTTAGATGAAAAGCTAATAGATTTTAACTGGATGGAGGCCAATTTTTTAGACTTTCAAGAAGGTAAGAAAGATTTAATAAATAAAGAGAGATCAAAGTATGAGGCACAAAAAGAGATTGAAAAATTAAGTTTGTACATAAGTAAACTAGAAACATTCTATATGAATGCAGTAAATAATCTTGAACAATCAATAGAGCAATCAGAGTTTAAAGAATTAAAAAACTTTATAAATATAAATGTAAATAATCTTAACTTAAAAGAAAAGCTTATCAATCAACTGGATCAGGTTGCTAAAAGCCTTAATGATTTAGAGGTAAAAGAACATGAATTAGGGATATTAAAAAAAATAAAAGAGGAAGATCAGAATTTTTTAACTAATCTTGAAAAAGTAGATGAAAAATATAGTTCACTTTTAAGAAAAGTGCTTAGTTTTGTTGAAACAGCTGATAGTGTAGATAGCTGTCCAGTTTGTGGTAATGAAAATGTTACTTCGGAATATTTAGTTAACTTCGCGAAACGAGCTCAAAAAGATGTAAACCTTAATATTCCAATAGCTTTAGAAAGATACAATACTTCTCAGAGAAACTATACTAGAGGTGAAGAAGAATATAAAAATAATAAGAAAATTTATATGGAGAATGTAAGCAAGTTTAAATTAGAAATTGAAAGAGTAGCAGATAATATTCTTAAGCAAAAAGAAAAATTATCTAATTTATATATAGAACTTAATAGA
Organism: Rossellomorea orangium; assembly: GCF_019334305.1. Taxonomy (GTDB): domain Bacteria; phylum Bacillota; class Bacilli; order Bacillales; family Bacillaceae_B; genus Rossellomorea. Next base: position 139,342 of record NZ_JAHWGH010000012.1, read on the forward strand.
TTAAGTAAAACACTATCAATTATTGAAGATAATAATAGTCAATTTAGTAATCATATGGCTAAGTATAAATTAGAAATTGCAACACTAAATGATATTACGGATTCCATTGAAAAGATTAAGGATGAAAAAACAAAATTATTAAGAAACAATAAAGTCCAAGAAAATAAGGATATTAAGATTATTAAAAGAAATATAGAATCTAATAACATTTTTCTGGAAAATTTCAATTCTCGAATGTCTCATGTAGATTCTAAAATAAATAATTTTGATGATCCACATTATGTCAGTGAACTTGTAATTGAAAAGTTTAATGAGTATGAAAAACAAAAGGCATTCTTAAATAGTAAAACAAATATTTTAGAACTTCTTATTAAAGAAATGGAAAACTTAAAAACATCAACAATCCTTTCAAAAAAAGAAAAAACTTTAGAGAGTAGTAAAATCACAATTAAAAGTTTACAACAACAAATTAATGGTCTAAATGATAAAATTTCAATTCTAGAAGGAGTAATTAAAAGTGTTCCTTTAGCAATTGAAGATCTTAATGAACAATCCATAGAAGAGTTATTTGTATTAGTTCAACAAATATATTCTAAGTTAAATTCACATCCTATATTTAATAAATTAAACTTCAAAACTGAGAAAAGGTACGGGAATTTTAAATTATTGCTAAGTGTTTTATCTGATGATGATATGGGAGCAAATCCTTCATTTATTTATAGTGCTGCTCAAGTAAATACTATTGCTTTATCTTTATTTTTGTCCATGGCAATTATGCAAGAATGGAGTAACCTAAATATTATTGCTTTAGATGATCCAATTCAAAGTATGGATAGTTTAAATTCATTAGCATTCATTGATCTCCTAAGAAGAATTACAGACCAAAAAACATATAATAAACAATTATTCATTTCTACTCACGACTCATCTTTCTATGAATTAATGCTTAAAAAGTTTCAGCAATTTGACTTAGCTATTATCAAATTTAATGGGTATAGTAAGTTCGGACCGACCTTTGGTGATTTAGTAAATGGTAAAAACTCTAATGGTGACCCAATTGAAATTAGAAAAAGTATTAAGGTTGAAAATTTCAATGAGTTGGTATTAAAGTTATAGAATAGTATTTTTCTTGAAATGCATTTTCTCAAGTTATCTAGTGATTGCATAATGATCCACAACACTATCAATAAATGAAGCCCTATGGTAATTACCATAGGGCTTCATTTTTCTAGTTATTTCCACCAGGTGTTTGGGTTTGATTTGGAATGATTAAAATATAGCACACTCTAGTTTGATATATTTTGATATAAATAACCACATGGTTTAATAATTTTATTCTTAGTAGTTCTAACATTCTTTTTACCATTATTTTATAAAGATTGAAGAGTCGAGAATTTGGTTAATAGGTCATAAATAACGGAGAAAAGATACTTCAATGTCTTTTTTTGACGTAACAAAATAGTTACTAACTTACTTGTTTCAAAAGTGAAAGCGAAGTCCATAAGTTTGCTTTTAAGAAGAGAGGAGCTTATATTCAGGTTGTCTTTCTGTACTTAACTAAGATTCTGAATAGCCTCATGCTCTTTTATCCGTCTTCGCACCTTAGTAACCACATAAACAACACAAGTAACAATAAAACAACTAAACCCTGGTGAAAACGAATCAGGAATCACCAAATAAAACACCATCCCAATCACTAAAACGATCAACGCCTCCCGATTAAAATTCGACTCCCCACTCGCAAGCCTCACCAGCGCACTCTCAGAAATCCTACCTCTCCGAATAACCAAATAATCAGTCACAACAATCGCCGATATCGGAATGATCAGGATCCCCAGATAAGAAATATACTCCTCAGCATTATAAACCAGCTGAGGAAACGAACTTAATATGATCCCAGCAACACTGAACAACAGTGCACTTTGAATACGCGACAGGGAAGGCAGTGCATTTAGCAGACTGTATCCCCCTGTATATGCATTACTAAGATTAATCGAAATCATTGATACCATTGCACAAGCCGTGATCACCAAGAGAAGCAGACTGGAGTCGGTCAGTTGTCCCGCTGCCACAAATGGATTCAGATCCTTGAACAGGCTGGCACTCAATCCTCCAAGGAGTGCGGTCATCATGAATCCGACGACGTTTCCACTGTACAGTCCCCAGAATCCGTGGCGGTCGCTTTTGCTGTAGCGGGTGATGTCGGAGGATGCGCTGACGCCTGAGATGTATTGGACGAAGACGAGGCTTGAGTAGAATAGGAACGTTCCGATGGAGAAGGGTTCCTGGCCTTGTGTGAGTGTTGGGAGGGAATCGGCTCCTTCTGTTAGGAATAGGTAGAGTATGATTCCCTGGCCGATCACGAGGATCGGGATGAATAGTTTGGTCGCTTTTTTGACGGCTTCGAAGCCGATGAGGGCTAGAAGGGTCATGATGATGGCGAGTCCGATGGCGACCGGTATGAATGGGATGGTGTACGGTGTTACTTTTTCCACCATGGAGATGATGACGAAGGTTCCTCCGATGGTTTGGACGCTGAACCAGTAGAGGGACGTCAGGGACCGGATGGGGGATGCGATGAGCATCGACAGCCGGGTTCCGATGATGGACCTCAGGACGTATTGGGCGGGCAGGCCGTAGCGGGAGCCTGGTAGTGACAGGAATGAGACGAATAGGAAGGCGACGCTTGCTCCGAGTACGGTGGCAAGAAATGCTGCCTGAAAGGATAGTCCTCCTTCCAGGACGGCGAGTGCCGGAATGAGGAAGTTTCCTGCGTTCACGGAGAAGGCGAGCTGTATGATGAAGTATTCGATCCATGTGGTTGATTTTAATTCAGGTGGGACCTTTTCGAGTCCGAGCCGTTCGATCATGGGTTGTTTCATATAATGGTCTCCTTTGGGTATACTAGGATGCATGGTTTCTATTTTAAAGAATTTTTGAAAAAAAGCGAAGAAATAATCATTTATTTTTTTAAAGAAAAATAGAGATATTTCCTTATTTATTTGTTAGAATGTAAGTGCTTACAGGGTGAGTAATTGCCCTTCGCTATTATATATGAATAGTGTTATATTTAGGAAGTGAATGCTCCAAGGAGCAATAGTGCATTTAGGAGGTTGGCTTAGTATGCGTATTGGTGTACCAACGGAAATTAAAAACAACGAGAATCGTGTGGCCATGACGCCGGCTGGTGTTGTGAACCTTGTTCAATTCGGACATGAGGTTTACATTGAAGCTGGAGCGGGAATGGGTTCAGGATTTACAGATGAAGATTACAAAGCAGCAGGTGGACACATCGTTGATTCTGCAGCGGAAGCATGGTCCATGGATATGGTCATGAAGGTAAAAGAGCCACTTCCAAGTGAGTACTCTTATTTCCGCGAGGGGCTTATCTTATTTACATATTTACATCTTGCTCCAGAGCCGGAATTAACGAAAGCGTTAATTGATAATAAAGTGATCGGAATCGCGTACGAAACGGTTGAACTGAATCGTGCCCTTCCGTTACTGACTCCGATGAGTGAAGTAGCTGGACGTATGGCGACTCAAATCGGTGCCCAGTTCTTAGAGAAGATCCACGGTGGTAAAGGTGTATTACTTTCAGGTGTCCCTGGGGTTCGCCGCAGTAAAGTAACGATCATCGGTGGAGGAGTGGCCGGTACGAACGCAGCGAAAATGGCTGTCGGTCTTGGTGCCAACGTCACGATCCTTGATCTTAACCCGGATCGCCTTCGTCAGCTTGATGATATCTTCGGTAGCGACGTAACAACACTTATGTCTAACCCGTTAAATATCGAACAAGCTGTCAAAGAAGCAGATCTCGTCATCGGAGCTGTTCTGATTCCAGGAGCGAAAGCACCTAAATTAGTAACAGAAGACATGATCAAAGCAATGACACCTGGTTCAGTTGTCGTCGATATCGCCATCGACCAAGGCGGAATCTTTGAAACAACAGACCGCATCACAACGCATGACGATCCAACATACGTGAAGCACGGTGTTGTACACTATGCCGTTGCCAACATGCCTGGTGCCGTACCTCGTACGTCTACCATCGCATTAACAAACGTAACCGTACCTTACGCGGTTCAAATCGCAAACAAAGGCTACAAAAAAGCGTGCTTAGACAACGAAGCTTTATTAAAAGGTATCAACACATTGAACGGATATGTTACTTACCAGGCTGTTGCTGAGGCGCATGATGTAGATTATTCAGATACTAGAACTCAATTAGAGCAACAATAACAACAGGAAGCCGACTGCATGGGAATGTTAGTCGGCTTTTTTATGTAATTATAGGAGAGATATTGAGTCCTCGATCTTATCTCTTACGTTGATGGAGGGCAATACTTCGTATGGGAAATAAGAGCACACAGAAAAAGCCACATACTGAAATGTGGCTTTTTCTGTATTTTTTACTCTATTCTAGATTAGCGTGTTTTCCATACATTTTACCAGAATCCAATCCTTTTTTCTCCATAAAGCGCAGGATGATGGCATCATAAAATAACAACATCGTTTGCTCAAATAGGGAGCCCATTGGTTGGATCGTTTTGTAATTACCTTCGGACTGGTCTTTCGTTACTCCTGGTAATGTAACGGTCAGATCAGCTAATTCTCCAATGGTTGAATCAGGAGAGATGGTTATCGCTGCGACGGTACCTCCCAAGCTTTTAGCTTTTTCAGCAATCGCCACTAACGTTTTGGTTTCTCCTGAACCTGATCCAATGATTAATAGATCACCCTTTTCTAAGTTAGCTGTTACGGTTTCCCCAACGACATAGGCATCAATCCTCATGTGCATCATTCGCATCACAAAAGATTTACCCATCAATCCAGATCTGCCGGCACCAGCCACAAAGATTTTCTTGGATTCCAGAATCTGGTTTACTAATTTCTCTGCCTCTTCATCAGAGATTAAGTGCACCGTTTGACTTAATTCTTCGACGACTTTGGCTAAATATTGAGTAGACTTCATCGTTTCATTACCCTTGTTGAATTAATTCCTGCATTTCACGTGCAGTCGCTCGTTTATCTTCTTTGCCTGTGATCCCGCCACCTACAATGATGAGGTCAGGCTGTTCTTTAATAACTTCCGGTAGTGTTTCCAATTTGATTCCACCGGCAATGGCCGTTTTGGCATTTTTCACAACGCTTTTGATCGTGTGTAGATCTTCAAAGGAATTTTTTCCTACAGCTTGCAAATCATAACCTGTGTGTACACAAATGTAATCGGCACCAAGTTCGTCCAATTCTTTCGCACGGGCGGCAACGTCTTTCACGGCAATCATATCAACAAGGATGTGTTTCCCTTGTTTTCGGGCTTCTTCTACTGCGCCTTTGATTGACTCGTCTTCTGCCGTTCCAAGAATCGTAATGATGTCAGCACCCGCAGCAGAGGCTTGACTGACTTCATATCCAGCGGCATCCATAATCTTTAAGTCCGCTAATACGGTTAAGTTAGGGAACGCTACTTTTACTTCTTTCACTGCTTTAAGCCCTTCATTAATGACAACAGGTGTACCAATTTCTACAACATCAATATACTCTTCTACCTCTTTAACTAATTCAATGGCTCCCGGAATATCGACAAGATCTAATGCTAATTGTAATTTCATTTATATTCGCTCCTTATAATAAATTTAAATTGGTTATGCTAAATGAATGTATTTACTCACTAGCATGCTGTTTAGTATACTCAGTATATAAAAAAATTTGAAGTACGCACTTTCATCGCATATAGTGATAAAAAGTATACTATTGGATGAAATAAAGGAGAGTTTGACGTAAATGCCAAATTTAGGAGAGAAAAATTTTAACTGTGAGAAAGAATTAACGCTCGCAGTGATCGGTGGTAAATGGAAGATGTTGATTTTGTGGCATCTAGGCAAAGAAGGAACGAAACGATTTGGTGAATTAAAATCTCTTATGCCGGGTATCACGCAAAGAATGCTTGTCAACCAATTACGGGAACTCGAAGATCATTTAATCGTGCACCGGGAAGTGTATCCTGTGGTCCCGCCTAAAGTCGAATACTCACTCACCGAGCATGGGGAAAGACTGTTGCCAATCTTAGAGGCTATGTATGAATGGGGCAAAGATTATATCGAGAATGTACTGGAAAAGGAAACAGATGATCAATCAGCTGTAAAATAGAAAATCTCACTTACCAAGGGTTACCTTGGTTTTTTTATTACTGTTTAATACGAGCGAGTAGAGACCACAACTTAATTGCCCCTACTCGCTTATTTTTATAAAATTGGGGTATAACATAAAGTAGCATACGAGAGTAAGAAGATAAGAATAGATAAGTTTATATGGAGGAGATGCAAAATGAAGATTTCATATCACGGACATTCAGTAGTGAAAATCGAAACAAACGGTAAAACGATTCTGATCGATCCATTCATCAACGGGAATGAACTGACAGATCTGAAAGTGGACGACGAGAAACCAGATGTGATCATCCTGACACACGGTCACAATGATCACGTAGGTGATACAGTAGAACTGGCAAAGAAAAACGATTCACTTGTTATCGCCAACCACGAACTAGCGACCTACCTAAGCTGGCAACTAGTGAAAACCCATCCGATGCACGTTGGGGGAGCTTACGAATTTGACTTCGGTAAAGTGAAGCTGACTCAGGCATTCCATGGTTCGGGTCTCATTACAGACGGAAATGAAATCATCTATATGGGCATGCCAGCAGGCGTTCTCTTAATGATTGAAGGGAAGACGATTTTCCATGCAGGGGATACGGGGTTATTCTCTGATATGAAACTGATCGGGGAGCGTCATCCGATTGACCTTGCTTTCCTACCGATTGGTGATAATTTCACGATGGGACCTGAGGATGCGGCGACGGCAGCAAGCTTCTTGAAAGCGAAGAAAGTCGTGCCGATTCATTATGATACATTCCCGCCGATTAAGCAGGATCCGCATAAATTTGTTGAGATGCTTGAGGATTCTGAGGGGCAGGTTATGAAGGCTGGAGATGTGATTGAATATTAAAAGTTAGGGCGGTGTAATGTAAGTAGTTTAGATAATATGGAGAAAACTTAAATTGCAGCCCCATTAACATACTTTTTCGTAACCTAAATTATATAAAAGCTTGGGAGATCATTATGCTCCCCTTTAGGTTGACAGATTAAAAAAATATAATCTGTTAGCTTGAAGGGGAGTATTTTTATGCTTAGAGGTTATTTAGGCAGAAGCCAAATACCTAATGAAAGAGATTATTTCTCATTACAAAAGTGAGTGATGCGTCTGTAATGAATTCGGTGAATTTATTTGACAAACATGTAATAGAAAGTCTTAATGAATCTAGCGGATGCTGAAATCCTTACCGACAATGAGGGCCACTCATTGATAAAGGAGAATTATGACCATGAGTCCAACAATTGAAGAGCTTTATAAAAAATATGCACGCCTCACCATTCCTAATCAATACAACATACAAGAAGCTGAAACGATCTTAACAAAGGAATATTCTGCAGTTTCTTACCCATTAAAAGAAGTCGCTTTCCTCCTATCACCAGAAGAGGAGAAAAGACTGGATACTTGTTTTAAGATTGAGGATCCTGGAGTATTGTTCATGCTATTCACTGAACAAGAAAAAAAGGACCTTAAAGAATGGAAAGAAATAAATAAACAAAATCCACTGAACTTGGAAATCGTCACTAAGAGTGAAGTCGAATATACCAGAATTCAAGAAGGTAATTATGTCATGGTATTCTTCGGCACCGATCAAGAGGGGAAAATTCAAGAAGTGAAATTACTCGGCCATAGTCAAAAAATGTTTGATTTATTGACCGTTTGTATGGGAGTAGATCATAAACTGTGTACCCTGGAAAATAGAGATTTCCAAGAATACTTGATGGCTCTTTCTAACCTTGGTTACATAGATTAGTATCTATATTTGTTACCTAAAGATCACGCATGTTCCAAACAATTTCTTCTCCATTTTCTTTCCAGGTACTATGGTGGCGTATGAAACCAATCTTTTCAAGAACTCGAAAGGAAGCAGTATTCCAAGACCCAACAGTAGCCCACAGTCGTTTCCGCCCAGTTGCGACCGCAGCTTCTATAATGGCTGATGCAGCTTCAGTTGCATAGCCATTTCCGTGGACAGATTTGAACAGTTCATAAGCAATTTCAGGCTCTTCTATAGTAGAACGACCAATAATTAATCCGCAGTACCCAATAATATCTCCTTCAACTTTGCGTCGGATTGTAAGTGCACCTATGCCACTTTCAAGTGCTTTATTGCGTAAACTGATCACATGTTTGCGAGCATCTTCAAGAGTGGGCTTTTCAACTCCGCGTTCCCCAACTAGTTCCCTATACCAAGATGCATCTGATTCCTCCCATATACTCAAGTAAAGCCGTTCCGTTATTATTTCGAAATCCATTACCGAGAATCTGCTTGCCATCTGATAACCTCCTTTTCGATTCTTCATGACACGAAAAACTCAACTAAACTGCCCGTTTGTTCAATAAGGATTATTCTTCACATGGGTTTTCAAAATGTATGCCCTCATCAGGGAAGTCCCCTTCTGGCGGAGTCCAAACATTTTGGCAAATCTTCTCTTCATCTTCCACTGAATAAGTATAATACCAACCCTTCTCGTTTTTAAATTCTACTATGAGGTGATAAGGGCTATATTGTCTTCCTTCTTGCTGGGTCACCTGCCATTCCTGTTGAGGGAATTTTTCTTCTAAGTATTCATTAAGTTGTTCGGTTTTTTTCGAAACTTGATAGTCAATCCAAAAAGGGCGAACAGCAAAAAATATAAGTAATAGTGCAGTTAATGAAATTGAAACAATTAGACAGAGTTTCCTTATATAACTTGGGGTCAATAATGAAAGAACAAAAATAACAATTACAAAAATGACCGAAAATGTAATTTCTGTTGTTGTTATTGGATGCAATATAAATCCACCTCCACTCAATTAAATTGCCCGTTAATTGAAGAACTGAATATTCATAATCATTAAGTTGATTTTACCACATAATGTTATAAATCCTTGATACATCAACTAATCTACTTAGGTGCAAATACATCTCCTTTTTCGTATGTTTGCACAACATCCTCCACCTACCCGCATATACATGATACAAGCCTAGAAAGGAGGTACCACACTTGAAACAACGATACATTCTCTGCCTACTCATCACCGGGGCCCTCATCTACTACGGAGCCCCCCGCATGTCCATATTCGCAGAAGGCCTACAAGGAACCTTCGCCATCAGCTGGCTCATCCTGGCCACCTGCGTCATAGCTGGCAACCTGGCCGCAATCCTTTACACACCTAAAGGAACAGGCAAAGGTGGCGGCAAGAAATTAAAATCCAAGCCTGTGCGCAAATTGAAATCACGGTCATTTGGATAAGCTCTTTAAGCTTTTTGTCTGTGAAAGGAACAAACCGCCAATGTTGATTGAAGCGAAAGGGGCTCGACTCCTGCGGGAAAGAACGAAAAGCGGAGGCGGCTTGCTCAGGCCCGACAAGCATAAGATGAATGGGCCGGGAAGGCGTTTTTTGCCTTCTTGGACCATTTAGCTTATGACCTCGAGGGCCTAGCCGCCGGAGCTGGACATGTTGACTACACAGAAGCCCGAGGAGGCTCACCGCCAGCCCCGCGGAAAGCGAGCTCCTGCAGCGAAAATCAACCATCACTCTCTCATCAAAAGGAGTAATTCACACACACCAATCAGGGCTTTCACCCCCGAAAGCCCTGATTAAATTGAAACACCGCGCTTTTCACATTATAATAAACATATAAAGTAGGACGTTACAAAGAAGGGTGAAAAGCTTGGCTACAAAACACGAACAAATACTGGAGTACATAGATACCCTGCCTGTCGGAGAAAAAATCTCCGTCCGCCAGATCGCGAAAGCACTGACCGTCAGCGAAGGAACGGCATACCGGGCGATCAAAGATGCCGAAACGAAAGGCTACGTCAGCACCATCGAACGCGTCGGAACGATCCGCATCGAACAGAAGAAGAAAGAAAATATCGAGAAGCTCACCTACGCAGAAGTGGTCAATATCATCGATGGACAAGTACTCGGTGGACGATCCGGCCTGCATAAGATGCTCAACAAGTTTGTCATTGGAGCCATGAAGCTTGAAGCCATGATGAGATACACGGAAGCGGGGAACCTTTTGATCATCGGGAACCGGACCCAGGCACAGGAACATGCCTTGCGTGCAGGTGCCGCCGTCCTGATCACAGGGGGATTCGATGCAGACGAAGACGTCAAGAAGCTCGCGGATGAACTCGAACTCCCGATCATCTCCACCTCTTATGACACCTTTACCGTAGCCACCATGATCAACCGGGCCATTTACGATCAGCTCATCAAGAAAGAGATTGTATTAGTGGAAGACATTTTAACCAAAGTGGACGATACGATTTACTTGCACCTCGACGATACGTTGGAAGAATGGTACGAAAAGAATCAGTACACATTCCACAGCCGTTTCCCAGTCGTGGACCGGAACTTGAAAGTATATGGTATGGTGACGTCAAAAGACGTTATGGGACAGGAAAAGTATGCGGGCATCGATAAGATCATGACAAAGCAGCCGATCACCGTCAGCCCGAACACAAGCGTCGCATCCGCCGCCCATATTATGATCTGGGAAGGGATCGAGTTACTTCCTGTCGTCAATGAACAAAACAAGCTGCAGGGGATCATCAGCCGTCAGGACGTACTGAAAGCTTTGCAAATGATCCAGCGTCAGCCGCAGGTCGGGGAAACGATCGATGACCTCATCTCAAATGCAGTCGAAGTAGTCGGCGAGAAAAAAGAAAACAAAGAAATCTACCAATTTGCCGTCACACCGCAAATGACCACAGGAATCGGGACGCTCTCCTATGGTGTCTTCACCACCCTAATGACAGAAGCCGCCAACCGTGCACTGAAACCGTACAAAAAAGGCGACCTCGTCATCGAAAACATGACCATCTACTTCATCAAACCGGTCCAGATGGAAACCATCCTAGAAATCCATCCAAAGGTACTCGACGTCGGAAGAAAATTTGGTAAAGTGGATGTAGAAGTGTATAACGAAGGCGTGCTCATGGGTAAATCACTGATGATTTGTCAGTTGATCGACCGGCATTAATCGGTAAAACAAAAAGACTAGATGGGCATCTAGTCTTTTACAGTACTTTATTGGTTATCCAGTTCCTTCGCTTCCCTCTGTGCATAAGGAAGCACATGCTTATACATCTTATATCCGGCCCAGCAGCTTCCAAGTCCCAACAGGATGAAAAGCGTGCCGATGACATACGTCAGTGTGCCGGGGAATAAAAACAGCTGATTGATCCCGAACAGGGCAACGAACAGCCCAAGGGCAATGCTTGCTTTCGCCGATAACCATTTCTTTTCCATCGGTCGTCTCGTTCTCACTTGTCTTATTTTATAAAAGACATAGAACGTGAACGTAACGACAATCAGTAATGCGAGAAAATACATAGTTTTTTGTCCTCCATCGTTGACTACTCTCGCTACTATTTTACAGATAACGGGGCAGAATGCCAAATATAAATTCCACTACAAAGGAGATTCCCATGAAAGAACAAATCCTGAACCTCATCAAACAATATGAAACCATCATTGTACATAGACATGTCCGCCCTGATCCTGACGCATACGGCTCTCAGGGAGGGCTTGTGGAAATCCTGAAAGCCTCATTCCCTGAAAAGAATATCTATGCGGTCGGAAAAGAAGAGGAAACCCTTCATTACTTAAATCGTCTTGACGATATCGAAGACTCGGTCTTTGAAGGTGCCTTGATCATCGTCTGTGATACGGCCAACGAAGAACGAATCTGCGACCGCCGCTACAAACTCGGCGACCTGCTTGTGAAAATCGATCATCATCCAAACGAGGATGCTTACGGGGATCACCTCTGGATCGATACAACGGCAAGCTCCGTTAGTGAAATGATCTATGAATTTTACCAGTTCGGGAAAGACAAAGGATTGACCCTGCCTGACTCAGGAGCAAGACTCCTATTTGCCGGGATTGTCGGCGATACGGGGAGATTCCTGTATCCAAGTACGACTCAGAAGACGTTTGACATCGCCGGTGAATTGATCCGCTATGATTTCGACCGGAACGAATTATTCAATCGCATGTATGAAGTCGATTCAAGCGTGACGAAGCTGAACGGATATGTGCTTCAGAATTTTGAAATGGACGAAGATGGCTGCGGCATGATGGTCATGACCAAGGATATTCTCGAGGAGCACGATGTTGTCCCATCAGAAGCTTCCTTACTTGTCAGTACGTTAGGGAACGTGAAAGGCATGAAAGCGTGGGTCTTCTTTATTGAAGAACATGACCAAATCAGGGTTCGCCTGCGTTCAAAAGGACCTGTGATTAACACGATTGCCAAGAAGTACAATGGCGGTGGCCATCCACTGGCAGCAGGCGCTTCGATTTATTCTTGGGAAGAGAAAGAAGCAGTCATGAAGGATTTACGGGAAGTGTGCAGAAATCACCAATAATATTGAAGAAGAGCCGGCGTTTGCCGGCTCTTTTATTCATTCAGATAAGAAACGGCCATTTGAAATGCCTTGATCCGTCTCTCAATGTAGGTCCGCTGTCCGCTTCCAGGCTTGGTTTTCTCAAGGAACCCAGGGAGCATCAACAGTAAACCCTCCAATACTTGCTTCGCCTCTACCAACTCGTCATGGCTCACATCCAACTCTTTACCTTCCCAGCGTGCAGCAAGCAATCCTTCACCAATCCTGGCTGCTTTCAACCGTTTTTCAAGGAGTCTAGACTGTGCCGACCCTGATTTCATCGAAGCCAGGGCATTTTCCGATTTACGGATGACCGACTGAAACGCTTCAATTGACTGCTGCTTTTCTTCATTTGTTATATTATCCATGTAGGCATCACCTCATTTCTCTATATGTAGTGTAACAGAAGACTTTGATATAATGTTTCACAACAAACCAAAATAGGAGTGTGACCAATGGAACCAAACGTCTTTGAAGAAATGGCCAAACGATATGATACAGAAGAGCGGAAGGAACTGGCCAACATTGTCGCTGAAGAAGTAAGAAAAGAACTGCAGGACAGTGCCTCTAAAACGCTCATCGATTATGGGAGCGGAACGGGACTTGTAAGTTTAGAACTGACAGATAAGGTCAAATCCGTTCTGCTAATTGATTCATCCAAGCAGATGGTCGAAGTCGCCAAAGCCAAAATCACTCAAAGAGGAATCGGAAACGCCAATGTCCTCTATTCCGATTTTACCCAGGGAACTCCAGAGTTGAAGTCTGACATTGTGCTCATGTCACTTGTCCTTCTACATATTCCTAATACTCAACAAATCTTACAAGAGTTATACAATATTCTCAATGAAGGCGGCAAGCTCATCATTGTCGACTTTGATAAGAATGAGAAAATCAGCCATCCGAAGGTGCATAACGGCTTTGATCATGAGGAACTAAAGGAACGCTTGTCGGAGGCGGGATTTACCTCAACGGAGATCAGGACATTTTATCATGGTGAGGGTATCTTTATGAAGAAAGATGCCTCGATGTTTATAGCTAGTAGTATCAAAGGGGAGAATGCAAATAGATGCTAAAGATAAAATGCAGGCTGAAGCTCTTCTAAACAACCTCTACCAACATTCGCAGCTGGACGGTGTTCAATTTGGAATCTCACCAGGCTTGCTGATGCTCTCTTTCTTTCATTATCAAAACACCGATGTGGAAGATCCTCAACTCTTCTTGAACATCGAATCGAAGTGGTGCTTATTGGACCCGGGTGTGAAGCAGTATCCCTTAAGTGAAGATGAGATCGTAGATATATCGGAAGAAGGGAAACTTCTACAGATCATCCGAATGAGAAGACAAACTGTGACAAAGGTAGAACTGGTTGGTGAGGAGGCTCCCCACCTGCTCATCCGATTTAAAAATGGGTCTTCCATCTTTATAAACGGCCACGATGATGAATTTGAATGCTGGCATGCAGGAATTGATGGAGAAAGTGAACTTGTCAGTGCCCTGCCTGGTCAAGAATTAGCAATCTGGACGATTGAAGAAGAGCCCTCCTAGATCAAGAGAAGCCGAGTATGGAGATTCTATACTCGGTTTTTTTCATACTCACCAACAATCGTATTCATGAATGTGAAGACTCCTTAATATGATACGTAGTAAATACGTTCTGGGGAGGTCACATGGAGAGCTCGATCACAAGAAACGTCAGAGTATTTATCGCAAGTCCGTTCTTCAGCGAGGAACAAGTCGACCGGGTACAAAGGCTCGAACAATCCCTCATGCGGAATCCATATGTATCGGAAATCTTCTCCGCACGATTTCATCAATTCGAACACCTTGAATTTGGATCGAAAGAGTGGAGGCGCAAAGTCTTCCGAAATGATCTGAGACATTTAAGGCGTTCCGATGTCCTGGTGGGCATCCGTGATTTCGAAGGCAAGTATGTGGACAGCGGAACGGCATTTGAAATCGGGTACGCGTACTCCATGCAAACGCCGATCCTGTTGATTAATGAAAAAAATGCCGTCATGAATTTAATGATGGCCAACTGTTTACACGCCTATTTTACGAGAGTGGAAGATATGGCGACATATGATTTTCACCGGATGCCGAAAGCTCCTTATGAGGGGCCGGTGATATGATGGATGAGCAAGTTGCTTGTATGAGTTATCGCCCATTTCTCAATGAAATGAGGCGATTTTTTATGTGTTTGATTTTCCGTTAATGGCCAGAATGTTGAAGAAGTTGTTTCGCACTAGTAGGGGGAACAGTACCGAAATAACGGTGAAATACATTGTTATGGTACAATTGTTTGCAATAAGACTTATATATCTTTCCAGAACTGACAGTGCTTTAATAAGGAGTTGTGTCAAATGAATAAAAATAAAAGCACAGAAATAAATCACTCATCAAAAGCAGAAAACATCCTATCCCAGATCAATAGTAAAACCAAGCTAGGCGACTTGCGAAAATTCGCGAAGGATATTAAAAAAGATCACGAACTAGCTATGGAACTATGGTCAACAGAAGAGTTTTTGGCCAGATTATTGGCCATCTTAATTATGGACAAAAAACTTCTTTCCCAAGATGTACTGAATAAGCTTGATAAGGATATGCAGACTCACCAATATGATGAGCGAAATAACTTAATGGATTGGTTAATGGCAAATCAGCTTACTAAAGACAAGAAGAACATTGCATTGATGGAGTCGTGGGGAAATAGTCCTTCTGCTCTTCAAAGGCGAGCTTTCTGGTATTATCAAGGGCGATTGAGATGGACTGGACAAACACCGCCTGATAACACTGCAGACTTACTAACTGCCATTGAAGCTGCTATTACGGAGGAAGAACCGGAAGTTCAATGGGCTATGAATTTCACCGCAGGCTGGATAGGCGTATATGATAAAAAGTATCGTGCACGTTGTATGAAACTTGGTGAGAAAACAGGTCTTTACAAAGATGAAAAGGTATCAAAAGGATGTACTCCCAATTATTTGCCGGAGTTCATTACGATTGAAGTGAACAAACGAATGAATAAATAGCTACAGCTGAAAACTTCACAAGGTATTAATGTGAAAGTAAAAGAATGCAAAGCCTCAATACGGACAGGATCTGAAGGTAAGCTTCCAGATCCTTTTTGCATGGAGTTTTGATGAGAAATAAATTCTCTAATTCTACCTTGAAAAGTCTGAACTAAATCAAATGATAATGAAGATCAGCTAATTATTCTGACTATTGCCCTTCTTCAATTATTGGGTAATAAACTGATTAATCCTTTTAACCATGAAGAAGCATTTATAATTCCTCATAATTTTTTCTTGTAGTTAAATGGTGAGCAATCAAATATATAACAATATAAATAGGGATAGAATAGAAAAATTCCCATTTTTCAGTATTGTAGATATCAGTCATGACTAATAATGGCTCTCCTACAAATGCGGTTAACAATCCGAAGATAACAGACTTCTTAAATGGTGAGTAATACGGCTTAATTTGTATTAAGAACATTATGACGACGGGCATTAATGCTAAATCATAGGGAATGTAAGCGGGGATAAAAGGTAATACTTCATAGCGATATGACCATAACCCCAGTTGAACCCCTATAGCATCCAGGGCTACTGATAATGTCATAACGAATAAGCCTGCTGTCATTAACCTGTAGCGACTCTCTTTCTTGTGATACTTAATCCAAAATAACCAAGTGAGTATGGTTGTTATTAATCCAAACCACCACCTCCATGTGAAAACAACCTCATTTAACCATAGATCAATTACTTGTTGAACTATTTCTTGTGTTTCCTTTGCATGTTGATCCATTCTTTCAATTGTAGTCACGTGTCCTCACCTACCTCCAGGAAGAAATCTATATCATTATTATGGGGAAAATATGCATTTATTATGTAGAAGGGAAATAACCCGATTTTGTCCTCCACTTCTTTTGAAGATTTTCAATTTATAATTAGTCAAAAAATCTAAACAAAAAAAAGTCTCCATCGAAAAGGAAATAGAAATGACCTACTAATATATTAAACTCCAAATTATTACACCTCTTGTTCAGCTAAAGGGACCGAAATAAGGATGAGCTTCCTTTTTGTTTGAAATATTTCTTGAGTAAGTTGCTCAATATTGAAATAATTGGTATTAAGTTCATGTTTATGGAATTGCGCATGCACTACTATTAAAGAGGATGTGTCACGATGGCAGTCGTAGGTATTTTAGGAATGACTCACGATGAAGAAATGCAAAAAAAAATATAATTTCCCGTTATCACGATTGGAAGAACTAATAAAAGAATTTAAACCTGACGTCATATGTGGAGAAGTACACCCTTCAAGCTGGGAGCTCTATCTACAAACAGGTGAACCTTTTGGCATTCTAGGGGAGACACAAAATGAATATCCTCAATTGATATTCCCCTTATGTCGTGAAAAGGGTATTGAGTTTGTTCCAGTGAATTGGTTTGAAGAGGATGTATTTGCAGAAGGTCCTTTTGATAAGTATGACCCACAAACAAAGGCTAAGTTAGAGAAAGAATTACAGAGTTGGAATGATCAAAAGCTATCAGCATGGAATGAAGGAGGTAACTCATTCGAGTATGATGCGATCACGAATGAAATGTATGACTGGTTACATTCAGTTAACCCTAACGTTCAGAATATTGTATGGAATACCCGACACTACATTATGGTGGCACGGGTGAAAAATGCTGCTAAGAAGTATCCTGATAAGCGAATTCTTTGCATCCATGGAGCTGATCATAATTACTGGTATTATCAATCGTTGAAGGCGGAAGAAGGAATTGAGTTGGTTTATCCATTAAAATAGATCATCCTACCTAAGCGAGGTGTTCCATCATGTTTTTTATTCAGATGTCCGGTTTCCCGGGCTCAGGAAAGTCCACACTATCCAGACAAATAGCGAAGCGAACGGGAGCAGTACTCATTGATCACGATATTGTGAAATCCGCTTTATTAGAATCCATTGAAGACGAAATGGATAACAGGTTAGCTGGGAAGATTTCGTACAATATCGATTGGTCTTTAATAGAGTTTCATTTATCCCAAGGTCACGATGTCATTTTTGATAGTCCTTGCTTATATGATGAACTGGTTAATAAGGGCACGGAATTATCTACTAAATATCAAGCTACATACAAATACGTTGAATGTTATATCGATGATGTAAAGGAAGTGAATTTCCGATTAAAGAATCGAGAACGGATGACCAGTCAAATTAAGGAAGTCACTTCAGAGGAAGCATTTAGATATACAATTCATAACAGTAAGAAACCAGCCAATTTCAAATGCTTGTTGGTCGATACTAGTAAACCTCTAGAAAGTTATGTTGAGGATGTTTTGGAGTATGTAATGGAGTGAGTTTCCTACTTCAATAAACTGGGGCAATATCCGATATTTTAAAAGGACCTTAAAACGAGAAATTCTTGAAGGAGTAGGCAGCGACGTTACGGGTCTTCGCTATGTTAATAGTTCCTCCTTTGTGACGGAATCAGGCATCCATGTCATTGATATCGTTTTTCTGTGTCACCACAAAGCGGGTGAGCCTTACGCAAAGAGTAAGGAAGAAGTCGATGATGTCATGTGGGTGACGACTTCAGAAATTCTTGCTCATACGGAACTGCCGGTATATTTAAAGGAAAATATTAAGCTTGCGGATAAACTGCTACAAGGTCATAACCTTTGAATGTTTGTAAGAGAGGGTGAAGACAAATGATCCTAGAACTAGAAAAATCTGAATTTTATAAATGTAAGGGTTTCATTCATGATGAAGGTCTCTTAGAAACAGTAGCTGTAATCGATGGAGATCATCCTGGTCGTGTCTTTGTTGATGACTTGATGGCTCCCACCTCTGGCTTCATCTGGTTGGGGAGTCAGAATGGTTTTATTTTTATGGGGGATGCAGATAACGAGGAGTTCAATGTAAAGTTAAACTATTTTTTTCATCCAGTCATTAAACCAGATGCCCATAAAGTTGGCTTGACCGCATTTGAAGCGATTGGAAATCATCTGAAATGGAATAAGACTCTAAAGAAAGTGTATGGGGAGAATATCATTGGATATAACCAAAAGGTATATGAATTAAAAGAGTCAGATTATAGAAAGCAAAATGAACCTGAATTAGACCAGGGATATGAAGTAATGAAAATCACCAGGGATATATTGGAGGACAACGGTGTTTTAGGTAATATCAATTTTCTGCGTTCGAAGATTTTGGAGTTTTGGCCTTCATTTGAAAGGTTTTTAGATAAGGGTATTGGGTATGCAGCCATTTATGAAAATGAGGTAGTGAGCGTTTGTTTTTCTGGCGTAGTAGCCGGAAATGTTCATGGTGTAGACATTGAGACAGTAAAGCATCACCAAGGAAAGAAACTTGGACAAAGAGTGGCTCATTCGTTTGTACGGGAATGTTTAGAGAAACATCTTACGCCATATTGGGATTGTATGGAGATCAATCAACCTTCTGTTTCAATTGCAGAAAATATAGGGTTCGAGAATACATTAAATTATGTTTGGTATAGCATTCCTTTTGATAAAGAAGATCAGAGTGTTTAAGGAGAAAATACATGACAACAACATATGTAAATTGGGGAGACGCAACAGTAAAATTAACTTGGAAACCTGATAAACAACTCCCAGCTAGAGAACGGATTACTAGCGTTCATGGCTATTGTTTTAAAGATGGTCAACTGTTATTAGTCAATTTAAATCATAGAGGGTGGGATTTCCCGGGCGGCCATATTGAAGAGGAGGAAACTCCTGAAGAATGTGTAAAGCGTGAAGCTTATGAAGAAGGGTATGTTTCAGGGAGTTGTTCTCTATTAGGTTATATCATCGTGGACCACAGTGAGAATCCAAATTGGAATGAAGATAGTCCATACCCCAAAGTAGGCTATCAGGTTTTCTATTGTATGGACATTGACCGATTACATGACTTTCAAGCAAAGTATGAGTCAGGTGAAAGAATTCTGATAGATCCAAATGATGTAACGGAATATTATCATGGTTGGAATGAAGTTTATCAAGAGATACTTGATGATGCTTTAGGCAGATTGTAGTTTTCTAACTAGGGGACGGTCTGAATGAAACAAACTTTAGTTCTGTATGGATCATGGCTTGTGTTAAAGAATATGAATGATGAGACTGCAATCAAGGGAGGTGTCATTTATGCTAAAGAAATCACACAACATCTCAGATCTAATGGAAAGAATTCATATTGTTAAAGGAGCAAACTTTGTAACGATTGAAAATACAAAAACTCTAACAAATCTGGAACTGCTTGAACTGATCCCATATATGATGGACCAGTCATTTATAAAAAAGTGTGGAAATGTAAATATTCTTGTTGATCGTCAATGCAGCAAAGAGGTCGTTTCCCTTTTGAAAGAATATGAGTTTACCTTACATGATGAAAACGTGACTGTTCACAAAGTTCTTGAGGAATCATCTAACCTGGGAGAAGGCTTCGCATTGAAAGACTTACACGACATTCCCCTGACAGAATTTAAAAATGTCTGGGAAGCTTCTATGAAGGAATCATTAAATGCTCCCTCTTCCTTACACATCGATGACCAGATGCGAAGCGTTGAAGTGGAGCTAGGACCGAATTATCAGAGTTCTTGTATGATCGCTTATGAAAATGGTGCTCCAATCGGAGTCACGATGCCTCATATAGAGCCCGGAACGGTAGACGAGGGAAGGATTTTTTATTTCGGGATCCTTCCAAGTGAAAGAGGAAAAGGGAAGAGCAAACTTCTCCACCAACAAACGCTAGAAATCTTAAAGAAGGAGTTTAATGCTTCTTATTACATTGGATCTACGGGTCACAATAACCTTCCGATGCTTAAAACATTTCAGAGTAACGGATGTACGTTGGTAGAACGGAATAAAGTATTCAAAAGGAAGAAGCGTGTTTCGAAATGCACTTAAGATGGAGGATTTATTAGATGGATTGGTGTTAGAAAAAAGGAGAAAAGTCAATGAACTTTCATGGAAAAACGTGCTTAGCTGAAGTTAAAGAAATGATTTTAAGAATCCAAACAGAAGTAAACACAATATTAAACGAAGACCCTATTGGCTTATATGTTCACGGTTCCTTAGCAATGGGTGGATTTAATCCAGACAAAAGCGATATGGATCTATTGGTCGTCACGAAAAAGGCGATTGCAATTGAAATGAAAAGGAAATTAGCTGCATTCTTTTTGAAGTGTTCCAATTCCCCTTACCCAATCGAAATCAGTTTCATGAATCAGGAACAATTAAAAGACTGGCAGCACCCTTGTCCATTCGATTTTCATTATAGTGAGTTCTGGAGAGAGCGCTATGAACATGATTTGGTTATGGGTACATACGAATTCATAAACGGAAATAGTAACACTGATCCGGACTTAGCAGCTCACATAACGATTTTATATAATAGAGGGATTTGTATGGCAGGCAAACCTATTGCTGAAGTCTTCCCTTTCGTGCCACGTTCAGATTATCTATCGTCCATACTGGGTGACTTTCAGGATTGTTTAGATAGGATTGAAGAGGACCCGATTTATTGTACGCTAAATATGATTAGAGTGTTTTGGTATCTAGAAGAGGGAGTTATTTCTTCAAAGGAAGAAGCCGGCCGCTGGGGGTTATCAACATTGCCGAAAGAATTTAGTAGCACTGTTCATAAAGTCATAGATTGTTATACAAGTGAAAAAACTGATCATGAATTTGAGAAGGATGAACTTTTATTGTTTAGGAATTATGTTGCTGCTAATGTGCAGAAGCTATTGAGCTAGCCGGCGAGATCCAGAGAATTGATATACGAAATATGAAGGAAATAGAATAATGATTTTCTAATGAAAAGGAGGGATGTGCAATGGGCGTCAGAAATTTTCTGATCGAAGGCGTTTCCTGCACCGGCAAAACAACGGTCTGCAATGAATTGCAGCGGCGCGGTTATCAAGCCATTCATGGTGACCGCGAATTGGCCTATCAAGGCGATCCTGAAACGGGAGACCCAACGGCTACTGCCTCTCACGAGAATCACATATGGGATGTAGAGAAAGTAAAGGCGTTGGTCGATAACAAGGATGAGCCAGTCACATTTTTCTGCGGTGGTTCTCGTAACTTTTCAACATTTATTGATTTATTTGATGGAGTGTTTGTTCTCGAGGTCGATCGTGAAACATTAAACCGACGGCTGGATGAGCGACCGGAAAATGAATTTGGTGGGAAGAAGTCGGAACGGGAGCTGATAGCGCACTTGCATCAAACGAAAGAAGACATTCCCGAAAATGGAATAATTATAGACGCAACTGAACCGATTGGGCATGTTTTTGATGCGGTCATCAGAGAGGTTGAAGGGGTATAATCTGCACTTGGTATGAAGGAACCCGTATTCAATAGGATTCTAAAATCATAGATAAGGAGAAACATACATGTTTTATAGAAGAAAGTACTATACCGTTAAAAATGAATTTGTAAAGATTTTTAATCAACACTTCAACAACACCAATCTGCCGAATCAATTAAAACACGGGTCTCGTTTAGTGGGGCGTTGGATGAAGGATCGTGGGGATGGAACCTCTGAAATATTTGCTATTTGGGAATACGACAGTTATGAAGATTATGTGGAAATTGAAAATAAGATACGAAGTGATGCGGCTCATGTTAAACGGATCCAAGAGTGGTATGAAGAAAACGGCGGAAGAGAATTGATTGGTAAGGAGTATATATTAGAGGTGAGGAATGAGGCAATAGAATCGACTGTGAATGATAAGGGAAAGAGGGTTTGATGCTGGAGGTAGTATTAATAGCTGAAAATCGCGCATGTGGTTGGATAGGATCACCAATCAAATAGTAGAGTACAAGGTGCAATCGAATCTAGAAAGCACCTTTTTTTATTGGGATATTTAATCAAAAAGGAAGCAGAAGAACCGTCCCTCTGCTTCTTTTAAAATCACAAACATTTTCACTACTCATATACTAGTTAGTAGAGGTGGTATTTTAAGGAGGAATACAATGAGAATGAATAGAAAGAAGCACTTCCTACGTAAGGCAAAGTTTATTGCTTACGTAACGAACTTTGGGGATGATACGATTTCAATGATCGATACCCAAAAGGATAAAGTCACAGATGCGATTCCAGTAAGTGATCAACCAGATGGGATTACAATTTCCCCTGTAGTTAAACATGCATATGTGTCCAATACTACTAATAACTCTGTTTCTGTTATAGATCTTTTAAGTCATAAAGTGGTCAATGAAGTCCCTGTTGGTGAAGGGCCGGTTGGGATAGCTGCGACACCTGATGGAAGAAAAGTGTACGTAGCGAATTTCGGCGGCACAACTGTCTCCATCATTGATGTCTGTAAGAAAACTGTGAAACATATAGAAGTAGGAGATAACCCATTTGATGTGGCATTTAGTCCAGATGGAAGAAGGGCCTATGTTGCTGTAACCATAAGTAACATTGTTACCGTAATCGATACAAAAAAAGAATCAGTGATAGACAGGATTCCCATTACAAATGGAGAATTTCCTCGAGACCTTGCGATTACCCCGAATGGAAAAAAGCTATACGTGGCCAATCGTGGGAGAGGGGAGCCTAGTACAGTATCTGTCATTGACCTTAAGAGAAACGTAGTAACAAATACGATCAATGTAGGGATAAGACCGAATGGCGTAGCGGTTACACCAGATGGGAAGAAGGTATATATCACGAATATCAGCAGTGATAATGTAACCGTAGTGAATGCATGTGATGATTCAATTATGACGACGATTGATGTTGGCGATGGTCCAACGGATGTTTGTATTACCCCCGATGGGAGAAAGGCTTATGTTACTAACTTTAATGCGGGGACAGTTTCAGTTATTTGTATTAGAACGGATAGTGTTCTTACTACGATACCTACAGGAAAGCAATCAAGCGATTGTGCTATTACTACTTCATGTTTTCCTTTTTAAGGAGGGGAGCCATGGGGACAGGTCCATTGGCTCTTTTAAAGGAGACGTGGGCCTGCCAAATTGGTCCTTTTGCTACTCACAGATAAAGAAAATTCGACACTTTGGCATGATTATCGGAATGCTCGCACGATTGTATCTGAAACTCGCACGATTATGACGGAAGTGGCATGATTTTTCTAAATCCCGCACGATAATCGTAAATCCCGCATGAATCTTCTATCTATCTCTTTTCATGCTATCCACAATAGGGTCAGACCGTTGAAGAAGGATATTATTATCGGATGTCGTATTTATTTCATAAGAGATCATCACTTAGGAGGATGTAAAATACCAGTGTCTAAAGATAATGTAGAATACTTCATTCGAAATGTGAAACTAGAGGATGCGGAAGTACTTTTGGATATAGAGAGCTCTGTTATTTCTGAAGGTAAATATTTCATCGTTGTATCAGAGGAGCTAGAAAAAAAGCCTGTGCAGGAGGAAAAAGAACGAATACAACGGAAATTGGATAACGAAAAAGAAACTCTTATCGTAGCGGAAGTGGATGGTGTAGTTGTCGGATCGATAGAATTTCGTTCCCAAACTAGGAAGAGATTATCCCATACTGGCTCAGTTTCAATGTCGATAAGCAAAGATTACAGAGGCATGGGGATAGGGAAGGCACTTTTAACGGCATTATTAGACTGGGCCGAGGAGAACCCACTCATTGAAAAGGTAAGTTTAGGGGTCCTTTCAACAAATCAAAGAGCCATTTCCCTGTACAAGCAGATGGGATTTTTGGAAGAAGGTCGTTTGATAAAAGAATACAAGTTAAATGATGGGGAATATATTGATGATATTCTTATGTGCAAATTTGTGTAATAGCCTAATTTGGCGTTAGTTATTTCTAAAGTATAAGATTGAGTCCGTAATAGGGTCGACAAATTTAATGAAAAAGGTAAGCACTTTGGTCCGGAGAGTTAATGTGCTTTTTTTGAGAGAGTGGGGAAAGGATATGGATCCTATTTTAATAGATGTTCCGTAAATAGAAACAGATAGACTCATCCTTCGAGCACCACATCAAGCTGGTGATGGGAATGGAAAAGTAAAGGGGGAAGCTTTGTGCCAAAAGGATTACTTCATCATATTGAACTTTATGTATCTAATTTAAATAGGTCAATTGATTTTTGGAGCTGGTTTCTTGAGGAATTAGGGTATCATCTTTTCCAAGAATGGGAAAGTGGGCAAAGTTGGAAAATGGGAGATACGTATATTGTATTTGTGCAAACAGAAGAACGGTTTCTTGACATTCCATATCATAGATGCAGAGTAGGTTTAAATCATTTAGCCTTTCACGCAGATTCACGAGAACACGTCGATAGTGTGACTATGAAATTAAAAGATAAGGGAATAAACGTTCTTTATACAAACCAGCATCCATTTGCAGGGGGAGACGATTATTATGCAGTTTACTTCGAGGACCCGGACAGAATAAAAGTTGAACTTGTTGCACCATAATTAGAGCCGTGGGGACAGGTCCATTGGCTTATTAAAGGATACGTGGGCCTGTCCAATCGGTCTTTTTGTTCCTTATAAATAAAGGATATTCGACACCTTGGCATGATTATCGGGATTCGCGCATGATTGTATCTGAAACTCGCACGATAATTGTTAATCCCGCATGAATCTGCTATATCTCTCTTTGTTTGCTGTCCACAATAGGGTCAAACCGTTGAAGAAGGTTATGATAAGCAGATTAATGCAATCAGTTATCATATTAAGGTTTAAAGTAAGAGCGTTTCTCTAAAATGAGAAGCGCTCTATATTTTTTTTATCGAAATTCAATTAAAAACAATAACAATATATTAAAAAACAACATTCATTTATTGTTAAACAATAAATAATGTGGTACAGTGATTTTATTATAGAATCAGTGAGGTGCTCTAAATGAATGGTAAACAAGGTTCAACTTTTTACTTGAAGTTCATTGCTTTTCTTATCGGAATTGGGTTACTTGCGGTGTGTATCTATTGGTTGCCTGAAGCAGCCAGAAGAGATGGGATAGAGCGTCCAGGTGATTATTCGCTATATCCCCTTTTGGCATGTGCATATGGCATATGTTTATCGATTTTTGTAGTGTTGTATCAAGTATTTAAGCTCTTAACCTATATCGAAAAGAACAATGCATTCTCCGAGTTATCATTTCAATCTTTGAAGATCATAAAAAAATGTGCGTTTACGGTTATTCTCTTCATTTTAATCGCAATTGTTTATTTGAGGGTGCTTGCTCACTTCACAGGTGATGACGCAGCAGGTCCGATATCACTGGGTCTAATGGGTATTGTAGCAACAAGCGCCGTCGCAGCTTTTGTGAACGTTCTTCAAAAGCCTCTAAAAAGTGTTTTGGATGGGCAATCAAGAATCGATTAATATGAAACTAAAATACTTTCTTTGCAGTCTAATTATATACAGAGCTGAATTTAATATTTAGGGAGGGGATATTAAATGAGAAAGTACCTTGGTTGGGTGTCCATTGGTATTATAGGGATTACTTTAATATTATTTGTTTTTATGAGAGGGAGAGTTAGCGGGTATGTAGGAACCAACGTCTTAATTATTGGAGCAATATTAGCTTTGGTAACTGCCCTATTGAGTAAAAAAGGGAAATCCAAGACAGTTTCAATTTCAGCATTAGGAATACTTGCAGGTGGATTTATAATACTAGTTTTAGGATTTATGATGAACGGAGGTCTATAAGTTCCTTTAAGTAAAGGGGGTAATACTAGAAGAACAATTTAGAAAAAATTTTATCCAATTAGACAACATGAGGAAATGAACATGCTGCAATTAAAAAGATCTAAAATTATGAGTCACTGAAAGGAAGAGAGGATGTTGAGTAAAGTCATTTCGAAAGGCCCTTTCATTTTAGTTCTATATTTATCTTTTGCATTCATTAGGACGACTTGGGATTTAGTAAAGAATCCCGATTTACTCCATTACATATACTTCTTCTTATCACTCGGCGCTGCCATCTCAGCAGCCTTATTCTTGGTGGTTATTAATAAGGAAAAGAACCTTAACAAAGATAGAAGTTAGTTCACTATACAAGAGGGACATCGTCCTATGATCGGGGGCAATATGATGGTTATTGTCATTTGATGAGGAGGAAGGAGCTAGAATGGGGTCCTTTTGCTGCTTCAAACGAAAAGGAAGCAGGAGAACCGTCCCCGTGCTCCCTGTTGACTTATGCGAGAAAGTCAAGAACCCGCTTTATCACAAGCTTCGTCGCCTCAGCATCATAAGAAGGTATGCTGCTGTCGGTGAAGAGATGTTCATTACCCTCATATAGAAAAAGTTCGGCGTGATTGGCCGACTCCACCAGTTCACGAGCCGCGTCGATGTCACCGTCTTCAACGAAGAAGGGATCAGCATTCATGGCATGAATTTGCACAGGTAAGTCAGCTGGCCATGGAGTTCCGAACTCGGAGGTCGGGAGGCAGGCATGGAAAAACAGTGCGCCTTTTGAGCCTTCACGTGTTTGAGCGAGCTGCTGTGCTGCCGGGACACCAAGTGAAAAGCCAGCATAGACGACATCTTGCGAAAGATCACCGGCTGCCCGAATGCAACGCGACGTCACTTCTTCAAATCCGATTTCTTTAACAAATCCCAGGCCTTCTTCCAATGAGGAAAATGTGCGGCCATCAAATAAATCCGGCACGTGCACAATATGCCCTGCATCCCTCAGTTGATCTGCAATTGCTTCTATTCCCTTCGTTTTGCCTAAAACATGGTGGAACATCAAGACCTCTGCCATCGTTTTCTCCTCCAAAATTTGAATTTCATACTACGCTTAAAGTATAACGTTCGACAAAAATCTTGTTTGACCTGCTAAAAGTTCGTTTCCTAGGTCATATAGGAAACACCACTGGATTTTTTGACGCAATTGAAAAACATTGAGTTTTATTTAATGATTTGAAATAATTGGTATTACATTAGTCAGGACTGGTAAATAGCAGATATTGAACTTTGGTTGAATCTAATTGTGAAAGAGGTCAAAAAACATGAAAATCACCAGAATGGATCATATCAGTATCAACGTAAACGATCTCTCAAAGACTAAAGAGTTTTTTGTGGATTTAGGACTTGAGGTGAAAGCCGAATGGGAGATGGATGGTGAGCTGCTGGACAAGGTCGTTGGTATGAAAGATGTGAAAACGTCATGCGTAGGAATGGGATTGCCGGACGGTCAGACATGGATAGAGCTCGTCAAATATATAACACCGTCCGATGAAAACGGTATTCAGCAAACGCATCCCAACACGTTGGGTATCCGCCATATTTGCTTTGCTGTTGAGGATCTTGACACCATGGTTGCCCATTTGAAAGAGAAGGGTACAGAAACCTTTAGTGAGGTTCAGCAATATGAAGATACATACAGATTATGCTACGTTCGTGGTCCTGAGGGGATTATATTAGAGCTGGCGGAGGAGATTAGATGAAAAATGGGGTTGGGGAATGAGAGAGAGTAGGGGACAATCAATGAGAATAAGTGCAGAGGCACTGGTTGAAACAGAAGATGAAAAAGACATTTATCTTATTGAGAACGGAAGAGAAAAAAAGGTTGGTGTTACTACGGAGAAGATAAAGTTTGTTCGTATCGATGGACGTGAAGCCATTGAGAGAGAGCAAACATTAAATTCCGATGTTTTAGGTGACAGAAAAGGCATTACCATAATGGAAAAGGCAACGTGTAAACCCATTTCATTCACCGATTACTCAAATGGTAGTCATCTCGTGAAAGCCGAATATGACGAGGCAGGAGTACATATCTCGATGGGGAATAGTAAAAAAACAATCAAACTACATGGAGACTGCGTTGACACATTTTCCGTGGAGCTTATATTGCGTGTGTTGCCGTTGAAGTCCGGTTACTCCCTGCAATTGAATGGTTTCAATGCAACGCTCGAGTCAGAAGTCGATATTCATATTCAAGTAGTCGAGTCAGAGCGTGTTAAAAGAGGACTTGACGATTTTGTTGATGCCTGGAAGGTGAAAACGTATTTTGGAGAGACCCTTCAATACTATTGGATTGATCCTGCCAACAAGGAGCTGCTGAAACAGTCTTCTCAAATTGGAGATGGACTTGTCCTAGAATTTCGTAGAGGATGAACAACAGAGGTGATGAAAATGAAAAGAAAGCTCCAGCCAACATCTGACACTATAAAAGAATGGGTTAATACCTATGTACCGGATAAAGACCTCTTTTTTCTCCCGGAGACCAATCTTACTAGTTTTAAAGAATATATAGACAATGCCCTGGTCATTCCCCACGAAGAGTTCAAAAACCATTCATCTTATAAGCAGGTTCAATTTGCGAACAGCTATGAGTATTGGAATCTATCAAAGGACGTTGCCTATGTACTGGTGACACAACCAGGCTAGGTGAATCATCTACCAGCGGAAAAGAAGATCGAGCTACTTCATATTCAAGTGGAAGTGGGAAGGGGATTGATTCATCCCATTTCTGACTTCTCCGGAGACATTTCATCTCTTCGTGACAACGTTGTCAAAGTGAATGGAGAGGGGTATGTTGTCCTTCATAAAGCGATGTGGGAAGAACTTTCTTATCGTTGCAAGGAAGACCTCATAATAGAAATTGCTCAAGAATGGGAGGAGTGGAATTGCTATGATGTTCCGGCTCAAACCCCTCAACACTTACGAAGGTATGCCAACACCTTTCCATCCAGAGCGGGAAGCAATTGTTTGTCAGCAACTCTCTTCGCCATCACCCAGCAGGAATGGATCGCACATGAATGGGTCCACCCTCAAACGTTTCTTCAACGTTTAGCACTTGAAGATTATCATGTCATCCCCTCTCAAGGGTTGCGAGCAGGTGATGTGGTGACGTGGGAAAATGCAGACGGGATCATTCAACACGCCTCTTACTGCATTGACGGTCAGTTCTTCTTTAACAAGCGTGGGCAGACCTTTTTTAATGCATGGAGTATTGTGCATCTTGATGATCTGAAAGAGGATTGGGGTCATTTAAGCATGAAGTCCTATCGGAAAAAATAGAGTATGTGCTGTAATGTCAGGCGTTTTTTTATTCCATTTACGATTACTTAAGTTATGAAATATCAGAGGAATTAGGGTGCAAAGGAAGGGATTGAAACAGGAATATATGAATGGATTTAAAAAGATCGTCAACCTCCTTAATAGATTTAAGCAAGTGTTTTACTCCTATGACGATGAAGGTTTCTCGACTGCTGAGAAAGAATACATTGATAATATTAAGAATGCTAATCCCTATGGAATTTTTGTCCTCATCTTTGGCGGGGTTTCATTCGCATTTGGACCACAATACGTCATTTTCCCTATCGTCACGTTGACAGTGGCTCTACTGACAATCTGGACCTTTGATAAAGAAACAGAAGACAACCCTTGGACATTTCTCCTGGGGACGGTTCTATCTCTCACTGGATTGTATATGCATATGGTGGGAGCGGTTCACATTCTCATTCTATAAGGGAGGTAAAGTGTAAGGTGGAAATCATCAATAGCATTCAAGAGGTATTATCAATGGGGCTTGCATTTGTCGTCTATCTTGCCATACCTGCATTTATTATCTTTAGAGCTATTCGAAGAAAGAAACTCCCCAGTAATCAATACACTCCTCTAGACGATATCCTGGACGGTAAAGTGAGAGATCCTGAAGAAGAGAATGATAGCAAAAGGACGGACTAAGGGACTGGAAATTTGGAATTTTATAGGGGATTTAAAGGAGAAGGGGATACTGAAAGCGAACTACTTGGTAGACCAGTATAAAGGAGAGAAGGATTTGAGTAAATCATTCATTGAACAAGTACATTATATTAGAATTCCAGTTAAGAATGTAGAACAGTCAGCACAATGGTATCGAGATATATTAGGTCTCCAATTATTAAACGTAACCGAGGAACTTGCCGCTTTAAAAATAAATGAAGGACCGTTCTTACTGATCCTCATCCCTACAGAAGATGCAACCTTTGCCCATTTTACAGTGAATCAGAAAGAGGAATTCAGTATTGGCTTTACAAGTCCCAAGCTGGCTGAATTTCATCAACACTTAAAGGATCACGAGGTGAAGGTCGATGAGATTAAAGAAGATGAGGGTCATGCCTTTTTCCATTTTTATGATCCAGATGGTAATAAACTGCAAGCGCACTGGTAGGATCAAGCCAATTTCCGAACATAAAGGAAATTGGCTTTTTTTAATGGGATTTCTAAAATATGGTTGACTATTCAGTTGAACTGTATTAAATTGTTAGTAAGCTGAACTATATAGTTGAACTGAATAAAAGGGTGAGAACATGAAACATAAATTATTACCATTGTCTGAAACGATGCACTATATTTTACTGGCACTGCGTGAGCCGCTCCACGGATACGCCGCCATGCAGAAGATCGAAGAAATGAGCAAAGGCACCGTGGTGTTAGCAGCCGGCACATTATACGGTGCGATAGAGAACTTGAATAAACATGGGTGGATTGAACCTGTTGGAAATTCTGGCCGGAGGAAAATCTATCAGATTACATCTGAAGGAAATGCCATCTTGAACCTGGAGCAGGAAAGGCTCTTGCATATCGTATCCTTGTATGAAGGAAGTGAAGCGAATGAAGAAGTTTAAATGGTTTATCAGTATAGAAAAAGAAGAACACTGGCTGAACGAGCAATTGCAAAAAGGCTATCGGTGCACAAACATCAGTGGACTGGGAGTGTACACTTTCGAAAAGACAGACAAGAATTTTGTGATGAGACTGGACTATCAGGATTATCTATCCAAGAAAAAGCTGGAGGAATATAAGGGGATCTATGAGGATTTCGGCTGGAGGTACCTGAAAGGATACTGGATGAGTGGCATACGGTATTGGCAAAAAGAGAGTGATAACCAAGATGAAATTTTCTCTGACCGAGAATCAAAGAGTCACTATTATAAACGAATCATGGGCTATTCCTTTTGGTTTGGCATGATTTTTCTCATCTACTCGTTTAGGTACTACAGAGATCCGGGATTATATCATGACGGTCTTTGGAGTATGGAGAATGATTTATTTTGGAAAGCATTTCTCTTTGAAACGCCGTTTGTTCTGCTGAAATTGTTCCCTGCTTTTATGTTTGTATTATTGGCTGGGGTATATTATAAGGCTTATCGGAAGTATTCGGTGTTGAAAGAGCAATAGTGCGAAAGGGGCTTATCCATGGAGGATAAGCCCTTTTTGTCTGAAAGTTTCCCTTGAGTATGATGGATTAATTTGGAATAATTGGAATTAGAGCCATTGAAGGCCATGATGTTGTGAGGAATGAGGGGCATGGTGAAAAGCAAATTTCAGTTGTATATGGGCTTTTTTGTGGCATTCATTTCGTTCATGCAAGCATATAACCAGTGGGAGGAAAGTAGGGGTTTAGCTTATTTCTTCCTCCTGAGCGGAGTGAGTGTTTTCATACTACACCTAATTGATCTGTACAGGACGACATTTCAATGAGTCAAAACCCACGAAAAGGCAAGCACTAGTCGGGTAAATCAATCGGGTCGTGATTTCTAAATCCTTTATCAGTATGGAGGGAAAACCGATGAATGCTGACAAACAAGATAAAAATCAGCGCCAGCGAATGCTACAAAGCATGTACAGACAGAAGAAGCATCAAAAGGTAAGAAGATATAAAGACAGCAAATTATGGACGGTGTTGATGGTTGTAGCTGTTGTGCTTGCCCTTTGTGTTCTGATTGTGACTGAAGTGTACTATATTGATGACGACGGATCAGTGCCGACGGTTTTACGGAAGTTGGCAGAATCGTTTAATCTGATTGTTTGGTCGTTTTATTGAACGGAGTAAGCTAATGAATAAAAGGGGTGTATCTACATGTTTGAAAGAATAGACACAATCTGTTTGACCGTGAGCAACCTCGAGCAGTCAAGTAAGTGGTACCAAGAATTAGGGTTTAACGTGTCATTTAGTGGAGTGGGCTATCAAATATTTACTGTTGGAAATGGCGGGGTTCCGTTCACGATTGAAGAAGGAAACGTATCTTCGAAAGAGAGCTCGATTTACCCTATTTTCTTCAGTAGTAACATTAAAGATACCTATTTAAAGCTAAAAGAGAAAGGCATAAAGGTAACTGATATAAACGATGATGGAGACAATACATATTTTGATTTTTACGATTTAGATGATAATAGAATGCAAGTTTGTTATTGGGAGTGATACACGTCATGGTCATCCATTTTTATGATGTAGATGCGATAAACGAAACGGAACTATCTTTCACAGTAATATGTGCTAGTTATCAAGGAAAGTGGATGTATGTGAGACATAAGGGGAGAACATCGTGGGAAATTCCTGGTGGCCACAGAGAAGAGGGTGAAGCAATAGAGGAAGCAGCCAGGAGAGAGTTATATGAGGAGACTGGTTGTAGAGAAGCTGATATTATTCCAATTTGCGAATATTCCACTGACGGTTCTCACACATTTGGAAGATTATATTTTGGCAGGATACAAGAAATCGGACCATTGCCAGAGTCAGAGATTAGTGAAGTTGAATTATTTGAAGACCTTCCCACCAGCCTTACCTATTCAGATATCCAACCGAAACTGTTTGAAAAGACCCTTGATTTTATTCGGGAATATGAACTTACCTAATAAAGATATGCACTGGCTTCCTGTTTCCGTTTAAAGACAGGAGTTTGCCAGATCAAAGGAGGAGTCATATGGCAGCGAAAGTAATAACAATAATTCTCATGTTATTTAATGTACTATGCCTTTCATTTTTAGTGCAAAACCTTATCTTTACTCTGACATTTATGATTCTAACGGGTATGTCTATTTATTACTTGTTATATGAAAAGGAAGAGAAAGAGGCAGTGACATCTGAAAAAGTATCATGAAAGATTTTTAGCATCGAGGTGATTTAATCTTGCAAAAATGCGATAAATGTCAGACCCCATTTAGTTGGAAAAAGATTATGAAATCGTTTATTTGGACCTATAAACCTATCCACTGTTCGAACTGTGGAACGGAGCACGACATAACCATTCGTGGAAGACTAGCTTTTGTGCTTTGCACCATACTACCTGCAATATTGTTCTTTAATTTCCTATCTCCATTCGAGAATTTTGTTCTAACGTTTGGAATTGGAATGCTCATACTTTTGGTTGGTACTTTGGTAACACCTTTTCTTGTTACGTATAAAAGTGTAAGATAACTTCTTATTTAGAGGCAAAACCAGCACAATCTAATTGAACTGGTTTTGCCAAGCAATGTTACTCCTCTAAATCCCAATGTGGATTCCACACGACTTCCCATAAATGTCCATCTAAATCCAGGAAGTGACCAGAATATCCTCCCCAAAAGGTTTCTTTGGCTGGATCGGTGATGTTCGCCCCTGCGGTTTCCGCTTCTCGCATCACCTGATCCACTTCTGCCTTACTGCTTACATTATGTCCGATCGTGAATTCAGAGGGACTTCTGGGAGAGAGGGGGACATTGGCTTCCTTCGCTAAGCTTTTTCGTTCCCAGATGGCCAGTTTCACTCCGTTTTGCAAATCGAAGAAAGCTACAGCGCCATTTTCAAATTCCTGCCCAATGATCCCTTCAGTTGGGAGATGTAAACCGTTCTGATAAAATTCAAGTGATTTTTCCAGATCATCGACTCCGAGAGTGAGTACGGTGATTCTTGGTTTCATGGTTTGTTCCTCCTTGGTTATGGCTTCTTCTTTAGGATACCTTTTTTAATAGCCTTATGTCGGTTGGAATGTCAGGTTGAGTTCGAGAGCTGAACAATAGACGGAAAAATTCCGCTTAATTAGAGATTATTTCTAAAAAAGGATGAAATAGCCGGAAGAATTCCGCCTATTGACTCAATAGAAACAATAATAATCGATTTTTCTTTATTTAACCGGAAAACCTCCTCTTATTTCTACCCAAAATAGGTACCATTCTAAATATAACCGGAAAATCTCCGCTTATTTTTCGTTTGTGGGCTCCCAATCATCTAATCTATTAATAAAGAAACCCGCCAAAAATACCACGGCGGGTTCTTCCTTTTCCAAACGGATTAATATCTCATTTTCAAAATTAGGGCTGACTCGGAACTTTAATCGCTTTAACCATTTGTCGTATGGAACCGAGATGGTAAGCGGAGTGGGCGATTGCTCCAAGCATGCCTGAAAAGGTCTGTTCTTCAAAGGAGGTCAGGGAATCGATGGTTGTGAGCAGTGCGGTGTATTCTTGTTGAAGTTCTGAGGTGAATTGTGTCCATGTGTCGGTGTCTACGCTTGTGATTTTCCATGAAGCTTCCCAGTCCTTGTCGGGGACTTCTCCACTCATGTAAGATCTTGCCACCCATATATAATAACGGGTGTGATCGGTTTGTGCGGCGATGGTGGTACCATGGACCGGGATCGAGGCATCTTCTGCCGATAATCCGTCAAGTGTTCCGAACAATCCACTGCCAGGCTTCGATTCCGTGTACCAGCTTCCATTTCCTTCAGGTCCTTCGAATGTTTCCTTCAACAACGTCTTAACAGCTGCCAACATCGCATTTTCCATTTTAAAACCTCCTGAATTTGAATTTAACCACCTAAAACACTTTAGCTGGTTATAAGTTTACGCTGGTTGTTTCTAACTGTCAATATGTATTATGATGGTTAGAGTAAAGGAGTCATGATTATGTCGGAAACAAACCCTTATATGATGGTCGGAGAACGACTGTGTATGGATTTCATCAATACCGTCAGTTGGCGGGAAAGTACGGAGAAAAGGCGGGACTGGTTTAAGGATTACGCCAAATTGGTCGACTGGTCGATTCATGCCGAAGTATTGACTGCCAAACAGGCACAGAATCTTCTTGTGGAAGCCGGGGAAAATCCTTCTCTAGCAGAAGAAGTCCTGAAGCAAGCAATTGAACTGCGGGAAGTGATGTATAGAATATTCAAGAGCATCTCAAAGAAAACCTCGCCGAATGAGCAGGATCTGGCACGCTTCAATGAATATGTGAGCCATTACTATCAATCGTTGCAAATCATCCCAATTGAAGATCAATTCATGTTGAAGTTCAATCAACCAGACAAAAATCTGGATGCGATGCTGCCTCCCATTCTGCAATCCGCTGTAGACTTGCTTGTTTCAAAAAATGAGTTGGAGCGGGTCAAACAATGTGAAGGTGACCCTTGCGGCTGGTTATTCTTCGATACGAGCAGGAACCGGAGCCGGCGGTGGTGTTCCATGGCCGATTGCGGGAATCGAGCGAAGGTGCGGAGGTTTTATCAAAAAGAGAAATAATAGAGGGTTAAACAATGGGGCTAGAGCGACAATTAAGCGCGATTATGTACATCGCGCTTTTTTTGTGTCATAAAATCATTGTAAGGATGAATAGTTTTTGAAATAATTGGTAGTAACGATATGGAATTGAAGGAAAGAATTCTAGAAAGAGAGGGATATTCAGAGTGGAATTAAATCCCATTCCTTTGGCTCTTCAATTTTTATTAACTACCACTATAGCCATTATCATCTTTTTCTTCTTAGTCAGGTGGAGTAAACAATTAGAAACACGTCGTTATTCCATTTTTATTTACTTTTTGATCAGCACGCATATTGGTCCAATCTATTCTAGAGATACAAAAGAAGGTTTCTTCGAGCTGTGGTTCCCTCTAGGGTTTGTGGTGATTTTCCTTTACTTGTTATTTAGTAAAAGAAAACATCCAGCCAAAATGAAAGCCTGTGTCTTAGGACTGTGTGTGGCATTATACCGGTTGGTTATTCATTATGTTGGTTAGATTAATTTATTTTACTAAAGGGAGGATTGTTAGATGATTTTACATACTGAAGTATACGGGGAAGGGGAACCTGTTGTTTTTCTCCACACGGGGTTACAAGCCGGAACGACTGATTTTGTGAAGCAAAGAGAGGCACTTCAACAAAGCAGGAAAGTCATAGTTCCCGATTTAAGAGGACATGGAAAGTCGGTAAGTCATGACTTCAGCAATTACTTTGAAGACGCTGCGGATGATTTGAGAGATACATTGGATCATTTACAAGTTGAAAAAGTGCATGTAGTAGGGTGCTCACTAGGGGGATTAGTGGGTTTACGATTTGCAAAGAAATTTCCTGACCGATTACGAAGCTTAACCTTGTCTGGAATTACTTCTGATAAGCCGGACAATTGGAAGGAAATGCATGCTCAAGATGTTCAATTCCAAAGAGAATTATTGGAAAATACAGAATTCACCAGTCAATTGGATCTGCAACACGAATCGGACTGGAGACAGTTTATTTATATGGCTCGAGACGAAGACTGGTACCCTTTTGATGATACGTCCGACTTAGGTTCCATTACTGTGCCGATTCTATTTATGGTGGGCGAGGGGAATCAGGCAGAAGTATCGACTGCTGCTAAGTATCAAACCATGCATGAAAATGTGCATGTGTGCGTCATTCCGTTTGCGTCGCATTTGGTACATGAGGAAAAACCTGATATATATACGGGAGTATTAGGGGAGTTCCTAAGGGAAGTTCAAAATCGTTTAACTGTATAGTCCTACTGCCAGGTATGATCTTTTGTGGGTTGCACCTGAATTTATTTAGCCAGTGAATACTCATAATTCCCTTACCTGCGACTAAAAGATGAGGTGGATTTCATTCTGATTAAGGACGAAGCTGGAGTGGACGACTGATACATTAAAGGGAGCATTCGAAGCATTTTTATGGAGGGATGAGTCATGTTATTTCATTACCATTTCTGGACGCCCCATGTAGAAGAAACAGAAAAGTTCTATGTGAAGAATGGATTTCGAATTTCACTTCGCACTGGGAAGTTTCGAGGTGATTTTCAGACATTCAATCCCCCTTTGGAGTGGGATGACTTTCGGGATAAAGGAATCTCGTTCAGGATCATCGAAGCGAGGAAAGGGGCTATCAATATTACCTTTGGATACGGTAAGAGAGTGATGTTTGACCATATTGGTTTCTTGGTGAGTCCAGAGGAACTTGATGAGATATGTCAAAGAGCCGAAGCCATGAACTGGAAAGTGAATAGTAATGAAAGGAGAACCTTTATCGGAACACCATACGGTTTCAGAATTGAACTCCAAAGCCGTGAAGATGCGATTGACGGCACACCGGCTATTGCTAGAATGGAAGAATTAGAGTTAATCATGAAAGATGGAAAATTTGAGAATGATATATTCTGCTTATTTAACGAGCCATTGAACCATATACATGTAGGAAAAGGAGAAACTACTACGATCCACCAGGCAGTGATGAGTGGATTAGTGACTTCCCGTCAAAGGGATCCTAATGGAGTGTATGTCGTTGGGAAGTGAGAGTAGTCCCAGCCTCTTCATTATTACTTGTATACGATTCATTCTAATCAAATTATATAAAGTTGTCTTGCTCTTTATAGAAGAACTGGCAAAAGTAAATAAGCGGAATTTTTCCGGTTATATTCAGAAGATGACTTGTTTTGGGGGTAAATAAGCGGAATTTTTCCGCTTATGCACAGTAAAATCACCTACAGATGTATTTATAGAATGAATAGGCGGAATTTTTCCGTCTATTTCAGCTTTTTTCAATAGTAAGGACTAAATAAGCGGAATTTTTCCGTCTATCTATCAGCTCTGGGAATTATTCTGACCTTCCAACCAATCAATACGTATCCATCCTGTGTGATGTCGCTGAAACCATAAAGTAAAAGACGAATGATCCTTTTGATTTGGATGAACCCTCCTTATTGAAAAAAATTTCCTTGAGTAAAACTTTACTATTTGAAATAATTGGAATTATGAGGAGGGATGCATTTGTCAGTTGCCATGTACCACATTCACATTAAAACAGACAAGGTAAATGAAGTAAAAGCTGCTTTGATCGAATGGCTAGAGGATAAACATGACCGTAAGCCAATCATCCTTTCAAATCAAGATTCGTCTTTACCGATGTTCGATCATGCCATTCCGACGCAATTTGCTTTATGCCACCTGCATGAGGAGTGGGTAACAGTCTTACATGATTCATATGAACAGTTAATGGAGTTGACCTCCACCCTTTCTTCTCGATTCAATACGCAGGTTATTCATGCCTTAGGTCAGAGTACCGTTGATACTTACCATTTGAACATATTCCAAGAGGGCCATCTGTTGCGAAAATTTGATGTAGGTGAGGGGTATGACGGCATAGAACAATATGGTGAGCCGCTTTCTTTTGAAAAAGACCCAGTGAATCACACCGTGGTTTTAGCAGAGGAAGATTCCAACTTCTTTGACTATCAGGATATGAAAGAATACTGTCTTTATTTTGGTCTGGATATATTAGTCGACCCTTCAGAGAAAGATGGGTTTTGGGAAGTCATAAAGGTTCAAAAAGACCCTACACACGTCGCGCATAAAACCTCTCTTATTCAGAAGATTTTTCTTCGCGGAAGGAAAAAACGGTAAATAAAGCAGGGTGGGGATGCACCGCTCTGCTCTTCTTCTTTTATCTATTTTTATACCGTCAGGTCCACAAGTCTCATGTATAAAAACCGATGATATTTAAAATGGTGACTCCAATGCCCGTTACCGCTATTCCGGTAAAGGCAGCGACCATCACCGTTCTGACACGTTTCGTATTCAACCAAACCGTGATTCCTCCGATAAATGTAAAGAGAAGTCCAAACACGATAGATGCTAAAGGATTCGTTGGAGTGATCCAGTCATACCAAGACAAAAAATCCATAAAACCCACCTCCGGTAAATGAAATGCATCAATAATTAATAAATCATCTTGAAAAGCTCTTTATACATATAATACCATAAAAGTGGAAATTATTAGAATTTTGTGTAAGGCATATTATTAGAATGAAATAAGTTCTTGGGTGATTTAGGATTAATTGGTCCAGAGTTGAAGACTATTTGTGTAATAGGGGGGATATTATGTTTTGGGTGAAATTTATATCAATTGCTAACATGATATTTGTTCTGATCACAACCGTTAAATACGTATTAAGAAAATTTCTTAAGCTGAAAAAAATAAAAAGAAACCCCTTTTCCTATAATCATATCAATGAGACACATCGTAAAGTTGATAAGTGGGTGAGAGTATTTACTGCCCTGACTGTAATGACTTTAGCCGTTCTTATGATAAATAATAGAGATTTTACGAATGTCTACCTGTTGGGAGTCGTTGTGTTATTCGCAGTGGACTACTCTGTAAGAGCATTCTTCGAATTAAGATATAGTGAATACCCTAAACAAGCTATTTTAACAATAGCTGAAATGGTCTTGATGTTAACTGCGGTTATAACCGTGTTTCAATTTTGGATTCTGTAGGTGAAAAAATGCCAGTTTTAAAAAGGAGGAGATTTCTATCTGGTGGAATTACTATGGAGACGCGGTCATTTCGGTAGCAGTGCTGACAGCTATTCTGATATTGATTAGCATTCATTTCTTTAGAGTGAAAAGTAAAAGAGGGTTCGTGATTCCCTTATCTATTTCAATAGCAGGCTATCTATCCTATGTTATAGGTATTGTCTTTATCAGAGGATGGAACGGGATGGGATTTATCGTTTATGGCATGATTATAATGGGGATTGGTCTTATCTATTACCTTTGATTGGTGATCTATAGGAAAATGAGGTACCGTGGGCCAGGTCAGCTCCCTAATAGATAAAATTTGCATAAGGTAGTGGGTGTATCTATGAATCTAAAAGAAAAAAAGATGTTAATAACAAGCGGAGGGACGCTTGAAAAGTGGGATAATGTCAGAGGACACACTAATTTAGCAAAAGGTGCGATAGGGTGTTATTTAGCTGAAGAAGCTTTGAAACAGGGGGCAGAGGTGATTTATTTACACGGCTATTTCGCAAAGCTCCCCGAACATCATCCTAAAATGCGACTCATTCCGTTCGAGGGTATTGAGGATTTAGGAGAAAAAATCAAAACGATTGTACAATCTGAACCTGTAGACGTTGTGATCATGGCAGCTGCCGGATCAGATTGGGTGGTTGATAAAGTATTGGATCAACAAGGGAATCCGGTACTGGAGACAGGAAAGATGTCCAGTGACGAACCTCCAATTATTCACTTTAAAAAGGCACCGAAAGTATTGTCACAAATTAAGAAATGGAATCCTGACCTGTTACTTGTCGGATTTAAGTTAGAGCATACGGATGATCCGGATTATTTATTCCAGAGGGCGAACCTCCGAATGGAGACTTCCGGAGCGGAATATATGGTTGCGAATAAAACAGGTTCACTTTATGGGGAAGAAGCAGAGCATTATATCGTATCAAAATCTCAACGACCACAGAAGTACGCCAGCAAAAAAGATGCAGCTGAGGGATTGATACATATACTTGCGAAAAATATGAACTAAACATTGACATGATAATTGGAACTGAAATTAAGAGAGGTTTCAATTAAGGGAGAAGGTCTAAGGGAGTGGGTTTATGTTTTTACTAGCATCAGCACAATCAACAGCCACTATCAATACAGGTGATATTATTTTTCAGTTAATTTCTTTCATCATTTTTTTGGCCATTCCAGTGGCCATTATTCTAATTGTAGTTGTTCTATGGAAAAGAAATAACCGGCTGAAACGAGTAGAAGAAAAGGTAGATAAACTTCTGGGAGATCAGGAAAACGATAAGATGTAATAATCTGCTGGCGTATTTTTCAGTTATAAAACAGGGGGATCCATGAAGAGATTAGCTATTATCACAGTAGGTAAAACACATAGCGGAAAAACGACTTTTGCAAAAGCGCTAGAAAGCAGTTTAGAGAATTCATTATTAATGGACCAGGACAATACGGCTGATTTTCTAAATACATATTATAAAAATCTATTACCAAAACAGGGACCTAATACTCTAAAGCATTCGATCTCTAAGGTGATTGTGGAATACGCTAAAGAGCACACGGACTGCCATATTATCGCCTGCAGTGCCAATCGCACGCGAAAAGGGAGAACGTATTTGCTGGAAGACATATATGATAAAGATAAGTTTGTCCGTATCTTGGTTCACTTTGAAATCCCGGATGACATTCTTCAAGAAAGAGTAAGGAACAGCAAGCGGAATAAGAATATTCTCAGGGGATCATATTCCAGCTTTGAAGAAGTACTTATCAGTCAACAGGGCGGCTCTATGAATAAAGATGTTGTGAATCCTGAAGATGGGGAAGCAGATTATTTATTTGTAATTAGGGATCATAAAGAAGTTGATTCGGTCATTAATGAAATTGTGCATTTGGCTTCAGGAAAGCACTGTTGAAGTGATTGAACCCAAATCTAAAGTCATTACTGAATGCTCTTAAAGTCTTCAGCTTTTTCTTATATTGAAAAAAACGTACTTAATGGATATATTGTTAAATTCCTTAGATAACAAGAATAGTATGCTCAAAGGGGGAATTCAATATTGCAGCACTGTGAGAACTGTCACACCCAATTCAAGAGGAAGAAGATCTACCGATATCTATGGGGGCCGATATTTAACCCGCTCTGCTGTCCTTCCTGTGGTCAAGAGCACTGTATGACTTTAAAAGGGCGATTCACGAATAGTATTGTTTTGATTTTGCCCATGATCCTCTTTACTCAGTTACTTACACCATTTTATAACATTGCATTAAATCTTATGATTGGGCTTCTTTTGCTATTGGCAGGTTCTCTGCTGAATCCATTCCTGGTGAGGTTTAAACTTGTTTATAACGATTAGAATGGCATTTTACTTTTTGAAAAAGACCATCAGAATACTACCGCTGTATAAGCTGATGTATAAGAATGGTCTTTTACAAGGAGCGTCCGTTTAACGCTCCTCTTCTTCTTGTTCTTGACGCTCTTTGTTGAGTTGTAACTTCATCTTTTCCAGTTCTACTTTACTTTGTTCCAGCTCTACTTTCTTCTTATTTAAGTCATATCGGATCACAAAATATAAAAAGATAAACGTCATACCTACGATGACAGATATAAAGAAAAACAGGTCCAAACGTATCTCCTCCTTATTAAAGAATTACAGAATTTAGCTTACACCTTCGTTTATTCAGTTTACTAATGAAGATGACCATTCTATTCATTTTTTTTATCATGTTCATCATTTTAAAGAAATTCACTTGCATGGCTTTCTTTCCACTTCTATACATGTAAAATATTACTATAGTTAAAGCATAAATACAGTACGAAGGAAGGAGAATGACATGAAAGAAGTCCTTATCCAATATATGAAACGTTTTTCCGATCTTAGTGAACCGGAGCTGGAAAAACTAACAGTAGATGTTCCGGTTGCTACGTTTAATAAAGGAACGATCCTTTTACATCAGGGAGAAGTTCCCGACAAGTGTTATTTTGTTCTAAAAGGGTGTGTACGACAGTACGCTGTAAATGAAAATGGGGTTGAGAATACGGTCAATTTCTTTACGGAAGAACAAAGTATCACGATCTTTCATCAGCATGGTGCGGATGCAGGTTCAAAATACTTCCTCAGCTGTTTGGAAGACTGTACGCTTGTTGTAGGTGATTTAGCGACTGAGCAGGAATCTTACGACATGAATCCGGTGTTAGAGGTGATGACACGCAAAATGATGCAAGAAGATATGGGTGCTATGAGGGATGATTTCTCCTCCTTCATCTCTTCGACACCAGAAGAGCGATATCATGCTTTGAAAGAAAAAAGTGCGGATTTAATTGACCGGGTTCCCCAGTACCAGCTGGCAAGCTACCTGGGAATCAAGCCGGAATCTTTAAGTCGTATCAAGAAACGGTCGGAAGCCAAGTCACCTTGATTGTTTTGTCAATTTCCTTCCTTTTACCAATAACCATATACCAAAACCCAATTCACCGATAAACATCGGGGCCATGAGAATCAGCTCCAGTAGTCCTGTAAAACGATTAACCTCTGGGATAAAACCGTACAGGAAATGAATGAGCGAATAGCTGAAGCCAGCTAAAATCAATAGAATGCTAAGCACTTTTGGGATCACTTTTGTCTTTGTTGCGATGAAACCTACTGCGATCAGATGGAGCCCAAATATGATTAATCCAAATGACCAGATTGCTTCAAATGCTGTGATGGAACCCATCACCTGCTGTGCCATGCCTAAGACTGGTTCCTGAATCATCCGACTGGCAATTACCAGATGTGAAACCGCCATGGCCAGAATGGCTGTGTAAAGCAAACGAAGCCAACCGGCTAACAATGCGTACCCAGGATGGAAGGGTTTAAGGAACATATAGAAACCCCATGCTACGATGACATCCGTGATGACAATCACTAGCCACCCAAGTATCTCAAGATAAAACAAAGATTGTGATGCATGGATGTTTTCATATGTGGTTGCCGGATCACCATCCATGACCAATGAACTGTGAACATACCCTTGAGCAAAAAATGCAGCAAATGTCATCACAAGCAATGCGATACCTGAGAAGATGGCTGCTTTCTGCTGCATGTTTTGATTCGTTACTTTCATAATAATACCTCCTCCCAATCACTTTCATAAAGATTGTAATGTGAATGGGGAAGACTTTCATTGACTTAAATCAAGATGATGAAAAATCTTTGCAAGGAAAC
This sequence comes from Rossellomorea orangium, assembly GCF_019334305.1. Classification (GTDB taxonomy): domain Bacteria; phylum Bacillota; class Bacilli; order Bacillales; family Bacillaceae_B; genus Rossellomorea. The sequence continues at coordinate 183,387 of NZ_JAHWGH010000012.1, forward strand.
ACGATTTAGAAAAGAGGATGATGATTATTAGAAAGATTGTTTCCCTTACTATACTCACACTCATCGCCCTATTATCTGCATGTTCTAATCCCCCCACCTTTGAAGACTTCTTCCACCAAAAGATGGAGGAAATGTCAGAGGGCGGTGATAAGGAAGAGGGTTACTCTTATTCTCTCGTTCACAAAGAGGAAGATGTGATCCAATCGAACGATGCCATTGCCGTATTTACAGAAAACAATTCCCGTGGTGAGCAAATCTTTATCGCCTATTTTAAACAAGAGGATGGAGAGTGGAAATGGAGACAGACAAAAGGAGCTGAGTGGAATACTCCAGTCAAATGGTCCGCCATGCATCAGGAACCATATATCTATTCCGGGGCAATCAGTGATTCTTCGATTAAGGAAGTATTTGCAGGAAGAGAGAAAGCTAACATCATTGAGGTGGAAGGTGATAAACGGTTTTGGTATGCAGTCAGTGATGAAAAGGATGTAGAAGTGAAGATGGTGATGGAAGACGGAACACAAGAGGTTGTTGAGGAATTAGATGATGAGATGTTAGAGGAATCGACGGATCGGTTTAATAAAAGGTAAAAGATTAGTAGAGGAGGGATTCGATGAATCTTAGACTATATCGGATCTTTCATCTTGTCATAACGGGAGTCATCACGATCCCCATTACTCTGTTTATGGCAAGTGGAGGGTTAGGAGAGAATTATACAGATTATACATTTGTTTACCCTGGCTTTCTCCTCATTATAGGAGTATGGATCATCGGTTCTGTTCTTTCTTTTATTAGAAAATCAGCAGTGTTGGGGTTAATCATCAGTGCTTTACCGGCATTGTATTTCATTGGGGATATTCTTTTTATATTTTTAACGTAAGGAATAAAGATTACTCTAAATTAATTAACTGGGGGAAGCATATTGAATGTATTAATGAGAGAAGCAACTGTAAATGATTATGACGCGGTTCATCACATTCAAAAACAAGTTCATGAAATGCATACAAAGGAAAGGCCGGACCATTATCGAATGGCTGAAACCACATTAGATGAGGCGTATTTTAGCCGATTGGTCGAGGAGGATAACACAAAGGTATTCTTACTGGAAGATCATCAAACGATCGCTTATACAATTATTACGATAAAGCACACAGAGGAGAGACCCATCCTTGTTTCAAAGAAAGTTGTATACATGGACGACTTTGGTGTCGATCACGCCTACAGAGGAAAAGGACTAGGAAAGATATTTTTTGAAAAGATTTTAGAGTTTGCAAAGGATATTGAAGCGGACTCATTGGAACTCGGTGTGTGGGAATTTAACGAAGCTGCTATAAAGTTCTATGAGTCAATGAATCTTAAGACCAAAGTCAGGCGGATGGGGATTGATTTGTAGGGAACCAAGGGGACATGTACTTTGGTACAATGATACCCCCCTTAATTTTCCCATATCTACTAAGAAGCCATCAAGATTTCACCCCATACACACCCACCGTATGATACCCACGCGAGACGGGTCCTTCCAGTACACAAAAATCCTTAAACTTCAGTTGTTCCATTAAGGGAAGCAATTCATCCCTGATCATCTTCTTGATTGAACCCCAGTCTTCCCCGTCTTTTCCATCGCAAAGTGTCATCAGGACGGTCCCTCCAGGAGTCAGCACTCTGTTTATTTCGTGAAAAGATTTGAACAGATCCTCCCAAAAATAAATGGAATGGATACTGAATACCGCTGTAAATTGTTCATTTGGGAAAGGCATTTCTTCAACCGTTCCGTGAACTAGCTCCATTTGGTTTTGGGTGATGGCTTTTCTGTTTCGTAATGCAGCTGACTGGAGAAGGGTTTCTGACAAGTCTAACCCGGTCATCGTGTGACCATCATTCAATGAAGCAATCTGTTTCAATGCAAATCCTGCCCCGCATCCAATCTCAAGGATCCGTTCATTCTCCTGAAGCTGTAGTGTTTCAATGGTCCACAGCGTTTCAGGCTTATGCTGGCGGATCATTTTTTCCCCGATCACCCAGCCGAGGATTCCAGCTGGCCGGCTGTACTGATGATCGAGGATCTGTTGGAATGTTTCTTTCACATTCATCGTAAATCCCTCCTTTTGTTCACTCTGTCTTTCCACTATAATTTTCTTATAACTATTAAACAATCCTATTTCATTTATAGTTACTATTAAATATTTTTATAGATAAGGAGGGAGCAGGATGGAAATCAATCAGCTGATTGCATTTGAGCTTGTAGCGAGGCTTGGTTCATACAGTAAGGCTTCTAGATACCTGGACGTATCACAGCCTACTGTCAGCTTGCGGATAAAAGAGTTAGAGAAAGGTGTCGGGGGATATCTATTTGTCAGAGAAGGGAAACAGATGGTGCTGACGGATTTGGGGAAAGGATTCCTTCCTTATGCCAGGCAGGCTCTTGAAGTGCTGCAGAAAGGGAAGGAAAGGGCACTGTCAATAAAGGAGGGAAAAAGAGGGGAAATCACCATTGGAACCCTTCCAACCTTCACATCGGGACATTTCACCTCAATCGTGAGGAAAATGTATGACGCCTTTCCAGACATCCACATAGCCATCCACACCGGCCATAACCAGCAAATCATCGACATGCTCTATGATGGAAGCATCAAAATGGGGATGATCACTTCTCCGTTTTTCAATAAAGATCTGAAAAAGCTTTATACGATAAAAGAACCTCTGATCTTAGTAGCCAGTCATAATCAGGCATTGAAGAGTGAAAGGTATGGGGTCGAAGATGTTTTTCTGAAAAGCAGACCCTACATCCTGACCGATTGGAGCGAGGAGAGTAAGCATTGGCAGAGAACCCATATGTCATTTGGTGGAGATTCCATCGAATTGCCTCCTGCTACTGCATTGGAATTTGTCCTGCATTCCGGTGGAACCGCGCTTCTAACAGAGTCTATGGTTTCATCCCATTTAGAAGAGGGGACCTTGGTTCGGCTCGAACCAGAAGATATGCCGAAATTATACAGGGAAATCGCCTTAGTGAGTCTGGATAGTGAGCAGTCCCTTCCTCCGGCTGCCCTCCGTTTTGTTGAGACAGTGAGGTCCTGCCGTTTAGGGGGACAGGTATAGAGCGGGTGATCCCGCTCTTAAGACTTTAATTCTTCAAAAAGGCCGATTACGTTACCAAACGGATCGCTGAACGAACACCAGGCAGCAGGAACTCCTTCCCGGGTCTGGACTTCTTCCATCCTCATATTCAGTGTTTTCATTAATCTCTCACGTTCGGAATAGATATCTTGAACCCCTAAACGCATAGGACCATTTCCTTTCGCCGGTTCTCCTTTAGCCACCTGGAGCCAGGTATCTTTCACGATTTCCCACTCGGCAAAATCCTCATGCGGGATAAAGTCTGGATCGCGGTTGAATAGTGTTTTGTACCATTTAAAACCTTCTTGATAATCTGTGACTCGAACCTGGAAGGTCACACCTGAATAGTTCAACATTCTATTTCCTCCTCTATCTTTGACTGAATTCAATGAAAGACCTTATTGTGAAAGTCGGACACGTTAAGGTGAGAATTTTTTCCTGTCACCTACTTGAAATCTTCCATACTATAACTACATTCAAGTTAAAAATCCATTCTCCTCCCCCTCTGACTACCTTCTCGGAATTTTCTCCTTTTTCGAAACTTTCTTCTTTCTTTAGACGTATATATGACTACAACACCCGCTTGGGTCGACTCAAATAGCGGTTCTAAATAAAGTAGATGACGATCTGCAATTGTACCAATTTTAAAATAAAACGAAGTTAACAGAATAATTGAAACTATTCCATTTTGGCTTCCGTCTAATAAGTAGTGTATAAGATAAATTACCCAAAAAAATCAAAAAATCGATACAGACAAAACAGAATGGGGGAAAAATATATGTGGGAACAAAAGCTGATCCAAACAAATCGAGGGGTTTTCGAAATCTTTGAAGCGGGGAGTGGGGAACCTTTATGTGTGACTCATCTATATAGTGAGTTTAATGAGCGCGGTTACCATTTCGCTGACAGGTTCGTGGAAGATTTTAAAGTGTATCTTGTGAACCTGAAAGAAACAGGGAATTCCACTGAAGTGAAGCACGAAGATGAGCTGAGCATGAGTGAGACAAGCAAAGATTTAGAAGCGATTCGCGATACTCTCGGGTACGATCACTGGAACTTTGCCGGTCATTCAACCGGTGGGATGCTCGGGTTGCACTATGCCGCTGATCATCCGGATTCCGTGAAGCGGTTGATTGTAGGCGGAGCTTCCGCTACAAACGAATACACGGAGCACCAGGACAGTATTTATTGCGACAAGAACCCTGATAACGACCGTTTGAAAGAGGTCGTTTCGGTCCTTTATTCTGAAGAGGCAACCAAAGAAGAACGCCGGCAGGCAGGGAAGACGTGGACGGAAATGTCCTTGCATGATCCGGAAAGATACGATGAATACTTCGCCAAGCCGAGCAGTGGCAAAGTGGTTCAAAAACGTCTGGATTATTATTCTAAGACCGAACTTCCTACGTATGATATTAGAGGAACCATCTCGGACATCACCACTCCGACGATCATTTTCTGTGGGAGGCATGATGCCCAATGCCCGTTTGTGTTTTCCGAAGAAATCTTTCATCTAGTGCCAAATTCAACATTTTATATTTTCGAGAATAGCAATCATTCCCCTCATATTGAGGAACAAGAGAAATTCAATGATATGGTGAAGGATTTCAGCTGTTTGGTGTAAGACTGCAATCGTTCATCTCAAGCGTCCCACCACATATGAGCATACAGGAGGTTTCAAATGGATAAGCGGGTCCAGTTTGACTTTGAAATCGATTTTACCAACGGCGGTGGTATTCAGGGGCAGGATTTTCGTCTTGATCTTGATGGAGATGACATCTCTGATCAAGAACTGGCCAACTACATCGTAGAAGATATGAGATTACTGATGGTGGGGGAAGTAAGAATATTAAATAAGAAAATCATCCAGGAGAAGCATAAACGAACGGTCGAAGAGAACTGAATAACACATGTATTAAGAGCGAAAAGGTGCATTTCTTCATACTGAAATGCACCTTTATCATTTACACAGGGCTGATATATCAATACCTGTCTAGTGAATAAAGGGATTGTAGGAATGTACTTTTTTTGAAATAATTGGTATAGAGATGAAATGAATAAGGGAGTAGAAGCTATGCTTAAAAGACCAGAGGTAAACGAATATCCACAGTATTATAAAGAATATGTGAATCATGTACCAGAAGGAGATCTGCTCCAGATTCTAGACGCTCAACAAAATGAAACGATGAATTTATTAAAAGATTTAAGCGAAGATGATGCAGAGTTCGGCTATGCTCCCGACAAGTGGACAATCAAGGAAGTCATCGGTCATATAACAGACACCGAACGTATTATGTGCTACCGCCTTCTCAGTATTGGTAGAGGGGAAAAGGAGATGCTGCCGGGCTATCATGATGACGAGTATGTGAAAATGGCTAAGTTCAATCGGTTTACCTTGCAGGAACTATTGCATCATCAATCTCTTGTCCGTCAAAACACCATTCTCCTTTTAGGAAGCATGGATGATGAAGCTTTATTACAGAGAGGACGGGCAAATGGAGGAGAAGTGACGGCCAGAGCGATTGGGTACATCATTGCCGGGCATGAGCTTCATCATCGGAGGTTGATTGTGGAGAGGTATTTGAATTCAGATAACTGAATAGAAAGAACATTGGTTGCTTCATAGTATGGAATGTTAAGTGGAGGTACATATATGAATGAACAAGTTCAAGCAATAAATAAACATATAGATTTAGAAGACGGATTCCAGTTAGTCTATCAACCACCCAAAGAATTCGTTCGATATCATTCCATCTATCACGGACAAAAGTACGCAGACTACTATTTTAGAAGGTCACCTGAGACATTGATCGAACTTGCATCCATCTTTGACTGCGGATATTTCATCATGAAGGATGAAATCACCATTGGCGGTGTATTCCTAAAACCTAATTTCATGTCCGATTTATTCGTTGTTCCTCCCTATAATGATTATGAAGGGTTAGTACAGAAGCTCTTAAACTATTTAAAAAAGGTCTCGAATACCGAAGAGAAGATCACCATTAGAGAGGTTGTAGAAGAACAGGTACCAACCTATGAACAGTATGGATGCCAGATCAATGAAGTGAATGACTGGATGATTCGTCCGACAGAACCATTAAAGGTAATCCTTCCTGAAGGCTATCTGTCAAAACCTGTTTCACATGAAGATATAGAAGATATAGCAAGCTTACTGGTGAAAGCCTATAAAGCCAATCCGGCTTATAAACAAATTGGAACCAAAGAGGATTATATTCCGCATGTAAAGGAATTCTTAGACGATCATAAAAACAATAAAATCATGGATGAGTGCTCAAGAGTGATTGTCGATCAGAGCACCAACCACATTGTTGGGGTCTGTTTGCATATGGAGTTCGAAGAGTATCCCCTTATCATGAGCTTAGTTGTTGACCCTGAACACCAGCATAGGGGCATTGGACGATACCTATTAACCCATTCCATCAACGTATCAGGTAAAGAATACCCGGCTACCCGTCTTTCTGTCTTAAAAGATAATTATGCGATTAAGCTTTATGAAAACCTTGGATTTATTCGGAATAAGTCTTTAACGGATATGTATCTTTGAAAACTCGGCTATGTCTATAGAGGAAGGCCGTAAAGTAAAAAAAATGAAGGTGGATGAACATACATATGTGGACGACATTCATATGTTTAGATTTGTTTGATTGTAGGAGAGGTCGATGATGCAGGTGGGTGTAGAAATTGTCCCATATAACCAACAGTGGTCAGAAGCATTTCAAGCCATCAAACTTGTGATTAGTAAAGCTTTACCTGATTTAATCATTGAGATCGAACATGTTGGAAGCACGTCTATTCACGGCCTAGGCGCTAAGCCGATTTTGGACATCGATATTGTCATAGCCAGTGATGATTCCTTACCTGAAGTAATAAAGGGACTTGAAAAAATCGGATACCTTCACCAAGAAGAATGGAGCTTTGAAGGTAGAGAAGCCTTTGGCAGAAAGGACATCTTTACTCCGTGGAATGAAACCGATACACATTGGATGCAGCATCATCTTTATGTATGTAACCAAGACAGTATAGAACTAGCAAAGCATTTAGCCTTCAGAGATTATTTGCGTAATAATCCGGAGGCGGTAATGGAGTATGAAAGTGTCAAAAGGAACTTGACCAGGACAGTAAGTGATCGGAAATCGTATACATTGGGTAAGACAGAATTTATTAATAGGATATTAGAAAAAGCGATGATTTGAATCCTTTTGCAGATTTAGCTTACATAAGAAGGAATGCAAAGCACTGATAGTAAATTCAACCAGAATTTGATGTGGGGGTGAGATGTAATCAATAAAAACTTAATCTCTGTACTATTCATATTATTACTGTGTGCTTGCAGCCAACCAGAAGTAAAAGAATTTTCTCCGAAAAATAAAGAGCTCACTTTGGAAGATATAACAAATGTCATCACAAACCATGGGCTGGAAATAGAAGAATCATCGGGTTTACCAAAAGAGAACGTCTTTATAAAAAAATTAAATGGTGTATCTCCTGAAGTATTTAATATGGAGGGTGAGACATTATCCGTTTATATTTTTTCGTCAACTCATGATCTTGAAAAGGGAATTCAAAAGTTTGAAGAGCAAACAGCAACCTATGATTTAGTAGAATATAAGGTATATGAGATGCATAATGTATTGGTGTTTTGTGTTGGTAAAGATGAAAGGGTTCAAAACGAATTGTCTGAAGCATTACAATCATTAAATTAAGTAAAAGTGCAGTAATTGAAGGGGGATTTTATTTGAGTAGAATTGCCAAAACTCCTCAACCACCATACTATGCTGTAATATTCGCTTCACAACAAACAAAGAATGATCGAGGCTATGGGGCGATGGCGGGAAAAATGGAGGAGTTAGCGTCTCAGCAGAAAGGGTTTTTAGGAGTAGAGAGTGCCAGGGATGAAGGACTGGGGATCACTGTTTCCTACTGGGAATCTTTAGAGGCTATAAAGAATTGGAAGGAACATTCTGCTCATCAAGTAGCGCAGGATAGAGGGAAAAAAGAATGGTACCAAAACTTTGCATTACGTGTATGTAAAGTCGAAAGAGATCGCTTTTTCGAGATGTAGTATGGCCTCTTGCTGGGGTCTTATAACTGAAAAAGAAAGGAACTTCTAACTATTGAAGTTCCTTTCTTTGTTAACTTATGGATAAAGTATAAACTTCCAATAAGCAAAACAGATAAACGTACAAATCCATGAAACAAATCCAAAGGCGGTGACTATGGTCGTTTCACTCCATCCATATTTTAAACCATAGTGATAATGAATCGGGGTCATCCTGAAAATCCGTTTACCTGTCGACTTAAATGATGCCACTTGTAAAATAACCGACAATTGTTCAGCAAAATAGATAAAGAACAAAACAGGAATGAGGATCTCGACTTTCTCAATAACAGCTAGAAAAGAAAGGGAGCCCCCAATCGCCAATGATCCAGTATCTCCCATAAAAGCTCTGGCCGGAAAGATATTATAAATAAGAAATCCGAGTAAGCATCCAATCATGATTAAACAGAAAAGCTTTACCTCACTACTGTCTGAAATCATAAAAAAGAAAAAGTATGTAGGGATAGCGACAACCCCTAACAGCCCGTCCAATCCGTCTGTAAAATTAATCGCATTGGCAGAAGCCACCACAAATAAGGTGATGACAATGAGATACATAGCCATGGGAAGATTAATAGAGAAATCTTGATAGATACCAATTGTCGTATCTATACCCATTTCATTCATCACATAGTAAAGCAGGGCACCTGTGAAAAGAAATTGGAAGATAAGCTTCGTTCTACTTGATACACCGCCGGGGTCTTGACGGGACGCTTTCCAAAAGTCGTCGAGAAAGCCGATGAAGCTGAATAGGATATAGGTAATGGCCAAGAAAAACATCAGTGGGGTAGGTGAAAAAAATAAGGATACGATAATTCCGATAAAGAGAATGATTCCAAACATTAACGGCGTACCTTTTTTTATTTGATGATTGGAAGGAAGTTCTTTTCGTATTGGTTGAAGGAGCTTTAATTTTCTTAGGAGTGCAATGAACAAAGGGGATAGAGCTGAGACTAATACAAAAGCAATCATAGCCGGAATTAATTGATCTCTCACTTCGTATCTTCTCCTATTCTATTTATTAGTCTATACATAAGTTCTATGAATAGTGTGGATATCCTCTAATCTATTGTGGTATGAACTGAAATTGCGAGGCGTGTTTTGGTTTCAGCTGCTGATATTATTGCTATAATCAGCAGCTGATTATAAGCGAACCTTCAGCAGCTGAATTACTTACTAATCAGGAGGTACACCTTGAAGATTTACAATCAGCCTTTAAATAAGCTACTATCTCTTACCATGTGCAGCTTTTTGGCAAACACCATTTTTATCATGTTTGAGGCAGATTTTGAACTATTAGGATATTTGATCTATTTGCCAATCACTTTTTTGGCTATGCTCCTTGTTGGGCTACCCATATCTCTATTCATGGATTGGCTGCTTCTAAAGAGAACTCATTTTATTTGGAAATCACTTTTGTTACACTCTATGATTTATTTACTATTCATTTTGGTGCCGACAGGGAATCTGAAAGTGATACTGGAGTGGGATAGGTACTCACTATTCTATTTTCTCCTATTCTCGTTTATACCTATCCTTTATTGGATAATAAATTATTTTATCTCACGTTCGGTCATGAGTAAGGTTAGATGAAAGTATCTTTAAGGGATCGATTTGGTTGGATTCAGCAGCTTAAATTATGTAAATTATCAGCAGGTGAAATTTGATAAAATATCTGCTGCTGATAATAAGCAAATATTCAGCAGCTGAATAAACAAACTTCCCCTGACCCCCATTTGGAAAACGATAAATACAAAAAGGTGCTTACCCCTGAGAGGATAAGCACCTTCTTCATTTTCTTCTACTGAGCGACCTTCTCCTCGCTCTCCAACTGCTGAGCACGTTGCCGCTTAGACTTCCTGAAATACAGCAATTCATAAAACACAGGAACAACAACAAGCGTCAGCACCGTAGCACCGGCAAGACCACCGATGACTACAACTGCCAGCGATTTCGATACGAGACTTCCATCTTCCGTGTGACCGAAAAGAAGCGGAAGCATGGCACAGATGGTCGCAATCGCCGTCATGACGACCGGACGAAGGCGGGTACCGCACGCTTCTAAGATAGAGTCACGTATGATCATCGTTTCCTCATTCTGCTTGACGCGGTCAATCAAGACAATGGCGTTCGTCACAACAATCCCAATCAGCATCAACGCTCCAATAAGCGCCGTTGCGTCTGCAGGGACGCGGGCAATGAGCAGTCCGAGAACGGCCCCGATTGAGGCGAGTGGCAAGGTGATCAAGATCGCCAGTGGTGCTTTCAACGTCTTAAATGTCAGGACCATGATCAGGTAGACGATCATGATGGACGCAAGCATCGTCATGCCTAGGTCCTTGAAATCGTCTGCTTGTTGGGCAGCGGCGCCGCCGGTATCAAGAGAGACGCCTTTTGGTAAATCGATCCCCTTGATTTCGGTATCGATATTTTTCGAAATGACCGATAGTTCTTCAGGATCGACTTCTGCTGTGATCCGGACATATAAGTCGCCGTCTTTATGCAGGACGGTACTTGGTTTCTCTTCTTCCGTGATGGAAGCGACTTCCGTAAGAGGCTGGATGCCTGCGTTTGTGGCGATCGTCAAGTCTTCCAAATCGGATGTGGATTTAGGATTGACCCCTGCGTCCAGAAATACAGGTGTCGTTACATCATCCAGGTTGATGGCCCCGATCGGCTGTGGGTTCAATAAAGAACGGATTTGCATAGCCGTTTGTTGAGCATTGGCTTTCTCCGTGTTTACGTTCACGGTGAAGACTGGAGACGTTTTTTCCTGGTTGCTCGAGACTTTCTTCACTCCATCTACATCTTTGATCTGATCCATGATCGTTTTGGACGTGGTCAGAAGTTCATTCGTGTCATTTCCGACGACGTCATAGGTGATGCTGGAGTTGGATGAGCCTCCGAAGATGGACGATGGTGATGCCGTGATGGTCACACCTTTTTCATCCTTTTTCGTGGCATTCACTTTTTCAATGAAGGTTTCCGCATCGGATCCCTCTTTCATGATGACGGTGTAGAAAACCGTGTCTGGGTCACTCACTGCTCCATATTGAGCATTTTCTTCACTGGATCCATATTGTGTAATCAAATAGTCGTACCCTTCAAACTCCGAAATCTTGTTTTCGAAATCTGTCATACGCTGCTTCATGGTATCTTGCGGCGTAGCACTCGGGAATTCCATCGTGACTGCTACAAACGATGCGTCATTCGCGCTCGTTGCTGCTTTAGGTAAAGTGATATAAAGAGCGATGGACCCTCCAAATACAAGAATGGCTAATAGGATCGGTACCCATTTATGATTGAGTGACCATCGGAGCACATTTACATAACGGTGCGGCGTGTGATGTTTTGGCAGAGTTGTATTTTTCAACATGCCACGGCTTAACAATGGCACGACTGTAACGGCGACAAGCAGGGAAGCGAGTAACGAATACGTAACGGTCAAGCCGAACGGAAGCAGGAACGCTTTCAACGATCCGTTGACGAGTCCCATCGGCAGGAATACGGCCACTGTGATGAGAGTGGATGACGTAATCGCACGGGACACTTCCTGTGTCGCGAGCAGAACATTCTGTTTGGTCAGTTTCTCATTTTGGCTACGCCTGAATATGTTCTCGACGACGACAATGCTGTCATCGACCAGTCGTCCGACCGCCACCGCGACTCCTCCCAGTGTAAGGATGTTCAGTGTGACTCCAGATAACCAGAGCAGGAATAGCGTGATACAGAGTGATAGTGGGATGGACACAACAGTAATTAGGGTCGGCTTGAATTTTCTTAAGAATAAAAGAATCACAAGCGTTGCGAACAATGCACCAAGTGCGACTTCACGTACCATACTGTTGACTGAGTTCTCCACCATTTCCCCTGTGGTGAACAGCGTTGTCGCTTCGACACCGTCATAGTCCTTGTTGATTTGATCGACCGTGTCTTTTACTTCTTCTCCGGCCGTAACGGCACTGGCATCACTCTCTTTGAACAGGACGATGGCAAGTGCCTCTTTTCCGTTTACCCGAGTGATGGTGTTTTCTGCTTGCACTTTTTCAATGGTTGCGATGTCTTTCAGTTTGACGACAGGAGCATTCGGGACTTGTAACGGAACGGACAAGTTCTTCAATGCGTCAACGGAAGTCAAATTGTCCGTGACGTTGATCGTACTCTTCTGACCATCGATCGTGGTGCTTCCGGCAGAGGCAGATACATCCTGCCCTTGAAGTACTCCCATCACCGCGTTAACCGGGATATGTAACTTCTCGAGTTTGTCATGATCAAGATTGATCTGTACCCGGGCACTATTTTCACCGGCTAGAGTTACTTGAGACAAGCCGGATTGATTCTCAAACAGCGGCTTGAATTCGTCATTGACGAGATCCAGGTTCTCTTTCGTCAATCCGTCATCAAACGTCACTGATACCTGGCCGATTGGAATCATCGAGGTATTCAGCTGGGAAATTTGTGGTTCTCCGATTCCCTCTGGAAGCCGTATCCCTTTGATAGCATCCTCCACTTTATTTTTAGCTTCTTTCATGTCGCTTTTTGAATCAAAGTTGATGGTAACCTGGGAATACCCCTCCCCGGTGGTGGACAGGATCGATGTTTTACCTGAAATGGATGCGACGGCCTGTTCCACGGGTTCCGTGATGTTGGTTGTCATGGAGCCTGCGTCATACCCCTGTCCCAGGGTGACAACTGTCACTTGTGGATTATCCGCTTCAGGCAAGAATTCCATTGGCAGACGGAAATAACTAATAATGCCGATAAGCAACGTGATGATAATAAATAGTGTCATGGCTGCCTTATTGCGGAATACCCAATTTGTTAAAGCTTGCATGTGTTTCCCCCCTAATACTGATTGGTTTTGAATCTTCTTTTCTAAGATACTGCATTGCAGGCTGCTTCACAGCCATCTCCAGGCTAATATTCGCCTAGGTCTTGAGGCGGAGTTCACCTTTCCACAAAATTCATTTTACGGTGGAGCAGGGCCAGGTATTCTTAAAAAGGTGTAAAGTTTATGTAAGATCCTGCTCTGTGTAAAAATATTCCTGTCACCATATAGTATTATAGTATGGATGGTAGGAAGTGGAAATGGTGAATTTCAAATTGAGAAAAGTTTTACAAACCGATTGTCTATTGAAAGAGTTTTTGGAATAATTGGAATAGATTGGGTCGAAGGAAAGAAAAGAGGGACAATGTGAAAAAGAGGAGAAAGGTTTTAACAATAAGTTTACTGGTTGTTGTGGCGTTGTTGGTCTTGCCGCCAATACTTGCTCCAAGGGTACATCATGCTGATTCACCGAGGTCTGCTTTGAGAGAAGCGATTTACAAGGATGGCCACCCTTATCAAAGCTTCTTTGCCTTCATTAAAAAAGGCGAGTATCAGGATCAGGAATATGGACAGCTATACGATGTGTACTGGTATGACTATAATAGTCCGACTGGTGAGACGGCCACTATTTGTTATGCAAAGCTGAAAGAGAGTGAGACGTATGAAGTGGCTTGTGGGACAGGGCCCTAGGAGGGTGTACATGAAGAAAATAGTTGGAATAACCATCTTAATGCTCTCGATTTTAACCGCATGTAACTCATCAAAAGATTCATCAACATTAAGCTTTAGTAAAATGAAAAATGTCCCCGATGAAGTGCAAAACAAAATCGAATCGGAGTGTACACTTCAGCTGATGGACGAAGGGGAGAAAGGTTCCTATATCGTATTTCAATCAAGTGGGGAAGTAGAAACAGATGTTGAGTCAAAAGACGATACGGTCACGATCATGTTCAGTACATCAAATTCACAAAAAAATGAAGTGAAGCAACATGTATATTATTTAACTAGAGATCAAGGGCAAGACGTCATTCACGTTCTGGTGGATGGAGAGCCTGCCGTTTTTGATAGTGTGACAGGGCTGTGAGCAGAACAATCATGCTCGATGACGAAAAGTCGTTAGGAAAGGACAAATGATAATGGCACAAGCATTAATTTTTGATATGGATGGAACACTCTTTCAAACAGATAAAATATTAGAAGCTTCTCTGGATGATGCCTTTGAACGGTTACGATCATTAGACCAATGGGATGCGGAAACACCGATCCAGAAATACCGGGAGATCATGGGTGTTCCATTGCCAAAGGTATGGGAAACATTGCTGCCCGACCATTCTCAAGAAGAAAGAGAGCAGACTGATGCCTTTTTCCTGGAGAGGTTAATTCTAAATATCAGGCAAGGAAAAGGTGCCCTATACCCTCATGTTCAGGAGTTCTTCACCTATTTAATAGAGAATGATTACCTCATTTACATAGCAAGTAACGGATTAATAGACTACTTAAACGCTATTATCGATTATTATGACCTGGACCAGTGGGTATCGGAGACATTCAGTATTCAGCACATTGAAACTCTGAATAAATCAGATTTGGTCCGGAGTATTGTTGATAAATACGAGATTACGAATGGAGCAGTAGTAGGGGACCGGTTATCGGATATCCATGCGGGGAAGGACAATGGTTTGTTATCTGTTGGGTGTCGTTTTGATTTTGCCCGGGAAGAGGAGCTTGCAGAGGCTGATGTGATCATTGAGGATTTATTGGAATTAATGACGCTGTTTCCTGCAAAAAAGCAAGATATTAAATGAAATTGTTTTTTAGAGGGGTGATGTACGTGCAAATAAGGAACGTAATAAGCTCAGATTACGATATCATCTCCCCACTGATTAACGAATGGTGGGGTGGAAGACAGATGTCGGATATGCTGCCTAAATTATTCTTCGTACATTTTAAAAATACTAGTTTTATAGCTGAACATGACGGTGAGATAGTGGGTTTTTTAATTGGTTTTTTGTCTCAATCGGAAAAGGATGCTGCGTACATCCACTTTGTAGGCGTCAATCCTGACTATCGGAAGATGCAGTTTGGGAAGCAACTTTATCACAAATTCTTCATTGAGGTTCAGAAGCATGATAGAAGTGTAGTCCGTGCCGTCACTTCACCTGTAAATAAAGGTTCGATTGCTTATCACAAGAAGATGGGATTTGAAGTGGAAAAAGGCGATAAAGACGTGGATGGAGTATCGGTGTTTACCAATTATGATGGACTGAATCAAGATAGAGTCTTGTTTGTTAAAAAGATGATTGATTTTGGAAGAGGGGTGTCGGTGTGATTCAAAATAAAACGCTCCATATCCTGAATGGAACAGAAATGTACAAACGATTTAAAGAGACAGGGTTTCTTAAAATAGAAGAGATGATCCCATTTAACGAAGCCATGTGTTATGGAGAGATGTGTGAAAACATATTTTCAGATGAGTTTATTGAGATGCGTACAAGGGTGCACAATGTAACGCGGGATCAATATGCTGATATTACGCTCAAGCCATTGCAGCCACTCTTTGAAGAAAATGTGGACCATATTGCCTTATGGTTCGATGAAGATATGTTCTGTCAGATGAATGTGCTGACGGTCCTCGCCTGGCTGGACCAGAGAGAGTATATAGGATCAATTGACCTTCATCTTGTGGATGATCAGTATAAGCCCCTGAACGAATATTCCCTCCAAGCCAAAGGGTATGCAGCTCTTTACGAACAAGTGATGATTCACCATGAAATGCCTGAATCGGTTGAGCTAAAACCTTTAAATAGAGGCATTGAACTTTATTTGAATTACCTTAAGAAGGACAATGAGCTTAAGTTGTATATTCAAAAGCATCGGGACGTTCCGGTTGAGAAGCTGGTATCGCTTATGATTGAGAATTTTAGAGAGTATGGGTTGGGGGATACGCAGTATTTTCGTCTGATCAAGGACAGTCGTCAAGGTAAGTGACATAATTCATGGCAGGTGTGTGATGAATATAATGAATGATTTAGCATTGGTGTTTGGATTGCTTTTAGTAGCTGGAGCAGTTGAATGGGTTGGATCGATGCTTATTAAACGGTTTAATAAACAAAAAACTCTATTATTCTCATTTTCTGTGTGGGGGAGTCTTATGATTTTCTTTAGTGTAATCTGGTTTTGGGAAAAATAAAGGATGATTCTGTGATTGTAAGTGTGATGATTAAAAAGCTGAAAGAGGTGATAGAGTGGGTGTTTATTACTTTGCCATTCTATTTATAGGAGTTTTTCTGATTTTTAGAGCAGGTTTGCAGGCGTTGAAGAAAGGCTCATTAATAAATATAAAGGTGATTTTCTTTGGGGTTCTGGGTGCTGCATTGATTGGCCTATCTATATTTATGTTTACCCCGGGGAGTGCTGATATTGTGGCTGAACTCTTAGGGATGACTAACTAGAGAGTTAATGTTGAGAAAATCTCATGGAGAGATTGGATATAACTATATAAGTTGAATTATACTTTAGGAAATAGATAAAAAGGAGTAGATCGAACATGGAAAAAGTCACACCATTTTTAATGTTTCAAAACCGGGATGCAGAGGAAGCAATGAACTTTTACACTTCTCTAATTGAAGATTCAGCCATTACCACTATTGTTCGGTATGGCGCAAATGAAAGTGGAGATGAAGGTACAGTGATGCAGGCGACGTTCACATTGAAGGGTCAGGAATTTATGTGTATTGACAGCAATGTGAAGCATCAGTTTGACTTCACTCCTTCCTTCTCCATCTTTCTTACATGCGATACGGAAGAAGAACTTGAGACGATCTATGGGAAGCTTAATGAAGGTGGTCAAGCGCTTATGCCACTTGGGGATTATGGATTCAGTAAGAAATTTGGCTGGCTGAATGACCGATTTGGGGTATCGTGGCAGTTGAATTTGCCTAAATGAAGTAATGGAGTGAATGTATGCTCAAAAGAAAATACGGAAACCGTGCTGATTGGAGGAGAGTAGAACAAAGGAAATACTCTCAATCCCATCTAAACACGAAGGAATTCCAAGGGTATATTACACTGTTGAAAACAGTGAAAGTGAAGGAACCATTAATCACCCGATATGGAGACAAAGAAATATGTATTGTTGATAACGGATATATGTGGCTTCAGCAGTTTCCTTATGGTAAACATCATAGCGTCACTACGATGTTTGATGCGAGTGGAGAAATCGTACAATGGTACATAGATATATGCCATGGTAATGGAATCGAATCTGGTGTTCCTTGGATGGACGATCTCTTCTTGGATATAGTAGTGCTGCCCTCTGGGGAAATTTTTCTGCTTGATGAGGATGAGCTTGAGCAGGCTTATAAAAACCGAATAATTTCTAAAAATATGTATGATTTAGCCTGGGATGAATGCAAAGAAATGATGAGCCAGCTTCAAAATGATGAATTTGTGATTATAAAACTGGCTCAGGAACATAAAAGATTGTTGGAGATTGCACTTAAGTAAAAAGAGGAAGGTGTCTGAGCCTCAGCATATTGAGCCAGACACCCCTTTTATGTTATAAATCCATTCCAAAATACCGCGATTTATTCTTCATTGCCTCCATTAACCGTCCTCTCAAGCCTACTAACCAGCCCGGTTCATGGTTCCACTGATCTTCTGTTGATCTCAAAATACGTACATACCCGTATAAATCCGCAAACCTTCTGAAAGCCGGAAGTAATTCCATCATATCATCCTCGATTTTAAATTCGGTTCGATACCCATCCAGAAAGCATTCTTTTTTCTCCTGAAACAATTTAGGCAGAATGCAATCTTGCAAACTATCAAGTGTCTGTTCAATGTCCATCACAAACCAATGATACATCGCATCGTCAAAATCAATGGCATAACAAGATTGAGATTTTGCATCATAGAATACATTGTCGTATTCAAAATCATAATGAATCAATCCAAAATTGTTCTTTGACTTAGGGATGCTCTGAAAATAATCTTGTAATAACGTTGTTTCCTTTAACGCTAATGTTTCATGTGGAAGATCGATCAGAAACGTCTCAATGGAAGTCAGGACATCGCTAAAAGACTGACGCTTGGACCGAACAGGTTGATACTCACTGGACAATCGATGAAGTTTGCCTAATGATTTTCCATAACTGAAGATAATATGATCATTTAGGTCAGTCTCGCTAATTGGTACACCTGGTACCTGTTTGAATACGGAAGCATAGTACTCCCCCCAGGGGGTTTGAACTTCCATAAGCTCATTTCCACTTTTTGAACCAACCGTTTCTAGTACGCCATACTCCTTTGAGCGAAGGTAAGAAATAAAATCAAGTTCCGCGAGAAGATTTTCCCGGTACTTCTCTGATGTTGGAGCAAATCTGAGAAACTGAGTCTTCCCATTGAATTGAAAAGAGTAAGTAGCATTTGATGAGATTCTGTAGGTGGTGAACACGTCAGGTGATCGTTCATCGAGTTCCCAATTCCTTACCAGCATTTCTGCCAGGTCCTCATTATTAAATAGATATTTCAGCTTCAACATTAAACAGTCAACTCCTCATTTTGTTTGGGTCATGCCATTGAGAAGAAAAAATGGAGACGACATTGGGGTAGAACACGAAAGATAAAAAGCCACAGGGTATATAAAATAACCCTGTGGCTAAAAATTTCGTTATTCATCATAAGCCCATGCTCATTTATTATTACAATGTATCCGTATGAGTGAGAGGGCAATACGTATCATTCTCCAAGGTTATCTTCATGAAATTAGTCATTGCGTCATCTCACTCCCTTCATTATTGGTATGAAAATTATACCATTTATAAGATTGGGAAATCAAGGGATTTCGAATGGGGGAGTCTGAGGTATAATAAGTGTTAAATAAAATGAAAGCGAGCGGATGATTCATGAATAATATCTCACAAATGAAAATTGAAAAGCCCGCACATGAAATTTTCGAGGCATTTGTTGACCCTGAAATGATAGGGAACTTCTGGTTCTCTTCAAGTTCTGAGAGGTGGGAGGAAGGAAAGACGGTTACTTTGAGATATGAAGAGTATGATGCTCAAGGTGAGATACATATAGTGGAAATTGAAGAACAAGAGAAGATTGTCTTCGAGTGGGCAGGAAACCATTTGGTGACAATAACCTTTACTCAAGAAGAAAATGGCAGCACAATCATAGGGGTGAAAGAAGAAGGGTTCGATGAGAACGATGAAAATGTTATCAACGAATTAGTAGACAATAAAGAAGGCTGGGTTTATATGCTCACATGCTTGAAGGGATACATGGAGTATGGTGTGAATCTTCGAGCATCGCTTGTTAAGTAAGGATGCATGTAGCTTTTAGCTAAATGTCCAATATGAAGTTGAATGTAAAGAAGCTCAGAGAAATATCTCTGAGCTTTTATCATCTTTATCTTATGTTTCTAAAAACTAAACAACTCTTCCTACTATCATTATACCACGCTAAAAAACCATATTACAGACTGTTTCTTCCACTCCCCTCCTGCTAAAATCAAATAACATTGATGGATAAGGGGAGTGGCAGGATGAATTCAGTGGTTCTCAGCTTTCAGGAAATGAAACAATCGGAGCTTTCGCTTGTAGGAGGAAAAGGGTTGAACCTCGGAGTTTTATCAAGGATTCAAGGTATACGGGTGCCGGATGGATTCAGTGTGACGACGGTTGGATTTCAACGGGCGGTTGAACAGAATGAGGCGTTTCACACATTGCTTACGAGGTTATCCAAGCTCAAACCGGAGGATCGGAAAGAAGTTGGGGAAATCAGCAAGGAGATTCGAGAAGTCATCCAGAATGTAACAATTCCCTCCGATTTAGTGGAAGCTATTACGCACTATCACTCCCGGTTTGGAGAGGAAGATGCCTATGCCGTGCGTTCCAGTGCCACGGCGGAAGATTTGCCACATGCCTCTTTTGCCGGGCAGCAGGATTCGTTCCTTCATGTGATCGGCAGGGATTCAATCCTCGAGCATATTCGCAAGTGTTGGGCATCCCTTTTTACGGATCGGGCCGTCATTTATCGTATGCAAAATGGGTGTGATCACAGTGAGGTTCACATTTCCGTTATTATTCAGAGGATGGTATCCCCGCAGGTTTCAGGGATTCTGTTTACGGCTGACCCCGTGAGTTCCAATCGGAAAGTGGTATCCATCGACGCAGGGTTTGGTCTTGGAGAAGCTTTGGTGTCCGGCCTGGTTTCACCAGATTCCTATAAAGTACAGGACGGCATGATCATAGATAAGAAAATTGCAACGAAGGAATTGGCTATCTATGGGGTGAACGGTGGAGGGACGGAGACTAAGCCTATACCTCCTGATCAGCAAAAGGCAGCGGCCCTTACGGATGAACAGGTTATACAACTATCGAAAATAGGCAGGAAGATCGAAGCGTATTTTGACTGTCCTCAAGATATTGAATGGTGTTTGGAAGATGGCACCTTTTATATTGTGCAAAGTCGGCCGATCACGACGCTCTACCCGATTCCTGAAGCGGTTGATGGGGAGAATCGAGTATATCTTTCCGTCGGCCATCAGCAAATGATGACGGATGCCATGAAGCCTTTAGGCTTGTCCTTTTTCCTATTAACGACTCCTGCACCGATGAAAGTCGCCGGAGGAAGATTGTTTGTGGATTGCACACCTCGTTTAGCATCACCTGCCAGCAGACAAGCGTTCATCGGATTAATGGGCAAATCCGAACCACTTATAAAAGATGCTCTTACAACGATTGTAGAAAGGAACGGTTTCATCAAAACGGTAGAGGATGAAGCTATGCCTGCTCCAAGTAAAGGTGGAGTGAATCCAATAAACTCCGATCCTGCCATCGTCACTGAACTAATAATGAAAAGTGAGTCCTCAATCGAACAGGTGAAACAAAACATTCATTCAAAAACGGGATCCGATTTAATTGATTTCATCTTAGAAGATATGAAGGAATTAAAGAGGATTCTATTTGATCCGCAAAGTTCCCGGGTGATCATGGCCGCGATGGATGCTTTATTCTGGATCAATGACCATATGTACGAATGGTTGGGAGAAAAAAATGTGGCAGATATCCTGTCCCAATCGGTCCCCAATAACATTACTTCTGAAATGGGCTTGGCATTGATGGACGTAGCCGATGTGATACGTCCGTATCAAGCAGTAATCGATTATTTGCGCCAAGTGGAAGAGGATTATTTCCTGGACGAATTGGTGAAAGTCGAGGGGGGACAGGAAGCCCGGGAAGCCATTGAAGATTTTCTCACCAGATATGGGATGAGATGCAGCGGAGAAATCGATGTTTCGAGGGTACGCTGGAGTGAAAAGCCAACAACCATTGTCCCGATGATTCTTAGGAACATCGAACAATTTGAGCCGGAGGAAAGCAAGCGGAAATTTGAGCAAGGGCGGCAGGAAGCGTTAGAAAAAGAACGAGAATTACTGGAGCGATTAAGCTCATTACCAGATGGTGAGCAAAAGGTGAATGAAACGAAAAGAAGGATCGACATCATCCGAAATTTCACCGGTTACAGGGAATATCCGAAATACGGCATGATTCACCGCTACTTCGTTTATAAGCAGGCAGTATTAAAAGAAGCTGATCGACTTGTCGAACAAAATATTCTTCTTGAAAAAGAGGACATTTTTTACCTTTCATTTGAAGAATTGCAGGACTTGGTGAAAATGCATGAGTCGAAAAACGAACTCATCTGTAAGCGAAAAGAAGAGTACCGCTTTTATGAAAAGCTCACCCCACCAAGGGTGATCACTTCTGACGGAGAAATCATTACAGGTGAATACAAGCGGGAGGATCTCCCGTCAGATGCCATTCCCGGTCTGGCTGTATCATCTGGAGTGATAGAGGGTCGGGCACGTGTTATTACAAATCTGGAAGACGCAGATCTGGAAGAGGGTGATATCCTGGTCACCGCGTATACCGATCCGAGCTGGACGCCGTTATTTGTTTCCATCAAAGGCTTAGTCACAGAAGTTGGTGGACTGATGACCCATGGAGCGGTGATTGCACGGGAGTATGGGCTGCCGGCTGTTGTCGGCGTTGAACGTGCGACCGAGAGGATACAAGATGGACAGCGGATCAGGGTGCATGGGACAGAAGGATACGTTGAACTACTTTAAGAGGATCATCGTCTCGCTTTGAGACAGAGAGAATCATCCAGGTCGGTTATCCATCTGGATGATTTTTTTTGGTATATTTACTTTTGTTGGAAGAAAGAGAGGTATAATGGGAGTTAACTAAACTGGTTAGATTAGAGGGTGAATTAGATATGCAGGATTGGCGTAGGAAGTGGGTGATGGCCATGCTATGTGTCATTCCATTGATAGCTGGATGCAGGGTGATTGTAGTTGATGAGAGCAAAGAGACGAGTAAAGTGGAACAGGTCGTACAAAAGCCTAGTGAAGCATTGAAGCTAGACGCGAAGGCACAGTTATTCAAGAAATCTCTTCTCATACGAGGTGAGACCACTTTACCCGAAGGTGCAATAATAGATGTTCAATTAAAACCATATCCCGATGATGCGACGTCCCTTCAAATCATCCGAACAGTCGTCGAGCCACTGGACACTATCGCATCTTCAGGAACGGTGAAAGTAAAGAAGGATGGTACGATGGAGTCGATCACAATTCCAAGACCAAGTGAAAACAAACGCTATAGACTGGAAATCGTACTCGACCCGAGAAAACAAAATGAAGACGTACAAGAAATCCTCGGTCCACTCGGTGAAAACCTGACTACCAGTAGCGGAAGTACTCCTCTCACCGAAGAATCTAAAGACATCACCACCATCAAAAAATACGCCAACATCATGAAACGAGAAGAACCCGACGGCTTCATGGCAAAACTCGACCTCGTAGCCTTCGAACAATAGGAGGGACGGACCTCAAATCTCAGAAAATTAGAGGGACGGACCTTGCAAAGCAAGGTCCGTCCCTCTCTCTTATAGTGGTGGAAGGTCAAATTTACCTTCTTCAAACAGTTGTTTGAGCATGTGTTTGGTGTAGCCGGCTGCCTGGGAGAATTGGATTTTGGCAGGCATTGGGGCTTCGTCGGCGTCTGCGACGACGTCGATGATGCATGGTTTCTTTTGTTGGATCGCCTTCTGCAAGGATGGCAGGATCTCTTCTGGTCGCTCCACACGGTATCCAACGCCACCGCAGGCTTCAGCGTATTTTGCGAAGTCAGGGTTCTGTAGGTTCGTGCCGAATTCGATATTCCCCATTACTTCCTGTTCGAACTTGATCATGGCAATCTTATGATTGTTTAGAATCACGACGATGATGGGTAAGTCATATTTGACTGCCGTTACGAAGTCCGCCATGGTCATGGCGAATCCTCCGTCGCCGCAAATGGCAAACACCTGTCGATCGGGATAGGCGATTTGACCGGCGATGGCACCAGGCAGACCGCAGCCAAGCGTCGCGAGCCAGCTTGAGATGACAAAGGATTGATTGGTAATCGGGAAGTGTCGCGCCATCCACACCGTTACGTTTCCAACATCCACAGACAGGATGGCATCATCGGAAGCGACTTCTTTCAAGGCATGAATCAGTCTCTGAGGCTTGAGTGGAACCGATCCGTTCTCTTCTTGTGCCTCTAGCTTCTCCCACCATTTGTTCGTTCGTTCCTGATTTTTCTCGAGGAATTCCCGATTTTCGTTTCTCGCAACATGCTCAGTCAGCCATTTAAGGGAGGTGCCGGCATCACCTGCAAGGCCGACATCCACCGGGTAGCGCTTCCCGATTTGGGTCGGGTCGATATCAATATGAATCGTCTTGGCACTATCAGGCAGGAACCCTGTGAACGGGAATGAAGTACCGATCATCATGAGCATATCGGCTTCCTGCATCGCTTCATATGAAGGCTTGGTCCCGATCAGACCGAGACCTCCTAAACAATACGGATGTTTATCAGGGATGACCCCTTTACCAGGGAGGGTCAACACGATCGGTGCCCCGACTCTTTCAGCAAAGGCTAATAATGTTTCCCGATGCCCATGAACCCCTTTTCCGGCAAGGATGATCGGCTTTTCAGCTCCCTCAATGATCTCTTTCGCTCTTTGTAAATCCTCAGGAAGCGGTGAGATGTCTTGCTTTACAGCAAAATGGGCCGTTACGCGAGCTTCATTCCCCACTTCAAAACGGGGGATATCATCCGGAATCGTCAGCACGGATACCCCTTTTTTCGCATAGGCCGTCCGGATTGCTTGATTCACAACGGCAGGGAGCTGCTCAGCGGACATGATGCGCTGATTATAGACGGCGACATCGTCAAACATCCTCTCAAGGTTCACCTCTTGAAAGGAGTCTGTCCCTAACAGGTCCGTTTCCACTTGGCCGGTGATGGCCAATACTGGAGCTTTATCGAGCTTGGCATCATATAAGCCGTTGAGGAGATGGATCGCTCCAGGACCGGCTATCGCCGTACACACACCCAGTTTTCCCGTCAACTTCGCATACGCTGCAGCGGCCAATGCCCCTGCTTCTTCATGCCTTACTTGAATGAACTTGATTTTGTCCTGTTTCTTTCGCAGTGGTTCGATAATCGAATTGATGGAGTCACCGGGCATCCCGTAAATATGGTCGACTCCCCATTCAATCAAAAGATCAATTAATTTTTCACCAGCGTTCTGCTTAAACATCACACCGTCTCCTCTCCAAAATTAGTTGTTCTTATTTTGGTACAATACTTCCTAAATTACTCAATATTTCTAATCCAACATGCACATACTGAAAAAAACGACCTGGGGTGGTAAAGATGAAGAAGCTTGTGTTGATCCGACACGGCGAGAGCCAATATAATCTTGAGAACCGGTTTACCGGCTGGACGGATGTGGATTTGACCGATGACGGCTATAACGAAGCAAGAAAAGCCGGGGCAGTTCTGAAGCAGCACGGGTTTGAATTTGATGTTGCTTACACATCCGTCTTAAAACGTGCCGTCCGAACATTGTGGATCACGCTACACGAAATGGACCTGGTGTGGATTCCTGTCCATAAATCCTGGAGATTAAATGAACGGCATTATGGCGGTCTTCAGGGACTGGATAAAGATGACGTGACGGAGAAATTCGGAGAAGAGCAGGTGCATGAGTGGAGACGTTCCGCCGATATCCGGCCACCAGTGATTTCAGAAGAGGGCCATCGCGGGAATCTTTCTGATCCCAGATATGCATCTGTACCTAAAGAGGATATGCCCTTATCGGAAAGCCTTCTTGATACGGAAAAAAGGACACTTGTCTATTGGCATGAAGAAATTGTTCCGAGCATCCGGAACAATCAGCGTGTCATCATCTCAGCGCATGGAAATACGCTCAGGGCACTCGTGAAATATCTTGATCACATACCCGACGACGGAATCGTCAGCCTCAACATTCCAAACAGCATCCCCCTTGTGTATGAATTGGATGACGACTTAAAGCCCATCAGGCATTATTATCTGGATGATGAGGGAGAAGTGCCGCATGAGAAAATTCCGCGGCATATGGATTTGGATGATAGGGAGAATTGGGATTGGATGGGGTGAAAGTTAGTTTTAATATGGAATCCTTTATATGTTATAATTGTATATAAATAACAATTATGATCATGCCGAATAAATAGGGGATTACAATGAAAAAAACAGTAGTTATCTTCGTTTTTTTGTTTATTGGGTTAGCAGCAGCTTTCCTGTTGAGTGAAGGGTCGATGGCTGCAACAAGTAAAATCAAACACTTTTATGCAAACACAGAAGAAGCAAATTCTGCGGAGGGAGGCCCGCCGCTCGTTGTGAACGCTGATCAATTTACGGCTTTAGAGGGATCTCCCGACCATTCTGGCACATGGCGCCACATTATCGTGAAAGGTAAGTTCCCTTTGGGGATTCCTTCGTCCAAAGGGTCAATTGTAAGAAAGACCATCATGTCGGCTTTAGTGGCGTTATGTTTACTAACAGTAGCAGTTTTATGGTATCGGTCTAAGAAAAAGAGATCAAATGAAGAATCAGACAATGTCGCCGATGCTCTTAAAGACCCAATCCGAAAGCAAGCCGAACAAGAGAATTCAGCAGTTCACACCGAAGAATTACCTCTATCCAGTATGAATGAAGTGCGAGAAACACTAAAACAATGGGAAAACCGGTTATCACCTTATAAAAAGAGAAAGAAAAGTGAAACCATTTCAGAGTGGTTCCATCGCATCAACGGTCCGGTAGAAGTGATCCCCCTATATGAAAAAGTCCGCTATGGGTATGCGGACTTCTCAAAACAGGAATTGGAAAGATTCATTTCAATGCTTAAATAGTTGTTTAAAAAAACGATCATAGGATTCAACCTTGATCGTTTTTTGAACGTGATATCTATTCAATTATTTCTATCCTATCAAGCCAGTTCTGCACCAGGGAGTTGAAAACCTCTTCCTGCTCGATCTGCACATTATGACCACCCATATCAAGCACAGCAAATGATGCCCTTGGATACTCCTCAATCAGTCGCCATGCATCCTGATACCCGACTACATGGTCTTGCCGTCCAGTAACGATCAACGTTGGATAGTCCAGTGTATGTGAAAACTCGAAGGTGAACCCATATCCATTCTCCCTGATCCGGTTTACGAACTCCTCATTCGTTTGAGTGGAAGGCATCAGGATGTCATCACGAAATCGTTCCCATTCCCTCTGACCCTGCACGACGCCCATCGCGGAAAAGGCCTCGGCTTCCAGTGAAGAGAGATTTGATAGCACATCAGGATCCTTTTTTAATACGATCTGCTTCGGTAATTCTCTTTTATCAGTATCAGGTATGACCATAGGTGCCAGGAGCATTAAGCCTCGAACTCTATCATGCCGTGCTTCTACAATCCCCCTCGCCATATATCCCCCATACGAATATCCGCAAATGATAAACGGTTGATCCGGAATCAGCTCGTCCAACTTTTCAAGAACGGCTGCTAACATATCATCAGAATTCTTGATGGCCGATTGCGCTTCCGACTGACCCATTCCAGGCAGGTCTATGTAAATTCTTTGCCAGCCGCTCCTGCCCTCGAAATTCGGTTCCATTGCATGCATCATCGCCTGATGATCGAGCGTCCACCCATGGACCAACACGATCGGAAAGCCTTGTCCGATGATTTTATGATGAATAGCCATGAAAATCCCCTCCTTCTAATCTATTAAAAGTATATGTTTTTTTCTGGATTAATCAAAGGATACACCGCTATGCTTGTTGAATGCAGTTAAGGATAGTTTTTTCTGGAAAAATTGAAACCAGAATCTGTTTGATTCGTCTTAGCATTAAAGGGAATGAGGTGAGGATCGTGTGAGGAAGGTCAAGAATGCAGAGAACTCACACCGGGATGCGTGGCTTGAAACCATCATGGATGAGTACGGCGAACGGCTGACGAAATTGGCTTACAACTATGTGAAAGACTGGAGTATGGCGGAAGACATCGTGCAGGAGGTTTTTGTTACATGCTTCAGGCATTATGAAAAAATAGATGAAATACTTTCATTCAAAGCATGGATCTATCGACTCGCCATCAATCGGGCGAAGGATGTCCTGAAGAGTTCGGCGTTTAAGAGAGTGGTGATGAATTCGAGCCTGTTTTCTCTTTTTACATCAAAGGAAGCATTACCGGAAATGAGTTTAGTGAAACGAAGCGAGGAAGAGGTTCTTTCAAAGAGCGTTCTGGACTTACCCGTTAAATATAGAGAAGTGATTATTCTTTATTATTATGAAGAATGTTCCATTGATGAGATTCAAGAACTGTTGGGTGTGAACGGAAACACGATCAAAACAAGGTTGAATAGAGGCAGAGGGAAGCTCAAAGAGATAATGGAAAGGTGGGAACAGGATGGAACGTAAGCTTGATGAGTTAAAGAGAGCAATGGATACTACGACGCATAAAGGCCGGCATTTCACGGATATCCAAAAAAGCAAGATTCGCCATGCTGTTCACGCTCCAGTGGCAAATAAAAGCCCAAATCCACTCATTATTTACATCATGACGGCTGTGGCCCTTTGTCTAATAGGCATTTTGGTTTCAACAGAACTGTTGGTGAAGGAGAGGGGCGGGAGTAACGGGAGCCCGGATCCGTGGAAAGTCCATCACGAGTATAAAGAGAATGACAAAATTTTATTTAGCATCTTACCTGACCCCGAGCTTCAGGTGGGTAAGGCATATGGATATATTTTTAGTTTCAAAGAACCTTTTGACACGTATAAAGGAAAAGAACTGTCTATTTCTGCGATTCAAAAAAATACAGGGAATCGAGTGGAAGTGGTGGCCCCTCAAACAATCACACAGCCTTCAATGGGGTACTCAAGCTTGCAGCGCTTCACCACCACTTTTCGGGTTCCTGATAGCGGGATATGGAAATATGAAGTCTATCTTGACGACAAGGTGTACGGTGAAGTGGTGGTTAATGTAAATGAAAACGAGGAGAGCCCTGTTATATTACCTGATGATATCCCTTCCTACGTTCAAGATAGTGATGTTGATGCGATCAACTGGGATCAAAAAGCGACTACCTTTGGACAGAATATGATCGGGAATGATGGAAAGTCCGGTATCATCGGGGCCGATATGTCAAGCCTGTCCAGCCAAAAATGGATGTGGCATCTATGGAATACGGACGCTTCAAATCTGACTGTTGTTGGTTATCACAAAGACTCAGGTACCGTATACCCCGTATTAAATAATGGTGAGAGTTGGACGATTCCTCTAGGAGGGCAGAATAACGGTGCGGATGTTCATGCTCCGTCGTCTGTAACGATTCCTGAACACGGGGAGTGGGCATTTTTACTATATGCAGATGGGGAATTGTTTGATGTGGTTGTGATGGAGATTACTCGTTGAGAGTTGAAATTAATGTTTAGTACTCTGTTTTTACGTTATGATCGTCTGTTTTAGCTGAAAATAGGGGCCGGCACATACCACAGGGATGGTTTCTTTAGCTCCTTAATCTTCTTGACAAGAGAATCATGGGTTTTGAAAGAAATCATGCCAAATGAAAGATAATCGAGCGAGATCTGGCTTTTTCATGCGGGATTAAAAATTATCATGCGAGATTTCAGATAAGCATGCCGGGATGTCGAATTTTCTTTAAACGAAAGCACATCCCGCGCAAGATGTTTGAATCAACCTGTGTAGAAAACAACCTCCTCAACATCCCGAATCCATTCCCCAGCTTCAGTCCCATCCGGATTCCCGATCCAAAGATCCCTTTTCAAATCAGTCAGGGATGTCCCCCTTAACCAAACGAGTTTTCCAATAGATGAGATGTACTGAGGGGCATAATCACCGAATCCTTCTGGTGGACTCGTTATCTTATTCTGTTTATTAGAATTTATATTCAGAGTGTATAGAGCTGGCAGTGGGTGTTTGCTGAAATCGTTTGTCCATGCCTGTTCCTTAAGTCTCGAAACCACAAGCGTCTTATCGGTCATCCAGTCAAAATCAAGATCAGCGTAATGTGCAGGTGTATACGTTCCTGAAACCGGCATTTCCTTTACCTTAAGGTCCTTATTTTTAAAACCGAATACGATTCTCCCGCCACCTGCTATGTAAGCTAACGTATCTGTTGTAGGTGACCATTTTGGCTGGCCGACATACAAAATCATCTCGTCCAACACCTCGAAATTTTTCCCGTCTTTATCAATGACACACACCATATTGCTGTCCATGGACCACGAAGCGGTTGGAGAAACAACGAAAGAAATCCACTTGCCGCTCGGTGAATAGGTAAGCTGCTCGGCATAGACCGCAATCAGTTTGTTTTGATCATTTGTACCGATTTTCCGTGGGAGTGTGAAGAATGGCTTCACCCCTCCAAATAGAACGATGTCCTCATAGTTATCACTGACTTTCTTAATGAACAAAGACGCGCTTGACCATCCGTCCGGATTGAGGGTTCCCGATGAAGACAGAAGAAACCCACTGCCATTTGGAATCCACGTGTAATCACTGACCCCGGTAGCGATGTTGTAGAATCGGTTGAGGTCTGAAATATCTAAAATACCGTTGTTTATATAGGCTAGATGGTTCTTATGGGGAGCCCATTCCGGTACATGGCCGTTATCCGAAATTCTTTTCTTACTTTGATTGTAAAGATTATAGGTCCAAAGCTCCGACTGTCCATCGGTAGATGTTTCCATTTGATAGGCAATCAACGTTCCGTCTTTTGACCATTTGGGTTTGAAGTGGACGTTTGCTGAATTCGTTATTTGTGTTTCCTTGCCATCTAATAATGTCCATAAGTTTCCATCCCTGATAAAGGCGGCTTTAACTTGATTATGTAAAGATGCGGAGGGAGCTGATGGAAAAATAAATACAAGGATGAAGGTTAGCAGGATGGCTATTCTCATTGTTAAGTCTCCTTTTATGTTCGTGTTCTTACTATTTTCTTGAATCGATCCATTTATGTAGAGGGGCTTAAATAGAATCATTGACTTCAATGCTAATATGAAAATAAAAGCATAAAAGGATTTTTTTACAATATTTGCAACCATTCAATTTGGGCGTCGTCTAAAGGTTGAAAGGGAGTACATGATGATAGGAGATAAGAAGTTGTATATGGAGCAAAATGAAATGAGCAGAGAAGAGACGGTTGAATGGTTAATGGATGAGTACGGAAAGAAGGTTGTGCGACTTGCTTATACCTATTTAAAACAGGAGCAACTCGCCGAGGATGTGGCACAGGAAGTGTTTATAAAGTGTTATCAAAAGTTTGATACGTTTCGTCAAGAATCATCCTATCAAACATGGATTTACTCCATAACGGTAAATCTGTGTAAGGATCGGTTGAAAAGCTGGAGCTTTAGGAATCTTGTGTTTAGTGATTTCTTTTCTTCAAGAAGCATCACAAATCATACCCCAGAGAGCAAGTTACTTAATCTAGAAGAAAAAACAGAATTATCCCAAAGTGTATTGGGACTGCCCATCAAATATCGTGAAATCATGATTCTGTTTTACTATGAAGAATTTACGTATAAGGAGATTGAAGATTTGTTAGGGGTCAGCAGCCAAACAATCAAATCCAGATTACATAGGGGAAGAAACATGTTACGGAAGAAGCTTAAAGGAGGGGAGGGAAATGAGTGATATGTTGGATCAATTGAAAGAAGAATTGGATGAACGGGTACTGAGAGATTTAGATTTCAGGGAGAGAAACAAAGCGGTTGTAAGAAACCACTTTAAGAGTAATCGTGAGCCGAGTAGAGAAAAGAAGCGATTTGGTTTAGGAGTGATATTAAGTTTTGGTTTCACTTTACTTTTTATTGGATTCTCAAGCTATTTTGTTCTAAATCATTTAGGGTTAACTCAAGAAGAGAACCATTCTAGTGAGAAAAAAGAGTTGAAAGATAATCAGAAACCAAAGTCCATTACGCATCCACATACGAAAGAGAATTATGAGGATATGACGAAAGAAGATGTTCTCCATAAATTATTTAATTCTGTTGATTACTTTGAGACGGCATCTGGTGAATTCGAAAGATATAATCTGTACCATGATGGATCTATTAGCAAGTCTACAGTTGAGTATAAGATGAGTAATAAGGGGGTCATAGGTGGGTATGAGAAGATCACTAGTCATCCCGACCCGAATAATCCACAATCGAAGGAGACGATAGATAAAACATATTATAACAAGGAAAATGTATGGCGTCTTAACTTGGAGTTAAATGATTATTTGAAAGATGAGAATATACGTGAAAAGAAAAGGAAGATCGTTAAAGCAGAGGATATCTTTAATATGGACCCCAAAGATATTTATGAATACGAGTATAGGGAAATGTACAGGGAAACTCCGCCTAACATGGCAGCATTCGCATCCCTTTACAATTACGAATTTATCGCAAAATACCTAAGAAATGAAAATGAATGGTCAATAGAAAAACAAAATGAGAAACTACTGGAACATAATACGCTGGTCATCGCAGGAACTCTTGATGAAAGCCTGGTCAATATCATGCAGCCGGATGAAAAGGATTTTAGGATATGGGTGGATAAAGATACTGGGATAATCGTGAAAAGCGAGGTATATAGTGAAACGGGTGAGCTGGTCAGTTATTTACATCCCACAAGCTTGGAGATTAATAAAACATTCCATGAAAATGAGTTCGAGCCTGATCTTGACGGATTTCAAAAAAGAAGAATGCCTGACCTTCCTCCAATGGATGAGAGAGAAAAAGAACTAGAAGTCATTGAGCATGCTGATACAAAATTGAGTGACGTAGAAGAAGTGCTGGCCATTCAAAGGGATACCATGCCATTGTTCTATGAGTTGGACGATCCAAAGATCACTCCTTTTTCTGCCAGTATAGAAAAGTATCATGAAGATCTTCAAGCCTTTGTTGTCTACAGTTATGACAAGCCTGAAAATGAATTCGGATCTGGTTCCCGTCTGCTTTTCACAAGGATCTATCCAAAGGACACCTATCTCAGAAAAACAGGAGACTTCGATAGACCATTAGGCGAAGAAATTGAATCGACAAAAATGAATGGGGTTCAATGGAGCATTTTCAATGTGGAAGGCACGGAGGACGTTCATGTTAAGGGAGAAACGGGTGACTATGTGATTGAAATCGTCACCCATGAAGTATCCGCAAGTGAAATGAAAAGATTGTTGGGTACATTTAAGAAAGCAGAATAAGTTGATCGGCGCATATCATGATTAAGGATATGCGCCTTTTTATTTGTTTTTTCTTTGTGAAAAAAATATACCTTTTTATTCTAGAGCCCATGGCTAATTGTAACAATCTTGCTTGCAGGGTTGTTGAGTGAGGTATATGGAGTGGAATATCAAGTCATTGGAACAACGCTCATCATTATCATTGCCCTAATCTCTGCTTTGCTCTGTGCGTTAACAACGATTTCGCATTTTAAGCAGAAAGGCAGTGTACTTTCAACCAATCCTGTTAAAGCAGGGCTTTGAAAAGAATTACCTGTTATTAGTTTGAACAAGGAGTTATCCAATTTATGATGAAATATTAAGTAGAAAGATAAATTAGTAGGAGGAACAAAAATGAACCGAAAAACCTTGCTCTTAAGAATGCTCGACACAACCTACGACCAGGAAAGCTGGTATGCCCCTTTCAAACCTGCAATCGAAGGGCTCACGGCAGTTCATGCCTGTTGGAGACCGGATGGAGAAGCGACCAAAACCATTTGGGAAAATGTGAATCATCTGATTTACTATAAAGAAAGATTGACGGCCAAATTGGAAGGCCGTGAATGGACGAATCCTCTTGACGGCAATGATACCTTCTACCTGACCGAGCAGGTAAATGATGATGCGGCATGGAGAGGAGTCGTTGCACGTGTGGAGACGGCTCATCGGGGTTTAAGAGAAGCTCTCAGTAAAACAACTGAGAGGAAAATTGAGAAAGATTCTCTTGAAGAAAAGCTTCTGGACATCATGTTTCATGATGCTTATCATACGGGGCAAATCATGCAGTTGAGGAAGATGCAGGGTTCGTGGCCGTCACAGCGATGAAACCGGATAGCTGGAGATTGCAGACCAATCTCCGGTTTTTTTGTCTTCTGAAAAAGCCCTTACTCCGATGACTCACTAAAATAATGGATCCCCTCTAAATAAGTCACCAACTCATTCAACGCCCCCAATGACTTCAATCCCTTATTTATTTGATCTCTCATATCCACGATCCGACGTTGAAGGATGGGAAGGATCTCCCGATAGTTTTTCGTTTCAATTCCTTTCAGTACCTCTCTGCATTGATCGAACCCCATACCGGATAATCGAAGGAGTTTTATGATAAATAGTTTGTTTAGTAATGCCCCATTGAAATATCGGTAATTATTTTCTCCTCTGTTGGCTTCAAATAGCTCTTGTTGTTCCCACACCCTTAATGTGGAAATCGGAAGGGCTAATCGCTTTGACACTTCTTTGTATGTAACGTGGCCGTCTACTTGCATGTTTGATATGGTTTTCTGGCTGCTTAACGCTGATTGCAACTGCTCTAAGACTAACGTGCTTTCTTTATAGTTTTTAACGAGTTCTGCCTGAAACTCCACCGCTAACATAATGGCTGCTTCCCGGTCTTTGTTTACAACGAGCCTCATCATTTTCGCTACTTCTGTCCATGAGTAACCAGCCATCATAAGACGTGAAGCTTCAAAAAATCGTTTATGTATCTCGGTGTATTGCCGATAATTATTTTTCCCCCTTGGGGCACTGGGAATGAATCCCCACGTTTCATATTTCCTGAGCATGTCTGCACTTAGATTAAATGGCCTGGTGATTTCGATTCCTCTATAAATTCGCAATTTTACTGACTCCTCCTGAAACATTGACGTAAAACATGAAAGTCTCATTCCGACTTTCTATTGAGGATTCAATGATCCTTCCACCTCTATTTTGACAAACCCTCGAACCTTGCAACAGAGTGCTACGATTAAAGTATAAGGTAAATATTTCAAATTTTCAATCATCATAAAAGGAGAGATACTTATGCTGCAGGTTCAAAATGTAGGGAAGATCTATGAGGTTCCTGTGAGGGAATCAGGACTCAAAGGGGCCATATCCAGTTTTATAAAACGTGAAAAGAAGGAGGTAAGTGCGGTGTCGGATCTTTCATTCGAGATTCAAAATGGGGAAATCGTGGGGTTTATCGGGCCGAATGGAGCGGGAAAGAGCACCACCTTGAAAATGCTCAGCGGCATCCTGCATCCAACGAAAGGAGAAGTGAATGTTCTTGGGTATAAACCTCATCAACGTCAACATGACTATTTGAAGAAGATTGCCTTAATCCGGGGAAGCAAGCCTCTCTTTGCCCCGGCTGACTTGACGGCATTGGACGCACTTCATATGCAGAGGATTATCTATGATATCAATTATAAGGAATTCACCGGATATTTACATAAAATCGTCGATTGGTTACAGATAGAGCCTTATTACAACAAGCCGCTTAGAACGCTTTCTTTGGGAGAAAGGATGCGCTGTGGTCTAGCCTGTTCACTTGTGTACAATCCAGAAGTCCTTTTTCTGGATGAACCGACGATCGGTCTTGATTCCGATGCCCAGCAACGGATTCGGCATTTCTTGAAAGAATATAATCGGGAAACCAATGCAACGATTCTGTTGACCTCCCATTACATGGAGGATGTGACCCAGTTGTGCAAGAGAGTGATGGTCATTGATAAAGGGAGATTACGTTTTGATGGAGATATGAATCACATGGTCGACCAGTTGACTCCCTTTAAATTGATTGTCTTTACCCTTGAAAAATCCAGCGTGCTGCCTGCCGACTTATCTGAGTTGGTAATAGAAGCACAGGATGGGAAGTACACCATTCGCGTTTTGAATCAACACGTTCCTTCCGTGACCGCCCGCTTACTATCCGACTATTCCATCCTTGACTTGACCGTCGAACACCCTCCTTTTGATCAAACGATTCAACAACTATATAAAACTGAGGTGGTGTAAAGAATGAGTAGAATCGCTGTTCTTAACGGCTATCGCCTGCTTAAGGGCTATACGGTATGGAAAACGATGGATGTGTTTAGCTGGAGGTCATTCATCTACCTGCTCGTATTTTCTCATTTGATCACACCATTGGTTTCGTTATTCGTTTGGCAAACGGTCACGGCAAAAGGGCAGGTCGTTGGAGGTTGGGGATCCAGCCAGTTCCTGATTTACTATTTAGCGATTGTCATCGTGCGACAGCTGACGGTCTCATATGAACACCATATGTTGGGCATTCAGATTTACAACGGTGAATTGACGAATCTGCTTTTGAAGCCCCATCACCTGCTTTATGTCGTCATTGGGGAAAACCTCGCTGTGAAAATGGTGTCCTATACGATTTCCATCCCCATGCTCATCGCTCTTTGGGTTTGGCTAAGCCCTGACAGTACACCGTCTTTCACAACGGTATGTCTTTTTATCCTGACTGTCTTCAACGCCTGCATCCTCCGCTTTCTGTGGCTTTACTTGTTGACACTCGCTGCCTTCTGGACAGAAAAAACTCAATCATTGGTCAACGCAGGTGAAGTGGCGAACTTCTTTGTCGGAGGGGAAGTAGCTCCACTTTTTCTTATACAGGGAGGTTTCGGTGAATGGTTATACTATCTTCCTTTTTACGGGATGTTGGGCTTCCCGGCTGAAGTCCTGACCGGCACCAGTGGCATCTCTATCATTCCCGGCCTTGCCCTGCAGTATGGCTGGATCGCCATTCTGGTCCTATGCAGTACCTTTGTATATAAAAGAGGCATTAAACGATATTCTGCTCTTGGAGGTTGAAAAAATGAGAAAAAAGTTGGCTTTAGTATTCCTGTTCTTTAGAACGTCGCTCATGACCCAGCTGCCTTACCGAATCAATTTTCTTACACAGGCAGTTTCTACACTCTTCTATTTTGCAAGCGGAGTATTCGGCCTCCGCATTGTGTTTCAATTTACAGATTCACTGGCAGGATGGACATATGTAGAAATCATCACGCTACTAGGAGTCTATCAATTGGTGGCAGGTACCCTTTCCCTTTTTGTCATGGGGAACATTGAAGCTTTACCAGATAAGGTCGTCGACGGTCACTTGGACGAAACGCTATTACTACCGGAGAATGCCCAGTTCCTATCGAGCTTCGGCAACTGCAATGTGTGGGCAATCACTGACATCCTACTTGGGTTCACCGTCATAACGGGAGCAGGCTTTTTTCATTTCGATGAGGTCGTGCTTCTCTATTTCATTCAGTTTGTCCTTTTGTTATCCTGCTCCCTCATCATCAGCTACTCCTTCAGAATGTGGATCGGCATCTTGTCATTTTGGCTCGGTAGAACAGGTGGCGGCTTCATTCTGTTTTCAAGTATATGGACGATGGGGAAGTATCCGGTTGATCTGTATCCACCGATGATTAAGTGGCTTCTTTACACCCTGGTTCCTGTTGGAATAGTGGCTGCAGTTCCCACATATGCGCTGTTCCATGGGGTTTCATTGGTTCAACTGGTGGGATTGCTTTTGTTGACCTTTGTGATCTCGCAGTTTACAGGATTTTTGTGGAGGAAGGGGTTGGGGAGGTATTCGAGTGCTACTTCTTGATGTGGTGATGAAGATAACGGTTGTTAGGAATTAGAAATTAATGGATAATAGTTTCAGAGTATAGCGAGCACAAGTTCAAGGAGTGAATCGGAATGGTTATTCATCCAATAGAATTTCATATTCGTAGTCTAACTTATATTATAAGGTCAGCAAGAGAAGAAGATGCGCACCAGCTTTCAGAAGTCCGGCTCCAAGTAGACGGAGAGACGGAAAACATGGACAGGGAAAGAGGAGAGGCGTACATAGACGAAGAGGGCTTCAGAAAGATCATCAAACAAGATTCAGAGAGTCCGAGAAATCTCTTCCTGGTTTGTGAAGTCGAGGACAGGATTGCCGGTTTCTCCAGATGTGAGGGGACATCCTTAAAACGTGCCGCTCATAAGGTAGAGTTTGGTGTTTGCGTATTACAGGAATTCTGGGGATACGGGATCGGGAAAAATCTATTAAAGATGAGCATACGCTGGGCAGATGACAACGACATTAAGAAGATCACCTTGAATGTACTTGAAACCAATAAAAAAGCCATCATGCTTTATAAAAATAACGGTTTTGAGGTTGAGGGAGTATTGAAAAGAGACAAATTATTATCGGACGGACGTTACTACGATACCGTGGTGATGGAACGGTTGCATTCGTTATGATCAGTAGAGGGGTGAAGTGATGTGGGGGGAGGTTGTGATGAAGAGAAATCTTTAGAATTCATGTAATCAACGCCCATAATCCTCGTTTCTCACACAGAGACCTAACTTGAATTCTAAAAAAACTAAAGGGTTGATAAGCCAATGAAAAAGTATAGCCTTCTTTTATTTGACCTGGATGACACACTGCTTGAAAATTCCTCATGGTTTGACGATGGACTGATTCAGACTCTTGCGGAACATCCATTGACAAAGGGAATGGATGAAAAACAATTCTTGATGAACATAAAACAACCTCCTAGATATTTAATAGACAAACTTGTCAGTGGGGAACTAAATACCTCTGAGTTTAAAAGAGAAAGATGGAAGAGTGCTCTTGATTTCTTTGACGTCAAAGCAGACATTGAAGAAATTGATCAGCTTGAATCACTCTTTCTTAATGCAGGTATGAACTATATATCGATTGATGAATCCGTATTACATTTGATGAATGAACTAAATCAGCATTATGAAGTTGCCATTGTTACAAACGGACTTTATGACCCTCACCAAAAGATACTCAATATGGGTTTAGGGGATATATTCAGCAAGGATAATATTTTCCACGCAGAATCATTAGGTTTTAGAAAGCCAGATTCTAGAATGTACACTATTGCTTTAGAAGCTTTCAAGAAAAAACCCGAAGAGACGATATTCATAGGTGACTCGTGGACTCACGATGTACTTGGACCCATGGAAGCAGGAATGGAAGCAATATGGGTCAATTTCAGAGGGGAAGAAAAGCCAACGGATCATACTCCGTTTGCCATTGTGTCTTCTATTATGGAGATAAGAGATATTTTGCTTAGGACCGGCATTGAGAAAAAATTATAATTATCTAAGCTTATCAAAAACAATAGGTAAGCTTCTTTTTTATGAACTAATCATTGAGTTACTTTCAATAAACTGGAATAATTGGAATTGTGAGTAATAAAGCTGTTGTATCAGGGGGGAACATCATATGAAAAAAATATTCATTTTCATGATAAGTATTTCAGTAGTTCTTTTCCTGCTCGGCTGCGGAAAGAATGATGGAATCAGCAGCGAGGAAGCGGAGAACATTGCAATGGAACAATTTGAAAATGATGTAAAGGATCACAATGAAACTGCCGTTAAAAAAATCAATCTAAACGATGTGGAACTCCTTTCAAAAGAAACCAATTTCAGCAGCTCGTCCAAGGCATGGGAAATTACGTTCAATTATAAGGATGGGGTTAAGGGTGAAGATGAGGTCTCCAATTCGATTGCTCAATATAGTGTGAATCCTGATGGGGAGATCATTCGTAAGTCGAGCTCGTTTTAAGAAATGTAGACACATTTTGAAAAGAGAGATCTAGAATCACATGTTAGGAGTGTATTCCTATGTTAAGAAAATTCATCATGCTAATGGGGACGGTTCTTTTGTTAACAGCCTGCAACACCAAAGATTTCTCCTTCTCCGGAGATTCCGATCACTGGCATGCTGAACTAAACGTCAACCAGTCCAGTGATTTTGAAAAACAGGATTTTGTCCTGAAGTATAAAGGGGAGAATATTGATTCTGTGGGGAATGTTGCCTATGACGTAGAAGAAGTTGGCGGATTTGGCAGAACAGGTGTGACCCTTGAAGAGAATGGAGTGATCCGTGATAGCAGAGAATCCGATCCCACGAGTGCCAAAATGAGTGAAGATACTGAGGTTGAGGTAACTGTGAGATGGGATAATCAGGAGGAAACATTCACTTTAGCAAAAGATTAAAAAAGGTTGGATTGTATGTCAGAGAAAACATTTCAATTGAGATTGTGGTTGATAGCCGTACTGGGTTCGATCGCATTGTTTGTTGTGACAGAATTAATCTGGGAAGAAGTGCCGGATGTATTCTTACTGGTCTATTTAGTAGCAGGTTTTATAATAAATCATTTCATTTCGAAAATCAGAAATTTGAAGTCGGGAAAAGCAGCTCTGAAGGATATTCGACAAAGAGGTTAAATGATTCGGAATCAGGTTGAATTCATGTGCAAAGCTGGTTTTTTTAAGTCAATGGAACTTTTATTTCGTCATGATTCATTCATAAGGAGGGAAATAATGAACTACGTCAAAGATCTGCGAAAACTTGTAGGCACCAGACCCTTAATTCTCCCCGGGGCTGTCGTCATCATCGTAAACGACCAGCATGAAGTCCTGCTTCAGCACCGGACGGACGGTGGTTGGGGACTCCCAGGAGGATTGATGGATCTTGGTGAAAGTTTAGAAGAAACGGCAAGGAGAGAAGTGAAGGAAGAAACCGGTCTTGAGGTCGGGGAACTGACCCTGGTCAACATCTTCTCCGGTCAGGACTATTATTTCAAGGTATCGAATGGGGATGAACTCTATTCCGTTACGGCTGTTTATGTCACGAAGGACGTGAGCGGAAAAATGGAAGTGGATGAATCCGAATCGGTTGCCGTCCAATTTTTCAAACTGAATGAACTTCCGGACGGGCTGACGGATGAATATAAGAGATATATCACGCCATACATACAATCTGAGGTGCGAACATGATAGCGCCAGATAGCATATTAAACACATGGAACAAGTTTAATGATTTCCCAATGGAGACGTTAACTAAAGTCTGGTTTTATAACGAGGGAAGTGCGAAGAAACAGCGTGATGTCTCTCTCATGCGGGAGCACCGGGAACAATTCGGCATGTCGGGGAATTGTTTCGATCTTGCACTCTGGTTACTGGATGAGTTTAAAAGGGACGGAGTCGAGGCGTATCCCGTCGGTCATGACCTTGGTACGGAAGAGGCTCATGCGGCTGTCATTGCGCTGAATGATCATGGGGATCGGTATCTTTGCGACCTTGGCGATCAGTGGTTGAATCCGATATTAATAGATACGAAGAGTCCCGATTATACCACTGAAAAATTAGATGGATTTTTTCCGGCTGCAATGGTGCAGGTTTTGGATCATCCAACCGGTATCGAAGTCCATTTTCATCGACCGAATGGGAAAGTATCGAAACAAGCTTTTCAGACGGAACGAATCGAGATGGAGACCTTCCTTAAGGCTGCGGAGCATTCTCAACATATGATAAAGAATCATCCACTATTGGAGTGCAGAATTCCGTATCAATCTGAAACCGCCCATTGGGAGTTCTATAATTGGGAGAGCTTTCTGAGTACAACAGAAGGTTTGATAAAGGACCAGAAGCTGGCAACAGTGGAAGAATGGGCTGAAAGGATTCATGGGAAAACGGGATACAATAAAGCCATTCTAATCAACATACTGGAGCATTACAGAAGCATTCAAGAGTGAAGGGGAAAATGATAATGAACACGACTCAAAGGCCAATCGTATCATTAAGAGAACTGACGCATGATGATGCAGAAGACCGTTACCAGTGGTGCCTGGATCAAGAAGTGACCAAACACTTGAACATGCCGGAGAAATATCCTCCATTCAGCCTGGAAGAAACCCGTGCCTGGATTGACATGTGCATCAACAAATCGAATGGATACGAACAGAAAGCGATCATGACGGGAGAAGGCAAGCACATCGGCTGGGTCGATTTGAAAAATATTGACCGGTTAAATAAGCATGCTGAACTCGGGATCGCGATCGGGGATAAAACGTACTGGGGGAAAGGCTACGGATTAGCTGCCATGGGCGAGATGCTTCATTGGGGATTCGGGGAACTCGGGTTGAATAAGATTTGGCTCAGAGTAGAGATCGATAATGAGCAGGCTATCAAGTCGTACAGAAAAATGGGATATGTGGAAGAAGGCATATTAAGGCAGGACAGATGGAGAAAAGGGGAGTTCGTGGATCGGTTACGGATGAGTATTCTACGGGAGGAGTTTTCCCATGAAAAAGTTTGATGAATTTATTAAAATTGCCCGGGAGCTAAATGGGATAGGCATTACTCCACTACTCATGGGTTCGGTCGGGTTGGAAGAGGTCACAGGCAGGAGCTGGGATGCACAGGATCTGGACATCCACGTGCCTGGTGATAAGCGGGGATGGGAAGTTCCTGCCGAAACATCCATACATAACTGGAATGAGATTGTAGAGATCATGGAGTCAATGGACTATGTGCTGATCGATTTGCATGAGCATGAATTCTCGAAAGATGGATTATCCGTAGAGTTCGGTATTATCGACACGCTGCCGGAATTCGCAGGAGTACAAGTAGAAAGTCTCGAGATACATAGAGTGGAAGAAGTAAATTATTATCTGCTGAATCCGGAGCAGTACTTACATGTTTACGAAGCTTCCTCTAAAGACAGCTACCGGGCAGACCAGAATAATCATAAGGATTTTGAGAAGATTGAGTTTTTGAAACATCTAATCTCTCATAATGAACTTCCAAAAGGATAAACCATTTATGTTACAGTAAATATAAGACAATTCTGAAATACTGGGGGTGTTATCATGTATTTCTTGATTTTTCTTGGGATCGTCATCGGCTATTTTGCTATCCGTATTTTCATCGGTTCAAGGAAGATGGAGTTTTATGGGGACAGCGTCAAAAAGAATGCGCCAGACTCAAGAGACGAAGCTTATCAAAAGTCGGCTCAGCATTCTCAACAATCCACGAATGCGAATAATCAAACAGGTGGTGGCGGGGGACCTTCTGCGTGAAAGACCATGAAATGAACGTTTCTGTCCAAGTAAAAGGGAACTTCCTTTGTTAGAAGTTCCCTTTTAGTACCAGTCAACTGTCTTTCCT
This sequence comes from Rossellomorea orangium, assembly GCF_019334305.1. GTDB lineage: Bacteria > Bacillota > Bacilli > Bacillales > Bacillaceae_B > Rossellomorea. The sequence continues at coordinate 225,871 of NZ_JAHWGH010000012.1, forward strand.
TCATGGTTTGAGTTGTTCCAACAATCCACCATCATCCATATTTCGAATGGTTACAATCTTCCCTTTTTCATTGAGATTCATTCTTGCCTTGACGGTGGCGGTGTTCGTTTCACCATTCTTGCTGTATGCCACTTTGACCTCAAACTCATAAGCAAGTTCTTCATCCTTTTGAATAACAATATTGGTTGGTTTCATTTGATATCCGTTCTCGAAAGCCATTCTTTGAAATACCAGTATGTGGTTGGCATTCAACATATCCTCCCAATCCATCACGAGAGGCTTATAGTTCTCTTCTACATACTCTTTGAGCTCAGGTGGAAAGGCACCATCTTGTTTAAATGCAGCTTTCAGTTCATCATCAGGACCGGTGAATTCGCTTTTCAGAAAGGTTTGGATGGTTTCCACATTTTCATCCTTTTCCTTAGGTGCACTGCATCCAGCAACCAATGCCAACAATGTCGTTAAAACGAATAATTTCATAGCCAGTTTTTTCATTTGCTGATTCCCCCTTTATCTACTTTACGGACAGCGATGGAAAATGTTTCAATTTAATGAGAAGCTCCATGCGGAGAGGATGAAACGTATTGAACATTATCACAGGTAAAAGACACTTTAATCTAGATGAATTTTTAAAGAAACCTTTATTTGCACACCTTTCAACTTTATCAAAAGAAGGTCCAAGAGAATCACCGGTATGGTTCTATTGGGAAAACGAACACATTTATATCATTGGGACGCCTCCTTCAGACAGTTTTCCTGGAAGAATCAAAGAGAACCCCTCGTGTGCCATCGGTATCGTAGATCTCGACCATACAACCGGAAAAGTACTTCATGCAGGGTTCAGAGGGAAAGCCACGGTAGAACCATTTGATCAGAAGATTGGTAAGAAATTGCTTGAACGTTACCTAGGACCGGATGAAGAAAGATGGGATTCGAGATTTCAAGGTTTGGGGAACAGTAATGTCCTGATTAAATTCGTTCCTGAGACAGTGGTGGTCAGGGATCAGTCTTTTGCACCGAGTATTTGACTTTGGCTCTGCTACTTGAAAGGGGGAATACCCATGACCAACATCATCATCCTAAATGGAGGCTCAAGCTCCGGCAAAACAACGCTGGCGAAATATCTGCAAAAGGCCTTATCCGATCCATGGCTGCGATTCAGCATCGATGATCTAATCCAATCTATGCCTGAATCGATGTTAAAGAAAGACAGCGGTATCAAGTTCGATGAAGACGGCTCGGTCACTCCGGGTACGGAATTTCAAGAACTGGAGACTGCCTGGATGCACGGTATCGGAGAAATGGCCCGAAGAGGTGCCCGCATCATCATTGACGATGTTTTCTTAAGCGGAGTGAAAGGGCGTCAAAAATGGGAGACTGCCCTGGAAGGAACGCAGGTGTTCTGGGTCGGTGTATTCTGTGATCCGACCGTCGCGGCTGCCCGTGAGAAAGAACGGAGGGACCGTATTGGAGGAATGGCTTTATCACAGGCTGCGATTGTGCATGAAGGGATGAATTATGACGTGAAGGTAGATACATCCAGTTCAACGGCTGAAGGATGTATCCAATTGATTATTCAAAACATGTAAGCTGATTAAAGGTGGAATGGTGTTGTCAAAAAAGAGAATGGTTGTTTTAGGAATTATAGTATTCATCCTATTATTTGCTGTCATGGATTATACTTCTCCCACTAGTGAAGAAATGGAACAATGGATGTTGGATGAAAATGACATAGTTTGTACAAAAGATGGAGGGGTTAATTACTGTGAAAAAGACAATCAAGCCGTCTGGAGACGGTCCGGCCATTTTAGAAACGTTGGATTTTTTTCTTCATACGAAAGGAATTATGAGTATGATACGGGAGAACAACTGATCTATAGAACTTTTGGCTTTTTGGGCAAGATCATCCCGATGGAAGATGGTCGGGTTTGGAAAATAGTTAATTAACCTAAGATTAATATACTTCTGGAGGAAAAATCATGAACTATGTATCTAAAGGTATCCTATTTGTATTGGGAGGAGTTATCTTCTTGCTTTTATCATTTATTCTGCCTCTCCCGACGCCACTGTGGGCTGTCATCCTGAGTGCAAGCATTGTGCTAAACTGCACGGGGACAGTGTTTCTGGTCAGATTCGTTAAGAGTTCTGATGGAGAGAAAGATTAGGAATGGAAGAGATTCATTAAGAGCTTCACCCTTTTCATAGAGTGAGGCTCTTTATTTTTGAAAAAAATGGAATGATCATCGAACCCTTTTGTTCGTTTGCTGGTAATAGTAGTGAACGATAAAAAAGGGGGGATAGAGATGATTCATAATAGGGTTCTAGTGTTACTTGGATTACTGACCTTGATTCTTAGTGGCTGTGCAGCCTCAAAAAAAGACAGAGAAATTGCAGGGGATGTGAAGACGGTCGGCAATACGGTTTCAGTTAATGGCATCAGCACATTAGAAGAAGGTTCAGAGATTAAGGTAGAGTTGAGGGACATTGAAACGGATTCCGTTCTCGAGGAAACCATTGTAAAAGTGAATGGGGACCATACTTACGGTGCGAATTTTTCAAGGGATAAGAGGGAAGAGGATCAAAAATTAGTTGTGACGTTTAATCCAGAAGAACAACCTGCCGATATACAACAGATATACGGACGTAAAGGTGAAAATATCCGAGACGGTTCTCCGGGTTTGGTGAAAGACGGGGAATTTAACCGCATTCAAATGTTCGATTTTATTTATAAAGTTGTAAAAGGGAGTGTAGGGCAAAGGACCATTCTGCTCGATTCCTTTCATATCCCGAGCGATATCAATAGTGGAGGGGAGTGAAGTTTGTCCATTGTTTATTGAAGAGTCAAAAGCAGAAGAGATTTTTAGAAAGTATAGGGATTATGTGTATCGAACAGCTTTGCTATTAACGAAATCAAGAAGTTTAGCCGATGATATCACCCAAGAGACGTTCATTCGATTGTACAGCCATTATGACAGATTCGACGATTCAAGACCAATGAAACCATGGATTTACACCATTACCATGAATGTGACGAAGACGTTCATGAAGAAACAAAGAATTGTCAACTGTTTTTCGTTCTTTTCGGATGACATTGCCAATGATCAGGTCAATTCAGTAGAACAGAGCTTCTTGAAATCAAATGAGTTGATGGAATTGTGGAAGGCCGTTCACTCTCTTTCATGGAAAAGCAAGGAGATCATTGTTTTACACTTTTACTCAGAGTTCACGTTGAGAGAATGTTCCCAGATTCTAGGGATTCCTTTGGGCACAGCGAAATCCAGGTTAAATACGGCTCTTAAGCAATTAAGACATCTTGAATTGCAGGGGGAATTTGACTTAACGAAGGCGGGATTATATGAAGAAGGATAAGGTGAAGAAGTTATTTGATCATGTAGTGGATAATGAACAATCGGCGGTGGAATTCCAAACGGTATGGAGAAAGGCAAATAAAAGGAACTGGACAAGACGACTCTTCCAATCAGCCGGACCTAATGTAGCAATACTCATGATTATATTGGTTCTCACCCCACTTGCAGGCTTTTATTTCATCAATTCTGAGCACTCTTCACATTCAGCTCAGTCAACGTCCAAACTGAGTGATGGTGATTATGACATATCTGGGAAAGTGTACAATTTCCCTAACCAAATCGTCATAAAGGGGGAAACTGGATTACCGGAAGGGGCCATACTCACGATTGAGCATTTTATGAGAGATGGACAAACGCTGATCAGTAAAGATAAAGTGACAACGAATTCAGATGGGTATTTCCAATATGCGACTGACCGTCTTGAAAGAGATAAGGAATATATCGTCAAAGTCATGCTCTATCCCCATTTACAAAACGATTCGATTAAAGAACAAATTGGCAGCAAGGGAGAGAATTTGAAAAAGATAGAGAAAGAAGAACATATCTTTCAATACCATCGTAAACAAGATAAGTATACAGGTTTAAGGTTGATGGGGCTTGTGAACAAAACAGAGGATACGACGCAACAAGTATCAGCGGAATTTCTAATAAGCGAGCAAGAGTTTGAGGCTGTTCATTGACCCGGTTCCACACTTGTTGGTTTAAAGGTTGCCACCTTAATCCATTAGATGATTTTCAACAAAAAAATAGCTTACCCACAAAACAGGTAAGCCCAAAAAGGAATTTTTCAATTTACTAAGGGGTCCTAGCTTAAACCACTATCTTCAAGATGAAGAATATATACTTAGTATACTATGTAATTTAGGCGAGTAAAGGGGTTATGCTTAGATGAATATTTTTTCTTCCCCTGTTGTGGTGCCAACCATATATTTAAGGAGGTATAGATATGATTATCAGAAAACAAAATCCAGATGAAACACTTCCAATGGAGCTACTTCTTTTGGCAGATCCTTCAGAGAAGATTGTAAAGGAATACACTTCAAGGGGAGAATGCTATGTAGCCGAGCATGATCAGCGCATTATAGGAGTATATGTACTGCTCCCAACAAGACCTGAAACCATCGAGCTCGTGAATGTGGCTGTGGCAGAAGAGAGGCATGGCCAGGGAATTGGGAAACAGCTGGTCATGGATGCAGTGAAGGTGGCCAGTGAGAGAGGGTACAAAACCATCGAAGTGGGCACCGGTAACTCCGGCGTCGGTCAATTGGCCCTTTATCAGAAGTGTGGATTCAGGATTGTTGGGGTTGATGTGGACTTTTTCGTGAGGCATTATCCTGAAGAAATCTTTGAGAATGGGATCCAGTGCAGGGATATGATTCGGTTGGCACAGGATTTATAAAAGACCCAATCCCGTTTAGGGACTGGGTCTTTTATTGATTCCATTAAGGAATTAATAATATCTTTCCGGTACTCTTTCTGCTTTCCAAATACTCATGTGCTTTTGCACCCTCGCTTAAAGAAAAGACCGTCGGTTCAGACACCTTCAATTTTCCTTCCTGAATCCATCCGAATAATTCTTGTGAGCGGTTCACCCGTTCTTCGTGGGACGTCAATACATTCCATAAGTCCCCGCCTGTCAGGGTTTTTGAAGTGTCCATCAGCATCCTTGGATCAACAGAAACAGGATCTCCTCCCGCCATACCGAAGAAGACGACCGTCCCTCCGATGCGGGTTGATTCGAACGTGTCCATCAACGTTGAACCAACCGATTCGTATGCGACGTCCACGCCTTTACCATCTGTTACATTCTGTACGTTCTGTTTCCAATCTTCACTGTATAAAAACATGTGGTCAGCTCCCACCGCAAGTGCGGACTGCCTTTTTTCTTCCGAAGACGTTAATCCGATGACGGTGCCGCCCAATATCTTGATGATTTGGACAAGGAGCTGTCCGACCCCGCCTGCTGCAGCATGGACCAAAACAGTATCGCCTGCTTTTATGCTGTAACTGTCTTTCGTTAAGTAATGGGCCGTCAAGCCCTGCAGTAGAAGGGAGGCAGCTGTTTCAAACGAAATATCGTCTGGAAGAGATATGGCTTTCTCTTTAGGTACGGCCACAAGTTCAGCATTTGCATAAGGTACATCGGCAAAAGCGATGCGGTCGCCAGGCTCAATTCCTGTGACATTGCTTCCGGCACGTTTGACAATCCCAGTCCCTTCATAACCGCATATGTATGGCGGGTTTCCTGCTAAGTGATAATTTCCTTTTCTTCTATATACATCGGCGAAATTCAGGCCGATTGCCTTCATTTCAACTAAAACGTCATCCGGTCCGATTTCGGGAGCTTCAATCTCCTGAACATGCAGGACATCCGGTCCACCGAATGTTTCAAATACAAGTGCTTTCATCATCTACTCTCCTCTATCACATCATTGCTTTTTTAGTGTAACCACTTCCTCATCATTTGACTAGGAAAGAGCTTACCATTCATAGGTACTTCCAGGTGCCTATGCCACTTCAAAGTGCGTTCTTCCCAAAAAGTTAGCGATCCTTCATAATTCAGTTTAGCTTTTCAAACAGTACCTGCCGAATTTCGCAGAAGGGGTTTGAAAGGAATATAGGCACTTAGGAGTCCCTAGGTTACAAAAAAGTACCTACATGACTTTAAAGTGCGTACTTCTCATGACTAGTTGTACCCATTATCATAATGTGTACAGAGGAACGGAAGGCGCCTTCGTTTCTCAAATCACAAACATTTTAAGGAGGAAGTTTCGTTATGAGTTCAACTTCAGCTACTATAGATCAGTCAAAAACGAAAGGTGGCACACCGGCGTTACTTGCCCTTGCCATCAGTGCTTTTGGAATCGGGACGACAGAATTTGTTCCCGTTGGATTATTATCATCGATTGCTGATGATTTATCGATATCGATCACACTTGCAGGATTATTGATTTCAGGTTATGCCATTGGAGTCGCCATCGGAGCACCGGTGTTGACGGCATTGACCAGTAAGATAAGCCGAAAGTCGCTGCTTATGTCCTTGATGCTCTTATTCATTGTCGGAAACTCGGTTGCGGCCATGTCCACTAGCTTTGGATTATTACTTGTTGCCCGTTTTATCACAGCATTTTCACACGGGATTTTCTTCTCGATCGGATCGACGATTGCGGCCGATCTCGTGCCTGCTCATAAACGGGCCAGTGCGATTGCCTTCATGTTCACAGGATTGACGGTTGCGACCGTGACAGGGGTACCACTTGGAACATTCATCGGACAAGCTTTTGGATGGAGAGCAACCTTCTGGGGAGTTGCCCTCCTTGGTATTGTCGGAATCATTGCCAGTTCCATCCTTGTGCCGAAGAACTTGAAAAAAGCACCACCAGCCAAGTTCAGTGAACAATTGAAAATTTTAACGAATGGTCGATTATTACTAGCCTTTGCCATCACAGCCCTTGGGTATGGCGGAACGTTCGTCGCGTTCACATATTTAACACCGTTATTACAAGACGTAACAGGATTCAGTGCGAAATGGGTAAGTATCATCCTACTTGTATACGGAATTGCCGTTGCCATCGGAAATGTGGTCGGGGGGAAAGCATCCGACAAAAATCCGTTAAAAGCGTTATTCTGGATGTTTGTTATGCAAGCCATCATTCTGTTAGCTCTTACATTCGCAGCGCCATTCAAAGTGGCAGGACTTATCGCCATCTTCTTAATGGGGTTATTCGCCTTCATGAATGTGCCGGGACTGCAGATCCTGGTGGTAAACCTGGCTGAGAAATATGTCCCTTCAGCAGTCAATGTCGCATCTGCCCTGAACATCGCCGCATTCAACGTAGGGATTGCCATCGGTTCATTCGTAGGAGGACTCATCGTGGATGGAATCGGTTTGATTCATACCCCGTGGATCGGAGCCATCATGGTAGCAGGAGCTGTGCTATTAACAGCGTGGCTGCGAGGCATCGAACGAAAGTCAGCCTAAAGGAGACGGTAGAATGGTTCAGGTTTGGAAGGAAAGAGCGAATCAACGCAAGAAACATCGAGCTATTGAAAAAGGTGTTGTCATTACGATCTTGACCGGGGCGGCACTATTCGCCGTCTCCCGTCAAATGAAGAAAGGGAGAGGGAGAGATGAATCCATTTGCACATCACAAGTCGTATAACCGTATGTACAAAGAGGGAGAATTGACGCTGGGTCTTCACATCCCCCTCGAAAATTATCAGTTCGACACACCGACGATGGAAAAACAGGTCGAACTTGCCCAACTGTCAGAAAAACTTGGTTTCACCAGCCTGTGGTTCAGGGATGTTCTCCTGGAGGATCCAAACTTCGGAGATCCTGCTGTCGGACAGATTTATGACATGATGATTTACTTGACCTACCTTGCCAGTCAAACCAAGGATATTGCCCTCGGAACGGCTGCCGCGGTACTGCCGCTTCGACATCCGCTTCGGGTGGCAAAGGAAATCGCCACGATTGATCAACTGTTCCCGGGCAGGGTCCTTCTTGGGGTATCATCCGGCGATCGCCGGGCAGACTTTGCCGCAATGGGGGCATCTCATCCGGACCGTGGTCAGAAGTTCGTGGAAGCTTATCACTATCTGCAAGAAGCTCTGTACAAGGAGTTCCCTCACATAGAGTCATCGAGGGGGAATATCCGGGATGCCAATCTTGTACCAAAACCGACGACGCGCATCCCAACCTTCATCACAGGATATGCCCAGCAGGACATGAAGTGGTTTGCCGAACACGGGGATGGCTGGATGTACTATCCACGCAGTCCTCATGACCAGGAAGTGACGATCCAGCGTTGGAGAAGCCTGGTAGAGGAGTATCATCCAGGTGTCTTCAAACCATTCAGCCAGCCGATGCATCTGGACCTTGACCTTGCAGAGGATCCGAATGAAATCCCAAGACCGATCCGTCTGGGATTCCGGATCGGCCGGAACTATCTGATTGAATTATTGAATATCTACAAGCAGGCCGGAGTCAATCACCTCTTTTTTGCCCTGTTTGACAGTCAGCGACCGGCTGATGAAGTCATTCAGGAGCTGGGGGAGGAAGTGGTTCCTTATTTTCCGGCGGTTCAGGGATGAATGAATAGAGTGTGGCCCCAAGTCGTTGAATTTCATGACCTGGGGCCTTTTAGTGTTCATAATTATCATGAGCTTTCTCCTGGATTCATCTGGTAATTTGCACAGCTCCCCAGTAGTATTAAATTTATAGTATTGATAATGGGGGACAACAAATGAATATAGAACAATTTTTATTCAAAGCAGCAGTAGCATTAATAGAAAAAAGATATCCAACCGGCTGGGGAGGTGCCGCGGCCATGCATACCAAAAGCGGTGAAATCCTGACCAGCGTTTCCCCGGAAATCATTAATGCGTCCTCAGAACTTTGCATTGAAACCGGGGCAATATTGGAGGCACATAAACTGGATACGGAAGTGACTCATTCGATTTGTGTCGTACGGAATGATGAAAACTCAGAATACAAAGTTCTTACGCCTTGTGGGATTTGCCAGGAGAGGCTTTTCTATTGGGGAGAGAACGTGAAAGTGGGTATTTACCATCCAAAAGGTGATCTTCAATTTAAGACGTTGAAAGAAGTTCAGCCGTATCATTGGTATAAGGCTTATAGAAATTAACGAATTCAAGGAACATTTCAAAAATACGAAATGTTCCTTTTTTTAAATGCTATAATAGGATTGGATAAAAAAGGGAGTTGTCATCGTGGAATTCATATCGTTACCGGTTATTTCGATTGCACTATTCATTTTAATCATACATAGCATTGAAACACTCGCTTATGCGGTCAGGTTATCCGGTGCAAGGGTGAAGTTGATCGCTTCAGGCCTTTCCCTATTTAATATGATGGTGATTGTTTCACGGATGTCTAATATGATGCAGCAGCCTTTTACAGGTGGGCTCATCGATGCTGCGCCTGAAGGCAGAGAATTAGAAGTGATAGAAGGACAATTCAGGGTGCTGATTGGTGCTTCGACTTTAGGGACTATTATAGGAATCGTACTGTTACCTACCTTTGTTGCCTTGTTTTCCAGGGGAATAATCCACCTTTCAGAGCAGGGAGGTTCCGTTCCTCAACTAATCAAGGTTGGATTTAAAAATGATCTATATAAAAGAGGGATCAATCATTTCGCCAAACCGGGTCGAAGATATTTGACGGGAATCAATTTCAACGCCATTCCAAAGAGGTTGTTTTTCATTAATATGATGATTACAGCGGTTTACACGATTGGAGTACTATCAGCATTATATGCAGCAGTCATTGTGCCTGATAGAGGCCACAGTGCCACCATGGCCTCAGGGTTAATCAACGGGATTGCAACCATACTCCTAACTTTGTTCATTGACCCGAAGATATCCGTTCTGGCGGATGATGTGGCGAATGGGAAGGGGAAATATTCAGAGTTAAAAGGCCTTTCCATCATGATGGTCATCTCCCGACTGTTCGGAACAGTAATTGCACAACTTATCTTCATCCCGGGTTCATATTATGTTGCCTGGATGTCTCAGTTTTTTGTGTAATAGCAACCCGTATAAAGCGGGAAAATGTATGTAAGTCCATTATAGAATATATAGGGGGGAGTTTATGAAACATCAAAAATGGTTATGGATACTTGCCATAGTCTTGGTCTTTCTCACAGCATGCAATGAATCCAATCAGACCGCAGAACCTATCGCAGAACCTACTGAAGAAAACGATTCCGAGTTGAATCCAGATGTGGTGAATATGCATGGCGGGATATCAGGATTGGATAAAATGGAGAACTACTATCAGCAAGTAGAAAAACAGAAAGAAGGAGATTTGAGAGTCGTATCCTATACGATCGAGGGAGATCCCATAATCACGGATTTAGCTTACGATGGGAAGAAAATCAATGTGACACACGACTATACAAGAGACCAATATGGTAATGGTGAGGTTGATACCTTTCAATGCGGAAAACTGAAACGGGAAGAGAATCCTACCAATCTTTCATATTATCTGACAGATTGTGAAGGGGTAAAGGGGGGAATCTGGGGGGTTCTGGAGACTTCTTATGACGTCAACCGCCAGGATGTGTTTGAGGTGGAGTTAAGGTACGGCCCCAAAGAAGGAGAAAAACAAACAATCGAATTGAACGATGAGGATAAGCAGGAGGTCTACAAGCAGTTGGTGCTGGTAAATTATTTACAGTCCAAGCCTACAAGTGATGATTGTCCTAAAGGAAAACAGGTGGATAACTATTTGATGAAAGTGAAGATCAATGGGGGGAATCACACGCTAAACTGGAATGCCTGCGGATCTCATGAAAGCTCCAAGCCGTTCACTGATATTGCAGAGTACATCATCCATGCCTCCCAACATCCTGAGAAAAGCAACGAAAATGAAAATGTCGTCTATGGTTACATCATAGAGGTGAAAGAAAATCAGATCCTGATTGGAGAAGATTTGACGGCTGCCGATTTAGTGTCGCTGGAAAAGGTAAAAGAGGAAGATTTATCGAATTTAAACATTACCTTTTTATATGTAGAAACGGAAGATGCCAAAGAATTTTCGGAGGGAGACAAAATAGTTATGAAAGTCGATGAGGTGTTGGAGGAAGGTTCTCCTGGAAGAGTCGTGGCCAGTGATATTAAGAAGATAACTGAATAGATATGGTATATATTACATTCTTACAGCGGAGAAGTCCTGCCATTGCAGGGATGTTTTTTTAGGTTGAAGATTCGAAATATTTATGAAATAATTACCAATACTAGTATAAGAAAGGAAAGAAGCTATGATTCTCATACGTTTTCAAAATCCATTCGATCATTAGAACTCATTCATTGTGTGGAAACCGCCTTAAGGTTAGCGAATAACAACGGGTTATTTGCTAATCATTAAAGGAGGATTTTCATAAATGAATAAACAATTAATGATTCTGTTGACAGGCAGGATCATCACCAATTTTGCTGACAGCTTTTACATGATTGCGACGATCTGGTACGTGAAATCGACTACGTCTTCGCCTTTGTTAATCGGCTTGACAAGTGCAGTGGCCATTCTGCCCGTCACCATTCAATTTCTATACGGGCCCATTATTGACCGATTTTCAAAGAAAAAGATTCTTTATGTCGCCATGCTCGGGCAAGGGGTGCTGGTCAGCGCCATTTCTATCTTGTATTATACAAATCTCTTATGGCTGCCACTGTTATTCACATTGATGTTTGTTGCCCTTTCGTTATCGGAATGCACGTATCCGACTGAAAGTGCCCTCATTGAGAGCCTGACTCCCCGTGAACAGCTTACAAAAGTGAACTCGATTTTCGCCTTTTCTTATCAAACCCTCGATATCATATGTGATGCTGTATCGGGGATCTTGATCGCATTTGTTGGGTTGGGTTTAATTTATGTGACGAATAGCGTCTTATTGATCGGGACGGGAATGCTGTTTTTATTCTATCTAAGCGTCCCAAAGTCGAAAAAGGAAACGGAAGTACGAACCGTCCGTTTCATCAAGCTGTACAAGGAAGATTTCAAAGAAGGATTTCGGGTCGTGAAAGGACGCCAAACGCTTCTAAGTATGGTATTCGGCATTATCGTTATGAATGTGATGGCGACGATGGGGATGGCTATGCTTCCGGTCATTTCCGAATCTTCTGCGGAATACGGATTCTGGTTGACGGCCATGTCCTTAGGCACTCTGTCAGGGACCGCCTTATCCACTAAGGTAGAGAAAATTGCGCTAAATCGCATTCTGCCGCTACTGTCTCTATGGTCTGGCTTATGTTGGATGCTGGCGTTTACCTTGAAGGACTTTTCGATCATGCCTTATCTATTGTTTGCTTTATCATGGATGGGGATCGGCATCATCGGGATTTATGTGCAAACGTTGATTCAGGTCAATCTTCCAAAAGGATATATAGGAATCGGTTTTGCCTTCATTTCGTCGCTGCTCGGGTCATTGAGTCCTTTAGGGTTTCTGCTCGGCGGTGTGATCGGAGAGTTCACTTCCGGGAGATTCCTCTTGGTGATATCAGGTGTAGGTTACCTGATCTTTGCCTTGTACTTCAGGGTGAATCCTCTGTTGAGAAATCTGAACAAGCCTTTAAGCGTTCGATTTGAAGAATCGTGATCCATCAGGTTTCCCATTTCGGGAAGCCTTTTTTAAAGGTGAAAAGGGGTGTAAGGATGAAAGGATGGGAAAGAAAGTTACTGCATACATCACGAGCCGTATTTGAAATATTCATGAAGGGAGAGGGAGATCCTCTATGTGTCACCCACCATTATTCCGAGTTCAATGGGACGGGCGACTATTTCGCAGAGGCGTTCACAGGAACCAACCAGGTCTTCTTGATCAACTTAAGGGAAGCAGGTGGATCTGACAAAGCAAATGCATCTTATCAGCTAAGCATGCTGGAAACGATATATGATTTGGAGGCTGTTAGAGAAGCATTGGGGTTTCGTCATTGGGGATTTGCCGGACATTCTACCGGAGGGATGTTAGGGATCGTTTACGGAATTCATTTCTCTAAAAATCTAGATTTCACCGTGATTGTCGGAGGTGCTGCGAGAGAGTATATGACCTTCTCGAAGGACTGCATATACAACGAAGCGCACCCTGAATTTAGCAAGATGCAGGATTTGATTGAAGCGTTGAAGCAACCGGATTTATCCCTTGATAAGAGAAAAGAGCTTTCAGTAGAAAGAACGAAATTATCTTTACATCAACCTGAGAAATATCATGTGCTTTTTTCCCTGGGAATACATAAAGGGATGTCTGCGGCACGCATGAACTTTTTCATCCGTGAGCTGCAAGTATTTGATGTGACGAGAAAATTGGAGTTTATATCAGTCCCCACCCTGATCATGTGCGGCAGATTCGATGTTCAGTGCCCTTTGAAGTATTCAATCGAAATGGCTGAGGGTATACCAGATTCCAGATTGGTCATCTTCGAGGGGAGTAATCATTATCCGTTCCTTGAGGAAGCAGACCGGTTTAGGGATGAGTATGAATTGTTTTTAAATGAAAAAAATAGGAGGAGCACATATGGTTTCAACTTATGAAAAAAGAATAAAAGAAGTATACCCGGAGTTAATGATCACTCAAAGCGAAATGAATGAAATCGGTCAGAATAATGATGTGTTTATCGTGAACCGTTCTCTTGTGTTCAGATTTCCGAAATATATGGAGGGAATCAGGAAATTAAAGCATGAAACGAGCGTATTGGAAGGAATTCAGAGGAACGTTGGGTTAGCTGTTCCGTATCCTTTATATCAATCGCTGGAAAAGGAAGAAGTGGGGAAAGTGTTCACAGGATATGAGTTGATTGAGGGTGAACCCATGTGGCCGGAATCATTTAAAGAAAATGAGAACCACCATGAAAAAATCGCCTCCCAATTGGCAGGTTTTTTGTTGGAGTTGCATTCCCAGCCTGTTGATGATGTTGAGATTGATATCCGGGGTTCAATAGAGGATTTATACGAGCGATTCAAGGAAAATCTTTTCCCTCATATGAGTGAAAAAGCCAGGCTTGATGTATGCCATCATTTTGATTCGTTCCTATCGAAAAATGAATTGCTGGATTTTCAGCCGGTCCTCATTCATGGAGACTTTGGATCATCGAATATTTTATGGGATGCGAAACGATATGAAGTGACCGGGATCATTGATTTTGGTGAAGCGGGAGCGGGTGACCCTGCTTATGATTTCGCAGGTCTGTTATCCAGTTATGGGGAACACTTCGTCCGCATGTGCCTGAACATGTATCCGAATGGGGATCACATATTTGACAGAATCAATTTCTATCGAGGTACATTTGCTCTGCAGGAAGCGTTGCATGGTGTAGAAAATGATGATCCGGAAGCATTTGAGAATGGGATGAAAGGATACAAATGATGACATTCGAAGAGAATCATCTCAGTAAATGGAAGGTCGAGCAGGAAGTCATGAACTTCCATCCAGCCTACAATCTTTGTGAGGGGGCGGCTTATGGAGGAAATCACATATAGGTACATGCACCGGGATGTCAGGACATTATTATCCTTTGCGACTTCTGAAGAGAGAGTAGAAGGAGAATTTGATTTATACATTCAATCGCCTAATCGAAGACTTTTCGGTTTTACGACGGGGGTTGATCTGATTGGATACATAGGGGTTGAATTCCTGGAAGGTAATCGGTGTGAAGTGAAGCATATAGCCGTGATGCCGGAATACAGGGGAAAAGGCATTGGCAATAGAATGATAGATTATATCACCAATCTTTCTTCTTGTTCTTGTATAACGGCTGAAACGGATCGGGATGCCGTGTTGTTTTATAAGAAAATAGGGTTTGAGATTTTGAGTTTAGGTGAGAAGTATGTTGGTGTGGAGAGGTTTAGGTGTGTAAGGTTTATGGAGGGATGAACATGAGGGAATTGATAGTAACGGTAGGCGGCCACAGCTTTACAACATATGAAATAGGTGACAAACACTTACCCACTCTAGTATGTCTCCACGGAATGACAGGGGACTCCAAAAGTTTTATAGAACTCACAGGATATCTCCGCAACGATTTTCATCTCATTCTATTGGACCTTCCCGGACACGGTGAAACAAAGCCTCTTCCCCACGAAGAGGACTATCTGTTTACCACACTTGCCAAACGGATAATGGGTGTCATCAGACGGGCAGCGTCTAAACCAGTATATGTACTGGGTCATTCCTGGGGAGGAGACCTGTCATTGCATATGGCAAAGCTATTTCCGGAACAAATAGAGGGTCTTATTTTAATAGATGGAGGGTATGTTTTCCCGGAAATGGTTGAGGGATACACTAGGGGGAAAGCTCTTAGGGACTGGGAGGACTACATTGATTCGAGCACATATGAGACTTGGAATGATGTGGTGAAGACCTATCGTGAGTACACGACTAGGCAATGGAATCCGCAACTTGATGAGATCATTTCTTCAAACTTTGTGAAAGAGGATGACCATTTTCAGTTGAAAGCTGACAGGAAGAGTCTATTGGCAACGATCAAAGCGTTTTATCATGAACCATGTTCGACAACGTATCAATCGATTGAGTGCCCTGTTTTATTCTTTCATGCAACAGTCCCCGCCTCAGATCGCTCACGTCAGAACGGAATCGGGAAACTGCAGGGGGCAATTGAAGATGTGAAAGTGGTTGGGATTGATTATACCAAACATAACGTACACTGGGATTGTCCGGACCGGGTAGGGAGAGAGATACTAAATTGGATAAAATCATAACTCCCCTATTAAAGTCCGGCTATCAACTTAAATAGGGGAGGAATGGATTATTTTAAATCGATGACGATTGGTTCAAGTTCGATTTCCGTGTGACCTTTCCCATACATCAGGCTGGCGATTTCCACGGGCTTGATGATGAGCTGAGTGGCATCTTCCTGGATGGTACCAAAAGAAGTCGTTCCTTCAAATGTTTTACCGCCATCCGCTGAAAATCCGCTGCCACCCGTTCCATCCAGGTAAACATGACCCAAATTATCTGTCACGGTGAAGGCAGGTGTTACTTCGGACCACTCATCGAGAAGTTTGTCTGACACTGTCTGCTCGTAGGCGATGACCGTAGAAACATCGGTAAGCTCAACGGATTTTAACGTGAAGTGAATATCATCCGTCTGAACGGTTTCGTTTATGAGCCTGACATCTCCATTCACTCGTTGTAATGAAAAGTCGAAGGACCAGTCTCCATCCACCTCTACGTCATTGGACAGGCTGGAAAGCGTTTGGGGTTCCCAAGTGATTTCCACTTTATCCGGATAGTCACCGCCTTTAAAGCTCGGGGTGATGGTCGATATACCGACGTAGCGGTTATCACTGATCTTCGTGATTTCACTGCTTCCGCCGCTTCCGTTCGATCCGACGATGTCAAACCAATTGGCGCCGCTGTTCATGCTTTCGCCAAAGTCTTTATCCGTTTCAATCGCATAAGAGACCGTAATATTCGTGCCGTCATACACGGCGTTGTCGATCAGGACGGTCACCCCGTTACTCGTTTCTGCCAGACCGATATCGGTGGAGAACTCGTCAAACTCTTTATATGTCTCGTCATTGCTGAAATACTCTATGACATCATCCATGAAAGGGACCTGCGATGCCAGGGAAGGGTAGGCATAACCAGCAGCAGTGGAGATTCCGATCAACATTACGGATGCCACCGCGATATTCCTCCATATATGCTTCTTTTCCCGTTTCTTCAGTACATGCTGTTTGACTCGCTTTTTTTCCAACTCCGTCACTTCTTCAAGTTCAAGTGAATCGATATCTAAATCCAACCATTCCTTCATGCTCATACAAGCCGCTCCTTTAACTTTATGGTGGTCGCTAATTTTTTCTTTCCACGGTATAAACGGTTATCCACCGCTGCTTTCGAAAGGTTTAACTGATCCGCAATTTCCATATTGGTCAGCTCCAGGTAATACTTCATCATGAAGATGTCCCGGTCCAGCTCTTCCAGCCCACTGATCGCTGATAATAATTCGTTTTTTTCTTCCCGGCGCAATACGGATACATCGGGTCCAGGCGTACCTGATTTTGCAAGGAGGGATTCGTCCTGCTGTTCACGGGCATTCCGTTTCTCAGCCTGTCGGTAACGGTCGATTGCTTTATACTTGGCTATCATTCCAATCCATTTTTTGAAATCCTCTTTCTCGCCTTTAAATTGATGGGCATTCTGCCAGACTGTGAGGAAAACATCGTTGATACATTCATCGACATCCAGACGATTTCGATTGTGTAGAATTTTTGTAGCAATGGTTTTCACAAGTGGCATGTAAGCGTCGATTATATACTCCAATGCATCCTCTTTTTTCTTTTTTAACCTGGTAATGAAATTGGTCGGTGAACTTTTCATTGAATTCGCTCCTTATATGGTTGAAAGGCCTTTACATGATGTACAACGAATGGAAGTGGAAAGTATTCTCAAGTTAAATGGAATTTTTTTGATTAATTTTAGTATACAATGAAGATGGAATAGTTGTTGGGTTATGGATAATTATGTAAAAATACGCAATTGTCAATGGGAATGACGCAATCAAGGTCGGTTTTGACGTAATTATCAAAAAAATGACGCAATAAATTTAATTATGACGCAATCCCGAGGGAAAATGACGCAATCACCACACGAACCCAGGATGATGGACCATCACTAAGCCACTCAGCGAGGCTGAATGAACCGAAATATCTAAAAAAAAGAACCCGCCACCCGGCAGGTTCACCCAATCAATCTAATCCTCCTCATATTTCAACTCCAATGTAATCTGCGTCGTCGTAAAAAAGTACATTTCCTTCACTTTTAATCGAAAGTTCTTATCATTTAGCTTAACGGTTTTATTTTCGATTATTTTCTTGATGAGCTCCTTATTTCCGTACACCGTTTCAAGGTCCTTGGTCAGAAGGCTCCGCAAGTCCTCGCTCAGTTTGTCCTCGGTTTCATGGATACCCAGCAGTTCAACCTTCGTCTTGGTTGTATTAATGATCTTGATTTTGACTTCCTGGATCACGAGTTCATTTTCGTTTTCCTGATTCAATTGTTTATATTCTTCCTGTAAATAGGACAGGGTGTTCTTCAATTTACTGATGTCATTTTTCTGCTCTTCTATCTTCAGGGCCTGTTTTTCGTGCATGGTGCCGAACATGAAGAGAAAGATCATCCAGCTGATGATGCCTCCAACGACCATTCCGGCGAAGAACCGCTGCCAGGAGGGGAGCCGGTAGAAAGGGGGAATCCTCATGACGGCATATGTTCCTGTGTCAGCCAGGTAATGATCATGGCAGCCGTGTTAGCTCCGCCGAGGGCAGAGAGGATCCACAGGAATTGTTTGAAGAGCTCTTTCGTTTCCCCGTTCAGGAAGCCTTTTTCAAAGCTGTAGACTGTATCGAATGTGCCGCCGATCGCTGCGATGATGGCCCAGATGCGCAGGAAATCGGATAGTCGTCTCATTTCAATGAATAGAGGTTGCCCCATGGCGAAAGAGGCCAATCCTCCGAGCAGTGATCCTCCAAGCAGTACACCCATAGCAATAAAGAAGCTTTTGAATAATTCCGGAAAGAAAGCTTCTGCCATTTCATCATCTCCATCTATTACGTGTCTTTACGATAACTATATGGGATTCGGGGACAAGATATGAGGGAGAACATATTTTCTTTTTTTCGGTTTCTTTCTTATAATAAAGGTATATTGAGAAAAAGGTTGTGCATAGTATGTCATTTGTTCATTTACAAATAGCGAGTGCCTATAGTCTCTTGTCTAGCACGATATCGATAAATGGACTTGTACATAAAGCGAAGGAATCAGGCTACAAGGCGCTTGCCTTGACGGATAAAAATATGATGTATGCCGCGATCCCTTTTTATAAGGCGTGTTTAAAAGAAAAGATAAAGCCGATCATCGGATTGACCGCAGATATCGCCTCGGAGGAAGGTTCCCATCCCCTCATTCTCCTCGTGAAAGATCAAAGTGGCTACCAGAATCTATTGAAAATCTCCAGTGCCATCGGGGCAAAATCGAAAGAAGGATTACCGCTGAAGTGGCTCTCATCCTACAGTAAGGGATTGATCGCCATCACTCCAGGCGTCAAGGGTGAAATCGAGAGCCTGTTACTGAGTGGTGAAAAAGAAAAAGCGAAGGAGTGCATCCGCACCTATCAGCAGATGTTCGGACGGGATTCCTTTTATGTAAGCATCCAAAACCACGGGACTTCGTCTGAAGATACGCTTATCCCCATGCTTCAGCAGGTGGCAAATGAAACAGGCGCGGAATTGGTGGCGACCAATGATGTGCAGTACCTCGAACAGGAGGACCATTTTGCCCATGAATGCATGGGGGCGATCCGTGACGGGGTGAAACTGTCTGAGGATGACCGGGACGTACTGGAATCGCAGGAGTATTACTTTAAGGGAAAAGAGCAGATGGTGGAATTATTCACCGATCACATCACGGCCCTTGAAAATACAATGAAGATTGCGGACCGCTGCAACTTGACAATTCCTTTCCATCAGCAGCTCCTTCCGAAATATCCATTGCCAGAAGGAGTGTCTGCCCTTCAGGAATTGACTCATCTTTGCGAAAAAGGATTAAGTGAGCGGGTACATACCATTTCCGATGAATACATCGAGCGTCTGGATTACGAGCTTGACGTCATCGGCAGGATGGGTTTTAGCGATTACTTCCTGATCGTATGGGATTTCATGAAATACGCGAAGGAAAGAGGGATCCTGACAGGGCCGGGACGTGGGTCGGCAGCCGGTTCCCTCGTGTCGTACGCATTGAATATCACGGATGTGGATCCGATTGAGCATCATTTACTGTTTGAGCGATTCCTCAATCCTGAACGTGTGTCCATGCCCGATATCGATATTGATTTCCCGGATCACAGGCGTGATGAAGTGATCGAATATGTGGAAGGGAAGTACGGCAGCCTCCATGTCGCCCAGATCATTACGTTCGGGACGTTTGCAGCGAAAGCGGCGCTCCGGGATACGGGTCGTGTGTTCGGATTGAATATGAAGGAGCAGGAGCAATTATCCAAGCTAGTTCCGAATCAGCTGGGGATCTCTTTGAAGGAAGCGTATGAAAAATCGAAGGGATTCCGCGAATTTGTGATGAGCTCCGATCATTATAAGAAATTGTTACAGACGGCTCTTAAACTCGAAGGACTTCCGAGGCACACCTCCACTCATGCGGCAGGAGTCGTGATGAGTGAAGACCCTTTAGTGCAGTGGATACCGATCCAGGGGAGTTCATCGGGAATTCATTTGACCCAATATTCTATGGATATTTTAGAAGAAATCGGGTTGCTGAAAATGGATTTCCTTGGTCTTCGCAACTTAAGCATCTTGGAAAGAATCGTGAAAAACGTACAAATGGGAAGCAATAAATCGTTCGCCATCGAGACGATCCCGATGAATGATGCCAAAACGTTCGAGTTATTGAGTAAAGGTCAAACCAATGGGATCTTCCAGCTTGAATCGGATGGAATGAGGAATGTGCTAAAAAGGCTTAAACCCAATTCCTTTGAAGACATCGTCGCGGTAAATGCCTTGTATCGTCCGGGTCCGATGGAGAATATCCCGACCTATATCAAACGGAAGCATGGGGCGGAACAGGTGGAGTATCCCCATCCTGATTTGAAACCGATACTTGAAATGACATATGGCGTCATCGTGTATCAGGAGCAGATCATGCAGATTGCTTCGAAAATGGCGGGATTCTCCCTCGGGGAAGCAGATCTCCTCAGAAGGGCCGTTTCCAAGAAGAAGAAGGATGTCCTCGATCAGGAGAGGGAGCATTTTGTTTCCGGTTCCATCCGGAAAGGTTATAAGGAAGAAGTCGCTCATACGATTTATGATTTGATTGTCCGTTTTGCCGACTACGGTTTCAACCGGTCACATGCGGTTGCCTATAGTATGATCGCCTATCAGCTTGCTTACTTGAAAGCCCATTATCCTGCATTTTTCCTGTCATCACTCCTGACTTCTGCCGTAGGGAATGAAACGAAGGTGGCTCAGTACATACGGGAAGCTACACAGTATGGGATTGAAATTTTACCTCCGTCCATCAATAGCAGTCAGTTTGTGTTTACGGTCGAAGGAAAAAATCGGATTCGCTACAGTATCGGTGCGATTAAGGGTATCGGCGCGGCTGCTTTAAAGGAAATCATCCGCGCGAGAAAGGAAAAGCCTTTTCAGGATCTGTTCGATTTTTGCATGAGGGTTTCAACGAAGACGATCAACCGGAAGATCTTAGAGAATCTGGTGTTATCGGGGGCGTTTGATGAATTCGGAATCGATCGTGCTACATTGCTTGCGAGCCTGGACGTTGCGGCTCAGCATGCGGAACTTGTGAATCCTGACGACGACCTTGACCTGTTCCATGAAGAAGAAGCGTTTATGTTGAAGCCTAAATATGTGGAAGTGGATGATATGACCATCGACACAAAGCTTCAGTTTGAGAAGCAGGTCCTAGGCCTTTACTTATCGGATCATCCTGTTTCATCCTATCGTCCTTTATTTGAGGGACTTGGATTGCTACAGATAGCCGATCTTCAGAAAGGATCGAAAATCTCACTTGGCGCTTATATTACCGGGGTGAAGTCGATCCGGACCAAAAAAGGGGAAGTGATGGCTTTCCTTGAAATCGGCGACGAGAGCGGGGAGATGGAAGCGGTGGTGTTCCCTAATGTTTACAAGAATAACATGCCGCTGCTGAAAGAAGGGAATATTATCCTATTCGGAGGAAATGTAGAAGACCGCAACGACAAGCTTCAATTCATTGTGAACCAGTTGGAAACGATGGAAAGTGTACAGTCAAGGGTGAAAGAGAGCAGCCAAAAACTCTATTTGAAAATCGCAGTAAATCAGGATGATGAAGCGTGTATGGAGGGGATCCATCAAACGATTCAACGGTTTAAAGGCAAGAATCATGTCATCGTTTACTATGAAAATGCGAAGAAGAGTGTAAGACTTCCGGACCATCTTCGCATCACCCCGTCACAGGAGGCACTAAAGGAATTGTCCCGGATTCTTGGCGAGGCAAATGTCATATTACAATAACATACTTTACTAAAACCATATTTTATATTATTGTTTAATAGAAAAAGGTGGTCTGACCACCTCTGAACTTATTATTTTACTTATACCATTTTACATTTAGAAGATCCGTCAGAGTCCGGATCGATCCATAGCATGTAAAAGAATAGAAGGAGTGAGTCAATTTGTCATTACGTGAAGAAGCTCTGCATATGCATCGAGTGAATAAAGGGAAATTAGAGTCTAAGTCCAAAGTGGAAGTCCGAAACGCGGATGACTTGAGTCTAGCTTACTCCCCGGGGGTGGCGGAACCCTGCAAGGTGATTTATGACAAGCCTGAAACCGTCTATGATTACACGATGAAAGGGAATATGGTCGCAGTCGTGTCCGATGGTACGGCTGTACTGGGTCTTGGAAATATCGGACCTGAAGCGGCTCTTCCCGTTATGGAAGGAAAAGCGGTTCTATTCAAGAGCTTTGCCGGGGTGGATGCATTTCCGATTTGCTTGAATACAACGGATGTGGACAAGATCGTTGAAACCGTCAAGCTTCTTGAACCGACATTCGGAGGAGTGAACTTAGAAGACATCGCTGCACCGAACTGCTTTGAAATTGAAGAGCGCTTGAAGAAAGAAACCAATATCCCTGTGTTTCACGATGATCAACATGGTACAGCGATTGTAACCGTGGCGGGACTTGTGAACGCTCTCAAGATTGTCGGAAAGAAAATGTCCGAGATCAAAGTCGTGGCGAACGGTGCCGGTGCTGCCGGTATGGCCATCATCAAACTCCTTTACCGTTACGGCGTAAGGGATATCATCATGTGTGATTCCAAAGGTGCGATTTACGAAGGTCGTCCTGAAGGAATGAACTCGACGAAAGACGAAGTGGCGAAGTTTACGAATCGTGATCACATCAAGGGCGGCCTTGCAGAAGTATTGAAGGATGCCGATGTGTTCATCGGAGTGTCCGTTGCAGGTGCTTTAACGGAAGAAATGGTTTCTTCCATGAAGCAGGATCCGATCATCTTTGCCATGGCGAACCCGGTTCCTGAAATTATGCCGGAACTTGCGAAAGCAGCTGGAGCCAAGGTAGTGGGGACAGGTCGTTCCGATTTCCCTAACCAGGTGAATAATGTCCTTGCCTTCCCGGGAATCTTCAGGGGTGCACTGGATGTCCGTGCGACTCACATCAATGAAAAAATGAAGCAGGCTGCCGTTGAAGCGATCGCAGCACTTATTACAGAAGACGAATTGAATGCGGATTATGTCATTCCTGCACCTTTCGATAAGCGTGTCGCTCCGGCCGTTGCTGCAGCAGTTGCGAAGACAGCGATGGAAACAGGGGTTGCCCGCTTAAAGGTAGATCCGGAAGAAATCCGTAAGAAAACGGAAGATTTAGCGGTTATCGGGAAGAGTGAATGATGACAGAAGTGAACTCTCTCCATACACACGCTAAAGTATATATTGGAATTGTTCACCAGTTGAGAGAAATGATATCGAAGGACTGCCTCAAGCCGGGAGATAAGATTCCATCAGAGAGAGAACTGTCCGAGCGTTTGAACGTTGGACGGTCCTCTGTGAGGGAAGCACTCCGGGCCCTTGAATTGTTGGGGCTGATCGAGACACGCCGCGGAGAAGGAACCTTTCTGAGGGATTTCAGGGATCATCACCTGATCGACCTTCTCGGCATGTTCATCCTGCAGGACGACATGGCTCAGGAAGATATCCTTCAAACGAAGATGATGATTGAAAAAGAAGCGCTGAAAGCTTTGTTTATAGATAAAAAGAATACAGATTCCTTACAAGTGTTGGTTTCTGAATGTGAGAATCTGGACGACGTGTTCAGGGAAATTGTGATGATCAGTTCGAATTTTTTATCGCAACGGATCTGGAATATCCTGAATGATTTCGAAACCTTGATCTGCGGTGAAAAGAAGCTCACTGAAGATATGAGGAAAGAATTGATCAGAATGCTCCACGGCATCGATGATGGAGAGAAAGAGACTGTGCAAGAGACATATAGAAGGGTTAGGAAAATTGTCGATGAAGATGCGACAATTTCCAACATCTTTTTTTAAACACTTCCATTAAACTGATAGTCAAGCAGTTTTATACCATGCATTTACTATAGAGAAGCGAATGGGCAGCTGTCGTGTCAGGGGATATTTCCCCGCTGAAGTAAGCTACTGTCATTCGGTAAGGAGGTTTCACCTTGCTAAAGGAACTTTTTAACAAATCGAAAAAGAAAAAATATGCAACGATTCCTTCTGAAGCGGCTAAACATGACGTTCCGGAAGGCATCATGACAAAATGTCCTGATTGCAAAAAAATCATGTATACGAAAGAACTTCAAAAGAACTTAAAGGTGTGCATCCATTGCGGATATCATCATAGTATGAGCTCACCAGAGAGAGTCGATAGTTTTATAGATGAAGGCACGTTCAAGGAACTGGATCAGGACCTGACTTCGGCGAACCCTCTGAACTTTCCTGATTATGAGAGTAAAGTGGACAAGGACCGTAAGAAAACGGGTATGAATGAAGCCGTGCTGACCGGATCAGGAAAAGTAAACGGCATTGAAGTCGTGACAGCCATCATGGATTCCCGATTCAGAATGGGAAGCATGGGGTCCGTTGTCGGAGAGAAAATCACGAGAGCCATCGAAGAAGCCGATAAACGGAAAGTTCCGTTCATCATCTTCACTGCTTCAGGCGGGGCCAGGATGCAGGAAGGTGTCCTCAGCTTAATGCAGATGGCGAAGACCAGTGTAGCCCTGAACCGTTTGAGCGAAAACGGGGGACTCTTCATTTCGATCATGACCCACCCGACAACTGGTGGTGTATCGGCAAGCTTCGCGTCCGTAGGCGACTATAACTTCGCCGAACCGGGAGCATTGATTGGCTTCGCGGGCAGACGGATCATCGAGCAGACGATTCGTGAGGACCTGCCTGAGGATTTCCAGACTTCCGAATTTTTATTGAAACATGGACAACTTGATGGAGTCATTTCAAGACTCGAGTTAAAGGAAAAGATCGGGACAGTACTTGATATACATCAGTGGGACGGTGAGCTGCCATGGTAAATGAGATGGAATTTGAAAAGCCGGTACTGGAGCTTAAGAAGAAGATTGCCGAACTGAGGGAATTCACTCAGAACTCAGATGTCGATTTATCAAAAGAAATCGAGAAGCTGGAGACTCGGCTTACAAAGCTTCAAAATGATATTTATGAAAACATGAAGCCGTGGGAAAGGGTTCAGGTTGCCCGTCATCCTGAGCGTCCGACCACGCTTGATTACATTGGATATCTCTTTACGGACTTTATCGAAATGCACGGGGATCGTCTGTATGGGGATGACGAAGCGATTGTTTCAGGCGTCGGGAAGTTTCACGATGTCCCCGTGACAATCATCGGTCACCAACGAGGGAAAGACACGAAAGAAAACATTCGCAGGAATTTCGGGATGCCACACCCTGAAGGATATCGTAAAGCGTTACGCTTGATGAAACAGGCGGACAAGTTTAACCGCCCGATCATCTGCTTTATCGATACAAAGGGTGCGTACCCCGGGAAAGCCGCGGAAGAGCGTGGTCAAAGTGAAGCCATTGCACGGAACCTTGTTGAAATGGCCGGCCTGACCGTTCCCGTCATCTGCGTCGTCATCGGTGAAGGGGGAAGTGGCGGTGCATTGGCCCTTGGAGTCGGAAATCATATTCTTATGCTTGAAAACTCCACATACTCCGTCATCTCTCCTGAAGGGGCAGCTGCGATCCTCTGGAAGGATTCGACTCAGGCGAAACGAGCGGCTGAATCCATGAAGATCACGGCTCCTGATTTAAAGGAGCTTGGAATCATCGATGAAATCATTACGGAAGTAAAAGGTGGAGCCCATAAAGATGTCGAAGAACAGGCGAAATATATCAACGACGTCCTTAAGGGCTCATTGAAAGAGTTGATCCCGATGAAAAAGGACGAATTGATTCAACATCGCTACGAAAAATTCAAGGCGATGGGTGAATATTCCGTTTTAAATGATCTAATCGGGGTAAAATCATAAAGAATGATGGACTGACAAATAGGAAATACCTTTTGTCAGTCTTTTTCATTCAATCCTTAAGAATATACGGTTTGTGACGATATTTTGAAGGTTTTAACAATTAAAACGCTTCCATTTAATAGATTATTTCGTCTTTTGCGTTTCCATCTAGTAACTTGTTGAGAACCTTGAACCTTCGTGTTATTTTAGAAATAATCCAAAGTCTATTGGTCCATAATAATGTAATGAATGCAAACCGGGAATTTCCTTTTCTTTAATTTATGTGAAACGATTAACAATACCATTCATTTACATATAAAGGCATATTTCTTAATGAGGTGATCGTAGTGAAAAAGATTGGTGTATTAACAAGTGGTGGAGATTCACCAGGAATGAATGCAGCCGTCCGTGCAGTTGTGCGTAAAGCAATCTTCATGGATATAGAAGTATACGGAATATATCAAGGGTATAATGGATTAATCAACGGGAACATCAAGAAGCTCGAGCTTGGTTCTGTCGGTGATATCATTCACCGCGGCGGAACGATGCTGTATACAGCCCGTTGTGAAGAATTCAAAACAAAAGAAGGTCAGAAAAAAGGGATCGAGCAATTAGAAAAACACGGCATCGAAGGACTTGTCGTCATTGGTGGAGACGGATCTTACCAAGGGGCAAAAGCCCTGACTGAATGGGGTTACCCATGTGTCGGTGTACCTGGTACAATTGATAATGATATTCCAGGGACAGAGTATACGATCGGTTTCGATACAGCTCTTAACACAGTTATCGATGCCATCGATAAAATCCGTGATACGGCGACATCCCATGAGAGAACGTTCATCATCGAAGTAATGGGACGAAACGCAGGAGATATCGCTCTTTGGGCAGGACTTGCCGGTGGAGCTGAAACGATTCTCATCCCTGAAGAAAAATTCGACCTTGATGACGTCGTGAACCGTTTGAAAAAAGGACAGGAACGCGGCAAAAAGCACAGTGTCATCATTGTCGCAGAAGGTGTCATGTCCGGAAATGAATTCGCGAACCGTTTCACGGAAGCAACGGGAATGGATACGCGTGTTTCCGTTCTTGGTCACATTCAGCGCGGTGGAACGCCGACTGCTGCAGACCGAGTATTAGCTAGCCGCTTAGGGGCTCATGCCGTTGAATTATTGGCTGCAGGAAAAGGCGGCAGAGCGGTAGGAATTGAGAAAAATCAATTAGTTGATTACGATATTATAGAAGCACTTGCCAAGCCACATGTCATTGATTTAAATATGTACAGACTTTCCAAAGAGCTTTCAATCTAAATTGTTGTAAGATTTCAGGAGGTAAAGAAAATGAGAAAAACGAAAATAGTATGTACGATCGGTCCTGCCAGTGAAAGTGTAGAGAAGTTATCACAACTGATCGAAGCAGGAATGAACGTTTCCCGCTTGAACTTTTCACATGGTGACCATGAAGAACACGGACAGCGTATCGTCAATATCCGCGAAGCAGCCGAAAAAGCCGGCAAGACAGTCGGTATCCTGCTTGATACAAAAGGTCCGGAAATCCGTACGAACAACATGGAAGGTGGGGCGATTGAACTGACTCAAGGTTCAAACGTCATCGTTTCCATGAAAGAAGTACAGGGAACAACAGAAAAATTCTCCGTTACATACGAAGGATTAATCGATGATGTTCATGTTGGTTCTAAAATTCTTCTGGATGACGGATTAATCGGTTTGGAAGTAACGGAAATCGACAAAGCGAACGGTGAAATCCACACATACGTTGCCAACAGTGGAACACTTAAAAATAAAAAAGGTGTTAACGTACCTGGTGTATCGGTGAACCTTCCTGGTATCACGGATAAAGATGCAAGTGATATCGTATTCGGGATCGGACAAGGCGTAGACTTTATTGCGGCTTCGTTCGTCCGTCGTGCATCCGACGTCTTGGAAATCCGTCAATTATTGGAAGAGCACAATGCGTCTCATATCCAAATCATCCCTAAGATCGAGAACCAAGAGGGTGTCGACAATATCGATGAAATCCTTGAAGTGTCCGATGGGTTGATGGTTGCTCGTGGAGACCTTGGTGTTGAAATCCCTGCGGAAGAAGTACCACTGGTTCAAAAGATGCTGATCAAGAAATGCAACTCTTTAGGGAAGCCTGTCATCACAGCAACTCAAATGCTTGATTCTATGCAGCGCAACCCAAGACCGACAAGAGCGGAAGCAAGTGACGTTGCCAACGCCATCTTTGATGGTACGGACGCGATCATGCTTTCTGGTGAAACGGCAGCAGGTTCATACCCTGTAGAAGCTGTTCAAACGATGCATAACATCGCATCAAGAGCAGAAACGGCGCTTGATTACAACGCGATCCTATCTTCACGCAGCAAAGACAGCGAGCACAATATGACGGATGCCATCGGGCAATCAGTTGCATACACGGCTCTTAATCTTGATGTGAATGCGATCGTCGCTCCGACCGAGAGTGGTCACACGGCACGCATGATCTCTAAATATCGTCCGAAAGCACCAATCGTTGCTGTGACGGGTACAGATTCTGTATCACGCCGTCTGGCACTTGTCTGGGGCGTACATCCAACACTTGGACGTAAAGTGACGACGACTGATGAAATGCTTGACATGGCTGTTGAAGAGAGCGTCAATTCAGGTATGACGAAGCACGGAGACCGCATCGTTATCACAGCGGGTGTTCCGATCGGTGAATCTGGAACGACGAACTTGATGAAGATCCATGTAGTGGGCGACGTCGTAGCTAAAGGTCAAGGAATCGGCCGCAGATCTGCTTACGGTAAAGCAGTAGTAGCGACAACAGCTGAAGAAGCGGTAAAGAACACTACTGAGGGATCTGTCCTTGTGACGATCGGTACGGATAAAGAAATGATGCCTGCTCTTGAGAAGTGCTCTGCACTGATCGTAGAAGAAGGCGGACTTACTAGTCATGCAGCCGTAGTAGGAATCAACCTTGGAATTCCTGTAGTGGTTGGTGTTGACCATGCCACTTCATTATTCAAGAATGGCCAGGAAATCACAGTGGATGCTACTCATGGCGTGATTTATAATGGGTATGCTAGTGTACTGTAAGTAGATATTTGTTAGGAACCAGAGTCTTTTGTGGCTCTGGTTTTTTTATGCTAATGGGGATGGATGTGAATTTTAGGCTTTGGCACAAGTTTTGGTGAAAGTGGCACAAGTTTGGTTGGACGCTGTTGAACAGATTGGTCAAGGTGCCGCAATCAACGCTGATATTGCAAAAAAAAACAACAAAATTACCCCAACCAACCTCCCCCTCCTACAACCATAAAACAATATCAAAACAGACCCAATCCCTTCACATAATACATAAAATCTCTAATATGCTATAATAGAAAGAAGCAAGCACTCTAAAACAAATGGAGGAATCCATCATGAGATATATGCTTTTACTATTGATTATCATACCGGCCCTTGAAATTGGCTTATTGGTTCTTTCCGGACAGGCCATTGGTCTTGTTCCGACAGTGTTATTGATCATTACGACCGGGATCCTGGGTGCGTACCTTGCGAAGAAGCAGGGGATCGAGACAATTAGAAAAGCGCAGCGGGATATGCAGTATGGCCAGCTTCCCGGCGATGCCATCATGGATGGATTGTGCATCCTTGTAGGAGGGGTCGTTCTATTGACGCCAGGCTTCATTACCGATGCCATTGGTTTCCTATTACTTCTGCCGGCCACAAGAAAAATGTTCAAACCTTTCATCTACCGATTATTCAAACGATGGATCAATAATGGGAATGTCATCATATACAGATAATACAAAGCACTGCACAGTGAAGATAACGGGTTTACTTGTGAGATGCAATACGGTAAAATTCACAATTAAAAAAGGCTTAGAGATAGCACTATCTCTAAGCCTTTTTTGATAGAAACCACTTGTAAGTTGTATAAGAGCAGGAGATGCTAAAGCATGTCCGACTAAAATAAGCGGAGAAATTCCGCTTATTGAGAAAATAATCCTGAATATAAGTTGAATAGACGGAATTATTCCGGCTATTTACTCAAAAAAGCCGGAATAGTGGGATTTTCCTTTACTTAAACGGAAAAATCCCGCCTATTTACCCCGATTCAATCTCGATTCTGAAGGTTAACCTTACTTCCTCCGCTTATTCTATCTCTCGAAATAACCCACTGACGAGATCTCCAAACTCGAGCATACTTTCTAATCATTATTCCATATCCTGGGATGATGCACAGCACATCTAATGTAATCGGGTTAAAAGCTATTTTACACCCATAATGAATTTCCACGTATCTTCAAACACTCCTGCACGCTTCAAAGTGGAAAGGATCACGAGCACCACTGGTCCTACAATCAAACCTAAAAATCCAATCAACTTAAAACCGACAAACAGTGCAATCAAGGTGGCAAGGGGATCGAGCCCGATGCTTGAAGATAATACTTTCGGTTCCATGATCTGACGTTGGACGACGACGACCATGTAGAGAACCGACAAACCGATTCCGAGGCCGACGTTGCCTGTGATGAACTCATAGGCGATCCAAGGGACGAATACCGCACCGGTTCCGAGATAAGGCAGGATGTCAACGAGACCAGTCACGAGGGCGATGGTTATTGCGTAATCTACTCTCAGGATGATCAATCCGATCAGTACGATGATCGCGGTGATCGAGATGAGGGTGAATTGAGCCCGGATGAAACCGAACAGGGCACGCTTTAAGTCGATGAATACTTTTCTTCCACTGCTCATGGCTTTCCCTGGAATGATTTTTTCTGCTTTAGCAGATAATGTATACCAATCCTTACTGATGAAGAACGTGGCCAGTGCAGCGAATATCAAGACAGATGCGGCATTTGGGATCCACGAGATCAGCTGAGGCAGTTTGGTGAAAAAGTTTTGCAGGAAATCGCCTGCGGATGTGGCAATTTTAGTTCCGGCTGTCTGGATATTTTCAAGTATCGTATCCTGTTGTCCGGCTTCAAGGTTTTTAAATAAACCGGCGAGTTGATTATAAAGCGGGATGACCTGTCCGACGATGATGTCCTCTGCATATGTAACAAGGGTTTGAACATGCTTGGGCAGTTCTTCTGCTAAGTAATTGGCTCCGGAGACGATTTCGGCAATCAATAATGTGATGAGTCCTGCAAATATGGCGACGATCAGAATGAGGGACAGGGTCACTGCCCATATCCTCGGAAGCCATTTTTCAAGTCCGTTCACCAGGGGATTGATCAGTAAGGCGATGGCAACGGCAATGATGAATGGATAGGCAAGCTTCCATATGTAATAGAGTGAAATCAATGAGAGAATGATGATCGCTACCACGACCAGGAAACGGATCGTACGATAAACATAGTCTAAATTCAAGGGCTTCCCTCCTACCGAGTCTAGTAATTCTATTTTATCGGAGACAGGAAATGAAAGGAAGATTTATTTACGGTGGTTTCAGTATTTTGTGAAAGATGGATAAAGTTGATATGGTAGGATAATGATTGGAGTACATAAAGGGGAGGCAGATGAAGGATATGACACAGCCGTTCATGTTTTTACTGCTTTTATTAGGAATCGGTTTGATTGCAAAAAATCAATCCATTATTATAGCCGTAGCATTTTTGATTGTTTTAAAGGTACTGGGAATGGATGAAAAAGTATTCGCGTCGATCCAGTCGAAAGGGATTAATTGGGGTGTTACCGTCATCACGATTGCGGTACTCGCACCGATTGCAACGGGAGAAATCGGTTTTAAGGATCTCTTTGATTCGTTGAAGTCCCCATATGCCTGGATTGCTCTTGCCTCTGGTATGGCCGTGGCATTGATCGCAAAGAACGGGTTAATCCTATTGGAGGATGATCCTCATCTCACGACGGCACTGGTTCTCGGAACGGTCCTCGCTGTGGCTTTATTTAGAGGGGTTGCCGTGGGACCTCTGATTGGCGCAGGCATCGCCTATCTCGCAATGAAAGTGTATGAATTTTTCCTTTGAAGCGTCGCTTTGGATCACACCGGGCGATTCCTTTTTTGTTATGGTTTATTTTTCTAGAAAAATAATTTTTATAGAAATTGGTGCGTTTTCATTCACAAAAGTCAGATAATTGTTTATAATAGGAAATGTAAGCGCATCCCAAGCTCTCGTGTTATCATAGGAGGAGCCGGGAATCATTTTTTGTATAGGAATTGAGCAATCGCTCAACGTGTTTATTTACGTTCTTTTTAAACAAGCCTACTAGATTTAATAGATCGTTTTGTAGGGTTTTATACTCATATGAAAATGGGTAAAAGAGAAATAACTATCAAAAGGAGAGGTTATTATGACAGCAACTCGCGGATTAGAAGGAGTTGTAGCAACAACATCATCTATCAGTTCGATCATTGACGACACTCTTACATATGTTGGCTACAACATTGATGATTTAGCAAACAATGCAAGTTTCGAAGAGGTAATCTACCTATTATGGCATCTGAAATTACCTAACGCATCGGAACTTCAGGAATTCACAGAGCTATTAGCAGCCAACGCTGAACTGCCTAAAGAAGTGCTCGAGCACTTCAAGATGTATAACATTAAGGAAGTTCATCCAATGGCCGCTTTACGTTCTGCCGTTTCCTTACTGGGCTTATATGATGACAAAGCGGATGTAATGGAAGACAAGGAAAACTACTTGAAAGCCGTTCGTCTTCAAGCGAAGATCCCGACGATCGTCACAAGCTTTGCCCGCATCCGCAACGGTCAGGAACCGGTTGCACCACGTAAGGACCTGGGGTTTGCCGCTAATTTCTTATACATGCTGACAGGAAAAGATCCAGAGCCTGTTGAAGTTGAAGCATTCAATAAAGCGCTTGTCCTTCATGCGGATCATGAGTTAAACGCTTCCACGTTCACAGCACGTGTATGTGTGGCGACTCTATCAGACGTCTACTCAGGTGTTACCGCTGCAATTGGAGCTTTAAAAGGGCCTCTTCACGGTGGTGCGAATGAGCAGGTTATGAAGATGCTTACTGAAATCGGTTCTGTCGATAAAGCAGAAGAATATATCCTGGACAAGTTAGAAAAGAAAGAAAAAATCATGGGCTTCGGTCACCGCGTATACCGTCAAGGGGACCCACGTGCGAAGCATCTTAAAGAAATGTCCAAAAAATTAACTGAATTAACAGGACAAAGTAAATACTACGAAATGTCCGTTAAGGTAGAAGACGTATTTACGTCTAACAAAGGCTTGCCGCCAAATGTTGATTTCTACTCAGCATCTGTCTACCACAGCTTAGGCATCGATCATGATCTATTCACTCCGATCTTTGCTGTAAGCCGTGTATCCGGCTGGTTGGCGCATATTCTTGAACAATATTCCAACAACCGCCTGATCCGCCCGCGTGCTGATTATGTAGGGCCTGGCAAGCAGGAATATGTACCTGTTGATCAAAGAGGTTAATCATCAATATTTACAAATAGTAAAAATATTGGTGTAATAATAAGAGAAGGGGAATGACTCAACATGCTTAACTAATGGGTCATCCCCTTTGATAATGAAAAAATGGAGGTTACATAATGACACAAGGTGAAAAAATTACAAACCAGAATGGCCAACTTAATGTGCCTAACAATCCAATCGTCCCATTCATTGAAGGTGACGGAACGGGTCCAGATATTTGGGCAGCAGCTCAACGCGTCCTCGATGCTTCTGTAGAGAAAGCATACAAAGGCGAACGCAAGATTTCCTGGAAAGAAGTATATGCTGGGGAAAAAGCATTCAACAAAACAGGCGAATGGCTTCCGAACGATACGCTTGAAGCAATCCGTGAATATTTCATCGCAATCAAAGGTCCACTTACGACTCCTGTCGGCGGCGGAATCCGTTCATTGAACGTGGCGCTTCGCCAGGAATTGGATCTATTCACATGCCTGCGTCCAGTACGTTACTTCGAAGGTGTTCCTTCACCGGTTAAGCGTCCTGAAGATACTGATATGGTCATCTTCCGTGAAAACACTGAAGATATCTATGCAGGTATCGAGTACGCTAAAGGTTCTGATGAAGTGAAAAAATTAATCAGCTTCCTGCAAGATGAAATGGGCGTTAACAAAATCCGTTTCCCTGAAACATCAGGTATCGGAATCAAGCCTGTATCTGAAGAAGGGACAAGCCGTCTTGTACGTGCAGCAATCAACTATGCGATCACTGAAGGCCGTAAATCAGTAACGCTTGTTCACAAAGGAAACATCATGAAGTTCACTGAAGGAGCTTTCAAAAACTGGGGTTACGAGCTTGCTGAGAAAGAATTCGGCGACAAAGTATTCACTTGGGCTCAATATGACAAGATCAAGGAAGCTGACGGATTGGAAGCGGCTAATAAAGCTCAATCCGATGCTGAAGCAGCAGGTAAGATCATCGTGAAGGATTCAATCGCTGATATCTTCTTACAACAAATCCTTACTCGTCCAGCTGAGTTTGATGTAGTAGCTACAATGAACCTAAACGGAGATTACATCTCTGATGCACTTGCAGCTCAAGTAGGTGGAATCGGTATTGCTCCTGGAGCAAACATCAACTACGAAACAGGACATGCGATCTTTGAGGCGACTCATGGAACGGCTCCTAAATATGCAGGTATGGATAAAGTGAATCCATCTTCTGTTATCCTTTCAGGTGTGCTAATGCTTGAACACCTTGGCTGGACAGAAGCTGCTAACCTGATCACAAAATCAATGGAAAAAACAATCGCTTCTAAAGTAGTAACATATGACTTTGCCCGTCTGATGGATGGCGCAACAGAAGTGAAATGCTCTGAGTTCGGTTCTGCTTTAATCGAAAACATGGAAGCATAATAATTTGACATAAGGATGGGGTGCTTCGTAAAGGGGCACTCCTTCCTTTACATAATGACATGAATAGGAGGAATCATGATGGCCATTAAACGTAGAAAAGTATCTGTTATTGGTGGAGGTTTCACCGGGGCGACAACGGCACTGATGCTCGCTCAGAAAGAACTTGGAGATGTGGTATTGGTTGATATTCCGCAAAACGAGGATCCAACGAAAGGGAAAGCGCTGGATATGCTTGAAGCGAGCCCTGTACAGGGATTTGATTCAAACATCATCGGTACGTCCAATTACGAGGATACAAAGGATTCGGATATCGTTGTCATCACTGCAGGGATTGCCCGGAAACCGGGTATGAGCCGGGATGATCTCGTTCAGACCAATCAAAAGGTCATGAAATCAGTTACGCAACAAATCGTCAAGCACTCACCTCACTGCTACATCATCGTCTTGACCAATCCCGTGGATGCCATGACCTATACCGTGTTCAAGGAATCCGGGTTCCCGAAAGAACGCGTAATCGGCCAATCGGGCGTATTGGATACAGCCCGCTTCCGTACGTTCGTCGCTCAGGAGCTGAACCTCTCTGTGAAGGATATCACCGGATTCGTACTCGGTGGCCACGGAGATGACATGGTTCCTCTTATTCGCTACTCTTATGCAGGAGGCATCCCGCTAGAGACGTTGATCCCTAAAGACCGCCTTGACGCCATCGTTGAGCGTACCCGTAAAGGAGGGGGCGAGATCGTAGGACTTCTCGGTAACGGAAGTGCCTACTATGCTCCAGCAGCCTCACTCGTCCAAATGGTCGAAGCCATCCTTAAAGACCAGCGCCGCGTCATCCCAGCCATCGCCTACTTAGAAGGCGAATACGGATTCGAAGGCATCTATCTAGGTGTCCCGACAATCCTCGGCGGAAACGGCCTCGAAAAAATCATCGAACTCGAACTGACCGAAGACGAAAAAGCTGCACTGGCCAACTCCGCTGACGCTGTTAAAAACGTGATGTCTTCATTGGCTTAACGACATAATCAAAACTGGCTTCCATTATGGAGGTCAGTTTTTTTTGTTGTTTTGACTCTTTACCAATGACTGTGCCTATAATTAGGATTCAATAATCAGGAAATGCGCTGTAAATAAATAATAGAAGAGGAGAGGGGACTTCTCCACTTGAAGATAGCGTTTGGCAATCTTTATCTCCAACGACCAGTGTAGATCTTCTTAGAAGAAGTTGTGGTTATAATAGATTTTGAAGTAGTGAAAAATATACCCCGATAGTTGATTGGAGCGGAAGGATGCTCGACTCCTGCGGGAAAAGCTGGACAGGTGAGACCCCGCAGGCGCAGCCGAGGAGGCTCACCGCCAGCCCCGCGGAAAGCGAGCATCCTGGAGCGGAAATCAACCAGCACTCTCTCCGTTTTCAACAGCTACCATCCTAATCCCAAACGAGATTTTAAAGAGAAAATGAAATTGTCTTTCCCTGCGTAAAAACTCTTTGTATGGAAACCCTAAAAATGATAAAATACTAATAGACAGACAATAAAAACAATTTTTATTATTTAAAATTGTAATCGTTTACATACTCGGAGGTGCTTCTTATGCTATTGGGGAAAAAGAGAAAACTCGGAAGAAAAATCGAAGAAATGACAGTGGGAGAAAAACTGACCCTGACAGAAAAAATTGAAGACAACGAATTGCTTCTATATCTTGGGCTCACGAACGATGCCAATCCATTATACATTCAACACGATTACGCTTCACAAACACCTTTTAAAAAGCCAATCGTTCCATCGATCATGCTGACAGGAATCATTACATCGGCCGTTTCGAAATATTTACCGGGGCCGGGCTCTCATATTGTAGAGCAAAACATTGAGTTCCCTAAACCGGTCTATCATTATGCTACTGTTCAATTTCTTTTTGAGGTGACAGAAGTAAATCCGAGTAACCACCTCGTAACCATTCAAGTTTCGGCTACGAATGAAGAGGATGAGAAAGTCATTAACGGGACCATCAAAGTTTGTCCACCTCATCACTTAGAAAAAATGAATAGCCATGCGTTAGAGAACTTCTAATGCGGAAAGAGAGCTGTGGTCGCATAGCTCTCTTTTTTATGCATGTAAATGATAATTATAAAAGACAAAGTGTATCCTATAAAAGAAAACTAATAAGTGTTAAATCTTCTTAAATGATGGTAACCCTGAAGATTTATATTATAATGAAAGTACAATTACATAAACGTTTGGATGTTGGGGTTAATTTTCTTTTGTATGGAGGCACATGATATGAGCAAAAAAATCTTGGTAGTGGATGATGAACAATCTATCGCAACACTCTTAAAGTATAATCTTGAGCAATCAGGTTATTCGGTTACAACGGTCCATGATGGTGAAGAAGGAAGGGATGCAGCGCTTGAACAGTCCCCGGACCTGATCATCCTTGACCTGATGCTTCCTTCTATGGACGGAGTAGAGGTATGCAAGGATTTACGACAGCGAAAGATCAATATTCCCATCCTGATGTTGACGGCCAAGGATGATGAATTCGACAAGGTTCTGGGCTTGGAGCTTGGTGCGGATGATTATATGACAAAGCCGTTCAGCCCACGTGAAGTGGTGGCAAGGGTGAAAGCGATCCTCAGACGAAGTCAGGCAATCCAGGAAGCGGCGGATACAGTTGTTCAAGAACCGACGGATTACAAGGAAGTCGGGGAACTAAAGGTGTATCCGGAGCAATATGAAGCATATTTCCAAGGTGAACTGCTGGAACTTACACCGAAGGAATTCGAGCTCCTCTTATACTTAACGGATAATAAAGGCAGAGTGTTGACGAGAGATCAGCTCTTAAGTGCGGTTTGGAACTATGATTTCGCCGGTGATACGAGAATTGTGGACGTTCACATCAGCCACTTACGGGAAAAAATTGAATCAAATACGAAGAAACCGACCTACATTAAGACCATTCGCGGCCTCGGATATAAATTGGAGGAGCCAAAAACTCGATGACCAAATTTAGAACAAAGCTCCTATTTGCTTTAATTACCTTGATCATCGCTGTTTTGATAGGGCTTGGGCTGCTTTTGGGACAAATTTTCAAGAACTTTTACTTAGATACATTCAACTCAAGGATCGAAAAAGAGGCGAGGCTTCTCGCAAGCTCCATTGAAGAGAACGGAACACCGAAAGAAATCAATCCGGACATGATCCAGGAATTGAGTGACATATTGGATGTTAGGATCACGATCCTTGATCAAGCAGGCAATGTGGTTCATGATACAGAAGCGTTGGAATCGTTTGTCGGCCCGCAGCAAGAGAGAATCGTAAAGGAAATCCATAAGAATTGGGATGTTAAGCATAAGCATAAAAAGCTGGTCACGTCAGAAAACGAATTTAGGTTTTATTGGTATCCGTTAAAGGATGCCAATGATCAGATGAAGGGACTCCTCGTCATGAGTGCAGAGGTGGATGCCCTTGAGAAAGGGACCCAGCAAATCTGGTTTGTTTTATCCATTTCCCTGGGACTCGCTTTGGTCCTCATCATAATCCTGGGATCCAGGATTACAGTGAGGTATACTAAACCCATCGAGTCTGCCACCAATGTTGCCATTGAGCTGGCCAAAGGGAATTACCGGGCCAGGACATACGAAGACCGGTTGGATGAAACGAGTATGCTAAGTACTTCCATCAATATTCTGGCAAGAAATCTTCAAGAGATGGTGAATGCCCAGGATATGCAGCAGAATCGGTTAACGACCCTCATCGAAAACATGGGAAGCGCCCTACT
Organism: Rossellomorea orangium; assembly: GCF_019334305.1. Lineage (GTDB taxonomy): Bacteria > Bacillota > Bacilli > Bacillales > Bacillaceae_B > Rossellomorea. Next base: position 264,427 of record NZ_JAHWGH010000012.1, read on the forward strand.
TCTAATCGATCATCGGGGTTTTGTCGTATTGACCAACAAGACGTTCAGGGATTTCTTTAATCTGAAGGAAAGTCAATTGAAGAAAGTACGATATCATGAGGTCATTCACTATCAGGAAGTGAATAAGCTCGTGGAGGAAATCTTCATGACGGAAGAACGACTACGTAAACAGATCCTCCTTCCTCATAAGCTTGATCGAAAGCATTATGAAGTGTACGGTGCCCCGATCATCGGGAACAATGACGAATGGAAAGGGATTGTCGTTGTATTTCATGACATAACCGAACTTAAAAAGCTCGAACAGATGCGTAAAGACTTCGTGGCGAATGTTTCACACGAACTGAAAACGCCGATCACTTCGATCAAAGGATTCTCTGAAACGTTGTTGGACGGAGCGATGAATGATCCAGAAACATTGAAGTCATTTTTAGACATCATCTTGAAAGAAAGTGACAGGCTGCAATCCCTCATCAAGGATCTGCTGGAACTGTCCAAGATTGAGAAACAGGGATTTGAGCTGGCCGTGGAGGAAGTGGAAGTAGCAGGGTTGATTGAAGATGTGATGCCTATTTTAAAAGAAAAGGCGAAGCCGAAAGAGATATCGCTTCAATCCGATTTCGAGTCAAGGGGACTGGCTGAAGTGGATTCATATCGTTTGAAGCAGGTCTTCATCAACTTGATCAGCAATGCCATTGTATATACGCCTAAAGGCGGGAATGTGTGGATCACGCTTCAGGAAGATCAAGACAAAGTATACGTAAAAGTGAAGGATGATGGCATGGGCATCAGTCCTGAAGAGTTGCCCCGTATCTTTGAACGGTTTTATCGGGTCGATAAAGCGAGAAGCCGTAACTCCGGTGGGACCGGTCTTGGGCTTGCCATTGTCAAACATATCATTGAAGCTCATGAAGGAGATATAGAAGTGGAAAGTGAATTGAATCAAGGAACGATTTTCACTGTCTCGCTGAATAAGCAGTTTTTATCCTGATGTGCTAATCTGAGGGAATACTTAGTTTGTTTTCACTTATTTTACATTGTTTTTACAATAGCTTTAAATACAATTAACAATCAGGTGGTACGATACTAAGTGAAACCCCTTCATCCAAGGTGTTAAGAAAAGGCGAGAACCAACCCCGTTCTCGTCTTTTCGCTTTTTTATTTTTGAAAGCGCTATTATTACCCGGTCCGAATTGTCACCTTCTTTTAATATTCTTGAAACCTTTTTACCTTATGTCCGTATATCTTAGTAGGCAGAAAATAAGATATAGAGATAGAAAAGGGAGGGTGCATATGAGTTTGAAGCGTGTTTATACTGTGGCAGGAATGGTGCTTGCAGCCATTATTTTAATTGTTGTACTTCTTACGTCCTGGTATACCGTTGATGAATCCGAGCAGGCACTTGTGTTGACGTTCGGGGAAGCAGGGGAGCCGATCGTTGAACCGGGACTTCATTTCAAGATGCCATGGCCGATGCAGTCGGTGGAGGTATTGTCCAAAGAAACCTTCAGTCTTCAATTTGGATATGAAGAAAAAGACGGGAAGATCAAAGACTTTCCGAAAGAAACCAAAATGATTACGGGGGATGAGTACATCGTCCTCGCCGATCTCGTCGTACAATGGAAAATCACAGATCCGGAAAGCTATTTATTCAATTCGGATGACCCAAAGGAAATTCTGTATGATGCGACTTCTTCTTCATTAAGAAGCATCATTGGAAGTTCGTTGATCGATGATGCCTTGACGTCTGGAAAGGCAGAAATCGAAGCGGATGTCAGAGATTTGTTAACTGAGTTGATTGACGATTACGATATCGGTATTTCCATTCTTGCCGTGAAATTACAGGATGTTGAACTGCCAAACTCAGAAGTTCGTTCAGCCTTTACGGCGGTTACGGATGCCAGGGAAACGATGAACACGAAAATCAATGAAGCGAAGAAATATCGTAATCAGCGGACCAACGAAGCCCAAGGGGAAAAGGATGCGATCATTTCCAGGGCCAAAGGGGATAAAATCGCTCGTGTCGAGCAGGCGCGTGGGGACGTCGCCGTATTTGATAAATTGTACAACGAGTATAAATCCAATCCTGAAATCACCAGGAAACGACTTGTATTGGAAACCCTTGAAAATGTGTTGCCCAATGCAGAAATATACATCATGAAAGATAGTGGGGAAACGCTGAAGTATTTCCCTATCAGACAGATGGAGAATCAGAATCCTCCGGCGAAGCAGGAAGGAAGTGAAGAGAATGAGTGATCAAAACGTGTTTGATATTAATTCTAAGAAGAATGAGCCCATTGAGTGGAGACGCTATACTAAATTAGGGATCTTTCTTGTGATTCTCATTGCCGTACTTTTGCTCCTGTTCACGAGTCTTTTCATTGTAAAAGAAGGGGAATACAAAGTCGTCCGTCAGTTTGGGGAAGTGGTCAGAATCGATAAAGATCCGGGATTGAAATATAAGATCCCGTTCATCCAGTCAGTAACGACGCTGCCGAAGCATCAAATGACGTATGACGTAACAGAAGCCGAGATAAATACGAAAGATAAAAAGCGTATGCTCATCGATAATTATGCCGTATGGCGCATTGAAGATCCCTTGAAAATGATCAAAAATGCACGGACGGTAATCAATGCCGAGACGAAGATGGAGGAGTTCATCTACTCGGTCGTTCGTTCAGAGCTCGGTCGATTGGAGTATGACGAGATCATCAATGATGAAAAATCGTCACGGGGAAGCTTGAACGATAAAGTGACAGATAAAGTGAATGAGTTGTTGAAGCGTGACGGATACGGCATCGTCGTTCAGGATGTCCGCATGAAACGAACGGATTTACCTGAAGCAAATGAAAACTCCGTCTACACACGAATGATTTCCGAGCGTGAATCCAAAGCGCAGGAATACCTGTCCATGGGAGATGCCGAGAAACAAAGGGTTACAGCGGAAACTGACCGTGAAGTGAAGGAACTGCTTGCAAAGGCAGGAGCGGATGCCAACGTGATCCGTGCCGAAGGAGAAGCAGAAGCTGCGCAGGTGTATAACAAATCGTTCTCGAAAGATCCTAGTTTCTATGATTTGTATAAGACGCTTGAAACGTATAAGAAAACCGTCGATGATAAAACAGTTATCATTCTACCATCTGATTCTCCGTACGCGAGGTTATTGATGGGGTATACGGAATAACAATCAGTACTCTTGGAGGGTGGCGTGGTCCATTCTTCAAGGGTTTTTTGGTTTTCTAAGCGTGGGATGGGAATGTTTGCAGGGCGTTCTCGTTGTTCATCACATTTTGGCACAAGTTATTGTAAGGGTGGCACGAGTTCCATTAGAAGTGACACAAGTTATGCCGACCTCATAGAATCTCACACCGAATTGTACGTTAAGATACACCGAACAATGATGTCCAGCCCCCATCTACTAGCCCGATCTCCAATCACTCTCTTCCTCGATGAAATAAGTGCCCCGTTTTTCCTTTCATTCCTCAACGTGATAGAATAAACCTATAGAATCAGAAGCCTTTACAGGAGGTACTTACATGTCCAAAAAATTAGTCTTGATTGACGGTAACAGTATTGCTTACCGTGCATTCTTTGCCCTTCCTTTATTAAATAACGACAAGGGTGTACATACAAACGCGGTGTATGGCTTCACGACCATGCTGCAAAAAATATTGGAAGATGAAAAACCATCACATATCCTTGTCGCATTTGACGCTGGTAAAACGACCTTCAGACATAAGACATTCACGGAATACAAAGGCGGCAGGCAGAAAACTCCGCCGGAACTATCTGAGCAATTCCCTTATATCCGGGAACTGTTGGATGCATATGGCATCAAACGGTATGAAAAGGAAAATTATGAAGCGGATGATATCATCGGCACCCTTTCCCTGCAGGCGGAATCAGACGGGTTTGAAGTGAAGGTCTATTCCGGGGATAAAGATTTGACCCAGCTGAGCTCGAAAGACACCACGGTCTGCATCACGAGAAAAGGGATCACGGATATTGAAGTATATACTCCGGAGCACATTAAAGAAAAATGGGAGATCACTCCTGACAGGATCATCGATATGAAAGGCTTGATGGGGGACAGCTCTGATAACATCCCAGGGGTACCTGGTGTAGGAGAAAAAACGGCCATCAAGCTCCTGAAGGAATTCGATTCCCTTGAAAAGCTTCTGGAGTCCATTGACAAAGTGAGCGGAAAGAAACTGAAAGAGAAGCTCGAAGAAAATAAAGAGCAGGCCATCATGAGTAAAGAACTGGCTACGATCCTCCGGGAAGCTCCTATTGAAGTTACGGTTGAAGAGTTGAATTATGAAGGCTGGGATGAAGGGAAGCTGAAGGAAGTTTACAGGGATCTTGGATTCAATTCCCTGCTAGAAAAAATGGGGGAATCCACACAAGCTGAACCTGAGGAGCTGGATGATATCTCCTTTGACGTGGTGGACACCATTAAAGAAGAACATCTATCAGACGAAAGTTCTCTTTATATCGAAATGCTTGAAGAGAATTATCATCTTGGGGACGTCATCGGGTTAAGCCTCCATAATGAAAAAGGGACGGTTTTCTTCACTCTGGAAACAGCGGTGAATTCAGATGCCTTTAAGAAGTGGGCAGAGGACGAATCTGCGATGAAGTATGTGTACAACTCGAAGGAGACTGTTGTTGCCCTGAAACGACAGGGTATCGATATCAAAGGGATCGAGTTCGATCTATTGCTCGCTTCCTATATCATCAATCCTTCTGAATCAAGTGAAGACTTCGCATCCATTTCAAAAGGGCACGGTCAGCCTTCCATCGAGTCGGATGAAGCGGTTTATGGAAAAGGGGCGAAGCAGAAAGTCCCTGCCACTGAGATTCTATCCGAGCATCTTGCACGTAAGGCATTCATCCTGCATGAGTTAAAGAATACGTGCATGAAGGAACTGGAAGAGAACGAACTGTATGACTTATATATGAAGCTTGAATTACCACTCGCTTTGATTCTTGCTGAAATGGAATTCACAGGTGTGAAAGTCGACCAGGAGCGTCTTAAGACCATGAAGGAAGAGCTTGCTCATCGTTTGGAAGAATTGGAAAAGAACATTCATGAACTGGCGGGGGAAAGTTTCAATATCAATTCGCCTAAACAGCTGGGTGTCATCCTATTTGAAAAACTGGGTCTTCCGGTTGTGAAGAAAACAAAAACGGGATACTCCACTTCGGCAGACGTATTAGAAAAACTGCAATCGAAGCATGAGATCATTGATCATATCCTTCATTACCGTCAATTAGGGAAGCTGCAGTCCACTTACCTTGAAGGGTTATTGAAGGTCGTCCATAAAGATTCAAGCAAGATCCATACCCGTTTCAACCAGGCCCTCACCCAAACAGGACGACTGAGTTCAACGGACCCGAACCTTCAGAACATCCCGATCCGACTTGAAGAAGGGCGGAAGATCCGTCAGGCTTTCATTCCTTCTGAAAAGGGATGGGTCATGTTCGCTGCCGATTATTCTCAGATCGAACTAAGGGTACTCGCCCACATTGCAGGTGACGAGAAGTTGGTAGAAGCATTCAGAAACGATATGGACATTCACACGAAGACCGCCATGGACGTCTTTGGAGTGAGCAAGGACGAGGTAACGTCCAATATGAGAAGGCATGCGAAAGCCGTCAACTTCGGTATTGTGTATGGAATCAGTGATTACGGCTTATCACAAAGCCTTGATATCACACGGAAAGAAGCAGGGGAATTCATTAAGAAATACTTGGAAAGCTTCCCCGGCGTAAAAGAATATATGGATGATATCGTCCAGGATGCGAAACAGAAGGGGTATGTGACAACTCTGTTGAATCGTCGCCGTTACCTTCCTGAAATCACGAGCCGTAATTTCAATTTACGAAGTTTTGCAGAACGTACAGCGATGAATACACCGATCCAGGGAAGTGCAGCGGATATCATCAAGAAAGCCATGATTGATATGGCGGCCAGATTGAAGGAAGAGAATCTTCAATCCAGAATGTTATTACAGGTGCATGATGAATTGATCTTCGAGGCTCCTGAGGAAGAAATCGAAACCTTGAAGAAGATCGTACCTGAAGTGATGGAGAATGCCATGGAGCTTGAAGTTCCGCTGAAGGTTGATTATTCGTATGGACAAACATGGTACGACGCGAAGTAGTTTTATGCAGAAGGAGGTGCCACATTGCCTGAATTGCCTGAAGTAGAAACGGTCAGAAAGACATTGGAGCTCCTGGTCCTCGGAAAGAAGATTAAAGATGTCAGTGTCTATTGGCCGAAAATGATCAAAAATCCCATTGAAACGGATGAATTCACTGATAGTCTGAAAGGTCAGGAAATCCTTGAAATGAGGAGAAGAGGGAAGTTTCTCATCTTCTACTTGAATGATGTTGCCCTCGTTTCCCATTTAAGAATGGAAGGGAAGTATAACTTAGCGGAACATCAGGATCCCATTGAAAAACATACTCATGTCATCTTTCACTTTACGGACGGGACGGAGCTCAGATACCGCGATGTCCGGAAGTTTGGTACGATGCATCTGTTCAAGAAAGGGGAGGAACTGCTTCACCTTCCCCTTCTTCAATTGGGACCAGAGCCTTTCCTTTCTGAATTCACAGTGGATTACCTGGCTGAAAAGCTTGGCAGGACGGACAGGATCGTGAAGGCGACCTTATTGGATCAGACGGTTCTTGTGGGCCTTGGGAATATTTACGTGGATGAAGCCTTATTCCGTGCCGGCATTCATCCTGACCGGAAGTCGAAGTCCCTGTCACAAGATGAAATCAAACAACTGCACAGGGAAATCATTCACACGTTGACCGAAGCCGTGGAAATGGGTGGCAGTACGATCCGGTCATACGTGAACTCCCAGGGGCAGATGGGGATGTTCCAGCAGAATCTTTATGTTTACAGCAGGAAAGAAGAGCCTTGCCGTAACTGCGGGACGCCCATCGAGAAGAAAGTATCAGCCGGGAGAGGGACTCATTATTGTCCCCGATGTCAGCGGTAGAAAGAAGGTTTAACATTTGATAAGCCCTTACCATATAGTATTGTAATGATTTTTGGGAGGGCTATTAGATGAGTGAAACAATCTCCTTATTACTGCTGGCGTTTGCTGTGAGTCTCGATAGTTTTAGCACTGGTTTGACTTATGGATTGCGAAAAGTGAAAATCCCTACAAAATCAATCAGCATCATATCGATCTGTTCAGCGAGCTCATTATTGCTGGCCATGTTACTCGGTCAAACCATCGGATCCGTCATTACCCCGGTCTGGGCAGGGAGGATCGGCGGACTGATCCTTGTCGTGATCGGCGCAGCCGTTCTTTACCAGTTTTTCAGACCGGAAAAGGAAACGGTGTTATCACATGAAAAAACATTGATCAATTTTGAAATCAAATCCATAGGTTTAGTGATACAAATATTAAGAAGACCGCTTACGGCGGACTTTGATAAATCCGGTACGATTACGGGTATCGAAGCGTTCATGCTGGGGATTGCCCTGTCACTGGATGCCTTCGGTGCCGGGATCGGTGCCGCATTATTACATTTCTCACCAGTCATGCTCACCCTTGCGATCTTTGTGATGAGCTTTTCGTTCTTATTTTCCGGATTGAAAATGGGGGAATTCTTCTCACATCTTCGCTGGATTCACCGCGTCTCGTTTCTTCCGGGCGTCCTGCTCATCCTCATTGGGATCCTGCGGTTTTAATGGCTGGTACGAAAGGATTCGATCATGGCAACTATTATAGGATTGACAGGTGGTATTGCGAGCGGTAAAAGCACCGTTTCCACCATGTTAAATGAAAAAGGATATACAATCATCGATGCAGACCTGGCTTCCCGCATGGTCGTAGAAGTCGGCCAGCCGGCCTACCTTGCCATTGTGGAGGAATTTGGTGACACCATCCTTCACGAAAACGATTCAACCATCAACCGTGAAAAACTCGGTCAAATCATCTTCAACTCCGAAGAAAAACGAAAAAAACTGAACAGCATCGTCCATCCAGCGGTAAGAAGCATGATGCTGCAGCACAAGGATGAAGCCATAGCTGCCGGCAAACATACAATATTCCTGGATATACCCTTACTATTCGAGAGCGACCTGACGTGGATGGTGGAACGCACCCTCCTGGTCTACGTGAACGAGGAAACACAGCTATCACGCTTAATGGAACGAAATCATTTTAATCGTGAAGATGCAGAAGCACGAATCGCTTCCCAATTTCCATTAAAAGACAAAGTCAATCTAGCCGACGCCGTCATCGACAACAACGGATCACTGCAAGAAACTAAAGAACAGCTTGAAGCCCTATTAGCAGAATGGGATTTACAACCATAGTATAATAAATGACCGACAAGAAAATTCTTGTCGGTCATTTTGTTTTTTAGATTGACTATTGCTGTAGAGTTATATGTTGTTTTAATTGGTCCCATCATGATATCAATGGTTGAGTGTAGAGGAAGGTTGCTCGACTCCTGCGGGAAAAGTGGGACAGGTGAGACCCCACAGGCGCAGCCGAGGAGGCTCACCGCCCACCCCGCGGAAAGCGAGCAACCTGGAGCGGAACTCAACCCAGCACATATCCCTACAAATTATTAAACGGGGTAATTTGAAAACACGTATGTTTCCAAACCACAAAAATATACATACAATAAGCACATTTGTCAGAATTATAAAACATTTAAAATCCGCAAAATACTTATTAACTAATTCTCTAAATATGTTATACTATTTTTAGCAAATAAACATATAAGTATAACATTAATATAGAGGGGAGCCGGATTTATGAAGGCGAAAATTGCAATCAATGGTTTTGGACGTATTGGGAGAATGGTTTTCAGAAAAGCGATCTTAGAGGATGAATTAGAGGTTGTAGCCATCAATGCAAGCTACCCGGCTGAAACGTTAGCCCATTTAATAAAGTATGACACAAATCATGGTACTTTCCAGGCAGACGTAGTGACAGAAGATGATGCACTCATCGTCAACGGTAAACGTGTCCTGTTATTAAGCAATCGTGATCCTAAAGCATTACCTTGGAACGAGTTGGATATCGATATCGTGATCGAAGCGACTGGTAAATTCAATTCAAAGGATAAAGCAAGCCTTCATTTAGAAGCCGGAGCCAAAAAAGTCATCCTGACGGCCCCTGGTAAAAATGAAGACGTAACGATTGTGATGGGTGTAAATGAAAGCGCATTAAATATAGAAGAACACAGCGTCATCTCAAACGCTTCCTGCACGACGAACTGCTTAGCGCCTGTTGCAAAAGTGCTGGATGAACAGTTTGGAATTGAAAACGGTCTCATGACAACCGTACACGCTTATACAAATGATCAAAAAAATATCGACAATCCACATAAAGACTTACGAAGAGCAAGAGCGTGCGGACAATCGATCATCCCGACCACGACGGGTGCTGCAAAAGCATTATCATTGGTCCTTCCGCAATTGAACGGAAAGCTTCACGGAATGGCACTGCGTGTTCCGACTCCAAACGTTTCATTGGTTGATTTAGTCGTGGATGTGAAAAGGGACGTAACCGTGGAAGAAATCAATGAAGCATTCATCACCGCATCCCTCGGTTCCCTGCACGGTGTGCTTCAATACACAACAGAACCATTGGTATCGATCGACTTTAATACAAACCCTCATTCAGCCATCATCGACGGATTGTCCACGATGGTCATGGGCAGCCGTAAAGTGAAGGTGCTCGCATGGTACGACAATGAATGGGGCTACTCATGCCGCGTCGTCGACCTTGCTAAATTCGTAGCAAACAAAATGAACGCCAAACAAGAAGTCAACGTTTGAAAGAACCAACATAAACAATAAATCAAATTATTAGAACGTACCTGTCGGGTGCGTTCTTTTCTTTATTTACCTAATGAAAAGTTGGCATTGGGTAGTTTTTATGGCTTTTGTATCTAGGAGTTCCATTGGCAAAAGATTTGTTTAGGGTCTGCCAGTGCTATTTTTAAAGCCGTATGGTGAGTAATAGTGTAGAACCACAGAGTGGAGCGGAAAGGAACGGTCTCCGATGAGGAGGTGAAATTTCTACAAATTGTTTGTATATCAGAAGGTGAGAAGGATTATCACTTTACAGGGTTAAAAAACTTGAAAAAATTTATTGCAAAAGAGTTTTAAACAAAGTATACTATTTTTCGTGAACTTCTTATTAGCAAATGAATACTGATTTAGCTACTTAAAGGGTTAGGACCTCTTCGGACTAACTTTCCCCCGTGGTAGTTAAGATTTTGCCAAAGGATTCGTTCATTTTGACGAAAAAAATCATGTCAAAGGGGGAAATACGAAAATGGAAACAATGGGACGTCATGTAATCTCTGAATTATGGGGTTGCGATTTTGAAAAATTAAACGATGTAGTTGGAATTGAGAAAACATTCGTAGATGCTGCGCTTAAGTCAGGTGCAGAAGTACGTGAGGTAGCTTTTCACAAGTTTGCGCCTCAAGGTGTGAGTGGAGTGGTGATCATCTCAGAATCACATTTAACTATCCACAGCTTTCCTGAACATGGTTATGCCAGTATTGATGTATATACTTGCGGTGATTTAGATCCTAATATCGCTGCTGAATATATTGCAGATGCTCTTGGTGCTGACACACGCGAAACGATTGAATTGCCGCGTGGAATGGGTCCTGTACAAGTGAAGAAGTCTCAGGCTCAAGCCCTTTAATTCATAATAACTCAGAAGAGATGCGTGTTTCATGCATCTCTTTTTTTGTGCGCATTTTTCACCTGTACACTTTTGGGTTTTTCAATTGTGACATTTCGTGTAAAATAAGGATAACTAAAGGGAGGAACTTGATATGAGTGGAATACGAACCCTATTGAAGCGATTTCAATCAGAATGCGAAACATCCGATCAACATGAAGATAAAGAGCTGAAATCCCGCTATTATAAATCAATGCATCAAAGTGCATTCAATGCAGTACTCGGATTATTCTCATCCTCAGAGTATGAGGTGATCTCACAGTCCAAGGACAGAGGGGAAATCACAGTCCGAAAAAACGGGACGCCCCAATTGTTCATCGTGGCCACTGTGATTACAGTAAGGCCGCTTGAAACGGCAGTGGACTTCAAGGTCAGTGCCGATAAAGGGAAGATTTTTGGTACATACACGGTTTTAAAAGCGCAGATCAGCCATTATTATCACCAGCTTGATAGTGAATTGACCAAAGTGAAATAACGGTAAATCCTTCAGATGCTTGTGAAAGTCGCCGCTTTTTTATATGATGAAGGTAATAGTTTGTAATAACGGAGCTGATATTATGAAATGCCCGTCTTGCCAGCATAATGGTACACGAGTAGTGGACTCCCGTCCTGCTGATGAAGGACGTTCGATCAGAAGAAGAAGGGAATGTGAAGTGTGTAATTTTCGCTTTACAACGTTCGAGAAGGTTGAGGAGCTTCCTTTAATTGTGGTCAAAAAAGAAGGGGTAAGAGAAGAGTTTAGTCGAGAAAAGATTTTGAGAGGGCTGATTAAGGCCTGCGAGAAACGCCCTGTGCCTCTTGAAAGATTAGAAAAGATCTCAACAGACATTGAGAAGGACCTGCGGAATCAAGGTTCCTCTGAAGTGGAATCTGTCAAGATCGGAGAAATGGTCATGGATCATCTTGCAAAAGTAGATGAAGTGGCATATGTCCGTTTTGCATCCGTATATCGACAATTTAAAGATATTAATGTATTTATAGATGAATTAAAAGAATTGATAAAAAAAGAGTAGAAGAATGAGCTGAAGATAGTATTCTTTAGCTCTTTTCTCTTTATGTATTGAAAGGTAGAATCCAACTATGATGAAGAAGCATTGGAATGAAATACAGCCGATCGATCACTATACGGTAGGGACTAATGGGATGCTTCAGGAATATGACCGTAAAATCATCACATTTTTGTACCAGCCTCTAATCGGTTCTGTGTGCTACAGCCTCTATATGAGTTTGTGGGGGGAAGTAGAGGAAAATCGTCTATGGTCGACGGATTCCACCCATTACCATCTCATGAACGTTCTTTCCGTCAACCTTCAGGACGTCTATGAAGCCAGGATGAAGCTTGAAGGGATCGGGCTGTTGAAGGTATATGAAAAAAAGGATGATGAAGACCGGCAATTTCTATATGAACTGCAGCCGCCCCTTTCCCCTCGGGAATTCTTTCATGATGGAATGCTGAATGTATATCTATACCGCAAGATCGGACGCACCCATTATCTTCGTTTAAAGAAGTTTTTTACGGATGTGTCCGTTGATATGAATCAGTACACCAACATTACCCGTTCGTTTCAGGATGTGTTTACGTCGGAACAGATCAACTTCCTTCATCATGATGCCAATGTGGATTCAGAAACCGGCACTGGTGAACAATATATGAAATACGGTAAAAATGATGGACTTGCCTTGGACGAAGTCGATTTTGATTTTCAACTGTTGCTTGCCGGTTTATCCGAATCCATGGTCCCGCGGAAAGCTTTTACACAGAATGTGAAAGAAACGGTGTTGAAGCTGAGCTATCTTTATGGAATCAATCCTCTTCAAATGAAGAACATCGTATTAAGCTCACTGGATGCAGATGATGCAATCGATATCGAATTACTGCGGAAAACCGCCCGGGACTGGTACGGCATGCAAACGGGAGATCAGCTGCCGGACCTGACGACGAGAATGGAAGCGAAGAAACCTGCCGTTCGGGATAAACCTCTCTCTCAGGAAGAGGAGCTCATTGACTATTTGGAAACGACATCCCCAAAGGACGTTCTTTCTGATATTTCCAATGGCGGTTCTCCTTCAAAGGCGGATCTGCAGGCTGTGGAAGAAGTGCTCATGTCACAGAAGCTGCCGATAGGCGTCATGAATGTGCTGATTCAATACGTGTTATTGAAAACGGACATGAAGTTGACAAAAGGATATATGGAGAAGATTGCTTCCCATTGGTCCAGGAAAAAGGTGACGTCGGCTAGTGAAGCGATGATACTTGCGAAGAATGAACATAAGCAGTATCTCGAGTGGGCGGAAGGTAAAAAAGAAACCAAATCGAACAGGCGGAGAAAGCCGATTCGTACTGAAAAGCTTCCCGACTGGTTCAAGGAAGAGGAAGCTCCTGAAGAATCTGATTCCCCTTCTGACGGATACGATTTCGAAGCAGAAAAGAAAAAACTCGAAGAAGAGCTTAAAAATTTTCGGAAGTAGGTGAACATAACGGTGGAGAAAATCAATAACACCTTAAAAAGGTTGGCGACTTCTGGTTCGTTTCAACAGAGATATGAGCAAATGAAAAAAGAGATCTTAGAGAACAATGATGTGAAAGATTTTATCCGCAGGAACGAAGGCCTTGTAACTAGTGAAATGGTCAATGAAAGCTTGATGAAGCTGTATGAATACATTTCCCAAAGCAAGGAGTGTCGTTACTGCCCTTCTTTGCAGGAATGTAAGAACATGATGGAAGGATATGACCCTCACTTGGTGATCAGGGGCAATACCATCGACATCGACTATCATCGCTGCCCGCGTAAAGTCATCCATGATGAAAGAACGAGTGCCCAGCGTCTGATCAAAAGTCTTTATGTACCCAAAGATATTTTACAAGCGTCGTTCCAGACCCTGGAACTTGATTCGAAAAGCCGTCTCGAAGCTGTGCGTTTGGCGAAAAATTTCGTGGAGACCTATACAGAAGGAACAAAAATGAAGGGTCTTTATTTTTACGGGAAGTTCGGTGTCGGGAAATCCTATCTGTTAGGGGCTATGGCTAATGAACTTGCCGAGAAAAAGATCGGGTCTTTGATTGTATATGTACCGGAGTTCTTCAGGGAAATCAAGCAGTCACTCGGTGATAATTCCGTGAATGAAAAGCTTGAAATGGTGAAATCGGCACCGATCCTCATGCTGGATGATATCGGAGCGGAAACGATGTCGAGTTGGGGAAGGGACGAAATCCTCGGGACGATTCTCCAGTATCGGATGCTCGAGAACCTGCCGACATTCTTTACTTCCAACTTTAATTTCAACGAACTGACCCATCACTTGACCTATAGCCAGCGTGGGGAAGAAGAGAAATTGAAGGCTGCGCGGATCATGGAGCGGATTAAATATTTGTCCAAGCCTGTGTTGATTGACGGCAGGAATAGAAGAGAATAGATTGATGGAGAGGAGATCGCATGCGGTTTCCTTTCTTTTTTTTGTGGAACTGGTTGAGGTGGTGCGGTTGTATTTTACATTTTTTGTTAAACGGCTGAATTTTGTAGGATATCGGCTGGATTCTCACAGAAAACCGCTGGATTATATTAAGTTTCGGCTGGATTTTCGTGCTAAACGGCTTGTTTCACAGTGAAATCGGCTGGATTTGCTGTAACGAACGACCGGACCAACGCCAATCCAGACGAGACTGCCTCACTTAAGAGACGAATCCGCAACAATCCAGACGAGACTGCCTCCAGAAGCCTCTGTAATTATCCCAACCACTGCATCCCCCCAAGCCCCTGACGGAAACGAAACCTTTTCCATCACATCTTCCACAAACCCTGCCCCACGGAAAAGAAATTCCCTCATCAACTTCTAATTTATACAAGCCTCCCATATATATAAATCAGGGAATTGGGTTTAAGGAGGCGAGAAAGTTTGATTGAATTTATTTTCAAGCAAAAAAACGATGCGATAAAGCTTCAAGGATACCTCAATAAAGAATTCATCCAATCATGGTTCCATGAAACGCTCTTTCAACATAAAGCGCACTATAATCTGACGATAGACGTTTCCCCCTTCTTTAAGGAAAGAGAAAAGCTGTTCAAGGGTGTTTCTAAATTCGTCATCAATGATAAATGCATGGACTGGTCCGAATCAGTCCTAAGGGAAAACTATTTCTATGAAGATGTGGATGAAATCAATCAGATATTAGAAATCGTATCAGAATTGAGAATGGGGGAACGGCCGGAATTGATGGAGTTGATCGGGGAATGGGATGAAGCCGGCTACGTCCTTGAAAGTTTGGAGCCATTGATGGAAGGGAAAGCCCCCATATCATTCGATTCCTTTAGTAAATTCAGGCTGAAGAAGCTTCAGGAAAGACTGAAGTTGATGGTGGACCTCGCCATAGATGAATATAAGATGGAGCAGGAATATCAAATGTTTGTTCATATGCTTCGGGAGTATCTGGCATCAAGGGAGCAGAAGATGCGCACGATTCATTTATACTCGACGGGCTATGGTTTTCGCTTTTTTGATGAAGATATGAAGGAAGTGGCTCGCGGGGATTTGACGAAGCTAATTGATAAACGTCTTCTGACGAATCACCCGTTATACGTTGATTCATTCACCATTGCGCCGTTATTATCCCTTGCTCCTGAGAAGATACTCGTTTACGGGCAAAGCGACCATCAATTGATCAGGACCCTTCAAAATATTTTTGAAGAGCGGATCGACCTTTTGCCGTCGAGTTATTTTCCCGATACCCTCTTGTATCCTTCATGGGATATCGCGAATGAATAGGCTTGCTTTTCAAACCATAACCGATTATAATACCTACATAATAAGTCAATAAATAAAGGTTATGATGAGGACAACAATATTTCTATTCCATTCACAGAGAGGGAAGTCACCAGGCTGCAAGCTTCCTAATTCGGTAGTGATATTTACCGCCTCGGAACTTCAATCATGAACGGGATCATAAAGGATCCACAGTATTGATTGACGGCTAAATGTCGTTATTCGTTTTCAATGAAGTCATTGGGTGCTCCGGCACACAGTGAGAAGTTGGGTGGAACCACGAGTTTACTTATTAACCTCGTCCCTTCAAACGTGAAGGGGCGGGGTTTTTTTATGTTTTATAACGATACTTTAAGGAGTGAAATCACATGTCAGAAGTAGTGAAAATGCAGTTCCCTGATGGAAATGTCAAGGAGTTTCCTAAAGGGACAACAACAGAAGAGATTGCTGCGTCCATCAGTCCAGGACTGAAGAAGAAGGCGCTGGCTGGTAAAATAAATGGTGAAATGATCGACCTGCGTACAGGGATTCAGGAAGATGGAGCGATTGAAATTGTTACAGCTCCTTCAGCGGATGCCCTTGAAGTCCTTCGTCACAGTACAGCCCATTTAATGGCACAGGCGATCAAACGTTTATATCCTGAAACGAAACTTGGAATCGGTCCGGTCATTGAAGGCGGATTCTACTACGATATCGATTCGGAGCACACATTCACTCCGGAAGATCTTCCGGTGATCGAGAAGGAAATGAAGAAGATCACAGGTGAAAATCTGGAAGTGGTACGTAAAGAAGTGAGCCGAGATGAAGCGCAGAAAATGTACGAAGAAATCGGTGACGAATATAAGCTTGAACTGCTTGAAGCCATTCCTGAAGGGGAGCAGGTTTCCATATATGAGCAGGGTGAATTCTTCGACCTGTGCCGTGGAGTCCACATCCCTTCTACAAATAAAATCAAGGAATTCAAGCTGTTAAGTATCGCCGGTGCTTACTGGCGAGGAAACAGCGATAATAAAATGCTTCAACGTATTTACGGTACGGCTTTCTTCAAGAAGGAAGACCTGGAAGAGCATCTTCGTCTCTTAGAAGAAGCGAAAGAGCGTGATCACCGTAAAATCGGTAAAGAATTGAACCTGTTCATGAACTCGCAAAAAGTGGGACAAGGTCTTCCAATGTGGCTGCCAAAAGGTGCAACGATTCGTCGTATCATCGAGCGTTACATCGTTGATAAAGAAGAGCGTCTGGGCTATGACCACGTCTACACTCCAATCATGGGTAGCGTTGAGTTGTACAAAACAAGCGGTCACTGGGATCACTATCAGGAAAACATGTTCCCGGTCATGGAAATGGACAATGAAGATCTTGTCCTTCGCCCGATGAACTGCCCTCACCATATGATGATTTACAAAAACGGCATCCACAGCTACCGTGAGCTTCCGATCCGTATCGCCGAGCTGGGTACGATGCACCGTTATGAATTATCTGGTGCTCTTTCTGGTCTGCAGCGTGTACGAGGAATGACTCTGAATGATGCCCATATCTTCGTCCGTCCTGATCAAATCAAGGAAGAATTCAAGCGTGTCGTGCGTCTTGTTCAGGAAGTATACAAGGACTTTGATCTGAATGACTATTCGTTCCGTCTTTCGTACCGCGATCCTGAAGATACTGAGAAGTACTTTGATGACGATGAGATGTGGAACCGTGCACAAGGTATGATCAAGGAAGCGATGGATGAACTGGATGTCGAGTACTTCGAAGCAGAAGGAGAAGCGGCATTCTATGGACCTAAACTGGATGTGCAAGTGAAGACGGCACTGGGTAAAGAAGAAACACTATCCACTGTTCAATTGGACTTCTTACTTCCAGAGCGCTTTGACTTAACATACGTTGGGGAAGACGGGAAGCAGCATCGTCCGGTTGTTATCCACCGTGGTGTTGTATCCACAATGGAACGATTCGTGGCATTCTTGATCGAAGAGTACAAAGGAGCCTTCCCGACATGGCTCGCTCCAACGCAGGTTCAAGTGATCCCGGTTTCTCCGGATGTCCACTTCGATTATGCGAAAGAAGTGAAAGAAAAGCTTCAGGCTGAAGGGCTTCGTGTCGACATCGATGACCGTAATGAAAAAATCGGCTATAAGATCCGTGAAGCACAGATGAGTAAAGTCCCTTACATGCTTGTCGTGGGAGACAATGAAATCAAGGAAACGGCCGTCAACGTCCGTAAATACGGCGAGCAAAAATCCGAAACGATTTCCCTTGACGCATTCATCGCCCACATCACAAAAGAAGCGAATCGCTAATAATAGAAGAGGGACGGACCTCCCGATGGTCATTAAGGTTTACAATAATCTTTCCGTTGGAGGTCCGTCCCTCCCCAATAAATTTCAAAAAAACTGTTGCACTCTCCTTAGATGTCTGATATTATGAAATACGTTGTGATATTAAATGATTATTTGACAGCGGTATTGTCATGTGATATAGTATCTAAGGTGAATTGAATACAGTTTGGTACAAGCAGGAGCTACCCGCTTCTCACCTGAATAACGCGTTAAAGCTGTTTACAGGTATGTGATTGACTATTAAAGCCATTTATATATGCTTAATAATCAGGTGCGGGTGTTTCGACACTCGCATCTTTTTTTGTGTGTTATACACAAAAAGGGAAGCGAGTACGTCAACCAAAGCCGTGTATTCTTTTAATAAACCTTGGAGGTGGCTAATTATTAGCAAAGACATGATCTTAAACGAAACGATTCGTGCCCGTGAAGTACGTCTTATCGATCAAAACGGTGAGCAGCTTGGGATTAAATCCAAGAATGAAGCTCTTGAAATTGCTGAACGTGTAAACCTTGATCTTGTTCTTGTTGCTCCAAATGCAAAACCACCCGTTGCTCGTATCATGGACTACGGTAAGTTTAAATTTGAACAACAGAAGAAAGAAAAAGAAGCACGTAAGAATCAGAAGATCATCAATCTTAAAGAGGTGCGTTTAAGCCCGACGATTGATGAACATGATTTCAACACTAAGCTTCGTAATGCTCGTAAGTTCCTTGAAAAAGGAGACAAAGTTAAAGCGTCAATCCGATTTAAAGGTCGTGCGATCACGCACAAAGAAATTGGTCAACGCGTTCTGGATCGCTTCAGTGATGAGTGTAAAGATGTAGCAACCGTTGAATCAAAACCAAAAATGGATGGTCGTAGTATGTTCTTGGTGCTTGCACCAGTCAACGAAAAATAAAGGACCCGAGGAGGAAAAGCATCATGCCAAAAATGAAAACTCACCGCGGCTCAGCTAAGCGTTTCAAGAAAACAGGTTCTGGTAAACTTAAACGTTCACACGCTTACACAAGCCACTTATTCGCAAACAAATCTACTAAAGCAAAGCGTAAGCTACGTAAAGCGGCTGTTGTCTCTAAAGGAGATTTCAAACGCATTCGTCATATGCTTGACAACCTAAAATAAGAAGTAATAGAAACAGGAGGGAATTATTATGCCACGCGTAAAAGGCGGAACAGTAACACGCAGACGTCGTAAAAAAGTTCTTAAATTAGCCAAAGGTTATTTCGGTTCAAAACATACTTTATATAAAGTAGCAAATCAACAGGTTATGAAATCATACATGTATGCTTATCGTGACCGTCGCCAAAAGAAACGTGATTTCCGTAAACTATGGATCACACGTATCAATGCGGCTGCACGTATGAACGGTCTTTCTTACAGCCGTTTAATGCACGGATTGAAACTTGCTGGTATCGAAGTAAACCGCAAAATGCTTGCTGAGCTTGCGATTTCTGACGAAAAAGCATTCAACCAATTAGCTGACGCTGCTAAAGCTCAACTAAACAAATAATACCTGCTGACTCTGTTAGCAGATAAAAGGACTGGCCCCCGGCCGGTCCTTTCTTATATCATCAAAAAATAGAAAGCAGGTAGATTACGTGGATTCACTAACCGGTATCTTATATATCTATGCCGTCGTCATGAATATCATCGGTTTTATCATCATGGGAAGGGATAAAAAGAAAGCGAAGAAACACGAATACCGCATCAGTGAGCGGGTACTGTGGCAGGTGGCCATCGTTGGGGGAAGCGTCGGAGCGTATTTGGGTATGAAGGTGTTCAGGCATAAAACCAAGCACAAACAGTTTGCCCTTGGCTTTCCGCTGCTTGTCATGCTCCACTGCGTGCTGTTCATCTGGTTGAATGCGAATCTCTGAAATCAAAGTTTTCATTCTTTAACCCGTCTCTTCTACATACTATATAGAGAGTGTGTAGAAACAGCTTAGAAAAGCAGAAGGAGGTCGCGTTAGCCATGGACGAACGGTTGGTAGCTGCATTCGCCCTGATGGAATCAAGCGGATATATGGCTCCTGTTCTGTTTATCTTGTTTCACGTCCTGAGGCAGTTTTTGTTCATTCCCGTCGCCCTTGTCTGCATGGCGGGAGGGGTACTGTTCGGCAGCCTCTTCGGCACGGTGTATTCATTGATCGGATTAACGCTCTTATCTGTCACTTTTTATTTTGTCATCAAAGGATTCAAATCGTTTTACGAAAAGCTTCTACGATTGAAGGAGAAATGGTTCGGCCGGAATGCAACCCTTACGACAGGCCAAATCGCCGTTCTCAGGTTGATCCCTTTTGTCCATTATCAGCTCTTAAATCTTTGTCTGCTCGAACGGAAGAAGGAGCTCAAGCCCTTCATTCGTGCATCTGTCCTTTCAAACATTCCCCTGGCGTTCTTTTACACTGTCTTCGGCCAGTACATCAAACAATTTTCCCCGCCCATTCTCGTTATGATCTTCCTTGCACTCATTGTCCTATTCTACCTTTTAAGAGAAAAAGTGCGTGTTATTCAGTGGAGAGAGTTTTTTCCCAGTAAATAAAATCAATGGTTGTTATTTACACAAAATGTGTATCGCGATGCTCTGTCAATGAGTGTGTGCTAGAGGGTGGTGGGAACTGCTTCGCTTTCCGCGGACGTTCGGCCAAGCCTCCTCAGCACACTTCGCTTCCGGGGTCTTGCTCGCCCGTTTTCCGCAGGAGTCTACGCAGTTCCCACCACCCTCTTAACAAGATTTTGGTGACAGAGCTAAATAGTACTTAGCCATCATTTAACTTATTGGATAAAAATATCATCATGAGTTGATTGGAGCGGAAGGTGCTCGACTCCGGCGGGAATTGCTGGACAGGTGAGACCCCGCAGGCGCAGCCGAGGAGGCTCACCGCCAGCCCCGCGGAAAGCGAGCACCTCTCGCTGTAATCAACCGCTACTAGCTTCTTTAACAGCATGAATGTTTAGGAAAATAATAAAATTAAAAAAACGACTGGCTAGTCGTTTTTTTGTTGCGCGTTTTGAAGAAATTCGTGGATCGGGCTTTTCCAGTCGAGTTTGGCATTGGGGTATCGTTCTCTGATTTCGTTTTGTAAATATTCGAAGTCCTCCCGGGTGAGGCCATTCAGGGAAGAGACATTTTTCGTCCATACAAAAATGGACACAACTTCGAAAGACCGGTCTGTAGCCCCCAGATATTTTTCCCCTTCGAATCGGACACCTTTATATGTTATGTGGAAATTCTTTCGGACATTTTCCTGATCATCCAGAAAATAAAAACGTTTCTGCTCTTGGGCAAGCTCGAGTTTTCGCTTTGGGTTCATAATGTATTTCACGCTGCTGTATAAAAGATAAATAATAAGGACAAAAATCACTAACCGAATAATCCAAAGCATCACCATTACCTCCATAGGCATATTTCTTCCACTATAATTTACGGTTAAAACAGAAAAAGGTTTCATATTATTTAAAATTTGTTTAAAAATTTGTCATACTAAGAGTGAGCGACATAAATACAGACATCATAAGGGGAGAATGACGATGAACATTGAGAAGTTATTGGACATGCAGAAGAAACTGGATCAGCATATCGAAGAAGAACATGGATTAGAAAAAGAAGACCTGGTCGACAAGAAGATCCTTGCTTTACTTGTAGAAGTAGGGGAACTGGCGAATGAAACAAGAAGCTTTAAGTTCTGGAGTACAAAACCTTCTTCCTCAAAGGATGTAATCCTGGAGGAATTCGTGGATGGTGTGCACTTCATCCTGTCCCTTGGAATCGAAATTGGCATTCAGCAATTTGATTTGGGTGAAACAAACTATACGAATGAAGATGTGACAAAGCAATTCATGGACGTGTTCAAGTACGCCAACCATTTTGCTGAAGAACGTTCGGTTGAACATTTTCAGGAGTTATTCAGACACTATGTATATCTGGGGGAACTACTTGGATTTTCCCATGAAGAAGTGTTTGATGCATATGTGAAGAAGAATGAAGTGAATTATAATCGTCAAAAAGAAGGATATTAAAAGAAAGCGTCATATCTATGAATAGTGAAGAAGATTCAGCAAATTTTGATGAATCACACATGTTTTAGTATAATGGAAGAGTATAATCATTTAGGGGGTCGAAATAATGGCGAAATTAGACGAAACTTTGACAATGCTCAAGGATTTAACCGATGCCAAAGGGGTACCGGGTAATGAACGAGAAGTACGTGACGTCATGAAGAAATACATAGAGCCGTTTGCAGATGAAGTGACAACAGATAATCTTGGAAGCCTGATCGCTAAGAAAGTCGGCGATGAGAATGGTCCCAAAATCATGGTGGCTGGCCATCTTGATGAAGTAGGGTTTATGATCACACAGATCGACAGCAAAGGATTCCTTCGCTTTCAAACCGTAGGAGGCTGGTGGTCTCAAGTCATGCTCGCCCAGCGTGTGACGATCGTGACCAGCACTGGGGAAGTGACAGGTGTGATCGGTTCCAAACCGCCGCATATCCTGCCTCCGGAAGCGCGGAAAAAACCGGTTGACATCAAAGATATGTTCATTGATATCGGTGCGTCAAGCCGTGAAGAAGTACAGGAATGGGGAGTGAAGCCGGGAGATATGGTCGTCCCTCATTTCGAATTCACGGTGATGAATAATGAGAAGATGCTCCTTGCGAAAGCATGGGATAACCGAATCGGATGTGCGATTGCCATCGATGTGTTAAGGAATCTGAAAGATGAGAAGCATCCTAACATCGTCTATGGTGTCGGTACCGTACAGGAAGAAGTCGGTCTTCGTGGAGCGAGGACGGCGGCAGCGAAGATCCAGCCTGACATCGGATTTGGTGTGGATGTCGGAATCGCCGGCGACACACCTGGTGTTTCTGATAAGGAAGCGTCAAGTAAGATGGGGGAAGGTCCACAAATTATTTTATACGATGCGTCAATGGTTTCCCACAAAGGTCTTCGCGACTTTGTTACGGATACGGCGGATGAGCACAACATCCCGTATCAGTTTGATGCGATTGCAGGTGGTGGGACGGATTCAGGAGCGATTCATTTAACCGCCAACGGAGTTCCTGCATTATCCATTACCATCGCAACACGCTACATCCATTCCCATGCAGCCATGTTGCATCGTGATGATTATGAAAACGCCGTTAAACTGATTACAGAAGTGATCAAGAAGCTCGATAAAGAGACAGTGGCGAAAATAACGTTTGATTGATTTTACGGAGAGACCCTTATGAAAAGGGTCTCTTTTTATGTGCATTCATAAGGTCATTTCCCCGGATAAGGTCATGTCGGCGGAGATCGTTTTTTTAATGATGCGAATGGCGCTTTCATTATCCTCATCCGTTTCAGAAGCCATGCAATCCCTTGGTATCGACATATCATATTCCCTCATATAAGCATCATTGGCAGTATACAGGACACAGATGTCACCTGCGATGCCTGTTAAAATAAGGTGCCCTACATCTAGCTGATGAAGCAGGATATCGAGCTGCGTCCCGAAAAAGCAGGAGTGCTTGGGTTTGATGATGAAATAGTCATCGGTATCAGGGTGAAGCTTCTCGATGACGGTTCTCCCCCTTCCTTTTTTGCACTCTTCAATGACGTCATTCATATTATCCTGCCAAAGCCCATAGTTATCATTCACATAAATGACCGGTACTCCTGCTTCCTTTGCTTTCTTCTTCAATTCCCGAATATTCCCGACGATATTCAGCGTATTTTCGTAAAGTTTCTCTCCGCCCTCAAAATCAAACGTATTAATCATATCGATGATTAACAATGCGCTTTTCTTATGATTCATACAGCGTTTCCCCTTTTGTTTACATATGTATTTTTCATTACCACTGAAAGGGCGATCTATAAACCTGGAAGGAATAAAACAAGGGCAATCCATTTTTAGGATTGCCCTTGTTTCTAATGCATTTGCTGCAATGATTCCTCTAATGTTTCAAGGACCATTTTTTGTTCCTGCGGATCTGCGTTTTGCCAGAAGACTTCAAGCAGTACACCGAGGCCTGGAAGAGTTTTTTCTTCCCCTCCCTGGATGGCGTCGACGATGGTGTCTCTCAGTTCGTCCTGGTTATTACCAGATACGTTGTGTATGATCGCTTTACGTAAATTAAGATTCATCACACATTTCTCCTTTTTTCTAGGATAAGGAACTCATTGTTATCTTGTCTCAAATTGAATTTATTATGTAGGAAAGTTAAGGTATAATGAGACGTTGAATAGGAATTTAAAGGAGCGGATACGATTGAAGTATATTCAATCCTCAAAAAACCCTGTAGTTAAACAGTGGAAGAAATTATTAACCAAAAAAGAACGGGATCTCACCCGTACATATATCATTGAAGGCTTTCATCTTGTGGAGGAAGCGTTAAAACAGGAAGATACAGTCTTAGAGATCATCCTTGTAGAAGGAGTCGACATCCCTCAGAAGTGGAACGTGGACTCTGTTTCCATCACGATGGTGTCCGATGAAATTGGGAAAGTCCTGTCTGATACGGAAACCTCACAAGGGATCTTTGCCATCTGTAAGCAAAAAGAGGATGAGCATATCATCGACCAGGCAGCAACGCTGATGCTCCTTGATGGTCTGCAGGACCCAGGTAACATCGGCACAATCATCCGAACAGCCGATGCAGCTGGGATCGATTTGGTCGTGTTAGGGAAAGGGACGGTGGATCCTTATAACCCTAAAGTATTGCGCTCGGCACAGGGAAGCCATTTCCATATTCCCATTGTCAGGAAAGACCTTCATGAAGTCATTCCAATGTTGAAGGAGCGGAACATTCCTGTGTACGGGACCGCCCTTGAAAATGGTGTTGAATATACAACGGTCAAGCCGCACTCTTCTTACGCCCTCATTATGGGGAACGAAGGAAATGGGATGTCGAAAGACCTTTTATCGGAGACGGATCAGAACCTCTATATTCCGATTTACGGCAAAAGCGAATCATTGAATGTAGCGATAGCTGCAGGTGTTTTACTGTACTATTTCAAAAATGGGCAGTGAATTCCCTGAAAAGGTTTGAAATTTGCTGTGAAATTCACTATAATAATGCACATATAACTTTAAAAACGTTGAAAGAGGAAAGTAGCACATGACCTTCTTTAAGGGAGAGGATGCCTTTAGACTGCAAGCATCCTTAAGAAAACATGATGTGAACATTTCACCTCTCGAGTTGGCATCGGGACCATTCCATTATTGCGAATGTAAAGATGCACCGGCAAAGCCGTTATCCGAATGAAGTGAGTATGTCCACCCGTGGATATGCTTATAAGGGTGGTACCGCGATATAAACCTCGTCCCTTTTGGGGATGGGGTTTTTTTATTTGTTTTAAAATAAATTAAAACCGCCCGTTCGGACGATATACATTAAAGGAGGAAGAACAATGGAGGACAAATTACGATCCCTTCAACAAGAAGCCATCGAAAAAGTAAACGAAGCTCAAGACCTGAAAGAACTGAACAACATCCGTGTTGCCTATCTGGGGAAAAAAGGACCGGTAACCGAAGCTTTAAAAGGAATGGGAAAACTGTCAGCGGAAGAGCGTCCTAAAATGGGGGCACTTGCCAATGAAGTCCGTGGAGCGATCACGGAAACAATTGAAGCGAAGCAGGCCGTGCTTGAAAAAGAAGCGGTGGAAAAGAAGCTTCAATCCGAAACGATCGATGTCACATTACCAGGTCGCCCCGTGAAAAAGGGAAATCATCATCCCCTTACGATGATCGTGGAAGAAATCGAAGACCTTTTCATCGGTATGGGCTACACGGTTGCTGAAGGACCGGAAGTCGAGAAGGATTATTATAACTTTGAAGCCCTGAACCTTCCGAAAGGACATCCGGCCCGCGATATGCAGGATTCTTTCTATATAACTGAGGAAACACTGTTGCGTACCCATACGTCACCAGTTCAGGCAAGAACGATGGAACTCGCCAAAGGAAAAGGCCCGATCAAGATCATCTGTCCAGGTAAAGTGTACCGTCGCGATACGGATGATGCGACACACTCACATCAATTTACTCAAATCGAAGGTCTTGTCATTGATGAAAACATCCGCATGAGTGATCTTAAAGGAACGCTGAATGTGTTTGCCAAGAAAATTTTCGGTGAAGACCGTGAAATCCGCTTACGCCCAAGCTTCTTCCCATTCACAGAGCCTTCTGTCGAGATGGATATCTCATGTAAGATTTGCGGTGGAAAAGGCTGTCGTGTATGTAAAGGAACAGGTTGGATCGAAATTCTCGGCGCAGGGATGGTTCATCCGAATGTCCTTGAAATGGCAGGATTTGATTCGAAGAAATATACTGGATTCGCATTCGGTATGGGACCGGAGCGTATTGCCATGCTGAAATACGGAATCGATGATATCCGTCATTTCTACACAAATGATACGCGTTTTGTCACACAGTTCGGAACACAAGAGTAATCGAAAATCGGGTAGGAGGTACTAACACATGTTTGTTTCATATAAATGGTTGGAAAATTATGTAGACCTATCAGGCACAACACCTGAAGAGTTGGCAGAGAAAATTACAAGAAGCGGGATCGAAGTTGAAGGGGTAGAACGTATCGGCGAAGAAATCAAAAATGTGGTCGTCGGCTATGTACTTCAATGCGAGCCTCATCCCGATGCGGATAAATTAAATAAATGCCTGGTGGATGTAGGGGAAGAAGACCCCGTCCAAATCATTTGCGGTGCACCGAACGTAGCACAAGGTCAGAAAGTGGCTGTGGCAAGAGTAGGAGCGGTCCTTCCCGGCAATTTCAAAATCAAAAAAGCAAAGCTTCGCGGTGAAGCATCCCACGGGATGATTTGTTCCCTGCAAGAGCTTGGGGTAGAAGGTAAGCTTGTACCGAAAGAACATGCAGAAGGAATCTATGTATTCAGTGATGATGCACAAGTCGGTCGCAATGCAGTTGAATTATTAAACCTGGATGATGCGATCCTCGAGCTTGGCTTGACACCAAATCGCTCAGACTGCTTAAGCATGCTTGGTGTTGCGTATGAAGTGGCAGCGATCCTGGATCGTGAAGTAAAGCTTCCTGTAACCAATCTTTCCGAAGCTGGTGAACGAGCATCGGATTATGTAACGGTTAAAGTAGAAGCTAAAGAAGATAATCCTTTATATGGTGCTAAGATCATCAAAAATGTCAAAATCGGACCATCTCCACTTTGGATGCAAAATGCACTGATTTCAGCGGGAATCCGTCCGCATAATAATGTAGTCGACATTACGAACTACGTGCTGTTGGAATATGGCCAACCGCTCCATGCGTTTGACTATGACCGCCTCGGTTCAAAAGAAATACTTGTCCGTCGTGCAAAAGATGGTGAAACCTTCGTAACACTGGATGATGCGGAAAGAACCTTATCAAGCAGCCAGCTTGTTATCACCAATGGTACGGAACCTGTTGCCCTTGCCGGAGTGATGGGTGGAGCGAATTCAGAAGTCCAGAACGATACGACCACTGTCCTTCTTGAAGCGGCTTACTTCACTGGTGCCATCGTAAGGGGAGCGTCGAAAGATCATGGGCTCAGAAGCGAAGCGAGCACCCGCTATGAAAAGGGAGTAGACCCGAACCGTGTCCTGAAAGCAGGAGAAAGAGCGGCTCAATTGATGGCTGAATATGCCGGAGGGGAAGTCCTTGAAGGCACTGTATTGGTTAATGAATTGGATGTAGAACCTGTTAAAGTGGAGATCACTCTGGAAAAAATTAATTCTTCTCTAGGAACAGACATCACAGTTGAAACAGTGGAAGACATCTTCCGCAGACTTCAATTTGATATCGAAGTGAACGGTGAAACGTTTGCCGTTACGGCTCCTACAAGAAGGGGAGATATCACCATCCCTGAAGATTTACTTGAAGAGGTGGCACGCCTTTACGGCTATGATAATCTTCCGCTTACTCTTCCAGAAGGAGAAGGAACGCCTGGTGGTCTTACGCATCACCAGCTGAAACGACGGACTGTCCGCCGTTATCTAGAGGGAGCAGGATTATTGCAAGCCATCACGTATTCACTGACAAATGATAAAAAAGCGACCCAGTATGCACTGGACGTGAAAGAGCCTGTCCGTTTATTGATGCCGATGAGTGAAGAACGCAGCAACCTACGCTTAAGCATCATTCCGCAGCTTCTAGAAGTGGTTTCATACAATAAAGCCCGTCAAAACGATTCACTTGCTTTCTATGAAGTCGGATCCGTTTTCTTAAGCGAAGCAGGGGAAGAGCTTCCCGAGGAACAGGAGCATATCGCAGGTGCCCTCACAGGCCTGTGGCACCAGCACGCTTGGCAGGGAGAGAAGAAGCCTGTTGACTTCTATGTAGCTAAAGGGATCCTTGAAGGAATGTTTGAAGAAATCGGTGTTTCTGAAGCCATCTCTTACCGTCAGGCGACTGTAGAGGGAATGCATCCAGGCCGGACGGCAGAAATTCTCTTGGATAACGAAGTGATCGGTTTTGTCGGAGCGATTCATCCGGAAGTGGAAAAAGAATTGGATCTGAACGAAACGTATGTGTTCGAACTGAAAGCTTCTCCTGTATTTCATTATGAAAAGCCGGCACTAAGCTATACGCCGATCCCACGTCATCCATCGATCACAAGAGATATCGCCCTTGTTGTAGATGTGGATGTGAAAGCAGGGGAACTGCAATCCATCATTAAAGAGGCTGGAGGAAAACTTCTGAAAGAAGTGGCCGTCTTCGATCTTTATGAAGGGGAGCATATGGAAGCAGGCAAGAAATCACTTGCATTCTCCTTGAAATACTTCGATCCGGCGAAAACCTTGACGGATGAGGAAGTCGTAAAAGTGCATGATAAGGTACTTTCAACAGTGAAAGAAAAAGCAGGAGCCGAATTGAGGGGATAATTCGATTCTTGGAGGAGATGTCAGACAGGGGTCTGGCATCTTTTTTTTGTATGTACGGGATTTTGGAAGGGGAATATTCTGTGGGGAATCAGCAGGTGAAATAAGGATGATATTCAGCAACTGAAATATACAAATAAATCACCTGCTGAATTAAGGCTAATATTCAACAGGTGAATTACCTAGAAAATTCACCTGCTGAAAAACAAAGAAAAATCAGCAGCTAAATATCTTTCACTTTTCAACAGCTGAACAAGCCACCAAAAAACAAAAAGCCGCATCGCTACACTGATGCGGCCTCTTCCTCATTTCCTTGCTAACTTCATTGCCTTCTCACTATTCGCAAAATGCCATTTGGTGATCGATTTTAATTCCTCGACCCCTTTTCGCTTGATGATCTTGGCTGCGGCGACATCCACATGTTTTCCTGCGCCTTTAGGTATTTCGACGCCAGCTTTTGCACTCAGCTTATCCATTTCTTTCAGGAATGCATAGCGTGCGATGATTGAGGCAGCTGCAACGGCAAGATGGATGCTTTCTCCCTTTGTGCTGAAGTATACCCGGTCCTTTTGGACTTTTTGTTGAGCAGACACGTGTTTGAAGTATGTATTCTTTTCGACGAATTGGTCGATCAATATTCCCTCAGGTTGTTCAGGGTCCATCTTTTCCAGTAGGTTCAGGATGGCTTTGTTGTGAAGGAGTGCCTTCATTTTCCCTTGTGTCATCCCTTTGGCCTGCATCTCATTGTATTTTGGATTATGCAGGATGAGCAGGGAATAAGGAATGGTGGAAATGAGATCCCTGGCAATGCTGATGATTTGAGGGTCTGATAGGTTTTTGGAATCCTTCACCCCGAGTTCTTTCATGAGGGGGATATGCTCTTTCTTCACGTAAGCACTGACGACGGTGATCGGTCCGAAGAAATCTCCTGTCCCGACCTCGTCTGAACCGATGACAGACCAATCGGCAAAGTTCTCAGGCAGGTTCGTCGTACCCTTGGTTGGGGATTTGACCTTCGGGGTAACGCTGCTTCCCCACTGACTTGCTTCGCCATCACCGTTTGCTCCCTGAAACAATACTTTCCCGGATTTATAAGCGGTTACCGTACAGCCTGATGGTTTAGCCACAAATACGGCACCCGGCGGCAACTTGTCGACCAACACCTTTTGATAATGGTCTTTCATTTTCTCGATTGTTCCTTTAGTTGTTTGAATGACGGTATTGGCCATGTTTCTCTCTCCTTATGACAAAAATCTTGTATTGAATAAAAATTGTGAGCTATTATGACAAATTCCTTCCATAATCAAAAAGTTTCATGGTATGATTATGTGTAGGATTCTTAATGAATGGGGGCTTTCAGGTTGTCTGATGAACAAAAAAATCGTACCACTGTAGACATATATGGACAACAATATACGATTGTTGGGACTGAATCAACAAGTCAAATCCGATTCGTTTGTTCGAAAGTCGATGACAAAATGAGAGAGATCAACTCCATGAATCCATCTCTCGACACAAGCAGATTGGCGGTTCTGACAGCGGTGAACGCCGTAAACGATTATCTCAAACTTCAAGAACGAGTTGAAGAGCTTGAACGGGAAATTAAACGATTAAAGGATTGAAAAAAAGATGTTGGACTTAGCTTTGTTAGTCATCCTGGTGATAGGGTTTTTAATAGGATTAAAACGTGGATTCATACTCCAGGTCATCCACATATTCGGGTTTATCGTTTCTTTCATTGTAGCATACATATATTATGATCAGCTTGCTCCGAAGTTGACTTTATGGATCCCTTATCCTGTACTGGACGAGCAATCCACATTGAATATGATATTTGAATCGACCCATTTGGATCAAGCATACTATCGTGTGATTGCGTTTGCGCTGATTTTCTTCGCAACTCGTATCATACTGCAAATCATTGGATCGATGCTCGACTTCGTTGCACATCTTCCTCTATTAAAGCAGTTGAATGTACTTGGCGGAGGGATATTGGGCTTTATTGAAGCATACTTAATGATCTTCATTCTATTATATATTGCTGTATTATTGCCGATTGAGTCGGTTCAATCACTCATCAATCATTCGTTCATAGCACAAGGGATGGTGAAACATACTCCTGTTTTCTCTGATATGGTGAAATCATGGTGGATTGAATACGTTGCCTGAAAAAGGGCTGACTATAAGTATGCAACTCACATTCGTAAGGGTTCCCTTCACGGATTAGTTCATCTTATAAGTCAGTCTTTTTTCTTTTTATGGCAATTTTGCTACTATAATAGGTGGAGTGTTAGGACCATATTTTTTAATTCTAAGATAGAGGGTGAATCTCTTGAATAAAAAAGATATTATAAAATTATTAGAACAAATTGCAATATATATGGAATTAAAAGGTGAAAATTCGTTTAAAACATCAGCCTACAGAAAAGCGGCAGCGGCACTGGAGAATGATGACCGCAGCTTACAGGAAATCAGTGATTTCACCAAGCTTCCAGGCATAGGGAAAGGGACAGCCGGTGTCATTGAAGAGTACATAAACGAAGGGACCTCTTCTGTTCTTGAAGAATTGCAAGAGGAAGTTCCCAAAGGATTGATCCCCCTTTTGCAATTACCGGGCCTTGGCGGGAAGAAAATCGCTAAGCTTTATAGTGAACTTGGGGTAGAAAATATAGAAGATTTGGAAGAAGCTTGTAAAGAGAGCAGAGTACAGGCTCTTGCAGGTTTCGGGAAGAAGACGGAAGAAAAGATCTTAGCAGCCATTGAGCAGGTAGGGAAAAGACCTGACCGATTACCTATCGGATTTATGATGGGGATTGCAGAAGAGATTGAAGGTTATCTTTCTGAGATTGAGAGCATCCATACCTATTCGAGAGCCGGAAGCTTGAGAAGGATGAGGGAAACCATTAAGGACCTCGACTTCATTCTGGCAACAGAACATCCTCATAAGGTGAAAGAAGAACTGTTGAAATTGCCGAATATCGTTGAAACCATTGCGGCAGGGGATACGAAAGTTTCATTGACCCTCTCTTACCAATGGGATGTCAGCATCGATTTCCGAATTGTAAAACCGGAAGAATTTGCGACAACCCTTCACCATTTCACGGGATCCAAGGACCATAATGTCCGCATGCGTCAGCTTGCAAAAGAACGTGGAGAGAAAATCAGTGAGTATGGAGTAGAGAATAGTGAAACAGGTGAAGTGACAACCTTTAAGACCGAGGAAGAATTTTACCATCACTTCAATCTTCCCCTGATTCCACCGGAGCTGAGAGAGGATGGAAAAGAAGTAGAAGAGTTCAGTAAGGAATATCCTCTTCTCACGTTGGAAGATATAAAGGGAGACCTTCACATGCACTCCACTTGGTCTGATGGTGCCTATTCCATAGAAGAAATGGTGCAAGCATGCCGTGCCAAAGGGTATCAATACATGGCCATCACCGATCATTCCCAGTATTTGCGGGTGGCAAACGGTCTTACAACAGAACGGTTATTGAAACAGATCGAGGAAATAAACGAAATCAATCAGAAATACGATGATATAGAAGTCCTTTCAGGTATCGAAATGGATATCCTTCCTGACGCTACCCTGGATTATGACGATGACATCCTGGAAAAGGTGGATCTCGTGATTGCCTCCATTCATTCAAGCTTTTCACAGTCTCAGGAGAAAATCATGGAGAGACTATCAACAGCCTTGAAAAGTGCACATGTGGATATCATTGCCCACCCCACTGGCAGAATCATTGGTAGACGGGAAGGCTATGATGTCGATATAGATCTTCTTATCCAGTTGGCGAAAGAAACAGGTACGGCTCTTGAGCTGAATGCAAATCCGAACCGCCTGGATTTGTCTGCTGAAAATATCCGGAAAGCACAGGAGCAAGGTGTGAAGCTTGTAATCAACACAGATGCCCACAGTATCGACCATCTGGAATTTATGAAGGTCGGTGTCGGGACTGCCCGTAAAGGATGGATCAAGAAAGACAGTGTCATCAATACATGGGATAAAGATGAGTTCATTCAATTTATTAAGCGAAACTGAAAAAAGGTGGAATACATTCCGTGAATTCTAAAGTATTAAAGACGTTAGAGTTTGACAAAATCAAAGAACTATTAAAGCAATTCGCAGCATCTGCACTTGGTCATGCAAGGGTATCTTCCCTCATGCCTTCAGTCGAATATGAAGAGATCACAGCTCTGCATGAAGAGACGGATGAAGCTATGACCATACTCAGATTAAAAGGTCACGCGCCACTAGGGGGGATTTTCGATATACGACCTCACGTGAAGCGGGCTCAGATAGGCGGTATGCTTTCGCCTTCTGAATTCGTACAGGTGGCGAGTACGATCCGGGCAAGCAGGAAGCTGACACAGTTCGTGGAAGAACTACTTGAGGAAGAAGTGGAGATACCACTGTTACAGGAGAAAATGGGGACGGTCATTCCGCTTCCTCAACTGGAGCAGGATATAAGGAAAGTGGTGGACGATAACGGTGAAATCCTGGATTCAGCCAGTGAAACACTGCGCACGATCCGCACCCAGCTCCGTGCCAATGAAGGCCGGATCCGGGAGAAGCTGGAACGTATGATCCGATCTTCAAATGCTCAGAAAATGTTATCCGATGCCATCATCACCATCCGGAATGACCGGTACGTCATTCCGGTAAAACAGGAATATAGAGGGCAATACGGCGGGATCATCCATGACCAGTCCTCATCAGGGCAGACGTTGTTCATCGAGCCTGAAGCAATCGTTCAGCTGAATAATCAGCTGCGGGAGTATCGATTAAAGGAACAAACGGAAATAGAAAAGATTCTGCAAGAGCTTTCTGAGAAAGTCCAGGAATTTGGAGAAGAACTGCTTCTGATCGTCAACGTGCTGTCAGACGTAGATTTCATGTTTACGAAGGCAAAGTTCGGGCGGTCCATCAAAGGGTCTAAACCAACGATCAATAATGAACGACGGGTAAAGCTGAATAAAGCGAGGCATCCATTGCTGCCGATTGAAGAAGCTGTTGCCAATGATATCGAGCTTGGGAATGAGTTTTCCTCCATCGTCATCACCGGTCCGAATACGGGTGGTAAAACGGTTACCCTGAAGACATTGGGCTTAACAAGCCTGATGGCACAGGCCGGACTTCCGATTCCTGCTCTGGACGGATCCGAAGTAGGGGTATTCCGTACCATCTATGCCGATATCGGGGATGAGCAATCGATTGAACAAAGCTTGAGTACCTTCTCTTCCCATATGGTCAATATCGTCGACATTCTGAAAAAGGTCGATCACGAGAGCCTCGTATTGTTTGATGAATTGGGAGCAGGTACGGATCCTCAAGAAGGGGCGGCATTGGCGATTTCCATCCTGGATGAAGTTCATGGAACAGGGGCAAGGGTCGTTGCGACCACCCACTATCCCGAGTTGAAAGCATATGGATACAATCGGGAAGGTGTCGTGAATGCCAGTGTGGAATTTAATGTAGAAACATTAAGTCCTACGTACAAGCTTTTACTTGGGGTGCCGGGAAGAAGTAATGCGTTTGACATTTCCAAGCGTCTCGGTTTGTCAGATGGGGTCATTCAACGGGCGAAGTCCCACATCGGTACCGATAGTAAAGAAGTCGAGAACATGATTGCCTCCCTCGAAGACAGCAGACGTCAGGGCGAACGGGAGCTTGAGGAAGCTCATGAGCTTTTAAGACAGGCAGAGAAGATGCATAAAGATATGCAAAAGCAAATGATGGAGTATTACGAGAAGAAAGATACCCTTTATGAAAAGGCTCAGCAAAAAGCCAGTGAAGTCGTTGAAAAGGCGAAGGCGGAAGCTGACCAGGTGATCAAGGATCTGCGGAAAATGCAGCAGGAGAAATCGGCACAAATCAAAGAACATGAATTGATTCAGGCGAAAAAACAGCTCGAAGATGCGACTCCTAAGTTGAAAACGGGTCAAAAGAAGAAGTCCACGGGATCAAGCCATGAATTGAAGCCAGGTGATGAAGTCAAGGTGTTGAGCTTTGATCAAAAAGGTCATTTGGTCGAAAAAGTGTCGTCAAAGGAATGGCAGGTTCAAATGGGCATCATGAAGATGAAAGTGAAGGAATCGGACCTTGAATTTATCCAGTCCCAGCAAAAGGTGGAAACGAAGCCCCTCGCTACAGTTAAGGGAAAGGATTTCCATGTCAGTCTTGAACTTGACTTGCGCGGTGAGCGTTTTGAAAATGCATTATCAAGAGTGGAGAAATATATCGATGACGCCCTCCTTGCCGGCTATCCCCGCGTTTCCATCATCCATGGAAAAGGGACAGGTGCTTTAAGACAGGGAGTACAGGAGTATCTGAAAAATCACCGCTCAGTCAAAAACATTCGTTTTGGGGATGCAGGTGAAGGTGGAACGGGAGTAACGGTCGTTCAATTCAAGTAATTGAAAAAAGGATTAAAGGGAGCTTTTCAATGGAGAATTTCTGGGAAAATGAATTTGTTCAAACGGCGGGGAACTACAGTGTCGTCATCCTTTGCCTGGTATTGTTCTTAGCGATTTTTGAACTGGTGACCAAGTATCGGAACTGGGAAGAAATTAAAAAAGGAAATTTGGCTGTGGCAATGGCGACAGGCGGTAAGATTTTCGGGATCGCCAATATTTTCAGGCACTCGATCAGCCACAATGATACCATTCTTACCACAATAGGATGGGGCGTTTTCGGCTTCATCTTATTGTTGATCGGGTATTTTATTTATGAATTTCTGACACCCAAATTCAGGATCGATGAAGAAATTGAAAATGATAACCGGGCGGTTGGCTTCATTTCGCTGGTCATCTCAGTCGGATTATCCTATGTCATAGGAGCCGGTATATCGTAAGGAGAGGGAATATGGAAACATTGGCAAAGGTTCTGCTTACCCTGTGCGGGGTATTCATCGTGGTCGGGATCATCTACATGCTCTTCTTCACATGATCAGACCAAAGGACTCAAAAAAGGGATAAACATCATACCAAAATAATAATAGTGTACAAACAGACTGTCATATGGTTGAATAGGCAGTCTTTTTTCTTTAATAAAAATGATCTTTCACGAAGGGCAAGCTTCAAGGATAGTAAGAAAGTCGGGTCGTCATTTTTTTCAAATTGTAACTGAAGTCCCCTTATATTATAATAATGAATAGAAGAAATTTTCTAAAAATTATGAAGGAGGGATTACGATGAACAAACCATGGCTTGCTGAATATCCGGCTGAAATACCAAAGGAGCTTAACCTTGTCGAAAAACCTTTACAGTCTTATTTGACCGATGCCGCTTCTCTTTATGCGGAAAGGACAGCGATTCATTTCATGGGAAAAGAAATAGGATACAAAGAACTGTATGAATCGGCTCTTACATTTGCCGGCTATCTTAAGACACTTGGGATCAATAAGGGCGATCGGGTGGCGATCATGCTTCCGAATACCCCTCAATCAGTCATCGCCTACTACGGCATCCTATATGCAGGAGGAGTGGTGGTACAAACCAATCCGCTATATATGGAAAGAGAAATCGAATATCAAATGAAGGACTCCGGTGCCAAGGTAATCCTGACATTAGACATCCTTTATCCGAGGGTATCGAAAGTAATGAAAAACACCGATCTTGAGCACATCATTGTAACCGCTATCAAAGATTATCTTCCTTTTCCCAAGAATCTCATTTACCCATATATCCAGAAGAAACAATATGGTATCGTCGTGAAAGTGGACCATGCAGGTCAGAACCATTTATTCACTGAAATCATGAAAAGAGAGAAGGGTGAAGTTATACCCCGGGAAGAGTTCGACTTTGAAAATGATCTCGCCCTGCTTCAGTACACAGGGGGCACTACAGGTTTCCCTAAGGGCGTCATGCTCACCCATAAGAATCTGGTCGCGAACGCCTCCATGTGTGATGCCTGGCTGTATAAGTGTAAAAAAGGGGAAGAAAAGATGCTCGGGATCCTTCCATTCTTTCATGTGTATGGAATGACTGCCGTGCTGATTCTCTCTGTCATGCAGGGATACCAGATGATCCTGCTCCCTAAATTCGATGCTGAAACGACGTTGAAAACAATACAGAAGCAGAAGCCGACACTTTTTCCAGGTGCCCCGACGATCTATATCGGACTCTTGAATCACCCGGAATTAAAGAAATATGATCTGTCCTCCATTGATTCATGTCTCAGCGGCAGTGCACCATTACCGGTGGAAGTGCAGCAACAATTCGAGGAGGTCACGGGCGGGAAGCTTGTTGAAGGATATGGCTTAACCGAATCATCCCCCGTCACTCATTCCAATTTCCTTTGGGATAAAGCGAGAATAAAGGGAAGCATCGGTGTACCATGGCCTGGTACGGACAGTGCCGTGTTCTCGATGGAAACGGGAGAACCACTCCCTCCAAATGAAATGGGTGAGATCGTCGTCAAAGGTCCGCAGGTGATGAAAGGATATTGGAACCGTCCTGAGGAAACCGAGCAAACGTTAAAGGACGGATGGCTCCTGACGGGAGATATCGGGTATATGGATGAAAAGGGCTATTTTTACGTAGTGGATCGTAAGAAAGATATGATCATTGCCGGCGGCTTTAATATCTATCCCCGGGAAATTGAAGAAGTCCTTTACGAGCACCCTGCCATTCAGGAAGTTGTTGCAGCAGGCGTCCCTGACCCATATAGAGGAGAGACCGTCAAGGCATATGTTGTTTTGAAAGAAGGAGAATCCCTGACAGAAGAGGAGCTCAATGAGTACTCCCGTAAATACTTGGCTGCCTATAAAGTGCCGAGGATATATGAATTCAGGAAGGAACTGCCTAAAACCGCTGTCGGAAAGATCCTACGGAGATCCCTTGTGGAAGAGGAGCGCCAAAAAATAGAAAACGAACAAAAAACAAGCTAAGATGAGTTTCATTGAGCTTTCTCTTTTTGGATTCGAATGGGACAAGGATCTATTCTTGACAATCATGGAGAAACCTTTTATTATAAAAATATGAATGAATGGTCATTCATATTTTGTTAAGGCAGGTCAGAACTTATGAAACGAAATAAACCTAAATACATGCAAATTATCGATGCAGCTGTTATTGTTATAGCTGAAAATGGCTACCATCAGGCCCAGGTCTCAAAGATTGCAAAGCAGGCAGGTGTCGCAGATGGTACCATCTATCTTTATTTTAAAAACAAAGAAGATATCCTGATTTCTTTGTTCAAAGAAAAAATGGTTCTCTTTGTCGAAAAAATTGAGGAAGTTGTAGCAGGAAAACAGACAGTTTCAGAGAAATTATTAGTGATGATTGAAAATCATTGTAGGATTCTGTCGGATGATCATCATCTGGCCATCGTTACACAATTGGAACTCAGACAATCCAATAAAGATATCCGTTTAAAAATCAATGATGTATTAAAGGGATATCTGGAATTAGTCGATAAAATCCTGATCAGTGGTATTGAATCAGGAGAGTTCTCAAGTGACCTGGATGTCCGCCTCGCCCGCCAAATGATCTTTGGAACATTGGATGAAATGGCGACAACATGGGTGATGAATGATCAGAAATATGATTTGGTAGCTCAAGTCCCTGCTATACACAAACTACTACTTCATGGATGTGGCGGCAGGAACTAACTTAGTTTAGGGGGATGAGAGATGGAAAGTTTATCATGGGTCTTAGAAGGACAAGTAGCAACGGTCCTGATTCAAAGACCTCCAGCTAATGCACTCGCAAGTGGACTCATCAGGGAGATTGATTTGGTTCTTGATGAGCTTGAAACAAATAAGGATGTCAGGGTCATCTTGCTGAAAGGTGAAGGACGTTTCTTCTCGGCAGGTGCTGATATTAAGGAATTCACGACCATCGAAAGTGGGGAGGAATTCTCTAAGCTCGCGAAAAGGGGGCAGGACGTGTTCGAACGGATGGAGAACTTCCCGAAACCGATCATTGCAGCGATTCATGGAGCTGCTTTGGGTGGTGGATTGGAACTCGCAATGGGCTGTCACATCCGGTTGGTCAGTGAGAATGCCAAACTCGGATTACCGGAACTGCAACTTGGACTTGTTCCTGGATTCGCAGGATCTCAGCGCCTTCCGAAGCTTGTTGGCAGAGCAAAAGCAGCTGAAATGCTGTTGACGAGTGAGCCGATCAGCGGAACAGAAGCCGTTCAGTGGGGACTCGCCAATAAGGCCTATCCAGAAGACCAGCTTTTTGATAAAGCAAAGGAAATGGCGGAAAAGATTGCGAAGAAGAGCCCAGGTGCCATGAAGGCTGCGATCGATTTGTTAAGTTATACGAAAGATGACCGTTTCTATGAAGGCGTAAAGAAAGAATCGGATCTTTTTGGTGAAGTATTTGTGTCCGCTGATGCCAAAGAGGGTATTTCAGCGTTCGTTGAAAAGAGAGAACCACACTTTAAAGGCTAGAATACATTCTAGTAATATAGTAAACTCTTAGTGAGGGGCAGTATTGCATGTCAATGCTGCCCATTCAAAGGGGTTAAATTGTCGAAATCTTTTTAAGGGAAAGAATGTTTACATTATTAGGAGGGACTTACGAATGAACATCTATGTACTTTTGAAAAGAACGTTTGATACTGAGGAGAAAATTTCGATCCAAAACGGTCAAATTGCCGAAGACGGAGCTGAATTTATCATAAATCCTTACGATGAATATGCAGTCGAAGAAGCCATTCAAGTCCGTGATGCACAAGGCGGAGAAGTAACAGTCGTGACAGTCGGCGGAGAAGAAAGCGAAAAGCAATTGAGAACGGCTTTAGCAATGGGTGCTGACAAAGCAGTCCTTATCAATACAGAAGATGATCTTGATCATGGAGATCAATTCACAACAGCCAAAATTCTTGCTCACTATTTAAAAGAACAGGAAGTTGATTTGATCCTTGCAGGTAATGTTGCTATTGACGGTGGATCTGGACAAGTTGGACCACGTGTGGCAGAACAGCTTGATATTCCTTATGTAACAACCATCACAAAATTGGAAATCGATGGTGAAACGGTAACGGTCACTCGTGACGTAGAAGGGGACTCAGAAGTCATTGAAACATCTCTTCCACTGTTAGTGACAGCTCAACAGGGGTTGAACGAACCGCGTTACCCATCCCTTCCAGGAATCATGAAGGCAAAGAAAAAGCCTTTGGATGAAGTGGAATTGGATGATATCGATTTAGACGAAGATGAAGTAGAAGCGAAGACCAAGACAATTGAAATCTACCTTCCACCGAAGAAGGAAGCAGGTAAAGTATTAGAAGGCGAATTGGATGCTCAAGTATCGGAGCTTGTTTCACTTCTTCGCAACGAAGCGAAAGTTATATAAGCGGGAGTCACAGTAATAACTAACATTCAGGGGGTAATTTAACATGGCGAGAAAAGTATTAGTACTTGGAGAAGTTCGAGACGGATCATTACGTAATGTTTCCTTTGAAGCGATTGCGGCAGGTAAAACAGTATCTGAAGGCGGAGAAGTCGTCGGTGTCCTTATCGGCAAAAGTGTAAGCGCTTTAGGAGAAGAGATGATTCAATATGGCGCGGATAAAGTAGTGGTTGTGGAAAACGATAAGTTGGATCAGTACACGTCAGACGGTTATTCACAAGCGATTCTTTCAGTCATTGAGGAAGAGGAGCCTGAAGGCATCATTTTCGGTCATACGGCACTTGGAAAAGACCTGTCCCCTAAAGTGGCAAGTAAACTAAGCACAGGATTGATTTCAGATGCAACAGATCTTGAGGAAGCTGGCGGTAACCTCGTCTTCACAAGACCGATTTATTCAGGGAAAGCATTTGAAAAGAAAATCGTGACAGACGGAGTGATCTTTGCGACCATTCGTCCAAATAACATTGAGCCATTGGCGAAAGATGAGTCACGTAGTGGTGAGGTTACATCCCTTTCCGTTGATATAAAAGATTTACGCACGATCATTAAAGAAGTTGTACGCAAAGCAAGCGAAGGTGTTGATCTTTCCGAAGCAAAGGTCATCATTGCCGGTGGACGTGGAGTGAAGAGTGAAGATGGATTCAACCCTCTTAAAGAACTTGCCGATGTACTTGGTGGGGCAGTAGGAGCATCCCGTGGAGCGTGTGATGCAGACTATTGTGACTACTCCCTGCAGATTGGTCAAACAGGGAAAGTCGTAACGCCTGATCTATATATTGCTTGCGGTATTTCCGGAGCCATCCAGCATTTAGCCGGTATGTCCAACTCTAAGGTCATCGTTGCGATTAACAAAGATCCAGAAGCGAATATTTTCAACGTTGCTGATTATGGTATCGTTGGAGACCTGTTTGAAGTAGTACCAATGTTAACGGAAGAGTTTAAAAAATTAAAAGTATCTTCTTCTTAATCCGTTCATGTTTGGAAGGAACGGATACAGGGTAAGAGCATAATATGAAAACAAATGAGGACGTAGCTGAATCACGGGCTGCGCCTTATTTTTTCTCTCAAGGTATATTCCGTTTTCCAAAGGGAATATTACCTACGAGCAGAAAGATAGCATCCCCAAAAAAACGGTGATATACTTACGTTACATTCAAAGATTTTAGGAGGCGCATATATATGGCTATTACACATGCTACTGATCAATCATTCACAACTGACACAAACTCTGGACTGGTACTTGCAGATTTCTGGGCACCTTGGTGTGGACCTTGTAAAATGATCGCTCCAGTTCTTGAAGAGCTTGATAGCGAAATGGGCGACAAAGTGAAAATCGTCAAAATCGACGTTGATGAAAACCAGGAAACAGCAGGGAAATACGGAGTTATGAGTATCCCGACTTTAGTTGTCCTTAAAGACGGCGAAGTGGTAGACAAAGTGATCGGTTTCCAACCTAAGGAAGCACTTGCTGAATTATTAAACAAACACGTATAAGAGATTACTCAGAAATATCGGGGCTGAAGTTCAGCTCCGTTTTTTTTATGTTGATGTAACTGGTTTTTTGTAATGAAGGCTAGAGGAAAGTCCCCCAACAAACCTAAAAATGCTGCCACCACTCATAAATTCCCCACAACAAAATTAATTTTCAAAATACGTTGACTGTGAGAATCATTCTCGCTATAATTTAAATGGAATTGAAAATCATTATCATTTAATCAGTCGGGGGTTTATACATATGAGAAAGAGAGATTTAACGAAGATTTTTGCCGCATTTTTATTAACGGGTTCTGTCCTTGCAGGGTGTGGAACAGATGATAAAAACAGCGATGAAAAAACAGCTGCATCAGATGAGTCGAAACAAGTAGAAAAGGAAGATGAATCAGAAGAGGCAAATGTTGATTTCTCTGCTTCATTTGAGGAAGCAAAGGCAGAGCTTTCCAAAGCAAAGGAAGACAAAGAGGTTGACTTTGATAAAGTGACTTCGATCTATGAATCAGATCTGCAGGAACTTGTGCAAAAACGTGATCAGGAATTTGAAGATACGGTGGATGAACATATTTCCACTGCTCTTGAAGCAGGGAAGGATGGTTCCCTTGATCAAGTGGTCGTAGCACAATTATTTGATAAATTAATGCAAAAAGTATTTTATACAACCATGAAACATGAATTCACAGAAGTAGCCGAGAACTGGGGCAATACAGAAGAAGTGAATGAAGAAATAGAAGAAGCGAAGGAATTCTATGAAATTCTTGAACCAACTGTCGAAAAGCGGGATCAGGCATATGGAACAAAGATGATTGACGCCATTAATGGTGGATTCTCCGAAATGGAGAAGGCGGTTGAAGAGGATGATGAACTCGGCTTCCAACTTGGAAAACAAGTGGTTGATAAGACACTCATGAAGACGTTTTATCTAGCTTCCGGGGCACTTCCGAACGGTTATGCCATGAAAGCCTCTATGGAAGCGAAGGAAGATGCTGAAGCGGCCAAAGCGGAACAAGCAGAAGGATGGGCATTCTATCAATCTCTTGCTAGTTATCTATCAGGCAACGCTCCTGAAGAAGCAGAAATGATCAACAACCAATTTGATTTACAAACGGACGTGACGTCCATCGACCCTGAAGCAGTGAATCATGCTTTCGTTCGCGGATTCTCTAAAATTGCTTTACATGAGTATGAAGAGAGCGAAGAGTACTGGGGAGAAGATAAATCTGCGATCACGGCATTGGAAGGTGCTTTGTTTATTGATTTGATCTCTTCTGATATTAAGAGTCTGATGGGTGAAGAATCATATGAGTCCTTATCGACCAATGCTCAAAGCTACTTAGAAGCTGTTAAGTCACAAGATAAAGAAAAAGCAGAAGGCTTAAGGAAAGACCTTGAAAAAATGTTGAACGATGTGATGGCGAAAGCGAATAAATAGTCATTTGGGTTGACCCTTTATAATTGTGTGAAGTCCTTCTTTCATCATAGATGGAGTTTCAGAGCACAATGGGGTCAACCCTTTTTCACTTTCTCTCTTAGGTAGGGTACAATATAGAAGGATTAAATCGGTATGGTACGAGGTGTAAGATATTGAAGATTATTGTTACAGGTGGTGCCGGGTTCATCGGTTGCCATTTATCAAGAAAGCTCATTGAAGAGAAGCATGATCTGTTGATCATAGACAGCTTCCACCCCTATTATTCTCCTGAAAGAAAGAAACGGCAGTTATCCTTCGTGAGGGAAATCGGTTCATTCAGATTTGCTCAAAAAGACTTGCTGCTGGATGAGGAAGATCTCCAAGAGGTGTTTCACGAATTTAAAGGTGACTGTGTCGTCCATCTGGCCGCAATCCCGGGAGTATCACACTCCTTGAGTGCTCCTCATGAATACGTCGATTATGATATTAAAGCGACAATCAACACGCTCCGGATGGCCGGAGAGAGCGGTGTCAGTAAGTTTGTTTTCGCATCTTCCTCCTCTGTATATGGAAATACGAACCATAAACCTTCACGGGAAGAGGATGCTACGGGGTCGGTAGTGTCGCCGTATGCTGCGGCAAAGTATAGCGCCGAATCGTTTTGTAAAGCGTATGCGTCCATTTATGGGATGGAGTTGACAATCCTCCGTTTCTTTACTGTTTACGGTCCTTGGGGAAGACCTGATATGGCCATTTATTCTTTTAT
Organism: Rossellomorea orangium; assembly: GCF_019334305.1. Lineage (GTDB taxonomy): Bacteria > Bacillota > Bacilli > Bacillales > Bacillaceae_B > Rossellomorea. The sequence goes on from NZ_JAHWGH010000012.1 coordinate 308,178, forward strand.
CAAGAAGCTTATGAATGGTCAGGAACTTCCCATATTCGGTTTGGAGAACACACGGGATTATACGTACATAGATGATATCGTAGATGGTACATATAAGGCGATCGGAAGTGATGAGTCAGGTACGTTCAATCTGGGAAACGGATCTCCTATTTCCATGGACAGATTGATATCTGAATTGAAACGCCATTTTCCCTCGCTTAATCTGAATGTGACAGATAGGAGACTTGGGGATGTTACGTCTACGTGTGCGGACTTCTCGAAAGCGAATGAAGTTCTCGGGTATTCTCCCATGGTTTCCTTTGAAGAAGGAATCAGAAGAACGGTTCAGTGGATGAGAGAACATGAAGAAATCGTACTATAGGTTTGCAAAAAACGGCGTGCGGATCCTATTGACTGTTGTCTTTTTCATCTTACTATTATTCTATTTTGACAAAGAATATATGACGAAAACCTTACAGCAGCTTCTCCATCATCCCGTCATCGTGTTAGTCGTGCTGGGAATCTATTTTTTTTCATTCTTCCTGAAGGGAATCGCATGGAAACTCTACTTGAATGATGAGGTACGATTATCTAGTTGTTTGATCGGACTGTTTTACAGTTTGCTGTTTAATCACTTGTTACCCTTGAAAGTAGGGGACGGGCTGCGGGTCATGGTGATGAATCAGCGAGAAAAGCATATTAGCGTTGAAAGGTCCTTTCATTCCGTCGTGGTTTTAAGGGTAATGGACACATTATTGCTTTTACTGCTGGCAGGATGCGGGCTTTTCTTTTTCCCATTTGCTTTAAAGCTCCCTGGCTTTTTAACAGTCGGATTGGTCATTGTATTCATAGTGGCCGCATGGGTCCTCCTTCAATTCATTACACCAGACATTCTTTCAAGACATGTCGGGATGTTGAAACATGCGCTGTCAGGAGGCAGGGGGCTTTTGGTGGCAGGTCTTATCCTTTCAAGCTGGGTATTGGAAGGAGCCATTCTTTACGGGGTTTCCATGATCATACTTGAGCCTTTATCGATGGGAGCTGCGATTTGGGTTAACAGTGTGACGATCACTGGTCAGTTATTTCAATTTGCCCCAGGGGGACTTGGTACCTATGAATCTGTTATGAGTTATACTTTGCTCTCGGCTGGTATCCCCTTAGGGAAAGGCCTTTCCATGGCTATTTTGAGCCATGGATTAAAATTTATTTTTTCTTTTGCAGTTGGAGGAATCGTAATCGCCGTATCACCTGTTTCGATTAAGCAAGTGAAACAGTGGGGCAGGATGAAAGGATGAATGACATTGAAAAGCGCATCGAAATTTGAAAAAACGGCGGCAAGATGCTGGAATCTGCTGAATGAAGGGAAGCCATTCACCCCTATTTTTGTCGTAGGGACTATGACGATCTTTCACTTTCAGGGATTGCTGCAAGGTGAATGGTTCTCGTTCCTTATTAGCTTGCTGTTTACACTTCCCCTATTTATTTTATATTTCTATTATGATTTTCCATTGTTCTTACGAAACTATTTATGGATCCCTGTCATAGGGTATCTTCTTCTCTTTGAATCACCGGATTTAGCATTGTGGGGACTTGGGATTGGCCTTTATTTCTTCTTTACGGTCTTTTTCTGGGGAACCTTTTATTATCACCTCCGGATCGGGACGGACTGGCTGAATTTCACCCGGTTTTGGAAACTGGTGCTGAAGAACAGTGATTCAACGAGCGGGAACGCCCAGGAACAGCTGCCGAAATTCCTACTCCTGCTCTCGGTATGGGATGGAATGATGACGAATTTGTCAACGGGGGAATTACTTCCTACGAATGATTATTTCATCTTCTGTGGTGTGGTTTTCGCATTGGCGTTCATCCTTCACCATTTTCTATTTGACTGGAAGCCGAAGCAGTATGATTCATTTACAGCAGGAGAGCCAGGCGAAGCACTCAATGATAAAGTGGTTGTCATCGTGATAGACGGGATGAGGAAGGAACGCTTCTATGAAGCGAATACGCCTTTTCTTGATGGATTGATGGAGAAGGGAACCGAGTATTTAAATATGGAGACGGTGTATCCTGCGAGAACGGTTGTCTGCTTCTCTTCCATGTTCACTGGCACATATCCTAAGGAACATGGCATGAGATCAAATATGGTCTGGAAGCTTGGCATCAAGGTGGAAAGTATCTTTGATTCTTTACGGAAAGTAGGGAAAAAAGGGAAGATGCTTGGAATCGCCCACCTGGTGGATTCGTTCGGCAGTGATGTTGATACGGTCACAGCCGTGATGCACAAAGATAAAGCAGATCGAAATATTATCAATAAAGCCAAAAAAATCATGGAAGAGGAAGACCCTGATCTATTTATTGTCCAATTAATCGGCACCGATCAAATTGGGCATAGTAGGGGTGTCCTATATAATGAATACATTGAAAAGATTGAAGAAGCGGATCGTTTAATACAAGAATACGTGGAGTGGCTGGAAGCTGAAGGGAAGATGGAAAACACGACCCTCATGATATGCGCCGATCACGGACAGGCAGATGGAATCGGTGGACATGGTCATCTTGATGAAGGCGAGAGGTTCGTTCCTTTCTTTATGGTCGGTCCAGGGGTAAAACCTGGTGAGAAGATTCAGGAAAAACACAGTCTTGTTTCCATGGCACCGACCATCGCCCATTTATTAGGGGCTCCCTTTCCGGGGAACAGCAGAGGACCTGTATTAAACGAGGCGTTAAAGGAGAGTTGGAAGCAACATGAATAAACAGAAAGTCATTGTCTTCATGCCTGCCCATAATGAGGAAGAGTCGATCGGGGCCGTGATCAGGCGGGTCCCCCGTTCTTTTCATCCTTCCGTTGAAGTGGAGGTGCTGGTCATCAATGATGGTTCAACGGATCGTACGGTTGAATTGGCACAGGAGGCAGGTGCTGATCACATCGTAACATTCGATCATAACCGCGGTTTGGGCGCTGCCGTGAGGGTAGGGTTGAAAGTTTCCGTTGAACTGGGTGCCCATATCGGTGTCATGATAGATGCAGATGGAGAGTATCCCCCCGAACAGATTCCTGATCTATTACAGCCGCTTTTCAAGGGAGAAGCCGACTATACAATGGGATCGAGGTTCCTTGGTACCATTAACGGGATGAAGCTTCACCGCCGTTTAGGTAATTACTGTTTTACAGCACTGCAATCCCTTTTGCTCAGAAAGTGGATATATGACGGTCAGTCCGGAATGCGTGCATTTTCTAAACAGGCGATGGAACATGCAGAAATCATCCATGATTACAATTATGCTCAAGTGCTGACCTTGAACCTTGTACGAAAGGGGTTCAGGGTGAAGGAAATCCCGATTTTGTATCATGTACGGACAACGGGACGCTCCTTCATAAAGTTCAAATCTTATATGTCTTCTGTTCTACCTGCGATTTTGAAAGAGATGCGGAAGCCTGTAAGGAAAGTGTATGTAGAAGAGCAGGCCCATTTCATCCCTTCTGAAGAAGGAATGAATCAATACGCTAAATAAGGTAGGATAAGGTTTGTCTATATCGTGAAAAATAAGTACTCTCCTTGTAGTGAGAGTACTTATTTTTTATTGACAATACGAATGATAATCATTATCATTGAAAACAGGAGGGAATTATAGATGAAAAAAACATTCATTACCAGTTTACTCTTAGGTTTACTACTTAATATAATGCTATCTTCGCAGGCAGCCGCCTATTCTTACGGTGACCCAAGCGAAGAAAAAATTGCAGAAGCGTATAAAGAAATCATGATCAAGCTAGATGAAAACCCTCCAAACTATTCTGAGTCCAAAAAGATTTATGAAACGGTTCAAGAAGAAGTGGATCAGCATATGGGTGAAAAACCTTCCAAGGTCATTCTTCAAAACCTGGATGAGAAAGAAAAAGAACAAGCCATCGAAAATTTAGATGAACTCCTTGTCCTCAATATTGCCAGAAGACTTGAGAGCATTGATAAAAACTTCTCTGAATATGATACTAGTAAGCGATTACTCGCAAAAGGATTTGCTACATATAAAACGCTGTCTCCCAAGGTAGAAGGAGAAAATCCTGAGTTGGATCAAAAAATTCGTACACAGTTCGATCAAGCGTTGGAATCATTGGGGAATCCGGGGTTGTTCGGTGTCGGAACCAAGGAATCCGATCAGGAAGCGTATAAACAAAGTAAACAGTTCATAGTGGATTCTCTTCAAAAAGAATTTAACATCAAAAGTCTTGAAGTAGGGCATTTTGCTGAAAGTGCCACTGAAGAGGCGAGTCAGAAACAGGAGTGGACAGATATTTCCAACCTGAAGAACTGGCTGCCCATCATCATCATTGCAGGGATTCTTGCAGCTGCGATCATTTATGCAGTCAGAAAACGTAAATAAGTTTAATAAACCGTCATAGCTAGTAAGGGGGAACTAACGTGGAATTACAAGCTTTGCTGATCACCTTTCGTGAAGTCCTCGAGGCTTTATTGATCATCGGGATCATCACCACCTATCTGAAGAAAACGAACCATGGCCATTTTACAAAGTATGTCTGGCTTGGAGCAGGATTGGCGATTTTGGCCAGTGTCGGAGTAGCAATGCTCTTTCAGGTCGTCTTTACCGGATTTGCCGCCATGGGAAGCGAGATGTATTTAAAGATCGGCATTATGCTGGTATCGTCCGTTCTTCTTACACAAATGGTCTTCTGGATGGCAAAGCACAGCCGTGACCTTAAGGGGAATATGGAAGGGAAAATGAATCATTTCATTTCGACAGGAAACATAGTCGGCATGGTGATCCATTCCTTCCTGGTTGTTCTGCGTGAAGGTGTAGAGACCGTCTTCTTCTTCGCAGCCATTACAGGTGGCGATATTGGAGCTGCCATGCAGGGATGGGGAGCGATTACCGGTGTTGTCATCGGGAGTGTAGTAGCTTACTTATTCTTTAAAGGCACGATGAGAATCTCATTGAAGAGCTTCTTTAAAGTGACAGGTGCATTCATCATCCTGATTTCTGCCGGACTTCTTGTCCAGGCGATTTCCATGATGCAGGATATAGGATTGATCGGCAGTGTCATTCCACATCTTTATGACCTTACCTGGATTCTTCCTGAGCATCCGATCGACTATGCACATTTCTTGCGTGATACGGGAACTGCACCGCTGCTATCGGGTGACGTCGGGATTTTCCTTAAAGCACTGTTCGGATATTCTTCCATGCCTTCCATTGAAGAAGTGATGGCCTATATCGGATATTTCGTAGCCATCTACTTCCTGACCTCCACTAAGCCTAAGACGGTAAAGGCAAAGGAAGAGGTTCAAGCGGGTGTGAAGGACTTAAGCCCCCAAGCTAAATAAATGTTTGTAAGGACCAAACATCATTGCCTTAAAGATTGAACACCTTTTTCGAAAGGTGTACACTCTATAAAGGAATGTATGTTTGGTCCTTTTTGTATTAAAACGTATGAGGGTGAAGTTGGTGAGGGAGAAGACTAGGAAATATAGTAGTTGGGCAAATGGCATCGGGGCATTGGTCATCATATCGGTTTTTATTCTTCAGGTAATCTGGGTGCCAGCATACGCGTCTACATGGGATATGGTGGATTTTGCCCTCGGTGTGATTCATTTTGATATGTACCAGATGCAGCCCCATTTTCCCGGATATCCTTATTTTATCCTGGGGGGCAAAGCATTTCATATGCTGGTGAGAGATCCAGTACAAGCCCTGAGCTTCTTTAATATTTTCATGTACGGTAGTGCCGTCATCCCTCTTTTTTTATTAGTGAAAAGGTTGGTCACCCCTTCCTATACAGTCATGGCGACGGCGTTCATTTATTCAAGCAGCTTTACTATCCTGATGGTGAATCAACCCATGTCTGAGGGAGCGGCAATCGGGATGATGTGGTGGTATATATGGAGTTTGGTATTAGCTCATGAGAAATCGCATAATGGATACATCATCCTCCCCCTGTTTCTATTCAGCCTGCTTCTGGGAACACGGTTATCTTACTTGGCTCTTGGAATCGGGATCCTGATGATGCTGTATACTAAATGGAAATCAGGGCTGTTGAAAATCATGGACCTATTTGTTTATGTTCTTATCACGATTCTCTTTCAGCTCCTGTGGGTTTCAGGCATCAGCATGTCAGAAGGTGGTTTTGACAGTTTCCTGCGATTGGCCCTTTCCTTTACGAACGGTCACTTTCAGGAATGGGGAGGTGCAATCGGTGCCTCGGATCTCAGCCTGTTGGACAGGATGGTAAAACTGCTCTTCGTGAATACGATATGGGTAGGGGGATCAGGGGAATCGGTTATCCTTCTACTCCTTTTGGTTGGAAGTTTCTTTCTGTTAAGGAGAATTAAGCTTGGGAACCGTCATATGATAAGCATACTGGTCCTTCTGGCAGGCAGTTATTTTCTGTGGGCTTTATTTGCCCAGAACGTGATGAAACCGCGCCATGCACTGCCTTTGATTGGTATATCGTGGTTTTTCATTACGGTGATGCTGTTTTCAAGAAAAAGGACAAGGGAAGGTTCTCTATTCCTGATCTTATTCCTTCTGCTTCAAGTTTTCCATACAGGTAAGCTATTATATACTCATACTTCGGAAGTTCCGGTTGTGTATCAAATGGCCGCTTATTTGGAAGAAACCGATCGGCCGCTTGTTGTTTATACATGGGAAGAGTCAAGGGTACTCGAATATCTTGACGTCCCTTTTATCCATAAAAAAGTGCAAACCTATGAGGTGTTTGCCACCGATGCAGGATATTATCCTGACCGGGCTATCTATCTGACCGATAAAGTGGTGGAAGGTTTTAAACACCAGGGGATTTCGGTGGATGACTTCATAAAAGTAGAAAAGCATTTTCATTCAAGTGAGCTCATCGACCCGATTTATCATGACCTTACACTGTATAAATGGGAGAAACCAAGGAAGGGGGAAGAATGATGAATCAGAATATCACGAATAAATTAGCGCTGCTTCCTGATCAGCCGGGGTGTTATTTAATGAAGGACAGGCAGGGGACGATCATTTATGTAGGTAAAGCCAAAGTATTGAAAAACCGTGTCCGCTCTTATTTCACCGGTTCCCATGATGCGAAAACCCAGCGTCTGGTAGGAGAAATCGAAGACTTCGAATACATCATGACATCATCGGATCTTGAAGCCCTTGTGCTTGAAATGAATTTAATCAAAAAATTTGACCCTAAATATAATGTCATGCTAAAGGACGATAAAAGCTACCCGTTCATCAAATTAACGAACGAAAGGCACCCAAGGCTTATCACCACAAGGAAGGTACAGCGAGGGAAAGGAAAGTATTTCGGACCTTATCCCAATGTCGGAGCCGCAAATGAAACGAAAAAGCTTCTCGACCGATTATATCCTTTACGGAAATGCTCGACCCTCCCTGACCGGGCCTGCCTTTACTATCACATGGGCCAATGTCTCGCCCCTTGTATTAAAGAGGTAAGTAAAGACACGTACCGTGACATGACTGATGAGATCGCCCGATTTTTGAACGGGGGATACAAAGACATAAAGAATCAGCTGACAGTTAAGATGAATGAAGCATCAGAAAATCTGGAATTTGAAAGGGCAAAGGAATTCCGGGATCAGATCCTTCACATTGAAGCCACAATGGAAAAGCAAAAAATGACGATGACTGATTTCACAGATCGTGATGTGTTCGGATATTCCGTTGATAAAGGCTGGATGTGTGTGCAGGTATTCTTCGTCCGGCAAGGAAAGCTCATCGAGAGGGATGTCTCACTATTTCCTCTCTATAATGAGCCCGAGGACGAATTCCTGACGTTCCTTGGTCAGTTCTATTCAAAGTCCAATCATTTTAAGCCGAAGGAAATTTTCTTACCCGAGGAAATCGATATCGAACTCGCTGAAAATCTTCTGGAAGTGAAGATGACCCAGCCGAAACGAGGAAAGAAAAAGGAACTTGTAAAGCTGGCCGAAAAAAACGCGAAGCAGGCACTGGGAGAGAAGTTCGCCCTGATTGAAAGGGATGAAGAACGGACGATTAAAGCCATTGAAAGGCTTGGGGAGCATATGGGGATTTACACTCCATTCCGGATCGAAGCCTTTGATAACTCCAATATCCAAGGTTCGGATCCGGTTTCTGCCATGATCGTCTTTTTAGACGGGAAACCGGCAAAGAAAGAATATCGTAAATATAAGATCAAAACCGTGAAAGGTCCCGATGATTATGATTCCATGCGGGAAGTTGTGCGCAGAAGGTATACCAGGGTATTGAAAGACGGACTTCCTTTACCCGATCTTATCATCATCGATGGAGGAAAAGGACAGATCGAAGCGGCGAGAGACGTCATCGAAAATGAATTGGGACTCGATATCCCCATCGGCGGCCTCGCAAAAGATGACAAGCATCAGACATCGGAACTGCTGTACGGGAACCCGTTACAAATCGTTCCCCTTGAAAAGCGGAGCCAGGAATTCTATCTTCTCCAACGAATCCAGGACGAAGTTCATAGGTTCGCCATCACCTTCCACCGTCAACTAAGAGGAAAAAGCGCCTTCCAATCCATCCTCGACGAAATCGACGGCATCGGCCCGAAAAGAAAGAAACAGCTACTTAAACATTTCGGATCCATGAAGAAAATGAAAGAAGCAACCGTGGAGGAGTTTATAGAGATCGGAATACCTGAAGCCGTTGCGAAGGTACTGGTGGAGAAGTTGAAGTAGGAAGTGTTAGATATAGGAAATATTGATCATTAGGTTTATATAACATGAGAGTACGGGTTATTGGTTGGTTTAGAAGTAACCATTGAAAAAGCAGAGTTGATTGGAGCGGAAGGTGCTCGACTCCTGCGGGAAACGCTGGACAGGTGAGACCCCACAGGCGCAGCCGAGGAGGCTCACCGCCAGCCCCGCGGAAAGCGAGCACCTGCAGCGGAAATCAACCACCGCATGCTCATCCAAAGCATCTTAACAAAAACACAATAAAATGAAAAATTGACTCAATTAAACATTGAATCAATTTTTACCCTATGCTATAATAAACAAAAATTTATAACATTATCACTTTAAAAAGTGGTGATAGAGGTGCGAACTTCAAGAGTACAGGCAAAGAGGAGTATGAGCTCCAGTGAGATGCCTGGAAAGGGGAGATTCGCCGAAGTGTTTATGATCTCATATCATATCCGCTGGTCCTGCGTTTAAGAAATGTAGGATTGTCAAGATGATTCAATCTTGGAGAGCTATCTCACAATGCCGATGAACCTATTTGTATGTTCTGCTGTATGTTCATAAAGCAATGAGATATTATTCTCATTGCTTTTTTTATTATCAGCGCAGGAGTTCCTGTCTATGGACGTCTAGGATGATTGTGATTGTACTCTTCATCATCAAAAAGAGTAGCGAAATGCACTCAGAAAGAGGGAGAAGTCGTGAGTATTATTGTTCAGAAATTCGGTGGAACTTCAGTGGGATCTGTGGAAAGAATTCAAAATGTTGCGTCAAGGATCATTGAAGAGAAAGAAAGAGGAAATGATGTGGTTGTCGTCGTTTCTGCCATGGGGAAAACAACAGACACACTCGTTGGCCTTGCAAGGGAGATTACATCTCAACCGAGCAAAAGGGAAATGGATATGCTGCTCTCAACCGGGGAACAGGTGACCATTTCACTACTGACGATGGCCCTCATCCAATCCGGACATGATGCGATTTCCTTTACTGGTTGGCAAGCCGGTATCGAGACAGAGTCTGTTCACAGCAATGCAAGGATTACCAATATTCATACCGACAAGATGTCGGCTCACCTTCAAGAGGGAAAAGTGGTCATTGTTGCCGGGTTTCAGGGTATGACTGAAACGGGTGAAATCACAACTCTCGGCAGGGGAGGATCAGATACTACAGCGGTTGCCATTGCGGCTGCCCTCAAAGCTGAAAGGTGTGATATTTATACTGATGTAGACGGGGTATACACGACAGATCCACGTTATATAAAAGGAGCCAGAAAGTTACCGTCGATTTCCTATGATGAAATGCTCGAACTTGCGAATCTGGGGGCTGGAGTCCTGCATCCAAGGGCAGTGGAGTTTGCCAAGAATTATCAAATTCCGTTAGAAGTCAGGTCAAGCATCGATCGAGTGGAAGGAACGTATATTGAGGAGGAAGCAAGCATGGAACAGAACTTGATTGTAAGAGGAGTAGCGTTTGAGAATGAAATTACACGGGTCACTGTATTCGGACTTCAAAATGCTTTAACAGGACTATCATCCGTATTCACTACGCTAGCTAAGAATCATCTGAACGTAGACATCATCATTCAGACCCAGACAGATCAGAACACAACCAATCTATCCTTCTCCATCAAGGAACAGGATCTTGAAGAAACCCTTGCTGTTCTTGAGCGAAATAAGGAACAGTTGAATTTCACCCATGTCGAGCATGAAAGCGGGCTTGCGAAGGTATCGATCGTCGGTTCCGGCATGATTTCAAACCCCGGCGTTGCAGCGGAAATGTTTGAAGTACTGGCACAGGAAGACATTGTCGTGAAGATGGTCAGCACCTCTGAAATCAAAGTATCTACAGTGGTAGATGGAGAGAATATGCAAAAGGCAGCGCGTGTCTTACATACTGCCTTTAACCTCGATGCGCTGAAAATGGAAGAAATCACGTTGTAGAACCAATATAGAAAAGGGTTGCCCAGAACATACTGGGCAACCCTTTATTAGGAGTCAGACTACTCAATCCGGTCTTTGTCGTCCCATCGTACGACCACTTTGACCGCATGACTCCGTTTATGTAGTTCGTCAGCAGCTTCTGCCACGCATTTTCTTTGCAGTTGAATTTGTTCTGCAATAAAGCCGGTTTCCAGTTTGAAATTCACATCCGTTTTCAATGAAAGGCGCCGTTCGATCACTGGACCTTTCAGTTCAAAAGTCATTTCATTCTTTTTCTGTTCCATAAGTGTAAGGGTTCCCCAGCCTGCCTCATCGAAAAAAGAGGATATTTCCTCTGTCGACTGCAGGGGGAATTTCCGCGAAAGGTGTTTTCCACCCCAGTAAAGAATGTCAGGTGTATGCTTCCCTAAAATTTCTGGAATCAATATGTCGCGCAACATTTCATATCCGAAGATTGGAACGGATGGTTCATGCAGTTCTTCTTTTTTTTGTTCCAAGTAAATCCCCTCTTTCTATAAAACTATTATATACATGAAGAGGTGATTTATCATCCCATACCATGAAAAAATGACCTTGGGATATTTTGGTGATATAATATTTATTGTCTATTTATTAGAATTTTCGAACATTTAGTTGTACAAAACCTCGACTTTTCCATTATCAATTTATTAAAAATATTTTTGCGGTATTGTCGAAATTATGTATACGTTTTCTTGACGCTTCCACTCCTTGGGAGTAAAATGAACATGTCACATTATTGTTACAATATAAAATATGTATCGTCGTCTAATACGTTTTGAGATTCATTAGAAAACGAATTCATATTTTATCATTAAGGGGGGTAAATCATGGCTGGAAATCGAGAATTTAATTATCGCAGGCTTCATTCATTGCTAGGTGTTATTCCAGTTGGATTATTTTTAACACAACATTTAGTCGTGAACCATTTTGCCACTGGTGGGGAAGAATCATTCAATCAGGCGGCACACTTTATGGAAAGTCTTCCTTTCCGTTATTTCCTTGAAATCTTTATCATCTTCCTTCCATTGTATTTCCATGCAATTTACGGAATTTACATTGCATTCACTTCAAAGAATAATGCAAGTAAGTTTGGTTATTTCCGTAACTGGATGTTTTTACTTCAACGTGTATCCGGAGTGATCACATTCATTTTCGTAACTTGGCATATTTGGGAAACAAGAGTTGCGGCAGCGTTTGGTGCTGAAGTGAACTTTCAAATGATGGAAAACATTTTATCTAATCCATTGATGTTAGGATTTTATGTGCTGGGTGTACTTTCAACGATTTTCCACTTTGCAAATGGATTATGGTCATTCTGCGTTAGCTGGGGACTTACGGTTACACCTCGTTCTCAATTAATTGCTACATATGTTACGATCGGAATTTTTGTAGCGTTATCGGTTGTCGGTATGCGTGCAATCTTTGCTTTCGTATAAGCAGAAAATATATACGAGTCTGATAGATTAACTAAGTGCTCTCGAAGTATGGTAGAAAAAGGAGTGAGTCACGATGAGTAAAGGCAAAATCATCGTTGTCGGTGGCGGTCTAGCCGGCCTGATGGCCACAATTAAAGCAGCAGAAAAAGGAACGCAAGTCGATTTATTCTCACTGGTACCCGTTAAGCGTTCTCACTCTGTTTGTGCACAAGGTGGTATTAACGGAGCCGTTAATACGAAGGGAGAAGGAGACTCTCCTTGGGAACATTTTGATGATACGGTATATGGTGGGGATTTCTTAGCGAATCAACCGCCTGTTAAAGCAATGACTGAAGCAGCGCCAGGGATTATTCATTTACTCGATCGCATGGGAGTTATGTTTAATCGTACACCGGAAGGATTACTGGATTTCCGTCGTTTCGGTGGAACACAGCATCATAGAACCGCTTTCGCCGGTGCTACGACTGGTCAGCAATTATTATACGCTTTGGACGAGCAGGTACGCCGTCATGAAGTGGCAGGTTTAGTAAGCAAGTTCGAAGGTTGGGAATTCCTTGGAGTCGTCATTGATGACGAAGGAGTAGCACGAGGAATCGTCGCTCAAAACCTTCAAACAATGGAAATCAAATCCTTTGCAGCGGATGCCGTTATTATGGCATCAGGCGGACCGGGAATTATTTTCGGGAAATCTACAAACTCTGTCATCAACACAGGTTCAGCCGCTTCGATCGTGTATCAACAAGGTGCTTACTATGCAAATGGTGAGTTCATCCAGATTCACCCGACAGCGATTCCCGGGGATGATAAGCTTCGCCTCATGAGTGAATCCGCTCGTGGTGAAGGTGGACGTGTCTGGACGTACAAAGATGGTAAGCCTTGGTACTTCCTTGAAGAGAAGTATCCTGCATACGGGAACCTTGTACCGCGTGATATCGCCACACGTGAGATCTTCGATGTGTGCGTAAACCAGAAGCTTGGAATCAATGGTGAAAACATGGTTTACCTGGATCTATCCCATAAGGATTCAAAAGAGCTTGATATCAAGCTTGGCGGAATCATTGAAATCTATGAGAAATTCATGGGTGACGATCCTCGCAAAGTACCAATGAAGATCTTCCCTGCAGTTCATTATTCAATGGGTGGACTATGGGTCGATTATGACCAGATGACCAATATTCCTGGATTATTCGCAGCTGGTGAGTGTGATTATTCTCAGCACGGTGGAAACCGTTTGGGAGCAAACTCATTACTATCCGCTATCTACGGTGGTATGGTTGCCGGACCTAATGCGATTAAATATATTGAAGGTCTTGAGAAAACGGTTGAATCCGTTCCTTCATCTGTATTCGACCGCTATGTAAAACAGGAAGAAGAAAAATGGAACAACATCATGTCCCTGAATGGTACGGAAAATGCGTATGTCATTCATAAAGAGCTTGGCGAATGGATGACGGATAATGTTACGGTTGTACGTCATAACGACAAGCTGAAACAAACGGATGAAAAGATCCAGGAATTGATGGAACGTTACCAAAATATCAATATCAATGATACAGCCAAGTGGAGCAACCAGGGAGCGACATTCACGCGTCAATTGTGGAACATGCTTCAGCTTGCCCGCGTTATTACAATCGGTGCATTAAATCGTAATGAGAGCCGTGGAGCTCATTACAAGCCTGACTTCCCTGAACGTAATGATGAAGAATTCCTGAAGACGACGATGGCGAAATACAATGCTGCGACGAATTCACCTGAATTCCATTACGAGGAAGTGGATACTTCACTGATCGCACCACGTAAGCGTGACTATTCTAAGAGCAAAGGGGGAAATAAATGATGAGTGAAAATAAAAAAGTCCGTTTTATCATTACTCGTCAAGAAAGCCCGGAAACTGCCCCTTTCCAAGAAGAGTTCGAACTTGATTACAGACCGAATATGAACGTGATTTCCGCACTGATGGAAATCCGTCGTAATCCGGTCAATGCAAAAGGGGAGCATACGACTCCGATCAACTGGGATATGAACTGTCTGGAAGAGGTATGTGGAGCTTGTTCGATGGTGATCAACGGAAAGCCGAGACAATCTTGTACGGCACTGGTGGATCAATTAGAGCAGCCAATCCGTCTTGAGCCAATGCGCACGTTCCCAGTTGTCCGCGACCTGCAGGTAGACCGCAGTCGCATGTTCGACAGCTTGAAAAAGGTCAAAGCATGGATTCCGATTGATGGAACTTACGATCTTGGTCCAGGACCACGTATGCCAGAGAAGAAACGTCAGTGGGCGTATGAACTATCAAAATGTATGACTTGCGGTGTATGTCTGGAAGCATGTCCGAATGTAAACAGCAAATCAGACTTCATCGGTCCTGCCCCATTATCTCAAGTTCGTTTATTCAATGCGCATCCAACAGGTGCCATGAATCAGGATGAGCGTCTTGAGTCGATCATGGGCGACGGTGGACTTGCCAACTGTGGTAACTCTCAAAACTGTGTTCAATCTTGTCCTAAGGGAATTCCTTTGACGACCTCGATTGCGGCCCTTAACAGAGAAACCACATTCCAAATGTTCAAGAACTTCTTCGGAAGCGACCATATGGTTGACTAATAATTTTTATAAAAAAAGCACTTTCCTTCAGGAGAGTGCTTTTTTGTTTGCCTCATAAAATACACGGTATTGATGCATAGTAGACACATATGGTCGCATAGAAAAATCCAGGAGTGATGTATGTGAAACGGAGCGGAGTTTTGGTAGTACTCGTAATCATAATGGTAAGCGCAACCTCATTTTTATCGGAAGAAAATGCATTAGCTATCGAAAAAGATGGCTTACTTCACTTAACGATCTTACATACAAATGATGTACATGCCCATTTGGAAAACATTCCATATCTCCACACGGCCATCAAGGAAATAAGAGGAAAGGATGGGGAACTTCTTCTCCTGGATGCAGGGGATGTATTCTCCGGAACACTGTATTTTAACCAGTATCTTGGGCAGGCCGATGCTGAATTCATGAATAAAATAGGTTATAACGCCATGACACCGGGAAATCATGAATTCGACAAAGGCAGTAAGGTGCTGGCTGCTTTCATTAAAGCGCTCTCTTTTCCCGTTGTGAGCAGCAATGTGGATGTCCGGGATGATCGGTATCTTGCTCCTTTAATGAAGAAAGGCATCCCTGACCGTGCGGAAGGTGGTTCGATTTATCCTGCGATTATGCAGTCAGTGAAAGGAGTGAAGGTTGGAATCCTCGGTCTGAC
Source organism: Rossellomorea orangium (assembly GCF_019334305.1). Classification (GTDB taxonomy): domain Bacteria; phylum Bacillota; class Bacilli; order Bacillales; family Bacillaceae_B; genus Rossellomorea. Next base: position 323,521 of record NZ_JAHWGH010000012.1, read on the forward strand.
AACGGAGGATACAGCCTTCCTATCAAAACCGGGCGATACAATTGTGTTCAGGAACGCCGAGGAAAAGGCGATGGAAGAAGTGGCTAATCTAAAAGGAAAAGGTGTCAATCATATCATCGTATTGTCGCACTTGGGTTTATCCCGTGATAAACGATTAGCTCAGAAGGTGAAAGGAATCGACATCATCATAGGAGGTCATTCACACTCCAAATTGACCAAACCACTTGTCTACAACCTTCAAACGGAGCCTACATTGATTGTGCAGGCCAATGAGTATGGCATGTCTTTAGGGGAAGTGCAGGCGGTATTTTCTGACGCGGGCGTATTAACGAGTTGGAACGGCAGATTGATCGATGTGTTGGCAAAAGATGAGGAAGGAAAAGACGTGTATCGTCCCGATCCATGGGCTCTAAAGAGACTGTCTCAATTAAAGAAGCCAATCGAAGACTTAAAGGGCACGGTCATTGGATTTACGAACGTGCCATTAAATGGGGATCGCCAGGCTGTTCGGACAACAGAAACCAATTTAGGCAATCTCATTACGGATGCCATGCTGGAGGAAGCAAATCAGTTCGCACCCACTCAAGTCGCTTTTCAAAATGGGGGTGGGATCAGACGTTCCATCGATGCAGGAGGAATAACACTCGATGAAGTATTGGAAGTGTTGCCTTTTGGAAACAGCCTTGTGACGTTGAATCTCTCAGGAGAAGAAATTCTTCAAGCATTAGAACATAGTGTAGCTAAAGTGGATGAGGAATCGGGTCAATTTCTCCAGGTATCAGGACTTTCATTTCACTTTGATCCCACAAGGACTGTGGGGGAAAGGGTAAGTAACGTAAAGGTGCAAGGTGAACGTCTTGATCGGGCGAAGTCATACAGGGTGGCGGTCAATGCATTCCTTGCCGATGGGGGAGACGGCTTTAACATGTTTCGAGACGCAAAAGAAAATGGCAGGATCACCGAACTATACTTGAATTTATACGAGGTGATCAGTGGCTATCTCACCAAACATTCACCTGTTTCCCTTAAAGTGGAGGGAAGAATATTGGAGGAATCCTCATAGTCATGTAAGAGCCGATTTTTCATTCGACTCTATTTCGTGTATATAGGTTTCTTATTTTTCAGAAAAAGGGTATAATGAAATGAATCACCATTCATTTTTAGGATATTTCGTTCAATAAAAGGAGGAGCCAATTTGAAACACTTTACATACATTGAAGATATAGAAACATGGCAAAAAGAATTCTCATTTTCTATCCATATAAAAGTCCGGTTTTCTGAGACCGATATGTTCGGGCATATGAACAATACGGTGCCCTTCACGTACTTCGAAGAAGCCAGGATCGAGTATTTAAATCACATTGGATTTATGCAGAATTGGGTAAAGCCCGAAAATGATACCATTCCGGTAGTGGCAGATTTACAATGTGATTTTGTAAAACAAGTATTCTTCGACGAAACGTTGAGGATCTATGTGAAGGCGAATCGTGTTGGTCATTCTTCAGTGGACATTCATTATATGGGTCTGAATGAAGAAGATGAGATTTGCTTTACAGGTAGAGGAACCATGGTGCAAATATCCAAGCAAACTGGAAAAGGTGTCCCTTGGACGGAAGAAATGAAGGCGAAGCTGCATAGTGATAAGGTGGTCTCAAACCCGGTTTAGGAAGCAAAAGAAACCGCTGCCTATTTTTCATTTAACTTCCTTCTCTATGTCACTCTAAACCCTACCTTCACATATGATATTCTGACGACCGACAATACCCATCCCCGCGGTTTAAAGCTGGCGAAGGCAAGGAGGGTTACCATAATTGAAGGACAATGATTTTACACACAAACCGTTGCTCACCAAAAGAGAAAAAGAAGTATTCGAACTGTTAGTTCAAGACAAAACAACTAAAGAAATTGCTAGTGATCTATTTATTAGCGAAAAGACAGTTCGAAATCATATTTCCAACGCCATGCAAAAGCTTGGAGTGAAGGGGCGATCTCAAGCTGTTGTAGAGCTTCTTCGCATGGGGGAACTCAAGCTTTAAATGTAAGGGACTGATTCTGATGCAGAACAATTAACGGGTTTCTAAACACGATGCCTATTAATGTTTGAATGAGAGTCAGTCTCTTTTAGTTCTGTTCCATGCTAACTTGTCTTGAATTTTCCCGCGAAAAAGGCGAAAATGCTAGTAAGGGTCATATGAACTTGTCCCATAATAGATAGAGAAGCTAAAACAGGAAGGCTGACGCGTCGTTCCCGTTTTTCATAAGGAGTAATTGTCCGGTTTCAGAATGTAAAAGGAGAGAAATGATGACGAATTCTAAAGAAGACCAATCCATTGGAGATTTACAAGTTGTGGCAGATATTGAGAAAGACCTTCGATACATATCGTCGATCATCAAGCAAAAAGGCAGAGAGATATTAAGTCAGTATACCATCACTCCCCCGCAGTTTGTTGCATTGCAGTGGTTATTTGAATATGGTGATATGACGATTGGAGATCTATCAAATAAGATGTACCTCGCATGCAGCACCACGACGGATCTGGTGGACCGTATGGAAAAAAACCAGTTGGTGGAACGTGTAAAAGATGAGAATGACCGCCGGGTCGTCCGAATCCATATGTTAAAAGAGGGCGAAAGAATTATTGAAGAAGTAATCAAGAAAAGGCAGAATTATCTTCAGAGTGTCTTAACGGACTTCTCTGAGAAGGAAGTGCTATTATTAAAAGATAATTTAGCCAAACTTCATCAAGAAATTAAACCAGAGTGAGGGAATAATGTGATTCAACCAATCGGCATCATCGATTCTGGGGTGGGAGGCCTGACCGTCGCAAGAGAAGTGATGCGTCAGCTGCCGAAAGAGACCATCTATTATCTCGGCGACACAGCTCGCTGTCCATACGGACCCAGATCAGCACAAGAAGTAAAAAAGTTCACATGGGAAATGACGCAATACCTCATGGAATACGACATTAAAATGTTGATCATTGCCTGTAATACAGCCACGGCGGTTGTTCTGGATGAAATTCAGACCCACCTGGATATACCTGTGATCGGGGTCATCCATCCAGGGGCGAGGGCTGCCATCAAGCATACGTATAATAAGAAAATCGGTGTTCTTGGAACCGTGGGGACGATCAATAGCGGCGCTTATGTAGAAGCCCTTCACTCCCTTCACGGAAACCTGGACGTCACGTCACTCGCATGTCCTAAATTTGTTCCATTAGTGGAAAGTGGGGAGTACGACAGCTCCATGGCGAGCGATATTGTTGGGGAGACCCTTCAACCTCTCAGAGATTCCGGGATTGATACGTTGATTCTGGGATGTACGCATTATCCGCTGCTACAACCCAAGATACAGGCATATATGGGCCCGGATGTCAGTGTGATCAGCTCGGGGGACGAAACTGCGCGGGAAGTCAGTACGATTCTTGATTATTACAATCTCCTGTACAGAGGTGTCCAGCAACCTGAGCATCGATTCTTTAATACAGGGTCATCAGCGATATTTTCGACGATTGCCTCAGATTGGCTGACAATCGGAAAAGTAAGAGCAGAAACCATTCGATTACAAGGTTAGAATCTTGTGATCGGGTGGTTTTTTGTTGTTGATGGGGTGTTTGTGAGTGGGGACATCGACCGTTTTGTAAATTTCGACAATATCTTCACTGCGAGACGTTCAATCAAGCCGCCTCCGCTTTTGAATCATCCAGCTCCGGCGGCTAGCCCCTCGAGGTCATAAGTCAAGCTTGCCCAAAAGGCAAAGTGCGCCTTTAGGGCAAGCTCGCCTTATGCTTGTCGTCTCTACCAAGCCGCCTCCGCTTTTGTTTGTATCTATTTTCAAAAAGTTTCGGTCTATTTTTTGGACGGGGCTCGTATATATGTTAGTACAAACTGTCTTTTAGGAGGTTTCCCAATGGCAAAAAAAGCGAAGGTGTCAATAGCAGTAACGGTTTTAGCTTCTTCTGTATATCTTTCAGGTTGTGGATTACTCAGTTTCGGTGACGACAAGGAGAAAATCGATCCTCCTCAAGACCTATCCTACTTAAAAGAAGGGGAGAAAGTCGATACAGCCAAGGGTGAGGATTCAGAGAAAAAGGTGAGTAAGGAAGAATCGAATGCTGAAACTGTCATGACGGAACTATATTTAATTGATAAAAACGGCTATGTCGTTTCACAGTCCATCCCTCTTCCCGGTCAGGAAAGCGTGGCCAAACAAGCACTCGAATATCTCGTGAAGAATGGTCCGGTGGAAAACATCCTGCCGAATGGATTCAGGGCCGTATTGCCGGCAGACACACAGGTAACGGTGGATATTAAAGACGGTAAGGCGATTGCCGATTTTTCCCCGGAATTTAATAACTACCAGCCTGAAGATGAGCAAAAGATCCTTCAATCCGTCACATGGACATTGACTCAGTTCGATTCGGTTGAAAAAGTCGAGCTCCGCGTAAACGGATATCCATTAACGGAAATGCCGGTGAATGGTACGCCAATTGATGAAAAGGGATTAACGAGAAAAGTCGGGATCAATGTAGATACCTCAGGTGTTGTGGATCCGACAAGCACAAAGCCGTTGACGGTTTACTATGTAGCGCAGTCCGATGACAAAACCTATTATGTACCTGTCACAAAACGCGTCAGCTCAAAATCGGCAGATGAAGTTAAGGCTGTGGTGAATGAGTTGATTGACGGACCTGGATATTCCTCTTCTCTTGCAAGTGACTTTACCGGTGCGAAGTTATTGGACGATCCGAAGCTAGAAGATGGAACGGTTACTCTGAACTTTAACGAAGCAGTCTACGGCAGTTTGGAAGAAAAAATTGTCTCTGAACATATGCTGAATTCCCTCGTCCTTTCATTAACAGAGCAAAAGGGCATTAAAGGCGTCTCTGTATTGGTTAACGGCGAAGCAACCAAGGTGGCCAAAGACGGTGAAACAGTAACCGAGCCTGTGACAAGACCGGAAAATGTCAACGCAATTAGTTTTTAAATAGCGATTTTTTGATATACTATTATAGAATCACTTGAAAAGAGGTTGGCAGATTGCCGCCTCTTCTATTTTTGATTAGAACATCTTACATAACATATGAAATGACAGGAGGAAATCAAATGAGAACAGATGGCAGAGAAAAAAATCAATTGCGTTCGATTGACATTCAAACAGATTTCGTTAAGCATCCGGAAGGTTCAGTCCTGATAACGGTAGGAGAAACGAAAGTCATTTGTAATGCAAGTATAGAAGATAGAGTCCCTCCTTTTATGAGAAACAGCGGGAAAGGATGGATTACTGCAGAATATTCCATGCTTCCTAGAGCGACTGATACAAGGAACATCCGTGAATCGTCCAAAGGGAAAATCTCCGGAAGAACGATGGAAATTCAACGACTGATCGGACGGGCCTTGAGAGCGGTAGTGGATCTGGATAAAATAGGGGAACGCACAATCTGGATTGACTGTGACGTCATACAGGCAGACGGCGGTACCAGAACAGCATCAATCACGGGGGCATTCGTTGCCATGGCACTGGCGCTTGCGAAGCTGCAGGATAATAAGAAGATTTCAACCTTCCCATTGAAGAGTTTTCTCGCAGCAACAAGTGTCGGCATCATAGAAGATCAAGGTGCGGTCCTTGACCTAAATTATGTTGAAGACAGCAGTGCATTGGTAGACATGAACATCATCATGACAGGCGAAGGTGAGTTTGTCGAGCTTCAGGGAACGGGAGAAGAAGCAACCTTTACAATGGAGCAATTACAACAATTACTGAAGCTTGGACAAGATGGAATACAAGAACTATTCGAAATCCAGAAGCAATCATTAGGTGAAATAGTCAATAGATTTCAATAAAGGGATGAGAAGCCGATGACAAAACGTGTGATCATAGCGACGAAGAACAAAGGGAAAGCAAAAGAATTCCAACATATGTTTGCTCCGTACGGATATGAGGTACAAACATTACTAGACCTTCCTCATATTGATGATGTAGAAGAAACAGGTGTAACGTTTGAGGAAAATGCGATATTGAAAGCAGAAACTGTAGCGGAGGAATTGGGAGCATTGGTGATTGCCGATGATTCAGGTCTCTCCATCGATGCCCTTGAAGGTCGTCCGGGCGTCTATTCTGCCCGTTATGCCGGTGAAGAGAAAAGTGACGAAGCAAATATGGTAAAAGTATTAGGCGAATTGGAATCTGTGGACGAGTCCGACCGGACGGCCCGTTTTTACTGTGTACTCGCCATTGCCGGACCGGACATGGAAACGAAAACGGTGACCGGTACTTGTGAAGGAAGAATCTTACGTGAGAAGAGGGGAACGAATGGCTTCGGCTATGATCCCATTTTCTTTGTGCCATCCCTAGATAAAACCATGGCAGAGTTAACACAAGAAGAAAAAAGCCGGATAAGCCATCGCGGTCATGCGTTAGAAAAGTTAGGAAATATCATTTCAGACTTAATTTAAAGGGTGAGCTGCATGAGATTATTAGTAGTAAGTGATAGTCATGGATCAAAAGAAGAGTTGATGGAGCTGTCAGAGAAATATCAGTCAACCGTCGATGCCATGATTCACTGCGGTGACTCCGAGTTAAGTGCCGATGACCCGGTATTGTCACCTTATCTTATCGTTCGGGGAAACTGTGATATGGATGCGCGTTTACCGGATGATCTGGTAGAAGTGGTTGATGGTCACACCATCATGGTGACCCATGGGCACCTTTATGGAATCAAAATGTCCTTGATGAAGCTCCGTTACCGTGCAGAAGAAGTAGGGGCACAATGTGTGTTCTTTGGACATTCCCATACGCTTGGTGCGGAATTGAATAATGGCATCTTATTTTTAAACCCTGGCAGTATATTGCTGCCACGGGGGAGAAGTGAGCGTACCTACGCGTTGGTGGAGATCCAGGATCAAGAAATAAAAGTATCTTTCCTGACCCATGATCATGTGGTGCTAGAGGAATTGACGCAAACTTTTCAGCTGTAGGGCATAGTGTGAGAACCCGTATCATGCGGGTTCTTATCTATTGTTGAGGAACGTTAAGGAAGAAATGATAAATAAAATTAATCTTTTTTAAATAACCTGTTGACTTATTGATGCTATGTGAATATAATAAATATTGTCCTTGATAAACAAATCAAGAAAAACAAAGCAAGTCCCAGTAGCTCAGCAGGATAGAGCAACGGCCTTCTAAGCCGTCGGTCGGGAGTTCGAATCTCTCCTGGGACGCCATATTCTTTACATAATACCTTGACATCAGGGTTTTGACACAAGGGATACTATTACAGGTAACTGTAGGGTATCCCCTTTTTTATCCCATATGATATAATAATGAATCTAAGAGTGACACATACTTAATTTTTGTCCCAGTAGCTCAGCAGGATAGAGCAACAGTTTCCTAAACTGTAGGTCGGGAGTTCGAATCTCTTCTGGGACGCCATCAATCCTACATACCAAAGCTTACCTTGCAGAAGGTAAGCTTTTTTTGTTATCCACTAGATATCGTGCTAAACTTAAGGCAACTAAACAGTATAGGCAGGTACGTTTTATGAATAAGGGAAACCAAGAAGGAAAAGGAAAGATTGTTCAGTTTCCGGGATTGAAGGATCGTCTGCTGGAAAAAGGGGTACTGGCACTGGAACAGGGTGAGGTCCATGAAGCGTCGGAACTCCTCGCACAAGCCTATGAAATTGACCCGGATAACCCGGATATCAATACAGCGCTTGTATTATCCCTCTATGAAAGCAAGCAATATGACGAAGCGGGATCCATATGTAAAGAGATGCTCCTTGAAGGGATCGGTGACTACTTCGAGGTTGTTGATATGTATTTAATGATTCTCATTCAGCTTCATCATCATAGGGAAGTGATCGATACGATCAATGCCCTTTTTGATGAAAAAGAAGTTCCTATTGAAAAGGAAGAACATTTCAGGAAGCTTCTTCAATTCAGTGAAAAGGTCGTGAGTGGGAAAGCGACGATCCCTGAAAAAGAAGAGCCGGAAGAGGAACAAATCCTGGCTGGAAAGAGCCTGGAGGAGCAGACGCTGATCGTGGCACAGCTCGTTCATCGGAATATCCAACCGTTTCGACGGGAGTTGGTAAGGGTATTAAGGGACCCGGATGCCCATCCGTTTTTACAAACGATGATATTAAATGTTTTAAGAGAGCACGGAATGGATAAACAAGTAGTCGTGGTGAAGTTTGATAAGGAAGAGAAGGTATATCCATCAGGATTGACCGATGTATTCGAATCTGGGTTCTTCAAAGGTGTTACAGACTCCCTGGATGACCTCCTGGCGCAAACAAACCCTACTCTATTTCAGCACGCCCTGGAACTGGTGAAGCGACACGCCTTCCTTCTCTACCCTTTTACACTTGAAGGGGATCCGAAAGAAATCGCATCGGTATATGCCTACTATACAGCGGGGATGTTTGCTGATACGATCCTTGAGGAAGAATTGGAGGAGCAGGTAAAAAGTATACAATCTAAAGGGATTTTAGCCAAAGTAGAGGAACTAGAGGAAATTTCCTCTCCCAATATTTAAACGCTCTCTGTTGAAAGACAGTGGCTGTATGTTATAATGTAATGGTTGTAATGTAAAAGTTTTTCATATATTTACGATGATAGTGCTAGATTCACACGGGACTATCTACTACTATGCGTAAAAAAATTAAGATCAATCATAGATTGTTGGAGGGAACAGTATGTCTGCAAAATGGGAAAAGCAAGAAGGAAATCAAGGAGTTCTTACAATTGAAGTAGAAGCTGCAAAAGTAAACGAAGGTTTAGACGCAGCATTCAAAAAAGTTGTAAAACAAGTAAACGTACCAGGATTCCGTAAAGGGAAAATGCCACGCGGTATGTTCGAAAAACGTTTTGGTGTAGAATCACTTTACCAAGATGCATTAGATTTCATCTTACCTGAAGCGTATGCGAAAGCAATCGAAGAAACTGGAATCGATCCAATCGACCGTCCGGAAATCGATGTTGAGCAAATGGAAAAAGGCAAAGACTTAATCTTCACTGCGAAGGTACAAGTGAAACCTGAAGTGAAATTAGGCGAATACAAAGGTCTTGAAGTAGAAAAAATGGAAACAGAAGTAACAGCTGAGGACGTTCAAGCTGAACTTACTTCACTTCAAGAAAAACAAGCTGAGCTTGCTGTTAAAGAAGATGGAAAAGCTGAAGAAGGCGACACAGTGACAATGGATTTCGAAGGATTCGTTGACGGTGAAGCATTCGAAGGCGGCCAAGCTGAGAATTATTCACTTGAATTAGGTTCAGGTCAATTCATCCCAGGTTTCGAAGAGCAATTAATCGGGGTTGCATCTGGTGAAGAGAAAGAAGTAGAAGTTACTTTCCCTGAAGAGTACCATGCAGCTGAGCTTGCTGGTAAGCCTGCTACATTCAAAGTGAAAGTTCACGAAATCAAAGCAAAAGAACTTCCTGCTCTTGACGATGAGTTCGCAAAAGACGCTGACGAAGAAGTTGAAACGCTTGCTGAACTAAAAGAAAAAATCGAAAAACGCCTTCAAGAGTCTAAAAAGAACGAAGCTGAAACAGCTGTTCGCGAAACTCTTGTAAATAAAGCTTCTGACAATGCTGAAGTTGAAATTCCAGAAGTTATGGTTACAGCTGAAGTAGACCGCATGATGCAAGAATTCGGTCAACGCCTTCAAATGCAAGGTATGAACCTTGACCTTTACTTCCAATTCTCTGGTCAAACAGAAGAAGATCTACGCGGTCAAATGACAGAAGACGCTGGCAAACGCGTTCGCACTAACCTGACACTTGAAGCAATCGCAGCAGCAGAAAACCTTGAAGTGACAGACGAAGAAGCAGAAGAAGAAGTAAACAAAATGGCTGAACAATACAACATGTCTGCTGACAACATCAAACAAGCACTAGGTGGCCTTGACACACTTAAAGCCGACCTTAAAGTTCGTAAAGCAGTAGAATTCCTTGTAGAAAACAGCAAAACCGTAGCATAATAAAAAATAAGGACAAGGCGCGATTCTTCGTGCCTTGTTTTCTACAATCAAGCATCATGTTTTGGCTCATTTGTGTGAAACGAACGTTTCACACGCTTTTCAGCCCAGCTGAAAAGTAGCCCTCCAACTCAAAAGCGAAAGAGCAAACTCGTTTGCTCCGTCGCTTTTGAGTTGGAGGGCGTAAATGAGCCAAAACCACCACTATGCTAAGCTCGGATTATTAGCCAGCACCACAATATGCTGCATCCATTTTTTTCAGTGGAAATCACGGCCAAAATATTATACTCTATAGTATAAGAAACTTTTATCTCCCCAAAAAGAATAAGAACCATTATTTATGGAAAAAGCTTATTAACGGGGTTGCATTACTTTCACCAGGAACATACATAATAAGATTCCTTACATTACCTGACTTCAATTGGACAAGCTAGACATTAGCAATGTAAAATATTTGCTAAAATGCGTATTACATAATAAGATGATTCTTAAGAATCGTATCCATTTCTTTACGAACATATAATATGATAAAATGCAGTACATAACTTTAGGTAATAGGGATGCAAGGAATCGTTCGTTTGATGAAACAGAGCACGATTTAATGAAGTTTTAACGAAGGGGTGAAAATCATTGTTTAAATTTAATGATGAAAAAGGGCAATTAAAATGTTCTTTTTGCGGAAAAACACAAGACCAAGTTCGTAAACTAGTCGCTGGACCAGGTGTGTATATTTGTGATGAGTGCATCGAGCTTTGCACTGAAATCGTAGAAGAAGAGCTGGGTACGGAAGAAGAAGTAGAATTCAAAGACGTACCGAAACCACGTGAAATCCGTGAAATCCTGGACGAATACGTAATCGGTCAGGATCAAGCGAAGAAATCACTCGCAGTTGCGGTTTATAACCACTACAAGCGTATCAACTCCAGCAGTAAAGTCGATGACGTTGAACTTTCCAAGAGTAATATTGCCATGATCGGACCAACAGGTAGCGGTAAAACCCTCCTTGCCCAAACACTGGCTCGTATTCTTAACGTTCCTTTCGCCATCGCAGATGCCACGTCACTAACCGAAGCAGGTTATGTTGGGGAAGACGTAGAGAATATTCTATTGAAATTGATTCAGGCAGCTGACTACGATGTAGAAAAAGCTGAAAAAGGAATCATCTACATCGATGAAATCGATAAAGTAGCAAGAAAATCTGAGAATCCGTCGATCACAAGAGATGTTTCAGGTGAAGGGGTACAACAAGCCCTCTTGAAAATCCTTGAAGGTACGGTAGCAAGCGTTCCACCACAAGGCGGACGTAAGCATCCTCATCAGGAATTCATCCAGATTGACACGTCCAATGTCCTGTTCATCTGTGGTGGAGCATTCGACGGTATCGAGCAGATCATCAAGCGCCGTTTAGGTCAAAAGGTCATCGGATTCGGTTCTGATCCTAAGAATGCCGAAGTAAAAGAAGACAAATCCCTTCTTTCTAAAGTTGTTCCGGAAGATCTGTTGAAATTTGGATTGATTCCAGAATTCATCGGTCGTCTTCCAGTCATTTCAAGCCTTGAACCTCTTGATGAAGAGGCATTAGTTGAAATTCTGACAAAACCTAAAAATGCATTGGTGAAACAGTACCAGAAAATGCTTGAATTAGATGATGTCGAGCTTGAGTTCACAGAAGATGCCCTGCTTGAAATCTCTAAAAAGGCCATCGAGCGTAAAACGGGTGCAAGGGGATTACGTTCCATCATCGAAACGATGATGCTGGATGTAATGTTCGATCTTCCTTCCCGTGATGATATTAAAAAATGTATCATTACGAAAGAAACGATCCTTGAAGATGCGGCTCCTCATTTAATGCTTGAAGATGGAACAGTCATCGATCCAAACGAAGAAAAGACATCAGCTTAATAGCCTAATACAGAGCCAAGAATGATTCTTCATTCTTGGCTTTTTTTACGATGAAAATGATAAAAAGGAGATGGGACAATTGCATGGGAAGAAAACAAAGGTGGTTATTAGCTGGAGCGGAGGGAAAGATGGATGTCTCGCTTTATATCGTACTCTAAAAGCAGAAAAAGAAGTAGAGTGCCTTGTCTCCATGGTCTCTGAAAAACATGAGCGAAACCATGCACACGGCCTGCGATTAGAGATATTACAGCAACAGGCAAAGGCATTGAATATCCCCTTGGTAATGGTCGATTCCGGAGATGATTATGAGCATTCCCTGATACAGGCATTAGCAGAGTTAAAGCAGGAAAGAGGAATTGACGAAATCGTCTTTGGAAGTTTATATGCAGAAGAAGACAGGAAGTGGAATGAAGAAGTGGCATTGAAAGCAGGTCTTAAACCTTCCTTTCCCGTTTGGATATCTAAGGATGAAAGCAGTCGATTATTAAAAGAGTTCATTACACTTGGATTCTCTGCAGTCATATGCAGGGCTTCCGACAAAGTATTCGATCCATCGTGGCCAGGCCGAATGCTCGACTGGAAATTTTATGAGGATATTCACACGAAAAAAGACTGTTGCGTCATGGGAGAAGCAGGCGAATACCACACCTTCGTCCTCGACGGCCCAATCTTTTCTAAAAAAATTCATCTCGTAAAATCAGGAGTGGTATTGAATTCCGGACTCTGGTCACTCGACATAGAGGACTGCAAATTAGTAGACAAAAAAGGTGAGTTTGATTGTATTTTTTACCCTTAACGTTAGTGTGGAATTACATATAAGTGCAAGAGAGAAAACAAATTTTTAAATTAAATTTATATTGTTGATTGGAGTGGAAGGTGTTCGACTCATGCGGGATAGTGGGACAGGTGAGACCCCTGAAGCGGAAATCAACCAGCACCCGCCAGGTAACGGATTAGAAGTACTCTGCTTTTTTTATCCCTTTTTCAACCATCCATTCCCCCCAACTTTTTTGTTTATTCCCACAAGGTCAAGGAGATACTAACCGATAACAACTTGTATCTACTTGGAGGGAGACGAATGAGCTTTACTAGCATCGCTTTATTCATCCAATTATTCTTCGGAATCATCATTGGATTGTACTTCTGGAACCTGTTAAAGAACCAGCGAACTCAAAAAGTTTCCATTGACCGTGAATCAAAAAAAGAAATGGAAGAACTCAGGAAGATGAGATCCATTTCATTGACAGAACCCCTTGCAGAGAAGGTTAGACCTGCAAGCTTCGAAGATATTGTCGGGCAGGAAGATGGCATTAAAGCATTGAAAGCTGCATTATGCAGCCCGAATCCTCAACACGTCATCATCTATGGACCTCCAGGTGTCGGTAAGACGGCAGCAGCCCGTTTGGTCCTGGAAGAAGCCAAGAAAAATATGAAATCCCCTTTTAAACAGACTGCTGTTTTCGTTGAACTGGATGCCACAACGGCACGCTTCGATGAACGAGGGATTGCCGATCCACTGATTGGATCTGTCCATGATCCAATCTACCAGGGTGCTGGAGCCATGGGGCAGGCGGGTATTCCCCAGCCTAAACAGGGTGCAGTGACGAATGCCCATGGAGGAGTGCTGTTCATTGACGAAATAGGGGAATTGCATCCCATTCAATTGAATAAGCTATTGAAAGTGTTGGAAGATCGAAGAGTGTTTCTTGAGAGCGCTTATTACAATGAAGAAAATCACCAAATCCCGACTCATATTCATGATATTTTCAAAAATGGCCTTCCGGCTGATTTCCGGCTGATCGGCGCAACAACTCGTACTCCGAGTGAGCTCCCACCTGCCATCCGTTCAAGGTGTATGGAGGTTTTCTTTAGGGAGTTAGAGCATGATGAAGTGAAAAAAGTAGCGGCCGGGGCAGTCGATAAAGTAGGGATGACCATCAGCGAAAAGGGTCTCGACACCCTTGCATCATATGCGCGCAATGGGCGTGAAGCCGTTAATATGGTTCAAATCGCGGCAGGGGTCGCCATAACAGAAAATAGAAAAGAAATCTATGATCATGAGCTTGAATGGATCATCCAATCCAGCCAGCTGTCACCCCGTTATCAGAAAAAAATCAACGAAGAAGCAACGATTGGCCTGGTCAATGGTTTAGCCGTGACAGGTCCGAATACCGGATCTTTGCTTGAAATTGAAGTGAATGTTATACCGGCAAGCGACAAAGGAACCATAAATGTAACCGGAATTGTAGAAGAAGAAAGCATCGGTGATCGGAGTAAATCGATCAGGCGCAAGAGTATGGCGAAAGGATCGATTGAAAATGTCATCACAGTCCTTCGCTCGATGGGTGTTCCTGCCGATCAATATGATATTCATGTGAACTTCCCTGGTGGAGTGCCGGTTGACGGACCTTCCGCAGGGATCGCCATGGCTCTTGGCATCTATTCGGCCATCTATAGGATACCGATCAAACATACTATTGCTGTCACAGGTGAAATCAGTATACATGGATCGGTTAAACCTGTCGGCGGGGTCTTTCCAAAGGTGAAGGGTGCGAAACTTGCCGGGGCGACCATGGCCATCATTCCCTTCGACAATCAACAGGCGATGTTAAGTGAGATTGAAGGAATCGAAGTGGTTCCTGTCAAGCAACTCAAGGAAGTGCTTGATCTTGCCCTGATGAAGGATCATATTCCTCAAAGTGAGCTTGTATCCGAACAAAATAAGAAAAGTGTGTAGACTGTTGACCGATTCGGGTCTATCCGAATCGGTTTGTTTTTGAATGGGGATAACAGGAATAAGCGCAGCCTACCTTGAATAAAGTTGTAAATACCTATTTAATAGACACTCCCTAGTAAATAAGTTAGAATTGTACAAAGACTAGGAGAGCATACTTCGGAGGTGTTATATGTGACAAAACAAAATAATTTAACGGTTCCCCTCCTTCCATTAAGAGGCTTACTTGTTTACCCAACAATGGTCCTGCATTTAGATGTTGGACGTGAGCGCTCTGTTCAAGCTTTAGAAAAAGCCATGATGGATGATCATTTAATTTTCTTAACGACTCAAAGAGATATGAATATAGATGAGCCAACACAGGAAGATTTCTACGAAATGGGAACTTTGACAAAGGTTAAGCAAATGCTTAAACTGCCAAACGGGACCATCAGGGTGTTGGTTGAGGGAATGAACCGGGCGTCGATTACTTCGTTCACTGAGCAAAAGGATTTCTATGAAGTGACGGTGAAGGAATTCCATGATTCTGAAGGGAAAGAATCGGAAACAGACGCCTTGATGAGGACGTTACTCAATTATTTCGAACAATACATAAAATTATCTAAAAAAGTTTCAGCTGAAACATATTCCACTGTTTCAGATATCGAAGAACCAGGCAGGCTTGCAGACATCGTGGCATCCCATCTGCCCCTGAAAATGAAGGAAAAGCAGAACGTCCTGGAAACACTGGATATTAAGAAGCGACTTCAAATGGTCATTGAAACGATCAACAATGAAAAAGAAGTGCTCAGCTTAGAGAAAAAAATCGGGCAACGCGTAAAGCGTTCCATGGAGCGGACTCAAAAAGAGTATTACCTTCGCGAGCAAATGAAAGCCATCCAAAAAGAATTGGGCGATAAAGAAGGGAAAACTGGTGAAATTGAAGACCTTACCCTGAAGATTGAACAAGCCGACATGCCGGAAGATGTAGAACATACGGCATTAAAGGAGCTTGCCCGCTATGAGAAAGTGCCTTCGAGCTCCGCAGAAAGCTCTGTGATCAGAAACTACATTGAGTGGCTCGTTTCCTTACCATGGTCCACTGAAACGGAAGACCAATTGGACATTAAGCGGTCCGAACAGATATTGAACCGTGACCACTACGGTCTTGAAAAAGTAAAAGAGCGAGTGCTTGAATACTTGGCTGTACAGCAATTGACCCAGTCCCTTAAAGGGCCGATCTTATGTCTTGCCGGACCTCCAGGGGTTGGTAAAACGAGTCTTGCCCGTTCCGTGGCTGAATCACTCGGACGGAATTTCGTCCGTATTTCACTCGGTGGCGTTCGTGATGAGTCAGAAATCAGGGGCCACAGACGTACGTATGTAGGAGCCATGCCGGGAAGGATCATCCGCGGGATGAAAAAGGCTGGCACCATCAACCCTGTTTTCCTCCTTGATGAAATCGACAAGATGTCCTCCGACTTCAGGGGAGATCCATCCTCTGCGATGCTTGAGGTACTGGATCCCGAGCAGAATTCGAACTTCAGTGATCACTATATTGAAGAGACATACGACTTATCAAAAGTCATGTTCATCGCTACGGCAAACGATTTATCCACCATTCCGGGGCCACTTCGTGACAGGATGGAAATCATTACGATTGCGGGATATACAGAGCTTGAGAAGTTAAATATTGCGAAGCATCATTTACTGGAAAAACAAATCAAAGATCACGGTTTAACTAAATCGAAGCTTCAAGTGAGAGACGAAGCGATTGTTGATATCGTCCGCTATTACACCAGGGAAGCAGGTGTGAGGAGCTTGGAGCGCCAGCTGGCAGCCCTATGCAGAAAAACGGCTAAGATCATTGTCTCAGGTGATAAGAAGCGGGTAGTGATCACTTCTAGCAATATAGAAGAGTTCCTTGGGAAGAAAAAATTCCGTTACGGTCAGGCGGAAGTGGAAAACCAGATCGGTGTATCAACCGGACTTGCCTACACCACTGTCGGCGGAGATACCCTTCAAATAGAGGTATCCCTCGCACCAGGTAAAGGGAAGCTTGTTCTTACAGGGAAGTTGGGGGATGTCATGAAAGAGTCGGCACAGACAGCGTTCAGTTACGTTCGTTCGAAGGCAAAGGACCTTGGCATTGACGAGAATTTCCACGAGAAACATGACATTCATATCCACGTTCCTGAAGGAGCAGTACCGAAAGATGGCCCTTCTGCAGGAATTACGATCACAACGGCCCTCGTATCAGCTCTCACCGGTAAATATGTCAACCGTGAAGTAGGAATGACAGGTGAAATAACCCTGAGGGGACGAGTCCTTCCAATCGGAGGGGTGAAAGAAAAAACATTAAGCGCTCATCGTGCCGGAATTAAAACGATTATCCTTCCGAAAGACAATGAAAAGGATATTGATGATATTCCTGAAAGTGTTAGGGGAGAATTAACATTCATCCTTGTATCACACATAGATGAAGTCTTAGAGAAAGCATTAGTAGGTGAAAAGAAGTGAAAGTAAATCAAGTTGAGCTAGTCATCAGTGCAGTCAGGCCTGAACAATATCCTGGCGATTTTCTTCCCGAGTTTGCCTTAGCGGGGCGATCCAACGTAGGGAAATCCTCATTCATTAATAAAATGATCGGTCGCAAGAGCATGGCGAGGATTTCATCCAAGCCTGGTAAAACCCAGACGCTGAACTTCTACAAAATAGAAGAAACCCTCTACTATGTGGATGTTCCCGGTTATGGATTTGCCAAAGTATCAAAAACAGAACGTGAAGCATGGGGAAAGATGATTGAAACGTACATCACCTCCCGAGAGCAGCTGCGCGCAGTCATCCTGATTGTGGACCTGCGTCACGCACCGACGAATGATGATGTCATGATGTATGATTTCCTGAAGCATCATGAGCTGCCATGCATCGTCATTGCCACCAAAGCGGATAAAATCCCAAAAGGCAAATGGCAGAAGCATCTGAAAGTCACAAAAGAAACACTGAACATGGACAGTGAAGACGACCTCATCATGTTCTCATCCGAAACAGGCCTTGGAAAAGACAAAGCCTGGGACGCGATCAAGTCATTCTATAAATAAGTCATAAAAAGAACCGATTTCCGCAAATGTGGAGATCGGTTCTTTTTATTACGAAAAATAGAAATTCGCTTCTAGCTTAAATGTAGTAAAAAAGGAGGTCTACTGAAGTCCGTATAAGGTTCATGGACCTATATCGTCCAAGCATATGAAAGGAAATGAAAGGATAGGGACGTATATCTATCAATATCAAAGCTGAGTCCGTTTCATCCACTAAAATGGAAAATTATAAGCTGCAGAAGCTATATTTGAATTTTGAGAATTTTCTCTTTTGTTGATAAAATTATGAAAGATTAAAAATATTACAAGCTACATAAGGGGGACTCTAGACAGTGAAGAATTGGAAAAGCCTAGTCTTGTTAGTACTTGCTGCTCTTCTTCTATCCGCATGCGGAGACAAAGCTACAACTGAGAGTGGTGCGAAGTTAGTGGAGGAAGGCAAATTCGTTTATGCAGCTTCAGGTGAATTCAAGCCATTCAGTGTAACGAATAATGATGGAACCATGTCCGGTTTCGATATTGAAGTGGCAGAAGCAGTGGCAAAAGAAATGGGACTTGAACCCGAACAGAAGAAATTTAAATTTGCAGGGATCGTTGAAGGAGTAAAATCCGGACGTTTCGATGCGGCGGTAGCCAGTCATACCATCACGGATGATCGTTTGAAAGAAGTGGATTTCTCAACACCTTATTATTATTCAGGACCGCAGATCTTCGTTCGCAAAGACAGCGATGTTGAAACATTGGATGATTTGAAGGACATGGAAATTGCCGTATCCAAAGGTTCAACGTATGCTGACACTGCAAAGGAAGTAACCGATAAGATTCAGGCATATGATAGCGACGTTGTGGCCCTTGAGGCGTTAAATAAAGGGAAGCATGATGCTGTCATCACTGATTTCATCACAGGTAAAGAAGCCATTGCTTCGGGTCTTGATATCGAAGCACGCGAGCTGATCGGACGCAGCGAGCAGGCGATCGCTGTCAGTAAAGACAATGAAGACCTTCTGAAAGAAGTCAATAAAGCACTTGATACACTAAGAGAAGACGGTACATTAAAGAAAATCAGCGAAAAATATTTTAATACAGACATTACATCAGATCCCGAGAAAGAGTAAAAGCAGCATGACACAGAGCGAATGTGCTTCTATGCGCATTCGCTTTTTGTCTTAAAGTGAGAATATATTGAACGGAGGGAAGTCTATGCACTTTTTAGAAACTTTTGCAGGTACATATGATGTTTTTCTTAAAGGGATGTTATTAACCTTTCAATTAACCTTTGTTTCGATCCTGATTGCGATTGTGATCGGTCTATTTTTCGCTTTCCTTAAGATTTCAGGCATCAAGCCTTTATCTCTCTTGGCGGATTTATATATCTTCGTCGTAAGGGGTACGCCATTAATCGTTCAAATCTTCATCTTCTATTTCGGTTTGACCTCCTTGAATATTTCAGGCTTCTGGTCTGTCGTCATGGGTCTCGCTTTCCATAATGGGGCCTATATTGCGGAAATCTTCAGGGGAGCCATCCAATCCATCGATAAGGGCCAAATGGAGGCGGGCCGATCCCTTGGAATGTCTTTAGGCTTGTCTATGAGAAGGATCATCCTGCCACAGGCTTTCAGACGTGCCCTGCCGCCCTTGGGGAACCAGTTCATCATTGCCTTGAAGGACTCATCTCTTGCTTCCTTCATCGGGATGTTCGAATTGTTCAGCGTGGCGACGACACTCGGATCGAATAACTTTGATTATATGACATATCTGCTTGTAGTAGCAATTTATTACCTGGTTCTTGTATTACTATTCTCTACGATCGTCAATATAATTGAAAAACGTATGTCTATCAGTGATTAAGAATGATGCGGGAGGGATGAGAATGAGTCAGGAAATGATTAAAGTAGAGAAATTAAATAAATCTTTCGGTGATTTGCACGTCCTGAAGGATATTGATATCAGCGTACGGGAAAGTGATGTTGTTTGCCTTATAGGAGCCAGTGGATCAGGGAAAAGTACGTTGCTCCGCTGTCTTAACTTCCTTGAGCTGAAAGATAATGGGAAGGTTGTCATCGAGGGGGATGAGATCAATCAGGATACCCATGATTTGAATAAAATCCGTCAAAAGGTGGGAATGGTATTCCAGCATTTCTACCTCTTTCCCCACAAAACCGTTTTGGAAAATGTGATGGAGGCCCCGGTTTACGTGAAGGGGATATCTAAGGCGGATGCAAAGAAAGATGCAAAAGCGCTGTTAAAGAAAGTCGGTCTCGGTGATAAGGAGGATGTTTATCCTTCCAAGCTCTCCGGAGGTCAGAAGCAGCGTGTGGCCATCGCGAGGGCACTTGCCATGAAGCCGGATATCATGCTGTTTGATGAACCGACATCAGCTCTGGATCCTGAATTAGTCGGAGAAGTTCTCTCTACCATGAAGGAACTTGCCCTTGAAGGGATGACAATGGTTGTCGTGACACATGAGATGGGGTTTGCCCGCGAAGTAGCCGATTGGGTCGTCTATATGCATGATGGCCGGATCGTTGAAGTGGGGCCGCCTCAGGAGCTGTTCAATTCTCCGAAAGAGCAGAGGACGAAAGAGTTTTTGGACTCGGTTCTCTAATAAAACACGAAAAAGCCCGGACATTGATCCGGGCTTTATTATGGGTTACTTTTTCCTTACAAATAAGAGATAGACACCAATGCCGATGATGAGAATCGGCCAGAATTCCCACGCCGTTCCTACACTCCCCTCAATGAACCCCAACCAGCGTACCACTTTATCATAGAAAAGGAGAATGATAGAGAGTGTCAAGAATAGTATCCCTTGAAACAATCCTGCCCTAGTTTTCTGGTATCTGAGGAGAAAACCGAGGGCGATGATGAGAATGAAGGTCCCCATATGATCTGGCCAAATTTCGAGTTTATTGACAACGTGAAAATGTAAACCGAATCCAACAAGGATCGTACCGGGGAGGATGGCTTCATAATCTCTCGCTCCATATCCCTGACCGAGAAATGCAAGTCCCACAATGATAAGCAGCGTGGGCCATGTGAAGAATTCCTGAAACAATACAATATTTGCTTGCTGTAAATAAAAATAAGCTCCAAAACCAATTAAGATGATTCCGGGGAATATTCGTTGCTGTTTCATACTTTTCCTCCTGTTAATAATGAAATCTATGATTCAATCCTATTTTTTAAGGGAAAAAGACACATAATATAAAAGATGAATCCCTAAATGACGACAAATAGTGAGAAACCTTTCCATCACTTGATTCTTTAGGCATGTTTTGGTACCCTACATTAGTAGGTAATGTCAAAATATATATGATTTCTTAAGAAATGAAAATGCTTACAAGCGTTTTTCTTTCTCTTTCTTAAATGTAATGATGAAATGAATGTTTAGCAAGTCCCGTAAGAAGCAGTCGTTTCTACCCTTTTAATGTATCATATTTAGGTTTCAATTTCTGTTCACATTTCAAGGTCAGGCTCTTATGAGGACATGTTATAATAAAAGTAATGATTTTACTTGGGGGTGTAGTGCATAGCATGTATACAATAGTCGTTGGTTTAAATTACAAAACGGCCCCTGTAGAGATTCGCGAACGTTTATCTTTCAATGAAACTGATCTTCCTTTAGCTATGAAAACATTAAAGGGAAAGAAGAGCATCCTTGAAAATGTGATTGTTTCTACGTGTAATCGAACGGAAGTATATGCGGTAGTAGATCAGCTTCATACAGGTCGTTATTATATTAAAGATTTCTTATCTCAATGGTTTGATATAGATAAAGAGGAGTTCACGCCGTATCTGTTCATTTATGAACAAGAAGGAGCCGTTGAACACCTTTTTAAAGTTGCATGTGGATTGAATTCCATGGTTCTTGGGGAAACCCAGATCCTTGGTCAGATCCGTTCAAGCTTCCTGAATGCCCAGGAGTCCGGAGCGACAGGAACAGTATTCAATCACCTGTTCAAGCAGGCGGTGACCGTTGCGAAAAAGGGTCATTCAGAAACAGAGATTGGCTCGAACGCTGTATCAGTCAGCTACGCAGCCGTTGAACTCGCTAAAAAAGTCTTCGGCAGCCTGGAGAAAAAGCATGTCCTCATTCTTGGAGCGGGTAAAATGGGGGAACTTGCCATCCAGAACCTCCATGGCAGCGGAGCCACTAAGGTGACTGTGATCAATCGTACTTATGAGAAAGCTCAAACACTTGCTGAACGATTCAGCGGGAATGCTAAAACGATGCAGGAGCTTCAATGTGCCCTGGTAGAGGCAGATATTATGATCAGTTCTACAGGTGCAAAAGATTTTGTGATTACGAAAGAAATGATGTCCCATGTGGAAAGCATGAGGAAGGGTCGTCCGTTATTCATGGTGGACATTGCCGTTCCAAGGGACTTAGATCCAGCGATCGGGCAACTTGAAAGTGTTTTCCTTTATGATATCGATGATTTGGAAGGCATCGTAGAGGCGAACCTGGCAGAACGCAAGAAAGCGGCTGAGCAAATCGAAATCCTGATTGAAGCTGAAATCGTTGCTTTCAAAGATTGGTTGAATATGCTCGGAGTGGTACCTGTCATTTCTGCCTTAAGACAAAAGGCTCTTTCCATCCAGGCCGAGACGATGGAAAGCATTGAACGTAAAATGCCTGATTTAACCGATCGTGAACGCAAGGTTTTGAATAAGCATACGAAGAGTATCATCAATCAGCTATTAAAAGATCCGATCCTGCAGGCAAAGGAATTGGCAGGAATGCAGGATGCTGAAGATAAATTGGATTTGTTCATCAACATCTTTAACATTGAACAACAAGTGCTGGAGCAGAAACAAGGGAAAGCAGCCAACGAAAAGACTGAGAGCGGACAGAGCTTTACACCACAACCTTCTTTTCAAGCATAAGTGAGGTTATTGTCGATGTTTGAACAAACGATGACTAGGCTGCACGAACTTATGATTGTTCTGTATGCTATTAGTATTCTGTTTTATTTTATAGATTTCTTAAACAAAAACCGGAAGGCGAACCTGTTTGCCTTCTGGTTACTTGCGATTGTTTGGGTCCTTCAAACAATCTTTTTATTTCTTTACATGATGAACACAGGCAGATTCCCGGTCCTCACCATCTTTGAGGGACTTTATTTTTATGCCTGGGTCCTCATCACCCTGTCCCTTGTCATCAACCGGTTGTTGAGAGTGGATTTTACCGTGTTCTTCACAAATGTACTCGGTTTCATCATCATGGCGATCCATACATTTGCCCCCGTTCAGGTAGAATCCCAGGCGATGGCGGAACAGATGGTATCCGAATTACTATTGATTCACATTACGATGGCCATATTATCGTACGGGGCATTTAGTTTATCCTTTGTGTTTTCCCTCCTGTATCTCTTGCAGTTTAAGCTGTTAAAGGAGAAGAAGTGGGGGCAGAGGTTATGGAGAATCAGTGATTTGTCCAAGCTTGAGAAGATATCATATATTTCAAACTCCATCGGTGTCGCCATGCTGCTCCTCAGCCTGATACTCGGACTTCAATGGGCATACATCAAGCTTCCGGAGTTTCTATGGTATGATCCCAAGATCATAGGATCATTCATTCTATTAATTTTATATAGCAGTTATTTATACCTTCGTATTAAAAAGAATGTATTTGGTAAATCATTAGCTTTTCTTAATGTTGCAGCCTTCTTGATCATCTTGATCAATTTCTTTCTAGCTAGTCGGTTGTCTTCATTCCATTTCTGGTATTCA
This sequence comes from Rossellomorea orangium, assembly GCF_019334305.1. Lineage (GTDB taxonomy): Bacteria > Bacillota > Bacilli > Bacillales > Bacillaceae_B > Rossellomorea. Next base: position 346,950 of record NZ_JAHWGH010000012.1, read on the forward strand.
TAAGTTTTCAGGAGGTCATTATGAGAAAAATTATTGTAGGTTCAAGACGAAGTAAATTAGCCCTTACCCAAACCAATTGGGTGATTGATCAGTTGAAGGCATTGGACCCTTCTTACGATTTCGAAGTGAAGGAGATAGTCACTAAGGGAGATCAGATCCTGGATGTCACTTTATCAAAAGTTGGCGGTAAAGGCTTATTCGTTAAAGAAATCGAGCAGGCGATGCTGGATAAAGAAATTGACATGGCTGTCCACAGTATGAAGGACATGCCGGCGGTGCTACCTGAAGGGCTCACCATCGGTAGCATACCGGTTCGCGAAGATCATCGCGATGCGTTCATCAGTAAGAATCATGTCGCACTTAAAGATCTGCCAGGTGGTGCGATCGTCGGGACAAGCAGTCTTCGTAGAGGGGCCCAGATCCTGTCTGTACGTCCTGATCTTGAAATCAAGTGGATCCGCGGTAATATCGATACGCGTCTTTCCAAACTTCAGAACGAAGATTACGACGCGATCATCCTTGCAGCAGCAGGACTATCACGAATGGGTTGGACATCCGATGTCGTAACGGAATTCCTGGATCCTGATCTTTGCCTGCCGGCAGTAGGTCAAGGCGCATTATCCATCGAATGCAGAGAGGACGATTCTGAAGTCCGTGACCTCCTTAAGAAATTCGCATGTGAAGAAACAACGACTACTGTAACGGCCGAAAGAGCGTTCCTTCATAAAATGGAAGGTGGCTGTCAGGTTCCGATTGCCGGATTTGCCGAACTTAAAGACAATGGTGACGTTGCCTTGACCGGGCTTGTCGCTTCACCGGATGGGAAAACGATCTACAAAGAATACATGACCGGCCAGGATCCAAAAGAAGTAGGAGAAAAAGTGGCTGAAAGTTTAACAAAGCAAGGTGCAAAAGCCTTGATCGATCAGGTGAAAGAGGAGCTCGATCAATAATGAAGGGTGAGGGGCCTTTAGAACATGTAAAGGTTTTGATTACTCGTGGTAATGAGGGATCCAGTGAGACAGGATCCCTCATTAAGAGCGAGGGAGGGGTACCCATTTTGGTTCCACTTCTTCATTTTCAATCCCATAAAGACCCACGGGAGAAAGAGTTCCTTAGCCACCTGCATACATATGATTGGATTATTTTCACCAGTAAAAATGGTGTGAAGTTTTTCCTGGAGGCATTGAAGAGACAGGGAATCTCTTTAGACACATACAAAGGGAGATTCGCTGCTGTCGGGAGCAAGACGGGGCATTATTGTCATAAATGTGGAATTACGGTTTCCTTTGTTCCGGAGAATTTCACTGGGGATGACTTCGCGGAAGAGTTCATGTTGAAGGTGAATCCCGAGGCACACGTCTTGATCCCGAAAGGTAATCTCGCAAGGAATGTGATTGCATCTCAATTATCCTCAGCGGGGGTTGCCTGTCAGGAATGGATCGTGTATGAAACAGTCCTTCCTCAGAAAAGTATCGTGCAATTAAAGGAAATCATCGAGAACGAACGAGTGGATATTATCACCTTCACGAGTTCATCGACGGTGCATCACTTTATGAAGGTCATCCGTGAATATTCACTGTATGACCGCATCCGTGATATCCCCATTGCATGTATTGGTCCCATCACTCAAAATATCGCCGAACAATACGGATTGCATGTAAAAATCTGTCCAAGCGTTTATACTGTAAATGAAATGGTGAATGAGATGAAGGAATATATCTCTTCCCGCTAGTTACAAAACATTAGGAGGCTTTTTAATATGAAAGACCTGCAATTTAACCGCCATCGCCGCCTGCGTCAATCGGAAACGATGCGTGCGCTTGTTAGAGAAACACATCTTAGAAAAGAAGATTTAATTTACCCTCTGTTTGTTGTGGAAGGGGAAAACATCAAGAATGTCGTCCCGTCCATGCCGGGTGTTTATCATATCTCACTCGATAATTTAAAGGCAGAAATGGATGAAGTGGTTTCTTTAGGCATTAAATCGATCATCCTATTCGGTGTCCCTGCTGAAAAGGACGAATTGGGGAAACAGGCCTACCACGATCATGGGATTGTTCAGGAGGCCACCCGCTTCGTGAAGGAACAGTACCCAGACCTTGTTGTCATCGCCGATACATGTCTTTGCCAATATACGAGCCATGGTCATTGTGGAATCGTCAAAGATGGCAAAGTCCTTAATGATGAGACTCTTGATTTACTGGCGAAAACCGCCGTCAGCCAGGCTGAAGCTGGTGCCGACATCATTGCCCCATCCAACATGATGGATGGATTTGTTGCAGCCATCCGCCACGGTCTCGATGAAGCAGGATATCATGATGTGCCGATCATGTCCTACGCTGTGAAGTATTCATCCAGCTTCTATGGCCCTTTCCGCGATGCAGCCCATTCGACCCCGCAATTCGGGGATCGCAGAACGTATCAAATGGACCCTGCGAACCGCATGGAAGCCTTGAGAGAGGCTCAATCCGATATGGAAGAGGGAGCGGATTTCCTTATTGTAAAACCGGCCCTTTCTTATCTGGATATCATGCGTGAAGTAAAGAATCGATTCAATGCTCCCGTTGTCGCTTATAACGTAAGCGGCGAATACAGCATGGTCAAAGCAGCTGCACAAAACGGCTGGGTGAACGAACAGGAAATCGTAATGGAGAAACTGACGAGCATGAAGCGTGCAGGAGCAGACCTTATCATTACGTACTTCGCAAAAGACGTAGCGAATTGGTTATCCTAATTGGTGGAAAGTTTCTGTAAGGATGACTGAAAAGATCACTAAAGGAGGAAACCATATTGCGTTCATATGAAAAATCAAAACAAGCATTCAAAGAAGCAGTGAAATTGATGCCGGGCGGGGTGAACAGTCCGGTTCGGGCATTCAAATCCGTCAAAATGGATCCAATCTTCATGGAAAGAGGAAAAGGGTCGAAAATCTACGATATTGACGGCAATGAGTACATTGACTATGTCCTTTCCTGGGGACCGCTCATTCTCGGTCACAGCAATGATCGTGTCGTGGAGAGCATTAAGAAAGTAGCCGAAAACGGGACAAGTTTCGGTGCTCCGACAGAAATTGAGAATAAGCTTGCTCAACTCGTCATCGACCGTGTACCAAGTATCGAAGTCGTACGTATGGTTTCTTCCGGTACAGAGGCGACAATGAGTGCCCTCCGTTTGGCCCGTGGATACACAGGCAGAAATAAAATCATAAAATTCGAAGGTTGTTACCACGGACATGGGGATTCGTTATTGATCAAAGCCGGTTCAGGTGTCGCGACCCTTGGTTTACCTGACAGCCCTGGTGTGCCAGAAGGAGTAGCCAAAAACACGATTACAGTACCTTACAATGATTTAGAAAGCATCCGCTATGCATTCGAACAGTTCGGTGATGACATCGCAGGTGTAATCGTCGAGCCTGTTGCCGGAAACATGGGTGTCGTACCTCCGCAACCCGGCTTCCTGGAAGGTCTGCGTGAAGTAACGGAAAACCATGGTGCTCTTCTTATTTTTGATGAAGTCATGACAGGCTTCCGTGTCGGCTATGGCTGTGCCCAAGGCTTTTACGATGTAACTCCTGACTTAACCTGTCTTGGTAAAGTCATCGGTGGGGGACTTCCTGTCGGTGCGTATGGCGGGAAAGCGGAAATCATGGAAAGAATCGCTCCAAGCGGTCCGATTTATCAAGCGGGCACCCTGTCCGGAAATCCGTTAGCCATGACGGCTGGATATGAGACACTCAGTCAGCTGACTCCGGAAACCTATACTGAGTTCTCACGTAAAGCAGACTTACTGGAGGAAGGCTTAAAGAAAGCGGCAGAAAAGCACAATATTCCTCACAGGATCAATCGTGCAGGCTCCATGATCGGCATTTTCTTCACGAATGAAGAAGTATCAAATTACGAAGGTGCCAAGTCTTCTGATCTTGAGATGTTTGCCGAATACTACCGTGAAATGGCCCATGAAGGAGTATTCCTGCCACCATCTCAATTCGAAGGACTCTTCTTATCGACAGCACATACGGATGAAGATATTGAAAAGACCCTTCAGGCAGCGGAAAAAGCGTTTGAAAAAATGAGCAAGAAGTAATGAGGCAGCCGATCCTTTTAGGGGATCGGCTGTTTTTATTTGTTTTCCTATCATATTCATCCTTTCTGTTTCATAAAGTGATAATGGCATTGTTTACTATTTCTTTGTTTGGAACTTGAAAGGAGGAATTTCTTTGTCACAAGAACAACAATCGTGCTTACGATTTTCTTTGGAAGAATCAATTTGGTTCAAAAAAGGACAGGAAGTTGAAGAATTGCTATCCATCTCCTTAGATCCTCATATAACGATACAAGAGCAAGAACAGTATGTACTTATCAGGGGTAGTCTGGATTTGACCGGTGAGTATCTGCCAACGTCACCGAGAGAAGAAGAGGATGATGAGTTTGAAGCAAGCGGTAAGTTTGTGCAGACAGTGGAAAAACGAGAAAAAGGTGAATATGAATTTGTTCACAGGTTTCCCGTGGATGTAACAATCCCGAAAAACAGGATTGCCAATTTAGGCGATATCGATGTGTATGTCGAGTCTTTCGACTATGTCGTGCCTGAAAATGCCTGCTTAAAGCTGAATGCCGATTTAACCATCACGGGAATCTACGGGGAGCAGCAGGCGCACACACCATTTGAATCGGAGTATGAAAGGGAAGAGGAATTCGAGCCCCTTTACCGGTCGAGTGCAGTCGCTGAAGCAGAAGTAGAAGAAGAAGTGGAAACGGAAGAAGAGGAAGATCGAGAAGAAGTGTACGAATACGAAAATTACGATGAAGAAGAAATCACCACTTATGTAGAAGAGGAAGCAGAAGAGGAAGAAGATGATGCTGACGACGAATACCAATCGTTTAATCTGGAAGGAAGGACCCCGCCGGCTGAACATGAGGATGAAATTCCTGTTCAGATTCAGTACGATTCAAATCCTGCCCTTTCCTATGAAGAAGTGGATTACCGGAAAGAGAATGTATTTGAACTTCCACAGCATGAGCTGAGTGAATCGTCAGAAGAACAGCACGCGGAACCCAAAGCCGCCTATACGCCTCCGCCTGCTCCTAAGTATAAGGAAGAGGAATTGGAAGAAGAAGAGTCTTCGTCATCGTCCTCTGCGGTGGAAGCAGAAATGGATGAAGAAGAGGGAGAAAAGAAAAAGACAAAAGGGAAAAAGAAGTACGAATCCATCTCATTAACGGATTTCTTTGCCCGTAAAGAGGAGGAAAAAGGAGCGACTCTAAGGGTATGCATCGTACAGGAAGGTGAGAACCTCGATTATATTGCCGAGAAGTATGATCTGACCATCCCGCAGTTATTACGGGTGAATCAGCTCGAAGCCAATCAGGATGTATATGCAGGGCAGGTTCTTTATATCCCGAACAGTGAATTCGTATTCAAGGGGTAGAAGCAAAGGTCGTTCCCATCTGAGGATCGAATAAAAGAGAAGGTAGATATAGCAAAAACGATGGGGCTGACACCAAAATCATTGGAGTTGGTCCGTTTTTTTTAAGAAAAGTAATCTTAGAAGGTGAGAGGAATGGTACAAACGCTGGAGGGATTAAAGCCTGTCTTGCAGCCTTATGGGGTCGAACCCCATTTTGTTGAGAGCTTCGGGAAAATTTCAAAAGTATTTTCAAATAAAGGCACTTTAGCAGTTAAACAGCTTTCTGCCCAAAACGGTGTGGACTTTGTCAGGAATGTACAAATGCTCTTTCAAAGGGGCTATAATCGGATTGTTCCGATTTATCCCACCCTGGATGGACGATATGCAGTATGGAATGAAGGGGATTTATATTATGTCATGCCCTGGCTTTCAAACTATGAACGAGAAGATCAATTTGAAAAGCACCAAAAGATGTTCAGGGAATTGGCGAGACTTCATACCCTTTCTTCCCAGGAAGTGAAAATTGATAAAGAAGAGAGAGAATCCCACTACGAACAGCTGACGTCCAGATGGGAAAAAGAGCAGCAATTCCTGGATGAGTACGTAGAAGCATGTGAGAAGACCACATACATGTCCCCCTTTCAATTTCATTTTTGTATGTATTATAAGGACGCATCCCAAGCATTGAAATTTTCACGTAAAATGCTGGATGAATGGTATGAAGAAACCAAAGAACTTGAAAAAGTCCGGACTGTTATTACGCATGGGAAGGTGTCGACGGAGCATTTTCTTTTTGACGAAAGAGGTATGGGGTATTTTGTCAACTTCGAGTATTCCAAGATGGCATCGCCTTTTCATGATCTCCTGCCGTTTTTGTCGAGGACGCTGAAAACCTACCCAAAGTATTATGAGGAATGCATTGAGTGGCTAACCACTTACTTTCAACATTTTACCGTACGGAATGAAGAGAGGCTCCTTTTCATGAGCTACCTGGCGTATCCCAGCTCCGTCATTGCCGTAGTGGAAAAATATTTCCATACACCGAAAGATAAGCGAAATGAACGTAAATCCCTGAAGAAGTTACAGCGTCACTATTGGCTTCTTAAAAATACCGAATATGTTGTCATGCGCCTGGATGAAATGGAAAAGCAGAAACAGGAGCAGGCAGCGGAATCAGAATAAAAAAAGAACTGACGAATTCATATGTCGTCAGTTCTTTAAATCCAATCAAAGTAGATGGCAAGGCCGATACCAATGAACAGGGTCAACAGAAGAACATCAAAAGTGGTTGGGAGCAAGATGGTGCGGATCCCTTGGAAGATGGTAAAAGGAATGATGAACTGCTTACATATGAGACGGGCATTCCCCATCCATTTCTGCAACGTATACTGGTTGATTTTCTTCATAAACATCCACTCACTTTCTGGGTAGATTCACTACTTTATCTTATGAATGAAGGATGGAATGGTGCCTATGTATAGGCGAAATGAATATTTTTCAACAAAATCGCCAATAATGATTGACGAAAGTTTATCTTTTCCTATACTATAATGAATAAATGAATAATCACGAAAAGCAATGAACAGGAAGAGTACATTGGTCCTTACTTTCAGAGAGGAAAATCGTTTGCTGAGAGATTTTCTACGTTAAGACAATGGAAGGTCGCCTGAAGAGCTGTTTCTATGAAATGAGAGTAGTAGAAGCCGGTTAAAAGCCGTTATTTCCGTCGAGAGTTCAGGAGTCTTCTTTCTCCTGAGAAAAAAGGTGGTACCGCGAATGGAATCCTTCGTCCTTTTCACAGGACGGGGGATTTTTTTATTTTTTTTTGAAAATGACTCACAGTATGATATAGGAGGAAATCACATGGAAACTCAAGATCAACAATTAGCAATGCCGACGAAATATGATCCCAATGCCATTGAACAGGGACGCTACAAATGGTGGCTAGAAGGCAAGTACTTCGAAGCGACGAACGATAAGGAGAAGGAGCCTTACACCATCGTTATCCCTCCGCCGAACGTAACGGGGAAACTTCATCTTGGTCACGCATGGGACACAGCACTGCAGGACATCCTGACAAGAATGAAACGGATGCAGGGGTACGACGTACTTTGGCTGCCAGGTATGGACCATGCAGGAATTGCCACTCAGGCAAAAGTAGATGAAAAACTTCGTAACCAGGGAATTTCACGGTATGACCTCGGCCGTGAGAAATTCGTGGAAGAAACATGGAAATGGAAAGAAGAGTATGCCGAGCATATCCGCCAGCAGTGGGCTAAGGTAGGACTTGGTCTTGATTACAGCCGTGAACGCTTCACACTTGATGAAGGATTATCGGATGCGGTTCAGAAAGTATTCATCGATCTTTACAATAAAGGATTGATCTATCGCGGTGAATATATCATCAACTGGGATCCTGCAACAAAGACTGCGCTATCAGATATCGAGGTTATTCATAAAGATGTTCAAGGGGCATTCTATCACATGAGATACCCTCTTGCTGATGGAAGTGGCCACATTGAAATCGCGACAACGCGTCCGGAAACGATGCTTGGTGATACAGCGGTAGCGGTACATCCAGAAGACGATCGCTACAAGCATCTCATCGGGAAAAAGGTTACCCTGCCAATCGTTGGACGTGAAATCCCGATCGTCGGTGATGATTATGTGGATATGGAATTCGGTTCTGGAGCGGTGAAAATCACACCGGCCCATGACCCGAATGACTTTGAAATCGGGAACCGCCATAATCTTGAACGCATCTTAGTGATGAATGAAGATGGAACGATGAACGAGAGAGCTGACAAGTATAACGGCATGGACCGTTTTGACTGCCGTAAGCAAATCGTAAAGGATCTTCAGGAATCAGAAGTGTTGTTCAAGATTGAAGAGCATATGCATTCGGTTGGGCACTCCGAGCGTAGTGGGGCAATCGTAGAGCCGTACCTTTCAAAACAATGGTTCGTGAAAATGGATTCCCTGGCTGAAAAATCCATTCAACTTCAAAAAGATGAAAATAAAGTAAACTTTGTTCCAGATCGTTTTGAGAACACGTATCTTCGTTGGATGGAGAACACACGTGACTGGTGTATCTCTCGACAATTATGGTGGGGACATAGAATTCCAGCCTGGTACCATAATGAAACGGGAGAAATTTATGTAGGTGAAAAAGCTCCTGAGGATATTGAACAATGGACACAGGAAGATGATGTACTTGATACGTGGTTCAGTTCAGCACTATGGCCATTCTCTACCCTTGGCTGGCCGGATACAAACGCAGAAGACTTTAAGAGATATTACCCGACAAGTACTCTAGTTACAGGTTACGATATCATTCCTTTCTGGGTTTCACGTATGATTTTCCAAGGTCTTGAATTTACTGGAGAACGTCCATTCAAAGATGTATTGATTCACGGTTTGGTTCGTGATGCTGAAGGGCGTAAGATGAGTAAGTCACTAGGAAACGGTATTGACCCTATGGAAGTCATCGAAAAATACGGTTCCGACTCCCTTCGCTACTTCCTTACAACCGGAAGCTCACCAGGACAGGATCTGCGCTTCTCATTTGAGAAAGTGGAAAGTGTTTGGAACTTTGCGAACAAGATCTGGAATGCCTCCCGATTCGCATTGATGAATATGGATGGAATGACATACGATGAAATCGATTTATCAGGTGAAAAGTCCGTTGCGGATAAATGGATCCTGACACGCTTGAATGAAACGATCGAGACAGTTACACGACTTGCAGATCGTTACGAATTCGGTGAAGTGGGACGCATACTATACAACTTCATCTGGGATGACTTCTGTGACTGGTACATTGAAATGGCGAAGCTGCCTCTTTACGGTGAGGATGAAGCGGCGAAAAGGACGACCCGCTCGATCCTGGCCTATGTACTCGACAACACAATGAGACTTTTACACCCATTCATGCCGTTTATTACCGAGGAAATATGGCAGAACTTGCCGCATCAAGGCGAATCCATCACGGTTGCAGCATGGCCAACGGTTGATGAAAAGCTGACGGATAAAGCGGCAGCAGAAGAAATGAAGCTTCTGGTTGACATCATCCGCGCTGTACGGAATGTTCGTGCAGAAGTGAATACACCAATGAGCAAGCAAATCAACTTGATGCTAAAAGCAAAGGATGCCCATACCCTGACAATCATCGAAAAGAATCAATCGTATATCGAGAAGTTCTGTAATCCTGAGAAGCTTGAGATGGGCACAGATTTAGAAGCGCCGGAAAAAGCAATGACGGCAGTGGTTACAGGAGTGGACCTCTACCTTCCATTAGAAGGGCTGATCAATATTGAAGAAGAAATCGCCCGACTTCAAAAAGAACTCGACAAATGGACGAAAGAAGTTTCCCGGGTTCAAGGTAAGTTGAACAATGAAAAGTTTGTAAGTAAAGCCCCTCAGAAAGTAGTCGATGAGGAAAAAGAGAAAGAAAAAGATTATTTAGAGAAACAAGCGACTGTTAAAGCACGAATCGAAGAGCTTAAATCAGTTTAATGTTTATATTGAATAAAGGGTAAGAAGAGGGCAATCGATTCAGGTCAGATGGATAGGTGGGTGCATCGCCGACCATCAGACCTGATGAAGGCCCTTTTTCTAATGACATCCAAGTGGGAGTGAAAGAAAATTGTTGAATTATGAATCGGCAGTCGAATGGATACACTCAAGGCTGAGACTTGGAATCAAGCCGGGATTGATGCGGATGAATCACCTCTTGGAGGAACTTGGGAATCCCCATCAAAAACAGAGAACGATCCACATCGGTGGAACGAACGGAAAAGGATCTACCGTCACCTACTTGAGAAATGTGTTACAAGATGCAGGATACACTGTTGGGACATTTACTTCTCCTTATTTCGAACGTTTCAACGAACGTATCAGCATCAATGGAAATCCTGTCAGTGACGATGATCTGACCTTACTTGTAGAAAAAATCAAGCCGGTCGCAGAAAGGATGGAGAATTCGGAATGGGGTCCTCCATCCGAATTCGAAGTCATTACAGCCATGAGCTTTTACTATTTTGCCGAAATGAAGCCCGTCGATCTGGTACTCTATGAGGTTGGCCTCGGGGGAAGGCTTGATTCAACGAATGTCATCACCCCTATGCTTTCAGTGATTACGAGTATCGGAATGGATCATATGCAGTTTCTTGGCAACCGGATAGAAGATATCGCTTATGAAAAAGCGGGTATCATTAAGAACAATGTGCCGGTTGTTTCGGGTGTGCATCAACCAGAAGCAAGAAAGGTATTAGAAGATAAGGCTGTAGAGGTGGGGAGTGAGCTCTTTCAGCTGAGTGAGGATTTCTCGGCAAAGCGTACGGCCCTTTTAGAGAAAGGGGAGAGGTTCGAGTACCAGTCGCCCCTTCTACATGATGTGTTCGAGATTTCAATGATCGGGAACCATCAAATCAATAATGCTGCTCTAGCCATCAAGGTAGTCGAGCTTCTCGAGAAAACGTGTGAGATGAAAATAGGTATCGAGAACATCAGGCATGGATTGAAAAAGGCCACTTGGCCGGGAAGAATGGAAGCTTTATCGGATACCCGTGACATTTATATTGATGGAGCCCACAATCCAGAAGGAGTGGCGGCCCTTGTAAAGACGATGAAAGAACGCTTCCTCCATAAGAAAGTAACCGTTCTCTTCTCGGCACTCCATGATAAAGAATTAAAACCGATGATCAATCATTTGGAAGATGCAGCGGATTCTATTGCATTTACGACCTTTGACTTTCCGAGAGTGGCATCCGTTGAAGAGCTTTATTCCGTATCTTTACACCCGAATAAGGTAAAAGTGCATGATTGGAAAGCATACCTCAAAGATAAACTATCCATCATGCAGGATGATGAAGTACTGCTCATAACGGGGTCTCTCTACTTTTTATCTGAAGTAAAACCGTATTTACTTCCTTTATTGGAAAATTACAGAAAAAATTAAGTGACTTTGTTTGGGTGCTTTGATAAAATATTCTTAAACTTGTGACTATTTAACTAGTATAGTATGATCAGACTATACTTATTCAATGAAACCTATGGGGGATAGATATGACGTTACCTTTAAAGAAAAAGCTGTACTTGTTGCTGGCATGGCTTGCCGTTGTGCCGGCCGGCTTGTATTTTACATATCAATACTATCCCCCTGAAAATATTGCAGGAAATGAGTTGGAGTTCATTACATTAGTGGCCTTTGCCACTTTCATTCCCCTCATGCCCATCGTTATTAACGGTGCCACCATATTTTTCATCCAGTGGGTGACTCTTGTTGGTTTCATTAAATATGGACTATTTATTGAAATCGTCCTCATGCAATTTTCTATCATCCCATTGCTCATAAGACTAAGGGTGACGAAGAACGACTGGCATAGAATCCCTTTGAATTCATTGATGTTTTTTCTCGTTTCATGCATCAGTGGATTAATTTACTTTATGCTTGGCGGGGAAATTGCTGAGAGGGATCTGGGGCAGCTGATTATTCCGATCCTTTGCTATCAGGTTGTATCCATTATGATCAATCAGATTCTGCTCCTTTTGTACCATCATTATGTGGCTAATAATGATGTGCGCTTTTACAGTAAGGACTTCATATGGGATTTTACTGCGAATATGATCATGTTCCCTTTGTCTCTATCACTCTATTATTTAACATTTGAGCTCGGAGCCATTGCATCATTGCTGATCGGCGTCCCCTTCGTCAGTCTATCCATCATCTTGAAGCTTTATAATTCTTCAGAAAAGATCAATGAATACCTCCAGAAAGCCGGGGAAATCGGTCACCAGTTAACCGAGAGCCTGAAAGTCACAGAAGTACTTGATATTTTCATCGAGAAGATCATCGAGACCCTTCCTGTAGAGTATGCGTACATCCTTGATTGCCATGAAGAAGAATTAGTGCTTCTCCGCCGTGTTGAAAATGGAGAAATGAAATCCAATAATCTGCGCCCCCTTAAGAAAAACCAGGGAATCAGCGGTGTGGTATGGGAGACGGGGAAGTCCGTCCTTTACACGTCCCGGTCTGAGTGGACCGATATTGCAGAAGGCTACATGCCTGAAGATGTAGAAAGTGTACTATGTGTGCCCATCGTCAGAAGCCAGAAAGTGAGGGGCATCCTTCTCCTCGCTTCTTCCAAAAAGAAGGCATATGAGAAATTCCAACTGATGATCGTCGATATCCTTTGCTCCTATTTCGGAGTGGCGATCGCCAATGCAAGGCACCACGAACGTACAAAGAAAAACAGTGAACGATGCGCCCTTACAGGCCTTTACAATTACCGTTACTTCGAAGACCTCCTATCCATGGAATATAACAATCTTGAGGCAGGAAAAAGAAAAAATCTCTCACTTATCATGCTTGACCTGGACCACTTCAAAGTGATCAATGATAACTACGGACACCAGAGTGGAAACGAAATCCTGATTGAACTTGCCGACCGCTTGCGCACGCTGATCGATTCCAAAGGGACGGTGGCGAGATACGGAGGGGAAGAATTTGTGATCCTCCTTCCGAACACGGAAAGGGAAGAGGCACTCCAAATCGCAGAGTATGTCAGGAGCACGATTGCCAATCAGCCATTCACACTGCATGATAGTTTGGACGAGTCCAATAAGCAGATGATGGTAAGGATTACGGCGAGTATTGGAGTATCGACTGCTCCGGAAGATGCAGACGATACATTGGCGTTGATTCGTCATGCGGACCGTGCGCTTTATACGGGTGCGAAGCAGGCAGGGCGGAATCGGGTGGCGCAGTATGTGAAGTGATGGAGAGGATGTCTAATGAACAAAGAGGCATCCTTTCTTTATGAAAAAAGAATAGATCTTGAGTATTAAGTCCTATTAAAATAGTTTTGAGATTGATATAATGAAAGTATTACAGGATGCCAAAAAGAGGGATATAATGAGAATTCAACCAAAACTTCCGTTACTAGTGTTCTTGATATTTGCATTCATTTTCCATTCAAGCAGTGCCTTTGCAAAGGGAAATGAAGACCTGAGAGTAGACTTTAATGCAACACCTTCACAAGAAGTAATTGTAAAACCTGTAGAAGGTAATGCAAAAGCGTCATTGGATTTCAATATTATCCCTTCAGGTGAAGTGAAAGAGACCAGCCGTCCACCGATTGACGTCGTCTTTGTGTTTGATAAATCAGGTTCAATGAACAGTACGAATAATAAGCTGCAAAACGCAAAGAATGGTCTGACCAGCGCTGTCCAATTCTTTGAAAAGAATAAACAAAGAAATGACCGTTTTTCCCTCATTACCTTTTCTTCTGATGTTGAAACGATTGTTCCATTAAGCAATGACCTCGATGCCATCAAAACTTCTATGTTACATACCACCGCTAATGGAGGCACAAATTATACAGATCCTTTGCGTGCCGCGAAAAATATGCTGAAAAACTCTCCTAATGAAAAATATATTGTGTTTTTAACGGACGGACAGCCCATGATAGCTACAGCAATTGAGAAAGTTAAAAAAGAAGTATGTACAAGATACTGGTTGGTATTTTGCAGTGAAACAGGAGTGGTTGAAAGTGATGAACAAGTAGTCTATGATTATCAAAATCGTTACAGTTACAACAAGTGGCTTCATAAAATATATTCAACGGATAATAGTAAGCTGAAATCATTATTTATTCCTTCTGCTTTTTCAATGGACGGTACCTCTTTTAATCCCGGGTGGTACAATCCAGGAGATCTAGAAACGAACAGTCAACAAATGCAGGCCTTAATTAAACAAAAAGGTCTTGAAGTCTCCAAAGAATTATATAACGCTAAAATCACCATGCACACCCTTGGATACGGGGAAGGGGACCTGGATGACCGATACCTACAAATGCTTGCACAGCAAACTTCGGGTAGCTTCATAAAGGCAAGCGAGGGAAGTGTTTCGGATGCGTTTGAAAAATTGGCGAATAAATTAAACTCAGTCAAATTAGATGGGGAAGTCGTCGTGCCATTGCCGGCAAACGTAACGGTTGACCGAAATCAGTATAAAGTGGTCAATAACTTTGTGTATTTGCCGTTTTCCACCGTTTATGAAGTGGGGCAAGGAGCACCGTCACCTATTACAGTGTCATTACCGGTAGAATTTACGACAAAGGGTACCTACACATTTAATAACTTGAAAATACAATACAAATCAGCAGAAGAGACAGCCTGGAGATATACAAACACCCAATCCGTGACGATCCAGGTGAAGGACGATGCACCTGCATCCGTTACAGGAAAACTTGAACTGAATAAGAATAAGCAGGAATTATTCAATTTAATTATTGAGCAAGGAGAAGATACAAACTCTTTTACAGGAAAATATCAGTTGGAATTTGGAGGTCTGGAAAATCCAAATGCTAAGGGAAATGTAACAGACATCATTATTTACCAGCCGCTACCTGAAGGGGTGGATATTGCGGATAACACCAATGTTTCAATAGAGAGCGTTGATGGTCAACGAACGGCAGTCATGAAATTAACTCAAAAGGTTGGCTTTGATAAAGGGAAATTCTCGCAACCTACCCTTTCGGCGAATATGAAGATGAAGGCAGTGTGGGCCATCAACAATGTGAAAATGCCTCAGCCAAGGGTTTCTTATATCGATTCCAGATTTGGTACAAAAGTGATCAGTAATTTGACTCCTGACCAAAGTGAACTAAGTGCAAAAGTAAGGACCAGGAAGTATTACAGTCAAAAAGAGTATGCGTATGACGGATATTCTAATGGAGTGATCAAAAAAGTAAGGGTTTCGGGGCAGGGGGAAACGACTCTCGCAGTTCTAGAAGCTGGAGGAAGTAGCCGTTATCCGAATAAAGCCGTAAAGGAATTAGTTGCAGGTACTACCTGGCTATCGATCACCTATAAAGATGGATCCACTTCTGAGTTATCATTTATTCCGGATTTGACTGTAAAAGATACTGTCACTAAGAATACGTTGGAGGATGGAGCTTCCATTTCGAACGAGGCAGAATTCAGCTTATCAAACGGTGTGCCAGGTCAAGATGTGACATATCAATACCGTATTCTGAATGAGGATGAACCAATTGATGGATGGAAGAGCATTAACGTGGAAGAGTGGAAGACGCTCGATATGTTCGGCAAGAATGAAGTCCAGGTGAAAGCAAGCGGCGGGTTTGCACTCGATGACTACATCATCGGGAAATCCGTCTGGATCGAAGGGGACGACTTAATACGTGTGCCTTCTATTATTGAATTATATGTAGGCGAAACGAAGACATTTGATATCGACGTGTTTCCATTTGGAAAGCCAAATAATAACTATCGTGTCAGTGTAACCCCTGGTGACGATTTACTCTTAAACTCGGTGTATACACAAACCATTTCTTCCAAGGAGAATAAAATCACCGGAATATCTCCCGGAATCGATGTGGTTAAAGTAGAGACCAAAAATGGAAAGTACAAAAAATATATCCAGGTCATCGTAAAATCCAGGGTAGTAAAGCTCGAAAGTATGGATTTTGATCAATCCAAGTATACGTTGCTTCTTGAGGGAGACGACTTTGACATTGTTTCAAATTTAATCTTCAATCCTACCAATGCGACAAACCAAAACATCAAGAGTGTAACAGATACAGGAAATGGTGTCGTCGATATCGTAAAAGAAGACGGACAATGGAAAGTGATCCCCGAGAAAAGTGGAGTGACAACCATCACTGTGACATCAGACGAAAACCCGGATATTAAAGCCAGGGCGATTTTCGAAGTTGTTTCAGAAGAAGACGAAGATCCTGATACGGAAGACGGCAGCATTGATGGCAGATGGTAAAGGAAAAGCGAGTCCATGAGAAATCATGGGCTCGCTTTTTTACTGGACGATGATTTCGTCACTTATGAGTGAGAGGGATTCTACCCTTGGCAAAGCCTCCAACTTTGAGAGAAGAACATCCCGATTATAATGGACGATAAATCGGGATAGCTTTTCTTCCTGATTTGAAAAAAGGTCAGTTTCAATTCGATCCATATCATCGACTTTTCCGCGAACGGCATTTATAGTCAGATTCCCTTTAGAAAAAACGCCGCCGTTCACATAGAAAAGAGAACCGACTCCATATAATGTTGCGTCACTATCCGTATATAAGAAGGCTTGTAATGGTTTAATGTTTTCAGATGGATCTGGTAATAGGTCGGTCTCTTTCTTTTCATTTTCATCAGTATAATATTGAAATTCATTCATCCTCGTGACCAACAGTTCTCCTTTAGAAAGTAAAATCAGCTGTCCGGAAGTATCTGAGCCTAAAGGATTTTTTATACCTGTGATGTTCAAGTTCGAGATGCTGGTCTTTCCCTTGGCATAGATGACAGAATCAAATGCCATTTCATCATCTTCTTCACCTTGATCATTTGCGTCTCCTTGAATGGTTAAGTTCTTCCCTGAAAAAACGTTGCCTTCAATCCTTGAGGTAGAGTTCTGGGATTGAATCGTCATATTATCGAAACTGACAATATTCTCTTTCAGGCTGATGGGAGCATTCGCTTCAATGGACACTTTACCGGCTGCGACAATGTTTCCGATCGACATGTCCCCTGAGACATTTGAAATGGTTACATTTCCTGTAGAGATGATATTTCCGATATTCATCGCTGAATCTGCCAGAATGTTAACATCACCGTTGACGATGAGGTCAACTCCGCTATGAACGAGATTCTTTACGGTGATACTCCTATCGGCTTTTACTATACCTTGTACATTGGGATCCAATATGCCTTTCAACAGCGGCAGGAAGAGAGAACCGTCTGTTAGAAAGTTACGGGTGATCGTATTTCGTAAATTTACCTGAGTCAAGTTGTTATTGAGTGAAAGATCCAGGGAATTTAATACTTTTCCAACTTCATCATTGTACGTCTGGTCAAATGAAATGTCGGTAAATTGACTGTCCTGCTTTATGTTAGGTGCTGAGACGTGCGGGTAAAACTGATTTGTATCCACTAGGGATTTCATTTGCGCATAATTGTCTTTGTCATAGCTGGTATAAATATCCCCGATGATGGATGGGAAAGGTGCAGCCACTTTTTTATCCTTATGATTGGACAACTGATAATTGGCATCCTCTCTGATGTCTAGTGATTGAGCATATACATTGCCTACAAGATGAGGTGATCCGTTTAATTCCAGTAGTTCCCTGGCTCCCAGTGTGTATTTCAGGAAACTTGGGATAGGAGATAGGATAATACGCTTACGGACAATCTTTTCAACTTTTCCTTCCTCTGCATCAGGGTTTTTTGTGTTGACGATAATCTCATAAACCCTTGTAAGGTTTGTATTGAGAAATTCCAAACCGAACGTGTGATACTGAAGATTATTTGCCCTCTCGCATTGGTCTCCCAGTAAATTAGACGCTCTATCACCGCTTACATCTACGATTGTAATACATTTGATAGAATCAGAAGATTGATAGGATGGGATGATGTCTGTTCTTATGAAGTCAGTCACTTTCGTATTGATATTACCTGTCGTCAATCCATCAATATCCAAAGGTTTCGTTGGTTGCAGCTGAGAGATAAGTTTCGCAGAAATTTCCTCAACTGCTTTTATTCCCTCGTATGTAATATCAATATCCGTTTCCCTTACTTCCGTTCGGTTGGCACCTCCTATTGTAGAGCTCATGATGGCCATTCCGATCGTTACCATGACCAGGGAGGTGATTAAAACGGTCAACAGGGCATTTCCTCTTTGATTCATAAACATGTGATTTCCTCCCTTCTAAAAGCCGAAGCTGCTTTCTAATTGTAGTGTTTTATGAAAACGGGTATCGCTTACGTTGTAGGTTAATTGAATGATGGCATTTTCACAGGGATCGGATGAGCAGCTGGTAAAAACCTTTGAACCGGTAAAATCGGATGGAGTAGCAAGGATTTCCCCGTTGAAGCTCCATTGCTCTTTTCCGTCAACTTGAACAAGCTCGAGTGTCTGTTGATCATTTATGACTTCTGCATTTTCTACTTCATAGAAAGATTTGTCAGAGTAGGGAGTCACGTTTTTTTCACTGTCATTCACAAATGTAATGCAGCTTTCATTGGAGGATGAACATTCTTCTATTCTGTCGAAAGGATAGGAATAGAGATTCTTCATCACCATGGCTGAGACATAATCTGCATCCTCCCGTAATTGGGCATCGATTGAAACTTTTTCGTAGACTTTATAACCCGTTATGAAAGCTCCATATGTAACAGGGAGAAGAATGGCCGATATAGTAAGTGTAACCAACAATTCAATCAGGGTGACACCCCTGTTATCGGATATCTTCGCTTTTGACTTTGCCATCCAATGTCGTACTGTATTCATGATCATCTATGGTCCACCTCACTTTGACTGTTATTGGAATGTAGGAATTTAATTCTTCAGATGATGACACTTCTTCTGAAGAAATGGAGGCTTCATATTCCAGTCCGTTGACGGTAATGTTTTTTTTCTGGGGGCATGCCTGACTGATTTCTGATTCAGCGGCAGAGTTAGAGAAAGTAAGATAGCTATCATTACAGATAAATAATGCAAGAAAATCATCTTCGGGGGGATGCTGGCCGGTGTTCACTTCGTTAAAAAAATTTCTGATCTCCAGAAAATCCTGTTTCTCCATGAACATGAGAACATTTCTCGCAACGTTGACTCCCACAGTCTTCTTTTGATTACTATTTGTATATGTACTCGATTGAAGAAAGAAGTTCATGAAGCTTAAAAGGACAATTCCGAGAATCGTTATGGATACCAAAAGTTCTATCAAAGTTAAGCCTCTATTATTTTTTAATATTTTTATCAGTTTCACCCCAACACCTGCTTTCAAAATACCTGACTTTATTATACAATATCTAGTAGTCGAAACTTGTTAAAAAAAGTCTGATTTATAAGAAATATATCACAGGAAGGAGTTGAATATAAGATGATTTACCTATTTTCGTTGTTGGCACTCATTCTTTTGTTACCTATTTTATATTTTGTTCCGATAGGCATCAGCAAGCAGGGGAAATTAATACTGGCCGGTATATCATTTGGTTTGACACTCCTTGGGATTGTTGCATCGAGTCAATACCCGATGTGGGCAATTGCAATTATGTTAATGGCTTTATTGGGGGTTGCTTCTTATATGATTGACCAACGATTCAGCGGGATGATGGTGGCTGCTGCAGGAAGTGAAGTGGAAGTGTATGAGGAACAGAAGTACGAAGTCTACCAACCTCAGACAGCTCATCCTGATATACATAGTGAGGAAGTCTTGGAAAACACGCCTGATAATGACATTCTTCCAGTTGAAGAAGTGCCAGAACAAATAGAGTCAATAATCGACCAAGAGGAAATACTCGAGATTGAGGAAGATGAACCACCTATTGACGAGATTGAACTTATACATTCTCCCGTTGAAGAAATGAGCGAATCAGAAAGAGACACAGACATAATACCTGTTCCCGAAGATGAGAGTGAATGGTTTATTGAAAATACCAACGAAATGACGGGAAAAGTAGAAGTGATAGAAAACCAAAATGAAATCTTTAATGATGGGGATTTAAGTGAAATCGAAAGTATGATCGATGATACTAATTTGCAGGATGAACCAGAGGTGGAAGAAGAAGAGGCAGGCCTATTCGAGGAGGATATTCCAGAAGTAGGTGATGAATCTGTTACAGAAGAAGAATTGAGCGATGAAAAAGGTGACTCTGAACGTGAGGAAGTAAACGAGCAAACAGAGTCAACGTTAGAGATCGTAGAGACTGATATTAATACCGCGCTTAAAGAAGAGGATACTTATATTGATGAACTTCCAAATCGCCATAGGATCATGAGAGAAGTAATGAAGACAATGATCGAACAAATCTCACTTTCTAGAAGTCTGTTAACGACAGATCAAATGGAAAACATGATTAAGCATTATTTACATCCCAGTCTACATGATCAGGATTACTATACATTTGCAAGGATATTAATGGATCATTACATTTCAACAGAGCAATATGTGGATTTGTGCATGTTCATTAAAGGAATTGAAGATAGGTTCATGGAATATCCTTACATCTTATTGGACATAGAACAAACCAAAGAATTTGCCTTGGAAAAACAGACGAAATAAATTGATAGAATAGGTGAGATGACATGAAGAAAAGTGCAGAGATGAAAACATTACCGATTATTAGTATTAACGATGGAAGTGAAATAGGGAGAGTGAAATCCCTTGTTATAAATCCGGAAAAAGGATCCGTCGACTTTTTGACCATCGAACATGAAGATTGGCAAGTGAGTGTCAAAGCAATTCCTTTCAAGAAAGTAGTAGGAATCGGGGAGTATGCCGTCACGGTAGAAAATGAGAATGCGGTCATCGACCTGAATGAAATTCCGATTGCCAACCAGCTGGTAAACAAAAAAATCAAAATCAATGATACTCGCGTAATGACCCGTAAAGGGCAAATGATCGGGAATATTCATGAATTCTATGTGGATGATGAAACAGGCGCAATCGTTTCATTAGAGTTAGTTGCACAGGATAGTACATATTTCCTTGGAACTGAGCATGTACTGACCTTTGGAAAGGATATCATCATTGTAAACGAAGATGCAGTAGAATATTTTAAAGGTACGTTTGAACAACTGGAAAATCCTCATCCTGTATATGAAGAAGAGGTTGAAACAATCCAGACTCAACAGCATGGTTTGCAAACGATCAAATCGAAACAGACTGAATTATTGACTGGTAAAAGAGTGACAGAAGATATTTATAACCTGGAAGGGGATTTGTTGATTGCCAAAGGTTCTTCCTTAACAGAATCGGATATTAAAGCTGCTCAAGATGCCGGACCTTCTGTGTTTGTTGATTTAACGATGAATATAAAGTAGGAAGTAGCAGGAAGGAGCGCCTGATGTGAAAAAAGGTCTGCTTGTAAAGTTGATGGCCGTATTATTCTGTTCCACGTTTTTTTTATATGGTTTTTCTCATCTAGGTGTTTTTGCTTATGAGACCTTCTTTGTTAAGTCCCTGCATTTATCGAAACATGCGGCACTTGCATCTATTAATCTGGGTGGAACAAACAAAGAGGAAGCCTTAACAATACTGGACGAAAAAATTGATGAGTGGAAGAGAAATCAAAATATCATGATCGAGTTTGAAGGAGAGAGTGTAAGGCTTGACCCCTCACTCCTTCAATTCCATCTCGAAGAAAGCATAGAAAAACTAGAAGGTAATGAAAATACGAGTTTAATGGTTTCATTGGAAGAAGAAGCATTGAATTATTTCTTATCCAATCATTTCCCCGACTATAATGGCGATGACGTAAACCTGGCTTCTTTAAAGGAGTACATCCTTTCTTTAGCAGGAAGTCTCAACAATGGAGAAACCGTAAGCGTATTCGATTATTTATCCAGTAATGAATCTACACAAGTCATATTTGAGGCAGTTTCGAATGAATTAGAGGTAACACCAACCATCAAGAGCTTTATTGACAATCATCCCTCCATTCTCATAGAACCGAACTCCCAGTTTTCTTTCGCAGGCTTTCTGGAAACAGAAGGTTTTGTAGTTGAATCACAGGCTGATTTAAGTCCGATTGCATCATTACTCTATCAAATCACCTTACATTCCAATTTTTCCATCATTGAACGAAATATAAGTAAAGAGCTTCCAGATTATGTGACCCTTGGCTTTGAAGCGAAATTTAATCCGATGAATAACCAGGATTTTGTTATCACTAATCCGAACTCAACAGATTATGAGCTGAAGCTTGCTATTCAAGGTAATCGAATAAAGGCACTATTGCAGGGAATCCCTTTTCCTAATACATATAACGTTAGATTGTCAGATAAAGAAACCTTTCCTCCACGGGTGATTAAACAGTTCAGTCCGTTTGTTGATAAGGGAAGCGTCGATATCCAACAGGAAGGAAAAGACGGGATCCTGATCAAGGTGTATAAGCAAAAACTGAGCACCTCAGGGGAAATACTCTCAGAAGAGCTGATCAATGAAGATTTTTATGCACCACGGCATAAGGTCATGGTTTATCCGCTGCAGGAAATGCAGGAAAACCCAAGTGGAACATATGATAACGTGCCAAACTCTGAGAATGGGGTTGAAACCCAGGACAGTGAAGGAAGCGAGAATACTTCCTCCATGGGTACTGAAGAGCAGGGTTCTACCTCAGTGGATGGGGAAGACGAGGGGAACAGTCCGGAAGATAAAGAATCTGATACTGATTCAAGTTCTAAAGAATCAAATAAGACTCAAAAGAAAAAAGATTATAAATAAGCCATAAAGAGCGGGTGATTAGGTGGCCACGATAAGAAAGAGGTTAGGAGACCTTCTGGTTGACGCAGGAATCTTATCCGAATCACAATTACAGGATACGTTGAAGGACAAGGCAAAAGGTCAGAAGCTTGGCGATGCACTGTTGCAAAGAGGATATATTACGGAACAGCAGTTGATAGAAGTACTGGAATTTCAATTGGGAATCCCACACGTCAGCCTCTATCGATATCCCTTTGAAACGAACCTATTCCACTTGATTCCGAAAGAATCGGCGAAGAGAAACCTGATGATCCCCCTCAAAAAAGAAGGAGATAAACTCTTTGTCGCCATGAGTGATCCTTTGGACTTTTACGCCATAGAAGATCTTCGCTTAGCGACAGGCTTTCAAATTGAGACAGCCATTGCGACAAAGGATGATATTCTGAAAGTCATCAATAAGTTTTATGACTTAGAAGATGGATTTGAAGACCTTTTTCAAGAAAATAGAAATCAAAATAAAGTAGAAGAGGAAACCGTGGTGGATTCCGATTCACCTATCGTTCGATTAGTAAACGGTATCCTCTCCAATGCGGTGACACAAAAAGCAAGTGACATACATATCGACCCGCAGGAAACCAAAGTTGTCATCCGTTACAGGGTTGACGGCATTCTGAGAACGGAAAGGAATCTCCCTAAGCACATGCAAAGTATGTTGATTGCCAGGCTTAAAATCATGGCGAATCTTGATATTACCGAATTCAGGGTCCCACAGGACGGACGGATTAAGGTGAATATCGATTTTCATCCGATTGATTTGCGTGTGTCGACGTTACCAACGGTCTATGGAGAGAAAATCGTCTTGAGGATTCTTGATTTAGGTTCAAGCCTGAATGACCTTGCCAAGCTTGGCTTCAACAAGGTGAATCATCAGCGATTCATGAAGATGATCCAGCAGCCCACAGGGATCGTCCTCATAACCGGACCGACGGGGTCGGGGAAATCATCCACCTTGTATGCTGCGCTAAATCACCTTAATAGTGAAGAAGTGAACATCATTACAATCGAGGATCCCGTTGAGTATCAGCTCGAAGGAATCAATCAAATCGGTGTGAATCAAAATGTCGGTTTGACTTTCGCAAAGGGGCTCAGGGCCATTCTGCGTCAAGACCCGAATATTATCATGGTCGGGGAAATCCGGGACAAGGAGACTGTTGAGGTATCCATCCGGGCTTCATTAACGGGACATCTCGTCCTTAGCACCATTCACACCAACGATTCAATCAGTACAGTGACAAGGCTTTTGGATATGGGGGTGGAGCCGTTCTTAGTTGCTTCATCACTAAGTGGAGTCGTGGCTCAACGTTTGATTCGAAGGGTCTGCCGTGACTGCAAGCAAGAGATGCCTGCAACTAAGCGGGAAGTGGAGATCTTCTCTAAAAGAGGAATTAAAATCGAGACTATCACGAGGGGGAGGGGCTGCTCTTCCTGCAATATGACCGGTTACAAAGGCCGGATTGCGATTCATGAAGTCCTTGTCATGAATGATGAAATGAAGAAAGTCATCCTGAATAATGAACCTTTCTCCAAATTGAGGGAGCATGCGGTACGTAACAAAACGATTTTCTTGGTCGATGACGGCTTGTTGAAGGTAAAGCAAGGGTTGACCACGACAGAAGAAGTATTACGAGTAGCGATTTCAGAGTAGGTGAAAGCAGTGAAAGAAAAAATAGATTATCTTTTAAAGTCCGCTTATGATCTGGGGGCATCCGATATCCACCTGACAGTGGGATCGCCTCCTATCTTCCGCATACATGGTGACTTAAAAAGATTCGGTAAAGAACAGTTAATGCCTGAAAGCACAGAATTGATGGCCAAAGCGATTATTTCTGAGCATATGTATCCTGCATTTGAAGAGGCAGGTGAATTGGATTTTTCCTACGGCATTCCAGGTGTGTCAAGATTCAGGGTGAATGCATTCAGGCAAAGATCATGCATCTCTTTAGCCATACGTGTCATCCCAACCTCCATCCCGACCATGGAAGAATTATTCCTTCCTCATGCGTTGACGGCGATAGCTGAAAAACCTCAAGGACTGTTCCTTGTGACGGGACCTACTGGAAGTGGAAAGTCCACCACGCTGGCAAGCATTGTAGATTATATGAATCGAAAAATGAGGAAGCATATCATTACCCTCGAGGACCCGATTGAGTATCTCCATAAGCATGGGGCATCCATCATTGATCAGCGTGAGGTTGGATTCGACACCAAATCATTTTCAAAAGGGTTGAGGAGTGCCTTGAGGCAGGACCCGGATATTGTCCTTGTTGGGGAGATGCGCGACCTGGAGACCATACATACCGCCATCACGGCAGCGGAGACGGGACATCTTGTGCTTGCCACCCTGCACACCTCTAGTGCACCGGCAACGATTGAAAGGATTGTGGACGTCTTCCCGCCGGAACAGCAATCGCAAATCCGAGTTCAGCTGGCATCCGTGCTCGTCGGGATCCTTTCTCAGCGCTTGTTTGCAACGGTGGACAAAAAAGGGAGGCGGGCAGCGACGGAACTCCTGATGAATAATGCGGCCATTGCCAATCTGATCCGTTCTGAGAAGGTGCATCAGATCCAGAATGTCATGCAGACGTCCAAAACGTCGGGGATGCATATCATGAGGGACAGTGTAATGAAGCTATATGAAAGTGGTATCATATCAAAGGAAATGGCGTTTCCTTACAGCAGAGAGGAGATTCCTCAATAGATGGGACGTTTTAAGTATACGGGACGAGATCCAAGAGGGAAGAAATCGGGTATCATTACGGCATCTACCAAGAAAGATGCCCTCATTCAGTTGAAGAAACAGGAAGTCAGGGTCATTGACATCCTTGAGATGCCTGAAACGCTCATGACGAAGGATATCGCTATCGGAAACCCGGTGAAATTGCAGCATCTTGTTATTTTTCTGCGTCAGTTTGCCACATTACTGCAAGCCGGGGTAACGGTGGTGGATGCCACTCATATTCTGGGCGAACAGACCGAGAGCAAAGCACTCGGTAAAGCACTGAAGGAAATCGAGGATGAGCTCAGGGATGGAAATCCCTTATCCGAAGCATTCTCTAAACATAAGAAAATTTTCGAGCCGCTTCTGATCAACATGCTGATGGCCGGGGAAGCGTCGGGAAGCCTGGATGAGACATTGGAAGGGCTGGCCATACATTATGAAAAGCAACATATTACGAAACAGAAAATCATTTCAGCATTAGCTTATCCAATGGTTGTTGGAGTCATCGCAATTGGTGTCGTTATCTTCTTATTAGCCGCTGTTGTGCCCACATTCGTTAACATGTTAACCGATTTCGGGGGAGAACTGCCCGCCATCACAAAGTTTGTCATTGCATCAAGTGAATTCACCCAGAAGTTCTGGTACATCATCATTTTGTTCTTTGTATTGATTGCTGTAGTCCTTGCTCTTTTACGAAAAGATAAAAAAACGAAATATTATTTGGATTATGCCGTCCTTCGGATACCGATTTTCGGGAAGATGCTGCAGAAAGCAGTTCTGGCCAGAATGACGAGGACGTTAAGCTCTTTATTCTCGAGCTCGGTTCCAATCCTGCAGGCGCTTGCCATCGTGGAGAAAGTCGTGGAAAATGAAGTGATTTCCCGTGTGATTGGAGAATCCCGGAGATCATTGGAAAAAGGAACTTCCCTTACGGAGCCGATGAAACGGCATTGGGCTTTCCCGCCCTTGGTGACTCAGATGATTGCCATCGGGGAAGAGACGGGGTCCCTGGACTCGATGCTCGCAAAAGTTGCAGACTTCTATGAGAAGGAAGTGGAAAGTGCAACGGACCGCTTGAAATCATTGATCGAGCCGCTCATGATCGTCATGCTGGCAGGTCTCGTCGGTACCATCGTCACCTCAATTCTCGTTCCAATGTTCGAAATCTTCAACAGTGTTCAGAACTATTAGAAAATACCTATTATTTTACAAAAAAGTTGATTTTTTTGTCGGATGATTGTTGTATACTAGTACTAGATTACTATATTTTAGTAATAGATAAATAAACAGGAGGAATTACCATGTTAAAGAAAATGGGTCAAAGATTGAAAAATGAACGTGGATTGACGCTTATTGAGTTACTGGCTGTAGTTGTAATTTTAGGGATTATTGCTGCGATTGCGATTCCTAGTATTGGTGGGTTGATTGATAATTCCAGGAAGGATGCACATATTGCAAATGCAAAGCAAATGGTTAGTTCTGCTAAGATTGCAGTGTCATCAAATGAAGATTTAAGACCTGCTAAAGATGCCAATGTAACAATGACATTAGAAGATTTGGAAACTAAAGGTTATTTAGATACTTTAAAAGATCCTGATGGTGGAACAACAACGAAAGATGGTTACAATCGAAAGAACTCTCTTGTAACGATTACCAATGCAGGCGATGGTAAATTTACTTATACTGTAACCCTTATAGGTTCAAAAAGAAGTATCACAGGATTAGGAATTAATGAATTAACTAGAGATTCAGTAACCGATAATTAAATGATAGTTTTTCTAGTAGCTATATATGGTCTCCTCCTAGGCTCCTTCTACAACGTAGTCGGCCTCCGGATACCGCTCAAAAAATCAATCGTCAAACCAAGATCAGCCTGCCCTTACTGCCAGCATACGCTGACGGCCAGGGAACTGATCCCGGTTCTATCTTATATCATTCAAGGAGGAAAATGCGCTCAGTGTAAAGGGCGCATTTCTCCTCTTTATCCGTTAATGGAATTATCGACCGGACTACTATTCTTACTATCTTATACCGTATTTGGCTTTCAGTCTGAGCTGATTGTCGCTCTGACCCTTGTTTCCCTGTTCATGATCATCACGGTCAGTGACCTGAAATACATGGTCATCCCGGATAAAGTGCTGTTGTTTTTTTCAGTACTGTTTATCATCGAACGCATATTCATTCCCCTAAACCCTTGGTGGGACAGCTTAGCGGGTGCACTTACGGGCTTTTGTCTGCTTCTCCTGATTGCCATCATCAGTAAGGGCGGAATGGGCGGCGGTGATATTAAACTATTCGCCGTTATCGGTTTCGTTGTGGGGGTCAAGGTGATGATGGTTTCCTTTTTCCTCGCCACGCTTTTTGGAGCAGTGGCAGGCATAACAGGGCTGCTCCTTGGAATCTTCAAAAAAGGACAACCCATTGCCTTTGGTCCGTATATTGTACTCGGCACTCTCGCATCATACTTCTTTCATCAGCCAATCCTGCATTGGTATTTTTCTTTATACAGCTAAAAGGGGTCATTCACGATGTTATCACGTCTCTTCCATAAGAATAAAAATAAAATCAATATCGTCATCAGTGATCAATGGATTCGTTTTGTCGAGTTGAAATCTGTTACTCCTTTGCATATCCACCAATCTGGAGAGAAACGAATAGCAGACGGTATGATCTCCGATGGGAAAATCATTGAAAAAGAAGCGTTCCAGGCATTTTTAGAGGAATGCGTCCTCGATTGGGGACTAAAGAAGAGGGAAGTTCAGTTCATCGTTCCCAATACTCAGATGATCATCAGGAAATTGAGTATTTCATCTGATATAGAGGACGATGAGGTGAAGAGTCACTTGTTCCTGGAAATCGGAACGAGCATCCACCTCCCATTTGAAAATCCCGTATTTGATGTCGTGGTTGTCGGAAATAAAGGAGATAAGAAAGAAATCATCCTTGTGGCGGCACCAGAGGACATTGTATTGGAATATCGGCAAATGCTGGCCGGTGCCCATTTAAAGCCTGTCGTGGCTGACATCAGCCCGCTTGCCTTTTATCGCTACATACACTCATTGGATATGACTCATAGTGGGAGCCACGAAATGCTTCTTTACTTCAATCAGTCCAATGTCACGGTTTCCATCTTTCATGATCATCAGCCGGTATTCTTCAGGCCGATCAGTTTAGGTGAGGGGCGTGAGGTTGTGGATGAGAAAGCGAATCATGAAGGCTTTCAACCACTTCCATTTGATGACGTCATGAAAGAAATTGATAAAGTGATCAGTTTTTACCGTTATACCCTTACAAATGATGAAGCAACAATCAATAAACTATTCGTTACTGGTGATCATCCTATGGTGGGGGATATTCACACTCTCCTATCCAAACGGTTTGACATCGACATCATCCAAGTGCCTTCCGTTGCACGGCACGCCCAATCCAATGAAGAGCTATCGAGTGAATTCCTCCTCGCCATTGGATTGGGGTTAAAAGAGGTGATATAGTGCTCGTCGATATCAATTTACTTCCTCAAAGTGAAAAAAGAAACCGTCAATGGCTATACGTGGTTACTGGGGTAATAGCATTTGGAATTCTAGCTCTTATCGTTCTATTTATCCTTTCCGGCCAAATCGGTAAAGATGTGGATGCCCTTACGGCGGAGTTACAGGCAAATAAGCAGCTAAGAGCTGAAAAGGAACAGAGAATCTCTGATTTTGAATCCTCTGATGCATGGGTGCAGCTGGAGAGTGCGGTGGGCTGGGCAGAGAGCTATCCCATCGATACCGTTCCTGTCTTGGATCATCTGGTGGAGCTGCTTCCTGAGCGGGGATTCATGAAAGAATTCGCGTACGCAGAGGATGGAAGCATACAGGTATCCATTCAATTTGATACAAGCAGTGAAGCAGCCTATTATTTAACACATCTAAAGGAATCCAAGTATATTGCGGATGCCAAACTATCTTCCATTGCCACTGAAGCCATTACAGAAGATGAAACAATCGCAGTCAATACCGAACCCGTATTACCAAGGTACATAGGCCAGTATGAAGTCATACTGAATAGAGAAGCCATTAAAAAAATCGAAACAGAAGAGAGTTCCGATGAGCAAGGAGGCGATTCGGAATGAACATTGGATTCGATAAAAAAGAATGGCTGATGATCGGCACCTCCATTGTATTAATGCTCTTCCTACTCTTTGGATGCGTATGGTTTTTCTTCCTACCGGTCAAGACCCAGAAAGAAAATCTGCAAACTGAAATCCAAACAGAATCCAAGCTGATTGAAGTATTGGATTCCAAAATCTCTTCCATCAAACAGGACTCATTTGAAAACTCCAGTTCCCTGCAACAAAAGGTTCCGGTAAAACCTTTGACACAGCAGCTCCTTATCGACCTTGAGAAGGCTGAGATCGTTTCGGATAGTTTGATAACAAGCATTGAATTCTCTGAAGGTGCAGTGGCCCTTCCAATAGCAGGGGGATCTACAGAGTCAAACAGTGAAGCTGCCACAGAAGTGGATGGAACAGCATCAAAAACCAGCACTGAAGACGAAACTCCCCCTGCAGATATCTTGCCAGATGGTCTTCAAAAATTGACTGCCACCATGTCTGTCGAAGCAAAGAGTTATTTTGAAATAGAAGAGTTCATTAAGAAATTAGAAGAACTGCACCGAATCGTCGAAGTAGAGCAGATCTCCTTCAGCGGACCTGCCGAATTACAGCAATACGAAGATGCTGTCGAAAATATACAATTGAATATCGTCGTTTCCGCTTTTTATTTGCCCGGTTTAGTAGAGCTTGAGACGGAACTGCCGAAGCTTGATGCGCCGGTACCTTCCAACAAGAAGAACCCTTTTCAGCAGTTCCCTGAACAAAAGTCGGAAGAACAAGATACCAATTAAAGGTCTGATGAATGATGATTGAAAACGAAAGAGGCTATACACTTGTTGAACTACTGGCTGTGATTGTCATACTAGGAATCATTGCCATCATTGCGGTTTTGGCAGTGAATAATATCATCGAAAAGTCCAAATAACAGGCATTTGTGGCAAACGCATTAACAATGAAAAGCTCCGCCCAATATTATGCAAAAGACGCCATGCTTCAGGAACGTGAAATTAACAAGATAACATACAAAGAATTGGTCGAAGCAAAGCTCATCGAACCGATACTCGATCCCCATTCCAAAACCGTCATGACACCGGATGATACCTCCTATGTCCTGGCTGATGGTGAGAGTGTCCTATCGATATGCCTCCTTGGTGACCAATATAATCTATGTACAAATGAGGATGGGGAACAGGAAGAAATCCCGTTTTCTACTCTATCAATCCGTTCCCTGAAGAAAAACTAAAAAATTTGACGAAAACCTCTTAGGACAAGACGACAAAAGTCTTGTTCTTTTTTTTATGGGATGTGATAGCATGGAAAAAAATAGATGAAGGAGGGTGGCGATGATGGGTAATCGTGAGAAAAACGACAAAAAGATTTCTATTAAAATCAATGGGGAAAAAACGAAGTTCGATGAGGATCTTCTTGTGTATGATTGGAAGCTGGGGGAGTCGGAAACAGCTGCGGGTGAAGAGGCGAAGGATGACGGATTTGACTGGATCCTTCCTGATGAAGAAGCCGAACCTCCACAGGAATATAAAAAAATCAACTACGTGACAGGTAGTAAAAAGAAGAAGAAAAAGTCTTTTACTAACCCTTTTCAGGATTCAGTGAATCTGATCATGTCATTGGTCGGGGCGATTGTTGTCGGGGCGGTTTTGGGCTTCGGGACTCTTAAGGTGATTACGACGACGGATGGACCCGCTGCACCTGCGGCAACATTGCAGGACGACTCCACGGCAGGGAAAACGGATGGTCAACAGGCTGTTTCAGCCATTGAATTAAAGGATTTCTCCACCTCCATCCTGCAGGGCGGGGTGTTTTCGACAGAGGAATCCATGAATGCCATGAAGGACAGCCTGGCGGCTAAAGGCTTTCCGGGAGCGAGTGTTGAGAAAGATGGTCAATTCTTTTTATTGCTGGGGGTTTCGGGAGATCTGGAAACGGCCAAAACCCTAGGGGCAAAAATAAAGGAACAGGGTGTGGATGTGTACGCGAAGGACTTTGTTATTGGATCGAAGGGTATCAACGCTTCTAAAGAGGAGAAATCATTCCTGGAGAAAGGGAATGCCCTCTATAGCAAGATCGCACAGGCAAGCAGCAGTGGGATGGTCGGAGGAACTCCTGATGATGCAACTATGAAAACAATTCAATCCGGCGTGAAGGAATTGGAAGGCATCGAAGTAGATCAGGAGTCCATTGCCTCAATGAAGAAATCCTTAGTGGATGCAGGAAATCTGACAGCGTCGATGAAATCTCCAGAGGATGCACAAAAAGTTCAAGGGGAATTATTATCTTATCTTCAGCTATACGGCGGGTTATAATTTCGACTGGTTTAGACTATTTTCTAGGAAATAATATAGTGAGAGCGTCCTTTGAACCTGAACTGTACTGGTTCAAAGGACGCTCTCTTTTCACTTGTTTACCGTGAGGGATTTTGGTAGTATATTCTTGTATCTCCCATTTTTCACTCTGAAAGGATTGGTATGGTTTGTCCAACCTCATACTCGCTTCACAATCTCCCCGTCGAAAAGAACTTCTCGAACAAATCCAACTCTCTTTTTCCGTTATGAGCTCCAATGTCGATGAAACGTTTTCAGCCGATTTATCACCCGATGAAGTCGTGATGTATCTCGCGAAGAAGAAAGCCAAAGAAATATCGAAACAACACCCCACTCACTATGTCATCGGTTCTGACACGGTCGTGACAAAGGATGGGAAGATCCTTGGAAAGCCAGAGTCGAAAGAAGAAGCAAAAGAGATGCTCAGGATGCTATCAGGATCTGCCCACGAGGTTTA
This sequence comes from Rossellomorea orangium, assembly GCF_019334305.1. GTDB lineage: Bacteria > Bacillota > Bacilli > Bacillales > Bacillaceae_B > Rossellomorea. The sequence continues at coordinate 379,265 of NZ_JAHWGH010000012.1, forward strand.
CACAGGTGTCGCAATCGTACACGGTGAGGAGGAAAAACTTTTTTATGAAAAAACAGATGTTACGTTTTGGGAGTTGACCCCTAAAGAGATTGATGACTACATCGCATCTGAAGAACCATTCGATAAAGCAGGTTCCTACGGGATCCAGGGCATAGGGGCAAAATTCGTCAAAGAAATCAAAGGCGATTATTTCGCTGTTGTCGGCCTGCCGATCTCGCGTGTGAATCGCGCACTACTTGAAATGGGCTATCTTCAATCAGACTGACTCCTTTACGTAAGAAAAGGAGGAAATAATGGTAAAAACCCTACCAACTCAGGAAGAAAACAGGTTGATGATCCGGGATTTCCCCCAGGATGAGAGACCACGGGAAAGAATGATCCAAAGTGGAGCCGCAAGCCTATCCAACCAGGAGCTGCTCGCGATCTTACTCCGTACCGGTACAAAATCCGAGTCTGTTCTTCAACTATCCAACCGTCTATTAAATCAATTTGATGGATTGAATCTATTAAAGGATGCATCTCTGGAAGAGATCACGAAAACGAAGGGGATCGGCCTTGCCAAGGCTGTCCAGATCATGGCGGCCGTCGAATTTGGCCGGCGTATCAGCAATCTTGCCTTTGATGATCGATATTCGATCCGTTCTCCTGAAGATGGTGCCAATTATGTCATGAATGACATGAGATTTTTGGCCCAGGAGCATTTTGTCTGTTTATACCTCAATACGAAGAATCAAGTTCTCCACAAGCAAACCATCTTTATCGGAAGCCTCAATGCCTCCATCGTACATCCAAGGGAAGTCTTTAAAGAAGCCTTCCGCCGCTCCGCCGCCTCTATCATTTGCATTCACAACCATCCATCCGGGGACCCGACCCCGAGCAGGGAAGACATAGAAGTGACAAAAAGATTAGTGGAATGTGGTCGAATCATTGGTATTGATATACTCGATCACCTTATAATAGGGGAGAAGAAGTTTATCAGCTTAAAGGAAAAAGGGTATTTATGACACTATGATTTTTTTCCTGGTTACGATATAATAAAGCTTATGATTTTTGTGATTCAATATAACGTGAGCTTACTGAAATAAGAGAGTCATTCTACAAGGGAATGAGTCTTTTCGTTATGCATGAACGAACAATTATTGTGACGAAAATTACGAAGATAGAGAGTGATTGGACAACTCTCCTATGAAAACACATAAAACGATTTAAAAACCAGCCAATTTGTATCAGAAAGGGAGATACCATCCATGTTTGGAACGAAAGATTTAGGGATTGATTTAGGAACTGCCAACACTTTGGTTTACGTGAAAGGCAAGGGGATTGTCGTTCGCGAACCTTCAGTTGTTGCTCTTCAGACAGATAACAAGCAGATTGTTGCCGTGGGTAATGATGCGAAAAATATGATCGGCCGTACTCCGGGGAATGTAGTGGCGCTTCGCCCGATGAAAGACGGAGTCATTGCAGATTACGAAACGACTGCCACGATGATGAAGTACTACATAAAGCAGGCGACCAGGAATAAAGGTGCGTTTTCACGAAAGCCGTATGTCATGGTTTGTGTACCTTCAGGCATTACAGGTGTTGAGGAAAGAGCGGTCATCGATGCCACAAGACAAGCAGGGGCTCGTGATGCCTATACGATCGAGGAACCCTTTGCAGCGGCTATCGGAGCAAATCTTCCGGTTTGGGAACCGACGGGTAGCATGGTCGTGGATATTGGTGGCGGAACGACGGAAGTAGCGATCATCTCTTTAGGGGGGATCGTGACAAGTCAGTCGATCCGTGTTGCCGGGGATGAGATGGATGATGCCATCATCAACTATATCCGCAAGACGTATAACCTGATGATCGGGGACCGTACGGCGGAAACCATCAAGATGGAAGTCGGGTCTGCAGGGGATTCTGAAGGAATTGAAGCGATGGAAATTCGTGGCCGTGACCTTCTGACAGGATTGCCGAAAACGATTGAAGTAACGGCTGTTGAAATTGCTTCTGCCCTTCATGACACCGTATACACGATTGTGGATGCCGTTAAGAGTACGCTGGAGAAAACTCCACCTGAACTTGCAGCAGACATCATGGATAGAGGGATCGTGCTGACAGGAGGCGGAGCGCTTCTACGCAACCTGGACAAGGTGATCAGTGATGAAACGAAGATGCCGGTGCTTATTGCCGAAGAGCCACTGGATTGTGTAGCCATAGGGACAGGGAAAGCCCTTGATCACATCCACTTATTCAAAACACGAGGAAAATAATTGATAGTAATGGGGGACGTCTCCTTATGGATGCAGGTGCAGCCTTAAGGCCGGCCCCATCTTTTTTCGAAGAACCATGAATATTTTGACGAATGATATCAAAAATAAACGAATTTTGATATAGTATTTACTAGAATGAGAAAAGGTTGAGGTGTACATCATGCCACAATTCTTCCTGAATAAACGTTTGATCATTCTGCTCGTCAGTGTCATTGTCCTAGTGGGATTAATCGGATTTTCTTTGCGTGACCGGGATAGTATCAGCTGGCCTGAGCAGTTTGTGAAAGATATGGTAGGATTCGGACAGTCGTTGGTTTCAAAACCTGTCAATTATGTAGCCGGAGTTGTTGATAACGTTCAAGATCTTCAAAATACATACACAGAGAATGAAAAATTGAAAACGCGTTTAGATGAGTTGATTAAACTTGAAACAAAGGTGAAAGACCTTAAACAAGATAACGATGAATTACGGGCAGTACTGGATAAGAAGGAAAACCTTCGCGCTTATAATACGATCCAGGCTACCGTCATTGCGAGGAACCCTGATCAATGGCAGGAGCTCATTACCATTGATAAAGGGGAAGTGAACGGGATTCAATCTGATATGGCTGTGATTTCCTCTGCAGGACTGATTGGAAAGATTAAAAGTGTCAATGAATTCTCATCAACGGTCGAATTAATCTCGACCAATAACACAAAAAATCGGATTTCCACAGTGATTCAAAGTAAAGAACAGGATATTAACGGCTGGATTGAAGGGTATGACAGCAAGAAGGAAGAAATCCTCGTAAAGCGGATTTCCAATGACATGAAGGTTGAAAAAGGCTCCAAAGTCATGACATCCGGTCTTGGGGGCGTATTCCCTAAAGGCCTGGTCATCGGTGAGGTGAAGGAAATCAAACCGGACCAATATGGTTTGACGCAAACGGCTTATGTAAAGCCTTCTGCTGATTTCTACCATTTAGAGCATGTTATGGTCATCGATCGTGAAATCCAGGGTGTGACGGAAGACGATGCGGTTGAGGAGGAAGAGCAATGATCAGCAGGCTCCTCCTTCCATTTATGACCCTGCTATTCTTCTATAGTGAGAGTTTATTTGTGCACCTTTTTCCCAGTGAAGAGTGGTTCGATCAGAAAATGATCGTCCCTCATTTCCTGATTATTGTGCTGTTCTTTATTTGTGCTTTTTACCAGTACAGGACTGCGCTTCTTTATGGGTTCATCTTTGGCTTCCTATTTGATATTTATTACACTGAAATCAATGGGATTTATCTGGTGTTTTTCCCGTTCGTCATCTTTTTATCTCATCAGATGATGAAAGTGTTACATAATAACCTCTTTGTTTTAGGGATCATTTCCATGGTGAATATCTCTGTTTTAGAATTTTTGGTCTATCAGATCAATCGGATTATCAACAGGACGGATCTGACGTTCATGCAATTTGTAGATTGGCGTTTGTGGCCAACATTGATCTTGAATGTTCTATTTTATATCATTCTTGCCTTCCCATTCAGAAACTATCTTCTGAAGAAACGGAAAGAGTGGTTGGATGAATAATTTCCATTAGTGATTTTTTCATAAAAAGAGGAAATGACACTGCTTATGTCGAATTTAAAGACGACTGAGGTGAAAATTGCGACATGAACAAGAAGCCAAATGTGATGATAAAAGGAACAAAAGAAGGCCTGACTCTTCATCTCAACGATCAATGCTCGTTTCACGAGTTAAAGAAGGAATTGGACGATAAGCTGTCTGCCCATTATCGGGAAACAGAAGGTACCCCCCTCTTGACGGTTAATATTCAAACCGGCAATCGTTACTTGACTGAAGATCAAGTGGAAGAGTTAAAAGAAATCGTAAGACAAAAACGCAATTTAGTAGTAAATGAAGTATTGAGCAATGTCATAACGAAGAATGATGCAGAAAAACTAATAGATGAACGAAATATCGAAACCCTTACCGGGGTCATCCGTTCGGGACAGGTCGTGGAAACAGCAGGCGACATCCTCATAGTAGGTGACGTCAATCCAGGGGGGAAAGTCCTTGCTGGAGGGAATATTTACATATTAGGTTCATTGAAAGGGATTGCCCATGCCGGCTGCAATGGAAATCAAGAGGCGGTCATCGTGGCGTCCAAGATGGTTCCATCCCAGCTGCGGATCGCGGATTCTCTGAACCGTTCACCTGATCGGGTGGAGGAAGAGGATGACCGCGAAATGGAATGTGCGTATGTGGATGACAGCGGGCAGATCGTTGTCGATCGATTACAAGTTTTGAAGCATCTTAGACCAAATATTACTAGTTTTAAAGGAGGAAGCTAATGTGGGTGAAGCCATAGTTGTTACTTCAGGTAAAGGTGGAGTAGGAAAGACGACTACTTCTGCCAATGTTGGTACAGCATTAGCTCTACAAGGCAAAAAGGTTTGCTTGATTGACACGGATATCGGCCTCAGAAACCTGGACGTGGTGATGGGACTTGAAAACCGGATCATTTATGACCTCGTGGACGTGGTGGAGGGCAGATGTAAAATCCATCAAGCCCTGGTGAAAGACAAACGTTTCGAGGACAAGCTCTTTTTACTGCCGGCTGCACAGACGAGTGATAAGTCCGCTGTGAACCCTGAACAGATGAAAAAACTGGTACTGGATTTAAAGCAAGACTATGATTATATCATTATTGATTGCCCTGCAGGTATAGAACAGGGATATAAGAACGCCGTAGCAGGGGCTGACCGTGCAATTGTCGTCACGACTCCCGAAATTTCGGCAGTTCGTGACGCTGACCGCATCATCGGTTTACTGGAGAAGGAGAATATCGAGCCGCCGAAGCTTGTAATCAACCGTATCCGGAACCATATGATGAAAAATGGAGAAATGCTTGATGTGGACGAGATCACTACGCATCTCTCCATCGATCTTCTAGGAATTGTCGCTGATGACGAAAATGTCATCAGGTCATCCAATAAAGGTGAACCGATCGCCCTCGATTCAACCAGTAAAGCCTCCATCTCTTACCGGAATATCGCGAGACGGATACTTGGTGAATCCGTTCCGCTCCAATCCCTGGAAGAAGAAAGAACCGGTGTCTTTATGAAAATTAAAAAATTATTCGGTGTAAAAGCCTAGAGCTTTTTCCAGTCCCGGTAGGACGCATGCTGCGTTTTACCGGGGCTTTTTTATTTTCTCCATGAATATTCCACTGAGACAAGTCATACATTGTAGCAAAACATGTGAATTGAATCATGGTATGGATCTTTACACCCCTATGCCCATCATCAGGAATAGACCCAGCCCCTCTTGATCAGAGTGAAGAGATCAATGGTTATCAAACAATACCTTATAAAAAGGAATGGTGTACATGGGGAATCGAGCGGATGAAATACGTAAACGGATAGCCAAACGAAAAAAAATGGGGAATTCTAGTCCATCTGAACACTCATCTTACTTTCTTCCGACGGATGAGGAACGTTATGGAATGGAGCGTCAGGCAAGCTTTGAGGGTGGACCGCCACCGGAAGGCATGCACCCCCTATTTAAGAAAGAAACCTTCATGCTGAAGATCCTTGGGGCGGGCATCATGGTGCTGATCACGGCCATCATGTTTAAGAGTCCTTCACCGGTATTTAATGAAGCAAAGTCTTACGTTACGAAAACGATGGATACAGAGTTCCAATTTGCCGCCATTTCCACGTGGTATGAAGATCAGTTCGGGAAACCACTTGCTTTATTGCCTGCCAGTGACACGGACAAGGAGTCAGCCTCTACACAGAGTGCTGAATACGTCCGCCCGGCTTCGGGGAAAGTCGTAGAGAATTTTAAGACGAACGGGCAGGGCATCATGCTTCAAACCGTCCTTGGTGAAGATGTGACGGCCATGAAGGGAGGATTGATCATTTTTGCAGGGAAGAGGGATGAGCTTGGGAATACGGTGGTCATTCAGCATGCAGACCAATCAGAATCCTGGTATGGGAATCTCGAATCAATCGATGTGAAGCAGTATGAAAAAATAGAGAAGGGCTCGCTTGTAGGAAAAGTTTCTTCAAGCAGTCAGGATGATGCAACGGGAGAATTTTATTTTGCCATTAAAATGGGTGATGAATTCATCGACCCGATACAGGTGATGTCATTTGACTAAGATCATTTCACTTTTGAAGAAATTTTACGTACACCCATTGCTGTGGCTGGTGATCGGGATTGCCATCTTAACGGCCCACTTTTTTGAACTGATCCTCCTGCTCATCATCATCACCATACATGAATTGGGACACGGAATGATGGCACAATCCTTTTCCTGGAGAGTCAAGAAAATCGCCTTGTTACCCTTTGGAGGGGTGGCTGAGATGGATGAGCATGGAAACCGTTCATTAAAAGAAGAGTTCTGGGTCGTGGCGGCGGGACCGCTTCAGCATATTTGGCTCATTGCCCTTGGCTATGGTCTCCTGTCAATTGGGGTCATCAGTCAGGATTCATTTACGCTTTTCTTTCAATTGAATATGATGGTGTTATTGTTTAACCTTCTTCCCATATGGCCTTTGGATGGAGGGAAGATGGTTTCCCTGCTGCTTGCCATGAAGTTTAATTATTTGAGGGCGTATGAATACACGCTCCTCTTTTCGTTTGGTTTATTACTCTTTTTCCACCTGATTGTTCTTGTAACCGCTCCCCTTCATCTGAATTTATGGATTGTCCTTTCATTTCTGTACTTTTCCCTTTGGGTGGATTGGAAACAGAGGAGATACGCCTTCATGAAGTTTTTACTGGAGCGTTATTACGGAAAGAGCCATCAATTTGTACAATTACGGCCATTACCGATTGAAAGTGATGATTCCATCATTACTGTGGTGGAACGGTTTCAACGCGGGGTCAAGCATCCCCTGGTGGTATTCGATAAAGGAATCGAAGTGGGAAAGCTTGATGAAAATGAACTTCTCCACGCCTTCTTCGCCGAAAAGATGACTTCTGCGAAAACGAAGGATCTCCTTTACCTTTATTGACGAACATTATAAAGTATGGGCATACTGGAAAAAGGGTTGAATCCAACCCTTTTTTCTGTTGTTTCAGGCATCCATTATAGAAATGAGGGTCCCGATGTGGAAGAAATGATTGTACATAGTAAATGCAGGGAAAAACGATGGGTACACCGACTACATAATGAAATAATCGGTTTATATACATATCCTCCGGGAGACGAAAGTTTAACGGGCAATATCTATCTGGGAAAGGTCGACAAGGTCCAGAAGGGGCTTGGAGCAGCCTTTGTGGATTTCGGACAGGGCAGGAATGGGTATCTTCATGAAAAGGATTTTCCACAAAATGTGGAAGCGTATCAAAGGGAAAGTGATCCTACTCCAATCGGCAAATGTGTCCATGAAGGGCAAAAAATCCTCGTTCAGGTCATAAAGGATGAGATGGGGACAAAAGGTGCCAGATTGACGGCGGTCATCGAAATGAAAGGCGAACATATGGTGTATATGCCAAAGGGCCACTATGTCGCGGTATCAAAGAAAGTAGATGATGAGAATCGGAAGGTTTTAAGGCGATTAGGGAATGAATGGAAATCCCCTGAAGAAGGCATCGTGATGCGTACCAACGCGGCGGGTGTGAAGGAAGCCGTGTTACAGGAAGAACTGATTCACTTGAGGTCTCTCTATGAACGTCTGGAGAAGGTTTCTCTCCGGGCAAAGTGTCCGTCCCTCATATCCAGACAGGACACCTTTTATGAAGATCTCTACGAACATCTAAAAAAAGGGAAGGGAGGTAAGATTGTCTTTGATGATTATGACAGCATGCTTCAAGCGGAGGAAATGAGTGGGGAAGAGATCCGGGCAAAGTGGGGTTTCGAACTTTATCAAGGTCACGAAAATATCTTTAAGTATTATCGTGTTCACTCTGCATGGGAAACCGCATTGAGGAAAATAGTCTGGCTGGGTAACGGAGGCTTTCTTGTCATAGAATCGACTGAAGCCATGACGGTTGTGGATGTCAATTCAGGGAAATTCACCGGGAAAGACAATTTGGAAGACACGATTCTGTATACGAACAAACTTGCTGCGAAGGAAATGGCAAAACAGTTGACGATCCGTAATTTGAGTGGAATGATTCTGATTGATTTCATTGATATGAAGAAGGAAAGCCATCGCAATGAGGTGATGGGCTCACTTTCAGAAGCCCTGGTCTCTGATCGCCAAAGAACAACCATCGTCGGGTTTACTAAGCTTGGGATCCTGGAACTGACCAGAAAGAGGACACGCCTGCCGCTATCTGCTTCCTTGACCCGTCCCTGTTCGGTATGTCATGGTACAGGAAGGGAGATGAGCCCTGAGTCAATGGCTTTCCAGCTCGAACGGGAGTTATGGGAATGTGATGGGGAGGCTTCGCAGATTGAAGTGGAAGCCACACGGGAAGTTGCAGATGTGTTTTCAGGGAAACAGGGGATCCATCTGCATCGACTACAAACAGCATTGAATAAAAAAATCATCATGAAGGAGATTACTCATAATCATCCTTATTATCATATAACGAAAATAATATGAAATTCTTGAATGTTATTGACAGTATGTCGATTTATATGATAGGATTCTAATGTTATTGATTGTAGCACCCGTGCTACAACCGCTCATTACAGGTACTAAAAGTGTGGAGCATTCCAACACCTGTCATTGGCGAGTCTGAGTTTATAAGGAGGTGCGATTATGTACGCAATTATCGAAACAGGTGGTAAGCAAATCCGTGTAGAAGCTGGTCAAGCAATCTACATCGAAAAGCTAAACGCTGAACAAGGCGATACGGTAACTTTTGACAAAGTTCTATTCGTTGGTGGTGACGATGTGAAAGTAGGAAGTCCTTTAGTGGATGGAGCTACTGTAACAGCGAAAGTTGAAAAACAAGGCCGCGCGAAAAAGCTTGTAGTATTCAAATACAAAGCGAAAAAGAACTACCGTCGTAAGCAAGGTCACCGTCAACCTTACACTAAAGTTGTCATTGACGAAATCAACGCGTAAGGCGTGAGATCATGATTAACGTTTACGTAGAGCGTTCACCAGGGAAAAGAATTCGTTCTTTCTCTATGGATGGACATGCTGATTTTGCTGAAAATGGGCAAGACATTGTTTGTGCAGGTGCTTCTGCTGTTTCATTCGGCAGTATTAATGCCATTATGGCCTTAACCGGTGTCGAACCGGCCATTGAGCAATCCTCAGATGGTGGATTCCTTCGCTGCGTCATCCCTGATGACCTTCCGGAAGAAACAGAGGGCAAGATTCAGCTGCTGTTAAACAGCATGCTTATCAGCCTCCAAACAATTGAAAGAGACTATAGTGATTTTATTAAAATAACCTTCAAAAAGTAGGAGGTGGAACAAATGTTAAGATTAGACCTTCAGTTTTTTGCATCCAAAAAAGGAGTAGGTTCGACTAAGAATGGTCGTGACTCTATCTCAAAGCGTCTTGGTGCTAAGCGTGCAGACGGTCAAATGGTTACTGGTGGATCAATTCTTTACCGTCAACGCGGTACGAAAATTTATCCAGGCCTAAACGTCGGCCGTGGCGGCGACGATACACTTTTCGCTAAAACCGACGGTGTTGTTCGTTTCGAACGCATGGGTCGTGACAAGAAAAAAGTGAGCGTATACCCAGTTGCGAATGAAGCTTAATCGCATATCTTTAACGAAAACTCTAACCGACTTTCGGTTAGAGTTTTATTTTTATCACGGGTATCGGCATTTAAGGTCGAAAATGTACTGGATGATTGGTTTCGATTCATAATAGAAACGATTATGAACGGGCTTGATGGGATATTATCGAGTTTTGGGGATATTTTATCGACTTCTCCTGTTTACCATTTATTATCGACTAACCAATCTACTTCACCTGCACCATTTTTACAGAAACAATATACGCACCACGCCCATCTTTGATATACTTACTGATAGCACTTAAAGTATAGGAGTTAGATTATGAGCGAAAATTGGGGTGTAGTCGAGGCGTTGAGACATGCCCGCCACGACTGGATGAATGACTTGCAATTAATTAAAGGGAATCTGGATCTTGATCGTGTTGAGCGGGCGAAGCAGGTGATCGAGGAAATGGTCCTTGTTGCACAAAACGAGTCGAAGCTATCGAATCTAAAGCTTCCACGATTAACAGAATGGATATTAACCTATAATTGGTCAAGACATTTGATTAAGCTGGATTTTGAAGTCCTTCAAATCGAGTCGGCACATGGACTTGATGACAGAAGACTATACAACTGGTGCAAGGAGTTCCTGGCATTCCTTGAATCAAATGTAATGAACAATGTAGAAAATCAACTATCCATCTTACTGGACATTACAAAAGAACATTCCCGTTTTATATTTGATTTCACAGGTATACTAAAGAGTACAAGCGTGGTAAAAGACTGGATTAAGAATCAACAATCAAACGGAGAAAATATAGAAATAGAACAGCTTCAAGAAGAGGTTCTTGTCATTCATGTAGTTGCCCGATGAGGGGATTGCACGGATAAGTTAGGAGTGAAAGTATGTTTATAGATCAGGTCAAGGTTTATACAAAGGGCGGTGACGGCGGAAACGGTATGGTTGCCTTCCGTCGTGAGAAATATGTACCTAAAGGTGGTCCTGCAGGAGGAGATGGCGGTCATGGTGCAGACGTCATATTCGAAGTGGATGAAGGCTTAAGGACGTTGATGGATTTCCGTTATCAACGTCATTTCAAAGCACCTCGTGGAGAGCACGGGATGAGTAAGAATCAACATGGGCGCAATGCGGAGGATATGGTTGTCAAGGTTCCACCGGGTACGGTCGTGAAGGATGACGATACAGGTGAAACGATTGCTGACCTTGTTCAGCATGGTCAACGTGCCGTCATTACGAAAGGTGGCCGTGGAGGAAGAGGGAATTCCCGTTTTGCGACTCCTGCGAACCCTGCTCCTGAGCTTTCTGAAAAAGGGGAGCCGGGTCAAGAGCGCTATATCGTGATGGAATTAAAGCTTCTTGCTGATGTAGGATTGGTTGGATTCCCTAGTGTCGGGAAATCCACACTCCTTTCCGTTGTTTCAGCAGCTAAGCCTAAAATCGCTTCGTACCATTTCACTACGATCGTTCCGAATCTAGGCATGGTTGAAACGGGAGACGGAAGAAGCTTCGTCATGGCCGATCTGCCTGGATTGATCGAAGGTGCCCATGAAGGTGTCGGTCTCGGTCATCAGTTCCTTCGTCATATTGAACGTACGCGCGTCATCGTGCATGTCATTGATATGAGTGGAATGGAAGGAAGAGATCCATACGAGGATTATCTGACGATCAATGAAGAGCTTAAACAGTACAATCTTCGTTTAACCGAGCGTCCTCAAATTATTGTTGCAAATAAGATGGACATGCCGGATTCGGAAGAGAATCTGAAGATCTTCAAAGAGAAACTTCAGGAAGATTATCCTGTGTTCCCGATTTCAGCAGTTACTCGACAAGGTCTCTCTGAGCTGTTGTATGCCGTAGCGGATAAAGTGGAAACAACTGCTGAATTCCCGATCCATGAAGAAGAAGAGACGGGCATTCACCGCGTTCTTTACAAGCATGAAGAGGAAGAAAGAGAATTCGAAATCACGCGTGATCCTGATGGGACATTCGTGGTCGGAGGTGCGAAAATTGAACGCTTGTTCAAAATGACGGACTTCTCCCGTGAAGACTCGGCAAGACGTTTCGCCAGACAGCTTCGTTCTTATGGTGTAGATGATGCCCTTCGTGAACGTGGTGCCAAAAATGGCGATACGATCCGCTTAATAAAATACGAGTTCGAATTTGTAGATTAAGTTCATCCTTCACCTATTTCAGACAGATAGCAGGTGGCGACTGCCGCTACCTGCCTACAATAGAAAGCGAAAGCGGTTTTTAAAGGGGCATGCTGCCTCTGACCTCTACAGCTAGATAATTGGAGGAATAGTCATTGGGGAAAAAATTTCAAGAAGGCAAGTTCTACTTGGTACGTGAAGACGTGCTGCCGGAAGCGATGAAGAAAACCCTGGACGCTAAGGAATTAATTGAAAGGGGCAAGGCGGATTCAGTATGGGAAGCGGTCCACCGCGTCGATTTGAGCCGAAGTGCCTTTTATAAATACCGGGATACCGTGTTTCCATTCCACACAGTGGTAAAGGAACGGATCATCACGCTCTTCTTTCATTTGGAGGACCGGTCTGGGACACTGTCTCATTTATTAAGTGAAACAGCCAAGCATGGTTGTAATATTCTAACGATCCATCAGACGATCCCGTTGCAGGGTAGAGCCAATGTGACTCTCTCATTGAACGTGACGGACCTTACGATCGGATTGGAGGACTTACTCTCAAAGCTAAGAAGATTAGAATTTGTGGAGAAAGTAGAAGTGTTGGGTTCTGGAGCCTGACGCTTCTTTTTTTATAAGAAATCCTTCCCCTTTCCACCTATCCGTGTTAGAATGTTCAATAAATTTCAAAAGAGCGAGAGGAAGATCGGATTGAAAATTGCATACTTGGGACCACAGGCTTCCTTTACAGACTTAGCAGTCAAGAAGGCTTTTCCTGAAGAAGAAACCGTTTCTTACGTAACGATTCCCGATTGCATTGAAGCGGTGATCGAGGGTGAAGTGGATTATGCCGTCGTACCTCTAGAGAATGCCCTGGAAGGATCGGTACATATTACCGTGGACTATTTGTTCCACGAAGCGGATCTGGCCATCGTAGCGGAGTTAACGTCTGCGATACAGCAGCACTTAATGGTTCATCCTGACTGGAAAGGAAGCGGAGAAAATTTACAAAAGATTCTTTCTCATTCTCACGCCCTTGCACAGTGCCACAAATTTCTACATAAGCAGTTTCGTGGAACGGCTCTTGAACAAACGACAAGTACGGCTGCGGCTGCTCAATATGTCAGTGAACATCCTGAGACATATCTTGGCGCTATCGGAAACGAGCTGGCAGCAGAGAAATATGGATTGAACATCCTGCACGAAAACATCCATGATTTTGCCTATAACCATACAAGATTCATTGTACTACATAAAACGGTCGATCCTTTGGCCATTCCCCAGGAAAAAAGCATGGAGAAGACGACGTTGATGGTGACCCTTCCGAAAGATCGTTCAGGTGCGCTCCATCAGGTCCTCTCAACTTTCGCCTGGAGGCAATTGAACTTGAGCAAAATTGAATCAAGACCGCTGAAAACAGGATTAGGGGATTATTTCTTCTTAATTGATGTGGCCCATGAAATGGATGATGTCCTACTTCCCGGGGCCATCAGTGAAATGGAGGCTCTCGGCTGCAAGGTGAAAATGATCGGTACATATTCTTCATACTTGCTCGATAAATGAAAAAAGGCAGGATCCTGTTGGATTCTGCCTTTTCTTATGGCCACTGTCAATGTTCACTCTGAATCAAAAAGCCCGCTTCCTCTAGCGCATGTTCTGCTTTATCAAGTTTTTGCTCCGTTTGGGCCATTAATGTATGTAAATGGACACCATCGGTTAATTCGGAAAGAAAGGCTGCACCTGTTTCTTCAATCTTCTTCATGAATTGCTCGACTTCCTTACGGTTGGATACCATGATGGAAGCGGTAAGGTCGCCGTAAACACCGTGTTCGATCCTGACGTCTTTGACGGTGACTCCGTGATCTACAAGTAAGAAGAGTTCTTCTTCTGATCGATCGGGTGAATGCTTGCAGGCAACCGTCCTTTCTATCAAGAAATCCTTATTTGAGGCAGGCATATACAAATAGCCCTGACTCGTGGCTATAATGGGTTCACCCTTAGCCTTTAGTAGTGTAATGTCACTTACGATTACTTGTCGGCTCACATTGGTTTCCTTGGCGAGGTCACCACCTGTGATCGGTGCCTGCTCCGTGATGAGCTTATCGAGGATGACCTGTCTTCTTTCTTCCCCGAGGATTTTTTTTCCTGCCAACGTTATCTCCTCCGTCCAATTGATATAGGAAATCATACCATAACCGGCGCTTCAAGTTAAGGCTGATGTATGGGCTGCATGGATGTCAGATAATAGGTGCGCGAGTGCCACTGCCTGTTCTGTACTCGTGTCCCTTCCGAATGAAATCCGGATAAATTCTTTTCCTGCTCTTTGACTGACACCCATGCTTTGAAGTGTCTTAGACATATCCTGTGATCCTGCACTACAGGCACTGCTGGTGGATATGCACATGCCGTGCCTGTTGCACTCAAGCATGAGCCATTGCCCCTCGATGCCGTGAACACCAAGGCCGATGACGTGTGGCAATTGAGCATGCATGGGACCTTCATAAAGGGTATAGAGACCTTGTAATCGATCGTTTAGTTGTGTTAAAAAAACCGTTCTCAAATTTTGATAATGAAGTGTTGCAAAGGACTCAATGTGACTCCCTGCAGCCGATACAAATCCCGCTATTCCCGGTAAATTCACCGTCCCTCCCCGGAATCCATCCTCATGGGTCTGTCCAGGGATCATGGGGGTGACGCCCAGGGCCGGATTGATATACAGTGCACCTACCCCTTTAGGACCGTAGATTTTATGAGATGAAATGGTAAAGCTGTCGACTGCGGAGGTGAACTCCGTAAGGTCTATTTTCCCGAACGATTGAACCATATCACTGTGAAAGAGGATGTCACGGCTTCTCAGTAAATCCTTGATGGCATGTAGAGGCTGGATCGTTCCGATTTCACCGTTTACGTGGCCGATGCTCACGACGGTCGTTTGGTCCGAAATAGATGCTGTTAATCGGTCAATATCGATTAACCCTTTAGAATCCAGAGGAACCTTCGTCACCGAAAAGCCGAGATCCTGAAGGAAGCCTGCAGAAGAATGCAGGGATGAATGCTCCGCTCCCCCGATGATGATATGTTTTCCTTTCGTCCGTCTACTTAGGGCAAGTGTGACGAGAGCCAGATGGTTCCCTTCCGTCCCTCCGGAGGTGAAGTAGATTCCTTTTGCCGGTACACCGAGCATCGCCGCCAATGTTTCCCTGCATTTCGTAAGGAGATTTTGGGCTTTTCCCCCGATATCGTGAAGGCTGCTCGGATTACCCCAGAACTCTTCACTTACCGTTTGATATATACGTAAACTCTCAGCATCAACAGGAGTCGAAGCAGCGTAATCAAAATAGTTCATCATGTAACCTGCCTTTATTTAAATTATCTGAATATATGAGTCTTGTAAAAAACTCTTGTCATTAGTTTAAATATGTGTAAATATATGTGTCAAGACACCTGTAAATAATCAGGAGGGTTTTTGATGCAAAAAGCCGATATTATTATCGTTGGAAGTGGCATTGCTGCACTGCAATTGGCACGCCGGCTTCAAGATCTTTTTTATGTGATGATTATCACAAAGGATGAGATTAAAAGTGGCAACTCGTACCTCGCTCAAGGAGGTATTGCTGCACCTTTAGGGTTGAAGGATTCTGTCCATGCCCATTTTAAAGATACATTGGAAGCAGGACGCTATCATCAGGATGAAGATGGCGTGAAGCGACTCATAGAAGATGGAAAAAGAATGGTGGAATCACTTGTGAAAGATGGTGCCCCATTTGATCGAAAAGAGAATGGTAGCCTGTCTCTTGGAATGGAAGGTGCCCACAGCGAACATCGCATTCTTCACAGTGGTGGGGATCAGACAGGGAAATACTTAGTGGAATATTTGTTGAATTCCCTTTCAAGGGAAAAGGTCGAATTCGTAGAAGGAGAAATGGTTTACGAGCTTGTCAAGGATGACAGGGGCCAATGCTGTGGGGTGAAAACGAAGGATAAGGAAGATAGCATCCATCATTATTATGCTCCCCATGTCGTTCTCGCCACTGGAGGGATCGGTGGTATATATCCTTCTACATCCAATCATCCTGCCGTTACCGGGGATGGGATGGCGCTAGCCTTTCTTGCAGGGGCAAAGCTATCAGATATGGAATTCATTCAATTTCATCCGACTCTGCTTTGGCTGAACGGGAAAACATGCGGACTCATCTCAGAAGCTGTAAGAGGGGAGGGTGCCCTTCTCGTAAACGATGAGGGGAATAGGATCATGAAGGGAGTCCATCCCCTTATGGAACTTGCTCCCCGGCACGTTGTGGCTGAGTGCATTTACAAAGAACGTCAGATGGGAAGAAATGTGTACTTGGATATTAGAAGAATAGAAGATTTCCCCTTGAAATTCCCTTCTATTTCCAGTTTATGCTTGAAACATGATATTTCAATCGAGGACGGGGTGATTCCTGTTTCGCCAGGTTGTCATTTTATCATGGGAGGTATCGTGACGGATGATGTAGGACGGACCAATGTCCCCGGGCTGTATGCCATTGGAGAGGTTGCGTGCAGCGGTATTCACGGAGCCAATCGACTGGCAAGTAATTCATTACTGGAAGGATTGGTGTATGGTGACCGACTGGGGGATTTCTTACTGGCAAAGGGTGCGGAATGCTCCACTCATCTCACTCCCCCTGTTGATGAAGTGAAAGAGGGAATATCGCTTTCCGTTCCTTTCCAAACGGATGATATAAGAGCAGGAATGATGAATGGTGTTGGAATCATCCGGAATGATGAAGATTTGCTTACTCATTTGAAATGGTTAAAGAATCAGCCGCTTACATTTCAAGAGCACCTGGATTTTAATTCACGAGAAGAAATTCAGACGTACTTCATGTGGATCGTCAGCAGAATGATCACAGAGTCAGCATTATTACGGACTGAAAGCAGGGGAGGACATATCCGGGCGGATTTCCCGAAGGAAAATAACGATGAATGGTTCAAACGAAAAATCATTCTCCAAAACAATGAAGGTCGATTGAGGGTGGAATATCATGAACAAAATGAAACTAAAATCTATGCTTGAAGGGTTTTACCGGGAAGACCTCGGGGACGGGGATCTGTCATCTGAGATACTGTTTAGAAAAGGTCATGAAGGATCCTTTTCCCTTTTGGTGAAAGAGAATGGGATATTTTGTGGCAGGGATGTAGTGGAAATCGGGTTTTCTTTGTTTGACCCTTCGATTCAGGTTCAGTTGTATGTGGAAGATGGGGATTACGTGGAAGAAGGACAAAGGATTGCTGATATTAAGGGTCCCATGGGGGATTTACTGCAAGGGGAAAGAGTAATCCTGAATTTGATTCAGCGCATGAGCGGAATTGCAACAGAAACGCACCGTGCCGTCGAACTGGTAAAGGGCACAGGGGTAAGGCTCTGCGATACGCGGAAAACGACACCGGGATTACGGATGCTTGAGAAGTATTCCGTCAGAATCGGTGGTGGTTTCAATCACCGTAATGGTCTCTATGATGCCATCATGCTAAAGGATAATCATATTTCCTTCGCAGGCTCCATCAAAGAGGCAGTCAGGCAAGTGAAAAATCAAATCGGTCATATGGTGAAAGTGGAAGTGGAAATTGAAACAAAAGAGCAGTTGATGGAGGCAATCGAAAGCGGGGCTGATGTCATCATGTTCGATAACTGCAGCCCGGACACAATCAGAAGGTGGGCTCCCCTTGTGCCTTCTCATATTGCGACTGAAGCATCGGGGGGAATTACGAGGGAGAATCTAAGGGCTTATGCGGAAACAGGAGTTCAGTATATCTCCCTTGGATATTTGACGCATTCCGTGAAATCACTTGATATTAGTGCAAAAGCAGGAGTAGGGAAGGGGTTTGAACATGGGATTATTGGATGAATTAACGAAAGAAACGGGCGTTTTACCTGAGTCGATCACGAGCCTTTCTACCGATGAGATGGAAAGCAGAGTAAGGGAAATCAAGCAGCAAATGGGGAAGAAGCTTTTCATACCCGGGCATCATTATCAAAAAGACGAAGTGATTCAATTTGCTGATGCCGTGGGGGATTCCCTTCAGCTCGCCCAAATATCGGCGGAGAATAAGGAAGCGGAATATATCGTGTTTTGTGGTGTGCATTTTATGGCAGAAACGGCCGATATTTTAACGGAAAATCATCAAGCGGTCATTTTGCCTGACATGAGGGCAGGGTGTTCCATGGCGGATATGGCGGATATTTATCAGACTGAAAGAGCATGGCAAAAGCTGATAGAAGTCTTCGGAGACAGTATCCTCCCCCTTACCTATGTTAATTCGACTGCAGCGATCAAGAGCTTTGTAGGGGAAAATGGAGGAGCTACGGTTACGTCATCCAACGCTCATAAAATGGTGAAGTGGGCACTTTCGGAGAAGGAGCGAATCCTATTCTTGCCTGACCAGCATTTAGGACGTAATACGGCTGCCGACCTGGGAGTACCCTTAGATGAGATGGCTGTCTGGGACCCCATTCAAAACGAACTAATTTATGATGGTGACGTTGAAAAAGTAAAGGTGATCCTCTGGAAGGGTCATTGCTCGGTGCATGAGAATTTCACAGAGAAGAATATAGAAGACATCCGGCATAATCATCCTGACATGAAAATCATCGTCCACCCGGAATGCCGACGCGAAGTAGTCGAGCAGTCCGACTTGAATGGAAGCACTAAATATATCATAGAAACGATTGAACAGGCTCCACCCGGATCGTCCTTCGCAATCGGGACGGAAATGAATCTTGTCAAAAGATTAATGAATCAGCACCCCGATAAAAAAATCGTTTCACTGAATCCATATATGTGCCCGTGCTTGACGATGAATCGAATTGATTTACCCCATCTCCTTTGGTCATTGGAAAACATAATGGAAGGAAATCCTGAAAATATCATCAAAGTGGATGAAGTTGTTTCAGAAAATGCGATTTATGCATTGGAACGCATGCTGGCCCGTGCTTAAAGCATAGAAGAAATCATATGGAACAAGCTGAAATATACCGTCCCCATCCGAGGGACGGTATATTTTTTTTTGATATCTCATAAGTTTTTATGTAGATGATTAGCAATTTGCCTATCTTGTCATAGGATATATAGACTTATGCCTGAGGAGGGAAACAGAGTGAAAATCCATATTGTTCAAAAAGGGGATACTCTTTGGAAAATCGCCAAGAAGTATGGCGTGAATTTCGAAGAATTAAAACAAATGAATGCCCAGCTTTCAAACCCTGATATGATCATGCCTGGCATGAAAATTAAAGTGCCTACTGCGGGCGGAACCGTAAAGAAAGAGACACAGATCAAATACGGATCCAAGGAAATGCCGAAGAAGGAAATGCCAAAAGCCGAGCATCCTTTCAAGGAACAGAAGCCCATGGCCATGCCAGTGCAAGAAGCAAAGAAAGAAATGCCAAAAGAAGTTCAAAAGCCATTTACGCCAAAAATGCCTCAACCAGTGGTCCCGGAAATTGACATCAATAACTACTACATGATGAACATGGCAAATATGCAAGTTCAGCAACCGAAGCAACAGGCAAAACCAATGCCTAAACCCAAAACACCGCCTAAACCTACCAATGTACTCCCTAAAGCGAAAGAACAGCCAAAGCCAAAACAAGAAGCCGTAAAAGGTGTTCAAGAGGAAGAGAGCTTACAGATGCCATCACAACCACAAGGAGGGAACACCCAGCCTATGTATAATAACCCGAATAATTGTGTACCTGTATCACCTGTCATGCCAGGGTCAGGATTCTGTCCGCCGCACGGTATGCACCCGGGAGCAGGATATGGAATGCCGATGGGTCAGGGTATGCCTATGGGCCAAGGAATGCCGATGGGACCAGGCAGTCAGGTACAAGGTGCACAAATGATGCCTGGAATGCAGAACATGCCGATGATGCCACAAATGGGATATGAGGAAGAATCTTCTTCAGTCATGCCTTACATGCCGCATGCACAGATGCCGATGCAAATGCCGATGCAGCAACCAATGCAAATGCCGATGCAACAGCCGATGGGTCAGCCATCCGGCGTCATGGGTGCATCTGATGAGAACTATCCTTCTGTTCAAATGCCGCAGCAGCAGGCACCGTATATGCCGTATCCAGGAAACTGTTACCCAGTTTCCCCAGTCATGCCGGGACCTGGATTCCATGGTGGCATGCCGGGCGGATATCCAATGGGACCAGGAGGCCAGGTACAGGGAGCAATGTCTGAAGAGTCTCCGAGCGGTTATCAAATGCCGATGGGTCAGCCGACTGGAGTGATGGGAGCCCAAATGCCGATGGGTCAGCCATCCAATGTAATGGGAGCTAGTGATCAAGGCGATTGCGGATGTGGCGGTCCTCAATATGGTCCAATGATGCATCAACCAATGATGCCACAACAAATGCCACAAGGAATGCAACAGCAGCCAGGATTCGGTCCAGGAATGATGAACCAGGGAATGCCGGGTCAAGGAATGCAAGGGATGCAAGGGATGCCTGGTCAGGGAATGCCAATGTGGCCACAGGGTCAAGGAATGCCAATGGGACCTCAAGGTCAGGGAATGCAGATGGGATCACCGGGAATGTTTGGTCCAAGAGCATTTAGCATGCCAAATTACAATGACGATGATTTTGAGGGATAATATGCTCGCACGAGGGGACGATTATTCACATCGTCTCCTTTCTTTTTTGCAATATAAATTAAAGGATCCCGGTGCATCTTTGAAAAGTATAAAAGAAGGAAAGTGGATGCTTAAAAGCCATGGCATGAAGTGGTTTGTGAAACGTTTTCCCAGCCAATTGAAATTCTTGCTCCAGGAACGGTTGATTTCAACCCTGATACGGGAAAGGTTCTATCATGTGCTTCCGTTTCATCCTATTCATGACAAAGAGATATTATTATTTGAAGGAATGCCAATCGGAATCACGACATGGTTGGATACGGCTGGTCCAATCAGCTATGATCAACGTAATGACCGGGAAGACACATTAATGGTTCTGAAGAAATTCCATGCTATTTCCAAAACAATCAGGGGTTCCTGGACAGAAGAGGTCCCACAGTATCGATGGTTAAAAAAATGGAAAAAGCGAATGCTGCAGTTTCAATATAATCTTCCCTACTTACAGGCATTCATTCAGCCTTATTATTTGTATACTTATTTAGAATGGGGCAGATGGGCATTAAAAGAATTGAAATCCATCGGTGTCCATGAAAATAGTGACTGCATCACTCATGGAGATGTGGCGCATCATAATTTCTTGAGAGGGAAAACCGGAATTGTGTACTTAATTGATTTTGATCTTATGTCCCGTTCTACGGCCATGACGGATGATCTTCAATTTTGCAACCGGATTTCCCCTTATTTAAATTGGTCATTGAGTGAAATCAAAAAGATGACGTCCTTTGATACCTATCATGATAACCTCATTTTTTATATTGGATTGATGTATCCATCGGATGTATTTAGGGAATGGAATCGATTCATCAGGGAAGATCAATATTACAAGCAGAATGTGTGGGGATATTTAACGGATTTGACTCTTCAACAATTCCACATGAGGATGCAATTCAATCAGGAGCTACATGGGGAAGTGAAGAGAATCAATAGCCAATTGTAGGGGATGTCTCCAAACATTGTTCGAATGATTTGATTCCTCTTTTCACAACCTAATGGTGAGCAGATATTATGCTCAAAGTTTGGGTTGAAGGAGGAATCACCATTGAATAAACGATTATTCATGGTACCGTTAACAGCCGTCATGACCCTGGGTCTTGCTGCATGTAATAGTGGAGAAGAAAAAGCTCAAGACCGTTATACAGACTCCTACGAGCCACTCGGCTTCTACTCCAACGATGGACACGGGGGAGACAACCGGGATGAGAGGGACGGACCTCTAACTGAAATGTATGATCATTCTGTTGGAAAAGAAGGGCAGGATATCCGTCAGAAGAAGCGCCAATTCTTACAAGTGAGAGATGAGAGCGGAAATCCAAAGAATCCTTCACGGCCGCTTGCCAATTATGATGAGAATTTCTTAGCAAGGGATGGCCGTGCGAGCCACGGAGATGCCAATTATCACGGTCATCTTGATGATAATACCCGTGACGCAAGGAGATCGTATTATACAGCATATGAAGGAGATCTGGCTGAGAAGATAGGGGACGTGACAGGGAATGTCAAGAATGTCAGTGATGTTCGTGCCGTCGCCTATGGTTCGGATGTCCTCATAGCAATAGAAGTGGATGACCATAGTAAAGCCGAGGAAACAAAAGCCCGTGTGAAAGAAGCAGTACAGCCTTATCTCCATGGAAGAACGGTTTCTGTGGTGACAGATGAGGGAACATTCAGTCGGGTGAGAAACATTGATAATGATTTACGTGACGGTGGTCCAAGGGAAGCAATCAACTTTGACATTCATGATATGTTCCGATCAGTGAAGGACCGCATGAGCCGTTAATGAAAGTGGGCTGCTTAAAGAAACGTTTCTTTAAGCAGTCTTTTTTTTTGAAATCCGGGAAAGTCCGTCCCTAAAAAGTTTGAAGGAGTTTGGATATTCTTAACAGGCTTTGGCAAGACTAGTGGATAGAGATTTACATAAATCAAGTTCGAGGTGATCACGATGACGATGAAGGTTCGAATCGTGTTTATGGTGTTGTTGTTAGTCGGTGCATTTTATTTCACGTTTTTTTATACGGAGGAAAAGCAGGCTGCTGACGGCAGTTCCCTGGAGACACTGAACGATACGCCTGCTGAGGTCGCATCTGCCCATACGGTCACGGTTATACTGGAGAGAGTATATCTGGATGGTGAAGTGAGCGAGGAAATCGTTCAGGAAACGATTTGGAGCATGGAAGACTTTTGGGCTGCATATGATGATTGGCAGCTGATGGATATGACGGAAGAACAAATCGTGTTCCAGAAAAAAATGGATGATATTTCACCCCTTTTAAAAACCAATGGATACTTCGGTATATCTGATAAAGGTGTACTGTCTATATTCAACGGCAAACCTGGACAGGCGGAGATCATTCAGTCCTTCTTTCAGATAGACGTAGAGAAGCTTGAGAGTAAACGCCATGATGATCTTGTCAAAGGCATCCCCATCAAGTCGAAGCAGGAGTATGAAGAGGTGCTCGAACAATTTAAGGCCTATTCCGTTCCTAAATAAGAATGAAAACCAGTGCATAGATCACTGGTTTTTTTATTGCTGAATTTCCCCTGCCCAAGAATAACGATATTTGTTAAAATTAGAACAAGTGTTTCTCTTTGATCTCTCTTTCCCATCCCTTTAAATAGTGATATGATACAATAGATTTTATATGTCCATTGGATGGTGGATGAGTGACGAAACAGTGAGATGTAAATAGGGAGAGAATGGAATGTATGAATATATAAGAGGGACAGTCAGTCAAGTGGGTCCAGAATACGTAGTGGTGGAGAATAATGGAATAGGCTATCAGTTGTATACAGCCAATCCTTTTGTTTATTCAAAATATCAGAATCAAGAGATTCAGATTTTTACATATCAGCATGTGAGAGAAGATCTTATTGCCCTTTACGGGTTTCTTGCCATTGAAGAGAAGCTGCTATTTATGAAACTATTAAATGTTTCAGGGATTGGTCCAAAGGGAGCTTTGGCGATTTTGGCATCAGGCGCCCCTCAGCAGGTGATTTCAGCCATCGAAGAAGAGAATGAAAGCTTCCTGACAAAGTTTCCCGGTGTCGGGAAGAAGACTGCCCGTCAAATGATCTTGGATCTAAAAGGAAAGCTTCAGGATGTTGTTCCGGATTATTTTCCCAGTCTATTTTCGAATCATGAGGAAACAGCAGTATCAAGCGTGGAGGACGAGGCCTTTGATGAAGCAATCCTTGCCCTTAAAGCCCTTGGCTACTCTGAACGTGAAATAAAGAAAATCACTCCTAAATTGAAAGGAGAAGGGCATTCTTCAGACGAAATCATCCGAAAAGCCCTTCAACTTTTATTGAAATAAAGCCAAAGGAAGGAGGAAGTCTAAATGGAAGACAGAATCGTATCAGGCGAATCAGAATTAAATGAAGATTCCTTTGAATATTCCTTGCGCCCTCAGACAATAAAACAATATATAGGGCAAGATAAGGTGAAGCATAACCTGGAGGTTTTCATCGAAGCGGCAAAGATGCGGGAGGAAACTCTCGATCATGTCCTGCTTTACGGTCCACCCGGGTTGGGTAAGACAACCCTTGCCGCGGTCATAGCCAATGAAATGGGAGTGAATCTGCGGACCACTTCAGGACCTGCCATCGAGAGGCCGGGAGACTTGGCAGCGGTACTGACGGCACTTGAGCCTGGTGATGTATTGTTCATCGATGAGATCCACAGGCTGCCCAGGGCCATAGAAGAGGTTCTTTATCCGGCCATGGAAGACTTTTGTCTGGATATCGTCATCGGGAATGGTCCCAGTGCACGATCAGTCCGTTTGGATCTCCCTCCTTTCACGCTGGTGGGGGCGACGACCCGTGCCGGGGCACTGTCGGCTCCGCTTCGAGATCGATTTGGTGTTTTATGCCGGTTGGAATATTATAATGAAGAGCAGTTGAACGAAATTGTTCAGCGGACCGCTGCCATATTGAACACGAAGATCGAAGCGAAGGCTTCTGAAGAATTGGCCCGGAGATCAAGAGGGACACCCCGAATCGCCAATCGATTACTCAGAAGGGTAAGGGATTTTGCCCAGGTGAAAGGGAATGGTGATATTACCACCTCACTTTCAAGGGAAGCCCTGGAACTTCTTCAAGTCGATAAGCTGGGTCTTGATCATATCGACCATAAGCTTCTTAAAGGTATCATTGAACGCTTCAGGGGAGGACCTGTGGGGCTTGATACCATCGCTGCAAGTATCGGTGAGGAGTCCCATACGATTGAAGATGTTTACGAACCGTATCTATTACAGATCGGGTTCATCCAGAGGACACCAAGGGGAAGGGTCGTCACACATCTTGTATATGACCATTTCCAATTGGAGGTGCCGAACAAATGACCGGATTGCCCAAGTTCGTCATGATCATCGGTGGAATCATACTGGTGATTGGCTTCCTCATGCAATTCATTAAAATAGGGAAGCTCCCTGGTGATATTATCATCAAAAAAGAAAACACAACATTTTATTTTCCACTTATGACTTCTATTCTGATTAGTGTTATACTTTCCGTTATCTTTTATATAATCGGGAGATTCAAATAGGACTCAATAGTGAGATTTACATAAGCTAGGTGAAAAAATGGTGAAAGTAGAAGATTTTGATTTTCATTTACCTGAAGAACTAATTGCCCAGACCCCTCTTGAGAACCGCTCCGAGAGTAGATTGATGGTGCTGGATAAAGAAGATGGTTCCATGGATCATATCCGTTTTAAACAGATTACCGATTACCTGGAAGAAGGGGATTGCCTCGTCTTGAATGATACACGGGTATTGCCGGCTCGTCTTTTTGGGCAAAAAGAAGGTACAGGGGCCAATATAGAAGTGCTCCTCTTAAAACAGGAAGATGGGGACCAGTGGGAGACCCTGGTGAAGCCGGCTAAACGGATCCGGGTCGGAACGGAGATCGTGTTCGGTGACGGGAAGTTAAAAGCAACCTGTGTCGATTTGAAAGAACATGGCGGAAGGATCCTTGAATTCTCGTATGAAGGGATTTTTTATGAAGTGCTGGATGAATTGGGGGAAATGCCTTTGCCTCCATATATCCGGGAACGCCTGGAAGAACAGGACCGCTATCAAACAGTGTTTGCCAAAGAAAGAGGTTCAGCTGCTGCTCCAACTGCGGGCCTTCACTTTACCGAGGAACTGTTGGATGAGCTGAGAGATAAAGGTGTTCATATTGCATTCATTACTCTGCATGTTGGCCTCGGAACCTTCAGACCGGTATCTGTGGACACAATCGAGGAACATGACATGCATGCTGAGTTCTATCAGGTTTCTGAGGGGACTGCCCGCCTATTAAATGAAGTAAGGGCAAATGGAGGGCGCATCGTTACAGTCGGAACGACATCCACCCGGACACTTGAGACCATTGCTTCAAAACACGGCACGTTCGTGGAAGAGAATGGCTGGACGAATATATTCATCTATCCTGGATACGAGTTTAAAGGGATCGATGGTCTGATTACGAATTTCCATCTGCCGAAGTCGACCCTGATCATGCTGGTCAGTGCGTTTGCAGGTCAGGAAAACGTGATGCATGCCTATGAAACGGCCGTTAAAGAGAAGTATCGCTTCTTCAGCTTCGGCGATGCCATGTTGATTAAATAATGATTGAAGTATAAGAAAACCCAATGGAAATTGGAAGGAGAATTCCCAAGTTGACTGCAATAAAATACGAATTGATTAAAACATGTAAACAAACCGGTGCAAGATTGGGCCGGGTCCATACACCACACGGTTCATTTGAAACCCCTGCCTTCATGCCTGTGGGGACGATGGCTACGGTGAAAACGATGTCCCCTGAGGATCTGAAATCCATGGAATCCGGCATCATCCTTAGTAATACCTATCATCTTTGGCTGCGTCCGGGCCATGAAATCATAAGAGAAGCGGGGGGCCTTCATAAATTCATGAACTGGGATCGTGCCATCCTGACCGATTCAGGCGGCTTCCAAGTGTTCAGTTTAAGTAAGCTTCGCCAGATTGAAGAGGAAGGGGTCCATTTCCGTCATCATCTGAACGGGGATAAACTTTTCCTCAGTCCGGAGAAAGCGATGGAGATTCAGAATGCATTGGGCTCGGATATCATGATGGCATTCGATGAATGTCCACCTTACCCTGCAGAATATGACTATATGAAGAGTTCTGTGGAGCGCACCTCACGTTGGGCTGAACGCTGTCTGGAAGCTCACCAGCGACCACAGGATCAAGGGTTATTTGGAATTGTACAGGGAGGGGAATACGAAGAATTACGTAAGCAAAGTGCCCGCGATCTTGTTTCCATGGACTTCCCGGGTTATGCCGTCGGTGGACTTTCTGTCGGAGAGCCTAAGGACGTCATGAACCGTGTACTTGATTTCACGACTCCTCATCTTCCTTCAGATAAACCTCGATACCTTATGGGAGTTGGATCTCCGGATTCATTGATCGATGGTTCAATGCGAGGAATCGATATGTTCGATTGCGTGCTTCCAACCCGAATTGCCCGTAATGGTACCCTTATGACAAGTGAAGGGCGTCTTGTTGTGAAAAACGCCAAATTTGCAAGGGATTTCAGGCCGATAGACGAAAATTGTGACTGCTACACGTGTAAAAATTACAGCCGTGCCTATATCCGTCATTTAATCAAATGTGACGAAACGTTCGGAATTCGCCTTACGACTTATCATAACCTTCATTTTCTGTTAAAATTGATGGAGCAAGTCAGACAAGCGATTCGTGAAGATCGTCTAGGAGACTTTAGGGAAGAATTTTTCGAGCAGTACGGCTTCAACCGTCCAGATGCGAAAAACTTCTAAAAAAGCATGCTATAAATAATTCAGTGAAAGGAGGGGAAAAGAATGGGAGGAAGTTTAGGAACAATACTACCTTTGATTTTAATGTTTGTTCTGTTTTATTTTTTACTGATCCGTCCTCAGCAAAAGCGTCAAAAAGCGATCTCAAAAATGCAAAATGAGCTTGCGAAGGGTGATAGAATCATCACGATTGGCGGTTTACACGGATCAATCGATGCCATTGAAGAAGGTAAAATAGTCATCCTTTGTGGTGACGGCAGCCGTCTTACATATGATCGTAATGCGATCAGGGAAGTCGTTAGAGCTGAGCAGGTTTAATTAAAAAGGGTTCCTCATCATCGTGCCTCGGCACTTTGAGAGGAACCCTTTTTATTTCTGTTCTAATCTTCTCTTGTACCGCCACTCATATTCACACCAAGTATTCCTCCCATCATGGCTGTGAGGATGTAGCAGCCGTGATAAATAAGCTGTTCCATTGAAAAGAGGCTGTCATAACCGAGGTATTGAAATAAGAAGATGACAAGCGTATAAATGAGTCCTGTCGACCCTCCCAGCATCCATCCTTTTGTTTTTCCCTTTCCACCTGACATGAATCCACCAACAAACAATGATAGGAACGAAATGATGGTGACAAATAGCGTGATGGAGCTTTCGGTAAGATTAGTGAACCTGAGCAGTAAAGAGAATAATAAGCTTGCAACAATCGCTATGACAAATATGGTAGTCGCTCCATAAAGGACGGCACCACCCATTTTTTTTGCTTCGATGACGGTCCTCTCCCTTCTATCTCGATAATTTTATTCCGTATTAGTACAAGCATATTCCTGTCCATTGTAAAAAAGACTAGAAATTTTCAGTGGTCAAGCCTCATAGACTAGTATGAAACTTCCTTTTAGGATAAGGAGTGAGTGACCATGTCCCCGATGATTGTATTGATTGTATTCGTTACAGTTTATATCCTTTTAATGACTGAAAAGTGGAATCGTGTACTCGCTGCCATGGCCGGTGGGGTCGCCATGCTTCTGATAGGCGCATTTCCAATTGAAAAGGCGCTTTTCACCTACATTGATTGGAAAACCATTACTCTTTTGTTTTCCATGATGCTGATCGTAACGATCACAAGCAAAACGGGGGTATTCGAGTTTATTGCCATTAAGGTCGCCAAATGGGTGAACGGGAATGGGCTGGCGCTCCTAATCGTGTTTTCTTCTCTCGCTGCAGTGGGTTCGGCTTTTTTGGCAAACGTCACGATTGCCATGCTGCTGGTACCGATCCTGTTCAAACTGACCAGGCTTCTTGAACTTCCGCCCATCCCTTTTCTGATCATGACGATCCTTGCCTGTAATATAGGCGGGACGGCAACGCTTATTGGTGATCCCCCTAATATGATGATCGGCCAGGCAGTGAAGCACTTTACGTTCAATGCCTTTCTGGAAAATTTGTTACCTGTCGTTTTGATGGTCTATGGTGTGACACTTTTGATCATGTGTGTCCTGTACAGGGAAGTGCTTCATGTGAAAGAGGATAGGAAGCTGTTGCTGAAGGGCATTGATCCTGCCGAGTATTTAAAGAAGAATAGGGGATTGTTCCAGTCCATATTTGTACTGGCATTGGTTCTCGTGGGGTTTTCAGTGTATCCAATTTTTCACCTTGATGTGACCACAGTATCCCTGGCGGGGGCCGTCCTGCTCCTCCTGCTCCTGGAGAAAATTCACCCGCCTGAATCGGTCCTTAGAGAGGTGGAATGGGGAACGCTCTTTTTCTTTATGGGCCTGTTCCTACTTATAGGGGGGATTGAAGAGGCAGGATTCATTGATGAAATCGCACGTGAAATACTGCGGGCGACGGATGGGGATATGAAGAAAACGGCGTTTGTCATCCTATGGGGAACCGGCTTACTTTCTGCAGTAGTGGATAATATCCCGTTTGTGGCGGCCATGATTCCCGTCATTCAGGAATTCGGTGAGTTCGGCATGGTCAATATGGACCCATTATGGTGGTCATTGGCTCTCGGGGCTTGCCTTGGTGGGAATGGGACGCTTCTTGGGTCTTCTTCTAACCTGGTCATCGCAGGACTTGCATCGAAGGAAAATGTACATATCAAATTTTATCAATATTTGCTTATCGGTGTTCCCGTTACAATCATATCCCTTGCTGTTTCCACACTCTATGTGTATTTCAAGTATATTCGCCCGTTTCTTGGT
Source organism: Rossellomorea orangium (assembly GCF_019334305.1). Taxonomy (GTDB): domain Bacteria; phylum Bacillota; class Bacilli; order Bacillales; family Bacillaceae_B; genus Rossellomorea. The sequence continues at coordinate 408,978 of NZ_JAHWGH010000012.1, forward strand.
GGATAAATATTCCTCCGATTTATTTTGTCCTTCTGTCGATACTACATAATGACATGTGTAGGGGAGGGAAAAGCAATGGAGGAATACGTTATCATCATTGCACGCACTCTTTTTCTTTATTTTTTGATCATATTCATATTCCGAATCATGGGTAAGAGGGAGATCGGGGAATTAAGCATTCTGGATCTGGTCGTATTCATGATGATTGCAGAGATGGCGGTCATGGCCATCGAACAGCCCGATGACCCGATCATTCATACGGTTCTTCCTATGGCGGTCATAGTCCTTATACAGATTCTGTTTGCATGGTTTTCCTTGCGCTCTAAATCCTTCCGGGAGTTATTGGACGGAAAGCCCTCCGTCATCATTCATAATGGAAAAATCGATGACAAAGCCATGAAGAAACAGCGGTATAATTACGATGATTTATTACTTCAGTTAAGGGAAAAGGATATCTTTAATCTGGCTGATGTTGAATTCGCCATATTGGAACCTTCGGGGAAATTATCGGTGTTAAAGAAAGATAAAAAGACTCCTCACTCCCTTACCCTGCCTTTGATCCTGGATGGGCAGGTCCAAACCACCCATCTTGATATGATCGGCAAAACAGCCTTTTGGTTACGGAAGGAATTGAGGGAACGGGGGTTCAAAAACATTCAGGAAATCTCCTTTTGCAGCTTTCAAAATGGACAGTTTTATATTGATGAAAAAAACCAGTAATAAAAAGAGGCTGGGACAAAAGGGTTTCAGCTAAAGAGTAATCCGAACGAGTGGTTTGAAAAAATCCATCTCGTTCGGATTTTTAATTTTTAGTGCTAGAGCTTAATCCATGTATTAAGCAGGTTCCAGCTGTTGATTGGAGTGCAAGACGAAGACTCCTGCGGGAAAAGCGGAATAGGTGAGACCCCGCAGGAGCGTGAGCGACGAGGAGGCTCGCCTTCCGCCCGAGGAAAGCGAAGTCTTGCACGGAAATCAACAGCGGTGTAACACGTAATCTCATTGTTCGTCTTTAGAGTGTATAGATTTAGTTATGTCCCAGCCTCTTTTTATTTGGGAGACTAAGGAGTGATGAATCGTTTGATGAACGGTATCCTGGCAAGGTCGTTTTTCACGATGAGTTTCAGGCCGATGGAGAGCAGTGTGTACAAAATTGTGGAAGTCATGACCCCGAATAGCAGGCGGAATACTGCCGACTCGTCATCAAACAGGTGAAGGTATGAGTAGTGGCCCCATATTCCGGTTACCAAAAGGACGATGATTGTCTTCACATAATCCCTCGCGTAAATCGTCATCGGGATATATTTCAAGATCGTCATGAAGTGAAGCAGGGTCACGAGCATGAATCCCGTCACGATTCCGAGAGCAGCCCCGTTAATACCGAAAGCAGGCTGTGACGCAAGAACAAAAATGACGCCGGTTTTGACGACGGCACCTATGAGGCTGTTGATCATGGCGGCCCTGGCAAGGTTCAATGCCTGCAAAACGGCCTGTAATGGTCCCTGATAATAATAAAATAAAAAGAAGGGTGCCATGATCATGAGGAAACCTGCCCCGTTTTCATTGCCGTACATGACCTGCATGAGTGGCTTCGCATAAATGTAAAGGATGACAACTGATATCCCACCGGTGATCAGGCAGAATCTTAGAGCCTGCTGAAGTCTGTGCTCGATTAAGCTGAAGTTTTTTTGAGAATTGGCTTCGCTTATGGCCGGTACAAGAGATTGAGATAATGACAAGGTTACGAAAGATGGAAGGAACAAAAGGGGGAGTGCGTATCCTGTCAATGAACCATACTGCTTCGTCGCCATTCCCGCCGCCACTCCAGCGAGGGCAAGACTGTTGGCTACCACGATCGGTTCAAAAAACCAGGCAATCGACCCAATCATCCTGCTGCCTGTCGCAGGCAGGGCCACACTCATGAGCTCATTGAACGTTTCCCGACCATTCCGGATCGAGGTGAAGAAGTTGCGTCTGATCTTGAACTTCTTTTTAACCTTGAAGCTTGCGAACAGATAGAGAAGGGAAGCGAGTTCTCCAAGTACCGAGGCCACCATGGCAGCGGCGGCTGCATATTCAATACCGTAAGGCAGGAAGGTTTTGGTCAATAAGGCAATCAGCGTAATCCGGACCACTTGCTCGATAACCTGGGAATAAGCAGACGGTTTCATGTTCTGACGGCCCTGGAAATACCCCCTGATGACAGATGAGACCGCTACGATCGGAATGATCGGGGCGATGGCGACCAACGGATAATAGATCCGGTCATCGGTGAACAATACGTCTGTTAAGTAAGGGGCAAGTAGAATGAGAGCCGGGGTGAAGATAATCGATAATCCCATGGTAAGGGATAAAGACACCACCAATATTTTTTTTACTTTCCGGATATCACCCTTTGATTCTGCTTCAGCTACATTTTTCGAGATGGCGACAGGAAGTCCAAGTTGAGTGATGGTGATGACGAGAATGAGTGTAGGGAATGCCATCATAAATAGCCCGACGCCCTCTTCCCCGATGAACCTGGCAACGACGATCCGATTGACGAATCCTAATATTCTAGTAATAAAGGCGGCCATCATTAAGATCATGGTGCCTTTCAGAAATTTTGACATAAAATTCCCTGCCTTCTCAAAATTGGTATAATCGTATACAATGATGTATATGCACAAGGGTGGACAAAGCATGACAAGTAGTGAACAATTCCGGCTAAATATAGCCCAGATGGGGTGAACGGGGTATGAAGAACAATCAGCATCCTTATGACCGTTTTTATGAATCATTAGTACCAGCGCTTGTTAGCAAAGTAGAAGAATTCGAAGTGCTTGGCTACGGAAAGGCAGACACTGACCGCCTATGGGCCTACTTAACGAAGAAAAAATGGAAAAAGCCTGATGTGGATATGAAATTCTTTCAATTGGTGAGTGATGTGTTAACGGTCAAGCCTGGAGAGTATATGAGCTTTGAGACCATTGAAGCATATCGGTCTCCCAATTGGTTTGCCGAAGTGAATGAAGATGAATTGAATGAGCTGCTTCGCCCGAATAAGAATGGAAAATAGTCCGAAAAGAAATTGACACTCTTTTCTTTCTCGTAGATAATGAGAATGTTGAAGAATTCAGGAATTATATTACTTTTTTAAGCACATAGTTTGTATGGTTTTTAAAACGGCAAGGAGGATCTATACATAATGGTAAAGCGTGGCCGAATAATTGCCTTCTTTATACTTGTGGTATTGCTTGCAGGTACTATGGGAGGAACTACGAAGAGCATAGTCGATAACATCAAACTGGGATTGGACCTTCAGGGAGGGTTTGAAGTTCTTTACGAAGTTCAGCCTATCAAAAAAGGTCAGGAAATCACGAAAGAGACCGTCGCCAATACAGCGGATGCACTCGACAAGCGTATCAACGTATTGGGAGTCAGTGAACCCAACATCCAAATTGAAGACGGGAACCGCATCCGTGTTCAACTTGCTGGTGTGGAGGATCAGAACGAGGCAAGGGAAATCCTTTCCACTCAAGCCAATCTGACGTTCCGTGACGTAAACGATAAAGTCCGTCTGGACGGTTCGGATCTTGCGTCTGGATCTGCGAAACAGACATTTGATGACAAAAACAATCCGATTGTTTCATTAAAGTTGAAAGATCGCTCTAAATTCTATGAATTAACGAAGGAAATCTCAGCTATGTATCCTCAAAATCAGCTGGTTATCTGGCTTGATTTCGAGGAAGGAAAAGATTCTTACAAAGCTGAAGCAGGGAAAGCGGATCCGAAATTCATCTCTGACCCGGCGGTGAGTAAGCCGATTAACTCGGATGAAGTCATCATTGAAGGGAACTTCACGGTTGAGCGTGCCCAGAATCTTGCGTCCCTTTTAAATGCAGGTGCACTTCCGGTTAAACTGGATGAGAAATATTCAACATCCGTTGGAGCACAATTCGGTCAGCAGGCACTGGATAAGACAGTCACTGCAGGGATCATCGGGATCGCGATCATTTTCTTATTCATGATTGCGTATTACCGTTTCCCGGGACTGATCGCAACGATCACCCTTTCAGTTTATATTTACTTGATACTGTTAATTTTCGATATGATGAACGGGGTCCTGACCCTTCCGGGAATTGCAGCCCTTATCCTTGGTGTGGGTATGGCCGTCGATGCGAATATCATCACATATGAACGGATCAAAGAGGAGATGCGGGTCGGGAAGCCGATACGTTCGGCCTTCCAGGCAGGTAATAAATCTTCTTTCCTGACGATCCTGGATGCCAACGTAACGACCATCCTTGCAGCGGCCGTTCTCTTCTTCTATGGGACAAGTTCGGTCAAAGGATTCGCAACGATGCTGATTGTCAGTATCCTGACAAGCTTCATTACGGCGGTATGGGGTTCACGACTGTTACTCGGCCTTTGGGTGAACAGCCGTATCTTTAATAAAAAGCCGGGCTGGTTCGGCGTCAAAAAATCCGAAATCAAGGACTTGGCGGAGAACTACGATACACTGGATCTCCCTACCCGGTTTGACCGCTTTGATTTCGCAGCACAGCGAAAGAAATTCTTTACTTTGTCAGCGGTACTCATTACGGCAGGTATCATCATCCTGGCCATTTTCCGATTAAATCTTGGAATTGACTTTGTCAGCGGATCCCGGATGGAAGTTCTGGCTGATCAAAGCCTGAAGACCGAACAGATTCAGGACGAACTGAAGGAAATTAATCTGCCTTCTGAGGATGTCGTCATCTCAGGCGATAAAGATAATATTGCGGTCGTCCGCTATACGGATGATCTGAATAAGGATGATATCGCTACACTAAAGGACCACTTCAATAAGCTTTACGGAGCTGAACCGAGTATCAGCACCGTTTCTCCCGTCATTGGGAAAGAGCTTGCACAAAACGCCATGATTGCTGTGGCAATCGCTTCTGTCGGAATCATCATTTACGTCACGATCCGATTTGAATGGAGAATGGCAGTGGGTGCGATCCTTGCCCTCCTGCATGATGCATTCTTCATCATCGCGTTCTTCAGTCTCACAAGGCTTGAAGTGGATATCACGTTCATTGCAGCCGTCCTGACGATTGTCGGATACTCGATTAATGATACGATCGTCACCTTCGACAGGCTCAGGGAGAACCTGCATAAGAAACGTAGATTGAAGACGGATAAAGACATTGAAGACGTGGTGAACCAGAGTATCAGGCAAACGATGGGGCGTTCAGTTAACACCGTCCTTACCGTTGTATTTACGGTACTTGCACTCATGATCTTCGGAAGTGAGTCCATCCGTAACTTCTCCATCGCGTTACTTGTCGGTTTGATTTCCGGTACTTATTCTTCTGTTTTCATCGCATCACAAGTATGGCTTGTCATGAAGAAGAAAGAATTGAAGAAAAAAGGTACCATCAAAACTGTAAGAGAAAAGAAAACCTGGTCGGATGAACCGCAAGTATAATGATGAAGAACAGGTCAGGGGAGTATATCTTCCCGGACCTGTTCTTTTTTGTTTTTTTACGGCATTGGGTTACAATAATAGGAGTTATAAGGGAGGCGTCATATATGAACCATGAGGATCGTTTTAAGAAAGCAGAATTTGCCGCCATGATTGGTGTGGTGGGCAATATCTTGTTGGCGATAATAAAGTGGGCTGCAGGAATACTCGGGAATAGTAGGGCCCTCATTGCTGATGCGGTCCATTCTGCATCGGATGTTGCAGGGTCCCTTGCCGTCTTTATCGGTCTGCGTGCCGCCAAGCAGCCTCCTGATCAGGATCATCCTTATGGTCATGGAAAAGCGGAGTCCATCGCGGCGATTATCGTGGCTGTCCTATTGTTCCTGGTAGGAATTGAAATCGGGAAGTCATCGATTGAATCCTTTTTTCATCCCCTTAGTCCTCCTACATCCATTGCGATTTATGCGGTCATTGTCTCCATTGTCGTAAAGGAAGCGATGTTTCAATATAAATATCGGTTGGGTAAAAGAATAAAGAGTGATGCTCTGATCGTTAATGCGTATGAGCATCGTTCGGATGTGTTTTCTTCCATTGCAGCCCTCGTAGGGATTTCAGCTTCCATCCTTGGAGGAAAGTTCGATGTAGGCTGGCTGGTTTATGCAGATCCCGTCGCGGGAATATTCGTTTCCCTCCTTGTCCTTAAGATGGCTTGGCATTTGGGTGCGGAATCAATACATACGACACTCGATCACGTTATGCACGAGGAAGACATCGTGCCGTTCCGAAAGATCGTTGAGTCCGTCCCGGAAGTGAAAGAAATCAACGAGCTTCATGCAAGGGAGCATGGGCACTACGTCATCATCGATCTAAAGATCAGCGTTGATCCTTTTATGACGGTAGAAGAGGGTCACCGGGTAGGGAAGAGAGTGAAAGAGAAGCTTTTGGGAGAATCGAATGTAAACGATGTGTTTATTCATATCAATCCATTCAATCCTGCTTCTGAAGAAAGTGATGATCAAATAGACTTAAGTTAAAGGGAGGGAATCCTCATGAAATTTCAATGGACTTTATTATTGGGTATATTCTTTGCGCTGGTGGTTTCGATATTCGCTGTCATCAACGTAGATCCCGTCACCGTCAACTATTTATTCGGTGAGTCAGACTGGCCTCTTATTTTAGTTATACTTGGATCTGTCTTCATGGGCGGGATCATTGTAGGTTCCGTTGGACTGTTTCGGCTATTCGTCATCCAGCGAAAGGTCAAATCCCTTGAAAAAGAAAATATGTTATTGAGGGAACAGGCAGAAGGGATCCATAAACAAAAGACCGAAGATATCCCGTTAAAAAAACGCGCTCCTGACTCAGTAGGGGACGTGGGGGAATGAATGAGCTTGGTGGCTTTTGCCGCCGGGCTTTTTTTTGTATTAGAGGGGCGTAAGTTGTTGGGATTTGTTTGGATGAAAATATAATTTGGCTGGATGAAGGTTGATTTCGGCCGAATTTTCAGCAAAATCCGCTGAATTAGGGAAGGAAACGGCCGGATTATTCCCACTTCGTCTGGTTTCTCACCAATAATGGCCCGTTTTAACCAGAGGGGCATCCCGCATCCAAGTATACTCACCGTTCTTCTTTTCCCAGACTGTCATTAACATTGAAACAACTCCTCCACTTTTGTATAATGAGTAAGGTTGAGGGGTGAACGTATGTTACATTCAAAAACACGTTGGATTAAGACAGAATCAGACGAACATAAAATAGCAGAACTTGCAAATGAACTAAAAGTACCCTCGCTTGTAGCAAAATTATTGTTGAACCGGGACTTGGAAGATGTTGAAGAAGCCCGGAATTTTTTATTTGATACAGGCGACTTATTTCACGATCCCTTTTTATTTGAAGATATGAAAAAAGCAACGGAACGAATCCATAAAGCCATCCAAGACGGAGAGAGAATTCTTGTTTACGGTGACTATGATGCGGACGGGGTCAGCTCGACGTCGGTTATGATGACGGTCCTGAGAGATCTTGGGGCAGAGGTGGAATTCTATATCCCTAACCGGTTCTCAGAAGGATATGGACCGAACGAAGGAGCATTCCGCTGGGCAAAGGATGAGGACTTCTCACTTATCATCACAGTAGATACGGGAATATCTGCTGTCAACGAAGCGAAATTGGCGAAAGAGCTTGGATTGGACCTGATCATAACGGATCACCATGAACCTGGACCTGAATTACCAGAAACATATGCTCTTCTTCATCCGAAGGTCGAAGGCACTTCATATCCATTTGGGGAACTTGCGGGAGTGGGGGTCGCTTTCAAACTGGCCCATGCCCTGTACGGTGAATTACCGACCCATTTACTTGATCTTGCAGCAATTGGAACCATTGCCGATCTCGTTCCTTTAAGAGGAGAGAACCGCATCCTGGCTAAAAGAGGTCTTGCACAGCTTCGGGTTTCAAACCGATTGGGGATTAAAGCATTATGCAAAATTGGCAATGCCCATCAACATGAGATAACGGAAGAGACGGTTGGATTCATGATTGCTCCAAGAATCAATGCGGTTGGTCGTTTAGGGGATGCGGACCCTGCTGTCGATCTTATGCTGACAGAAGATACAGAGGAAGCCAAAGCTCTTGCGGAAGAAATCGATGGTTTGAATAAGGAAAGGCAATCAATCGTTGCTCAAATGACCGAGGAAGCAGTTGAGATGGTGGAGAACGACTTTCCCCTGAAGGATAACGCTGTTCTCATCATCGGGAAAGAAGGCTGGAATCCAGGGGTCGTGGGAATTGTTGCATCGCGACTTGTGGATAAGTTTTATCGACCGACCATCGTGCTCAGTTATGATTCTGAAAAAGGGACTGCAAAGGGATCGGCGAGAAGCATCGTCGGATTTGATTTATTCAAGAATCTTTCCACGTGCAGGGATATCCTCCCCCACTTTGGTGGCCATCCGATGGCTGCGGGTATGACCCTGCAACTAGAAGATGTCGACCAGCTAAGGAACCGGTTGAATGAACTGGCAGAGACAGAACTTTCGCCGGATGACTTCATCCCGGTCACACAGCTAGATGCTACCGTCACCGTGGACGAAATTTCAGTGGAGTCCATTGAAAAGCTTCAACTCCTGGCACCGTTCGGGATGAAGAATCCAAAGCCGAAATGGATTCTTGAAGATGTAAGCATCGGACATTATAAAAAAATCGGATCACAACAGAATCACTTGAAGCTGGTCCTTGAAAACAATGGTATTCAATTGGACGGTGTTGGTTTCGGTCTCGGTGAACTGGCAGACCATATGACACCATTTTCGAACGCTTCTGTGATTGGTGAATTATCCATAAATGAGTGGAATAACCGAAAAAAACCACAGGTGTTTCTGCATGATGTAAAAATCGATCAATGGCAGTTATTCGATGTGCGGGGCATCAAACAGGTCCATAAGTGGAACGCCCTCATTCCTGAAGAAAATAAGAGGCTGGTTTGCTTTCATCCATCCACGTTGGACAAACTGAATCTCTCGAAAGATGAAGTGTTGTTATTGGAGGATCATTCGAGTTTGGAAGGTGTATCCATGAATAAGGCAAGTCTCGTGCTTTTGGATCTCCCGACTTCCAAGCCATTACTTGAAGACCTGTTAAAAAAGGGTAAGCCACATCGTATTTATGCTCATTTCTTTCAAGAGGAAGATCATTTCTTCAGTACGATGCCGACCCGTGACCATTTCAAATGGTATTATGGATTTTTGTCCAAACGGGGATCATTTGACCTGAATAAACATGGGGATGATCTTGCCAAGTACAAAGGATGGTCAAAAGAAACAATCGATTTCATGTCACAGGTGTTTTTTGATTTGAAGTTTGTTACAATAGTGAATGGATTTATTTCTCTCAATCCTGAGAAAACCAAGAAAGATCTTTCAGAATCTCGAACATATCAGAAGAAACAACAACAATACGAGCTTGAAAACGAATTGTTATATTCTTCCTATCAAGAGTTGAAGACTTGGTTTAATGAAAGGATGGAAGAGTCTGTTACAATTGAGGAGGAAGTAAAAGCATGGACTTAAAACAATATGTTACAATCGTTGAGGACTGGCCTAAAGAAGGAATCAAATTTAAAGACATCACGACCTTGATGGATAATGGTGATGCATATAGATACGCAACTGATCAAATCGTCGAATATGCAAAAGAAAAACAAATCGACCTTGTCGTTGGACCTGAAGCACGCGGATTCATCATCGGCTGCCCAGTCGCATACGCTTTGGGAGTAGGTTTTGCCCCGGTGCGTAAACCTGGTAAATTACCACGTGAAACGATCCAGAAGGAATACGGCCTGGAATACGGTAAAGATGCACTGACGATCCATAAAGATGCCATCAAGCCCGGCCAGCGTGTACTCATCACGGATGACTTACTTGCTACCGGTGGAACAATCGAAGCAACGATCAAGCTTGTAGAAGAACTGGGCGGAATCGTTGCGGGTACAGCATTCTTAATTGAATTAACATACCTTGACGGCCGCGACAAGCTAGACAACTATGATATCATGACATTAATGCAATACTAATTTATCAAATCTAATAAACATATACAATTTGTGATATACTGAAATAAGGGACTGACATTTGGAAAACGTGTCAGCCCTTATTTTTTTATTAAAATCATCTATACATTTGACATATCTCGACAAAATTAGATGGATTCTGAGAATTTTTCTCTAAACACTTTACAGAAGCTCTTTTTTTTTTGATAATAGTAACAATCATTAAAAATCGAACAATAATGAACTAAATTTAAATACAAAGGTGATTTTGATCATGGCTAAAGATCAAGTACTAACCCCTGAACAGGTTATTGATAAGACAAGAGCATATTTAAACGATGAGCATGTAGAAATGGTCCAGAAGGCATATGAGTACGCAAGGGACGCTCATAGTGAGCAATACCGTAAGTCTGGTGAACCCTACATCATCCATCCCATTCAGGTAGCGGGGATACTTGCGGATCTCGAGATGGATCCAGCAACCGTCGCAGCCGGGTTTCTTCACGATGTAGTGGAGGATACGGGTATTTCTCTTGGTGAAATTGAGGAAGCGTTCAATGCGGAAGTGGCCATGCTCGTTGATGGGGTGACAAAGCTCGGGAAGATTAAATACAAGTCCCATGAAGAGCAGCAGGCTGAAAATCACCGGAAAATGTTTGTGGCTATGGCTCAGGATATCCGGGTCATCCTCATTAAATTGGCAGACCGCCTTCATAACATGAGGACATTGAAGCATTTACCACAGGAGAAGCAACGTAGAATTGCAAATGAAACCCTTGAAATCTTTGCTCCATTGGCGCATCGTCTGGGAATTTCAAAGATTAAGTGGGAATTAGAAGATACGTCGCTGAGGTATTTGAATCCTCAACAGTATTATCGGATTGTCAATCTCATGAAGAAAAAACGTGCAGAGCGTGAAGAGTATCTGGAGGAAGTCGTCAATGAGGTGAAGGATAAATTGGGCGACGTGAAAATCGTGGCCGAAATCTCAGGGCGACCAAAGCATATCTACAGCATCTATCGTAAAATGGCCCTTCAAAATAAACAATTCAATGAAATATATGATCTGCTCGCCGTACGTGTCGTTGTTGACAGCATCAAGGATTGTTACGCCGTACTCGGTATTGTCCATACATGCTGGAAGCCTATGCCCGGCAGATTCAAGGATTATATCGCCATGCCGAAGCCGAATATGTATCAATCTCTTCATACGACGGTCATCGGTCCTAAGGGTGACCCCCTTGAAGTACAAATCAGGACTCTTGAAATGCACCAGATCGCTGAGTACGGGGTAGCGGCACACTGGGCCTATAAAGAAGGAAAAGAAGCCAACGAACCTGTTTCCTTTGAGAAAAAGCTTTCCTGGTTCAGGGAAATATTGGAGTTCCAGAATGAATCTGCTAATGCTGAAGAATTCATGGAGTCTCTTAAAATCGATCTTTTTTCCGATATGGTTTTTGTATTCACGCCTAAAGGAGACGTATTGGAATTACCTTCGGGATCGGTTCCCATCGACTTTTCCTACCGGATTCACTCCGAGATCGGGAATAAAACGATTGGTGCCAAGGTCAACGGAAAAATGGTCACGCTTGATTACAAGCTGAAGACGGGGGATATCATTGAGATTCTCACGTCCAAACATTCATACGGCCCGAGCCAGGATTGGCTGAAGCTTGCCCAAACTTCCCAGGCGAAGAATAAGATCAAGCAGTTCTTCAAGAAGCAGCGCAGGGAAGAAAATATTGAAAAGGGTCGTGAGCTGGTCGAAAAAGAAATCAAAAATCAGGATTTCGATGTGAAGGAAATCCTGAATCCGGAAAATATCAAACGGGTATCCGAGAAATTCAATTTTTCCAACGAGGATGATATGTATGCAGCGGTTGGATATAACGGAATCACAGCCGCACAAATCGCCAACCGTTTAACAGAAAAACACCGGAAACAGCGTGAACAGGAAGACAGCCTGGAAGAAACGATGAAGGAATTGAATGCTCAACCTGTCAAGCGCAAGAAAGATGCGGGTGTACAGGTAGAGGGTATCGATAATCTCCTCATCCGATTGTCCCGTTGCTGCAGTCCGGTTCCAGGGGATGAAATCGTCGGCTTTATTACGAAGGGCCGTGGTGTGTCTGTGCACCGTGCTGATTGTACGAACGTCATGTCAGATGAAGTGGAGCAGCGTCTCATTCCTGTATCGTGGGAAAGTGATGGGAATGACCGGAAAGAATACAATGTTGATATTGAAATTTCCGGTTATGATCGCAGAGGCCTTCTCAATGAAGTTCTTCAGGCGGTGAATGAAACGAAGACAAATATATCAGCCGTTAGTGGGAAATCGGATCGGAACAAAGTGGCCACCATCAATATGTCGATTTCGATTCAAAACATTTCCCACTTGCACAAAGTGGTAGAGAGAATCAAACAGATTTCAGATATTTATGCCGTAAGACGAATCATGAACTAAAGGAGATTTCTTTATGAGAGTTGTATTGCAAAGAAGTAAAGAAGCCTCCGTCACTGTTGATGGAGAAGTAAAGGGAGAAATCTGTTCAGGTGCTGTCCTCCTTGTAGGAATCACACATGAGGATACGGAAGAGGATGCCCGTTATGCTGCGGATAAGGTTGTAAACCTGCGAATTTTCGAAGATGGTGAAGGTAAGATGAACCATTCACTGCTGGATGTTGAGGGAGAGATCCTTTCCATTTCCCAATTCACCCTGTATGGCGACGTCCGTAAAGGCAGAAGACCGAACTTCATGAATGCAGCCAAACCGGACCATGCAGAAGTGATCTATGACTATTTCAATACTTTACTGGAAGACAAAGGTGTGAGGGTTGCCACAGGTGTTTTTGGAGCGATGATGGATGTGAATCTCACGAATGATGGCCCTGTTACCCTATTGATCGAAAGTAAATCATCTTAAAAGGCAGATCCCGACGTTTCGGGATCTGCCTTTTTAGTGGAATGGCGCCGGACATCACTCTGAAAAATAATCACCTAAACCATGATAGATGGCGGTGGCCGCCAGATCTTGAAAATACTGAGTGTTTACATTGGCTTCTTCAGTAGGGTTACTGAGGAAACCTAATTCCAACAGGACGGCTGGCCGGTTGTTTTCACGGATGACATGATAGTCCCCGATGCGGACACCGCGGTCCAGGGTAGGTAATCGGTCTGAAAGGCTTCCGTGGATGTCGTCTGCCAGCTCCTTCTGCTGATTATGATAGTAATATGTGGTATGACCTGCGATGGAAGAGTCCATAATGCTGTCAAAGTGAATACTGATAAAGGCATCTGCCTGATAATAATGAGATAATGATACCCTTGAAGGTAAAGATAAATATTCATCTGTTTTTCTTGTCATAATGACTTTTGCTCCAGCACTTTTCAATTTTTCAGCGAGGAGTTCCCCGGTTTTCATTGTCAATAACTTCTCCAGTGTGCCGCTTGCTCCTGTAGTCCCACTGTCTCTTCCGCCGTGGCCAGGATCGATTACAATTACTTTATCTTGAAGCCCTCCGCTTTTTTTACGGGTAGGGGTGGTATTTTCCCCAGCAGCAGATCGGACCGAAACGACCCAGCCTGCAACGAATCCAGCACTGCCATCGGGTAATTCCACTTCATACCAGTCTCCATTTTTACTGTTCACTGGAAATGATTCTCCGCTTGCTGCACGTTTTAAAACACTTGCTCCGGTGTTTGCTTCACTGCGGATATTGGTTCCATTATATAAAATCGTAACATTTTCATGGGTGCTGTTCGTTTCATGGGCAGCGGCCGTCACCGTTTTTTGTACATACCAGCCGGCAATCCACCCTTTATTCCCATTTTCAAGCTTGATTTGGTACCAGTTGTTCTTCTCTTTTAATAATTTGTATTTCTCGCCCTTGGACACTTTGCCGACGATGCGGCCGTTCAGGGATGTCTCATCTCTGACGTTTAAGCCGTGAACCGTGATAATCCCGACCAGATCTTCAGGGGTCGATGTACTTTCTTCATCAGAGCCTGCATCATCCGCGCCATCAGAGAATTCAACATATGATTCGCTGATCCAGGCTTTGTCGTTACCGAATTCAATTTCATACCAGCCGGTAACGCTTCCTGTCACTTCCACCTTATCCCCCTTGTTCAGCACACCGAGGACGGAACTTTGAAGAGAAGGGGAATTTCGGACATTCAAGGCATTATCCGTGATGATTCCCTGTTCGTTTTCGCTTTTTTTGGAAGGTGTGGAGGATGTGGAATCTTTTCCGGATACGTATTGACTGTGGACCCATCCCCTGGTGCCTCCAGATTCAATGAGTAGCCATTCTCCGTCTTCATCCGTCACGTTCACCGCATCTCCATTGTGTAAGACGGTCACAACTCCATCGGACGTGCTTGGACCAGTTCTGACCCGCAGTCCATCAGTGTTGACACGCGCTTCATGTGTCGAAGAGTCCTCAGAAACGGCAGTCTCAGCTGAAACGAGCCAATCGGCCACCCAGCCTTCCCCACTATCCGTCTTTACTTTATACCAATCCTTTTGAGTGTCTACAATCTTGTACTCTTCCCCTCTATGTACTTTCGTTAGAACGGAGTAGCTTAATCCTGGTCCTGTACGGACATTCAAGGTCGACACGCTGATCGTGACCTTGCCCGTTTCGGCATGGACATTGCCCCCACCAGTCTGAAACGGGAGCAATAAGAGCACAATCAACATTGATGCCAATACTTTTTTAATCTTCTTCACCTCCAGAATGATGTGTACAAATCCCTATAGTAATATCGGATTATTCATGCAACTGTTGAACACCATATGACAATTCTTATAAGAATTTGGTGCTCACTTTCAAAAATCCTTATGGTTTAATTACGATAAAAAAAATTAAATTCCTCTAAACCGAAAGAAAAATAGGTAATTGGAAATGATAAGAGTAGGAATGTTTTTTTGAAAGGATGAGAGGACATGAGGTCAAGTGAAAAAGGATTCATGAACGCAAATGGTGACAACCAGTTGTTTGGAGTTGATTTTCACCAGTTTTTAGAACGTGAGAAGGATGCTTTGAACGTGGAACTTGCTTCCGAATTCGGATTATCGTTACGGGAAGTCAAGCTGTTAAAAAAGAAAATGGAGAGATCCTGACGAAATTTTCTTTAACCACTTGACATGGACTAACGGCAACCGTATCATTATAGAAATAAAATAACATTTACAAAAACCGTTGATCGAGCATAGTAGCTAAAACCCCACGTGTAAAGAGAGGAAATGCCTTGGCTGAGAGCATTTCTACAAAGTGACTTAGTGAATGAACACTCAGGAGGTTTCACTCTGAAAACGTACTGTTAGTAGGAGAAGAACGTACCAGGCGTTAACTGGCTAAGTGGAAGTCTTAATAGACTTCAATTAGGGTGGCACCACGGGAATAACAGCTCTCGTCCCTTGTATATGATACAAGGGACGAGGGCTTTTTTTATTTACATATAATCATTCACATAGAAGGAGGAAATCATCTTGTCCATTCAGATTCCAAGAGGTACACAGGACATTCTGCCCGGTGAAGTGGAAAAATGGCAGTATGTAGAGGAAGTAGCAAAGACTCTTTGCCACAACTATCAATATAAAGAAATTCGCACCCCTATTTTCGAGGCAAGTGAATTATTCACACGGGGAGTGGGAGATACAACGGATATCGTCCAAAAAGAAATGTATATGTTCGAGGACCGCGGAGGAAGAAGTCTTGCGCTTCGTCCAGAAGGTACTGCTTCTGTCGTCCGTTCCTTTGTAGGGAATAAAATGTTCGGCCACCCAAATCAACCGACAAAGCTTTTCTATTCTGGACCTATGTTCCGTTATGAGCGACCTCAGGCCGGCAGGTACCGTCAATTTGTTCAGTTCGGGGTTGAAGCTCTCGGAAGTGAAGATCCCGCAATCGATGCTGAAGTGATCTCACTCGCAATTGGGATCTATAAGAAGTTGGGGCTGACGCAATTAAAGCTTGTCATCAACAGCCTTGGAGATGCCGGAAGCAGAAATGCGCACAGAGACGCGCTGATCAATCATTTCAAGCCGAGAATCGATGAATTTTGTGGGGATTGCCAGAATCGATTAGAGAAGAATCCATTACGAATCCTTGATTGTAAGAAGGACCGTGACCACGAACTAATGTCTACCGCACCATCGATTCTTGATTACTTAAATGACGAATCAAAGCAATATTTTGAAAAAGTTCAAACTCATCTTTCAGATATGGATGTGGAGTTTGTAGTCGATCCCACCCTTGTCCGGGGACTGGACTACTATAACCACACGGCATTTGAAATCATGAGTGACGCAGAAGGTTTTGGGGCGATCACAACTCTTTGCGGGGGCGGACGCTACAACGGCCTAGTCGAAATGATCGGCGGACCTGAAACACCCGGGATCGGATTTGCCTTTAGTATAGAAAGACTCCTTTCTGCACTTGAAGCAGAAGGGGTCGAGCTCCCGATTGAGCAGGGAGTCGAATGCTTTATCGTATCATTGGGGGATGAAGCGAAGGACTATGCTGTAAAGCTTCTTCACAACCTTAGAGCATCAGGTATTTCTTCAGAAAAGGATTATCTGGATCGCAAGGTGAAAGGACAATTCAAGGCGGCTGATCGATATGAAGCGAAATATGTGGCTGTGATCGGTGATAACGAATTACAGGAAAATAAGATCAACCTGAAAGATATGGCTACGGGTGAGCAGGAAGAAATCAACCTTGATCACTTTGTTGACAAAATGAAAACCAAGCTTGGTAAATAGAACCTGTTGATTTGACAAGGAGGAGAATATGATGACAAAAAGAACGGCGTATTGTGGAGACATAACAGAATCGTACATCGGTGAAAAAATCACGATCAAAGGCTGGGTACAAAAAAGAAGGGACTTGGGAGGACTTATCTTCATCGACCTTCGTGACAGAGAGGGAATCGTCCAGGTCGTGTTTAATCCTGATCTATCAGGGGAGGCACTCGCCCTTGCGGAAAAAATCCGTAATGAATATGTCCTTAGTGTGACTGGTACGGTCGTCGCAAGGGGAGAAGGAACGGTAAACCCGAACCTGAAGACAGGGAAAGTGGAAATCCACGCAGACGAAGTCGAAATCATCAATGAAGCCAAAACGCCACCATTCATGATCGATGACCAAATGGAAGTGTCAGAAGACGTCCGATTGAAATATCGTTATGTAGATCTTCGACGTCCGGCGATGATGGAAACGTTCAAGATGCGCCACAATGTGACGACTTCTTTCCGTAATTTCCTAAACGATAACGGATTTCTGGATGTCGAAACACCGATCTTAACCAAAAGTACGCCAGAAGGTGCACGTGACTATTTGGTACCGAGCCGTGTCCACAAAGGTGAATTTTATGCGCTGCCTCAGTCACCGCAAATCTTTAAGCAGCTCTTGATGGTGTCCGGCTTCGACCGTTATTATCAAATCGCCCGCTGTTTCCGTGATGAAGACCTTCGTGCCGACCGTCAACCTGAATTCACCCAGATTGACATGGAAATGAGCTTCATGGATAAAGAAGAGATCATCTCACTTGTGGAAGATATGATGAAGAAGCTGATGAGTGATGTAAAAGACGTGAATGTTTCATTGCCAATCCCAAGAATGACGTATGACGATGCCATGAGCCGTTATGGATCAGATAAACCGGACACACGCTTCGGGATGGAACTGATCGATGTATCAGAAATCGTGAAGGAATCAGGGTTTAAAGTATTTGCAGGTGCTGTCGCAAACGGTGGTCAGGTGAAGCTGGTCAATGTTAAAGGCGGTGCATCCCAATATTCCCGTAAAGATATTGATGGATTGACGGAATTTGTTTCCCGTTATGGAGCAAAAGGACTGGCCTGGTTGAAGGTAGAAGAAGAAGGCTTGAAAGGACCGATTTCGAAATTTGTGACGGAAGAAGATGCGTCCGCGATTTCAACGTCAGCAGATGCAGAAGCAGGAGACTTACTGTTATTCGTCGCTGATAAGACATCAGTCGTGGCAGATGCCCTTGGTGCTCTCCGCTTGAAATTAGGAAAAGAACTGAAGCTGATCGATGAAACGAAATTCAACTTCCTGTGGGTGACAGACTGGCCGCTTCTTGAGTTCGACGAAGGGGAGAACCGTTACTATGCGGCCCATCATCCGTTCACGATGCCTGTGAAGGAAGATATTGAACTCTTCGAAACAGACCCGGCAGCTGTTCGTGCAGAAGCATATGACCTGGTACTGAACGGGTATGAACTTGGAGGAGGATCACTCCGTATTTATGAACGTGACATTCAGGAGAAAATGTTTAAAGTGCTTGGATTCTCCAAGGAAGAGGCGGAAGAGCAGTTCGGTTTCCTATTAGAGGCCTTCGAATACGGAACGCCTCCACATGGTGGAATTGCCTTAGGACTTGACCGGTTGGTGATGTTGTTGTCCGGCCGCACAAATCTTCGTGATACGATCGCCTTCCCGAAAACGGCGAGCGCAAGCTGTGTACTCACTGACGCGCCAGGGGGAGTCAGTGAAGCTCAATTAAAAGAGTTATCTTTGTCGCTCGATGTAGAATAATGTAAGTAAATACCGGGGGTCATTCGTTGAAATACGCATGGTGATATGATATTATTTAAACAATCACAAACGAGTCCTGATGTGTGCGACGTTTTTACCTAACAGTTTTGACCGAACACTTCAAACTTTGGGAGCTTGATGTTTCTGCTAGGCGTTCATGCCCCGTACCGGGGACTAACAAATAGTGGAATAAAGCACCCACCTGCCGAGAGCGGGTTCAAAACGAAGGAAATGATGGCGACGGCACGATTGGGACTCGTCCAATCATGATATATGAATGAAGATCTCATAGATTGAAAGTCAGGCTCATAGAAGCCTGACTTTTTTGTTGGGACTAAATCTACTCTAAATGGGGTAAACGAAAGAGAAGGACAACATTTCATATTGATTTTCTGCCCCCTTTCCTTTATTCTAATTCAGTATAAACCTAGTTGAATACTTATAATGGAGTTGATTATTTTGCTACACCAGTTTTCACGAAACGAACTAGCGATCGGTAAAGAAGGTCTTCAAACCCTAAAGAATAGTACGGTGGCCGTACTGGGTATCGGGGGAGTGGGATCCTTCGCAGCTGAAGCTTTAGCCCGGTCAGGTGTAGGCCGTCTTGTATTAGTGGATAAAGATGATGTGGATATTACAAATGTAAATCGTCAAGTTCATGCACTTCTCTCTACAGTGGGCCAGCCAAAGGTCGATTTGATGAGGGACCGCATAATGGATATCAATCCGGAATGTGAAGTCATTGCCCTGAAGATGTTCTATACAGAAGAAACATACGAGGAATTCTTCAATCAAGGGTTGGATTATGTCATTGATGCTTCTGATACGATTTCTTATAAAATTCATTTGATGAAGGAATGCCTAAAACGGGATATTCCTTTAATCGCGAGCATGGGAGCGGCGAATAAAACCGATCCAACGCGATTCAAAATTGCTGATATCAGCAAGACGCATACAGATCCAATTGCGAAAGTGATCCGTACCCGCCTGAAAAAAGAGGGGATCAAGAAAGGTGTGACGGTCGTATTCTCTGATGAGAGTCCTATCGTGATCCGTGAAGATATCAGAAAGGAAGTAGGGAAGGATGACGCGAAGATCCGCAAAGCCCAACTACCACCATCTTCTAATGCATTCGTTCCTTCAGTGGCAGGTCTGATTGCAGCAAGTCATGTCATGAACCAGCTGTTGAAAGACATCGAAATCAAAAGGGTAAAAGATAAATGATAGTTAAGGACCGAATCTACTTGGAGATTCGGTCCTTTTTAATTTAATTCCATTAATAGGTAAAAAAAGGATTGACCTCCTTACGTGTGATAGTGTACTATCTAACTAGAACACTAAAACACGTTACGGAGGAGTGTAACCATGAATGCGTTTAAAGGTCTTCTCTGGAAAGACTTTAAAACCTCAAGTATTTGGTTTTATGGTTGGATTGCCATCATTGTTCTGCTGTTTATCATAGGACTGGTGATTGGAAATTATGTACACGAACCAGGTATTATACAAATATTTCTGATCATGATCGGAGTATTTCATTTTGCCTTTTTGCCGGGAATGGTGTTATCCATGCTGCGTTTAGAAGGAAAAACTCAGCTTTGGCTTCACAGCCCCCACAGCGGGTTTATGCTCATAATGCCGAAGCTGATCATTGCATCCCTGTACTCTACATTATCACTATTGTTGGTGGATGGGTTGGGCGTTTTGATGATGTTCCTTTATCCCGATGATTCCCTATTTTCTTATTGGCCGATAAAAGAGGGGATCCTTTTTAATCTGGGAGTGACAATAGGTGGCCTTTACTTTTCAGGCTGGGGGATATTCCTGTGGACGCTCTATCATTCACTCTCAAAATATCCGTCCATCAAACATATACGTTGGATCTTTATTGCAGGATTCATCATTTTGTATCAAAGTCTGGTGGCCTTCCTGATGAGCATTGATTGGGTGGAAAAACTTTTCTTTGAAACGTTCACTGTAAAGGTAAGTTCAGGTTTCTTTTTCTCGGTGAATGCGAATGAGACGAATGCCGGTTTCAATCTTGATATGATTCCTCTGCCGGTCCTGCCATTCCTGTTTGAAGGGATGATCGTGATCATCGTGTTTATCATTTCCTGCAGACTGCTGGATCGCAAGGTAGAGGTGTAGCTATGACAGAAGAATATACAGCCTCCAAGCCTATATACATTCAAATAGCCGATCGTATCATACGTGAAATCGTCAGGAATGAATTATCTCCGGGTGATAAACTGCCTTCTGTCCGGGAAATGGCCGTTCAATCCGGGGTGAATCCGAATACCATTCAACGGACATACAGTGAGTTGGAAAGGATGGACATTGTGGAGACAAGGAGAGGACAGGGGACATTTGTGACAGAAAGGGAAGAAGTTTTGACCGTACTGAATGAGAAGGTCCAGAGAGAAGTGATTGAGTCCTTCATTCGAAATATGAAAGAACTGGGTCTGACAAAAGAGCAGATGATCCAGGGTGTTGAAAAATACCTTGGTCAAGGAAGGGAGGAATAGAGATGGTGGTGAAATTTGATGGTGTCATCAAAAAATATGGTAACGAAACAGCATTGAATCAAACATCCTTTCACTTTGAAAAGGGGAAGGTGTATGGGCTCCTTGGACCGAACGGCAGCGGTAAGTCCACTACATTGAAGATGATCGCAGGGCTTGTGCTTCCGAACAAAGGGAATGTCACCTTGAATGGAAAAACGGTCACCCGGAAAATAGCAAGTGAAGTAGCTTATTTGACAGAACTGGATATGTTTTATGAAGCTTTCACTGTTGAACAAATGATCTGTTTCTACGCCTCCCAATTCCCTGACTTTGATTCAGATCGAGCAAAAGATTTGATTTCTTTCATGGAACTCGACCAGAGTAAGAGAATCAAACATCTGTCAAAAGGAAACAGGGGGAGACTGAAGCTGGTACTGGCCCTTTCCCGTAACACAGAAGTATTGCTTCTGGATGAACCATTCTCGGGACTGGACCCAATGGTGAGGGACACAATTGTAAAAGGCCTTCTGTCGTATATTGATTTCGGAAATCAGACCGTAATCATCGCAACCCATGAAATAGATGAGATTGAAGCCATTCTGGATGAAGCTTTTATCATCTCTAATGGTCAAATACTGGGACACTGCATCGTGGAGGAACTGAGAGAAACAGATGGTTTGTCTGTCCTGCAGTGGTTGAAAAAGAGCACAAAATCAGAAAGGAAGATGAAATGATGAAGCCGGTTGTGCAATTACAAGGTGTTTCAAAGGTCATCAAAGGCAAGACCATTATTGATCAATTAACGTTTGATGTGTACGAAGGAGAGGTCTTTGGGTTCCTCGGACCGAATGGAGCGGGAAAAACGACGACAATCCGTATGATTGTAGGATTGATGAATATTTCAAAAGGAGATGTACTGATTACCGGAAAAAGCATCAAGAAAGACTTCGAAGGTGCCATTAAAGATGTGGGGGCAATTGTTGAAAATCCTGAGCTATATAAATTCATGTCAGGATATCAGAACTTAAAGCACTTCGCCCGCATGCAAAAAGGAATTACCGATGAACGAATGAAAGAAGTCATTGAACTGGTAGGTCTGACGGATCGCATCAATGATAAGGTGAAAACGTACTCTCTTGGAATGAGACAGCGTCTGGGTCTTGCCCAATGTCTGCTTCATAAACCGAAGCTGCTCATCCTCGATGAGCCGACAAACGGTCTGGATCCGGCGGGAATCCGTGAAATCCGTGCGTATATCAGAAAGCTCGCCCAGGAAGAGGGCATGGCGGTCATCGTATCGAGTCACTTATTATCCGAAATGGAAATGATGTGTGACCGAATCGGTATCATCCAGTCCGGCAAACTTGTCGATGTACAACAGGTAAGGGACTTTGTGGAAGGATCTGAACAGGTATATCACTTTGAAATCAATGATGTTGATAAAATCACAGCTGTTCTTAACGCAATCGATTCAGGGATCAAATTCGAATCGCAAGGGTCGCAGGTTCAGGTTGCCCTGACAAAAGAACAAGTGCCGGACGTCATAAGGGCACTGGTAGAAGCTGATGTGCAAATATACAGCGTCATGCCTGTAGCCAAAACATTAGAAGACAGATTCCTGGAAATTACAAATGACAAAGGAGAGGTCGTGCATGCTTAGTCTTATCAGAAATGAGTGGACAAAAATCTTCAAGCGCGTCGGAACGTATGTGATGCTTGGGCTGTTGATTCTCATTATTGGGGTGACAGGGGCTTTTACGAAGTATAGCGATATGAAAGTGAAAGAAATGGATAACTGGAAGCAGGAACTTTCCGCACAGGTGGAATCGGATAAGCAGATGTTGGCTGAAAATCCAAATTTGAATAAATTCATAAAAAATGATAAAGAACGAAGTATTGCGATAAATGAATATCGTATTGAAAAAGATATTGAGCCAAAAGCGAAAGAATCGGCATGGACATTTGTCGAAATGAATGCCAATATCGTTCTGGTAGTTGGGCTTTTTACCATCATTGTGGCGGCGGGTATCGTCGCGAGTGAATTCAGTTGGGGAACCATCAAGCTGTTGCTCATCAGGCCAATCTCAAGGACCAAGATTCTCCTTTCAAAATATTTAACCGTCATTTTATATGGAATGAGTATGCTATTAATTCTCTTCGTCGTATCGCTCCTCCTTGGGCTCATATTGTTCGGGGGAACGGATCAATCCACTCATCTCGCATTTGTAGATGGGAAAGTGGTCGAGCAGAGTATCGTAGGATACCTGATCAAGCACTACTTGTTACAAACCATCAATATTGTCATGATGGCTACAATGGCCTTCATGATTTCAGCTGTTTTCAGAAGCAGTTCCTTGGCGATCGGGATTTCATTATTCCTTTTATTCGTCGGAGGAAATGCCACAAGCCTGCTTGCACTGAAATTCGATTGGGCCAAATACAGCCTGTTTGCCAACACAGACCTGACTCAATACACAGGTTTCACACCGCCACTTGTGGACAGTATGACCATGGGCTTTTCCATCACCATGCTCATCATCTACTTCCTCATTTTTCAACTGCTCGCTTTCATCGTCTTTAATAAGAGGGATGTAGCAGCATAGAAAAGCGGAACTAGACAAATAGAAAAGAGATACAGAAAGAATTTACACAAAGAGGGACGGACCTTATCATAGTCCGTCCCTCTTTATGTGTATCGGTACAAATCAGAAAATTTCAGGCGTGTGACCTGCTCAAGGAGGTAAGCGGATTTCGTTGCTTCCTTTTTGCGCAGCGTATTCAAGGCCTCGATCATTTCGTCATGAGTCATGAGCCCCACACCGTGACCGAAATACTGATCCTCCTTGATGAACACTGAGTTTTCACCCATCCAGATAGGGTCCTCAAAATCAGGGTTGAAGAAGTAATAAACATCTCCCGGGATATAATCGAGCCCTTCGTACGTGACCATCGGAAGATCATCATCATAGTTGTGTCCCCACACAAGGAGTGATGAATATAATCGATTGAAATAAGGTGTGCTGATCGTATCCAAAATCGACTTATAATAAATCAGAACGATGCTAGTGACACATTCGAAGCTGTAAGCGGAGCTGTTTGTAAAAACATCTTCAATGGCATCTGAAGGAAGCTTAGAATCTTTAAGTTGGTAACCGAAAGGCGTTTTAATCCAGTAAATCGGGTTGAATTTAGAATGCTCGAAAGCAGAAAAAGTGGCATCGCCCTCATTCATGTCTTTTGCATTCGCGATGATCCGCTCTCTTACTTTTAGTTCATATTTAAGCTCAGTAAGATTGAGATAACGATAGTCGGTAGGGCTCTTTTTCAATGAAGTGAAGATTCGTTCCTGAACGGATGTCAGATTAGGTAAATCCTTGGGAGCTGTTTCATTCTCTATGATGATCAATCCATACACCTCCGGGCTTTTTTATTAATGTATGTTTGGATGAATGGAAATGGTATACATATAGAGAAAAAGTGTTGTCCGAAGAGAGCTGCAAAAAGTTGGTTTCAAGTGGACTTCCAGAAATGACAGTGAGCTGAGCAAAACGGAAGATAAAGAAATTCGACAGGTAGGCACGATTATTCGAAATTTCGCATGATAACTCAAAATCTAGCATGAAAAATCTATATCCCGCACGATTATCTGATTATTCGCGTGATTCCTTCCGACTCTCGCATGATTTCCACCCGAAAGATGGCCAAACGTGAGTATCCCCCATTGTTGGGTCAACATTTCCCTTATACAAAAGACGAGCCACCAAAAAGGCAAAAAACGCCTTTCGAGTGGCTCGTCTTATGCTTGTCGGGGCTACCCAGGCCGCCTCCGCTTTAGGTTCTTCCAGCTCCGGCGGCTAGAGGCTCGAGGTCATAAGACAAACCTGCCAAAAAGGCAAAAAGCGCCTTTCCGGCAGGTTCGTCTTATGCTTGTCGCCTCTGATCAAGCCGCCTCCGCTTTAGGGTTTCATCTGTTTATTAATCTTCTCATACACCTGAGCGATGGCCTGTTCGAATTTACCTGTCGCTTTCGGGGTGTAGTATTGAGCTTTTTTTAGTTTATCCGGCAGGTAAGTCTGCTTGACCCAACCTGATTCATAGCTGTGTGGATATTTATATTCCACGCCTCTGCCCAATTCCTTTGCCCCTTGATAGTGTGCATCTTTCAAGTGATCCGGCACCTCGCCGCTCTTGCCTTTCCGTATATCAGAAAGGGCAAGGTCAATGGCAGTGATCGCAGAGTTTGACTTGGGTGAAAGACAAAGTTCGATGATTGCGTTTGCCAACGGAATCCTGGCTTCCGGAAAACCGATTTTTTCAGCGGTTTCCACCGCTGCCAGTGTCCTTGGTCCTGCTTGAGGGTTGGCAAGTCCGATATCTTCATAGGCAATCACGAGCAGCCTCCGTGCGATGCTCGGTAGATCTCCGGCTTCAACGAGCCTACCCAAGTAGTGAAGTGCCGCATTCACATCACTCCCGCGAATCGATTTCTGAAACGCGCTCACAACATCATAATGGGCGTCTCCGTCTTTATCGTGTGAAAAGCTTTTCTTCTGAAGGCATTCTTCTGCTATGGAGACATCGATATGAATCACACCGTCTTCATCCTGTGAGGTGGAAAGTACAGCCAATTCCAGGGCATTCAGTGAACTTCTTACATCACCGAAGCTGCTGCTGGCAAAATGCTCGATGGCTTCGTCCGTTACATGGAGTGAATACTCTCCCAATCCCCGTTCTTTATCCTCGATTGCACGAATCAGCGCTGTTTTCATTTCCTCGATTGACAGCGGCTTTAATTCGAAAATCTGGCATCTGCTCCGTATAGCCGGATTGATGGCGTGATAGGGGTTGCTCGTTGTAGCACCGATTAACGTAATCATCCCGTTCTCTAAATAAGGAAGAAGAAAGTCCTGTTTCCCTTTATCCAAGCGATGGACCTCGTCTAATAAAAGAATGACCTTACCCGACATTTTCGCTTCTTCCGCCACGATCTGTATATCTTTTTTATTATTCGTCACGGCGTTCAGTGTTTTGAAGCGATATTTAGTACTTCCCGCGATGGCGCTCGCGATGGAAGTTTTACCTATGCCTGGCGGTCCATACAGGATCATGGAGGAAAGTTGTTTTGCTTTTACCATCCGGTCGATGATTTTTCCTTCTCCGACTAAATGCTGCTGCCCGATGATTTCCTCGATTGTCCTTGGTCTCATCTTGAAGGCAAGTGGTTTTATCGACATGAATCATCTCTCCAAACTGACGTTCTAGTTACATTCACTTTATCACAGGAGCCTCCATTAAGGAAATAATGTGGATGGAAGGTAAAGCTGCCCCTT
This sequence comes from Rossellomorea orangium, assembly GCF_019334305.1. GTDB lineage: Bacteria > Bacillota > Bacilli > Bacillales > Bacillaceae_B > Rossellomorea. The sequence goes on from NZ_JAHWGH010000012.1 coordinate 435,369, forward strand.
TCACAGTGTGAGGGCGGATATGCTATAATAACAAAAGTCAATGCAGAAGAAATAGACGTCTGAACAAGACGTTATTAAATATAGTAGAGGTGCTGTACATGAAGATATCAACAAAAGGCCGATACGGACTAACGATTATGATTGAACTCGCAAAACGCCATGGTGAAGGGCCTACTTCACTAAAAACGATCGCACAGCAACATGAACTGTCAGAACATTATCTTGAACAGCTGGTCGCACCACTCCGGAACGGGGGCCTTGTCAGGAGTATCCGGGGGGCTTACGGTGGTTATGTCTTAGGCCATGAACCTTCAGAAATTACGGCAGGAGATATTATCCGCATCCTTGAAGGGCCCATCAGTCCGGTAGAAGGAATTGAGGATGAAGAACCGGCAAAACGTGAGCTGTGGATCAGGATCCGTGATGCGGTCAAAGAAGTGCTTGATAATACAACGATAGAAGATCTGGCGAGCCACTCGGATGATGGTGAATCCGATGCGTACATGTTCTATATCTAGGAGGTAACGATAAATGGAAAGAGTGTATCTGGATCATGCTGCAACGTCGCCCATGCATCCTGAAGTGATTGATGAAATGACAACAGTGATGAAGGAGACCTTTGGTAATCCATCGAGCATTCACTCATTTGGCCGTGCATCACGTCACCTTGTGGATCATGCACGAACCATCATTGCAGAAAGCATCCATGCAGAATACAATGAAATCATTTTTACAAGTGGTGGAACGGAAGCGGATAACTTAGCGATCATCGGTAGCGCGGAAGCGAATATGGCAAATGGAAAGCACATCATTACAACACAAACCGAGCATCATGCGGTTTTACATGCTTGTGCATTTCTTGAATCCAAAGGGTTCGAGGTCACCTACCTGCCGGTGGATCGTTCAGGAAGAATCTCGATGGAGGACCTGCAAAAAGAACTCCGAGATGATACGATCCTTGTGACCATCATGTTTGGGAATAACGAAGTAGGAACACTTCAGCCCATCAAAGAAATTGGGGAATTGTTAAAGGATCATCAGGCCTATTTCCATTCAGATGCTGTACAGGCCTTTGGGTTGACAGCGATGAATGTGCAGGAACTGGGGGTCGATCTGCTTTCCGTTTCTGGGCATAAGATTAATGGTCCTAAAGGAATCGGCTTTCTTTATACCCATAAAAATGTGGACATTCTGCCGAGATTATACGGCGGTGAACAGGAACGAAAACGCCGTGCGGGAACTGAAAACGTCCCTGCAATCACCGGCCTTGGTAAGGCAGTGGAACTTGCCCAGCATTCAATTGAAGAAAAGCATAGCAAGCTCTCTGAACTAAAGAAATTATTAAAAGAAACCTTAACTGACGACGGGATTGAATTCGAAGAGAACGGATCCCTTGAGCATGGATTACCCCATGTGCTAAACTTAAGCTTTCCCGGCACGGATGTTGAATCCATGCTGGTGAATTTAGATATGTCAGGTATCGCTGTTTCAAGCGGGTCCGCTTGTACGGCTGGATCTATAGAACCTTCACATGTCCTTGTGGCGATGTATGGAAAGCAGTCTGAGAGATCAAGGAATTCCATCCGCTTCAGCTTTGGTATAGGGAATACGGAGGAGCAGATTGAATGGACTGCCCATGAAGTGGCAAGGATCGTGAAGAGGTTGAGAGCATAACGTCCGAACGGGCGATTGAATGGAATGAAGGAGGTGGCGTTAGTGAAAAAAGAACCGAAGGATACAAGAGTGGTCGTTGGAATGTCCGGCGGGGTGGATTCTTCTGTAGCCGCATTATTATTAAAAGAGCAGGGCTATGAAGTCATCGGGATTTTCATGAAGAACTGGGATGATACAGATGAAAACGGAGTCTGCACCGCAACGGAAGACTACAATGATGTCATTCGAGTTTGTAACCAAATAGGGATCCCTTACTACGCTGTGAATTTTGAGAAACAATACTGGGATAAAGTGTTCACATATTTCCTGGATGAATATAAAGCCGGAAGAACACCGAATCCGGATGTGATGTGCAATAAGGAAATCAAGTTCAAGGCATTCCTTGATCATGCACTGAAATTAGGTGCGGACTATTTGGCAACCGGTCATTATGCCCAGGTTGAGTACCGCGACGGTGAGTATAAAATGCTGCGCGGGGTCGATAACAATAAGGATCAAACGTATTTCCTCAATCAGCTGGGACAGGACCAATTAGAGAAAGTCATGTTCCCGCTTGGGGGCATCGACAAGAAAAAGGTGCGTGAAATCGCAAAGGAAGCCGGTCTTGCTACTGCAACTAAAAAAGACAGTACGGGTATTTGCTTCATTGGCGAACGCAATTTCAAAGATTTCCTGAGTAATTATCTTCCGGCACAACCCGGGAAGATGGAGACGTTAGATGGAAAAGTGATGGGCAAGCATGACGGCCTCATGTACTATACTATCGGTCAACGTCATGGCCTTGGCATCGGTGGTGCTGGTGAACCGTGGTTTGCCATCGGGAAGGACCTTGAAAGAAACGTCCTATACGTTGGTCAAAGCTTTGAACATCCTGCGCTTTATTCAGATTCCATCCTTGCAACGGATGTTCACTGGACATCGAACGGGGATAAACCTTCTGAATTTGCTTGCACGGCAAAATTCCGATACCGTCAGGATGACAATAAAGTCACGGTGGTACCGCTGGAAGACGGTAAGGTGAAAGTGATCTTTGATGAACCGATCAGAGCGGTCACACCGGGTCAGGCGGTTGTTTTCTACAACGGAGATGAGTGCCTGGGTGGAGGAACGATCGATACAATTTTCAAAGATGAGAAAAAACTGACATACGTAGGTTAATGCTATTAAGGGACTGAGAAATAGAGGGGGCTTAACTCTTATCTCTCAGTCCTTTTTTTCATCATGGATGTATTCCATTGTGGAGCGTCCCTTATGTTATACTAGTAACGATAAGTGGGATTATATACATAACTAATAGACTATATAGAGGTGTTTATATTGGATAAAAATTTAAAAGGAATCGAGTTATTGCAAGAAGGAAAGGTAGAAGAGGCGGTAAAACTATTTACAGAAGCCATAGAAGAAAGCCCGAAGGATCCGGTTGGATATATCAATTTTGGGAATGTACTGATGTCGGTTGGCGACAACGAAAAAGCGAAAAAGTTTTTTGAACGTGCAATTTCTATTGATGATAATGCAGGAGCTGCTTATTACTCCCTTGGAAATCTGTATTTCAATGAGAATCATTTTGACGAAGCAAAGGATCAATTCGAAAAGGCGATTACTAAAGGGATGGAGAATGCCGACGTCTACTTTATGCTTGGAATCAGCCTGTTTCAATTAGAGCAGCCGAGACTGGCTCTGCCGTACTTACAGCGAAGTGTGGAACTGAATGAAGAAGACGTAGAGGCGCGTTTCCAATTGGGACTTTGTCTTGCCAAAGTGGAAGCATATGAAGAGGCGATCAATCAATTGACCACAGTAGTGGAAGCTGATCCCGAGCACGCAGATGCTTACTACAACTTAGGGGTTGCTTATGCAGGTCACAAGGATGATGCAGACACGGCACTGAAGTATTTCAATAAAGCAATCGAAGTGCAACCGGATCATATGCTAGCAGGCTATGGCATCAAGATGATCGAAAAGCTTCAAAATGAACAAAGTGAATAGTTAGGGGGTTCATTGCCTTGAGCCAGCAAGACTCTTTAAAGCTGTTTGGTGAGGAAGAAACCTATATTAAAGGAAGGCATCTTGTCACCATTTTTCATAATGAAGAAAATCTCTACACGGTGGTCAGAATTCGTGTTGATGAAACAAATGATTCTTATGAGGATAAAGAAGCGGTCGTAACCGGGAACTTCCCTAAGATTCATGAAGATGAGACATATGTGTTTTATGGGCGATTCCAGGAGCATCCAAGGTTTGGCATGCAGTTTCATGCGAAGCATTTCAAGAAGGAAATCCCCCAAACCACACAGGGGGTCGTCCATTATTTATCCAGTGATCTATTCAAAGGGATAGGGAAAAAGACAGCTGAGAAGATTGTGGAGCATATCGGGGAAAATGCCATTGGCAAAATCCTCGAAAACCCCGGCCTCCTTGATGAAATCCCAAAGCTGCCAAAGGAAAAGGCGAAGAGTATCTATGATACGCTTTCCGAGCATCAGGGCCTTGAGCGTGTCATGATCATGCTGAATGACATGGGCTTCGGTCCTCAAATCTCCATGAGGGTCTACCAGGCTTATAAGGAACAGGCACTTGAAATCATCCAGAATAATCCCTATAAGCTTGTGGAAGATATCGAGGGGATCGGCTTTACCCGGGCGGATGAATTGGGGGCGAAGATTGGACTGACAGGCAGCCACCCGGACCGAATCAAAGCGGGCTGTTTATATACATTGGAACAAACGTGCGTCAAGCAGGGCCATGTATACTTGGAAGCAGAAGAGCTGATTGTAACGGTGAAGGAACTGCTCGAGAAGAGTCAGCCTGAAAAAATCGACTACACTGATATTTCCAGTCAACTAGTCTCCCTGGAGGAAGAGAGCAAGGTCGTGGGGGAAGGAACGAAGGTGTATGTGCCATCCCTGTATTTTTCCGAAAAGGGGATAGTGACAAATATTGAAAAGCTTCTCTCGCAGACCCAGTATAAAGATCAATTCCCCCAATCGGAATTTCTTTTATCATTGGGGGCACTTGAAGACAGGTTGGGAGTACAGTATGCACCATCCCAAAAAGAGGCCATCGAAACGGCGTTGATGTCCCCTATGCTTCTATTGACGGGAGGCCCCGGTACCGGTAAGACGACCGTCATTCAGGGAATCGTCGAACTGTTCGCCGATCTTCACGGCTGCTCCCTGGATCCGAAGGACTATAAAGACGAACCGTTCCCGGTATTGCTGACGGCCCCTACAGGACGTGCGGCTAAGCGAATGACTGAATCCACCGGCCTTCCCGCCATGACCATTCACCGGCTCCTTGGATGGAACGGCCAGGAAGGATTCCAAAGCGATGAAGAACGGGCGATTGAAGGAAAACTTTTGATTGTGGATGAGGTGTCAATGGTCGATACCTGGCTCGCCCATCAATTGCTGAAGGCTCTGCCTGAAGGCATTCAAGTGATTTTTGTCGGTGATGAAGACCAGCTCCCTTCTGTCGGTCCCGGTCAGGTATTGAAGGACTTACTGAATTCAGAAGTGGTCCCGACTGTCAGGTTGACGGATATCTATAGACAGGAAGAAGGTTCTTCGATCATCGAACTGGCTCACCATATGAAGAAGGGACAGGTCCCTGCCGATTTGACGAAACAGCAAAAGGATCGTTCCTTCTTCCCGTGCAGAACCAATCAGATTTCCGACGTTGTTCAAAAAGTGGTGGAAAACGCAAAGAAGAAAGGCTACACACCAAAGGATATACAGGTACTTGCCCCCATGTACCGGGGCCCGGCAGGTATCGACCGTTTGAATGAACTTCTTCAGGAGATCTTCAATTCCAATGATGGCACACGGAAAGAGCTCGCATTCGGGGATGTGAAATACCGCATTGGAGATAAGGTTCTTCAGCTTGTCAATCAGCCTGAAAACAATGTATTCAATGGGGATATCGGTGAAATCGTTTCGATTTTTTACGCAAAAGAAAACACTGAAAAACAGGACATGATCATCGTTTCATACGAAGGGAATGAGGTCACGTATACCCGACAGGACCTCATGCAAATTACCCATGCGTACTGCTGCTCAATTCATAAATCCCAGGGCAGCGAGTTTCCCATTGTGATTTTACCGGTTGTGAAGAGCTATTACCGCATGCTGCGAAGAAACCTGTTGTATACGGCCATCACACGCAGTAAACAGTTTCTCATTCTTTGCGGGGAGCTGGATGCATTTAGACTGGGCGTTGAAAGGGAAGATGATTTTCTTAGAAAGACGACCTTGAGTGAGAAGTTAAGGGGCTTACTGGATTTTGAAGTCAGTACGAAAAAGGATTCACTTGACGAAACCATGCCGATTGAGGAACTTCTGCTCAATGAAGATCCTATGATTGGTATGGAAGGCATCACACCATACGATTTTATGAAAGCATAAGGTTGACGAATGAAGATTTTCCTAATTTGGAAATGGTTCATTCGTCAACCTTTTTTATGTAACGAGCTATTTATGTTAACTTAAATAATATTTGAGTTGACATATAATCATTTTAAGCGATATCCTTATCTTGTACAAGAAACGACAGATGGGGGAAGACAGATGAACAGAAAATTACGAACGATCGATCTTACACTCGCAGGAATGTTTGTTGCACTTATGGCGATAGGTGCAAACATCACGACATTCGCACCTTTTATGGTAGTGGGCGGTGTACCCATTACATTACAAACGTTTTTCGCCATTTTAGCAGGAGCCATTCTTGGAAGCAGGGTCGGGGCCATATCCATGACAGTGTACGCACTGGTGGGATTAGTGGGTGTTCCTGTTTTTGCAAGATTCGGGGCAGGTTTATCTTCTATTGTGAGCCCTACTTTCGGATTTATCGTTTCATTTATTTTTACAGCTTACATTACGGGGAAAATCGTAGAAAAACACAAAGGGGTCAAGACCTATATCTTCGCTGCAATAGTCGGCATGATAGTCAATTATGTGTTCGGCACGAACTGGATGTACGCAGCGTATAAGTTGTGGGCACAAGCCCCGGAAGGCTTCACCTATAAATTAGCATGGGCATGGATGGTCGTGCCGCTGCCTAAAGACATCATTTTAGCTGTCTGTGCTGGTATGATGGCTCATCGACTGGAGAAATCGGTACTTTCAAAGAGTGCATTCAGAAACTTAAATCGAGCAGCATAAAGGGGAGGAAACGAGATGAAAACGTGGAAGGAGCTTGCCGGAGAGGTCATTGGGGGAGCGGAACTAACAAACGAAGAAGCATTATCGATTTTGGAAAGTCCGGATGAAGAACTCTTAGAGTTATTGCACGGAGCCTACCAGATTCGAAAACATTATTACGGCAATAAGGTCAAATTAAATATGATCATCAACACCAAATCGGGACTGTGTCCTGAAAATTGCGGGTACTGTTCACAGTCGAGTGTGTCTGATGCACCGATCGAAAAGTACCGCATGGTCGATAAAGACACGATCATGAAGGGAGCCGAAAATGCACATAAGCTGAATGTCGGCACCTATTGCATCGTAGCGAGTGGACGAGGCCCGAGCAATCGGGAAGTGGACCATGTCGTTTCAGCGGTAAAAGAAATTAAGGATCAGTATAATTTGAAAGTGTGCGCATGTCTCGGATTACTAAAAGGAGATCAGGCAAAACGTTTAAAAGAAGCGGGAGTGGATCGTTATAACCATAACATCAACACATCCAGTAACCACCATGAAAACATCACCACATCCCATACATACGAAGACAGGATCAATACAGTGGAACAGGCTAAGGCACAAGGGATATCACCATGCTCAGGCATTATCGTCGGTATGAAAGAAACGCTCCAGGATGTGGTGGACATGGCAAACAGCTTAAAGGTCCTCGACGCCGACTCGATACCGGTCAATTTCTTACATGCCATTGATGGTACGCCTCTTGAAGGGACAAATGAGCTAAACCCTCGTTATTGTTTAAAGGTGCTTTGTTTAATGCGTTTCATCAACCCGACAAAGGAAATCCGGATTTCAGGAGGACGTGAAGTGAACCTTCGCAGCTTGCAGCCGTTTGGTCTTTATCCCGCTAATTCGATTTTTGTGGGGGATTACTTGACGACGGCAGGACAGGAAGGGACGGCCGATCACCAGATGCTTGAAGATTTAGGATTTGAAATCGATTATGTAAAAGAAGGGAGCGGACAAACGCTCACTTTATCATAAGAGAAATATTCAATGGATGCTATGGAAAAGGTTTCGTCTTATGTTTTCGGGAAAATGACCTACACTATATAAGAACGGTGATTCACCGTTTGTGCGTCTCTTCCCATTAAACAAGTATAAAACAGGCATGAATCGGACATGATGGTAGGGAATAATCACCATTTCTGGTGTAGCCTGAGGTGAACGTACCCATGAAGTGTCCAAATTGTCAGAGCAAAGATATCGGAAAGATCGGCATCAACCAATATTATTGTTGGGGATGTTATATAGAGCTTTCCTTATCTAAGGGAGTCATTCATACCCACCAAGTGGAGGAAGATGGATCACTCAGCTCCTTAGATGACTTGTTTGATGAGGAAGAACGCCGATTAAGCTAGGAAGAGGTGTCTTTCTTGAATAAAACATTTGCATCCATTGTCGGTTTCGGAGCAGGAGTTGCGGCTTCCATTTATTCGCAAAGATCCAATATGATGAGCCAGAAACAAATGAAACGAATCCGTAAACAAGTAAAGAAACTTTTTTAAGCTAAAGAGAGGCTGACCTTTGAGGGTCAGTCTTTTTTTTTTTTGGAGGGAATAATTGGTAATTAACGTAATATAAGAATAAATGACGCAATTACGATTGTTTTTGACGCGAATAAAAATAAAATGACGCAATCATACCCAATATTGACGCAATAAACTCCAGAACGAAGTATATCCCTCCTCCCCATTCCTAAAAAAGGAATGAATCCTTTCTTACGTTCCATGTTTTCGAAATACAGCGATTAAACATACCAAATATATCATTTTCTGAATAAAACCACCTCCTATTTTCAAACAATAGAGAAGAAAAGTAGGAGGTGCCCCTGATGGAGAAGAGACTCTATGCCAAGTGGATATACAGGCTTTCAATGGCCCTTATTCTTGCACTATTCCTTTATGTTCTGTATTTATTGAAGCCGGTGTGGCATCCCGTACTGGAGGTCTTATTCTTTTCCCTGCTTCCTTTCGTCATAGGAGGGTTCATCGCCTACCTGCTTCATCCGGTAGTGGAAAAACTTCATGAGGCTGGCATTCATAGGGGAATCGCTATCCTCTTCATCTATCTCCTCTTCTTTGGGGGATTGGGCTATGCCATTTACAAAGGGACCCCTGCCATCATCCATCAGCTGAGGGATTTATCGGAGAATGCCCCCGTTTTCACGAAGCAGTATCAGGGGTGGCTTAAGATTGTTCAGAGTGAAACGGCAACTTGGCCGGACGGGATCCAGTCACAGCTCGAGAAACGAATCGATGGCCTTGAGGCCTGGGTGACGGGTCTTGTGGCCGTTGTTCTGGCGACCGTCATGAAATTCATGAACAGCCTGCTTATCGTTGCCATCATTCCCTTCGTATCTTTCTACCTATTGAAAGATATCACAAAGGTAAAGACATTTATGTGGCAGCTCACTCCAAAAAAATGGAGGCAAAGTGCCATTTCATTTTTAAGAGACGTGGATGAGTCCCTTGGTGGCTATATCAGGGGACAGCTTCTGGTTTGCTTGATCATTGGCGGAATTTCAGCTGTCACTTTGTGGCTGATCGGGATGAAGTATCCCTTGATTCTTGGCTTGATCATTGGTGTGACGAACGTGATCCCGTATTTCGGCCCGATCATCGGGGCTGTTCCGGCAGCCATCATCGCAAGTACGATCTCCACGAATATGGTGATCTATGTTGTCATTATGGTGGTGGTCCTGCAGTTCTTGGAGGGGAACATTCTATCACCACTCATCGTCGGTAAAAGTCTTCATATGCACCCTTTATTCATCATGGGTGCTTTAATCCTGGGAGGCGAGGTAGGCGGTGTGATCGGCATGATTGTAGCAGTGCCCTTTCTTGCCGTCATTAAAGTGGCCATTTTACACGGAAGGACCCATTTTCTTCATACAAAGATCGATGAATAGCTGAAAAGTGGCAATGGTCATTGACAAATACAATGAATATTTCTATAATCCAACATATACAAGTATTCTAATAAATAAAATCAGTGAAGGACCCGAGTACGTTATAGTCCATCTATCAGAGAGAAATCCCCTATAGGCTGCAAGGGAATTCAGATGAAGGATAACGGAATGCTAATCCTGAGTGCAGGTAAAGCCTGCCGTCCAGCCGCGTTAAGGTGTTTTGAGGGATGGATAAACGTATGTTTATTCATAACCAGGGTGGTACCGCGAGAAACAGCTCTCGTCCCTGTTTAGGGATGAGGGCTTTTTTGTATTCTTTTTTAACCATACATATAAAGGAGGAAGTTTCACATGAACAAATTAACAGGCGCAGAAATTCGTCAGAAGTTTTTAGATTTCTTTCAGGAAAAGGGACACGGTGTAGAACCGAGTGCCTCATTGGTTCCCCATGAAGATCCATCCCTATTATGGATCAATAGCGGGGTAGCGACATTAAAGAAATATTTTGATGGACGTGTGATCCCTCAAAATCCACGAATCGTGAATGCCCAGAAATCGATCCGTACCAATGACATTGAGAATGTTGGTAAGACAGCACGACATCATACATTCTTCGAGATGCTAGGGAACTTCTCGATCGGTGATTACTTTAAGGTAGAAGCAATTGAATGGGCATGGGAATTCCTCACGGATGAAAAGTGGGTTGGCTTTGATCCTGAAAAACTTTCCGTCACCATCCACCCTGAAGATCATGAAGCATTTGATGTTTGGAACAAAAAAGTGGGCGTACCCGCTGAGCGCATCATCCGCATCGAAGGGAACTTCTGGGATATCGGGGAAGGTCCAAGTGGCCCGAATACAGAAATCTTCTACGATCGCGGACCCGAATATGGAGACAATCCGGAAGATCCGGAATTGTATCCAGGCGGGGAAAATGACCGTTACCTTGAAGTATGGAATCTTGTATTTTCACAATTCAATCATAATCCTGATGGAACATATACACCACTTCCCAAGAAGAACATCGATACAGGGATGGGACTTGAGCGTATGGCGTGTGTAGTTCAGGAAGTACCGACGAACTTTGACACTGACTTATTTATGCCGATCATGGCAGCAACGGAAGAAATCTCAGGCAAATCATACGGTAAAGACAGTGAAACCGATGTGGCGTTCAAAGTGATTGCCGATCATATCAGAACGGTTTCCTTCGCGATTGGTGATGGAGCTCTTCCATCAAATGAAGGTCGAGGCTATGTATTACGCAGACTGCTTCGCCGTGCAGTACGTTTTGCCAAGCAGATTGAAATCAATCGTCCATTCATGTACGAATTGGTTCCTGTCGTTTCTGAAATCATGGTGGATTTCTATCCGGAAGTAAAGCAAAAAGCCGAATTCATTCAAAAAGTAGTGAAAAATGAAGAAGATCGTTTCCATGAAACTCTAAATGAAGGTCTATCCATCCTTTCATCCATCATCAAAACTCAGAAATCTGCAGGAAGCACTGTCATTCCTGGTGAAGATGTTTTCCGACTCTATGACACATACGGTTTCCCGGTTGAATTGACGGAAGAGTATGCAGAAGAAGAAGGATTGACAGTTGATTATGAGGGCTTTGAAAGAGAAATGGAAGGTCAGCGAGAAAGAGCGAGATCTGCACGCCAGGATGTAGGAAGCATGCAGGTGCAGGGTGGAATCCTTAGTGATATTACAGTGGAAAGCCGCTTTGTGGGATATGACACATTAGAAAGCACGGCAACGATTCTTGAATTATTGGTGGATAATGAACGCCAGCCGAAAGTTGATAAAGGGCAGGAATGCCAATTCATCCTGGATCAGACTCCATTTTATGCAGAGAGCGGCGGACAAATCGGGGATAAAGGATACATTGAAGCAGAAGGCGTAAAAGTATGGGTAAAGACCGTGAAGAAAGCGCCTAATGGCCAAAACCTTCATACAGCAGTCGTAGAGGAGGGGACGCTCGAGCAAGATGCGAAGGTCCTCGCTAAAGTGTCCCGTGAATCGAGAACCAAGGTCGAGAAAAACCATACAGCGACTCACATCCTTCATCAAGCTTTGAAAGATGTCCTTGGGGATCATGTTAACCAGGCGGGTTCACTTGTAGAACCTGATCGCCTGCGTTTTGACTTCTCCCATTTCGGTTCTGTTTCACCGGAAGAAATCGAACAGATCGAAACGATCGTCAATGAGAAAGTATGGAAAGCGATGACGGTGGACACGGCCCTTAAATCGTTATCCGAAGCAAAAGCGATGGGTGCCATGGCATTATTCGGGGAGAAATACGGTTCAGAAGTTCGTGTCGTATCGATTGGAGATTACAGTTTAGAGCTATGCGGAGGCTGTCATGTATCCAATACGTCTGAGATCGGGCTCTTCAAGATCCTTTCTGAAAGCGGGATCGGTGCAGGTACAAGAAGGATTGAAGCGGTTACGGCAGAGAATGCGTACAAAGTTCTGAATGATCAGGTTTCCCAGCTGAAAGAAGTGGCTGGTAAACTCAAATCAAATCCTAAAGAAGTTGTCAGCCGGGTTGATTCATTGTTAGTTGAGATGAAAGAGCTTCAACGTGAAAATGAATCATTAGCTGCAAAGTTGTCTAACATAGAAGCAGGAAGCTTAACGGATCAAGTGAAGGTCATTGATGGGGTGAACGTCCTTTCTGCGAAGGTTGCAGCCGGGGACAGCAACGGACTTCGCACGATGATGGATGAACTTAAACAGAAACTTGGATCCGGGGTTATTGTACTGGCAACAACTGGAGAAGATAAAGTGACCATCATTGCAGGAGTTACTAGTGATTTAGTCGAAAAAGGATATCATGCAGGAAAATTGGTCAAAGAAGTCGCTACACGCTGTGGCGGAGGCGGTGGAGGCCGTCCGGACATGGCGCAGGCTGGAGGGAAAAACCCTGAAAAAGTGGAAGAAGCCCTTCAATTTGTAGAAGAATGGGTCAAATCCGTTTAACTCCGGGTGAAAGTGGTGTACAATGTAGGTAACGATTAACAATTCGGTTGTCAAAAAGACAAGCCTAAAGAGAGGTGCTAAAAATGAGTTCTTTTGACAAAACGATGCGGTTTGATTTTTCAGAGGAGCCGTTCGAACATGATGTGAAGGAAGTGCTCTTACAGGTTCATGATGCTCTGCAGGAAAAAGGGTACAATCCGATCAATCAAATCGTAGGATACTTATTATCTGGAGATCCGGCTTACATTCCCAGACATCAAGATGCCAGAAATATCATCCGCCGTTTGGAACGTGATGAGATCATCGAAGAATTAGTCAAATCGTATTTGAAACAGCACAAAGAGGGATAATAGATGCGTGTAATGGGTTTAGACGTTGGTTCTAAAACAGTCGGAGTCGCCATCAGCGATGAGCTTGGCTGGACAGCTCAAGGAATTGAAACCATAAAAATCGACGAAGATCACGGTGTGTTCCGGATGGATCGAATAAAGGAACTTGCCGAAGAATACCAGGTGGGTACCGTTGTGGTCGGATTGCCTAAAAACATGAATAACACAATCGGTCCACGTGGGGAAGCGTCTAAAGCTTATGGGGAATTGATTCAACAGGAGTTATCCCTTCCCATTAAATATTGGGATGAAAGACTAAGCACGATGGCTGCTGAGAGAGTCCTTTTAGAAGCCGATGTAAGCAGGAAGAAGCGTAAGAAAGTAATCGATAAAATGGCTGCAATGATGATCCTTCAAGGATACTTAGACAGCCAAAAATAATGAGGTGAATGTTCATGGAACACGGAGAAAAACAAATTACAGTAGTTGACGAACAAGGAAATGAGCAATTATGCGAGGTCCTTTTCACATTTGAATCAGATAAATTCAATAAATCTTATGTTCTTTATTATCCACTTGGAGCAGATGAGAACGATGAAGAAGAAATCGAAATTCATGCATCTGCATTCATGGCTGGAGACGAAGGTCAGGAAGGCGAATTAAAGCCGATTGAAACAGAAGAAGAGTGGGACATGATCGAAGAAATGTTAAACACTTTCCTTGACGAAGAAGAAGACGCTGAATAAGCAGAAGATATAGCATAATATAAAGACAGGGACCGCAAAAAGGGACAAAAAATTCACCCTTTTTGCAGGTCCCTGTTTCACTTTGTGCGAAATATTGTATAATAGTGGAGATGATGTCGAATTGCGCAAAACGGATAGCCCGCTTTTTTGCTCGAAAGGGGGAAATGAAAGCTTTGGAAGAAAAGAAAAAGATAAAAGAGACACTTATGAAGAAATTGCTTGAAAGACAAGAGGAGGCAAAGGTCATCAGAAAAATAGTAGGTCTTGTCATCCTATGTCTTGTCATTGTCATAGGGGGAACGGCAATCGGTGGATACCTGTATGTGAATTCCGCCTTGAAACCGGTTGACCCTGAAAATACAAAGCCCGTAAAAGTGGATATACCCATCGGCTCCGGTGTGACTAGTATTGGTAGTATCTTGGAGGATAAAGGAATTGTAAAGAATTCAACGGTCTTTAAGTATTATGTGAAATTCAACAATGAGGCAGGATTCCAGGCAGGTTCATATGATTTGACGCCTTCGATGACCTTGAATGAAATTGTCAACAGCTTAAAGACAGGGAAGGTCATGAGGAAAGCAGAGTTTAAGATTACCATTCCAGAGGGGCTACAATTAGATCAGATCGCAGAGATCATTGCAGAAAAGTCCCCATATAAAAAAGAAGAGATTGAAAAGAAATTAAACGATAAGAAATGGCTCGAGCAATTAAAAGAGGAATATCCGGAATTGATCACAGATGAAATCCTGAACAAAGACATTAAGCGTCCGTTGGAAGGATATCTTTATCCTGCCACGTACCCTTTTTATGAAAAGAAGCCTTCTTTAGACACCATTCTGAAGAAAATGATCGCGCAAACGAATGAAGTACTGGCGCAGTATCAGGAAGCCATGGCGGCAAACGATTATACTCCTCACGAGCTTCTTACGCTCTCCTCCCTGATTGAGGAAGAAGCAACGGAAAAAGCGGACAGAGGGAAAATTTCAAGCGTCTTCTATAATCGCATGGAGGAAGGGATGCCCCTTCAGACAGATCCAACGGTCCTATATGCACTTGGGAAGCATAAAGCAAAAACTGTATACAAGGATTTGGAAGTGGATTCACCTTACAACACGTATCAGGTGAAGGGGCTGCCGCCTGGACCAATTGCGAATGCAGGTGTGTCTTCCATTGAAGCAGCCCTGCAGCCGGAGGATACGGAGTATTATTATTTCCTGGCTGCTTCCAATGGTTCGGTTTATTACTCCGAAACTCTGGATGAGCATAACGAGAAAAAAGCAAAATATATCACCAACAAGAAAGAATAGCTTCAGGAGAAGAGGAAAGAAACATTCGCTTTCCTCTTCTCTATGTGGTAAAATAGTACAAGTTATTTTTATATACGGGCGTTATCTTGATAGTCGTGTGAAGTAGAAAGCTCATTGCAGCTTTCTTCTTTTCATGTTGTCTAAGAAAGAAGCGTTTCCCGAACCCATTTATGATCATGATCGTGAGGCTAATATATGAATGAACAAGTGATTGGCTATATAGAATCAATTGTAAAAGAACGTCCTGCCTTAATTTCAGAGATGGAACAATATGCAGAAGTTCATGGCGTTCCCATCATGGAGCTGGTCGGAATCGAAGCGCTCTTGGGCATGTTACGGATCCAACAGCCAAAGCGCATCCTTGAAATCGGAACAGCTATAGGATATTCATCCCTTAGGATGGCTGAAGCTCTCCCTGAGACGACAGTTGTCACCCTTGAACGGGATGAAGAACGGTTCGAGGCTGCGCAACGTTTCCTCTCCCGATCCAAAGATGGCAATAGAATTGTTACGATTTTCGGTGATGCGCTAGAGCTCTCTGAAGAAGTGGAAAAGCATGGTCCGTTTGATGCCATCTTTATAGATGCTGCCAAGGGTCAGTACCTGAAGTTCTTTGACCTATACTCTGCCATGCTTACAGAGAACGGGGTCGTCTACTCGGATAACGTATTATTCAAAGGTCTGGTTGCCGAGGAACAGGTTGAGCAGAAAAGAATACGGAACATGGTGAAGAAGCTGCAGAATTATAATACCTGGCTGATGAATCATGAACAATTCGATACATCTATTTTACCTGTCGGTGATGGTATCGCCATCAGTAAGAAAAGAGGTGATTCATGATGAAAAAGCCGGAATTACTCGTAACCCCTACAAGCATATCCGACATTGAACCATTGGCAGCTGCAGGAGCCGATGCCTTCATGATCGGTGAACAGAAGTATGGATTGAGACTTGCCGGAGAGTTTTCACTGGAAGACGTTAGTGAAGCGATAACAGTTGCTCACAAACTCAACAAAAAAGTGTATGTGGCGATGAATGCCCTATTTCATAATGATAAAATTCCAGAACTGGATAATTATATTGCTGCTCTTGATGAAGCGGGGGCTGACGGCATCGTATTCGGTGATCCCGCTGTGTTGATGGCTGCACGGGAAGTAGCTCCTAAGATGAAGCTTCATTGGAATACGGAAACGACGGCCACAAACTGGTACACATGCAATTACTGGGGACGAAAAGGCGCTAAACGTGCTGTATTGGCACGGGAATTGAGTATGGAGACAATTCTGGAGATGAAAGAGAATGCAGAGGTCGAAATTGAGGTGCAAATCCACGGAATGACCTGTATGTTCCAATCAAAACGTTCACTGCTCGGTAACTATTTCGAATATCGGGGAAAAACGATGGAAATCGAGAATCGGAAAGAACAGCGAAATATGTTCTTACACGATGAAGAGCGCCATAATAAATACCCAATCTTTGAAGACGAAAACGGCACGCATATCATGAGCCCAAACGATATGTGCATTATTGATGAACTTGGTGAAATGATGGAAGCAGGTGTCGATTCCTTCAAAATTGATGGGGTGATGAAATCCCCTCAATATATTATTGAGATAACAAAACTGTATCGTAAGGCCATAGATTTGTGTGCGGATGATGAAGATCAATATGATGATCAGAAAGACGGGTTTTTAGAAGAAGCGAAAAGCCTGCAACCTGAAAATCGTCCCTTGGATACAGGATTTTTCTTTAAAGAAACCGTGTATTAAGTACACATGAAGATGTCAGAACGGAGGCGTTATGATGACCACGGTTGTAAAAAAGCCCATATCGAAACAGGTGGACGGAAAGCGTGTCATTGTGAAGAAACCTGAATTACTGGCTCCTGCCGGAAATCTGGAAAAATTGAAGATTGCTGTCCATTATGGGGCAGATGCTGTCTATATCGGCGGACAGGAATATGGTTTGCGCTCAAATGCCGGCAATTTCACACTTGATGATATGAAAGAAGGCGTGGAGTTTGCAAAGAAATATGGTGCAAAGATTTATGTGACTACGAATATCTATGCCCATAATGAAAATATGGATGGACTGGAAGAATATCTCCGTGGATTAGAGGAAGCTGGAGTGGCTGGAATCATTGTAGCGGATCCACTGATCATTGAGACTTGCAGGAGAGTGGCACCGAAAGTGGAAGTGCACTTAAGCACACAGCAGTCCCTTTCCAACTGGAAAGCTGTTCAGTTTTGGAAAGAAGAAGGGCTTGATCGTGTTGTGCTTGCCCGTGAAGCCAGTGGAAGAGAAATACAGGAAATGAAAGAAAAGGTGGATATCGAGATTGAAACCTTTATTCATGGAGCCATGTGTATTGCTTATTCAGGACGCTGCACGTTAAGTAACCATATGACGGCCAGGGATTCTAACCGCGGAGGCTGCTGTCAATCATGCCGCTGGGATTATGATTTATATGAATTGAACGGCAGAGAAGAGAATCCTCTTTATAATGAAAATGATGCTCCTTTTGCCATGAGCCCGAAAGATTTGAAGCTCGTTGAATCCATTCCGGGAATGATCGAATTGGGAATTGACAGTTTGAAGATTGAGGGACGCATGAAGTCCATTCACTATGTGGCCACTGTCGTAAGTGTGTACCGCAAAGTGATTGATGAATATTGTAAAGATCCAGACAACTTCGTCATTCAACAAGAATGGCTGGAGGAGCTGGAGAAATGTGCGAATCGTGACACTGCCCCGGCATTTTTTGAGGGGGTACCTGGATTCAAGGAGCAGATGTTCGGGGTCCATAACAAGAAGAACACAAATTATGAATTTGTCGGTCTTGTGTTAGACTACAATGAAGAAACTCAAATCGTCACACTGCAGCAACGGAACCATTTTAAGACCGGACAGGAAGTGGAATTTTTCGGTCCTGAAATCTCCAACTTTACTCAGGTAATAGAAGAAATGTGGGATGAGCGGGGTAATGAACTCAAAGTAGCCCGTCACCCGTTACAAATTGTGAAATTCAAGGTTCATCAGAGAGTATATCCTGATAACATGATGCGAAAGGAGAACACCTAATACTTATGAAGCAGAAACCCGTTGTGATCGGTGTAGCAGGAGGATCAGGCTCTGGTAAAACAAGTGTCACCAAAGCCATTTATGAGCAATTTCAAGGTCATTCAATTTTAATGCTGCAACAGGATTATTATTATAAAGATCAGTCCAATCTACCATTTGAGGAACGTTTGAAAACGAATTACGATCATCCGCTAGCCTTTGATAATGATCTATTGATTCAGCATCTGCACGGCCTGTTAGATCATCAATCCGTCAATAAACCGGTATATGATTATAAAATGCACACCCGTTCCGAGGACACGATTCTAGTTGAACCGAAGGATGTTATTATTTTAGAAGGAATTTTAGTATTAGAAGATGAAAGATTGCGTAACTTAATGGATATTAAGTTATATGTAGATACAGATGCAGATCTCAGAATCATCAGAAGAATGCTCCGCGATATTAAAGAGCGCGGCCGTTCTATCGATTCCGTCATCGATCAATACATTACAGTCGTTCGTCCGATGCACAATCAATTCATTGAACCGACAAAGAGATATGCCGATGTGATCATCCCTGAAGGCGGTCATAATCACGTGGCGATCGATTTAATGGTAACAAAAATTCAAACAATTCTTGAACAAAAGTCATTTTTGTAATACGATAGCATAGATAAAGACATATAGGCGAGATTACATTTTCCCACATTGTAAAGAAGCAGGGAATGGAGTGAGAAGAGATTCTCCCTCCATTCCCTCCCTTTACATACGTAGCACATTTACATATAGAGTACGGGAAAGCTCTTAGAGAGAAAAGGAGTGAAGAGGGTCATGAGTACGGAAAAAGTATTTCCTATGACAGCAGAAGGTAAAGAAAAGTTAGAAAAAGAACTGGAGAATTTGAAAACGGTTAAACGTAAAGAGGTCGTTGAGCGCATCAAAATCGCCCGTAGCTTCGGAGATTTATCCGAGAACTCTGAGTACGACGCAGCAAAAGATGAACAAGCATTCGTCGAAGGTCGTATTTCCACATTAGAAAATATGATTCGCAACGCGAAAATCATTCAAGAAGATGACATGAATTCAGATACAGTACAATTAGGTAAAAAAGTGACATTCGTGGAACTGCCTGACGGAGATAAAGAAACATATACAATTGTCGGTAGTGCAGAAGCAGATCCATTTGAAGGAAAGATTTCAAATGATTCACCGATCGCGAAAAGCCTTCTTGGCCATAAAGTAGGCGCAGAAGTGAATGTTCAGACTCCAGGCGGGGAAATGAGCGTTAAGATTGTAGAAGTAAGCTGATTTTGTTAAGAAGGGGCTCACAATGTGAGTCTCTTCTTTTTTGTGTGCAAAAAGATTATTTCATATGAATCTCGTCAACAATGGGGACGAGGTGACAAAATGAAACGGAAGCGGATCAGAATTCTCAGTATCGTATTATTACTGGCTCTTCTTGCACTATCAGGTAGATTGATGCAATTGCAATTATTCCAGACAGAATCATATTCCAGTCATAAAATCAATCTGCTCGAGGAGAGTGTCGCTCAACGGACGCAAGCATTGGTAATCGATGAAGGAAGGGGGGAATTCCTTGATCGGAACGGAACCCCCCTGACCTTTACAGAAAAAAATGTCCTTGTTCTATTCCCCTTTCTTAAACAAATGGAATGGCCGGTGGAAAAAGTGGCAGCCGTCCTCCACGTGCCTCCGGAAACGATTCAAACGAAGGTGGAGCAAGCAAAAGGACCGATCGTTTTTGGTGGAAAAGAGCCATTTAGCCTTTCGGAAGAGCAGGTGAAGGAAATCAATTCTTTTAAAATCCAGGGAGTGTTCGCCCTTACGAAGAAGTTTAAGAGCAACGTTGTGCCTGCTTCACAGCTGATCGGGGTCACGGGAGAAAACACAGAGGAATTTCACAAGCGGTATCCAGACAGAGTGAAGGGAGCGAACCAGCAGATCGGGGTCTCAGGACTTCAAGAGAACTTCGATGAGTGGCTGGTTGCGGAAGAAGAGGCAAAGCTGATATACCATGTGGATGCCAGGGGGGGCCCGTTATTTGGTGTAGATGTAAAGTATCTGGCCCCTGCCAATCCATTTTACCCTTTGAACGTGAAAACGACGATCGATGAGAAGATGCAGCTTGCCCTGGAAGAAGTGGCGGATACATATCATATCGAGAAGGGTGGGCTCTTACTTCTTGATATTGAAAAAAGTGAAATACTCGCCAGTGTTTCAAAACCTGCCATGAAGAACAGGGATCCCTTCAGTGGGGGGGCGACAAACTACATGCTGAAAGCGCTGATTCCGGGTTCTGTATTTAAGACCGTAGTGGCTGCTGCGGCCCTGGATGAGGGGATCGTGGATGAACGCAGGTTATTTCCTTGTGATGAGGGCATCAATGGCCGACCGGCAGAAAAGCCACACGGCAACATCAACATCAAAACAAGCATCGCAGTCAGCTGTAACCGGACGTTTGCGGACCTGGCAAAAGAACTTACTGAGAAAGATGATCATATCCTCGATGAATATGCCGGAAAAATTGGGCTGATCGGTGACATTGCCTGGAAAGGTGACGTCTTTCATTACGGAAGCTTTCCTCAGCTCCAGGTGAGTGAAGGAAGGATCTTCTCGTCAGATGGGGACCGGGGTGAACCTAAACTTGTTTCTCAGACAGGCATTGGACAACAGGAGGTCCGCGTCACCCCACTCGGCATTGCCAATATGATGGCCACCATTGCGAGGGGCGGAGAGAAGTTTCAGGTGAGCGCCGTATCAGAAGTACAGTATCAAAATGGGACCGCCATGTTTTCGTTTCCTAAGCAGAAGATCGAGGGAGAGACAATCACCCCCTTTACAGCCATGAAGCTTCAGCAATATTTAAGGGGAGTGGTCAATTCTCCAGTAGGAACGGCACCATACTTGCAGACCGCCGCTTATACGATCGCCGGGAAAACCGGGACAGCACAAACAGGGAAATACAGGGGAGAAGAGGTGAAGGCGAACGAATTATATAATAAATGGTTCGCTGGCTACTTTCCCTTCGAAAACCCAAAATACGCCCTTGTTGCCGTCAATATGGATGTGACCATCGGCGAAGGGGGGATCTACCCTATCTTCAAAGACAGCGTCGATGCCATTTACCGCCTTGATCATCAGTAAAAAGGTATTTCTGTGACCTTTTTCCCTTTGTCGCCCGGCTGGATAATGTTTCGCTTTATTCTTTTCCTCTTATCATGTTAAAATGTGTAGGATAATAGGGAGGGAACAAAATGGCGAAATACCAATCTCGATTAGACAAGCGATCCAAAAAGAATACAAATAAAATTTTAAACATAATGATTGCAGTAGTACTTCTATTGATTGTCGTTGTCGGAGGCACCATCGTATTCGGCGGCGGTGGCGATGAAAAAGCGACGACGGACGCTCCGAAGAATTCAGAAACCAAGGATGCCAAAAGCGATAAAAGCGCAAAAGAAAAACAAGACAGCGATAAATCCGTGTCTATGGAAGAAAATAGCGATACTGAGGATAAAGCAGACGAAGAACAAAAAGAAAATGACAAAAAGAAAGAGGATGAACAAAAGAAGGACGAAACCTCTGATGACAATAATGAAAGTGTCGCTCTGGACGACAGTAAGATGAAAGTCGAGGAAGGCGATGGAGATAATGTGGAGAAAACCATGGTTCATCCCGACTGGAAGCCGATTGGGACTGAACAGTCCGGTGACCACGTATCTTCCTATGAAACCGGCACAACCGACTGGCAGGAAAAAATCAAGGCCGTATCGTATGCAACGGGCATTTCTGAAGACAATATGACCGTTTGGTGGATGGAAGGAAACGGCGGACCACAGAAATCCATGGCTACCGTGACAGCCAAAGATACAAAGACGCCTTACCGCGTATATCTGCAGTGGGTCGACGGAAAAGGATGGCAGCCGACGAAAGTACAGGAGTTAAAGGAAAATGATAAAGACTGATGATTAGAGGGTCCTGAGGGGCTCTCTTTTTTTTGTAGTTGGATCGGTAAATTTTTTACAAATAAAGGTAATCGGCTGGATTCATTGCAGGATCGGCTGGTTTTACACTGAAACCGGCTGGATTATGGATGTTCTACGCCAGATTTTTTGCATAAACCGCTGGATTCAGCACCATTTCGGCTGGATTCCTCCAAGCCAAGATGAATATTCAATATTCTGCACATGATTCCTATCCGATAAATACAAAAAAGGCCCTCCCAACTTCGAAGGGTCTTTTTCCATCAATCATTTCTTTACTTTAAAATGCACCATCGCGCTGTATAATCTTCTCCCGTTCTCATCGATGGAAACCGCATGATCCACATGATGGACCGAGAGCATGATGGCTTTATTATGCTGAATCTGTTCATCTACCTTTTTCTCCAATGTCCGTAAATTGTCTGCTTCAAAAAATTCCACTTTATCTTCAATTAAATCAAATGAAATATTCATGGGGGACCTCCTTCTTATCCTTGATCTGGATGGGTTGCCCCTTTATTTTAGAGCCCTTTCTCCCTTTTGACAAATAAAATTTGTTGAATAAGTCAGGAGAATATGATAATTTAATAACAGTTTTAATTTTAATTCATAGTATGTTTATAGGAATTATAAACTTAATGTTGCAGAGGTGCTTAACCATGGGTAGAGAATTTTTGGATCTGTTTCAGGATTGGGCAGATTCCTATGATGATACAGTAACCGGGAAAGACGTGGAATACCAAGCAGTGTTTGAACAGTATGACAGGATTCTTGATGAAGTGGTTTCCAGATCCAAAGGCAGAGTCGTTGAATTTGGTCCGGGTACGGGGAATCTTACGAAGAGATTGCTGGATGCGGGCTTTGAGGTCATTCCATATGAACCGTCTCCTGAAATGAGAGCGGTCGGTATGCAGAAGCTAGGGAAAGATGTGACGTTCAGAGATGGCGATTTCCTTGATTTTTCTTTAGAAGGGCATGTCGATTCCATCGTAAGTTCATATGCGTTTCACCATTTAACCGATAAAGAAAAGGGAAAAGCTTTCAGCATCTATGGAAAGCTTCTAGGACAAGGTGGTAAAATAGTATTTGCTGATACAATGTTTGAAACGGATCAGCATTATCAAGCCGCCATATCCCAAGCATTAAAAAAAGAGTATTTCAATCTGGCTGAAGATTTAAAAAGGGAATATTACACCACCTTACATGTATTAAGGGAGTTATTGACCCAGAATGGATTTTCAGTTGCGTTTCATCAAGTGAATACGTTCGTGTGGATCATGGAGGCGACTAAAAAGTAGAAAGAGGTATTAACCAATGAAAATCGCCATCATCGGAGCAATGGAAGAAGAAGTAGCCTTATTAAGAGAGAACATTTCAAGCCCTGCAGTAGAAACGATCGCAGGGTGTGAATATACAAGTGGTACCATGAACGACAAAGAAGTGATTTTACTTCGTTCCGGAATCGGAAAAGTGAATGCAGCGATGTCGACAGCTGTTCTAATGCAGCACTTCAAACCGGATTTCATCATCAACACTGGGTCAGCAGGAGGATTCGATCCTTCGCTAAATGTAGGTGATGTTGTCATTTCAACTGAAGTAAGACATCATGATGTGGATGTAACAGCTTTTGGGTATGAATATGGTCAGGTTCCTCAGCTTCCTGCAGCGTTTACGGCAGACGAGAAGTTGAAGCAAACGGCCATCGACAGCGTGAGGGAGTTAGGGGACGTACAGGTGGTTTCTGGCTTGATTGCTACTGGAGACTCTTTTATGAATGATCCCAAGCGAGTGGAAGCGATCCGTGATAAGTTCACCGGCCTGCAGGCAGTGGAAATGGAAGCGGCAGCCATCGCACAAGTGGCACATCAATTCGGGGTCCCATTTGTCATCATTCGATCTCTATCGGATATTGCCGGTAAGGAATCGGATGTTTCCTTTGATCAATATTTAGAAAAGGCAGCACTTCACTCTGCGAAAATGGTCATGAGCATTGTAAAGTCTGTTTAATACAAGGATCATACAGCTGACCCAGGCACCTTTTCCCTCATCGATGGATACCGGACGTGTTCAAGAGCCGTTAATTCAACCGTTATGAGAACGAATTGGTACATGGGTCTGTTTTTGGTTAAAGGGGGATTGAAGACATGGACGTTTATAAGAGTGTACACGACCTGATAGGAAATACACCGATCGTTGAACTGACACATTTCCCGCTGAAGAAAGGTGTCCGCCTTTTTGCCAAGCTGGAGTTTTTTAACCCTGGAGGCAGCGTAAAAGATCGATTGGGACTGGAGTTATTAAAGACGGCCGTCGCGAGCGGTAAGATTATGCCCGGGGGGACCTTCATTGAACCAACGGCAGGAAATACAGGGATCGGCCTGGCATTGGCTGCAGTGAACTCAGGCTACAAGGTCATATTCTGCATTCCGGAAAAATTCAGTATGGAAAAGCAGGAGCTTATGAGGGCACTGGGTGCGACGATCGTTCATACACCTACAGAAGAAGGCATGAAGGGTGCTATCGCGAAAGCCGCCGAATTGGTGAATGAAATCCCTAACTCGTATTCCCCGCAGCAATTTGGAAATGTTGCCAATCCGAATACGTATTACAAAACGTTGGGACCTGAAATCTGGCAGCAGATGGACGGAAACATTCATACCTTTGTCGCCGGTGCAGGGACAGGCGGAACCTTTATGGGGACTGCACGCTATCTTAAAGAGATGAAGGAGACGATTAAAACAGTGATCGTTGAACCTGAAGGATCAATCCTGAATGGGGGAGAATCAGGACCTCATAAAACAGAAGGTATCGGGATGGAGTTCCTGCCTGAATATATGGATTCACGTTATTTTAACAGCATCCATACCGTCACTGATGTAGATGCCTTCACAAGGGTAAAGGAACTTGCATTATTAGAAGGGCTGCTCGTAGGCAGTTCTTCCGGGGCTGCCCTGCATGCAGCGTTACTGGAAGCAGAAAAGGCTGAACCGGGTCATCATATCGTCACAATTTTCCCGGATTCAAGTGAGAGATATTTAAGTAAGAAAATATATCAAGGAGGAATCTAATCATGAAAAAGAAAACACAATTAATTCACGGTGGTATCCCGACAGATCCTCAAACTGGTGCCGTATCTACTCCCATTTATCAGGTGAGTACGTATAAGCAGGATGAAGTAGGAAAGCATAAAGGCTTCGAATATTCCCGTTCAGGAAATCCTACCCGCCACGCTTTGGAAGAGCTTATCAAAGATCTGGAAGGCGGAGAGAAAGGATTTGCATTTGGATCAGGAATGGCGGCCATCACGGCAGTCATGATGATGTTCAATAGCGGAGATCATATCGTGATGACGGATGATGTATACGGTGGCACGTACCGTGTCATGACCAAAGTGTTAAACCGCATTGGAATTCAATCCACATTTGTTGATTCAAGTGATATCAGCAATATCGAAAAAGCGATTCAATCGAATACTAAGGCTGTATACATCGAAACACCTACCAATCCACTATTGAAAATCACCGATATCGAGGCAGCAGCTTCATTAGCCAAGAAACACAATCTATTGACCATCGTAGATAATACGTTCAGCACTCCATATTGGCAAAACCCGATCAGCCTGGGAGCCGACATTGTCCTTCACAGTGCTACAAAATATATCGGCGGACACAGTGACGTTGTGGCAGGTCTGGTTGTGGTGAACTCACAAGAGCTTGCGGAAGAATTATTCTTTGTACAGAATTCCACAGGAGGGGTTCTCGGTCCACAGGATTCGTGGTTATTAATTCGTGGTATCAAAACATTGGGACTTCGAATGGAAGAACATGAAGAAAATACAAAGAAGATCGTCGAGTTTCTTTCTTCTCATCCGAAAGTATCAAAGGTATATTACCCAGGATTAGAAACCCATCCGAATCATGCCATTGCTAAAAAGCAGGCATCAGGATTTGGTGGCATGGTTTCCTTTGATGTAGGAAGCGAAGAAAATGCCGACAGACTATTAACCAATACGAAATTCTTTACATTGGCAGAAAGCCTTGGTGCTGTAGAAAGTCTTATTTCCGTTCCTGCCCGCATGACTCATGCCTCCATTCCGGCAGAACGTCGTAATGAACTCGGAATCACTGATGGTCTTGTTAGGATCTCTGTCGGCCTTGAAGATGTAGAGGACTTGATAGAAGACATCAACAACGCCCTTTCCAAGTAAAGGAACCAGTGGAAGAACTGGTATCAATTACATGACAGACTCCGTGCATTCATATGTTACCATAGAATGAGAGTTTACTAGTTCTAAAGTAGGTGAATGCAAATGGATAACAAAAAGACCATTCAACATAAGATCATTGACTTCAAGCGATTTGGTTTTACGTTACTTGCACTTAGTGTCTTTATGTATTTAGGCGTCATCATTCCAACAGTAGCGGCCACACCAGGTAAAATGGTCCCCCTCATGACAGGGACCGTTGTTTTACTCGGGCTGTCACTATACTTCTTTACAAAAGCAATCAAATATAAAAAAGATCTGCAGTCAGCGGATGAATAGATAAGAAAAGCGGATTCTCAAATGAGGGTCCGCTTTTCTACTTTGTTAGTGAATGTGGAAATTTGTAGAAAAAATAATAAAGAAAAGAGTTTACTTTCATGTGAGAATTGGATATACTAACCAATGTAAGGAAAAAATCTCAAAAGGGAGGTCGAAGAAAATGTTCGTGCTAATTGGAAAAAAAGACACAACTTCATATTGTTTTCATCATTCGACCGCTTGTGGGAGTTCTTTAGCTTAATTTAAATTCCATTAAATGATAGCCACAGGGAGAATGTAGATCCCTGTGGCTTTTTTGTGCCACAAGGGTCGGTCTCTTTGTGGCTTTTTATTATGCTCTGCTTATAAGCAGGCACTGTGAAAGGGGTGATATGTATGACACTGAATCTTTTATTTATTACGGTAACCTTTAATAAGAAGCAAGAATCGTTTGAAGAAGCTTCTCATAATGAAACGGTTTCAAAAAGTTATGAAGAAACGAAAACAAAGCAGCACTATATGTCGCAATTGTTCTAAGACATAAGATCAACTAATGGAGAGGAGAATGAATGATGATTTATGTACAGGTGAAAATGCTGAATGCGCTATGGGTAGAGAAGGATACTGCCTAACGATACAGGAGGTGGTGGAAACATGTTTTTGAATATTGTACTTTGGTCGGCTTTCTTCCATAAAAGAAAGAAGCGGGTGAGCCAATAACGATGAAGAGGATGCCCTTCCCAAAGGGGTATCCTCTTTTTTGTCATAGGGGAATCACCAGTCACATATCTGTCAATCTTTAGTAATAAGTTGTTCACGAATCGGAGGGGAATATGCGTTATTTCGTGATACATTAATAGTAAGAAGTTCAGTTTAATGAGGGAGAGGGATGACGATGTTCTCAATGATAATGGGGCTTATCCTGACATCTGTGATTGGTTTGATCATTTCCGCTGAGGTAAGCGTAGAGTAGTGAATATGAAAAGAAAAGCGGCCAATGGACCGCTTTTCTTTATTAGGATTTATTCCGCTTTTCTTTTTCTTCACGATAAAATTCATGAAACATCTTCATGAGGGCACGTTTCTCGATCCGTGAGACATAGCTTCTCGAAATTCCCAATTCCTTTGCAATCTCCCTTTGGGTCTTCTCTTCTTTTAAATCCAGTCCGAACCGACCTACGATTACTTCCTTTTCCCTCTCGTCCAGTACGCAAATGTATTTTCTGACCTTTTCGAGCTCCATGCTCAATTGAATGGTATCAATGACGTCATCGCTTTCCGATTTTAAAATATCGATCAAGCTGATTTCATTTCCTTCTTTATCCTGGCCGATGGGATCGTGGAGGGAGACATCTTTCTTGGTCTTCTTAAGGGCACGGAGATGCATGAGGATTTCATTCTTCATTACAAAAGGATAGTGCGAATAAATTTATTCTTAAAAGAATATTCAATCTCAATAAATTGTATTGTATCAAGGTTTCAACTCCATTATTATTTAAGAGATATGACTGAAAGGAGAACATACATTTGTTAGTAGTAGACACCTTTGAAAATCTTTTATCAGAATCAGATATGTCTCTTTCGGAGATAGCCGATGCGATAGGAATACCTAAAAGCCAGTTATCTGCTTACTTTACGAGCAAAGGGAAAAAGACCATTGATTTTGTTTATCTTTTGAGAGCTGTTCGGGTCATTAAACCCGATTATGAAGAAGCATTCATGAAAGCTATCTGTCCCTGTTTTTTGCGTCCACGTAATTTAAGAGCTGCCATGGAGTACGCATCTACATTCAATTATTTTGATCTTCAAAGGGTATTGTATGAGGTTAATGTCGTTTTAGGAAGAGAGAATAAAGATTTCGCAGAGATATATTTAATTTATTTGGATTTCCAAGAGGGCAAGGTAGATAAAGAAGAGATACTTGCCAGGGTTAATCTGTACACACCTAAATGCTACGAAACAGAAATAATGAAGGTTATTATTCTTTGTTCTCTATACTACGTGAAGAAGGATTATAAGATGGTGTACAAGCTGTCTTATAACCTAGATGAATTAGTCGGGAAAATTAAAACGGAATATATCAGGGAGAGCTACATGTCCCGGGCGTGTGATCTGATTGCTCGAAGCTATTTGTACTATAAAAACGATGTGAAGAAGGCCCGTTTTTTTGCTACTTCACTTATGAAGAATGAGTTTTCAGCGTACAGAAGGATACATGCTGATTATATAATGTCTATTTCTTATTTCTATGAGGATTATCAGCTCTGCATGAACTATATGAAGAAGTACAAAAGATCGCTTATCGAAACCGGTAACGTTGTATTAGCTGAAGAGTTAGATAATAAGGAAATTCCTTTTGTGAAAAACCACTGGAATAAAAATAAAAGTATTGTCTCCAATGATATGGCAGAAGTAGCTCATTTCCATGCGAAGAATGGTAATAAAGAAGAAGCGTTGAATGTTCTAAAAGCGATGGAACCACTGACACCGTTTCAATTGTATTATAAAGGGATAGTCCTTAATGATCCCCAGGTGCTCTCACTATCGTTTGTCGAATTCATGAAGCTTGGTAATCGTTTTTTCGCGAATCTTCCGAAAAATGAATTAAAAAAATATGAAAATTATGGATTTTTCGCAGAACTTCTGTATAATAAAACGGGTAATATATTCTAATCAAAAAGGAGATACATCATTGAAGAAAATACTTATACTATCCTTATTGACCATCAGCATTCTTGTTGGTGTTCAAGAAGCAAAACAAACTAATGAATCGGCTACCACCGATAATCTTTATTCAACTTACGGAATCAAAGGTGATCCAGGTGGCGGCGGTATTTAAGATATGACGCTTACTCTTATGAGTAGGCGTTTTTTTGTTCGAATTTTTTATTGTGTAAATTTTCAGAACACTAGGATTAAATTAAACCTGTTGTGGTATTATTTGTATATGAAAAAAATGTAATAAATGGTTACTAATTGTCGGTTGTTCGCACATATCGAACTCCACTACAGACCGCCTAAACTTACTGGCGATCTGCGACCGATTCCCATTCATACAAGTCCTCAATGTTGCAATTAAGGGCATGAGAGATGATTTTAGCTGATTCCAACGACATCACATGCTTGTTGTTTACATACTCAGATATCTGTGATTTCGGTATGTATGTTATCTCAGCCAATTGTGTTTGAGTTAGATCGGCATCAAGTAATCGGTCGCGTAATAAGCATCTACCGACTTTGAACAACCAATCACACCTCCGTAATACAGTATAACATAATTACGTATTACCTAGACAAATATTAATGTGGGTGTAAATAAATGTCTTTTGTTAGTCCGAAGGTTGTATTATAATTAAAAACAGAACATACGTTCTAATCGAGGGGGAGCAATACAATGAAACAAACTGTCGATGTAGCTGAAATGATCAGAAAACTAGAGAATCTAATCGAAAATAACAGTAAAAATCATAAAAAAAGCTCCTGCGATTAGGAGCTTCCTACTTTTTATTTGTATGTCTGATGAATCGAATGTACTCAAGCATCTTCTCAACTTCTTCATCAGTTGCTGGTTCGCCATCTATATGAAGATTATAATTTTTCTTGATGTTCTCAAGTGAAAGATCTCTTTCGAATAATAAATCTTTTTCTGACTTTTTAAACTCATCCTGATCTTCTTCATCAATAAAGAAATATGAAATATGTAAATGAAAATATTTTGCAACCTTCTCCAAGAATTCTACAGACGCACCTGACTTGCCACTTTCCAACTTGGAGATATGAGCATGGGATACACCTAAATCATCTGCAAGTTCTCTCACACCTATATTCTTTTCTAAACGCAGCTTCTTTATTTTTTCCCCTATATTCATAACTCACAACTCCTTTACGTAGTTAATTTTACACACTTAATAAATAATAGTAAATAAATTAATGTAAAAAAATATGAAAAAGGTGTTGACTAATAATTACCACATATGGTAACTTGTAATTACAGTAACAATAAGTTACCAGAAAGGAGTTGAAACCTTCGAATGAAATGCCAATTGAAAACCATCAGAGAGAGCAAAAAAATGACTCAGCAGCAGTTAGCGGATCTCATTGGATGCACTAGAGAGAACATTTCTCGTATTGAAAACAACAAAGGCTACACTCATTACCCTACACTATCTAAGATTGCCGACAAGCTAGGTGTTAATGTAAGTGATATTTTTTTAAACTAATTGGTAACTAAAAGTTACAAAGGAGGAAACCAATGAAAGTCATTATTGAAAAGGGAGAATACTTCCAACAAGCCAAGGAGCAAACTCAACAATTGCTTGCCCGTAAGATCATATCGAAGTCGAATCGAGTTAAAGCGTCGTAGACCCATGTAGTGACATAAGGAGGCAGAAGAAATTGGCTGATAAAATGAATGAAAAAATGATAGAAGTTGCTAACGAAGCGTTAGAAAAGTGTGATGAATAT
>NZ_JAHWGH010000033.1 GCF_019334305.1 Rossellomorea orangium
GCCCATTCATCTTATGCTTGTCGGGGCTAAACAAGCCGCCTCCGCTTTTCGTACTGTCCAGCGTTTCCCGCAGGAGTCGAGCACCTGCAGCGAGAATCAACTGACGAAAAGTTTGACTATCATAAAGGAAATGTGCAGATTGCCTAAGCCACTGCTTTTTCATTCTTTGCTGATGTTATTTAATAGTCCTTTACTCTTTTTAAACTGATGGTCACACACCGTTTTGCCCTGTCAACACTTACTACTCTAGAGGGTGAAGGGAACTGCGTAGACTCCTACGGAAAACGGGCGTGTCGAGACCCCGGAAGCGGTTTTTGCTGAGGAGGCTCGGCCGAACGTCCGTGG
>NZ_JAHWGH010000013.1:0-37765 GCF_019334305.1 Rossellomorea orangium
TGAAGGGAACTGCGTAGACTCCTACGGAAAACGGGCGTGCCGAGACCCCGGAAGCGGTTTTTGCTGAGGAGGCTCGGCCGAACGTCCGTGGAAAGCGGGACTGTTCCCTTCACCCTCCTGCACCACAACCTAATTGACAGAGCATTCGCAAATCTTAGTCTGTATATGATAGTAACAATCTTTGCGAAAACAACCTTTTTAATGCAAGCCTAACAAACCAATAGACCCACTACTTTCATACACCACTTTTTCTCATATCCCAGGATAAGAAGATAAAAGCAGGCTACACTAATTTAGGAATAAAAGGCAGATGTAAGGCGATTTGTTTGAGATATGGATGAATGCTTGCTAGAATGAACATACAATCTAAGTAAAAAGGAGTCATTCTTATGGTCGAGAAACCACAAATGCCCTATAATCTTATCGGCGAAAAGAAACTCTCCATGCTCGTTGAAGCTTTTTATGAAAGAGTATCAAATCATCCTGAGCTTGCACCGATCTTTCCGGATGATTTAACCGAGACATCCCGTAAACAAAAACAATTTTTAACTCAATATTTAGGTGGTCCTGCTCTTTACACTGAGGAACATGGACACCCGATGCTGCGTGCAAGGCACCTCCCTTTTCCTATTACAGAGGACCGGGCTAAAGCTTGGTTAGGATGTATGCATGAAGCAATGGATGAGGTCAATCTAGAGGGTCCAGTAAGAGATGACTTTTTCCACAGACTTGTATTAACCGCCCATCATATGGTGAATACTGATACACCCAAGGGTTCTGCCATTGACTAGAACAACGAGCTGGCATCACCTTAAAGGGTGCGGTCGTGAGAAGAAACCTCTGGAAATATACATGTTCGTTGACCCTCTTTGCCCGGAATGCTGGGCACTTGAACCAATCTTAAAGAAATTGCATATTGAGTATGGACAATACTTTCGGATACGCTATATTCTCAGCGGTCAGCTTGCATCCTTAAATCTTGCAACCAAGAGAAAACAGGAAGACCTGGCTCAGCAATGGGATAAAACGGCAAGCCGTTCCGGAATGTCATGTGACGGGAGCCTGTGGATCGATAATCCGATTGATTCACCCTATATCGCTTCGTTTGCGATCAAAGCAGCCGAGCTCCAAGGAAAACACTCGGGGATTCGCTTTTTACGTTTTTTACAAGAGCGATTATTTCTTCAAAAGCAGGATATTTCGAATATTGAAGTATTGAAGGAATGTGCCGCGGCAGCGAAGCTCGACCTCAATGAATTCATGAACGATATAAACTCTTCCTCGGCGTCCAAGGCATTTCAATGCGATGTCAAGATTACTTCAGAGATGGAAGTGGATGAGATCCCCACCTTGGTCTTTTTCAATGAGAATATTGAGGATGAAGGATTAAAGATCACGGGTTTATATTCTTATGAGGTATATGTTCATATTATCGAAGAGATGCTGGCATCAAAGCCCGAAAAGCAACCCTTGCCTCCACTGGACGTTTTCATGAAGTATTATCGCGTGGTCGCATCAAAAGAAATAGCCGTTGTATACGATCTATCAATAGAAGAAGTGGAAAAGCAAATGAAGAAATGGACACTTCAGCAAAAAGTAAAAAAGATCCCTGCAAAGCACGGGACCTTTTGGAAATATATCAACAACTAATTATGTCAATATAATAAATTCACTCCAATACAAGAAAAGCCGATGTTGTTTCCAACATCGGTTTTTCAATACGAACAAAGGGGATGGGAGAAATTTTTCACGGTCAAACAAAGGGGTATATGTTTGCTTGTGATCAACTTCACACTGATAATATATCACGTATCCACTTGTATTGGCAAGTTGTTTGTATGGTATTTCACAATATTGTCAAAATCAATTCATGTTCCCTTCTTCCCCTTCATATACATGGTATTAAGATAATGTACGGAGGGAATTGGTATGTACGTAAAGATGAAATTCGGAATCCTCATTCTCTTGATCCTGATCAGCTTCTTCATCAATATCCTTGGCCTCATGCACCTGGTTCCAATCTATATCACATCACCGATCCTCTTTCTCTCACTCCTCCTCTTCATCCATTCCCTTGGAAACCGCAATCGCTTCAGGGGGTTCAAATCGATGAAATGAGGGACGGACCTCTCGTGTTAACTTTCAAGAATGACTAATACCCCGCATGAAGGGCTGGCCCTTCATGCGGGGTGTTTCTTTAGGCAATATCGCCTGTTTATTGCAATTTATCAAGCAGTTCTTCCATTTCATTCAGTTTTTCTTCAAAGACCTTACATGCATCCTCTACTGGTTTGGATGTTGTCACATCAACTCCTGCTTTCTTCAACACTTCTATCGGATAATCGGAGCTTCCTGACTTAAGGAAGTCGATATACCTCTCCACTGCGGGCTTCCCTTCTTCGAGGATCTGTCGACTAAGGGCAGTTGCTGCAGAGAATCCTGTAGCATATTGATAAACATAGTAATTGTAATAGAAGTGAGGGATACGGGCCCATTCCAATCCGATCTCTTCATCAATTGAAATATCTTCTCCAAAATATTTCTTATTCAATTCATAATACTCTTTTGTCAAAAACTCCGAAGTCAGCGCTTCGCCTTCTTGTGCCTTCTTATGGATGAGATGCTCAAATTCTGCGAACATCGTTTGGCGGAATACTGTTCCTCTGAAACCTTCAAGATAATGATTCAAGAGATACAATCGCTTTTTCTCATCTTCGATTGTATTCAACAGAAAATCATTTAATAAAGCTTCATTGCAAGTGGATGCCACTTCAGCAACAAAGATGGAATAATGACCATACGTATATGGCTGAGACTTACGTGTATAGTAGCTATGGACACTGTGTCCGAATTCATGGGCAAGTGTAAACAGATTGTTGACATTATCCTGCCAGTTCATCAGAATATACGGGTTCGTGCCATATGCCCCGGATGAGTACGCACCGCTTCTTTTTCCTTTATTTTCGACAACATCCACCCAGCGGTTGTCAAAGCCTTCTTTAAGGACGTTTGCATACTCCTCACCAAGGGGCTTTAATCCATCAAGGATCATGTCTTTAGCTTCATCATAGCTTATATCCATTTTGACTTCCTTCACAAGCGGCGTATACAGGTCATACATATGAACCTCGTCAAGGCCAAGTACTTTCTTACGAAGCTTCACATAACGCTGTAGCAAGTGAAGATTCTTACTGACTGTATCAACAAGATTATCATATACTTCTTCTGGAATATTGTTGTTGGACAACGCCGCATGTCTGGCAGAATCATAATGTCTCACGTTCGCAATAAAATTATCTTTCTTCACCGCACCGCTTAACGTTGAGGCAAATGTATTTTCGAATTTCCCATACGTCTCATATACCTTTGTAAAGGCTTCTTTTCGGACACTACGGTCACTGCTTTCAAGGAATCGGATAAAACGGCCATGGGTAATATCCACTTCTTCCCCATTTTCGTCTTTAATGCTCGGAAACTCAAGATCGGCATTATTTAACATCCCAAATGTATTACTCGAAGCACTGAACACTTCGGACGCTTGGGCGAGTAACGCTTCTTCTTCAGCTGAAAGGACATGGGGACGCTGGAGATTGATTTCTTCTAATGCATGCCTATACTTCTTCAGCTCCTCTTTTTCCTCCATGAAGCCATTAAGCTTGTTCTCGTCAATCGACAGCACTTCAGGCACCAGGTATGCGAACTTGCTCCCCAATTGGGTATATAGACTTTTGGCACGATCATCTAGTCCCTGATAATACGAATTGGTCGTATCCTGGTCATAGCGCATATGAGAATATGTATACACCTTGCCCATCCGTTCCATTATTTCATCCTGGAACGCGAATGCATTGTAAAGTTGATCCGCACTATCACCCAATGTACCTTTAAATTCATCTGCCTTCTTTGATAAGTCTTTTATTTCTTTATATTCCTTTTCCCACGCATCATCACTTTCAAAAATATCTTCCAGTCTCCACGTTAACTTTTCCTCTACATCTTTTCTGCCAGGCAGACTTTTCACAGCTGTATCTTTTGTCATATACATCCTCCATTCTAAATCTACAGAAAATTCCTTATAGTTACATTCTCTCTTATCTAAGAATTTCCTGCAACAATCCAATCTTAGTTACACATGATTTAATATATGCTTCCACTTTGAAAAAAAATCATCTCGATGCAGTTCAAAAGCTCCGAAGTGGTCGGGGCAGCTCCAAGGTCCCGTAAGCTTGAATTGATTTTCACCTACCCTGTCAATCACTTTCACTTTTTCAAGGATTCTTAAATATTCCCTAACAATATCCCTTATCAGTTCATCTTTTTTCACAAATGGTAGGATACGTAGCTCAATGTGACCTGCAGCAAGCCTTCTATTCAATCCTAGAGTCATACTCTCCTCTGAAATTGAACTCCCCCTTTTCAAACTGTCTTTCCACAAATAGTATTGCCATTCCACTTCATGATTTTTGATATGAAGTCCATGAGGGAAGACCGGAAGCCCGACATACAGTGGCAGATACAAGAATGTATCCCCTTCCCCATACACTTCTCTTAAAAATGCATCTCTTCCTGATTTATTGTAATTTATTTTGTTGTATATCCATTTCATTCTATAGTCGTTCCAGTTAATGAGGGGTTTAAGATGATGAAAGGGGAGCTCCGAAATGGTTAAAGGAAGGGTGAACTGGCTTACGGGAATCATTACTGGAGCTGTACTGATAAAGTTTGAAATTGATACGGGATAAAGATGTGTATAAAGATGGAAGCTATTCAACTCAGGGAGAAAATGAAGCAGAAAATAGTGTAACTGCGGTGAATATCGGATAAACGCTTGTTGGAAGGATGATAATTTCAGAAGTTTTTTTCGCTTCAAAGATTGGGTCAGGACCCAAAAGGGGGTGATTCCGTCCCGGAGATAACCGTGTGTACGTTGCTCCAATTCAGGTATCGGGATGTTGGAGCACTGTATTTCGACAGCAATCTTTCTCGAATCTGTTTTCACATAAATGTCTGCGATTTGATTAAGTTCTTTCAGGTAGTGTTCGAGTCTCACATCTCTATAAAGAGTGTTTAATCTGTCATATAGAAGCTGTTTGCTTAATAGATGTTTAGGCGACTCATTCTGGTTCTCCACAATACACTCGGGACGTGACATATGAGCGAAATGTGGTATGTTTCGATTTCCAATTCGCAAGCTCAATGGTGAAGCGCAATAAGGACAATGGAATGGAACGCCCTTACTTCTGATCCTTCTCAGTTCCTCCCTCGTAAATTGAATCGTTGTAAATACTTTCTGTTCTAGTAGTGCTGTTAACATAGAACACCTCCTCTAGATTTATTCGCCAAAAATCTGTAAATCCCTGCATAAAAATGCCTTCAAGCAATGATTACTTGAAGGCCCTGCTTTATAAAAGGGGAGACATCAAACGAGAAGTGGATTCTAAGATTCTGAAACCAAGATGTCTCTTCTGAAATTCTTCCAGCTGTAACTCTTCCGATTCTTCTAAATCATGAAGGTATTCCCTTACGATGGAAGCCGTACTTTCCGTTTTATACAAAAAGGCATTTACTTCAAAATTCAAGTGAAAACTTCTCATATCCATATTCGATGTTCCGATCGAAGCCATTTCCTCATCAACGATCACAATCTTACTGTGCATAAATCCTTTCTGATATTCAAATATTCTCGCCCCTGCCTCAAGCAGATCGGGAAAATAAGAACGGGAGGCATGGAATACAATACGCTTATCCGGTTTATGGGGAACCAGTAATCTAACATCCACACCGCTTAGAGCGGCGATCTTTAGTGCTGAAAATATATCTTCATCCGGGACGAAATAGGGGGAAGCTACCCATACGCTTTTTCTTGCTGACGTTATCATCGAGAAGAAAATATTCTTTAATACACTCAATTCATTGTCAGGTCCACCCGCTATCATCTGAACACCGCCGTCGTTGGCATTTTCAAGGGGATCAGGACTTAGATATCCAGGTGTCAGAAAGTCATCATTCGTCATATAATACCAATCCTGAAGGAAAATCAATTGCAATGTCCGCACCGCTTCTCCCCTTACAAATAGATGAGTGTCCCTCCAGAAGCCGAAATGTGGATTCTTACCCAGATATTCATCCCCAATATTAAGACCACCCACAAACCCTATACTGCCATCGATGACGATGATCTTTCGATGATTCCTGAAATTGAACTTGTTATTCAGAACAGGAATCTTAACAGGGCCGAATGCCACCACTTCTATCCCTGCACCCTTTAGTTCCTTTATATAATCCTTCGAAAGTTGCCAAGCTCCGACCGCATCGTAAAGAAAGCGGATTTTAACCCCCTCGTTTGCACGTTCAATGAGGATATCCTTTATCTGATTTCCGATTTCATCATGGCGGACGATATAATACTCCATATGTATATGGTGCTTGGCCGTCTTTAACCACTTTAGAATTTCGCCAAATGTCTCAGTGCCATTTGTCAGTAATTTGGTTTCACTTGAAAAAGAAATAGCACTATTCCCGATCCTCTGGGCAAGTTGAAAATGCTTCTCCTGAAATAACCCAAACAAATCAGCATTTATTTCCTTAGGTCCAGGCTCAAATTTATTATATGTTTCCTGATCCAGTATGTACTTCTTCTTATACATCTTTTCCTTTCGATAATTCCGTCCGAATAATAAGTAGAAGATGAAGCCCAAAAACGGGAAAGCTCCCAATACCACAAGCCATGTCAATGTTTGGGTAGGATGGCGGTTTTCAAAGAATATGAGAAACCCTATGACAATGACAGAGAATGTAAACACAATACTAATATATTTCACCATTCCGGATAAATACTGATCGAAATAAAAGATATAACTTAAAAAAAGAACAGCTATAAATAAAAGGACCCTTACTGTATTTTTCATCAATTAACACCTTCCAACGGCTTAATCTTAAAATGAGTTGCTCTGTTAAAGATGAAGGGAACCAACCGAAAACCTTTACCATATAACAGAGAAATAAATATAAAAAAATACCGATTTCTAAATGAAACCGGTATTGATTCTTACGAAAAGTGTTCACTCAATGTCTCAAAGACATTCTCCTGAATGACGACTTTACCATACTCTTCAAGGCGATGAACAGTCATTCGTGACTCATCAGCATATTCAAGCAGTATACTCAACGTATTATCGATATCTTCTTCTGAAAAGTGCTCTTCAGAAAATTTAACATAAATAAAATATCTATCTTCGAATGCAAGCAACTTTGTTTCCAAGTGCTCCATAGGCATTTCTTTCATTCGATGGGATAGAGAAATCGCATCTTCAAAATCATTGAATTTCAGTGTGAAATCCAATACCACTTCTGCTTCCCCGTCCTGATCCTGCTTGATTTGGAAGTGCTGATCCAACAGTTCCTCTATGCGCTCATCGACAGGAAGTTCCTTTAGCTTATCCTCTGGAATAGGAAGCTCAAAACGTTGACCATCCTTCGAAACCTGAGCCCTTGTAACCAGTACTTCAAGCCCTTTGTCCAAAGCCTGAACCTGGATCCAAAGCGGTCCTTCGATTCCGAAATCTTCTTCCTGATGGACCTCATCCATCATTTCCCAGAAAAGTTCTTCGCTTCTCTCACGATTGTACCAGATTTCTTCCCGATCAAAGCCGCGATCTTCTATATCTCCATAGGAAATATAAAACTTTACGGTATTTTCGTTAATGCGTTCGATTTCCAATTAACACCTCTCCCTTCTTGCATGATGTTAGTGAAGGGACTACACCCTCTGAGCATGTAATGCTCTATTGCTGGTGAAGATAGAAGATACATTTAGGTTAGTTTGTACCTTGTACTTCTATTTTATGATAAAACCGCAGAAAATGGAATTAAACTAACACCCATTTTTTTTCACAAATCCCATTAGGTGTTTTTGACATTTTAGCGAATATTTGCAGAAAATTCAAGTGATAATACTTAATCTAATATAAAAGAGACTGACCTGAAAGGAGACGTAACGTTCCTTAAAGGTCAGCCCCTTTTACTTATATATCCTTTATACAAGGAAAGCTTTTAGAATCTAAGTAAACCTTAGTTTACCATTCTTTGTGCTTCAAGAAGTTGGAATGTACGAACCTTTCTCGGAAGGAATCGTCTGATTTCATCTTCATTGTACCCTACTTGAAGACGTTTTTCATCAAGAATGATTGGCCGTCTTAAAAGTCCCGGGTTTTTCTGGATTAGTTCAAACAATTCTTGAAGTGGCAGAGTTTCTAAGTCTACATTAAGTTTTTGGAATGTTTTAGAACGGGTCGAAATGATTTCATCCGTTCCATCCTCAGTCATACGGAGGATTTCTTTAATTTCATCGATACTTAATGGTTCAGAAAATACGTTGCGTTCTGTATATGGAATCTCATGCTCTTCTAACCAAGCTTTTGCCTTACGACAAGATGTACAACTAGGTGAAGTGAATAATGTAACCACGAATCATTCACACTCCCTTAAGGATTTTTTAATATAGATCTTTATTTAAACGTTTACAGTTATTTAAAATTAGTTTAAATAAGAAATCTCTATTATGTATTATACATGAATAACTGACCATTGAATATAGTTTTAACTAATTTGTCAAATTTCTTATACATAGGTTTAACACAGCTATATGGATTGTTTATACTATACATTTACCCGGTATGGCTTCGGCTTAAACATACATTTTGACCTTTCATTTTTTCATTTAGAAAACCTTATTGCGAATAGACAATAAGGTTTTCTATATTATAAGTTTTTCAATACATCCCCATCACGGTCATTATCTTTCTTTAACACTTCTTCGACGGGTTGGTACGATGCACCATAAAATTTCTGATCATTGTACGTATGGATCAATTCATACGTTTTCTTCATAGACTCGAAGATAAGGTCCTCAGATTCATGGTTTGGAGCCCAATAAAGGATTTCCATTTCATTAATTTCGTTTGTGGCTAGTGATCGGCGTGCATATCCGATACTGACAGCATGTTCAAAGCCTTCACGTTTATAAAACTTTAAGCGCTTTTCAGTATCTGTATCATCATAGTCCACCGGCTCGACTTCCAGAATAATTGCCTTCTTCTTCTCTTTTAACTGCTCAAGTAATTTATGTCCAAGCCCTTGTCCGCGTGCATCCTTTGAAACAAAGAGATAATCGATAAAAATAAAATCCTCCAGTTCCGCATACATAAGGACATGATGGGGACCTTCATCTTTGTGATAAATGTCGCTTCTTTCTCTCAGCAGTGATTCGAGATGTTCCTTTGATTTCATTTCCTCTACAGGGAAATATTGATTTAATTTTTCATACCAGTGCATGGATCTACTCCTTCAACATGTTTTTTTTATAAACCATTGACTAACGGGATACCATTATGATTCTCAAGAATGATTTGTTTATGTTAGATGTTAGTCTTATCCGTGGGATAATAATACGGAATCACAGGCTAACTGCCCGTGAAGGGGATTATGTGGTTGAAAGCGGTTAATCTTACCAATACTTTAATGATAACAATATCTCGTTGACTTTTCAAATGGAAAGGCCTGCTTAAGAGATATCTACCCTAAATGAAAAAGACTGACCTGGGTCTTTTCAGGTCAGTCTTTTCTATCATGGCGTGTAGTCTACGCCTTCAGTGTAGGAATTTCCGGCGTCCCAAAGAAGGAATTCGTTTATTCCCTGATCATTTAGTGCTTTTATTTGTGCTTCAACTTCAGCTTTTCCATACGGTTTATAATTTCCGCTTCCCAACCACGATGCTGTGAAGTCCTGAAGCCAAGGTCTGGAGATAGGTTTATTCTTTAGTTCAGCTATTTTCGCCTTCTCCACTTTCGAATATTCAGTTATTAGTTCATATGGTTGTAAATCAGGTTTGGCAATTCCGAAATAAGGTGTCCAGTGACTCGGATAGATCATGGAAGAAATGACATCTACATTTTCCGCTATCTTTGAGAAGTTCTGGCCGATTCCAGGTGCTTCCGGCAGGGTTGCCGTGTAACCAAAGATATCGACGGATACTTTAACACCATATGGATCTAGTTTCTTGTGGGCATATTCAACAAAGTCTGTAACGGCATGCACACGCTTTTGCACATTATCAATGTCCTCTTTCGCATATTCCCCTCCATTATATTTCAGCTCATCATCACGCTTCTCGAAACCTTCAGGGAATCGAACATAGTCAAACTGGATCTCCTGAAATCCCATTTTGGCTGCTTCTATGGCGATACCCACATTGTAATCCCAAACCTCTTTGAGGAATGGATTGACGAAGGAATCTCCCCCTCCATTTGACCAGACCTTATCACCGTCTTTAAACGACAAGTCCGGTCTTTGATTGGCAAGGACCGTATCCTTGAAAACAACCACCCTTGCAATTGGATAGATTTTCTTTTCCTCTAATGTCTTTAACATAGCTTTCGGGTCCTTAATATAGGGCTGCCCCACTTTAGCGTATGGAGAAGATGGTTCAGGTTCATATGTCAGGTTCCCAACATCATCCTTAATATCGATGACCATTGCATTTAGATCAGTGTCATCCATTAATTTGGTTAGAGTATCAAATCGTGCTCCACCAGCTGAATGTGCTGTGACATAAACTCCCCTAATTGCGTCCGGATATTCGAATTTCAAGCCGGAATCGTATACAAAGCGGGGTACTGGACTTGTTATCTCTTTTTTACTCATCGAGAGCGTTCTCTTCTCATGGCTTTTAGCCGAGCCACCTTCAGCAGCGTGTGCTGATCGAAACGGCATGACGCATAATGTGACTAAACATAACGATGTCGCTACCTTACTCCATTTCAACATTAATCTCTCCTCTATAAAATAAGCTTTCTAGTAAATTATGTAACTCCCTATTCTATTCTAACAAGGAAATTACTTGTAAGAAAAGGGTTAATCCACCTAGTATGTCGAAATTTCCAAGGAAATGAATGATCTTCTATATATTTTATGCCTTTCTTTAAATATAAGAAGGCATCCATGAAAAAAGCTCCCCTTATGAAGGGAGCTTCTTTCACTTTATTAGTTTTTGTAAGATGCTTGATATTGGGCAAATTCTTTCTCAGAACAGTATACGAAATGTCCCGGGACCACTTCCCGCATCTCAGGATTATCATCCTCTGTATAGTTATGAACAGCTGGATTATATTCTTTTCTTCTGCGTGTGCGCTCATACTCAGGATCTGGTAACGGAATCGCAGATAGAAGCGATTGAGTATAAGGATGAAGCGGGTTTTTGTACAGGGCATCACTTGTTGTCAGTTCAACCAGCTTACCATAATACATAACACCGATACGGTCACTTATATATTTTACCATTGAAAGATCATGGGCAATGAACAGATATGTTAAACCCTTCTCTTTTTGAAGCTCTTGCATCAGGTTAACAACTTGCGCTTGGATTGAAACGTCAAGGGCTGAGATCGGCTCATCGGCTATGATGAAATCAGGATCCACCGCCAGTGCACGGGCAATTCCGATACGCTGACGTTGACCACCTGAGAATTCATGCGGGTAGCGGCCGGCATGCTCTTTATTCAATCCTACAGTCTCTAAAAGTTCATGAACTTTCTTCAGACGTTCTTGTTTAGAAGTTGCCAATCCGTGGATATCTATCCCTTCAGCAATGATATCGGCAACTTTCATTCTTGGATTCAGACTCGCATAAGGATCCTGGAAGATCATTTGCATTTTTCGGTTGAATTTCTTTAATTGAGAACGTGACTTTTTACCATGTACATCCTCACC
Source organism: Rossellomorea orangium (assembly GCF_019334305.1). Lineage (GTDB taxonomy): Bacteria > Bacillota > Bacilli > Bacillales > Bacillaceae_B > Rossellomorea. The sequence continues at coordinate 11,768 of NZ_JAHWGH010000013.1, forward strand.
ATCAAATAGAACCTGACCGTCTGTTGCATCATACAACCGAATGATTGTACGGCCGGTCGTTGATTTTCCACAACCTGACTCACCAACAAGTCCAAGGGTTTCACCTTTATAAATATCAAAGCTGATATCGTCAACCGCTTTAACCATATTCGGTTTTCCTGGATTGAAATACTGTTTAAGATTTTTAATTTCTAATAATTTTTCTGCCATTATAAACGAACCCCCTCAACAAGTACCGGTTCTTTAAAGTTTGACGGCATTTGTCTTTGTCTTACTTTCACTGCTTCCGGAGGCTCGACCTGTGGAGCACTCGGGTGCAGTAACCAGGACTTCACATAGTGAGTATCTGATACCTGGTAATATGGCGGCTCTTGTTCAAAGTCCACTTTCAATGCATACTCACTGCGAAGAGCGAATGCATCTCCCTTAGGTGGATTCAATAAATCAGGAGGAGTACCAGGGATTGCAACCAGCTCCTGCTCGCCTTCTGTATCCGTTGTAGGCATAGAACCGATCAATCCCCATGTGTATGGATGACGTGGGTCGTAGAAAATTTCATCTACAGTCCCGGTTTCTACGATTTGACCTCCATACATGACCGCAACGCGATCGGCAACATTTGCCACAACCCCTAAATCATGGGTGATGAAAATGATAGATGTTTCGATTTTATTTTGAAGATCCTTCATCAATTCTAGGATTTGAGCCTGAATCGTCACATCCAATGCCGTTGTTGGCTCATCGGCAATAAGGATTTTTGGATTACAAGCAAGGGCAATCGCGATGACAACACGCTGACGCTGACCACCTGAGAATTGGTGAGGATATTGTTTGAAACGAGTATCTGGACTTGGAAGACCTACTAATTTCAAGAGTTCAATGGCACGTTTCTTCGCATCATTTTTACTCATGTTTTGATGTTTCACAAGAGGTTCCATGATCTGTTTCCCGATTGTCATCGTAGGATTTAAAGACGTCATTGGATCCTGGAAAATCATTGAGATGTCTTTTCCACGGATCTTTTGCATATCTTTCTCAGGAAGCTTAGCTAAATCTTTTCCTTCAAAAAGGATCTCTCCACCTTTGATGAAACCAGGTGGATTTGGAATCAATCTCATAAGGGCTTTCGTTGTAACGGACTTCCCGGAACCCGATTCCCCTACGATTGCTAATGTTTCACCTTTATCCAAATGGAAATCTACACCACGGACAGCCTGTACTTCCCCTCCATGCGTATTGAAGGAGACGTGTAGATCGTTCACTTCTAAAATTTTTGACATAATATTTTCTCCCTTCTACTACTTACGCATTTTCGGATCAAGTGCATCACGCAATCCATCTGCCATTAGGTTGAAGCTTAGAATGACCAATGAAATGACTGCTGAAGGCACTAACATCATGTGAGGAAAAGACTGAATAGATCTGTATCCTTCATTGACTAGTGATCCAAGAGACGCTCTCGGTGGTGCAATCCCCAGTCCGATAAAGCTTAAGAATGCTTCTGTATAAATTGCTGAAGGTACTGTAAACATCGTTGTAATGATAACAGGCCCCATAACGTTAGGAAGCAAATGCTTAAAGATTAAACGGTTGCTTGTGGCACCTAGTGTTCTAGAAGCTAAAACAAATTCCTGGTTCTTTAATTGAAGCACTTGCCCACGGACTATCCTTGCCATACCTGTCCATCCGGTAATAACCATCGCCATTGTGATTGAGAATATACCCGGTTCGAATACCAGGATAAAGAGGATGACGACAATTAAGTTTGGGATACCGACAAGGATTTCAATAATACGTTGCATGACGTTATCTACTCTTCCACCATAATAAGCTGAAATACCACCGTATGAGATCCCAATTATAAAGTCGATGACAGCAGCTAGCAAACCGATATATAGTGAAATCCGGGTACCGTTCCATGTACGAGTCCATAGGTCACGACCCAAGTCATCTGTACCGAACCAGTAGTTTTCTTTAATATCTCTTGCCTCATACACATCGAAGCCATCCGCATCCTTCCCGTCAAATGGCAGCCACCCAATTCCTGAAAGCGCTTCAATTTTTGGAGGAAGCTTTGCATGACGGATGTTTTGATCACTGAAACTATACTTATTCATCATTGGACCAAAGATGGCAAAGAACACAATAATCGCTGTGATGATAATCCCAACAACGGCACCCTTATTTTTACGTAAACGGATCCAAGAATCTTGCCAAAAACTCAAGCTTGGACGTGATATTTTTTCAGCTTCGTCTCCCCTAGCCTGTTGAGGTTGGAAGAGGTCTGGACTAAGCTGTTCTAAATTCTTATTGTTATCTCCCATTATTTCTTCCCTCCAGCTATGCGAATACGTGGATCAATGATTCCATAAAGAATATCTACCAAAAAGATTACAGCAATAAATAAAGCACTGAAGAAAAGGGTAATTCCCATAATTACAGTGTAATCATTCGTATTAATGGCTAATACAAATTGCTCTCCTAGTCCTGGTACAGCAAAGATGCGTTCAATGACAAGAGTTCCAGTCATTATACCGACAGTCATAGGACCTATAATAGTCACAATAGGGATCATAGCATTTCGCACAGCATGCTTTAAAATCGTTCCTGTCTTAGAAATACCTTTTGCAGTTGCTAGTAATATATAATCAGAGTTTAATATTTCCAGCATTTCAGTCCTCATAAATCGGGCAATCGTTGCTACCACGAACACTGTAAGGGAAAGAGTAGGTAAAATAGTATGTTTAAACTCACCCCATAGTGCAACAGGTAGCCATTCCAGTTTCACCCCAACATAATATTGGAGCAATCCTGCAAATACGAACGACGGTATTGAAATCCCGATAACCGCTAAGAAAGTCGAACCGTAATCCAGCCAGGTGTTATGCTTGATGGCTGCAATAATACCAATCAGTAAACCTAGGAAAGTACCTAATACCATAGCTTGGAAACCAAGAAGTGCGGAAGGACCAATACGATCTCCGATGATCTGCGTAACTTTTCGATTATCGTATTGGAAGGATAACCCCAAGTCACCTTTCGCTAAGCCAACCATATAGTTGATATATTGTTCTGGCAGCGGGTCATTAAGACCGTATTTATCAAGGATGATTTGTTGTTGCTCCGGAGTCAGCCTTTCTGTGTTTTGAAGTGGAGATCCAGGTAGGAGCTTCATCAGAAAGAAAGTGGCGGTTGCAATGATAAGCAAAGTGATGATCATATAAACGATACGTTGAATTGTATATTTGACCATTCTTTAGCCCCCCTTTTTTTATCTTATTTTTTCTACATTTCTAATTATAGCGATATTCGACAAATTTTCAATGTATTTTTACTTTTTTGATAATTATCGACATTCACTGGAAAAGGAGAGCATATGCCTATGCATACGCTCTCCCTTTTAAGGTTTGTCGAATGAGTTAAATACTACTCAATGTAAGCCCATTTGTATGATGCATCTGCACCAAATGAGTGACGTAACAGACCTTTAACATATGGACGCTCTAAGTAAGCAGATCCACGTTGATACATTGGGCTGATCGCTTGATCTTCAAAAAGGATCTTTTCAGCGTCAACCATTGCTTGCCAGCGAGCTTCAGGATCATCAAGAAGTTCACCTTTAGCTTGTTCGATTAACTTGTCATATTCAGGATTTGAGTAACCCATTTGATTGTGAGCACCGTCAGTGACGAACATGTCAACAAATGTCATCGGATCTGGATAGTCAGGTCCCCAACCAGCGAATGAGAAGTCATATTGACCTTTAGATTCTAATTCAAGTTTTTGCTTGAATGGTTGAGCTTTGATTTTCACAGTTAAACCTTCTAGGTTTTGCTCAAGTTGTTCTTTTAAGAATTCACCGATTTTCTTAGAGCTGTCAGAATCGTAGTTAAGTAGTTCCAATTCAATAGAATCTTTACCTAACTCTTCTTTCGCTTTAGCCCAGTAATCTGCCGCTTTTTTAGCGTCAAATCCACCGAAATCGCCTACCGCTTCACGGTATTCAGTTCCATCAGGACCAGTTACGAAATCTTTTGGTACTAAGTAGTAAGCAGGAAGTGATCCGTTGTTAAGTAGTACGTCAACCATACCTTGCTTGTCATAAGCAGCATCGATTGCTTTACGTGCATTTACGTTTTTCATTACTTCGTTCTTTTGGTTTAAACGAAGGAAGAATACAGATGTTTCAGCAAGTGTCTTGAAGTTTTCATCTGATTTGTATTTGTCTACAAATTCAGCTGAAAGACCGGCAACATCCACTTTGTTTGTTTCGTATAAGTTAACACCTGTAGCAGTATCTTTAACTACGTTAAAGTTTACTTCATCTAATTTAACAGCATCTGCTTCCCAGTAGTTGTCATTTTTAGATAATTTGTAGCTTTGTTCATGCTTCCACTCTGAAAGTGTGAATGGACCATTGTATAGAGCAGTGTCAGCTTCAAGACCGAACTTGTCGCCTTGAGACTCAACGAATTTTTGGTTTTGTGGATAGAATGTTGCGAAAGAAAGTAAAGCTTTGAAGTATGGTACAGCTGTTTCAAGCTGAACTTCTAAAGTTTTGTCATCTGTAGCTTTAACACCTAATTCTTCAACTGGTACTTCACCAGCATTTACTTTAGCAGCGTTTTTGATATCGTACATGATGTACGCATACTCTGCACCAGTGTCAGGGTTTAAAGCTTTTTGCCAAGCGTAAACGAAGTCGTTAGCTGTAACGGGATCTCCGTTAGACCATTTTGCATCACGGATCTTGAACGTGTATGTTTTACCATCTTCACTGATCTGTGGTTCTTCAGCAGCCATACCAAGTACAGCCTTGTCATCTTCACCTAAACGGTAAAGACCTTCATAAACGTTGTTCATGATTTTGAATGAAACAGAGTCAGTTGCTAGAGTAGAGTCCATTGATGGGATCTCAGAACCCTCAAGTAAGTTAAGTACTTGTTCTTTCTTTTCGTCAGAACCGCCTGCACCTGATCCCTCTTCATTGCTGTCAGTTTTCTTGTCGCCGCCACAAGCCGCTAAGAAAGTACTGAGAGCCAGAAGAAGAACCAGCAAGAATGAAAACTTTTTCTTCATCTTGAAATTGACCTCCTCGTAAATCTCATATTTATTTATCTTCTAATTTTCAGAAGATTTGTTACTTATTATACATGATAGAGAAATTATTGCAATATGAATTTAACAGTTTTTTTGCTAAATTATCAGATTAGTAGGTATATTGTTATTAAAACACTGTAATACCAACGTTTTTTCTAAACATTTTAGAGAGTTTGTCCTATTACAATTGTTACAATTGTAAATTCAAAAGGGTTAAATCCGATTTACATTCTGTATGAAATTTCCCCTCTTTAGAATATTCATCTATTATAAATATTAAAATGACAGACTAAATATAAATAATAGAATTCATACTTATTTCAGTTTTCATTTTCAGTAATATTCAGCTTTAATCAAAGTGTATGTCCGGAATGGAGGAATGTCAGCTCTACTTATACACTTTGAGAAGGGTTGAATATATATGAGTGAGGATTGAATTCTTTATTACCCTTCATGTATACTTTTGTTAAAAACATTTAAAGGAGTATTATGAAACGAATCAATCTATTTTCTATACTTACATTAATTTTTTTTATCAGCGCAGTTGTATTGGCGTCTCTTCAGGAAAAGAACCTGCTTCTTTCTATAATAGATAGCTTGTTTGTTATCGGGATTGTATATGTCAGCCTGGGTGCCCTCCTTTATATTTTCGAAAAGGGCTTCTTCAATGGAATTGTCTATGCATTCAAACGGTTCCGGAACAGTACGAAACAGGGCATGTATATTTCACAATTTGATGAGCTGGATGACACGAAAGAAGCACATGAAGAATTCACTGTCAAACGCTCCTATTCCATTACTAAGTCTTTATTGACGCTAGGTGCCTTCACCCTCGTCCTCTCCGTTATATTGAGCTATCTTCTGTATACTTGAATTATCCTGCTCATTTTCATATAATATTTATAGGTGAATTGAGTAAGAAGCATAGATGAAGAGTAGTACTTTTCTAAATGATTTATAGAGAGCTTGTGTCTGGTGAAAACAAGTAATCATGTGAAGAGGAATGGACTTCGGAGCTTTATTTGTGAACTAAGAGTAGCTAATAACGAACTAACCTCACGTTAAAGAGGTCCCATGAACATCATGGACTAAGCCGGCTCATTCGAGCAACTTAGGGTGGCACCGCGGAAATGTTCCCATTCGTCCCTATCTTTATAGGAACGGGTGGGTTTTTATTTTGTGTAAATATAGGAGGAAGAAAGATGAAAACGATTTTTAGTGGCATTCAGCCGAGTGGAACAATTACTCTCGGCAATTATATCGGAGCAATGAAACAGTTTACCGAGCTTCAGGAAGAATATAATTGTTATTTTTGTGTTGTGGACCAACATGCCATCACGGTTGCACAGGACAAAATGGAGCTGCGGAAAAATATTCGCAGTCTTGCTGCCCTTTATATTGCCTGTGGGATAGATCCGGAGAAATCAACTTTATTCATTCAATCGGAAGTACCTGCACATGCGCAGGCTGGCTGGATCTTACAATGTGTAACATATATAGGTGAGCTTGAAAGAATGACCCAATTTAAGGATAAGTCCCACGGTAAAGAAGCCGTTTCTGCAGGTTTATTGACGTATCCACCTTTGATGGCGGCCGATATCCTCTTATACGGAACGGATCTCGTTCCAGTCGGTGAGGATCAGAAACAGCATCTTGAATTGGCAAGAAACCTCGCAGAGCGTTTTAACAAAAAGTATAACGATATCTTTACGGTGCCTGAGGTCCGCATCCCTAAAGTCGGTGCGCGAGTCATGTCCCTTCAGGACCCGTTAAAAAAGATGAGTAAATCCGATTCGAATCAAAAGGCATTCATTACTCTTCTCGATGATCCTAAGCAGATCGAGAAGAAAATCAAAAGTGCCGTGACTGATTCTGATGGCATCGTGAAATACGATAAAGAAAACAAACCTGGAGTCTCAAACCTACTTTCCATCTATTCGATTCTTGAAGGCAGTTCTATAGAAGAACTTGAACAAAAATATGAAGGTAAAGGATACGGTGACTTCAAAGGCGACTTGGCACAAGTGGTTGTCAATGCCATTAAACCTGTACAGGACCGTTACTATGAATTGATCGATTCCGAGGAATTGGATGATATTCTGGACCGTGGTGCTGAAAAGGCAAACTTCGCTGCAAACAAAATGCTGAAGAAAATGGAAAAGGCAATGGGATTGGGACGCAAAGAAAGAAAAAGAAAATAATAATAAGACCAGTGACTGCAATGGCGGTCACTGGTCTTTTTTTCATTCTTTACTAGAAATACCTGCAAGCCTGTTAAGGACTCATGTTTACTAAATTCAATTTACCTTTGGACGATTCTCCACTTCCCAAAGTTTCTCAAAGAATGGCTGTCCCTTTATCAAATTCTCACAAAGGGTAAGATGCTTGTCCGACCAGCCATATTGGGTTTCTTCATAGAGCATTTGCCAAATTTCTTCAAAGTCCAACTCCTGGATGGTGCGGTAACGCTGTGGTGCCCATTCAGTATACCAATAGCGGATTTCTGCTGTATTGTTTGAGCTGTGAAGTTGGTCGAGTGCCATGAATAACAACTGCTTCAATTGTCTTTCTTTTCTGGTCAGTCCACTCATCATAAATGGATTCGGTGAAAGGATGTGATAGGCATCCTCTCTCTTAGGATCCTCCTGAATCGAGTACTGCACCGTTTCATGACTTTCCACCATTTCGTATACCAGTTGTTCCTGTCTCGGTATCAGCCTGCTCTTTCTGATTGGCACAGTATACCCGATTGTGTCCACGGCTAGTATTCCCGTACCATCTGTGACGATGAAGCAATAATCCAATTGTATCCGTTCATGGTTTTTTCGCAGGTATGCTTTCTGATAGACATTGTTAAGCAGTTGTTGAGGTAACTCTGATAAATCATTCTCGATGTAATGAAACAGTGCCTTGTCCACTTTAATCAGAGGAACCTGATCCAGTAATTCGATTACGTCCTCTTTTCTCCACTCATGAAAATGACAGACATTATAGCCATTTTCTTCGCCTTCGAACCAATTTACCCATACATCATGAAGATATAACATGATTGACCCCTCGCTTTGCTTCAATCTTATTTGTCAATCAGTATAGGCTATTCCGTGTAAATTTATTCCTATTAAACAGGGGTTTTATAGATAGTCGTTATTTTTTCTTCGGGGTATATAAATCGAGAGCGTGATGATGAGGATTCCTAATAGAAAAAAATAACATTCGAACCGGGTGGACACGAAGAATATATAGTCAATAAACGTCATTCCAGTCGTTAGCAGATTTAAATACATAATCAGGCTTACCCCTCCTGAAACGGCCAGTCCAAATCCTATAAAGAGTCCGAACAATTGTACCACCATACTTTCCGCCTCTATCCCTTGCAATTAGATAATGGAGCTCGTCCATGCTTACTATAGTTTATGAACAGGAAGAAAAGATATGACGAAATGAAGGAGCCGTTTTTTCTGCACAGTCCTTATCTGCTGCTGAGCAGATTTTAAGGTACAAATGTTGAGGATGGTACCCCCATAAGGGTGTTGGTAGATGAATCCCGTTTCATCCCATATTGATTAACCAATCTATATCCTGAGGCATAACCGAGCATTTTAGGATAGGCTTTCTGCCCAAGAAGCAGTTGATCATGAAGTGGACTGCTTCGTTTAATATCCAGATTCGGCTGAATCCATTTTTCATAGTATTTGGCAAGTTCTTTTTCTTCATATTCTTTTGTCCAAGGTGCTACATACTTCTCTCCACAGAATTCTTTAACTGCATTTTCAGCCAGCCCTTCAAAGATAATGGAGTCAAGAAGTGTGTATTCTGCATCTTTTTTATTTAATCGTTTCATCCTTACACAGTGATGGTACTCATGTACGAACAAGGCTTCGTATTCTTTCGGATCCTCCTGGTCTGTAACAAAAAAGAATATTTCATCTTTAAAACACACCCCGGATTTTTTCATGGATGATTGGAACATCCCTCTCTTTTCCTGCACGGGGAATAGATAAATAGGCACACTCGGCCCATTCCATTTCCGCTTATATTTTTGTTCAAAGAGAGCAAATCGGTCCCATAGCTTCTTTTCTTTCATTTTTTCGTAAGTATCTGATGCGAGACGAGAAGAGCGATACATACCGTGCTTCATAAGGTACTGATAGAACGATTGTTGATCGTCCTTGCCATTTTTCGTTTTCTTTAGAAGATCCAAAGGGTTATCGATCCATTCAGCCAACCAATCATCTGTAGGAACAACGGCCACCTTCATCCCTCTTTCCATGCTTTTTAACATGTATATGTATGAGAAGAAGGATTCACAACAAAAAGAGCCTGTTACACGTAACAGACTCTTTCATTATTAACTTTGATATTTCTTGAATACGATGGTCGCATTGTGACCACCGAAGCCGAGTGAGTTACTCATGGCTACGTTGACTTCTTGTTTTCTTGCTTCGTTTGCAACATAGTCAAGGTCACAATCCGGGTCAGGTGTTTCAATATTGATTGTCGGAGGCAGGATACTGTCTTTCATTGCAAGGACAGTGAAAATCGCTTCCACCCCTCCTGCAGCGCCGAGAAGGTGACCGGTCATGGATTTCGTCGAGCTCATGGCAAGTTTATACGCATGCTCACCGAATACTTCTTTCACTGCCATCGTTTCATATTTGTCATTATAAGGAGTACTTGTTCCGTGAGCATTGATGTAATCCATCTGTTCCGGAAGGATGCCACCATCTTCAAGTGCCATTTTCATTGCTCTGGCTCCGCCTTCTCCAGCTGGTGCCGGTGCAGTGATGTGATAGGCATCTCCGGTACATCCGTACCCGACGATTTCAGCGTAGATAGGCGCACCGCGTTTTATGGCATGCTCGAGTTCTTCAAGAACCACGATCCCCGCTCCTTCTCCCATTACAAAACCATCACGGTTTGCGTCAAATGGTCTTGAAGCTTTTTCTGGGTCTTCGTTTGTGGAAAGAGCTGTGTTTGCACAGAATCCAGCAACAGACATTTTCGTGATCGGTGCTTCCGCTCCACCAGAAACCATCACGTCAGCGTCTCCACGCTGAATGACCTTAAAGGCATCTCCGATCGAATTCGTACCTGTTGCACAAGCGGTTACGGTACATGAGTTGAACCCTTTTGCCCCTAGCATGATGGACACTTGTCCGGCAGCCATATCAGGGATGATCATCGGTACGAAGAACGGACTGACACGGCGATAACCGCGCTTCTGGAATGTTTCGTACTGCTGTTCGAATGTTTCCATTCCCCCGATGCCTGATCCGATCCACACCCCTACCCGATGAGCATTTTCATCTGTAATGGAGAGCTTTGAATCTTTTACCGCCATTAATGAGGCCGCAATTGCATAGTGAGTGAAGCGGTCCATCTTTCTTGCTTCTTTTCTTTCCACCCCGAAATCTTCTATGTTGAAGTCCTTTAATTCTGCTGCCACTTTCGCAGGATACTCATCGGCATTTAAGCGCGTTAAAGGTCCGACACCCGTTTTTCCGGCTACTATATTCGACCACGTTGATTCAACATCATTACCTAACGGCGTGACGCTTCCCAAGCCTGTCACGACTACACGTTTCTTATTCATTGAAAGAACATCTCCTTTATCTGAAGTTGAAGTTGTCATTATCTTGTATTATTTACCCCAGCGCATGATGATTGCGCCCCATGTTAATCCGCCACCGAATCCTACCATGACGACGACATCGTTGTCTTTCACTCTTCCCTCTTCCAGATCTTCGATTAATGATACTGGAATGGAGGCGGCTGATGTATTTCCATATTTATTGACGGTCTTGGACATCTTTTCTACCGGTAGTTCCAACCGTTGCCTTGCCGCTTCCATGATCCGGATATTTGCCTGATGAGGAATCAGGAAATCAACGTCTTCTTTCTTCAATCCTGCTTTTTCAATGACATTGATGCTTGATTCTCCCATCTGGCGAACAGCAAACTTAAACACTTCCCGGCCATTCATGATTAATTTCTCATCTTGATATAAGTGCTTCGCCCCTGAACCATCAGAACCTAATTCAAAAGCAAGGATGCCCTTTCCGTCCGGAACCGGTCCAAGAATCGCGGCACCTGCAGCGTCACCGAATAATACGGCCGTATTGCGGTCTTCCCAATCCGTGATCTTGGATAATTTCTCCACCCCGACGACGAGGACATGTTTATACGCTCCATTATCAATAAACTGCTTTGCCGTGATCATACCATACATAAAGCCGGCACAAGCGGCGCTGATGTCCATGGCTGCAGCCTTTTTAGCTCCCAATCGCTCTTGTAGAAGACAGGCAACTGAAGGGAATGGATAATCAGGGGTGACCGTTGCAACCAGGATCATATCAATCTCTTCAGGAGTAATCTCTGCATCTGCGATTGCCTTCTTAGCAGCTTCGAAAGCCATATCAGAGGTATTTGTTTCATTATTTGCTATTCTTCTCTCTTCAATGCCTGTTCTGGTACGGATCCATTCATCAGAAGTATCCACCATTTTCTCAAGGTCGGCGTTTGTCAAGATTTTTTCAGGAAGATAACGTCCAATTCCAATAATACCTGTATTCATACTGGCGTTCCCTACTTTCGTTTATTTTTTTCATATACTTTACGTTTATTATCAATTATTATGACTTGGTACTAATTTTATCGAAAATTTCTTCATTCTGCAATTATTTTTTACTTATTCCCCTTTTCTACACGTTTGACCATACTCGTACAACCTTCCCTGACATAGGATAGGCTGAGGGGGTGAGAATGTGTCTGAAGAACGAAAGCAACACCCATTTAACCGGATGATGTATGGTGGAAGAGAAAAAAAGATAGAAGATTCTCCTACTCGGGAAGAACAAAATACTGCGGCTGACGGTGAATCCATACTTGACTGGGTGCATTCCATTATGAATTCCATCGATGAATTAATGCCGCTCTATAAGAAAATCAGTCCATTCCTAAAACAATGGAATAGTAAATAATGTGGTTAAAACACAAAAATGACGGATCACCGAATAGTTCGGTGATCCGTCTTTGTAAACTTACTCTTTATGTAAGGCGTCCTGTTTTCCTAATTCATAGGCTTCGCTCATGACTTTAGTGAATAGCGTCATAAAAGGCTGTAACATTTCAGGTGAGAACTCAACGCCCGCTTGATCCAACTGTTCCTTTGCTTCCGGGAAGTATTTCATGGCAATCTGCATAAATTCCATTGTCTTATCTTGATTCATTGCTTCGATTCCTTTCCATTCGGCAATTTGCCTGTCTCGATATAGTTCTTTATGTGCTGCTTCATTTCAGCTTGAAAATCTTCAGGAATGACGGGACTGAATTTCCCCATGGAGATGACACCGTCTTCGAAATCAAATTCCAGGTTACCTGATTTAAGCTTGTCCCCGGCATACCTTTCGGCGACGATTTCATAAAGCTTATCAGCATGCTGAACCGTGCTTGTCAAGACAGTTGATTCCCCGAGATCCGATTGATCGGATACATACCCGATGGCAAAAAGCCCCTTTTCCTTCAGCTTTTCGATTACAGCTACATTATATCCGTCACCGGCAGGATACACAACATCGATATCCTCTTTTATCATACGGTCCAACTCCTGGAGAGCCGCAGCTTCATCATCCCAGTGATTAATGTACTTTACTTCTAGCTCTGTATCACTATTTTGGTAGTTCGCTCCATCTATAAAGCCCTGAACCTCTGGCTGCCAATCAAAGGCGGCAATCACACCGACCTTATTCGTCTTAGAGTGAAAGGCTGCTGTCATGCCTCCAAAGAAGCCCATCGCATACCCCTTGAATTGGAGGCTTGTCGTGTTTTTTTCAGTCGCATTCCCGTTAAAGCTGACAAAATGAATATCGGGATGTTCCCCGGACATGTTGTTGAATACTTCAGCATACTCACTTCCGTGACCAAACACTAAAGTAACCCCTTTTTCATCATATTCCTCTACTGCTTGCTGGATTGATGTATCATTCTTCATTCCCTCTTTATAGAAGACATCTGCATTATAATCGGATTGTATTTTTAATAAACCTTTGTATCCTTTTGTTCCCCATACTCCATCGTTCACTGCCTCAGGAACCAGTAAACCGACCTTTTCTATTTCTACGTTATTTCCTCCTGAACAACCACTCAGTCCAATCAGAACGACTAAGAAAAACGCGAAGATTATCTTCCTCATATGCAGCAACTCCTTTAAAGCCCGTGCAGCATCTATAAAAAGTACAATAGAAAATTATTACATCATCCCTATTTTACCCTCACTCTCATCCTCATGAAAAGAAAAATTTTTTCTCACTACTGAATTTCATCCATTTGTATTCCCTTTAGCTGCTGGTCAATGATGCTCTTATGGGACTTGGATGGCCTTACAATGATCTCATTTCTCCCTGATCCGTCTTGACGGAGTTCGGGTGAGAAATTTTCCTCGGTTACGTACGATAGAGCTTCAGACCAACTTTGTTCTGATAAAGATTTTAATGTGAATCTTTCTTTCTTGTTTGATAGCTTTACTATCATTCTGGCTGCGTCTTTCACAAATATTGCACCGGAAGGATCATCCGCATAATCCAAGATTTCTTTCTTCCCCATTAACAACTGTGCAAACAAAAATTGCCGGGGCTGATGAATCCCATATAAAGTTGGAAGGTGAAAGGCGGCTCCATCTGACCCGACGCCCCGTTCCTCAAACTCATTCGAATATATTCGAATCATATGGGGGGGTTGGTCCATTTTTGTAAGCAAGAGATCCACTTCCGTCAGGTACTCTAGCTCTCGTCCCTTAACACCATCATAATAAGGAAGGAAAACATTGCACCCTGATCGGACGTTCTTATCCCAATCACTATAAGGTACGTACTCAACGTTTGCGTTCCTTCCAATTTCCATCCATTTATCCGCTAACTCTTTCTTCTCATCGATAGCGGTCACAGTCCATCCTTTTTCCAGCAGAGCATTACAGAGTTCAAATCCCAGGAATTGTTGAGCAGCAAATACGAATGCATGATCCAAGTCAATCACTCCAATATATTTGTTATAACTCTTTCTCATGTAAGGAGAAATAAGAGGAAAACTTTCTTCCAAGGGAACCACGTTTCTCAGGAAGTACAATGAAAAGGTCTGTATGGGTTCCTTTTTGTAAACGCTCCGTATATATATCTTTTATGAGAGTGAATTGGTTTTTATAACGATTTAGAGTCATTGACTGAACGATATAAAGTGGGATGGACATTGCCTTGAATATTTCGTAGTCCCGGGATCGTTGTAAGATGAAGGCTTCACACTCTTCCTCCTTTACCTTCAAAACCTGTGATAGCTCTTTAATCACTTTCTTATAAAAGAATTTCTGTTCTTTCTCTTGTTCCAGATGATCGTATAATGACACACAGGGTGAGAGCATGACAGCACTGCGAATATCGTTCTCCAATTTCGGATACAGTTTCTTTAATACTAACGCTCCCATACCTTCAGCCAAAATGTGGATCTTTCCGTTGATGATTTCATTTCGCTTCACGTGTTGATAAAGTCGCCTGGCAAGTTGAACGGCTTGATCGCTACCCCAGTTCGCTCCATAAAGATTACTATAATACACAATATACCCTTTGGAAGTCAGATCTTGAATCCACTTATACCGCGCTTCATGCTGAACCCAAAAGCTGCTTTTCCCGTCTACGTAGTGATGGGAATCCCCAATGATCATTACAGCGAATCCGTTCGGGCGTTCAGGATAATGAATCATGCACCACTCTTGCTCTAATTGAAACAATCGCTGATACATTCAAATTTCTCCTTTTACATAGTAGGTCTCTATAGTTTATGTTAGGAATCCGTAAAGGTAAGGGAGATAGCCCATTGGTACCCTATTATTTACAAACTCCCTCATGATGACAGGGGTTACATTTCACAGATTCGCCATTTATTAATTGATTCAGCTGTGATAGAATATAAAAGATTGAAATGGGTTACAACATACAAAGACTTTAGTTGATTACATAGGAATGAGGTGACTTGGCGTGAGATTTTTTTGGATGTTCTTCTGGGCTTTTGCATTGTCTGAAATGTTGACTTACGTTGTGAGCTCTATGAATGGAATCGAATTCCATTTTCAAACAGGATTGATCCTTACCGTTTGTTTCGCGGTATTGGTATTCCTTATCACGCTTGTTATTCCAAACGAGCCTGTTGAAAACCATTAAAAAAAGCAGCCATATTCGGCTGCTTTTTTTATTGAATTATTAATCCATCTTTCACTGCATCGATGGTGATGATCTGGCCGGTTCGTATGTTCCCGGCAATCAGCTCCCTGGCGAGTTTCGTCTCGATTTCCCTTTGGAGGTATCTTTTTAAAGGACGCGCACCATAAACCGGATCATATGCGGATTGAGCGATAAAGTTTTTCGCTCCTTCTGTGAGAGAAAGCGTGATATGCTGATCCTGCACCCGGTGTTGAAGATTTTCTATAAGCTTATCGATGATCCCTTTTATATTTTCGATACTCAGTGGTTTGAACAGGATGATGTCATCCACCCGGTTAAGAAATTCAGGTCGGAATGAAGTGCGCAGCTGTCCCATCACCAGGTCCTTCGTTTCTGAATCAATCTCTTCTTCTCCTTTGTTACGTTCCAAGAGATGAGCAGAACCTATATTGGAAGTCATAATGATCACTGTATTTTTACAGTCAATCGTCCTGCCTTGTGAATCGGTGATGCGACCGTCATCGAGCATCTGCAGAAGAATATTGAACACTTCCGGATGTGCTTTTTCGATTTCATCCAGCAAAATGACGGAATAAGGCTTACGCCTGATTGCTTCTGTCAGCTGACCGCCTTCTTCATAGCCAACATAACCCGGAGGTGCACCGATCAACCGGGAAACCGCATGTTTCTCCATGTATTCAGACATATCGATTCGGATCATCTGCTCCTCACTATCAAACAGCGTTTGAGCAAGGGTCTTAGCAAGCTCGGTCTTTCCAACCCCTGTTGGACCTAAGAAAATAAATGAACCGATTGGTCTGTTCGGATCCTTGATCCCTGCCCTTGCCCGGATGACCGCGTCACTGACCAGTTGGACAGCCTCATCCTGTCCGATCACCCGCTCATGGAGAATGCTATCAAGCTTCAACAACTTTTCCCTTTCACCTTCTACAAGCTTGGTCACAGGGATACCGGTCCATCTCGCCACAATGTTGGCCACTTCCTCTTCTGTCACTTCTTCCCGCAAGAGACGTCCTTCCTGTTCTTTCATCATTTCCTGTTCTACTCTTTGGAGCTCTTTTTCCATTGCCGGAATCCGCCCGTGCCTTAGCTCGGCGGCTTTATTCAAGTCATAATCACTTTCGGCTTCTTCTAACAGGCGACGAAGTTTTTCAAGTTCTTCCCGTTTCTCCTGAACGACTGCGATACTTTCTTTTTCCTGTTGCCATTTTAATTTCATGCTATTCGCTTTTTCCTTGAGATTGCTTAAATCTTCACGAATACGGTCAAGACGTTCAAGACTTCCTGAGTCCTTCTCTTTATTCAATGCAGCTTCCTCAATTTCAAGCTGCATCACTCTACGGGTCACTTCATCTAGCTCTGAAGGCATCGAGTCGATTTCGGTTCGGATCATCGCGCATGCCTCGTCGATCAAGTCGATCGCTTTATCAGGCAGAAACCGGTCAGATATATAGCGGTCGGACAGTCTGGATGCAGCCACGATGGCACGATCATGAATATTGACACCATGATGGATTTCAAACCGTTCCTTTAAGCCCCTCAAGATGGAAATCGTATCTTCTACGTCCGGCTCCTGAACAAGAACCTGCTGAAAGCGCCTCTCCAAGGCGGGATCCTTTTCGATATACTTTCTGTATTCATTGAGGGTGGTTGCCCCGATACAATGTAGTTCTCCCCTTGCAAGCATCGGTTTCAGGATGTTCCCTGCATCCATGGCTCCTTCGGTTTTCCCTGCTCCAACAATGGTATGAAGCTCATCAATAAACAGAAGAATGCGTCCTTCACTCTTTTTTACCTCTTGCAATACGGCCTTCAGACGCTCTTCGAATTCCCCCCTGAACTTGGCTCCCGCCACTAATGAGCTCATATCCAATTCAAAAATGGTCTTATCTTTCAAACCTTCCGGAACGTCCTTTCTGACAATTCTTTGTGCAAGACCTTCAACGATGGCCGTCTTTCCTACACCAGGCTCACCGATCAGGACCGGATTATTTTTTGTTTTCCGTGAAAGGATACGTATGACATGACGAATTTCACTATCCCTTCCGATCACCGGATCGATCCTTCCTGAACGCACGTCTGCCACAAGATCTCTTCCGTATTTTTTTAACGCTTCGT
The DNA here is from genome assembly GCF_019334305.1 of Rossellomorea orangium. Lineage (GTDB taxonomy): Bacteria > Bacillota > Bacilli > Bacillales > Bacillaceae_B > Rossellomorea. The sequence goes on from NZ_JAHWGH010000013.1 coordinate 29,212, forward strand.
ACTTCACTTCGGGATTTTGTGTCGTCACCCTGCTCCCTCCTCTAATTTCTTCAATGATTTCGATTAATTCTTTTTCGAGTATTCCATGGTTCATTAAGTAGGTTGTAATGGGATGTTTCTTCTGTTTCCAAATGGACAGGGCAAGATGTTCAATTGATATATAGTCATCTCCCCACTTGTTCTTCAGATTCTCACTGTCCTGCAAAAGTTGATGAATATCCCTGGAAAAAAACTGCCCATATTGGACCCCTTCCCCTTCTACAGAAGGAATATCGTTCAACTTCTCATGAATCCATTCCACCATGCCGTGAACGTTTAGCCCAGCCCGATCATATATGGTACCGAGGAAGCTGTCTTCTGACATTAACAGGGACTTCCATAAATGAAGGGTGCCTACATCTGTATGTAGCTTTTCTTTGGCCGATTGCCCCGCAGACACCAATCCTTCTTGAATGCTGTGAGTCATATTATCAAAATCCATCATATTCCACCTCGCATTTGACCTTTATTGACCTTAATGACATTATATCGGTTTATACGAAAAAAAGGAAAGAAAAAGGAACAAGGAAACCTCTTGATTACGAAGCACCCTTGTTCCTCTTGTTTATGGCTTTCTCATATACGACCAAAGACGATTATGATTGGAGTTCTCAGGAAACCTGTCCCCTGCTTTCAAGCGCAGTTTTTGCGGATTTTTCACCATGCTTCCGGTTTCACCGATTTCTATATACTCACCATTATTAGGCGCTTTTTCCCCGGCCCTGAATTGTCGTGACTGTCCCATATTACCCCTCCTTTTTCGAAGCGATGCTTCCTTCCTATTTTTCTACAAGCCGGTTCTTTCATGCATGCCAGATGAAGGATAAATATGATAAACACGTTACGGTTCGGTTAACATTGGGAAAAAGGCTTTACAGTCTTTCCCTTTATGGTGTTAAATTAAAAAATGTGGAGAATAAAAGCTTGGAGGATATACAATGGATTTTTTTCTGATCATGAAATACTTATTTTTAGGGATTTTTCAAGGGTTTACAGAACCTATCCCGATTTCATCGAGTGGACATCTGCTGCTCGCTCAACATTTTCTTGGCATCAAAGACGCTACCCTGACGTTCGAAATGCTCGTCAATACCGCTTCATTGCTTGCTGTACTCATTATTTACCGTGAAGATATATTCCGTCTGATCGTAAATGGATTGGGCTATTTCAAACATAAAACACCTGAAACGAAGCGTGACTTCCATTTCATTGTCTACTTACTGATCGGGACAATCCCTGCAGGGGTAATTGGTGTATTATTCGGTGATGTGATCGAGAAGCATTTAACAGGTATTTATACTGTAGGAATTACTCTAATTATCACAGGTATCGCACTTTGGTTAATCCGTAACCTTAGAGGAAGAAAGAATGATGGAGACTTGAATGTGAAAGATGCCATCGTCATCGGACTTGCACAGGCGGTAGCCCTCATTCCTGGTATCAGTCGATCAGGCGCAACCATCGTAGCTGCCATGGCTAGTGGAATGAAAGCAGAAACAGCTTTGCGCTTCTCATTCCTGCTTTATATTCCCGTGAGTGTAGGAGTCATGGTATTCGGAATCAGTGATCTGATGAATGATGAAAATTTAGCAACCATGGCGATTCCTTACTTAGTAGCATTCGTAGCTTCTCTGATTGCTTCTTACTTCTCCTTGAAATGGTTCATGAATATCATGGCTAAAGGGAACTTGAAATATTTTGCCATTTACTGTGCTGTCGTCGGTGCGGCTGTTCTTATTTTCGCTTAGTCCTCTTCTATCCGTCCGGTGCCTTTGTTAAGATATTATAATAAGACATTATGATGGAAATGATGTGATCTCATGAGTGAAAATCTTGAACTTCCAATTGGGATAAAGCAATTATTTATTGAGAAAAACAACATTAGAAAGGTTAAAAAAGGACGATTTTTGTTTCAGGAAGGGAAATCGGCCCACGAGCTATATTTAATCCAGAGAGGTCGCGTTCAAATCAGTAAAGTCATTCCTGATGGACGCGAATTATCCCTCCGCATCTGTTCAAGCGATGATGTCATCGGCGAGTTAACGTTGTTTTGCAAAGATGCTACCTATATGCTCAGTGCCAAGGTACTTGAGGATTCTGACATTTTTGTATTAGGGAAGGAAGTCTTTGAAGAGAAGCTTTCCCAGAACGGTGATTTGACGATTGCATGGCTGAAATGGATCCAGCATCAAAATCATCAAAATCAGACAAAATTCCGCGACCTCATCCTACATGGAAAAAAAGGTGCCCTGTATTCTACCCTGATCCGAATGACCAATAGTTATGGTAAAGACGTTGAAAAGGGCATTCTGATTGATTTCCCATTAACCAATCAGGAATTGGCGAACTTCTGCGGATCATCCAGGGAAGTTGTGAACAGGATGTTGAGTGACTTAAAGAAAGAGAATGTGCTTGTTACAGAAAGAGGATATATCACCATCCTGGACCTTGATTATCTGAAGGATGAAATCGACTGTGAACATTGTCCGGTTTCGATTTGCCGAATCAATTAATCATGAAAATCCCCATGGGGCAACAGTTGCCCCATGGGGATTTTCATGTATTTCAGTTATTAACGTATGCCTAATGCAATCTTCGCATATCGGGACATATTGTCTTTGCTCCATGGTGGATTCCAGACGATGTCTACTTCAGTTTCTTTAACTTCAGGAATATCCCTGAGTGCCGTTTTCACTTGATCTACGATGGTTCCGGCGAGTGGGCATCCCATTGACGTCAATGTCATGGTGACCGTCGCCTTCCCTTCTTCATCCAGATCAACATCATATACTAAACCTAAATTAACAATGTCTATTCCTAATTCAGGGTCGACAACCTGTTCCAATGCACCCATCATGTTATCTTTAAGGTCTTGGTCCATGCTAATCACTCCTTTATGCTTGTCTTTTATCCATTTTCACTACTCATCTTAACAAATAACCAGGTATAAAACAAAAGGTTAAGCTGATAGATGCTTACTAAACCACTCGACGAGTTGTAATACGCCTTCCCGCGACACCTTATGATCGGCTTTATCATCTTCAATAAAGAGCAAATGATCTTCATTACTTTCATAATAAGGTAAAATGCTTTCATAGAATTCCCGGGTCAGATTGAACGGTACAACTTTGTCCCGTTTCCCATGCCAGAACATGAGTGGCCTTCCCTCAAGCTTTTCAGGTTGAAGGCTTAAATCGTAGCGTGCAAGTTCTTTCATCATCTGATCGATTTCCTCTTCGCTGAAAGGTATTTCATATCCTAAAGATGCTACTTGTGACAGCTGTGCCTCTGCAAACTTTACATATGTAGGATTACCCATCAACGAAACGGCAGAGGATATCCACTGATATTGTGTCAGGGCACCTAATGTCACGATCCCTCCCATGGACGTACCGGCAACTCCGATTCCATTCGGAAGGATGAGGCCTTTTTCTTCAAAGTGTCCTTTTAAGATCGATATTTCATGAATTGTATTCAAAACAATCTTCCAAAAGACTTCTCCTAATTGATATTCGGATTTCCCTGTTGTACGTTCTCCATGCTCTAAGCAATCGGGAAGGATCACCCTGAATCCTTTCTCCGCCAGAAGATAGGCGTAGTGAAGATTATGCTCTTTCGCACTCGTGAAGCCATGAATGAAAAAGCATGTGGGCAGCGGTTTATCTATGTTCTCTTCCTTTACAAGATGAAGAAATGGGATTTTCTGAAAAATTGACTTATCGACTAGAATCATGTTTGTCCTCCCCCTCCTGACTGCATTTCACTTTACTATGATATCCTAGATTTGGTAGTATGTATAATATTTAAATCGTAAGCGTTTGTAAACATTCTTTAAAGCCAATAAACAGGATATGGACAGCGTTCAAGTTGTCACGATACACTAGAATAGCCTTAAACCAATAAGATTGGGGATTTGAATTGATGAACTCACAAGAAAAACACCTGATTGTTCTGGATCTTGACGGAACATTATTAACCGATGAGAAGAAAATTTCACCAAAAACCCACGATATACTGAAAAAAGCACGCCTCAAAGGGCATGAAGTGATGATCGCAACGGGAAGGCCTTTCCGCGCGAGTGAATTATATTATCAACAATTGCAGCTTGAGACTCCCATCGTTAACTTCAATGGTGCTTTCGTACATCACCCATCCGATCCATCCTGGGGCCTGTACCACGAACCGATGGATTTAAAAGTGGCGAAACAAATCATCGATGCATGTGAAGAATTTAAGTTTCGCAACATTGTTGCAGAAGTGATGGATGATGTTTATCTCCATTATCATGATGAGAAGATCATCGATGTCTTCATGATGGGGAATCCAGCCATCTCTACTGGTGACATTCGCAATGTACTGTCAGATCATCCCACCTCCATGCTCATCCATGCCGAGGAAGAAGATGTTGCAGAGATTCGTGCACATTTGGATGACGTTCATGCCGAATTAATCGATCATCGCCGGTGGGCCGCTCCTTGGCATATTATCGAAATCGTTAAGACCGGCTTGAATAAAGCGGTGGGTATCGACCGGGTAGCTTCCTCATTAAACATCCCGAAAGAAAGGATCATCGCATTCGGGGATGAAGACAATGATCTTGAAATGCTTGAATACGCCGGGACTGGTGTCGCCATGGGAAATGCCATAGATCCACTGAAGGATATTGCAAATGAAGTGACACTTTCAAATGAAGAGGACGGGATCGGCCGCTATTTACAAAAACGCTTCGACCTTTAACTTTTTTGGCAGTGGTGGGTATATCTTCTTACTGTATGATCCCCCTTTGTTAGCCATACTAGTAAAGAACGCGACTCTGCGTTCCAACTTGCAAAAGGGGTGGTAGTGATGGGTAGAAATAAATCAAAACGATTTGTACAACAAGGTAAAATTGCTGTATCAAAACATGATGAGCGAATCCCGTATCATCTCACGTATGCTGAAGCCGAGGCGAAGAAGCTTGCTTCCAGTGAATCAGGGGGCCTTGAGTAATGAGTAATCCATTATTTCAACAAGCCCGCAGCGCTGTCTCTTCTGCCAAACAGGCGTGCAGTTCGGGGCAAAATGCTCAAATGTCCATTGATAAAGCAAAGAATGCTTTGTCTTCTGCTTATGCGAATTCAAATGTTGAAGAACAAAAGCAGCTTCATGCTCTTCAAGATGAGTTAAACCGCCTATCATAACGAACATCAAGACAGGGTTGCCCACTATGGACAACCCTGTTATTCATGGCATCGTTATCACATATGGATGAATGATCTTTCCATCCCCATCATCCCGCTCATACAGACTCAATATCAATTGACCGCTTTTCCCTTTCACTTCTTTAAGAACGATGGCAAACTCCGACCAGTTAGGCGCTTCCTTATTCAATTTATGCAATGTTTCTGAGATAAGCACTCTATGCCCATCTTCCACTGAATAATAGAAACTTCCATTCGATACACGGGCTTGCCCGCTGATTGTATAGACCCCTTTGATTTCTCGAAATTTCACATTTCTGAAAGAGGGATTTTCTTCAGGTATTTGAAAAGCAGCAGTTGCGCGTAAAGGGTGACTGAAACCACTCATGTCTTCACCCATTAGCACCGCTTCAATTGTATAGTCACCCTTCGGCACGCGTTTCCCTCCGTGAACATAATCCCATCGTTCTTTCCAGATCTTCGTACCGCCCCTTTTCAATTCGATGGTCTGAAAAGCCTGTAAAAATGATTTTCCCACACTGTATCGATAAACCACTTTTCCCTTCTCATTTTTGATGGTAAAGTCAAACATTTGACTTGTAGGGAATGTGATGCTCATGTCTCGTTCACTATTGTTGTAAAGGAGCAGTTGGATTTCGACTCCTTCTTCTCCAGGAAGCGCATCTACTGAATAAATCAAAGGTACTCTTCCGGCATAAGCGGTCAGTGATGAAGACATAAACAGGATAGAACTGAAAAGTATATACAGTATCGTTTTCAAAGGTGATGCCCCTTTCTATCTAGGTTCACCTTTAGTATTTGTTAATTATAAGAATCTAATCTTTTCTAAAGAACCCAAATATCCCGGTTGTTTGGACGATATTCGTAAACGCATTGGGATCTACGTCCTTGATGGTATGTTCCAGCTCATATAATTCATATCTTGAAATGACGATGATCAACATTTCTTTATCTTCACCAGAAAAAGCCCCTTTGGCGGGTAATGTGGTAATTCCCCTCACCAGTTTGGAATGAATGGCTTCCCTCAATTCATTTGATTTTTTCGTGACGATCATGGCCGTCAGCTTCTCATGACGGGTATGAATGGCATCGATTACCCGTGTAGAGGCATACAATGTGACTAATGTATATAGTGCTTTTTCCCATCCGTAAAGGAAGCCTGCAGACGTGATAATAACAGCATTCATCAAGAAGAAATAAGACCCCACGGGCTTATCTTTCATTCTGGAGAGAATCATGGCGATAATGTCCATCCCCCCGGTTGAAGCCCCCCATTTCAACGTGATCCCGACACCAACCGCAGCAATGACCCCACCGAATACGGCATTAAGAAGGATATCCGGTGATAATTTAATGACCGGTATCACCTCCAGAAAAAAGGAAGTCAAAAATACCGAAATAAAGCTATAAACAGTGAAGGAACGGCCCACCTTCAGCCATCCCAGAATGGTTACCGGAATATTAAGGATGAATAATAATATACCTGTTGAAATATTGAACGGTGCAAATTCCTTCAGTACGCTTGACAGCAACTGGGCAAGTCCCGTAAAGCCGCTGGCGTATACGTTTGCTGGTATAAGAAAGAAATTCATGGCAATGGCCCCTAACAGGGATCCGACCAAAACCACGACAAATTTCTTAGCTTCTAGTTGAACATGATCTCTGGACATACACATACCTCCTGCATCTAGTTGTTATTTTCTATGTTCCACATTATATCTTAACTAAACTCCCCCAGCTAATCATCTTTTTATCATAAATTCATGGTTAATCGATTGTTATTTTCATCAAAAGTAGCTAGACTGAAACTATAAGACCAGTCAAAGGATGATGAGAATGACAGTTAAATTATTTGCCGATAGTGCAAGCGATCTTCCAGCTGCCTATTTCAAGGAACACAACATAGAGCTTCTGCCCCTTAAAGTACATATAGATGGTCAAGATTACGAGGACTTGATCACCATCGAACCCGAAACGGTATTCAACAAAATCAGGGAAGGCCATATGCCGAAAACGTCTCAAGTATCACCCGACCTTTTTTTAAAAAGGTTCACTGAGCTTGCAGAATCAAATCAGTCAGGCATTTACGTCGCTTTCTCCTCCCAACTTTCAGGGACGTATCAAACAGCTGTCATGATCCGCGACCAGGTAAAAGAGGACTATCCGGATCTCGACTTGACCATCATTGATTCAAAATGCGCCTCACTTGGCTACGGATTGGTCGTCATGAAAGCAGCTGAACTTCTCCAGAATGGAGGTACAAAGGAAGAAATCATACAAGCCTCAAGTTTCAACTCAGAGCACATGGAACATCTTTTTACCGTAGAAGATTTAGAATATCTCGCTAAAGGAGGCCGCGTTTCAAAAGCCTCTGCCTTTCTGGGTGGGCTGTTGAACATCAAACCTCTTTTGCATGTTGAAGATGGGAAGCTCGTACCGATTGAAAAAATGCGTGGAAAAAAGAAGCTTCTTAAACGCATTCTTGACTTAATGGAAGAACGCGGTGAAGACCTTTCCAACCAGGTCATCGCCATCAGTCACGGTGATGACAAAGAACTCGCTCTTGAGATGAAACAACTCATTCAGGAAAAATTCTCACCGAAAGACGTATATATTAGTATTATCGGGTGTGCCATCGGATCTCATACAGGGACAGGAACCTTAGCCATATTTTTTCTGAATCAACACTCATAAACTCCCCTCCTACTCCTCATACTAAAAGGGAGATCCAATATGGAAGGGAGCATCACCATGTCACATACTTCTGATAACGAAAAAAAGGCCAGAGACAACAATGCCCTGCGCCAGGAGAAAAATAAAATCAAAGAAGTGAACCGAAAAGCAGGAAAAAATCAATACTCTAAGAAGACGGACCATCTGTAAGGGATGGACTGGAAGAAGGCACGGGCTCTTTCATGAGGCCGTGCCTTTTTTATTTTAGGCTATTTTCGTAAACATTGTTGCTTTTGGATGTAGCGAGTGGCGGTTGATTTCCGCTACAGGTGCTCGCTTTCCGCGGGGCTGGCGATGAGCCCCCTCGGCTGACGAAACGTCCGTGGAAAGCGGAGCAGTTCCCTTCACCCTCCTTCACCACAACCTAAATGACAGAGCATCGAAAATCTTAGTTTGGATACGAATCGCAACAATCTTTGCGAAAACAGCCTCATTTCAACTCCCATGAAAAAGTTTAGAAGTTTCTCATATATTCTCGACTTACCCTCTCAACCTTTATAAAAAATCCACTTCCACCCGATAAAGAAGTTGTATGTCCCCACACAGCTTGTCTATAATGAAAGAAGGAAAAAGTATGGAGG
>NZ_JAHWGH010000013.1:37775-125526 GCF_019334305.1 Rossellomorea orangium
TTACATATGGCAAAGGAAAGTTCATTCGATATCGTATCCAAAGTTGATATGTCGGAAGTAAGCAATGCGATTCAAATTGCACTGAAGGAAGTACAAACACGTTATGACTTCAAAGGAAGCAAGAGTGACATAAAATTGGATGGTGAGGAAATTGTCCTTGTCTCAGATGATGAGTTCAAAATGAATCAGTTGAAAGACGTCCTTCTAAGCAAACTGATCAAGCGTAATGTCCCGGTTAAAAATCTGGATTACAGCAAGCTTGAAGGTGCCTCAGGCGGCACAGTCCGTCAGCGTGCGAAGCTTATACAAGGAATCGACAAAGAAAACGCAAAAAAAATCAACACCATCATCAAGAATTCCGGCGTGAAGGTAAAGAGTCAAGTACAGGATGATCAAGTACGCGTAACCGGAAAAAGTAAGGATGATCTTCAAAAGATCATCGCAGCCATCCGCGAAGCCGACTTATCTATTGATGTACAATACGTAAACTTCCGTTAAAACGGTTTTTCAAAGAAGTCTAATGGGTACAATAATTCCATTAGACTTCTTTCAATTTAGGAGGAAAAACATGAAGAAAAAAGTCATCATTATAGGTGCCGTCGGCGGCGGTGCCACAACGGCATCCCAAATCAGGAAAGTCGACAGTGAGATTGAAATCATCCTTCTTGAGAAAACATCGTACTTATCCTACGGTGCATGCGGCATGCCCTATTATTTGGGAGATGTGATCAAGGACCGTGAAAGTCTGTTTGCAGCGACTCCTGAACGTTTACATACGAAAAAGAACATCGATGTCAGAATGCATCATGAAGCGTTACAAATCAATCGTGACAAAAAAACGTTACTTATAAGGGATCATGGCGGCAACAGCGATTATGAGGAATCATATGATTACCTGGTCATCGCCACAGGCGCATCTCCTTTTCTCCCTGACATAGCCGGTCTTCAGCAAATCCCTGCTTTCCATCTCAGAACCGTTGAAGACATGGATAGAATCAAACAATTCTTAGAAACAGAAAAGCCTGAAACATGCACGATCATAGGCGGTGGATTCATCGGGGTGGAAATGGCTGAAAACTTCACTCATCTCGGGATGAAGGTGAACATCGTCGAACGATCACAACATGTCATCAGCATTATTGATGATGAAACCGCTAAGCTATTGCAGGATCATATCACCCTGCAGGATGTTAAGCTGTTCACAAATGATGGTCTGAAAGAGGTACTACCGGAGTGTACATTGAAGCTGGAGAGCGGGGAAACGTTCCCAACCGATTTCATCCTCCTTTCTGTAGGAGTGAAGCCACGAAACCAACTGGCAAATAAAGCCGGATTATCCATCGGGGAATCAGGCGGGGTTGTGACCAATGAGTACATGCAAACGGATGACCCCTGCATCTATGCCGTTGGGGATGTTGTCGAGTCCATTGATTTCATTGACGGTACGCCTAAACAAGTCCCGCTTGCCTGGCCAGCCCACCGGCAAGCCTACATCATCGCAAAGCATCTATCGGGAAACCCTGTCCCATTTAAGGGAATGCTCGGAACAGCCATCGCGAAAGTATTCGAACTTTCCATCGCTTCAACGGGATTGGGTGAGAAAGAGTTAAAGGACAAGGGCTACGCCTATAAAACGGCTGTTCACGAAGGAAAATCCCACGCCGGATACTACCCTGGTGCTCAGGATGTTTATGTAAGGGTTCATTTCTGTCCTGATACAGGTAAGATCTTTGGTGGTAATGTGGTAGGGGGTGAAGGTGTCGATAAACAAATCGACATCCTGGCCACTGCCATATACGGTGGATTGACGGTTACAGATCTCCAGGAAATCGAAACCTGCTATGCCCCTCCCTTTTCTTCACCAAAAGGGTTGTTAAATATGATTGGTTATAAAGCCGCCGGGTTGATGAATGAGAAATAAATGAATAATGACAGACAGGCAGGCTCCTCTTGGCAGGAGCCTGTTTTTTTATGATGCTGAGATGATGGTGGTAGAATTTGTTAATCGGCTGGATTCCTCCCCCACACATCGTTATCACTGAAAACCCCTAGCCCAATTATGCTACTTACACCACCCATACCCAAAAATCACGTTAATAATAATTTTTTCCGGGTAAACACTATCCTAAGATAACCTATACCTTAAAAGGAGTGTTTTCATTGTCTCAACAACAGCAAAATCAAAAGCAGACATTTCCACCTCAACATCAGAATCACCAGCCCGGTACAGTGGATGAAATGAACCCCCAACCTATCCATACGGATCAAAATTATAAAGGCAGCGGCAAGTTAGACGGGAAGGTCGCCCTCATTACCGGCGGCGACAGCGGAATTGGTCGTTCGGTTGCCTGGTACTTTGCAAGGGAAGGTGCCCATGTGGCCATATCGTACTTAGATGAGCATGAGGATGCTAATAAAACGAAGGAATTGGTAGAAGCTGAAGGAGTCAGGTGCATCCTTTTCCCCGGGGACATCGGAAGCTCCACATTTTGCAAAGACATTCTGAATAAAACGATCTCCGAGTTCGGCAAGCTTGATATCCTTGTGAATAATGCGGCTGAACAACATCCACAGGATGGCCTGACGGATATAAGCGATGAGCAGCTGGAGCGCACTTTTAAAACCAATGTATTTTCTATGTTCTACTTGACCCGAGCCGCTCTTCCTCATCTTAAGAAAGGTGCTTCGATCATTAACACGGCTTCGATCACGGCGTATAAAGGCAATAAGGATCTCATCGATTACTCTTCCACCAAAGGTGCCATCGTCAGTTTCACCCGATCGCTTTCGGAGAATATTGCATCCGATGGTATTAGAGTGAACGGAGTAGCTCCAGGGCCGATCTGGACACCTCTGATTCCATCTACCTTCAGTTCTCAGAAGGTTTCAGAATTTGGAGGAAACACACCCCTCGGAAGGGCAGGACAGCCATTTGAATTAGGACCTGCCTACGTGTACCTGGCAAGTGACGATTCCAGCTATGTGTCAGGACAGATGATTCATATAAATGGAGGGACCGTCATCAACGGATAAAAAAAAGCGGCTGAAGGCTGATGCTCTGTTATAGGGCCATCACGCGTTTCAGTCGCTTTCCATTATCCATTCACTTTTCGTTCACTACATGAACATCGCTTCACAATATGATGCGGGACGATGATCCTTTTGATAGGCTCTTTCGGGTTTTCAATCTTTTGAATCAGGCTTTTCGCTGCCTCGTTCCCAAGATTATATATATTGATATCCACCGATGTGAGCGGCGGCCGTGACATCTCGGCAAGGAGTACATTATTGAAGCTGACAATGGAGATATCTTCAGGTACTCGGATTCCCATCTCATCAAGAGTGTTCAATACACCAAGAGCCATTAAATCATCTGCCACCACGAGTGCCGTCGGGGGATCTTCCAGCTGCATGAGCTCATTGATTGCCTCACGTCCTCCTTCACGAAGAAATTCTTCATGGATGATGTAATCGTCATTCATATCGATCCCTGCATTTCTAAGGGACTTTTCATATCCTAACAAACGCTCAACCGTCACGACGAGATTAAGGTCACCACCGATAAATCCAATGCATTCATGCCCAAGTTCCAAGAGGTAATCCGTTACTTCCTTCGTCGCCCGGAAGTTATCATTGTCCACATGAGTGATTTCTTCACAATATTTATAAGGTTTTCCGACAACGACAAAGGGGAAGTCCCGATCCTTCAAATAATTCATTACTTTATCTTCTACCTTTGAATAAAGCAGGATGATCCCATCAACACGTCCACCCTGGACCATCTGGACAACCCCGTCATATATCTCCTCTTCGGATTGACCTGTAGACATTTGAAGGGCATACTGTTTTTCCTGTGCCCCTTCACTTAAACCCCTTAATACCGTCGGAAAGAATGGGTTTTGTGAAAAAGTACTGGCCGAACCCGGTAATACAAGTCCTAACACTTGAGTCGACTGATTTGCCAGGCTCCTTGCGATGAAATTAGGGTGATACCCCAGCTGCTCCATCGCTTCCCGTACTTTTTGTTTTGTTTTTTCGCTTATTCTTGGATTATTTGCAATAACCCGCGAAACCGTAGATGGTGCCACGTTCGCAAGCTTTGCCACATCCTTTATGGTGACCGCCATTCATTCCACCCCCCCTTTTTAGAAAAGCTTAGTCCCTGCACGGGATGCTTTCCGTTAATTAAAACGCTTCCAATTTATTATTTTTGAAAATGACAGCAGGGATCCTGTATCAGATCCCCCGCAACTATCATTGCTGCTTCTTTCCTTTTCCCCGTTTCCATACAAGATAGAGGAATAGAAGAAATAAGACATACATAATCCCAAGTGTGATTAGGTAAGGATAATTCAGCCCACTTTTGTTTTTAAGCAAGTAAATCTCTGCTTCTTCACGGTCAAGGACGAGATGATAATTTCCTTCTTTATCACTGCGGACAAGGTCATCACCGATTAACCCCTTTAATTCATGGTTATCCGCCAGTTCTTCTTTTGTCAATTGAACATTCTGTGTTTCGCTTGAATTGTTGATCGCTATAACGGTTGTTTGATCCTCGTACGTCCGCTTAAAGATCCCCATCCCATCTTTATTGTAGAGAGGTTCGATATCCCCTCTTGTCAATGATGGGTATTCTTGACGGATCTCCCCAAGACGACTGATGTAATCAATCAGTTCTTCATCCGCCCTGAAATTCATAAAGCGGCGGTTGTCAGGATCGTTGCCCCCGTCCATGGCGATTTCCGATCCGTAATAAACAATTGGAATACCTGGAGTTGTATACATATAGGTCAGAGCAAGCTTCCATCTCGTACCCGGAAATAGCTTCTCTTGAACAATCATTCTAGTAAAGCGTTCCATATCATGGTTATCAATGAAGGTACCCATTAAATATGGATTATCATAATAGGTTTTATTGTATTTCCAAAAATTGAATAACCGCTCCATGGAGGTATCCGGCTTCTGGAAAACGGTACGCATTTCTTCTGCCTGAGGGACATTGACGAAACCATCTATCCCTGCATCATTGTAGGCAGCAATCTTTTCCGGATCTCGGTCGAACACTTCCCCCAACAGGTAAAAGTCATCCTTGACTGACTTCACCTCTTCACTGAATTCGTCCCAGAACTCTTGAGGGACATGACGCACTGTGTCCAGACGATAACCATCAATATCGGTTTCTTTGATCCACCACTTGGCAGCATCAAACAGGTAGCTTTTCACTTCGGGATTTTCGGTATTTAAATCGGGAAGGTCATATAACCACGCATTTTGAAGACTTTCTTCATTATTAAAGTTCATCGGCTGTTTGTCATGGAACCAATCCTCTTTATCCGGGTCGTTGACCCAAGGATGCTCCGGTCCGACATGGTTCACCACAAAATCCAGCATGACTTTCATATCCCGCTTATGTGCTTCATCCACCAGCTTCTTGAATGTTTTCATCGAGCCGAAATGTTCTTCGGTCTTATAGAAATCTGTGATCCAGTAACCATGATAGCCCATGGGTTGATTATCAAAGATAGGAGTCAGCCAAATGGCAGTGAAACCCATATCCTTAATATAATCCAGCTTATCAATGATTCCTTGGAAGTCCCCGCCCTGATAGGCCTTCGGGTCCTCCGTGTTTACATTTTTATCATTGCTCATATCCCCATTATTAAAGCGATCGACCATTAGAAAATAAATGGTCTCATCCTGCCATTTGCGTTCTTCTTTTTCAACTGCTCCTACCGGAAGGGCGTAAAAAAGAAGAAACGGGACTAAAATGAGAGATAATACTCTTCTTTTCATCTCCGCTCCTCCTAAAAATGTTAGTAACGCCTATAAGATTATCCTTTTGTACCCCCTGCCGTCAATCCTGAAACGAAGTATTTCTGGAAGAACAGGAATAATAGGGCAATCGGTACGGCAATAAGCACAGAGCCGGCAGCAAAGGTCGTAAATTCTGCTCCGAACTGTTTTGCCACCATATCATAAAGGGCAACCGGTAATGTGTACATCTTTTCTGAACGCAACAGGATGCTTGCAATGATGAAATCTGCAAATGGTGCGATGAAAGAAAACAGTGCAACCACTGCAATAATCGGCTTCGCAAGGGGCATGACGATCTGGAAGAAAATCCGTAAATGTCCCGCTCCATCCATCTTGGCTGATTCATCAAGCTCTTTCGGGATCGTATCCAGATACCCTTTCATCAGCCATGTGTTCATCGGAATTTGACCTCCAACATAAACGAGGATCAAACCAATATGAGTATCTAAAAGTTTCGTTAACAGTGCTAGTACGAAAATCGCAATCAGTGCGGCGAAGTTCGGTATCATTTGTAAGATCAAGAATGTCATCAGCCCATTCTTACGACCGGCAAACCGGTAACGTGAGAATGAATAGGCCGTTAAACTGACGAGTAAGACAGTCAGGGCCATCGTGGATAAACTGACCTTCAATGAATTCCAGTACCAAAGCATATAATTACTTTTTTCGAGATCAAATAGTTCCTTGTAATGTGCCAATGTTGCATTCTTCGGAATAATGGAAGAACCGGATAAACTTTGACCCGGATTGAAAGAAGATCCAATGATCCAGGCAACCGGGTAAAGGATCAAGGCAAACATGATTCCAATGGCTGCGTATGAAAGTGTTAAACGTATGAGTTTCTGTCTCTTCATATTCATATTACATCATATCCTCTTCTTGGAATGATTTCGTTCTCTTGAACTGCCATATCGCTACTGTGATGACGATGATGGATAATAATAATGTGATGGCAGCGGCTTTCGAATATTGTGCAGACGTCATCGTCAAGCTGTAGATCCAGGAAATCAGAATGTCCGTCCCACCAGCATTTTGTCCTGTCAGGGCAGGCCCCCCGCCATTAAACAAATAAATAACATTAAAGTTATTAAAGTTAAATGTGTATTGGGTAATGATGATTGGTGCCGTTGCAAAAAGCACGAGTGGCAACGTAATGTTCTTGAATTTCTGAAAAGCTGATGCCCCGTCCACCGTCGCTGCTTCATAAAGCTCATCCGGAATCGATTGAAGCACTCCCGTTGTCATTGCAAAGATGAATGGGAATCCGAGCCAAGCCTGAATTCCAATCAGGGCAATTCGTGTATACATCGGTTCTGTCATCCAAGGAAGCCCTTCAATGCCGAAGAATCCTAAAATGTCACGATTAATTGTTCCGAATGATTCATTGAACATACCGGCAAACACCAGGATTGAAACAAAAGCCGGGATGGCCCAAGGCAGGATGAAGACTGTACGGATGATGGCTTTCCCTTTCAAATCCTTTTGATTGACAAGGATTGCAAGGAATACACCAAGTGCCACCTGAAGCGTTGTGGCACCGAATGTCCAAACGAGGGTCCAGGCAAGTACGGTAATGAATGTTTCTCTCCAAATATCAATCTTGAAAATATCAACAAAGTTTTGAATCCCCACCCAATCGACTAATTTAGCCGGTGGTGAATGGTACAAATCGTAGTTTGTAAAAGCAAGTAGGACAACAAAGATGATCGGAAAAATGACGACGAATACGAGCAGAAGAAATCCTGGCGACATTATAAGATATGGAAATCCATTGTCCACTAAATTTCTGTACTGTTCGCGAATGGTGCTAAGCTTCTCTCCCCTGTCTCTCTTTTCTCCGTTTTTATACGCGTCCCGAAGATTGAACAGATAAAAGCCGATACCGAAAATACATACTATGATGGCAAGAATTCCGTATACCATTAAGAAAATGGAGTGATCTCCATATGAGACGTCTGTCCCGAGGGTGGTTATCCCCCATAATCCGTAGCTGATCAAATCTCTGAAGACAAGGATAAAGGCGGCTGTCATGATCAGGAAGAATCCGCCCTTCATAAACTGTCTATGATACATCTGACCTAATCCAGGGATTAGGGAAAGGGCCAGCGCTGTTTTTTTATGTTTTGTTTGATAGGATTGTTGCTCCATCCTATATTCCCCTTTCTACGTTCACGATTTTGATAAGCTTCAAGAGCTTTTTAAGAAAAGAAGTGTTTATTTCCTTAAAAAGCCCTTGAATAGGTCTTTAAAAGGATAGCAGTACCTCTCAAGATGAGAAGGTACCGCTATAATTGATATTAGTTTGAGTGATTTGCATCAATGTTTTGCTGAATTTGTTTCACAGCTGCATCAAGAGCCGCTTTTGGTTCTTGCTTACCTGTTACAACTGTTTGAAGTGAATCAGCCATTGGTCCCCAAACTTCTCCCATTTCAGGGATATTCGGCATTGGAACCGCATATTGTGATTGCTCGGCAACCGCTTTTGCACCAGGATTGTCAGCGATCGCAGGATCGTCGATCAAACCTTCATTCGTTGGAACTTCCTGTGTTTGTTCAAAACGTAATTTAGCATACTCGTCTTGAGTGATGAATTCGATGAATTTTTGAGCCCACTCTTTGTTTTTAGAGTAACCTGATACATGCCATCCTTTAACACCCATGAATGTTTTCATTGGCTCACCGTTTGGAAGTTTAGGCATTGCAGAGATACCGATGTCGATGCCGGCATCTTTATACCCTTGGAAAGACCAAGGTCCGTTCATGACAGATGCAACTTTTCCTTCTCCGAAAAGACCGTCAAGTGCAGATCCGCCATTTTCCCCGATGATTCCTTTAGGGAATAATCCTTCTGTGTACCATTTTTGAATATATTCAGTACCTTCAACGGCACCTTCATTATTTAAGCCTAGATCTTTCGAATCTAAAGCACCATCTTTTTCAGCAAAAACATATCCGCCGAATCCACCGATCGGTGCATGTGCAAAATAGAAGTTATCCCAAAGGGCTAAGAAACCATATTTTCCGTCTTTTGTGAAATCTTTAGAGAAAGTGTAAACTTCATCCATTGTCTTTGGAGCTTCTTCCATTAACGCCTTGTTGTATACAAATACAGGTGTTTCAGAAGATTTTGGCAGTCCATATAACTTCCCGTCATAACTTTCAGCTGTCATAGAAGACTCGGTGAAACGCTTTTCAATTTCCCCGTCCACTTCTAAAGGAGCGATATGCCCTGCAAGAGCAAGCTCACCGATTTGGTCATGCGGTAATGTTAAAACGTCCGGGCCCGTACCTGCTGGACCGTCTAAACGTAATTGTTCTTTCATCTTTGTAGCCATTTCGACTTCTTTTACTTCTACTTTAATACCAGTTTCTTCTTCGAACTTGGCACCTACTTCATCCAGCCATCCAGTTTTCTCTTGGTCTTCCCAGACAACCAGTTTTTCAGGTTTGTTTGCATCGTCTGTCTTTTTCTCTCCGCTGTCGCCCGATCCTTCCTCACGGTTTGGACCACAAGCAGCGAGCGCCCCTAATACAAGCATGATTACCATCAGCAATGATAACGCTTTCTTCATTTCGACCCCTCCTAAGTATGTTAAAACTATTGATTCATATTTCAGATTGAACAAACGCTTGCACACACTATCAAAAAAACTTAAAAGATATCGCTTACATACTTTGTGAAAACGATTGCACAACCTATCTCTTATTATACAAACTATAATCCTTTTGACAATACTTTTTTAAATTTTTTTTAATAGTCACAAGAAAAACGAAAACGCTTTATTCCTTTACAACCGTATTATTGACATAGAAGCTTGTTTAGAATACTCTTTAAAGGAAATAGAAATGAGGAGGAACGACGATGCTCTTGGAAGCTGTTTATCATAGACCGAAAGACAATTATGCATACGCTTGCACTAATGAGGAATTACACATTCGTCTACGCACAAAGAAGAATGACGTAAACTCTGTCACCCTTCTCCATGGCGACCCTTATCAATGGGAAGACGGAAAATGGCTGTATAATCATAAAGAAATGGTCATTACCGGTTCTGATCATCTATTTGATTATTGGTTCGCTCCCATTACCCCTCCCTACAGGCGGCTTCGATATGGGTTTCTTCTTGGGGATGAAACAGAGGAAATATTTTATGGAGAAAAAGGGTTCAACGGATCCCCTTCCAGTGATATTGGAGATTTCTTCTGCTTTCCATTCTTGAATTCCATCGATGTGTTCAATGCCCCTTCCTGGGTGAAAGATACAGTATGGTATCAAATTTTCCCGGAGCGATTCGCGAACGGGAATCCAGAGAATGACCCCGAAGGAGCGCTCCCTTGGAATAGCGCAGACCCGACACCAACCAATTTCTTCGGTGGGGATCTGGAAGGTGTGACTCAGAATATACCTTACCTTAAAGAGCTTGGAATTACAGGGATCTATTTCACCCCCATCTTTAAGGCACACTCCAACCATAAATATGACACCATTGATTATTTTGAAATTGATCCACAATTTGGTACAAAAGAAACATTAAAGGAATTAATCAAGGCTTGTCATGAAAATGGGATCAAAGTGATGCTCGATGCTGTGTTTAACCATAGTGGTTTCTATTTCGAGCAGTTCCAGGATGTTCTGGAAAAAGGTGAAGAATCCCGCTACCGCAATTGGTTCCATGCACATGATTTCCCTCTGGATATTGAAAGCAAGCCTCCCAACTACGATACGTTTGCATTCGAACCTTCCATGCCGAAGTTAAATACTGAAAACGAAGAAGTAAGGAATTATTTATTGGGTGTCGGACGATATTGGATCAATGAATTCGATATTGACGGATGGCGCTTAGACGTCGCTAATGAAGTGGACCACCACTTCTGGCGTGAATTTAGAAAAGAAGTCAAGACCATCAAACCCGACGTGTACATCCTGGGTGAAATCTGGCATGACTCTATGCCCTGGTTAAGAGGTGATCAATTTGATGCGGTCATGAATTATCCATTTACGACGAACCTCTTGAATCTGTTCGCCAGGCAAACTATCTCTCCTGCCCGGTTTGTGGAGAATATGACGTCTGTCGTTCATATGTATCCTAAAACCGTAAATGAAGTGAATTTCAATCTTGTTGGAAGTCATGATACTCCCCGTATTTTGACAGAATGCGAGGAAGACATCCGTCGTGTTAAACAAATATACACGTTTATGCTTACATTCATCGGAACGCCATGCATTTATTACGGGGACGAAATTGGTTTGACCGGGGAACAGGATCCAGGGTGCAGAAAATGCTTCCCTTGGGAGGAAGATCAGCATAACAAAGAACTATTCGAGCATATCAAAAAGCATATCAATCTCAGACAAGAGCTTCCTTTACTCAGGAATGAAGGGAACTTATCCTTCTTACCGGGTGACATTCATGAGCATTGTCTTGCCTTCACTAAATCGAATGGAGAGGAAACGATTCTTGTGCTATTGAACTGCAGTGAGGAATCAACCACATACACACTGCCGTTTGAACTAAAGGGCAAGAAGATTACGAATGTTTGGAGTGGAGAGGAATTTGCCGCTGAAGCAGAATCAATCGAAGTAACACTTAAAGGATTCGATTTTGCCATCCTCCAATTTTAGTAACTTGTTGTCACTAAATACGGGACTACACCTTTATGGGTAGTCCCCTTATCTATTTAAGAAGACTGGCCATCCCCCGGCCAGTTAAAGGAGAACACGTATGAGCAAGAATCAAAAAAACATGACCCTCTTTGCCCTAACCTGGCCGATTTTCATTGAAATATTCCTTCACATGCTCATGGGGAACGCGGACACATTAATGCTGAGTCAGTACTCGGATGACTCAGTTGCGGCTGTCGGGGTATCTAATCAGATCCTATCACTGATTATAGTGATGTTCGGGTTTGTCGCTACGGGTACCGCCATCCTTGTCGCCCAGCACTTAGGAGCCGAAGAAAATCGACTGGCCGGGGAAGTCTCGATCGTTTCCATTGCCGTCAACTTGATATTCGGCTTACTACTGAGTGTCGCCCTTGTATTTTTCAGCAAGCCAATCCTACTCTCCATGGATCTTCCACGTCCTCTCATGAATGAGGCTTCTTCCTATTTGAAAATCGTAGGAGGATTTGCTTTTATACAGGCCCTGATCATGACTGCAGGGGCTATCATGAGAAGCTACGGGTATACGAAAGATGCCATGTATATCACAATCGGCATGAATATCATCAATGTAATCGGGAACTACTTATTTATTTTCGGACCTTTTGGTGTTCCTGTGTTAGGGGTAGAAGGGGTGGCTATTTCCACCATCACCTCAAGACTGATAGGCTTTATCGTAAGTCTTATCGTAATATGGAAGCGAATACCGACCGCTCTTCCATTGGGGACATTATTCAGCCTTCCTATGTCTCACGTTAAAAATCTTCTACGCATCGGGATCCCTTCAGCCGGAGAGCATCTGTCTTATAATGGATCGCAGATGGTCATTACGTATTTCATTGCAAGCATCGGGACCAATGCGCTGACGACAAAGGTTTATGCCCAGAACCTGATGATGTTCATCTTTTTATTCAGCGTGGCGATCAGCCAGGGGACACAGATCATCATCGGACATATGGTTGGAGCGAAGGAATTTGACAGTGCCTACGAACGGTGCTTGAAAAGCTTGAAGATAGCCATCATCATCTCCCTTATCATGGCTGCTATATTTTCCGTTGCAGCAGAACCACTTCTCCGGATTTTCACCAGCAACGAAGAAATCATTTCTCTCGGTAAGACGTTGATCTACCTGACGATCATCCTAGAACCGGGAAGAAGTTTTAACCTTGTGGTCATCAACGCACTCAGGGCCACTGGTGATGTACGTTTTCCCGTCTACATGGGGATTATGTCCATGTGGGGAGTCAGCGTCACACTCTCCTACATACTCGGAATCTGGTTCGGCCTCGGACTCGTCGGAATCTGGATCTCCTTTATAGCCGACGAATGGCTGAGGGGCATCATCATGCTCAAACGCTGGCGATCCAAAGTATGGATTCACAAACGCTTCACCCAAAGTGACAAAGACGCCATTTAGAGGGACGGACCTTACGTCCCTATCCAAAAGAGTCAGCTCGCAAAACGAGCTGACTCTTTTTTAAACCCTTAAATGTAAGCGCCATCATTAATTCATGTTAACTTTTTTTACATAAAAACGCTTACATTATAAATTAACACTTGAACTTTTGTTATTTTCTGAATATGATAAATAATATAACTTATTCATGTTACAAAACCTAACATCAAAGAAGTCATATTGAATAAACCAATAGTAAAGGGAGGAAATAAAGATGAAAAAAGTAGAAGCGATCATTCGGGCAGAAGCATTTTTGTCTTTACGAGAAGCTTTATGTCTTCGTGGATTCAGCGGACTGACCGTATCAGAAGCAGCAGGCTGCGGAAAACAAAAAGGAAAGCAGGGTATATTCAGGGGAAACAAATTTGAACTTCAATTGGTCCCACGCATCAAAGTGGAAATGATCGTTGACGATGGGCAAGTGGAAGACATCATTGACCTTATCGTGGAGCACTGCAGCACTGAAACCGTAGGAGACGGAAAGATTTTCATTTACCCTGTTGAAGAAGTCGTTCGGATTCGAACGGGTGAACGGGGAAGAAAAGCAGTTTTATAGGTTACCATTCACCATATTCGATACTTCAGCCACGGCCAAACTCAATTTGGAGGGATACCATTGATTAAAAAGATTTCAGCTCTTTTATTTCTGTCATTGTTCGTTAGCTCCACTGCATTCGCGGCTGCACCAACTGCGGAGTCGGTTCAGGCATCTGTAGACTCTCTTTGGGTGATGATTGCTGCCATCCTTGTATTCTTCATGCACGCCGGATTCGCAATGGTTGAAACTGGATTCACCCGTGCCAAGAACTCTCTCAATATATTAATGAAAAATTTCCTGACAGTAGCCATTGCATCAGTCCTGTATTTCATCGTAGGATTCGGCTTCATGTTCGGCGGATCTTCTGGTGGAATCATTGGATCAGATAGCTTTTTCCTGTCGGGACGTGAGGATATCGGTTTCTTCCTATTCCAATCCGTCTTCGCTGCTACCTGTGCGACAATCATTTCGGGGGCAGTTGCCGAAAGAATGAAGCTAAAGAGCTATATCCTTTTGACCGTGGCCATGACGGGAGTCATCTATCCGATTGTGGGCCATTGGGTTTGGGGAGGCGGATGGCTGTCAGAGCTTGGATTCGTCGATTTCGCCGGATCTACCGTCGTCCATTTGACTGGTGCTGTAGGGGCATTCATTACTGTTCTATTCCTTGGAGCCCGAATAGGCAAATACAACAAAGGTAAAGTGAATGTCATCCCTGGTCATAACATACCGATCGGTGCCCTCGGCGTATTCATCCTTTGGTTTGGATGGTTCGGCTTTAACGGCGGCAGCAGTCTGGCAGCTGATCCGACCCTTGTTCCTCAGGTCATCACGACAACCTTATTTTCAGCATCTGCTGCCATTCTTTCATCCGCTTTCTACACGTTGATCCGATTCAAACGTATCGATCCATCCCTGACACTTAACGGTGCCCTTGGTGGACTTGTCGGGATCACTGCCGGTTGCGCCAACGTATCGCTTGTGGGATCTCTCATAATAGGTCTAATAGCCGGGGTCATCCTTGTCGAAGCCGTGACGTTCATCGATTCGAAATTGAAAGTAGATGATCCTGTCGGTGCCATTGCGGTTCATGGAATCTGTGGGGTTTGGGGAACGGTTGCAGTAGGTTTATTTGATATTCAAAACGGGTTACTTTATGGCGGAGGCGCTTCATTAGTAGCCATTCAAGCACTCGGTGTTTTAGCCGTCATTGCCTGGACCTCCATCAGTGCCGGAGGATTCCTTTACATCGTAACGAGAGTATCAAGTATCCGCGTATCACGTGAAGAAGAGCTATCAGGATTGGACTTTACAGAACATGGTTCCAATGCATACGAACTAAAAGATACAGTGCTGGAATCAAACGTTTCTTCTGCTTCTCCATTCGGATCTGATTTAGTCGATCGCTTGAACTCGATCGGAACAGGGAAAGTGAGCGACATGAATCAACGAAACACAATATAACGACAGAAGAGCTGCTCTTAGCGGCTCTTTTTTCATTTTTACATCCGTTATTCAAGTTGAACCACACAAACATAAGCTCATATGCAGGCCATTTGACAGCCTCCATATGAGCTTAATTATGAAATGCTCGATATGATTTTCTCTTTTGCATCTTTAGAAACAAAGTGCTTCTTGGAAAACACATTGTAGTGATTATTTCTCACCTCATCCAGGATCGCCCGGTATAGCAGGGCAGCTCCCTTAACAGGGGTTCTTGAATAGACAGGGTAAAGGTTCATCGTGCGGAAGGCCTTTTCATAATAGCCTTCAGCTAAACCGGCCATTTCTTCCCATAGGGACTGAAAGGCATCATTGATTCTATATTCCTTCAAATCCGTAACGGTATATTCATATTTTACTAAAAGATCCTGGGGAATATATAATCTTCCTCTTTCCAGATCCTCGCCGATGTCTCTTAATATATTGGTAAGCTGCATGGCATACCCCAGATAGATTCCGTCTTCCCTCAAATGCTGTTCTTTCCCGGGAGCAAGTATAGGAAGGAGCATTAATCCGACTGTGCTCGCTACGTGATAGGAATAATCCAGTACATCTTCCATATTCACATAGACCCTTTCGCCGAGATCCATCCTTTGGCCCCTGATCATATCACGGAAGGCCTGGACGTCCATATTAAAACGCTTAAACACATCATCCAACGCAATCCACATTGGTTGATTGTGGTTGTAAAACCCGGTTAAAAAAGATTCAAATTCCAATTCGAACTGATGCAATTCATCAAAAGGACTTGTGCCCTCATCAACGATATCATCTACTTTGCGACAAAATGCATACACAGCCCAAACGGCCTTTTTCTGATCTTTTGGTAAAAGAGAGAACGCTCTGTAAAATGTTTTGGAATGAAGCTTAATGATATTCTCACAATGATCGTATGCTTCCAAGATCCTGTTCATGTAAGGACACATCCTTCCTTTCCGATTCTGATTTAAAATATTCTTTGAAGGCTTCAGCAACCAGTTTTGCACCTTGCATGACAATCGGTACTCCTCCACCGGGGTGGATGGATGCACCGACAGCAAAGATATTTTTCTCCGCAAACGGTTGTACCTGGGGTCTGAACGGACCCGACTGTAAGAGACTCGGCGCAATGCCGAAACTTCCACCTGAATACAGTCCCTCCTGCATTGCTTCTTCAGGCGACCTGACCTTTAACCACGTGATTCGTTTCTTAAGCTCATCGAATCCTCTTTCCTCCATTGTATCTAATACGAGGTTAGAAAGAAATTCTGAAGCTTCCTTCCAATCCAAATCATCGGATACAGGAACAGGAATGAGTACATATAAGACACTTTTCCCTTCTGGCGCCAGGGAGGGATCGAGCTTAGATGGATTAAAAACGTAAAATGAAGGTTCTTTAGGAATTCTCTTATTCTTGAAAATATCCTCCATATTCCTCGAGAAATTTTCGTTTAAATAAAATTGATGCATTTCCTTATCATCAAACTTCCCATCGACCCCCATATATAAAAGCACACATCCCGATGATGGCTGGTAGGATTTAGGGGATTTCTTTTTCAATAATTTTGATGCTGTGGGAAAGTCTCCATTGACGATCACGGAGTCGATTTCTTCTCGCTTGCCTCTAACAACAATATGCGTGGCTTTCCCTCCCTCAGTTTCGATTTCTGTGACAGGAGACGATGTCTTGATCGTGACGCCATTTCGTTCACACGCTTTTTCCACATGGTCCAATAAGCCTGCATAGCCACCTTTAATATAATAGATACCATGCTTATGCTCACTATAGGAAACTAAACTATAAATGGCTGGAGTACTGTATGGATTCCCACCAATGTATAATGTTTGCAGGCCATAGGCTGTCTGAAGCTTTTCGTGATGAAAATAACGCTTCAAATTCCCCATTACATTCCGATAAGCTTTTAATTTGAGTAATGAACCTATCGTGTGAGGATTAAGATAGTCCCTCGTGTTCAAAAACGAGGACTCGAGGAATTGAGGCTTCCCGATTGTGAATCTGCTATCCATGTCATCCATAAATCGGAGAAATCCTTCTTCATCACCCGGGAATTGCTCCTTAATTTCTTTATACTGCTTATGGATATCAGCATACTTCCTGTACGTTTGACCGTCTGCAAAATGAATATGATACAGCGGATCACACCGGATGAATTCAATATCGGCTGTGTCAATCCCCGCCTCCGAAAGAATGGACAATAGCATTTCAGGAAGGAGCACTATGGTCGGCCCTTTATCAATTCTGTACTCACCTTCCTTCACAAAGGCAAGGCGCCCACCGATGGTAGACTCTTTCTCATAGACGGTGACGTCGTGACCCTCCTTCGCCAATAACAACCCGGATATCAATCCACCTATTCCCGATCCAATGACTGCTGTTTTCATAAAGCTTCCTCCATTGCTTGTTCTTTAGTGAAAGAATAGGACGGGTCTTCGTTCATCAGCATATTGGTTGTGATTCGGGCAGATTCCAGTATCGTAGGCAATCCGCTTCCAGGATGAGTGCCTCCTCCGACCAGCCAGCAGTTCTCAAGCTCTTCGAACCGGTTATGTGGACGGAGGGCCATCATCTGCGTTAATTGATGACCAAGGTTAAAGGTGGCCCCTTCATAAATATTGAAGTCCACTTCCCAATGACGGGGTGAAATGATTTTTTCGACCTGGATATGGTCACGGATGTTTTCAAGTCCCGCTTTCCTTTCAACCGCATCCAATACCAGGTCTCTGAAAACTTTTTCATTCACTTGCCAATCGATCCCGCTTACGTTGTTCGGAACGGGGGCAAGGATATACAATGTGGAATGCCCTGTCGGCGCAAGTGTTGGATCTGTAACCGAAGCATTTTGAATATAAATGGAAGGATCTTCAGGAAGGGTATACGTCTCCGTTATTTCCTCAACATTTCTCTTATAATCCTCTGCGAACACGATACTGTGATGGGGGAGGTCATACTGTTTATCAATTCCCAAATAGATCATAAAAGTCGAACAGGAATACTTTTTCTTTTTCAGTTTTTCTTTACTGTATTTCTTTAAGACACCATCTTCAACCAGATTACTCATGACGTGGGCAAAGTCCCCATTGATGATGACTTCATCAGCGGCAATCTTTTCTCCATCTTCTGTCATGATGCCTTTCACCACATCACGGTCTTCGATCCATAGTTTTTTGACTCCTTGGCCAAGATGGATTGAACCGCCATACTCTCTCACCACTTTTGCCATGGCCTTTGATAATTGATTCAAACCTCCGATAGGATGGAAAATGCCATATTCGTGCTCCATGAAGGAAAGAATGGAAAATGCCCCTGGACACTCCCATGGAGACATCCCTAAATACTTGGATTGAAAAGTAAAGGCTAACCGCAGTTCATGTTCTGTAAAATAATCACTCAACACGCTATAAAGCGATTTACCCAGTGACAGCTGAGGCAGCGCTCTCAAAACCTTCCAGCTGATATATTGATAATATCGATCCATCGGACTCTGCAGGATCGGTTTTAACCTCTCCATTTTTTTTCGTGTATCATTCATGAAACGGGTATACCCTTCTGCATTACCGGGATAATGGCGTTCGATTTCATCGGACAGCTTTATAGGATCTTTAAACATTTGAACCTTTCTATCCTTAAAGATGAGTTCATACATCATGGAGAGTTCCTGTAAATCCACATAGTCATGAAGATTTCTCCCTGATTCCTCAAATAATTCTTCGGCAATTTCCGGCATACTCAAGAATGTCGGCCCTATATCGAATGTATAACCATCCATCGTAACAGAGCCATTTCGCCCGCCAACAAATGATTGCTTCTCATATACGTCTACTTTGTACCCTTTACTGGCAAGAAGCATTGCCGCGGCCAAGCCTCCGGGACCTGCGCCAATGACGATTATTTTTTTGGCCATCGTTATAGCCTCCAATGCTTAATTATTTGTACATTTATTATACAATACTTATACAAATCTTTTCCACTAGAAAGAATAGATAAACTCTATTTTTCCAATTAAATATGTTTTTATCATGTATAAGCTTGTCCTATATATAATAAACTCTTAAATAACGCCTACGGATCTCTCCAATTGCATTATGTTGCTATTTTGCAACAGTGATAACTCAAGGGTTAAATAAGAAAAAGGCATAGATAAGAGTTCATCCCCCTTTACTATGCCTCCTTTTACTAATCATTATTAGTTTAATCTATGTTTGTACCGGTCTCTTAATTCCTTCCTATTCCACAATCTCAATATTATAATCCTTGAACCAAACATGTATCTGGGCAAGATGGGCGAGGAGCTGAGGTCCTGTCATGAGCTGGCCGTACCACGGTACCTCGAAGGCAGCTCCTCCCGATGCGACAATTTCCTTCAGTTTCTTTTCATCAAACAGTTCATAAAGAATACTCGATTTGTCTTCAAGAATTTCGGTCAGCCACTCCCCGACCAGCTTCGTATAGACCGGGTGATGGGTTTTCGGGTACGGGCTTTTCTTTCGATACAGGACTTCGTGAGGCAGGACTCCTTCAAGAGCCTTCCTCAGGATGCCTTTTTCTCTTCCTTCGTGCATTTTCATCTCCCACGGAATATTCCAGACATATTCTACAAGTCTATGGTCTGCAAAAGGCACACGTACCTCAAGGCTCGCGCCCATACTCATGCGATCCTTTCGATCTAATAACGTCGTCATGAACCAAAGTAAATTAAGGTAGAATAATTGTCTCCTCTTGGTCTCCACTTCATTTTCCCCTTCTAATATCGGGGTTTCTGCAACGGTTCGGTCATATTGCTCCAATACGTATTCTTCAAGATTTAATTTCTTACTCCATTCTTCCTTCAAGAGACCCTGGCGTTCAGCTGTAGAGCGCATCCACGGGAAACCTCTGCGATTGAAATCTTCCGGGCGGTGGAACCACGGATACCCACCAAAGATTTCATCCGCGCACTCACCAGAAAGCCCTACCGTAAAGTCCTGTTTGATCTCCCGGCAAAACCATAAGAGAGATGAATCCACATCGGCCATCCCCGGAAGATCCCTTACATGGACCGCTTCAATTAAATGATCCTTAAGCTCTTGCTGGCTGATTTCACAGCGGTGATGAATCGTATCGAATTCCTCAGTCATTTTTTCAATCCATGGTGCATCGGAGTTCGGCTGAAAATCATTCGCTTTAAAGTATTGATCATTTTCCTCATAGTCAATGGAATACGTATGAAGATTCCCTTTTCCATCTTTTTTATATGAATTGGCTGCTACGGCTGTAATGGCACTGGAATCAAGTCCACCTGATAAGAAGGTACATAAGGGTACATCGGAAACAAGCTGCCTCTCTATGGCATCCGTCAGAAGAAAGCGCACTTTAGAAACGGTTTCGATAAAGGAATCGGTATGTTCCTCACTTTTCACATTCCAGTATCTCCAAATGTTCAAACCCTCTTTCGAGAAAATCATGGCATGTGCCGGACGAAGCTCCTTCACTCCTTTGAATACACCGTTTCCTGGTGTACGAGATGGCCCGAGCCCCAGCACTTCCGCCAAGCCTTCGAGGTCCACCTGCGGCAAAACATCGGGATGAGCAAGCAAAGCTTTTATCTCAGAACCGAACAAGATCCCTTCATCCTGTTCGAAATAAAATAAAGGCTTTACGCCCATTCGGTCCCTCCCAATAAATACATGCTCCTCCTCACTATCCCATACGGCAAACGCAAATATACCATTTAGATGGTGAACGCATTCTTCTCTCCACTCTATATAAGAAGTCAGCAATACCTCCGTATCAGAATGTCCGTTGAACGAATATCCCTTCTCTATAAGTACTTTCCGTAAATCTTCTGTATTGTATAGTTCTCCGTTATAACAGATGGTGAATAGGTTATTGTTATGATGAAGGCTCATTGGCTGCCTTCCACCTGCCGGATCGACTACGATCAACCGTTTATGACCAAACGCAACGTGTCGATCCATCCATACGTTCGTTTCATCCGGCCCTCTTTTAGAAAGGGTTTCCGCCATTTTTTCAACTACATCCTTTTGTTTCGATAAATCTTGATTATAATGGATCCAACCTGTAATTCCGCACATGGTGATCATCCTCACTTTCTAGTCCAACAAACTGGGCTCACTGACACATAAATTATTCTATGCTCACCGATAGAAATGGTTAATTGTCTCAATCAATCTTCACATGAATGAAATATGATAATTATGACAAGAAATGTAGTTAAGGAGGGATATTCACTTGAGCAACATATTTCGATCAAACATTTTAAAATCCCAAAAAAGGTCCTATTCCGAAGGTACCGCTTTATTCGAGGAGGATACGTGGTTCTTTTTCGAAATCGATGCCGAGGAAGAATCTGAGCTCGAATTTTACCTCAATCATGAATTGAAAGTATATAGAGATGGCGAATGGCTTGCCGGTGTTCTCTTAGAGGACGGGATCATTGTCACACCCTACGAAAGATTAAGAATCGAGAATGGCGATCGAATTCAAATAAAGAAGAATATATTATATTCGTTGGAGAATTTATTAGAAGAGATTTCTGATGATGCCTTTCATCAGTTTACAACAGCCTTGAACAATTTGGGTTATTCGATTTATGACAGTATCTTTTGTCACAACCACCTTGTATTCCTTGGGAACCAAAAAATCAAGGAAGGCGTGAACTTCATCACCTTCGACAACGGTGTGGAGGTGTGTGCAGTTCAGCATCACTTCACTTACTATAAAAAGAAGCGCGATCGATTTGAATTCACACTAAGCACCGGCAGGCGGATCGTGATCGAGAGTTTTAATATCTAATGATGCCCCCATAATAAAAAGACCAATGCCTCCGTAATTGAAAGGCATTGGTCTTTTTATGGTTTCTGGCTGGGCACAAGATTCCTTCCCTCTAAATAGGTGTTCATTTTATCAGACGACATAGGTCTCTCAATGAGAAATCCTTGTGCATAATCACAGCCAAGCTGTTTCAGTAACTGAAATTGCTCGTTCGTTTCCACTCCTTCAGCTACAACCTTCATATTCAACCCTTTCCCCATGGTCGCTATGGACTGAACAATTGCTACATCGGGTGTATGATCATTCATATTCTGCACAAAGGATCGATCAATCTTCAGTATATGAAGGGGGAGATGCTTCAGGTAACTGAGTGACGAATAACCAGTGCCGAAATCATCGATAGCTAGCTTCACCCCAAGATCTGCAAGGGACTTCATCACTTCGATGGTGTGGGCTGCGTCATGTAGCATGATTGTCTCGGTCAACTCTAAACAGAGATATTCAGGCTTAAGTCCTGATATCACTAATGCCTCTTTCACATCACAATGAAACGTAGGGTGCTGAAATTGTTGTGCGGAAACATTAACAGATATATAGAAGTCATCCGCTTGTTGATCTAACCATTTCTTCAACTGTAAACAAGATTCAACAAGAACCCATTTACCAATGTCATAAATCAGCCCTGTTTCTTCTGCCAGGGGAATGAATTCAACTGGTGAAATCATTCCCCATGATGGATGATGCCACCTTAGTAATGACTCGCATCCGATAAGGGATCGGTCAGAAATATTCATGATGGGTTGATAAGCTACGAAGAGCTCCTCGCGATCGATGGCCCTCCGCAAATGAGCTTCCATTTCAACCTTGCGGGTATTATCTTCCTTCATGTCCCTGGAAAAATAAACGGTATTATTTCCACCTTTTGATTTGGCCCGGGTGAGAGCGGAATCTGCATTTCTTAACAAATCGGTAGACTCTTCACCATCCCGGGGGAATATCCCTACGCCAATACTGACAGAAATGTAGAACTCTTTCCCCTGATACGTGAACGGTGCCTGAATCGTTTTCATAATAGCATCTGTAATGTCTGATATGGTGGATTCATTTACATCTTTCGTGAGCAGAACCGTAAATGTATCTCCGCTGAAACGTCCGGGATAAGCACCTTTCGGTAGAGTTGCCTGAATCCTTTTGGCAAGCTCTTTCATAATTAGATCACCTGCCCAATGACCCAGAGTATCATTGATCATTTTGAAACGGTCCATGTCCAGAAATAAAACCGCCATCTCTCGCTTCTTCTTCTTTGCCCTACTGATGTGTTCATCAACGATTTCCCTGAACTTCATCTTATTGGGGAGATCTGTTTCACCATCGTAATAAGCAAGTTGGGTAATTTTCTTTTCGAATTGCCGTTCTTTCGTGACATTCCTTCCTATCCCGAAGATCCCGACACATTCCCCGTTAACCGTGATCGGGATATTCTTGATTTGAAAGAAATTCACTTCTCCGTTTTTGGATGCAATCGGGAGGTCATAGTACTGTTCCCTCCCTTCCATTGCACGGTAGAAATGACGCCTTACCCTTCCCGTGTCTTCTTCTCTGATAAATTGAAGAGCTGACTTCCCGAGGATTTCATCTTTCGTAAAGCCAAATGTTTTAATGAAGGAAGGATTGAGAGAATTGAATCGGCCATTTAAATCCGTACTGTATACAAAATCTGTATTATTATCGAAGAGGGACCGGTAATACTCCTCCGATATTTGAATATTATGGGTTAATTCTTGAATATCCTTTTCAGCTGTATGGATTAAATGGGTCAACGACATCATGGCGTCTGTTTCAGGAGTTAACTGAAAGTCGACTTTCAAATCCTTGATGGGTTCTCGTACACCTTCAGAAAGTCCAAGATAGGTCAGTGAATGAGCCATAAGTTTAGGCTTACCGCCCTTTCGCCCAAACTCACCGTACGAGAAAAACCCGCTCACCTGTGAAATCCGGTTGAAATAGGAGAGCTCTTGCTTCGTCACTTCACTTATATATCTCCTTCTTGCCACACAATTGTATACATAATGAGTTTCTACAGGATGGCGTTTCAATTGAGCAAGGAGTTTTGTCGTCGTCTGGATGATATCCTGCACGCTTGCAAATCCAAACGAAACCTCCTGCCCTTCTTCCACTTCCTGGCTCAGTTCCACACTTCCATTCGGCAGTACGTTCATGATATAGACGGCCACCGAATCATTCTTTTCTTTCGCAAGAAACGGGAATTCAATTGATGAATCTGGCAGATCCTTTACGAATCTTTCACCAAGGTACATTTCAAGCAACCGGATGGGCTTCATAAAGTTGATTCCGTCTACTATATGTCCCCTTACTTTCGTAACCTTGAATGCCGGCCCCACTTCCTGCCATTCCTCTACTGCATGGGAATGGACCATTAATCCATCCCCATTTAAAGAGGCTGAAACGAACCCGTCAGTTGAGATATGTTGATTAGTGAATACATACGTGTGGCTTTTCTGTGGAAGATCGGAAGAGACACCTCCGGCAATGACAGTATCACCACCGCCTTCTGAAACTCCATCCAGGAACTCCTGTACGTCAAGCTGTAAATGACTTGAGAAAATAATGAATGCTTTCGTGTCCGCTTGACCGATTTCTTCGCACATTTGTATTCCAAGCTGCTTACTGGAGTCTGATTTTTCTTGTAAAAGAGCTTTCACTTTGGTTTTTTCAAATAGTGTAAATGATAAAACAATGCCGGATACGATTTTACCGTCTGCCACTTGTCCCTTGGAACTGCAGCCGATAAGGGTGCTTCGAGGAACTAATCTATTTATTTGATCCTGAAGCTCCTGTATGGCTTCAAGCTGGGAATTCCCTACAAATGCTTGAATGAATAAAGAAGGATGTCGATCTAACCCGTTCTCTATAATAAATTGATTCAGGGAGTGCTCGTCGTTATATATGTATTGAAAGGACTTTACCATTTTCACACCTACTCGAAGACGTCGTTTCTATCAAAATACCACAATTCGACAGATTTGGATATTCATTTATATGAAAATGCTAGCAATGGACTTCCTGGACCATTTAGCTTATGACCTCGAGGGGCTAGCCGCCGTAGCTGGACAGGTGAGACCCCGAAGGGCGAAGCCCGAGGAGGCTCACCGCCAGCCCCGCGGAAAGCGAGCACCTGGAGAGGAAATCAACAGCCACTCGCTACGTCCAAAAGCAACAATGTGTACGAAAACAGCCTAAAATAAAAAAAGTTGGCCCTTATACGGAGCCAACTTTTTTTCACGTTATGCAAATGGATGAAGACCTAACGGTAAACGTAGTCCCAAATATAAAACAACGACTAAAGCGATGACCATCACGATCCAGAGTACATTTGTGTTCTTACCTTTATTCATGCGGACCAGAATCATTTCAAACATTCCGATCAATAAGATTCCCACCAAACCTTTGATACCGTAAAGGGCAGGATCGATGCCTTGATGCTTCCAGAATAATAGTGCGCCCGTTAAAATGATGAGCAGATAGAATAATCGTAAGATCATATGTACAACTTTCATGCCTTTTTTCTTCCCTGCATTATGTAAGCCGACCGCTACAAAGAAAAGAATGATGGCAATGACCCACGTTGTAATATGGGCATGTGTATTATCAAACATATTGAACCTCCTACAGGTAGATAGTTTACGCTCATAATATTACCACAGTCTGTACAACAACAGAAATTTTAACTAGGCCTGTAACGGATTTGTCAAAATTCCAAGGGATGCGATTTCAATTTCCACTAGATCTCCCTTTTTTAAAAAACGTGGAGGCTTAAAGCCTTTTCCGACGCCTGATGGTGTACCTGTCGCAATTATGTCCCCAGGTTCCAGTGTCATCCCTTTGGATAAGGTAGAAATAATGGTTGGAACGGAGAAAATCATTTCTCCAGTATTGGAAGACTGTCGGATTTCACCATTGACCTTTGTCTCTATGGATAAGTTATGAGGATCTCCCACTTCATCCTTAGTCACAAGGTAAGGTCCCATCGGGCATGTTGTATCGAGACTTTTCCCGATGAAGAACTGGCCATGTTTTTTCTGAAGATCACGGGCAGTAATATCATTAAGGATGGAATAACCAAACACATACTTCATTGCATCTTCAGGAGAGATTCCCCTCCCCTTCTTCCCTATAATTACGGCCAGTTCTCCTTCATAATCCAGCTCTTCTGTTATATCATCGTGATGAAGTACCGTTTCCCCGTGACCGATGACCGTATTGGTTGCTTTCGTGAACATCATGATGTCCTTTGGGATATCTTGTTCACCACCCATTTCGATGGCATGATCACGATAGTTTTTTCCGACACACATAATATTCCTCTTCGCTTTCGGAATCGGGGAAAGCCATTTCACTTCATCATGCGCAAAAGAGCGAAGAGTTCCGGCATGCTCCTTAAGGACAGCTGTCACATCCTTGAGAAAATCTTCCCCGTCTTCTATACCCTTCAGTAAATCCCTTGGTAAATCATGGACCCCGGCCAAATCAAGGAGCCTGCCATCCATCTCCACCCCAAATGTTTCTTTATCCTCCACTTTAAAACTTACGAATTTCATATTTCATATCCCCTCTCTACCGTTTTACATCTTTCCTTTTTCCCCCACATTGCGTCTACCATAACTTAATACACGCCACAGCTTCTCAACAGGACCGTATTGGAACTTGGACAACCAAATTTCTGACAGTATCACCTGTATGACATATATGCCTACTGCGAGCATCGTCCCCGTCGTTAACGTCACTTCCCCATATAGACCAAATCCATAAGAATAGAAGATCAATGTACCGATGATCGATTGCATCAAATAATTTGTGAGGGACATCTTCCCAACTGAAGCGAGCGGCTTGCTCCATTTCATGATTTTTTGATTCAACAATAATAATGAAAGGATTATTGCATAAGATACTGATAAGAACGGACCTCCCAAAAAGTCTTGTATGTATGAATAAGCAAAGTTGGACTCTATGAGAAGCGGCAGTGACTTAATGGCGACTCCCAAGAGTAATGTACTTCCACCCGTTACCATCCACATCTTCTTATAGGTCGATACCTTTTCCAATAGTCGCAGTTTACTTGCACCTGCCCCGATCATCATCATGGGGAGGATTGATAATAATAAGAATAAAAGGTTATCAGGCGAATTCACTATATACCAGTCTTCGAAACGTTGTCCCATGATACTGCTGAAGCTGCCTGAAGCATAGGCGGCAACCGAATCCTGGAGAGCGGAGATGTTTGTATATTGCGTCACCCCAGTCGGATCGGCAAAGGTCATCAATACTAGTAATATACTGAAAAAAGTTTGTGGCAACAGAAATAAGATACCTCCCAGCCACATCAATCCTTTACCGGATAGCCTCATGAATATAAGTAGCACGAGACCAAACATAGCGTAATTAATCAGGATATCCCCAGACCATATCAGGAAGGCATGGATACATCCGATTCCCAATAATACAAGAAGTCTTCTGATTCCAAAGCTGTAGAAGGACGTTCCTTTATCCATAGCCCTTTGTTGCTGGATCCCTAATCCATATCCGAACATCATGGCGAATAACGGATAAAAGCTTGCTTGAACCAAGACATCAATCCATGGATATAATGTGACATCTTCAGGTGTCTTCCACCACGTATACGGATCCAGATACAGAAATGGGGAATGAAAGGAAATCATGTTAATGATAATGATGCCAAGCAATGAGAATCCCCTAATCACATCAAGGCTTACGATACGTTCTGTTTGTTCAATTGGTGACATGGTGTTCATTCATTTTCCTCCGATAAATTAATCTTGATTTCATTTTAACCCGAAAAAGGAAATTAGGCGATTATCACCTATTCATGTTCTTAACATAGAATAACAATAATTAACTTTGTCTTAAAGGTGTGAGTCACAATGCCCGCAATCGTAGGAATTGCTCAAGTCGTCAATGTCGGTTCCAGCGCCGTTTTCCATATTGGGGATGTATTTAACATCAGTCCGATTTCAACAGCTAAAACCTTTGCTGGGGCAGGTTCATTCATAACGGGTAAAGGAATTTCCGTATACAATGAAAGCTCACTGACCTATACCATTGATGATGATGGCATGGATCAGGGAATAAACTTTAATCTATGAGTGTGATGCAGAATGACCAATTATTACGTGCAACAATCCATCCAGATTCAATTTATCAAGATTGGCGGCATGTCAAACTCC
The DNA here is from genome assembly GCF_019334305.1 of Rossellomorea orangium. Classification (GTDB taxonomy): domain Bacteria; phylum Bacillota; class Bacilli; order Bacillales; family Bacillaceae_B; genus Rossellomorea. The sequence continues at coordinate 65,784 of NZ_JAHWGH010000013.1, forward strand.
TCCATCCTTCAAATTGGAACATGCGGTCAAATTACAACAAATGACTTTCTATATAATACCGGGGGGTATACAGAGCCTGCTCCTGAAGCGGAGAAAAATGGTGGAACCAAACCACCTTCCGTTACTCCTCTGGTCCCCCTTCAATCACCAGGCTAAAATAAATGATCGCGACAAAAGAAAGAGGTGGCAGAATGAATAATTACTATATGACCCCACAACAACTCTATCAGTATATCGAAATGTTGAACTCGAAAATTGTCGCGTTGGAAAACAAAGTGAATGACCTGTCACAGGAATTAACCAGCCTCAGGGATACACCGACTATCAACGTAGAAAAGATCGAATATAAATTTGATCAGCTGAAAGTGGAATCCCTGGACGGGACGCTGAATATCGGGCTAAATCCAAACAGTTTGAAGGAAACGATCGAAGACCTCGCCGTTCAGCCCAATGTAGATGTTAAATCCATTAAAGATTTGGAACCATATAAAGAACGAATTTCCTCAGCGATAAGAGCCTATATCGATTCAGAACTACCGGGTCTCATCCAGGATAACGAAATTCAGTTCCAGAGATCCCTCGACCCGTCTTATTATGAAATGATTCAACAGGATTTGTTGAATCAAATGCCACAAAGAATCGAATTTTATTTACAAAACATACCCTTTATTGAATCGAAACAACAGGAAGGGGAGTGGGAGAAAAAGATCATCAACAAAATCAAGAAAGACATTGAAACCGCCCTTTTCTCCTTTATGTCGCAAATCCCAGATCATATGGAAGGAATGAATAATAATGAACCTCCAGGTCATCAATCGTGAATTAACCGTCGGAAATATTGATATCGCAGGAGTGGCCAGCTCCTCTCTCGTTTTGGTCGGGGATGCCGATATCATCCAGCTTGCCTCTGCATTCGATACGCCGCCTGAATCCCTGATCATCGGTCCATTCGTCCCTCTGACCCCTAAAGGATGAACCATGCTTAAACGATATTCGATTGTTAATGAACTTGAGGGGATCACACTGGCCTTCTCCTCTGTTTACCAAATTGGAGATTCACAAAATATTTATGCACAATCCAAGGCATTTGCCGTACAAAGAGAAAAGGAACTCTTTTACACAAGTGAAGGTAGTTTTGATTCGGATGTATTCCTAAACCCAATTGAACTCCCCCCTATCAATCCTGAGATTGGGGTGTCAAGACTAAATCTTTGCCCGATTAAAGTCAATACGATGTATATTCGTGCAACCTCCGCTGCTTCCATCATACACATAGGGAATACATCAAATGTATATATGGAAGCAAGGGTGAAAAACATTCGCCAGCTAGAAAATAAAGAAGGAGAGGAACCGTCTGAAACGATTGAAACGATTGAATCACCTGATTGATCTCTTTCTTTGATGTATGAACGTTACCACAACACTCACATAGCCTATAATATAGACATATAGAAAAGAGGATGTTGAATATGCCCGCATTAGTAGGTCCAGTCGCGATTCTTAACGTCGGGGGCGGAAATGTCCAGTTTGGGGACACGGCCATCATTTCTCCTAAATCTGCTTCCAAGACTTTCGGTGGTGCCGGCGGCTTCAATACCGGTCCATTTCAATTAAGTTACAATGTATTCAGTGTAAGTACCACTTTTGATTGTAATGTTATTGACCAACCGATAACAGGAAATAACTAAAAAACAAAAAGCCTTAGAATAGGCTTTTTGTTTTTTTCATTATCGCTTTTTTCTGCGCTCATGGCTTTTCTTTGTTTTGATCAATTTGGTGGGCGGCTGCTTACGTATCCATTTGATGAATGCATAAATTTTTATATCGTTCCTTAAATCTTCAATTGTGTTTAACCTTGCACCCAGCTCATCATTTGTGTACAGGGAGTGTATCTGCTTATGACAAGGAATGCAAAGCTGCGCCGTGGGAAGGAATGTGCCCCCCACCTCCTTGGGTGTGAGGTGATGAACCGTGGTTTCCACATTCCCGCGAGCACATAATTCACATGTTCCGATCGTTTTTTTACCCATCTTCCACCCTCCCTCAGGTAAGTGATTAGTTTAGCTATTCCCTGCCTGGTCTTAAAAAAACACCTCGAAGAAAAGCTTCGAGGTGTTTTTTATTTATAATTCCAACACATGTCCTCCATCGAAGAAGTATAGGTACTTTTGTGATACCGGTTCTTTCCAGATGGATTCTAACGCACGGGTATATAATTCAATCTGTACTTTATACCTCTCGAGCAGGACAGGCTTCGCTTCAGGAAAACCTCCATCATAGCGATCATGAATGCCGTCTGTTTTGTAATCCAACAGGACGATTCCTGATTCATCCCGGAATACACAGTCGATGACCCCTTGAACGAGGATTGTTTCTTCCGGGGCTTCATCACCTGTTTCCGAGATTTCACTTAGAGGGACGCTCATGCTGAACGGAATTTCCCGTTGGATGTTCCGTGCGCCTGCCAGCCGCTTTCCGAGTTCACTGTCGAAGAACCCTACGATGTTATCGACTGAGATTGCCAGTTTCTGCTCTTCAGTCAGAATTTCTTTACGGACAAGGTTTGATAATAGATCTTCAACCTTTCCCTGTGTCGGCACCCCATCTTCAAAGGAAATATGTTGCATGACAGTATGCATGGCCGTCCCCTTTTCAGCAGGTGACAATTCTTTCGACTGCATGAATTGTGGACGGTTATATACAGGCTTGTGGTGGCGTCTCAGGATATCGATGCTTGACGCTTCGTCTCTTATTTCAACCATCCTCTTGAGTTCTGATACGGATTGCTTCGAACGTAGATTTGTAGCACGAAGATGTGGATATTTCCACGATAAGCGCTTCAATACCTCATCTTTGTGGAGAGATTCTATTCCCACTTTCCTTCCTTCCTTCACCTGCTCTTTCCAATTGTCCTCTTCACTCGGTGACTCCCCGGCCTCTTCGACCAATTCAGTCTTATGAACAGCCGTGACCTGGAAGCAGGAAGGATGTTTAAGAATCTCCTCATTGATGCCGCTTCCCTCGGGTACTTCTCCCCCAAGCTCATTGCAATGAGGATGACGCATGAGGGACGGACCTATCCAGTCAAGATAGGAATTTGCACCCGCCCTGTCATAATCAGACAGCAACCACTCCTTCTGACTTAAAGCACCCCGCCATTTCTTGAGTGATTTCTCGAGGCTTTTCACCGTACCCACCAGGAACAATTTCTCCTTGGCACGGGTCAACGCCACATAAAGCACCCTCATTTCCTCGGAGATCGCCTCCATCCGCTTCTTCCGCTTGAATGCCAATTGCGGGAGGGAAGGGTAACTGATCCGTTTGTCTGGATCGGTGTACTTCACAGCCAATCCAAGATCTTTATCTAATAAGTAGGCTGCATTCAAGTCCATGAGGTTAAATTGCTTAGACGTACCTGCGACAAACACAACCGGGAACTCAAGACCCTTACTTGAGTGGATGGTCATTAAACGAACCACATCTTCTTGTTCGCTCAGTGCTCTCGCCACCCCCAGGTCATCCCCGCGTTCCCTCATCCTGTCGATGAATCGCAGGAATCGGAATAATCCCCTGAAGGATGTTTCTTCATATTGGCGGGCACGATCGTACAATGCCCTGAGATTAGCCTGTCTTTGCTTCCCTCCGGCCATCCCACCTACATAATCATAGAAACGGGTATCTCGGTACAATTGCCATATCAATTCTGTCACAGATCCCTGACGCGCTTTCGTCCGCCAATTCTCAAGATGATACAGAAACACTTTCACCTTCTCAAATGTTTCTTCATCCCTGGGATTATCCGGCTTCTTACCAGCAAATTTTTTCACGGCCTCGTAATACGTCCCTGCACGAGAATGAACCCGGACACTTGCCAGACCCTGCTCATCCAGTCCCACAATCGGAGACCTTAGAACCGAAGCAAGGGGAATATCCTGATACGGATTATCGATCACTTTCAACAATGATAGCATGATGGCAATTTCAGTCGCTTCAAAATATCCAGTGGATAAATTTGCATAAATCGGTATGCCCTGCCGTTTGAATTCCTCCATGATTTCCGCAGCCCAAGGCATGGAGCGAAGGAGAATGACAACATCACGATACTGGATCGGACGTTCTGTTTTCGTTTTGGCATCATAGATCGGTGTCCGTCCCTCGACCATTTGTTTCACCTTATTTGCCATATAACGGGCTTCAAGGACAGACTTTTCTATTTCCCCTTCATCAAAGATGGACAGTTCCTCTTCTCCGCCATCTTGAGCAGGCTCTTCGGTTTCCTGATCGATGATCGCCACTTCAATGGGAAATTCCTTTTCTTCAGGATAGGGAGCACCCTTAACAAGCTCCGCTTCCCGGTTATATTCCATCTCGCCGACAGATGTGCCCATGATTTGTTTGAATAAGAAGTTCGTCCCTTCCAATACTTCTTTCCGGCTCCTGAAGTTTTGGGATAGGTCGATTTTCAATCCTGCTTCCCCGCTGACCGGAAGGAATCGGGTGTACTTTCCTAGGAACAGATTGGGTTCAGCCAGTCGGAAGCGGTAGATGGATTGCTTCACATCCCCTACCATAAATCGGTTCCCGACCGCTTCACGTTCTTCTGTAATGAGAAGAAGGATGGATTCCTGAACCATGTTCGTATCCTGATATTCGTCCACCAGTACTTCCTTGAACTTATTTTTATATTCCAAGGCAGCTTCTGAAGGTACCAAAGCATGATAGGAATGGTCTCTCAATATGTCGAGACAGAAATGCTCAAGATCGGCAAAGTCAACAAGTCCCTTTTCTTCTTTCACTTGTCTGAACCGTTTCCCGAATTCGATCACCACTACTGCGAGGGTGTGGATCACATCCTTCATTTTCTTCATATCCTCAAGGAATGACCCGGGTCTTCTCGAGAAGAAGTCCTCCTGAAGCTTTTCCAATGTTTTCTTACCCTGATCACGGAGTTTCTTGGCTTCATCCACTATTTCTTTCATGTACTCATCCCCCCGACAAGCTTTTAGCTTTGTGAAGGGTAAGGTTTGAATCGCTTCATATAAAGCATTCCAGGAAATAGACAAACGTTCCTCCAGGCTCTCGACGATTTCGATATCACTTAAGAAATTCTCAGCTCTCGGGGCTGGCCCCCCTGGTACACGGGTGAGGTCCAATGCGCGCTGAAACAGGCTTTTCGCCCCATGAAGCTGTAATTGGATATCTGTCAGCAAAGGTTGAATGAAGGGGAGCTCGTCTATCTCCCCGCCTTCTTCCAGCTCATACATCCCCTCCAACCCCATTAGCCATTCATCGGGATTCGGATGGGATCTGGAAAAATCGTACAGTTTCCTGATCATATCTTGCAATGCCCCGTCACTTCGATCATTTGTAAACGTATCAACGAGCTTAAAGAAGTCATGGTTATCTTCTTTTCCATACTCCTCCTCAAATAGATCGTCAAGGACCTCGTCCCGAAGCAGGTCTCCTTCTGTTTCGTCCGCAATCCTGAACCCTGGATCGATATCGATGAGGTAGTAATATTTTCGGATCACTTCAAGGCAGAATGAATGCAGCGTAGAAATGGATGCCCGGTTCAATAGGCTCAGCTGCTTTCTTAAATGATGAGAATGGGGATCCTCATCGATCGCCTTTTCCAACGCCTGTCCGATCCGGTGTCTCATTTCCGCGGCAGAAGCATTGGTAAAGGTAACAACCAATAATTCATCCACGTCCATCCGGTCTTCTTCTGAAAGAATCTTCTGTATGATCCTCTCGACCAGTACAGCGGTCTTCCCCGATCCCGCGGCTGCAGCGACCAGGATATCCTGCCCCTTCGCCCAAATGGCCTTCCACTGGTCGTCGGTCCATGTTACATCAATTGGCTTGGCTGGAATACCATTACTCATTGGACTCTACCTCCTCTCTCACTTTCCGTAATAAATCTTCCGGTTTCGCTGTAGGCAGCACTCTGTATTCGTTTTCCTCCAACGATTGATCAAATTGACAGACGGAACGGAATGAACAGAACTGACACGGAGTCCGGTCCTTCAGTTTATAAGGAGAAATGTCCGTCTCCCCTGATATGATCCGGTTTCCTGAAGCTTCATAAAGCCTTCTGACATGCTTTCGCATATAGTGAAAGTCTTCCTGGCTGGCCGCTTTTGACCGGGATGACAATGACCCATCTTTTTTGATACCGGCTGAGATCATATCCGAATTCCCCGTTTCCAGCGACTGATCCATCAACCTGACGATATCTGTATCCCCGAGGACCAGACCCTTCATTTTGAAACTCTTGAAAATTTCCTTTTCGATTTGGTCCATCGTCAGGATCTTCTTACTATTGATCATCGGATTGTGAACATGGAAGTAAAGGACGCCCGCAGGCTTTGCTTCACCCCCTACGAATTGTTTCGAATTCGTTATCACAATATCCAAATACGTGAGCATTTGAAGGGCCAAACCGTAATACACTTCCGTCATATCAAGGTCCCTTGCACTCGATTTGTAATCGACGATCCGGAGATATACCCCATTGGCATCCTCCGCTTTGTCCACCCGGTCGATCCTTCCCTGAAGTTCCATCTTCGTCCCGTTTCTGAGCTGAAACTCGAACGGGGGTAGCGTCGCGTGAGGTCCGAATCCAAGCTCCACCCCGACTGGGACAAATCCGCTCGCCTTCGCATGCTCACTAAGGATGAGGCTTGCCCGACCAATGATTTGCTCAAGTTTCTGAGCGATATAATAATGCCTGTTCGAGCTCAGTAGAATCTGGTGCTGAAGCTTCGGTGCCAGCATCAGGACGGCTTCTTTCGCGAGCTTTAAACACTGGGATTTCGAAAGGGATGCCCAAGTCAGACCATGACGCTCCACTTCTTCCGAGATCCATTTTAAAGCTGAATGGAACATTTCACCGATGTCAGGCGCCTCTAACTTGAAGAAATCCCTCTCTCTCAGCTTTAACCCGTGGCTTGCAAAATGAGAAAATGGGCAGCTATGAAATAACTCCATCCGGGAAACACTGGCCAGAATATGGTCACCGTACAAATCTTTGCTTGTATCCTCAGACAGCTGTTGCCCAATATTCTCGTAAAAGAGGCTCGATAATATATGCCCGGAATGCCATTTCCAATCATTGGACGTTGTATAGAAGTTATACACATCCCACCAGAAATCATAAATAGGGTATTCCCGTTTCTTTAATTGCAGCTGGGACGTGAGATGGGATATCGTCACATTCGGATGACAGACGTAATGAAGCTGATCCTCTTCAGGTAATTCCGATGGTTCATTGATGAGAAGCTTAGTTGGTGCACCCGGGAACATTTCATTTATCCTTTTGATAAACGCAGAAGGCAGTAGTGCCTTTCCTTCTTCATTGGCGATCGGATAGCTGATGAAGAGACGTTCACTTGGAGTCGTAAAGGCTTTATATGCCACAAACTCCTCATCCAGGAGCTTCGTCCGGTTACTTGGGGCGATCTTATACCCCCTCCTGATCAATGACTCACGATCCTCATCGGACAGGACTCCGTCTTCATTCATTTTCGCCGGCAGCACCCCGTCATTCACGCCAATGATGAAGGCGGCTTTAATATCACCGAGCCTTGATTTCTCCAGGTCGGCAATAATGACCTGATCAATGGCCGGTGGTACCAAGGAGAATTCCATTGTCTCTATACCTGCATCCAGGATTGATGAAAATTTCTTCATGGTCGTTTCTTCATCACCGAGCATCTCTACATATTGGTCAAGCAGATCCATCACCGCTGACCACGCCTGATCATGTTCTCGTGCTGCAACCAGGTTCCCTTTTTCCTCTGCTTCCATGCGCATCCGTTCGAGCTTTTCAGGTATATCCAACTCTTCCAGATACACATAAAGGGCCTCACAGTATTCCCGACCCGTTGACCGCTTCTTTAAACGTTTTCCTAGACGGATGATCGGTGCGGATATAAATAACCGCAGCTCATTAATCTCGTGTTCGATTTCTCTTTCAGCATCGGTCTGTGGTGCATCCACATGCTCCAGCCCCCGGAAACGACGATATTTCCATCGGTCTTTCTTCGTCCACCGGTCGCCCTTTATCCCGTAAGCCAACACATAGTTTTCGAGCCGATCCATTTTTTCACGCAAATCGGTTGGATTCTTCTGATAAGGAAACAGAAGATCTGTTTTCACTGCCCGGAATACGGGTTCATACCTCCAATTCGTGTTCATGATCTCAAGTGTTGAACGGATAAGTTCAATTAAAGGATGATTCAGCATCGTCCGCTTCTGATCAAGGAAAAAGGGTATCGAATAATCTTGAAATATCGTTTCGACTTTATCACGATAATCCTGGCTGTTTCGTACCAATACAGCGATATCCTTGTAGCGGTATCCTTCTTCCCTGGCAAGCTTCCTGATTTCCCTGGCGACGCCTTCAATTTCAGCCCGGCGGTTGGAAGCTTCAAGGAATTCAATGGTTCTATTTCCTTCTTCAAAAGATTTGGTCGGCCTTTCATCAAAATGACGCTCTAAGTGAAGCAGGGATTCACTTTGGTAGCGAATGGGTTTGGTCATCACCTCTTCTACTATCGATTCTCCTGCCATCCTGCATATATCCTGCAGTGTCTGATACGTTTCATTCGTCATTCGATACAGGCTTAACTCGTTCATCGCCCCCATAGGCTCTTCCGGATCGGTTGTAAGGGCAACCGTCACTTTTTTTGTATGCTGAATGAGCTGATCGATGATGAGATACTCCTGAGGCGTGAAACTGTGGAATCCGTCAATATAGATTTCTGCCTTCTTCAGCAGCTCGGAATTTCTCACATTATCGGAAAGCAATTGAAAATAATCTTCTGAGTCGATGTATTTACCGAAAAGCTTTTCCTCAAATTTCTCATAAATCAGTTCGAGGTCATGAAGTTTGTCCTTCAATACCTTGGACCGTTCACCATCCCCTTCAAATTCTTGCAAGTCTGAAGGAGAAATACAATAACGTTTGAATTCCTTGACAATCGCTTCTACATGATGAATAAACCCCGGCTTTTCAGAGGCCTTGTTGAAAATGTGGAGATGTTCCTTGTTTTCATCTATGATTTTACGGATCATCATATTTAAGCCTACATCCGACAAATGATAACGGCTCATTCCTCCCGTTTCCTGAAGGATCTTCCACGCAAGGCGTGTGAAGCTGAATACTTGTCCACGGATCATACCGTTCAACCCCGGTGTGTTCACGAGCTCGTATTCCGATATAAAGGACATTTGGTCCGGTACGATATAGATGATAGGATCCCCATTCGGCGCTTCCAGTAAGCTCCGTTTCATCTCACCCAATACATGATGTGTTTTCCCCGTGCCGGAGCGTCCGAGAATAAAGCGTACAGACATCCTCTCACTCCTTTTCTTATACTCTATCTATTCTAACCCAGAAGGTTTATGATTTTTTGTATAGGTTCATTATAGTACACTACCAGGAATCTTTCCCGTCTCAATCATGACTGAAAATATTTGGATCACCTGCATACAGTAAAGATAGGTAGGTGATTTTCATCATGAATCATGATTTTAACAGAATTTCTGCTGTTCTAGTTGCCATGGCCGTTATGGTGGCATGTAATATTTACACATTCATCCCCATTTACAGGGAGATCGGCGCCTCCCTTTCCATCACCCAAAGTGAAGTGGTCATGGCCGGCACTTCGTTCATCTTTTTTTACGCATGCGGATTATTGACCTTTGCCAACGCGGCTGATCACTTTGGGAAAAAGCGGATCCTAGTCTGGGGAATGCTTGCTTCTGCCTTCGCATCGGGACTCGTTGGTCTTTCTACAGATTTTTGGAGTTTGTTTTTCACGAGGGGATTTCAAGGCTTATGCCTGGGGAGCTTTGCCCCTGTCGCATTTGCCTATACGTATGATTTGTTTTCTGGAAAGCAAAGGACCCTGCTTCTTGCCTTTATCAACACCGGCTTCCTCTTTGCAGGCATTTTAGGACAATTACTCAGCGGGGGTATTACGCAATTATCTGAATGGTCAAGGGTATTCTATTTTTTCGCAGTGGTGTATGCTTTCCTTTTTGTCATAGGAAAGCACATGCTGCCCCTTACAAACGTCCAATCCGTGTCCCCATCCTATCAACTGGCAACGATCATGAAACTACTGAGGAGGAAAGAACTCCTATACTCCTACGGCATCGTATTCACTCTTCTTGCTTCTTTCATTGCCTATTATGACAGCTTGACCCGACACTTGTCAGGCGAGGAGGATCTCCTTTTTCTTACAAGGTCGGTGGGACTGATCGGAGCGGGTTTATCACTCTATACCGGGCGCTTTATGGAAGTTATCGGAATTTATAAAACGCTATTTATCGGTCTGGCATTATCTATCGTAAGCCTGGTCGCTGCTTTGATTTATGCAATTTGGCACATACCCTTCATCATTATTTCTTCCATTCTATTTGTCTCAGCCATCTCATTATTGATACCTACCGTCATCACCTTGATCGGAAATATGAGCGGAAAGGGACGAAGCCAGGCACTTAGCCTGTACTCCTTTATCTTATTGTGTGGAACGAGTCTGGCACCTCTGATCGTCATGAATCTTTCATACGTCCAATCTTTATACTTGCTTCTAGGCTTCTGTTTCTTCCAATCTTTGATGGGTGGCTTATTGTTTAGGGGACGGAGGAAATGGGAGGTGGGTAATTAATCCCACACTTCCATTCTTTCCTTTAGATTCGAGGTGTGTAATTCGAATTGGACACTATCCGGGGCCAGAAAATTGATACTCCAACCTTTGCCCCTCTTTAAGGGTTCCCTTACAATCGGCACTTTCTTCTCCTTTAGAAGTTGAACAGCCTCTTGGAATCCTTTTTCGTCGATGGTGAATGCAATGTGATGGATTCCACTGCCGCTTCGGGTATCGGAGCAGTTCCTTTCCTGAAGGCAAATCCAAATCGGCCCCCATTCCAAATAAGCATCTTTTCGTCCCTTATGTACCAGCGTGGCTCGCAAGATTTCCATATAAAATGACAGTGATTCTTCCAGGTTACTAGTGTTGATTGTAAGATGATTAAAGCCGGATATGTTCACTTTATTGTCACCCTCTCATGCATGATTAATGTTTCTATTTCAAAATATGGAAGGAGGGAGAAGACTGCTGAGAATGAAGGGCTGTTGACTCGTTCAAGGGGAATCTTCAGCATCGTTTTCGTCAGGGATTGCGTCATTTTCCATTATGATTGCGTCATTTTTTCCGTATTTGCGTCATTATTAATTTTATTGCGTCATTATGCGGGGGAATTGCGTCTATTAACATATTAAGGGAATCGACTGAGCGCTCGATCCAACGATCCATCAATTCAACGTCATACCAACAGCCCATCCCCCTCTCCACACCAAAAAAAGAAGGACATCACAATCCTTCTTCCCATTCATCTGCTAATAATCCATATAAAAACATATCATACCGCTTTCCGTCCCTTTGCAGGAATTGACGATAGCTTCCTTCTTTTCTGAATCCGAGCGATTCATACAATCGGATCGCTCTCTCATTATACGAAAATACCGTTAATTGAAGTCGGTGAAGGTTCAATTCGTGAAAGCCGTATGCCAAAAGGCAATCCATTGCTTCCCTGCCATATCCATTCCCCCAGGATGTTTCGTCACCGATTGAAATGGATATCCATCCCACGCGATGGGTCCAGAGAATGCCGTCAAGCTCCGCAAATCCGATGATTCTCCCGTCGTCCTTCAGGCGTATAGCAAATCGAAAGGAATTTTCTTCCGGGACCATCCATTTCTTAATCTCTTCTTCTGATTTCGGCTTAAGGGGAAGGGCGTCCAATAGTCTCTGCACTTCTTCATTTTGGTTCCATTTCTTTATGGACGAAATATCTTCTTCCTGAAATCCTGTTAGGTCAATTCGCTTACCGGTCAATAGTCTCTTCATACTTTTCACCTCGACATATGTATTTCGAGGCATTTCATACAATTCCCTCTATTGTCTCTGAAAAAGTTTGGTCAGCGCCTGTTTATTGACTTTCCCAACATCTGTTTTCGGAAGTTCGTCCATAACATGATAGTCCTTAGGGATTTTATATTTGCCGAATTTCTTCAAGCAATAAGCCTTCACCTCTTCTATCGTCAGAGTTGCTCCACTCTTCATAGATATAAAGGCCGTTACGACCTCACCCCATTTTTCATGGGGCAGTCCGATGACCGCACTCTCAGAGATTTCCGGGTGCTCGCTTAACCAGTGCTCAAGCTCCAAGGGGAAGATATTCTCCCCGCCGGAGATGATCATGTCTTTTTTCCTTCCGACAATATAGTAATCTTCATCTCCATCGTATTTTGCCAGATCACCTGTATGAAGCCAACCGTCTTTTAACACCCTTTGTGTCTGCTCGGGGTTTTGCCAGTATTCTTTAAATAGATGATCTCCCCCTAATAATAGCTCCCCCACTTCACCCTGACCGACAGGATTCCCCCTCTCATCAACCACCTTCACCCGGTTGAACATCATCGCTTTTCCAACTGAGCCCTTTTTCATCCGTATTGGATCGATGTAAAAGTTGTTAGGGCCTGCTTCTGTCAATCCATACCCCTCTTTAAATGAGATTTTCTTTTCTTTGAAAAAGTCATACACCTTACCTGGACATGGGGCCCCTCCTGATAGGAATACCTTCATTTTCGGAAAAGGGGTACATTTAAATTCCTCCCTTTCCATTAATAAGTGATACATCGTCGGTACTAATAGAACAATACTGCAGCCGTATCGGTTCAGATCCTTCACCGCCTCTTCCGGATCAAAGCGTTCAGCAATCACAACCTTTCCTCCCACCATCAGCAGGGGGACCGATAGTGCATTTAACCCTCCTGTATGAAAGGTTGGCAAATACGTTAACGTGCAATCCTCATGGGTCAAATTCCAGCTTACCACTGTGTTCAGGGCATTGGCCGTCACCGATTGATGAGACAGTACTACTCCCTTTGGACTCCCTGTCGTCCCACCCGTATAAATCATAATCCAAGGATCTGCAAGTGTGAGAAAGGGTATGGGATAGCCCCCTCTCTCCCGGGAGTATACTTCTTGAGTCACATCATCAATACATAGCTTACTAAAGCTTTGAGGAAGGTCCGTGACAAGAGCTTGAAATTCTTTTTTATATAAAAGAAGTTTCGGTGTACAGTTCTCTGTAATCGAGCCAATTTCGGTAGCTGATAATCGCCAATTGATTGGGACAAACACCGCTCCGATCTTCCCACAGGCAAACAATAGCTCAAAACAAACCGTATGATTCCTGGATATGAATACGACACGGTCCCCTTTCATTATTCCGTTTTCATGCATATATCGAGCCCACTTAGACGCCCGTTCATCTAAAGTGCGGTAATTGATCATTTCGTCCGTAGCAGCATTCATTAAAGCAACGTGTTCAGGAGAGATCATTGATCGCTTCTGCAACCAATCGGTGATCCTTTCCATATTCATCTCCTCCTTTGGATGGTTGCTTTCATGATAGATGCCAGAGGTTACAAATGAGTTACAGCTTAGGTAAGGATGTGGTCCATTGCCATTTTTGTTTAACAGGTTACCTAGGAAATTTCGTCTGACAAGTCCATGCACTCTGAATTTCCGCACAATAAAATAGAGCCTGGAAAAATTCCAGGCTCATTACTCATTACCAAATCATTTCTGCCCATTCAGGATGATCTATGAATGGATTTCGGTTACCTTGATATTGTTCAAAGATAATATTATTCCTGCGGATTTCCCTTGCATCCACCGGATCTTGTTCATTCCACTCCAGAAGCACAGACATTTTACCCATATAAGGAGCGCTTCCGTTGTTGACGTTATTATTCAGCTCTAAATCCACTTCCCCATTATCTCCTTCATAACGGACATCCATGTAGAAGATCATTCGTGCAACATCGCCTTTCACTTCATCACGTGGCTCCCACGAATCGCTGTCATAGTAGTTGCCTGGTGCTTCTGTCTGCTCGTTACCACCATTGTCAAAGTCAAGATTTCCTCTCGTGGAGTTGACCGTAACATCCGTCGGTCTCAAATGATGGAGGTCCGTCCCTGGACCCTGTGCCGTCCCGAAGTCTCCGTGGGATTTGGCCCAGACGTGCTCCCGATTCCAGTCGTTCACCCCGCCACCGTTAGTCGTTTTGGATTGGGAACGGCCTGAGTAAAGGAGAATGACATTATTGGGATTGTTCGGATCTTCGTCCGTGTTTCGCAATGCTCCCCATACAGCATCATAGGATAGGGTCTGATGATCGTCAATGATGTTATGTAGTGCCGTTTTCAAGGCATCACCAGTTTTGCCTTCCGCTGCGTTGTAATACTCTTCATAAGCCGGGGGATCCGTAGGTTCTGTTGGAGGATCTGTCGGATCGGTGTCACCATCTTCCACTGATTCAAAAGCTGATGTCGATTTCACTCCCGGGTGGGAGAAGTAGGCTGACAAGCTTCCCGTCACTTTGATCTTTTTACCCATTAAACCCGGGTTACTTTGCAGGCCAAAGCTTGAACGATAAGAAGAAGGAATTTGAACATAAACCATCTGATTCGTATTGGCTTCTGATGGTGATGCCGCTAATGCCAGTGCATAATCGTTCGGAAAGTTATTTGTGACAACAGAGGACGTTGAGGTTGGCTGTCCGACCACATATCCTTCAACAGACTGAGTTGAACCATTCTGATTTGAAATCGCCTGATCTACTGTATAAGGGGAGCTCCAAGTTCCGCTTCCCGCCGCACTCATTTGAGTTGGTGATACCTGGCTGCACGCGATCGTAAAAAGAAATACAATAGCAAAAATACCAATGACTTTCTTGTGTACAAATTTCAAACTGCTTCGCCTCCTTTAAATACATTACACATTTAGCGTACATTAACCGTTGTCATAATAGGGTAAATTTTTTGTAAATAAGGGAAAATGAGTCTAATTTCACATATTTTGTGCCATGGAAGCGGAGAGTATTTCACTTATTTCCCTAACGTAAAAAAGCACCCGCCCATATAAGGACCGGTACTTTCCATACTACATTCCCTCTATTAAAACGGATGCCCCCATGCCTCCGCCCACACATAATGACGCAATTCCCTTCTTCAATTCCCGGCGTTTCATTTCATGCAGTAATGACACAACAAGGCGGGCACCTGTACAGCCGACGGGATGTCCAATGCTGATGCCGCTTCCATTCACATTGACCTTCTCACGGTCCAGACCAAGCTCTTTTTCCACCGCTAAATATTGGGCTGCGAACGCTTCGTTGATCTCAAATAAATCGATGTCATCCAGAGACCAGTTTTCCGTCATATGTAAGCCTTTTTGAATGGCCGGAACCGGACCGATTCCCATCACTTTGGGATCGACGCCTGTTACTGAGTATCCTACGATTCTTCCGAGGGGCTCGAGTCCTCTTTTTTTTGCTTCTTCTTCACTCATTAAGATGAGTGCCGCTCCACCGTCATTCAAGCTGGATGAATTTCCCGCAGTGACGGACCCGTCTTCACGAAACGCAGGTTTTAGTTTTTGCAACTTGCCAATCTCCAGTCCTGCCCGGGGACTTTCATCCCGATCAATGACTTTCTCGCCTTTGCGCTCTTTAACCGTTAGGGGAACTATCTGCGAATCAAAGTACCCGTGTTCCAATGCGTTCACTGCACGTTGGTGGCTTAATACCGCATACTCATCCTGTTCTTCACGGGAGATCGAATGGATTTCTGCCAGATTTTCAGCGGTTTCCCCCATCATGATGCCATGGATGGGATCTTCGAGCACCTCCCAAACGGAATCCCGGATTTCCCCGTGTTGAAGCCTTTGACCGAAGCGGTGCTGTTTAAGAATATAAGGACTGGAACTCATCGCTTCCACACCGCCGGCAAGAACGATATCGGATAAGCCCGTCTGAATTTGCATGGCTGCAGAAATGATGGCCTGCATGCCGCTTGCACATTGGCGCTGGATCGTAAATCCTGTCGTCGTGTCGTCAAAGTCTGCGAGTAGTGCAGCGGTTCTTGCCGTATTCGGCTGATCGGTCCTTTGGATGCAATGCCCAAGGATCACTTCATCGATATCACCGGCTGATAACCCGCTTTCTTTCGCCGCCTCTTTCATGACAGGTACGATCAAGTCTGTCGGAAGAAGCTCTTTGAATGCTCCTCCGAATGCTCCAACCGGCGTACGAAAAGCCGATGTAATGACTACGTTTCTCATCTTATCACTTCCCTTTCTCATCGAATTACATCATGATCCCACCGTCAACATGGAGGACGGTGCCATTCACATAGTCACTGTCGTCTGATGCGAGATACAAGTAAGCCTTTGCGATATCATCCGGTCTTCCCAATCTCCCCAGAGGGATCATCGTTTTCATTTGATCAATGACTTTTTCAGGAACAGCTGCCACCATGCCTGTCTCGGTAAAACCGGGTGCGACTGCGTTGACATTGATTCCTTTGCGACCCAATTCTTTTGCCCAGGTTTTCGTCATCCCAACAACTGCCGCTTTTGTTGCAGCATAGTTTGTTTGTCCGACGTTTCCATATACCCCGCTGACTGAAGAGGTGTTGATGATCTTACCTTTCCCCTGATCGATCAGGTGGGGCAGGACCGCCTGGGTACAGTTGAATACACCCGTCAAATTGACATCCAGTACTTTCTGAAAATCTTCGGGCGAAAGCTTATGGAGCATACCGTCCCTTGTAATGCCGGCATTATTGATTAATATATCGATCTTGCCAAATCGATCTTTTACTGCTTCAACAAAAGAATTGACAGAAGCACGGTCAGCTACATCGCCTTGAAAGAAAGCAGCTTTGCCCTTTCCGAGTTCATTCAGTTGACGCGCTTTTTCTTCTCCGGCCTCCTGATTGAAGTCCACAAGGGCAACATTACACCCTTCATTTACAAACGTACCTGCTGCTGCGTAACCGATTCCATTCGCTGCGCCTGTGATCAAGGCGACTTTCCCCTCAAGCCTCATGTTAGTTCCTCCTTCATTTGCAAAAACGATTGGATTTGATGAAGTAATTGATCCAGATCGTCTATGAGCGGTGAATGCCCACTATTCTTTAATTCTACAAATAAAGCATTTTCTCCTATATCCTCGACAATTTCCTCTGTCATTTCTTTGGTGATGACATAATCCCGGTCTCCCCTTAACACCAGGACAGGGATGGAAATGGAGCTTGCTTTACCCGTCCCTTCAACGAGGCCGTTGTGAGTATTGCTTATATTGAACGTATTGAGTGCTTGATAGATATGAGCCAGATTCCGTTGTGTCCTCATGTCATTGATGTATTCTTCATACCGTCCTTCTTCGGGCTCGGCATGGGTGTAAATCAAGGCTTTCCAGAGACCCCTAAGAAATGACCTGTCATTTTGGTCATACGCCGCTTGTACAGGAATGGTCTTCCCTTTATCCATCATCACTTCATCCACTGTTCGAAGACGATTTCCAATATCAGGGGTGCCATCTTCTTTCGTTCCGAAGAATGGATACCCCCTTGTCGAAGCAGAAGCTAATAAAATAAGATTCTTACAGTAATCGGGGTAGTCAATGACAAATTGCATGGCGACCGCTCCCCCGGTAGACCATCCCATCATTGAGAATCTTTCAAGCCCCATTCCGTCTACCCAGTCCTTCAGGTCATCGGACAAATCTCTGATGCCCTCAATCTCCCGATGATAACTTGATTCCCCAAACCCTCTCATATCAACGGCATAAACCTTATACGTTTCTTCCAATCTTTCAAGTACAACATCCCAATGTTTGGAGGAGGTCATATTTCCATGAACCAGAACGAGAGGGATATGCCCCCCGCTCCTTTCACGATAAGCGAACGTCTCTCCATTCCCTAGCAATACTTTTTTCAATTGAACCGTTGCCATACCATATCCCCCTTAATTATGGATTTCCCCATACGATGGCAGTCGCTCCCCATGCGTACCCGATCCCCGCACTGACAAGGACCACCAGGTCACCATTCTTCAGCTTCCCTCTTTTTTCTGCCACTTCCAATGATAAAATTTGATCGAATTGACCTATATGACCATATTCCTCCAGATAAATGGATTGCTCTTCTGAAAGCCCCAATTCCTTTAATACATAGGCATGGGCGGACCTTTTCATATGCAGCATGGCGACGTAGGAGATGTCTTTCTCTTCGTATCCACTTTTATATACCGATTCCCGTACTACCTTTAAGAAATGATCCATGGATTTCTGTTCCAGCCTCTTTTTCATTCCTTCAGGATCGGTCACGTCCAGCTTATATCGATGGAGGGACTTTTCTGTTAAAGGCTCCTTCGTTCCTCCCACAGGGACGATAACGTCTTCTGAAAATGAGCCGTCGGTGATGATGGCCGTTTCCAATACCGTATTTTTCTTCAGATTTTTTTGTAGGATCATCGCTCCTCCACCTGCTGCCAGGTTGAACATAAAACGGGTCCTCTCATTCTTGTAATCAATGAAATCAGAGTTACGGTAGCCTCCTGCCAGAAGGACCGTTTTGATGGCAGGATCCATTTCGAGTAAGCTTTTTGCCAGTTTCATTGCCATGATGGTGGTCCCGCATCGAAGGGAAACATCGAATGCCCATGCATGGTACGCGCCAATTTCCTCCTGTAGCTTGATACCTGCTGTCCAGAGAGGATATTCTTTATGCTCTTCCCCTACGTATATAATCACATCAATCTCCTTGGG
The DNA here is from genome assembly GCF_019334305.1 of Rossellomorea orangium. Classification (GTDB taxonomy): domain Bacteria; phylum Bacillota; class Bacilli; order Bacillales; family Bacillaceae_B; genus Rossellomorea. The sequence continues at coordinate 84,481 of NZ_JAHWGH010000013.1, forward strand.
ATCGATACCTGCCTTTTCCATGGCTTTTCTTGCAGCCCGAATTCCCATGGCACACGTATGATCTTCCGGACCTGGAACCGTTTTCTTTTTGATCCCCATTTTGCTTTCTACAATTTCTAATGGAAGTCCTGCTTTTTCCGCAATTTCATTACCAGTCATAATGGATGATGGTAAATATACCCCCGTGCTGAGTATTCCGATTGTCATGAAGATCCTCCCTTTAGCTTGCGATGTTTTGCTGTTTGCTCTCTTCCTTTGCTCGTTTGCTTTTCTTGATTTTTTTGAATGACCCTACAATTCCTGCTGGGAAGAACATAACGGCGAGGATATAAAGGATCCCGAAGAAAATGATCCATCGTTCAAAAATCGGATATGTTTTGGCGAGTTCGGTCAGAAAGTGGTGGGCAAACTCAATCAACCCTGCCCCGACAATCGGTCCGATGAGTGTCCCCACACCACCGATAATGGTCATCAATAATGCATCAAGGGTCACATCCATGGTGAATACACTGGTGTTAACGAATCGCAAGGACAGTCCATACAAAGAACCGGCGAGGCTTGCCGTCACGCCCGCTATCACACTTGCTAATATTTTGTAATGTAGAACCTGGTATCCAATCGATTCCACTCTCTGCTCGTTCTCCCTTATCGCCTGGAGGACGGAGCCTGCCGGAGAATGGGTGAATCTCTTTAATAATAGAAAGATCATGACCATGACACCAAGACAGATGAAGTAAAAGACTAGACGGTCCTTCATCAAATCCGGTGTCCGAAAAGTGAATCCATCATTACCAAACGTCAGACTCCTCCACTTTTCCGCACCGACGAGGAACAATCCTGCAAATGCAAGGGTCAGCATGGCATAGAAGTGACTTTTGAGGCGCAGCGTCAGGAGTCCGACGATATAGCTGACGGCTCCCGCTATGACCGATGCGACCAAGATGGAAACGGCGAGCCAAAACATGGTAGGCTCCATTCGATCGAGAAAGATGCCGGTGGAATAAGCTCCGATTCCGAAAAACATGGCATGCCCAAAGGAAACGATCCCTGTATAACCTAGAAGGAGGTCATAGCTCATGGCGAAGATGCCAAAGATGAATATCTGGGTCAGGAGAATCAGCATGCTCCTCGAATCGTTAAATAAAGGGTAGACAATTAAAATGGCTAATGTCATTCCTAAAACTGCGTGTGACCTAACTTTGAGAATCTTCATATCCTCACCCCTTTACTGTGAATAATCCTTGTGGTCTGAATATGAGTACGAGTGCCATTAAGATCATATTCACGGCCAGGGATAGCTCCGGGACATAATACGTCATGAATGATCCTGACAATCCCACAAGGATTGCCGCGAATAATGAACCCGGAAAGCTTCCCATCCCCCCAATCACCACGACAATGAAGGCGAGGATCGCGAACTCCATGCCCATTTCGGCATAAATCACACCTGAATACGGCGCAAGTAAGATCCCACCAAGGGCAGCCAGTGCTGACCCGACCGTGAATACGTACAAGAATACTTTTTTGATATTGATTCCAAAGGATTCGACCATTTCTTTATTCATGACCCCTGCCCTGACAATCAATCCAATCCTTGTTTTATTCAAAATCAGCTGAACAATCGTAAAAACCAAAAATCCTATAATGATGATGAAGATACGATATTTAATGACGATGATGTCCCCAATTGAAAAGCTTCCCGCTAGATAGTCAGGTGCTGTGGCCGATAACTGATTCGGTCCCCACACCACTTTCAGTAATTCAGACAGAACAAGCATAAATCCAAGGGTAATCAGGATTTGCTGTACATGGTTTCCGTACACAGGCTGTATGATGAATTTCTCCGTCACAAAACCTAATACCAATCCTGTCGCGACGGCCCCGATGATGCCGATGACAAAACTCCCAGTCACGGTATAAACCCAAACACCACTGTATGCCCCCCATGCGAATAATCCTCCATGGGCAAAATTCAAAACATCCATCAATCCGAAAATGAGCGTCAATCCTGCTGCCAGCAAAAAGATCAGCATCCCTGTCGCCAATCCATTCAGTGCCAGATTAATGATGAGGTCCATCCCATTCACTCCTCACGCAATTCCTAAATATTTCTTTTTCAACTCTTCATCTTTCACCAATGACTTCATCTGTCCATCGTGAACGGTTGTTCCATCATCGATAATATAGAAACGGTCCCCGACCCCGCTCGCCATCAAAAAATTCTGCTCTACAAGAAGGATTGTCGTTCTTTCCTTCATTTCTTCAATGGAACGCATGACTTTCTCGACGACGATCGGAGCGAGACCCTTACTCGGTTCATCAATCAAAATAAGATCGTTATGATTTAAATACGCCCGTGCGATGGAAAGCATCTGCTTCTGTCCTCCGCTTAAGTTCCCCCCTGCTTTCTTCCAGAACTTCTTTAAATCAGGAAACAGATCAATGATCCAATTCATTCGATCCTCCGTCTCTTGATCCCGGCTTCTCATGGCCACCTTCATATTTTCCTCCACCGTGAGGTCCCCGAATATCCCTTGATCTTCAGGAACATAACCAATTCCTTTACCAGCTACTTTAAAGGTAGGAAGCCCATTGATCTCCTCACCTTTATAGATGACTCTACCTGACGATGGGGGAGTCAGGCCCATGATGCTCCGGAGACTGGTGGTTTTGCCCGCTCCGTTCCTCCCGAGAAGTACGGTTACTTCCCCCTTTTTCACTTCAAAGGAAACACCTTGAAGTATGTGATACTGTCCGATATACGTTTCAATCCCCTCTACTTTAAGCAGTGTGCTCATCATAAAGTCCCCCCAGATAAGCCGATTGGACCTGCTCATTTTTCATGATTTCCTTCGGATGATCGTCAGCGAGCAGTCTCCCATTGAATAACACCATGATACTGTCTGACAAATCCATGATCATATCCATTTTGTGTTCAATGAGGACGATGGTCTTCGTTCCTTGGGATTTGATGGTCCGGATCACTTCCAAGATCTGCGGCACTTCCTCAAGAGACATGCCGGCAGTCGGCTCATCCAAAAGTAAGATTTCCGTATCCAGTGCAAGCAGCATGGCGATTTCAAGCTTTCTTTTTTCTCCGTGGGCTAGATTGGCTGCAAGGGAGTCTGCTTTATTCGAAAGCAATACCAGTTTCAACAAGTCATGCGATTCGCTGATCATATCCCTGAATGCTTTGATATTCCGATGCATTACGTAGCGGATTCCCCGTTTGGACTGAACAGCCAACCTCACATTCTCTAAAACTGTTAAATTCGGAAACACATTCGTCATTTGAAAGGAACGGCCGACACCCAGGCGGGCGCGTTTTGTCGGTGATAACCCCGTAATTTTCTTTCCTTTGAGAAAAACATCGCCAACCGTAGGCTTTAACTGACCGCTCAATAGATTAAAAAGCGTCGTTTTTCCAGCGCCATTGGGTCCGATGATAGATTTGAATTCCTTTTCAGGTACAGAGAACGTCACATCATCAACGGCAGTATGACCACCAAACGTAATACTCAGATTCTTGGTTTCTAATATACTCAAGTTCTTCACCCCGTTCTGATTTCATGAAAGGGGCTGACTGTGAACATAGTGCCGAAACACCATGTCAGTCACCCCCTTCTTTCTTTATATACTAATTAGTTACGTATAGGAGGAGCGGTTTCTTCCGGAGAAAGCTCTCTGATCAATACCGGAACAGGATATGGTACTCCCTCTTTCTTCTCAAGCTTGATGGCGTACAACGTTTGGAGGGCCTGATGATCCTCTTCACGGAACGTCATCTTCCCTTTCGGAGTTTCAAAGCTCATACCTTCCATCGTTTCGATCAGTTTATCTGCATCAAGATCACCTTCTGTTTTCTTAATCGCCTCTACAATGGAGATTGCTGAGCTCATTCCACCAGGGGTAAAGAGATCCGGTACTTCTCCATATTTCTTCTGATGCTCATCAACCAGCCAATCATTGATTTCATTGTCAGGGAGCTCATGATAATACACGCTGAACCCTTCCATCCCAACAAGTGGCTCCATCGCGGAAAGTGCTGCAATGTCAGGGGCACCCGTTGATATCTTGATTCCTTTTTCCTGAAGTTTCATATCGGCTATCTGATTCCAGGGAGAGTTTGCACCTGCCCAGATGACAAATAGATAGTCCGGTTTACTATCCATGACCTTCTGGATATTGGATGTAAAATCCGTTGCAGCGGGGTCCGCATATTCCTCCAGGACAATTTCTGCCCCAAGCTTTTCCGCCGCTTCTTTAAATGCTGCCACCCCATCGCGCCCAAATGAGTAATCCGGTGCCAAGGTGGCAATCTTCACACCATCCTTAGCAATCGCTGCTGCCCCTGCAACAGCATCCTGTGAAGAGTTACGGGCCGTCCGGAAAATATATGGATTAAACTCTGAACCCGTAATACTATCCGCAACAGCCGGCTCGACAATCATGACCTTTTCGTATTCTTCTGCAAGAGGCAGGACCGCAAGCGTGTCGCCCGAGCTTGATGATCCCACAAGGAAATCGACCTCATCTTCCTCTAATAGTTTCGTCGCTTTCTGAACCGCTACCTCAGGCTTCGTTTCTGTATCTTCATATACTACTTCTATCTTCTTTCCTGCCACTTCCATCGTTCCATCCGTCGCATATTGGAGTCCCAATTCAAACCCTTGCTTCGTTTGCTTCCCATATGACTCCAATGCACCGGTCAGCGAGGCAAGCACCCCAATTTTCACCGTCTCCTGTTCGTTTCCTCCTCCACTTCCTGAGCCTCCGCTGCTTTCCGAGCTGCAGGCACTTGCAGAAACCAGCAGGCATGACAATATCAGGATCAGAGCAGTCCAACTAAATGATCGTTTCATATTTTCTCCCCCTAAAGATATGAACTAAAGCGATAATAGCTTTGATTTCATCTTAGGGGAGAGGAGTTACAAATGAGTTACAGGTGTCTTGGGGATTGGCTCGTGGTCCGTGGTACGTGCTTGCGATGAGATAGGATTTGGATAAAAAAGGTAAACAGCTGAATTTATTGGGATTTCAGCTGGATTATCCTCGAAAACGGCTGGATTCCGGATCGTTTTAGCTGAATTATCCCGAAAAACGGCTTGATTCCACCCCATTTCGGCTGGATTTTCCCGAAGGACATCTGGATGCTGAACGATACCCTGCTGCTTGCTCTTGAAGATAGGCTGGTTCCTGCACCTTTCAGACTGGCTTACCGTCAAAACGCCTGGACTTTTCCGAAAACTTGAACAAAGACGTTCACTCTTCCCACAAATCTATCAATCACCTATGTTCCCCGCTCCCATTTTCCTTTATAATGAATCTACTAAATGTTAGTGAATTTGGAGGATTCATCCTTGAATATATTTCAGCAATTTCAGCGTACAATCATTAAGAATTATCTTTTGGGCAGTATCATCGCTGTGTTTGGTGTCGGTTCTGTGTTTATCTTTCAAACCCTTTCCCTTAAGGAAAGCGAGTTCTTTGCAATGGGAAGCATCATTTCCCTCTCGATTGTTACGATGTTCGGCTTTGAATTCCTTGTGTACCAGAGGCATATTCGTCCTATTAAGCTTGTCTATCAAAAGCAGGATGGGACGATCGAATTGGATCTCCTGATAACTGCTTATCAACAAGCAGAAAGATTCCCGCTTTTAACAGTTAAACGAATTATGCTCCCTCATTTCCTTGGGCTCGCTCTACCTTCGACTTTATTGACCGTCTTCTTCATTCATACAGATTCACTTTCGCTTCCATACTCTTATATATTGTATGCCTGGTGTGGTGCTTTTTTAGTGGCGATCCTTCATGCATTAATCGAATTTTTCTTAACCTTTAAAGCATGTCACGGACTTCAAGAAGACCTTATTCAAAAAACGATGAAAGCATATGGAACGGATCCGGCTAATCAGTCAACAATATTTATCAGTTTGAAACGAAAGATTTTGGCAGCTTCATTGTTTCTTGCGTTGTTTCCGATACTGCTGTTTTCACTCGCTTCTCAGATCCGCTTATCGATTGAGGATTCCACCCTTTTAGTCGACTACTGGAAATGGGCAGGGACCTTGATCTTCATCATTACGCTCCTTGCCTTTTACGGGGCGGTCCTTATCTTTAAGAGCATTGAAGAACCCGTGAAGGAGCTTGTCTCCCATTTCAAAAAAGTGGAGGGTGGGCATGTTGCTACCGTTACGAATACGTATACGGATGAGTTTTCTCATCTTTTCTCCGGATTTAATCATATGGTGGATGCCATCAACCTCAGGGACCGGAAGAATCAGCAGCTCCTCGACCAATTTTTCGCAGTGGTGGCCGGCACATTGGATGCTCGCGATCCTTATACAGCTGGTCATAGCAAGCGGGTAGCGGAATATTCCATTTTAATTGCCAAGCAGTGCAAATGGTCGGTGAAGGATATCGATTTACTTAATAAATCTGCCCTTCTTCACGACATCGGTAAAATCGGGATTCGTGATGATGTGCTATTAAAAGAAGGGAAATTAACAGATGAAGAGTTTGACCAGATTAAGCGTCATCCTGTAATTGGAGAAGAAATCGTCAAAGGGGTTCAACTTACTGAAGAGCTCCTTCCAATCTTACCCGGCATCAAGCACCATCATGAGCGGATGGATGGTTTAGGGTATCCGGATCAATTAAAAGGAATGGAAATTCCCATATTCGGACGATTGATTGCTGTCGCCGATGCCTTTGACGCCATGACCTCTGATCGCCCTTACCGAAAGGGTATGCCTTATGAAAAGGCGTTCTCAATTCTAAATGATGGGAGAGGAACTCAGTGGGACGAGCAATTCGTCGATGCCTTCCTAAAAGGAATGAGGGTTGAATCGGGCGCTATAAAGCAGACAGGCTGATAAATCACTTATTATCAAACTAAAAGGATCAGACCGTTAACCGATCTGATCCTTTTTCATTATCGTCCTTTCTCACTACGCTCTGTTCCAATGACCATATCATACATTTGCCGGGTGGCCATCATCGGATCGACTCCGAGTTCTGACTCAAGCCGATCTTTACAGCGTTGAAACCATCTTACTGCTTGGGGTCGATTATTCTTTTGGTAATAACAGTACATGAGAATCCTGTAAGCTTCTTCCCAAAGGGAGTCATGTTCAATGATGTTGAGGCAGTAATCGATGGCTTCATCCATATCTTCCATTCTCACTGCAATCTGGGCCCTTTTCTCTAATCCCCTCAAATAGAATAGATGTATTCTTTCCCTTTCTTTCTCGGTCCACCACGTTCCTTTTCGATCAGGCAGGAACATGCCTTTATAATAGTGAAATCCTCTTTCAAGATATTGCAGGGACTTCTCCATATCATTTTCTTTTATTCCTTCCATAATCCAGCTGATGAATTGTTCTGCATCGTATTCGATATTCGCTGCCGGGTTCAGCCCATACCCCTCCTGTTGTCTAGAGATGAAGAATGCTTTCTCCCTTGCTTGTCGATTCGGCTCCAATACGTTGTTCAGGGCGTTGAGTGCCACCTTGAAATCACGATCTGAACCGGTCCCTTCCGGCCACAACTCTTCAATGATCTCTTCCTTCCTCTTTAATTTGTGCCCCTGGATCAGGAAGTATTGAAATAATTCCTTCGCCTTTTCCCTTTGCCATTGCTTCTCTTTCACCTTATGATCCCCTAACCATATTTCAAAACGTCCAAGGGTCTGAACCTTAATCGTGTAACCCGGATGAGAGGATATAGAATCATGCCCCCATCTGGTTAATAGATGGTGGCAGTAAGGGATATGAATCCCCTCCTGATAAGCTTTTACTACGAGTGGAATCAGGGTCTGAAGATCTTTCGGTCCGAATGTGGTCGGTTTGAAGAATATAAACTCATATTCTCCGATTTGGACTTCACTCAAACAGGAGATCATGCTTTCTTTGAATAAGCACATGTCATCTATTTTACTAGCCGTCGCACTTATCCACAGCTCTGTCATCATTTTGCCGTACCTGTCACCACATGAAGTGAATTGCCCTCGTGCCCGCTCAAAGTTCATTCTTGCTTCTTTGAACGCTTCCTTGTAGTAGTCCGTTATTCCGACACTAAGGAGGATGAGGGAATTCAACCACATATCCTCTACCTTCTCTGTTTCATGTAACGCCTCTTCTGCCAGTTCCCTCGCTTTTTGAAAATTTCCTACTCTTGCATAAAGAATGGAGAGGCCCATATACGGCTCTGCTTTTCCCCTTGAAACATTGATCTGATTCATTAATTCCAGTGACGTTTCATAGCAGCTTTTCGAGAGTGAAGTATCATAATCGCTGATCAACTGAACAGCATGACCCATCCTCATCCATCCACACGCTTCAACAAACGGGGATTTCCCTTTGATCCCTTGGGTGATCCCATGCTGAGCCAGCGTTTTGGCTTCGACGCCATTTCCCATGAACGATTGAATGAGGGACAATAGCAGCTCCTTCTCACGATGAGATTGAGGAAGCTGCGCCTCTTTTTCCTTGTAAAGAAGGACCTGCCTCGCTTCGTGAAGCTTTCCTGTACGGAGGAGCATCCTTGCCTCAAGGTTTCCTTCTTCCTTCATGAACCCGTTTAACTTCCCTTTGTCATACCATAGCTTGGCCTCTATCGCCTTCCCTGAATTGACCAGATTCTCAGATATTAATGCATACAGTCGATTCTTTTCTATAAGATACTCTTCTTCCCCGCTCTCCAAGCATTCAATGGCCTTTAATAAATACCGCTGTGCTTTCCCGGGTTGTATAGTATCTAAATAGATCCTTCCAATCCCTTCATACGACTTACTCAGCATAACCGGATCGTTTTTTGCACATCGTATCCCACTGTCATATGCTTTTTCCGCTTTTTCGTAAAATGACCGATATCGGAAGAACTCACCTTGATAAAACCACAAAGAATAATAGGCATCTTTCAAGGAATCCGGTATTTCCCCCAAATAGTCACCCAGTGTTTCGAGCTGTCCGCCTTTCATCATTTCTTCAGCTTCCCGGACCAGGATGGAACATACCGCTTCGATGTTTTCCATTTTCATATAATGGAAGATTGCTTTCTTCCACTTACCCTGTCCTTCAAAGAATCGTGCGCACTTCTGCTGAAGTTCTTTGTAAAGTTCAAGGCTCTCTTCTTTTAATTTACGTTCCAGAAACGTTTGAAACAAAGCGTGGAGGCGATAGTGGTGAGAACCTTTCATTTCCTGAAGGAGTGCATTTTTATCGGACAACTGCTTCAGCATCTGTCCCGATCCCGGCAGTTCAAAAATGGTTTCGCACATACTGCCGTTGATTTCATCCAGGATTGAAATTTGTTTCAGGAACTGCTGAACGATTGGTGTTTGTTTGGAAAATACTTCGTGGGCCAAATAATGAAAGAGCTCTTCCAGGGAAGAGTGTTGTTTGTCCACCAAGAGAATCTCCGGGTTTTCCTGAAGTTGCGAATGGATCATACTGACAGCAATGACCCATCCTTCGGTTAAGTCATAAATCATATCAAGCTGGGAGTCTGGAATGATTACCTCATGAAAGTCCGTAAGCAGGACTTCTGCTTCTTCTTTCGTCAGACACAAATCACTTTCCGTTATCTCCAGCAATTGACGGGAGATTTTCAATTGTATAAATGAGGCCCATGAAGGTTTGGTGCGTGTAGATAGAAAGATGTGTATATGACCGGGTAAGTGCTCAATGACCTTCTCCATCCATTGATTGATGAGAAATGAATGGTCCACAAGATGATAGTCATCCACGATAATGATGAATGAATGAGGAATGTTCATGCACTCGTTAATAAACAATGCACTCAACCGATAGATATCATCCTCTTTCATATATTGCCCCATCGACCTGACCGTTTCCCAAAGCTCCAGTCCAAACTGCGGAATCTGCTTCTGGATGCTGTAGACAATATTTGTCACAAAAGGAATCAGTCCATCATCTGTCTGTGTGATTGAGTACCAGCAATAATTCGGTTTCACATCCTGCAAAAACTGGCTGATGGCTGTACTTTTCCCATAGCCTGCTCCGGAATGAACGATCACTAATTTATAGTCTGTAACCGTTCTCATTTTTTTCAATAAACTTGGACGCCTAACATAAGAATCCTTGACAACAGGCGGCACAAATTTAGTTTCAATAATCGGAAGTTCCGTCGTCACAATACCACCCTCAAAACGAACGAATTTTCTTACTATTCTAACATATCTATATGGAGCCTTGGAGGACAACAAGTACAGAATTCACAAAAAAAGAAGACGACTATCATTTAAGTCGTCTTCCCTTGATGTCATTTTCTAAATTGTACATCCCATTCATTGATGGGCCAATAGCGAAGGTCCACTTTTCCGACAATCTGTTCCCGGTCTACAAAACCGAAATAACGGCTATCCATGCTACCCCTGCGATTATCCCCGAGAACGAATATTTTTCCTTTTGGAACTATTTTTTCACCAGTGATTTCCTGCAGGGTAAAGTCACCTGTCAGCTTGCTGCCAATATACTCCTGCTTGAACTTCTCCAAGTAAGGTTCAGGATAATATTCTCCATTCACATATAACTTGTCATCTTTATAAACGACTTTATCACCCGGGAGCCCGATGATTCGTTTTACATAATCCTCTTCTTCATTTGCATGAAATACCACTACATCAAAGCGGTCCAATTCCCCGATATGGTAGCCTATTTTATTTACAACCAGTTTATTTCCATCCTGCAGTGTCGGCATCATGGATTCGCCTTCCACCACATAGTTGGAGAAGAGAAAGGTCCGAATGATGATAAAGATGATTAATCCAATTCCCAGGGCTTTGATCCATTCCAGTCCTTCTCTTTTTACCTCTTCTCTCAATTTGATTCCTCCTGCTTTTTCCGTTCAATTCGTTGGTCTAATTCCATCTTCTTATTCAGATGTATCTCAATTCGTTTTCCTACAAACCACAAAACGAAAATAATGGCTACAACGATGACTGTACGAATAGGTTGTTTAACTAATGATATAATATCATATCCGATAAAGCTTATGGTGAATATCATCACCATTTTCCCTGTCACGACCGCTAGCATATACTGAGCGATGCTGATGGAAGATAAACCTGCCACCACATTGACTACAGCAGACGGCGTGAAGGGGAAGCATAGGAGAATGAATAATGGGCCAAATCCATGCTTATCTACCCACTTCGTTAATCGATTCACCTGGCGGCTCTTCCTTAAGAAGCGAAAGATCCTGGCCTCCCCGTATCTTCTGACCAACAGGAATACAATCAGGGCACCAAGGGTCGCACCGATCCATGAAAACAAAAAGCCCCACCATAATCCGAACGCATTCGCATTGGCCGTCACAAACACGACCAGTGGAAGAAACGGGAGAAACGCCTCCAACAATGGCAGAAGGATTCCCGGAATCGGTCCAAATGAACGATATTGCTGAATCAAGTCCATCATATTTTCAAGCGTAAACCAATCTTTTATCGTATTGATATTCATATTATATGTTTCCCCTTAAACGACCATGAACAGATCTACTCATCTCGTCTTCACTTCTTACTGATTTCATCATATCACACCAGAACAGGATTTCCATATCGTAATCTCCCGCGTCGTTTTTATTAATACAAGGTTGCCTAAAGTTGTGGGTTGTAAACCTTTTGGTTTAGGATAATTTCTGGCAATGAGCGGTTCTGACATGTGAAATCTAAAGGAATGGAAGAGAAATCTTTATCCTGCTTGGGGATTACCCTGTCTGTCCATCCATTTTGATCGACTTATTCCAATTATCGACCCTCCTCTCCGCCTTCCTTCAGCCAAAAAAAACTGCCATCCCGAGACGGATGGCAGTTCTCCCTTTGTCTATAAATATTTATCAAACCAATCGACAATCTCCTGTAACCGGGCTTCCCGCAAGGATGGCTTTCCAGTCCGGGACAGATGATGGTTGGATTCCGGGAAACGAACGAATCTAGCCTCTTTTTTCTCCCGCTTTAATGCTATGAAAAGCTGTTCAGCCTGCTCGATCGGGCAGCGGTAGTCATTTTCGCTGTGAAGAATCAATAGAGGTGTGTTCATATTCTTCACGTAAGCGAGTGGTGAGTGCTTCCAGAGGGTTTCAATATCGCCAAGATCACTTTGGATCTGCCACTCAGAGAAATAGTAACCGATATCACTGACTCCGTAAAAGCTGATCCAGTTACTGATGGAACGCTGGGTCACTGCCGCTTTAAATCTGTCGCTGTGACCGATGATCCAGTTGGTCATGAAGCCACCATAGCTTCCACCGGTTACGCCCAGGCGATTTTCATCAATGAAAGGATATTCCTCCAGGGCATAATCCACTGCTCGCATGATATCTTCGTAATCTCCTCCTCCGTAGTCACCCCTCACAGCATCGACGAACTCCTGGCCATAGCCATGACTGCCACGTGGATTAACATATAAGACAACATACCCGCTGTTCGAGAGCACCTGAAATTCATGAAAGAACGTATTCCCGTACATCGTATGCGGGCCGCCATGTATTTCAACGATCAGCGGATATTTCTTTCCTTCCTCAAATCCTGCCGGTTTCATGATCCAGCCTTGTACCGGCCAATCATTCGCCCCTCGGAACATGAAAGATTCCGGAGATGACACGTCACGGTCTGCCAGCCAAACTCCGTTCACATCGGTGACTTTGGTCAGCTCTCCTGTCGGTACGTGGAGCGTATACAATTCACCGGGCTCTGCCGGTTTGCTCATTGAAAGCAGGATGGTTTGGCGATCTGAATCCAAGTCGAACCCATAGACGTGCTGCTCTTCCTGTAAGAGTGCAGGATAGATTGCTCCTTCTTTATGTGCATAATAAAGGATCGTATTTCCCGCATCGGATGCCAGGAAATAAAAGCTTTCATTGTCATTTGACCACTTGATTCCCGTTTGGGCCGTGCCCTGGATGCTATCGCTATTAAGATAATCCCCTACAGGAACGTCCATCCCTTCTGTCAGGCAAACGGAGTGCCCCGTTGAAATCTCATGAATCCATATCTTATTGTGCGTAGCGTTCTCATATTCACGATTATGGCCTATATAGGCCAGATGCCTGCAGTCCGGGGACCAGCTTGCTTCTCCGTAGTATCCCGGCTCCCCATTGATCTGCTTATACTCTTTTGTTTCAAGGTGAAAAATATATAAATCGGACTGAAAGGAGAAATCCCTGTCCTCATTCTTGTCTGTTGAAAAGGCAAGATAGTTTCCATCCGGGGACCATGAGTGAAGGGTATAATCATTTTCATCATCGGTGACTCTTCTCACTTCCTTCGTCCCCAGGTCCACAACTGCTATTTGAGCATAACGGTCATCATCAAAACCGCGATCATCACTTTTGTATTTCATACTGGTTGTAGCGAATGGTTTTAGCTTTTCCTCTTTGACTCTCTTTAGATCGGATGCCTCCCCTTTCTCTAATCGAATGGAAAGGGCAATTCTCCCCCCGCAAGGAGACCAGACGGGACTTGAAACCCCATTCGGACAGTTTGTGACCGCCTCTGCCTCCCCGCCATTCCGACTAAGCAGATAAAGCTGATTGACTCCGGACCGATTGGAGATGAAAGCGATACTCCTGCCATCAGGTGACCATCTCGGTGATGAAATTTTCTGTTCGCCAAATGTCCATTGACGGGTGGACTGATCTTTCAAAATGATGCTATGTAAGGAGGAAAAATATTCATTTTCTTCTTCATCCAGGATGGTTTGGACAAAGACAGCCTCTTCCCCACTTGGAGAAAGCCTTGGATCGGATACGGCCTTTAATTCATAAAGATCTTTTATTGTAACCCCTGTCTTCATGATTTTGCACCTTCCTTTCTATCTGTATTTTTTATTAATTCGACACTGACAACCTTTTCCCTTCACGGATAAAAACCTGCATTCCCCTTCATAATAGAAACAAATTCAAATTCTACAACTTTCCCTATTGAAAGTAAATTGAAATCAACGTAAAATAAAATCACGAACGTATGTTCTGTATAAAAATGAAAAGGAGTCTTTTCATATGACAAGAATCCCGGAGAACGATCGGAATATTTTGGAACAGGCGATCTATCTGCCCATGGTACTGACGATTTTGAATCGTGACCTGCAAATCGTCGACAGCAGTCCCTTTAAATTAAAACGTCCGTATTTAGAGATGATCGAGGAGACGATGAAGGTCATTCAAGGAGAACTCGCCCACGTTAAGAAATATATGAGGACAAATAAGATGAAGGTTGAACGTATGCAATCGGATGATGCATTCACGATGTATATGTTTCTGTATAAGGGATATGAAGAACACCATAATTATTTCAATCCACGCCTTCGTAACCGGGTCGAGGACTTGATGAGACACTATTTGTACCGCCGATTCACAGAATCAAAGACTGATACAACAAAAGAAGCGTGATGCTCTGCTCACGCGTCGGTTTTGTGGATATGTCGATTCAAATAAAATGTCTTTACATGATTCGTTTCGGTCTGGACCTTAGTGTTATATTTACTCTCCATTTCTGCGATTCGCTGTGTGTAGGCAATTCGTAAATCCGAGGTGCGGAGCATTTGATTTTCAAAGGAACTGTATGAAATGGGAACCGTGCAGGATTCATTGTTTTGAAGGAAGATCCGTGTTGATCCATTTGTCAATCGCTCATATCCCCGGACATGGGAGTGGGAGATCCAGGCACATTCCTGCTTCACTGGAGATGATGTTGGGAATAGATAAATGAACATATCAGGATTAACCATGATGGGGGCTTTGTAGATGATACCCGTAAGTTTTTTCGTTCCTTCTTTCCTGCCTTCATAAGAGCAGCCAAAGAATTCGCAGCTTTTCTTCAGGATATCAAAAGGCTTGAACGGAGAGATCAATACGTCATCTACCTCTATTATTTTCGTAAATGTCCTGGCACCGTACTCCATAGGCTGAAGGATCATCGTATGGGGATTTACTTCATATTCTTCTATAATTCGAGATTTTTCTCTCATAACATCGCCTCCATTTACATTTTTCTCCAAAATGATACCACAAATTTCGAGGGTTGTCTTCTATATTTTTAAAAATTCTGAAATTAGTTAACCGCCATCATTATATGAATAAAAAATTATCTGAATATTTAATTTTTTAGTTGAATTTTTAATACTTACACCATATACTAATAAAAAGAATTCAGGGGTGAGGTATATGGAAAGCAAAAAGTCCTATACAGAAATGATGAAAGCCGCCGCCGCCATTAACCGGAAGAAATCCGCTGAAAGAAGCGTAATGGAAATTTATATCGATATGGTGCTGCATGAAAGCATCCTTATGACACAAAAAACCAAACTCCTAACCGACATTGATGCCGCCCTGGATACTAAAGATAAAGTACTGTTCATGAAATTGTCTAAAGAATTAAATGAATTGAACATAAGCTGCGGATAATCATAAATGGCTGACTCCACTATCGAGTCAGCCATTCCCATTTTAATGGACGGGCCATTTATACCTCTCTATGCATGACTTCTTCTCGATTGGTGAAACCTAATGGTTAACTTGAATACGATGGAGCGAATCACCTTGATCCTACTAATAAAAGTTTTGGTCCTTTATTTGATCACCATTGCGGCAATGAGGCTGATGGGAAAATCAACAATCGTACAAATGACACCTTATGATCTCGTGGCCATCATCATTGTGGGGACGATTGCCTCTGAGCCATTGATCTCTACAAAGTTCTGGCCAACCATTGCAGCCCTCGTCTTTCTTGTAGGGCTTCACGTACTTTTCTCGTTTATGACGTTAAGTCAATGGGGGAACCGCTTCTTCCTTGGAGAACCGACTTTACTGATTAAAAACGGGGAAATATTAGAAGATAACCTGGAGAAATCCAAGATCTCACTCATTCAATTAACATCCATCCTCAGATCCCAAGGGTACCCTAAAATATCAGACGTGGATTATGCGATGCTCGAACCCATCGGAGAAGTGAGCATCATTCCTAAAGTAGAGAATACCCCGGTTACCGTAGAGCATCTTAACTTAACGATCGACGACGAAGGGTTGCCGATTTCCGTCATTGTGGATGGTAAGATCCAAATAAGGAACCTGAGACTACTGGGAAAATCGAAAGAATGGTTGGAAACTCAACTAACCAACTCAAATCTCCACCATAAAGATGTCATTTTCGCCTATATGACGGAAAAAGCAAAAAACCTGGTCATCAGCAAAAGAGAAAAGGCCTAGACAAGGCCTTTTCTCTTCATGCTCGCTTCAAGGTTCAATAAAAAAAATTCCCGTAAGCTTTTACCGTTAAATAGAGTGCAACCAAGGTATAGATAAAGGCTGTCCAGAATGAAATTGAATGATAAAATTTCTTCTTTTTCTCTTTGATCATGTGTTGGAACCTTTGAAACCTATAACCATCTCCGTTTATATAGATGATAATCAACGTGACCATGATTCCAATCAGTAATGACCATTCCATAATCGGGCGACCCGTTTCAAGGTAACCAAAAAGTGGTAAACCCATTAACACAAGCATAGTGAAAACAATCTTGCTAAACACCAACAACAGTTTTTGGTTTATGATTACTTCCATCCCAAACCGCCTCTCCATCCGATTTTTTTAAAGAACCCAACTCCAATTAGTATTACTTATTTTACCATAATAGTAATAATTTAGCGATAAATAATTTATTTAGTCTTTCTATTCTCACGGTAGATATGGTCGAGGTAGCCTTTCCCTATTCATTCAAATAGATAAAAAAACCAAGTCAATTTAGACTTGGTTTTTTTATTTACTCTTCTTTCTTTTCCGCTTCATATTCCTCAAGCATGGAAAGGCGCTCAAGCATGGTCGGATGTCCGTATCGGAAGATCTTCACCAGAAGAGGCGGATTCACTTGGGATAATCCGACCTTTGATAACTTCTGGAAGGACGAAATGGCTGCTTCCTTTTCACCGGTCATTTCGATGGCATATCGATCTGCCCTCGTTTCCTGGTAACGTGAAATCCAGTTGCTGAGAGGACTGATCGTGAACAATAGCATAGATGTAATCATTAAGAATAATGGTAAAGAGCTTAGGTTCGAGACCTTTGATACTTTGAGATTATCTTTATGGTTTGCCACAATTCCCCTCATCAGCTTGGACGTCAGGAACAGACCGAAAAAGGATAAAACGAGATAAATCCCGATGCCTATATAGATATGCTTCTCTACGTAATGAGCCATTTCATGGGCCATGACAAAGAGGATTTCTTCATCTGTCAATTTATCCAGGGTCGTATCCCAAAGGACGATCCTTGAATTCGATCCAACACCGGTAACGTAGGCGTTCAGTGAGTTGGTCTTTGCCGACATATCGACTTCAAACACATGGTCTGCAGGAATATCCGCCCTGTCTGCAAGAGTCAGGATCTGTTCTTCCAACGCTTTATCCTTCAAAGGATAAAAGTCATTGTACAGAGGATCGATCAGGACAGGCTGAACGAACATCATGAAAATCGTGAACGGGACGGATAAAGCCCAGGCAGCGAGCCACCAGCGCTCTTTAAACCGTTTCATCAGGGCATACAGGACCGATACAATGATGAACATGAGAAGATAATTCACCCAGAAGTCCGTTATTTCATCTTTCATCCACATTGAAAACGTCTGAGTGGAAATGTTGTAGCTCTTTGAAATCTTATACGAAATATACTGCAATGGAAAAATCGCAACAAAAGAAGCGATCGATAGCCAGAACAAGTAAATGGCCGTTTGAAGGAACCCATTCTTCACGGTCCCCCTCGCCCATTTCTCAAACAGCCGTGATACCCCGAGTATCAGTATCAAGAAATAAAATAGCCATTCATATGGAGTGGAAAGAAAGAACAAAAGATTCTTGATCTTTGAAAAATCCTCACTCAACATGATTTCTTTATTATTCATGAAAGTGGCTGGATCCGCACTACTTCCCTTATACATTTCGGGTAAAGTGGAATCTGCCAGGAAAAATAAGTATACATATAAAAATAAGCCTAATAGCATATATGCCAGTATCGACCTCAGCGCCCATTTTCTAGCCAACATACTTCCTCCCTTCTAGTCTTCATTACTATATGTAATACCCTGTCCAAAGTTTTAGAACCTAAACACGGACGGTGAGTGAAATGGTGCTGTTCGTGCGTGGAAAATCGTTTGACTGCCGTTCTGGTGGGTACGTGCCACATATTCAACTTCTTTGCCATATCTTCATTATATCTACCGAATTAACATTTTATCGGCCATTTTTATTATTTATCTGCAGCTCTACAAAATAGGACGACCATGCTCAAGAAAAAAAGCCACGATTCAAATCGTGACCAATAATCTTTTACATTAAGAGAACTGAATACAAAGACAAAACAGAAATCGCCCCGATCACCACAAGGATGACGTTTGCTCCCAAAAAAGCGATCCCAAAGGCAGCCACCGTTCCTACCACTCCAAATAGGAGATTTCCTTCCTGAATCAACAAAATGCTCGGAAAGATCAGCGCACCCAATACGGCGAATGGGACATTTCGCAAAACCCCTTGAAGAAATGGAGGAAGTTCTTTCCCTTTAAACACGATGAAAGGAAGCATTCTCGGGATGTAGGTGACAATGGCCATCCCCAGGATCATCCATACAATCGCACTATTCATCCGCTCTTCCTCCTCTCTTCATCATGTCCACTACCTCCACGATAACGGCTGAAACAATCGTAGCTGTCACGATCGACCATCCGTTTGAAAGATTAGTGGTAAACAGGAGGATGCTATTCAGAGCACCCGCCACCACGGCCAAAAACGTGACCTTGACACTTTTTTTCATGGAAGGAACGAGCAGCCCGACAAACATGGCGTACAGAGCGATCGTCATACTGGCCTGAAGGAATTCCGGCAGAATTTCCCCGATGAAATATCCTACCCCCGAGTTCACGACCCAGCTCCCGTAAGAAATGAGCATGACTCCAACGGCAAACCCCGTCCGTACCTTCCCCTCTTTGACACTGATCACCGTAAACGTTTCATCCGTGATACCAAACGCATAGAAAAGCTTTTTAAACAAACGGTCTTCCTCAAGCTTCTCACTTAACGATGCAGACATGAGAAAGTGACGAATATTGACGATGAACGTGGTCAGAATGATCTCGATGATTCCGGTGCCGACCGCAATCAAACTCAATGATATGTACTGAGCGGCACCAGCAAACACGAGCATACTCATCATGACCGTTTCCGTAACGGTCAGTCCGGTTGTACGTGCCAATAAACCAAACGTAAGGGCCACCGGCATGTATCCAATGGCTATACTAAGACCGCCCTGCAGGCCAAGGCGAAAATCACTCACTTTTTTTGTAGAAAGAAGTGCCTCCATCCTCTCACATCCTTTATAATAGAAGTCATTACTGTTTTAATTTTTTGATAATTTATTATATTATACATATAGACGTTATAGTATACAAGAGGAGTTTTTGAGTATGGAACATTTCCCGATTCAAATTGGCGACAACATTAGGAAAATACGAAGAGAGCGGGGATTCAGCCTTGAACAGATGGCTGAACGAACCGGAGTAAGTAAGGCTATGATCGGTCAAATTGAACGAGGCGACTCAAACCCAACGGTTGCGATACTCTGGAAAATTGCCAATGGCTTGAAGGTTTCCTTCTCTTCCCTGATTGAAAAGCCGAGCAATCAAGTCTCCATTATTCACTATGAAGACGTACAACCTGTACTTGAAGATGACGGCAATTATATCGTATATCCCATCTTCCCATTCGATCCATTAAAAAAATGGGAAAGCTACCGGGTGGAGATGAAGCCTGGATGCGCCTATCGGAATGAAGGACATTCGAAAGGTGTAGAAGAATACATCACTGTCCTATCGGGAAGCATCATCCTGAAGTTAGCTGAAGAAAAGTATGTATTACCGGCAGGTAGCTCGATACGCTTTGCAGCCGACTCGGGTCATGAATATACCAATGAGTCGGATCAAGAGGCAATATGCCAGATGGTCATTTATTATGGGGAGGGATAATGGACGGTCATAAAAGCTGTCACGGTGTGGGGTTCCACACCGTGACAGCTTTTTCTCTGTTCATTTCGTGGCAAATTGTGCAACAGGCCAATATACTATTACATCATTAATAAAATGGAGAGGAGAAAATGGCCATGACTCCTTCCTTACCTTCGTTTGACCTCCAATTCCTACGTTCAGATCTAATGGAATTGGAACGCGATGCAAGGAGTAACTCACCTGTCCCGGCACGGCTGGTAATAGAAGACACTACGTATGACATCGATATCCGATACCGGGGTTCCTATACACGGCAATTGAAAAAAAAATCCTTTCATATAGAATTCAGAAGACCAGGGGAATGGGCCGGATCTTCAGAAGTCCATCTGAATGCTGAATTATTCGATCCCTCCCACTTCAGAAATAAACTCTCCCTGGATTTCATAAGGGATTTGGGGATTCACACTCCAAATAGTCAGCACACACTCCTAACCCAGAATGGGGAACCCCTTGGTTTATACCTTCAGCTCGAGTCGGTGGATGATAGGTATTTAAATAAGAGGAATCTCCCACCCGGGACGATTTATTATGCTGTCAGTGACAAGGCGAATTTTTCCACCAAGAGAAAAAGGGGGCTTACATCAGGGTATCAGCGGAAACTTGGGAAAATGCAGGATGATCATCATCTCATCCATTTCATCAGGAGCATCAACTCAACTCCTTATGAGATACCGAGACTCTTAAACATTGAAAACTATTTAAGGTGGCTTGCTGGGGCGGTTTGCACAATGAATAATGATGGATTCACCCATAATTACGCGTTGTATCTCAACAGCGAGGATCACCTCTTTTCCATCATTCCGTGGGATTATGATGCCACATTTGGACGAAGAGTGAATGGGGACGTTATGGAATGGGATTACGTGCCCATCACGGGGAAAACGAAAAACAAACTAACTGCGCAGCTGATGAAACGATCCCGATACAGGAAACTTTATAAGGATATATTGGAAGAGATTCTCGAGACGAAATTTAATATGGACTACTTTGAAAACAAGGTGATGGATTTCCATTCTTCCCTGCGGCCATATATTCTGATGGATCCTCACCTTCATAACGATATAGATTCATATGACAGAGAGCCTGCCTTCATCTTTCAGTTCATTGAAGATCGTGGGAATTTCCTGAAAAGTGAATTAAAGAAACTCTAACAAAAAATACTGCGTGGGTTACCCCCACGCAGTGAATTAACAGAATGTATCTTTTGGTTTAGGGACAGACAAGCCGAACAAAGGACGTAGATATAGGGCAAGGAACGTACCAAGAAGGGCAAGGATTCCCCAAATGTAACCGTGCAGGCTGAAGGAAGCAATTCCCCCGAAGTAAGCACCAATATTACATCCGAATGCCAATCGGGCACCGTAGCCCATCAAAAGTCCTCCAATGACGGATGCAGCAGCATTCTTTCCAGTGATCTTATTGAAACGAAACAATCCGCCTGCAGCAGAAGCAAGAAAGGCTCCAAGAATGACACCAAAATTCAATACGGTGGTGGAATCAGAAAAGATGGAAGCTTGTAAAGCCTCTGCATTGGCACCGGACCAATAACCCCAGCTGGCAACATCCACCCCGAACATGCCGGCAACCTTTGATCCCCAAAGAGCAAAGGCAGAAGTGATTCCCCACGGATTCCCCCTCGTCATGAGCGTGAGGGCATTTAATACTGCGAGAACAATCGCAGCGGTGATAAGTGGCCAGGCTCCGCGAAAGATCCGCTTCCACCCTTTAGATGAAGGAAGCTTTGCCATGCGTGGGGGATTCTTCTTCTTTTCGATCCGAAGGGTAACCCAGGCAACCAGACCAAAGAACAGCATGGAAACGGCCCAGGCCCCGAAATAGCCCAGTCCTGTGGAAGTCGCTAATGAGACCGGCTTAAAGGAAGGTAGCTCCTCTGTCCAAAATGGAAGATGAGCCGCCCCCACCGTTGCCCCCACGATAAAAAATAAGAGTGTGATGAACATGACGGAACGTCCCCCGCCAATCGCGTATAGGGTTCCTGAAGCACACCCTCCCCCGAGTTGCATGCCGACCCCGAACAGAAAGGCACCTACAATCAAGCTGATACCGACTGGTGAAACATAGCCGGTCGCTTCTCCACCAAAAAATGTGTACCCAGTTGCGAGGATTGGTGCAAACAAGGTAACGGCAACGGCCAGCATCAGCATATGGGACCGCATAGCCTGTCCGTTACCTACAGACATCACCCTCCTGAAAGCGGAGGTGAACCCGAATCTCGCATGAAATAATGTATATCCTAACAGAAGGCCAAGAACGAGTAGCACGGCTTGAGCCAAATCTTGTGTAGAGAGCAGATATAGACCAAGAACCGCTGTAACGAAGATCCCCCCTGCCACCAGTCTGGTCTGTGGCGGGTTCAATTCAGTGCTCGCTTTGTCAGGACCTTTTTGTTCATTAATAGGTTGAACGTAGCCAGTCATAACAAATCCTCCTTAATCATATTGATTTTGTTGGAATTTATTTTACAATACTAATAGATTCTCTGCTTTCTGTCAAAACATGAGCTTCCATAAGAAAAACCGCTTGAGACAGCGGTTTTTCTTTTATGACATAAGTGCCAGCATGATAGGAATCGTCACGATACTCAGAATGGTGGTGACTAATGTACTTGCTGAGACCAGATCAGGCTCTGTATTGAACTGGAGGGAAAACATCGTCGTATTCGCAGCAGTCGGCATGCTGGCCAGGATGATGAGGATCGAACCCAGTGTCGGTGAGATCGGCATCAGGG
This sequence comes from Rossellomorea orangium, assembly GCF_019334305.1. Classification (GTDB taxonomy): domain Bacteria; phylum Bacillota; class Bacilli; order Bacillales; family Bacillaceae_B; genus Rossellomorea. Next base: position 107,296 of record NZ_JAHWGH010000013.1, read on the forward strand.
AAACAATAAACCAAGCAATAATGGGTGAAGCCACCATTCTCATGATTACTACGAATGATAACGCGCTTCTCTCCACTTTTTTACCTCCAAGTGTAGCCAGTTGCATCCCAAGAACCACCATGATGGTAGGAATAGTGGCTTGTGCAATGAGATCAATCGTTTGATTCAGAAATAACGGAACGTGGATGTGCAAAACCTGGAGGGCAAGCCCGATAAACGCACCATGAAGAATCGGCATTTTAATAATCTTCATCCAGATATCCTTTGATTCCCTCGCTTTGTCACTTCCGCTGACCGCATAGTACAGGCCAATCGTATTCATGAGGAACGACTGAATCACCATCATGATGACCGCATAGCGAAAGCCGATCTCCCCAAACCCGAACAGGATGATAGGTACCCCATAATTACCGGAATTCATGAAAACCCCTGAGAGGATCATGGCAGAAGCTTTTGATTTGGGATACTTCCGGGTCACGGCCGTTATTTTAATAGAAAGAATCAATACTACACAAAGACCGATACAAAAAAGAAAGATATATACATAGTCCATATTCAACTCATTTTCGTAAAAAGTCTTAAATGCTAAAAATGGATTCATTAAATAAATCGCCATTTTTGATATCGAGTTGATCTCGAATCCCAGCATCTTTTGGCCGATGAACCCTACGAGAAAGACTAGTAAAGCAGGTAAAACGATTAATATTACGTCCATATATGTCACCACAATCTATTAAAATGAAAGAAGGCTTGACTGGTAAAGTCAAACCTAAGTGTATCATATGTATAGTAATCAAGTTCTTAGTCAATGTCAGGCTATGCATAATTCACCAGAACTTTAATGGGGTGAATCCTGCCTGTACTCAGTTCCTCAAAACACTCCGGCAAACCTTTAAAAGATACCGTATGCTCAAACAGCCTGCTCAAACCCGAATCCTTATTCTTAATCTGATTAAAATACCATTTTGCGTGCCTCTGGTAATCCCAGCCATCACTGGAACCTACAATCTTAAGCTCTTTACGGTAGAAGTCTGGTTGCATTTGAAACGTATCCTTATTTCCATCGGATAATATACACATTTCACCATCATGCTTCAGCGCCTTTTGCAGTGTCTTGAATGCCTTATTGAAACCCGAGCACTCAAATCCATAATCATAGAAATCACCCGGGCAGTCACTTTGATCTTTATAGACGGTTTTCGCACCCAGCTTTCTTGCTAATTCACCTCTGGAACTGTGGGGTTCTACCATATCAATGTGACGAACATTCACATACTCTTTCAGATAGAAGACCGTCAATAGCCCCATCGTTCCGGAACCTGCCACCAGCACTCGATCGTTCTCTTTCGGATTCAATTTGAGGACACCCTTTGCTGCATCACATGATAATATCACGAGCAACGCGTCTAGATGATGGATACCCATTGGAACGAAGATGGCTTTGCTTTCTTTCACGATTCCGTAATCCTTATGTCCGTAAAATGCTACAGCCCGGTCACCGACGTTAAACCCCTCGACTGCTTCCCCAGTTGCTATCACTTCCCCATAGCTTTCATAACCGGTTTCTTTCGGATAGGAGGGCGCGTGATCAGTGGGATCCGTTTCATTATATTGAGGTAATTCAGCCCCGGTGCTGATGGCTCCTGCCACAGTTTTAATAAGAATCTCATCTTCTTTTAATGGCGGTATTGTTTTGGTTGCCCAGTATAGTGTCTTTTTGGCTTTTAATTGCAGTGATATTTGTATCATGTCGTATTCCTTTCATTCCTATTTCGCATTCATTTTATAAGGATGTGTATCAAATCGTCTGTAAGGATAATTGCAATAAAATAGCTTTTCATTAACAATAATCCCTTGAAAAATCTATGGTGAGAGTTTTATTTTCAAAAATGATTTCCCTCCAGCTTCCCTCATAAAAAAGACCCGCCACCGAGCCAAACAGCTCCACCAGCAGATCTTTGACATGCAAAAGAACATCAATAACTCATTGCTCTAGCAGTAAAGAAATATTCCTTATTATTTCCCTTTGAACTCCGGTTTCCTCTTCTCACTGAATGCCAATAACGCTTCCACCCGATCTTCGGTTGGGATTGTGATTTCGTATGCTTTTCGTTCAATCTGCAACCCTGTCTGCAGGTCCACATTCATCCCATTCTTCACGGCAAACTTCGCCTGTTGCAGGGCAATCGGCCCGTTCGAAAGCATCGGTTCCACGAATGTATGAACCTCTCCCAAGAAATTCTCTTTTTCTACTACCTTTGTAACAAGTCCGATGTCCAATGCTTCTTCTGAAGTTAAGCGTTTAGCCGTCAGGATCAGCTCCAGTGCTTTGGATTCACCGACCAATCGCGGAAGTCGTTGAGTTCCTCCTGCTCCCGGGATGATGGCAAGGCTTGTTTCTGTAAGTCCCATTGTGGTACCTGCTACAGCGATTCTGAAGTCGCATGCCAGGGCAAGTTCCATCCCTCCACCGAATGCATAACCGTTCATGGCAGCGATGGTAGGTTGTGGAAGGGTAGCGACAGATTGAAAGACTTCACCGATCTTGTAAACGTTGCGGATGACCTGCTGTTCCGTCAAGGTTTTTCGTTCCTTAAGATCCGCCCCTACTGAAAAAGCTTTTTCCCCACTCCCTGTAAAGATGACGACCCGGACGTCCGGATTGATGCGGAGCGCTTCGACTACCTGCTGTAGCTCATTCAGTGTATCGTAATTAAAGGCGTTCATTGCATCCGGTCGATTGATGGTAACCGTTGCCACGTTGCCCTTTTGTTCTAGTAAGATGGATTCCATATGTGTTCTCCCCTTTGTATAAGTGTTTCCTCATTATGTATGATTCGACACAAACCGAGAAAACCCTTTCATTTTTTAAAAGGTCTGAACACTTCTACCGTGAATGCATAGACTATTCGTGACATCCACCCAAAAAGGAGTTGTAAGATAGTATGTATCATCCTTATAATCAATACCCTTACTTTCAACATCAACAGATGAGCCAAAACCAAATCGTTCATCCTTACTACCGAGAAACGAAAAGCCTTCCGGACCAATGGGTTGACTATATCCAGCCACTCGTGACCCGTGCCTTATCGGAAGTGGAAGAAGGCATCAACCTGACCCACCTTTTCCAGGAATTCATCTTGTCTGGTGTATTGGTCGGTCAGGGATTCACTCCTGAACAGGCGATCGAGCAGGTCGAGACGTGGGAAAAAGGTGAATCCAAGCTGTTGCAGGCCAGTAAAGCCATGAAATGAAATAAGAAGATGCTCAAGTCCAGGACTTGAGCATCTTCTTGTATTATGATTGAAGCACCTGGTCTTTCAGAGCTCTTCTTAAGATTTTACCAGTTGTATTCTTCGGAAGTTCATCCAGGAACTCGATCGATGCCGGAAGTTTATACTTCGCAAGATGTTCTTTACAATATTCCAGCACATCTTGTTCTGTTAAAGATGGATCGCTTTTCACGACATAGCTGCTGACGGCTTCACCCAGTTCGGGATGTGGGACGCCGATCACCGCGGCTTCCACGATGCCGGGATGGTTGTACAGGACTTCTTCGACTTCACGCGGGTATACGTTGTAACCTCCCACAATAATAAGTTCTTTTTTACGGTCCACTATATAGAAGTAACCCTCTTCATCCATCCGGGCAAGGTCACCCGTGTATAACCATCCGTCACGAATCGTTGCGGCTGTCTCCTCTTCCATTTTATAATATCCCTTCATGACATTAGGACCTTTGACGATTAGTTCACCGACCTGTCCAACGGGGACTTCCTCTCCCATTTCATCCACGACCTTGTTTTCCAGGTTCATGATCGATGTGCCGATAGAGCCAGGTTTTCTCGGGCGATCAAGCGGGTTGAAACAGGTAACCGGAGATGCTTCGGATAAACCGTATCCTTCAGAAACCATGACGTTGAATTTCTTTTCAAAGTTTTTAAGTAAGGCAACCGGCAAGGAAGCACCTCCTGAAATACAGAGACGGAGTGATGATAAATCTTCCGGATTTCCTTCAGGATACTGAAACAGGAAATTGTACATGGTCGGTACACCTGCGAATACGGTTGGCTGATGCTTCTTCGATAATTCAAATATGGCTTTCGGGCTGAAACGGGGAACAATGAGCAAGGTGGCTCCCCTCAACAGCGGTGCATTCAATACCACTGTCAAACAGAAGACATGGAACATCGGAAGGGCAGTAATGACGGTGTCGTCTTCATTCATTTTCAAATAGCTTCCAACATCAGTTGCATTGGAATAAATATTTTTGTGCGTCAACATGGCGCCTTTCGGTTTCCCCGTCGTTCCTGAAGTGTACAGGATGATGGCTACTTCATTTTCATCGACTGACTCACCCTTAAAACCAGGGTTCCCTTTCCCGAGCACATCTGTAAACGATTTCATTTTTGGATACGCAAGAGAAATTTGATCTAAATCAATCCCCTTCGCTCTTTCATCCCCTGATTCACAAAGAATGAAGTGCTCGACTTCAGTCAATAGATGCTGCATCTTTTCAATCAATGGTACCAGTAAATCAAGTGTGACGATGGCCTTCACATCCCCGTTTTTCAGAATGTAGCCAATCTCATCCGGTGTATAGATCGGATTGATCGGAATGACCTTCAACCCGAGGCGCAAGGCACCATATAGTCCGATGACAAAATGCGGTGAATTCCCTAATACAAGTGCGATATGATCCCCTTTTTTCAAACCCAATTGCTCCAGGCCACTTGCAAATTTTGAAACAGCACCATTCAATTCCCCGTATGTACTTGAGGTATTTAAAAAATGATAAGCCGTTTTATCTGCTTTCTCCTGAGCGATTTGATCTAACCGAGTCGCAATATTCAATTGTATCCCTCCCCTTTTCGCTAAACTGAATGAATGGTCATTCATCTAACTATTAAAAGTATTCAAAATATATTCTATATAAAGAAAAGTATTAATACAAGTAGTATGGATAAAAAAAGCCGCCCAAATTGGACGACTTTTCCATCAATATTAGTATACCAAATCCACAAATTCTTCCTTTGTCACATTCCCAAAATAGTGTTGAATATCAACACCCTCCAATGCCCCGGCAATGTCTTTTCGTTCATAGCGGGTGCCTATCAGCTTTTCTTCGATGTCATCAACATTGCCAACTCCGAAGAAATCACCGTAGATTTTACAGTTTTCGATTTTACCCTTGTTCACTTCAAGACGGACATCAATGGACCCGACGGGGAATCTGTGAGAGTGCTGAAGATTAAATTTCGGGGATTTACCATAGTTCCAATCCCAGTTTTGATAGCGATCTTTTGAAAGTGCATGGATGTTCTTCCAATCTTCTTCCGTCAGGACATATTCTTCTACGTCGCTACCGTCAAAGATATAATCGAGAAGGGTAGAGCGGAACTCTTCTATAGTCATTTTTTCTGAAAGGAATTCCGAGATATTGGCCACGCGGCTGCGGATCGATTTAATCCCTTTTGATTCAATCTTGTCCTTTTTCACCCGCAAAGCTGACACGACGTTTTCCATTTCAGAATCAAATAGGAGCGTTCCGTGACTGAACATGCGACCTTTCGTGGAGAACTGGGCGTTACCGGAAATCTTCCTGCCTTCAGCGATAATATCGTTACGACCGCTAAGCTCTGCCTTTACTCCGAGCTTATGAAGAGCTGTTACAACAGGCTCAGTGAATTTTTTAAAGTTGTGGAAGCTCTCTCCATCATCCTTCGTGATGAAGCTGAAGTTCAGATTCCCTAAGTCATGGTAAACAGCTCCCCCACCGGAAAGGCGGCGAACGACATGGAGTCCTTGTTTCTCCACATAATCCGTGTTGATTTCCTCAACTGTATTTTGATTTTTCCCGATGATGATGGACGGTTCATTGATATAAAATAATAAATAACTCTCATTAATATCTAAGTTCTTCAGTGCATATTCTTCAATAGCAAGGTTGATCCTTGGATCCGTGATTCCTTTATTATCGATAAATAACATCTTTCTTCCTCCTATATCTCTACTACCATATCTTTTTTCGCTAACAGTACCTCACCCTTATAAAGGGTACTCGCTTCCGTTACCAGCTGATCCAGCTCTCCGAAATGGGGTAAATGGGTCAGTATCAGCTTTCGTGCATTGGACTCTTGAGCTAGGTGACCTGCGTCAAGACTCGTCATATGACCAGCGTTTGAAGCATCCATTTCCCCATAAAAATTACACTCACACAGAAGTACGTCTGCATCTTGACCGAATGAAACAAACTCCCCACTAAAGGCAGAATCTGCAGTGTAGAACAAGACTTTTCCGTCTGCTTCGATCCTCATTCCGTAGCATGGAACGGGATGCCTGGTCTTCACAAATGTTACTGTGAAGGGGCCAACCGATAATGAAGAATCTTCCTTATATTCATGGGCTTTCATTAAATCTTTATATGTAATCGTTTCAAAGCCCCGTTGATCTTCTCTGTGGGCATATACCGGTAGTGTACCTTTATTCTTCCCAAGGAAGTATTGAATCAACAAAGCGTGTTGTAGTACACCGATATCTGCCACGTGATCCGGATGATAGTGGGATACGAGGATCGCATCCAGGTCTGTTGCCTCTACGTGATGCTGCAAGTGGGACAGTACACCACTGCCACAGTCAATAAGCAGGTTATAGCCATTATGCTGGAGTAAGTACCCGGTGCTTGCTTCTCCTGCCTTTGGATAGCCGCCCCATTGCCCAATTACGGTTAGCTTCATGTTTGAACCTCGCCTTTCACATTAGTATGTACCCTTACTATACTTCATTGTGCCTATTTTTTCATTTTTTTCGCCCATTTTAGAATTAATTGTTGACGAAACTCATACTGTTATAATACAATAAAATAAATTAACACATCAGTTATATAACACGAACAATTGATGGGTGAATACAAATTTACGGAGGGTGATGAACATGGTAAAAAATATTGTTGAGTTCTTTCGAAATTTGCCGCCTAAGTCTTGTGCACAGTGTGGAGATACAATTGAGGAGCAGCATGAGTGCTACGGCATTTATTGCGAAAAATGTACGACTGACTACGAATATTAAGAAGCTGGTTATCAAGGGGTAATAAAAAGGATGCTCTTCATAAAGAGCATCCTTTTTATGTTTATTGTACTTCTACGGTTTCCATTGTGTGTTCGTGAATTTCTTCTCCCTGGGTGACGTGCACCTGTACATTATATGAACCTTTTTCCGGGAAAGTATAGGAGCCGCTATATTTGCCGGCCTCACCTGGAGCCAGATCCACCCACTCATGTTTCTCCTGGTCTTCTTGATAAATTTCAAATCGAACTTTGGCATCTTCCAATGGAGCTTCTTCATTTTCAACATGCACCATCATTTTTGCTTCTTCACCTGCTGTAATACTGTCAGGCTTCATCAGGTGAATGGACACTTTACTTTCATGGTCGCCATGGTGGTGATCGTCCCCGGCTTCCTCATGTTCCCCTGCTTCTACTTCGCCGATCGCAATTTCTGTTTTAGGCATCGTATGCATGTCTCGTGCGGTCACATGAACCTGTACGGTATACATGCCGTCTTCTTCAAACGTCTTCTCAGCCTTGTATACACCACCTTTATCGTGCTTCGCTTCGATCATTTCACTTTCTTCTTTGTGATCATTTTTCCAAATTTCATATTTCACTTCACCGGCATCCTCGACGTTCTCATCACCTTGTGTGACCTTCGTGGAAAGAGAAACGGTTTGACCCTTCTCCCCCTTTTCAGGTACGTCTAATTTTGCCTGTATTGGTTCTAATTTCTCCTCGTCCTTCGCTCCGTTATCCTCATTTGAATTACCGCATGCAGCGATAAATAATGCAAGAAGCCCTATAAGCATAAACAAACTTATTTTTTTCATGATTGATCCTCCTCATATCTTTCAGTGTATAACCATTATGTACCTCTCCCCAATTAGTATACACGTTCATGTTTAAGAAGGGTTTGTCCATTTTATGAAGAAAAAACGGTAGATGTGTGTGACATCTACCGTTTTTTTCCTTATGCTTCTACTGTTTTTGTATATTGTTTCTTGAACAGCCCTACAAAGAACACTGCCGTCAATGCGACGAATACAATGAAGTATCCCAGCAGGATGAAGAGGTTTTGCCACATGAAGGCAAAGTCTCCGCTTGAAATGACCGCTTTGAACGCTGATACCGAATATGTCATCGGTAACAGTGCACTGATTGGTTGCAGTGCAGTCGGAATTAATTCGAGTGGGAATGTACCCGCACTCGTTGTCAATTGCAGAATCAAAATGATGATGGCTACGAATCGTCCCGGATCACCTAGTATTGTAACCAGCATCTGAATTAACGCCAGGAATGTGAGACTCGTAATAATAGTAGAAAGTAAGAATAATGGTACACTTTCCACTTCTAGACCCAATCCAAAGAGTAAGATCGCCGCTGCAATGAGTGATTGGATGATCCCTACTGTCGTAAGGACAGTAAATTTACCCATGAACCAGCTTACTCCGCTTGATGGGCGGTCGGATGGTTCTCGGAGCGGATACACAATTGAGATCAATAGTGCTCCTACAAATAGTCCAAGAGACAAGAAATAAGGAGCAAATCCTGTTCCGTAGTTTGGAACATGATTGATTTTCTCGTTTTTCACATCAACCGGTCCAGCCATCATGTCGTACGTATCATCATCGGCTTTGACACTGTTGGCTTCTTTGGCTGCGTCCTTTAATTTCGATTCGTATTCCGTTGTACCGTCAGATAGTTTCGTTGTTCCATCCGCAAGCTCTGTTGAACCATCCGCAAGCTTTCTGGAACCGTCGGCAAGCTTAGTGGAGCCGTCATATACCTGGTTAAGACCTGAGCTTAGTTCATTCGCCCCTGAAGCGAGACCTACCGTTCCCTGGTATACGTCTCCAAGTTTCTGATTTAATAAACCGTAGTTTTCCACCACTTTATTTTGACCGGCTACAAGCTGATTAGAACCTTCATCCAGCTGAGCTGATCCTGTTACAAGCTGATCGACGCCACCTTGTAGTTTCTTTTGACCTTCGTTTAATGCACCAATTCCCCCGGCAAGAGAATTCGCTCCTTTTTGAAGCTCAGTGGCACCATTGCTTAAAGCTCCAGTACCTGTTTGAAGTCCCGATGCACCCTGCTTGATTTGATTGATGGCAGCCTTTAGTTCGGCCTGCTTTTCTTCAGGCAGGCTTCCCATATATGGAGCCAATTCATTCTCAAGCTTAGTGGCTCCTGCTCCGATTGCCTGAGCCCCGGCTTGTGCACTGTCCGCTCCGCCTTTCAGGTCACCAATCTTTTCAGCCAAGGTTTGAGACCCTGCCTGCAGTTTGGCTGTATTGTCTACTGCACTATCAAGTCCTGCATCCACCTGTTCCAAACCGGCCTTGCTTTTATCGATTCCGGCAGCAAGGGAATTCAACCCGGTTTGAACATCCTGCGTTCCTTTATATAATTGCTGTGATTTATCCTTCATGACCCCAACACCGTCAGATAGTTCCTGAGAACCTTTTGCGAGTTTCTCTGCACCGGCACGGGTCTTTGCCACACCGTCTGTCATCTCGACGTTCTTTTCAGCAAGGACTGCTAAATTGTCTTTTAGCTTTTTGGCACCTTGAGAAAGATCAATGGCACCATTGTTGATTTCGCCCGCTTTATCGCTGGCGGTCTGGAAACCATCTCCCATTTCCTGAATCTTCTCAAACATCGTTTCAGCATATGTTTCTGAAACGGATTTAGAGAGACTGGCTTTGATTTCTTTCATTGCCGTATCCCCTATTTGAGCAGATAAGAAATTAAAGCTTTCATTTGGCACATATTTCAGAGAAAGCTTCTTAGGACTTTCTTCTAACAATGTTGTACCATTTTCAGAGAAATCCTCTGGAATCTCCACAAGCATGTAATAGTCCTGCTTCTCCAGATTCTTATAACCTTCCTCTTTATCTACGAAGTGAAAATCGAATTGATCGCTATCCTTCAACTTATCTACAAGATCCGATCCGATATGCAATTCCTTTCCGTCAAACTCCGCGCCCTGATCGCTGTTGACAACGGCCACGGGAAGGTCGGAAAGCTGCTCGTATGGATCCCAGAATGCCCATAGGAACATGCCGCTGTATAGTACAGGAATAAAAAGAACGGCTAGTATTGGAATGAGCAGCTTCTTGTTGCGAAAAATCGCTTTGAATTCTGAACCAATAAATGATTTCTTCATGTTTACCTCCTACTAATTTTTAAAATGGAACTATTGACCAATAAGTTCAAACGGTCATAAAGGAGTAAAAATAAATGACTATATTATTCAAATGGTCATTTATTACCAAAAATGAAGGATTATCTAATTCGATAACCCCTTTATGATGTAAAGTTCAAACAAGTTGGCAATTTCATCTTTATCCAGTGGACCATGGGTACGTTCCCAATCAAATATCAAGGAAACATATAGCTTTAGTAGTACAAATGCAGTCATTTCCGGATTGCATGGCTTGATCGCTTCTGAGGCAATGGCCTTTTCTATCCGGTGACTAAGGAATTTGATCACTACTTTCTCCATGCGATCGATCACTTCGGATACTGCAGGCGTCCCCATTTCGCGGGCTTCCTGGTATAATTTAATGGTGAGCTTATGCTCTTTTCTAAATTCGAGCAAACGAAATAGTGCAGCATGAACATTTTCTGAGAATGTTGCATCTGGATCGATGACTTCTTCTGCTTCATGGGTCATTTCCTTAATGAGCGATGAGACAATCTCATCGAATAATTCTTCCTTGTTTTTGAAGAACGTATAAATGGTGCCCTTTCCGACGTTTGCCAGTTTAGCTACTTGATCCATCGTCGTGGCTTTATAACCAAACAAAGAAAAAGAATTGGTAGCAGCCTCGAGAATTTGTTTCTTGCGATCAATCGCCATGACTTCACTCCTTCATATGACCGTTTGACCAAATTTGTTATTTAGTCATTTTGTTAACATTGATAAATTTATCACATCTTTAATCATTACACAAGAGATATTTTTCAGTTTCTAAAGCCAAGGATCCTTCATATCGAATGAGCCCTCTTGAATAGGCTATAGGTATAAGGTTTGTAAGGAGGTGCAACATGAATATTTACGTAGTGAAAAGCGGCGATTCACTCTGGTCGATATCGTCAAAGTATGGTGTGGATGTAAACCAGATCGCTTATGGAAATCAGTTGAAGAACCCGAATCTACTTATTATCGGACAAAGTCTTCTCATCCCTGAACCATTAAAGGAGTATATTGTGCAGCCTGGGGACACGTTATATAAAATCAGCCAAAAATATCAAATCAACATGGACGAATTAGAAGCATTCAATCAAATCTCTGACCCGGCGGCACTCTTTGTCGGACAGTTGATCGTGATGCCGGCATTCATTCATAAAGTCAGACCCGGCGACACTCTTTACACCATTTCTTATAATTATAAAGTCCCCATGCAGCAGATATTAAATGCAAATGCCATTTCTAATCCATCCCTTATTTATCCCAACCAGGAAATTAAAATTCCGAATATGAGACCGATGATTGAGGTAAATGCCTATACGACCAGAACGGATGGGCAAGGTATAGCTGAAGTGAATGGATTGGGGAGCTATTTCACTTATCTGGCTCCATTTACCCACTCCATAACGAGTGAAGGCTCTATCACAGAATTGAATGATACGGGTCTTATTTCAGCAGCCAATAATCAAAACGTTGAGCCACTATTGGTATTGACAAATTATGTGGATGGAAAATTCAACTCTGATCTCGTCGCAAAGGTATTGAGAAATGAACCTCTGCAGAACACATTAATTTCGTCCATCGTGAAGAAAATAGAAGAAAAGGGGTATAAAGGTCTTAACATTGATTTTGAATACGTTTATCCAGAAGACAGGGAAAATTACAATTCCTTTTTAAGAAGGACCGTAAAAGTTTTAAAGCCTAAGGGCTATTCTGTTTCAACAGCCCTTGCACCCAAAATTAAGGGCGACCAAAAAGGGTTGTTATACGAAGCCCACGACTATAAAGCTCACGGAGAAATCGTAGACTTTGTTGTCCTCATGACGTACGAATGGGGTTGGGCTGGGGGTAAACCATGGGCGATCGCTCCCATCAATGAAGTCAAAAAAGTACTGGACTATGCCGTGACCGTCATTCCTCGTAAAAAAATCCTCATGGGGACACCCCTTTATGGACGTGACTGGAAAGTACCATGGGTTGATGGAACCTTCGCAAAAACCGTCTCACCCCAGGGTGCCCTGGATTTGGCGAGCAAATATGGTGTACGCATTCAATATAATGACCAGTATCAATCCCCCTTTTTCAATTACTGGGATGAAGGTGGTCAGCAGCACGAAGTTTGGTTTGAAGATGGAAGAAGCATGCTGGCAAAGCAAAGAGTACTTGACGATTATGGGTTAAGGGGTCTAAGCTACTGGGTTCTCGGTTCAGCCTTCCCACAGAATTGGCTGCTCCAGCATTCAAGGTACCAGGTCAGGAAGTAAGATCCCTCATTCTATGAATAGTAGTACCCTCATACCACAAAAGACCACCAGTTTCCCGGTGGTCTCGTTCATTTTAAATAATCAAGCACTTTTAAAACGGTCTTTTCCCCCTGACCGATACAATCAGGTATGCTTAACCCGTCATAAGAACTACCGGCGATAAATACTCCCGGGAGATTCTCTTCTGCTTTATCATACATTTCCCGGATCCGCTCCCGGTGGCCAACCGTATATTGCGGCATGGAGTTTTTGTATCTGGTGACGATTGTGAAATCCGGCTGTCCCTCAATATCCATTATCTTGCTCAAATCATCCATGACGATCTGCTCGATGTGATCATCGGATAAATCCACGATGGTTTCGTCACCGGACTTACCAAGGTAGCAACGCAATAGTGCTTTTCCTTCGGGAGCCGTATGTGGCCACTTTTTATGCGTCCATGTCCCAGCAGTCAAAGAGTAATCGCTGTTCCTTGATACAAGAAATTCTGTACCGGCGATATCTTTTTTTATAGCCTCCTGAGAGAAGCCCATTGCAACAGTAGCAACGGATGTAGCCGGCATGGCCTTTAAGAAAGATAAGAATGGATAGGATGAAAACATGGATTGTAATACATGATGCGGGGTGGTGACGATAACGCTGTCGGCTTCCATCTGCTCACCATTTGTAAACGTAATCGTATAATCATTTTGGGCTTCTTTATCTATGCTCGTTACTTTCATGCTTTTGTAAACCGTATTCGGTTCAAGCTCTTCTTCCATGGCATCAATGAGGGATTCGAGCCCTCCGGTAAAGGTCAAAAAGTTACCTTCGATGTTAGAGTCTGCTCCTTGTCCGCTCTTTTTGATGCCGGCAATCAGGCTACGATGTTTTTGTTCTATTTCATAGAGTTGCGGGAATGTTGACATTAAGCTTAATTGATCAATATCCCCTGCGAAAATACCTGTTAAGAGAGGTTCGATCAAATGGTCGACGACTTCATCTCCCATTCTCCTTCTGAAGAATCTTCCCAGGGACTGATCTTCACTGTCTTGTGAGCGGGGAAGTATGAAATCTGCTGCAGCCCTCATTTTTCCTGATAGTGAGAATAAACTTGTTGTGATGAAAGGGGCGATTTGAGTTGGAATCCCTACAATGGATCCACCTGGTATGGGATACAGCTCACCACCGGCTATCACATAGGACGTGCCCTTGCGATTTCGAACGAGTGTGTCTTCTATACCCAGCTTTCCCGCCAAGCGTGAGAGTTCCGATTTGCTCGATAAACAAGAGTCCGGCCCTTTTTCGATAACATAGCCGTCCTTCTTGAAAGTCTGGACCTTCCCACCCAGTCGATGGGTGGCTTCTACAAGCTTCACTTCAATGGGAAGATTCCTTTCTTTGATTTCTTGTTGCAAATAGTAAACCGTCGTTAATCCGGTGATTCCCCCACCAATGACTACGACCTTTTTGGTTTGTGGTTCCAACACGTTCATCGCCTTCTTTAACAAAATATCTTTAATCCCGTTAATAGAGAAGGACTAAAGCTGTGAGCATGCACCCAATTGCTTCAGTCCTTCCTGTGTAGCCATAAAAAAGAGAAATTATTTAGTAAGGTGTTTCAACACGACTTCTGCCATGGCATCAATGAATTCAGGTTTGGCATTTGGCATTTCAGGGCGATAGTACGAAGCTCCAATTTCATCTGTCACGACTTTGCACTCATAATCATTGTCATAGAGAACTTCAAGATGATCAGCAACGAACCCTACCGGTGTGTAGACAAAGGTAGTATATCCTTTCTCCTTATGAAGGTCCCTTGTCAGGTCCTGCACGTCTGGGCCGATCCATGGATCAGGGGTGTTCCCCTCACTTTGCCAGCCTACAGCATATTCTGTCACACCCGCTCCCTCTGCAATCATCTTTGCTGTTTCCTCTAATTGCATCGGATACGGGTCACCTGATTGCAGAATCCGTTCGGGCAAGCTATGAGCAGAAACAATCAGGACTGCTTTACTGCGCTCATCATCGGACATTCCTGCATACGTTTCTTTCACGCGATCCACCCAATATTGAATGAATTTAGGTTCATCGTACCAGCTTTCAACAGAAGTAATCTGAGGTCCTCCCAGTTTTTCAGCCGTTTCTTTGGCGCGTCCATTGTACGATTTAACGCTGAACGTTGAGAAATGTGGGGCCAATACGATGGAAACCGCTTCTTCAATGCCGTCCTTATGCATCTGCTCGACAGCGTCTTCGACAAAAGGCTCGATATGCTTTAAGCCCAGGTACATTTTGAATTCGATGTCATCTTGAATACGGTTCAGATGTTCTTCGAGACTCTTCGCCTGGTCAAGGGTGATTTTCGCCAGAGGGGAAATCCCGCCGATTGCTTCATAGCGTCCACGGAGATCTTCAAGCAGTTCACTGGAAGGGACTCTGCCGTGGCGGATGTGTGTATAGTAGCGTTCCAAATCTTCTTCTTTATATGGCGTTCCATAGGCCATCACCAACAGGCCCATTTTTTTCTTTGACATATACTTCACCTCATTATCAGTTTCATACATTCCATTATTGTGCCATGTTTTTCTGATAGAATCCATGTACAGGCAGTTGTGAATGTGCTCTATCTGGCACTGTATTCATGTACGAAGGCTGCCAGGCGCTTTAATGTATCCGGATTCACTTGTGGGAAAACCCCATGCCCCAAGTTAAAGATATGACCAGGAAGCTCCATCCCCTGGTCCAGGATTTCTTTGGCTTTTTCTTCAATCACATTCCACGGAGCCAACAATATCGCAGGATCAAGATTCCCCATGACCGTTTTCGAGATACCTCTGTCCCTTGCTTCTGTAATAGATAGTCGCCAATCAAGGCCAACGACATCAATTGGAAGATCATGCCATTCATTCGCCAAGTGACTTGCGCCTACCCCAAACATGATCAATGGAACGTTCTCTTCCTTCAGTTCATTAAAGATTCTTTCCATAACAGGCTTGATGAACGTACGATAATCCTGCACATTCAACGCACCGACCCAAGAATCGAATATTTGGAAAGCAGATGCCCCCGCTTTAATTTGAGCTTTCGCATACGTAACGGTCATGGCTGCCAGTTTATCCATTAAAGCAAACCAGGCTTGAGGTTCTGCATACATGAATGCTTTTGTTTTATTATAATTCTTGGAAGGGCCGCCTTCAATCATATAGCTTGCCATTGTAAACGGGGCACCGGCAAAACCGATTAACGGAACGGATAACTGTTCCTGAGTCAATAATTTGATCGTGTCCAGTACATAAGGGACATCCTGTTCAGGATTGATTTCTCCCAGTTTTTCAACATCTGCCGTGGTACGGATCGGATTGTCTATGACAGGGCCGATACCTGATTTAATCTCTACATCCACCCCAATCGAAGGAAGCGGTGACATGATGTCTTTATAAAGAATCGCAGCATCGACGTTATATTGTTCGACCGGCAGTCTTGTGACATATGCACAAAGTTCGGGTTGATGTGTAATTTCGAATAGAGAATACTTCTCCTTGATTTTACGGTATTCAGGCTGTGAACGACCCGCTTGTCTCATATACCAAACCGGAGTATAGTCCGTGTTTTCTCCCCTTGCCGCTCGTAAAAAAGTATCATTCATCTGTTTCATACCTTTGTTTGTCCACCTTTCTATGTAACTCATTATTCCCATTGTAAACTAATTTGAGTAGATTCTAAAATTGTCTTATTTTAATAGGCTGTTTTCGTAAACATTGTAGCTATAGAAGAAGCGAGTGATGGTTGATTTCCGCTCCAGGTGCTCGCTTTCCGCGGGGCGGGCGGTGAGCCTCCTCGGCTTCGCCTGTGGGGTCTCACCTGTCCCGCTATTCCCGCAGGAGTCGAGCACCTTCCGCTACAATCAACTTTCAGTGCTTAAGCTTTTCAACGTAAAACACATTTCAATGCGCTTTACAGGAAATTTTTTTGAAATGAAACATCAAATGTAACTAAAATAGGATCTTTATTTTGATTAGTACATTCATTCAACAGTTAGCTCTGCCACCCAACACTTGAATAGAGGAACTGCGTAGACTCCTACGGAAAACGGGCGTGCCGAGACCCCGGAATCGAATTTTGCTGAGGAGGCTCGGCCGGACGTCCGTGGAAAGCGGAGCAGTTCCCCTCTTCCGCAAGCATACTCTTGTTGGCAGAGCCTTGGCCGCTTATTGTCGTATAGAATTAACAACTACCTTTACGAAAATAGCTTCTTAAATGACCGTCCGAATTGTAACCCTTTTAAACTATAGACGTTTTAAGGAGAATTGTATAGCTATCATGGGAAAATGTCATAAATTTGCCGATTTTCGAAGAAGGAAGAAAAAATATCCATGAATCATGTTACATGAGAGAAAGAAAAGGGAAGAGTATAATAGAAGTGACTAATTTGTTGAGGTGATTTGGATGAAGTTATATATGACGACGGGTACACATGATTTCCTTCAAAAAATAATGGATCAGCATCCTGAAGAAACAATGATGTTGATGCAGGGGGAAGATGCACTGCTTTTACATGAAACAAGCGGAGAAAGTGTGTTTGAGTCTCCTCGAAGCTATGAGGTTGTCGACCAATCCGGCACACTGGAGAGCAAAGGGTATGTTGTATTCAACAATATTCCTGTATCAGACGAAGGCAGACCGCTTTTTGAATACCGCTTTAAAAACCGGGCCGGTTTAATTGAAGAAGTTGAAGGCTTTACAGCGATTCGAGTTCTTCGCCCTTTGGACAGCGATACATATGTAATCATGACCCTGTGGGAGGATGAAAGAGGTTTCCTTGGATGGCAGGAATCCAAGCAGTACGAGAAAGCCCACGCTAAGCGGGGGACAGAAGAAGGAATTGATAATCAAAAGGACATCTTCCCACGTGCTTCCTATGTAAGTAAATATTATGTTTCAGGTCAATCCTGAAGAAAAAGCTGCCTGACATTGGGCAGCTTTTTCTTTTTTCAATCTTTACAATTGCAGTGAGGGTGTACATACATAATTACAAATAATTAACAGTATACTTTATCGTATTGGTCATGGGCATCCTGAATGAAAGGAGAGGAGTTCCAATGAGTCAAACATGTCTGCTATTAATTGACTTTCAAAAGGCTTATAGAGATCCTTCATTAGGAAAACGAAACAATCCGAACATGGAAAGGAATGCATATCAACTGCTTCAAGGCTGGAGAGAAAAAGCCTGGCCGATTGTGCACGTTCAGCATTCTTCTCTCGATATGGAATCACCATTGCATTCAAGTTCCGCAGGATTCGATTTCATGGAGAATTTCCACCCTTCCCGGAATGAAAAACACATCATCAAGCATTTCACCAGCGCCTTTATCGATACGGATCTGGATTTATATTTAAAGCGGGAAAAGTATGAATCTCTTGTAGTCATGGGGTTCACCACCAATCACGGCATATCCAGTACCGTTCGAATGGCAAATGACCTGGGCTATGATGTAACCGTTCCTTTTAATGCTACTGCATGCTTTGAAACATACTCGTTTGACGGTTCGTTATTTTCAGCTGAAATCGTTCACGGCCTGTCACTGGCAAATCTCCACCATGAATTTGCCACCATCTCTTCCACCGAATCTCTGTTGTCAACGCGTTTAAAATTAAGCAAGCCGGTTATTTTTTAATTTTCGTATCTGTTCTTGCAGAAGGGGCTTGGTCAAAGGGAATGATATCATTCCCTTTGACC
>NZ_JAHWGH010000014.1 GCF_019334305.1 Rossellomorea orangium
CGCCCGAGGAAAGCGAAGTCTTGCACGGAAATCAACAGCGGTGTAACACGTAATCTCATTGTTCGTCTTTAGAGTGTATAGATTTAGTTATGTCCCAGCCTCTTTCGTTCAACGTACCTTTTTTGTTTCTTTCTCGTCACCAGCTCTTCCAGAGTACCGGAACCGCACACGACGCCAAGTACAATGAACACCAATCCGATCAGATGATAATATGTCACGGTTTCCCCCAGGAAGATAGATGCTCCAACCAGGGAGAAAAAAGTATTGAGATTAAGGAAAATCGATGTTTCCGCAGCCCCGATTTTCCCAATTGAATGGTTGTAAATCATATGTCCCACAGCTGTCGCCAAGATGGCCGATGCAAAGAATAATACCCATATCGAGGCAGAAGCATCCCCTAATTGTCTCAATCCCCCCGGCTCTGTGAACAGACTGATGATAAACAGGACGACGGAACCGAATACGAGCATATAACCCGTCAGCAAACGTGGGTCCAGCGTTTTGGCAGCATGGCTTATGATGATGAAGCTCAATGCCTGAGAAAAAATGGAGATGAAGATGAACAGATCGCCCATTTTCAGTCCTCCGATTCCCTCCCCTCCCGATAATACGATGATCGTCACGCCGACACTCCCGGAAAGAAACCCGATTACCTTAATTACAGTCGGCCTGTTCCGAAGAATGATCGTCGCCATCAAAGCAGTCAAGAGTGGACCCGTTCCGAGGATCAGCCCACCGTTAGTAGACGAAGTACCCGTTAACCCGACTGATAAAAAATAATGGTGACTGACCACATTCAACAGACCACCGCTAGTGATGAACAGAAGTTCTTTGGCTGTCGGCTTCCTGACCTTCCCCATTAAACCAAGAATGATGAATACCGTAATACCTGCCGTAAAAATCCGGAGTGAAGTGATCGTCACAGGTGTAAATTCACTTACCAACGTTTTTAATGCCGGGACATTAAATCCCCATATCAACATAATGAATACAAGAATCAAATAGGTTTGCCATTTTTTCAAAACTTACGGCGCCTTCTTTCTATTTCGGATATTTCATCCAATCATAGCACCCAAAAACCTTCTCTGCCAGAGAATAAATCCATATTCTTATCACTCATGGACTATGCTATAGTTAAAGTCGAAAGGGGTTTTCTAAAAATGACAAATCAACAACTGCCACCAAAGACATGTACCATCGAACGTCTTGTCACAAAATCTGAGGATGTCCAAAAGGTTCTTCAAGGAACGAAAACGGCGACACGCCGCAATGGAAGATACGCGGATATCGGGGAAATCATGGAGCTAAAAGGAAAGAAATACATAGTGAACAGTGTCTATTCACAATCGCTAGGTGAACTGACGGATGATCATGCAAAGCAGGAAGGGTTTCAAACGGTGGAGGAATATAAAAATACCATTCTCTCCTATCACCCGGGAATGCCTTGGCACCCCGACATGAAAGTATGGGTCCATGAGTTCAGCTTAGTGACAGAATAAGGTCCTATATATGGAACAACTTCTATACAGAACACTGATTTACCTTCATGTCATTAGTGTCGTAGCTTCAATTGGGCCTTTCTTCATTCTATTGCCGATGATGAAGAAACTGCGTTCCGCCTCTGAGACCGTCCTTCCTTCTTACTTGGAGACGTTCCGTTTCACTGTACAGCTTTCAAAGCATTCAGGGCACGTCCTTGTAGGAACGGGCATTCTCCTGGTTCTGCTTGGACCATGGACATGGACGACGCCGTGGATCATTATGACCCTCGTCATCCTGTTCTGTTCCCTTTTCTTTCTCGCACGGGCATTTTCACCGACCTTGCGGAAATTCAGGGAAGATGATGCGAACAGGGAAAAGCTGGTCGGAAAGTTGCACCGGACCGTCTGGATATATCTCATTCTCTTACTGGCAATGCTGTGGTTTATGGTTGTAAAGCCGGAAATGTGGGCTTAAAGAGTGTGTGCCAGGTACAATTTTGGTTGATTGTGCCTGGTACACGCTTTTTCGTATGACTGAGCTTTTTTATAGCGACAATCTTCACATACCCACACCTATATTAATGTTATTAATCAGCTTTTGTTGTGCCACTATAACAAAACTTGGCCAAGTTTTGTTTGGAAGTAAAAACACCCTATTCATTCCCCTTATTACCCTTCGAATCCAACACTTTAATAAAATAGGCAGTCGGTAGTAACAACCCGATAGCTGCTTCCAACAAAGCAAAGAACCTGAGATACCCGGTGGGGATATAATCACCGTACCCAACTGACAGGATCGTCACGCCGCTATAATAAAGGTAATTAGAAAATGTATGCTCTACGGGCTTTCCACCAGGCGAGCTTACCCGTAGCATAGGATTATCGAA
The DNA here is from genome assembly GCF_019334305.1 of Rossellomorea orangium. GTDB lineage: Bacteria > Bacillota > Bacilli > Bacillales > Bacillaceae_B > Rossellomorea. The sequence continues at coordinate 2,369 of NZ_JAHWGH010000014.1, forward strand.
GGACAATGCATAATAAAGTACAGCAAATGCAATCATGATACCAAAAAGGACAAAGAACAGTTTATAAAATAGCGCGGTGCTGAAATAGCTATACTTGAAATGCTTATCTTTTAAAAAATAGATTAGGTTTACCAAAATAAATAGAAGGGCCCCTAATGTAACGATGGTTGCCAAAACGTTGTGAATCCTCCTCTTACTATAGACTATGTTTCATATACCACGTGCTGTATGATTAAAACCGATGATTTCAAATTCGTATTCCTCTTCACCCAAACCCACATATGATATAACAACTCCTCTTAGTTGAGAAAGGTGAGAAAACCATTGAATATGTATAGACCCGCTCATGGCGGTGGAGGGCATGCAAGTTGGGGAAATGGACACGGACACGCAAGTTGGGGACACGGAACAACCTGGAACCAGGGAGGGAACTGGAATCACGGAGGAAATTGGAATCACGGCTGGGGATACCCTGGTTTTGCTGCCGGGACAGTGACAGGATTAGCCGTTGGTGCTGCTGTATCACCTGGACCTTACCCGGTACCCGCGCCTGCTTATCCATATCCGTATCCGTACCCTTATCCCTATCCACCACCGTACCCACAATAAATATAGAAACGAGGCAAATCCCCGATTCCTGAATGGAGTCGGGGATTTCTTTACGGTTGCATTATTTAATCAAACGTCGGCTACTATGGTTTATGTCATGTTTCTTTTTCAACCATGAAATTCCTCCCATGGAATGGAGATTCCCTCTTTATTATAATGACGAACGTTTTTCTATTAATAAAATGTGGTATAATAGATTAGTTGGTAATTTATTTCATAGATTCGTATACACAAGGAGGAAGCAATATGGATTTCCTATTTCCACTTGGACTAGCCATCTCTACCGGTGCAATCATTGCCCTTTTAAAAATCATTGCCATCGATATCATTCTGTCTGGCGATAATGCCATTGTCATAGCCATGGCAACAAGGCGATTACCAAAAGACCTTCAAAATAAAGCGATATTCTGGGGAACGGCCGGTGCCGTCATCCTCCGTATTTTCTTTGCAGCGATCATCGTCTATTTACTTCAGATTCCTTATGTGCATCTCATCGGTGGCGTTCTGCTGCTATGGATTGCCTATCAGGTACTTGTCGAGGATGAAGAAGAAGCCAATATCAAATCGCATACAGGGCTTAGACAGGCCATTACGACCATCATCATTGCCGATGCCGCGATGAGTCTAGATAACGTCGTTGCTGTAGCAGGTGCTGCTCACGGACATATCGGTATGATCGCCCTTGGCGTCTTCATTTCGATCCCGATTATGATCTTTGGCTCGAAAGCGATCGTGAAAATTTTGGAAAGATACCGCTGGATCGCCTACCTTGGAGCAGGGATCCTTGCCTACACAGCAGGGGAAATGATCGTGTCAGATGAGAAGTTCTTACACCTTATCAATATTGAGCATGGAGCGATTACGACCATTATTACAATCGTTCTGACTGCCGCCATTCTTCTTGGTGGTCTCCTGGCAAATAAGCGTACTCAATCTGATCATAAAAATGTTCAACAATATAATGCATAAACAAAAAGATGCCTGCACGCGTAGGCATCTTTTTTGTTTTGTGAAAGACCTTTTTGGAAAGACTAATTGCCAGTCAATTAAGGAGGAGGACGTTTGTATTGGATTTCTTCATGAGCCAGCATTCACTGACTGCTATGGAATGGATTTTCCGTGCGGCTATAGGATTCATCTTTTTACTTGTCATAACCAAGTTAATGGGACAACGGTCCATCTCTCAACTGCGATTCCTTGATTTTGTTATGGCCCTCCTCATAGGGAATATCATGGCTCACCCCTTGTCAGACGAAGGGTTAGGAATGAAAGGATCTATGCTCACTATGGGTACATTGGTCTTTCTCTATCTCATAGGGGTCTACCTCAGTCTTCATTCAACCATCATACGGAAAATACTGGACCCGTCCCCTATCTCCATCATATATAATGGTGACATCTTATATAAAAATCTAAAGAAAGCAAGGATTCCTTTAGAAAGCCTGTTATCTGAATTAAGGAAGCAACAAATCGAAGAAGTTCACAAAGTGGCAATAGCCATGTGGGAGCCGGGAGGAGAAATTTCATTCTTCCTCAAACCACAATATCAGCCAGTGACACATCAGGATGTTGCGCTTCCTTTTCAAGCATTTGACCTCCCCATACCGATTATTGAGGATGGCAGAATCAATCTATCTGAATTACTGAACCTGAATAAAGACGTATCCTGGCTGCACGATCAATTGAGAAGCTCTTATGATGCAACAGTTCATGATGTCTTGCTGGCAACGATAGATAAGCAGGATCAAATAAAAATCTATCTGTATAAATGAGAACCCCTTCCACACGCGGAGGGGGTTTTAGATTATGATTTCATCATCTGTTTAACCAGTTCTTTGTTCCTTTTCTTGAATACTTCGTTATGGGATGATACCATGGCAAATTCATTTGCGTCAGGCTGAATGAATTGCTTGGCTTTATTGACTGCGTTTGCAGCATCTTGGAAAGCACCCGCAATCAGATTCACCTTTCCTTCATGTTTCAGGATATCTCCTGCCGCATATAGTCCATCTATGGAGGATTCGCTCGTTGTCGAACCTGCTATATAATATTCATCGATCATGGCGATATCGAGTGAACTATCTTTAAGTAAGGATGTATCGATTTCATAACCGTGATTGATAATCACCTCATCGATTGACAGATAGGACACTTCCTTTGTCTGGTGATTGGTCAACTCGACCCTCTCAATGGAATCGTGATTGGCTCCTGCAAGCAATTTGGATATAGACGTATTCAGTAAACAAGTCGCCGAGCTGTTCATGAGCTGTGCGCATTGTGCCTCGTGTCCTTTTAGAGCATCTTTTCGATAGGCGATATACACCTTCTTAGCCACAGGCTCCAGTTCATTTGCCCAATCGATTGCGGAATTCCCTCCTCCAGAAATGATGACCGTCTTTCCTTTAAAGCGTTTTAATGACTTCACAGTGTAGTTTAAATTGGAGACTTCAAATCGTTCTGCCCCTTCAATGTCAAGCTTTTGAGGATTGATGATCCCGCTACCCACTGCGACGATGACCGTTTTTGAATAATGCTTTTCACCGGAGGAACCCTCTAAAATAAAGATTCCATCTTCGTTCCTTGTAATCGATTCCACTTTTTCATTCAGGACGACAGTCGGGTTGAACGTTAACCCTTGTTGAACAAGTTGCTCGATCAATTTTGCCCCCGGTACTGGCGTAAGTCCCCCTACATCCCAGATCATTTTCTCAGGATATACGTGTATCTTTCCACCTAAGGTTGATTGAAATTCAATGATCTTTGTTTTCATTTCTCTTAATCCGCTGTAAAAGGCTGAGTAAAGTCCAGCAGGCCCTCCGCCAATGACGGTTACGTCGAATATTTCTTTTATCATATCCGTTCACTCCTTGGTAATCAGAACGCAACTGATTATCATTCTCAACTACATCCTACAACTTTTTTTCTTCCATGACAATAAAAATTTCTATTGACATTAGGAAAAATGAATTATAGTATGGAAATTGTTCGAGACTGATAATCATTATCACTTAGATATTCACTCACAATACTTTTTGGGAGGTTATAAAATGGCACGCCTCTATACGGAGGATTTAAACATTGGCTATGGTGAGCGCTTAATCGTTAAGAATCTTAATGTCGTAATCCCCGACAAGAAAATCACGACAATTATCGGCTCCAATGGATGTGGAAAGTCCACTTTACTGAAAGCGATTACCCGGATCATTTCCCATCAAACCGGGAACGTGGTGTTGGATGGTGAAAATATTTCAAAAGGTGATACGAAGGAATTAGCTAAAAAGATGGCGATTCTTCCTCAGACACCAGAAAGTGCAAGTGGACTCTCGGTTGGTGAATTGGTGTCTTACGGACGTTTCCCCCACCAAAAAGGAATGGGTCGGCTGAAGAAGAAAGATTATGATGTGATTAATTGGGCCCTTGAAGTAACAGGAACACTCCAATTTAAGTACAGAGAAGTCGATGCATTATCAGGTGGTCAACGACAACGGGTATGGATCGCCATGGCGCTTGCCCAGGAAACGGACATCATCTTCCTCGATGAACCTACTACATACTTAGACATGGCCCACCAGCTTGAAGTCCTTGAGCTGTTACAAAAGCTCAATCAGGAACAGGAACGCACCATTGTGATGGTCTTGCACGATTTAAACCAGGCAGCCCGTTTTGCCGATTATATCGTAGCCTTAAAAGAAGGTGAGATTGTTAAATCGGGAAGTTGCGAAGAAGTCATCACACACGACGTATTGAAGAAGGTTTTTCAGATTGATGCCGAAATCGGGAGAGATCCTAGAACAAATAAACCAATGTGTATCACATATAACTTACTCAAAGGAGAAGATCAACATGAAAAAATGGGTCATTCCATTCACTCTGCTGTTAGTGTTACTGGTTAGCGCCTGCAGCAACGGTTCATCAAAAGAAGAAGGTTCAGATGCAAAGGAAAAGGAAAGTAAATCAGATACCATCACATATCAGTCAGAAAATGGTCCCGTTGAAGTGCCGGCAGATCCACAGCGTGTCGTCGTTCTATCTTCATTTGCAGGAAATGTAATGGCACTTGATGTGGATCTCGTTGGTGTAGATTCCTGGTCCAAAATGAATCCTCGTTAGGAAAAAAAGCTCGAAGGTGTTGAAGAAGTTACCGACGAAAATCTTGAGAAGATTATTGAACTTGATCCGGATCTGATCATCGGTTTATCCAATATTAAAAATGTGGATAAATTAAATGAAATCGCTCCTACTGTTACATACACTTACGGAAAAGTAGACTATTTAACTCAGCACATTGAAATTGGAAAACTATTAAACAAAGAAAAAGAAGCTCAGCAATGGGTCGATGACTTTAAAGAGCGCGCACAAACTGCCGGTGAGGATATCAAAGCAAAAATCGGCGAAGATGCAACCGTTTCCGTCATTGAAAGCTTCAATAAGCAATTATACGTATACGGGAACAATTGGGGTCGCGGGACAGAGATCCTTTATCAGGAAATGGATTTGAAGATGCCTGAAAAAGTAAAAGAACAAGCGTTGGAACCTGGGTACTTTGCCCTTTCCACTGAGGTGATGCCTGAGTTTGCGGGAGATTATCTGATTATAAGTAAGGACCCTAAAGCAGATAACTCGTTTATGGAAACCGAAACATACAAGAACATTCCTGCAGTGAAGAACAACCAGGTATTTGAAGTGAATATGATGGAATTTTACTTTAATGATCCTCTTACTCTGGATTATCAGCTGGATTTCTTCAAAGAGAAATTTCTAGGCAATTAAGTGGTATTGGGGAATTCTTATGATGAGAATTCCCCATTTTCTATACTCTAAAAAGAAAAGATGATTGATGATGACCATTCAAAATCAACAAATTCCTTTTATTTATAAATTGATCGGTGCGACCCTTCTTTTTGTAGCTGCCTTTTTGGTATCTGTTACTTTTGGAGCTGCCGAGACAACGGTGAAGGATGTCTTTCATGCCCTCACGTTCTCGGCTGAGGGAGACAAGATCACTATTCTCCAGGAGATCCGCTTCCCCCGGGAAGTCGCCGCCATCGTGGTCGGGGCATCCCTTGCCGTATCAGGTGCCATCATGCAGGGCATGACACGTAATCCCCTGGCAGATCCCGGTTTACTTGGCCTGACAGCCGGAGCGAATGCTTCCCTGGCAATCGCTCTCGCATTCATCCCTTCCATCAGCTATTACGGGATCATGATTGCCTGCTTTATTGGTTCTGCAGCCGGTGCCCTAATGGTGTTCGGGATCAGCTCCATGAAAAGAGGAGGCTTTTCCCCTTTTAGAATCGTACTGGCGGGTGCTGCCGTATCTGCCTTTTTATTTGCCATAGCTGAAGGAGTCGGCTTGTTTTTCAAGTTGTCGAAAGATGTTTCCATGTGGACGGCAGGTGGAATGATCGGTACTACCTGGTCTCAGCTTCAGGTGATCGTTCCATTTATTGTGATCGGTATTCTCGTAGCTTTATTTTTCTCCAGACAACTGACGATCTTGAGCTTGAATGAAGAGGTGGCGGTTGGGCTGGGACAGCGTACGGTCTTTGTCAAAGGTGTTCTATTCATCGTGATCGTCCTTCTCGCAGGGGCTGCCGTTGCACTTGTAGGGAATATGGTATTCATTGGGTTGATGATTCCCCATATGGTCCGTGCAGTCGTTGGAACAGATTATCGTTTCATCATTCCCATCTCCTCCCTGTTTGGCGCATCATTCATGCTTCTTGCCGACACACTTGGACGTACGATCAACTCGCCATTTGAAACACCTGTGGCCGCGATCGTTGCGATGATGGGGCTTCCCTTCTTCCTGTTCATCGTTCATAAAGGAGGGAAAGGCTTCTCATGATACATCCGGACTTGATCAAAAAACAGCGCATGCTCCTTATCGCTCTACTCATACTTATCGGGGCAACCGCCTTTGTCAGCATTGGAATGGGCTATTCTTCTGTATCATATAACAGGCTCGTCCCCACTTTGTTGGGGGAAGGATCATTTAAAGAAGAGTTCATCCTCTTTTCCATCCGCTTGCCGAGGATCATCATCACCATTCTTGCAGGAATGGCCCTTGCCTTATCCGGTTCCATCCTTCAGGGGGTGACCCGGAACGACCTGGCTGACCCCGGGATCATCGGGATCAACTCGGGGGCAGGTGTAGCGATTGCCATCTTCTTTTTGTTCTTCCCTATCGATGCGGGTTCCTTTGCTTATATGCTTCCGATTGTGGCATTCGCCGGGGCACTCCTTACAGCCTGCTTGATTTACATATTTTCTTACAGCAGGCGGAATGGAATCCAGCCAGTACGCCTTGTCCTGGTGGGAGTCGGATTCTCCATGGCCTTATCAGGGCTGATGATCATCCTGATATCCAGTGCGGAAAGGGCAAAGGTTGACTTTATTGCCAAGTGGCTCGCGGGTAATATATGGGGGACCGATTGGCCGTTTATCTGGGCCATCCTTCCATGGTTGGTCATTTTGATTCCTTTTGCTCTGTATAAATCCCAAATGCTTAATCTACTGGGATTGAGTGAACCTGTTTCCATAGGAGTAGGGGTCTCCATAAACCGTGAGCGCTTCATGATGCTGATGGTAGCCGTCGCCTTAGCCGCATCGGCCGTCTCCGTCACTGGCGGGATTGCCTTTATCGGCCTGATGGCCCCACATATGGCGAAGGCCCTGGTCGGACCACGCAGCCAAATGTTCATGCCCATCGCCATCCTACTCGGGGGCTGGCTCCTGCTCCTCGCAGACACCATAGGCCGGAACATCCTCCAACCCGACGGAATCCCTGCCGGCATCATGATCGCCCTCATCGGCGCCCCCTACTTCATGTACCTGCTACTAAGGAAGTAGGCTTGAGGGACGGACCTCTAATTTAACGAAGGATTGCTATAATGACGGGATATGTGGCTTGATTTAGTAGGTCCGTCCCTCAAAAAAATGCTGATCTCCACCTGTAGGTGGGGATCAGCATTTTTTCTTTCTTATAGGATATGAGTGGCAATTAATCGGTCTAGTTTACGGATGTCCACTTTTTTATTCAGGCTTAGTTTCATCTTTCCGACTTTTGTCCAAAGTTCGAGTTCGGCGTCGATGTCTAGTGCTCCCCCGTTTTCGCTGGAATAGAGAATGATTGATCTGAATGGAATCGTATATACTTCGATTTTTTCTCCCGTAATACCCTGGCGGTCTGCAATCATGATTCTTTTATTCGTGACAACCGCTACATCCCTGACCGTTTTATATGCGACTTCCGCTCTTTCTCCTTCAATCAGCATCGTATATAACTCCTGGGGTACTTCCACTTCCTCGAAAAATGTGAACCTCATCGTTTTCTTTACTTCCACCATATTTACGCCTCCCTGGTAAACTTACATCTTACATTCTAGTATAGCAGAAGCGTTATCCATTTTTAGGTAATAGACATTTCATCTTTTAGGATTCCGACTGATCCCATCCTTGCTATCTCACCGTCGGACTGACGTCAGCGCTTCTATATTCCTCCTCAACTTCGACTGCCACGGGCTTCTTACTCCAAAACGTAGCGAGGATCGGACCTGAAATATTATGCCATACAGCTGCAATGACGCTCGGCAGGGCCGCAAGTGGACCGAAATGGGCACTGGCAAGAGCAACACCCAGACCGGAATTCTGCATTCCCACTTCAATGGAGATGGCCCGTCTTGTTCCCTCATCCAGCTTCATGAGGACACCTGTCCCATAGCCGAGACCGAGCCCAAATAGATTATGCAGTATGACCGCCGTGAAAATGATAGCGCCGGAAGCAGCAATATTTTCAACATTTGCCGAAACGACGGCTGAAACGATGATGATGATTGCCAGTACTGAAATGAGCGGAATGACATTCAAACTTTTTTCCACAACAACCGGGAATAATTTACGGATCACGAGCCCCACTGTGATCGGAAGGATGATCACCTGAACGATTGAAAGGAACATGGCAACGGGATTGACCGGCAGCCACTGCCCCGCCAGCCCCAGAAGGATCAGTGGAGTAGCAATAGGTGCAAGGAGCGTCGACAGTGACGTCATGGCAACGGATAATGCCAGATTGCCTTTTGCCAGATACACCATGACGTTCGATGCCGTCCCACCTGGAACAGACCCCAATAATACCAAACCGGCAGCCAGTTCAGCCGGTAGGCCAAGTATGTAAGCAATCAAAAAGGCACCAAGAGGCATAATGAGAAACTGTGCCAGAACCCCCGTGATGACAGGAAGTGGCTTTTTCAGTACCAGTTGAAAATCAACGGGCTTCAAGGTTAGACCCATCCCAAACATCACGACTCCTAATAGAATCGTAATATAGGCACCCAATGGCAGAAATGGTGCAGGAACAAAGTAAGCGACAGCCGCTACGAGGATGACCCAGACGGCAAAGTACTTCCCTGCCAGATTGCTGATGGTTTCAAGTAGTTTCATTTTTTGTCCTCCTCCTTTTTATGTACAAGTTTATGAGGGTTGAAGATTTCAAGTGGATCAAGTGCATGTTTGATTTTCTCCATTACACTTAAAGCTCCACCGTGCTCCCGCTCCTGATACTTCATCTTCCCGACTCCTACTCCATGTTCTCCCGTGCATGTGCCGTTCCGTTCAAGGGCGTATTCAACAATCAGTTCATTATATATACCGGCCCTTTTCACCTCGCCGGGATCATTCAAGTCAATCATGAGTGAGGTATGATAATTCCCATCTCCGACGTGTCCCAGAATCCCTCCGATTAGCTCTAATTCCTCCAGTTTCTTTCTTGCGTGCTGAATGGCTCCTGATAATTCCGAAATGGGCAAGCAAACATCCGTCACCATGAGTTTCCTTCCCGGATGCCCATGCACATAAGCATAGGCAAGGTTATGCCTTGCTTCCCACAGTTTATTGCGGGCTGCGGTGTCCTCTTCAAAGACAATGTCTTCACATTGATGATCTTGTACGATTTCTTTCGTGAATTCTACATCTTGATTCAGACCCGCCTCATTTCCATGAAACTCAAGGAAAAGGGTAGGTTTTTCTTTATAATCCGTGTCACTGAATCGGTTCACTTGTACCATGGAGGGTTCATCCACGAGTTCACACCTGGCAATCGGAATCCCCGCCTGTAATATGGAGACGACCGCTTCCACCGCATCATTCACAGTATGGAATGATGCCCGTGCCGCCACGATATGTTCAGGGATCCCATATACGCGGAGGGTCAATTCCGTAATACATCCGAGCGTTCCCTCAGACCCTACGAATAAACTATTTAAGTGGTAACCGGAGGAGGATTTCTGCGCCATGTTCCCAGTATGGATCACTTCCCCGGCGGGAAGCACCACTTCGAGATCACGCACCTGATCACGCATCACACCATATTTAACCGAAGTCGTACCACTTGCATTGGTTGCAGCCATACCGCCGAGTGTCGCATCCGCTCCCGGATCCACTGAGAAAAAGAGGCCAGATTTCTTTAATTCTTTATTCAGCTGAGTGCGCGTCACCCCGGGTTGAACCTTTACGAGGAAATCCTTCTCCCTCACCTCAAGGATTTTATTCATCTGGGAAAAGTCGATCGTGATCCCCTTATCATAAGGAATCACATGTCCCTCGAGACTTGTACCAAGCCCGAAAGGAATGATGGGTATAGTATGAGTCGAAGCGACTTTCACAATCGCACTCACTTCCTCACTGCTCCTCGGGAACACCACCACATCCGGCGGGCTTGGAGAATGGTAGGATTCATCCTTTCCGTGCTGATCCAAAACCGTTTCATTCACCGTCACCTGGCCATTGCCTACAACCTCCCTTAACTCGTCCAACAAACGACTAACCTTCACACTCATACGACACTCTCCCCTTCAAAAAATGTATAATGTATCGAATTATACCCAATAATCAGAATATTTCAATAGTAAATTGGGATTCTTTTGATGTAACCATTTGGGTGGTCATTTGAGGGACGGACCTCTAAAACGGGCATTTTTAGACGTGAATCCTCATCATACCGGGATTCAGATAAGGTCCGTCCCTCAAAAAAAGTGGTATCGGCGGATGGCCGATACCACTGGTTTCTAGGTTATGTTATTGTGAGCTTTTTGTTTAGCAGGGTAAATGTTGCTTGGAGTTTTTCTTTTGGGATGGTTTGGTATTGGTCTCCTATGCTTACTTCATAGGCACATTCGTTTTCAGTGATTTCTTTCACGTATCCGGTTAAACCGACACCGGTTTCTTCGTACACGTCGATCAGGATGGATTCGATTTGTTTTTGAGGATAGTGAAAGATAACGTGAAACATGTTTGAAACAGGCTTTAGCGGCAAGGTGGAAATCCCCTCACAGTCATTGAAGTGGGCAGCCAGTTCCTTCGCATCTTCATAATACTGATCCATTTTCCCGACACGCTGATCGAAATAGTAGTCTGCACTGATAATGTAAGGGTACAGACTGATCAAATCACCGCCGTGCCGACGCTTCCATACTTTGGACTCTTCCGTGAATGCCTCGCTTCCCGCCAGGATTGCCCCAGCTATCCCGCCGAACCCCTTATAAAATGAAATATAGACACTATCAAACAAATCACATATTTCTGAGGCCGTCTTCCCGTAATGAGGGAGCACCTCAAAGAGCCTGGCTCCATCCAAATGAAGCTTGATTCCTTTCTCACGGCAGAATCGTGAGATGGCTTCAAGGGTTTGATACTCCGGCAGCTGCCCTCCAATTTCCCGTTGTGGCAGTTCCAATAATAAGCATGCAATATCCTCATCCAGACCGGTAACGTCCTCAAGGTCAATCACACGTTCCTTATCTGCCAATAAAATGGGTTCAATCCCATGTAATTTCTTCAATCCATCCTCTTCATGTATTTCCAGGTGGCATAAAGGATGATATGCCACTTTCGGAACCTCTTTTTCGTCACACCAAATACGGAGGGCGATCTGCTGGGCCATCGTTCCACTCGGAAAGAACACTGCACGTTCTTTCCCAAGCTGATCCGCCATCTTCTCCTGAAAATCTTCTATTATCTTACCGGATCCATAAATATCGCTTTCCAAATCACCATCCAGCCTATCTAGTGCCTCTTTCATAACATCAAGATTCCTTTTTCCATGCCCTGATACAGAATATGGAGCACTTCTATACGCCTCAAATAACCTTTTTTCTCCCATCACCATTCACCCCTTCTATAATTTCATCGCCTCTGCAATGAACCCCTTGATCCGCTTTTTGTATTCCTCTTCTTGCACTGTGAAGCCTTCCGTGTGACCTGCACCAGGAACGATCCATAATTCCTTCACACCGCCTGCTGCCTTATACAAGCGATTGGCCATCTCTGTCGGGACGAGCTCATCCTTATCACCGTGAATGATGAAGAGCGGCAAGCGGTTCTTCTTCACCTGCTCCAGTGCAGATGCTTCTTTAAATGAATAACCTGCCCTCACCTTGGTCACCACACCCGTGATATCCATAATCGGAAACGCAGGCAGGCGATAAAGGTATTTCAACTGATGGGCAAGCTCCTCGTCGACAGAGGTATATCCACTATCCGCAATGATTCCCTTTACTTCTTCCGGAAGCTCCTCCCCGCTCGTCATCAACACGGTTGCGGCTCCCATGGAAAAACCATGGAGGAAGATGGTGTCCTGTCCTTTTTCATCAACCAGGAATCCAATCCACTTTTTCACATCCAGCCGGTCGTCCCAGCCATAGCCGATATAATCCCCTTCACTCTTACCATGTCCACGGGCATCGGGTTTAAGAATATTGTATCCCTCTTCATAATAGAATCTAGTAATTTCAGGCATCTGCTCGCTGTTTCCCTTATACCCATGGGCAAGGATCACCGTCTTCCCGTTCGGTGACTCGTTCTCGAGGTATTGGGCTCTGAGGGTCAATCCATCATCCGACTTCACCTCCACCTCCTGAAAATCCCGTTTACTTGTCCAGTTTTGCAACTCTTCTAATTTCTCCTGTTCCTCCTCCAAAGCGCTGACCGCTTCCACCGCTTCTTCTGTGCCTCCGTATAGTTCAACCGCTTCATTGCTGCGGTTAATGGCCACATCATAAAAGTAGTTTCCGGCAACGATCAAACCAAGGAGGGACAACACCAGCAAACTGCTCACAATCCACACAATTTTCTTCTTCATGGCATGGTCTCCTTCGTACAGATAAGTTACTTATATTTTACCGTAATAAGTTATCAGATTCATAGAAAAAGACACGTATGAAAAACGCTCAGGCATCCCTGAGCGCTTTAACACGATTTAAACCGTTATACTACTACTCTCTTTCCATCTATTAACTTGCGCTCTTTTAATGAAATCTTCACGTCCTCCATATATCCTGATGACATCCCGTATTTCCTCAGGCAGATATTTTTCATTCCGGGCATGACCAAGTGAATCATATCCAGAACCCCTCTGTAAATAATCGGAGGAGGCAACAGAATACCATTTCTCATCCTCTAACGGCTCGCTTCCTATTAGAATGCTAAAGATCTCTTGCCCATTGTGACTAATTTCAGCACCGGAAACATGCAGCCTCCCGACGAACTTACCCCTGAATCCCGGTCCTTTTCCATCTGCCAGACAAATCTCCACATCCAGGGACTCTTCGATTGCTTTCCTTATATGCTTCCCCTGTATGTCAAAAGAAGTCGGGTTCAGTGGGGATGGGCAGATTTCTATGAGCTTTTTATGATTGATCATTTGAAAGGCCCCGGCGTTCACGACTCCACTGTTGATCATACCGAGATCACATTTCAACATGTCCTGCAAACCATCAGCAATCAAATTGGTCATCGGATTCTCTTCCAGCACATCATGCCAAAGGGATTGATCTATTGTATAAAGAGGTTTGCTCAACACCTCGATCGCAATCTCTTTGTTTTTCTTAAGAATGGCTTTGACTTCACGATCCACAGGGGACGAATCAGTCGCTAACGTTTCTCCCCGTATCAGTTCCACCCCATCACTTGTCACGTCCAATTCGAGCACTCCGATGTATTCCCCGTAGCAGCCAGCGCTGTTCATCACAGTCCCACTGACAACCTTTGCCTCTGTAAAGAGTTGATGATCATGTGCGGAAAGAATGATGTCCACATCGTCCAGTTCATTAGCCAGTTCCTCATCGGCCACTGTCCCTACATGATTGAGGAGGATACAAAGGTCGTATGCCCCCCGGTTGCGTTCCAGCTCCTCCCTGATGGCTTCTTTATAATCCGTTATATGTACACCAAGACCATCATTGAAACCCTGAAGATCAGGAGAGGAACCCGTGATGAGAATCCTGATACCATTCTTCTCAAGAATCACGCTTGACTTCACTCCGTTGACGCTCGCTTTGTCTTTTCTGTAAAGATTATTACTGATAAAAGGGATGGGACTGTTATCTGCCATATGTTCAAGGGTGTCGAAGCCGTTGAACATCTCGTTGTTCCCGATCGTCAACGCATCGTATCCGACAGATTGAAGAAGTTCAATCGCCGCCATCCCTTTCGTCCCCTGAAGTTCGATGCTCTTGAAATCAGCAAAATCCCCTCCATCGAGAACAATGGTAGACTCGTCCTTCAATTCCTTAATCAGAGATGCCGCTCTCCCAAATGCGTCAAAATGGCTGTGCATATCATTTGTATGTATGATTTTTAAATTCATCTTTACCTCCGCTACTTTTTTTATCAGAAAACTCTCTCTATTAATAGTATCGGAAATTAAGTTCGTGTAAAGGCTTTTTATGGAAAAAAATAGAGCTTACCTTCCACGAAATGGGAGTTAAGCTCTAGATCAAGATTCATCTATCAGTTCTGTATAAATGACTAAACGTTCTACGTAATTATGAATATCATGATCAAAATATCCTGTGCACGTAATCAGGTTCAGCATCCTTTTATCGCTTGGTCCGAAAATCTTCCTAAGTGGAGCGTCATCTTTTTCATAAGCGACTTTTTCCCTTACTTCGAATGTAAAAGTCTTTCCCTGTTCATCTTGCAGAACGACCTGATCTCCTGGTTCAAGTTTTTTCAGTTCAAAAAAAACGGAATGTATAATTAATAGAAATAGATTTCAAGATTTAACCTGTCACAACAGCACATTCAACTCTTCACTCGAGATTATTCAAACAGTCGGACCTTTGGATCCTTATCACAACAGTGGACAAGCATCGCGTGAAGCTGCCCGCGATAATGATAAAGATGATCTGTGATTTTCACCAGCCATTCAAACCGGGTATATGTCATCTACCAATAGCAGTCGGCTTATACAAGGAGATTACCATTGACACATTCCAATCGATGCATATAAAATGTGAAATAATCATTTTTGAATAAATAAAATGTTCAACAAACTCGTATAATATTGGAAATATGGTCCAAAAGTTTCTACCAAACTACCGTAAATGGTTTGACTACGAGAGAAAAAGAGTGGCAGGAGTCCCTCCACTTCTCTCTATGTCAAACCCCGGGTGCATTCATTCCGGGGTTTTTTCTATTCGATAAGGAGAGGATCACATGAGTAAACAGAAAGAAACACTTAAAAAACGGATTGCAGCGGCCAATAAAGATATCCCTGCAGACATGGTCATAAAAAACGCGAAGATCATCGATGTCTTCAACCTGGAAATCACAGAAGGTGATGTGGCGATTTCAGATGGGATGTTCATAGGGATCGGACATTACGAAGGTAGACAAGTGATCGATTCGAAAGGCAAATACATTTGTCCGTCCTTTATCGATGCCCATGTTCATATCGAATCCTCCATGGTCACCCCTTCAGAATTCGCCAAAGTCGTTCTTCCACACGGTGTTACCACTGTCATCACGGATCCACATGAAATTGGCAATGTGTCGGGAAAAGAAGGACTAAGGTTTATGCTGGATGATTCTGAGCACATCCCCCTGGACGTGTTTACCATGCTCCCTTCCTGCGTCCCGGCCACCCCTTTCGAAAATGCAGGAGCGACACTGACCGCCAATGAGCTGGAACCTTTCTATCAACATGAACGTGTCCTCGGACTTGCTGAAGTGATGGACTATCCCTCCCTTCGAAGAGGGGAAGATTCCTTGTTGGATAAAATCACGGCTACCAACCCGTACACGCACAATATGGACGGACATCTGGCTGGCCTTGAAACGAACGCAATCAATGTATATAGAGCAGCCGGCATCCGGACCGATCATGAGTGCACCACCGTTCAAGAAGCAAAGGACCGCTTACAGAGAGGGATGTATGTGCTGATTCGGGAAGGAAGCGTTGCAAAGGACCTGCAATCCCTCATCCCTGTGGTGAATGAACGTAATGCACGCAGATGCCTTTTCTGTACAGACGACAAGCATCTCGATGATTTAATCGAAGAAGGAAGCATCGATCATAATGTTCGGCTCGCCATAAGCGTTGGTCTAGATCCCCTCATAGCGATTTCCATGGCCTCACTCAACGCTGCCGAATGCTACGGGCTTGATAAAAAAGGCGCGATCGCACCGGGCTATGAAGCAGATTTCATCTTGCTTGATAACCTTGAAGGTATAGGAATATCCAGCGTGTACAAGGGAGGGAAACCGGTAGCTGAAATGGGGAAGTATTTTGGAAACCCGATTGCCAAAAAAGGCGCGGAATCATCACTGACTTCAACTGTTCATATTCCTGACCTCAAGGATAAAGATCTGCAAATCAAGATCGGTGATACAAAAAAAGCTCATATCATCGAGATTAATCCCAATCAGCTCAGAACGAATAAAGTGATTGAATCGGTTCAGTCAGCAAACGGTGTCTTTATCCCTTCCATTTCAGATGACCAACTTAAGATGGTCGTGGTGGAAAGGCATCACCACACAGGAAATATAGGCTTAGGAATCGTAAAAGGTTTAAGCCTGAAGGAAGGAGCCATCGCCACGACCATTGCCCATGATTCACACAATATTGTGGCAGCGGGCACAAATGACGGGGATATCCTGAAAGCCGTAGAGGCACTGGGTGAAATGAACGGCGGCCTTGTCATGGTGAAGGACGGAAAGGTCATCGCCTCCCTTCCATTAGCCATTGCCGGTTTAATGTCTGATGGTGGCTATAAAGATGTTGCCGAGGGACTCATACAGTTGAAGGATGCATTTGTACAGCTGGGATTCACCGGGGACTTCAATCCATTCCTCACCCTTTCTTTCCTGACCCTGCCTGTGATTCCGGAACTGAAGCTGACCGATTTAGGATTGTTTGATGTCAGGGATTGCCGGCATATTGAGGTTGGGGTAAGGGATTGAGGTTTTAGGGAATGGGGTTAGCAGGTGAAGTTTGGGTGGTTTCAGCTGTTGATTTTCTTCATGATTTCAGCAGCTGATTTCCGCTGTTTTTTCAGCAGCTGAATCCACCTTAAACAAGGCACAGAACAACCTTTTCCACACTGCACCGATTTCATAATTAAAGAAGAGATGCTTCCTCCCGGAAACATCTCTCTTTACTTATTTCCTATTTATTTCCCTTGCCGGCTTCCTCTAACTCTTTTTCCTCCACTTCATTGGAGGCTGCCACTTCCTTATCTGCAGATTCGGAAATTGCAGGCTGATAATGCACAGGCTGGGTTCTGTTGGCATAAGACTTCAGTAGCTCGCCTACATCAATGCCGGTCATTTCACGGAGTGGTTCCTGCATGTCAAGCATCGTTCTCGTGATGCTCTTACCAAAGGATGGAACCCCTTGACCATTGCCTGAATCGATGATCTTGACCGAATCGATATTGTTCAGAGGCTGAGCGATCTTCTCTGCAAATATCGGAAGCATTTCAATGAGTTTCTCGGTGATGATGACATCTCCGTGTTTCTCCATAGCTTCTGCAAGAAGTTTACGGGATTCAGCTTCGGCTTTACCACGTTCACGGATGACATCTGCTTCTGCAGACCCTTCTTCCCTGCGGATCTTGGCTTTCGCTTCCCCGTCGATTTCCGATTTCCGTGCTTCGGCTTCTGCTTTACGAGTTGTTTCGTAATAATCTGCATCGGCTTTTGTTTTACGGACCTTGGATTCTTCCGCTTCGAGTTTAACCGCACGTTCACGTTCAAGGAATTGAAGGGTCAGCTCTTCTTCTTTCACTTCCTTGGCCAGTTTGGCTTTTTCAAGCTCGTATGACTGCTCGGATTTCGCTCTTGCACGCTCTGTTTCTTCTTTGAATGCAGCATCTTTGATGTCTTTTTCTTTCTTCGATTGAGCAATCGTAATTTGACGCTTGTACTCTTCTTCTTTCGCTTCCTGGTCGGTCTGTGCACGGTGAATGCGTGTTTCACGCTCTGTGTTCGCTTCTGCGATTTCCGCTTGCTTACGCACCTCTGCGATACGAGGACGACCAAGGTTTTTCAAATATCCGTTTTCTTCATCGGCATCCCGTATGTCCGTCAATCCGAGTGACGTGATTTTAAAGCCCATCAGATCAAGCTGTTTCTGGGCGATTTCCGATACATCGGCGTTGAATTTTTCACGGTTGCTGTTAATGTCTTCAACGGTCATTTTTGAAAGGATGGCACGAAGATTACTACCCAATACTTCGATGATTTCATCTTCAATTTCCTTTTGATCCTTCCCGAGGAACTGCTCGGCATAGTTGGCGATCCCGTTCAGGGTGTCGGCCACTTTCACCATGGCCACTGCATCGGCGACAATCGGAACTCCTCCGTTTGTATACACTCGTGGAGTGGAAAGCTTCAATTGGAAAGATGTAAGGTTAACAGGCGTGCTTGTTTGGAAACGTCTTAATCTGTATCCTCCACCACGGATGATTTTCATGGAACGGCCTTCCTGGTCGGTGAAAATATTCGATTCCTTTTCAGGATCCCCCAGTTTTGGTCCGGTAATGATCAATGCCTGATTGGATCTTGCGGTACGATAACGAAACCTCATCCAGAAATAATAAGCGATCCCTACAATTGCCGCAATGACCAGTACAGGAATCAAGAAAACGAAAAATCCAATAACACTCAATGATCCTAGCATTCTGACAACCCCTCTCGACATTTTGTTTAAACCAGCATTCTGTCTGATTTAATTTTTAAATAAAAGTGCTAGCTACACTACTATATACGGATGCCACGATGAAAAAGTTTCAAAAAATTAGGCTATTCTCCTATTTTTATATAAATGCTGTTTTCATATACCTTGTTGCTTTTGGATGTAGCGAGTGGCGGTTGATTTCCGCTACAGGTGCTCGCTTTCCGCTGGGCGTGAGTTGAGCCTCCTCGGACTTTGCCCTGTGGGGTCTCAACTTTCACGCTTTTCCCGCAGGAGTCGAGCACCTGCAGCGAGAATCAACTGACGAAAAGTTTGACTATCACATAGGAAATGTGGAGACTTCTTATGCCACTGCTTTTTCACTCTTTGCTGTGACTGATTTTATTTTAAAGTCCTTTAGTTTTTTTAAACTGATGGCCACAAACCATTTTGCTCTGTCAACTACTGACTACTTTAGAGGGTGAAGGGAACTGCATAGACTCCTACGGAAAACGGGCGTGCCGAGACCCCGGAAGCGGTTTTTGCTGAGGAGGCTCGGCCGAACGTCCGTGGAAAGAGGGACTGTTCCCTTCACTCTCCTGCACCACACCCTGAATGACAGAGCATTCGCAAATCTTAGTTTATATATAAACTTTGCGAAAACAGCTTATATAAAAAAGCCTGAACCTGTAAAAGTTCAAGCTTTCATCCTATAAAAACCAGCCATGTAATGCACCAAGCAAAGTAAAAATGATGAGATGATCACCAATGGCAATCAGGAACATCCTTTTGGTCATGAGTCCAAAAAGTGCATTTTTTAAATAAACAATGGAAACCAAAATCCCAACGATTCCTCCTACCAACGCTCCTGAAGCTAAACCACTGGATTCCGTCCCTTGAACGAGAACTCCTACCAGGGCAGAACTAATGAATGCGACCAGGACAGCCACCACATATTTCACCGGGCCTGCTCCATCCTGATCTTTCTTCCCAAGAAGGATTGAATAATAAATCCCGCCGTATATCATATACAACACGGCCCCCGCTAAAAACGCGAACATATTCAAATCTGCTGTCATCCCTATTCCTCCATTAATTCGGTTCAATGGCCAGAGCGATCGCCTTTATACCACATCTTATCTCAAGCGACCCTTGTATACCCTTTACCTCAACAAGTTCAACCGGATTCCCCAAATACCTAAAGCCGCTTTGTGGCAGCCAATAACTATAAAGCTCCGAGTAACATTCAATCAGCATGCCCCTTTCCTCATAATCGACTGGCTCAGGAAACTCATATATCACATGCTTCCCTCCGGAGAAATGATTGGTGTCCTCCCCGGGGATACTGCGCCCCTTAACGCCCAACCGGCATTCATACCTGTTTTTTTCAGCTGGGGTGATGTACGGGTTACTCTTAGGTACACCGAATAACAACGGGCTGTCCTCCAATAGATCCCTTGCATTCCCCCAATGATAAAGATCCCGCCACACTGCAGGAATCCCTTTGACGTAGGATCCTGTATGGTATCGGTTGACAGTGGAGCATCCTGGTAAATGTGCGACTTTCACTTTGGAAAGGTCCAGCCATTTAAACTCATTATAAGTCTCTCTATCCCGGGATGCTTTCGGATTTGTGCTGGAAAGTTTAGATTTCTTGCTATTAATATATTCCCTTGGAAATCGTTCTAAATAAGCACCTTCCCTCCAGCTTTTCGGATTGGTGTTGAAATAGGTATTGAACGAATAGGTGAAATAAGATAAAGAAGAAAATCCACATTTCAAGGCAACTTCAGTCACAGGAACCCTTGGCTCATAAATCAGCATATGTGCTGCATTTTCCAATCGAATCCTTTTCACATAACCTGCAGGGGTCTCACCTATGAACCCTTTAAACAATCGTAGGAAGTGATAAGGTGAATAGGTAGAGACTTTGGCGAGATGCTCTAATGATAAGTCTTCTGTAAGATGTTGATCTATGTATTGAATTACTCTATGAATCTGCGTCTGTTGATCACTATATGTCATTTCGATTCCTCACATGCATTCAATGAATCTCCCTATTTCCATCGTTCAAGCTTGTGGATATTCCTCACAAACATACCTGATAAAAATGCCGGGACCCCCATTTCAATGCATTTGTTTTTCACAAAAAGCTTCATTTCGTCCATCGTAATATCCTTTTGAGTGAATTCTCCTTGCTGGTAACAGTGCTTACAATACATGACACTTTCCTCTGAATTTTTTTCCGTCCCCCGATCTTCTGCCTTCTTCAGCGGCATGGCACAACTTTGACATTTATTGAATTTCTTCACAATATCCCATCCCCTTTTCTTCATTTTACCATAGAGGGTGCTCATTCTATGAAAGTCTATGATAAAATAAAACCGTTCACAATTTAATCATTGCTCATCGGTGAAAATGATATGTTCATTTTCTTAAAAGGGAAGTTGGTGAAAATCCAACGCGGTCCCGCCACTGTAAGGCTGAGATTCCATATGGATCCACTGTTTCGCATCGAAATGGGAAGGAATATGGAATCGGAGACGCTGAGCCAGGAGACCTGCCAAGCTGAGAAGAACACGAAAGTTCCTACGGGAGATAGGAGGGTGTTGCGCATATGAAACGTCATACAGGGAACCAAGGGATCCTGGACGCTCGTTTGGAGTAACTGCATCTTCTTTTCACAAAGGAAGATGTTTTTTTGTTTCGCCATAATACAATCAGGGAGATGACAAGAATGGAACAAGCTTATTCTGTTGAGCGTTCACGAACCGTACAAACCAGATTGGTACTGCCACCGGATACCAATCATATGCAAACAATCTTCGGGGGAAAGGTATTAGCATTTATCGATGAAATTGCTGCGCTGTCAGCGATGAAGCATTCGAGCTCTGTGGTAGTCACGGCTTCGATCGATTCGGTCGATTTTCTGTCATCCGCAACTGTCGGAGACGCACTCAGCCTCGAGTCGATTGTAACTTCCACGGGAAGGACTTCAATGGAGGTGTACGTAAAAGTTTTCTCTTCGAATCTATTGACAGGTATCAAAACCTTGACGACGGAATCATTCCTTACCATGGTTGCGGTGGATGAAAACGGTAAGCCGAAACCGGTGCCGAAAGTGATCCCGGAAACAGAAGAGGAGAAGAGATTGTTCAACTCAGCTGTTCTGAGGAAGGAACATCGGAAGAACCGGGCATTGATAAAATAAGTTTTTGGGTATGGACAGCACGCTGTTCATACCCTTTTTTAATACTAAATATTGTCTTACCAGTAAAAGAACACCGAGCAGATGATGACGGCGATCCATGCTGTGGATGACCAAATTCCCGCCCGCATTAAATCCTTGTCGGTAAAATAACCGTACGAGTAGCTGATCAGATGAACCGGGGACTGGGTGACGAGGAAAAATCCCGGGACGCATGCCAGGAACACCGGCATGGCAATTTGCATGGGTGATAAATCCGGGATTGTGTGCCCGATCGTGATGCTGAGAGGGAGCATGATGGTCAAAAACCCCAGGATATTGACGAATACGATCCGAATAATACTCGTACATAAGATGAGGAGCAGGATGATCACCCAGGATTGGTGGCCAGTAAGTATAGAATTCAACCCTTCTGCCATCCATTCAATCGTCCCTGTCTCGACCAGCATCCCCGATACCATCAGAGTGGAGGCAAAAAAGAGCATCAGATCCCAATCAATCGATTCCCGCGCTTCTTCCCACTTCCATACTCCTGCAAAAGGAATGACGGTCATACATGCGCCCAGAAGGCCAACTTGAGGAATGGAATATCCATGCAGAGGCTGTGCAATCCACAGGATCAACGTTCCCCCGATGATACACATGATTTTCTTTTCATTGATGCCGACCGGCCCAAGCTCACTGATTCTTTTTTCGATCAATGCCAATAACAGCTTTCGGTCAATCTTCTCAGGGGGAAAGATCATTAAGAATATCCCCCACAATATCACGATAAAAAGCAGCACCGGTATTCCAAAAATCAGGAACCATCTTATATAATTCAGATCGCCCGAAACGTCGCTCAGGATTCCGAAAGCGTAGATAGTGGAACTGGCCCCAGTCGCGACAAACGATCCTGAAATGGCAGCCAGATAGGCAACCCCTATAAATAGTGACTTGCCCAGATAATGGACATCCGCTATTTTCCGCAGACTTTTCATCAGGCTGTCGAGTACCGATGATAACAGGCTGCCCTTCCCTACATTCGACGGTATCAGGACAGACAGGACAGTCATGAGCAGAAACGAAATGAAAATCAACGCTTTCCCCGACCCTCCAGACAGCTTTAACATATAGAGCGATACCCTGCTTGCCAGACCGGTTTTGATGAATGCAGTTGAGATAATGAATGTGGAAAACAAGAGCCAA
Organism: Rossellomorea orangium; assembly: GCF_019334305.1. Classification (GTDB taxonomy): domain Bacteria; phylum Bacillota; class Bacilli; order Bacillales; family Bacillaceae_B; genus Rossellomorea. The sequence continues at coordinate 25,327 of NZ_JAHWGH010000014.1, forward strand.
ACAATACCCGAACTAAAATAACTCAAAGTCTGTTCATAACTGAAAAAATGAAACGATATCAGCAATATAAGCAGCAGCGAACTGAACGCAAGAGGAAATACTTTGCCGATCCACAGGATTTGTATGATGCTGAGTGCAGCGATAGCCTTCCATGTTTCATCCCACTCAAAAAATGGTAGAAAGAATAAGGCATATAATAGAAACGTGATAACCAGTAACAGTTGTTTTTTCATAACGATTACTCCCATCTTTCAATCAAAGGAAAAAGCCACCGGCGATGGGGTGACTTTTCCTTTTCTTCAATAACTGTCAGTGAATGATCGTTGAATCCTGTTTATTGCAGAGGGCATACCGGGCAGCTGAAGAACCTGCTGTTTTCCCATATACAGCCCCGGACATCAATCCCGACCCTCCAGGATAATTGTGATAAAAAATGCCGCCGACCATTTCTCCAGCAGCGAACAGGCCGGATAGTGGTTGATCATCTTTTTTTAACACCTCACCTGAAGGATTGACCCGGAGTCCCCCAAATGAAAACGTAATACCGCACGTAACCGGAAATGCATAGAATGGCCCCTTTTCGATCCTCAATGCCCAGTTCGTCTTTTCTGGTGTAAGCCCTGCTGTTTTCTTGCCGTCTTTTTCCGTAGGATGGTATTCCCCGTCTTGAACGGCTGCATTATATTCCTCAATCGTATGCAGGAATTGCTTCTTGTTAACGGAAAGCTGATTAACAAGCTCCTCCAGGGTTTCACCGATGTAACAGGTCGCTTCTTCAAGATCATATTCCTTCCTCAGCAGCGGCCGGACTTGGGAGTCGTAAACCTGATAGGCGACATGACCAGGCTGTTTCAGGATTTCCCTCCCGTACTTTGCGTACGTATAATTCCGGAAATCCGCACCTTCGTCTACAAATCGTTTTCCATCGTTATTCAGCATGATGCTGAGGGGGTAGGAATGTTTCTTGAAGATGTCACCGGGTTTTTTAAAGTCACCGACTTTCGGTGCATGATAATCCGTGCCGATTGAATGACAGCCGGAGTATTCACCAAACTTCTGCGCTCCTGCCGCAACCGCCATTGTAATCCCGTCCCCTGTGTTATATTCGGTTCCGCGTACGATTGCCGCTTCCCATTCTTCCCCGATATGTTGTTTCCGAAGCTTTTTGTCTGCTTCAAAACTGCCGCAGGCAAGAATGACACCTGTGGATTCAACGTTGATCCGCTCCTCATCCTTCTGTACAACCACACCGCTTATCTTTCCGCCTTCTTTTATAAGCTCCACTGCCGCAGCCTCATACCAAATATCGATACCCATTTCCCCGGCACGGGAAAAAAGCTGCTTCATCAACCCGATGCCTTTGTTTTCCGTCTTGACCGGAAGACCTCCCCAGAAATGCCGCTTGCCTTCCTTTTCATAAGATTGATTATCATAATTGAGTTCGAATTTCACACCATGCCCCTTCATCCACACGAGCGTTTCAAACGAGCGGTCCACCAGTTGTCTGGCAAGCTCCGGCTGACTCTCCCCTTCTGTTACACGCATGATATCATCATAATAGTCTTCCTCATTGTAGTCGGGCATAACGATTGAATCCGCTTCTTCATCAGAGAGATCCGTCACGACATTCCGAATATCTGTGAGATCATGATAGGCCACCCTGATCGCTCCATCGGTAAAAAAAGAATTTCCACCTCTTTTATGTTCAGGACCTTTTTCAAGGACCAGTACTTCCGCACCTTCTTCACGGGCTGAAATGGCTGCACATAAGGCTGCATTCCCCGCTCCAACGACAACTACGTCGTATGAGTTCGTTTTTGACATCGATACTCCTCCTTATTACATGTCTTTTGAGATAGGGTCGATAGGATTCTTCCCTTTCTTTTGAAACGCTTTGATCAGCAATGGATAAAAGAGTGATAAAAGAGTCAATCCAGCCAATGCGATGGCAATCGGCGTATCAAAGAAGATACCGAGGCTGCCATTTGACGAAAGCACGGCCATCCTGAAGTTCTGCTCCATATCCGCTCCGACGATCAATGCCAGAACAAGCGGGGCAATTGGGAAATCCATGATCTTAAGGAATAACCCGAATATTCCGAAAATCAATAGAAGGAAGAAATCCACTGCACTGTAACTGAGCGTGTAGGTTCCGATAAATGCAAGTATCACAATGACCGGATACAACACTTTTGCAGGCGTATCCAGTATTTTCACTAACAGACCGACAAGCAAAATATTAATAATAACAAGGGCTATATTTCCGATGAACATACTATTGATCAGTGTCCACACCGTATTGGGATCATTTTCGAATAAAAGCGGTCCAGGTTTCATGCCAAGCATGACGAGAGCTCCAAGCATGACAGCGGTTGTACCCGATCCGGGGATCCCCATCGTCAATAGCGGAATCATGGCACCTACTGAAGCAGCATTATTGGCAGATTCAGGAGCTGCAAGCCCTTCTACTGCACCCTTTCCGAACTCTTCAGGTTTTTTGGAGATTTGCTTTTCTGTCGAGTAACTGATCATGGATGCGATCGATCCCCCGGCTCCCGGAAGGACACCGATGACAAATCCCAGCGGACCGCTCCTGAGAATCGGCCACAATGAACGTTTCCATTGCTTTTTCGTAAACCAGATCTTACCGACTTTCTTTTTCTCTTTTTTCTCCCGATCGATCGTCAAATAATTGTAAAGGACTTCCCCTACTGCATAAACGCCTATGATCACGATTAGAAAATCGATTCCTTCACTTAGATGGGAACTTCCAAAAGTGAAGCGATAGACTCCGCTCTGCGTATCAATGCCTACCGTACTGAGCATCAGCCCAAGAAACATGGCAATGAATCCCTTCACCATTTTCCCTACTGACAGGGCAACAATCGCCGAAAGAGTCAGCAACATTAATAAAAAGTATTCAGCAGGACCAAATTTCAAGGCAAAGCTTGCAAGCGGCTCGGCAAGGAAGATAAACCCGATGACGGCCATCATTCCCCCTATGAAAGAGGCGACTGCCGAAATGGCCATGGCCTGTCCTGCCTGACCCTTCTGAGCCATTGGATACCCGTCGAATGTGGCGGCAATCGCAGAACCGTCACCCGGAGTATTTAATAGAATCGAACTCCTTGATCCCCCGTACATCGCCCCATAATAGATGGCAGCCATCAGGATGATGGCACTGACGGGCTCCATGCCGAATGTAATCGGGATCAACACGGCTACGGCTGTTGCCGGCCCCAGCCCGGGGAGCATCCCGACGATCGTTCCAAGGAATCCTCCGATGACAACCCACATAATATTGATTGGTTCCAACGCAGTTGTTAACCCCTGCATAAAATTGCTAAAATCCATCTAGTGCACCTCCTATGGAAGACTGACTCCTAATAAAATGCTGAATGCATACCATGATAGAAAAGAAAAGCTGACTGCCACTATCACATTCACAACATATTTCTTTCCATTGACCGTAAATAACAAAGCACCCAAAAACAAAATAGTAGAAAATAAGAACCCGATCCGTTCAAATATGAACGCATAAACAGCTCCGTATAAAACAGTCAGAGCAATTAATTTCGGCGTTCTCCCTTTCAGCAGAAGCTTGATATCTTCATTATGAACATGAAGGCTCTTCCACTCCTGAAATAAATAAACCGCGCTGAATATCAGCATGAAGACACTCAATCCGACAGGAAAATAGAGCGGCCCATTTGGGTTCCCGAGATTTGCCTTTGGCAAATTGATGGATGCTATTAAAAAAAAGAAGCTTAATAGAATTAAAAAAATGGGCATCCCGAGTTTGATTGCTCTCATACACGTCAACCTCCTCTAAGAGAGTAAGGCGGGAGACGCTCATCCGTATCCCACCCGTCACTTCCATTACTTTTTCAAACCGGAGCTTTCCACTAGATCGGAATATAATTTTTCCTGCTCTTTCATGAATTCCTTTGATTCTTTACTATCTTTATAAAAATCATCCCAGTCATTGTTTTCAAGCATCTTCTTCCATTCATCCGTTTTGACCATTTCGCCGATTTTTTCATCCCAATAGGCGATTTCTTCTTCTGTCATATCCCCAGGGCCCATGATTCCTCTCCAGTGAGGGAACACCATGTCCACTCCTTCTTCCGTCCAGGTTGGAACGTCATCCAGTCCTTCCAGCCTTTTTTCTGAAGAAACCACAAGAATCTTAAGCTTCCCAGCCAAATGTTGCTCTTTTACTTCTGAAAGGGAAGTCGTCACTGCATCTACATGTCCGCCGAGCAGTGCCGTCACGACGTCGCCGCCGCCTTCATAGACAAGAAAGTCGAGTTTAGTAGGATCGATCCCCTTCTCGCTTGCTGCCTGTACAATTGAAAGATGGTCATCGTTTCCGAGCCCTGGACCTACTCCGATTTTCAGCGACTTCGGATCTTTCTTCATCTGATCCAGCAGTTCAGAAGCGGTTTCATATTTTGAATCAACCGGTACCGCGAGTGCCTGCCATTCTGTTGCCAATGTTGCAATCGGAGTAAATTGTTCATATGATAGATCGCTTTGACCCAATAATTTATTTGTCAGTACCAGACTTGAATTGATTGCAAGGTGGTGGGCGTCCTTCTTCTCGAGATATTTCCATCCCGCTTCACCGCCTCCGCCAGGTTTGTTGATGACATTGATGTTCTTATCCACAATGTCGTTATCACGCAAAACCTTCTGGACAGAACGTGCCGTTAAATCCCAGCCTCCACCCGGAGAAGCCGGTGCGATGATTTCAATATTCTTTGACGGAAATTCCTTGTCACCCGAAGCAGAGCTTGAACAGGCAGTCATCAAAGCCATTACACAAATGATCAGTACAAAGCCAAACTTTTTCATTATTTCTGCACCCCTTTTATCTTGTTTGTACTCACCGAAAACATCAACTGTCAAAAAGGTGAAATACGTTAAGTTAATCCTAGTCGGCAAACGAGTCTATGTAAACGTTTCCAAAATATTATGTTTTAAAAAACTTATGTGGATTTTGTTCATTTTGTTCACAGGTTTCTTTCCATTTAACTAAAGAAGTCTGCCGCAAGGATTAAAGTGATCACTTTAATCCTTGCGGCAGACACGATAGTTCCGGAATCTATTTCACTGCATTCTCACTGCCCATCCGGTATCTCCTTTCCGGACGTCCGACGATCCCATATACATGCTCCACCGTAGCATCTCTTACCCCGACCAGATATTCGAGATATCTCCGTGCCGTTGTCCGGGATGCCCCCATCTTTTCACCGACTCTTTCCGAGGTGATGCCTTCTTTCTCCTCTTGCAAGATGGCTGTCACTTTATGAAGAGTCAAATAATCGATGCCCGGCGGAAGATCGTAGCTTTTTTCGGGGGCTTTCTTTTTTTCCTTCCCAAAGAATCGATCCAGCATCTGTTGATTGACCTCTTCAGCAGAATCAAGCAACACTTTTTTCTGGAGATAAGACGTGATGGCTTCTTGAAATTTCTCCAGTGTCACCGGTTTGATCAAATAATGTTCGACACCGTACCGGAGTGCCTTTTCTAAAAAAGCCTTATCTTTCGCAGCTGTGATCATGATGACATCAACGGAAGGATAATAAGAGCGGATTTTATGCAGTAATTCAGTACCAAGCTGGTCAGGCATATATACATCAAGTAAAAGCAAATCAACATAATGTGTATCTAGAATGTTCAATGTTTCCTTCGCATTCATCGCTTTACCGACTAATGTCAGCTGCTCATTTTTCGCAAGAAATTCTTCATGTATCTGTGCAATGCGAAAATCATCTTCGGCTATGACAACTTTAATCATACCTATTCCCCTTTTGTGTGTGATTTCGGCAGGATGACAGTGAAAACCGTCCCTTTATCCTTTTTGGAATCCCATTCAATCGTACCCCCAAGCAGGGATAGTTCTTCCTGAACGTTTGAAAGTCCATAACCCCGGTGGGCACCCTTGGATGAGACTCCTTTCTGAAGAATACGTCCCTCTTCTTCTTCAGAAATCCCTTTTCCGTTATCTGCGATTTCAAAGATGATATCGTTGCCAATGTCAGTAACGAAAAAAGAAACGACCTTGTTTTTGGGGTTTTTGTCCATCACCGCTTCGAGTGCATTATCAATCAGATTACCCAATATAACGATAAGGGGTGAAAGACCGATGAATACAGGAAGCGGGGAAAGCGAACTTTCATCGTCGATTTGGAAATCTATTTTCTTTTCTGATGCTTTAGCAATCTTCCCTAATAGAATGGCCTGAACTTTCTTATCCAGGATACTCTGAAAGAATATGATCGAATGATACTCCTGCAGATCCGATTCCTCCGTGAGGAATGTGATGGCTTCTTCATATTTATGCAGCTGAAGCAGCCCGAGAAGTACATGCAACTTGTTTTTGAATTCGTGCGTTTGTGCCCGTAAGTCCTGCGAGTATTGCTGAACTTCCGAAAGGGCATCCACCATTTGTTTAATTTCTGTCCGGTCCCTGAAGCTGAACACAGTGCCCGCCTTCTGGTTATTTTCGATGATAGGCTGGGCATTGACGATCATCGTCTTTTCTTTATATTGAAGTTCGATGTTGGAAACATGCAAAGAAGAAGCCAACATTTCGGGCATCTTTTGAGAAGAAATGACTTCTGTCACGAATTCACCCTCAACATTTCCCTTAATATCAAGTAACTCACGGGCAGATTGATTCATCATCGTAATCACACCTTGTGTGTCGATGGCTAAAATCCCTTCCTTTACAGATTGAAGAACTGCATTTCTTTCCCTGAAGAGCGCACTGATCTGATACGGTTCCAAACCGAGTGTATCCCTTCTGATACTCCTGGCCAAAAACAGACTGCCGAACACCCCAAGGATCAGGACTCCCCCGGAAAGAGCAAGCATGGTACGGATTTCATAGGCAATCTTACTCCGAATAGTTTTCATATCAAACTCAACCGTTACAGTGCCTTCGACTTTTTTGTAGTTGTCATACCGAATCATGACCGGGACAATCCCCTTTAGCACTTCCTCGTCGCCATCCCCGGTATGTATCAGATTATTACTTCCGAATACCAATGCACGATAACGTTCTTCGGGATCCCCATCCCCGATTGCTTGTCCGACAAAACTGAATATCTGCCCGTCCCTGTTTTCAATCAGGACAGCAGAAGCATCCACCTGATCGCGGATTTGTTCCGTGACCGCACTTAAATCTTCTACAGGCTCCTCATTCTTAAAAGAATCCTGAATGACCGGCATATAAGAAAGTGTCTTGGCCGTTTGCATCGCCAAATCTTCTGCCTGTTCAACGTCTTCCTTTGATTCCCGGTATGCAAACATCCATGTAAGCAGCCCGATCACGATCAGCAGCAGCGAAATGACCAAGCCCAATATCTTGACCTGTAGCGGCACCTTAAGAAGTCTATTCATCTAAATACCCCTGATTATACTGAATTTTCTATTATATTAATATATCATACTCATCACAGGATAAGGAACTTAAAAAAGCCTTAGTTTAAACCCCTTCTCTATCAGAAGAAGAGAAGGGGTTAATGAAGACCGTACCTCTCCGAAAGGATCATAGAAAGAACCGTGCATCGATATTATAAAAAAAGAACACTCAGATATTGTTTCTGAGTGTTTTCTATATCAGATTCGGAATGACCATGTATAAAAGAGTAGAGACGGCCATCAGACTAAACCCTATTGTATAGTAAGGACGGCTTTCTTTCTTAGAAATGAATATATTGATTATCATAGTTGCAAGGAATATAAGCGGAAACCATAAGGAACGATCTGGGTCGGGTTCAAACCCGGTGTATACGGAAACCACTCCACCAAATATAAAAAATAGGATAGTTACAATCAAAAACATCTTACCACCCTGTTTTTCCTTCATCCGACTTCCTCCTACTGTTTCAAAGTGAAAAGATCCTTTGATACAGAAATGGTTCTTTCATGACGTTCTTCTTCCGTCTTTTTCGCCATCCTTCCGCTCTCTCCTTCTATCAAGACCCTCCGTAAAGTGGAACTGATCGAGTTCACACAGAGAATCAACAGAGCGAATAACGCCAGTGGAACCACAACAAGCATCGGACGCAGGAAGATCTGCTGAATGTTGATGGCAATCGTCGCTGCCCATTCGTTCGTTTCAGAAAAATATACCGGGATACTTTCCATGATGCCGAAGTTGGCGATTTTCAGTCCTCCAAGACACATATGAAGGATGCCTAGCTGAATGAGAAGGGCAAGCGTCTGGGACACCTGTTCTGAAAATAATACAATCGAATGCCTTCTGAACTGGGGCAGCAGATGCTGCTTGAATAGATGGAATCTCCCTGCCCCCATCGTACGTGACACTTGAATGAAATCACTCTTCATAAACAGTTTCATCTCTTCCCCTAAATAAATGCCAAGAGATGGGATCGTCACTGCGGCAATCGCGACTACTTGTATGAAGAAATACCTGTTGGAAGGGAGTATTTCGGAATGGAAGGCCCCTTCTAGTGGAATCAGTAACGTAAACACAATGATTACGAGGGGGATATATTGAAACGATTCCCCCAGCCCTTTAATGAACCTGCCCAAAAATACAGGAAGGAAAGTGTACAGTACTGCAAAGAAAAACCCAAATACCATACGTAATAGTGCTATGGCCAATACCGCAAAGATGGTATATTTCGCTCCGACCAATAACAGCAGCAGAAAATTCCTCCCGAGTTTATCACTGCCGAGAGGAGGCATCTCATCAGGGGTGAACGGCGGCGCCGCTATCACTCTTCCATTCTCATCAGATAGATAGTCCACCACCTCATCATAGCTGGGATTTATCACCGGAACCAGGAAACTGACGGCAATGAAGGTAATCAGTAAAAAGATGGGAAGTGCCAACCGTTTGAGCATCCATCTATTCATTCTGCTCCCCTCCTTTCAGCCACTTTGATAGAATCATTGATCCTATCGTGAACACAATAAAGAACGGCACAAAAATGAGAAGCATCCCTAGGAAGAATGCAGCAGGAGAACTGGTCGCCGTTCGCAGCAACGCCTGCATGAACCCATTGATGTTAAATAGAAGTTCAATGATTAATAGATTGGAAAGCATCAGTAGAAAGATTGGTTTGAGATGAAAGAAGAAGTGGACCCAGACATTCCGGAACAGATGATGCCAAACCGTATAGGCCCTTCTGAATCCTTTCGAATAAGAAAATTCCACATACGGTTTGCTTTCTTCTTCCTTGAGTTGAAACAAAAACTGTTTTATCAAAAACACTACAGGCAGCACCGATAAGCAAAGAATAGGTAATAAGTAGATTCGCTCTTCACCGAGGGCATAGATATCAAACACGAGTAGATTCGTCTTTTTGAATAACCAGATGATGAAAAGCTGAAATAAAACAACTATGAACACATCCGGAAGCGCGTCCATTACATTGACGATCTTAGTCGAGAATCGATATGCTTTCCTTGGCAATAACATGAGGGCATAACTAAAGAGTACCGCCAGGCAAATCGCCAGGAAGAATGAGCTAAAAAGAATGAGAAAAGAGTATAAGTACGTATTTGAAAAGACTTCAGTTATACTGTATTGTTTATTCCCATCTCCCCAATAAATATAGATGGAGGATGGATGCATGATTTCAACCCAGGTCTGGTGAAGACGGTCACCATAGGCAGCCAGATTGATCATAAGTTCTGTATCATATGCGAGCAGTGAACCGATTCCGCTAAGTAAATACAACCCCAATACAACTACAAGAAAATGAAAGGGAATTTCCATCACCCTTTTCATACAACCCCTCCAAACCATTTCCAAAATGATACATTTTTCTATATTCATGTTACAATAATGTAATATAATTGTAAACAAAATTCAGAAAACAAAGAAATGAAGGGACTCATTTTTGAAGGCAAAATGGTTATCGAAACAGAAAACTCCATAAATAATAAAAGCTTGAGGAAATGAATCCTCAAGCTTTTTTAACTGGATTAATCAAGTGAGCGCACATAATCGGCTATCTTTGACATCTCGATTTGACTAAGCTCTGGTTTTTCTTCATATTGATGACGCTCGATAGTCTCTTCAATCGTCTTTGCACTTCCATCATGAAGATATGGGCCAGTCGCCCACACACCGATCAGGCTGGGAGTATCAAAGCTCTTCCCATCCCGAGGATTTGTGAAGTCTGCTCTTGCGTCCCCCTTCGATGGTACATCAGATGGATTGGCCGTGCCGATATCATGGAGATAGTCTGTCATGCTTGTTGACAGCTCTCCATTTTCACCGGATGCTTTTACACTATCCGTAAATTGACGTCCGCTATGACAGGAAATGCAGGATGCTTTGCCTTCAAAGAGAATCTTCCCATCTTTAGCCGAGCTTGTTAATTCCCCGTTTTCCTTATAAGGACTCTGAGGTACGGGGAAAGATGCCGGTTCCTTCAGAAAAGCGAATAAGTCATCATACATCTTCTCGACATCTGCCGGCAACTCTTCGCCTGGCTCATACTTCATCATCCCGCCCATTTCACCTTGAACGGTCAGGAGATAGTCCGTGAAGTCATCCCGGCTGCCATCCCAAAGGAAGAGACCGTTTTCTGACGTTTGCGTGTTGGTCGGGACATTCCTCTGCCCCTTTCCTGTCATGAGAGTCAGGCCATTGATCTCTCCATCACTGTGACAGGACGCACAGCTCATCCAGTTGTTTCCGGTAATATCTGCTTCAAATTCCTCGCTGTTGGCGCTGTAAAAAATCGTTTTTCCTTTACGAATTTGCGGGTCCAGCGGATCCTTTTTAATTAAGGAAATGTTGTCATTAAGCTTTTTCGCCCTGGAATGTACAGATGCACCTCCAGAGTCAATGGTCGCAAGATCGTGACTCATGGCGTTATGGACGTAGAGGGTTTCACCATCCTTACTCAACAGGATGCCACGGGGATTGTCCCCTTCGATCCTTCTTAGAATTTGGGTGGCATTACCACCTCGTTTCAGGTCAAAAACGACTAAATCTTCACTTCCTGACATCACTGCATATGCTTTGGACCCATCCTTCTGAAAACTTACGTCATAAGGGTTTGACACAATCATCGTTTCATTTTTTGAATCCAGTACATTGATTTCATCAAACAATTCTTTTCTCTGATCCACTACCTCTTGATCTTTTTCAAGATCAATGACGGAAATGGCAGGAAAGATCGTTTCTTCAAACTGTATGGCTGTATCGACATTGGTCACTAAATGCGGGACCCATGCCGTCTTCCCGTCAGGGGCAATGACAAATTGCTCAAGGGTGTTCGGGATTCCCTGGCTCTTTTTCCGGTCGGAAACATCAGGGGAGTCCGCAAGTTTGATCGTATTGACGACTTTTTTCTTTTCTGTATCCAATACAGATATCTCTCCGGATAAATAATGAGGGATATACAGCTTCTTCCCATCTGCTGTAAGAGCCATGGTTCTTGGTCGATCGTGAACGGCAAGCGTCTCTGTCACGTCGCCACTCTTCACATCAACCATCATGATCGTGCTTTCTCGATAATTGGCTACATACAAGGTCTTACCGTCCCTGCTTGTCATGAGACCAAAGGGTTCCGATCCCACTTCATAGGAATCTATTACTTTCTCTTCTTCCAATGAGACGACATCGATCTTATTATCGTATCGGCACGAAACATAAAGGCGGTCTTCATCCGGTGACAACGCTAATTGGACCGGCTCATTTCCGACAGAGATTTCTTTTTGTACCTTCTGTGTCTTTTCATTCACTATGGAAACCGTGTTGGCATCGAGATTGGCGATATATAGCTCTGTTCCTTCTTTATTTTGGAGGATGTTATCGCTATTGACTGCTTCTTTTCGAACTGTATCGAAGCTGGGGTCATCTTTGGTTGTCGTGTGAATTGAACATGCAACAAGCGTTCCTGCTATGAGAAACGCTGCCGCATATCCTATCATCTTCTTCATAGGATCCCTTCTTTATCGTTTTTCGACCGTGACAGGAAGCAATACAGGCGCTATCCCGTTTTTGCCATGTCCGGCTTGAACTTGTGGAACATTGTCCCCATCTGTATTCCCAGATGAATCCTTGCTGTCATAATAATCCCCTGTATCCCAGAATTCACTCGCCTGCATTCCTTCTTTGAGGGACGGACCATCGATGACCGTGTCGTAGAAATCACTGTAGCGGGCGGTGATACCATCGATTTCCAGGCTTTCAGGAGTTTCTGAATCTGATTCCCTGTTGCTTAAATTCTGCAGGGCAACCCTGTATATGGCAGACAATGCGCCTGCTGTATATGGGGTATACTCCATTTTTCCTTCTGATGTTTCATAGGCTTTCAATTCATCATCCCAAAGCTTAGAATCCATCGCTTCATAAATGGAGCGGGCTGCTTCACGATATTTCACATCATCAGTGGCTAAATAAGCTGCTGTTAATCCTCTGATCGCACCGAGTTGAGCATCTAATGTGACGTCATCATCCGCCCCTTTTTCGATATCAAAGCCTTTTGCTACAAGGCCTGAATCCATGACGAGGTTATCTAGCATGAAGTCTGCCTGCTTTCGGATCATTTCGAGTGCACGTTTCCCTTCAGGTGTCTTCAATCCTTCAGCTGACTCCCCTGAAGCGTATCCGACAGGAAGCCCATCGATGGCCCGCTTAAAGATCCTCATCGATTCCATTGTGTATCCTGCCTGGAACGTATCCATATAGGTCCCTTGTTCTTTCCCATCATTTTCTGTTACGAACATTCCTTTATCGTCATTGAAATGCATGGCATCAATATTCTTGAATACATGGAGCATCACATTCTGATTGGCCGTGAAAGGATCTGTTCCGTTCACGTCGTTTTCAGGTGAGTCATCCGTATTTTCTTTAGGTGCAGAAGGATACGGTGCTCCGTCAAACAGCGCCTGGAATGATGGCGTCTTGTTCGGGTTGCTTTCTCTTTGGTCCGTCATCCCGTAGAATTCCGAACTCGGCCAAAGCATCATCCACTGGTCTTCTAGAACACTGTTTGAATCCTTAATAGACAGTGACTTTACGTTTGGTGCCTGTTTACCGTCTTCGGTCACTTCTACACTATGTGGTAAGTACACGAATCCTTTGGCAGGATCATACTGGCTTCCCAGGCCCGCAGCCGTCAATTTTCCTGTCGTGCCATCCACAAATAACTCATTCGAAACATAATTTACTTTATTCCAAATTTCTTCGGTCAGAACCGCTCCCTGGAAACCATCAGCTGAGCTGACCCCCAGCGCAACATTTTGATCATCGTCATCCTTTGACGTTTCTCCTGCCAATTCTTCATCAGCATCAATCGTATGGAACCCCCCCATGAAGTCCCCGGCCCATAGCGCCTGCTTCAAGAACGTTGCCCCATAAGCGGAAGGAACAAGGGTCTTCTCCATTTTCTCACGGTCCCAGCGGAGTGATTCAAAGTTTACTTGATACATAGGCACATAGCTTCCGTCATCATTGGATGCGTATTCACTTGTATCTACTTCGTTTTTATAATGTGGGTCACCAGCAGAGTATTCGATAAATGTCGGATACATATTTCGGAATATCTCATCCTGTGGATAACCGACAGCATCGGCTAATTCATAAAAACGGTTCCCTAATTTTTCATCAGGCGTTTTCCCATTTTGAAGGGTCTCAACCGCAGGGCCATTGATCAGATGCAGTCCCATTCCGGACTTTTCAACGACTTCATACATGGCTTCCTCTGAGTACTCATAGGATTCAACGCCGGCTGTATAATCAAATTTTGTTGGCTGATCCAACTTGTTGATATCCAATATATCTAAATCCAGGCCCAGACTTTCTGCAAGCGGCTCGCCGGATAATTCAAATTCTGCATAAGCAAACATATTACCGGCGGTATCAAAAGTATAATCGGATACTTTCACCTTGCTTGCTGCCGTTTTCTTTTCTCCATCTGATTTCGAAACTTCTTCCTTATCACTGACACACCCAGCAAGTAATAGTGAAGAAGCCAATACAGATGCAGATAATACTTTCCATGGTTTGTTCATTCTATGTAACCCCTCTCAACGATCACGAACCATTCGAGAATGATTCTCATTACTGTTTATCATTATAGTGTAGTTGAGAAATAATCTCAATAAGAATTTCATATTTAAATGAAACGGTTTCACAACCCTATCAGATTACATCCATTTTTTTGAAACTTTATGATTTTGAAAAACGTAATCTATGTATACAAAAAAAGGAAGAGTGATAAAAGTGAAGAAAAATATTGTTCTATTGGATCTGATGATTTATGTTGCGCTCCCTCTATTTGTTTGGAATATAGTAAGAGATTACACTGGGGATTATTATGCCATGCTTCTATCCTCGGTTCCCGGAATATTGTACACGATCTACCGGTTCACTGAAATGAAGAAGATAAATACGTTCGGCCTGTTCATTCTCTTCACATTGATCGTCGGTACACTGATCGACGTTCTGGCTGGTTCGTCTTTACAGCTACTTTGGAATAATGTCTTTTACGCTGCCGGGATTAGTTTGTTTTTCTTACTGACCATGATCGTCAGAAGGCCAATCACTTTATACTTTGGTCTTGATTTCGCAGAGCTGCAAGGCCATGACCGCACGTTTAGTAAGCGACTTTTCTATAAGAAACCTCTGTATACCTTATTTCAGTTGATCACGCTGTGCTTCGCACTGAGGAGCGGGATCCTCGCCGTTGTGAAAGCTTGGCTTATTATGGAGTATGGTGTGGAGGCGTTTGATAAAGGAATCATTCTGCGCCAGGCATTCAGCTGGATCATGACGGGTGTCACGGTCATCGGATTCTTCTATATCGGAAAAATCATCAACGATTCCCCACATTTAGTTAAGGAAGTGCAGGATGAACTTGATAGAGAAAATATTAAAGCCATATAGCCTTCTGGATGTTTTTGCCTTCAGACCTCCGTCTTGTTCCACGTCTATGGAACATTGAGCATATTTTTCCTATAATGGATAATAAATTATTTCACTCCGAGGTGTACTATGATTGAAGGTAAATTGATTAAATTTCATCGTGAAGAGTCAGGTTTGACTCAGGAGCAATTGGCACGGGGAATCTGTTCCACCACACATTTAAGTAAGATTGAAAGAGGAATCACGGAGTACTCCAGTGAAATTACGGATTTACTTGCTGAACGGCTCGGAGTCGATATGGAAGCAGAACGTTCCCGCTATCAATCTCTTCAGATTACATTGGCCGAATGGAACGACGCGATCATTATGATCAGGGTACGTGAAATACACCAACTAAAATCAGTGATTGAAAATGAACCCTTACGATTCCTAACCGATTTCTTCGTTCAATACCATTTATTATTAGCAAGATATTATCTGTTCCTGGCTGCCCCTCAAAAAGCAAAAGAAATCTTGAACATGTTGGAGAATAAACATGACACACTTTCCCCATTTGAGCGTAATTTATTGTTGCATGTAAAAGGAATCTATTATTATTCAACGAGAAAATTTGACTGCTGCATCCAGGCATTGAATCAAATCGATGATGAATATCCCAACGCAGAATATTATTTCCATTTGGCAACAGCATATCATTCCGTTCATTCAAACACTTTCGCCTATTATTATGGTCAAAAGGCACTGCAGTTTTTCCAAAAAACATTGAACATCTTAAGAGTCATTGATTCTGAAATCCTCATATTAATCCAATTGAATGCCAAAGAGCCATTCGACATGGAACAAACCAAACAACAATACGATAAACTCCTCAGAGTATGTGAATCTGTCAATTCGAAGGAAAGGGCACATAAAATCCACAATAATCTGGGATTCGAATATTTCCGCAGAAAACGATTTCCAGAATCGAAAGAATCCTATGAACGAGCACTGGGGCTTACGACAGAGAAAACGCCACCTTCCTCTTATTTAGTCACACTCAGCGGATATATCCTTGCCTGTCTGAAAGGAAACCTGCTTTCTAAAGAAGAGCTTTATCAATTGGCAAACCGGGGACGGAAGATGGCCAAGGACCATCAGGATCCAACCGGGGTATTCTTTGAGATTTACCTGCTCACTCTGAATGATGATGAAGATGAACTATATACATATATTGAGAAGACCGCCCTTCCTCACTTCAAAAACATGGGCAACCATCTAATGAACCAGCATTATGAAAGAATGCTATTCTTGTATTATGTCAAAACCGGCCAAACGGAAAAAGGGTTCCAGCTGGCATCTGAGAAGATGTCGAATGAAATCAGCTATTATGAATTAGAATGATCAAACTTTATACACCCATTAACAAATATTGGATTCAACTTCCTGTACCCTCCTTCATATACTATCTCGAGAGGAGGCATCACAGAATGGATCGATTTATTCTTTTATTAGTAGCAGGTATTCTTTCCGGTTTCGCATTGTTAAAGGTTCCTTTGGCTGGTACATTTTTGGCTAGTGTATCTCCGGTAACGGACATCATCGGTATTTTAGCTATTCTCATATTCTCACTTTTCTTAATCTATAAAGGGATTATGGCGATACTCGGTAAGTGAATGAAGAGACCCGGATTTGTTCTCCGGGTCTTTTGTTTGTCATTCGATTGGTTTCATGAGAATCATGGCCATATTGCCACTCATTATTGTTCGAAATTTGCCTGTCTTTCATTTACATAATCCAAGTAAGTTCGAATCTCCAAAAATGCACTCCGGCTTTCAGGGAGAATATCTTCCACTTTGACACCGTTTGATGGATCTGTACCACTTCGCGAAACAATGGATTCGTACATTATGAGGACATCTATATAACGATTGTACTCTTCTTCTGATAACACCTCCTTACTGGAAACCTGATTGTTCAACTCATCAAAAAACGGCTGAATCTGAAAGAGGGTTTCCCTCATGTCCTGGGCTTCCTCTGGTGGCAACGTCGTATAATCGATGTTGCCATAGGAATCTGCATAGCTCAATTTAGCCTGTGTGATTTTATTCAATAAAACATTGAATTCGTTGTACTCTTCTTTATCCAACTCGCCTTTTGCCTGCGAAAATTTCGCATCAAGAAGGAAATACCCTTTCATTGTAGCGGTGGAAATATGTTTTTTCAGGTTTTCATAAGAACCGTAAAGGCTGTCTGCGCCGTAAGACTGGTAAGCGATGGTCGTGGTCGGAACAAAGAATATAGTCAAGAGTGCGCATGTTATCAGTCCTTTTTTCCATC
Organism: Rossellomorea orangium; assembly: GCF_019334305.1. GTDB lineage: Bacteria > Bacillota > Bacilli > Bacillales > Bacillaceae_B > Rossellomorea. Next base: position 42,512 of record NZ_JAHWGH010000014.1, read on the forward strand.
GTTTATGCCTTTCCGGTAGAGTGTTCATGATCGTTAACTTTAATTGTGGTGGCGGGATGATTCTACTCCCTCTTTCTTGAAGACTGCCTCTTATTCGATCTTCCATCTTCACGACAAATCCTCCACCCTTCTGATCATGAATTGACCTTGTTGATCATTCACACGTAATTTTTTCAGAGCAGCATGTATGCGTGATTTAACTGTACCGATGGGAATCTGCAAAATGGCTGCCACTTCCTCTTGTGAATACTCATTTAAATATCGGAGTATGATGACTTGCTTTAGTTTAAAAGGGAGGCCTTCAATTGACTGATACAGTTCATCGTTTTCTATGTCCGTAATCATTTCCGTCATTTTTTCCCTGCTTCGCTCATTTTCAGCGACTTTTTTTGAAATGCGGTCATGCAGCCAATTCTTCCTTCTGAAGGATTTCACTTGATTGACCGCAATCCCAATAAGCCATGGCTTAACTGGCCGGTCACCATGGAACTTCCCTATAGAACGATACACTTCAATATAAATATCCTGAACGAGATCATCCACACCCTCTTTATGGGAAAGCAGGAAATAGACATTCTTATACACATCCCCTATGGTTGCATCATATAACCATTCAAATGCTTCTTTATTACCCGCTTTCACCTCATTAACCAAACTTTTTAATTCTTCTTCTCTGTCGCCCAAAGTCCAACCCCCTTGCGTTTATACTCTATATTGGTGAGTTTTTCCTTTTTCGTTCGATGTTTTTGTTAACGTTTATCCAAAAAATGAAAAAAACACGCTGGTTCGCGTGCATTAAAGAAAAGTAAAGGTGACACAGAGGGCCATTGTACACCTTATGACTCTTTATAACTCAATCCTTAGTTTCTCTGTCTTCGCCCTTGAAACACATGTCAAAATCGATCGGTGTTCCCTCTTTTCACTCTCACTCAAGAAAGAATCTCCATGATCGACTTCTCCCTCCAATACGGTTACCTCACAAGTTCCGCATCGGCCAACCCTGCAGGAATAAGGTGCTTCGATCCCTGCCTCGTGAAGGGCTTCTAATAACGTCATCTCTTGTGGCACTTTAATGATAGGTCTGCCTTTTAATTCCACCCAAAAGTCGTGACCCACCATTGACTGACTGGGGGTGAATCGTTCAAAGTGAATGCTTGAGCGCGGATATCCAATTGAAAGGGCACTGGCAGTCAAGTCATCAATAAAGGAAGGCGGACCGCAAAAATATACGTGGGTCCCGACCTTATGCTCCCAGAGGCTTTCATCTGTCAATCTCTTTTCTTTTGAAAAATAAAAGTGTGTCTCTTTAGGATACAAGTTCTTTAAATGATAATAGAATGAACACTCTTCCTCGCATTTTGCGGCGTAATGCAGTTCAAAGGAGCGACCTTCCTTTGTTAGTGCTGCCATCATGGATAGGAAAGGAGTGATACCGATTCCTGCGGCATAGAAAACATGATGTTTCGCTCTAAAGCTCAGTGGGAAATGATTCCGTGGATGACTGATGCGAAGGGTATCTCCTACATTCATTCGCTCATGCCAATAACGGGAGCCCCCCTTGGATTGTTCATGGAAACGAATGGCTATGTGATATGTATTCCTTTCACCAGGTGGGTTCGTAAGGGAATAGGATCGGGCGATCGTCTCACTCCCTGTCTCAATATAAGTGGTGATGTGGGAACCCCCGCTAAAGTCAGGAAGACGTTCATCCCCTCTGGGAGCGAGTGAGAACCGTTTGACATATGGCGTCTCCTGATGAATCGATTGGACCGTGACGGCTATGGTTTTAGGTTGATTCATGCGTGATCACTCCCCTTTTCGATTGTAGCCGGATTTCCGAGATAGGAGTCATGTAAGGGAGAATAATGATCAGAAACAGATAATGTCAAGTGGCAATTAGGACAATCTATAACTTGCTTGATTGACTCTCCACTCACTACCGTTTTCAGATGACATTTATAACAGAATACTTGGATGAACCTTGCCCCGTGACCGATACATTGTACTTCATCAACGGAAAACCCTTGATCCTCTGCCACTTTTATAAAATGTTTCAGTTTGTTCCATTCCACCGCTATGTAGAGATAACTCCCCATTTTCTGATTCTGCAGCCAATGAGAAATATCCTTTCCTTCCTTTTCATCCACCAACAAAAGCTGATAGGAGTGGTTTTCCTTTTGGACTTTTTGAATGACGGGTGACAGCCGATCCATCCCTTCTTCGTCTCCGTAGAATAAGTACTTTCGTTTGTTTGGTACGAACGAAGGTTGCGATAGTGCCTTCAAATTCCCATCCTCTTTTCCTTCAAGTACTCGATGACCACTTCTCTGAATAAGGAGATCCCTTTATAATCGGCAATAAGGTCAGGCAGCTCAAGTAGAATTTGATAAAACTGATCCGCCCACTCATGATTCCCGGCAAATTCTTCAAGGGAAAGAAGGTGAGTGTGAATCGTAAACAACAGCCCGTTTGAACCCGGCAAACGGAACAGCTTCTGCACCTCCACCCTCAAATGAACGTATTCCCCAACATTTTCCCTTGTAACGCTGCTTCGTCCTTCTCCCCACTCATCATACGTTTCCAGAGAGGTATCCAGGCGATTTCCCGCCATTAAAGACCAGTTCCTCCTCACCCAGGGGTCTCCCGCTTCCATCCTCATTAAAAATGTGAAAATCCGCTGATCCATCCCGTCTTCTTTAAAGCCGGGGATCGGTCCGTGAATCTCCTTGAAGCTCATCCCGGTATTAAACGTAAGGGACCAGTTGGCAGGGAAACATAACTGGCCGGCATCCAGAAACAGATCCCCATCCCGCTCCATCATGAGAATCAGGTCCTCCTGCACATGTCGTCCGATGAAATCAAGTGGCTCCATTGATAATGTAGACTGATCACCCGGTATGAAGGAAGTTTGTTCTTTCAATATATGATTGTGGAACGTCCATTCACCGTCATGTACTTCAAAGGAAAACAACTGCGGGTATCGCTGCGTGAGATGTTGAATGACGAGCTCCGTTATTTCCCATTGAGCCTTCAGGCTATACGGCCGGGATTGAAAGCAGCGGTCGGGATGGTGAGATAACAGCTTCCGTTTCAGCTTGATTACCTCCTGATAGGAAGAGGTAATCTCTATACAGAACGGCTCCTCCAAAGGGACCGAATTATTCGAATACCGGTACACATCCCCCTTGAAGGGATAGGGGAACGAATCCACCTTCATCATACACTCACTCCTTTTTTTAGAAAATTCTTACTTTTATAGTACCTTATAGAGGGACGGACCTCAACCGTATTTCTCTTTGTACCTGCTGAGTGTGATGAGTGGCCATATCCATTGGTAGCTGTGGTAATGGATGTAGAAGTTTCCCGGAAGGCCGGCTCCGGTTGGATATGTTTTGGCGTTATCTCCTGCCGTTCCATTCATCAATTCGAGAAGAGACATCATCCCAAGATCGATGGCAGGTGTCGGTTTGTCTTCGATACAGATGAGAGATTCAAGCGCCCATGCCGTTTGTGAAGGGGTACTGAATGTTAGGGGTACGAAAGTCTTTTCCTGATCGCTGTAACAGGACTCCCCCCAACCCCCGTCTTTTTGTTGAATGCTTTCCAACCAGACTTTGGCCCTTTGAAGATGTTTATCCGATGGCAGGACCCCCACTGCATTCATTCCCGTGACGGCAGCCCATGTTCCATAAATGAAGCAAACACCCCAGCGACCGTACCAGGAACCATCATCTTGTTGCATGAGTTTCAGCCACTCAACACCCTTTTTCACCTTTGGATGGTCCTTTGACAATCCTGTCCTGCCCCCGAGAAATTCAAGCGCTCTCCCTGTTAGATCAGGAGTGGAAGGATCGAGGGCCGCTGCCTCTGCCCCATCCATTGGAAAAGAAGTAAGGATCGTTTTCGTCTTATTTTTTTCAAAAGCAGGCCACCCCCCATCCCGGTTTTGCAACCCAAAAGTCCATTCAACCCCCCGATCCCACGATGGCCGGATCGAGGGTTTATCTGCAGCGGAATATGTGATGGCCCTGAGAGCAGCTGTCGTATCATCCACATCGGGATGGATACTGTTGCTCTCTGAAAATCCCCATCCCCCGGGCATCACTCCACTTTCATATGCCCAGTCTCCATACTTGAAGTGTTGCTTCTTAAGAAGATAATCCACTGATTTTTCAATGGAAGCTTCTCCTGCCTCCATCCCCGCTTCCTGCAAGGCATAGCTTATCAGGGCTGTATCCCATACGGTCGAAGGAGAATTCTGGATATGAATGCCTTTCTTCGTTTCACAGGCCATTTCTTTTAATCCCTGTAACGCCTTTACAATGATGGGATCAGTCTTTTTATACCCTGTGGCCAACAGGGCATAAATCATATAGAACGTCGTGCTGAAGTAGCTGAGATAAGTCCCGTCCCGTTCCGTCCGTTGCAGCATGTACTCCAGGGCAAACTGCCTTGCTTGTTGATGAAGATGGGAGGGGATACTCGCAAGTGCCTGAATGCCTTCATTAATTTTAGAAAATAGTCTCAACTCACGGTCGTTGTACCTCATTTCGTCAACAGGACGGGAAAGATTCTGTATATACGGCGTGTTGCTTGTTCTGATAGTGAATCGCTGATCTTTCAGTAACATCATCGGAGCCAGGTGACCACGGGCATAACTGCTTAAATCCCAGAAATTCAGGGGGAATGTTTTCGGGAGCAGCAGGAATTCAATGGGGATCGGCATGAGGTGCTTCCAGTCATATTGACCATGAACGGCCAGCATGAATTTTGTAATGGAATGAGCCTTGTGAAATCCCCCTTTTCTCTCTATGAATTGTTCGGCTCTCAGAAGTCTTATATCCTCTTCACTCACCATACCACTGTATCTCAGGGCAAAGTATGCTTCGATGGTAGATGACAGATTCCCTTCCTTTTCATCTTCAAAGAGCTTCCATGTCCCCTCCGCTGTCTGCAATTTCCAAAGCCGGTCGACCAGGCGCACGATGAGTTCATCCTCATCGGTCTCAAGTGAACGGAGAAGGATGATCATATATGCATCGGTCATCACACTATTTTCAAAACAAAAGGACCAGCTTCCTTCTGCACTTTGCATCTTCAGAAGATGCTGTTTCATATTTCTGATCGTTTTTTCTATGTTTTTTTTCATCATATGTCCTCCCACATAGCTTCTCTGTTGTTATGTATATGAGAAGAACACGGGTACTAGTAGTGAGAAGCAAAGAAGAACCTGCCACCCGGTTATCGGGGAGCAGGCTCTTCTTGAATTTCTTCTATTTTCTGTGAGTAATAGCTTACAAGCTCAGGGTAATTCTGAATCTCTTCCCTGCCGGTTTCAGTGATTTGATACACGCCCCTTTTCACCCTCTCGAACCACCTGTAGTAATTCTTCTGGAGGATGGACGGTGTTTTGTCACCTGTTCCAAGCTTGGCTAAGTTCTTTGGGGACATGGGCCCGTATGTTTCCAGACAGCAGGCGATGTGAATGCAGCTTTCTTTATAAGCGGTCATGATCTTCGTTTTATTGCTGCCGCCTACATTATAATCCGCACTGCGACCTTCGATTTCTTTCACCAGGGCTGCCCGTTTACGCTTACTATTCTTCATGATCTTCTTCCGGTCAAAGGCTTCCGGATGAATGACAAAATCAAGCTTTGGGGTCTTCGTCGTAAATGAAACGGTGATCAGACCAAGCTCCAGCCTCCTGACCAAATGGCGTATATCATTCCAGCGCTTTGAACGGGTCCTCTTCGGTTTCGGAATCGCAATGTACACAAGATCCGTCAGCCGCTGGCGCTTCGTTGCCTGGATCAAAAGCTCGACATTCAAGGAAAGCTTCAATTCAACGATGACCAGCTCCTCTTCTTTCATCGCCGTCAGATCACAGTCATTCACTTCACCGTTCACCTGATATCCCTGTTTATGAAAATGGTTCTGGATCGGATGATAAAGATCCGATTCTTTCAGTTTCGTCATGGGTAAAAACCTTTCCGGGAATAATTTCTATAAGATAAAGTATAGACCATTTCAGATATTTTTGCAGTTTAAGAGAATGAGAACCCAGCTCCTGAGGGAGGAGAGTGGGCGGGGAATCGTTTATCTGCCAATCTGCTAAAAACGCCATTTCCCACCGGCCCTCAATAAGAAAAGCCTTATCCCCGAATCTTCTCAATCTCATCAGCTACAAATTGCACCGAAGTCCCGACAATCACTTGAATGCTATTGTCACCCACCACATGGATGCCCGGAACCCCCGTCGCTTTGATCCGTTCCTGATCCACGGCCTCCATGTCCTTCACTTCCACTCTCAATCGGGTAATGCAATTTTCAACAGAGATTACATTTTCATCTCCGCCGAGGCCTGCATAGATTTCCGCTGCCATCACAGCAAACTTATCTTTTCCTGCGACTATAGGCAACGCATCCCCCTCCTCACCGTCTTCTTCACGACCCGGTGTCATTAAATTGAATTTCGCGATCATAAAACGGAACAAGAAATAATAGAGAAGAGCAAATACAACACCTTGAATCAACAGCATATACGGAAGGTTTGCCAGTGGCAGTCTTGAACTTAGCACGAAATCAACGAATCCTGCACTGAATCCGAAGCCTGCCGTCCAGTGGAAGAAGGAGGCGATGGCAAGGGATAACCCTGTCAGCACGGCATGCGCTACATATAAAGCAGGTGCCACGAACATGAAGGCGAATTCAAGAGGCTCCGTCACTCCTGTAAAAAAGGAGGCAAAACCAGCCGCAAGCATCAGGGAAGCGACCTGTTTTTTCTTACCTGGTTTCGCTGCATGATAGATGGCTAGCCCCGCTGCCGGAAGACCAAACATCATCACGGGGAAGAATCCCGCCTGATACATCCCGGTCACACCTTTTTCACCCGTGCCAGACCAGAAGTTCCCGATATCATTGATTCCGGCAACATCGAACCAGAACACGGAATTCAATGCATGATGCAACCCCGTAGGAATCAATAATCGATTAAAGAAACCGTATAAACCTGCGCCTGTAAACCCGAGCCCGCTGATTTCCTTCCCGAAAGAAACAAGCGCTGTATAGATGACCGGCCAGACAAACAGCATCACGCCTGAAACAACGAGCATGGCAATGGCCGACATGATCGGCACCAAACGTTTCCCGCTGAAAAAGGCAAGGGCATCCGGCAGCTTAACAGCACTGAAGCGATTGTACATACTTGCTGCAACGATCCCTGACAGAATCCCTACGAATTGATTTCCGATCTTATCGAAAGCCGGATTCACGGCCTCTTTATCGATCCCTTGCAACAAAGAAACGGAATCCGTCGAAAGCAATGTGGTTATGACGAGATACGCGACCAATCCACTAAGTGCCGCAGATCCATCCCGTGCTTTCGCCATCCCCAGTGCGACCCCGACTGCAAATAGAATCGCCATATTGTCAATGATCGATGCCCCAGCCTTAATCAGGAAAGCGGCAATCGGACTATCCGCTCCCCAGCCGGACGGGTCGATCCAATATCCGATCCCCATCAAAATCGCCGCAGCCGGTAACACGGCAACAGGAAGCATCAATGAACGACCAATGCGCTGCAAGTATTTCATCATTTTGTTTTCCCCCTATCAGTCTGCTATTAAAGATGCCTTGTCTCATGAAAGAGGACAAAGCCCTTCTATAAAAAATATTCCGGTATTCACTTGTTTAGAAGTGGATGCCGGTGCATTCAGACCTTCTGAGAAGATTTTTCGAGATGCTTGAACGTCATATTGGTCAATAGGATCAATAAGGAATACGCCATGACCGGAAAAAACACGATGTATGGTTCCAATAATAACTCTCCGTATCGGCTACCGATCAAACCGGCCCACTCCTTGGTCAAGCTTGCATAGACATTGAATTGGTCATGCTCCTGTCCCGATGTAATGGTCGTTCCTCCTATAAAAATATGAAAAATAGCGAGATGCAACATAAGGGTGAGGACTTGTACGAGCTGCCTACCTGACAAAACGATGAGTCTCGGGAATAGATGGGGGAGAATATGTCTTCTGGCCTGATGGAAGGACGATCCACCCAGCACCCGGGCACTATCCATAAATTCAAATGAATGGATATGACGTACGGTTTCCCCGATCATTTTCGCAGTCGCGGGTACCCCCACTGCCGTCATCACCATGATCTGTAGGAATACGGATTCAGCCATGGTAAAGGGTGGTGCACTTCTTACCTCATATAGCAAGAAAGGGGTCATCCAGATAATGGCTATCAAGGACTGGGGGATGAAGGTGAACGCTTGCAGCAACCCTTCCCCATATGGCGAAACGAACCAGTTTTTGAGCCACACTCCCATTAATATCGCCAGAAAGATCCTCAACAATGTGATAACGAAAGCAAATAACATTGTCCACTTTGCTCCCGTCACGAGCATATAAAATAAATCATTGCCTTCCCGGTCCGTTCCCAGCCAGTAAAGACTGGAAGGCGGATAAGGGGTAGTATCCACCACTGACCCATCTTCACCATAGAGAAAAGTCTGAACGACAGGCTCCACTGATACCATTGGCCAAATGACGCTCAGTATAAAAATGAAACCTAATAAATACGGTGATAGCATCCTTATCACGTTCACTCTTTTTACTCTCCCTTCGTTTGATAAAATCGCTGCCGATATCGACTTGATCCTTTTATCATAATAAAGAATGGTGTCATGCTGAGGATGAGCATCAAGGCCCGGGATGATGCAGGCTGATCCCCCATGATAAACCTCATGATCCCGTTGCTGTGAAACAGGTATTCAATAACAACGAGGTTTGTGAGCAGGCACAGGATGATGACTGGTAAATGAGCCAGACACTCCATCACCGTATTTTTGAAAAGGTGGTGAAACGAAATAAACGCATCGGAGAGACCTTTTGATTTCGCAAAAAGTGCATAATCCTTTTTCTCCTCTTCTTTCATTAAAAGAAGCTGCATTTTAAGTAGGTAAATGCCGGGTACGATGCTCAATGTCAACAGTGGTACTATAATTGCCTGATTATCGATCGTTGAATAAGCGAGGGCCAATTCAACACCTGTCTGCTTGTAAAACCATACAACAAATAATTGAATACTAAAGATAAAAAACACATCAGGAAGTGATTCGAGTAAGTCTATAGCCGACAAGATCACTTTTTTCAAATAAGAAGGGAACCGAATTATAAACAAGCCGGCAAGAGAAGCCAACATGATTGCCATCATGAAGCCCCCGATCAGCAGGGACATACTATAAAAATAGGAATCTAGTATAGAGGGAAACAATTCAATCGCCACCAGCTTCTGATGGAATTCGACCGATCGCGCCTCAGGCATTCGGGAAAAGGAGAGCGTTTCCGAATGTACGTAATAAGAAAGAGTGTCAGGCTGGATGATTCCCCGGAGAATCGTCAGTGTGGCTGATGCAAAGCTCTTCGGTCCAAGTATCAGGGCAGGTGAAGCAAGAATGAAAATGATACTTGTGCACGTCAATCCAAATTGACCTATCTCTTTCATAAATATTGTTCTCATCTTTTTGGCCCCTTATGTAAAATCAGACTCATAAATAAATTGTTCCAGTAATGGGAGTGAGATGAATTGACTCAGATCGAATCGCAACGACTCCATCCTATCTCTGTTTCCCGAATAAAAGATGTAATACCCTTTGCGTTCACTCTTAACCAAACCTGCCTTTTGAAGAGTCTTAATATGACTGGAAATGGTCGCTTCAGAAAAATCATGTTTTTCAGCAAGCTGTTTCGTACTATAAGGATGAAGTAATACGTCCCGCAAAATCTTCAATCTTGTTGCTTCTCCCAGGGCTTTGAACATGTGCACTAAATCTTCCGGCGGCTCATCTTTCATCTCTTCTGTTTCCGGAACAGCCACGTGCAACCCAAGGCAAAGCCTACCCGGATATACACCAAGCATGACGTGGGGAGTAATGAATGTGGATGGCTGTAAAGTGATATGGGGATAGTCCGATAAAGGAAATCGATAGGTCTCTCCTTTTTGAACTTTAATCGTTTGGTCTTTTAAAGTAACATCGGGGTGTACTTCGTTTAGTGCCCCCGGGAAAGAGTGGTCAAGCTTCTGTTGGAACGTTGTAACTGCCCTCTTAATCCATGGGCGTATCCGGAATAATTCCGGCTGAAAGATCTTTTCGTTGTAATCGTACAGGAGCTGATGAATGCGGGCCTTCCACTGCTTAGGGTTGGTTAACAAGTCCTTCTGATGATGGTTCAACGGGGACATCCTGGTGTCCTTCTTCCAGGATAGAAGCATATCCGCACTATACTGTTCTCCCAGCATATAAAAAACAAACGTGTCATCTGACATCGAACAAATAAACTCGATTACTTCCTCGGTTGAAGATTCATTCAGCCGATACTCGTTACGGATATTCATGAAGTACATCCACTCGTACGAGAGCGAACCTAACAGGCGGATTTCTTCGATCATTTCTATTGGGAGTGATCCCTCTACCTCCATCGCCCACTTCCTGCGATAAGGATGATGCACCGGATTGCACAGCACATGCAAACTGGCCATTAATTCATTAAATGGGGAAAACACAATTTCAACGCCCACCACAACACCTCCTCAACTGATTCGTTATCCACCTAATCAAATTGTTAAATTGGATAAATTAAACATAAATTACGGCATATTGGTAGTAATGTCAAGAGGGAATTGAGGGACGGACCTTGGATGGGGGTTGCTAGGGTACGGGGGGGTGTTTTTTCCATAAAATAGAAAAAGACGCGATTACTAATTGAAACGACGCAACTTAGGCAAAAATGACGCAATTCCTTTAATAATGACGCAATCACCTGTAAAAATGATGCAAATATCTCTAGAACCTCTTTAGAATGCTTCTACGAGACGATCTATAGGAGCATATAGGAAACCTTGTTAGAGCTTCACTCGCATGTTCAAGCAAATATCAAGATGTTTCACCACACTTCCCTTAGTAAGCAGCTACCTCCTCTTCTTTTCAACGAATTTCAGAAGCACATCCTCGTAAATCTTATACCACCCCACTATGATTTATTGCTTCCATTAAAAAGGTATCCAAATACCTACTGAGGTCCGTCCCTCAAACAAGCAAAACCTCCTTCAGCCACCAACCCCAACAGAGGTCCGTCCCCAAAAAATAAAAACCCCCATCAGGCATCAAGCCCGACGGAGGTCCGTCCCTCTAAAATGTCTCTCAAAAATTATGGTAGTTCGGTTGTGCCCATGAGGTAGCGGTCGCATTCGCGGGCTGCTTCACGGCCTTCGTTGATGGCCCAGACGATAAGGCTTTGACCGCGGCGCATGTCTCCGGCAGCAAATACACCTTCGACGCTGGTCATGTAGTTTCCGTACTCTGCTTTTACAGTGGAGTTGCTGTTTGTTTCGACTTCAAGTTCCTTGATCAGGTCTTGTTCCGGGCCACTGAATCCAATGGCCAGAAGGACTAGATCCGCGGGCCAGACTTTTTCAGTTCCCGGGATTTCATCACGGATCTTGTTTCCTTCGTCATCATAACGAAGCTTCACATTGACTGTATGGACTTCTTTGATATGGCCATGTTCATCGCCGACAAATTTCTTCGTCATGACGGCATAAGCACGAGGATCTTCGCCCAGTACTTCGGCTGCTTCTTTTTGACCGTACTCCACCCGGTGGATGACGGGATACTGCGGCCATGGATTGCCGATTTCATCACGCATGGCTCCTTTTTTATCGTAGATATCAAATTGAGTCAGGCTTTTACAATTATGTCTCACAGAAGTGGCGAGGCAGTCGGTACCCGTATCCCCTCCACCTATGACGATGACATTTTTCCCTTCGGCAGAAATGTAATGACCGTCCTCTAAATTGGAATCCAATAAACTTTTTGTATTGGCATGCAGGAATTCCATGGCGTAATGCACGCCTTTCAGATCGCGTCCATCCACCTTAATGTCCCGGTGAACCGCGGCTCCTCCGCACAGAATAACGGCGTCGAAATTTTCACGAAGGTTTTCGACCGTATAGTCTTTTCCCACTTCCGTATTCGTCACAAATTCAATGCCCTCTTCTTCTAAAATATCGACACGGCGCTTCACGACTGAATATGGAAGCTTCATTTCAGGAATACCATACGTCAAGAGGCCTCCTACTCGATCATTCTTCTCAAAAACAGTGACAAGGTGACCGGCTTTATTCAGCTGTGCCGCAGACGCCAATCCTGCCGGACCAGATCCCACTACAGCGACGCGTTTACCGGTGCGGAACGCAGGAGGTTCGGGAATGACCCAGCCCTCTTCAAAACCTTTTTCGATAATTGAACGTTCCACGGTCCTGATTGCAACGGGCGGCTCGTTGATCCCGAGAACACAAGCCCCTTCACACGGTGCCGGACAGGCGAAGCCGGTGAATTCGGGGAAGTTGTTCATCTGATGCTCACGCTTCAAAGCCTCTTTCCATTGTCCTTGATAGACGAGATCATTCCACTCTGGTATTAAGTGATAAACGGGACAACCTGTAGTCGATCCGTTGATTTCCATCCCGGACTGACAAGTGGGAACGCCGCAGTCCATGCAGCGCGCCCCTTGTTTCTTGACTTCTTCTTCCGAAAGAGGGGACGTATAATCGTCCCAATCCTTCGTCCGTTCAGCCGGGTGCCGTTCATCCAATGTTCTTCGCTTATATTCCATAAATCCTGTTGCTTTTCCCATGGTATCCCCCTCCCTGATTAATTCGCAGGTTCCAGTACTTTTTTCTCTTCTTTTGTACCTTCTTCAAATGCGGCCATTTCCGCATCAAACTTCTCTAATCCACTATTTTCAAGCTCACTGATCCGCTCTCTCATTTTGAGATAAGATTTAGGAATGACACGGACAAATTTGGATACGTATGATTCCCAATTCGCTAAAATTTTCTTTCCATTGTTACTATTTGTATAATGAACGTATTTCTCGATCATGTTGTACACATCTTTCATCTCATCAGGATCGAACAGGGGCTGTACGAGGACAAGTTCCTGATTGCATCTTGTACGGAATTGCTCATCTTCATCCAGGACATATGCGACTCCCCCCGACATTCCGGCAGCAAAGTTACGCCCCGTCAATCCAAGAACGACCACTTTTCCACCCGTCATATACTCGCAGCCGTGATCCCCGACGCTTTCAACGACAACCTGTGCCCCACTGTTACGGACGCAGAAACGTTCGCCTGCCACTCCATAAATATAGGCTTCTCCTCCGGATGCCCCGTAGAAGGAAACGTTACCGATGATCGTATTCCGTTCAGGAATGAACGTGGCTGTCGGATCCGGATGAACGATAATCTTACCGCCTGATAATCCTTTTCCTACAAAGTCATTGGAATCCCCGACCAGCCTCAACGTCAGTCCTTTTGGAATATAGGCACCGAAGCTTTGACCTGCTGAGCCTTTGAAGGTCAAACGGATCGTATCTTCCGGTAAGCCTTCCGCTCCGTATCGTTTAGTGATCTCGCTTCCAAGCATCGTACCGGTCACGCGGTGAATGTTTCGGATCGCCGTCGTCCATTCAACAGGTACCCCAGTTTCGATCGCATTTCGGCAACGTGGGATCAGCTCTTGATAATCAAGCGTCTTCTCAAGCTCATGATTCTGCTTACGTGTTGCATACCGGCCAACCTTCTCAGGTACATCCGGCTGATAAAGAAGTGCCGACAGATCGATTCCTTTTCCTTTCCAATGGTCGATTGCCTCATTGGCTTCTAAAATATCAGTTCTTCCGATCATTTCATTGATCGTCCTGAAACCAAGCTGAGCCATCAGCTCCCTTGTTTCCTGGGCGACAAAACGCATGAAGTTCGCTACATGCTCAGGGTCACCTGTGTATTTCTTACGTAACTCAGGGTCTTGTGTCGCAATTCCGACAGGGCATGTATTCATATGACAGACACGCATCATGACACACCCAAGAACGACTAATGGTGCAGTCGAGAAGCCGTATTCTTCTGCTCCAAGAAGCGATGCAACAACGACATCCCGGCCTGTCATCATCTTACCATCCGTTTCTACGACGATCCGGTCGCGAAGGCGATTTAACAGTAATGTCTGATGAGCTTCGGCCAGACCGATTTCCCAAGGCAGTCCTGTATGTTTCAGACTGGTCCTTGGTGCAGCACCGGTCCCACCGTCGTACCCACTGATCAACACGACGTCAGCCCTGCCTTTTGCCACACCTGCAGCAATCGTCCCGACGCCTACAGCTGATACCAGCTTTACACTGATGCGTGCCTGAGGGTTGGCATTCTTAAGGTTATAAATCAGCTCGGCAAGATCTTCAATCGAATAGATATCATGATGAGGCGGTGGCGAGATTAACTCTACTCCAGGCGTCGATCCCCTTACTTCAGCAACCCAAGGGTATACTTTTTTACCAGGGAGATGTCCTCCTTCACCCGGCTTAGCCCCTTGAGCAACCTTGATTTGAATTTCGTCGGCGTTCACGAGATAGTGGCTTGTGACACCAAAGCGACCTGACGCCACTTGCTTGATTGAACTGCGGCGCGAATCTCCATTCTCATCCGGGACAAAACGACTTGGGTGTTCTCCGCCTTCTCCTGAATTACTCCGTCCACCGATTTTATTCATGGCAATCGCCAATGCTTCATGTGCTTCCTGACTGATGGAACCGAATGACATGGCGCCGGTTTTGAATCGACGACAAATTTCTTCAACTGATTCCACCTCATCGATTGGCACAGGCTTTGTTTCTTTAAACGAAAGAAGTCCACGCAGAGATTGCAGATTCTGCTTCTCATCCGTCAACATAGTGGAATATTTCTTGAATAGCTCATAATTATTCGTACGGCATGCATGCTGGAGTGTATGGATCGTACTTGGATTGTATGCATGATCCTCTCCATTTCGGCGATATTGGAACTCGTCTCCAGATTCTAATGTACGCTGATTATCTTTTCGTTCATTAAATGCTTTCGTGTGTCTTAACAGTACCTCTTTTTCAATGATGTCCATTCCGATTCCACCGAGTCTTGAAGCGGTTCGGGTGAAGTATTTATCGATGACATCCTTATGAATGCCGACTGCTTCAAAGATTTGGGCACCACGGTAACTTTGAATCGTTGAAATCCCCATTTTGGAAAGGACTTTGATGACACCATCTGTTCCCGATTTTACAAAACTTTTCACCGCTTGTTCATAGGTCTTGTCTTGAAGCTCACCTTTTTCAATCAAGTCCCGCAGTGTTTCATACGCTAAATATGGATAAATGGCTTCAGCCCCGTATCCAAGAAGAGTTGCAAAATGATGGACTTCCCTTGGCTCCCCTGATTCAAGCAGGATGCTGACGGTTGTACGCGTTCCTTTGCGGATCAGATGGTGGTGCAGACCTGAAACGGCAAGAAGGGCTGGAATCGCTGCCTTCTCCTTCACCACACCACGGTCTGATAAAATAAGGAGTGTCGCACCATCTGCTACGGCCTGATCAGCTTTTTCATAAAGAGCATCCAGGGTACCTTCAAGTTGGTTTCCTTCATCGGTTACATCAAATAAAATCGGTAGTGTGACGGCTTTAAAGCCTTTTTCATTTTGGTGCCTAAGCTTTTCAAGTTCTTCTCCAGTCAGGATCGGTGTCTTGAGGTGGATATGCCTGCAGCTTTCCGGCCCCGGGTTCACCAGGTTTCCTTCTGCACCAATCGTGGTTCCGACTGAAGTGATAATCTGCTCCCGAATCGCATCGATCGGCGGATTCGTGACTTGTGCAAATAATTGTTTAAAGTAGTTATAAAGAAGTTGGGGCTTTTTCGATAAAACCGCAAGAGGAGAATCATATCCCATTGAGCCGACCGGATCTTTACCATCCGTCACCATCGGCTTGATGATTTTGTTCAGTTCCTCTGTCGTGTAGCCGAATGCCTGTTGCTGCAGCAGGACCTCATCAGGATCCATTTGAATCACTTCATGGGTCGTTTCCTGCAGATCTTCCAGTTCAAATTTATTATTATCCAGCCAATGTCTGTAAGGCTGTTCGGAAGCAACACGGAGCTTGATCTCTTCATCTGGGATGATTCTTCCTTTTTCCAAATCGACGAGAAGCATCTTTCCTGGCTGCAGACGATCCTTGTACACGATGTCATCGGCAAAAATATCGAGAGCACCCACTTCGGAACCCAGTACGATCATTCCACCCTTGGTTACATAGTACCTGGCAGGTCGAAGTCCGTTACGATCAAGGCACGCACCGATCTGCGTTCCATCCGTGAATACAAGGGCTGCCGGCCCATCCCACGGCTCCATCAAACAGCTGTGGTATTCGTAGAAATCCTTCTTCTTTGGATGGATCGTGTCATCGTTTTCCCATGGTTCTGGAACCATCATCATGGCCGTGTGTGCAAGGGATCTTCCTGATAAATGAAGGAATTCAAAGCAGTTATCGAACATGGAGGAATCACTGCCTGTCTCATCGATGACGGGTAGGATTTTTTCCAGGTCTTCGTCTTTGAAGGCACTAGAGCTGCACAGCTTTTCACGTGCGCGCATCCAGTTCACGTTTCCTCGCAATGTATTAAATTCACCATTATGGATGGTATATCTGTTTGGATGAGACCGCTGCCAGCTTGGGAAAGTGTTTGTACTAAAGCGGGAATGTACAAGCGCTAAGGCTGAACGGAACTCAGGGTGGTTGAGGTCAATGTAAAAGGAATCGAGCTGTTCCGGGATGAGCATCCCTTTGTAGACAATGGTCGTAGAAGACAGACTGCAAAGGTAAACGTCCTCTTGTCCCTCGACTGTCGCTACTTCTTTTTCAATACGCTTCCGGATCACATATAACTTGCGCTCAAAATCCATCCGTGATTGCATGTCTTCCGATGCCCCTATGAACACTTGACGGATGAACGGTTTTGACTTCGATGCCACTTTTCCTACAAAGGAATCATTGAGTGGTACAGGTCTCCAACCAAGTGTCTTTTGACCCTCTTCTTCAATGATGCGTTCGAATATTTCTTTACTCTTCTGGCGCTTGTCATAATTTTCAGGAAGGAAAACCATCCCGATCCCATATTCGCCTTTCCTTGGGAGAATGATGTCTTCTTTTTCACATTGCTTTTTAAAAAAGTGATGTGGGATTTGGGTAAGGATACCTGCACCGTCCCCGGTACTTGTATCAGCAGATTGTCCTCCGCGGTGCTCTAAGTTACATAGAATATTAATGGCATTTTGAACGATGCTGTGACTTTTTGTCCCATCTATATTTGCTATCATTCCAATTCCACATGCTTCATGTTCTTGCGCAGGATCATACATGCCTTGCGCTACAGGAAGATTCGTTTTCATCCAATGTCCTCCTCTACTAAACTTGTATATTTTTTGAATAATTAACCGAATGATTAAATTTTCTTAATTTTCGTTAGTATATCATGAAATTTAGAAAAAACGAAAAATTTTGTTAATGGTACGAGCGCATATTTTCCAAATATATGTGTAAACACAAGGAAGAAGCCTTATATATTAATCATCCTTTTGACTTAATATTCAGAATCTTTAAAAGCTTGATACTATCGTAAAGAAATCGCTTACAATATTTCGCGTTCCTAAGCAAATCCCACCAAAATCCAACATGAATTTTCATGCAAAACAATAACTAAAAAAAATTTTTTTATAAACAAAAAAACATTCTCATTTTGAGGGACGGACCTTGCCTTCTACTGCTGAATCACAGCCCACTTTCATCAGCTGAAACTCTTCTTCTATTCCCACCTCTCCAACTTTCCAAACCATATGAAAGAGGGACGGACCTCCGAAAAATTTCGGAGGTCCGTCCCTCTTTCTCATGCTTCTTTCAGTGCTTCTGTTTCGACACGGTCCATGAATTCGGTGACGACTTTGTTGTTGTTTTTTTCTCCACCTAGTTTGAGGAGGACTTTCCCAAGGAAGTTCAGTCCTTTGTTTTCACCCTGGTAGATGAATTTCGTCTGGTCCTCACCGATTTTATGAAGGGTGAATGAAGCCTCTATTTCAAAGGCCTTGGCCAATGTGAAGCCGATCTTGTTATGTTTTTTCAGAGCTGTATTCTCATACTCGAGGTCTTCCACGATATACGTTTCAATCCTTTTTCCTTCTTTGTATTTCTGTTGGTAGGTCGATCCCACCACGCCTTCTTTCTGTTCAAGGACCTTGTTTTCAACTACGTTGGGCATAATCCGTTGAATATTCTCGAGCTCAAATAAATGCCAGATCGTTTCGATATTGACAGGTATGATCCGTTCTTCATGCCATTTAATCATCCATTACATCCTCCATTCCCATTTCAAAGAAATCATCCATTTCCTGGATCACCGTTTGTATTCGTTCTACTTCCGCTTCGAGCCCCCGCTTTTTCGCCTTGATCAATTCCTCCAGGTTTTCGAAGGACTCATCATTCACCACGGCCAGCATCTCTTGTATGGTAAAGTTAAATCTTCTTAAGTAAACCAGTAATCGCCCCACAAGATAAGATCCATTATCATAATAGCGGTAGTTGTTTGCAGGATCGATATAGACCGGCTCAAGGAGGTTGATCTCTGCATAGTAACGCAGTGTTTCCTTACTCAGGCCGGTCATCTTGGAAAACTCGCTTACTTTGTACAACCCCATCACCTCACACCTAAATCATAAACCATGTGGTGCACTACACGGTCAATACTTTCCATAAAAGTTTAGTCAAAAAAGAGAGACTTTACCCCATCTTCTGGGGAAAGTCTCACTGTGCTGAAACGAATGAACTTTTTGCCTGAAGAAGCTTTTGGATCTCTTGATAGGCTTCTTCCATTGAATTCACTTTCACCGAAATCCTTCGATCTACAGGATATTGATTGGCCATATGCCTGTAACGCGGGTCATAATAGTATTCAAGTAGCAATTCCAAGATCCGCCCATAATGTCTCTGTTTCAACTCATCCTCGATTTCATTCGCCACGGGACTGTGGATTCTTCTCTTGATTACCCTGAACGCTTCTACAAATTCTTCATGATGCTCTTGAAGGCGGTACTCTTCCAAAATATGTCCCACTCTTTCTTTCATTGGCATCTCAATGAAGATATGAAACGCATTTTCCTTCTCCTCCACTAAAAAGTCAGGTAGAAGAAGCTTTCCAATTCGTTTACTTTCTGCTTCAAACAATAGAAAAGGAGACTCCTGCAGCTTCATCAGTTCTTGAAGGAGCAGGGAATCGAATGTTTTTTGATTGTTCGAGGTCAGCCCGATTTCTCCAAAGATGGATCCCCGATGGTTTGCCAGTCCTTCAATATCAAGTACTGGATATCCCTCCCTTTGAAGCCTCTTCAAAATCGCAGTCTTTCCACTGCCTGTCCCGCCGTTCAAAACAAAAGAAGGTGGCTCCATCTTAAATGAGTGAAGGCCGTTCAACACCCAATGCCGGTAGGCCCTGACCCCGCCAAGAATCCTGTGTGTCTTGATCCCCATCAGGTCAAGGAATGTCGCAGCCGCCTTGCTTCTCATTCCTCCCCGCCAGCAAAACACGACAATCTCTCCATCCAGCTTTCGAAACTCACGAATAAAGGCAGGAAGTTTCCCTGAAAAAATCTCCAGCCCCCGATCCGTCGCCACTTCCTTACTCACCTGCTTATACAGCGTCCCGACTTCTGCTCTTTCCCCATCATCAAACACAGGGATGTTCACGCTTCCCGGAATTGTCATTTCCCTGTATTCAGAAGGAGAACGTACGTCCACGAGTGTATACTTATGTAAATCGCATTGCTCTATGGTTAGATCCCTGAACATAACGAACACTCCCCTCACGGTCTCTATGTCCTATTCTACACTAATTATTCTCTCCGTTTTGATTCTATTTTAGAACGTTTCAACTAGTCCTTTCATCCTGTTTGTGTATTGAATATTCAGATTTTTTACCTCATTGGTACTATATACCATCCATTCAACTCCCACTATAATGGAATTAGAAATAATATTTCATGTTTTCTGGTCATTTTTTGAAGTATTATTTCAATAAAATGAAAACGGTTTCTTATAAACCGAAGGAGAGGAGTTTGTTCATGAAAGCAGTTAAGTACATGATCATCGCCGTGATGATGTTCTCGCTGGCTCTTCCTTTTACCGGGAAAGTTAAAGCAGCAGAGACAAGTGCTCCAAAGCACGAAATGCGGGCTGCGTGGATTGCAACCGTCACGAATATCGACATGGCAGCCGGAATGGATCAGCAGGAATTTACGGACTGGGTGATGAGCACCCTGGATGAGTTAAAAAAATTAAACTTCAATACGGTGATCTATCAAGTCAAACCGACCGCTGATGCCTTGTATCCCTCTGAACTCGCTCCATGGTCCCAGTACATCACCGGGGACAAGCAGGGAACCGACCCAGGCTATGACCCACTTGCCATCATGTTAGACGAATCGCATAAGCGCGGGATCGAAGTCCACGCCTGGGTGAATCCTTACCGCATCACGATGCCGAATCAAACCATTGAATCACTGGCAGAGAATAACGTTGCCAAGCTTCACCCTGAATGGGTCCTGAAGTATGGTAAACAGTATTATCTCAACCCCGGTATTCCCGAAGTACAACAATACCTGATTGATACAGTAAAAGAACTGGTAAACAACTACGACATAGAAGCCGTTCATATGGATGATTATTTCTACCCTTATAAAATTGCAGGAGAAAGCTTCCCAGATCAAGATACATACGAGAAATATGGCAGTGCTTTCGACAATATCGACGACTGGAGACGCAACAACGTCGATGAACTCGTTGCAGATATCAACAATGAAATCAAAGAAATCAAAGACTATGTCCAATTCGGGATTTCCCCTTTTGGAGTATGGAGAAACATTGCTGATGATCCTACAGGAAGTGCGACACAGGCAGGACAAACGAATTTCGACGACCTGTATGCCGACACCCGTCAGTGGATCAAGGATGGCAGCATAGACTATATCACCCCGCAAATCTATTGGTCTAGGAAACTCGCTGTCGCCAACTACTCTGTCCTCCTTGACTGGTGGAGCCGGGAAGTGAATGAGTATTCGTATGAGCACCCGGTCAATCTGTACATCGGGATGGCCGATTATAAGGTCGGGGACAATTTTGACCAGGAATGGTTCAATCCTTACGAGCTGCCTGAGCAGATCATGGACAACCGTGATAACGGAACGGCCCTTGGGCAGATGCACTTCTCCCTCCGACAAATTTTCGAGAACCCGCTTGGATACGCAGATATTTTAAGAAATGAAGTATACACTGAGAAAGCATTGACTCCTGCCACTCCATGGAATAACGATCACCTTCCGAAGAAGCCGAACAAGGTGAAAGCGGATAAGCAGGAAGACGGAATCAAATTGACCATCGATGATAAGAAGCACTCTGACGCACGAAAGTATGTCATCTACCGTTTTGATGGAGTGAAAGAAGGAGATTACGAGAATCCAGCGAATATCGTGGATGTCGTGTATTCCAGAGAAAGTCTCACAACCTATGAAGATACGTCTGCTGCTGAAGGTGGCATATACACATATGGTGTTACATCCGTTTCTCCGACAGGGGTGGAAAGTAAGGATGCGAAAACAGTAAGAATCCACTAATCATGAAAGGAGCGCTTCCCCTTTACGGCGAAGCGCTCCTTTTTTATTTCAATTGCATTTCTTTTATCTTTTGCCTGAGATGATCCGGCCACCATGCACCACATTCATCAGAAACCACACAGGCAGCACACTTTTCCAAATCATACACCATCATCCCCTGAATGGGTGGCGAGTAGAGGTGGACGGTCACCAAGTCTTCCCCACTCCCTTTCTTCATTTTGTGAACACCTTTCTTCGGGGCATAGAAGAAAGAACCTTTCGAGTATTCACGGTCAAATATCTCCTGTGGGAGCTGGTTATCCTTTACTTCAAAGATTGTATTGACTGAAGTCCCGTTCATCACCTGGATCCAACCCTTTGAGTTTCCGTGGTCATGAGGGGCACATTCCCTATCGGACCAATTCATCACGAGAAGCTCGACTGCTTCATTTTGATAAAGGAGCTTACGATAATATGGCTTTCCTTCCGGAGATTGCAAGTACGGCTGTAACTCCTCAAGAGTTAAATGAAGAGACTGCAAAACTTCTTTCATTTCATTTGTTGAAGGGTTGGTCAATTCATCCAATGTATTCTTTATCCGTTCCTTTAAGGTCACAGCGGATCCCCCCTGATGTTATCGTTTCCTCCATAGAAACCGGTGGAGTACAGAAATCACCTGGCCATTCACAATGACAACTCCTATTATAATTATGACTCCACCCAGGATGCTTATGAAAACAATTTTCTCATGCAGTAGAATGATTGCCGCAATGAGGGTAGTGACAGGCTCCAAATACAGAAACATCGACACCTTGGACGCATCCAATACCTCCAAAGATTTCGCCCAATACCAGTACGCGATACCTGAAACAAATATCCCGAGGAACATCAAGTGGGCCCACTCTACATTTGATAAAAGGGAAATGCTTTCCCAGCCGCGGTTTCGAATGAGGAACGGGATCGTCAAACTGAATCCGAGCAGGCTCATATAAAACGTGATGACGAGAGACGGCAGCTCGATGCGAAGCTTCTTCAGCAGCACGGAGTAGACGGCCCAGTTCAATGTACTCAGAATCATCAGGATATACCCGATATTGACAGCAAATCCGATAGACTGACCGCTCCTCGCTGTCGTCACCATCAGCACACCTGTAATCGCGATGATCATTCCCAGCGCTTTAGGGAACGTCATTTTTTCATGCAAAAATAGCATGGAGAGGATGACGGTGAACACAGGTGAAAAAGAAATCATCCACCCTGCCGAGGAAGCTTCGATGGTCAGGAGCGCAGTCGCCTGGATGACCTGATGAATGAAGACGCCGAGGATGCCAAGTATGATTAAGTGAGGGATGTACTTGAGTGGGATGGTAAGCCTGTATCCTTTTAATAGTAGAAGCATGAGCAGAAACAGAGCTCCTATCGCAAACCGCAGAACGAGGAGTGTATACGGATCAAGGGTATCCAGTACCGCTTTGGTGGATACGAAGGAAATACCCCAGAAGCTGATGGACATTGTGGCATATAATGAGGCGGCAACCTTTGATTTAGTTGGAATCATGGACGGGGCATCCTTTCTGGACATAGTTTCTTTCTATCAAGGTATGCTCGTCCAGGGGAAAGATGTGCAGGGGTTTGGGGTGTTTTAAAATAAGTTGGTTGGTTTTGTAAATATGGTTAGTAGTTTTTTAAAAAACAGGTATCTGTTCAGGTATGGGCATTTAGTCAGATGATATGAAAGCATGCACCTATCGGCTAGGGAATGGTAAGCACTCGAGCTGATAAATAAATGGAGAAATTCCGCTTATTTTAAAATTTCTATTTAAATTGGCTGAAATAGACGGAAAGATTCCGCCTATTCACTCGAAAAGTACAAAAATGGTTGGTTTTTCTTGCGATAAGCGGAAAAACTCCGCCTATTTGCCTCCCAAACAAGTTATATTCTGAATGTAACCGGAAAATCTCCGCTTATCATTGCTGGTTTTTCTACAAAGGGCAAGACTTCTCAAGATACATAAATGTTTAACTAATCCTAAAAAAAGAAACTCGCCAATGAGGCGAGTTCTACTTTTAAAATTCCTATAATGATTAGTATTACTACAACTGTGATTTCGGTACATATTTTTTATATTAGCACCTCATTTAGATTCCGATTGTGGAGCTTCTTCTCTTTATTTATGAGCTACCCTCTCACCAAACTGAGGCAAATACTCTTTATGAACCTCAAACATTTCACCCAACAGCTGTTTCGCCTTCACATCACTCGTCACCAACGGATTGATTGTCATGGCAAGCAGTGCTTTCTCATAGGAACCGGTTACGGATGCTTCTGCAGCCACCCGCTCAAAGGATTTAATCTGCTGGACAAGCCCACTGACTGAAACGGGCAACTCTCCTACTGCAATCGGCTTCGGTCCAGATTTAGTCACGACGCAGTTCACTTCCACGGCAGATTCCCGTGGCAGATCACTGATCGCCCCATCATTGCGGACATTCAAAGTCTGGATATCCTCGCGGTCGTTATGGATGGACGATATGAGGTTGCATGCTGCATCGCTGTAATAAGCTCCTCCACGCTCTTCAAGTTGCGGAGGCTTAACGGCTAAGCTTTCATCCTTGTACAGATCGAACAGCTCATTCTCCAATTTCTGAACGACTTCCGCACGGGTCGTACCCGTCTTGAATTCTTCTAGCTGCTTTTCTAAAATATCACTCGTTTTATAGAAGTAGCGGTGATACGGGCAAGGGACGACTCCCAGACTCCTGATGAATTCAGGCTCCCACGGAAGTGGCGCAATATTTCTCATGCTGACCTGCCTCTCTGGGTCACTCATGATTTCCAGTACTTCCCCTAATACAGATTCTCCGTCCACGAGAACGTCCAATCCATATACCATATGATTCAGTCCGGCAAACTTGATATGAAGGCGTTCAACCTCGACACCTAGAAGTTTCGCCAGGGTTATCCTCGTATTGATGGGAAGATTGCAAACGCCGACAACCTTTGGGTTCGATCCATAACGAAGCAACGCTTCTGTCACCATGCCTGCTGGGTTCGTGAAATTGATCAGCCAGGCATCGGGACACAGTTCCTGCATCTCCTCAGAGATTTCCAAAAGGACAGGAATCGTTCTCATTCCCTTAAAGAGTCCGCCAGCCCCATTCGTTTCCTGACCGATCATTCCGTATTTAATCGGCAGACGCTCGTCCAGAATCCGGGCTTTCAGCTGTCCGACACGCATTTGGGTCGTGACATAGTCTGCCCCTCTTAATGCCTCTTTCCGGTCCAATGTCAGATGGATCTCCATAGGGACCCCTGATCTTTCCACCATCCTCTTCGCTAAGTTCCCGACGATATCCAGCTTCTCTCTTCCAGCCTCAATATCCACCAGCCACAGCTCACGAACAGGCAGTTCATCATACCGCTTGATCAATCCCTCAACAAACTCAGGAGTATAGCTCGAACCCCCGCCAATCGTCACGACCTTGATTCCATTTCCCATCCTGTACGCCCCCTGTTATCTGGCCACAAAAGCCAGTATGAAACTTATGACAAAGCTGACTACTACGGCTAAAAACATCCGCTTCTTTTTAACAGATGCATCTTCTACCGGCCCTTCAATCTTCAATAGAATAACCGAGAGCCCGATCGAAGCTGAAATGCCCGTAGCCAAAAACACGCTCCATTCCTTTGCAAGCCCCGTGCTCATCAATGGCTTTGAAAGAAGTAAGAGTCCGATAGATACCGAGATTAATAATACAAATACACTTCTAAAACCGATTCTCTTTGGCACAACGGTTTCTGTCATGTCCATCACTCCTGACCTAGTAAAGAAGTGGGAATCCTAGGACCCCCACTTCTGTTACTTATTATAGTAGAATGCCTGGCGGGTCTGGGTAAAGCCCCTCCGCTTTTCTTTGTCCAGCTGCGGCGGTTAGTCCCTCGAGGTCATAAGCTATTCCGTCAAGAAGGTGAAAGAGCAACCTTCATGCCGGCTTAGCTTATGCTTGTCGCCTCTCATCAAAGCCCCTCCGCTTTTCTACGCCGCTTGTTGATCGCTTTCTTCCATTTTTAACATTTTCTTGTCGTACATTTTTAAGAATGGGAAGTAGATTGAGAACGAGATTCCGATGTTGATAAGAACCATGACGATCGCTCTCCAGTCACCACCTGTTGCCAGGTACGCTCCGATTGGTGCCGGAAGTGTCCAAGGCGGCATGATATAGGTTGGTGATACTAGCCCGATGCTTGTTGCCACGTATGATATCGTTGCTGTAATCAGTGGAACCGTGATGAAAGGAATGATCAAGATCGGGTTCAATACAATGGGAGCACCAAAAATGACAGGCTCATTGATATTGAAAAGACCCGGTACAAGACATGTCTTCCCTAATGCTTTTAAATATTTGGAACGGGAGAAGAAGACCATCGCAAGAACCAATCCAAGCGTCGCACCTGATCCACCGATCCAAATGAACCATTGATAGAACGTTTCGGGAGCGATATGTGGAATGGCGCCGCCGCTGGCAACAGCATCCGCATTGTTTACAAGGAATACTTCCCAAAGGGGACGTGCTACTGTTCCTACGACAGATACACCGTGAATCCCGAATGACCAGAAGAAATCGATCAGGAAGACCGGTACCAACACACCAAAAATGCTGTCCCCTGCCGTAACCAATGGAGCAACTGCCACACCGACTAAATGATGCAAATCAACTCCGGCTAAAACCGTTACGGAAGATACTAATAAAATGACAATTGCTACAGGTATAAGTGCTTCAAAGCTTCGTGAAACGGATGCCGGTACTTGCTCAGGCATTTTGATCGTGATGTTCTTCGTTTTACAGAATCTTAAGATTTCGACTGCAAGGATCGAGACGACCATGGCGACGAATAATCCGTGACCTCCAAGGTTGGTCATCGGAAGGACCCAGCCTTCTCCGTCCATGACTTTCGGTGTGATCGTCAATAATAGTGCGGCGACTGAAATCTGTGCACCGGATAACGGATCCAATTTATAGCTTTTCGAGAGATTATATCCGATCCCGAAGGCTATATAGAGCGACATGATGAACATGGTCAGCCGGTACGGAATCAGGATCTCAACGATGTTGTCAGCGGCCCACTGCTTGATGTCACCGAATACTCCGGCGTCCGGCAGTGGCGGGAACGCTAAAATCAGGAAGAATGAACCAACGATAATAAATGGCAGTGCTGAAATAACCCCATCCCGGATTGCTTGCAAATGCCTTTGTTCTGAGAGTCTGGCCATCGGACCTGACAGATTGTTCTCCAGAAAGTTCACAAACTTTTGCATGTTACTACCCCCTTGTTTCCTATTTAATTAGTTGGTTAATTCTTTTACTGTTTTCAGTAAAGTCGGACCACCAAGTGGTGTATAAGCCTGCGGAGGAATCGGCCCACAAGGAACATTCGCTTCATCGGCGGCTTTCTTCACTTGTTCAAAACGGTGTCTGATCTGAGGTGCTACCATACAGACATCCCACCCCTTTGAGATCTCTTCGGATACTTCCCCTGTTCCGATGGCGTGCACTTCCATCTCGATTCCCTCTTTTGTTCCCTCTTTCTTCAGGGCATTGACGACGATGGCACTGGACATACCTCCAGAACATACAAATAATACTTTCATCCCTAATCCTCCTCCTCTTTCATTCGTTGAACCACTTCATGCGTATGAATAATTTGCTCGTAAACGCCATGTCCTTTTTTCATGCATAATGCCACGAATAAAGCGTCGATCACGACGAGTTGAGCAATTCTTGCCGTCATGGTACCGATTCGGATATTGTGTTCCTCTTCGGAAATAGTCAATACAATATCGGCGAGCTTTCTTGCCGGTGATTTCCCGTGCTGGGTAAGGAGTACGATGGTTGCTCCTTTTTCCTGTGCGACATTCATCAGTTTCAAAATTTCTTTTGTCTGCCCTGAAGTCGATACGACGAACAAAACGTCTCTCTCTGTTAAGTTTGCTGCCATCATCATCTGGACATGGATGTCACTTGCCTGAAACGCCAGGTAGTTCAGCCTCAACAATTTTTGTGTGAAATCTTCTGCTACGACAGCGGAACCGCCGACTCCATACAGATAGACTCTTTCTGCCTCGTGAAACGCGTTCACTGCCCGATCCAGCTCATCGATGGAAAAAAGCTTCTCCGTATTCTTGATCGCTTGATACGTGTTGACCAATACTTTATTGAAGACCGTTTCAAGATTATCTTCAAAATGAAGAAGCGTATTGATGTCATGACTTTTCGTTTCTTCGATGTTCGTGCTTTTGGCAAGCTCGATTTTCAAGCCGCTGAAGCTATTGATCCCGATTCGTTTGCAGAACCGGATGATGGCTGCTTCACTGCTGCCACATGATTGTGAAAGTTGCTTCGTCGTCATTTCCATCACTTTCTCCGGAAACTCCAGCACGTATTGAGCAACTGCTATTTCAGATGGTGTGTAGCTTTCCATCTGACTTTTGATGTGCTTTAAAACCTGAAATTCTGTCATAGTCACCTCCAAAAAAATGATTGTCTTGAAAAGGCTTTCAGTTTAATATGATTATATGCGATAATGAAATTAAATTTCAATATTATTTTAAAATATTTAAATTTTTATTTTACTATTTTTGTAGAAAAAAGTTCTAAAAAGGGTTAGGGAGGAATAGACAATGGCAGAAGTTCGCAACGTAGAAATGGAGATTTTTGAAATTATATCGAATGGCGGAAATGCGAAGAGTACGGCTTATGAAGCCCTTGCAAAAGCACATGAAGGAAAGTTCGATGAAGCGGAAGAAATGGTGAAAACAGCCCATGAAGAACTGAATAAAGCACACAAGACACAAACTAGCCTGATCCAGGCAGAAATCAACGGGGAAGAATTTGAAAAATCTCTTCTCATGATCCATGCACAGGACCACTTGATGACCTCAATCAGTGAAATCTCATTAATAGAGCAGATGATCCCGATGTTGAAGAGAATCCAAACCCTTGAAAGCAAATCGAATTAAGGAGGCATCACGATGAGTAAAAAACTTGGCGTTTCAATCTACCCAAACCATTCTACCACAGAAAAAGATAAAGAATATTTGGCACTTGCTGCTTCTTATGGATTTAAGCGTGTATTTACCTGTTTATTATCCGTTGATGGGGACAAGGACGGGATCATCTCGAACTTCAAAGAAACGATTAAATTTGCCCGGGAGAAGAACATGGAAGTCATTGCTGACATCAGTCCACGTATCTTTAAAGAGCTCGATATCTCTTATGATGACCTGTCCTTCTTTGCTGATCTCGGTGCTAATGGTATCCGCCTTGACCTTGGGTATACAGGTCATGAAGAATCGATGATGTCTTACAACCCTTATGATTTGAAGATTGAACTGAATATGAGTAACGCTACGAAATACATCGACAATATCATGACATACCAACCCAATAAGGATCAGTTATTAGGTTGCCATAATTTCTATCCTCACCGATATTCCGGTTTATCTTATCCATTCTTTATTGAATGCAGCCAAAAATTTAAAGACTTTGGGATGAGAACTGCTGCATTTGTCTCTTCTTCTGATGCGACATTCGGTCCCTGGCCGGTCACGGAAGGCCTTCCTACATTAGAAATGCATCGTACCCTTCCAATCGATGTCCAGGCAAAACATCTTTTTGCCACCGGGTTGATTGATGACGTCATCATCAGCAACGCTTATGCATCTGAACGTGAAATGCAGCTCCTTAGCACACTGAACACTTCCAAGCTAACATTTACGGTCGAAACCTATGAAACGACCACCGATTTAGAAAAAACGATTATCTTTGAAGAACCTCACTTTTACCGGGGAGACGTATCGGATTATATGATCCGTTCCACTCAAAGCAGAGTCAAATATAGAGGACGAGAATTCGCTCCTCATAACACGAGAGAGATCAAACGCGGGGACATCATCATTGAAAATGATTTGTACGCCCAATATGCGGGAGAACTTCAGATCGCTCTTCAGGATATGGAGAATTCCGGGAAAACAAATGTAGTGGGACGGATCCGTGAAGAAGAAATCTTCCTATTGGATTATTTGAAGCCGTGGAGCAAATTTGCCTTTCAGTCAGGAAAGGTTTCTATAGATGGCTAGAGTGATAGGCATCGATGCAGGAGGTACGAAAGTTCAGGGACTTGTTCTTGATATGAAGAAGAATATCCTGTTCCAAAGCTTATCTGGCCACGGTAACCCGTCTGTTTCGTATGAGGAAGCGTTGAGAAATCTATCCTCTGTTGTTCAACAATGTCTGGATCAGACGGGCGTTTCCCATATAGTGATCGGGATGGCTGGAGGGGGATCGGGGGACCTCTCTCAAAGGATCAAATCGGAACTGGAACGCATGACTTCTTTACCCATCATTCTATTAAATGATGCCACTCTTGCTTACTTCAGTTTGATTGGAAATCGGAATGGTGTCATGACGATTGCGGGAACAGGATCGATTTGTTACGGAAGAAACGGAAATCGGGAAGGAACAACCGGTGGATGGGGGCACTTACTTGGGGATGAAGGAAGTGCCTATCACCTCGCCATCCAGGCAAGTAAACAGATTGTAGAGGAATTGGACTACGGCATTCCCCTCTCTCCCCTCTCCCGCAGCCTTCTGAACGAAATCAACGCAAGTGATGCCAAAGGATTAAAGGGGTTCATCTACGCTTCTACCAAAGGCGAAATTGCCCAGCTCGCGAAAGTGATCCATAAGGAAGCAGAAGCCCACGATAAAAGTGCGCTTCATTTATTAAAAACCGCCGGCGAACAGCTTGCCAGGCAAGCGATCGCCTTGATCGAGAAGTTACAGATTGAGTCTAAACCGGTCATTGCTTTAAAAGGCAGTGTCCTTGAGCAGAATCCGGTTGTGCAATCTATTTTTAAAGAAACGATCGAAAGACGTTTTAACGATACAACCTTTATCGTCGATTCCACATCCCCTGCGACAGGTGCGGTGGATGTGGTTGAAGCCATACAGGCAGGGAGGTATAGATGTGAGTAAGCGTTTAGCAGTAGGATTAATGTCCGGTACGTCTGTTGACGGAGTGGATGCAGCCCTTGTTTCCATTGAGGGAGCCGGTACGGATACGGTGGTGGAGCTGGTTCATTATTCAACCGCCCCCTTCCCTCAGCAGGTAAAAAAGAAAATATTTGATGTGATGAGTCCGACCGACTCCTCTACTCCCCTCCTATCAAGTCTTCACTTTGAATTAGGGGAGGTTTATGCAGATGCCGTGTTGAAGGTGTGTCAGGAAGCAACCATTTCAGTTGAAGACCTCAGCTTTATCGGCTCCCATGGCCAAACGGTCTATCATCAGCCGTTCAACACGGAGGATTCGGTGGCTTGCACCCTTCAAATCGGGGAACCGAGCGTGATTGCCTATAGGACCAATACACAGGTCGTGTCCAATTTCCGTTCCATGGATATGGCGGCAGGAGGTGAAGGTGCTCCCCTCGTCCCGTATACAGAGTTTCTCCTTTACCGACGAAAGGACGAAGGCAGACTACTCCAGAATATCGGAGGGATAGGGAATGTGACGGTCTTACCGGAAGATTGTTCTCTTGATGACGTGTTCGCGTTCGATACAGGCCCTGGAAATATGGTGATGGATGGACTTTGTGAGAAGCTATTCGGCTTGTCTTATGACGAAGATGGAACGATTGCAGCCAAAGGCACTATACATCCGGAAGCCGCAAGGGCATGGATGGAATGGGAAAAGGAATTTTTCAAAAAAGCACCGCCTAAATCCACAGGGCGGGAACTGTTTGGCGAGGTATTCGTGAACCGGATCCTTCAGGAATATGGCGATCTATCGAAAGAAGATCTGATAGCGACGGCCACCTACTTTACCGCTCTTTCGATTTCGGATGCGTATAAGACGTTCATCTTCCCAGAACACCCCATCAAAGAGGTGATCATCGGCGGCGGGGGAAGTTATAACGGGACACTTCTCCACATGATGCGGGAACTTCTCCCTGAAGTGACGATCATCACCCAGGAAGAAATCGGGTACTCCTCAGATGCCAAGGAAGCGATCGCCTTTGCCTTATTGGCCAACGAAACCCTGCATGGCAATTCGAGCAACGTCCCAGGAGCAACCGGCGCGAAAAAACCCGTCATCCTCGGATCCATCACCCCCTGCCCTATCAAAAAATAAACTATTATCTTGAGGGACGGACCTTGATCTTGAGTCGGGTACCGTCTCTCTAGTCTTTTTCGGAAAGAATTGAAAAACATGTAAAAAAAGGTGGAAATTAGAATGATCACTTCAGATATTAAAAAGAAGTTCATTGGAATCGTCGGCGAAGACAATTACCGTGATACTCCTGCTGAGAAGCTTGTGTATTCCTATGATGCAACACCCAATTACCAATCCATGCCCGATGCGGTCATCGTTCCGCGTTCCACAAACGAAGTAGCGGAAATCGTGAAAATCTGTCATGAGCACGGCATCCCCATTGTCCCGAGAGGATCCGGAACGAATCTTTGCGCGGGAACATGCCCTACTGAAGGTGGTCTTGTCCTTCTTTTCACCCATATGAACAACATACTCGAATTGGATGAAGAAAACTTAACGATCACCGTCCAGCCTGGTGTGGTGACCCTGGATCTGATTCACGCCGTTGAAGCCAAGGGACTATTCTATCCACCGGATCCGAGTTCTATGAAAATCTCCACGATCGGTGGGAATATCAATGAAAATTCAGGTGGACTGAGGGGATTGAAATATGGTGTTACACGTGATTATGTACTCGCCCTTGAAGCGGTCCTTCCCAATGGAGATATCATCCGTACCGGGGGAAAACTTGCGAAAGACGTAGCAGGATATGACTTGACCCGGCTGTTTGTCGGCTCAGAAGGAACACTTTGTGTCATCACCGAAGCAACATTAAAGCTCGTTCCCATGCCGGAAGCCAAACAGACGATGCTTGCCCTATATCAGGATATAGAAGCAGCGGCAAAAAGTGTGTCGAACATCATTTCCAATCGGATCATTCCGACGACCCTTGAGTTCTTAGATCAACCTACATTGGAAGTCGTTGAGGACTTTGCCAAGATCGGTCTGCCAACGGACGTAAAAGCCGTCCTCCTGATTGAACAGGATGGCCCTCCGGAAGTCGTCGCACGTGATATGAAACGGATGGAAGAAGTATGTTTGCAGAATGACGCGGTATCCGTCCAACTGGCAAAAACCGAAATCGAAGCGGATGCTCTTCGCACCGCCAGACGTTCTGCCCTATCGGCTCTTGCCCGCCTCAAACCGACAACGATTTTGGAAGATGCGACGGTCCCCCGCTCAGAAATTGCGAAGATGGTGAAAGCGATCAATGATATAGCAGAGCGACACGGGGTAAAGATCTGTACCTTTGGACATGCAGGGGACGGAAACCTTCACCCGACCGTTGCGACAGACACCAGGGACCGTGATGAAATGGAGCGGGTCGAAGCGGCCTTTGAAGAAATCTTCGCCCACGCTATTGAATTGGGCGGTACCATTACCGGAGAACACGGTGTCGGTATGATGAAAGCCCCTTACCTCGAATGGAAACTTGGTGCTGAAGGAATCAACGCCATGAAGATGATTAAACAATCTTTCGATCCGAACAATATTATGAATCCCAATAAGGTATTTGCCAAAGAATCAAGAAAACGTGTGGTGATTTCACGATGACAACAGTCCAGGAAAAGCAAAAGATACAACAAGAATTCAAGACCCGTATGAATGAAGATGAACTATTGAATTGCATGAGATGCGGGTTCTGTCTTCCCTCCTGCCCTACCTATATCGAATCGGGATTCAAGGAATCCCACTCCCCCCGTGGACGAATCGCCTTGATGAAGGCAGTCGTCGATGGGGTCATCGAACCTGATGAAGAAGTCGAGCGTACTCTCGATCTGTGTCTCGGTTGCAGGGCCTGTGAACCGGTATGTCCTTCTGGCGTCAATTACGGACATTTACTGGAGGAAGCGCGGGATATCATCAATCAAAATAAAAAACATTCCTTCCCAGTCCGGGTTGTTAGAAAGACCGTATTCGAAGGATTATTCCCTCATCCAGATAGAATGAGAATGGTCACGAACCTTCTCGGGATATACCAACGGTCCGGATTGCAAAAAGCCTTTTACACGACTGGCGTGATGAAGCTGTTCCCTGAAAGTATGGCAACCATGGAACGTGTACTCCCACAAGTACCAAGACTGAAAGAGATGAAGAATCGCCCAACTGCCCTTACGTCAATAGGGGCGGTTCGGAAAAACGTCGCTTTCTTCTCCGGTTGCTTGATGGATACAATGTTTCTGGAAACGAATAATGCCACAACCAAGTTGCTCCAGCTGGCAGGCTGTGACATCGTGATTCCAAAGGCGCAAACCTGCTGTGGGGCCTTGCATGGACACAGTGGTGAAAAGGATGCTGCAAAGGAATTGGCCAGGCGAAACATCGAGGCATTTGAAGAAGCCGAGATTGATTACATCATCACCAATGCCGGAGGATGCGGAGCCTTCCTCGTCGATTATGATCACTTACTGAAAGATGATCCAGAGTGGAAAGAACGTGCTGTCTCATTTAAAAATAAGATCAGGGACATCTCTTCGATTTTGGTTGAATTAGAGTTCCATAAAGCGGAATTGAATGTTTCACCTCAGCGAATCACGTACCAGGATTCCTGTCATCTTCGAAACGTGCAGAGAACATTCATGGAACCAAGACTCCTCCTTCAATCCGTGGAAGGAGCCGATTACGTTGAGATGAAACAGGCCGACCACTGCTGTGGATCTGCGGGCATCTACAATATCGTCGAATCCGACATGTCCATGAAGATCCTCGATCACAAAATGGATAACGTCGAAAACACCCGGGCCACCACCATCATCACATCAAACCCGGGCTGTCTCCTCCAAATGAAACTCGGCATCGAACGAGAAGGCCTGTCTGACACCATGCGGGCCATCCACATCGTCGACTTCCTATTGGAAGCAGTCGAATAAGAGGGACGGACCTCTCAAGCCATCCTTTTGCCTCTGGCAAAAGGATGGTTGGAGGTCCGTCCCTCCTTTATTGATTTCTTCTCTTAAAGAATAAAAAGTAGACGAGGAAAGACAGGACAATTCCATAGGTTGCAAGCAGTGAGAGTGCATTGGCGGCGCTGGTTGTGAGCCAGATGATGATAGTGGAGATGGCAACGAGCACGGCGCTTATTGAAATGAGTTTGTTCATGAGAAGCCTCCCTTTGGTAAGGATGGATTATATGGTTATTTACGTTTCAGATGGGGGAATGGTTTCTTTTTCTTTATTGGAGATTGAATTTTTTGTACCAGGTACAATTTCTGGCTTTTCTACCTGGTACACTCACTTTAGTTACAAGATCACCAAAAAAGACGAACCCTTATTAAAGGTCCGTCCCTCAACTACTCTTCTTATACACCGACCGCTTCTTTGGTGGTGATGTCGATGGCCTCTGTCATGATTTGAATCATTTTCTCAAGTTCCGCTTCGGTTGTGACAAGTGGCGGCATGAAGACGATGGTATCACCTATCGGACGGGTCAGCATGCCCAGCTCCCGCATTTTGATCGTCGTCCAATAGCCGATTCTGTCTTCCCATGGAAATGGGGTTTTCGATATTTTGTCTTGAACGAGTTCGATTCCGCAGATCATCCCAAGCTGCCTGATACTGCTAACATGGGAATGTTCGTTCAATGGTGCCAATAAAGAGTGGATGATTTCTGTTTTGTCCTGTACCTTCCCTATCAGACCATCTCTTTCATAGATTTCGAGATTCGCCAATGCCGCAGCACAACCAAGTTGATTTCCTGTATACGAATGCCCGTGGAAGAAAGTCTTCAGTGATGTGTAATCATCATAGAACGCTTCGTAGATTTCTTCTGTTGTGAGGGTGGCGGCGATGGGAAGATATCCCCCTGTGATCCCTTTCGCCACTGTCATGATGTCGGGCTGCACATGTTCATGCTCGACAGCAAACATTTTCCCGGTACGCCCGAAGCCGGTCGCTACTTCATCCACTATAAGAAGAATCTCATATTTGCGGCAAAGTTGTTCAACCCCCTTAAAGTAGCCCGCGGGCATAATATTCATGCCTCCTGCTCCCTGTATCAACGATTCCACTGTCATACCGGCAATTTCATGATGATGTTTTTGAAAGATCGCCTCCAAATCAAGAAGTGCCCGCTCCCTAATCTCACCTTCATCCGTTAAATCGGGGTGATTAACCACATCGGGGAAAGGAGCTACAAGAGAATCAAACATAAGTGTTTTGTAAACACGATGAAAAATATCTACTTTCCCCACACTGATTGCACCTACTGTATCACCGTGGTACGCATTTTGAAGCGTGATAAACTTCTGCTTTTCAGGTCTGCCTTTATTTTGCCAATATTGATAAGCCATTTTAATGGCGATTTCAACCGAAGTAGCGCCACTGTCTGAATAAAACACTCTCTTTAATCTTTCCGGCGAAAGTGATACCAGCTTTTCTGCCAATAATATGGAGGGTACATTCGTTGCACCGAGCAAGGTGGAATGAGAAATTTTATCGAGCTGATCCTTGATGGCCTGATTGATTTCCTCATTGCGATGGCCGTGTACATTGAGCCAAAGAGACGAATAACCGTCAAGATATTCACGCCCGTAGATGTCCCGTAAATATACACCCTCCCCGCTTTCAATCACTAATGGGTTCTCATCGTAATCCTTCATTTGCGTAAATGGCAGCCACATATACTGACTGCTTTTATCGATTAACTGTTGCTGATTCACTTTGAACAACCTCCCTCAACACTTCCATTTTCCAATTTCCGAATAGGTCTTGCATATTTACTTCATTTAAAGCTTCTTGTGTTATGTAAGGCAGGGAGCCGATTACAGGTACTTCAGTCAACTTTTCTATCATCCGTTTATTATCCCGTTCGATTTCCTCCATCTCATTTGGAGAAGTTTGATTCAGGACAATCCCTGCAATTCGAATTTTTCTCTGTTTCAACGCCATCACGGACAGAACCGTATGATTGATGGTACCGAGGCCCGCACGTGCAACCAGAATGACTGGCAGGGACACTCTATCAATCAAATCCAAAATGGTTTCCTCTTCGTTCAAAGGAACGATCAAGCCTCCCGCCCCTTCTATAAGAAGGAGTTCATGGGCGTTTCGTAACTTCTTCACCTGCTCTACAATCGGCTCAAGCTCGATCGACACACCGTCGATTGATGCGGCCAGATGAGGAGAGCTTGGTGTTTCCAATACGTATGTATTTGCATCACTCCCAAAAGTGCGTTTCGTAACCTTTTCATAGAATTCCGTATCAGGTGCAACCAATCTATCATTCTTCCTTATCGCCCCACTTTGCACAGGCTTATAGGGAAATACATCGATGCCTTCATCCAGGAAATACTTTGCCAATAGCCCGGTGGTTAACGTCTTACCGATCTCTGTATCGGTTCCGGTGATAAAAAAACCTTTCAATTTTTCTCCTCCTTTTATGTTAACCATATTTACAAATAGGTTAACATTTAAGATAATATCAATCATACCACAGTTTTTAGGAGGAGAAAATGCAAATGGGAAAAACCAGGGAATTAGTCTTATGCGGCCTTTTTGCCGCCTTAATGGCAGTGGGAGCGAATGTATCCCCATTTTTAATGATCGGTGGGGTTCCAGTGACCCTTCAGCTCATGTTTGCCATCATCGCCGGAGGGATGCTCGGAAGCAGGGTCGGAGCGAAAGCGATGCTTTTGTATGTAGCACTTGGATTGATCGGGGCCCCGGTCTTTGCCCAGTTTAAAGGGGGTCCTGCAAGCATCCTCAGTCCTACCTTTGGATTTGTTTTATCTTTTATAGCGGTTGCGTTCATCGTGGGTTTGATCTTGACAAAGGTCCGTTCATTTTCAGGCTACGTTATCGCAGGGGTATCTGCCTTATTGTTCAATTACATAATCGGTACGAACTTCATGTATCTGGCACTTACTTTCTGGGTAGATGCACCGAATGGATTCAGCTACGGTGTTGCCTGGGGTTGGATGGTGACGTATCTCCCGCTGGATATCATCGTCACCGTTGTTTCCATGGTGGCTGTTCATAGATTGTCTAAACTGGCACCGGTCAGGAAGGTTCTTGTTGCGTTTCATAAGTAGATTGATAGAGTGGATGGTTCAAAATAGTTCAGCTGCTGATTTCTCCTGGATATTCAGCAGCTAAATGTTTTAGATAAATTAGCTGCTGACTTTTCTTTATTTTTCAGCAGGTGAATTATCCTCTCTGATTCAGCTGCTTTCTTTCCCCAAATATTCAACAGCTCAACATGAACATAACCATAACAACAAAAAAACACCAGACACCACAAAAGGCATCTGATGTTTCCTACACTTATTGACTGGCAACCTCATAAATCTTCAAATTCCCGTAAATCAACCGCAAATCAGGAACCTTCACATCATGACTTTCTGCAGTCCTCAACAAATAACCGTATAAATGATCGGCCTCAACTGAAAGATTTTTCTCCATATCACGCTGGAGAGAAGACTTCATGCTGTAACCCATTCCCTTGATTTTGTCGAAGAGGGCTTCTTCGATATTCTCAGAAAGGGGAGCATCCAATTTCCTCATGACCGTTGCTGCCTGAGAAAGGACCGCCTTGATCTTATCCGCTCCCTCATCCATCTCCCTGATTGGACCAATCGGTGCACGATAAAGGGATGTGACACCTGACAAGGTCGTGATGAAGAGATATTTATGCCACATTTCCTGAGTGATGGTGTCGGATAATCGGAAGTGCGCTTTCGTTCCTGAGAAGGCTTGTTCTAGCTTCGTGATTCTTTCTGTCCGCTCCCCGTTCCTTTCCCCGAACACCAGGTCATGGATCGGACTGGTCTGAAGGACCTTCCCAGTACCATCAAGAGTCGATTCAACGAAGCACAACCCGCCTATCACTTTTTCTTCCCCGAAGGCTTCGATCAGGTCGTCCACGTGAGACATCCCATTCAACAACGGGAGGATCATCGTGTCTTCGCCAACATAAGGCAATAGACTTTCAATCGCCCCTTTCAGATGATAGGCCTTGGTAGACAAGATGACGGCATCAAATGGTTCTGATTTCTCACCTGTTTTAATGGTTTTCGGCTGACTGTGAAAATCACCGTGGACGCTTTCGATTTGCAATCCATGTTCTCTCAGCTGATGTTCCCTTCTTTCCCGGACAAGAAATGTGACGTCCTCACCCTTCTCGATCAATCTGCCTCCGAAATAACCACCGACGGCACCTGCACCGACAATCAATATTCTCATTTTCATCCGCCTCCCTCTCTATTTCATTCTTCCACTTCATTCTCCGACATGAAAGCGGATAAATCAAAAATCCTGATTAATACATCAACCCGTACACCAGAAATCGCTCATATTCATTGCTCTCATACTCCCCCGTTAAAGAAACCTCTTTTCGCAGCTGGAATAACGGGTGATCATTTAAGTAATGAACATAGTCATCTGAGCTGTAATACAAAAGGATTTCAATGTCACGTGGAAAGGATTCGACTGAAAAGAGAATGTTATTGATGACTTTCATAAAGACTTGTACAGAAAAAGGGTTAAAAAAGTAGAAACGATTATCGTTTGGATGGATATCATATTCTTCTGCCAGACAATGGTGGAATGTTATCGCACCCGTTCTGACTTTCACTTTTTTCCGATAAGCATCGAGATTTTTCATGCTGTCTTCGTAGAATTCATCGTTCATTTCCACCCCGACCACCGACGAATCGAAGAGATGATGGATGAAGAAGTTCAGTCTTCCTTTGCCACAACCGAAATCCACCACCCGGTCACTGCTTTTCAGCTCATAATGTTGAAACAATTCCTGGAGTGCCTCGTAGGGAGTCGGTTCGTAACGATGATAATGAAAGGATCTATGAAATCCTATTTGCCGGTCTCCGGTTTTTATATTCAATAATGTATCATAGTCATAATCTTTCATTTTGCTCTCCTTATGGAACCCGCCGTATATTCTTCCATCGTACCACGATTTCCCACTTCTTTCAGACAAAAAAAAGCAAACCCCTTAAAAGGATTTGCTTTCTTCTTTCTTACACCCAGCCCAGTGCCCTGACAATGGTGGCTACAAGGAATGTAACACCGATGGCAATCGCTGTGGGGATCGCAAAGGACATGAACGTCCATTTCTTGCTTTTCGTTTCTTTATAAATATTCACAAGGGTCGTGCCGCAAGGGAAATGGAGCAGTGAAAAGAGCATCATATTGAGTGCCGTTAACCAAGTCCATCCATGACTGACGAAAACCGCTTTTAATTCTGTCAGATCATCAAGCTCAAGCATCGCTCCCTGGGAAAGATAGGCCATGATCAGAATCGGCACGACAATTTCGTTGGCAGGAAGTCCGATGATGAAGGCTGCCATGATGAACCCATCCATGCCGAGAGCCTGCCCGAATGGATCAAGGAAATTGACGAAATGCATAAGAATGCTCGTGTCACCGATATTGATATTGGCAATGATCCACGTGATGATTGAAGCTGGCGCTGCCACGATCACAGCTCTTTTTAACACATACCATGATTTATCAAGACTGGAACGTAACACGGTATTCCAGATTTTTGGGCGACGGTATGGCGGCAACTCAAGTGTGTAATGAGTCGGAACCCCTTTAAGGGCTGTTTTGGATAACACCCACGATACAGCAATGGTCACGGTAATCCCGATCAACACCATGGTCATGACCATTCCTGCCGTCACAAGGGAAGCCATTCCCCCTGCATATCCTGCTGCCATGAATAAAGAAGCGAGCAGGATCAGTGTCGGCCAGCGTCCATTACAAGGAACAAAGTTATTCGTCAGGATGGCAAGCATACGTTCTCTAGGGGATTCAATGATTCTGGTCGACATGATGGCAGCAGCGTTACATCCGAAGCCCATTGCCATCGTCAAGGATTGCTTTCCATGTCCCCCTGCCTTCTTAAAGAGGCGATCCATGTTAAAGGCAACCCGTGGTAAATATCCGTAGTTCTCAAGCAGTGCAAACGCCGGAAAGAAGATCGCCATAGGCGGAAGCATGACGCTGATGACCCACCCTGTACCCCTGAAGAAACCGAGTACCAGCACACCATGGAGCCATGCAGGTGCATTCATGGCATTAAAGAGCAGGGTCAGTTGTCCCTCCATCCAGGCAAATCCTTCTGCAAGCATACCTGATGGGACGTTTGCCCCGGCGATGGTCAGATAGAAGACCGCACCAAGCATGGCAAGCATGATCGGAAATCCCCAAATCGGAGAAGTCAGCACTTTATCTAGCTTTTCTGAATGAATTCGATCTTTATTTTTGTACTTCACGACTTCCTGGCAGATCCCTCTGCTTGTCGAATAAATGTTTTCGACGATTTCATCCCGAAGGTTGTCACTCGACATCCCCTTGGCATGATTGAATAAATACGCGAGGCCCTGATCTCCTTCATGTGGTTGCATTGATTGAGACATTCGTCATTCCTCCTCCCTTACGTTCCCTCCGGAAGTAACCATTTAACGAGTTTAGTATACTTTCATCACCATCTAATAAACGCAAGGAAATCCATCGAATCGGAAACTCATCCCCAATCATTTGCCGTACTTTGGGTGAGAGTTCTTCAATTTTTGCTTCGATATCCTCTGAATAGGTCATGCGATACGGAGTGGTCGGTACATTTCCTTGCGCCATTTCATGGACGGTATCCAATAACTCTTTGATGCCCGTTTTATTTCTTGCCGATATCTTCACGACAGGTACACCAAGTTTTTCACTGAGCGCCACACTATTTACTTCAATTCCTTTTTTCTTTGCTTCGTCCATTAAGTTAAGGGCCACGATCACCCGGTCCGTCATTTCCATCACTTGTAGTGCGAGGTTCATATTTCTTTCCAAGGACGTTGCATCGAGGACCACAAGCGTCACATCGGGTTTATCGAAAATAATATAATCGCGGGCGACCTCTTCGTCCGCCGAATTGGAATAAAGAGAGTACGTTCCTGGCAGATCAACAATGGTAAAATCCGATCCGTTGTGCTTGAACTCACCTTCAGCGTGAATGACGGTTTTTCCCGGCCAGTTTCCGGTGTGCTGACGTAAGCCGGTCAACAGATTGAATAACGTACTTTTTCCTGTATTCGGATTTCCCGCAAGAGCGATTCTGTATGAATCCATTGTTACACACCTCCCAGTTTCTCTACATATATCCGTGAACTTTCTTCTTTCCGCAGTGCAATCGTCGTGTCACTGACCCGAAAGGCCATAGGGTCACCGAGTGGACTTCTTTGGACGACGGCCACTTCAGATCCCTTCACAAACCCTAAATCCAACAGTCTTCTCCTCATTGTGCCTTCTAATGATAATGATGTTATAAGAACGCGGTCCCCTGGCTTACATTCAGAAAGAGGCATCGTTTTGACTTCGGACATGTTTCATTCCTCCGGTAAATTATATTGTCTATATATTAAAAAGTTTCCCTTGTGCAAATTATATGTTCATCTTATTCCCTTCACCCCTAAAATGTCAAACAAAGTTTCATATTTTTGTAGATTTTTTATATGGACGTCCATTAAGAAAAAAAAAAGAAGCATCTGCCAGACAGATACTCCTTTTTGAATCAGACATATGGAACTCACGCATC
Source organism: Rossellomorea orangium (assembly GCF_019334305.1). GTDB lineage: Bacteria > Bacillota > Bacilli > Bacillales > Bacillaceae_B > Rossellomorea. Next base: position 84,773 of record NZ_JAHWGH010000014.1, read on the forward strand.
AACCAAGATATCCTAATAAATCTAGCTCTCCCTCTTCCCAACCTTTCTCACCAACCGCTTTAACCATGAGTTCATTGATGACTTCATGTCCAATCCCGTAAGTCGTTTGATCCTTATCATTTATCTTTAACCACTTGCATCGATTCTGTACCCTTTGGAACCCGTTTCGTACATATAAATCTGGGTCATCAGCGAATAACACAATATAGCCAATGTCCCGATTATGACAGAATTCTTCGATTTTTTTTAGTAATTGAGATCCGATTCCCCGGGAACGCATATTGGATGAAACACATACATCAATGAGACTCAACACATTTATACGCTCTCCATTCAAATTCATCACCCGATAATCACATGCGATTTGTCCAACCAAACGATCCTCTATGTATGCCAGAAACCTTAAATGAGGCTTCTGTTTGAAGTATATCCTGTCTTCAGGATAGTCCTCCCGGAAACACTCACATAATAACTGTTGCAAGTGATCGTGAATGTCTCCTTTTAGATCAAATTCCGAAATTTTTCTTATTTCAACAGTATTCAATATCTCTTCCCCCTATATATAATCAACATGCTTGCTCTATACGGGCTTGTACTTTGCAAAGGTAGTCCTCCCGTTGAACCATTCCGTTCATCTCCTTTTACTTCTTTATCATATTTACGGATTGGATCAACCAATTGTTTCACCATACCCCAAAGAAGAGTTCTCCCAATCACAACACATGATTAACAATCCAGACTTGTGGTAAGTTAAACATGTTGGAATTAATGGATAAGGAGTGAATAGTATATGTCAAATAAAGATCAAATCAAACAAGACATTTTAGATGCTTACCATTTCAGACATGCAACCAAGGAATTCGACCCGAATAAAAAGGTGTCCGAAGACGATTTCAGGTTCATTATGGAAACGGGTCGACTGTCTCCGAGTTCATTCGGGTTCGAACCGTGGAGGTTCCTGGTCATTCAAAATTCTGAACTTAGAGAGAAGATTAAAAACACCGCTTGGGGAGCATACGGTAAACTGCCTGAGGCAAGTCATTTCGTCATAATCCTGGCAAGAACCAAGCAGGAGACCAAGTACGACTCAGACTACTTGCAGGACCATTTTAAAAATAAAAAGAAGATGCCTGAAGATCATTTGGCAAAGTACTTAGAGCGGATTGAACAGTTCCAGAAAGTTGATTTCGATCTGCTTGAAGGAGATCGCCCTCTATACGACTGGGCCGGAAAGCAGACGTATATTGCCCTTGGAAATATGATGACCGCCGCTGCCCAGATCGGGGTTGATTCCTGTCCGATCGAAGGATTCGATATTGAGAAAATGAATAAGCTCTTGGAAGAGGAAGGCTTGCTTGAAGACGGTAGCTTCAGTATTTCCGTCATGGTGGCTTTCGGTTACAGGGTCAAGGATCCAGCGCCGAAATCCCGTCGTCCATTTGAAGATATCGTAAAGTTTGTCTAATATGAAAATGACCCCGGTTCACATCACCGCGGGTCATTTTTTCATTTCAGTCTATTGTTTGAACCAATCCGCTCCCTCATCCATGTGAACAAAGGGAATGTCTGTATCCACTGCACCCGAGATTTTATCCATCCCGGTATCCTTCCCATTCAGCCACTCTGCAAAATCAAACTCAACCGGCTCCCTGTCCCCTCCAAGGGCGAACCAGGCTTTCATTTCTTTCGGAAAATAAGCCGATGTATGAATCGTCCCTGCCCAGCTTCCGTAAAGATCCGAGAATACCCCCTTATCCGTGTCATTCATTAATCGGAAGGCACTATAAGCGTCTTTATCACCCGTTTCCTTGATGACTCCCAATCTTCGCTTAGAATCGACCAGGTGATTTCGGTTCTCTTCGGTCATCACTTCAAAATGATTCGTGCATGCATTGGACTGCCTTACCTCCACACCACGCGGTGAGGTCTCGACGATAAACGTTTCCCCACTCCTGTCATAGACGACATAGCTGAATGAGTGCCGATGAGGGATTTCCTTCAACATGTCAACGGCTTCGATAACATCTTTACAGGATTCAAGAATCAATCGTCCGATCATGCAACAGATGAAACCATCACCGGGATTCTTCCGGTGCATGAAGTTATACCCCAACGCAAGGCCTTTTTCGTTCATGCCGTCCATCCTGCCAGTCACGCGCTGACTTGGACCGATGATCGCGTATCCTGTATCACTCGGTTGATAAAATGTATAGCGTCCCTCGTAGGTTTTGGGGTGGTAATCATAATTTCTGATTAAATAATCCTTTCCTGTGACAATGGAACATCCGGATTTTACATAATCTACACGGTAACCGCCAAATTCCTTTAGAACCCGCTCCATCGGCCATTCGAGGGATTCCTGCAGCCCATGTAGTTCATCCCAAATCCCTGAGGCAAATCGTTTGATCGCAGTTTCCGTTTCTTTGACGTTGATCGAAAAGCGCGGCTTTCGCACCTTCCACTGATTCTCACGATTTCTAACCGTGATGGAATCCTTTATCCGCTCACCCTGCATATAGCCAAAGTCATAATGAGAGCCTCGAAATTGAATCACGTCGCTATGTATTGTTTTCATGACTAAAACCTCTTTTTCATCAGATTCTATTCTACAAGGATAATAGAATGGATCTGAAAAAGAAAGAAAACACCATTCTCTTATACACGCTTATCAACCGGAAGAAAAACAATCATTACAAAGCATATGACGAACGCCATCCCCGTTACCAATTCCGCCATAAAATAACCGATGGCGCTCATGAACTCGTCCTCTCCTGGATATCTGGGGACATACGTCACCCATTTATAAAGAATAAACAAGAACAGGAACAAATAAAAACTGCTTCCCACCATCCCCACTTTCAGTCGCTCACCTTTTCCCCAATCCCTAGAATATACAATCGATTGCCAAGCGAGGACACTCGAAGCCGTTGCTGCCGCCATGACCACAAGGTGAATGAATGGAATCATCATAAAGGTCATACCGTACAATATTAACGCTGTTGCACTAAATAAAAATAGATTCAACCCAAATAATAAAACTCCCATTAACCAGGGATTTCGAAACCGTTCATGCTTACTTAAGGATACAATCCATTTAAAGGAGTACGGTTTTTCACGAGATCTTCTCATGAAAAAGAACAGACCGATAAGCCCTAACACTACTATCAATGTCATCTGACTTTCCCCTCCTACCCTTTGTTGTTATATACGATCGTTACGATAAACCCAACGTATATTTTACCATATTTTTCTTGGTTTTAGTGCCTAATCATCGATGAAACAGGTACGTATCCCCTTCTTTCGTTCAGCATCGAGAAAACTAAAAAGAACGGCCTCATCGACCGTTCCTCCCATCGTTATTTTTTCTTTAAGATAATTTCATCAATAATCCCATATTCCTTAGCTTCATAGGCACTCATGAAATAATCACGATCTGTATCAAAGGCCACCTTTTCTACGGTTTGCCCCGTTTTCTCAGCGATGATTTCATTGATATGCTCCCTTAATTTCAGGATGCGCTTTGCAGAGATTTCAAGATCTGTCGCCTGACCACGTGCGCCCCCCAAAGGCTGATGAATCATGATTTCACTGTTCGGAAGGGCAAATCGCTTCCCTTTAGTACCTGCCAGAAGAAGCATCGCACCGAATGATGCCGCCATTCCCGTGCAGATCGTCCGCACATCAGGGCTGATATACTCCATCGTATCAAAAATGGCGAATCCTGCTGAAGTCGAGCCCCCGGGACTGTTGATATATAAAGAGATATCCTTTTCTGGATCATCCGCCGCAAGAAATAACAGTTGAGCCACAATACTATTGGCCATATGATCATTCACTTCATCACTCACCATGATGATCCGGTCCTTTAATAACCGTGAGTAAATATCGTAGGAGCGTTCTCCTTTACCGGATTGTTCAATCACATAAGGTATTGCATTCATGAATGTTTCCTCCCTCATTCGTTATGCTGCCATTGAGAGGACAGTTGAAGACGAAGGAGATGCCTGTGCCATCATGTGGACAGTACCAGTTGCAATCAGCGTCGGAATGTAGGCAAGCAGGAGACTTGGATCCTGGGCTTTCAAGCAGCGATACAAAATGGCGTTCAGCTCTTTTTGAAGAGCATCCTCACCGTATGATTCACTTTCGCTCCATTCATCGTCACCAGAGATCTTTTTCAATTTGGATCTGGAACGGTTCAGCAACGCTTTTACAGCGGTTTCCGTCAGGTTCAGTAAATCGGCCACTTCAGAAATCTTGTACTGAAAGGCTTCCTTTAATACGAAGGAAATCAGCTGTTTCGGAGTCAGTTGATCGGACAGCATGTCAATTGTATCGGGGCTGACCCACTCTTTTGAAAAGTGTTCTAAAGCATATTCCGGAACTGAACCGATCCATTCCCTGCTCTCTTTCCGCCCTTTATCGATCCAAAGATGGTACGCCATTTTCTTTAGTAGCGCAGGACTCCAATCTTGATAGTCAGGGTATCGGATGAGTGCTTTATATACAGACTCCTGGGCAAGATCTTCCCCGTTCCATTTATCCTTCGTCAGAAAATAGCAGTATCGTACCAGTTTTGGTACCATTTCCTCTATCGCCTCATCTACCCGGTTGTACACCGACCTCATTTGCATTGTCTTCACTCCTTTGCATCCTCTCATGGCTATAACGGATAAGTATGGAAAAAAGATATGGGTAAGAGCATATTTTACTCTTATTATATCCAAGGAGAGGAGTATTCGTCATAAATTGGTTTCCTTTCGGTCACTTGTGCTAAAGTGAAATCATAAAAATCGTTTATAGAAATGAGGTGCCCTTATGATATCAATTCTTGTGGTTGATGATGATCCACATCTGCGAAAGCTCGTCCGGGTGTATTTGGAGCAAAATGGATACATGGTGACAGAGGCAGCAGACGGGGAAGCGGCTTCTGCTACTCTCCTCCATCAAGCCGTCGATTTGGCCATTGTCGACCTGATGATGCCGAATAAAGATGGATTTCAGCTGGCAGAGGAAATAAGGTCCGACTATGATATCCCGATCATTATGTTGACGGCCAGGGGCAGTATCACGGATAAGGCCAAAGGATTCCAGGCAGGGACCGATGATTATATGGTGAAACCATTCGAAAAGGAAGAGCTCCTCTTCCGGGTCCAGGCCATCTTGAGACGTTACGACCGGGCCGGTTCCCAAACTGTCCGCATCGGAGACATGACGCTTGATAAGCGATCTTATGAGGTGAAAACCGGTAACAGAACCGTGATCCTCCCCCTCAAGGAATTTGAACTCTTGTATTATCTAGCCAGCTTCCCGAATCGCACCTTTACACGGGATGAGCTCATCCAGCATGTATGGGGAATGGACTTTGAAGGGGATGACCGGACCATCGACGTCCATATCAAAAGACTACGTGGACGGTTCCAGGATTCTTCCCACTCCTTTGCCATCATGACCGTGCGGGGAGTCGGCTATAAATTGGAGGTATCTAAATGAAGAGCCTCTATATCCGGATCGTGATGGTGACGCTCTTTATCATGATGGTAAGCAGCTTGATTGCCTTTATTGGCTCCAACCTTTATTACCAGAAGATCTTAAAGCCTTCCAATGATAAGAAAAACACTGAAATCGCCCATGACGTAGTGGACTTATTTGAAGCTGCCTCCATGGATGAATCCACGTTTTTTGAAAAGACGGCAAAACTCAGTTATCAATTTTACATAACGGACGGAAAGGGAGACGGAACATTTTACGGAGCCGATTTTCGGAATCAGACACTGTCGCAGGGCGTGATAAAGGATGTACTGAATGGCCATACATACCACGGCATGGCTGAATATCCCTCCACCACGTTTGTGACCGGCTTTTTCTCAAATGAATTGTCCAACTCGATCGGTGTCCCGATTGAAATCGACGGGAAATCGCATGCCTTGTTCATGAGACCGGACATCAAGCAGCAGTTCAACGAGATCCACATCCTCCTGGCTGTCCTGCTCTTCCTGACGATTGCCCTCAGCATGCTGATTGTCTTCTTCAGTACAAGGTATCTGGTGAAACCGATCGGGGAGCTCACCTCTGCTACGAAGAAGATCGCCGGTGGGAATTATTCGATACAGCTGAAGGAAAATCGGCAGGATGAGATCGGGACTCTTGCCAAATCATTTATGTCTATGAGCCGACAGCTCATGCAGGTTGAACAAATGCGGCAGGAATTTGTTTCGAATGTGTCCCATGAAATTCAGACACCCCTTTCATCCATGAAAGGGTATGCGAATCTGCTGCGCTCCCCTACACTTTCGACGGAAGAGCTGGATGCCTACACAAAGGTGATCGAATCTGAAAGCACCCGGTTGTCAAAGGTAAGCAAACAGCTTTTGACCCTTGCCTCTCTTGATAAAGACCAGGGAGTCATCAAGCATGAATCTGTTAACTTGACCGAGATGCTGCAAACTCTCATTAGCCAGACAAGGTGGCTGTGGGAAGAAAAGGACCTTGCCCTCTCACTGGAGGCGGATGAGGTAATCTGTTCAGGAAACGAAGACCTGCTTTACCAGGCCTTCGAAAACCTTTTATCCAACAGCATTAAATATACTCCCCCTGAAGGTGAAATCAGTCTTTTCCTTCATAAAGACCAAAGAGGCATCACGTTTAGGATCGAGGATACCGGTATCGGCATCCCTCCGGAACATATCGGGAAGGTCTTTGATCGTTTTTACAAAGTGGACGAGTCACGCAGTCATGAACGAAACAGCAGCGGACTCGGTCTCTCCATCGTCAAGAAAATCATTTTGCTCCATCAAGGAAACATTCATGTAGAGAGCATTCCAGACGAAGGGACTGCCTTTACGGTGACTCTGCCTTAACCCTATGTTCATCTTCCGTTCATACTTCCCTTTTATGATGAAGGGGAAGTAATGAAAGGGAAGGTGATTTTTTTGTTTCTTGCATGGAAAGAAATTCGCTATGCCAAAATGAAGTTCTTATTAATTACAGGCATCATCACATTGATTACCAGCCTAGTGTTATCGATATCCGGATTGGCTAATGGTTTGTCCGTTGATAACGCCTCTGCCATAAAAAACATGACGGCCAAAACGTACATCGTAGAAGAAAGCGATCAACATCAGCTTGAACGATCAATGATGACCCCTGACGAAGTCGACGCTGTAAAAGGCGGTTCTCCATTAGGATTGAGAATGGTGGAAATGATGCATGACGGGGAAGCCGTGAATATCAGCCTCTTTTCATTAGACAAGGAGAGTCCGTTCATGCCTGCGGGAGAAGAAAATGTAGAACTAGCTCCTTATGAGATATTGGCAGACCCAAGCTTAAAGGGTGAAGGATATAAAACCGGAGATTCTCTTACCTTTCAAGATAAAAAATGGGTCATCCGGGGATTCACTGAAAAACGATTCAGCTATGGTCATACTCCGGCCATGTTCACATCGATGGAAACATGGAAAGATTTTTTGAAAGATGATCTTACGTACCAGGCACTCCTCTTAACGGACAATGAGGAAGTGGATCTTCCTCCCAATCTGGATGCAGCATCAAAGGAGGACATCCTTTCCAACGTACCCGGTTATTCTGCGGAACAGGGGTCATTAAAGATGATGGTAATCTTCCTCCTTATCATTTCCGCGATTGTCCTGGCAACGTTCTTCTATGTCATGACGCTGCAAAAGCTTCATCAATACGGAGTACTAAAAGCGATTGGAGCCAAAGCAGGCATGCTCCTGCGCGCCCTTTTCATCCAGATTTCCATTCTTTCGATATTCGGGATTCTGACCGGAAATACCCTTACGTATGGATTGACACAACTGATTCCAGGAGATGTCCCGTTTGAATTATCTTCAGGTATGATCCTGTTAAACAGCAGTTTGATTTTGGTCATGGCATGGATCGGTTCACTTCTGTCCTTTAGAAGCATTATGAAGGTCGATCCATTAGAAGCAATCGGAGGGGTGAAATAAAATGACATCCATTTTAGAACTAAACGGGGTTACAAAGACATACAAGCAGGGACATGAACAACTTACGGTGCTCGATCATCTCTCCATGAGGGTTGACAGCGGGGAATTTGGTGCGATACTCGGGCCGTCCGGTTCTGGTAAGAGCACCCTCCTCTCCATCGTCGGGGCCTTGACCAGACCTTCTAGTGGTGAAGTGATCATCAACGGGTGTAACGTCCACGCCATGAATGGAAAAGAACAAACGTCCCTGCGTCTGAAAGAAATCGGCTTCATCTTTCAGCAGTCCAATCTTGTTCCATTCTTAACGGTTGAAGAACAATTATTGCTTGTTGGAAAGCTCACCAAACAGAAAGATGGCCTTCAGGAACGGGCAGTGGAATTATTGACTCATTTAGGACTTGAAGAACGTCTCTCCCATTACCCGGAGCAGCTCTCAGGCGGGGAACAGCAGCGGGTCGCCATCGCACGGGCCCTCATGAATGAACCGAAGCTGATCCTTGCCGATGAACCTACCGCAAGCCTCGACAGAGAACGCGGAAAATCAGTGGTGGACTTATTGGTAAAAGAAACGAAAGAGAGAAATATCGCTACCATTATGGTCACACATGACGAGACGATGATCGGGAAATGTGACTGGGTTTATCGTATGGGATAAGAAAGAAAGTGCCTGGAAATCGTCAGGCACTTTCTTCATTTTGCTTCAATAGTTCTTTCAACCTTTCGGGATCATCCACTCTCAAAGCCACTTTAGACACCTCTTCTTTTCTACCCATGAACAACGTCGCTTCGACAGGCTCTTTCAAGAACAGGATCACTTGAGGATGTATGTCTTCAAAGTCTTTCTGCATAAAGACCATAGTGCCTTTATTTGGTTTTTTCTCTCCCCATTCCATCCGCTCGATGTTTGACAGGGGCAGTATCAGTCGCTGCCTTAATCCTTGTGCGACACGCAGCTCACCATTTTTCACTTCAACAGGATGCAAACGTGTAATCTGGATTTCTGCCAGTACGAGAAGAATGCTGTACACATTTAGAATGAGCAGAATGAATGACAGGATCGGAAGTTTGGTATGCAGCCACCAGTGAAGACCGATTGTTTCGATGGCTACGGCATGGATGAGCATGATATTCATGGCGATGGCACTGGTCTTATGATGCATCGTAACCACCCCGCCATGAATAGGAGATTTCTTCCGCCAGCTGAAGAAGGCGTAATACACCATCAGAATCTCAGATGCCACGAATCGGATAAGAGGAAGTCTGCTTACCTTCCTTTCCACTGCAGGAAGGAATGAAAAGATTGGACCTGTTTGGGATGACCTCATTTCGGCCCGGATGACCGGGATTCTCTTGAGAAGAAGGAAGATCAGGCCCAGTTCCGCCAGAAAGAACAAGGCTTCGAAGCTTATCCCGGAATACAGGAGGATCGTATAGGGAGCGAAGAATTCTTCTGGGATGAGGACTCTTGCCATCACCAATCCAACTACGATTAATCCGGCGGCCTGCTTTTTTGACACTTTAAAAGCGGCATAAGCAAGTGCCGGTGAAATGATGACCAGATCGACTAAAGATCCAATTACGGCACCTCGATCAAGTTCTATGACCAGGAATTGCTGCACGATTGGTTGATAAAGCATGACATTGCTGAAGAGGACGAGTGTTAACAGGGCAAGTGCCCATAGTGACCATTTCGAGTTTCGGAGAACCATGTTCACACCTCCAATTTACATCTATTCCATTTACTTACATTATAACTCTTTCAACTTATTTCTGAAATCTTCTTCCCTCAGAATCTTCAGCATGAATGAATTCAAACTCCCTGAAATCTTTTCTAACTCCCCTCTTTCCAACTCGTTTGTAAAGATGGCAACCTCAGTTGAATTCCCTTCTTTATCTGTCGCGTACGCAGCATTCGTGACAAGAAACTCCGTCGATCCCCCTTTTTGCCCGGCATGCTTTAGCCAGTCTTGATTGTTGGGATTCTCCATGATCCCTTCCATGACCGCATCCAATCGTTCTTGTGTTTCACGTTGAAAATAGGTCTTGGAATTGAGTTTCCCCATAAGTGTTGCGTATTCAAAAGTAGTACTCCGTGTCAGTCTGTCGGACCAAATTTTGTCCAGCCCTTTACTTGAATGCTCATTCTCAAGGTACAGACCTTTTTCCCCCTCTTTTAGCTGTTGTGAAATAATTTGAGCGATTCGTATGTATTCCTCTATTGACATTTCCTTAACCTTTGTCTCGATATAGTCATCAGTATAGGAAGGATCTTTCATCTTCAAGTACGTTGGAATCAGCATGGCCCCTGAAATCGGGTAGAGAGCCTCATGTTTTTCAATATTCAGTTCATCCAGTGACTCGTTGAGTGTTTCCAATCCCAAGAGATCGATTAAATAGTCTGTGTTTGCATTGGAACTGAAAGCAATCATTCCTTTTACCACATTTTCAAGGGTCGTACTATTTCCAAGAAGAAGTCCATTTTGTTTCGAATACTCTATCCAGCCTTCATGGGCTCCGCCATCCGTATCCGGAATGTAGTATCGATCAAGCTCTTCCAGAGAAACGTTGCGGGAAGGATCTACTTTTTTCTCCTCGCATTGCTTCGCATATTCAATGGCCACGATGGTCTTCATTGCACTTGCTAACGGGAACATCTCATCTTCCCTGACGGATACGAGCGTTTCCCCATTCCGAATCACCGTTAAGCTCCAATTCTTATGATGTTTTAAATGGTTTATCAGATAGTCGGGATCATTTTTTCCCGCCCTCTGTCTAATGCCTGCTACAATGATGATCAAAACGACAATCAAACCAACTCCAATAATGAGTAAAGCAACCTTCATTTTCTTCGCTCCTGTCTTTATTACGGTTAGTATATATACGATCGGTAAATGGGAAATGTTTCAATTTCCAATATAAAAAACCTATCCACCATGTGATGGATAGGTTTCAATCATGCTGCCTGTTTTTTGCCGGCTTCATTATTTTTCAAGAACATGTACAGTGACGCACCGAAAATCACAATGTATCCAATGATGCTGTATACATCAGGTATTTGCCCAAACAGGAAGATGCTGATAAGGGCGGAATAAACAACCGTGGAATAGAAGAAAATTGAAATCTCCCTTGCAGGCGCAAACTTGTACGCAATCGTGATCCCGAACTGACCTACTGTAGCAAAGACACCTGCTGATAACAGATAAACCCACTGTTTCACGCTCATCGGTTCATAAAACCCGATCACAAACGGCAGCAACACGACGGTCGTAAAGAAGGAGAAGTAAAAGACGACTGTATAAAACTTTTCCCTGCTCCCGAGCACCCGGAGGACCGTGTAGGCACCTGCGGCAAAAATAGCGGAGAACACTCCTGCCAGATACGGGATGACATCAAAAGAAAAAGCCGGTTTGATGATGAACAATGTCCCGATGAACGCAATGATGATCGCCACCACCTGAAAGACGCGCGTCCGTTCCTTCAAGAATAGAGCGGAGAAGATGATGGTCAAAAATGGACTCAGCTTGTTCAGCATATCGGCATCCGATAACACGAGATGATCGATCGCATAGAAGAACAGCACAATTCCAACAGCACCTAATGAGGAACGCAGCAATAGCAGCTTTTGATTTTCTCTTTTTCCAAATAGCCTTTCCTTATGATACCGGACAAAACCAAATGCAATGAATGCAGAGACGATATTCCGGAAGAAGGTTTTCTGTATCGTCGGCACATCCCCGGACAGCTTGACGAAAGCCGCCATCAAGGAGAAGCCGAACGCTGATAGTAGTAATAGTAATATGCCTTTATTTCGATTTGACATTATATCCTCCAGTGATAAACAATTTCGCAACTAAATTAGTGTAACAAAAAAATGATGCAAAGAAAAAAATTCGAACCTTTTTACCAATTAAAGGAATGCAATTTGAACCAGTTGGGTATAGAAACAAGCAGGATGTGCACTGACAATCCAGGAAAATACTCCTCACTTTTACGGACAATGAAACATACAGGACCTTCATCCGTAAATACATACCATGAAAAAAGCAGAGGTGACCAGTTTGACTTTACTAGACGTACATCAGGAGAGAGTTTCTACATACCAAGCGGAAGATGATCAGGAGATTACAGGAACCATCATCCCCTTCCTTCCAAAAGCGGAAACGACGAGGGACACCAGCCTGTGGAATCGGTTCACCATTGATACAGATGAACGTACGGCGAATATTCAATATCGCTATCGATATAAAGATGCTCGTTAAGAAAACAAGCACCTGCTCACATGTCGGCAGGTGCTCTTCTTTTTTTAGGATAGAGATATTTCCACTTCCCATTCCATACATATGGAATAATAGCGCCTTTTAGAGGAGGATTTGTGATGCTTGAGAAATTCGTCGACCCCCTTCCCATTATGGAAACGATCGAACCCATTTCAACTCAGAAGGGTTCCGATTATTACGAAGTGACCATGAAGGAAGTCAATCAGCAACTCCACCGGGATCTCCCGCCAACTACTATATGGGGATACAACGGGCAATTCCCGGGACCTACTTTTAAAGTGAAACGCAATCAAACAGTACGGGTATTGTGGAAAAACGATCTTCCAAACAAGCACTTCCTCCCGATTGATACTACCGTTCATGGTGCAGGAAAAAAGCAGCCCGAGGTCCGTACGGTCGTTCATCTTCACGGAGGGGCTACACCAGATACGAGCGATGGTTACCCGGATGCCTGGTTTACTAGAGGGTTTCAAGAAACAGGGCCATTCTTTGCAGAAGAAATCTACACATATCCCAACCAGCAGCAGGCCACTACCCTTTGGTACCATGACCACGCTATTGGGATCACACGGTTGAATATATATGCCGGACTCGCCGGAGCTTATATCATCCACGATGAAGAAGAGGAGGCAATGTCACTGCCTTCGGGTCCATACGATATACCACTGGTGATCATGGATCGGTCCTTTCATAGCGACGGATCTCTCTATTATCCTTCAGAGCCTGATCCTCCCACGCCCGGTGTCCATCCCTCCACCCTTTCCAATTTCTTCGGGGATACAATTCTCGTGAACGGGAAGGTCTGGCCATTCCTTGAAGTCGAGCCGCGACGCTATCGCTTTCGATTGATCAACGCTTCAAATTCGCGGACGTATCAGCTTTCCCTTTCGAACGGAAGGCCTTTCATTCAAATCGGATCTGATCAGGGCCTTCTTTCTGCACCTGTCACCGTTCGGGAGATCTTGCTTGCTCCTGCAGAACGGGCGGATGTCATTCTTGACTTTTCTTCCGAGACCCGGGAATACATCACTATCCGCAACAGTGGACCTGCCCCCTTTCCAACTGGTTCGGCACCAGATCCTGACACGACGGGAGTGCTCATGCAATTCCGCGTAATAAAACCGCTGCAAAGTCAGGATACGAGCAGGATCCCCTCTGCATTACGGCATGTTCCAAGACTGAAGAAAAGACATGCGTTCCAGATGAGGAACCTTCCGTTAAATATGGTGCATGATCAATATGGGCGGGAGGTACATCTATTAAATCATCAATTATGGGACGATCCGATTACGGAAATGCCACGGATAGGGAGCATTGAAGTGTGGAACTTCATCAACATAACGGAAGGGTCTCACCCCATCCACTTGCATCTAGTACGATTTCAGGTACTGGACCGTCAGCCATTTGATAAAGAAATCTATCAAAGAGAAGGAAGGGTTGTCCCCACAGGCACCCGCATCAAACCGAAACCGAACGAGCAGGGCTGGAAGGACACGGTGTGTGCAAATCCTTGGGAGATGACAAGGATCATTGTTCCATTTGGCCCCTTTACAGGATTGTATGTATGGCACTGTCATATATTGGAGCATGAAGATTACGAGATGATGAGGCCCTACGTGGTGATTAAATGATAGGGAGATAGTCAAAATAGAAGGATCTGCCCCTGATAAGGAGCAGATCCCTTGTTATTTAAGAGTTTTCCAGAATTTCTTTGATTTTCATTAAATCCTTTTTGTTCGCTTTTTTCATCATGACAGACATCAAGGGCATCATGACTCTTGAAAATCCAATGGGATCTCCCTGATTCCTTAGGGTCATTTTGGTCGTTTGTCCATCAATCGACTCCCATTCATAGGTGGTTTCCATAGGGAACGGTCCATTGGCGGTCTTCATGACAAGCTTCTGTCCCGGGACAAACTCCTTGATCTCATATACATAAGAGAGATCCTTTCCCAAGAATCTGGCTTTGAATGCAATTTGAGAATGTACGGATAATGGCTTTTCCGTTCTCCATTCTGCGGAATCAATATTCACATACCATTCCGGTGCATGATCCGGATCCGCAGCATACTCTGCAACCTTCTGAATCGGACAGCGTATAGTAATGTCTGTCATGACATCCACCATTGCCCTATTTCCTTTCAACATAATTTTTCAACAACGTTCCGAGTAGATAGGCCCACCCTTCGGAATGCTTTTCCTCCCAGTCGTCTTCCAGGACTCCTGAAGCTGCATGGGATAACTGAAGTAACGTAGCTTCTCCTTTTTCTATCAACCGATACGTATATGCGCTGTTAACTGCGCCCTGCATGCCAAGATGGCCGTGCAATCTAATTTCTTCCGGAGCATTCACGTAATACACGGTACCCCATAGAGCTCCTTCGTCCCTGCCCCATTTCTCGATGAATTGCCCACCCGGTACAGGATCAAATGTGAATTGTGAATCGACTCCCTCTGGGGCCAATTTGAACTCCCACCAGTCCCCTGCCTGACTTGTTAATGCCTTGAATACCTGTTCACGCGGAGCATTAATCATGACTTCCTGTTCAATACGAAATACATTGCTTTGTTCCATTGATTCTCCTCCTTTATTTTCTGCCAATGACCGTAGTTTCAATAGTGAATTGGCGTTAGACTCCATGTACTTCCCGACCCACCTGTTGTGCATTTCCTGCAGCGGGACCGCGTTCAGATAGTTCCGCCGGAATTTCCCTTCACGCTTCACCACCACCAGATTTCCTTCCTCGAGGATCGTCAAATGCTTCATGATCGCGTATCTTGTCACCTCGGGAAAATGTTCATTTAGTTCACCAGTCGTTCTTGCTGCCTTCTTCAAAAGGTCAAGGATCTCCCTGCGAATGGGATGACCGAGAGCTTTGAACAAGGTGGAAAGTTCGTCTTTCATATCAATGATCCTTTCTTTGAATCAACATGTGAATGAATGGTCACATGTTATATGTGACTTAATAGTAACATGATGATTTCTAAAGTACAATGTTTTTATGTGTCTTTTCCTGCCTGATAATAAAATCTTTTTCAATTTATTATGTTAAACCATAATAAAGCCTCCAGTCTGAACTGGAGGCCCCTTTTAGCTCTTATTTTTTCATTATCGGTACCCAAACCTCACAACGATAATCCTCAGCGTTCGGATTACCTGGAGGATACAATTCAAATTCAGGTGCGTCCCCATGCTCATAGCCTGTAGACGGGAACCATTCCGAGAAAATGCGCTTCCATACACCTTGAATCGCTCCTGGCATGGGACCCACGGACTCAAATACCGCCCATGTGGCTGCGGGGATTTCTTTTACTTCCAGGGAATGATCCTGGTCACTCTGTTTACCCGCTCCGATAAAATACGTGAACTCTTCATTGGGATGATCAAACTCCATGCAAATCCCCATCATTTCATCATTACCAGCCGCTTCACAAATCGTTCTGTCCAATCCCGAGCTGTTCACTTCATCCCAAAAAGCAGGGATATCCTGAAGATTTTGGCCGCTGTTTGTGGATACTCTTTTTCCTTTCCCAACTACCTGGAACGCATCTTTTTCAACAATTTTATAATTCATTTCAACTTCCCCTTTTAGCTGAATTTGGAAGGAGATCCGTGGAAAGGCTTTCAAGGGAGTTCCTGATTCCCTCACCTGGGATGGTGATACACCATGCGCTTTCCGGAAGGCTTTCGAAAAGGATTCCGGTGTTTCATATCCATACCTGAAAGCAACATCAATGACCTTTGTGTTCGGGCTGTTCAATTCCTGAGCCGCAAGAGTCAGTCTCCTTCTGCGGATATATTCAGCCACTGTGCAGCCCGTGACTAAAGAAAACAGTCTTTGGAAATGAAATTTCGAATGGAGTGTCAGACGTGCCAGTTCTTCCATCTCGATTTCTCCCTCAAGATTGTCCTCTATATACTGAATACAGTCATTCATCCTATGAAGCATTTCCATTGCTCATCTTCTCCTCGCTACCTTAATGTACCATCTGGGATTATATGTACTCCTGTCATTCTGTGCGATGTTGTGACCGGCTTTTGCCGGAAAGAGTGTTCAATAATAGCTTATATGCACATACTAACGTTCATCAAGACTCTACTTCTACATATGTTCATCATTCTCCTCTTTCCATTGACACGAAACCATAAGGTGTTATATCATTTAATACGAAACCAATTGGTGTTATATCAAAAGACAGAAAGCAGGTACTTATATGCAATCAAATCAACCTAATCAACTTCAGGATATTCAGCAGACAGTCCTATTCAAGGCACCCATTCAAAAGGTCTGGGATGCGGTCTCCACGTCGGAAGGGATTTCTTCATGGTTTATGCCCAATGACTTCCAGCCTGTAGTCGGGCACGAATTTCATATCCAGTCCCCTTTCGGCCCTTCCCCATGTAAGGTATTGGAAATCAATCCACCTCACAAGCTTTCCTTCTCATGGGATACGGATGGATGGTTTGTAGAATTCCGATTAAAAGAAGTCGGGAATCAAACTGAATTCACGGTGATCCATGGTGGTTGGAAAGATGATGATGCAGTGGTTTCGAAACCGAATGAGAAAAGCTCTGTTATCCGCGAACGCATGGCAAACGGATGGATCGGAATTGTGGACCAGCGACTTCGGAAAGTGGTGGAGGAATAAGTGTCTGCGGCTAAACATGATGTATTTCAGGCCATTGCAGACCCGACCCGCCGGGAAGTGCTGCGCCTCCTTTCAGAAAAGGAAATGCCCATTTCTGCTTTGACTTCCCACTTCCCCATGAGCAGGACTGCCATTGCCAAGCATCTCGCCATCCTATCTGAAGCTGAGCTGGTTCGCGGGGAAAAAATCGGCAGGGAAAAGATCTATCGCCTGCAGCCCGAACCCCTGGCGGAATTGAAAGACTGGTTAGCGTACTACGAGCAGTTCTGGACGAACAAGTTGACCAAACTGAAATACATGGTAGAAAAGGATTGAAGAAGAGGGACGGACCTTTGTTCCAAAGGTCCGTCCCTCTTATTTAGTAGATTTTTGCCATGATGACCATGGAGATGAATACGGTCATGATGGTGAGGCAGGTTATGATGTACATTAGGTTCATTGCTGTTAGCTCAATCAGGCCAAGTCCCAGTAATGACATGATGATGATGAAAAATATTAAAATGGCAAAGTACGAGTAAAAGATCCCCTTTTCCCTGATCATCTTCATACGCTCATCCTTTTCTTTAAACTGTGGATAAAGATAGTACATACAAAAACTCATTACAGTCAAAGCCAGTGGATTAAGAGCATAATAAGGAAATTTCCCTGCCGTGATACCGATAAAAAACAAGAAAGCAGTCTGTAGTGCCATAATACAGCCAATAATCAGATAACCCTTCGTCACAACTCCTTTCCTCCCTTCTCTTCATAAACGAAAATCTCTTCAATAGACACATCAAATACTCCTGCCAACTGAAAAGCCAGATTCAAAGAAGGGTCATACTTCCCCTTTTCGATTGAAATGATGGTTTGTCTCGATACTCCTAGTCTTGCAGCCAATCTTTCCTGTGAGTATCCAAACGACTTTCGGTATTCTACCAGTTTATTTTTCAAAAAGTGCTACCTCCTTATATTTCCATATCATAATGTAAAGGTAACTTTACGTCAAGTGTCCTTTACATATCTCTAATGAAACCTTTTATATTATTCATACGTATTTCCTACTAACGATTAAACAAGGGATGTGGACACTTATGGAAGAAGTAATGAACAAACTTGAGGAATATCAGGATATCTATTCGCAATTAAAGAGACGCTTAAGGTGGAAGGTATCCGATTCTCGATCTCTGATGATGGTGTCTTCGTTGTATGTGACGAATAAACGTGCCTTCCACATCGAACGATTTATTGAAATCAGTGACTATATTAAGAATGAGGTAGGTGCCTTTTCAACATTAAAGCAGGAAATCCGCTTCACTTTTGCGGCAATGCTCGATACGCGTTTTGATGACTATCAATCTCGTTTCCATGAATTTCTCTCCATTTATGATTCCTTGATTGCTGCCGGATTTTCAAGGGGACCGTTCTCCTATACTGCGGCTATGACGATGCTTTCTCATGAAGGAAGGAAACTGGACTTCGCCGTTCACGGGATGGAAGTGTATAAAAAAATGAGGGATCAGCACTTTTTTCTGACCGGGCATAGCGATTACCCGTTTGCCCTGCTCCTTTCCCAACGGGCAGGGGATCATGATGCTCTGATTGATCGGATTGAGGGCTTCTACCATCAGTTGAACTCAGCAGGATTCAGGAAAGGAAATGATCTTCAAAGCATGAGCCATATTCTTTCCCTTCACTCTGAATGGTCTCAGGAGGAGCTGGTTCAACGCTGCACAGTTTTGTATGACATTTTTAAACAAGTGGGGATCAAGCCAAAAGCCATGTTCTATCCCCAAATCGCACTGCTCTCATTCGTGGAAGAAGATGTTTCCCTTGTGAACCAGGTGAAGGATGTGTGGGAAGAACTGAACTCGAGCAAGGCTTTCAAGTGGCATAAAGACATCAACCTGATGATGGCCGTGAACATGATCATCAGTGATAAGGTCGAAAACAACGCTGTGATGCAAGTCAGTTTATCCACAGCCATTGAAACACTCATCCAGGCACAGCAGGCGACAATGATCGCAACCGTTGCGGCAGTTTCGGTGACGACGGGTGGAGGGGATTCGTGAACTAAATAGAGGGACGGACCTTTCATCGAAAGGTCCGTCCCTCTATTTTATTTCACTTTGATGACGATTTTCCCTTTTGCATGGTGGGTTTCGCTTAAGGCGTGGGCGTCTTTCAATCCTTGTTCACTTAGTTCGAAGGTTTCTCCAATCACTGGTTTGAGCTGACCGGATTCGTATAGATCGGCAAGTTTGGACAGTTGTTCTCCTTTAGGGTCGAGCCATAGGAATTCGGCTTTCACACTGTACTTTCTAGCTTCCTCTTCATTAGGGGGCTGTGCAATCGATACGAGCTTTCCATTTTCCTTAAGTACCTTATAGCTGTTAGACTGGATTTCCCCTCCCATGGAATCGAGGACCAGGTCATAATCCCTTAGTACTTCACTGAAATCTTCTTCCTTATAATTAATGAACTGATCTGCGCCAAGTGACTTGACGAACTCTTCATTTTTTCCGCTTGCGGTAGTAGCGACATGTGCTCCAAAGCTTTTGGCAATCTGAATCGCAAAATTCCCGACCCCGCCTGAGCCTGCATGGATCAGCACCTTATCTCCTTCTTCGATTTCACCAAAGTCGACTAAGCACTGCCAGGCTGTCAATCCGGCAAGCGGGATGGCGGCCGCTTCTTCAAAACTCATGTTTTCAGGCATTTTAGCGAGCAGCTCTTCATCCACGGCCACATATTCTGCATAAGTACCTTCCCTTGTCGTCGCCGGTCTTGCAAATACGCGGTCCCCTATATCAAACCCTTTCACATTTTTACCTTTCTCAGAGATCACTCCCGCTGCATCCCATCCCAGGATGATCGGAAATTCAAAGTCGAGCATATCTTTTAAATACCCTGCCCGCACCTTCCAATCGATGGGGTTAATGGATGTTGCATAAGTTTCCAGCAGTATCTGGTTGTCCCCTATCACGGGCTTATCGATTTCTGTTTCCTGCAATACTTCTTTATCTCCATATTGGTTGATGATGATGGCTTTCATCCTAGCGCCTCCCTATTTTTTTTCATACGGTTTATGTTCCCTCTTACTCAGGGTATTTAAACAGTGAATGGCCCATCGGCATTTACACAGGGTGTATTACTGGATTCTTCCCATTCACTATTGTAAATTTAAGACAAACTACATAGTAATAAGCATATGGGAATCTAACTTTCAAAAGGAGGAACACTATGCAACACTACAATTTGATCATCAACGGAGAACAAACCGGTTCGGATCTTGCGAAAAAGGATGTAACCAATCCTGCCACATCGGAAGTCATCGCCACCATCCCGAATGGAGGGAAAAATGAGGCAACGAAAGCGGTAGACGCAGCTTATGATGCCTTCAGGGAATGGTCACAGTATTCGGCATATGAACGGAGCGAACTGATTCGCAAATGGCATGACCTGATCGATGAAAACAAAGAAGATCTTGCCCGCACCATGACGATCGAGCAAGGAAAGCCGCTAAAAGAAGCACTTGGAGAGATCCAATACGCCAATGGATTCATCTCCTGGTATGCTGAAGAAGGCAAGCGGGTTTATGGGGAACAGATCCCTGCCACTCAGCGTAATAAACGATTATTCGTTCATAAGCAGCCGGTTGGGGTTGTTGCCGTTATCACTCCGTGGAATTTCCCTGCTGCGATGATCACCCGTAAAGTGGCGCCGGCACTTGCCACAGGCTGTACGGTCGTGATCAAACCGGCAAACCAGACACCTTTAACTGCGTTAAAAATGGCCGCACTTGCAGAAGAAGCGGGCATTCCAAAAGGCGTCATCAATGTGGTGACAGGTGATTCGAAATCCATTGGGGAAGCATGGATGGAAGACACTCGTGTCCGGAAACTCACCTTCACCGGTTCAACGGAAGTCGGAAAGGTCCTCATGAAAGGGTCCGCCGATACCGTCAAGAAAATATCCCTGGAACTGGGAGGTCACGCTCCTGTCATCGTCATGGCTGACTCTGATTTAGAAAAAGCCGTCGATGGAGTCATCGCCTCTAAATTCAGGAATGCCGGTCAAACATGCGTCTGCTCCAACCGTATTTATGTCCATGAGTCTATCGCACAGTCATTTTCAGAAAAACTGGTTGAAAAAGTGAAGGGACTGAAAGTAGGGAACGGACTTGAAGAAGGTGTGGACATCGGTCCATTGATCGATGAGGATGCCATCGAGAAAGTCCGGAAGCATGTGGAAGATGCTGTAGACAAAGGTGCTTCCGTTGCCTACGGTGGAAAAGGAATAGAAGGTCTATATTTTGAACCGACTGTCCTGACGAACGTAAATGATGATATGCTCTGCATGAAAGATGAAACATTCGGTCCCGTCGCACCGATCACCACATTCAAAACCGAAGAAGAAGCCATCGAACGGGCCAATGACTCCATCTATGGTCTTGCAGCTTATGTCTTCACAGAGAATATCACGAAGGGAATCCGTATCAGTGAACAGCTGGAATATGGAATCGTCGGACTGAATGATGGCATGCCGTCCACTCCACAAGCTCCATTCGGAGGGTTCAAGCAAAGCGGACTCGGCCGTGAAGGCGGTCACCAGGGGATTGAAGAATTTCTTGAAGTAAAATACATCTCACTCGGATTATAATAGAAAAAAGGCGCGCATTCTCATGCGTGCCTTTTTCATGCCTACTTTTTCGAAAAGCGGTCCTGGATTTCCCGGTACAGATACAATAAACCGGCCATAAAGAATAGGAAGATCAGAAAGTTCATGTTATCTGGTCTTGTAAACCCGGCAAACCCTTGAAGAAACAAAAAGAGCATTCCGAAAGAAAGATAGATCGCAGCTGCAATATGCTTCATGAGACCAACTCCCGTATGTTTTCTTTATGCATATTCCGGTATGACGCATTGCATAACCTTAAAAGAGAGAACATGCGTAGAGAAATTAATATTATATTAGGAAAATTCATTGACGAGGCAAATCGCCTGTGCTAGATTGTGAGTATTAATGAAATTTGAAATAAGAAGAAAAGTATGACTTTAATGTGATCACATACGAAATATGGTTTATAGTGCGAGCCTGGACTCGTCCCTCATAAGGGGCGGGTTTTTTCATGTGATAGGCAGTAGTGAGTATTGGAGGAATGGTTATGAGGAAAAAAGATATCCTCATCTCGGGATTTATGCTTTTTTCGTTATTTTTTGGTGCAGGGAATTTAATCTTTCCGCCTTATCTCGGGATGGAGGCTGGAGGATATTTTATTGCAGCGATTTCCGGATTTATTTTAACGGCAGTGTTTCTGCCTTTTTTAACGATTATTTCGGTTTCCCTTTCCAAAAACGGATTGTTATCCATCGGTGAACGGGTCCACCCTGTTTTCGGACTTGTGTTCGCCATCGTGATTTACATGTCAATCGGAGCTCTTTACGGAATCCCGAGGGCTTCCAATGTGGCTTATGAACTGGGCTTTTTACAAATGATCGATGTAGAGGGGCGACTTCCGCTTTTCTTATTTTCTATCGCTTTCTTTGGTTTGACCTACATACTTAGCATCAATCCCAAAAAAGTCATTGATCTCGTCGGACAGTATTTAACTCCCGTGCTGCTCGTTGTCTTGACGGTATTATGTGTACGGGCTTTTGTCATATTTGAGTACACCGATGCCATGCCCACAGAGAAATTCCAATCCGCCCCGTTTCTAAAAGGGTTTCTGGAGGGATATTTCACCATGGATGCAGTGGCTGCCCTGGCGTTTGGGATCGTTATCATCAACGGATTGAAGGATAAAGGTGCATCCTCAAGATCAGAGCTGATTCGCGGGACCATAAGTTCAGGGTTGATTGCCGCCGTGGGATTGGTATTGGTTTACTTATCACTTGGATGGATCGGCCGGGTCATCCCACATGAACGACCAATGGAGAACGGAGCTGACATACTGGTACTTGCCTCTCAGCAGCTATTCGGATACAGCGGCAATGTGTTATTTGGATTGATTGTGATGATTGCCTGTTTGACGACTTGTATCGGTCTTATCAATGCCTGTGGGCGATTTTTCCGAGAAGTGTATCCTAAATATTCGTATAAGTCGTATGTCATGATCTTCATCCTGATCGGTATGGCTGTCACAAACCTGGGACTGAACATGATCTTAACGGTTGCGGCTCCCCTGCTTGTTCTCATTTATCCCGTTGCCATCGTTCTTGTAGCTCTATCCCTCTTCCAGCATTTTTTCGGTGAAAGCAGAAGGATGTATGTATACGGAGTCAGTGTTACGACGATCTTTGCCTTTTACGAAATGCTTTCCACCCTCCCGATCCCAATGGGTGAAATACAGAAATCCCTAAGCATCCTCCCCCTCAGCGAAAACGGGCTTTCCTGGACCATCCCTGCCCTCCTCGCTGTCATCGCAGGATACACCATTGATCGGGTACAGAAAAAAATCTGAGGGACGGACCTCAAAAAGAAAGCAGCAAGGGAAGGACCCCTTGCCGCTTTTTATTTACTTTCATTCACATAAACCTTTATGGACTCCCCGCTTAACCCAACAGCATCGGTTGAATGAGTCCATCCGTATTTTTCATAATAGCCTTCAAGGTCTGTTGTGAGATATAGCCGATCGTATCCTTTTTTACCGACTTCTTTTAAAGCATGATCAAGAAGCTCGGAACCAAGTCCGTCCCCTCGGTGATCCGGGTCGACATACAGGCATGCCAACCAAGGATACAAGTCCTGACGACTGTTAAGGTCATTCCTGAGTAAAGCGTATGTGCCTATAATCTTATCTCTCTGCAGGGCGGTATAAAACCTGGG
This sequence comes from Rossellomorea orangium, assembly GCF_019334305.1. Classification (GTDB taxonomy): domain Bacteria; phylum Bacillota; class Bacilli; order Bacillales; family Bacillaceae_B; genus Rossellomorea. The sequence continues at coordinate 108,477 of NZ_JAHWGH010000014.1, forward strand.
AAGATCCTCTTCCGTACGGCATGAATGGTACATACAATCCTCATAAAACCTGAAATTGTCTTCGCTCCCCCACTGCTCCCAAAACGCTTTCACTGCTACATCAAATAAACTTGTTTCTTTCTGTAACTCAACGATCTTCATAACGGTATTCCTCTCTTTAATTGCATTGACGTATATTTAATGGATTCTTCATTTGTCGAAAAAATCCCTTTTTTTCACTATAAAAAGGCACGTCCCTCATGGAACATGCCTTTTGGTTGGATTTAATATGTGCCGTCAGAATACGTTAACTCATAGCTGTGGGAATAGATTTCGAAAATATTCCCGAATGGATCCTCCACATACACCATGCGGTACGGTTTTTCACCAGGGTAATACTCGCGGACCGGCATACGTTGTTTCCCACCGTGCTGCTTGATCTTTTCGACCATGCCTTCCACATCTGGATCCTGGATGCAGAAATGGAATAATCCTGTTTTCCAATATTCAAAGTTGTTCTCAGGTTTTTCATTGTGCGGGAATTCGAATAGCTCGATCCCGATTTTATCTCCTGTTGCCATGTGGGCAATCCTGAACTTGTCCCAATCGTTTCCGAATACGTCTCGGCACATCTGGCCGATCGCCGTGTCATCATTTTCGACATCGGATGGTTCCATGATGACATACCACCCAAACACCTCTTGGTAAAACTTTATCGCTTCTTCAAGGCTTGGGACGGATAGTCCTATATGAGAAAATGATCTTGGATATGGTAACATCTTAATAACTCCTCCTTAGATTTGATTAGTTTCATCTAACACGACTTCATTATACGAAGATAAGCGGATAAATGTAAGAATGCACTTTTTTGTGAGAAACTAACCTTTAAGTAAGAAAGGACTGGTGCACGATGGATACACCTGTGGATCAACAGGGGAAATTGAAATGTTCAATTGAATACACGCTAAGGAAAATCGGAGGAAAATGGAAAACGGTCATCCTCTGGCATCTCGGGACGGAAGGGACCCACCGGTACAATGAATTGCGCCGTCTTCTGCCCGGTGTTGCCCACAAAGTGCTGAGCCAGCAGCTGAAAGAGCTTGAAGAAGACGGCTTCATCAACCGGACCCAATACGACACCATCCCCCCGAAAGTCGAATACTCCATGACAGACCTCGGCATGACCCTTATGCCAATCCTTCAACAGATGCATGAGTGGGGAAATGAGCATGGGGAGTTTTAATTAAAGGGACAGTTTAAAGGGACGAACCTCCTCATGGATATCTTATGTAAAGTAAGTATCCATGTGGGAGGTCCGTCCCTCTTTTAGTTGTCGCTACTCTTATAACAAGTCAATGAGGAATAGTACACTGAAGATGGTTAGGATGATACCCGCTAAACGATTGATCATACGTAACGAAGACTTTCCCATTCTGCTGCTTATCCAGCCTCCAATCAGGGCGAGAAATCCCCACCAAATGGCTGAACCGAAAAACACGCCAAACACCACCGTCAGTGCAGTCCCTATATCTTCAGAACCTGCCACTCGAAACATTCCAAAGATCGCAATAAAAGCCAGTACCGTCATAGGATTGGTGAGCGTTAACAAGAAAACAGATAAAAACCCCTTCAACCGGGAAGTGGTGTGCGGTCTGTCTGTCACCTTTGCAGACGGTGGTGTGCTGAACGTCCTCCATCCAAGCAGGAACAGGAATAATCCTCCCCATAATTGAATCCAGAACTGATGACTCAGCAGGAAGCCCGAAACAATCGTAAGTCCCATGACGGCGATCAGCCCGTAAAGAGCATCTGCCGTGGCTGCCCCTAGCCCTGAAATGAAACCTGTCCTTCTTCCATAAGTCAATGTACGTTGAATGCAGAGGATCCCGACAGGTCCAACGGGAGCAGCAAATGCCACGCCGATAATAAGACTTTTCATAAATAATATTGCAGCGGTCATTTTTCCCTCTCCTTATTCTGCAGAACACGTGTCTGAATGCAACGGCACGACAGAACTTTCTTTAAGAGAATCCATCACAATGGTAGTGATAAAGAGGGACGGACCTCCAACTGATTGCTTAATTGAATAGAAAATATGCGTTTGGAGGTCCGTCCCTCTCTTATTTAAGCCAACTGTCCAGGAATTCTTCCTGGCTGCCGTCGAAATATTGTTCGAAGAATTCGGCAAAGGTGCGGGAGTCCACATGTTTGTATTGGTATTCTTTGTAGTAGGCTGACAGGAAGTTTAGAGCTTCCGTCCTTCCTCCATTATCGTTAAAAAATTCGTTTAACAGATTCGGCCCTTTTCCATAAACAGTTGAGATGTAATTGTCCTCAAATTCATTCAGGGGAGTATTTAAGAATGGTTCCGGCTTCTCACTGCTCAACACTTGATTTGAAAAGGCAAACGCTTTTCCCTCGTCCTTATATGCATATGCGAGATAATAGGCGGATAGTAACTCTGTCAGACTTTCATCCAGCCAGGCATCCCGATAAGGATCATTCGCCACTCCCTGATAGAACCATTGATGTGCGATTTCATGGACCAATGGATGTTCATAGCCATTCGGGTCACCTGAAATTTCAACAATATTGGAATATTCCATGTCACCATTATTCCCGATCAGATCCAATTCATTGGAAGGGTTCTCACCGATGGAGTCATGGAAAAAGAGATATGCGTCAGCCGCTTTTTTTAGAACATCGTCCGTGATGGAGGCGCCCTCTTTTTTCATGAAGGCCCGAAGTTCTACGTTTCGATACATCCCAATCTTGACTTTCTCTGTTTTCTGTTCCCACTCACCAGGATTCAAGAATGCGATATAGAAATCCCTGATACTCCTTCCTTCCATTACACCGTGACTGACCGTTTCATCCCTCGCGTCCACTCCCGAGCTTGCAACTAGATAATCTTCAGGCGTTTCAAATGAGACTTCATAGTTTCCATATGTGGTATTATACGATTCCCCTTTTGGGTCGAAAGGTTGAATGTCCCATCCATCATGATACGTCGCAAGCATCGGATACCATTGGGCAAGGAAGAAGTCTTCTCCTTTTTGGGATAAGCGTAATCCATCTTTCGGAAGGGTCATGCTGTACGCGAAGCTGATTGTTTTGCTTTCACCAGGTTTCAGCTTTTCCTTAAGGTCAATAAGGAGCTGATTCCCTTCCATTGAAAATGAAAGATGTTCACCCATGCTCTGAATAGAGCCTATGTTTGTTTCTGCATGACTTTCCAGGAATTTCGGTTTGTTTTCTTCTGAGAACGCATTCGGGATAAAATAAAATCCAATATCCTCAAAATCCTTACCCGAATGATTGGTCACTTTGATATCTGCTTGGACATTCCACTTTTTCTCCCGATCCATTTTCAACTTCAAGTTATATTCCGCAGATGCTCCCTGTGGGATTCCTGTTTCATTCAATACGTATGGATGCCTGCTTTTATTCAGGTCTTCTTCGGTCAACTCCGCCACTATGTCCCTGTGATCATCAGGAACCCTTCCGCTAATGAGGAAGCGATGATATTTTTCAGGAACTTCAAACGTCAACAGAGCGGTTACTTTGCCGGGAAGCTTCACTCTTCCCGCCTGATAGTTGACCGCGTTCACCACATCCGTTTCCACAGGATAATGCTGCTTCCCTTTTTCATCCATGAGAGAGTAGGCACCTGGTTTGAACGATATCCTGTCAATATAGGGATCACTACTGTATTTGAAATCCCAACTGACGGGTATGGTGATGAGCTGTTGCTTGTTCTTCGCCTTCAGTCCGGAAGGGGATTGACTTGGTGCTTCGATCAGAATCGATTGTTCGTCAAAGTCCAATCTTTCACCAACGACTGCCTGTTTTTTTGCAAGTTCTTTCGCTTTTAAAAAGGGAAGAGGAGTATCCATCGCAATATCTTCCTTCTTCTCTTTCTCCGGCTTGAAAACAGCTGTTGTCTCCCCTACTGTCCCCTGCTGTTCCTCAGGTGACATTACCCTGGCGGTTTCAACCTTATGTCCCTCGGGAATTCCTTTTCCCAAAAGAGCCACTACAGACAAGAACATGACCGCAGCTACTGTGACAAGTACATATTTAAACTGTTTCTCCACTCTTTTATCATTACTGTAAGTCCCGGTCAATCCTTGGAAAGGCGGGGTATTGACTGCATTTCTTGCCGGAAGGAGAGCGGCTGACACCCCGGTGAAAACAGGAATCAACAGAGATGCTCCATACATCCATAACTGCACGAACGGGATATCCCCATACATCGTCCAAACCATTGCAAAAGCAAAGATCAATCCAATGATGCCTGCAAGCACACCGGAAAACAATCCTTCCAGAATGACAAGCATCCGCACGGTCCCATTCTTCCAGCCAAGTGATTTAAACACCGATATTTCCGGCTGCCTTTCAGCCACGTTCTGCCATATGATTTCAGCCGTCGTCAGGACCGCGATGGTCAAGGCGATCCCCATTGCGACATAATGCATCGAGCTGACTTCCATGGCCACATACTCACCTAACCAGGTCGTGTACATGACTCCTTTCAAACGAAAGGTGATGAACAGATAAAAGACGAGCAGACCTGTCGGCAGACCCATGGAAACGACGGATAGAATGGTGCGCTTCCATCTGGAAAGCATCGAGTTGACCGCCATTCCCACAAGTGATTCGGACTTCACGAATCGCTTCTGCTTAACGGTGATTTCACCGGATCGCATCGCTTCATATGGCCTGATTTTCCTGACAAGATTGGCAGGGATTACTGCTCCGATCAAATAAATGGAGAGCCCGATCAACCCGATCAGAACAACCCGGGCAACTGATGTTTCCAGATCGTTCGCGACCGTAAACCAGCCTACTATCAGCCAGCTAATAATCGATACAACGGACCCGAGAATAAGGGCCTCAAGGAGAAGGAGCCTTGAAAGCTGATTAGGACGCCACCCCAGTGCCAGTAATACGGCAAACTCCCTTTTACGTGCATACATCATGATCAGATTGGAAGAAAATACGTAAACGATGGCCACCGCCACTACGCTCCCCACGACTCCTGACACTCCAAGTTTTGCTTCTTTAAAAATCGTGATGGAGGACCCGATCTTGATCCATGGCTGTTCGATCCAGCCGAAGCCCGTTTCCCCCTCTATTCCCGGGATATGTGTCAAAGCAGGCTGAGGCGAGGATCCAAGCGTGACATCGACCATCAATCCCGTTTCCTCTTCAATCTTTTTCGCCACTTTTTGAAGGGTCGCTTCACTTTCTTCATTGAATGTGTCGACTCCCTTTACGTTGACACGTATGGCCGATATGGGTTCATCCCCCAGAACATGCGACGCTGCCTCCAAGGTTGTCAGCATTAAAGGGGGCTTCGTCAAGAAGCCATACGGATTATTGGCTGGCTTCATATTGACGGGAGGATTGACGGGATCCCCCTTTTCGTCTATTACCCAACTGGCTTTTGAAGGAAAGTACGTTTCGACCGGAAGCTCGGTCAAAGGATCCTTTGAGATGTTCAGTTTCTGTGCATCAAAGATTCCGATATAATTCAATCTTAGCCGTGGCCAGCTTGAACTTTTCTCCCCGAACATCTCAACCGGGCGGTACGCCTGATCTACCGAGAGGGGAGAATCTTCAGGCAGGCTGTATGGCTCTACTTCATAACTGAACGCCCATCTTTCCCCGAATGGGCTCGTTACAGGCTGATAGGTTACAGGAGACGGCTTTAATGCCATCCAGTTCATACCACCCATATCATTTGCATAGCTTGGATTCATGACGGAGCTGACCACTTTCTCATGGGCATCTTCTGTTGTAAAACGTTTTTCCTCCACTACACTCCCTTTTTGCTTATCAAGGTATTCCTCTCCGCCATTTTTCTTTACTTTTTCCATCGTTTCACTTTGGCTCGCAGAATCAAAGTCCAGATCAAGCTTTTCCACGGTATAGTGTATTTCACCATCTACAAATTCACGGTTGCTTAAAATAACCGGGATCGTTGTGTCTGTCAAGCCGGCATCCTGTGGCGTATCCATGACCTCATCTTGATCTGAGAAATAACGGCTGCCATTCCCCTTGACCATGGCTCCATTGAGTCCAACAAGCTTTGCTTCCTGTTCCGGATCGATCCCCGCCACCAGGATTTCGGTCCCGTAAGACAGACTTTCGAGAGTTCCGCCGACTCCGTACCCAGGGTCCATGCTGTATTCTCTTTCGCCTCCGATGGTGAAGTAGTAGTTCCCGCCGTCCACTTCATCCTTCGCTCCGGTCTTCACCACTTCCTCTTCCTTCAAACGGTAGATACCCGGTTCCGTTACGTCTAACTGCCCCATTTGGACATCATTGAACACATACCCCATCATGGAGATGGGAGCTGCAATCTCGATATCTTCCAATTGTTTAATGGTTTCATATTGTTCGAGAGTAATGCCTCCGTCCAGTCCACTCAAGTAGTTCGGCTCCAGTAGATTCATCTCTTCCGTTACGCTTCTGGAATCAGGCGGCCTCACCACCATGTGATAAGAAGATTTCCACCTTTTTTGCAGTTCATTTACAATGGTTCCATTATTCGTCTGCGTCATTCCGACGAGATAGCTGAGACCGACGCTCATTAATAAGACGCCGATGATCAACAGAATGAACCGCTGCTTGTTCCTCCACCACGTATTCCATATAAAACGGATCATACGGGTTCCACCACCCGGTCAGACACGATCCTGCCGTCCTTCATTTCAATGATTCGTTCTGCTTTTCCCGCAAGTTCGGTGTCATGGGTGACAAAGATGACCCCACACCCTTTTTCTTTGTTGAGGGAATGAATGATATGAAAGATGAGCTCTCCCGTTTCCGTATCCAGATTGCCTGTCGGTTCATCGGCCAACAGCCATTGAGGCTCGTGGACCAATGCTCTGGCGATTGCTACCCTTTGTTGTTGACCACCTGATAATTGAGAAGGAAGGGAATGTAATTTATCCCCGAGACCGATTGATTCCAACAATTCGATTGCCCGCTCTTTTTTGTTATAGGGAACCTTCCTTGAGAAAAGAGGGGCCATCACATTTTCCATAGCCGTCATGGTCGGAATCAAATGAAACTGTTGAAAAATGAATCCGATGTTCTCGAATCTAAAATCCGCCATCTCTTTATGGGTGAATTCAGTGACATCTTTCGCTCCAAATAGAATCTTTCCATCCGTGGGCTGATCCAGCGTCCCGATCACACTCAATAACGTCGACTTCCCAGATCCCGATGAACCAACGACAGAGACAAACTCACCCTTCTGAAACTCGGCAGACACCTGTAGCAAGGCATGCGTCTCCACCCCTTCACCCTTAAATACCTTCGAAACCCCATCGACCTTGACCCCAATAGCCATTCCAAACCCCTCCGTTATGATTGTTTGAATTTTTTAACAATTATAACAGATATAATACAAATATTTCAAAATTACGTAAAAAGGGACGGACCTTAAAATCACCAGAATATCCTTCAGATATTCGGTGATTATAGGTCCGTCCCTCCAGAAAAGATCATTTATCCAATACAGGTTTCGTTTATGTAAAACCGTATATGATGAAATAGTTCCCTTTCATCCACATCCTTTAACCTGAACATAAGGAGATTGATCATACAAATGTCAGTTTAGGAGGTTCTCCTAAACTGACATTGCTCTCTCTTTCACGGCATAATACCCCTATTGGTGTAAAACATCCCCAGAAAGTTTCCTTCCCCGTAAAAACGTCTCCAGTTCCGATGCCGGCAGGGGCCTGCTGAAATGATACCCCTGCCCAATCTGACAGCCATTCCGATTCAAAAATGACACCTGCTCTTCCATTTCGATCCCTTCTGCGATAGTCGTGAAATTCATATTCTGACTCATGTCTATGATGGCTTTTACAATCGAGACCTGATTTGAACTTTTCACAATATCATCCACGAACGATTTATCAATTTTAATACAATCGATCGGTAAATGTCTTAGATTATTTAATGACGAGTAACCCGTTCCGAAGTCATCCATGGAGATGATGACCCCCAACTGTTTTAACCTGTTAAGCACGGTCGTTGACCTTTCAAAGTCCTGCATTATACTCTCCGTTATTTCAAGCTCAAGACGTTCAGGCTCGAAAGCGAGATTCTGCAACGTATCTTCCACCATTTCAACAAAACCATCATCTTTGATCTGCCGGACAGATATATTCACTGCAACGGGAACAACACCCAATCCATTCTCTTCCCACTCCTTGCTTTGCTTACACGCCTCCCGCAGAACCCACTCACCGATCGGAATGATCAAGCCTGTCTCCTCCGCCAGTGGAATGAATTCAGCTGGAGAAACCATTCCTAATACTGGGTGCTCCCAACGGACAAGTGCCTCTACACCGATGATTTCAAAGGTCTTCAGCTCGACTTTCGGCTGGTAATGAAGACTTAATTGGTCGAACTCCAATACCTTTCGCAACCCATTTTCAATATCCATATTCCTTGAAGATACTTTCTCAAGTTCAGGATAGTAAAATTGGTAATTGTTCTTGCCACGGTCCTTCGCTAAATACATGGCCGTGTCTGCATGCTTAATTAAACTTTCCTGGTCTTTTCCATCTCTCGGATACATGCTGATCCCGATACTCGGGGTCACGAAAAATTCCTGTTCCTCGATGACGATCGGATTGGTGAACCGCTGTAGTATTTCTTCTGTCGTAGCTGCAACCAATGATTCATCCACATTGGAAAGGATGATGATAAATTCATCTCCTCCTTGCCTAAATACAATCCCTTTACCGTCTATCACAGCTTTCAAGCGGATGGCTACCCTCTCTAAAATGCTGTCTCCAGTAGAATGACCTTTTGTGTCATTGATGACCTTGAATCGATCTAAATCAAGAAACAAGATGGCCATGGATTGCTCCGGATAATCATATAAAGAGCCGCTCAAATATTGCTTGAATTTATTCCGGTTTGGAAGTCCGGTTAACGAATCGTAATACGCCATGGCATGAATCGTTTTCTCCGCTTTCTTCCGGTTCGTAATGTCCCGGCCCACCAATTGTATAGCCATCCTTCCCCCATACAAAATTGGCATGGCAGATATCTCCAGTTCAATTTCATCGCCATTAAGCCGGGTAATGGTCAATTCAAATCGTTCTCCTGAAGTCGAGCCTTTCGTCTGTTCTCTTATTTTTTTAATATTTTCAAGACTTGTAAACCGGGAAACACTCTTGTTTATAATATCTGTCGGGTTATCTGCACCAATCAACCTGCTTCCAGCTTCATTGATATAATCAAATGTCTGATTACTGATCACCGCAATGATATCCGGTGACAATTCTACTAAACTGCGATACTGATCTTCACTTTCCTTACGGTTAGTGATATCAAATAATACACTGGTAAAAGAAATCATCTCACCATGCTCATCCAGGGTGGGGATTCCTCTATCCTGTATCCAGCGGACCTGGCCATCCGGTCTTATGATCCGGTAAATACTCACGCATGCCTGACCAGAACCAAGATCCTCAGCCCTCTCGTCCAGCACCTCTTTATCGTCTGGGTGGATCACTTTCTTCCAGAGAAGAGTGTCCCGGTAGAAGTCATTCAATGGATATCCATATAAATTCTCAATTCCCGGTGTGATCAATAAAACATCCGATTTCATATCATGAGACCAGATGGCAACATCGAGTGTTTCAAATATGCTGTTTAAATTTTTATTACTCTTGGATAATTCCTTTGTAGCGCTCCAATTCCCTCTAAAAAGGGAATACAATAAAGCCAGCATACACAGCACTAATCCTGTGTGGAGAAATATTGACCATTCCCCATTTGAGTGTTCATTTGTTTTCCATGAAAAATCAAGAATTTCTAAAAAGATCATTGTGATAAAAAGTATGAAGACGGTTTTCTTATTTTGTATAAAAAACATTCATTATTCTCCTGAATATAAATTCTTTCTTCCCAAGTGTACTATTTATGGGTTTCATTCTCAATATAAGTAATAATTACCTATCAAAAAAGACCAGCACCCCGGCTGGTCCTATCTTAATATGATACACCTGTACGTGTATGTGTCTTCTTGAATTCATTTATATCAGGATCAAAATAATCTTCCTTAAAAGCAGGGACGAACTTGCCGTCCTTCAAGTAACCCGAACCCCATGTCGGATCGAGGGTCACCCACTCTCCATCCAGCTTCGCTTCTACCCACGCATGCCTTCCGGGAAAAATTCCTCCCGCCCTGCCTTCCACGAATCTCGCTTCGATATCACTTGATCGGAGCATGGCAATTGCCAGATACGCATAATCCTGGCATACACCTGTCTTGGATTCCAGTGTCTTCAGTGCACTATCATCCCAGTTGAAGTCATCATTTTCATACTTTTCAACATCATAAGAAACATTCTTTGCGACATAATCGTAGATGGCTTTCGCCTTATCCCTGTCATTCGTTTTTCCGTCTGTGACGGTTTCCGCCTGCTTCTTGATTTCAGGGGAGTCGGACTGTACCCCACGTGAAGGCAGGAGATCCCTTTTATCTTCCCCTGTGGATTCCACCTCAAACTTTGCAAAACCAAAGAACCTGAAGTAGTCGCTGTTTTCTTCCTTGATTTCAGGTACGCTGAGGGTCACCTCATATGTACCCGGTCCAAAGCGAAGGTAAAAGGAATCATCAAACGTGAAATCCTCAACGGGAATCACATCAAGCGCTTCATCCTCACCCTTTTTCGTGGTGATATAAATATGGGTGGTTTCAGGTCCGAATTCCACCTTAGGATCGATGCTTCCTTTGACTGTATATTGCCCGTCAGACTCCTCGCCCCCAAATTGTGGTGATTCAAGGGTCACACCACGCTCACGATAAGTCTCTGAATAGTCGATCGGACTCATGACACGATCAGATTCATTATCGATGAGGAGTGTTGTCGCAGTCTGGTAGTAGTTGTCACGGTCTCCATCAGGAACGAGCACTTCAAGCTCATGTACCCCTTTTCCATAAAACAGTGGGACATCATAATTAAATTCCCCGTTTATTACCGGGATGACATGCTTCCAGTTTTCTGAATCCTTCTTTAGTCTTAGCATGATGGTATCTTCATCTGAAAGGTTTCCAGCCTCACCTTTTAGAGAGAAGATTTCATTCCCCTTAACAAAGCTTGATTTCGTGTCCAAAGTCATTTCCGCATCCTGTCCAAATGGTGTGAGGGTCACATCCCTCTTGGTCTCGGGATTCACATTATGAACTTTAAAGGAAGCGGTATCGTAGTAGTAATCCTCACTGTCCTTGCTAGGAAGCTGCACAGAAACACTGTATTCCCCTTCGCCATTGAAAAAGTGAATGTCCTGTTTAAACGTTCCATCTTTAATCGGTGTATAGTATTCGAGCTGTCTTCCTGCAGGACCTTCTTCGCTCGCCCTGACCTTGATCCAGGCAAAATCAGATTTCAGGTCTTGATACTTCTCGATTTCCCCGTCTATGCTCACCTTCCCATTCGCTGCGAATTCTTTATACGTCGGTTCATTGATGGTGACACCGAGCTCCTCGCTGTAGGATGTGAGTTTAAGAGGTTCCTGCTCTCCGATTTCTTCGTTCTTCTTCTTTACTTCCTTTTCATACGGAACTTCTTCTTTTTGATGCGCCTTCGTTTCCTCACTGCCGGCACTCGAGTCACTGCATGCCGTCACCAGCAACAAACTGGCAACCACACTCATCAACAAAACCCAAAACGACCTTCTATTCTCCATGTCTTCCTCCTCAAATTTCTTACCATACTACATCTACGAACCACACAAAAAATGGTTCCTCATACTATTTTCCTATTCAGAGGGACGGACCTTAAAAGGGATTAAATTTAAAAAATATCTGTCGCGTTATAAGGTCCGTCCCTCACCATTCTATATCTGTTTATAGTAGAGGATGGTCGCCTCTAATTCCCCAAAGGGTGAAGCGGCGTAGTCCGGGATGCGCCCTCCTTGAATGTATCCCATGGATGTATAGAGATGGTTGGATGGCGCACCTTCAACTGTATCGAATATGAGCAAGGTCCGTCCCTCTTTTTTCGCTCTGTTCTCTGCTGCCTGCATGAGTTTTTTGGCGATGCCTTTTTGGCGGAAGTTGGGGTGGACCATCATTTTGGCGATTTCGGCTCTGTTTGTTCCGTTTTGTTTTGTGCAGAGTTGAAGTTGTACGGTTCCCGCCATGGCCCCCTCTATCCAAGCCACAAATAGTATCACGTGGGGATTGAGGGTTCCCCTCCAGAAGTCTGTTGCGTCAGCCGGAGATAAGGGGGATAAAAAACCAATCGATGCCCCGTCATCCACCACCGTCCTTATCAGGTCGGAAAGCTCTTCTAATTGCTGTTCTACCGTTGTCAATTCCTCAATGTAAAACTCCATTTTCATCACGTTCCACCCTCACTTCATTTTGATCATACGTACTGCCTGTAGAGTGATTTTCACCACTAGACTCCTTGTAAGCTACTATTCTACCTTTCCAAAGACCCAGAATCCCCCACTTTTATTCATATACCTCAAATTATATCGGCAATCCGGCCAACACTCTAACTTTTTTTGGAAAATAACTTAAATTGTTATACATATAGTAGAACAAAACTGTTATACTATATATATAACAAAATGAGGAGGTGAAACTTTGTTTATCCAAATTGAACCTCAATCGGATACACCTATATATGCCCAGGTACGGAATGGGATCATGGAAGGGATTGTCAGGGGAGAACTGACACCTGGAGACATCCTTCCCTCTGTCAGGAGCCTTGCCGGTGACCTTGGTGTGAACATGCATACAGTGAATAAAAGCTATCATGAATTGGAAAGCAAAGGGATCATCCGGATTGTGCCGAAGTCTGGCGCCGTCATCTGCTCGCCTTCTGAGAAGATTCCGACCCAAAGATTAAACCAGATTTCAGAAGAACTGCGTCCGGTGCTAGTGGAATCCCTTGTCGCTGGCATGAACGAAAAGGAGATCACTGAATTAGTCACGTCCATCATACTAAACGTTAAGGGGGAGTAACAATTGGAAATGACACTTATTTTCGTCACCGCAGGCTTTCTCGCAGCACTACAAATGGCCATACCATTCATTGTAAAACGGACGGTGGTGTTTGGTGTAACGATACCTGTGGATGAAGTAAAGAACGCCCAGCTCAAGCAATACAAAAAACTCTATGCAATCCTTACGTTCCTCATCTCTGTCATCGTGGTGGCCATCTATTTCATTTGGTCATCATCCATCACCCTTACAGAAAATCAACTTATAATTGTAGGGTTGTTCATGCCTTTTGTCATCCTATTTATTTCAATGGCTCTTTATTTCTATTTTCATGTGAAAGTCATGACGTTAAAAAAACAAAAGCATTGGTTCAAGGACCGAAAACAGGTACGGGTTTCAGAATTGAATCTGAGGACAATGGATGAAATGCTTCCGTGGGTGGTCTATGTGATTCCCATGGTCATCTCAGTTGGTTTGGTGGTGTTTACTTTAATAAATTACACCAGTCTTCCGGACCAGATCCCTACTCACTGGGGACCCGATGGAAAGCCTGATGCTTTCACCGATAAAACGTACCTTTCCGCTCTGACCCTTCCTCTTGTGTTACTGATTATGAATGGGATGTTCCTAGGGATCAATGAGCTGACAAGGAATTCCGGCATCAAGCTCAGCGCAGGTAATGTAAAGGCATCAAGGGTCCGTCAGCTGCGCCTTCGTAAATACACGAGCTGGTTATTGTTCTTCATCTCCATCATGGTTTCCATGCTGTTTACGTTCCTGCAGTTCACGACCTTATATGAAAACAGCGTCAGCGATCTGCTGATCATCACTATGCCACTCGCTTTCTCTGCACTCGTCCTGGTCGGGACCATCATACTTGCAGTCAAAGTGGGGAAGAAGGATTCAGACCTGGACATAGAAATCATCGAGGAAGGATCCGGTGAAGTGATCAATGCTGACGACGATCAGTACTGGAAAGGCGGACTCTTCTACTTCAACCCAGAAGATCCCTCCATCTTCGTCGAAAAACGCTTCGGAGTAGGCTGGACCATGAACTTCGCCAGACCACTGGGGTACTTCATCCTCATCGGACCGCTCCTCATCATACTAATCGTTACACTACTATAATGTTGAGGGACGGACCTCTAATTTCAAGCAAAACGTGATATTCACGTACTGCTGAATGGAGGCCCGTCCCTTTTGTGATGCGGTTTCCACGTTTCGGATGCATGCAGAAATCTTTCATAACCCATCGAAAATCGAGGTCCGTCCCTCTACAAAGTTACTATACTAAAAAAGGCTCAATCTCTGAAAATTCGACATTTGTTATGGACAGATTGTTCGGAATACTATATAAATAGTAGATGGAAACTCACAAAGAAAACGTTTACAACATGATTTGACAAGGAGGATTCTATGTTAGATGTGCTAGACAAGATTAATTCATTCTTATGGGGGACACCAAGTTTAGTGCTATTATTCGGGACAGGTCTTTTCCTGACCTTTATGCTGAAAGGACTTCAATTCCGCAAACTGATGTATGCTTTTAAACTGGCTTTTACGAAAGAGAAGCCTTCTGCATCCTCTGATCAATCAGAAGGGGACATCAGTAACTTTAAAACGCTGATGACGGCTTTATCGGCAACAATCGGGAACGGGAATATCGCGGGTGTGGCTACGGCCCTGACCATCGGTGGACCCGGGGCGATCTTCTGGATGTGGGTCGTTGGCCTTCTCGGTATGGCAACGAAGTACGGCGAAGCCCTTCTTGCCATGAAGTACCGGGTTAAAAATAAGAACGGGGAATACTCAGGCGGTCCTATGTATTATGTAGAAAAAGGCCTTGGCAGTAAGTGGAAGTGGCTGGCCGTGGCATTCGCTTTATTTGGAGCATTCGCCGCTCTCGGAATCGGGAACAGTGTACAGTCGAATACGATCGCCGATGTCATGGGTACAAGCTTTCACATCAACAACCTGACAACAGGTATCATTCTTGCCGTTCTGACAGGATTGATCATCTTCGGAGGAATTCAGCGGATCAGTACGGTCGCTTCCTTCTTCGTGCCGATCATGGCATTCCTTTATATTGGAGGCTCTCTGATCATCATCGTCCTGAATTATGACATGATCATCCCTGCATTTAAAATGATTTTCTTCTATGCGTTCAATCCTGTAGCAGCTGCCGGTGGATTTACGGGGATCATCATCTCAGAAGCGATCCGCAGCGGGGTTTCACGGGGCATCTTCTCCAATGAGGCCGGGCTTGGTACCGCCGCACTGATTGCCGGTAATGCGAAAACCGATCACCCGGTCAAGCAGGCACTCGTTGCAATGACGGGAACATTCATCGTTACGATCGTCGTTTGTACAATGACGGGGCTTGTACTGTTGATCACAGGTTTTTGGGATCCGACCGGTGGAGCGATTTCCGGTGTCGAGCACGCTCCGAGCCTGGACGGCGGGGCATTGACAAGTGCCGCATTCGGACATGCCCTCGGGGTCGTCGGGGAATACATCGTATCGTTCTCCGTCATTTTCTTCGGTTTCTCTACCATCGTGGGATGGTATATGTACGGAGAGAAATGCTTCGAGTATATCACGAACTACCGATTCGCTAACTCTTACAGACTTATTTACATCTTTGCAACTGGACTCGGGGCAGTCGCCAACCTGGAACTTGTTTGGGCTTTTGCCGATATGTCTAATGCCTTGATGATGATCCCGAACCTGATTGCATTACTATTACTCTATAAAGTCATCGTTTCGGAAACGAATCATTATTTTAATGAATATCTGCCGATGATGGAAGCTCGTCCAAGAAACAAAGCAAGTTAAAAAAACCCGGTGTGATCTCTGTCACGCCGGGTTTTTGAATTTGATCAGGCATACCACTTATGCCACATATGATCATTTCTTCCCCGGGCAAATGCGTCCACCCGGTTCGGTCCCCATGAAACCACTCCCGGTGATGAACGCACGCCTCCACGTGGTGCACCAAGATCCTCCCAGTTGCTCCAGCGGGAACCGTTCCACCATTTGTGCCACATATTGTTGTTGTCTCCACGTACAAAGGTATCAATGCGGTTCTGGGCCCATGAAGATGCGGCAGGAGCCCCTTCAAACCCTCGAGGCGGTGAACCAAGATCTTCCCAATTACTCCATCGTGAACCATTCCACCACTTATGCCACATCCGGTCGTTGTTTCCCCGTACAAAGCAATCGATGCGATTTGGCCCCCAGGATACGGCACCAGGTGAGTCCCTCAAACCGCCTCTTGGTGCGCCAAGGTTCTCCCATTGACTCCAGTTCCGGCCGTCCCACCACTTATGCCAAAGGTTGTTATCATATCCTTGGACGAACACATCCAATCGATTGGCTGACCAGGACGACACCGTCGGATCTCCCTTAAAGCCCCGCGGAGGTCCGCCGAGATCTTCCCATTCACTCCATCTTCTGCCGTCCCACCATTTATGAAAAAGAATATCCCGATTCCCTCTGACAAAGGTATCAATCCGATTAGGACCCCATGATACGGCTGCAGGCGAACTCTTCAGCCCTCTTCTCGGTGCTCCGAGGTCTTCCCAATTACTCCATTGCGAACCGTCCCACCATTTGTGATACATTCTGTCGTTTTCGCCTCTGACAAACGTATCAAGCCGGTTCGCCTGCCAGGAAGCAACGGCAGGTGATCCCTTCATCCCACGTGGTGGCGCACCTAGATCCTCCCATTCCCTCCAGTTGGAACGGGAGTCAAAAGGATCCGTGTAACCTGCCTGTGTAGCATACCCCTGATAAGGATCATAATAGTGAAGATTCTGTGGATAATATTCCTGTTGTGGGAAATGCTGCTGATAAGTATGTGGTAAAAGGATGTCTTCATAATCATTCCTTACTTCTGCTCCAAATGGATAGCACTCATATGGAATTGGATAAACCGGGTACCGTCTCTGAAATAACATACTGCATCCCTCCTCGCATTTACTGTATGCAAGAGCCCAGGTGGAGGAGTATGTACATATTTTTCAACAAAAAAGACTTCCCCACATGAGGTGGAGAAGTCCATACCACTTATACCATATACTCTCTATATTTTTCAGCATCACTTACCTTACATTCAAGGGTAAGCTTCGTTCCATTTTCTTCATATTCGGTTTCTAACACATTGGCATTCTCATTAAAATAAGAGATCAAATGCCCTTTATCAAACGGAATCAGCATTTGACAGCGTTTATAGTCTTTAAAGATATAACTCTTCACGACTTGAAGGAGCTCATCAATCCCTATTCTATTTTTCGCAGAAAAATAGATGCGATCCTTCTCTACTCTCGGTACTTCTTCATCAACCAACTCTGCCTTATTGAACGCATAAATGACAGGGATATCGCCAGTCCCGAGGCCATCAAGGGTTTGATCCGTCACCTTCATCAATTTTTCATAATGAGGGTCTGAATAATCCACAACGTGAACGATTAGATCCGCTTCAACGACCTCTTCAAGGGTGGAACGGAACGCCTTGACCAGCTGATGTGGCAGCTTATTGACGAATCCGACGGTATCAGTCAATAGAAATTCCTTCTTGTCCGGTAACGTAATATTCCTTACCGAAGTTTCAAGGGTCGCAAATAGCATATCCTTTTCAAACACCTGCTTGTTCTCGTTCGGATGGAATGTTTCCACGAACGCATTCATCGTCGTCGACTTCCCGGCATTCGTGTAGCCGACAAGGGAAACAACGGGGATTTCACTCTTTTTGCGCTGTTTTCTCTGTGTGGTTCGCAGGTCGACAAGAGAATCCAGTTCCTTATTCAAGGCCGTGATTTTCTCTTCAATCCGTCGACGGTCGAGCTCTAGCTTCGTTTCACCCGCACCACGGTTGGCAAGTCCCGAACCTCCGCCTTGACGGCCCAGTGATTCACGACGTCCCACAAGACGGGGAAGCATGTATTGAAGCTGTGCCACCTCGACTTGAAGCTGGGCCTCACGGGTCTTCGCCCGCTCTGCAAAGATATCGAGAATCAGCATCGTTCTGTCCATGACACGGACGTCCAGCTTCTCCTCCAACACACGTATTTGTGATGGAGACAGTTCATCATTGGTGATCAGAACATCCGCATCCCACTCTTCAATTAGCGGAAGCAGTTCGTCGATCTTCCCCTTTCCGATATAGTGTACGTGGTTCGGCCGGGGCAGGTTTTGCGTCAGTTCACCGACCACATCGATTTGCCTTGCTTGAGCTAATCCATTCAACTCAAGCATCGAATATTCAAAGTCATTGTTCTTATCTTTTGTATTAACGCCTATGGCGATCGCTTTTAATCTTTCTTCCATTATAGGGTCACTTCCTATCACATATTTTCGTACAAGAAAAGCA
The DNA here is from genome assembly GCF_019334305.1 of Rossellomorea orangium. Classification (GTDB taxonomy): domain Bacteria; phylum Bacillota; class Bacilli; order Bacillales; family Bacillaceae_B; genus Rossellomorea. Next base: position 126,821 of record NZ_JAHWGH010000014.1, read on the forward strand.
CAGGCTGCTGCCTGTGCTTTTTGTAAATGGATGTTGAATATACAGATGGAACGCGAAGAAGCCCGCACTTTCTCCTGATGACAGTAATAAAAGTCATCGAAATAGCACCATCCAATAGATATTCAATTCTATTCTCAAAGAGGAAGAAGAACTCCCCTTTCTTCATACACGCTAAATGAAGAATTCCTTTAAAAATAGTCAGACCGATCCCATTTACCCTGCACACAGGCAGAGCCTTTGAACTTATTCAATTAAGCGTTCAAATTGCGGATGCGAAGTCTGATCAAAATCAAAAGGAAAACCTCCATTTCTCATAAGTTACACCCATTCTACCACACCTCTTGATGAATGGGAAGATATGGTTTGAGGGACGGACCTCCGAATCCTCTTTTCCAGATTGTATAACCGGACATTTTCAGGTCCGTCCCTCACCTCGTTACCTTACTAAAGAAAAAAACCTCCAAATTTCACGATTTTCATTTGATCTACAAATGAAAAGATGAAAATTTGGAGGTCCGTCCCTGAATCAAGGAGTTATACTAATTAACATCCCAAAGTACTGCATACAGCGTTTTTCAATACAGATACAAGATTGCTGTTCGGAGCCAAGATTGAAACCAACAACCACGCGACTAGTAATAAAACAGCAATTAGAAAGGTAACAAGACCTAACGTCATGTAGAATCCCCCCTTTCTATCAAGAAATCTAGTAAGTGAGCTCTCTTACAACGTTATTCTATGAAAAATCACTAGAGTTGAACCGGCAAATATAATAGAAACAGAAAAAGGGCAGAGCCCTTTCTTAACAAAACCTTCACAAACAATAGGTACTTCGTGTGATTGAGATACGTTTCACATGGGTATACACTATACTGGAATGAACATTCATTCCGTATTACCGTTATGAAAGGCTGAACGAACATGTCACAGGCAATAAATAAACGGGACAGCATTGTAAAGAGTTCCCTTGTTCTTTTTGCAGAGCGGGGTTATGATGCCACGACGATTCCCATGATTGCGACGTCTGCCGGCGTTGGAGCCGGTACGATCTATCGATACTTCGAAAATAAAGAAGTGCTTGGGAATTCACTCTTCAAAGAATATGTAAATATGTTCAAAGAAACGGTGGAAAAGGATTTCCCTTATGATCAGTCGATCCGGAGTCAATTCCACCATATTTTTCATTCAATGATCTTGTTTACAAAGGAACAAAGTCAAGCCCTTTACTTTATCAAAACACATAGCAGCGCCCATTTCCTAAACGAAGAAAGTCATGAAAGTTTCGAAGGACTGCTGAATATCTTTAAATGCTTCTTCGATTCAGGAAAAGACAAAAAGGAAATCAAGAATCTTCCTTCAACGGCTTTGATCGCAATTTTGTATGGTGCCTTTCTCGAGCTACAGCGACTGGTCCGGATCGGGGAATTAAAACCTGATGCCACCATGCTTAAAGACGTAGAGGAAAGTATGTGGGACGCTGTCAGGTTCCACGGCTGAGAAACAATTTGTTTCTCAGCTCCAAGCGGAATGAACGTTCATTCCGTAGACTAAACGACTATTACGAGGTGAAGGAAACATGACACATCAATCACAATATCCACAACCGAAAACCTATGGCCCCCTCGGGAGTTTACCCGTTATCGATAAAGAAAAGCCCCTTCAATCCTTTATGAAGCTTGCAAGGGAACTCGGACCGATCTATCAGTTCCAGTTTCCAGGTAGATTAAGCACCTTTGTTTCAAGCGCTTCCCTTGCAGAGGAAATATGCGATGAAACCCGCTTTGACAAAAAAGTGGGGCCTGCCCTCCAAAAAGTGAGAGCATTCGGCGGAGACGGTCTTTTCACAAGTGAAACGACAGAAATCAATTGGAAAAAGGCACATAATATCCTTCTCCCGAGTTTCAGTCAGCAGGCCATGAAAGGATATCACGCTAAAATGGTGGATCTCGCCACCCAGCTCATCCAAAAATGGTCCCGACTGAATCCGGCAGATGAAATCGACGTTCCTGAAGATATGACCCGTCTGACCCTCGATACCATCGGACTTTGCGGTTTCAATTACCGCTTTAACAGTTTCTACCGTGAAACGTCCCATCCTTTCGTGGACAGCATGGTTCGTGCACTGGACGAAGCGATGAACCAATCCCAGCGTCTTGGGGTCCAGGATAAACTGATGATCAAATCAAAAAAACAATTCAGAGAAGACATTGAGTATATGTTCTCCCTTGTCGATGAATTGATTGCCGAGCGGAAGGAAAAAGGGGATCTTGGTGAAGAAGACCTACTCTCCTATATGTTGAAAGGAACAGATCCAGAAACAGGCGAAGCGCTGAGTGACGAAAACATCCGCTTTCAAATCATCACGTTCTTGATCGCAGGACATGAAACGACAAGTGGACTGCTCTCTTTCGCTCTCTACTTCCTGATGAACAATCCGGATAAACTGAAAATGGCCCAGGAAGAAGTCGACCGCGTTGTAGGAGATGATATTCCGGACTATAAACAAGTGAAACAAATGAAATATGTCCGTATGGTGTTGAATGAAACACTCCGGCATTGGCCGACCGCCCCTGCTTTTTCCGTCTATGCGAAAGAAGATACCACACTGGGTGGCAAATATGATGTCAAAAAAGATGATGTATTTACACTGGTCATTCCTGAACTGCACCGCGATTCCTCTGTATGGGGAGAGGATGTTGAAGCCTTTATTCCAGAGCGTTTCGAGGATCCTTCATCCATTCCGTACCATGCGTATAAACCGTTCGGAAACGGGCAGCGTGCCTGCATTGGACAGCAGTTCGCCCTCCATGAAGCCACCCTGGTCCTTGGCATGGTGCTTCAGCACTTTGATCTGATCGATCACAAAGACTATACATTGGATGTAAAAGAAACACTGACCCTCAAGCCGGATGGATTAACGATGCGGGTATCACCTCGTAAGCCTGCCATGTCATTCTCGATTGCTTCCAAGGGAGAAGAAAAAGCAGATGACGTCACCAAGCCCAAAGTGGTAGAATCTTCCCACGGAACACCTTTACTCGTTCTCTATGGATCTAACATGGGAACAGCTGAAGGGATAGCCCGTGATTTAGGAGAGTCAGGACGTCAGCAAGGATTCTCGACGGAGATTGCTCCTTTAGATGAATACACTGCCGGACTCCCTACAAACGGAGCTGTTCTGATTGTCTCGGCTTCCTATAACGGAAATCCTCCTGACAATGCAGGAAAATTCATTTCCATGCTGAAGGAAAGTCAGACAGATGAATTTGAAGGTGTCCGCTACGCTGTGTTTGGGTGCGGTGACCATAACTGGGCCACTACGTATCAGCGTATCCCGAACTTCATTGATGAACAGCTTCATGAAAAAGGCGCGCACCGTATAACAGAAATAGGTCACGGCGATGCAAGCGACGACTTTGAAGGGGATTACGAAAAGTGGGTAGAAGCCCTTTGGCCAAACCTTGCTGAAGAACTAAACATCAAGCTCCATCAAAATGATGAAACGAACAGCTCCATTACGATGAATTTTGTCAGCGATGTAAGTGATACGCCACTCGCCCGGACGCATCATGCCTTCACAGCCGTGGTGAATGAGAATTTCGAATTACAGCATGCTGAAAGTGGCCGGAATACAAGGCATATCGCCCTAACCTTACCAGAAGGTGTTACGTATCAGGAAGGAGATCATGTCGGAGTCCTTCCGCAAAATCCATCGACTCTTGTCGAGCGAGTGCTCAGTCGATTCAACTTGAACGGATCAGACTACGTCCAACTGACGGGAGATTCCGGTAAAGCAGCTCATCTCCCTACCGAAAAACCGGTGAAACTTCACGAATTACTGGCGAATTATGTAGAGTTCCAGGAGCCTGCTACCCGTTCTCAAATCCGTGCTCTAGCGGCTCATACCGTCTGCCCTCCTCACGTTGTTGAACTTGAGGAACTGTTGAAAGATGATATATATAAAGAGGCGGTACTAAACAAGCGAATCACCATGCTTGATCTTGTTGAAAAATACATGGCTTGCGAAATACCTTTTGAAGGATTCCTGGCACTGCTCCCTCCTTTAAAGGCACGCTATTATTCAATCTCAAGTTCACCTTTATACAAGGGTGGCGAAGCCACCATCACCGTAAGCGTTGTACGAAGCGAAGCATGGAGCGGTAATGGTGAATATAAGGGCATCGCATCCAACTACTTGGCTGAACGTGAAATCGGAGACAAGATCGCCTGCTTCATCAGCACACCTCAGTCGAATTTCCAGCTGCCTGAGGATCCGCAAACACCGATTGTCATGGTTGGTCCTGGAACAGGAATCGCTCCGTTCAGAGGGTTCATCCAGGCACGCAGCGTCCTGAAAGAACAAGGGAAATCACTCGGCGAGGCTCATCTCTACTTCGGTTGCCGAAACCCCGAGCACGATTACCTGTATCAAAGCGAATTGGAGAAAGCGGAACACGAGGGCATCGTCACCCTGCATACAGCATTCTCAAGATGCCCGGGTCAAGAGAAAACCTACGTACAGCATCGGTTAGCAGAAAATGCTGAAGAAATCCTGCCGTTACTAAAAGATGGCGGACGTCTATACATTTGCGGTGACGGAAGCAAAATGGCACCCGATGTAGAAAAGACATTAGTAGAAAGCTACATGCGTTTCTATCAAACATCAAAAAAAGAAGCCGATACATGGTTGCGATCATTGGAAGAAGAAGGTCGATACGCGAAGGATGTTTGGGCTGGAGCATGATGGGAGAGAAGCGGATCCTTATGGGGTCCGCTTTTTTTGTGATGTTTCTGGACTGCAAAACCGGTTGAGGGGATTTCGCTGATATATTGAATATTTGGGTGATAAAATCAATATTTCGCTCATAAATCACCTCCTCAACAATTTTCTCTCAACCTAACCCTATCCCTACAAAAAAAACAGCGAATCCACTAGAATTCGCTGTTTCCTCCCTCACTTTTTCCTAACCGGGATCCAAATCTCACTTCTAAACATATCAGAGCCAACATCTTTACTTTCATTCCACAATATCTCCGGTCCTTCTGCCAGTTCATAGCTTGAAGATGGAAACCATTCAGCGTAAATCCGCCCCCACAATTGTTGCAAGGTTTCCGGAAATGGACCGACCGCTTCGAATACAGCCCTTGTCAGCTTGGGAACTTCAAGTTTGGATAAATCAGAAGGACATTCTTCCGTTGTGGCAGCCCCGATGTAATGATCGAGCTCCCCTTTCTCTTCCATTCTTTCATCGGAAAATTGGACGGATGCACTTATCAATCCTCGGGGCTCCACATTAGACATCCCTTTCAGTTGCTTAATCATCCCTTCGTCCAAACTCTGCCACATAGCAGCAATTTCAGGATGCACCCCATTAAAAATGATGGGCACCCGCTTCATGATCCCTACAATGGAAAATGGTGCTTTTTCTACGATTCTAACATTCATTTCATTGCCTCCTCTGATGGATAATTGGAAGGTCATAGGCGGAAATGCTTTGATAGAATGGCCCTTCGCTTGAGATGGCGTGATCCCGTGGATTTTTTGAAAGGCTCTCGTAAAGGAATCAGGTGAAGAGTAGCCATATTTCATGGCTATATCAATGATCTTTGCCTCACTGTTTTGCACTTCAAGTGCTGCCAGGGTCAAACGGCGGCGTCTGATGTATTCTGATAAAGGGATCCCTGCCAGGAACGAAAACATCCGCTTAAAATGGTGCTCGGAGCAATATGCTCGCTTAGCCACATCTCTCAGCCTGATTTCTTCCGTCAGATTCTCTTCAATATACCGTAAAGCGTCATTCATATTCTTTAAAGAATCCATTTCCACTACCTCCTTCCTCAACAGAATAGCAAGAATGAATAGGAGCATCCCGACTTATGGTGCTCCAATTTGCAGGGTATAGAAATCCAAAGACACTTCTACTCTATCCCCGCGCTTCATGCACCTTCAACAACTTCCCTTTCACCGATGTCTTCTTCATCACCTGCAGAACCAGCGGCCCTTTACCATTCAAAATCTCCACGTAAGAAAGGTTCTCCTGAATGGTGATGATGCCGATGTCGTCAGCTGTCACACCATCAATCTTCGCAATCGTCCCGACAAAGTCGACTGCCCTGATTTTCTTTTTCTTTCCGCCGTTGAAATAGAGCTTCATGATGTCTCTGTTCAGCTGCTCGCTTTTATCCATTTTAAAATCGGGTTCCTCTTCCAGTTTCCGTTCAAAATCATTTTTCCCTTTCGCTACAGCTTCTTCAGTAGGGGCCTCAAGCTTAGGGATCACAAATCCGATATACTCTTCAATTTCTCCAAGGAATTTCTCTTCGTGAGGCGTACAGAACGTGATGGCTTTTCCTGCCTGACCCGCTCTTCCCGTTCTTCCCGTACGGTGAACATAGCTTTCTTTTTCCATGGGAATGTCATAATTGATGACGTGGGTGATGCTTTCAATGTCAATCCCCCGGGCCGCCACATCCGTCGCAATCAGATAACGGAAGTCTCCCCGCTTGAAATCATCCATCACTTCGAAGCGCGCCTCCTGGATCATGCCTCCATGAATTTTATCCACAGGGTAACCTGATCGATCCAGTTCTTCACACAAAGTATCCACATTTTCTTTCGTCCGGCAAAAAATGATGCAACTATCAGGATTTTCAACGGTCGTCACATCCTTTAGAAGTGACAGCTTGTCTTCCTCCCTCACTTCAATCACAGCATGATCGATTTTATCCGTCGTGATGCCCGTCGCCTTGATTTCAATGTGGACGGGTTTCTTCATATATTTATGACAAAGTGTCTCGACGTCCTGTGGTAACGTAGCAGAGAAAGTCAGCGTCACACGGTCTGTTGGTAATTCCTGAATAATGGCTTCCACCTGATCGATGAATCCCATGTTGAGCATTTCATCGGCTTCGTCAATCACAAGATACGAAAGCTTATCAAGAGGTAACGTCCCTTTTTCAATATGGTCGAGTACTCGCCCCGGAGTCCCGACGACAACATGATTCTTCTGCTTCAGTTCAAGCTTCTGGCGATGGAAGGGTGACTTACCGTACACAGCGGCCGCTTTGATCCGCTTGTACCTGCCGATATTGGTGATATCTTCCTTCACCTGAACGGCAAGCTCCCGTGTCGGTGTCAAAATCAGGGCCTGCGGCTTGTTTTCCTCCCACGCGACCATTTCACAAAGGGGAATCCCGAAAGAAGCAGTCTTTCCACTTCCCGTTTGCGACCGTACAACAAGATCTTTTTTCTCAAGAGCAAGTGGAAGCACCTTTGTCTGCACTTCAGTAGGGGCTTCATATCCCAGTCCAGTCAATGCTCTTACAATCTCTTCACTAAGCTGATAATCTTTAAACTTCTTGACAGTCATTTCATAACCTCATTTATTTTTTCTTATTTTCATAGGAAAGCGCCGATTCTATTCATTCAAAAATACCTCTTTAAAATTCTTTTTAAATTTATTTAGGTATTCCACCAATAGTGTGTTATGCTTTATCTAACCATTTTAACTTGTAACATGTTGTCTCCGGGACCGACGAACGCTGTCGGTCCCTTTTTATATACTAAAGCGGAGGCGGCTTGTTCAGAGGCGACAAGCATAAGACGAACAGGCCTGAAAGGCGCCTTTTGCCTTTTTGGCCTGTTTGACTTATGACCTCGAGCCTCTAGCCGCCGGAGCTGGCAGTCACCTAATGCGCAGGCGGTTCGTCCAGCCCCGACAAGCATAAGATGAATAGGCTGGGAAGGCGCTCTTTGCCTTCCTGGCCCATTTAGCTTATGACCTCGAGCCTCTAGCCGCCGGAGCTGGCAGTCACCTATAGCGGAGGCGGCTTGTTCAGCCCCGACAAGCATAAGACGATCAGGCCGGAAAGGCGCCCTTTGCCTTTTTGGCCTGTTTGACTTATGACCTCGAGCCTCTAGCCGCCGAAGCTGGCAGTCACCTAAAGCGCAGGCTGCCCACCCACCCCGACAAGCATAAATTAAACCAATAAAAAAAGGACCCTCTGAGAGGTCCCTCTTTCTTAAAAGCTATTACGCTTTAACAACGTTAGTCGCTTGAAGTCCACGTTGACCTTGCTCAGTGTCAAATGTAACTTTTTGACCTTCGTCTAAAGATTTAAATCCTTCGCCTTGGATAGCTGAGAAATGTACGAATACATCTTCTCCACCTTCGATTTCGATGAAACCGAAACCTTTTTCTGCGTTAAACCATTTTACTGTACCTTCTTGCATGTGTGTATCCTCCTGTGTGGACATTGAATCCACGATTTATTACTATTATTGCTCAAGTTAGATATCAAAGGCGAAAAGTTTAAATACTTTCTTTCCTTACAGACCGAACAAAAATAATTCTTCTTAAGATTAACAGGAAATCGTAAAAATAGCAAATGCATTCTTTCTTTTTCTCTGGAAACAAGCAAAATCAGACTCCATTTATAAAGAAATTCCTAAAAGTAAAAAGCCCACTTCCACAAGGAAATGGACCTCACACTACTTTTCTTCCTGTTTGCCACCATGCTTAACGCCTTTACTTGTATAAGGCTTGTTGCTTTTCTTCTTATTGGCCCCTGCCTGCCAGCGATTCCAGCCTTTCTTTCCAGTCCCTTGACCCGTTCCGCTCTTTTTCTTTGGTTTACTCATTTTTTCACTCCGTTATAATTATGATACGTTCTTTCAAGATCGTCTCCATACTATAACACGTATCAAGGGGTCAGAATACTTCTTGTTTATTCCACTTACCTTTTCTGCCCTGTATAAATGTGAATGGCATCCCGGAGGAATTCCGCCATTCCATCCTGATCAGCATCATAATAAGCCTTGAACCGTTCGTCATCAACATACATCTGAGCAAGTCCGGCATGGGCTTCCTTATTATAGTGACCCCAATAGAAGCTGATCCATTGCCGATGCAAATCAGCCGCTTTTTGAGCTGTGTCACTTGCCGGATCACCGTTTTGAAATGCTGTCTCAAGCGTTCCCTTGATTTCCCTCTCAAGTCCTGTTACCTTTTCATGATCCTCCAGAGACATGTTCATGACTCTGGCATTCGATTCGTCCACCTTCTTATCACCGTATTTCTCCCGTACTTCATCCCCATACTTCTTCTCATTCTCATCTACCATTCTCTTCTTGAATCCTTCAAATTTTTCTTTATCCGACATCGTGACTTCCCCTTCCTTTACACGTAATGTTTTTTCTACATTCGCAATCAGTTGATCAAGCTGCGTGCGCCTGCTCATTAAGATTTCCCTGTGTTCCCGTAATGCCTGTGCTGCGTCAAAGGTGGGATCATCCAGAATATCCTTGATTTCATCCAGTCCTACACCTAATTCTTTATAAAAGAGGATCTGCTGAAGGCGGTCGACTTCCTTCTGTCCGTAAATCCGATAGCCTGAAGAATTGGTCCTGGCCGGCTTCAGGAGCTCAATTTCGTCATAATAACGAAGGGTCCGCGTACTCACACCAGCGATCTCTCCCAGTTTTTTAACGGTATATTCCATGATTTCACCTCCTGACATTTCTTACTTTACAGCTTGACGCAACGTCAAAGTAAAGGGGTAATTTAAAAAAAGTTATACCGAGATCGTTTGGTACCCGGGAAACGATTCAAATAGGGCAATACCTTGAAAATAACGTGCCAGTCCGATATTCTTAGTATAGTCATTTTGAGTATAAGGTTGTGTTGAATATGCGAATTAATAAATATATCAGTGAAGCCGGGAAGGCATCCAGACGCGGTGCCGATAAATTGATCACAGAAGGAAGGGTCACCATCAACGGAAAGATCGCGAAGATTGGGGACCAAGTGAATCCCGGGGATGACGTGAAGGTAAGCGGTGCGCCAGTACGTGTTGCCCGGAATAATGTGTACATTGCGTTAAACAAGCCAGTGGGCATTACAAGTACGACAGAAAAAGGCGTCAAAGGGAATATCGTTGATCTTGTCAATCATCCTTTGCGCATCTTTAACATCGGACGTCTGGACAAAGACTCCGATGGATTGATTCTTTTGACGAATGACGGGGATATCGTCAACGAAATCCTCCGTGCCGAGAATCAGCATGAGAAGGAATACATCGTCACCGTCGATCGCCCGATATCTGACGATTTCTTAAAGCAGATGTCAGAGGGCGTCAAAATCCTTGGAACGAAAACACTGCCATGTAAAGTGGAGCAGGTTTCGAAATACGTTTTCCAAATTACGTTGACCCAAGGGTTGAACAGGCAGATCCGCCGCATGTGCGAGGCACTTGGATACGAAGTGTACCGCCTGCAGCGAACACGCATTATGAATATCCATTTAGGTAATCTTCCTGTTGGACAGTGGCGTGACCTTTCAAAGAAAGAAAAAACGAGATTGTTTCAGGATTTGGATTATGAACCGAAGGAATGGTAACATAGAAAACCCGTTGACAAGACTAACTGAAATAGTCTTGTCAACGGGTTTTCTATGTAGTAAATTAGTTCTTCTTATTTTCGACAAGATACGCTATTATTAAATAGTTTAGAACAATTAACTAGATTTTGTGGAGGTTTGGGAACGCATGGTTTTCAAGAAAAAGGATAAGTTTGCTATTCTTCTTAGTCAGATAGCTGGTAATTTAAAAGTGAGTGCTCATTATTTTGCCGATTATAAAATCAACAATGTAAGTGATTTGAAGGAATTTTCAAGTACGATGAAGGATTATGAGACAAAAGGTGACTCTTATGTGCATGAGGTCATTCTTGACTTGAATAAAGTGTTCATCACACCGATAGAGCGCGAAGACATCCTGGCACTTGCCATGAGTATGGATGATGTATTGGACGGGTTGGAGCATACATCAGCAATGTTTGAAATGTATTCCATTACCCAGGCGGATGAATATATGCTGAAATTTGTTGTAGCCATCCGACAATGTTCCGATGAAATTGAAGCAGCCGTCGAGCTTTTATCCACAAAAAAATGGATTCAGATCAGAGAGCATGCCATTAAGATCAAGGATTATGAATCGAAATGTGACGGTATCCTCCGTCAATCCATCAAGCATCTCTTCAATACGGAAAAGGATCCGATCCGAATCATTCAATACAAGGAGATCTATGAAGAGCTTGAGCAAATTGCCGATTACTGCCAAAATGTGGCCAACACATTTGAAACCATTATTATGAAGAATGCGTAAGGAGTCTTGCAGGAATGGATACAATCTTAATCTTAACCATATTAATTGTTGTGGGGGCCTTGGCATTTGATTTTATTAACGGGTTCCATGATACGGCCAATGCCATCGCAACAGCCGTATCGACCAAGGCGCTGAAGCCAAGGCATGCCATTATCCTCGCAGCGGTCATGAACTTTGCCGGAGCCCTCGCTTTCACGGGTGTCGCGAAAACAATCACCAAGGACATCGTTGATCCTTTCTCACTTGAGAACGGCACCATCGTCATCCTGGCAGCCCTTCTTGCCGCTATCACATGGAATTTAGTTACATGGTATTATGGGATACCGAGCAGTTCTTCCCATGCTTTGATTGGGGCAATTGCAGGGGCCGCCATCGCAGCAGCAGGTGTGTCTGCTCTAAATTACAGCGGATTTATTAAAATCATCCAGGCGTTGATCTTTTCACCGATTCTGGCTTTTGTTGTAGGTTTCCTTCTTTATAGTATATTTAAAATCGTTTTCAAAAATCGAAACCTGGCCAAAACGAACCGGAATTTCCGTCTGATCCAAATCGCGACTGCTGCACTGCAGTCCTTTACCCATGGAACGAACGATGCTCAGAAAGCGATGGGAATCATCACGATGGCCCTGATTGTCAACAACTATCAAACGTCTGATGATATCCAGACGTGGGTTCAGGTATCCTGTGCCACGGCTATGGGGCTAGGAACATCGATCGGTGGATGGAAAATCATTAAAACGGTCGGTGGGAAAATCATGAAGATCCGTCCCGTGAATGGAGTCGCAGCAGATTTGACGGGAGCAGCCGTAATCTTTGGTGCAACAGCCATTCACCTACCTGTCAGTACCACTCACGTTATCTCCTCTTCCATCCTCGGTGTGGGTTCTGCTCACAGATTGAAGGGTGTGAAGTGGGGAACGGCGCAAAGGATGTTGATCACATGGATCATTACATTGCCCATTTCAGCAAGTCTTGCAGCCATCTTCTTTCATATTTTGAATCTCTTTTTCTAATAAATAAGGAAGTCAAAAGGGTACCCCCTTTTGACTTCCTTTTTACCGTTGTGCCTCGACTGGCAGTCGTTCAAACCCAAGGTAACGATCCCCCTGAAAGGTCAATTCTCCCTCGTCCCCTTCGGCAAGCATGCCATATTCCGTATCTTTCACCCTCAATTCCATCCTGTCGCCGCTTTCCACTTCGAAGGTGAGATAGTAATGGCTGTAAGCCCTTGTCTCACCACCACCTCTTACATCTGTCCGTTTACCGATGACTTTCGCACGTACATTCAGAGTCGGTGACTGATTATTCTTACTCCACTGCGCAACTCCTTTGATGGCAGAAGACAATATAATGGATATAATGATGACAAAAATGATCCCGATAAAAATCGGAACCGCTTGGAACATAAAATCCCCACCTGGTGACATGTCGATACTCCCCTTTATCTTTTTTATATTTTAACATCTACTTACCATTATGTGGGATTGATGAAATAGATGACACAAATAGGCCCGATCCGAAACAGGTACACTGTTTTGGATCGGGCCAGACTAAAGGGGGATCAGCCTGTCGGGTGCTTCATTTTGTCCAAGATCATCGTAAAATAATTCTTCTTCACCGGCCCTGGGTCAAGGGGAATATCATTAGCAGCTTCATGTCTTCCCCCGAGAAGGTTCGGGGAATAGATCTGGTTCCCTTCTAAGATCCTGCGTATCGTGAAAGTTAATTCATCACTCGGACTGTCCTTCAATACATAACCATCTGCCCTGCTTTCGCGCACCTTATCGAGATATCCTTCTTTCGCAAATGTCGCAAGGACGAGGATACGGCAATCTTCAACCTCAAGAGGTCCGTCCCTCAAGAGGTTTTCAATGTCGAGGATGAGGAGGTCGGGCTGGTGCTTTCGAATGAGCTCAAGTGTGTGTTCCCTGTTCGTGGCTCTTCCTACGACTTCCATGTCTTCTTCGAGATTGAGAAGAGTGGCGATTGTCCCCAGTAATAATTCTTCATCTTGAGTCATCACTATGCGGATCATGTAGGTTCTCTCCTTATCAAGTAAAGACTCTCCTTATATGAATTCTGCATAAGGAGAGTCGCTGTGTTTTTATAATTCAGGTTTGGCTTCTGCTGAGATGCGGGAATTTGATTTCGCTGAGGACTTGACGCCTCTGAAGCTTACGAATGTCTTATTCTCTTCGTCCCACAACTTGAAGCGGAGCGATTTTAAGCTGGTCCATAACGAGATGGTCGGCACATTTTGTAATGGCTCTGTATTGTTATGAGCTTCTTCCAACTTGTAGTTAGGTACCCTCGGACTTAAATGATGAACGTGGTGATATCCGATGTTTCCTGTCAAAAACTGCATGATTTTCGGAAGCTTATAGTAAGAACTTCCTTCCACCGCTGCCAGTACATACTGCCACTCTTTGTCTTCCTCGAAATAAGAGTCTTCAAATGTATGCTGAACATAGAACAACCAGATTCCGATTGAGCCTGATACCATGAAGATCGAACCTTGCACGAGCAAGAATTCCTGCCATCCAAGCAGAAGACAAAGGAGGGTGATAAGAACGACGATGATCGCGTTCACTAAATACGTGTTATTGCGCTCTTTCTTCCGTGCATTCTTGCGATTGAAACGATTCTTTAAAAGAAATACATAAATCGGTCCTAGTACAAACATAACAAACGGATTACGGTAAAAGCGATACGCTAAACGAGTTTTCAAAGGTGCTGCTACATATTCATCAATGGTAAGGGTCCAAATATCACCCGTCCCACGCTTATCCAGATTTCCACTTGTCGCATGATGCACAGCGTGATCATGTCCCCACTGATCGAACGGGAACAGTGTCAGGACACCCATAGCCGTTCCGACTGCCCGGTTGGCTTTACGGCTTTTAAAGAAAGAAAAATGGGTACAATCATGAAAGATAATGAAGATCCTCGTTAAGAATCCTGCTGCTATCACGATTGGAACGAGTGCCAGCCAATACGACACAGATAAACTTTGATAGGCAAGGAACCATAATAGAAAGAACGGCCCAAGCGTGTTGATCATCTGCCAGATACTTTCCTTCGTGGTTGACTTTTCATAAGGAGCCACTTCTTTTTTCAACGTTTTTATATTTGTCATGTCATTATTCCCTTCGTTTAAGGCGTTGAATTCATTATAGGATAGGTGTGTTCAACGTGTTAGTAGTAGGTGTCATATGCTGGGCATGACAAATGTCATAAGGGAGAAATTGTCATGCGCTTTCATTAAGGGAAATCCTTGATATCACTCACTTCTTTGAACAACTAGTTCCATTTCAATCGGTATTATTATTTTTGAAGAAATGAAAAATATTCTTATTCCCCTGAAAAAAAGCATAAAAATAGGAGCTCCGGAATAAACCGAAGCTCACACTTGGACCCTCAAACCAATTGAAGATATTTTCAGTTAAAAATTAAATTCATCCGGATCCGGACCACTGCGCAGATTCTCATTCAGTTCATCCAATCGGTTCATTTCCTCTTCAGATAATGTGAAATCATACAATTGAATGTTCTCAAGAATTCTCGACTCGGTCATGGATTTAGGGATGGTGATGACACCGTGCTGCAAATCCCAACGAAGGATCACTTGGGCCGCTGATTTATTGTGATCATCAGCGATTCCCTTGATTGTTTCATTTTTCAATAGTTCCGCATTCATCAATGGAGACCAGGCTTCCACATGGATGTCATGCTTCTCACAAAACGCTCGAACCTCTGATTGAGTCAGCTTTGGATGGAACTCGATTTGATTGATGACTGGTTTGATATCCGCTTCACTTAGTAACCTCTCCAAGTGATTCACCTGGAAATTACTCACTCCAATCGATTTTACACGGCCATCTTTGTATAGGGATTCAAGTGCTTTCCATGGTTCCATGTACTTGTCATTCCCTGGCCAGTGAATCAAATAGAGATCAAGATAATCAAGACCCATTTTCTCCAGGCTTTCGTCATAAGCGGCAATCGTTTCATCATACGTCAAACCATTGTTCCATACCTTGGAAGTGACGAACAATTCTTCACGTGTGACGAGACCGGCTTCAATAGCACTCTTGATCCCTTTTCCTACAGCTGCTTCATTTTCGTAAATGGCCGCTGTATCAATGCTGCGGTAGCCGATTTTGATTGCTGTTTGCACCGCTTGCTCCAAGGCAGGACCGTCTTCGACACGGAATACACCATATCCTACTTCGGGCATTTCTATATCATTATTTAAAGTGATAGATTTGATGGTCATACCTATCCTCTCCTTTTACATGAAAGTAATATGCTTCTTGAAGAAACATGTACCCAGTATGAACCATGATCGGGAACTTGAGAAGTAGGCACTTATTTGTGGGATAGGCACCTTGAAGTAACTGAGTGGATGACTATAATAAAAAAAGAGCGTGGAAACTCTCTTCCACACTCTTTACACACATACCAATATCTGTCTGACGAATCTCCCTTTACTCACTTCACAGCGGTCGATAATATCGAAGCCCGCTTTGGCCACATTGGCATCCACATCTTCAAGGGTCACGATGACGACTTTATCAGCAAATCGTCTCGCACTCCTTAACATTTCCAGCTGCTCATCATCTGAAATGACGGAGCAAAGGTTATAAGGAAGGTCAATGACGGCTACATCATAGCTTCCTGTTACATCATTGATGTCCCTTAATGACACATCTCCTTCAAATCCAAAGTGAGCGATATTCTCCCTGACCCCATCGAGGATCAGCGGATTGCGATCACTGCCGACGATATCGATTCCCATGGATAAAGCCTCAACAAGGACCGTCCCGATTCCACAGCAAGGATCGATCATTTTCACCCCACTCGTTTCAGGAGCCGCAATGTTCACGACAGCCCTGGCAACACGGGTACTCAGTGCGGTTGAGTAACTATGGGGCTTTTTCACATGGTGCAGCCATACGGCTTCATTTCTTACATACTTTCCAAACACCCATCGGTCATGAGCCTGGATGATCCCGTACCAGATATGCGGCTCGACTAGCTCTGCCTCCCCTTTCAGGTGCAGACCGACTTCCTTTTCGATTTTGCGCAGCTTCTTAAAGCCTACTTTCTCTGCATCAGGATTCTGGACGAATACAACCTTGAATCCATCCACTGCTTCTAATTGATGTATATGATTCAGTAATTCATCGAACTCGCCAGCTTCACATATGATTTCAAGTCTTTCACGAATGAAAGGACTTCTACTCGGATCGATTTCAATACTGCTTTCGAGAATGCTAGATTCAGAATCCTCACCAAACAGGATGCGTCTCTCCAAAGCACATAGGGAGGCTTCATTCGGTTCCCATGAATACGTATATAAATAGTTTTTCGTTTCGATTATGATCAACTCCGTATGATGTTCAACTATTGCACCTCACCATTGTATCATAAAAGAGGGACGGACCTCCGTTTCGGAGGTCCGTCCCTCTAGAATGTATTACTTCATTTCTGAAATATACTCTTTCACTACTTCAAATACGTATTCCTGATTAGCAGCGGCGGTGTCCGGGTTGTATGCTCCACCGTTCGTTTTGTTGTTGGACAACACGCGGATTCCAAGGAACGGGACTTCATAGGCACCGGCGATTTGTGCTGCCGATGCGCCTTCCATTTCTTCTACAGACGTACCGTATTTCTCATGAAACCATTGGATGCGATCGACTTCGTTATTCCACACGTCGGCAGAACCGATCGTCCCTTCCACGACTTTCCCTTTTTTGTACATGTCCTTTACGGCTTTGGCCGCAGCAAGTAACTCTTCATCTCCATCGAAGTAACGGATTTTTTCAGCATTCGGATCTTCCCCTGCACTACCCTCAGATGCCATCAGATCCATCGGCTTCCAGGCAGTCGGCTCGATCCCTTCTTCATCTGCCAGATTGCCTGTTTTTAACGAACCAAGATTCACGGTTCTTTCACCTAAAACGATATCAAACACGTTCAGTTCCGGGTCATGACCGCCGGATGTCCCTTGATTGATGATGGCGATGGGGTTATATCTTTCAATGGCTACAGCCGTTGCCGCTGCCGTATTTTCCATTCCTTTTCCTGTCTTCGTCACGATGACAGGGTAGCCATCCAGCGTTCCTTTGTAAAAAACGAACGATCCGGATGTTTCTTCTTTCACATGTTCAAGTTTACCTGCGAACTTTTCAGCTTCAATCGGCATTGGACCTTGTATGATGATCGGTTGCTCTTCCTTTTTTTCCTTTGCTTCCGTTGGGGCTGAACTGCAGCCAGTGAATACAGATAGTGCAAGTACAGATAGTGCTGCAAATGAGGCCATTTTCTTTTTCATTTGAATCTCTCCCTTTTCTAGTTGATGGAATCCCTAGTCTGTCTTGGTCCAAAGAAAAAGACCTGAAATGATAGAGTGAATCCTACCTTCCAGACCTCCCGAAGTCAAAGTATAAGTATATGGCAAAACACGCCAAAAACCGAACACCTTAACTCGTAGTCTAGTTCTTATAATGGGAACCAGGTAGAAACGCTCAGACCATATTACCGAGGATATACGAGTGACACTATGTAATTGTGCTACGGTGTTACTATAACAAATCCCATTTACCAATTCAACCAAAATACGAATTTTATTTTAAATTTTATTTTTAATGTTCGTGTTTTTCGTTTTCTCTTACTTTTGCAAGTTAAGCCAATCATTTGAAATCTAAAGACAGAATACTATAATGAAAGAAAAACGATGAGGTGCAAAATATGAAAATCGGACTTATCGGATTAGGTGATATTGCGAGAAAAGCGTACCTGCCCGTCCTTTCAGAAAAAGAAGGTGTCGAGCTGGTTCTGTGTACTAGAAACGAAGAAACACTTCATAAACTGGCTGAGCAATATCGAATCGAACACCGGGTTCAACAAGTGGAAGAATTGATTGCCCTGGATATCGACGCAACCTTCGTGAGTACGGCTACAGAGGCCCATTTTGAGATAGCGGAAAAGCTCATAGAAAACGGCATACATGTGTACATAGACAAACCGATTTCCCTTAACTTACAAGAAACCGAGCGAATCGTTCAACTCGCGAAAGACAGCGGGAAGATTGCCATGGTTGGATTCAACCGACGCTTCATTCCGAAGGTGAAGGAACTTAAAAAACATGGAAAACCGAGCTTCCTATTAATGCAAAAAAATAGATTTGCTGCTCCCGACGAGCCAAGAAGATTCGTCGTTGAAGATTTCATTCATGTAGTCGATACACTCCGTTTCCTGATGGATTCAAAGGTGAAGGATGTACAGGTTCAGTCCTTGAAAAAAGGGGACCTCCTTCATCATCTCATCATCCAGCTCATCGGTGAGGACTGTACGGCTGTCGGGATCATGAACCGTGATGGCGGTGTGACGGAAGAAATCATCGAATACTCTGCGGATCATCACAAATATGTCGTCAACAGCCTCGTGGAGACGACCCATTATCATAACAAGGAAAAGAGCATTTCTTCTTTTGGGGACTGGGAACCTACTCTATTCAAGCGGGGATTTTATGATCTTGTCGATCACTTCATTGAGTGTGTGGAAACTGGGAAAGAACCTGCCCCCTCCATTGAGGACTCATTGATTACCCATGAGATTTGCGAACGAATTGTTGGCATGATTGAGTAGTTGGGACAAAGGGACGTATTCACTGTCCCTCTCCCTTCCCCTTTTTCCCTCTAGGGTTAATCCTCCTCTAATCATTGAATAGACTTTATTCGAGATTCTTCATATGGTTATGATGTTTCCTCAACTTCCCATTCCAAACCAACAGAAGTACTAGTTCCAAAGAATGAGTATTTATCATTTGAGACAATATATTTTTCAGACAATTGTTACTATTGAGTGATATACGTTTTCCTTTTCCTTTTGTATACTTTAATCGAAACGTTTCACTAAATTGAAAGGACGTGAAGGATATTGAAAAAAATAATGTCACTGCTTCTCCTCATTGCTCTGGTTGTCAGTTCCGCCCTTCCAGCGGCCGCTTCAGCCAAGTATCAAACCAAAGGAAAAGAGATCGCTTTATCCAAACAATTGAAAGCGATTTCAAAAAATACCTACCGATACTTCGAAGATTTCACCGATAAACAAACCGGCCTTACGTACGATGCGGTACGAATGGAGAATGGGGAAATCACTTCCCAGCAATTCACTTCACCAACCAACATTTCGATGTATATGATGAGTACTATTTCAGCAGCTGAAGTGGGCATCATTTCAAGAGAAACAGCTGTCAAGAATATTAATAAAACGTTGACATCCTTAGAGGGCATGGAGAAATGGAACGGACTATTTTACAACTGGTATTATACGGAGGATGCGTCCCTCATGACGGATTGGGGACAATTCATTTCTACCGTCGACAATGGATGGCTATCTGCCGGATTGATTGTAGTCGGTCAGGCTTATCCTGAACTCTATGACCGGACCCATGCTCTTGTTGAAGAGATGGATTATTCGACCCTGTACACTCCTGAAGTAGGACAAATGAGGGGCGGATATGATGTAGCGGCCGGAAGCTATACCGCTCACCATTATGGTGCTTTCTATACAGAACCAAGGGTGGCGAGCTATATCGCCATCGGGAAAGAAGATGTGCCGAGAGAGCATTGGTGGAGAATGTTCCGCACCATGCCTGAAAGCTGGGATTGGCAGGCACAGATTCCTGAAGGTCACACTGAAACGTATGATGGTGTAGATGTCTTCGAAGGACATTACAGCTACAAGGGCACCAAGTATGTGCCGAGCTGGGGTGGAAGCATGTTCGAAGCTTTGATGCCACAGCTTGTACTGAAGGAAAAGGAACTCGGAAAAAATGCACTCGGATTGAATAATAAGCGTCATGTCGATATTCAGATTCAATATGCCAAAGAGCAGGGCTATGCTGCTTGGGGCATGTCACCAGCTGCGACACCGGATAATTACTCTGAATTCGCCGCTACACCACTTGGGATGGATGGCTATAAGTCAGATGGTACGGTCACTCCACATGCCACTTTCCTGGCACTGGAGTACGCCCCGATGGAAGCATTTAAAAACATTCAGGCGTTGAAACGTTTCGATATGTACGGCAAATACGGATTCCTTGATTCCGTTAACGTAGAAACGGGAGAAGTGACCAATGCCTATCTTGCGTTAGATCAAGGGATGACAATGATCTCAATCGTCAACTACTTAAAGGATGGAGTCATCAGGGATTACTTCCACAAAGATTCTATAGGAAAATCACCAGAGGATCTGTTGATAAAAGAAACATTTTCTATAAAATAGGTCCTGTAAAACACTGTAAGTCCAAGCGATATTGCTTGGACTTTTTACTTTATCCAAATCACAAACAGTTCCAACGATTACTTCGCCTTCAATCAGGGAATATCTAAAGTAAAAAAGGAGTATAGTATCATGCCAGAGGGTCCCGAAATCAGAAGAGCAGCCGATAACATTGAGCGTGCTCTTAGAAATAAAACTGTACAGGATATCTATTTTGCCTTTCCTCATTTGGAAGGGTACGAAGACCTGTTAAGGGGAGCCATCGTGACACGTGTCGATACGAAGGGCAAAGCCATGCTCATTAAATTTGATAATGGTTTCACCATTTACTCCCACAATCAACTCTATGGAAAATGGTATATCCGTAACCTTTACAACTATCCAAAAACCAACCGACAGCTCCGCCTCGCACTTCACAACGAGAAGAAATCGGCTCTTCTCTACAGTGCATCGGATATTGAAGTCCTACGGGATGAAGAAGTGCCGGAACATCCCTTCATTTCTAAGGTGGGCCCTGATCTATTAAGCGAAAAGGTAACAGTCGATGATCTGTTCGAGCGTATGAAGGACAAGAGATTTCGAAACCGAAAATGGGCAATTCTATTATTGGACCAAGGCTTCGTAGCCGGAATCGGAAATTATTTGAGATCCGAGATCATGTTCACCTCAGGTATCCACCCTTCCCTTCGACCAATCGATTGCCCACCGGATCAGTTGAAGATAGCGGCTGAAAGCATCATCCACTTAGTGAAGCAGTCGTATGAAACGGGCGGGATCACGAATGATCTTGAGCTTGCAAAGAAGTTGAAAGCAGAAGGTGTGAAGCGTTCCCGTTATCGGCACTGGGTATTTAATCGTGAAGAGGCATCATGCTTCATATGCGGAAGTGAAATCGAGAAGACCGTTGCAGCTTCAAGGCGGCTGTATTTCTGTCCGGTATGTCAGGCACTTCCTGACAAAAAAGGTGTCTGACCGTTTGCGGGTCAGACACCTTTTCATTTCATTCTATTCCGTACTGCGATTGATCGCTTCCGTCATGGAGATTCCGTTTAATTTCCTCCGATTCAGCCAAAGGGAGACATAATACGAAGCCATGATGATGACAAAACAGATCAGGACACTCATCCAATCGAGCTGGACGGGGATCGTCACATTCATCTCAGCCGTAATCGAATTCATAAACGATGAGATCGAAAGAAGCGTAACAGGGATCCCGATGAGAAATCCAAGGATAATAAACCACCTATTATATCCGATCATCATTCCCGCAATCGACTTCTCAGGATAACCGATCACCTTCATAAGGGAGATTTTAAATGAATTCTCCTCAATCAATAACGAGATCAAGATGTAGATGATGATAACGGCAATGATCGCTGCGACAAAGGCGATCGCCGCTACCCCATAGTTCAATGGCTTGATCATTTCCTTGAATCCTGAAACAGTCTCCGATAGTTTAGTCGTCGCTACGATATTTTCTTTAGGCATTGTGAGTTCCTTATTAGAATATATCTCCGTATAGCTTCCAGCAGGGTACCCGTTTAATTGGTTGTATTCCTTGAGGGGCATATAGACCATATTTCCAAGATATGATACTGCGATACGATCAACGGTCACTTCAAAGGAGCGGCCGGACAATTCATTCGTCACTTCAATGGTATCCCCTTCTTCAATCCCTATCTTATCGGATAAGGATTGGTTTATGATCACTGAAGTGAATGTCAATTTATTCCCCTTTGAGTCCTTTAATTGGATAGCCGTATTTTCTGCTTTCAAACCTGTAATCGTAGCCATCTCCTCACCCGTTTTCCCTTCGATGGTAAAAGGAGCCGTCGATCCGACCTGCCCCGATTCAGGTGGATCGGTCTCGGGAGCTTTTAGCAAATAACTATATTCATAGTTATACACCTGTTGAAAATGATCACTCACCAGATATTCCATGGAGTTTTTCGTGACAAAGCCAAACAATAATAATACAGTGGCAAACACCACTCCAGTGAGCAGAAACAGAACTCTGGGGACGTTTCTTACGATTTCCCTGATCACGAATTTCCGCTTGAACGTGATCTTCTTTAATTTAAACAATCGTTCCAGCCTGCTTACTTTCACCTTAAGTTCCCCGCCCTTTATTAAACTAACAGGAGGGATTTTCAATACACGCTGCACCAAGTAGTACGTCAATGGGATGAAGAGGACCAGTGGCAGCAGCAGGCTCGTGAGCAAGTACGCCCCATGTGGGTCCACTTCTAATACCGGTAAATTATAATATGCAGCAAACGTTGATAATAATGGGTGCAGTAATGTCCATCCAAGAACGGTACCTGCGAAGCTACCTGAGACGGCCAGCAACCCGGCATAGGATAGATAATGACGTATGATCTCTCCTTTTCGAAACCCCAGTGCGTACAAAGTACCGATTTGGACATATTCTTTTTTCATTAATCTCCACAACAATATCAGGATGATGACCATACTGATCAGCAATATGCCGATTGGGAGGAATTCACCCATTTTTTTGACTCCGGCAATGTCTCCTTTAATGAACGATATCCGATTGTTTTCCTTTTTGTCCGTCCATTTGATGATCTGAGTGATTTGATTCAGCTGTTTCTTCAGTTCATCTCGTGACTCACCTGAAAATCGAACGCTATAGTATACCTGTTGCGTATCCCACTTTTCTAAGACATCCTGGTTCACGACCGCAACCCCGAATGCATCAGGATTCTTTAGGAATCCCGATTCGTCTTTTAGTGGATAAATATAATCCGGTATGGCCATGAATCCAGAAACACGAAACGTTCTGCCATACAGCTGAACATCCTCTCCAATGGAAATATCATGTGCTCCGGCAAACCCTTTATCCACCATAATATCTTGATCTGAACTCAGCCTTTCACCCTCCACGATGGAATAGAGATTGACGTCCTGAGTGGCATCCAAAACCCGGAGTGTCGCATCGCTCCCGTAAGGAACATCCGATAGATATCGTTCCTCCAATTCCGTGCCGGTCGCACTCTCAATCCCCTCTACATCCTTCAATGGTTCCTGTGTAACGAATTGGGCATCCTCCACCTTATTCTCACTATAAAAAATGTTCAGATTGTCGATGAGATTCGCTCCCGCTGCCGTGAACGAGTAAAACACGGTGGAACTGATCACGATGAGTAACCAGGCAGAAAAAAACTGTGCCTTCTTTTCCATTATGGTCCGCAAAAGTTTTTTTCGCAGGGGCATCACCACTCAACCCCTTCTGCAGAGGTTTGATGTTTGTTGACCTGGTCAGATTCAATCTTTCCATCTTTTAACGTAATGACACGGTTCGCCATGCTTTGAATCGCCTGATTATGGGTAATGATGAGGACAGTCGTATCAAATTCTTCGTTCACTTTCTCAATCAATTGCAGAATTTCTTTCGAAGTGGCGGAGTCCAGTGCGCCGGTAGGCTCATCGCACAGCAATAGTTTCGGAGCCTTCACAACAGCACGGGCGATGGAGACACGCTGTTGCTGCCCACCGCTTAATTCACGGGGGAAGCGGTCTTCCATACCCGATAAACCTACAGCATCGATCACCTCTGAAATAGATAATGCATTGGGGCTGATGCTTGCCGTCAATTCAATGTTTTCGTAGACTGTGAGATTTGGGATCAAATTATACATTTGAAAGACAAATCCAACTTCCTCCCGGCGATAATCCACAAGCTTCCGGTCATTCAATTGAGTGATATCATGGTCATTGACGATGATACTTCCGGAATCAACGACATCTATCCCACCGATCGCATTTAATAGCGTTGATTTCCCGGAACCCGATGGACCAAGAATAACGACAATTTCTCCTCTCTCCACTTTCACCTGTATATCCGTGAGGGCTTGAAATGTCGTTTGGCCACTCTCATAGGATTTATGAACTCCTTCTATACGCAAGATGCTCATGTTCATTCCTTCTTTCCAGTTTTCATTTTCCCCTCAAACAGAAATCGTATATGCCTCGATAGCTGATCCTTGTATGCTTTGTGGCTCATATCCTCGTTATACATATAGAACATCGTATCGGACATGGCTGCACTATAGATGGCATAGGCGGCTTCCTGTGGATCAACGCTGACAAGAAATCTGTCTGAATGGCTTTCGATCATATACATGACCCACTTCATCATTTCTTCATCAATGCCGAATAAGCCCTGCCTCAGCCGGATGCTCTCCTCCACCTCTGCGGTCATCACGTGAAACAGTTCACGCCAAAATGGTTTCGGGTAATGCTGAAAAAACTCCGCAAAACCATGCATGGCCCCAACCACACTTCCTACGAGATCTCCATCTTTTTTTACAGAAAACGGGTCTTGAAGTGCGCTTTTCATCTCCTCCGCTTCTTCAGTAAAGATCCGGAGCAGTAAGGCTCCCTTAGAGGGGAAATAATTATAGATGGTACCGGTCCCAACCCCTGCATCCTTCGCAATTTCAGCCATGGAAGCCGATTCAAATCCCTTCTCGGAGAAGATGTTCTTCGCTGATTCCATGATGTTCAGCTGTGTTTGCCGTTTCTTATCTTCACGTAATCCTGCCATATCGCTTACTCCTCTGCTTGCAAAAATATGAATGCGTTCATTTATGAATACATTCATATTTTAACTGGAAAATAATTGATTGTCAAATGAGGTTTGCCCACAAAAAAGCCCATTTCAGTCAATGAAATGGGCTTACACGTATTACATACCATATTCCTTTCGATACTCATCATGCTTCGGCTGGAACAGATCCTCTTCAGATGGCCGAACGTCGGAAAAATGATCCACATTATAATGGCCTCTGAGGGCACCATTATGATGGGCAATGATTTGTTCCGCTTTTAACACCTGCGAGTCCTTGGTGGAGTGACCGTCAGCCACCAGTGTAACGTCAAAGCCGCTGACGGTGGCATACCTGACCGCTGTGTCGATGCAGTACTCGGTCTGACAACCTGCAATCACGACATGCTTCACCTCTTTATCTTTTAAAAATGAGAGTAACGGCGTCCCGTAAAACGAGTTGGTGGCAAGCTTATCAAAAACCTCTGCATGATCCGGAATCACAAGGTCCCGGTGCACTTGGAACCCTTCACCGGTACCGCCTGCGACATCTTTATCCCTGATGAAGACAATGTGGGCATCCGCTTCCTTCGCTTTTTCAATCACTCCGTTGATCGTTTCTATCAGCCTCTCCTTTTGAAAGACCGCCTGTTCCTTTTCATTTCCTTCCACTAATTCCTGCTGAACATCAATAACAAGTAATGCCTGCTTCACGTTGAAAAACCCCTTTACGATTTTAGTCCTCTGTCATCTGGTCGTCGATCCTTCATCTTTTTCATCATGAACCGCCCCCTTTTAAGTACTACTTCCTTATAGTTCGTCTTAGCACATATACAATCCTTTATCCCCCGCTGAAAAACCACAAAAAAACCCGGAGCCATAAAGACTCCGGATTTCAGTTAAAATTCACGGAAGTAATAAGATCTTCCCCAGTTTTCCTGAATGTTTAAAATACGTTTGTGCTTCCCCTGCTTTTTCCAGGGGAAATGTCCGATCGATGACCGGCTTGATCTTGCCTTCAGAAATCGCTTCAAGCATCTGTTTGAACTCTTCTCTCGTGCCAAGGACCGAGCCATAAAACGTGATGTGCTTCAAATAGAGGGTCCTGAAGTCGAGTTCGGTTTTCTGACCACCGGCAGACCCCGATATGCAGAACTTACCGCCTTTTTTCAAAACTTCGAGGGACGTTGAAAACAGCGCATCTCCGACAACATCCAAGACGGAGTCTACCGGACCACCATTCACTTCAAGAATCTCTTCGGCAAGGTTTGGTGACTTATAGGACAGTACATGGTTGGCGCCAAGTTCTTTCATTTTATCTTCTAACTCCAGATCCCCAACGATTGCAATGACCTTTGAACCGAATACGTTTGAAGCGATCTGAACATTCAAAGACCCTACACCACCATTGGCGCCCGTAACGACGATCGTTTCGGAGGGTTTCGCCTGAATCTGTTCCACCATATGCCACGCCGTCAATCCGCTGACGGAAAACACAGCACTTTCTTCAAATGTAGACAGAGGCATGTCATAACAGAGTTCAGAGGGCCAGACGACATACTCTGCATATCCTCCGTCATATTCTGAACCAATGAATGACATATCATCTGAGATGTGTTCACTGCCTTCCCCACCGCTTGAAGTAAAAGGGAAAAGAACAATCGCCTTACCCACCATGGTTTCAGGAACATCTTCACCTACTTCAATGATTTCACCAGTGATATCCGATCCGGGGATTCTAGGGAATTGAACTCCCTCGGGACGCCAGCCCGACTTCTCTTCGGTTCCATAAGCCCCTTCTCTCATCCAGATCTCGGTATTGTTGATGGCACATGCCTTTACTTTGACTAGGACCTCCCCCCTTTTTGGGGTTGGACATGGAATATCCACAACTGAGAGCTTGTCGACATCTCCATAACCTGTCACTTGAACTGCCTTCATTGGTCATCATCTTCCTTTATTGTAGTTTCTTAGCTCATCACGTTCCACAATACGTGCGATATGGTCGACCGGATGGGACAGGAAGTGAACAATATTCATCCTGTTCCGGTGAGTAGGCGTACGGATTTTTCAACACTGCAAGGAACCGGTCCATTACGCTGAGATCATCATGATCGACAGCAGCCTGTAAAGCTTCTTCCACCCGGTGATTCCTTGGGATGACCGAGGGATTGCTATTCTTCATCAGCTCAAGTGAATCGTCCCCCGATTCTTCCTGCCTGTCCCTTCTTGTATTCCATCGCATTTTCCATTGGGCAAATTCAGGGTCCTTGAAAAGGGCAGCGTCTTCATGCCCCAAGGTCAAACTGCGAAACGTATTGGTATAGTCTGCTTGATTTTCTTTCAATAGATGCAGTAATTCTTCCGCAAGTGCACGGTCCCCTTCTTCACGATTGAATAAT
The DNA here is from genome assembly GCF_019334305.1 of Rossellomorea orangium. Lineage (GTDB taxonomy): Bacteria > Bacillota > Bacilli > Bacillales > Bacillaceae_B > Rossellomorea. Next base: position 154,250 of record NZ_JAHWGH010000014.1, read on the forward strand.
CCAAGCTTGGTTCTCATACCGTTCAGCCAGTGCTCCTCATAAAGCTTCGGAAATTCAAGGACTGCATCCTGCGCAAGCTTCAGGGATTCTTCCTGTTCATCATGAAGGATTGGCAGCAGGCTCTCGGCAAATCGGGCGAGATTCCAGCCGGCGATAGGCGGCTGATTTCCGTATGCATATCTTCCCTCTCGATCAATCGAGCTGAAGACCGTCTTCGGATTGTACGTATCCATGAAGGCACATGGGCCATAATCGATCGTCTCCCCGCTGATTGTCATGTTATCCGTATTCATGACGCCGTGGATGAACCCGGCCATCTGCCATTTAGCAATAAGGGCAGCCTGGCGTTTGATGACTCCCTCCAGCAGATAGAGATAAGGATTCTCCGCATCCAAACCTTCAGGATAATGACGCTCCAAGGCATAATCCGTCAGTGCACGCAAATCCTCCACGTCCCCAAATCTTGAAGCGAACTGGAATGTCCCGACACGGAGATGACTAGCTGCAACCCTTGTCAGAATCGCTCCCCGCTGTTGCGTTTCACGATAGATCGGCTCTCCCGTCGTCACCACCCCTAAACTGCGGGTTGTAGGGATACCAAGGCCATGCATGGCTTCACTGATGATGTGCTCCCGGAGCATGGGACCGAGTCCTGCGCGACCGTCACCACCACGGGAATAGGGGGTGCTCCCCCCACCCTTCAACTGGATATCGAACCGCCCACCACTCGGCGTAATCTGTTCACCAATCAAGACCGCACGCCCGTCCCCCAGCATGTTAAAGTGACCAAATTGATGCCCGGCGTAGGCTTGGGCAAGGGGGTCCGCACCCGTTGGGATATCATTGCCTGATAAAACACCGGCTTCAAGCTTCGTTGCATCCAACCCTAACGATTCCGCCACCTCCTCGTTCAACACCAATAGCTCAGGTGAACGCACAGGAGTCGGATCCTGACGGGTAAATAATGCCCCTGGAAGACTGGTAAAACTGTTTTCGAGATTCCAACCTGCTTCATTTTCCATCGTGTCATCTCCTCCTATTCGTAAATAAAACAGAAAATCATAGACCTTCTATGATTTTCTGTGAAGCTCTCTTTTCTCTCCTCCATTATACTGCTACTATCCTTTAATGTCCTTTATGACCCTTGTGGAAAACGCCCCAATAAGACAGATAGATCACAAGGATCAACCCTAATGATATGAACAATCCGATTCGTTGATTAGCATGGACCATAGCTCCTGAAATCGCAAGAAGAATCAGACCGATGCCAATATATGATGTAAAAGGATAGCCGAACATCTTGAATTTCCCATTCGAAGCATCATAGGAAGGATGAAGCTTTATATGGGACACAAGGATAATCACCCAGTTCAGGATCAGCATGACCCCTGCCGCTGTGGTGATATATTCATACACTTCATTGGGCAAGAGGAATGAAAACAGAATCGATACGCCAAGTCCGATCGCTGTGATCATCAGGGATTTCACCGCCACTCCCCGATCATTTTTTTCAGCAAATCCTTTCGGTGCATCCCCATCTACAGCAAGGGATATCATCACATTCGTGATTGAAAAAAGCGCCCCCACCATCGTCGAGAAGGCTGCACTGATGATGATGATATTGAAAATCGAATCGAGGAACGGGATATGATAAGCCGAAAGTGCCGTTACAAAAGGACTTTCCGTTTCGTTGATCTTCGTCCAGGACACCATGCTCATGACAAAAAACAACGAAAGTACATAGACCGTCACAAGTGAAAAGAGTGTCCCCTTCCCTGCCTTCGGGACGTCATTTTTCTCCCTCAATTCATTGGACGCAATCCCGAGGACCGCAATCCCCCCAAAGGAGAAGAATACAAATATCAACGCAGCCCACGTGCCTTTAATCCCCTCGGGCATAAAAGGAGAGATGCCTGCGTTCTTAGCGGAAGCAAGCTCGGATGGCGAAATGATATGTAATAATAGCAGGGCACCGAACACAATAAAAATCAGCAACGTGGATAATTTAATCACAGCAAAAACCGATTCGATTCTCCCAAAGTTACTTGCACCCAAGAGGTTGATACCAAATCCAAGGACGGCATACATAATGGAAAAAATCCATAACGGAATGTGCGGAAACCAAAATTGAGTAAACGTCGATAATGCCACGATTTCACTGGACATGATCAGGATGCCGGAAATCCAGTACATCCATCCCGATACAAACCCGAAGGAATGACCGAATGCTTTCTTTGCATAGATACGAAATGTCCCTTTTTGTGGATCATTTGTAATCATTTCCGCCAGGGCACTGAACACAAAATAAGCCGTTACACCGGCGATGACATAATCGATCAGGATGGAAGGTCCGGCTGTCTTGATTGATAATCCCGTTCCAAGGAAGAATCCGGCCCCGATGACCGACCCGATGCCGATCAGGGAAAGCTGCCACCAGCTTAACTTGGTCCCCTCCCGTCTCTTACGCTTTTTGTGTTGATGATGAGCAACGGTCTGGGTCAATAAATGCTCGTCTTTCATTCGATCACCCCTTCATATGATTCACATACTCATAGGGTTTTCATTGACTCGAATAACTATGCAATCAGCCACCTCCCAGTTAATTAACATTATTGTAAAAATTAAAATTATTTTGAAATTTTTGTAACACAAAGTTATACTAAATCTAAAAGAGGTTGGGGGTGTTTCTACTGAGAAAACTTCATTTTATCGGTCTTCCCATGCAATTTGTGCTCACATGCATCGGGTTATTCCTTTTCAGCGGAGCAGGTTCATTGCTCGATTACGATGATGAATTAGTGATCATGCTGGGAAAATATCTTCAAACCCTGCAGAATATGGGTCTTGAACTACTGGATCCCGGCTCCATCATCATCAGGATAGGCGATCCCATGGACTTCAAAAGCTATCCGATTTATCCGATATTCTTTCAACTGTTTGGTTATTCATTTTCTCTCTTGCTACTTTCCTTCTTCCTTGCTGCCATCGCGTCTTCTCTGTTGAGCTACTTGTTTATGTTTCTGCCAAGGAAAGTCTATCGCATATGCTTTCGACTACTGGATTCCCTGGACTCACTGCCGGATGTCATGATCATCGTTTTCATTCAGCTGTTCATTGTCTGGTTTTTCAAGAAGACCGATATTTTGTTATTCGACATTTATACCCTTGGCGATGAAAAGATCTATCTGCTCCCCATTGTTTGTCTTGCGATCATGCCGATTGCTTTTTTAACAAAGAATTTCTTGTTTCAGCTTAGGGAAGAGGAAGAGAAACCATATGTAGAGTATTCTTATTCTAAAGGATTTTCAAAAGCTTATACGATATGGGTTCATCTGTTCCGAAATGTATGGGTCCATTTCTATTATCATATCAAGCCAATCTTCCTGCTGATGCTTTCGAATCTGTTGATCATTGAAATCCTTTTTAATATCAACGGATTTATGAATGTACTTCTGGATATGTCGATCAATACTCCCATTGCGTTCTTCATCGGGATGATGATGATTTACATACCGTTTTTCGTCGTGTTTACATTAGGATCGGTCATTCTGAAGAAATGGCTGTCCGGAGAGGAGGTCGGTTCATGAGGGTCTTGAGATCAATCAGATTTTGGCTGCCACTGGGCTTTCTGCTTGTCATGCTTTCATCAAGCTTCATCATACCTTACCTTTTCCCGGATCTCCTTGAGCCCGGTCCCGCGTATTTAAAGGATGATTCCGGCAGGGTTTACGCGGATCCTCCTTATACAATGGAGCAAATGTCTCCTCTTGGCAGTGATAAACTTGGGAGGAATTTATTTTATTTACTTCTCGCAGGAGCGAAATATACACTCTTATCGGCAATCGTCATTGCGCTTCTCCGCATGGTCGGCGGCTTTCTGTTCGGGATACTCTACGCGTTTCTTCCAAATTGGGTGAGACAGATCATCAAGGGAGTCGGGGATACATTCAATTTCATCCCCCTAGCCATCATTGCCTTCGTTCTCCTCACTCCCCTTCAGCTTGCATTTGAAGCAGGAGCGATGTATTCGTTTCAATTTTTGATCATTGAGGTCATAGTAATTGCCATCATTGTCATCCCATCACTCGGAATGTATCTGGGAGAGGAAATGAAGGAATATTTGAAGAATGATTTTATTTCTGTCTCCAGGCAAATCGGGGCAACCAGGTTCCATATCATCAAACGGCACCTGCGCCCTCAATTCAGCCGCCATGCCCTGGTCATGTTTTCTGAACAGGTATCCCAGACTTTATACTTACTCATTCAACTCGGGGTTCTTCACATCTGCCTCGGCGGACTGAAAACAGTGGAATTCGGGATCATGGAGCATGTACCAGAATACTTCTCTTTTACGAATGAATGGGCGGCGACGATGAGCATCAATATTCAGATGGTCTTTCTTCATACATGGCTCGTGCTGACACCTCTAGCCTTTTTCGCCGTTTCAATCTTTTGCATCAATGAAATCACCAGGTTTTTGAAGGAAGTTCTGTTGGAAGATACAATCCCTGTCAGTGAGGGACGGACCTCTCCTGACAAGCCGGCACCTCCTTCTAGGCTGGAAGATCCATTTACGTTCACGAACCACTCAAAGGAGGGGTTCCATTGAGAAATCGGCTGATGTTCATTTTGTCTGTATGTCTTATCTTACTGACCGGTTGCCGTGTTGAAATGGCAATCGAACTCCCTCAAAAATCGGCTACTCCTTCAGGGGTCAGGATTGACTTATCTGGTAACGTCCTTCTGCAAGGGGATGAACTTATCGTTGAAGGAAAATCCAACCTGCCAGAAGATAGTATCATGTTTGCCGGGCTCAAGGATTACGGGGAATTCGAGCCCTACGCAAGGGTGATCAACTGGCAGGGGGAAGAAAGTGAAGAATACGTCACTGAAAGTACAGGGGTAGTGGACGAAAAAGGCAACTTTACGATCAAACTGAATCGGATCAATCCGGACTCCCGCTACAAGCTCGAAGTCCTTTTCAACCCCGCCATCCAAAAATCAAAAATCCAGGAAATCTATGGTTTTTGGGGCGAGGACATCGCATTCAACATCGGATACCTTGACTTTGAACACAACGAAAACACCGTATCTGGAATGATCCTCATCGCCCCGATCGTCAGCATCTCAGACCCAAACGGAGACGGTGCCAAGTGGAACCTCACCAACATCCCCAAAAAATCAAGGCCATTAAAATAACTTGAGGGACGGACCTCTAAACTGGACTAAAAATTTATATTGGAGTGTGAATTTGAGGTCCGTCCCTCAAAAAAATCCCTGCCCATTCATGATGGGCAGGGATTTTCATATGGGTATGAAACCGGTTCAGTCCTTGTTATGCATTTAATGTCAATGTCGCTACGCATTCTACGTGAACGGTATGAGGGAACAGGTCGACAGGTTGAACGGCATCAAGTGTGTACCCGAATGGTTCGAGCTCCTTGATATCCGTCGCGAATGTATCCGGGTTACATGAAACGTACACAATGCGCTCCGGTTTCGCACGCCCGATCCGTCTCATCACTTTCCCGCCGGCGCCGGAACGCGGAGGATCCAGCATCAACAGCTGGGGATGACCGAAGCTCTCGAGCATCTGATCGATTCCTTTACGTGCATCCTTTGCAAGGAACGTAGTATTCGAAATTCCATTGTCATCTGCATTACGCTTTGCCGACTCGATGGAGCTTTCGACAATTTCAATACCGGCCAGCTCTCCAACACGGCTAGCAAACGGAAGCGAGAACGTCCCTACTCCACAGAAAAGATCGATCATTTTTTCCGTCTCCTTAGGCTGTCCCATTTCAATCGCCAAATCTACAAGTTTCTGTGCCTGAGTCGGATTCGTCTGGAAGAACGTATCAAACCAAAGGCGGAAACGATAGCCGTCCATTTCGTCATAAATGAAGTCACGGCCGGAAAGCAGATGAATTTCTTCTGCCTGTGTACGGTCTGCCCATGCCGTGTTCTCAAGCCATAAGAGACTCTTAACGTGCGGAAATTTCTCGCTGACACGGTTCACTAGATCATCGACAGCTTTTGGATGGGCATCAGGTGCCTCGGTTGCGAACAGGGCAAGCATCAATTCACCCGTCGCAAATGACTGACGGACCATTAAATGGCGCAATAACCCTTCATGCTTATCTTTGTTATATCCCACTAAGGCATGATTCTTGGCCCAATCAGCGACTTCCATGGTGGCTTCGACCATCTCTTCACTTGCGATCAGACACGTTTCAAGAGAGATGATTTTACGGAAGTTCCCCTGTTCATGCAAACCAAGCTCTCCTACAGGTGAAAACGTAAACTCCATCTTATTCCGGTAACGCCACGGGTTGTCCATCCCCATTGTGTCACGGACGAGTTCAGGATCAAATCCCTGCCCTATCAACGCTTCTTTCACATGATCGGTCTTGTGCTTCAATTGACCTTCGTAATCCCAATGCTGCCACACACATCCTCCGCATCGCTCAAAATGCGGGCAGGGCGGGGCAACACGTTCAGGGTTCTCCTCCAGGATTTCATCAGCCATCGCCTTCCGCCTTCTGCGGTCCGGCTGGTCGACTGTCACTTTCACCTTTTCCCCGATCAGGGTCTGAGGGATCGTAAGTCTCAGTTTCTTCGGATTCCCAAGCTCATTTTCACGCCAAATGACAGCCTGTCCCGATCCTTTTTGATCTAATTCTTCTATAGTAGCAACCATTGTTTCTGGTTTGATATTCGACACTATCTACGTCCTCCTTCAAAATGCTCTCTAACTCTATACTTTATTAAAAATGAAGGCGGAATGCAACAAGGATCTAGGGATTGAGACGCAACAAAGAAGCCTTGATATCAAGGCTCCTTTCGTGATTAGTCCTGTAAACGGGCCAGTGGGCCTGTGCTTTAATAGGCCTTGTATCGACCATAATCTCCAGTGATATACGCTCTTTTGCCATTATAAACAACTTCCCAATATCCTGAGCTGCTGTTTCTGCCACTTACAGATCCGGTGACAGGAATGGTCCTTCCTTTTCTGATAGTCCCGAGATTTTGAGATGCGAGACGATCCGGTCGATCTTGTACGATGGCAGCATTCGCCACCCCTATGATCGTAATTTCACCGATGGCAATCGGACCTCCTGATACAGGTGGAGGTGATGCAGATCCACCCGATGGTTGTCCACTTCCTTCCACTTTCACAAATTGTGGAGAGGCCGTGACGTAGTAAACATATCCTCTGGAGTTCTTGACCTCATACATCTCTGCTCCCTCTACTTTTAACTTCCTGACAATCGTTGGAAACCCATAACCAAATTTCAAGGTCCCTGCCCGGTACCTATCATCGAATGTCGGGCGGCTGTAAAAATCGAGACCATCATTTCCTTTATAGATGCTCTCGACACGCTTGCCCGCAACACTATCACCGCTTGTCCCACCTGAAACCGGCGGCGTTCCCACCTGTCCTCCACTCCCTGCGGCTATATATGGTACTCCGAAGAAATCACAGATCCCCAGGGCCTGCTCCCTTGCCGTCTCACGTTGAAAATCCTCATTGATCATGAGTAAGGCTTCTCTCTCATTATCCATGAAACCATTCTCCACGAGTACGGCAGGTCCATTGAACTCCCTTGTCATATGAAGATTTTGTTCAATGATCCCACGGTAAACTTGCTTTGTTCCCTGCTTTAAATACTTCGCGATACTTTCTGCGAGCCGCCTGTCTTGTGCATCATTGAAATAAACATGTAGCGAATGTCCTTCAGCATCCTTTCCGGGACCATCAAACTTTCCATCAAAAGCGTTATAATGATTGGACACCAATGCGTCCGCCCCCAGGGAATTCGCTGCATCCGTCCTTGCCTTCAACGGAGTATCTGCATCTGTCGGTGCCGTGAGAAGGGTCCGGAATCCACACCTTTCCAATTCAAGCTTCAAAAAGTAAGTCACTCTTTCATTGAACTCATTCTCCCTGATCTGTCTTCCAATCGACGGAATATAAGGTGTTCGTTTACCAGCTGTTCCAAGACCATGACCATCATCTAATGCTATTAAATAATCACTAGCTTTTACCATATTTTGTATCCTCCTTCACTAGTAAAATATTCATAGATAAGAGAATTGGTCACGGCAACAGAAGAAAAATGTGCCCGCCATACACGATCATAAAATCGTTAGGCAGACACTCCATCTATTAAATCAGAAATAATAATATTAGTTTACTATTAATAAGGGTGTCCCAATATGGATCCTTTCCCAATTTCGATCTTAAAATGTGGCCACATGCAGGATACCAAGTTCCTTTAATCTCTCTGTATTCTCCTCCACATAACATCCAATATCATCCGGAAAGTGAGAATCCGACGAGGTGGTGAATTTCACCCCTGCTTCAGCAAGCACTTTCAGAAAGCTCTTGCTTGGGCACATTTCCTTAATCGGGTAACGATAAAATAAACCGGCATTCACTTCCGTTGCTGTATTCGTTTCCACTAATGCACGTGCAATCTTCTGGTAATGAGGTAGTAGAGTTTCTTCATCCGGTCTGAAATTGAATACTTTCAAATTATCGAGGTGGGCGACGAAGTCAAACAAGCCGCTGCGGATGGCCTCTTCGACGATTTGAAAGAAGCGTCCATATAAATCTTGCAGATCATATTGTTCAAATCGCCCTTTCGTTTCAGGGTTGTCAAAACCCCATCCATCAATGAAATGAACCGAACCAATCACATAATCCCATTGATGAGTGGATAACAATTCCTTTAGCTGATCATGGCAACCCGGAAAGAAGTCAGCTTCCATCCCAAGCCGTAACTTGATACCATGTTCCGCCCATTTTGTTTTCTGACTTTCAATGAAGTCGACAAAGTCCCCCATGTTTTCGGTCATCACCTGCTTCAACCACTGATGCTGCTTTTTCCCCAAGTCTGACTCACTGATATCCATGTGCTTCTCGAAATAGTCTCTGGTTTCCCTGAAACGATATAAATGATCGACAATACCGACTTCCTTGAGATTTCTCTCTTTGGCTTTCTGTAAGTATAGATCCAGCCATTGGGATGAATATGGACCTTTTTCTAGCCGCTCAATCAGCAGGTTGTGGCTGGCTTGAATCCACTCTCTATGATGGAACCCATCACTAAGCGGTTGAAAGTGCTGCAATGCGCGGCTTGTCCGTTCAAGCCAGCGAAATGAATAGGGACCTTCTTCCAGATGTACGTGATAATCGACAGTCATGGTGTCTCCTCCTTATGGCGAAATCCATTTTTTAAATGTGGTGCGTTTACTCTTCTGCCACTCCCTCGGCATCGGTGCATCGCATACCACATAGTCAAGTTCTGTCATTGAACCGATCCTGCAAAAGGAGGTCCGGTTCAATTTAGAGGAATCAACCAGCAGATAGGTCTCCCTTCCCTGCTTCATGACGGTTTCAGAAACGAGGGATTCTTCCAAATCATAATCGAATATATCTGTGATTGTGACTCCTCCGCAAGACAGAAACACTTTGTCAAATTGAAAATGCCGGAGCATCTGAATGGTCATGGCCCCTGACACGGATTTCTGTTCAGGGTTGCTCATCCCGCCAAGCATGACAAGCTTTCCATCAAAGATCTTTGCTTCAAGATTCTTATTGATGATTTCTGCTGAAGCCAGGGAATTGGTGACAATCGTGAGGCGCTGAAGTCCTGCCAGAGCATAGGCCAGTTGATAGGTTGTGGTGCCGACGTCAAGCATGATCGTATCCCCGTCCTGAATATAGCGGGAAGCAAGTTTCCCGATTGTCCGCTTGGCCTCGAGGTGGACATTCATCTTTTGTCGGAACAATGGCTCCTGCACGGGCGGAACGTATTTCACCGCTCCTCCATGGACGCGGGTGAGGCGATTTTCTTTCTCTAGGATTGCCAGGTCCTTCCGAATGGTTTCAGGTGTCACATCCATTTTTTCTGCTAACTGTGTGACGTATATTTTCTCATCCTCATGAAGGATGTCTTCTATTAATCTGTGCCGGTCAGCTGCAAATGCACTCATGTCAGTGGAATCACATCCTCTTTTTGAATATATAGAATGACTTCACCATCAGGTTTCAGTCCTGTCTCTCTTTGCTGCAGCAAATCGGCAGAAAAAGTCACAGAGTTCGACTCCAACGTATAGCGTACGATGCTTCCCAATACAGCGATGTCTTTCACCACGGCTGTAATGGCAGAAGATTGTCCCGATTCCGTTCTCTGAAACGCTTCAGGACGGATGGCGTACAGACTGTGGTCAGGAAGGGCTGTCGGCCCAAGTAAGGCATCAAGCTCACCTGCATCCAGGACATTATAATGACCGATGAACCTGGCAGCAAATTCCGTAGACGGATTCATATAGATATCATGAGGATGTCCACTTTGAACCATTTCCCCCTTGTTCAATAGTACGATTCGATCACTTACAATCATGGCTTCTTCCTGATCGTGAGTCACAAGGATCATCGTGATGCCGAGTCTTTGCTGAATCGATCGTAAAAGCTGTTGCAGATTTTTTCGAATCTGTGCATCTAATGCACTTAGTGGTTCATCTAACAGAAGAACTTTCGGCTCCACGACGACGCTTCTTGCAAGAGCCACTCTCTGCTGCTGACCGCCGGATAATTCATGTGGAAATGCCTTTTCTTTCCCTGTCAGTCCTACCAGTTCAATGATAGTCATCACTTTGTCATGGATTTCGCTCTTCTCCATTTTCTTCATCTTCAATCCGAAAGCGACATTTTCATACACATTCATATTGGGAAACAGAGCATACGATTGAAACACCATTCCCACTCCTCTGTCCTTCGGCGAGACATTGGTCACATCTCTTCCATCAATCAAAATGGAGCCTTCTTCCGGTGTGACAAGACCTGCAATCATCCTGAGGAGCGTACTTTTCCCGCACCCACTCGGACCCAGGAACGTCACAAGCTCCCCTTTCTCGATTTCAAGGTTCATGTCTTGAATGACCGTCTGGCCTTCAAAGGATTTCTGGATTTGATTCAATGTGATAAAGCTCATGTTAGAACGACTCCTTTTTACGCTGGGCAAATTTCACAACCAAGCTTGATAGGATACTGATGAATACGAAATAACACACGACGATGGCACTGGAGAAGTGACCACTTTTCTTTAATTGCTGATACAAGTAAATTTGTACGGTTTCATAACTGCCACCGACCAATAAGTTCGCCAGGACGAATTCTCCAAAGAGAATCGAGAATGAAAGGAGGGCTGACACCAGGATGCCCGTCATGATATTGGGAACGATGATTTTCCTGAAGGCCGATACTTTAGATGCCCCCAATAGTTCAGCCGATTCCATCAGGGACACAGCATGAATGTTTCTGAGACTATTGCGTGTACCCTGATACATATAAGGCATGATTCCGATGAAATATGCACCGACCGTGACCAGTACCATGGGAACTCCGACTTTCGAATAGGCTCTTAACAGTCCCACTGCCATAATAACTCCCGGCATGGCATAGGTAAGGAGCACAATCGCCTGCAGCCCTTTTTCCAAACGCGGGGCATAGACGACAATGGCAAAGATCGCAGGCACCATGAAGAGGGCTGAAAGAACGGTTGCCCCTCCTGAAAGCACAAGGGAACGGAGGACAGCTGAAGTAAACGCTCCATCACTGAATAGCTCCGTATACCACTTAAAGGTGATTCCTTCCGGCAGAACCGTTTGATTCCATTTAGTCGAGACCGAATATAAGAACGTCGCTACTAATGGAACAATAAGATAAGCAAACACAATGACCAAGGGGACGAACGATAACCGACTTTTCTTCATCCGACATCCCTCCTTACCTTTCTTGTGAGCCATTCATTAATCAGCATCGAGACAATCAGCGTTACGCCCAGTAGAACAGCAAGTGCGCTTCCAAGTTCCGGTTGGGCAAAGATATCACCTGAGATCAAGGCTCCAATCCTGATCGTAGCCAGATTATACGTACTTCCTGTCAGGGCATAGGCCGAGGCATAGGCTCCCATTGAATTCGCAAACAGGATACTCGCTGTACCTGCGACGCTCGGCAGGAGGATCGGAATACCGATCCGTTTCCAGAATGTTAGCGGGGACGCACCAAGAAGATAAGCCGATTCCCGCCACTGCTCCTTGATGCCATGAAATGCAGGGAACATAAGCATGACGGCCAAGGGCAATTGAAAGTAAATATAAATGAGAATGAGACCTGTCCAAGAATACAGGTTAAAATGATTCAACAGCGCGACATCCAGTTTTTCCGCTAAAATCGTGAACACGCCGCTATTCCCCATTAAGACGATAAATGCGAAGGATAACGGGATTCCGGCGAAGTTTGACGTTAAATTTGCCAGTACGAGAATCCGGTCCTGTGTTCTCTTGTGAAAAAACGTAATGGCGTATGAGGCAAAAAGCGCCAGGATCATCGCCACGACGGTAGACGAAACCGAAATGATGATACTATTCTCGAATGATTGATAGTAATAGGGATTCGTAAAGATCTCCATGTAGTTAGCCAGGGAGAATGACCCTTCCCCACCTTTTGTAAAACTTGCATGAATCATCGATACCAATGGAACGATTAAGAATAATAGAATAAAGACCACTAAAGGAACCATCGTAAGAAATATACCGGATTTCCTCTTTTTCATGAGTATTCACTCCTTTTACACCATTGTCCTCATGTTCAGGGTGAAGGGGATATACGCCCATCCACCCTGAGAAGGACTATAAACCCTCAGTGAGGCCTGGAATTGTCAACTCCTGCATGGCAGGTGACGGTTGAATGTTTAATAGTTTGCAAAGTAATGGTGCGATTTGAAGCTGCGGGACTTCCTGTTCATAGATTCCCGCCTCTAGTTTCGAACTGATGACGAATAACGGGACTTCCCGATCTTCCTTCGTCGTTCCTCCATGCTGGCCATCTTTGTTCATTCCATGATCGGCAGAAATAATGATCTGGTATCCTTCCTCGATCCAATCAGGTAGAATCGAAGCAAGCATAACATCCACAGCGATCACACGATTTCTGTAACCGGCAGAATCCGCCGTGTATTTGTGTCCATCATCATCTACATTCATGCTGTGAATATAGAGAAAATCCGGATCTTTCGTCGTTTTCATATAGTTGGCATCAGCAAAAAGATGCGTATCGGGATAGTGATCCTCCCAGTAGAACATCCCGTTCTGAATGGCACCATTCCCATCAAGCTTGATGCGGTCCGTCATGGGATTGAAAGGCGCAGAATGATAGAGTTCACTCACCCAGTGGTAGCTTGCCGTTGCATTCTTCAACCCATTTTTACTCGTCAAATGAAAGATACTCTCTTCCTTTGAACCACGTACAATCTGATTGGACGTGATTCCGTTTTGATAGGGAGGAGTTCCCGTCAACAACACTTCGTACAGGGGCCGGGACATGCTCGGCACCTCTGAAATGACCTTAAATCTTGAAGCCTGTCCCTTTTCCGCCAAGTGATGCAGATACCCCATGTTGTCGACGGCCGTGTCAAAGCGCAGTCCATCAATCATGATGAAAATCAGCTTGTCGTTAGTTGACATGGACTAACACTTCCTCTTGCCATTTTTGTGGAAGGGATTTTGTTGCCTCTTCCCATGCTTTGGCATCCTCGACCGGTCTTGCGTTCTTATACATGCTATCAGGCAGAAGCTTTGCCTTCGCATCTTCTGGAAGTTTCACATCTTCACGGATCGGTCTTGCATAACCACGTGCAAGATTTGCCTGACCTTCATCTGATAAGATGTACTCACGTGTCAGCATCGCTGCGTGTGGATCCTTGGCATTCTTATTGATGACATTCGCATACCCTGACACAACAGATGAATCAGATGGAATGACCACTTCAAAGCGATCTTTATCAATTTGATCACGGTAGTTCAGTGCATTGAAATCCCATACGATGGCGACATCAGTCTCCCCTTTTTCAAGAGCTGTCAGGGATGGGTCCGTCGTCTGCAGGCGATTCTGTTTGGCAAGCTTCTGGAAGAACTCGATTCCCGGTTCAATGTTCTTCTCGTCACCGCCGTTGGCAAAGGCTGCTGCAAGCACTGCGAATTGTGCCTGGTTGGCCTTCATCACGTCACCTACATCCACCTTGTAGTCACCGTTCAACAGGTCGCTCCAAGAAGTAGGAGGGTTTATCACATTATTCTTGTCGGTAATGAAAGCAAGTGTTCCAGTGTAACCAACCACCCAGTCTCCATTGTCGTCCTTTGCCCAATCAGGGATTTCATCCCAATGCGATGGTTTATACGGAAGCGTCAGTTCCTTCTCTTCAGCAAGAGGTCCAAATGCCACACCAACATCCCCTACATCGGCATCTCCGGTTTCAAACTTAGCAAGCTCCTCAGCACTCGACATGTCTGTATCTGTATGCTTGATATCATATTTCTCCGTGATATCCTTCCAAGTCTGTCCCCAGTTCGCCCATGAGTCCGGCATTCCGACTGAGTTCACTTCCCCTTCTTCTTTTGCTTTCTTTTCTATTTGATCCAATGATAGATTACTAGTATCGATTTTGCTTCCTTCTGCGTTATCGTTCCCTGAACAGCCCGCCATAAGGAAAGCGGAAGTCACCCCAACAGTTAATACCTTTAACAATGCATTCTTCTTCATGGATGTCTCCTCCTAGTTTTGAATCATTTTTGTTTTCTTTTGTTTCACACATTCATCATAGGAAACCAAAGTAAATAAGAGATTAATCAAACGTAAAAGTATTCTGAAATAATGTTAATTTGATGTAAAGGACAGGGATAGGATGGTTTGAGATGCTTAAAAAAGTCCATAAAAAAAGTGCCCGACTCCCCTTAACGGAGTCAGACACCTTTTAAATCCTCTATTATTTCGCTTGCAAACGGCTGATCCGCTCATCCAAATCAGGGTGAGTCGAAAACATCGCCGATTTACGTCGTCCATTGATTTTCAATGTAGAAATAGCCGTATCATCTTCACCCTTCATGCGGCTTGAGTAAGCTTTCAGCATCTGTAGGGCATGAACCATTTTATCCTTACCGGCAAGGTCCGCTCCGCCTCTGTCCGCGTGGTACTCACGATGACGGGAATAAGCGAAGACAACCAGACTACCTAAGATCGAGAATACGATCTGGAAGACAATCACGGCAATGAAATGCACGATCGGTGCCATTTCTTCCCTTGCAAAACGCGACGCGATCCACGCTGCAATCCGTGCCAGGAAGACAACGAATGTATTGACCACACCTTGAAGCAGGGTCATTGTTACCATGTCTCCGTTTGCAACGTGGGCTACCTCATGGGCAATGACGCCTTCAACTGCATCATCATCCATCTCACGAAGCAATCCAGTCGAAACAGCAACCAGTGAGCGCTTCTTCGAAGGTCCTGTAGCAAATGCATTGACCTCAGGAGAATGATAGATTCCCACTTCCGGCATATGCACAAGTCCTGCCGCTCTAGAAAGTCGGTGAACTTTCTCCACAACCGCACGTTCCTCAGAAGACAGGGCTCCATCCGGGTTCAGCACTTGGACCCCCATCATCCGCTTCGCCATCCAGCGTGACATCGCCAGAGAGATGAATGACCCGGAAAAACCGATAATGGCACTGAATACGAGTAGTGCACCTAAATCCAGCCCGCCTGAAGCCGTGATGTAGTTCCCCGCTCCTGTGACGGAAAAAATGATACTAATCGTCAGTAATACTAAAACGTTCGTTAACAGGAAGTAAAATATACGTTTCCCCATCTTGTTTCCTCACTCCTATTTCAAGTTCACATGAACCTGTATCTGAATATATTATAATTCCTATACGGAAGAAATACAAGCAAAAGGTGAAATTGACGAGGCCCTGACGAACCAGTAGTATAGAAGAAGATAGTTGAATGAGGCGGGGGAATCACGATGGAAACGATTAAATTGACACGCAAACATATGGCCGAACTACTGCTCTCACTGAACGGCACAAACAGCAGGACCCCACTCAAGGTGCTTCAGGCTGCATGGACGAATTTACATAAAGAGGATGAGCTACCACCAATCATTCAAAAATTACTCAAACCTTCCAAAGGCGAAATTGGATTTTCCCTCAATGAAATCGTCTCCTTGGGAAACCTGATCGAATTCACCAACTTTCCGCAGAGCACCGTCCAGAACTGGGTGAAGCGGGATGTCAGAGGCTTGATCGGATCCCCACAGCTTGGCAAAAAATACACCACTGAACAGGCTGCCATGCTGTTTATCGTGGAAGACCTCAAGGCAACACTTGATTTCGATTCCATCCGGAAAATCCTTACACTCGTGTTCAACAATATCGATGACCGTACGGATGATATCATCAACCCCATGGATCTTTACCTTGCGTATGCATCCGTCTTCGATCAGATTCATCACCAATCCTTACCTTCCATAAAGACAGCTGATGGTTCGGTAAACGAGCATATCGACGGGTTCATCAAAGATGAGTGCCGGGACATGCTTTCGACGTTTGACGGAATCGTGGAAGAGAATGTAAGTAAAGTTCTAAATGTCATGATTGTGTCGGTGCTGACGGTCCAGGCAGGGTTTTATCAGGCCGTGACGAAGAAGTATGTAACAGATGCCCTATCATAAAAAAATGCCTGTCCCCCATTCAAAAGGGAGACAGGCATTTTTATGATCATTTTGCTACTTCAACCGTTTTCGCATGCTGCATATGAGTGGTAAACCAGGCGATTCCGCCAGCCACAGCCAAATAGGCAAACAATACCCATAACTGATGCCCAAGCTGAGTGAAGTCACCTAATGTAATGACCTCCTGGAAGCTGCTTAACGAATGAGCCATCGGTAAATTCTCCCCGATGATGCGCAGTATCGGCGTATTCAAGTCTCTAGGGAACGTCCCTCCACAAGTCGCCAGCTGCAGGACGAGGAAGGTAACAGCCAGAAACTTCCCGACGAATCCGAATACGGTAATCAACATGAAGATAAAGGTCATGAATGTGAAAGAAATGATGATACTCGATAAAATAAACAACGGTATATTCACGACTTCTAAATGGAATCCAAAGAGAAGAACCCCGTCGACGATGAGTGCCTGAATGGAACCGATGGCAAACACCAACCCCCATTTATTGATGAAATGAGTCGTGCCATTTACGCGAAGATCATTACGTCTGCCAAGGGGCAGGATATTCGCCGCCATGATCCCACCTACGTAAAGGGCTAATGACAAGAAATATGGTGCAATTCCGGTTCCATAGTTCGGCACCTTGGATACATTGGATTTCACGAGATGTACTGGATCTGAGAACATGGACGATAACTCATTCGTTGAATGAACCTCTGATGTTTTTTCTGCTGCATCGGTGAGCTTAGTCGCTAATTCCCCCGAGCCTGATTCAAGATCTGTCAGTCCCTGATTTAAAGCACTGACACCTGAAGAAAGCTTATCACTTCCACTTGATAAAGAATCAATTCCGGCAGTCAGGGCTGTGAATCCCTGGTTCCAGTCAGCAAAACCTGAAGAGAGCGCTTTGGAACCTGTCGCTAGTTCAGAAGCTCCGTCGGATGCCTGGTTCAGTTTGTCAGTGAACCGGGAGAACCCTGCATACAGCTGACTCTGTCCACCCGCTAGCTGTTCTGTTTGCTGATGAAGTTCCGATTGTCCGTTTTCAAGCTCCGATGTAGAAGCTGTTAGTTTTTCCGAAAGCTCTTGAATGCGTTTGAATTCAGGATCATCTTTCACCTCTGGATGGGATTCCTTATACGTTTGAAGCTGACTAGACAGCTTCTCCGCCGTAACATTGGCTTCTGATTGTTGCTGTTGGAGCTGACCCTCTGCACCAGCGAGCTTGTTTGTTTGATCCGCCAGTTGTTCAGTGCCCGTAGTCATTTGCGCACCGGCTTGCGTGAGGCTCTTCATTCCACCGGCTAATTGCACAGAACTTGAATGTAGATGCTGGAGGCCACTCTCAAGGGAACCTGCTCCGGCTGACAGTTTTTCACTTCCAGCTTGAAGCTTTTCGGAACCTTCTCCGAGTCCGTTGATCCCAGCTGCAAGAGTATTCATTCCTGCCTTTTCATCTTTAATTCCATTATGCAGACTACTTGCCCCGTCACTTGCTTTCGTTAATCCCTTCCCCATTTCTTCAAACTTGGAAAAAACGCCGTCCGCGTAGGATTTGGAAATGGTATCTGACAGCTTACTCTTCATTTTTTCTGTAGCACTGGAACTAATTTGAGAGGCTACGAAGTTTTTACCAGGGTTGTCCTTATACAGAAGTTCGGCAGGCTCGGGATGTTCGTCCATCAGGGTGCTCACCTTTTCCGAGAAGTCTTCAGGAATCGTAACGATCATATAGTACGTTCCTTCTTTAAGACCTTCTTTGGCTTTAGCAGTGGAAACGAACTTGAAATTCAGATCTTCTGACTTTTTCAGTTCCTTTACAAAATCTTTCCCCGCCTCTATGGGTTCATCCTCCATGATGGCTCCCTCATCTTCATTGACGATGGCAACAGGTAATTGTTCAAGCTTGCCGTATGGATTCCAGTAGCCTGACAGGAATAATCCAGAATAGATTAATGGAACTAAAAGAAGAAACCCGAGGGCGATTCTTCTGTGCTTATGGCTAACCATCGCCTTTAAATCTTGTAGTATTAGTGCGAATCCTTTCATAAACAAACTCCTTCTTTTAATCATTTACATCCAATTATCATACGTGGATAAAATGATAATGTATAATACATAATTAGTTATACATATATAGCTTTCAGTCTATGAAAGGATGTGTTCTTATGGAACTACAGCAGCTGCACTACTTTCAGACCGTTGCCCGTCTGGAACACATGACCAAGGCTGCAGAGGAACTGAGGATTGCCCAGCCTTCCCTCAGCAAGACGATTGCCCGTTTGGAAGAAGATCTCGGGGTGCCTTTATTCGAACGACAGCACCGACAGATTAAACTGAACCGCTTTGGAGAGCTGTTTCTTACTCGGGTGGAACGTGTATTCATGGAAATCAACGAAGGAAAAAGGGAGATTGCGGAGGCAATGGACCTTGAGGAACATACGATACGGATGGCCGTCACGATTCCAAGGGTGCTTCCAGATTTGGTCGGGGCATTCTTAAAGGAAAACCCACACGTCCGATTTCAGCAATTCGTCCACTCCATGAGTCGGATGAAGGAGCAGTTAAAAAATGGAGAAGTGGATTACTGCATCTCTTCTATTCCCTTGGATGATGATGAAGATATTGTATGGGAGCCGTTGATGACAGAGGAGATCTTCCTTATCGTACCCCCAGGTCACCGGTTGGAGAACAAGAGTGAAATCGATCTCATTGAAGTAAAGGATGAACCGTTCATCAGCATGAACACAGGCTACGGACTGCGGAACCTGACAGACGAGATCTGTTTACAGGCTGGGTTCACACCCGTCATCTCCTTTGAAGGGGATGAACCCGGCGTCATCGGGGACCTGGTCAGGCAAGGACTCGGCATCGCCTTCATCCCCGCCATCTCATGGATGAACCGCCGTACACCCTTCCCCCACAAAATCAGGATCAACAACCCAACCTGCGAGCGCACCATCGGACTCGGCTGGTCCAAACGAAGGCACCTCACCCGTACCGCCAAACAATTCCACCCATTCATGATCAACTACTTTAATAAAATTGGCATGAAACTGAATCAATTATAAAGGGACGGACCTTCATTTTCGCAAATGAAGGCCCGTCCCTATTGGGTTTCGCCTGAAAATCATAGGTCCGTCCCTCTTTTGATCGGGATCCATACCTCTTCGACTGCGTTGGGGTCTGCAGGGTTGTAGTGTTCGTCGAAGCGTTCGAAGTGTTCGCGGTCGTCGAGTTGATATTCTGAAGAAGGCATCCACACTGTGTGGATGTACTTCAAGGTTTCATGGAAGGTGCTGGCGGGTCCTTGGTGAAGGAACATGGCGTATAGTCCACCTTTCATGGTGTATGTATCCATGGCTTCAGGTGTGTTCTCATATGCCTCCACTTCTACTGCTGCCCATTTCACGAAAGGGGTCGCAGGGGTTAATTGCTTCACATCAAGCCCTGAATCGAATACTTTCATATTATAGAGTTTTTCATCTATACGATGAGGAATCGCCTTTCGATGGGGCATGAAGCTTTGCCAGAGTGCTTTCGTCGAATCCTCTGAGAGGGACATGACCTTGAATTTTCCGATTAACTTCTTTTCTTTCAATCTAATTATAGATGGTTTCACTAGGTTCCCCCCTAAATATTATGTACTATTTATTATCTCATTGTTCACACAATGATTCTAAGCCGAAAAGAAAAGATGCCCCAAACTGTGGCATCTTTTCTAACTAATATTACCTCAATCCATAAGCCTTCTCAATCTCCTGACTGATCTTATTCCCCTCATCATCCCAGGCACTTGCTTTTAATGAAACATTCTTAGCATTTTTCGGATTGTTGATGATTGCTCTGAACGTATCTCCATCACGCTCAAGCTTCACTTTCTTCCATGACTTCCCTTCGTTGAATGACACTTCTAATGCTGCACCTTCCACATTTCCATAACCAATTGCGCCCTCAACTTTATCAACAGTAAGTTCGAGTTTGGTTGGACGATTCAAAAGGGCGTCTCCGTTCACATCTGTATCTACCTTATAATCAAGGATCAGGAATGGCAGGTCTTCCATCCAATTCTCTGTTGCTTCTGTCCAGAACGTCCACTCCGTGTGGGTACGTGTGGAGGTATTCCAGCGGTTCTCATCCCGTTTCGCATCTGTGACGAATCGGTATTGAGTGCGTTCTTGCGGTAAGATATCCCAAACATTCAAGGCCTGCCCTTTCCCTTCTTTCAGTAACGTATCTCCTTTATATAACTGGGTGGTCTGGTTTTCGTTTGAAACATCCCAATCCGTCCCGCCGGTGTTCCCTTTCCCACCGTCAGCCCATGCAGGAACATTGATTTGAAGCGAGTTACCCTGTCTTCTCGGAGGCCAGTATCCATCTCCAAGACTTGGACGAACGACTGGTGAGAACCAGTTCTCAGAGATTTTCTCTCCTCCATCATATGTCATCAGCGGTTGTCTCACCTGCCAGGTCTCATCGAGGACGTTTGCCTGATGATACCAACCTGTACCTTCGATCGCAGATACATATTCAGTACGGGCGCTTGGCAATGATACTTTTTGTAAGAAACCTACAGCCCTAAAGGTATGTGGACGGAGATCATAACGGAATTCCCCTCCATCGGTTTCAACAGGTGATGTGTAGTTTGTTTCGATCTTCGCCAGTTCTTTTCCTTTTGGCTCATAGGTCAAATCTTTCGGGATCGAGCCTTCATGCACATCCATTAAATCATAGAGGTATGGGGAATCGACTGTTCCTTCTACCTTCAATTTTACGTTTCCTGAGCGAACCGCTTTAACAAGCCTGTCTCCTTCACTTTTACTAATACCTGCAACGGCTACCGGGTTATCCGTATAGTCTGCCGTTCCAGCATACACACTGAATTCCTTGTCTTCACTGTTCACCACGATCAAGAGTTTCGCTCCAGCTGCGGCAGCATTGGTTGCCTGTTGAGATACGCTCACTTCTGCATTTCGATCAACCACAACGGCTTTTCCTTTCGCTTTGAGGCGGTCAAAGTCAGCCGAACCCCCTTTACCCGCGTAGACTGTGGACAAATTATACTTCCCATCTAACAACGTACTTCCCGCCAGTGGAATATCATCCAATTCTTTCCCTTTGAAATTTATCGTCAATGTCGGCTTTGTCAGACGCCAGCGTGTCAGCTGCTCAAAATACCCACTCTTCACTTCTTTAGTCGGAACGGCATACATCTTATCAATCCACACCGGCATTAAGTAAAGACTTGTCATCGGCATATCTCCGATGGTTTGGTGATATTCCAGACGCTTATAGTTCGCTTCTGCTTTCTTCGGAACAACCACTTTGATTTCTTTGGCTTTACGTGCATCAAGCTCAACTGTCTTCGGTCCATCCAGTTTCACTTCCGGATCTCCTACAAGTGCTACTCCCATGTGATCTGTGTCTGCGTCCACATCCATCAGTGACATGGCCGAATACGTGCCAGGCGGCAAGCGAAGTTCGAGAGTTCCATCGACAGCAACCGCTTCAGGCTCCATCTTTTCACTGAACAGAACAACATAAGCAAGACCTTTCTCCCCATCACGATCGGTTGCATTCAGGGTCAACGGGTAGCGTTCTTCCTCCTTGACCATGGCCATCGTCGTCCGGACAAGCTCTGTTCCGTCTGCTTTCGCTGTCAGGAACCCCTGGTAGCGGGAGCCCGTTTCACCCAGAGTGGGATCGAGGGTCACGTTGACATCCACTTTTCTACCTGCTGGTATCGTCACGGTATCTTGAGAAAGAGTCAGCATACCGGCAAGAGCTTCTTTTCCTTCCACATTCGTAAAAGTGGCCTCTAATGCGAGCGTCACTTCCTCCTCGCTATCGTTGGTGTAAGTGACCACCTTTTCAATCGGCTCTGCCTCATCATGCGGCCATTTGAAAAAGCCGAATGAAACGGATTCCGTCGCTCTTACATCGGCATCAAGTGCTGCCGGAATATCCACCCGACCTGTCCCAACGTGATAAGGCTGATACCCATCAAGTTTCTTGGTCGTATTCATAAGAGCCTGTTTCAGTGTTTTCCCATCCCATTCAGGATGCTTCTCCGCTAAAATCGCCGCTGCACCCGCTACATGTGGGGTAGCCATCGATGTACCGTTTAAGCTTTTATACAACCCTTCTCCACTTGAATATTGAGAACGTGCTGCCACGATCCCTACACCAGGTGCTGAAAGATCCGGCTTCAATCCCATATCTCCATATCTTGGTCCCTTGGAAGAGAAATAAGCCAATTCATCCGATTTATCCACAGCTCCAACCGTTAGAGCTGAATCTGCCGCGCCAGGAGAACCGATCGTCCCTTCTCCACCTCTATTACCGGCTGCGATGACGAAGAGCGTTCCATTTTCGTCCGTCAAGCGATTGACCGCTTCTGACATCGGATCCGTCCCGTCACTCGGCATATCACTTCCAAGACTCAAGTTAACGATCTTGGCATGATCGGATGCCCATTCCATTCCATCGATGATCCAGGAATCCTGACCATATCCTTGATCACTCAAAACCTTTCCTACTACTAGACGAGCATCAGGCGCAACTCCTTTATACTTCCCATCACTCGCTCCAGTCCCAAGCACAGTCGATGCCACGTGGGTACCATGACCGTTCACATCCTTTACTTCTTCGCCAGGAACAAAGCTTACAGCTTCATCAATCTGACCTGTGATATCCGGATGTTCTGCGTCGATTCCGGTATCAAGAACCGCCACCTTGACTCCTTCACCAGTGTACCCCTGTTCCCACGCCTGATCAGCCCCGATTTGCGGAACACTTTGATCCAGAGCGGCTTCAACACGGCCGTCAAGCCAGATTTTATCGACACCATTTTTAAATTCTGATGTCACTTGCTTCTCATCACTTTGAACCGTCATATCATTCCAGAAAGCTTCCGCCTGCTTCTTCTCTGTGGAAAGAGCTGCTCCCCTGATACTTTCCAGATCCCTTACTTTCTTTGATCCCTTTGGCTCAACATGGAATGATTTCGCTTTTGTTTCTTGGTACTCCACAATGACCGGTACAGAATCGGTGTTTTTGTCATCATAGCCATATTCGATTAATTTTGTAATGTTAAACAAATCCTCATCCATCTTACCGGCTGCCATATAAGGCATCGCTGAATTCGGGAAGACGAAGGTTTCATCCTTGATCGTCATCACCCTGACGCCATCACCGTTTTTATCTGCCTGCTCTACATTGATGATCTGTTTTCCATTGTCGAGCGTAGAGACTTTTACTACATCACCTGTAATGAGGGTGATCGTATGCTCTCCTTTGATGGCCGCATTTACATCTACTGTTGACGGTTCCGCATTGACTTCTTTACCAGGGATTCCCTGTGCTCCGACCTGAACCATAGAGCCTGATATCATCGTTGCAGCGATTGAACCGAAGAGCAGGGGTTTCACGTTTAACCTTTTCATGAACATTCTCCTATTCTATTAAGTTGTTGGGATTAAATAATGGAAGATGGTATGTAGTCCTTCACAGCACTACTTGAAGCGCGGTCTACACCTCCTGTTAAAGAGATTTTGAGTCGTCCCAGTTTTGAAGACTTGCTCTTGGAAGTTTGAATGATTATGTGGTTACTTGCATTGTAAGGCTCTGCATATCCCCTTCTCAATGGGGGTTATATTACAGGTAATATGACCCGGTAAGTCTGCAGGAAAAGGGACTGTGAAATAAATATCTGTCATTTGACACAGAGCAGATATAGAGGGATGTTTTTTTCGAGTGCGTAGCGCGATTTATCCTCATACAACACAACCATAGGCCCTGGTATGTTTCATAAAAGAAGAAAATCAGATCTTCTGATAGATACATAGGGAGAACAGGTGAAATCTATCACTGTAGCCGGATCAACTTGAAAACATCATTATACCCAAAAGGACCTTAAGCATTCTTCCTATATCCACCTATACTTCCTTTGCACCTCAATGGGACCTTATCGTTCCAAACGGATGGGTCATAGGATCGATGAATACGTCTAACACTCCATCACAATTACCCCAACAAACTAAAAAGCTACCCCGGAACGATCTCCGGAGTAGCTTTTTTACCCTATCATCAAGCTTTATGAACGAAATCAAATGGGCCTTTTCCGTCAAAGGTATTGACCTTCCCTTCATGAACCTCCCTTTTATCCTGCCCCAACGTGTCCAGCACACGTGTCGCCCCGATCAGCATCAGCTTCGCAGAAAGGATCGTCAAAGTGAAAAACACCACCGGAATAAAGGAGATCCATGGATAGGTGGTCCAAAGATATTGCCACCAGCCTCCAAGGAGACCTGACCACTCATATGAAAGTGATACAAATACCTGATTGTTGAATACGTCTGTATCCAGGGAAGCACCACCGATAAAAATCTTCAATACCCCAAGATGCGCAATCAACAGCATGATGATCATGAATTCACGGATGGATACGAGAAGGATCTGTGGCAGGATAAATGGCCGGATATGGTTCATGATATAATGGCGCTTCGTGGCCCCCAACACTTTGGAGCTATCGATGAATTCCTCTTTCATGATTTTGTCATACTCATTCGAGAATAAAAGGGTCAGGCTCGGAATGGAAATAATAATGAGAATGACAAGGTAAAACATCAGCTTGTCCGAAAAATCATAGGGGAAATCTGCAGGATTAAACAACTCGCCCTCCAACATCATCCAATTCAATAGCAGGAACGCTAATAACGTAGGAGGAAAATAATTGGCGGCATCCACTATGTTATCGATGATTTTCCTGAACGGCTTGAAATAAAAATGAACCACCAGCCCAAGGACAACCGAAGGCAGCACCCTGCATAACATGATGACAAGAGCCGCGCCTATCGTATATTTAGCACCAACGATGATAAGAAGCAGGACATTCCGGTTAAAATTATCCGTCCCAAGCGGAGGATACTCTAACGGGGAGTATGGAGGCTTTAGGTAATCCCCCTCTACATTTTTCAAAAGGTCGAGCTTTGGCACTTCATTTCCCCATCCCACGTAATAAATCAAACTTACAGCAAACATACCAAACAAAAAAAGAAAACCTGTTAAAAAGGCCGGATTTTTCATTAATTTCTTCAGCATCATATGACCACCCTTTGTCCGGTTTTTTTAACAATGATCAGCCGGATCAGGATGAGCAACAGGAATACCGGCACATAGAACATGATCAGACTAAAACAAATCACATCCATTTGGGAAAATGACAGGATAAAATGAGTGATCCCATAGATATTGAACAATCTCTCAAACACGATAAGAGATGACAAGAGAAAGAGAATGATGGACTTGGAGTGATTTAATAGACTGAACGTGATATTCCGCAGGATATGGACAAAGAAAATGACATGCCTGGACATTCCCCTTCCCCTGATTAGATCGACATAGGGCTTGCCGTACTCATCGTTCACCAGCAGATAGGTAATTCTGAACAACATGATCGTCGGTAAGATGGACAATGTCAGGACAGGGATCAGATACACTTTCTCCTGTGATCCGACGATGGGAAACAATAAAATCCCCGTCTTTTTCAACACCAAAATGACGCTGTATTGAATGACAATCAAAATGAAGATATCGGGTGTGGATTCCAGCAGGTTGGTGGCCCGGGTGATGAACTTCGACCAGGCACTTGGCAGTAAATGTGTGAGGTATGCAAGGAGGATGCCCATGACAACAGAAAGAAGAAAAGCAGAGATGAAAATGGAAACCGAATAAAAATAGGGTTCCCAGAAGGCAGGGAACATCGGATACGAGTTGTTCACTTCATTCGTGATGGTCATCGCATTTGAATGAAGCAGCGAGCTTGAAATATCTTTAAGATTGATTAAATATTGTTTCAAGCTGAGATTCACTCCTTCATTGAACAACCCGATGAGACCGGTCAGAAGGATAATCCCGATAAGAACGAAGACAAATTTCAAAGCCATGGAACCGATAGATTTAAGATACATAGAGTGACCCTCCGAAACGATAGAAACTTATTTTTTATAGATTACCATAATAAACCAAAAAATCCCATATAAAAAAGTGGAACCCCTTTGGATTCCACCCTTTCCTTGCTTATAGATCTTTCCGTACAAGATCCGCATATGTCTCCCGCTCAATGACAACACGTGATTCGCCATCTTTGACAAACACAACTGCCGGCCTTGGAATCCGGTTGTAATTACTCGCCATGGAATACCCATAAGCACCGGTGCTGAACACAGCCAGGATATCACCGTAATTCGTCGGTGGGAGCATCAGATCCCAGATCAGCATGTCCCCTGACTCGCAGCACTTCCCGGCAATGCTCACAAGTTCCGTGCATTCCTCATTAGGACGGTTGGCCAGCATCGCATGATACTTTGCCTGATACAGTGCAGGTCTGATATTGTCCGTCATCCCTCCGTCGATCGCCACATATGTCCGCACTTCTGGAATGATTTTCTTTGATCCCACTTTGTACAACGTCGTACCTGCCTCAGCCACCATGCTTCGGCCCGGCTCCACCCAAACTTCCGGAAGTGGATATTCATTCTTCGAAAAGTACGTTTTCACACTATCCGTAATGCCCTTTACATACGTCGGGATCGGTAGTGGCCGATCTTCTTCCGTGTAGCGGACACCAAAGCCTCCACCAATATTCAACACCGGCATCTTCACATCGAATTCGATGCGCATCCGCTGCATGAAATCAGCAAGTACCTTAATCGCCTGATCGAACCCATCCTGTTCGAAAATCTGGGATCCGATATGAGAGTGAAGCCCAAGTAAGGTGAAGTACGGTTTTCTCATGGCTAGTTGAATCGCCGTACTTGCCTGTCCATTCGAAATGCTGAATCCGAATTTCGAATCTTCCTGCCCTGTTGTGATGTATTCATGGGTATGGGCTTCCACTCCAGGTGTGACCCTGATCAGGATTTGAACCTGCTGTTCACGCTCTTTTGCAAGGTCATGCAGCAATTCAAGCTCGAGGAAGCTGTCGACAACAAAGCAGCCAATTTCCGCTTCAAGAGCCATAAGCAGCTCTTCTTCGGACTTGTTGTTCCCATGGAAATGAATCCGGTCAGCAGGGAATCCCGCCTCAAGAGCTGTATACAATTCCCCGCCGGACACGACGTCCAGTGAAAGATTTTCCTGTGCTGCAAGTCGAACCATTTCTTTGCAGAGAAACGCTTTGCTCGCATACGCCACCTGAAACTTGAGACCACTTTCATTGAATGCATCACGGAACAATTTCGCATTCCCGCGGACCATCCCTTCATCGTACACCATCAACGGCGTGCCGTATCTTTCGACCAGCTCACCTGTACCCATCCCACCGATGGTTAAATCACCTTGAACATTCACATCAACTGTACTCATATCCTTAACTCCTTTAGACTCTCTAAAAAAACACAAAAAAACCGTATGAAGCAGATGCTCATACGGTTTTTCACCAAAGTTAACGGAAACATGATGAAGACTCTGTATTAACATCTCTTCAATAGTGCTCCACAACCTTTGCATTGTGACAGTCCAACATTTCTTCAATGCTGGCCCAACAAAAAATAGAATTGGCTATTTTCTGCTTCGGCGATCTGCCTTTCCCATCTTATCCCGGAATCCAATATTCTCAAAGAAGGTACTCTTCATACTCGCGCCTCTATTATCAGAGAGTGACTGTTTATTTGATTGGCATAACTATATCATTCTGTTGAAATGGTTGTCAATTGGTTTTAGTAGAAACTCCCTGGAATTGTATCCAGGGATTCAGTTTACTTCAATTTAATTTCGAAGGGAGCCATTTCAATCGGCTTATCGTTTCGGCTTAAGCTTTCGAATGGAACGATTAATGAATAGTCATCCAGATCAGCATCCTTAGGTAAGTCAAAAGTGATTTGATAACGGAGAGCAGCTTTATCAATTGTCTTCGTGTCAGTACTTCTGATCATATGATTCAACATCTTATTATAGTCTAGTTCATCTTTGTCATCTCTATGAATATCTTTAGATGGTATCATCTGAACGAATTGAGCAATATTCTCTAGAATGTCATATCGAAATTGTTTTTCTTTGATATCGTCTATGGTGAAATTGACTGTCACCTTCCCCTTAGTGTTTTGGATATCTTCTACTGTGATTTGATAACCGAAACGTGGACTCTTTATGTGAAATGGAATGGTTGATTTCAATGAGTGGAGGGCATCATCATCCACTCGCTTCATGTCTGCCTGTACTTTCAGTGAATGGGCCTTATCATTGAGTTTACTCGTAAAGAGCTCCCTTACCGTCTTTTCTACTTTCCCATGGACTTCTTTGGTTTGAAGTACCTCCGCACTCGACTTCGACAACCTGTTCCCAAGGTCATCAAACACGATCAGATCTAAGCTATCCTTCTCGGACTCTACCGTATACTTATATTCCAGTATCGTCGTCGCTTTTCCTTTCGTAACAGAAGTCATCTGCAGCTCAAATTCCCCATCCGGTGATACTGTCCTTGCATCTGTTTGCATGGTTTCGGAAGGAATCCTCTTCACTGGTACATCAAAGGACCATGTGCCGTTCACATCGGCCATATGGGTAAACGTCAATGGAAGGGTGAAGTCCTCCGGCAGTTCTTTTCCATCCTTGTAAAATTCGATGGAACCTATGAATTCTTCTCCATCTTTTTTCAGACCCGAGCTTCCTGCCCCCCATTGTTTCTGCTCCTTCCCATCAAAAAGATGATAGCTGTAACCACTCACCGGACGATTGCCTTCATCCATATGTTCAATGGAAAGGTCATCACCTTTCGCCTTAAACGTGACCCCAATGACATTCCCATCGTAATAGGAGCTTGTGATCGTGATATCAACACCATTGGAAGTGGCTGCCTGGTTGACCTCGGTGACTTTATCACTTGAATAGAGTTCTTTCCCGACTCCGGAACCGACTTTTTCATAGATCCCACCAAGTACCGGAAGCTTGGCCAACGCATTGTTCACCGGGGAGAAGAGAAATCCAGAGACGAGAATCATAGAGGCAGCAGCTGTGGTAATGCCGGCACTCACCTTGAGCCTTTTTCTACGTACCTTATGCTTCCTGCCTTTTTGAATACCTGTAGAAATGGACCTGTACAGGTCGTCTTTCGGCACTTCGATCTTTTCCAATTCTTCCTCAAACCATTTTCTGTCCAACCTGATTCACTCCTTCCAACAGTTTTTTTAGCTCTAATTTTGCCCGGCGAAGGTACGTCTTTACCGTGCCCTCCGGCGTATCCATTGTTTCCGAAATGGTCTTAATGGACTGCCCCTGGAAATAGAATAAGATAATGACGGTTTGGTAGTGATTGTTCAAGGACGCCACTGCTGTAACCAGATCGATCCTGCCTTCTATATCCGATTCTTCAGCTGAAGTGATGGCACTGTCGAGAAATTCATCACCCGTAAGGACGATTCTCTTTTTCTTCTTCAGCGTGGCGTACGCTGTATGAATCAGAATCTTGATGAGCCAGGTGCTGAAGTACTCCGGATTCTTCAACCGGGATATGGAAGTGAAGGCTTTACAAACCGTCTCCTGCACCACATCGAGTGCATCCTCTTTATTTCTTACATATAGGAATGCCGTCCGGTAAAGCTTTTCGCTTTCTGAGTGGATCAGCTTTTCGAATGCTTGTTCATTCCCTTTGATCGCTTTTTTCACGAGTTTTACATCCATTGGTTAACCTCCTGTCATTCATTAGAGTCGGGTGGGGTGGGAAAAGTTTCAAGAGAATTTTTGGAGTGGGTAGCCGTATGAGGAATTTACATTTTTTTCAAAAAGACGCAATCAAGGGGGAAAATGACGCGATTATCGTTAAAATGACGCAATCCCAGGCGGAAATGACGCAATTATTTAAAAAATGACGCAATCACCCATGAAAATGACGCAATCCCTTAAAAGTGCAAGGAATCCTGGTACCAAATGCTACTAAAATAAACATGTAAAAACAATATTCATCATCTTCCTCTAAAAAAGAAGCTTATCGCCAATCGATAAGCTTCAATCTGCCCGTCCTGTATAGATCATCACAAAATGGAGCACCGCTTCCGTATCACCTTTATTGATATAACTGTGTTCCTTATCACTATGGAACTTAATCGAATCGTATTGACCAAGCTCGAATCGTTCCTCCTGCACCTTCACACAAACACTCCCTTCCATGACCGTGACAAACTCAATCACACCAGGCTGATGTGCATCGGCACAGTATTCACTTTCAGGCTTCAAAAACGCACGATGTGTTTCTAATGAGCTATATCCAGAGGAAGTGAACATGGGCTCAAGTGTCAGTGCGTCATTGGCACTGATTACTTTGCTTCCTTCATTCACCCTTGAAATCTGGACTTCTTGTTTCTCCACAAGCAGAACAGAAATCGGAATCGATAGGCCGTTCGCAATCTTCCAGATGATCGTTAAAGAAGGATTGGCCTCTCCTCTTTCAATCTTTCCAAGAGTCAAGGTGCTGACACCAGTGATCGCGGCCAGATCCTGTAAATGAAGACCACGATCTTTGCGTATATTCCTTAATGTCAATCCAACATGCTGCGCTAATTTTTCAGGGTCCTGCCACAATAAACCATCATTTTTCATCTTTCTACCTCTTTCTATAAAACACGATTTAAAGTATATTATAATATATATAAAATAAAATATAGTATATTCAACAGAAAGGAGTGCTTCTCATGAAAGAACTGACTCTAGGTATCATTTCATCGATGTTTTTTGCTGTCACTTTTATCCTGAACCGCTCCATGGAACTGGCCGGCGGAAGCTGGATGTGGAGTTCCTCTCTGAGATTTCTATTCATGATTCCCTTCCTTTTCCTTATTGTAGGTTTTAGGAAGAATATAAATCAAGTGTGGATTGAGATGAAGAAGAAGCCGATTGAATGGCTGATGTGGAGCTTTGTTGGTTTTGTTCTTTTTTATGGTCCTCTTACCTATGCGGCTGCTTACGGACCGGGTTGGCTCGTAGCCGGGACGTGGCAATTTACGATCGTGGCGGGGATCCTTCTCGCTCCCCTCTTTTACACAACGGGGCCGAACAAAAAGAGGCAATCCATTCAAAGAAAGGCTCTCGCCATCTCTTCGATCATTCTCATCGGCGTGTTGTTCATCCAACTTCAGAATGCTCACAACTCGTCTCTTACAGAAATACTCACGGGGATCTTTCCTGTCATCATCGCAGCCTTCGCCTACCCCCTCGGAAACCGTAAAATGATGGAGGTTTGCGGCGGCAGGTTGGATACGTTTCAACGGGTACTGGGCATGACGATTGCCACCACCCCGTTCTGGCTGATCCTCGGATGCTTTGCCCTTTTCAAAACGGGTGCACCCGATTCGTCTCAAGTGACACAGTCCTTTATCGTAGCCATCTGCTCCGGCGTAATTGCGACCTCGCTCTTTTTTCTTGCAACGAACATGGCGAGGCAACACCCAGGGAAGCTTGCAGCAGTGGAAGCAACCCAATCCACCCAGATCCTGTTCGTCATCATCGGAGAAGCTTCGATCCTTTCTGTTCCTTTTCCATCTGGGACCGCCCTGCTAGGCATTATCCTGATCATCACAGGGATGATCCTTCATACCCTAAATGTGAAACGGATGAATTCCAGCGTGATGAAAAAAGTAAAATCGGCAAGCTAAAAAGGAGGAGCATCCCACCCCTGGGACACTCCTCCTTTTTCACTTATTTAAACATCTGCCTTCTCATCCACTGCGTCGCAGCCCATTTATCCCCGATGACAACTGGCGCACCGCCATGCAACGTCAAGTCGTTCAGTTCCTGATTATCATAGAAATATTCAAAGTAAACGGCCATCCCTTTTTGTGGGGATACGGACAGACCGATTTTCGGGAAATACGTTTCTCCGCCTTCCTCTACGTCGTTCAAGTACATGACAAGGGTACTGATCCTCGGGTTCTTCACCGGTCTTGCCGATGCCGAGAAGAAATCGAAGTGGGCCTTGTATTCTTGACCTGGCTTATAGTTCAGGATTTGCAAACCTTCCCCGTGCTCGACAGGTATATTCATAATATGAGAGACTCGCTTTTCAACGCGTGTCACGACATCGTGACTTTCTTCCAGAAAAACAGAGCTGCTCGTTCTCAATCCATCGACTGTACGTGTATTTCCAATTTTCGAACGCTCGACCCGGTCCATAGACAATTGAATGAGTTCATCGCATTCTTCATGGCTCAGCACATTGCCAAGCACGACAACCAGAGGCTCTTCCATTTTTGCGATGATCTGGATCTCCCTGTCTTCCGTCTTGATCTTATTTCCTGTATGGTGGAAAATCGTTTGTTCCTTTACAGCTATTTCAGTAGTATCCATTGCCAACTTTCATCAACCTCTTATCGTATTTTTAACATTCTGAATTCTTTTATTGGTGGAAGCATCCATGCACTCTTCCAAACTAGAAAAAACGATAGCAACAATCGGCATAACTGTAGATTTTATTCGGTTGTGTCCTCCTGCATGTCAAAATATGAGAATCTATTTTTACCTATTTTACACCCGGGATGTGGGGAATTCTATCTTTATTTTCACATTTTCATGATGAAAAATAAGGGAGTTGACGGGACCCGCGATAACTGTAGGATTGGCGTGCTTTTCGGAGGTGTCACAGAAAGGACACGTATGTTTCTCCATAAAAAAAGACTGCCGAATCCCACTCGGCAGTCCACCATATTATTTCTTCAATCCTTCGTACTGATCCAATACTTCCTTCACGATTTCACTATCCACAGGAAGGCCACTCACTTCTTTCAACACATATACAGGTCCGTTTTCCTTGATCATGCCCTGGATTTCCATAGCCTGCTCGTCTTCCGGATTGTCGAACAACAGGGCTGCGGCAATCGCTTTAGCAAGATATGAATAAGAAAGTCCCACTTTTTGAGCTTCAGTCGTCGGGCGGATCAAACGGTCATCCGGACCAAGCTTACGGATCGGCGCACGGCCGACACGAGTCACATCATCGTTCAGGTACGCATTTTTGAACCGATCGATGTTTTTCTCAATATAAGCCAGATGTTCTTTCTCATCAAGACCATATTGCTTCACAAGATAAGCCCCTGTTTCTTTCAAGGTTTCCCTCACTTGAGCAGCGACTTTCTCATCAGCTAATGTCTGATCAATCGTTGATTTCCCTTCTAAATAACCGAGGTAGGCAATGACCGCATGACCTGTGTTCACCGTGAACAGCTTACGCTCAATGAACGGTGCAAGGTCTTCGACAATTGTCATTCCTTCAACATGAGGGATATCTTCCGTCGTCTCTACCACCCACTCATAATACGGTTCAACGAGAACGTCCAATGAACCTTGATCCTGCATCGGCACAATGCGGTCCACGGCTGAGTTGAAGAAGAAGACTTTCCCTTCAAGCTGGTCTATCGTCTCTTGATCAAGATTGTCCAGAATATGTTTTTTCAAAATATCCGTTGCGCCGATTTGATTTTCACATGCGATTACGTATAACGGTTCATCCGAAGATGCCACGCGTTTTTCGATCCCTTTGGCGATCAGGGGAGCGATCCGTGGGAGGATATTCGGTCCGATCGCAGTCGTCAGATAGGTGGATTGTCCGATCGTCTCAATGACTTCCTCTTCCTGATGAAGGTTGTTGAGACCTGATACATGTTCGATTGTTTCCGTTTCCTTCGTTTCCGTTGCAAGTTTCACCTCGTAGCGTCCTTCTTCATTCAGCTTGTTGATCACCTGCTCGGCGATGTCCACGAAGGTCACGTGGTAACCTGATTGTGAGAATAATGCTCCGATAAACCCTCTGCCTATGTTTCCTGCTCCAAAATGTACGGTTTGTTTCACCTTCATCATTCCTTTATCAAATTAGTTTGTAAGTAGTCCAGAAAGATTTCTTCTAATTTCTTTAAAATGACCGCTTCGTTCGTGGACGAATAGATCATCATCGATCGGTGATCTTCAATTAAGCTTGTCGAGATCAGGCTGAGAATTTCCTGTTCCCGTCTGCTCAATTCTTCAGGGGCGAGCATGAGGAGTAGGCTTTTCATGTCCATTTCCACACTGTCCATCCCCTTGATTTTACAAGGTTCATCGAGATGGGCCACCTGGAAGATCAGTTTCTTCACCTTGTCATCCCGACAATGGAAGAGACCCATATTCGTGTTCGGAATTCCAAGTCCGCCCTTTTCTTCCCTTTCCATCAGCTTGTGCACAACTTCTTTAGTATGTTGAAGGAGGTCATCCCGTTCAGCCTCTTCCACCATTTCAGTGAGGATCTTGACATGAGTACCTGCTGAGTGCTTCCGATGCACCTTGAAATTGGTGAGAATGGCTTCCATGCTAGCGTGAACGTCCTTGATTTCCTGAAGGAGTGCCCTGACTTCGGTTCCTGATTGCTTCTGTGTAGGTCTCAAGTATTTCTTCCTCGTCAGCTTTTCTACATTGCTCTGCAGATAGCTTTGGATGAAACCGATGTCCTTTTCACTCAATAACGGACTGACAAGGATATACTCCACTTCCGTAAAAGGAAGCCTGACAGTTGAGATGACAATATCATACTCATCCAGGTCCGCCGTCTGAAAGTCCTTGATCGACAGGATTTCAACCTTGTTGATCATGGTCAGCTCCCGCTGGATCCGGCTTGCGAGCATCTTGGACGTCCCGATTCCCGTCGGACAGACGACAACGGCCTGGATATGGACCTTTTCTTCATTCATGAGCATGGCCGAACCGAAATGCAGAACGATGAATGCAACCTCATCATCGGGAAACGAAATATCCTTGAATTCTTTCTCCAGACTCTTCTTCACAGCTAAAAATAAGACGGGATACTTTTTCTTAATCTCATCCGTTAATGGATTGAACAGATCCAGCTCCTGCTGCAAGCGGAAGATGGACGGTCCCATATGGGCAAGCAGGCCCTGGAACAGAGAAAAGTCATCTGACAGATCCACATGGAGATCCTCCGATACATCTCTGATGACATTCTTGATGAGATGACCCAGGAGGATGCTGTCATAATATACGGCATCTGGGTCCTGCACCTTGGAGCCTTTCAGAATGACCGTCAAAAATTGGACGTCGCTACTGAATATCTGAACCGACAGTCTTTCCTTCAGCTCCGTGCAGATCGAGTCCATCAACTTGTATTCATTGGCTTCATGATTCTCCAAAGAATCATACGACAGAAGCCTGTAGCCTGCTTCCGTTCTTTGGAAGGACAGGCAGGTGTATACGACAAGCCCGATATAATCACTGTCCGTGAGCGTGGTCTGCTCGAGGGCCAGATAGTGACTGACCACCTGGTCGACTGCGATTAGATAATCCGGATTGAAATACCCGAGCACCTGTTCATCAGGTTGATTCCCCGTTTGCATCCCATACAGAGTCTCGATGATATCTTCATAAAAATAAACAAGGAAGAAGCTTGCCAAAGCATGTCGTTTATCCGCCTCATCCGCTTCGATCTCCACTCCGACTCCTCTCTTCCGTGTGAGGGTGATACCGTATTTCTGCAGCCAATCGGCAAGCTCATCCAAATAAGAAGTGAGAGTGGTAACACTGATTCCCAGCTGGTTTGCCAGTACCTGTTTTTTAAACGAAGGTCCTTCATGAACGAGAATGATCAAGAGATTCAACTTTCGCTCCTCGGGCGTTTCGTCTGTTGGACTCACTTCCGCCAGGTTCTGGATCAACCTATAGATATGTTCATTCTTTCCGTCAATGAACAGCCCTTCATTGGCCGTCCGCTTCAGTTCTAAATGATATTCCTTTAATATGCTTTCAATGGATTTCAGATTACGCTGAACGGTCCTGCCGCTCACATTCAAAAATGAGGAAAGAGAGTATACGGTGTGCTTTCCCGATGTTTTTACAATCAATTCAATAATGGATTTTTCTCTTGAAGTAATAAACATCCTTTCCCCTCTTTCCCTTACATAACTTTTATTTATACAAAGTAGAACAGAAAGGCAGGGATCCCGCCTTTCTGAAGTATTGTTCTAGTTGCTGTTGATGATGTCTTTCAGTTCTTTGGCCGTTTTCGCCTGAACCATATGGTCGACGTTTTCCTGCTCGGAGCAGACAACGGCGATACCTGAAAGGATTTCAAGATGTGTTCCATCCTTACCGGCAATACCGAAGATCATCTTCGCCTTTTCACCGTTGAAGTCCACGCCGTCCGGAACTTGAACGACGGTGAAACCGGATTTGATGACGGCTTTCTTCGCGTCTTCCGTACCGTGTGGAATGGCTACATTATTGCCCATATACGTAGATGTGATTCCTTCTCTATCAATCATAGCATCTACATAGCTTTCTTCCACGTATCCTGCTTTGACGAGGGCTTCTCCGGCGAACCTGATCGCCTCTTCTTTTGTGGCAAATGATTGATTCATGAAGATGTTCTCTTCAAGAAGTAGATCATCATCATGATCTGCATTCGGTTCAGCGTTAACGGCTTCCTCTTCTGCTACTTCCACAACCTCTGCCTGTTCATCCGTGATTCCGTCTTGAAGACTCGCAATCAGCTTGTCGTACTCAGGACTGGATAGGAAGTTATCCACAGAGATGTGATACGCATTCGGAAGTTTATTTTTCGCACGAGGCGTCAATTCTTCCTGAGTGATGACGACTTGGGCATCTGATGGAAGATTACTGATCGATGTATTGGTCACGCTGACATCGAGATTTGCCGCTTTCACTTTCTTACGCAGAAGGGACGCACCCATGGCACTTGAGCCCATACCTGCATCACAGGCAAAGACGATTTTGTTAACTTCTTCAGGAAGTGTTCCATTGCTCACATGACCGGCAACAGAACTCTTCTTGCCTTTCATTTCCTGCATTTTCTTTGTTGCACCTTCAATATCATCGTCTGTCGCTTTACTTGATTTCAAGATGATGGCAGACACGATGAAGGACACAACTGTTGCCACAAGGATCGCTGCATAGTTTGCCAGATACGCCATTCCTTCAGGAGGGGTAACCGCTGTAATCGCGATGATACTTCCTGGTGAAGCTGGTGATACCAGTCCGCCGCCTAATAATACAAGGGTAAAGACCCCACTCATTCCACCAAGGATAACGGAGATGAATAACTTCGGCTTCATTAAGACATACGGGAAGTAAATCTCATGAATCCCACCTAGGAAATGAATGATGGCTGCTCCTGGTGCCGATTGTTTCGCTGTTCCTCTTCCAAACAACATGAAGGCAAGGAGTACACCGAAACCTGGTCCCGGGTTAGCTTCTAATAGGAAAAGAATCGATTTTCCACCCTGTTGAACCTGTTCCAGTCCGATTGGTGAAAGGACACCATGGTTAATGGCATTATTTAAAAATAGAATCTTTGCCGGTTCGATCAGGATACTGGTTAAAGGAAGCAGTCCTGCTGCTACGAGCCAGTCAACACCTTCCACAAGTAGACTAGTGAATGCATCCACTGCAGGCCCGACACCTAAAAATGCCAGAATCGCAAGGATCCCACCTAGGATACCTGCCGAGAAGTTATTCACAAGCATTTCAAATCCTGCTCTGATCTTCCCTTCGATCATTCCGTCGAATTTCTTGATGACATATGCTCCAAGTGGTCCCATGACCATGGCCCCTAAGAACATCGGTGTATCCGGTGCACCGACAATGACACCCATTGTCGCGATGGCACCCACGACCCCACCACGCTGGTCGTGTACGAGCTTACCTCCTGTATACCCGATCAATAATGGTAACAGGTACGTAACCATCGGCCCTACCAGTTTGGCAAGGCTTTCATTTGGAAAGAACCCAGTTGGTATAAACAACGCTGTAATTAAACCCCAAGCGATAAATGCACCGATATTCGGCAGAACCATAGAACTGAGGAAGTTACCAAACTTTTGTACCGCAACTTTCATATTGGATTGCGCCACTTCTCTCATCCTTTCATGAATAGATAATGATTTCTTATGTTAATGATAGGCCTTAAAGCATGTGGGATTCAATCATGATGAAAACTAACTTTGTCACTCTGGTGGCGACAAACCTATTGTTTCTCTGTTACTGACAGATATTCCAATGATGAAGCGCACGATAAAAAGAGAACAGCATGTCACTGTTCTCTTTGTCCGGTATCTGTTTGGGCTGATCTTTGAGATAGAATTCATCATCGGAAATTTCACCTTCGTAGAGATTGCAAGGCAATTTCACCATTAATCCTTCTCAAGGTCCACATTAGCCGAATCGTCTACGTATTTCGTAGTGCTGTACCCTTCGATGACAAGCTGTTTCGGCACGATGTCTTCGTCGGAAGCCTGATTATAAAATTCAATCGTCTGTTCTGTATCAAAATAGCGGGGTTGTTCCTCTTGATCGAAGACAAATTCCTCAGGCTTGTGGAAGTTCCCTTCCTTGTCCATCAGCATACCGTCTCCCCCGCTTATACCGACGGAGATATTGTCATCAGCTCTTTCATTAAAATTAGAGAATCCGTACTGAATATTTTCATATGTCCGTTCCTTGTTTATATCGTGGGTCAATTCCACATGTGCAGGATTCCCAACCTGGATTTTATCGATGGTAACGGTGTTCCCTTGATACTGAAAGGTTTGTGGAAGTTCATTGACAGATCCTAATTCGATCGTTTTTCGGTCGTCGACTGTAAGATGTATGGAGTCGAAATGAACAGTCACTTCCCCTGGATTTTCAAAATAGAGAGTATCAAAGCTTGAAGTAAAGGAGTTCCACTCTTGTTGCTCATAGGATTCAACATACATATTCGCTCCAAAGATATCTGCTTTTTTCTTTTCTCCGTCTACAGAAATGGAGTCGAAGTTAATTCTGTCTATCCGTTCTTTCTTCCTACCATTTTGAATGCTGTATTGCAGGACGGTAGTGGTGGGTGCGATCGTC
Organism: Rossellomorea orangium; assembly: GCF_019334305.1. Taxonomy (GTDB): domain Bacteria; phylum Bacillota; class Bacilli; order Bacillales; family Bacillaceae_B; genus Rossellomorea. The sequence continues at coordinate 193,703 of NZ_JAHWGH010000014.1, forward strand.
AATTGATCCAAACGGACAGGAATCCCGCCTACTTCCACCACCTGATCGAGCTGATGGACCCGGGATGATTGCTTTTCAAATGGAATCTCGAAACTCCAATCCCCCTCGGCAAATCTCAACTCCATCCTTCCGGCCATTCCCTCTTCGGGTTCGCTTGGCACTTGCATGAGCCTTGCCACATTAAGCTTAATGGTTCCCTTGTCTATGGAAACCGGCATTAAGCTCATCGTTCCTCTATACACATTTTCTTCGTCATTATGTATGTCATTCTGATCAATTGGAGGGGAATAATATTGGGTATTCGAATCCATATCCAAAACGTCACGCTCATTTTCGATGTATATGCCTTCATACGCATTCATCATATATCGTTCATCTTTCTTCTCATTCTCCACTTCATAAAACACCAGCGTCTGCACATCATCAGCCACAACACTCTTAATCGTGATCTTCACACCATCGCTCTCCGCCTCCAGGTTCAACCTTTCCCCTATGCCTTCCTGAAGATAGGTGCGAAGCTGTTCATTCTCTTCCGTATAAGAATAATAGAGGCGGGCAAACCCTCCAGTCACGAATCCTGTCATAATGAGGAGGGAAAATACACCTACAAAGGAAAGCAGGATCGATTTTCGTTTCTTCTTACGTTTCTGGCTGCGCTCCTCCCTTTCTTTAAGCCTCGATCTCACTCTTTCCATAAGCACTCCAGGAGCATGCTCACCTTCTGCCAATCCGGTAAGTGCAAGAGTCACTTCCTGGAACGAGGCAAGGTCCTCTTGACACTCCGGGCAGTGATAAATATGTATTTCAAATTCGACCTTATCAGGGCGTTCCATCGATTTCCCTAAGTAATCAAGATAATCCTTCTGATAGTTGGCACAGCCTGAAAATCCCGTGCCAAACCCCATTATCCCCCGAAGCTTCCGTATACCTGAGAATAAGCAGGATTCCACCTCATCAACCGTGATGTCAAGGATATTGGCAGCTTCTTCCTTGGAACATCCTTTTACATACACCAATGCCACAGCCTCTTTATCCGCTCCCTGAATATGTTGAAAAATGTGAAAGGGCTGATCCTCATTCGTACTCGATGAATCCGCTGTCATCTCCAGACATTCCTCAAAAAAGATGGATGTGGTAGAGTGATTCTTCTTACGTTTCTTTGATTCCTTCAACAATCGGATGATTGTTCGGTAGAATACATCTTCTATTTCCTGTTGATGTTGAAGATACACCCGACCCAGAGCATACAATGAATGCTTCTCCCCTTCAACACGGGCAAGGGTCGTTTCCAGTTCCCTGTCGTTGATCACTTTGGCCGTTACGGTACTGGTTTCTACTTTTGCCATAGCTGTCTCTCCCCCCTACCATTTACCTACTATTAATTATTTCAAAATTCCCAAAAATCCACAATCCTTTTCTATAAAATTCCACATTGAATCTCTGAAATCTGATTGACGGATCTCTTCAGACTCATCTATAATTTTTTACTGAAGTGTCATTTATTAGGATGTGAAAGAGGCGTGGAAATGAAAACAAAAGACAAGTTGATGGATTACGTTCGTCTGCAGTCGGATGAGATCATCCGGGAATGGCTGGATATGCGTGAAGTCGATCCCTTTTCGATTTTCAATGTGAATGGGTCACAAGAGACAGAGGATAAGCTGAAGGAAGAGTCGGGAAGTTTCATCCTATGTATAACAGAAGCATTGATCCAGAGTGATAAGAGGATTTCCCAAAAATTGTTGGATTGGTCGGAAGCAATTGCAAGAGATCGGGTAAATGATGGAACAAGTATCGATAAAGTGCTCGATCAGTTCCAGCGGTTCAGGTCCCTCTATTTCCAATCTATGAAAACTTGGCTGATGGATCATGGAGATCTCCATCTGGATGAACAATATGAATTGATTGGAGCCTATCATTCTATCTTTGATGAAGTAATCAAGACGTTCGTCCTTTCTTACAAAACCCATTATGAAAATAGGCTGAAGGACCAAATGGGATTGATCAATGAGTTAAGTTCGCCCATCATATCGTTGTCTGAAACCATTGCCATCCTTCCCATTGTCGGGGACATCGATACAACCCGGGCCAAATATATTATGGAACATGCCCTCGAGGAATGTGTACAAAAAGAAATCCATCATCTGGTGGTGGACCTGTCAGCCGTTCCTGTCATTGACACCATGGTCGCACAGAAAATCTTTGAATTGATGAATACTCTCACATTAATCGGCGTCCATCCAGTGATCACGGGAATCCGGCCGGCCATCGCCCAAACTGCTGTTCAGCTTGGCATCCCACTTGGCACCCTAAATATCCACTCTACCCTGATTCAAGCTTTGAAGGGGCTTGGATACAGCATCAGCACAAGTCAATAATCAAAAGAGGTCAGGATCCGATTTGGATCCCGACCTCTTTCCGGTTTTATATACGATCAATTTCACCCAGCTGTGACTGCATATCCAGTTCCACCATTTGTTGTGCTTTCGTAAAGGTAAACACCTCATTGGATACCCAGTGATTATATAATTTAGACAATGCATTACGGTGGTAGACCGTTCCCTTCACCTCTGAGAAGAAGTAGATGATCAATAGATTGGTCACATCAGTCGGAAGGGCGTTCTTGCGCTCGATCCCTTTCAGGGAGAGGATGTCCAAGCCTCTCAGGGGACTGCCGATAACGGTTTCAGCCATATGAAAGTGGTCGGCTGTCTGACATAGTGTCACGAGTTCTGGATTCAATTCTTCAAATTTCAAGTGAATTCCCCTTTTACATAGAAAGTGTACATGTATGTTACACTTCGATCTTATCTTAACTATAAGATTCCCTACTATGTAGTATAACAAAAAAGTGATTCAGGTAGACAATTCGGTGTGCTAATTTTTAGTCAACCAAAATTCCATGGCTTTCTCTTGTACAGAAGGGTAGATCAGGTTCTTTACCTGATCTTCTAACAGGTAACATTCTGTGACCCAATCAGGTAGTTTGGTATTCTTCTCCTTCCATAGACGGGTTCGCTCCAATGCATCTCTTACACGCATCTTCACCCAGGTATCCGTCATCATGCTCCCTTCATCCCCTTGTTCTTCCATCACAAGAGGATGGACGGATCGGCTGTAGTAAGGGGTTCCTCCATCCATATGGCTCATGTTCCTCACCCATATGACACTCTCCTCGGGCAAAAAACCGATGTTCCGCTTCTCTGTAGTCGGCGTTTTGTATTCCTCTAAATAACAGAAACAGCCGGACCACTCCATGTCGGCATCTTTGGGCAGCACTATTTCGGTTGTGTAAACCGGTTGATCCGTATGAAAGAGGTTTTGCACCTCGCGGTTGATAAAAAACGGGTTTCTTTGTTCATCCACGCAGTCAGATTTCGGTGATCCACATTTAAACCCATAGTGATGATACCTGATCACTTTAACGTATTTCATGGGTGTCCCCTCCTTCTGGGGTGAATTCCTCTAAGGGACTACCTTACCAAATTCACTCTATAATGGTGGTAATTCCCTATATAAATTGCTTTCAAACTAAAAAAGAATAAAAAAAGAAAGAAACGAGGGAATGTAGTCCCTCGTTCCTTTCCCTATCCCTGCTCGTTCAACGCTCGTTCAAGTGTGGAGGTCACGGAAATATTTTCAAAAGAGATCCCCAATTGAATGGCCGTTTGGGCAATTTCAGGACGGATTCCTGAAATCGTACTCTTCACTCCGATTAAATTCAGGCTTTCGATGATTTGAAACAGCTGATGGGCAACCATCGTGTCTACCATAATGACCCCGGATAGATCAATGAAAAGATGTTCGACATTTTTATCGAGACACTCTGCCAGAGTATTCTCAAGGATGTACCTTGCCCTTCCCGTATCAATGTCACCGATCAAAGGCAGGACGCCGGTTTTTTTATTCAACAAAATGACCGGAGAACTCAATTCTCTGATCATTTCCTGCTGGGCATTCAACCGTCTTTGGGAATACTCGTAATTTTCTTCTGCAAATTTGGAGATGACAAGACTGAAGGTTTTGATGATGATATTTCTTAATGACTCAAGTTCATCAAGTGAATAATCATTGCCATGCAAACGAATGAATTCCTTTAAAATATCTAAATATTGATCCTGGGTCCTGAAAAACTCCCTCAGAATGAAATGTGTAGGAGTTTGCAAGTGTTCTTCGTCCTTGGCAATCTCTTCGATCCAGTGTTCAAAGTTACATAGTGTATCCTGATCCACATCTTTAAAAAGGTTACAGAATCGTTCGTGGAACGCATGATTCTGTTCCTTCAATGTCTGGATCACTTTAAGATCTTGGGAGGCATATACGCCAGTGGGATCGCTTTTATCCAATGATTCGTACCAATTCTCCGTCAACTGCCACGTTCGTTCGCTCATAAACTTATAAAACTCTTCCGATACTTGCATATTCGACCTACTCTCTTTTAAGGATGTTCAATAGTTTAATAGTCCGCTCTTAAGTCATCATTTTTATCCTTATACGAGTAATGTACTATGTCCCTCCTATAAAAGAAAGAAAAAAGTATGCTCTAAAGTCCACTTCAATTTTAATAAGGCAAAGGACATGTCTTTTTAGGAGTTCACTGGAAAGGAAGAACGACCTTTTACATTTTTTCTCAGAAGCCAGCCGTAATTCTTTGACGTTCCCCAGAAAAGAGATTTACCATTTAACGTGAACCCGTACCAGGGATCATAAAACAAACACATCAAACCCATTTCATGGTTGAGCGCTCAACATGAATGTACTCTAAGAAAGAAGGCGTATGAATTATGTGCGGAATTGCAGGCTGGATTGATTGGACAAGAGACCTTACAAATGAGGGACGGACCTTGAAGAATATGACCGATGCCATTGAGCATCGTGGACCGGATGCAGAGGGTAGCTGGCTCAAGGGACATGCTGCTCTAGGGCACCGCAGATTGATTGTCATCGATCCCAACGGCGGTAAACAGCCCATGCTCTATCAAAACGGTAAGAACACGATTGCTTTAACGTATAATGGAGAGCTATATAACTATCTGGAGCTCCGTGAAGAGCTGACGGAGAAGAATCATCAATTTACAACGAGCTCCGATACAGAAGTGCTACTGCATGCCTACCTTGAATGGGGCGAAGACTGTGTCCGTCATTTCAACGGTATCTTTGCTTTCGGGATCTGGGATGAGGAAAAAGAAAGGCTCATGCTCGGTCGTGACCATTTGGGGGTAAAACCTTTATTTTATACGATAAAAGAGGACCAGATTTTGTTCGGCTCCGAAATCAAAGCCTTACTTGCCCACCCTGACGTCCAGGCAGAAATCGATACAGAAGGCTTATCTGAAGTATTCGGGCTCGGACCGATGAAGACACCTGGGAAAGCCATTTTCAAAGATATACATGAAGTTCGCGCCGGCCATTACATGACCGTCTCGAGAAATGATCGAGAGACCGTCCAGTATTGGAAACTTGAAAGCAAAGAGCATAGAGATGATGTCGAAACGACTGTACAAACCATTCGCGGACTACTTGAAGATACGGTCAAGAGACAGCTGATCGCGGATAAGCCACTCGTATCCATGCTGTCTGGCGGCCTTGATTCAAGTGGACTTACGGCGATTGCAGGAAAGGAGTTCCAGGAGGAAAACAAGGTGCTACCAACCTACTCCATCGATTTCGTGAACAATGAAGAAAGCTTCAAGGAAGATTTCCTGAGACGTGACCTTGATGAACCATGGGTGAAGCGGGTATCCGAACATGTCGGAACGGATCATACTTCGATTGTATTTGATGCGGAGAAACTTGTGGATAACCTCCTCACCCCTATGCGTGCAAGGGACCTGCCGGGAGTCGGCGAAATCGAGACCTCCCTCTACCTTTTATTTAAGGAAATGAAAAAGGACGCCACCGTCGCATTGTCGGGGGAATCCGCAGATGAAGTGTTCTCAGGATATCCGTGGTTCCATCAGCAGGAGTTCCTCGATGCCGATGTATTCCCATGGCTCCTGAATATCGGAGGAATCGCCGCCGTCCTGAAGGAAGACCTGAAAGATAAACTGAATATCAAGGAATATCAAAAGCAGCGCTATCAGGAAGCACTCGCAGAGCTACCTTTGTTAAAAGGCGAAACTGATGTTGAAGCAAAGCAAAGGCGGATGTCGTATATGTTCATCACCCGCTTCCTTCCGTTCATGCTCGACCGGAAAGACCGTGCGAGTATGATGACGGGCTTTGAAGTGCGCGTACCATTCTGTGATTACCGACTCGTCGAATATCTATGGAATATCCCGTTCGAGATGAAAAATATCGATGACATCGAGAAGGGTATCCTCCGCCGGGCATTCGAAGGATATTTGCCGGATGATGTGCGGAACAGACGGAAGAGCGCCTATCCTAGTACAAAGGATGATGCGTATCTCGCGGGAGTCCAGAAGTGGATGACCTCCATATTGAATGATTCAACCTCTCCGATTCTCCAGTTGATCGATGAAGAGGCAGTCAGAACAATTGCGGCAGGAGAAAGCAGCCTTCCTGATTCCAGTGCAAAAGGTTTACTGGATTATTTAATCCAAGTAAATGGGTGGTTGAAAGAGTACAGCATTAAAGTGGCGATATAATCTGGAGGAGCCATGGGACAGGTCCCCTGGCTCCTTTTTCTGTTCATTGGAGCTGAAGATGCGTCGAATTGTATAAGTATTTATCAATTTCCGGGGAAATAGTTGTAGAAGTATGTAAGATTTTTGATCATCGAATGTCCAGCCAGACTATTTGTAACAGGGTTGATTCATTCCCTCATTTATTTTATCTTGCCTACCTCCTCACCAAATGGAATAATATACCTATAACTAAATGAATTTCCAAGGAGGAATGACCTATCCGCACTGCAACTGAAGTCGAACATTATTTCCACACTACTGAAATCAGCACCTTCACCATTAATGAACACGAAGACATCCTCGTGTTCAGCACGAACCTTAACGGGACCTTTAATCTTTGGGCCATGGATCTTCCCCACCTGTTCCCTTACCGGTTAACGACCATCAATCAGAATAGCAGTCTCATCCATATCCATCAAAATCAAATCGTCGCCACATTCGAGAAGGATGGTGATGAAAATCACCAATTGCATCATTTGCCCAAATCAGGCGGAACCCCTATCCCCTTCCACGAGGAGGAATCTGGTTCAACATGTTATCACGCCTGTTTTACAGATCAGGAAATGTATTACTCTTCCAATCATGAAAACCCTTTGTTGAATATCTACAAAACCGATTTACAAACGGGCCACACCTCCCTTATCCAACAAGGTAAAAAAGTTCCGATTGTCGTGGCCGCTGCCTCGTCGGATGGATCTTATGTATTTACAGAGACCTACTCCAACACCCATGCCACTGCTTTTTACCAGACTGGTGAAACGAAATTGCCCCTGGTACCAGATACTAAGACCACACATACAATCAAGGATGTACACATGACCAAGGATGTTATTTATTTCACAACGAACTATGGAAGAGAATTTTCATACCTGGCTTCTTTTAACCTTTCAACCTATAAATTCCACCCCCTTTTTACATTAGATAAAGAAGAAATCACTTCAATCCAGTTCCATCAACAATCGAATACGATTGTCATGACGTCGGAAAAAGGCGTAAAGGATCATCTTTATGTCTATGATTTGTCGACAGGTGAGGGAGAGAGACTCGATACCCCCTGCGATGTCGTCAAAAAAATTATGGTCACTAAAAACGGAAACCTCTTTGTGCTTGGAATTTCAGCTGACAAAACGGATACCATTTTCAAAAGGGATACGAACGGAAGCTGGACACAGGTGACGAATACCAAAGTGCTTGGCGTTCCTGAAGGAAACATGATTAAACCGGAAATCGTTCACTACGAAAGCCATGATGGCCTGGAAATCGAAGCCCTGCTGTACAAACCGAAGAATGGGAATGGATTCACCATCCTCTGGCCGCATGGGGGACCCCAGAAAGCAGAGCGTATGATATACAGACCTGTCATTCAGTACCTCGTCCAAAGCGGCTACACCTTCTTCGCCCCCAATTTCAGGGGCAGTAAATGCTACGGGGCAACATTCGAGAAGATGGTGGAACAGAACTGGGGGGACGGACCTCGACACGACTGTGTGGCTGGGATGGAATGGCTTATACAGGAAGGATTGGCTGAAAAGGGCAAGATCGTGGCGATGGGTGGAAGCTATGGCGGTTATATGAGTCTGCTTCTCGCCGGACGACATCCCGAGTATTTCTGTGGAATTGTCGACATATTTGGCATATCGAATCTATTAACCTTCCTGAACAATGTACCGGCTAGTTGGAGAACCCTTATGGATCAACTGGTGGGAAATCCCGAAACAGACTATGAGAAGCTTGTAAGTGACTCACCTATCACCTATATCGACCATATGAATTCTCCGATGTTCATCATCCACGGCGAGAACGATCCGAGGGTGAAGACTGAGGAGTCGGAGCGAATCATAGAGCATTTAAATCAAAGAGGGATCGATGTTAACTACTTAACATTTGACGATGAAGGACACGGATTCTCGAAGAAACAGAATGAAATGAAAGCATATAGGGAGATTCGAGGCTTTTTGGATAGGATTACAAGCAACTCATCACTTCCTATGCTCTAGCAAAAATTAGTTGGGGATACCAGCTCTCTTAAGAGGTAGAGTCCCCTCTATTCTTTAATAATGAAACTCAAACACTACACTTCCGATTAAACAGTTAGAAAAGAGAACCTTCTTGTTTTTCAAAGCATATATTGAAGGGATCAACTTTTTGAAAGGAACGTGATAGATGTGAGAAAAAAAGCATCAAATGCTTCAAAACAAATTTTCCCGACTGGCTGTCCAGGTCTTTTTCCACGGGGAATATGTACAAACCCTACCATTACACTGGATAAAGTGGGAACAATCAGTTGTGATGCCACGATTAGCGGAAAAGTAAGATGTGATCTTCGTCCTTTGCAGGGAGTGACGGTTAACCTTACCTCACCGTCTGAGCTTTTAACATTTCAAAATCCTAACCCTGTAACCAATAGCAGGGGCGAATTCTCCACAACCGTCATTGTCGACCGTAATACCCCCGTCACGCCTAATGTGAGTATCACAGCAAGGGCCGTTGTTGTCGAAGAAGCCATCTCCGACACCATCACCGCAAGGGTGGAATGTCTCAATTGCACTAATTTAATTATTACTTCACCTGAAACAGTACAAGCTTTCGCACCCCAATTACAGGCCGTTACCTGCCCAGGCTTCCCAATCGACGGAAAGGTTACCTGTGAAGGGTTGACGGTACCGAATGTCGAAATCGGATTTGAAGTGGACTCTCCTTCCGGTAAAGTCATCGTCACCCCCAACCCCACACTTACGAATAATGATGGAGTATATGAAGCTACCATCCTGCCATTTCCAGGAGCGCTTGAAATCGTTACCATTGTGACGACAGCTAGAATCGGGGGAAATGCATTCCGCTCAGAACCCGTAGAATATGAAATCAATTGTCCTGGTTGTGAAAATCTAGAAATCACATTGGACAGCCCCCCTCAAATCAGTTGCAACGGGTTCCTGTCCGGCAGACTGACTTGTGACGGGGAGCCCGTGGCTAATGTACCCGTAGCGCTTACAGGCTCACCCGTATTGAATATTATCAATCCTAATCCAGTAACCAACGAAAACGGTGAATTCACTTCTCTGGTAACCATCAATTTTGATACCGAAGGACAAGAAGTAGAATATACAGCATCGGCTGCCTTTACTGGTATCGACGTGACGGCTTCGGGTACTGTGTTTGTCGATTGTGTAAGGTGCAATACCCCTGTATTAACATTGAATCAACCATTGTCCCCAATCGGATGTGACGGTGGAACCATTTCCGGCCAATTCACCTGTAATGGTGAACCCATCATTAATACCCCTGTCTTCTTCACCGTCATGTCTTCTGGAACCGTCACCATTAACCCTAACCCTGCCATCACCAATGCTGATGGGATCTTCACGGCCACGATCCAGCCAGGACTAAACGTGACAGAGTCCATCACGATTCAGGCTTCCTCCATGTTCGGGGGAGAGGAAGTGACCTCAGAACCACGTAATGCCACTGTGAACTGCGTTTGTGTCAATCCCGTCATTGAGCTAAATAACCCTGGGCCGATCAGCTGCCGCGCAGTCATTACCGGTCAAGTCCTTTGTCAGGGACTTCCAGTTCAGGGGGTAACCGTGAACTTAAGTAGTCCATTATTGAATTTCGAAACACCGAGTCCGATCACGGGTCCAGATGGGTCTTACTCGAGTGTCGTTACGGTTCAACCGATCACCCCGGTTCAAGAAGGTGTTCCTTATACGGCAGAAGCAGTCGTCTTCGGAATATCTGCCTCTAATACGAACTTTGTCCGTGCGGAATGCCTTGAGTGCGATGGGCAGTCCCTTACCCTAATACCTCCAGCAGGAACAGTGGACTGTGATGGAGCTCCATTATCAGGAAGAGTTCTGTGTGGAAATACACCAGCCCAAAATGTAGCGGTATTCTTTTCTGTTGATCCAAGTATTGCGTTTGTATCTCCAAACCCTGCCATCACGGATGCAAATGGAAATTATTCTGCTGTTTTGACTCCGAATCAAGGAGCAATCGGACCAGTGGAGCTCACTGCAACAACAGCCGTAGCTGGAAACGGCATCACTGCAGGACCTTTCCAAGTCAACCTAAACTGTCCGGTCCCGCCACCTGAATGTCCATGCCGTTTCAGGTTAAATACTCAAGGGGGAGCGCAGCCTGGTGCCCGTATACGAGTTGTACGATTTGGTCACGTAGAGGATTATACGGGTCGGTTAAATATTACGGTCGTGCAATGTGGATCAGGTATTCAAGGGATCTGTAACCCTGCCGTCGACAATTTCAACTTTGTATTCAACGCCTCGAACGGTGACAACTTCCAATTCACCCAAGGACGGAGATCAAGCATCTCCTGCGAGAATAATCTAACGACAGCCATCGTAGAGGGAACCATCAACGGCCGGATCAATAACGGTCCCTCCCGTACCTTTGAGGCCAAACTAACCGCTGTGTTTAATAAAAACAATAACACCATTACCTGGACCATCTTTGCAACAGACAATACGACCACAACTTTTGAAACAGTGGTACCGTTCACAGCACCAACCGATCCAACATCGTTTATTATCGGATGCCCTTAAATCCGTATCTGGCAGCATTTATTGTTGCCAGTTTTTTTGTCCATTATTTCCTTATCCGATGAGGAGAAATATTTCTTGCTATGAAACCCGTTTCATAAATTAACATGAGAACTAGAAGGAAAGGAAATGCTTCCCTTCTGATTGGCGTAACGCTTCATAAGCGGCGTGACAATCTCTTCCCTAAGTGTTCATATTATATGGACACTTTTTTTCATGTCCACCTTTGCGTAATCCCTGCCGATATGGAATAATGATTACGATTTGGATGAAATATTCATCCAGGAGTTGGAGGATGAAACGTGATAGCCATTAAAAAATATAGGACACTGCTATTATTTGCCTTCCTGGCAGTCTGTGTTTTCGCTTCATTGTACTTCGTCAACCACAATCAAGGTCTGTATAACCGACCTATTGCGGAAGTGACGGACTCGACGATAATAGAAACAACAGATATGGAAGATACGACCGGTAATAAAGACCGGGTATACATACAACAGCTGGAAGCTGTAATGAAAAACGGCCAGCATAAAGGGGAGACGATCCTTCTATCAAATAAATACTCCATGTCCGGTGCCAACGATCAGCGATACGAACCGGGGAATGAATTATTCGTCTCCATCGACGCCGGGGGAAAAAAAGATAAAGCGTTGAATGGGCATATAGAAGATGTGAAGCGTGATCAATATCTCATGATCATGACCTGGGCATTCATCGTGTTCCTCTTGATTGTAGGAAAAAAACAAGGTCTGTTCTCCCTGATCACCCTCGGGGTCAATGCACTAATTCTTTCTTATGCATTGGATGTTTACCTAAACTCAGAAAAAGTGGGCTTGTTGCTCGCTTGCAGCGTTGGGGTGATTGCCTTCACCCTCGTCTCCCTCTTGTTCGTGAATGGATTCAATGAGAAGACGTATGCAGCGGTGGTGGCCACTCTGATCGGTACGTTCTTGACGCTTCTTATCAGCTATATTGTCATCCGTTTCACAGCAGGGGACGGACTCCGGTATGAGGAAATGCAGTACCTCACCCGACCTTATCAACTAGTATTCATGGCGGGCATACTTGTCGGATGCCTCGGGGCGGTGATGGATGTCGCAATCACCTTATCTTCCTCGATCTTCGGACTTTACGAAAAAAATCCGGACATTTCGACTAAAGCACTGAGAACGTCAGGCTTTGATATTGGAAAGGATATTATGGGAACGATGACCAACATCCTGTTCTTCGTCTATATCAGTGGCGGCATTCCCATGCTTATCCTTTATTTTAAAAATGCCTCACCGCTCGGGTTCACCCTTTCCATGAATCTTTCCCTCGAAATGACGAGGGCCCTCACAGGAGGCATCGGGATTGTGCTGGCCATTCCGATCGGCATTTATACAGCCATTTTCTTTGTGAACAGAAAGCGGGTGAAAGCATGACCGTCCAAGTATGGCTTACCATCATTCTATTCACACTGATGGTCGCAGTCGGCGGGAAGAAAGGAGCAAGGTCCTTTGTGGCATTATTCCTGAATACAGGAGTGCTCCTGCTCACCATCATCATGATGAATGATCCGGACATGAATCCGATCATCTTGACGTTGATCGCGTGCATCTTGATCAGCTGTATTTCCTTGTTTTATATCAGTGAAATCAACATCAAGACCGTGACTGCTTTCATCTCTACGATCGTGACGACAGGTGCTTTGATCTTCTTCATACTGGAGTTGACCGATGCCGCCATGATTCAGGGTTTCAGTGAGGAAGAAACCGAAGAGATCGGCGCCTTCTCCCTGTATGTCGGAGTGGACTTCGTCAAGATCGGTGCGTCCATGATCATCATGAGCACGATTGGGGCGATCATCGATGTCACGATATCCATTTCCTCTCCCATGAGGGAAATCGCCTATCACAATCCCGGGATCAGCCGGAAGGATTTATTCACATCAGGAATCAAGCTTGGAAGAGATATCTTGGGTACAAGCGCCAATACGCTATTCTTCGCCTTCTTCGGGGGATACATGGGGCTCCTGATCTGGTTCAAAGATCTTTCTTATTCCATCGGGGACATCGTCAACTCCAAAGTGTTCACCTCTGAAATGATCTTCATCGGCTCAGCCGGACTCGGAGTGGCCCTGGCAATCCCCGTCACCTCCGCCATTACAGCCTATTACCTGGTGAAGACGGGACAAAGGGACAGGTCCCCTGTCCCGGACGAATCACCGGTCGACAAATGAAAAGGTCCGTCCCTCACATATAAGGGACGGACCTTTTGCTTTGCGTGAAAATGGATATCATTGGAATTCATTCCGACACTTATTTATGATGAATGGCAGAAACGATTGAAACCTCTACTGCCCTCATCCGTAAAAGTAGATAAGGAGAAACCAGAATGGAGGAATATGAATGGGTAAAATGAAAATCCGCATTAACTGTCAAATCAACTTATCAGAAGAATACGAGAACGCACCGGATAAGCTACAGGAAGAGATCGATTTCATCCTGAACAAGTTCGGGGAAGTGGAAGAATTCACAAAAGAACAGGATGATAGCACACTAACACTCAAAAGCCAATTGAAGGCACATGAACTGCAAGTGAACCTATTTGAAAAATGGGGAGAATGGGAATACGCACGGAATCTCTCCAGGGACATGAGGATGAATTTCATCGGATTTGGAGAAGTAGAGGAATGTAACAGCGGCGTGTTCGATTATGAAGCAACGAAGAAGACATTCAAGAATCCTCTGAAATCCTTGCTTTTCTTTGACAAATAGAATGACGGAAAACCCCGATTCTTAAATAGAGTCGGGGTTTTCCAGTTAGTTCATTTCATTTTCGTATCTCTTGATTTTCATTTGTATTTTCTCAAGATTTGCTTCCATGTCCCTTATCTGCTGACGGACGTTTTGTTCCTGCTCGAGCATCATCTCCATGCGTTCAGGCAGGGTTTTCTCCCCATCCATCGTCCACTGAACAAATTCCCTTATCTTTTTGATTGGCATCCCCGTATTTTTCAGACAGAGGATCATCTCGAGGAACTTAAGGGAACCTTCATCGAAAGTCCGATCGCCATTTTCCGTTCGGTTAATAAAGGGTAACAACCCTTGCCGATCGTAGTAATGCAACTGAGAGATCTTCATATTGTTCATTTTTGCAACTTGTCCAATCGAATAGTCCATTGTCTTCCTTCCTTCTACCAAGGAATAACCCCGTTGTTATTAAGGATTTTACCATGATAGTTAGTCTCACTCAAAGCGTATTTCACTATGACTTCTGCCCCTTCAGCCGTCGTTTTTCCGCCAGGGGCATTTCCGTTTAAATCAGTAGAAGTGAAACCAGGTGTCACACCAAAGACCTCAGGACCTTCGCTGCCCAGTTCTTTACTGAAGGATAATGTCAATGAGTTCACAGCCGTCTTGGAAGAATTATATCCGAGGATATTGAGGGGATGGACGTCCCCATTGTCGAACATGGTCTGTGACGCCATATCCGTCGTGACGTTCACCATCTTACTTCCTCCACTTTTTTCAATAAGGGTAGAAACGCTTGCATCATTTGAAATGTCCCAAAGAAGTTCACATCAAAGATGTCACGCAACATCCCGACTTCCACTTCACTCGGTTGAATGTTAAAATCCAATGCGATTCCCGCATTATTGATCAATACATCAAGGTGCTCCGTCATCCCCTTAATAGTACGGACTGAGTCCTGAATGGATTGTGAACTAGAGATATCCAATTGAACGAATGTTACATTGGATTTGCTAAGGGACTCCACCGCTTTCTTCCCAAGCTCCTCGTTCCGTGCTCCTAAGAAAACTTCAAACCCATTCTCCGCCAGCTGTCGAACGACCTCATATCCAATTCCTTTATTCGCCCCTGTTACCAAAGCATATTTTGTCATATGTCTTTCCTCCATTTGATTCGTTATTGTGGTTATAAATGAAGAATAAACCCTGAACCAAGGTTGAGGGCAAGAATATTTTTTTAATAAAATGTTTGAATATTCTATAAATGGTTAGTATAATAGAAAAAAGGTCAAGGAGCTGATTTTCATGAAGAAGTATTTGCTTAACTCACCACAGTCTGATGTAAATCACATGGATTCCCTATTTGCAGAAATGATATTGGACGAGGCATTGCTAACATTTCGGAAAGAGCAAATCGCGCAAGGTATTGACCAGGCATTACACAAACGAAATAAAGAGGAATTCCTGCGCTTGACGGAGGAATTAAAACAGATTCAGAATGCGGGATAATTAAATTCATTTGAATAAAAAAAGGACAACTCTCCTGCTAGGTTTCAGCATGATTGTTGTCCTTTTTGTGTGTTGTTCCGAATACACTTAGCACCATTTTGAAGCATTCTTAAAAGACACTAAGATACATAATCAATCGTCGCTCCGCCGATCTCCGCTTCCCTGCCGAATAACCGGGAATACACACCCGATTGATTTCGTAGCAGATCCCCATGCTTCCCTTGCTCGACAATCCTTCCATCCTCAAGCACGACAATTTGATCTGCAGACAGCACCGTGGATAAGCGATGAGACACGATGATGATCGTTTGGTTCTTCCCTGCCCGTAGCACGGCTTCATTGATCTTCGTTTCCGTGATGGGATCAAGAGCCGAGCTCGCTTCATCCAGGATCAAAATCGGGGAATCTTTTAACAGCGCCCTCGCCAGGGACAAACGCTGCTTCTGTCCACCTGAAAGCAGGCTCCCCCTTTCACCTACGGAAGTATTGAGCCCTTCTGGTAATGTGTCGATGAGTTCACCGAGTCCACTGTCCGCCATTGCTTTCAGAAGTTCTTCATCAGTCGCATCCCACTTCCCGATCCGCAGGTTATCTGCCAATGTTCCGCTGCGGAGCATAACGTCCTGGGTCACTATCGCCATTTGTGAACGAAGCCATGCCGTATCCCACTCACGGATATCCCGGCCATCCACTTCAATCCGTCCGACTCCCGTATCGTAGAGCTTGAATAACAGATCGACAATCGTGGATTTCCCTGATCCACTCGGCCCGACCAGTGCCCACTTCTCACCGGCAGCCACTGTAAAGGACACGCCTTTTAACACATTTTCTTCTTTCCCCGGATAAGCGAACGCTACATCCTGGAGTCGGATGCTTCCACTTGCCCGTTCACCCCGTATGCCTTTTGACACCTCTGCTTCAGACACTTCTTCTGAAAGCAAAACTTCAGATCGATCCAGGGCAGGTCCTGTTCTTCTCACGGACAGCCAGTTCCTGAGAAGACGCTGCATTTCATTTGCCGCAATCGTCACAAGACCTCCGGCTGTCAACATCTGTCCGCTGGTTAAACCTTGATTCCAGATTAATAATGTACTGATTAAATAGACTAATCCAAGTGCAAATCCGTTATAGCTGGCGATCACTACCACCGACTGCATCCTTGCTTTCAATTCTTTGACCGAATGCTTTACGAAGCTGTCCCGGATGGAGATGACACTGTCCACTTCACTGTCCGACACCCCCATGACCCGTGACAGATGAATGCCTGTCACAGATTCTCTCAATCTTTCAAGATATCTCGATGCTTCTTGACGGGCATCCGCTGAAGCCAACCGGGTCCTTGCCCCTACCATATTAGAAGTCCAATAGAAAATCACACCAAGGACGACGCTAGTAATCATCAAGTAAGGATGAATCCATAACAGCACCAAACTGTAGATGAATACTCCCTGCACGCTTGCCATGAAGGTCGACCCTTCCCAGGCAAGGAAATTATGAAGTGTATCCGGATCATCGGACACCCTCGCAAGCATTTCCCCTGTGGAATTATGATGGTAAAACGAATATGGAACAACCTGCAAATGCCGGAACAGACGCAACTTCTGCCAGTTCGTCACGGTCTTCGCAGTCTGATGGCAGAAATACTCGTCGATGACCATCATGACCAGATCCAGTACCGCAGATAAAATCAGAAGCCACATGAGTCCCCAAAGCCAGTTATAGTGTTCGTTCGGGATGATCGTATCCACGAGCCAGCTGAGGGCGAGTGTCGGTATCAGTGCCGAGAACACCTGGCTGATGGCAATGACGACGGAGTCTGCGATGACCCATTTTTTATATGGCCGAAGAAAGCTTAATACCCTTCTTCCGTCACGATTCTTACTTGTCGTGGCCGTCATCCGATCATCTCCTTTTCAAGCTCGCTGTATTGAGCCCTGTATAATTCATAATACTTGCCATGCAAGAGAAGCAGTTCTTCATGGGTCCCTTTTTCAGCTACCACCCCTCCATCGAGGAGAATGATCACATCGGCATTTCTCACTGTTACGAGACGGTGGGCGATGGTGATGGTTGTTCGGCCGGGAATCAGCTTTTCCAAGGAAGCCTGCACCCGTTCTTCCGTTTCACCGTCCAGGGATGAAGTCGCTTCATCGAAGATCAGAACAGGAGGCTGTCTCAGGATCGCCCGGGCAAGGGCAACCCGTTGCCGCTGACCGCCCGAAAGCTTCAATCCACGCTCTCCGACGATTGTTTCGTACCCATCATCAAGAGAATCAATCAACTCTTTCAATCCCGCCGCCTGAACAGCTTGATCCAGTTCTTCTGTTGTCGCATCAGGTTTACCGTACAACAGATTCTGACGCAGCGTACTATTTAACAGAAACGTTTCCTGAGATACGACACCCACTTGCTGGCGGAAGCTGTTCCGGTTATATTCAAATAGATTCTTATCATCAATCATCACTGAACCCTGCTGCGGTTCATAGAGACCGAGTAACAGCTGGACCAGCGTACTCTTCCCTCCTCCGCTTGTTCCAACAATCCCGATGTGATTCCCCTGGTCAAGGGATAAGGAAACCCCTTTCAGGACCTGTTTATCACTCCCGGGATATGAAAACCATAAATTCTCTAAGTCTATCTTTCCTTGGACTGCACCAAAGGAAGGAAGCTCCTCCTCATGCTCCTCCGGCAGGTCGAAATATTCATAGATTCGCTGCAGGGCAGGAATCGCCTGCTGAATCGTCAAGGCATGCTCCGCCATGGATCTTACCGGCAAAAACATGATAGGAATGAAGCTCAAGCAGGCAACGAGGGTACCAACTGTGATGGTCCCGTCCCAGATTGCCCAACCACCGACCAGCATCACCACACCGGGTGCAGCGATATTAAAGAGATTCCCCAGGCGCCAGTTCACCTTACCGATCAGGGCGGCCCGAATCGAGAATTGTTTCCAATCTGAAAGCTTCTTCTCCTGGGTTCCCACTTCCACATCCTGTGTCTGGTAGGTTCGCACCAATCTCACACTTTCAATACTCTCCTGCAAGTGCTGATACATATCCGCATTCATCTCCCGCTGGACGGCGCTCATCTTCCGCATCTTTTTGCCCAGGGTAAAGGAAGGTACGATGTAAATGGCAAACACAGCGAACATCACGATGGCAGCCGGCCAAAATAAAACAAACACCGTAGAAAAAGCAGCAATCGCCCCCACAACCTGCTGCAGAATACGTGGAACGACTGTATTATTCAGGTTCTGGATCGACTCCACATCATGGGTCAGACGGAAGAGCATATCCCCCCTCGGAGTCTTCGAGAAGAAAGACATCGGTGTTCGGTGAAGCTTCCGGAACGCCCGGATCTGCATATCCGTGATCACATCGAGCCCGATTTTCACCTGCACGTATTCCTGCATTGTCTCAAACAAGGACTTTCCTAGGTAAGCACCGAGAATTCCGGATACGACCCACACCAAGAAATTCAAATCCCCGCCGACAATGACGTCATCGACCAGCCTCTTCACGAGAATCGAAGGCACGATCGTAAAAAGACCGCCTATAACGGAAAACAGAAGTGCCACCAACAGCTTTTTCCAATAGGGTTTAAAATGGTTTAAAGTTGTTTTTAATAAGTTCATGTTGAACCCCCTCACAAAATTCTATTTTATACCAATCGGTTCAAATATTCACTAAAATTTGAATTAAAGAAATACTCTTTATACTATCAGTATATTCACCATCTCTGTTCACATCTTCCGCCGTTTGGATAGAAGGATTCTACGACTTTTGAATGAAAAAAAGATGATCCCGTTTTGATTTGGGATCATCTTTTTTCATTCATTTAATAAAACCACTGAGTTTCTCTTCCAGAATGTCCTTTCCATTCACCCAGTCCTGAAAGTTCACATCAAGAATGTCCCTGCCCCCTGCAATGGCAGTAAGGATTCTCGAATCCCAATAGGAATAAGAGAAAGTGTGAAGTGTTCCGAAAAAGTGTTCATAGTCCTTAAAAAATATAGGCGATTCCTCACTCTTGAAATGGTGGAACATTTGATCATGAGACCACCTCTTCCCTTTCAAGCTCAGCAGATGCTTATTTCTCTGAATAGAACCTTCAATGGATGGACGATTATTGCTCGTCATTTGATCCTCCTGGAAGTGGTTCACGCAAGAGAGGAAGTATTCACCGGACCGGACCGTCACCCGCTCTGGACTCGCCTCCACTTTGGCCATCTTTCCATCACAATCTCCAAGGGAAAAATTATAACCGGCACTGTGAGGGATTTCTTTCAACATGGTAACCGCTTCTTCAACGGAAGAGCAGGTTTCCAGAACCATCCGTATGGCCGCCCAAGGTGAGACTCCTTTTCTATACCCCTTGTGGCTGACGAAGTGTAAGCCCATCGAAAGCCCCTTCTCATTCACTCCATCATGCCTTCCCAGGACTTGAAGATTGTAACCCGCAGATGCTAAAGCGGTATCCGATTGAACACAGCTAAAAATCCCATCATAAAAATCAGGGGAAAAATCATAATTCCTCACATAGTAGTCGCTTGTCAGAATCGTTGAGCAACCCATTGCCTCTATCTTAGGCACATCGTAACCACTCAGTAAAGCAGCCGCCCTTCTTGAGGATATCCCTAATCCTTCAGCCAGACCTTCCAATTCCTCCAGCAAATGCGGAGCAAAGGAGGTATAGATCGATTTCATGCTAAGGTAGTCGATCTCCTGCTTCGTAATGGAATTCAACACGTGTAGAATTCCGGTGTTTTTAAGCTCTACCCCTGTCTGTAACCCGATTTGAAAGGAACTCCCCCTTAGTTGAAGGATCCTTACATTAAATGTAGACATATAAAAACCTCCCAGGATTCCATCATATCCTCCCTAATAGGAAACTACCTGTCATTTTGTGCTTGGTTCAAACAGATAGATGGGTTGTTAGTCAGAGAATCCCTAAAATGATCCAAAAGAAATAATTGATAAATATATCCTTTAAGTGTAAAATTACACTAAAAGGATGGTGACTCCTTTTGGATATTATGTTCATGGTTTTGATCGGATTTCCGGTCCTTTCGTTGCTCATTGGTATCGTTGGTTATTTCCTCTTTAAAAACATATTCGTGCCACCTTTGATTGTCTTTCTTGGGTCGCTTTTTGCCACGTATACTGTATTCAATGATTCATTTCTGATATGGGTTTTTGTTTACACTTCTCTGGCTTTTCTTTCAGGCTCAGTGGTAAAAATCTTTAAAAAAAGAAAGGGATCATGATGGAGAATCTTCTTCGGGGATTGTCGTTCAGTTTACTCTCATTATCTGCTTTTATGGCCACTCGGATGGTAGCCGGATTATGGGTATCCTTTGCCTGTTCACTCTTGATCACCACTGCTGTTTTTCTATTCTGGGGAATCAAGAGGAAATGGGGTGGAGTAGAGATTCTAATGGTTTCAGTTATTACAGGATTGTTATATTTTACATTTGCATCCTTTGGAATTTCTTTATTTCCTCCCGAACCAATTCGAGATCTGGGTGACCTCATTATGCCTTACGTTCATGCAGGTCAGTTTGCAGGCTGTACCATCGTTGTGATGTGGGTAGTGGGGATGATTTTCTTCAAGCAGGGATAGCAGATCCCGGACCTGACATTTTTTCACATATAGAAAAAAAGCTGAAGAATCCACCTCTTCAGCTTTCATATAAAATATTCATTTAACACTCTCGGCAAGTTCCCGCATAGCGTTCAATTTAGCTGTCAGTTCCAGGAACCACTCTTGATCCCCTGTTTCAAGTGCCAGGTCGATCAGGAATTGAATTTGTTCTTTATTTTTCACATGTGTATCCGGGATTTTATTGACCTGCCTGTTTAGTAGGGGAAGACTTCTTCCTTCGATTGTCTTATTATCACTGGTTACGATCTTCGCTTTTACGCCGCCACCCTGATTGTCAAGGTTCTCGACATAGCCGATGATCAGTTCACCCGTAAGCAATGTTCCTTTAATCCAATCTCCCACTTGTAGGATACCTTGTTCGTTTGACATATCTTTTCACCCTTTCAACTGTAATGTTATTTGTTACATTTATATGGCCAGAAAGCTTTTACGCTTTCTCCTGATTGATCATTTCAATGATATCTTTGATCGTGTAGTCTTTTAGATAGTCCCCAAGCTTTTCTTCTGCCCCAAGGAAAATCTGAAATAAGACATTTTTCATGTTTGCCCCTACGAGACACTTGTCATTTGAAGCCGTGCATTTAGGCTGCAGGGCACCTTCTGACGTGATTTTATAAATATCCCAAAGATTGATGTCACTGAGTTCCCTGGCAAAGATGAATCCCCCGCCTGTGCCTTCTTTGGATGCGATGAATCCCTGCTTCTTCAAGAGACTAAGGACTTTGCGAATTCGGACGGGATGGACTCCTGCACTTTCCGAAATTGCATCACTTGTCGACATGCGGTCCGTTTGCAGGGCCAGGTACGTTAAACTATGGATGGCTAATGTAAAGTCGCTATTCATGGCCTGCCTCCTTCACGGATATTACTGTAATGGTAACTTTTACAGTTTAGACTGTCAAGAATCCGGATTTGGTTAATTGGCCAGTTTTTGCAGCTCATTGTATTCGAAATTACGTATTTTCCTTGGAAGAAAACTACGAATTTCTTCATCATTATAGCCAATCTGCAGTCTTTTCTCATCCAGCATGATCGGTCTTTTCAAAATAAGTGGATTTTCTTTAATCAATGTATATAAATCCTGGAGTGGCAACGAATCAATGTCGACCTTTAACTCCTGGTACGCCTTTGATTGTTTGGAAATGATGTCCTCTGTCCCATTTTCGGTCAGGCGCAGAATCGATTTGATCTCATCAGGTGTCAACGGTTCTGTCAGCATGTTACGCTCCACGTATTCGATTGAATGCTCCTCAAGCCACGCTCTCGCTTTCCGGCAGGACGTACAGCTTGGTGTCAGAAATAGATTGACCATGTGTTTACACACTCCTCGTTAAATGTAATAAAAAAAGTAACAGTTATAATTTAAAAATATTACCCTTCTTCCGGGTACACTGTAATAATAATATTTACAGTTAGAGAAGTCAACCCTTTTTAGAATACTCTTTTTAAAACTCTATTGTTATTGTTATTTCTTCTTTACCCGATAAGCTAAATGAATAAACGCAACATGAATCACCCTAAACCTTTTTTGACACAAAAGCTTATACTTTAGAAAAGATTTCATAAATCGGATAAAAAGAAGAATCCTTCCCGATTAGAGAAGAATTCCTTATACCACTCTATTTTCTTGAAACAGCACCTTTGGCAGAGACGGCAGCGAATGTAATGGTTATGGCGCAAACAATGACAATTGCGATCACACCCTGCATCAGATCCCAGAACACCCACCCATCGATGAGGGCTGTACGCATACTTTCAAATACATAGGTGGTCGGGTTGATCGTGGCAGCGATTTTCAACCACTGGGCTTCGATCAATTCATATGGAACGAATGTCGTACTCAAAAAAATCAGCGGGAAAAAGATAAATGTACCCGCCTGTGCGGCCTGGGCGTTCCTTGTCCGCAGGGCGATCCCAACGGAATAACCTGCAAACGCAAGTCCCCAGCCGATGGCAATCAACAGGACGAATAACACGCCGGCAAAACCTGTCTTAACGTCAAGCCCAAGTAAAAAGGCCATCCCGATGATGAGCAAAGTCTGGACCAAGAGCTGCAGCATTCCTGCAATGATTGGGCCAAGGACAATGGCAAGCCTTGACGCCGGGGTCAAAAGGAGTCTCGAGAAAAACCCTGTCTCAATATCTTTCACGATACTCTGTCCCGCTCCCCCAGCTCCGCCGATGGCAGCAGAGACGATGGATACGGGAAGGATGAATGCAAGGTAATCGGCTCCTTCAAAGGTCGGCAATTGAGATATTCCACTCAATCCCCCCTCATATACGAGAAGGAAGAAAGCAGAAATGATCAAGTTAGGTATGAATGAAAACGGGTTTCGAAGAGTGGTCTTGATGTTCCGGATTGTCATGAGCCACGTATCCTTGAATACATTATTCGCCACGGCTCTTCACCCCTTCCTTCGTCTCCGTCGTCAATTTCAGGAAGATATCATCCAGTGTAGGGGAAGACAACTGAATATCCGTGATGCCGATATCCTCTGCATCGAGGATCCGGACCACCTCAAGCAGCTGCTTGGTCCCTTCTTCTACATATACCAGGATCTTGTCCTGCTGGGCGAGGACGTCAACACCCGCCAATTGTGAGCGGATCAGTTCCACACTGCGATCAATCTCGTCACGATTCTTCAATGTGAGGGTAATGAGATCTTGACCGATCTCTGCCTTCAATTCCTTAGGGGATCCCATCGCGACGATCTCTCCCTTATTGATGATGCCGATCCGGTCCGCCAGGGAGTCTGCCTCTTCCAGATACTGTGTCGTGAGGAAAATGGTCGTTCCCTTCTCCTTATTCAGTCTCCGAAGTTCTTTCCAAATCGCTGCCCGGCTGGATGGGTCCAGTCCCGTCGTAGGTTCATCCAGGAAAAGAATATTCGGTTCGTTGACGAGGGTGAGGGCAAGATCCAGCCTTCTTCTCATCCCCCCGGAATACCCGCCGATCCTCCGCTCGGATGCTTCCGACAGATCCACGATCTCAAGGAGCTCCTGTGCACGACGCTTCCCTTCATCCTTCCCAAAGCCGAATATGTACGCCTGGAGCTCCACCATCTCGCGACCAGTCAAATCCGGATCGACCCCCGTTTCCTGAAGGGCGACGCCAATATGGCGACGGACGTGTTCAGGCTCCCTGATGACATCATACCCTGCCACTTCCACTTTCCCCGAAGAAGCATTAATCAGCGTTGTCAGAATCTGAACCGTCGTTGACTTCCCGGCACCATTCGGACCTAAAAAAGCAAAAAACTCTCCCTCTTCGACTTGAAACGATACACCTTTCACCGCCTGTACATTTCCCTTTTTAAACGTTTTCGTCAAATTCTCCACTTCGATCTTGCCATTCATGAGCATCCCTCCATTCTACCTATTTCTATTCGAGGAGGGGATTGTTTTATCCTTTAATAGGTTGGGGTCGATGTGCTGAAAAAAGCCACGGGGACAGGTCCCCCGGCTCTTATTGAGCCAAGGGACCTGTTCCCGTGGAACATTCTCCTTCAGAACGCATGAAGGACCGGGTTAATGCTACCATCTGATCCGGCTGTTCGAGGATGGTCCAGTGCCCGCTTTCTTTCACTTCGGTGAGTGTGGCATTAGGTAAGTGGTTTATGATGTGTTTCTCTATGTACTCAGGCGTTAAGATATCGTGTGATCCTTGTGCAATTAAAATAGGGAGGGAACCAAGCTCTGAAAGGGATGGCAGCAGGTTGTAATCTTGATCGAGTTTCTTTCCTATGTAATTAAGGGCAACTTTGTTAAATGAAATCTCTTTTTTCTTTCTTAATGTATCGAGTGAATACACATAATAGGGATCCAGCAGTTGCTGAAGCTTCTTTGAGGCATGGGCACTGAACAGGGAGGTAAGAGAATACCACCCGAAAAGTACTTTATTGTAAAACCCGAGCTTTTGGAAAAGATTTTGTTTGAACGCACGGTAGTCCTCAGAGGTTAAGCCGACAGCGGCGGTCAGTATGAGCTTATTGATGCGTTCCGGATACTTTGCTGCATAAGACAGAGCAAGGATACTCCCCCATGACTCGCCGAACAGCGTCACTTTCTCCAGGTTTAAGGCTTTTCTAAGTGCTTCAAGATTGCTGATTTCATCCTCAATCGAATACTTATGACCTTGCTTCACTTCAGACTTCCCGCACCCCGTTTGGTCATATAAAATGATTTGGAAATCCTTTGACAGGGGCTCCATCTGTGGGAGGAAATAGTCAAGACTCCCACCTGGTCCGCCATGCAGGAAGATCATTGGCTCCCCTTTTCCTTTTTGTTTAGTGAATAGAGTCTTTCCATTCATCTTGAGATACTTTTCTTCCATTAGTCCAACAGCCTCCTGTTAATGAATAAATACACGGACGTGAGCAGGACGAGGATTGCGACCACCAGTACGGTCCCTTCATGGGCATAATCGATGATGCTGTTGATGATCACGATCAGTCCCAGCGGAAAGAAGAATAGCAATCCGGTGATGGTTCCAAGCAGCGATTTATTCTTGACCATTTTTTCATTGAAGCCCGCGAGCAGCCATGTCTGTTTTTTCACACCAACTAAGAATGAAACCAGTAATAGAGCTATACCGATGATCAATAATCCGTAGTCCATATTGATTCCTCCATTTTATCGGGAATAATTATATGTACGATTCAGATTAATGGTGGTTCCATATTATTCCTAAAAAATAAAAAGACAGGTCAGCTGGCGCTTAATTTTGGAGCACCAAGGGACCCGTCCGTGATAAATATATTAAGGCATAGAGCTGACAGCGAAAAAAAAAACACTGTGGTTACCATTAAGAACACCATCCAGCCGTTTGAAACAGCAAGTACCGTTCTTATCTTCATGACTTTATCGAGCTTAATCTGAATGATAAAACCTGCACCCACACAGGCAATCCAAGCCGTTATACCAATTGGTGAAAACAAGTAGGCTGAGTTCATGATCCAGAGAATGAGAATCATAAAGTGAACCATCACGAATACGACAGCGATTTTCTTCATTGTGTTCCTTCCTGACTTAAGTGGCGACGTCCGGATGTATTCAGATTTGCTCCGTTTGCCTTCTCACCCTGTCCCTTGACCCGCTTCAACGTCGCTACAATCAGGAAACTCACGATGACGAGAAGAAGCCATGAACTGACCTTTCCAAGATGAACGAGGCTCCAGGCATCCCTCTGATTCGGATACTCCCAGGCACCGAAGAACGTGGCGATATTCTCAGCGATCCAGATAAAAAAGCCGATGAGGAAAAATGATAGGGCAAGGGGCATATGATAACGGGTGCCGCCGATTACATATTCGACCCACGTTTTCCAAAAGACTACGATGACAAGTCCCGACAACCACCAGCGAATGTCAATCCAGTAGTGATGGGTGAAGAAGTTCAGATAAATGGCTGCAGCCAGGGGAACGACGACCAAAAAAGGCGGCCACTGAATCAGTTTCACATCGAGCCTCCTCCACGCCTGACACAGGTAGCTTGCTACACTTGCATACATGAATCCGCTATATAAAGGGACACCGAACAGTTTGGAATAACCTTCGTCAGGATAGGACCACGAGCCCATATGTACCTTGAAAAGCTCAAGGCAAAGACCAATGATGTGAAACAGCGTGATCACCTTCAGTTCATCACGGGTTTCAAGACCCGATTTCACCATCCCCCACTGCATCAGAAGGCAGATGAGAA
This sequence comes from Rossellomorea orangium, assembly GCF_019334305.1. Lineage (GTDB taxonomy): Bacteria > Bacillota > Bacilli > Bacillales > Bacillaceae_B > Rossellomorea. The sequence goes on from NZ_JAHWGH010000014.1 coordinate 220,513, forward strand.
GCAGCCAGTCATATCTCGGCAGGAGAGGAAGCGGGATGATTTGAGTCAGTGCCAAAGAAGCAAAGATGACCACCGGAAATAAGCAGGACAAGGCCTGCTCCCAGCCGAAACGACAGAGCTGTTTGATGGCTCTCATGTTTATGATTCCCCTTCGCCTTCATCAGGTTGATACTCCAATAGATCTCCCGGCTGACAATCGAGTGCCTTACAGATCGCCTCCAGGGTAGATAGTCGAACCGCCTTTGCTTTCCCATTTTTCAAAATCGACAGGTTCGCCATGGTGATCCCCACCTTTTCCGAAAGCTCCGTCACACTCATTTTCCGTTTTGCAAGCATTACATCAATATTGATTATAATTGCCATAATTTCACCTCAGACCGTTAAATCATTTTCAGATTTGATTTCAATGGCATTGTTAAGAAGCTTCTGGAGGACCGCTGCAAAGACGGCGATCACAACTGAACCGAAGATAAAGATCATGCCGATGACGATGACTCCAGGTGCGTCATCTGCCTCCGCCAGCATATAAAAGAGCGGCATACCCACAGTGTAGAAGGAGCCGATGACGATCGCACAGGTTTTGATCGTCTTTAACGCTTTGACGGATGATTCCGAGAACGCATTGTTCCGATCAATAAACGTTAACAGTTTGAATGCTTGATACAATGCGGCGTAGAAAGGAATCGCAGACGCGTACATGACGGCGAGAATTCCATAAATCATATTGGCAAAGCTCGAGCCAGACACATTCATGGCGAGCAGGGGTAACCCGTAGAAGCATAATGCAGCAATGGGAGTCCCGATAAGAAATAAAGCAATCTTCAAAAAGAGCGTTTCCCGTTTCATTCATAGCACCTCACTTGATAATATAATATGAATTTATCATGTTATTTATTGTTTTACAATAAATTTTTATTATTTTTACTGATATGTTTATTGATAAATAAAAAGCACCCCTCATTCGTGGGGATGCTCTCCAACCGGAATCCAAATATCCATTTCATATTCATCGCTATCTTCTTTTCCAAACAAATGCCCGTCCACCACTTCAACCTCGGGCATTCCTTTTTCAATGAGATATCCTTCCTGGTCAAAGACCTTCCACAGCTTGTGGTAGGTTACAGGAATGTTATTGGAGGGGCCTATATGCTTGAATACGACATATTTCTGCTTCGGGAAAATGTGGACCGTCAAGTCCTTTCTCATTCTTCGGAAAGTTACAGAATCCATCTCAAACCCACAGGTATAATAATAGTCATCACTTCTGGGGGGAAGGCACACCCCTACAATCTGATCCACCTGATTCGTTGTGACGAACTCCTTCGCTTTCTCCCATAGGCCGGGTATCGGATACGCAAAATCTTCGCCCCAGCTTCCCGGAGCACTATATCCGACCACAACAAAAGCTTCCTTTACCACTTCTTCAAATTCCATTCTCTCACGCCTTTCATCTCACATGCACTCATCTAATATAATAGAAATTTTAGAAACCCTCCTGTTCATTCTTGCTCATAATAGACAGGTGGGGACACAGGTGAGGGACGGACCTCTAAATCGGATGAACCAACGGAGTGACGATCCCTTTTTGAGGTCCTCCCTCAAAAAGGAGCCCGGCCACATGGCCGGACTCCTTTAAGTGAATGTTAGTCATGCGCGAGCACGGTGCGCGATTGTTTTCGTTCCTGGAAATAGTAGAGTACGAGTGTTGCCGCAACCAGGATTCCCATGATCATGTAGAGGGAACGGTAGCCTGTCAAAGGAATCAGGAATCCAAGGGCATACGGTCCAAATCCGAGTCCCGCATCCAGGGAGATATAGTAGGTGGAGGTTGCGAGACCTACCCGCTCCGGTGGCACGGCCTTGACTGCGATTGCCTGTGTGACGGATTGCATGTTCCCGAATCCGAGACCGATCAGGACACCTGAAAGAAGCAGGATCATCGTGTTGCCTGCCGCACTTAACAAAAATAATCCGGCAGCGAACAGGACGAATGCCGGTAGCATAACCGCCTTTGCCCCTTTCGCATCCATCAGCCTTCCTGTAAAGGGACGCGATACAAGAATTGCAACAGCGTAGACCACAAAGAATACACTCGCTGCTTCCACAAGGTCGATGTCGATGGCATAGAAATTAATGAACGAAAGAACACTTGAATAAGCAAGGGAGACGAACAGGACAACAAGTGCAATCGGAAGTGCCTTTGGTTCGATAAAGCTTGCCAGACTCAGACGTTCTTTCTCCGTTCTTTTCCCAGCCGGTTTTTTGACGACCGGGATTTTCACAAACAAGGTGAAGACATAGCTAATGACCCCAAGGGCAAGACAGAAAGCAAAGATCGTCTGGAAGCTTGCATGCTGACTTAAGAAAAGACCAAAGAACGGGCCAACAGCTGTAGCAAGGGTGATACTCATGCTGTAGTACCCTATCCCTTCTCCTTTCCGGCTCGCTGGAATAATCTCTGCCACTATCGTACCCGTAGCCGTACTGACCATGCCGAGTGCCACCCCGTGAAGGAAACGAGTGAGCAGCAGGAAACTGATGCCACCCTCTACGAAATAAAGGCAGGATGTCGCAATAAAGGCGATCATACCGACAAACAGCATTTTCTTATTCCCGATGGCCGTGATCATCCGTCCGAGGAACAGTCTTCCAATCAAGGTCCCGATAATGAAGATCCCCGTTACGAGACCCGCCTGACTCTCTGACGCCCCGAATTCATCCACGGCATACACCGCCATGGTAACAAGCAATAAGTAAAAAATTAAATAGATAAAAAAATTGGCGATGGACATAAGGGTAAAGTCCTTCGTCCATAGCCTTGATTGTGTCTGACTCATCTGTAAAACTCCTTATCTGTTCATATTCTCCTTAATCCTTTTCATCAGTGTAATCATCTCAAGCTGCTTCTCTTCGCTTACGCCTTCCATAATGGACTGTTCAAAGTGATCGATGGTTTTACGGGCTTCCTCATAAATTTCAATGCCAGCCTGCGTAAGCTGCATTCGCTTTTCCCTTCGATCCTTACCTGGTATCCGCTCGATATATCCAGCATCCTCCAATTGATGAACCGTCCTCGTAATCGTCGGTTTTTCCACACTTTGATAGTGAGAGATTTCCACACTGGATGCAGGTCCGTTGTGATAGAGGTTGTAAAGGATCGTCCACTGCGCCCTCTGCAGACCGTGTTCATTCAGCTGGACGTTCAATTGATTTTCGAATGGCCTGTAGAGCCTGATGAGCTCCTGAAAAAATTGTTGTGCCGGCTTCATTAACTGCTTCCTCCTTTGTATATAGTTATCTTGGGTAATAGTTATCACTGGTAACTATTATAGTGTAGCAGATTTTTTATGGGATGTCGATAATGTGGGATTGGAGGTCCGTCTCTCTTTGATAAAAGCAAAAGCCCTCGTTTCGTAGCATCGTAGGTTAACCTCGCTAGTCAGGCCAGAGCTATAATACGAAGAGGGCTGTTGTTTGATATAGGATAATAGTTTATATATGTAGTTGAATGATTGAATGGAATGGGTATGATAACTTAGAATTACCGATTTTTTATTAATTAATTCCTCCCTTGTAAACAGTTATTTAACCGGTTTGACATTCATTAAATCCATAGTTTGATTAATTAATCCTGTTTGTGGAATTTTCTTTAGAGAGAGGCAAGCAAGGTCCTTGTAACCAAGAAAAGAAGAATTATCGAAGCTTGCCGCTACGTTTTCTCCCAACGTCCCAGTGACTCCGGTAACTAAGATTCTCTTGCCTTTTATCACCATGTTACAACCACCATTCTTTCTGAGGAATCAACCGAATTCTATTAAACTCAAATTCCTTTTCAAACCAACTTCTCATCAATGTCTCATGAACAAGATACTCCGATGCAGAATGGGAGACACCGATAAGAGACATCTTCGTATGTTCCGCATATGCGATCACTTCTTCGTATCTTTTTCTTCCGTACTCGTTGTCTATGTGGCAATGGATTTCCCCGGATATATAAGCATCCACCCCTAAGTCTTCAGCCTCTTTCATCCATGCCGTTTTATCGCCGCAGCCAGCTACGATGGCGACTTTTTCTATTTTCCGTTTCCTACCCTCGAAATCCACGTAAGGAAGATCAAATATATCTTTTAACCCCTGTATCAACTCGTCTGTATCCTTCTCTTCCACTTCACCGATGATTCCGATATGCCCATGCTTCTCATCATGGACAAATCGATCAATTATCTTCACATTCATAGCTTCAGCGATGGCTTGACTGGTTCCTAATGTCAGATGGTAATCAAGAGGAACATGGCACGTATAGATGGAAAGTTCATTCTTGATCACTCTGTCTATCAGGGATTCCTTGATGGGAACGAACCCCCTTCCCCAGTCTCCTTGTGGGTCGCCACACTCCATTAAAAGCGGGTGATGCATGAACAAGAGATCGCCAGGCTCTCCTTCTCGAATGAATGTCTCCAATACATCCTCTGTAGGAAAAACGGCGAGGAACACGTTCTTCACTTCACTTTCCCCTTGAAACATGAGTCCATTGAATAATTCAGTGAAGGCAGGCTCGAATTTGGCCTCCCAATCCATTTTCCCTTCGTATACCTGTGGAATGAATCGGCTGAACGCGGGATCCTTCCCATAACTTTTTATTTCAAATGTCTGATCCAATCGTCTAACAATATCGCTTAAGCTTGCCACAAGACTCCTCCTCTGGTTTTTCATTAACTATACATTTTTACCTATATTAGGTAAATAGACAAATAAAAAAAGAAGCAGCATAAGCCACTCCTCTTCTATAAATCTATTCGTTTCTAGGATCGATATAATCTGGATAATCCGTAATGATCGCGTCCACGTCCATATCGAACAGGAAGTCCGCCGCTTCATGACTGCGCACTGTCCAAGATCCGATCTGCATGTCCAGGGAGTGAACGTCCTTCACAACCTGTTCTGTTACAATCCCATAGCTCGGATTGAACCATTCTGCATACCTAGAGATTTCTTTTAATGCTTCCGGTGTCGCTTGCGCCTGACTCCAGGCTAAAACGCCGACTGGAACTTTCGGAAGCAGTTGATCCATTTTCTTCATCGAATCAAAGTTAAAGGATTGAAGGATGATTTTTTCATTTTGCGGTTTATCAAGTTGTCGTTCCTTTAATGCGTCAGCCACTTGTTCTTCGATCCCTGGATAAAGCTCCGGAGACTTCATTTCGATTAAGATCCCTACTTTTCCATGATAGCGATCCAGAACCTCTTCAAATGTCGGGATCTCTTCTCCTGCAAATTGTTCACCTTTCCAGCTTCCTGCATCAAGACTCTTCATTTCCTCGAGTGTCAGATCCCCTACTTTTCCCGATCCATCGGTTGTGCGATCCACTGATGTATCATGGATGACAACCAATTCACCATCTTTGCTACGTTGAACATCGATTTCAATATAATCCGCCTTCATATCAACAGCCAGATCATAGCTTGCCATCGTGTTTTCAGGTGCATAGGCAGCCGCCCCGCGGTGTGCAATATTCTCTACCTGCTTTGCCTCACCAGTTGTCGGTTCCTCTGCAAACGCTTGACTAAATGGGCTCAATAACAATGAAAACGCCATTCCTGTACTGATCAATACTTTTTTGTTCATATTCATCATCTCCTATCCCAAATATGTATTCGACTACATTCTAGGAGAGGGGTATTGAGTGGGTATGTAGGTATCTATTGGTCTTGATGAAGGTTGTGTAAAGGAAATTCGACCTTTTTTCTTACGGATTTTTACAATAAAAGAAAAAAAGGATGTGAAGTAGTATATTGTGCTTACGATAATAAGATAGACCTCATCTTTATTTAAAAGAATCTGCTATGTTTATCATTGTTTCTTTTGTCACTTCTATGTCCAATCCAATAGTCTGGTAGTTTAGAATATAAAAATAATCTCCATCTTTCCAATTCACATCAAGGCCAGCCTTATCTTCAGTATAAAAGCCATCTTTCCCGTTAATCATTACCTCTTCTTTTTCAAAATCACCTTCAAATGTCACGTCTCCAGAATGGATTCTCAGATCAAATACCTCACCGTCTTCTCCATTGAACATAATGGAGTAAATAGCAGATTTGTGGGGAGGCATCTGAATTTCGTAATCCTCCACCACCATCGGGAATCGGGTGGGCAACTTAGGGTCGATCCCTTCTTTTTTTAGATCCCTGGAAAGTTGATCATGATCATACTTAGTCAGTGTTTGTCCGTTGCTGCATCCCGCCATGGATAATAGAATCATCATGCATACAATCATCCATTTTTTCATGGAAATCCCCCCTGTATATTACCTATACGGTTTAGTGAGGAAAAGGTTTCTTACTTTTTGTAAGGAGTTAACTCCTTATCATGCCGGTTCAAACCACTTTCATGCGCGAATCAGAGGAATTGTGCGAGCTTTCAACTATTCATGCGAGAAATGAACTAATCATGTGGGATTACAAATAATCATGCCTCATTGTCGAATAATCTTTATTTCTCGAGACTCCTACTCCATTCATCTTCCAAAATACTCATCTCCCACAAGCTCCAATATTCATTCCCGTACTTTCTGGCATCTCTCAAAAGTCCCTCTTTGATGAACCCCACCTTCTCATAGCAGCGAATGGCTGATGCATTAAAGTCAAAGACCCCCAGGCTAACACGGTGTAAACCGAGCTCGTCAAAAGCAATATAAAGGATCTTGTTGATCATTTGCTCCCCCACTCCTTTGCCCCGTGTGGTTTCGTTTCCAACCAGGATTTTCCCGATTCTTGCGGAGCAATTCTCACGGTCTATTCTACCAAGGGAGATGTGGCCGATGACCTCACCGTCTTCCAATACTTTATAGATCAAAGTTTCTGCACCGTCTCTATTCGCATTCTTCAGATACTTCTCGAGCTGGGATTCATCCAGGGGGTAATGAAAACCCGGGCCTCCCCATTGGAGGAGGAATGAAGGGGATTCGACCCAATCCATTAGCTGCTTGAAATCTTCATTTTGAAAATATGCGAGTTCAATCATGTCTATTTGCTCCTTTCTTATTTACCAATTACAACTCTTTGCTTTATGGTTACAATCTTTCCTAAAGCAATTTTGGAAAAGAAGATACCCAGTACGACAAGGAGAAGAAATCCGGTTCCCATCGCGAGTCCTCCTACCATGTTCCCTATTACTAGACCGGCTGCCCCGATCATTTTCCCTACTTGAAATACGAGTCCATTCATGGCCATATATGCACCACGTTTGTTGTCATCTACAATGTCGGCAAGGAGTGACTGGCGTGTTGGAACATATAACAGCTCACCTATGGTGAGGACGACCACAGATACGAAGAGGATGAGCAAATGATTGCTGAAGGCCATAAAGAAGTAGCCGAGTCCGAAGAGGATGAATCCAGTGTACATGATTGGCTCCTCTCTTTTTCCAGTGATCCATTTGCCGGCAACTCCAGTGAATAAAACGATTAAAAGTGTATTGACGACGGTAAGCATGCTCAATAGTCGGATTCCATCCATTTCAAATGAAAAAAGATTGAAAAGGTGTATTGTCTGCGGGATGATGTCTTCCTCAAGCCTGACGGAAATAAAATTATTCCGTTGAAATTCAATCGATAGGATTGCAATTCCGCCGAAGGTAAACGCCATAAACGTCCAATCTTTCATTACCAGGGCATAACTTTTCAGAAGGGGCTTAATCCCGTAGTTCCCCTGTTCTCTATGACTTTTGACTTGATACGTATCAATGATGAGAGAATAGGTCATCCACAGTGTCAGCAGCCCCATTAGAAGAAGGCCCGCAATCAATTCAAAGAAATGCTGTTCAAAGAACCAGCCCCCTATCATGAGCCCAATCATGATTGATAAGTTTACGGCCCAGTAATTGACGGAATACATAAAGGCCCTCGTTTCTTTCGTGCTGACATCGATGAGCATGGCTTCAGATGCAGGATTAACAATTCCGGATGAAACTCCAATCACCAGCAGCATGATAAAGGTGATCCAAGGAGACGTGAAAAGGGGTGAATTAACTACAAGTAATCCGACAAACGCAACGACTTTCATGGCTTCTCCTGTTACCATCAGTCTCTTCCTTCCAATAACATCAGCAAGATATCCCCCGTACAGGCCGGCTATGAACTGAACGGCGACTTGGACTAGCAGGAGAACTCCCGCAACAGATGCATTGATTTCCTTAGTGAAATAAATCGCCATAAATGGGAAAACGGCTGATCCCACAATCCGGCTTAAAAATGACGTATAAATCCTAACCTTGATATTTGGATGTAGTGTTGCAAACATAGTATCATCTCCTCTATATTTCCATTATGTGCTAGAAGAAAAGGGGTAAAAAGGGTACAATTAGAGAAATAATGTCCCCTTTTAGGAGGAGAATAGAAATGAACGACCGATATTTCACCATGAGAGCACACTTTTTCGAACGAGAAGAGAACGGCGAATGCACGTTTAAACTAAAGGAACTTGAAGAACGGTGGTTCTGTTCAGTAAAAAACGTTAAAAGGATTCTGAAACAGTTTGAAGAGTTAGGGAGACTCACTTACATACCAGGAGCTGGACGAGGTAATCTCTCAAGGGTGAGGTTTACGAACACCTTCCAGAAAGAAGTAGAGGAATTCATGAAAGAGTGCATGGACCATGATCAGCTCGATCAAGCGGCTCAGCTCCTAAGACTCCCGATTCCGAAATCATGGATTGCAAATGTGTCTTCAGAAATCCGGGAGATGTTCGGATATCAGACAGGGGCAGAATCAAAAGATATATTACACGCATTTATTTCACGTGACATCACTACCCTTGACCCATTAAAGGTGTCTATTTCATTTGAATCGCATTTAATTGAATACCTTGGGGACACTCTCGTAAAATATGATCCTGTAAACGACCAGATCCTCCCTCATATCGCACACCACTTCAGCACGGAGGATGGGAAAAAGTGGACGTTCCATTTGCGTAAGGGCATCTATTTTCATCACCACGAGCAACTGACAAGTAAAGATATTGCTTATACGGTTGAACGAATGAAGAACAGTGCAGAGTCGTCCCATCAATGGTTAGCAGAAGATATCCAAAGTGTGGAATGTCCAAGTCCTTCCAAAGTCATCTTTTCGTTAAAAAAGGAAAATCCCTTCTTTCTGCGCTATATCGCTTCACCTAACTTTTGCATTCTACCGGCTAATCAACCTTTTGATGAAAGTGAATGGATTGGCACTGGTCCATTTTTATTGAAGGAACGGTCTGACAATAAAATGGTGTTTGAAGCATTTGACCGCTATTTCCTTGAACGCCCTCTCCTGGATGAACTCCATTTTTACAAAGTCAGTCAGGATGCTGCACACATAGTTGATTTCACTCTCCAACATCCTCCTACACAAGAGGTGATGAGCAAACATGAAATTGAAACGGGCTTTCGATTCCTCATGTGTAATTTGAGAAGGAAAACTGTCATCCGGCATCCATCCATGCGAAAAGCCTTGTACCACCTGATGGATATTAAACAAATGGCAATGGACCTCAAACTGGAACCATTTATAGAAGCAAGCAGCTTTGTGAATTCCCGCTCCACACCGCAAGTCAAGGACCCCCAGACCATCCAATCACTTCTTAAAGAAGCCGGTTACTGCGGGGAACCTATCACGCTTTATCATATGTATTATCAAAAAGCTTTCGGAGTAGCTGATTGGTTTAAGAGAAAAGGAGAAGAATATGGAATCAACTTCGAACTCTACCCATTTACTTTCAACGATTTCTATCTACGGGAAATCGATGAGAAAGCAGATTTGATTTTTATGGGGGAGGTATCATCCTTAGATCCCCACCTTTCTTTCCTGGCAGCTTTTTATAATGATACACTTTTATTCAGGAGGATGTTTCCTTCGAGCTCATTAAAATGGATTGATAGGAAACTCGAGATATTTAAACAGAAAGAAGCTGATCAACGGGAAGAAATCATGATGGAAATCGAAGAACATATCCGGGAGAACAATCTATTAATCTTTCAACACCACCCGATCAAGACAAGGACCTTTCACCCGATGATAAAAGATGTGACCTTTCATTCATTTGGCCATTTTGATTTTTCGAAACTTTGGATTCCGCGGTGATAACGGAAGTATACTTGCAAGTCCCCTTTTCTTGGAGAAAAGGGGACTTGCAAGCTGTGCATCCTGGAATCGTTTTTAAGATGCCAGATTAAAACTAGCAATTACATATCACACAATTTTTCTTCTCCAGTCATCATATCCCTCACTTTATACTTTTTCTTCCTTACCTCTTCTTCCCCAATAACAATCACATTCCTGACACCTTCTCTATTCGCTTTTTCCAGAAGCTTACCTAATTTCCTTCTGCTCATTTCAAGTTCCACCGTCTTACCACTTCTTCTTAAATCAGCCGCAATCCGCAAAGCCTCCTTTTCGGTACCAAGGGGGATGATGTAATAGTCAATGCCTGAAGTATGATTCGCGTTTTGCCGGGAAGAGGTGATCGCTGCATATATGACATCCAGACCAAAGGAGATACCGACTGTCGAAATTGCTTCATCTGTACCAAGAAGCCCGCCGATAGCATTATCATACCGTCCGCCGCTCCCGATGCTTGAGGTGATGGATCGGTCTGTTAAAAATATTTCGTAGATGGTTCCTGTGTAAATTTCCAGTCCTCTTGCTAAAAAGGGATTGAACACACATTTGTCTGTCATGTCCAGGAAGTCAAGATAGGAGGAGAGTTCCTTTACCTCCTCTAATCCTTCCCTGACATCTGCATTCTCTTTGGAATACGATTCGAAATAATCAAAACTGGCATTGTTTTCATCTGTTAAAAATTGTTCGATGGCGCTTTTGGTTAATTTCGTTATCTGCATTTCTTCAAGCTCTGTCACAACCGATTTGACACCGACCTTTTCAAGTTTATCCAGAATGAGGACTGCCCGATTGATTTTATCCGCCTCCACACCGAACACCTCAAGCATCCCGGTCAGAAGTTTTCGGTTATTGTATTGGATGGTTACATCCATATCGAGCTTTCCGAAGGCATCCAACGCCATCATCATCAGCTCCGCTTCCGCCACCTGTGAATCGACGCCTACAATATCTACATCGCACTGGGTGAACTCCCGGAACCGCCCGGCCTTGATAGGTCCGTCCCTGAACACTTTTCCGATTTCATAGCGCTTGAACGGCATGGGGATGGCCGGGTTCATGGCTGCCACCTTGGCAAAGGGAATCGTCAGGTCATAGCGCAGGGCAAGGTTTCTTTTTCCCCTGTCCGTTAAGGTGTACATCTCCTCCAGGATCTCAGCTCCACCCGCATATTTTGAGGCGAGCAGCTCTGTATAATTCAGGATGGGGGTCTCCAGGGGCTTGCATCCGTATTGGATGAACACATCCTCCAATGTTCTCCTGACTTCCCTTCTAATCACTTCCGCCTCAGGTAAATAATCTTGAGTCCCTTTGACATTTTGATAATCCATCTTTTTCATTTTCATCTTTCTTCTCCTCCTTTTTTGTATAAAAAAAGAACCGCACCTGATATAAGCGAATAACTTAATCAAATGCGATTCTATGAGAAATAACCTTCCTATGTGCGATTGTTTAAAATCGGATAGCAAGGTTACTTGATATGGTGATGGAATTGTGTAAACGAGATCTGTTTGTTGATGAGTGTCATTTTTATCCACCTCTTATTTTTATATACATTATCACAGGAAAAAGATGATTTCAATCATCTACATTTGATAGTATCCATGATGAGAGAAGGGAAAGCTAAACGTTCCCCGTGATTTCTTGGATCAAATTTCTTGGAACGAACCCATTCAAATGCAAGGAAAATTCACCGTTTTTTACGATAGGGTTTCTTAAATTGAAGTGGATATATATTCGTCTTTCATACATAACTTGGCGATATACAGAATTTGTCCCAAATGTTCGGAGAAGTGTGCTGCACATTGATGCAAAATATCTAGATTTGTACGTTCTCTGCCTCTGACTAATTGAGTTTTTAGAAACGAGGCTTCCGACATTTGAGTGATTGTATCGATGACAAATTGGAATTGATTCCGAACCGTCTGTATTAAATCTTCCTTAGAACGATACATAGGCTTGAATTCATCTTCACGATTCCTAACAAATGTTCCATTACAAATTCCCTTGTGGATTCTTTCTTTAATATTGCCATCGATGTGACGAATAAGCGTAGAGACACTATGACCGGTATCTCCGGGCATCCAATTTACTTGTTCATCCGTCAATTGTGAGAGTGCCTTTAAAATTCTGTTTTTTATTTCAGAAAACTTAGTGAGTAACCAGTCTTTTTGAATGAGAATCTCCCCCTTCTCAAAACAACCAAAAATTAGACGTAAATAAAATAGCAAATAGTAAAAGATTGATGCCTGTTTCCATTAATGTATAAATAGACTCTCTGTTGTCACTGAACGCTTTCCTTTCCACAAAGGATTTCCATAAATGTCTCACGATGAAAAAGAAGGCTACGATAAAATAGGGCTGAAGGAACCAGTATTCGCTGTCGAAGTCATTCAGAACATGAAGGACAAACCCGGCTATTAATATCACCAGCGTCAAATACTTTAAAAGCTTATCACCTCTTTCATGTTCCTCATTGACGGTATCGAAAGAAAAGAACTTCCTCCTTTTCACCCCGAGCCGTTTGCTGGCCACACGATGAAACATGATAATGGAAATGGCATACATCGCTATGATGAATAGGACTTTTAGAAAAAGTGTCGTCATAAATCCCAAGTTCCTCACCCCTTTCTTTAACTATGGTCCTTACCTTGTTAAGGGATGGTACTCCCGATCCAATATACTCATAAACAAATCGGTCTCAAACTTTCCTTCTATTAATGTGCCTTCCCGTTCTATGCCTTCTTTCACAAACCCGCACTTTTCATAGCAGGCAATGGCCCTGTGATTGTATTCCAACACCCTTAAATCAACACGGTGCAACTGGAGTTCTTCAAACGCGAATGACAGCAGAAGCTGAGTGACTTCTGTCCCGAGTCCTTTTCCTAAAACGGAAGAATCGAATATCCCAATGGCGTACCGGGCGCGTTGATTTTCCTCATTGACGGTCAGTCTTGCCTGGCCGATGCAGTGACCGAGGTATTCTATACACCAGTTGTATTTGGTGGTTAAAATCTTTTCCACAAATGCTCGGGCTTCTTCCATTGTAAAGGGTTGCAGATTTCTGGTATCACCACCGTACATGCGGACAATTTCCTTATGACGTCCGCAACTAAACCGGTCCAAGATGTCACTTTCTTTCGGCTGTCTCAGAAGAACCTGTCTCCCTCTAATAAAAGGGGATTGATTCACACCACCGCCGTTCAATACTTCGAATCCCTCAAAGTAAAACCTTGCTTTATGGATGGCCACTCTTCATCAATGATCGAGTAAACGACGGCATTTCTGACATAGCCCCCTGCCAGGATTCTTTCTTTTCTCAGGACCCCCTCTTTCACAGCACCCATTCTTTCAATGGCTTTCTGGGACCGGAGATTTCGTTCATCTGTTTTAAGCTGAACCCGCATCATCCCAAGTACTTCAAAACAGTATTGGAGAATCAGATACTTACAGTTGGAATTCACGAAGGACCTCTGATGATCTTTGTTGTACCAGGTAGATCCGAGTTCACATGACTTTTGTCTAAGGTTGATTTCGAACAATCTGGTCGACCCGATGATTTTGTTTTGTTCCTTCAACACCACGGCAAAAGGCAAGGCAGTCTGTTGGTCACGCAACTTGACGGCGGCGGTCACCCATTGTTCCATTTCTTCGAGGGTTGTGATTTCCAGCAGCATATAACGCCAGATCTCCGGGTCATTCGCTTCCAGCAGAGCCTTGGAGTGCTTGACCTCCAGGGGAATCAATTTTATTTTCTCGTTTTCTACTATCGGCGGGGAATGAAATAGATTGTTTTTCATATGTCCTCCTACTTTCCCTGATTCATTTTACGAGGTCCGTCCCTCTCTCTAACTGAAATTCGTCGATTATTTTCTCAGCAACCTCTTCCGGACTCATGTTTGTATTATTAATCTTCATATAATTCTGTCTTTCTATTTCCCCTTCAACCGAATTGAGGCGGAGTTTCTCAAGGGAAGCGAGCAATCGTTTTTCGGAGTCTTCGATGTTTCGTTTTGAAGGTTTATGCTGCAGGCGGTTCGGGGTCGTGTTTCTTTGCAGCCTTACTTCTAAGTCGGACTCCAGTTCAACGAAATAGACTTCTCCTCCGTTGGATTCAAAAATGGTTGTGACCTTATCAACCCATTTCCAGTCCTCTTCTTCGTTGAATGCCCACATGAAGGTGAAGATCATTCCGTACTGATCTGTTTTAGCAAATGACTGGAAAATCTCTTCTCTCATCATGCCGCATATTCTCCACATTTCTTCTGAGAATCCAAAGAAAGGCTGAAGCAATTCGATGGTCATATGGTTATGAAATAGCTTTAGTTCTGTTCTCTTTTCTAACTCCTGCCCCACCGTCATTTTCCCGACGGCCTGGGGTCCGAATAGTAAAACGAGTTTCATTGAAATCCCCCCTCTTTTGCTGCTTTCTTTCTATAAATTCTTCTTCGCCATCTCGATGTTCTCAGAATGTATATTCTTCATTCCTTCAAAAAAAGCATACCGCTCCCGGCAAAAGGCTTCGACGTGTTCACTACCCTGTAGAAGGTTGTCTACATAATACGTCGATTCCTCCATTCTTCGTTCCACTTCTGCAGGGTCCTCCGTCACGGAACCGTGACCTGGTACATGAACGTGGACCGTATGATTTCGGAGGATGGATTCAGCCTTCTTCAATGTTTTCTTATAATCTATGTAACTGCTGAATATAAACGGGAACTCGACATCAGATAAATAGTCTCCTGATAAAAAGATTCCCATGGGCTCTACAACCGTGAAGAGACCATCGTGAGTGTGGCCTGGTGCTTTGTAAAACGTGAGTGAAAGATCACCCAGCTCGAGCTTTTCACCATCGCGGGCTATTGGGTAATCCACATGAGGATAATGGGGCTCGTAGTCTCTTTTCATGTAATATCGCTGATCGAACTGATGAATCTTTTGAACGATTTCGTTTTTATGTTCATGATTTTTGAGTTCTTCCGTTGCGATTACCTTCGCTTCCGGGAAAGCACCGGATCCGATGATGTGATCAAAATCGCTGTGCGTGTAGATGATATAAAGTTGCCTGTTCCCTAACTCCCTATCCACATACTCCCGGATTGCCTGCACTTCATGCGGCAGCCAATTAGGGTCGGTCAGAATCATCACGGCGTCGTTCTCAACAATGACCGATGTGGTTTGATATAAGGAACTCTGAAAAACGGTCAAATGGTCGTTTTTGTAATGAATCATGGGTAGCCTCCTAGTTGTTCTTCAATCTTTTGGTTATCATCCTGATCTGTCCACGATGATTTAATTCATCTTTAAACACGTGGGACCATTTGGAGACCAGTTTTCCGATTTCTGATGTGAATCCCTCTTTCTCGTTAATAAAAAATAAATCCTGTGTTTTCATGACTTCCTCCTTGTATTGCTTATTATTCCATCTCACTTCCATACTTCTCTGGCAGCAGTTGCATCACATTACACTTCACTAACTCACCCCTATAGGAAAGGATGACATCGGTTTGTGTCCCGTAATCACTGATTAACTCCCTGCACATACCACATGGGGCGACCACCCAGCATTTCTCGATATCTTCGTGTGGATGGGGGTGGGCGACGGCAACAATGGTTTCAAATTCGTGGTCCCCTTCAGAGATGGATTTCCCGATGGCCATCGCTTCCCCGCAGACGGTGATTCTGCCGACGTTCGCTTCTACATGAACGGCAGCGTAAACCTCTCCGGTTGTGGCTCTGACCGCGGAACCAATATGATGCCGACCGTACCGATAATTCTTTTCGATCACTCTTTCTGCTTCTTTGATCAGTTCATAGTCCCGTTCTTCTAATGGTCTTACTTCTAACATTCTGCTCTCTCCTTTGGTTTTTGAGGTCCACAAAGATCTTCTCCACTACTTCGTCCTGCGACAGCTCGTCTGTCAAAACCACTTCCCCGTCCACACCTAAGTAGTCGTTTGGGTTCCACCAGGAACGGAGAGATTCTTCCCCGAATTCTGTTTTTTTCGCACGTCCATTATGGCGACGGACGGTCTCTTGAAACGATAAATCATAGTAATATGTTTGGGCATTTCCGTGATAAAAGCTGATCAGCTGCTTCAGCATGTCACCGTAACGCTGTTGAGAAAAGATCCCCTCTACAATGACCACTTCGCATTTCCCTTTACCGTATTCAGCAATCTGCCTGATCAATTCCAATGACAGATTACCGTCACGATCCTGTACCTTCAGCATGTCGCGTCTGACGACATCTTGTGATACCAGCAGGGTGCCCCGGCCAAAATGTTGTTGAAGACGTTTGGCCGTCGTGGTTTTTCCACTGCCCGAGTTTCCACGGATGATGATTAGCGTAGATTCCATAGTTCCTCCCTGGCGTTTATAGCTTTATATTATGTATGTCCAATAGATCCTTTAATGCCGGCCTTTCATTCCCATCCCTGCCCATTACATGCCCCGCTGTAATCAATGAATTCAAGACCGCTTCTTCCGTCGCTTCGCCGATCGCCCGGAAGGCAAGGTCGATCTCTTCTTCATGAATCATAGGGACGGACATGCATTGGGACGTCTGATCATGAGGGATCTTCGTTGCGGTCGAAAAGCCGATGACCACTTCACCGCTTCCGGTTGTGATGATGGATCCAGTCCGGGATAGTCCGGTGATCGACCTCTTGATGATCCGGTTGAGCTGTCTTTCTGATACTGGGAGGTCCGTCCCTGCAATGATGATGACGGAACCTTTGTCACGTTCCTCACGTGATTCCAGAATAGCTTCTTTCAGTTCTTCCCCGACTGCTCTGCCGTTTATGGTCAGGTCGCTCAGAATCCCGAAGTTCGTTAAGACGAGCACTCCCATTGTGTAGGTACCGTGATTCATCTTCATGATCCTTGAAGCCGTTCCGATCCCGCCTTTCAAGGAATAACAGAGCATGCCGGTACCGGCTCCGACTGCTCCCTCTTCCACTTTGACAGAAGTGTGTTCAAGTGCTTGGCGGACATGATCCTTCGTCACGAACCGGGCTCTAATATCGTTTAAAAACATATCATTGCATTCACACACCACGGGATTGACGGTTCCCGTCGTCCTCCCGATCTCCGGATTCTGTTCAAGCATGTAATCGATGAGAGCATCGGCAGCTGTTCCGATACTTAATGTGTTCGTTAATAGAATGGGAGATTCCAAGGTTCCGAGTTCAGTGATCTGGATCGTACCCATCGTTTTGCCGAATCCATTAATGACATGACTAGAAGCAATCAGTTTTTCTTTAAATATATTGCCTTGATGAGGCTGGATGCTCGTGACGCCAGTCTGCATGTCACCCTTGCTGAGTGTGGCATGACCGACCGTGACGCCTTCTACATCTGTGATTGAGTTGAGCTGGCCCGTTTCCATTTTGCCGATTCTTACTCCGTAGTCCCGGATCCTCTTTTGTCGAGAAGTATGCATGACGCCCTCCTTTACGCGAATATTCCGAAAAATTCAGTTGTATAAAACAGGACCAATGTGACTGTCAGAAAGGTCAATTGTGAAAGGGTGAATTTATAATCATTTGGATTCTCTGCATGTCTTTTTTCAAAGACAGCCCTTACTGTCTCGGAAACCAGGACAAAACCGAATAGTAACATGTACGATTCCAAGTACCATACTTTATTCTCTGGCCCCAGATTGAAAGTATTATAGAAACCGCAAACGACGATAAGGATCACAAATGTAATCCGAATCACCCAATCCATTTTTTTATGACGGTCATTCAAATGGTTATACGAGAACCTCTTCTTCCTCTTGACGTTCAGTATCCTTCTCATTCCTATGTTAAATAGGAAGATGAGCAGAGCATAGATTGATAGGAATAGGAAACTCTTTAGTAAAAAATGGTCCATTCTACAGTTTCCTCCCTTGTACGAATTTAGAAGATTGAGCGGTTCACTACCAATTATTCCAAAATATTCTTATAAACTCAATCCTTTCGGTATAAATCGTTGGGTGACATTGCTCGCAGCCCAAGCAGGCTACCAATTTCCACGCGTACCCTACACTCTTAATCCATAAAAAAAGAAAACGGCGCTGACCGTTTTCTCTTACGTTTCCAATAAAGGAATGAGCTTTATTTCCTTAGTTGAAAACTCAAAGGAAATAAAATGAAAAACAGGATCATGACCCCACCCAAAGGAATAAAAAAACAGATAATGCTTACTATCCGTAATGCGATATAATGACCGGCTTTCATGAAGCTGAATCTGCGATTGAGCAGATGAAAACCTGCGTGGATGATAAAACATATAAGCAAAAAGAAGAGGAACATCCCGATCGACTCCATCAAGAAGACCGGCAGAGTACTGTCCCCGCTATCGATATACATGCCGGTGACGGTCACAAAAGCGAGTGCAATCAGGAAGAATGGGACGGTGAATAGGATAAGCATCTTCATTGTGTAAAGTGTTTCTTGCATGGCGACTCCCCTTATCATTCTCTAAAAATATAATCCGCCCTGCCGATTGGATGATCATGAAGAAGGTAATAATCTTCAGCCTTCCAATATCTTCGTTCGTACTTTGCGATTCTCTCCTGCACATCCCCTAGATAGACATCCCGTCCTATGACTCTCTTTACCCGTGTTTCTGGGGGACAGTCAATGAATATCACATAGTCAAAGAAATCACGCCACTCTTTCCGCTGCAGGAAGACGCCTTCGATCAGAATGATGGTGTCTTTCGTATAGTGAAATTTCTTCTGTACAATCGTGTCCGTGGAAGAATCATAGAAAGGTAATAGGATGTCAACGTTATGATGCAGCTTTTGAAACAAGTCAGATGTAAGGGATGCGATGTCCCATTGAAGGGCGTAATATTCATACCATTCTTCGTTCCCCGTCCCGTACCGGTGGCTCTTTCCCACAATGTGGTCGTCCAGATGGAGAATGGATGTGCCGTACTTGATTTCTCTTTTTAACGCTTCCGCGAAGGTTGATTTACCAGCCCCTCCCAGTCCGTCAATTCCCACGATGAATGGCCTGTGTTGTGAACATCTTTCATGGTATCGGGTCAGAAGTGTCTCCATCATTACACCAAACACCTCAATCATTCGATTCCAACACTTGCCCGCTATATGTCCCATGCTTCTCTATCAGTCCTTTTTCGAACTCCTCACACCACTGCTTGATTTCTTCAATATCATCCGTCTCAAATACCTTTTGATCCCAAGACATATTTGTATGCCGATCCTTGTCTGCCCGGTATTCATCGAATAAAATATAATAAGGTTCTTTCCCTTTCGTGAAGTTAGAGTATTTTCTGATTTCATCCCATTCTTCATCAAACACTTCTTTGTATCGGTTGACCCTGCACAGGATCTGTCCGGGATGTAGGAAAGGATAACGCTCTGAAATCCCCCACAAAGGTTGATCTGCTTTCATGAATTCTTCTTCATTTTCTTCTTCCATTACGACGTAGGTGTATATGTCATACCTGTTTTCCTCCAATGGTTCCGGCTTATATGCTCTGATCATCAAGAAAACTACCAGTATAAGTATGACACCAATGATTAAATAAACCATGTCATCCTCCCTTTTTATATGTATTTCGCAAATGCACCACATGATTGGGATTCGACTCCCACTGTTCCATAAGCTCTAGCTGCTTCATCTTTAGATCGCCATACGGTTCTTCCCTTACATCGACCTCCCGGAGTTTCCGTTCAAAGATGCCTGCTGCGTTGATTTTTTTATAACCTCCAAATCCTTCACCATCATTCAGTAACCACACCACTCGTTTAATATTGGCAAAGAGAATACCGCCTGTGCACATTAGGCACGGCTCCAGCGTTGTGTAGATCGTGAATGTCTCTCGCTGAACCTTTGCCTTAAATATGGATGAGCCGGCATTTCGAATGGCATCCATCTCCGCATGAGCCGTTGCATCCTGTTGAGAATGGACACGATTTCTCCCTGTTGAGATGATATTCTGATGTTCATCGACAAGGACTGCTCCGACCGGATAGGTCTGTTCGTTTAATGCTATTTTGGCCTCTTCAAGGGCCATCTCAAGAAAATATCGATCGTTGGTCATTTCATCCCCTCCACCTGCCAATTATTTCAAAATACATAAAGAAACACAATCTTGAAATCTATTCTTCTTGCATAAAAAAAGCCAGCCCCTACACATTAATGTGTAGAGACTGACCTCTTTGTCCTCTATCTTATTCTTCAGAATCGTGATCTTCCCGGTCTTCATCTTGCTTCTCATCATGGTCCTTATGATGACCATCTTTCATGTCCACACCAGGAATGCCGGAGATATAGCCGACTCCGCCTGTTTCCATGATGCCAAGCGTATCTTTCATAGCTTTCTCTAATTCTGTTTTATCAACGGCTGTGATTTCTTTCTCATCAAGATCTGCGCCTGGATGTTGATAATTGCTTAGGACATAATTTGAGTCCTTCATTGAATCTACAGCTCTTAATCCCGTTGCTTCTGCTCCTACTGGAACAGAAAGTATCCTGGAAAGCTTTTTCGTTTGTACATCGTACGCCCACACGAAGTTGTTCGTGTGCATGTCGCTGTCTTCTCCGATGAAGAGGGTATTCAGGTCTTCTGAGAAGCTCAGGTTGTCAGGGTTTGCTACTAAATCCGGGTTGGCCGTGTTCCCAAGTGCATCCGGAGAAGCAAGGTCCTCTCCTAATACAAATCCGTTCATGCTGGCAGGAACATAGTCACTGTCTATCTTCTCATCGTCACGATCTGTTTGACCTTCTTGAAGATTCAGTTCATACGTGACACCTGATTCAATCTTAGGAAGTTGAATGTCGTCCTGAACGGCTCCAGCCTGCTTTTCCATGCTTCCTTCTTGATAAGAGATGGCCATGTACGCTTTATGAGCTTCAGCGTTGACGGCAAGTCCCTCCATTTTGTTAAATTCTGAAGTCGCACCAAGGATGGCTCCGTAACGGCGTGGTTCTAAGAATGCTGCCGCTTTTTCCATGCCTGGTTTCACTTTCAGATATTCAACAGAATCATGTGAGTTCGTCTTAACAGCCGTAAACCCTTCAGTTGGTTCTTCCGTTGTTTCGAATAGATCGCTGAATGTCACTCCACCGTCGATCATGTCTTTAATTTCTTTATCGGTTCCGTGCCCAAGCTTGATCCAGTTTAAGTCACCAGATCCGCCTTTCTCAGTACCGGTTTGATTGAACTTAGCCGCATATAGAGTTCCTGCTGAGAAATCTTTTTCTTTATCGGCTACATACATGAACATCATCGTATTGCCGCCGTCGTCACCGAAAATGGCCGTCTTGTTATCCGGAAGGACTTGCATCATTTCGTGCGAGAAACGACCGGTGCTGTAATGTTTGACGACGGATGGTTTTCCATCATGTGAGACGGAGATTTCCGGGATCCAGCCGTAATTGTAAGGATTTGCTTTAGATTCATCATGGAAGTAATAATTCGCAAAGTTGCTGACTTCTTTATAGGCATCAGAATCTTTGTTTTCAAACTCTCTTGCGTCCGGCTCATATTCCTCTGAACCGAGGTGCGTGCCCCAATCGGTTGTGGATCCGTTACATGGGTTCCATAGTCCGTCTACGCTCGAGAAATCAATCTTATGGGCTTCTTTCACAGAAAGCTTGCCCGTTTTTTTATCATGGTCAAGCTCTGACAATGTCATCGATGCAGGAAGACCAGAAATCTTCTCACCTGCGTTATTTTGTGAATCATATTCAAAGTGGGAAACCATGAATGACTTATTCCCTTTCTTCAGAAAGCTGTTGGAATCCGGCGCATCTGAAATGAAATAAGATGGACTGGATGGAACGCTTTTGTCCATGATCGGATCACCGTTCACGTCGATCGGTGTACCGGCTGGAATCATTTCTCCCTTATTGTCGACGATTTTATCTTTTGATAGGTAGAGTTGATCATAGTTAAGCGGCAGTTCTTTCACTGTCCCGTCTTTATATGTCACTTTGACTGTTGCTGTTGTATAGGTTTTTACCATATTTTTAATATTGTCAGGAGCTTTCATGGAAGAGAATTCAACACTCTCGATTTTCTTGTGTGAATCTTTCTTTTCACCGTTGTGCCCGTTCTCTTGAGCCATGGCTGTTAAGGATGAAGATGCTAGTAACGCCATCGATAGTCCGATTGATAGTCTTTTTTTCATCTTAAAAAAACCTCCTACTGTATTTGCTACAACTCTAGTTAAACATTGAATGTTTAAGTCAGTATGAATACAAGTGGGATAAGTTTAAATCTATGTAAATATTCATTTACGTTACGATATCAATTCTATGTGGTTATGTTAAGGAAGCAAACTCCAATGCATTTCCATCAAGATCAATCACATGAAATACTGATCTGCTTATGTCTCTTTTTACATGAAACTGCCGCACCTCAAGCATCCGGTAATAAAGAAAGATACGGGAAGCGTCACCCTGTTTGATTGCCGCTGACAACTTCTGAACAATCTCGCGGTTGGAGAATGCGGGAACCGGGGTATCCTCCGTTACGGATGTCAGCTTTTTTCTGGAACGATGAAGAGCGGTTTTGATCGATTCATCGCTGACTCTCAGCATGGCGGCGATTTCCTTTGTCTTATATTGAAATACATCTTTCAGGGTTATGAGCATCGCCTGTTGCAGGGGAAGTGCAGAAAGCAGAATCTCAATCAAAGCGTCAAATTCGGTAGGGTCGCTCACTTCCCGAATATCTTCATGATGAGAAAGAAATTCCTTCTTCTTTCTTTTCTCATCGATAAAAAGGTTTTTGGCCACTTTGTATAGAAAAGAGAAAGTGAACTCCCGATCAGGATCGGCCTTTTTCAAATGGTAGATTTTCAGCAACGTTTCCTGTAAAAGATCTTCTGCCTGCCAATGTGAGCCTGATAGTTTCAAGCAATAACGATACAGTTTATTCACCGTTTGTTCCAACTCTTCAAAAATAATGTGAATCACCCCACCATTTTTTGTAACTTTTTCTTCATTATATTCGTTATACATAGGAATTTCATTTATAAGGAGAGGATACGATGTTTAAAATTGGAAGTGTTTTTGTCCCTGTGACGAATCTTGAGAAATCATCCGCCTGGTATGAGGAGCATCTAGGCGTGAAGAAAATTGGTTCATGGGACGGGGGTGCAGGTTATTACCTCCCCAACGGTTCTACCCAATTCGGGTTGATTCAAGTTGAAACCCCTCAGCCGACGGAGTTTGTCATTAAAGGGAAGCAGAAGAACAGCTATTTCAATTTTGTTGTAGAGGATGTGGTTGCCGTTCATGAAGAATTGAACGGCAAAGGTTTGGTGACGACGGATATTGACGACTTCGGGGGGATGCGTTTCTTCGACTTCTTTGATCCTGACGGGAATCCGTTCAGTGTGGTGAGCGAGGTGGAAGGTTCTCCTTTTCACTCGGATAACGTGAAAAAGCTTCAGGAAATGAATCGCTGAAGAAAAAAGGTGACCGGGATCCCGGTCACCTTTTCATGATTCAACGGCCATTTCAAGGGCGTCGAATGGCTCTTTTTCTTTGGATGTGATCGTATAGACGGTCTTTCCTTCCTGCCATTTCACGACCGTTTCGGGATGTTCCTTGAATCCGTTGATCGTGATCAGGCCTTTGTCGTCAGGCGCGGGTAAGTAATTTTTCTCTAAATAGTCCACTACTTTCCTCGCCATGTCTTCTGCCCCGTCATATCCATCAATGCGATAGTGCGGATCTGTCGGGAAGTTGACTTTAATCAGCCAGCGGCCTTCATTCCAGTAAAGATACTCGTGGCCGGCTGCCCCTTCCTGGAGTCCTTTGATACCGTGACCAAGATCGATGTTCGTCTGATCGACCTTCTCGTATCCTTCGATTTGAGCAGCCGCTTCTCCAAGTGAATCATATTGCTGCTCTTGAATATCCTCATTTTCACTGTTCGTATCACTTTCCGCTTTTCCACTGCTGTCTCCGCCATCTTCCTTGCTGCCATCATCGGCGTTCATATCCTCACCGGTATTGTCCACTGAATTGTTTTCATCCTTCGTATCCGTTTGGTTTTCGTCCATGGACTGATTGGTTTCGTTCTGATCTGATGCAGTCCCGTCCCCGCTGCAGGCCGTAAAGAGTAAAACATTGCCCAGAAGGAGAGCTGCCGTAGTTGATTTGAAAGACATGTCTGCACCACCTTTTAACGTATGTATACCACATGAAAAAGAATTTATTCAATAAATCTTGGAAAAAGTGTTATCACTTGGTGAAAGAAGGGTATGGACCTATGAATATAAAATGAGGTGTGTTTTCATGAAGATGTCAAAGCTTGATTTAATGACCTGTTTACTATCAAGGGACCAGCATTCTTTCAAGAAATTTTATCAGGATTATGAAAGGTTTATGTTCCGGACAGGCTATCGGGTGACAGGATGCAGCACGACTACGGAACAATTGATCTTGATGGTCGTAAGGAATATATGGGATCAACCCTCTGTCATTTCCAAATCCTCTGACCGATACTTATCGGTTATTTTGCAGAAGTTGATAGTAAATCACGACTGACCCTGTCCTTTTAGTGGGAATCATTCAGCATTCACATGGGTAATTTTCTTTATTTCATGTAATTCTTCTTCTTTGACTTCACTCATTAAAAGAGCTTTAAAATCTTTAAACAACGTATGTAACTCTGTCTCTTCATCCAATAGCTCCATGCTATTCCGATACACATCTTCATCCTTATACCGAGATATTTCCAGCCATTTGGTTTCATCCTTCGTATCGTTTAGAAAGATCGTTTCAAATTCCACATACCGACCGTACAATTCCCCTGCCCTTTCCTGGATCTTCATGAATTCCTCTGTTTTGTCTTTTGGGATATGATAATGATAGATTTTGACGAACATGGGGTCCCTCCATAATGATCGTTTCAGGTGTTAGTTGTAGAAGAATGCTCCTTTGCCATCTTATATTCCTGCACTGACCGGGCGAGCATAATTCCCATCCCTCCTATTAAGTAAAGGGGCTGCCAGTCAAATGAATCTTCAATGACAACATTCTTGATCAGGATAAAACAGCCATACATAATCCAAAAGCCTGTAAAGCAGGTGGCAAACAACCAGAATTTCGGATACACTTTTTCTTTTGTCATTTTTTCGCCTCCTTTCATTCCATTTTATCAATATGTATATCTTCATCCCTCAAAGCACCCTGACTCACATATCGGATCAATTTAGCGGATTCATTCCTGACACGTTTGATCCCTATCTCACTTTGAAACCAGTTATCGACATTGGTATTGTCATCTTCTGCCGGACACAAAGTGAACGATATCCATTCAGGCATATACGTTTGAAGCGTCAGGTGAAGCCTTCTCATATGGTATGAAGTCGTCACGACAAGGAGCCTCTGTATATTGTGCAAATGAAATTCCCTGTCAAGGACAAGAAGGGATGCAAGTACGTTCTCAAGGGTATGCACCGAAAGACTTTCTGTTAAAATGTCCTGTTCCGGAACCCCTAATGAGACCGCTTCTGCCTTTAATTCCTCAGCTTCGGTAAACTCACTTCCGTTCCACTTCACACCTCCGGAAAACAGGATCTTACCCGCCCTTCCCTGTTTGTAAAGCTCCACCGCTTTCGGCAATCGGTACTGTAATGCCTTGCTGCTGCCCACCACGAAGATACAATCCCCACTCTTGTGATCGTCTTCAATATTAGAGAATAATAGATGTCCCATCTGTTCATGTGTAAGTCTTTCCATGCTCATTGTCGAAATGTACATACTCAAATACTCACCATGACGGAATAAAAGAACAATAAAACCGATATTATTCCAATTGCATACAGGGACAACTTCTTCAGACGATCGCTTTCAAACGTCTTATTTAACAAGTAGAAAAAGCCGACCACCCAAATCCCATCCAGAAAAAAAGTCGAAATGATGTTCCTGAACACATTAAACATAAAAAACAAGTCCATTGACTACGCCCCTTTTCTCTCTTTCTTCCTTGTGTTAAGCGTAAGAATCAGCCCCGTAAATCCTGCTGTAAAAGAAGGTGGCAGACTCCATACTAAATATCCCCATTGTCCCGTATACATGGATACGATAAGAAACAGAATGGGAAAACCGACTAGAACGATGAGTGATACAATTAGAGCAAACCGATTTCCATTTTTCATCGTGAACCTCCCTTTATATCTACTTTCCTCCCTTAACTTTAACATAATTTTCCTACAGATAGACACCGAAGTGTTTCCATAAAAAAGAGGTCCTTTTCTTTATGAAAGAAAAGCACCCGCTTCTTTACCTTTTAAATAAAAGGAATAAAATAAGAAAAATGATCAGGAAGAGAAACAGGAGATACCCCATCCCCATGCTGTATACGAAGTACACCCTCACATGGAGGATGATTCGGAAGATGTGAAAGATCAGGATGCAAAAGAGCAACAGGATGACGATATTGACCTGCCTGTCTCGATTTCGATACATAGCCATCAGCTCCCATCAAAGAGCCCCTGGTACAAGTAAGAACTCGTACCATATGTCTTTCTATATACCTATTTACCTTTAAACCTCATTATTCATGAAACAAATGATTAGGATGGATCGATGGCGTCCAGTTCCTTATTCAGGTGAGAAAGCTCCTGTTCCAGTTCATCTAATTTCTTTTGTTGTATGTCCGTGTTTCTTCCGAAGGTTTCAAGCTTCTCAAGGTCCCCCTGGATGCGGATATAATCGAGTTTCACTTCGTTTATTTTGTACTCAAGCTCTGTTTTGGTCATGGTGATTCCTCTCTTTCAATATATCGTGGTATCTCTATTATTTTCTACACAATCAGATCATTAAGTCAAAGGAATATCCAATCACAATAAACGTCATAAAGGTAGTCAGCTCCAATAGTGTCATCATGTATTCTTTCTCATCCGCCCTCCACTGCATATAGGCATCAAATGAAAAGATGACCATGATGATGAGAGCATTTTCAATAGGAGAAGCGAAGAACACAACGCTGACAAAGAAAATGGCCCAGAGAATTTTCTTTCCCCACTTATGGAAATCATTCACTTCCTGTGCCTCGGACCGTTTTTCAATCTGCAATCGTTTCCTGGTGCTTTTTTCGATAATATAATAAATCAATAGGAATGTAGCAAAATACAAGATGAATTGGAAAATGTCATTATGAATGATGTTCATGTTCTAACGCCACTCTCTCTTTGAGGGTCTTTGGATGCTGAAGGTTATAGCTCAATCTCAAACCAATAATAGCTTAATAACATAACACTTACGACCATTATAAGGGTAAAGTGCCCTGGTTTCCCCTTCTTTGTGCCTCCAAAATAAAAATAAAGTGCTCCCAGCAAGAAGACGATATATAACATTACTTTTATTAAGAAATCCACCTTCCACCACTGGTCCTTTCCTGCAAAACTAATAAGAATTTATCGCTATGATTCCCAACAACACAACTAACCCTATTCGGTAAAATGCTTTTTCTTTCTTCGTCGCACCCATTTTGTCATCTGCAAATTTGAAATACGATATAAGTAAAAGAGATCCGAACATCATAAACCCGTATCCAACATGATCCTTTGCAAAGGAAAGGTTCCTAAAGATCGCCAATCCGATGAGCAGGAGCCCTGAATAACCCAGTATGAGATGAATATGCTTTCTGGCTTCTTCTTCCTTCATGTTAAAGTCCCCTTTTCAATACCTATTGCCTATTGGGCTCTTCTTTATTGCCCACGATCCAGGACAGTGCTAACACGGCCCCTGTTACGACGATCGGTGTGAGTAGATTCATAAAGTCCCCTCCTATCCTTTCTTTATTGAGTATGATTCACAGAATGCCTCTTCTCGAAAGGTTGAATCCAAGATATCCTCCAACTTCTCCGTTGTCTCATCCACAAACCGGGTCACTTCATCCGGGGTTAAATAGTCGAATGGATAATCCGGTTCCAAGGCGAAGGCATAGGAATCACTATAATAAAACTCCGAGATCCGCTTGATTTGTCTGGTAATCTGATTTTCCGGAAAGATGTCCAGGTAATCTGGGAAACTCCCGATATGCTGAAAAACCCGATGAAAAATCGTATCCGTGTTTTCCTGTAAATACACAAAGTCCGCACCATACCAGTTCCCTTTTACCTTTTTCGTGTATTCCGGCGTTCCAAGTATCGTTTGATATACCGGTTCTTTCTTCTTTTCCCGATGCATCCTGCTCCACTCTACATCGGTCACGAGATGAAGGTAGTAACCTAAATAAAAGGAGGCTCGGGGATCGGTGAAATCATCTTCCTCATGTATGTATTTATTCAAAAACAGATCCGGGTTTATACTCCCATCATCCTTAAAATGAGTGGCGATTTTATCAGGATAGAAGATTCCTGTATCTGGATCAGGCAGCCCGCAATCCGGTCCGATATTCCCCACGACAAACTCTTTCTCTGCTACCTGTAATCCTTTATTCAGCAGATTCTCTGCGATTCTAAAATGTACCATCCATGTGGCCATTACGCTCAGCTCCTTATTTTTCTGATAATCAAATACACGATAAATCCAACCAAATATAAACCGCTCAGCAGCCAAATATAGGTGAACGGGTTGGTCTTAAGAGCGATGAGCAACACATCCACCGGGTAAATATCACTGCAGTATTGAACATCCTGAGGGGTGAAAATGAACATCGGTTTACACTCAGACTGCGACAAATAAGCAATCTTGCTCGTGATGAAGATAGAATAAACGTATGAAATAAGAAAAATTGGAATTGACAGCACCCAGAGAATCCACCATTTTTTCATCGTACCCCTCCTTACTCTTTACTCCCGAACATATACACATTGGTTGTGGCCGATACGTTATTGATAATACTCAAAGCGAAGATCGTACCGAGTACAGAACTCCCCCCATAACTGAGCATCGGAAGCGGTATCCCGGTGATTGGGACCAGTCCGATGACCATCCCCACATTTTCAAATATATGAAAGGTCAGCATGGAAATGACGCCGGCACCGATGAGGATTTCA
This sequence comes from Rossellomorea orangium, assembly GCF_019334305.1. Lineage (GTDB taxonomy): Bacteria > Bacillota > Bacilli > Bacillales > Bacillaceae_B > Rossellomorea. The sequence continues at coordinate 249,655 of NZ_JAHWGH010000014.1, forward strand.
TATTGACCTTTATTCCGTAATACGATGGTAATGATTTTATAGATCAACACGAAATACAGGCACAGGACGATGGACGATCCGATAAACCCGAATTCCTCCCCTATCACCGTGAAGATGAAATCGGAGTGGGCTTCAGGGACGGCCACCTGTCCATCATTGAAACCTTTTCCCGTCATCTTGCCTGATCCTGATGCAAGGATGGATAATCTTAATTGATAGCCTATCCCCTGGCCGTTTCCGAATGGATCCAACCACGAGTAGATTCGATCCAGCTGATACTGACCCATGAACGATAACAATACTCCCGGGCGGTACATGAACAGCCACACCAGTGAAGCGATGCTTGATACCCCTAAGAATGATAAGAGCAAGAGGATATATTTATTGATTCCTGATATAAAAATCATTCCGATCATGATACACATGATGACCATCCCTGTTCCTGCATCGGGCTGCTTCAGGATGAACGCCAAAGGGATGAAGGTGACGGTCACGACTTTAATCAATAAGAAAGAATCAGAAGACAGCGACCTCTCTTCAACCTTTTCATTGTGGCGGGAAATGACATGGGCCAAGAAGAGAATGAGAAAGACCTTCATGAATTCCGAAGGCTGCAAGGAACCGAAGCCGGGGATCGAAAACCATGCCTTCGTTCCTTTAATGATTGGCGCAATGCTCGATGGGGCTACCATCAGGAAGGCCAGCAGCAAAACGCCAAATCCGTATAAATAGGGTGACAGTCTCCTCAATTGCTCAAAATCAAAGTAATACACGATGGAGGTCAACAGTGCTCCGCCAATGAACCAGATACTTTGCTTCATGGCGAAATTGTCTTCGTAAGGTAAATATTTTTGCGCGCTGTAGATCGACACGCAGCTGATGATCATGAACACAAACACAAGAAACATTAAATCCAGATCGAACTTCTTCCATTTACTCGTTTCCATAGCCCCGCCTTTCTAAAGAACATTCTTCTATAATAGACGATTATAGCCGGAGAGAAGTTTCACAAATATCCCCCCCTTTTCCATTTTCATGAAAATACTGAAAGAATTGTTGAAATATCACGAATAATTTGAAATAATTGGAATTGCTCCATTCCAGAAGGATGACTTTTTCACCAGAAAAGAGGATACGTGATGTTAAAGAAGATTCCCTTTCGGAGGATACGCTGGCCCGGTTGGGTAGTGTTGGCAGCCATCGGTTTATCGTTCCTGTATGGCATGACGCAGCTGGTCGAGGCCATTCGGTTCGAGCCTGAATCCAACAGACCGTCTCCTCTGACCATCGACTTTAAGACCGATAATGAGAATACGGATACATACACTATGTCCATCAAGATTCCGGTTATGGAAGATCAACACATAAAGAAACCCATCCAAGGTTGGATCAATGATGAGAAGAGAGCCTTTTTGCAAGAAGTAAAGGAGAATAAGAGTCAGTTTGGTAGCGGCTCCAGAGCCCATCTTGTCATTCAGGCAGACAGCAGAAAATCTGCAGGTGATACCATTCACATCCTCCTACACTCCTATCAGCTGGTTGATGACGTCCGGGGAGAGGAGCATGTAAAGACGTTCACGATTAATACTGCTGAAAAAAAGATCGTCACTCTACCTGACATCATGGATACAAGTGAAGAGGCCGTCAATATGATACAAAAACGTCTCAAAGGACATCCGGGAGATAAAGTACAGAAGGCATTTCAGAACCCGGCATCATGGAACTGGACCCTCAACAATGAGGCACTCACCCTGTACTTTAATGGTATCGATGAAGCGGGTCCAACCGAAGTGCAAATTCCGATTCATGTGATCCTTCCTTATCTGAAAGAAAAGACAGCAGGTGCTTTGAAAGTGGCCGGGACATCGGTTGAACCCGGAGAAAAATATGTCGCCCTCACCTTTGATGACGGGCCGGACCCGGACGTCACACCACGGATTCTTAAGGTATTGAAAGACCATGACGTCCATGCCACGTTTTTCATGCTAGGCAGTCAGGCTGAGAAGTACCCGGATATCGCGAAGGAAGTGGCAAAAGCCGGACATGAAATCGGTAATCACTCTGATCATCATAAAGACTTGACCAAAATCAGGAAAGAGGAAATGACGCAGGAGGTTCTTGCCTCAAGCAGGAAAATCATGAACGCGACGGGCCAGCTTCCCACCGTTCTTCGTCCGCCTTATGGGGCGATCAATAATGAAGTAGAGACGCTTGCCCACGATAACGGTTCGTCCCTCGTCCTCTGGTCCGTCGATTCACTTGATTGGAAAAACAAGAATGTAAATGCCATTCATTCCACGGTGCAGAAAGAAATGGCTCCTGGGGCCATCATTCTCCTGCATGATGTTCATTCCACCACGGCCGATGCACTCCCAGGATTATTGACCATGCTTGAAAAGGAAGGGTATGAATTCCTCACTGTCTCACAGCTCCAGTCGAAGCTGGCTGTGGAAACCGCTAGCCCTTTTTATGGGAATATGAAAAAGGGATGAAGCCCACTAGAGCTTCATCCCCATCCCTTATTCGTCATTCATTCCCTTACCGTCCAGAATATGCTGCACATACTTCTCAACCCTCGACTCCCGGGTCTTCGACTGTTTCGCTTTGGAGATATAAAGGATATAGGCACGCTGACGTCCCGGAGTCAGTGCTTCAAAAGCTATTTTCAACTCGGGCATTTCCTCGAATTTTTGCTGAAGTTCAAGTGGTGTCACGTATTCTTCCGTCTTTTTCAGTTCCACTTGAAGCCCTGCTTTTTCCACCTCGATCGCTTCCTGTATATACGCTTCCAGGATCGGTTTCATTTCAATGATCTCTTCCGCACTCGTGAAGCGTATTTGCCGGGCTGACTGTACATTCTCCGTCTGTTGAATGAGAATACGTTGAGGATCCTTGAGCAGTGCACCTTTGTGAAACAGCAAAGCACAGTAGTCTTTAAATCCATGCATCAACACGATGTTTTTCCCATCTAACGTGTAACAAGGATGCATCCATTTGATTTCTTCTTCCAGCTCTTCAAAGGAAAGAAGGATGCTTCTCAGCCTTTCATATTCTTCCTGCCACTGCTTCGCTTTTTTTATAAATCCATCCACTTTGCGATTTGGCTTGATCAACATACAACACCCCTTTCTTCTATTTTCGCCAAAAGCCCGTGAATTCAGCTTTTTCCTGAATATTATAGGTGATCATATCTTCAAGCAGCTTATAATCGACGGAATCTTTCCATGGAATGCGGAATAATCCTTTCGTGGCACTGTATCCGGCTTCTTTGATCCGATTGGCAAAGTGCACCATTGTGACTTCTTCTGGTGCAACGCTCGCATGATGCTTCGCAGTGGAAATTCCGATGATAAAGGTGCCGTGATCCGTGAACATCGGGGTGTTCCACTTGATTGCGGGTTCCAATTGGGGGAATGTCTCCTGCACCCACGTCAGAATTTCCTCCATCCGATGGCGGTGATCAGGTTGATCAATCCCTTCTAAATAGCTCGAAAAGACGTCCATATGATATCCTCCTTATTTATGCTTTTCTTCGTAAAATGGTGATAAAGCCGTCCAGTATATCATGTGAAATCGTGAATCCTTTTCTCTGATAGAATGCCAGGGCATCATCATTCCCATTCGAGGTGAATACAAAATAATCCTCGACATTTTTAAACCCTGCCAACCACTCCATCGACATAGTGTACAGTTTCGATCCGATCCCAAATTGTCGATACCCTTCTTTTATGTAGAACTGCGAGAGACACCCTACGTTCTCTTTTTTGACAGTCGTAAGATCGAAAAACGTGGCAAAGTCATTCGAATAGGCTTCCTTTGGTGAGATGTTCGTATACACATAGGCGATGATCTCGTTCTTTTTTTCGGTATCTTTGACGACCACCAGATAATTATGTACGGCATTATTTATAGACGGCAGCATGCGCGTGTCAAAATTCATGCTGTCAAACCGTTCCGGTGCAATGGTTGCTTTCGACTTTTGGAAAGCCATCAGTTCATTGCACAGTTCCCGGCAGGATTCAGCCTGTTCTTCAGGGATGACTTCGTATATGAGTTCCACCTCTGCATTCCCTCCTTTTACACGATCCATTTACTATATTATTTTCTCTTCCCCCTTCCTGTTTCCCTTTAAAAAGGGGTGTCAAATTTCAAGTAACGATCCTTACTGTTTATACTTATCCAACTTTAAAACATTCTTCACATAAAAACGTACCTTCATTATTCAAATAAGCTTTTATTTCTGTCATACCTTTTCTTTCGGGGTATCGCATCTTTATGTAGACAACGTCATTTCCTTTTATTTCTCGTTCACATGTTGCACATTTTGGTTTATTTCCGAACATTTTCATCCTCCTTTATCTAATGGTGAAGCTTCAATACCTTATCGACTATTTTGTGAGTTACAACATAACTACCTGTTTACCCTTAATATAGTAGATTATTTCAAACCCCTATCGTTTACTCAAGCTTTATCTATACTAATAAGTTCCACGATGGGCCTTGGTTTACTTTCATTCCATAAAAAAATCGATAAGGAAACAGATTCCTTATCGATTTTTTTATTATGGCTGACGTGGGTAAGCCCTTGCCAATCTTTTGTTATTCCCCTGTTTCTGCAAAACGGTGGATTCTCTCGCCTACCTCATCACGAACGCGTTGGAAGAATGCCCATTTCTCTTCATCTGTTCCTTCCGCCTTCGCAGGGTCATCGAATCCCCAATGTACACGTTTCACTTGAGGAGGTGTCACCGGGCACTTATCCGCTGCGTCACCGCACAGTGTCACGACTAAGTCAGCGTTATTCAGAATTTCCGGGTCGATGATATCAGATGTTTGGTTCGTGATATCGATATCGACTTCTTTCATTGCTTTCACCGCATTTGGGTTCAAGCCGTGTGCTTCAATCCCTGCACTGTAGACATTCCACTCGTCACCCAGGTGTTTTTTCGCCCAGCCTTCTGCCATTTGGCTTCGGCATGAATTACCTGTACATAGGAAATAGATAGTTTTCTTTGACATGTTGAATCTCTCCTTTAGTGTTTGTTAGATGATTAATAACCAGAAATAAAGTCCGACCAGTGTGATGAATAGGGTTGGGATGGTCAGGATGATCCCTGTTTTAAAGTACGTCCCCCAGGAGATTTTCACTCCTTTTAAAGAAAGGACGTGTAGCCATAATAATGTTGCCAATGATCCTATTGGGGTGATCTTCGGTCCAAGATCCGAGCCGATGACGTTAGCATAGATCAACGCTTCACGCGTGACACCCGTCGTATCCGTACCGGCAATCGCCAGTGCATCGATCATCACCGTCGGCATATTGTTCATGACGGACGATAGGATCGCCGCGATGAAGCCCATTCCGACTGTGGCAGCGAATAACCCTTGATCAGCCGTCATTTGGATGACATCCGCTAACACATTAGTCAGCCCTACATTCCGCAGGCCATATACCACAACGTACATGCCGATCGAGAAGAACACGATCGCCCACGGAGCCCCTTTGATAACGGTTTTCGTATTGACCGCTGCACTTCTTCTGGCCATGGCCAAGAAGAAGATGGCCACGATCCCTGCAATGATGGAAACCGGCAGACCGATGAATTCACTAGCGAAATAGCCGACAAGTAGGACTGAGAGCACCAACCAGGAAAGGCGGAACATCTTGATGTCCTGTATGGCATCCACAGGTTTCTTCAATTGAGAGACATCATAATTCTTTGGAATGCTCTTTCTGAAAAAGAGATACAGAACCAAGATGCTTGCTCCTAATGAAAACAGATTCGGCACGATCATCCGCGAAGCAAACTCCACAAACCCGATTCCGAAGAAGTCAGCGGAAACGATGTTCACCAAGTTACTGACCACCAAAGGCAGGGACGTGGTGTCGGCAATGAATCCACTCGCTATGATAAATGGAAACACGAGCTTCTCACTGAAATTCAGGTTCCGTACCATCGCAAGGACGATTGGTGTCAGGATCAGCGCCGCTCCATCGTTGGCGAAAAGAGCCGCCACTACTGCACCAAGGAGTGACACATAAACGAACATCCTCACGCCGTTACCTTTTGCCGCCCTTGCCATGTGCAAGGCAGCCCATTCGAAAAATCCGATCTCATCCAGGATGAGAGAAATAATAATAATCGCAATAAATGCTAATGTCGCATTCCAGACGATGCCTGTCACATCCACAACATCATTGAAATCGACAACCCCCGCGATCAGCGCAAGCATGGCCCCGCCGATTGCGGACCATCCGATAGAAAGACCTTTGGGCTGCCAAATGACAAGCACGAGGGTGATGAGAAAAATCACAGATGCTAATATAGTCATAATTCCTTTTTAACCTCCTATTATTCACAAGAAATGCGTAAGCCCTGCTCCTCCAATTTCTTCAATTTGAAGTCCTGATTCGGCAGGTGGTCCAGGAGGCTTTGGATCATCGGGAAGTATTCACTCTCACGGTTAAGGGAGTAAATGATCCATTGACCACGGCGCTTCTCCCTTACAATCCCCACATCCTTTAATTTTCTGACATGTTGACTGATGGCAGGCTGACTTGCTTGAAAGATTTCTACGAATTCACATACACAACAGTCGTTTGTGTCTAATATTTTGATCATGGTTAACCGGGTTTTATCCCCTAATAACTTTAAAATCGTTGCGGCTTTGTCTATATCAGCCATCCACTCGCCTCCTTATATTAATGTATGCTTATATAATAGTTCACTTATATATAGATTACAAGACGTTTCTGTATTATTCTAAGGAAAAGGGGTGGCGAGATGAAAAAGGGATATATAGATAAGATGCGAAAGGAAGATTGGGGGCGTGTAGCCGACATTTATCGGGAGGGCATCGGAACGGGGAATGCAACCTTTCAAAAGGACGTCCCTTCCTGGGAAGAGTGGGATGCCAATCATTTACAAACAGGGCGGATCGTTGTGCGGTCAGAGGATTCAATATTAGGCTGGGCTGCCATGAGTCCTGTCTCTAGCCGAAGTGTATACAGAGGGGTGGCTGAGGTGAGCGTGTATGTTTCGACTTTGCATATGGGAAAAGGCTTCGGGAGCCTCCTCCTCGGTGCTTTAATTGAAGCAAGTGAACAACACGGGTATTGGACCCTTCAATCGGGGATATTCCCGGAAAACCGTGCAAGTATAAAACTTCATGAAAAACATGGCTTTCGAATTATTGGTTATCGTGAGAAGATCGGGAAGATGGATGGCGTTTGGAGGAATACGGTTTTGTTAGAGAGAAGAAGTAAAATTGTCGGATTAGAATGAAAAACCCGGGGACTGAGCCACCGGGATAGGGTTTTGGAGTTGGCCATATTTTTCAATAATGACTCCATTACCCCATGACATCTTTCAATCTCTTATTATGCTTTTGTAGTATCCACCATAACATGAACAGAATAGCAAAGATGGTTAAAAATAGGATTGGCGGCCAGTATATGGTTAATAAGGTCGGCCCGTAATAGGTCAATTGATGGTATCTCTCAATCGTATCCTCATAGGATTCTTTATATTCATATTGAACCACCCAATCATCATCTGCCATGACGACATTCCCCAAATCATATTCGCTAGGAATGATCTCGGCTTTATTTGAAATGATCCCTTCACTGTCGATGACCACTTCTGCCTTTTGATATTCAATCGGGTAGATATTCGTTGGTTCCTTTTTCACCGCGGAGGATTCAGACAGCCACCCTCGCAAACTCTCTGCTTTAAATACCGCAAGATACTGAAGGTGGTCACCATACTTTTTGAAGACTTTTTGGAGTGGATCCACTGCTTCATTAGTTGAATGAAGAACATGGAATACCTCATCCATAATCATATCTTTCTCCATATCTACTTTCGAAAGATCGTTCAACACTTCATTGTTGTCGTTCATGACCATGATCGAGTTACCTAAAAGGAAAACGCCAATAATCAAGGATATAATAGCGGAAAAGAAAACAGTACGGGTCAGTTTCACTTGTGCACGAAAAAATTGAGATATCTTTAGAAACGGCTTCTTGGCATCTATTCTCTCCATGGCATCGTCTTCCTCTATGAACTCCCCACTTTTCATACTATTGTATACTCTCCTGCACCCGTCGCATGAAGTGAGATGTCCTTCAACGAATTCTCTGCTGTCTTCGCTGCATAAATCATCAATATATGAAGGTAATAAATCTTGTACGATATGGCAACGCTTATTCATTTACGTCACTGCTCCTTTCCTTAAGTTTCAACTTTGCACGGTAGAATGTCACCCGTGCCCAGTTCTCCGTTCTCCGTTGGATCTCACCTATTTCACGAAAACTCAGTCCAGCCAGCATCCTCAGCAATAGCACCTCTTTATATGGTTCATCAAGGGCGTGGATGCATCTATAGAGAGCAACTTTTTCTTCAGACTGCAGGACTTCTGTTTCGGGAGAATGATGCATGGGATCGTCATGACTATAAGCCTCCTGTTGCTTCTTCTTTTTATCAACATACTTATAATAGGAATGCTTGGCGATCTGACATAGCCAAACAGACATCTTGCACTCTCCATTGAACCTATCAATGGACCTTACCGCCTGGTAGAAAGTCTCTTGCGTCAACTCTTCCGCCACATCCGGATCGCGGCAGAGAACCATTACATATCGAAATATATCATCCGCGTACTTATAATAAATCTCTTCCAATTCCCCCAATGCTTTTCCCCCTTTCGCCTATATATCTGAAATTGAGCGTATTCGTTACATATCAGTTGAAATTTTATGAAAAGGTGTAAACAGGGGCATCAGCCATAAGAAAGGAGCCTGGGTTATCAGGCTCCTTTTCTTATAAAATAATCTGCCTCTACCTAATGAGGAACATTCAAGGCTCAATCAAATCCGTGTCCGGAGGGATGTACCCCAGCTTTCTGCCTATTTTTACAATTTGTCCTTTATGGTGAAATTCATGTGTGGCAGTATGTGTATATAGCCATAAGGCAGATATCTCGGCACTCTCTCCTTCCTCAAAGGATACGTGTATGGTATGATCCCATTTCCCTTTAAACGCCTGTAAAAATTCATGAACCAGGGAATCTGTCATCTTGAAAATTTCACGCATTTCTTGTACATTCCCAGCAGATTCTGAAGTGATTTTAGGAAGGGATTGACCAAGGCCCCGACTGCCCAGCCATACACGATAGCAATCAGCTACATGGGCATGCAGGCTGCGAATGGAATCCCCGCCAAACTCGTCTACTTTTTTCACATAATCCGATGGAGATAAGGTCTCGCAATAAAGAAATAGCGTCTCTCTCGTGCGACGAATCCACTCATATTGATTTACGAAAACATCCAATTTCTTAACCTCCATTTCGTCTTAATGAGTATTTACCTATGAAATTTTACGGATTTAACTTTGATTCCACTTTTTCTCAGCGATTTCATATGGAAAAGTTATCCGATATGGGAGATAATTAAGCCGCTTTCCATATTATCGTGCGGGAATAAGACTAATCGTGCCCCATTTGTCATCCCCCCACTATTAAATACCCGGGAGCTTCCTTCTTTACAAAATGCTTCTCAATTAACGATAATACCTCATCATTGCCTGGCAATGACACAGTATCAATGGCTTCTTGAAAAGACAACCATCGATAGTCACTGTGTTCCTCGTTTAAGTTCACTTCCTGATCAGATTCCACGAACCCCACAAAGACGGGTGCTATGTATATGTAATTTTCTTCGATGGAATAGATGCGATCAAACGTGTTGGCAGAGTATAAAGAAAGGTTTGTAATACCTGTCTCTTCTTCCACCTCTCTGTATGCTGCTTCCCAGGCTTTCTCTCCTTCATCGATGCCGCCACCGATATAGCACCAAACATCTTTCAACACAGACTCCGCCCTTTTCAGCAATAATACACTGTATTGATTTTCAACTTTTTTTAAAAGGACGACGGCTATTCCAGTGCATCGAATAGGAATTTCGCTCATGTCATCAGCCCCTTCCTTTCAGACCACAACCGCTGAACACCGACCAATTTCAAACCATTGAAATCCATCCTGTAAATATCCGGCTTGGAAGTACTATGTAAGAAATCCAAATCATATCGGCTGTCGTAAAAGCCCATCATTAATGTCATGATGGCTCCGTGCGTCCCAATCACGATTTTCTTTCCTTTGTATGTATTCAATAATGTGTTCAAGACGTTGATCCCTCTTTTTTGGCATTCGGCATTGGATTCTGCGCCTTTTAGTGCGTAATCCGGATCCTGGAATGATTTCTCAAGGAGCGGGCGAAGTTCCTGATCGGATATCCTGTTGTTCCCTGCTGAAAAAATCCGTTCCTTCAAGGTTTCCTCGATGACCACCGGCTTCCCGATATGCCGGCTTATCCCTTCAACCGTTTGAACGGAACGCAGGTAGGGACTTGACACTACCACGTCGATCTCTTCTGTTTTCAATAAGTCGATTATTCTCCGGGCAGCCCTCATTCCTTTTTCCGTTAGAGGACGCGTTCGTTCATCGCCTGTTTTCGGTGAATCACCGTGTCTTACCATGTAGATGTATGTATTCATGATGTTGTTTCCTCCAAATTCCAAAGCACCTTTCTTTTCAGTTCATCGTATTGATTGTAGTTGGTATCCTGAAAGGCCTCACTCCGATTGGAGGCGACGTCTTGATATTGAATGCTTTCTTTGAATTGGGATGAGGTAAAATCATATCGTTCACGATCAATCATATTGTAGAAATGCCAGCCTGCAGGTAATCGGGTTTTATAGATTTCCCCACCCAGGAGATCGTTAACGACAAGGGAAGTTACTCCGCACTGACCCTCCGCAGGATTATCACTGGTCCATTTAGAACTCGTTTTTAACGACCAGGATTTTTTCAACACTCTTGCTAATTGAGCACTTTCCATATTTCCCTCCCTATAAATCGACGGTCTGAACGACTTCATCCGTACTTTCATCAACCAGTAGGATCTGGTTATATGTGCTCTTCGGATCCTTCTCGAAATACCAAAGAGACACGTCTTCTAACTGATATTCATTTACCACTTTCGGGGATAATGCTTCAAGGTTCAAAATGGTTGCTTTATGATCATCCACTTTGACCTCCAGCTCTTCGGCATTGTTGATTAGGCCATAAATCAGGGTATCCCCATGGCCCTGATACCCTTCCAAACGATCAAAATCTCTATCAGGATCGATCGGTCCCCAGGTAAGCATTCCGCTCTTCCATCCGAAGAGTCCCTTGTGAGCATAAACCGTTCCTAGATTACTATTATTTTTGATAAAAAAGATAATGACTCGTCCCCGAGTTTATAGGCAGGGATCAGTAAAAGTTCGCTGTCCTCTGCAAGAACGGCTTCATGGGGCTCCGCATAAGAGTCCTGATATTCTGCATATGCCCAAAGGCTTGTGATTGCGATCACCACCATCAACCAAGAGACCGTGGCAATAATGATTTTATTTTTCATGTTCAATCCTTTCAAGAGAATCTATTAATCGTGCCTGATTTGAAGAATTCATGCGAGTTTCAAGTTTATCGTGCGGGAATAGAAATAATCATGCGGCTTTTCACATAATCATGCCGGATTGTCGAATTTTCTTTATTTCTTACTCTCCTAAACTCTCACCTGTCAAAATCTCAAACAAACGGGCAGACTCTTTCGTTGGAAGCTGTGCATAATCAAATTCTCCTTGAATGACTTCAAGACTATCCTTTTTCGGACTGATCCACATTTTATAAAGCTCTGGTTTTGCCTCTATATCAGGTTTTTTAAATTCGTAGATGAACTGATAATCCGGAGGCCGAATAAAGTCGACCTGTGCCTCAGTCCAATGAGTGTCAGCAAGAATGGCTCTTACCTCTTCCACCTGTTTCGTGTCTGTGACTTTGGTAAAGTCCTCATACTTATTTTCGTCGCCGATCCTCTTTTCCACTGCGATGTTTTGTTTATCACCTGAGCAGGCTGATAGTAAGAGAATGACTACAATAGTAAGAATAGCCTTGAATCCCCGCTTCAGCATATGGCAGTCTCCCTTCGTTCGACTTCACCTTTTTTATTCACCGTGTCCGTCCCCCATTCACAATTACTTTCGTTCTCCCATGCCACAATGTACTTATTCCATTCCTTCGTTACGGAAACAATCTCAACGGTGCCGCCATGGTGATCCATCACGATGGCTTTCGCCTGTTCTTCCGTCACCTGGGATTCGATATCATTGCAGCCGACCAATAACAGACCTCCAAACAGGATGGCGGCTCGTTTCATCCTTTTTCCTCCCGAGACAATATGGCATCGTATAATTCCACCCTGACATCGGACGGATTTTGATTTTGGTAGACTTCAAGATTCCAGCTGTGAGTGGAACGGGTAAAACCATGATCCCTGATCCATTGGTGCAGTTCTTCATAGCTACTTCTGATCTGGTCATTCGGACCTTGATGGAGGATGGTGGCATATCGGTGTGGGGGGATGGTCAAGGTCTGCATGTCAGCCGGAATATCGCTAAATTCGCTGACCTGCAGTCCGATCCAGTACCCGTCTTCTTCTGGTATTGACTCTTCGACGATAAATGCGCCAATCTGTTGACTGGGTTCCAGTGCGTTCCGGATTTCTCCTGCTCTCTCTTTTAAACGCTGTGCTGCTTTCGGAATTTCTTCCACATACTTTTCTCCTGGACAAAGAACCCTGAAACCAACCAGCTTCACTTCTCCTACCTCTTTCACGATACTGACCATTATTTCCCCTCCTATATCCACTCTTTCAGGTGATCCTGAATGAATGCGATATCCTTCTGATAATGTTTCACATGACCTTCTTCCACCATCTTCTGAAAAGCGTGGTCGCCTTCCTCGGCTTTTCGATGGATGGTCTTGCATATGGCTTCCAATCGAAGCAAGACCATCTGAAGATCGTCCATTCCAAAATCAAAACCGTATGCTGTAAAGAACCGGTTCACCCTCTGTTTGATTCGCCCGGCATCCCGTGAATAATCGTAGTGAATGGCCTCTCCCGCTTCGGAATATCGTACGCGACTCAAAGGAACACAGGTGTAAAGGGTATACGCAATGTCCCATCTTCTCGGACCGGGACCCGATACATCGAAGTCGATGATCCCGACCGGCTTATTCTTGTTAAAGATAATGTTATACACAGCAAAGTCATTATGGCATAAAACCTCGAAAGGCTGTGGTGTTAGATCGATCGGCTCCCAGTCTTCACTTATCGGAAAGTCACTTACCGCATCATGATACTTGAGGAGCATACCCGCTATTTCTTCAAGGGCAACATCTGACCACATGTATTCTTTTAACGGATAATTTCCCGCTTCTCCTTCTATGAACGATAAGATTTCCCTTCCTTTCTCATCAATACCGCGAAAAGTCGGAGCATGAGGGTATCCTTTCGCTTCTAAATGGTTCAGGAGCTTATGGATTTTCGGGCTCTCTGGCTTAAGCTCCCGACGGACGGTGTCTCCGGAACGGTATACGGTCGAGACGTTACCACCGGCTAATTTTTCTTCGTGTGTCATGTGGACTTCCACCTTTCATCTACCTCATTACTCTCTGTCCCTCTTCTACAGAAGAATATAATGATGATTAATAAGACGTTACGTTTGATAATTCCAATTATTTCAAAATACCAGTCAATTAACAATCCCCATCTAACAAAAAAACCCCCTAATCTAACCAGAGGGCCATTCTCATATTTAAGTGCAGCATTAGTATGATGATTACCTTTCCACGCTTTTCTTCTTAATAAACGGGCTTATAGCCGTTCCGATTGATATGCCAAGAAACGCAGCGATGGCATAAAATCCAATGGCCATACCATCCCAGCCACCGACCCTGAATATACTGAAGAGTATGGTTCCTAGACAAATCACACCCAATACGGCAGACAAACTGAATACGATGAGATTACGGGTATACCTGGCCAACAACACCATCAAGCAGGCTGCAAGAATGAAAAGCACGATAATCGGCAGCCACCCTTCTAACATGAGCATGTCTTCACCTCCTGTATGGAATGCTGATCATCTGGTAAACCACCACAAGAAAAATAGAATGACGGCGATTAAAAAACATAGTAGCGCAAACACATATTTTCTGTCCGTTTTTTTCTTTTCCGAATTTGCAGCGACGATCCCTCCGACCAATGGAATAGAAATGGCCATCCACATCCAGAAACTCATCTAACTCGCTTCCATGTATGAAAGAATCTTTTCTTTTAATCCACCATTACTTGTATAAAGAATATACGTTTTGGAACGGGTCTTGATCACGACTCTGTCAGTGTGCCCGTAAGGTAAACCAATTCTTACGGCCATTTTTTCCTCACCGCTGTATGTATCGTCCATTGAAACCTCTTTTATATTTGAGATAGGAATGTCAATCTGACTTAACTGCCACTTAATATGTAAGTTCCCGTCCTTCCTCGATACCTTCACTTCCATGGTGATCACTCCTTTCTTGATAGTAATAGATACGTTCGATGTCGCAATCGGTTTCAGTTTTTTCCATTTTCATTCTTTCTCTTTCAACCCAAACCTCGGTTTACTGAAATAAGCACCGATCAACAGAAACATCATCGCTATCAGGAATCCAACCGCTTCTTGATGGATTAAAATGGCTACGGGTAAGGATAAGGCTGACAGTATAAAAAAGAATTTCATCAACATCGAATCCCTCCTGGGTAGATAATTCCAATTATATTTGGCGAAATGGTAAATATATGTTATGATGAAGGTCATCTTGAGATTGACTACAATCAAAACCCACTTCATTCGAGGTGGGTTTTCTGTTTATTCCTTTTATTCTCCGGCTGCTTCAACCAGTAACGCACCCCTTTTCCAGCGAGAGGTTCATCCTTGTACCTTGGAATCACATGGAGATGGCAGTGAAAGATAAACTGATTGGACACCTCACCGACATTCCATCCAAGGGTATAGCCATCTGGGGAATATTCCTGATCCAGAAAGTCTTTCGCCTTCTGCAACAACTCATATATATCGTTCCACTCTTTTTCCGTTAACTCGAAAGCGTTTCTATGATGATTCTTCGGGACGATTACGCCGGATCCTTCCAGTACCTCCTGATGCTTGTTATGCTGCAGGAAATAGCAGGATTCGTTCTCAAATACGATGTTTTGATCTTTGTCCTTTTCTGGATGGCAGAATGGACAGCTTTCTTCATAGGTCATGTGTTTTCCCTTTCTTCTTTTACCGAAGTGCCTTGCCAGAGAGGATATGCCAGTGCAGATGCTTGGAGTCCTGATAGTCCCCCATATTCGTGATCACCTTACACGCCCCATGCTCATCTGTAACCATGCGCGCCACTTTTTTGATGACACCCATTAGCTCAACCAATAATTCATTATCCCCTTCTTCCAGTGTAAGCAGCGAGGGAATATGCCTCTTCGGGATTGCCACAATATGGACGGGATAAAACGGCCTCGTATGATGGTAGGCAAGGACATTGTCTGTTTCCATCACCTTTTTCACTTCTGTTTTTCCGCTTAATACCTCATCACAATAGAAATCATTCGTCATATAGCCACTTCCACCTTTCTCGTTTCTCTTTCCAATTATTTCAAACCTCTGCTTCTATGACAATCCTAACTTCCCATTCTGATGCACCCTTTACCCAACTGTTTATTTTTGCAAAAATAACTCATACGAACTCTACACAGTGAAACCCCTTTCATTCCTGGTTCACAGTCCCTATACTAGACTTATAAGATGATCATCTACTAAACAAGAATATAAATATGCAAAATTAACTAGAGGAGGATCCTCATGGTATTGGATAAAAGACGTGCACACTTATTATCCATCATTCAGCATTCACCAGATCCGGTTCCCACAAAGGAACTGGTTGCCAGAATGAACCTGTCCCAAAGGACCATATATTACGACCTTGATCAGATCAACAGCTGGCTAAGGACGGAAGGCTTGGAACCGATCGAAAGTCAGCATGGAAAGGGATTATTCTTGCCTCCTGACTCAAAATCGAAGCTGATGGTTTCGAAGGATCAGAGTTTTGAAGATTGGCAGTATCAATTATCGAAAGAAGAACGCGAAGTCCTGATTAAAGCCTCCATCCTCTTGGAGGAACAGGATGCGTCGATGCAGCGGTTCATGAATCTGACCAGCATGAGCCGGGGGACGATCGCGAAGGTGATTAAAGACATTAAGAAGGAATTTCGTGAAGCCGGTTTGGATCTTTATTACAAGAAGGGATCAGGTTACCGATTGAGTGGTCCCGAGGAGGCAAAGCGAACGATGCTTTCTACGATCCTTGCGACCATCTTCTCCCATCAGGATTGGCAGAATGTCCGGAACGAGGTTCATCGAATGATTCAGCCGGAAGCCGATACGTGGTCACAGGAAACGGAGCAAAGGCGTCTGGTGCGTGAAATCCTATATGAAGCCGAAAAGGAATTGGGATTGACGCTGACGGATGAAATGGTTGAAATCCTGTCGCTTCAGATCCTGATGATCATGAAGCGGATTGAACTGCACAAGTACATTTCGGTGCCTGACGCCGAAAAAGAAGTTTTGAAGCAGACAGAAGCCTACAGGGCCGCCCTTCATATCACCAATAAGCTTGACGTCACGTTTCCCGATGACGAGGTTTGTTTCATCACGATGAACCTGCTTGGATCCAAGGTCCAGCAGGATAACTTCAACCGCTATACGGAGCAGGAAATGTCGGGGCTGAAGGAAGTCGTTCAACGGATGATCCATGATTTCCAGCTTTACTCCTGTGTTGTATTCGATGACAAAAAGGGACTACAGGAAAACTTGATCTCTCATATTAAACCGACGTTTTACCGGCTAAAGTACGGGCTTTCGATCGCGAATGATCTGTCTGACAGCATTCAAACAACGTATCCGGACATCTTTCATCTGACGAAGCGGGTGATGAAACATTTGGAACTGTATGTTGGAAAAACCGTACCCGATGAAGAAGCGGCCTATATTACCCTTCACTTCGGAGGATGGTTGACGAAAGAGAAGAAAAAGGTAGAGACAAAATTCAAAGCCCTTATCGTCTGTGAAAATGGGATTGGGACATCCAATATGCTCAGGACTCAGCTCGAAAATCTGATTGCCGGGCTGAATGTCATCACGACGCTTTCCATGAGGGAATATCGAACCACCAAGTACGAGGCGGATATTATTTTTTCCACCAATTATATAAAAGAAAAAGACATCCCCGTCATCCACGTTCCTGCCATCCTGACGAATCTTGAAAAGGAACGGGTCATGCAGCGGATGAACGAGCTTTTCGACTCGAAACCGACCGAAAAGAACCGGACCGACCTTCTGATGGACGTGATCAAGCGTCACGCGACCGTCCTTGAAGAAACCGCACTGAAAAAAGAACTGGTCCAACTTTTAGAACAAACTACTCCCACGATAAAGGAGCTCAGAAAGCCTATGCTTAATGAATTACTGACCGAACAGACGATACAGCTGAAAGATCGTGTCACAAACTGGGAGGAAGCTATCCGGGTCGCGAGTCAGCCCCTCGTCGACCACCAAGCGATCCGTCCGGACTATGTGGACGCGATGATCACAAACGTGAAGGAACTGGGTCCTTACATTGTCATCGCACCGAATATCGCCATCCCCCATGCCCGTCCGGAGACAGGCGTCGAACAGCTGGGGATGAGCTTCCTGCGACTAGAAGAACCCGTTTATTTTTCCGAAAAAGAAAAACATCGCGCCCAGCTCATCATCGTGCTGGCGGCAATCGATAATCAAACGCACTTGAAAGCACTCGCACAGCTTACTGAATTATTATCGAATGAAGACAACGTGGAGCGGTTGATCGCAGCAAGTGATCTAGAAACCGTCATCGAATTAATCAATCAAACAGTAGAAGTATAAATTTGAGGAGGAAATGAAAATGAAAAAAGTATTAGTCGTATGTGGAAATGGATTAGGTAGCAGCATGATCGTGGAGATGAACGTAAAAGCAGCACTGAAGGATATGGGGAAAGAAGCGGAAGTGTCTCACACGGATCTGACTACAGCCAAAACGGAACAAGCGGACCTGTTCCTGGGTTCAGAAGATATCGTTGAAAGCCTGGAAGACGGCCGCAAAAATGTCGTGAAGTTAAGAAACTTGATGGATAAGAACGAATTGCGTGCAGCGTTGGAACAAAATATCTAGACCACTTTGAACTAGAAAGGAGCGATACACATGATTGATATCATTATGAAGGATATACTCGGTACACCAGCGATCCTTGTCGGTCTATTCGCCTTAATCGGGCTCCTGATTCAACGAAAGAATACAGGGGATGTCGTGTCCGGAACCCTTAAAACGGTCATGGGCTTCGTCATCCTCGGGGCGGGTGCGAATGTACTCGTCCAGTCCCTCGGGCAATTCAGCAGCATGTTCAATCACGCCTTCGAAGTCGACGGTGTCATCCCGAATAACGAAGCCGTCGTCGCCCTGGCACAGGAAAGCTTCGGGACGGAAACCGCGATGATCATGCTGTTCGGTATGGTGGTCAATATTGTGATCGCACGATTCAGTCCTTTTAAATACATCTTTTTAACCGGTCACCATACGATGTTCATGGCCTGCATGATCGCCGTCATCCTGACGACCGGAGGATTCACGGGAGTACCGTTGATCGTTCTAGGTTCGATTATCCTTGGTGCATTGATGGTCCTGTCACCTGCTATGCTTCAGCCATTTACACGGAAAGTCACGGGTTCAGATGATTTTGCCGTCGGTCACTTCGGCTCAATTGGGTACTTGGTGTCAGCGATGGTCGGTAAAGCCGTTGGAAAAGGAAGTAAATCCACAGAAGAAATCAAGGTTCCGAAGTCACTCGGTTTCCTGCGTGATACATCCGTTTCCGTTTCCCTGACGATGGTCATCCTGTTCTTCGTCGTAGCAGGCGCAGCAGGTCCAGCCTTCGTTGAAGGAGAATTAAGCGGTGGGCAGAACTTCCTGGTATTCGCCTTTATGCAGGGAATCACCTTCGCCGTTGGTGTGTACATCATTTTAGCCGGGGTACGCATGCTCCTTGGTGAAATCGTACCTGCCTTCAAAGGAATTGCGGACAAAGTTGTCCCGAATGCCAAACCGGCCCTTGATTGCCCGGCCATCTTCCCGTTTGCCGGGAACGCGGTCATCATCGGATTCCTATTCAGCTTCATCGCCGGTCTTGTCAGCATGTTATTCTTACCTTTACTCGGATTGAAGGTCATCGTTCCGGGACTCGTCCCCCACTTCTTTACAGGGGCAGCAGCCGGAGTGTTCGGTAATGCAACAGGCGGACGCCGGGGCGCGGTCATCGGTTCCATGGCGAACGGGGTCATGATCAGCTTCCTGCCGGCCCTCTTGTTACCGGTACTAAGTTCATTAGGATTCCAGGGAACTACCTTTGGAGATGCAGACTTCGGATTAGTTGGCATCGTGCTTGGAAATCTTGTTAATCTGATTGAATCTAATATGATGGTATTTGTATCGATCATCGTTCTTCTTGCCGTCCTATTCTTTATCAGCTTTAAGTCGAAAGGGACTGGGGAGAAGGAAGAAACGGAAGTAGCTTAAGATGGAAGTAGCCACCCTCCATGTTTGTGGAAGGTGGCTACTTTTTTGTTTAATCTTCCATTACAATACACTTAATACATATCCTTCTGAGTAAAATTCCAAAACGCAACGGCAAGGCAAGCGGCAGTCCATACTGCAAGGACTGTTAATGAAAACGGCAGTGACATCCCTTCAATCGGGGGAGCTTGACCTTCTAAGTAATTGATCAGATCAAAATTCAAGTTCACCAAATACTTTGAGCTCGTCCAGCTAGAACCGATAGAAGATAAGAGGGTGCCTGCAATCAACACAGCCATCATCGCCCCGATACCGGTTGCTGTATTTTTTACAAGTACTGAAATCATCAGGCTTATGGTGGCAACAGTCGCTGTCACGACCCATGCAAGCCCCGCTGACATCAGCAAGTATTCCCACATCGGAAGGGTATGAATGTATGTCGTCGAAAATTCACCTGAAGGAGAAGCTTGAAATCCCGTCAGAATGGGTGCCGTCCAGCCATCATATCCGAGGACAATCCCCGAAATCCCATAGCAGACAACCACCGTAGCTGCTATCAGCATCGATGTATACAGTAAAACCGTCAGCCATTTGGCCATCAGGATCTTCCATCGTTTGATCGGTCGGGATAATAATGTCTTGATGGTCCCATCATTGTATTCCCCACTCACAACATCAGCCATTATGATAATGATGAGTAAAGGCAGGACAAGTGTGAGTCCCTGTGAGAAAAAAATGCGGATGAATGTAGGTGCTCCAGGATAGTTCGGATTAATGTTGTTGTCCAAGTAGTATTGCTTTTGCTTCAAATCCAATTCAAGGAATTGCCTGGCCTCATCCTGGATCCCACTGGATGCCAGCCGGTTTTGCCGATCGACAATCTCCTGCTGCAGCTCCACTCGCCAGTCCAGCGTACCCTGCTTTTCAATCTTCTCTTGTATCTCCCGGTATTGTGCATATGTAAACATAGAGACGAGAATGATTAAAATCGCGATGACAACGGCAAAGCGTTTTTTGGAAGCAATTTTCATGACCTCATTTTGAATCAGACCGATCATATTCGGATTAGACAATATGATCGCCCCCTGTCAAACCAATAAATAAATCCTCCAATGTCTGGACCTTCCTTTCAATGGTCCATACCTCGATTCCAGCCTGTAGTAACGATTCATTCAGGATCGACGTTTTGCTTTCATCCATAAGCGTATGGATCGTATGATCATCGTACAGTTCTGCAGATTGGACATAGGGAGATGCTTTAATGATATCAAGTGCACGAATAGCATCATTGACTCTCCAGTCTACACCTGATGATAATGCATCCACTAAATCACTTACCTTGCCTACCTTCACGATTCTCCCACGACTCATAATCGCCACTCGATCGGCAAGCATTTCGATTTCACTTAAAATATGGCTGGATACAAGAACGGAAAGACCCGTTTCGTCGACCAGTTTCCTGATAAATGTACGAAGATCCTTTATTCCCATTGGATCCAATCCATTTGTAGGTTCATCCAATATAAGTACATCCGGCCTGCCCAACAATGCTTGTGCAATCCCGAGCCTCTGACGCATTCCCAGTGAATAGGTCTGTACCTGGTCATCAATTCGTGCAGTCAGATCAACCAGATCAATGACCTCTTGTATTCGTTCACTATCTACCTTAGGCAACATCCGTGCAAACAGTTGCAGATTTTCCCGACCGGTCAAATACTTATATAACTCTGGATTTTCAACAATTGAACCAAGGCGCTGCATCGCCTGTACAAATTGCTTTCTTACATCAAAATCACAGATTTTTATGACTCCCGATGTTGGCTTGATCAGACCAACGAGCATCCGAATCGTAGTCGTTTTCCCCGCACCATTGGGCCCAAGGAATCCAAATACTTCTCCTGGATATATGTCAAATGATATATTATCTATAATCGTCTTTTTCCCTATTACTTTCGTTACGTTCTTCAATTGAACGGTTGGCTTTATGCTCATATCATCACCCTGCATCTATTCTAACGAACTTTTTTCTCAATTGCTCTTATAAATACTCAGCATGAGTAATAGTTGGTACAATCATATATAGAAGGAGAGATTAAGAGATGAAAAAATGGATGTGGCAACTATTTATCACCCTTTCCCTTGCACTGACCGTCCTATTTGGATATGGATTTGCAAGAGCCTATTCAGATATCGCCAACCCTCCCCAAGAGAAGATCGTAGCAGAATCAGTAGAAGCTCCGGCTACACCTGGAGAAACGTATATTGCACTTGGCGACTCATTGACAAGGGGGGTAGGATCTTCAAAAGGAGAAGGTTTTGTCCCGCTGGTTGGAAATTCACTTAAAGAAACCAATACGGTGGAGCGGTACCAAAACTTAGGTATTCGGGGTGCCAGAATTGAAGATTTACTGGCTCAGCTAGAACAAAAGGATGTCAAGCGATCTCTTAAGGACGCCAAAATCATTTCCATCACAATTGGGGGGAACAATCTCTTTAATTCTGGTGAGATTTTAAACAATTATTCAGAAGCTACCGCCCTTGGCATTCTGGAAACCGAAATTCCTAACTTAGAAAAAACGTTTGAAACCATTCGTGACATAAATAAGGATGCCATCATCCTCTATATGGGGCTATATAATCCCTTTAAGGAATTATCGGACGGGGATTCCTTTGACTCGGTCATCCAAAAATGGAATGAATCCGCCCGCACATTAGGCTTGAAATACGACGTTCAAGTGGTGGATACCTTCAATTTGGTAACGGATGCCGAACGCGATCTTTCAAGTGACAACTTCCACCCAAATGATGCTACTTATCAGCAAATAGCTGATAGCCTCTCACTTGTCATTGAAAAAAACATTATACAATAATATCGAAAAAGCCATGGGGACAGGTACCATGGCTCTTTCCTGCCTCTAGGCTCTTTATCAAATCTGATGCACAATCTCCAATAATCGCTTCGGATCTTCGGAAGAGACCCTCTCTGACAATCTGGCCGCAGCAATGATGGGCGCCCATCGAAATATCTCTTCTTTAAACAAACCACTTTTCTCACAATACAACCGCATATACATATTCGCCAGTTCCTTTGATACCTGAGAATACAGAAGATAGGTGCGATACACGTCAGCCCGTCTATCCCCCGCACTGGAATCCACCCAGTCTATGATGGTTACGTTATTATCTGACAGAATTAAGTTATATAAATGAAAATCACCGTGACAGAGATTTTCTTCAAAGGTCATGGAATTGAGTTTTTTCAGTAAGATGGACTTCATCTGATGACTCAATACAGGTGCCGCTTCTATTTGGCGATGAAGCTTTTCGGACATGGGTTCAATGGAATGAGCTTTGATCTCATGAATGCCCATTTGAATGTCTACTGACATGCCCATATAGTATTCCGCTCTTTCCTTATTGTCAGTGAGGAAAAAGCCTATCGTTTTTCCTTTAATGTGTTCCATGATGATGACCTGTTTTCCGTCTATGTTTGTGACATCATAGATTTCCGGGACAGGCAGTCCACATGAATGGGCATACTGCTGCTTTTTTGCTTCTTTCATGGATTCACCGGCGGGTAAGGAGTCGTTAAAGACTTTGTAGATTTTATTTTCATAGAGATAGATGGTGGCTGTGTTGCCGGTTGCGGTGGGGGTGCCCAGGTTCATTTTGTTTCACCTCATATTTTATAAGCAGCTCCAAAGTATAAATGAAACTGGCTATTTATTGTTTACTTCTTCATGATATCGGCTATTATCTCTGCGAGAACCTCTATTGTCCGATATTCCTCCTCAAGTGTATTTTCTTCTCCTCCAACATTCATCAATACCGATTGTTCCAGTAAGTCTTGGTTGTAAGTGTTTTGTTCGTCAGGATTCTCCTTGGATTTCACTAAAACTCCAGTTGACAATCCAGGCATATTCTTTTCTATTTTTTTATGAAGCAGATTGGCAAATCTTAAATTCTCCTCGAAATTTTTGCTGGATTTAGAAACGATGAACATCATTCTTGCATACTCTTTATTTTCTACAGTAAGAGTTGTCTCAGGTTTCTTTCTTGAATCCCGATGAATGTCCAAAGCCATTTTGACCTTCGTATGATCTTTAAGAACCTCTTGGAATCGTTCTCTAGATACCACATAGGACTGATCAAATGACCATTGTCGTTTGTCTAATACGTCACCTACACTTATTTGTTCATGAATGGTATTGATGCCTCTTTCGTTTAATAATTGATGGAGTCGTTTCCCTACAAGTGTAATATTCGTAGAATCATCGAATGCTTCAGAAGATTGATTGGCAGAAATTTCGGGAATGAACGATTCTTTGTCGTGCGAATGATAGATGTAAATAGACGGCTCCTCTCGCTCCGCAGGTGGTGAAGGTTGATCTGTGACAAGCGCTGCCATATTCTGTTTGACCGTGGCAGTACCGTCAAAAAAGAATAACCAGGATGCAAGAATGGCACACAATGTTATTCCCAGGGATGTAAGAATCCTGTTTTTATACTGTAGCCTGCTGCGCCTTTGGTTTGCAGCCTTCTTCAACACTTGTCCAGTGGCAGAGACAAATTCTTTCCGGGGTTCTAAAGGATATGTTTCTTTGATTAGCTGAATGATTTCCTTTTCATCTCGCATGTCGTAATACCTCCTCCGCCTCAACATTCAACTTCTTTTTCAGCTCTTTTAAAGCCCTGTGGTAACTTACCTTCACCTTGGATTGACTGCACTGAAGAATGTCAGAGGTTTCTTTTACTGAGAATTCATTGATCCCCCTGAGGATGACGATGGATCTGTAGTCAGGTTTCAAGCTTGCAATGGCATCATGTACCGTTGCCTGCAATTCTTTTTCTTCCAATTCCTCACTTGGCTGTTTTCCACCTGAAACCAACCTTTTAAAGAATCCTTCCTTAAAGATGGATACAAATTTCTTCTTACGATAATGATCAATGGCGACGTGTTTGGCAATGGAGAGTATCCACGTTTTTATGGATGATTGATGATTATAACGGGATAAGTGATGGAGCACGCGAATAAAAACTTCCTGTGTTAAATCCTCTGCATCGTTCCTGTTTCCTGAGAAGCAGATCAGGAATTTGTATACGTCCAAATAATGTTCCTGGTAGAGCTTTGAGATGGTGACCTCAAGTTCCTCTGCATCAACCAATCTTCTCCCCCCTTTATGTGTTCATTGATTAATCGAATGAGTGCGTGAAAAGGTTACACTTTTTATATAAAAATAAAAGAACTTCTCTGTGTAAGAAGTTCCTCCCTTATTCTCAAGGCTTATTCCAAAAAAACGTCGTCACCACAAATGGAAGAAGCAAACCGAACACTAATAGGAGACCATTTCCAAACAGCCCAATTTTTCTGTGGATGGTTTTTTCTCCGAACAAAGCGGCCACGAAACCTACCACCGCCATCAAGACAGTAGGCAGTAAGAATGCGTCTTTCCCAAATAGGGATAAAGCATAGAATACTAGACCGATGATAAAGAGAATGAATGAAACCATACTCATTCGTTTTTTCACACGAACCCCTCCTCTTCGCTATTTACATATGTTAGCTTAGAAAAAATCATTCTTCACTCAGCTAACGCCTCTTTTTCTTCATCCTTACAAAATACAAACCGATAAAAAGAAACCCATACAATAGAATCCAACCATACTGCCAATAATAACGATACGGGATGACCGTAACCCCATCGCCTATACTCATCATCGTTAAGGACGTCCCAACAGGAGGATACAACAGGTTCAGCCATCCAACGTCAGGAAATGAGGTGGCTGCCAGCGACAAAATGAGGATACTGAGAACTCCCCACCATGTGTTAAGCGAATGTCCCACCAGCTCCCTTGTAAAAATGGCCGACAATCCAATTGAAAGAAAAGCCAAGCTAAAGTGAGACAGCAAGCCCAATATCACGTGAGAAGGATAAATTTCACTGCCGAAGGCTTGCCATACGATGGGATACAGCACAGAAACGAGACTAAACAAGAATGCCATGATCACACATACGATATACAAGGCCAGGTGGTATTTCCATGGCCTTCTAGCATGGAGCAAGGTAATCTCTTTCTGCGCCGCATCCTCACTGTGAAAAACCGTCACGGTAAACCAGCTCATCATAAAAAACAGGGCCAATGATGTAAATGAATAGCTGTCGTATATGGGATTAGGTGTATATGTATAATTGAGCATCAACGTAAAGATCAAGATCGTCAATGGAGGAATGTACGTAAAAGACCTTAGATAATGGGTAAAATGATAACGTATCAATGCGTTCAATTTCCTTCTCCTGTCCTAGAAGTATTCTTTCAAATGACGAACGGAGGAATGCACCTCCTTGATGGATGCCCCTCTTGTTAGGAGTTCACGCAACACATCATCGACATGAATGGTGTTCACCCTCGTTTCCACTCTCTTGATCCCATTCTCAAGTACACCCACTTTTTCAACCTCAAGGGGAACGGACACTCCTTCAAACTCTTCCTCCCCTATTTCAAAGATCAAAACGGCAGAAGGAATTCTCGTCGATTCACTCCGTTGGATGACCTTTTTATCCTTTATCACAAAAACCTCATCCACTAGATTTTCCAATAGCCGTGTTTCATGACAGCTTAGGATGATACTGATTCCATCATTCTTTACGTTTGCAAGAATATCTTCCATATCACTTTGGGCCACATCGTCCAGCCCAGATAATGGCTCATCGAGAATCAGGACATCCGTTTCTTCCAGCATGGCCTGCATAATGGCGACCTTTTGCTTCATTCCTTTGGAAAAAGTACCAATCCGTATGTTCCAGACATCCTTCATATGAAAGATCTTCATCAAATCATCCACTCTATTTTGTAGGTGCGACTTCTCCATTCCCCTGATGCGTCCCATGTGAATCAAGTATTCTTCCGGAGTAAAAGGGATTGTGGCAGGAGTTCGTTCTGGCACATATCCAATCTTTAGAGAAGGAGCCCCCTTGATCACCTCACCACTGTCAGGGTTCACTATTCCAGCCATCATTCTTAAAAGAGTACTTTTTCCAGATCCATTCTCCCCCACCAATGCAATGATTTGATGAGAAAAAATAGACAAGGATGATTCTTTTATGATGATGGATTTGTCATAGCGTTTAGTCACTGCTTTCAACTTTATAAGCGATTCCATCCCTTTCATCCATCCCCTGCCAACATATTTAAAAGGAATGAGAGAACCAGCCCCGACACCGCTGCCACCAGTCCGTTCAAACCAATTACCGTTAAGCTCATGCCACCCCATCCACCAACGGCCAGACTAAAGATCCAGCATAAAGCAGACAAGAGGACCAGCCCAAAGAATAGCTTCACATTGAAAAAGGAAGGGATTCTACCATACTTCTGCAAAGCCTGTAAGACACAGGCAGCCACAGTCCCGATGATGACCAACATCAACGCGTCTATTGACATTTTGAATGCCTCCCCGTCATTTTTCTGTTTTTATTCTTCCGTTCCAACCCTTACGATATAGGTAGATAAATAGATTCCCAACATAAAGAGGAATAACTCGGTAATGAATAATAACTTACCCGTTTTCTAGTTTGGTTTCTCCCATCGTTCTCGTTTGTAATTCCAATTATTTCAAAATAAGAAGGGATGCACAATCTTTTTTTATCTATTCAGGAAATATATTGTTGGCTCACATAATCCATAACAAGGAGATCTGCGCTACCCTCTAATTTTTAATTTCTCTGTATCGATTCCAGCTTCCTTCAACTTCAAATCCGCCTCATCCTCTATGAGATCCTTGAACACCTGCAATGCATCGTCAAACTCGACATGCTTATCCATCAGAAAGCTCATCCTATGTTCGATTTCAAGCCACGTAGAAATGTCCGCTTCATTATGCTGAATCTGGGCTTCGAGCTTATCCAGAGCGTTGGCCACTTTTGCTTCATACGTTTCTTTCTCTTCGTATTCATGCCATAGTTCGTATAGCTCCTCCCCTAATGCATTTCCCAACATATCTTTTATTCTCTCAATGGATTTCCTCTCATTGAATGCCTTTTGTTCCTTCGCCGCTGGGTCATTCATCGTATCAAATGCCGGGATGTCCCCGGCTTCCGCCTCGACGAGATCGTGGATGATGATCATTTTTAGTAATCTTGCCAAATCCACATTCTGCGTTAAATATGACTCCATCAGCATGGCCATTAGGGAGACTCTCCACGTATGCTCGGCCACGCTTTCTTGTCTGCCGTTCGAGAGCCAGCTGTGCCTCATTTCGGATTTCAGCTTTTCCCCCAGTTTGATGAGTTCCAAGATGTTTATAAGGTCTGTCTTCATTGTTTCATTCTCCTTTTCAGGCTCCTGATCTGTCCCCGGTGATTGATTTCATCTTCTAAGACGTGAAACCAGAGATAGTAATGGTTAAACGGGACACCGTTCGGCCACTCATTTTCTTCAAACAGCCAGTCGTCGTTTCTTTTTCTAAGCTCGGACAGGGTCTTATCCCTTACGGCTGAGAGCTCATCTATATAGAACTGAACGGAATGTCCTTTTATCGTTTTTCCTGCATTCTCACCGAGTTCCAATGCTGTTTTCCATTTCTGCAGCTCTCCTTCGTTGATGTCCCGTTCTTCGAATGAAATGACACCATGCACAAACTCAATAGAAGCAATATGAAGAAGAAGCGATCCGATGGTATTCACATCGCCTTCTGCCTTCTTATCCAAGTCTTCTTCCGTTAGATTCTTTATCTCTTCCAATGTCACAGCCCGGGTATGTTCCAGCATTGAAACGAGTTCCCCCATCGTTTTTGTGTAACCGCCATTATTTTTTATGCGATAATCGATCATTTCCATTCCCCCTAACCAATCTACCTTGCATTTTACCAATTCCCTCCATTTTTAATAGACTGATATTTTGGAGATATGAGTGATATAATGGAATTAAGATACAAAAAAAGAAGCCTATCCAAAGCTCCTTAGTTAAATATCTTGAGATTTCATTTTATTTAATTCCTGCGTCCTTTCCTTTTTCAGATCTTTTCTTCCCCTGAACCATTCTTCCATTAAAAATGCTGAACCCACTATCACAACCAGTAAAGCACTTAATACCTTTACCTGCCCCACTAAAACGAAATAAGTCATGGTGACTACAAAGATTGCAGGTATTAAAAACCCCCAATATACACTATCTCTCTTTGCCAAAAAGTACTGAAACCCAAAAGTAACGACAAGTAATAAAAGTTGAAACCACTCATTCATTTCACTTTTCCTCCATTTCGTTTTTATATTTTTCAATGATCAACTTTGCATCCTCCAAGCTGACCCTTTCTTCTATCGCCAGATGTTTAACAAAGCTGATAAACTCTTCCTTATCATTTCTTTCATTTAGTTCAATTTTTTGAATGAGTCTGTCCAAACGAGTGCGGACTGTTGGATAGGAGACATCATAATTTTTTGCAATGTGCTTTAACGAACCAGAGTTTAATACAAATTTCCTGATAAACTCCACTTCATCTTTTTCCAATGACAAGATCCAATCCGGAACATCTTTTAGATCCATATAAACCCTCCTCTTAACCCATATAATACCAAATTATTTTAATAATGTAAAAGTATTTTTTAATATTATTAAAAATATTATTAAAACAAAACTAAATAATAATTATACAAACGAATCTTTCAAAGTTGAATAAAGTACTGAATAGCATACGAGAGGGAAAATAAAAAAAGAGCTTATCTTAAGCTCCTTCAATCGGCAGGTAAACCGCCACTTCTTCCCGGCCATCCTCCATGGGATGATACGTCTCCACGATGTATGCCTCTGATTTTCGTTGATATCCCTGATATGATATATGTGCAGAAAGGTATTAAGAAATCCCGTCATCATTCAATGATTTTTTCAATCCGCACGTAGCGGTTGGGAGATCAGGTTAAGCGGCATAGCTGACATATAACCGGAAAAATTCCGCTTATTTCGTAATGAATTGTAAAAACCCAGAAATAGACTGAGAAATTCCGCCTATTGTTTCTATTACTACAAAAATGGTGGACTTTTCTGTGCATAGGCGGAAAATCTCCGCTTATTTCTCCCAATACAAGAGAGACTCGGAATATAACCGGAAAATCTCCGCTTATTATTCTTTTTCTCGTTCATCTCAATTATATAAAGATAGCATTCCTAATAAAGAAACTCGCCAAATTTCCAGCGGCGAGTCTTAATCAAACATAATTCCACATTTTTATCGGTGCGCCTCAAAACAGTGATGAGAAGCTCATCTCTTAGGTCCGTCCCTCTATCTTCACCCTCTGCGCTACCAGATACCCGCCTGCCAGCACAAAGAAAATCACCAGCAACCAAACAAACCCGTCGGTAAATCCAGTCCGTTCAACGGCATAGCCGAAGAGTGGGAAGCTGATCATGATCACAAAGCTCTCCATTAAGCCGATCAAGGAAAGAAAAGTCGAGCGTATATTGCTTTTCAAAAAGCTCTGCACAAATGAGCTGAAGATCGGTTCGAACAAACTCAAGAGCTGGGCAAGAATCAGAAACGACAGTAGGATCGCCCAGTCCGTTGCGAAGATGAACAGCACGAAAAAGACAAGAAAAAGTCCTAATCCGTAATATAGGATATTGAAGAACTTGAATCGTTCCTCTACCTTATACGCAATCTTTGCCATCACGACGCCGAGGAGTCCTTCGATGGTGAAGACGGCTCCGACGACGATGGAGGAATAGCCCAGTTCAACAAAGTATTCCTGTCCGTAGAATACCATGATGACCATGACACTACTCGCCAGGATAAAAAGGACAACCGGTGCGTGAATGACCCTGTTATTTCTCCACACATTAACCCCCAGCCGGAATTGATGGACCCACTGGTTGTACCAGCGCCCGCTGATTTCTTCGGTCTTCTCCCGCTCTGGTTCTTTCATGAAAAGAAGAGGAATCACCGCCATGACGTGGGTGACGATCGTGGATCCGTATACCCATTCCCAGCTCACTTCCGCCATGAAGCCGCCTAGGAATTTCGCGAGGCTCAGGGATAGCAGGGAAATCGCCGTCATGCTCCCGATGACCCGCGTATAATCCTTTTCCCGTTTCTCATTTTTCAATGTGTCATAAGCAAAAGCCTGCTCGGCACCCGAATGAAGGGTGACCATGAGCCCCATGGACAGGAACGCCAGGGTGAACATGGAGAAATTCCCGCTCATCAGCATGAACAACCCGTATAGCAGACTGAACACATTCCCGATAACAAGGCTGATCTTCCGCCCGTACAAATCAGCGATCATCCCTGTCGGAACCTCGAACAGCACGATAGCCAAATGGAGCAGGGCCTCAAGGATCCCGATTTCACCTAAGGTCATCCCTTTATCGCCAAGGTAGATGACCCATAGTGCCCGGTCGAAAAACAGTTGAGCAAAAAATAAATAAACATACAGCAGATATATATTGTTTTTTGTTTTCATCATTTCATTTCGTCCTCTCATAACACAAAAATAAATAGGCTCGGACGACATTGGGTTTCAGCTGCTGAAAATCCTCAGAAATTCAGCAGCTGAATAACCACACCTTCCCCTCCAAGCCGCCGGAATTGCACAAAAAAAGCCACAGGGAATCATTCCCCATGGCTCTCGCTATTATAGGAAATCATACACTCGTTCATCACTATGAAAAATCAGCTAAAAAAGGACAGACGTGTCCCGAGGACGGCTGAAATTCCAATAATAGACATCATTAATACACGGTATTTTTTGATGTCTAAAGTGAACGTATGCATGATATTCCCTCCTTTATTGTGTAAGATTCTTTTCTATTATAGCTCCCTTCCTTTTTTTGGACAAGGAAAGATTTTTCATATCACCTGGTAGTACCGTTCATACTAATGGCTTAAGGAGGTGATCGGTTTATGAAAAAGCCAGATCAGTCTGATATGAAATCCATGACATCAGGGACGGACCCACAGCAGGTAAAAAAACAAATTCAAAAAGATGTAGCCGCTGGCCAAGGTGCAATGACTTCACGGGAAGCGGGATCCATGCGGGATTAAGGATGGAAAGGGGCGATGAATGCCGTCCCTTTATCTTCTTTTAAAAAAGGAAATGGTTTAAGGTAGATTGTACGATGCCTATATTTTATAATGAAGTGAAGGAGGTGAGAAAAATGGAAAAGCAGATACTTGAACTATTATTTGATTTAAAAGGTGAAATGAAAGAGTTTCGAAGTGAGCTGCAAACGTTTCAAGCGGATTTACGCAACATAAGTGCTGATTTAAAAGAAACTCAAGCTGATGTCCGCAACATTAGTTCTGACTTGAAAGAAACTCAAGCTGACGTCCGCAACATTAGTTCCGATTTAAAAGAAACTCAAGCTGATGTCCGCAACATTAGTTCTGACTTGAAAGAAACTCAAGCTGATGTCCGCAACATTAGTTCTGACTTGAAAGAAACTCAAGCTGACGTCCGCAACATTAGTTCCGATTTAAAAGAAACTCAAGCTGACGTTCGCAACATTAGTTCCGATTTAAAAGATACTCAAGCTGACGTTCGCAACATTAGTTCCGATTTAAAAGAAACTCAAGCTGATGTTCGCAACATTAGTTCCGATTTAAGGACGACTCAAGATGATGTGAAGGAAATCAAGGAAACCGTCAACCGGATTGAAGCCTCACAAACCGACGATGTCATTGCGATGCTAAAGGTGACGAAGCAAAGCATAGAATCTGAATTTCACTATACGAATACCAGAATGACTGACTTGGATAAGCGGGTCTTCAATCTTGAAAACCGGGTGGAGAGGTAGTGCATATCACCACTTGTCTACTACTCAGTCCCACCAAAATCCCTTCGTCTTCCTCACTATTGTATGCCACTTAATGCTGTTTTCTTTTCCACTCATACGGCTTTTCAGCCCAATGAAATAACAATACAAATAAGAACATAGAGAAACATATTGCACTACTTTCTATCCATCTGACTTCTCCGTTCTTGATCCATTGATAAATGATCGATGTTACGAAATAGATCAGGGGAAATCGGATGCTTTTTTTTAACATGCTCATGCACACCTTTCTTTGTTTTATGAAAAAGGAGACGATCCTATGGATACCATCATTCGACCAGAACAGAAGCAAGAATTCAAAAAAATCCAGGACTTGGTGATAAACGCTTTTTCAAACGCGGAATTCAGCGACCAGCAGGAGTATCTTCTTGTCGAACGGATACGGAGATCAGATGCCTATATTCCTGAATTGTCACTCGTTGCGATCGATTCAGACGACCAGCCGATCGGCCATCTCCTTCTATCCAAAGTGACCATCGTCGATGAGGACCAATCGGTGGAATCATTGGCCCTTGCCCCTGTGTCGGTTGCAACAGATTATCAGAAAAAGGGGATCGGAAGACGTTTGATCACGGAAGCATTATCCCGGGCGAAAGAGATGGGTTATCAATCCGTGATTGTGTTGGGACATGAACACTATTACCCTAAATTCGGGTTTAAACCTGCCAGCTCATGGAATATCAGGGCTCCATTTGATGTGCCTGATAACGTATTCATGGCAACGGAATTGACGGAGAACGGCTTACACGATGTACAAGGTGTCGTACACTATTCCGAGGCATTCTCTTCATGAAGGAAAGTTGTCATTGTGCTACAGCTTTCCCTCTCTCACCCATTTCAAAATGGTGTAACTGCCGTGAACAGAGACCGCGAGCAACAGGATCATCGCTACTAACCATATTCCCAGACGATTGATTTCTTGCAGACCTTCAAAATAGATTGTGATAAAAAGGGCCACCCCTATAAACATGAGGTAACAAAATACATTTGGAATGAGCCATATCAGCCTTCGTTTGGTGATTTTCAATCTGTTCACTCCTTTGCTGATTTCTTCCTGCTTAAAACAAGCCAAATGATGAAAAGTAAAAACACACTCAAAATGACTTTCCCTTTCCAGTTCCACACCAGCACCTGCTGAATCGAATAGGCTTCAATGACCAGAGCCGGCATTTTCCCAATTGTGCTCGCTATGGAATAGTTGATGATCCCGACTTTACTGATGGCAGCGGCCAATGTCACCAGACCGGATGGAATAAAAGGAAAGATCCTGAGGGCAATGATCAGACAAAAAGCTTCTAATCCCTTCGAGTTCTGTAATCGTGTCAGCAACCCGTTGTTTATCTCCTTATTTTGAAATAATCTCTTGATGCCCTTGCGATATAAATAAAAACTGACGATTGCTCCCAGCGCTTCTCCTGCGATTGAAACAGCCAACCCTTTTTCAAATCCGAAAAAAGTAATATTCGCAGCCGTGATCACGACGCTCGGTAAAACCCCTAAAACACTGATGATGATATTGAGTAAAATACTTAATGCGATGGCATAGATGCCTAATGTGTTGAACCATTCTAAGAGGTGTGTTTCCACTCTGCTACGCTCCTTATGATCCTATACTGTCGATCTTTCTGTTTTATGTTCAACCCATGAAACCTTTCGTTACTCCTTGAATAAACCCTTCTATGAAGTTAGGAACCTTGAAAATGAATAGTGCAAGAATAAATCCAATGCCCATTCCTTTAATGGTGAGATTTTTCTTCGAGTTGCCGATAAAGTACACGATTAATCCCATGATCAATACAATCAATGTCAATGTTTCACCTCCAAATGGTACCCTTTATAGTTGATTAAATCCAATGCTCACTACATAATCCGTTCTTTGTCCCCATCCTTGATTTTAAAATGGACCTCCGTTGAGCTGCCCCCATCAACATGATTGGGAATATCCGATAGGTCGAGTATCTCCTCCAGGCTGACTGATTTTTCATCATTCGCTTCGATTGTGACAGTGTAGGGACCGTTTTCATTCATGAGAGAGGTGAATCTCGTCTTGGATCCTGGAAAAAAAGTATCCAGGAATTCAATTTCAAAGGTAACTGGTTCCCCGCTATGATTAGAGATAAGCATATTACATTCCCCTGTAAATTCTTCTTCCTCTATCTTCTCAAAGTCACACGTTCCCTTCCCATCGTATGAAATAGCCCTAATTCCATCCGCCATCGTTTCCTGATAAACCTTTATAAGTCCAAATGGTAATAGAGAATAAACAATTGCAACGATGATCACGGTGCGGATATGGTAGTTTGACAGACCCCTTACAAGTAAAACGATAGCAAAGATAAATAAGAAAGAACCGATGATCGCCAGCACATTGTATCCATCTTGATCTTGTATAGGAAAAGACATGAACGTCATCCGCTCATAAACCATTGGGGCATCCGGAAATGGGAAATAAAGTGACATACAAAGAATCAGGATCAAGCCTGAAGCTATGAGATTTTTTTTATTTTTAATCATGAATTCAACTTCCTTTTTCATTAATCATATGTAATAAACGCAGTTGCGGGAAGGAACAGAACATCTATCCTTTTATATGTTGTTTAAGATCAAAAATACCCATTGTTCCACAAACCAATACGCCCATCCCTAAAAGAACAGTAAGAATCCAATTCTCTCCCCAGCTTGTTATGCACGTTATCAAATTGCAGAATGCAATAGCAAGACTTCCGTATTTCCCACTCCATTTGGCCTGTTCGGAAGATTGATCGGTACTCAAGAAGATTCACTCCCTTTTCTATTGTTTTCCTGATCGGTTTGCGATTTCTCCTCATGTCCTCATCTGATTTCTCATCACATACACGCTGAGGACGATGGCTGAAACTCCTATCAAAATCCCGAATACCGTTCCTGTATAGAGTCCAATAAATTCAAGGGCAAACGGTAGAATCATTGTCATCATACCGACCATCATTATATATAAGCCAAATACCTTCGCAAGTTTCTCTTTGTCCCCTTTGTATGCATCGTCCTGATAACCGGCAATCAGATAGAGTTTTTTCTTTACCCTGATTAAATATCCGAGGTAGGCAATCAGTAGTCCAACGCATATACAAATGATAAAGGGTAGGTACATTGGAAGTTCCTCCTAAATGAGTCTATTAATCTTGCCTTTTACTTTCATTTGTTAAGCACATCACTACCAACACTACCAATTATTTCAAATATACAAACTTTATTCAATCCCTTCCTTATTCATGCCGGTCTCGAATTCATCATGCCAAGATCCCGATAATCGCGCGGAATTTTTCCTATTCATGCCAACTTGTCAAATTTCCATCTTTCTATCTCGCTATTATTAAAATATTAATATCCTAATCGGATTCCGATAGCTATTCAGATCTTGACCCGTGATTTTCCTACCACATCCTTGCTTGGGGAGTAATCGAATGCAAGAATTTTATAGTATGATTAGCTTGGATTATTGTCATTTTCTAACAACACGAGGTGATTTTAATGATACGTTTCTTTACGTATGCCGTTGTATCTTCTTTGATTTTGTCGACCGGTTTTACCACAGGAGTTGCTACACTCGCTGCTGAAAATGACGGAAGTGATGCCATTGAAGATGGAGGCGGCCAAGGTGGCGTCACCTGGCAGGAATTCTCCCGAAGAATGTCGGGGAGTTACACGATCCTCCTATACAGAAGCGAGAATGGCGGGAGGCAGTGGAAAGAAGTCACCTATGACAAGAACGGAACCATTGTGAATTCCGTATACTGGACCTCATAACATGAAAAAGGGTGATGGAGCAGGTATCCACCACCCTATTTTCATCAACGGAAGGACTCCGCCAGCTTGATCATCTCGTCTTTGGAGAGAGTGATGCCGGATCGTGCCGGCATATATGTCATATCATACATGGCATCGCCTTCTATCCATGTCAACATACTCACCTTTAGGGGACCCTCTGATTCAGAATAACTTCCTTGAGAAGAACCGACTTTCACCGGATCCTGGGACAAGGTCGTATCAGTCCCCGGCTCGAGAAGCTGAAATGATATCCTGATCGTCTGTTTTTCCGGTCCCATGAGGGTGACTACTTGCCTGCTTCCAGTTGGTCCATCTCCTGTTTTGGTGCTGACATTTTTCACCTCGAATGGAACCTTGGTGATATACTTGAACTCCCGTCCCAGAACCTCCGGGCGATCGCTTGCTTCATATAACGGGGCGCTCGCGTTACTTCCGAAGATACCCAGTTGTGTTCCACCGAAGTAAACAAAAATCGAAAGGCAGGCGGCGAAAAATAGTACAGACATGATGGGGGCAAATATCGGTTTTTTGGGAAGAGAAAACGACTTGGGCTGCTTGGAATGGATTTCATCCAGGATATTCTCTCGCATCTTATTCGTAAAGCCCCGGCCTTTGAACGTTTCTTCTTTCATCAACCCACGTAAAGATTTCAGTTCATCCATTCTTATACACCTCACTACGTTTGATCGTGGAACCGAGCAATGCCTTGCCTCTTGTCAGCCGGGTTTTCACGGTATTCGTGTTGATGTCGAGGCTCACACCGATCTCAGCTAACTTCATTTCTTCAAAATAATATAAGAAGATGACTTCCCGATATTTAACGGGAAGTGATAAGACGCTCTCGATCAGTGCTGAATTCCGCTCGTTCTCGATCACGGTTTGTTCAGGCGCACCCATTTTCCCTTTGACCATTTCATTGATCTTGTTGGAGATACTGACCATCCTTGTGTCCCACCGCCTTAAGTAATCCTTGCAGTGATTGACGGCCACGCTGATGATCCATGTTTTCAAAGAGGAATCCTCTCTGAAGGTATCCATTTTTCTATAAAACTTGATGAAAATCTCCTGGGTCAGGTCCTCTGCCAGACTGTGTTCCTTTACATACGAATAGACAACATAATAGACATCATTTCCGTACTGTGTCATGGCTTCCTCAAGTAGTCGGTCCTTCTCGGATTTCGTCCGTTGTTCCATTTTAAACATTCACCTGCTTTATGTATCTCTAGTAATAAGACGGTTCTCAAATGAAAAAGGTTTGTTTTTTACAAAATAATCCAAATAAAAATCCCGGCGAGGAGTCCCCGACAGGATGTGTGTCGCTATTGCTCGGTATCATTATGACAAACCATTCCAGATCATACAATCTTTTCTTTCACTTTGTCCCCCGAAAAGGACGCGAGGCTGCCCGCAATCAGGAATTGTGCTGAATAGTAGGTTGACATGATCAGGACATCCGAATAAGGGATAGCGGCCACGAACATGTTCCATGACAGAATCGAGTCAGACAGGACAAATAGAAGGCTACCTGAGATGGCCCACTTGTTTCCGGTCATGATTGCCGACAAGGCCATCAGGGAAATGATCACCATGTATGCCAGGACCGGAATGACAAGAATGTCATCCCCGCCCGTTCGAAGGGCTTTAATGAGCTGACTGCCGATGGTGAAGGAATACAAGGCAATCGGGATCGACGCTGCGAGCCCCCACTTCGTCCTACTTGACACCTTTAAGAAACTGGACAGATAGAACACATGCCCAACCAGAAAAGCACCGAGTCCCGCTACAAACGAAAAGGCAATGAACGCATCCCCGAGCATGCAGAAGAACAGGCCGATAAGGATGAGACGCATGGATGATGCGGATTTGGCAGGTAACTGAAGGAATGCATAGAAAATGATGAGGAACATCGGAATCAGCTTAAAGATGACTTTAACCGGTAAAGGATCTTGCGGAATGATGAATAGATAAAGAGCCCCCATCAAGGCAATGAAAATGGGCAATAAACTTTTTTTCACGAATCGTCACATCCAGTGGTGGAGATTTTTATTGTTCCTTGATATATATACTCGATTCGGTAGGGGAATTCCTTCTATTGTGGCCGCGAGGGACGGGTCTCACAACTTCTCCTCCCGCATTTCTGAAATCCAAAGATGAAACTTTCCATTAAACCATACGTAAATAAAAAACGAGCCATGGGGACAGGTCCCTTGGCACCATGTATCATTGCCAAATCATAAAAACGAGGTGTAAAAGAAGTGAACAAAGTCCAGATCAAAAAAATCCCGTCGGACGTAACCCTATCCGTTGCTGATGAACCCCTGCTTCTTCCAGATACCCTTCAAGAATCCATCGAGTCTTATTGGGAAACGCTTCAATCAGGTGGCAATGCGTTTCACAGGGGTGTAGTCTATTCGATCAAAGGGATGTGCGAAACGGAAGATGAGCTGAGGGTCACGTTGCATAAAACGGATTATGCTCATTTTTCATATACAAAGAATGGGAATATGACAGATCCATATAAATGCAGAGTCATCGTAGCGAACGGTGTGCTCCTTACGAAGGATCATCAGTTCATGTTAGGTGAGATGAATGATTGGACCGCTACTCCAGGACGCATTCAATTCGTTGCCGGGGGCATTGATGAAGAGGACATCCACGGGGGCCGAGTAGACATAGCCGGCACTCTGAAACGGGAAGTGCAGGAAGAAGTCGGCATCGATTTGGATGACCCTCATGTCGTTGTAAGCGTGAAGCCCCGATATATCGTGCATTGGGGAAATATTGCCCTCGTGTATATGATTCAGTTACGGATTGATTCCGCGGAATTTATGAAGCGTTATGAGACATTTATACAGTCTTTAAAAGAGGCTGGCCACAAGCCGGAGTTTGCCTCGATAGTCCAACTTCCTGCAGACCGGTTGGCCGTTTCCGATTTCCTCGAGAGGGATGAAAGGCCGAGGTCGGACTTTTTGACGGTGGTGTTGGAGGAAGAGGTGAAGTAATGGGAACAGGTCCTGTCCAAACAGGACCTCTATTTAAACGTATCATAAGATTCTGGGAATCTACATGATTCTCTAAGTAATCGAGCAATTCCTCCCCGTTCAAGGATAAGTGAATCAGAACGCTCCCCCTTCACTAATGAATCTGGAACAGCCCCATACAATCTCCCCTTATTATAGAATGAGGAAATCAATCGTTTTTTTTACCCTTTTTCAATTTCCTACCAAAAATCCTATGCTATAATCATACAATATTAAGTAAATCCAGGAGCCTCCTTTATGAAAAAAATTGCGACTTTGTTTTTCCTAACCTTTACTTTCACGATGATTTTTGGACCGGTCTTTCCTGTGCTGGCAGCGGCTAATGTCGTTATACCCGATTCCCTGCAAGAATTGGATCTCTCCAACCAACTCGAAGTGTATGTTGATGAGAATCACCTTACCGATAAAGAGATCCTCAGGAAAAGCGGCGAGTTTGTTCCGCTGCCCGCTTTGGATCCTTCCGGGGATATTTCGGACACCGTATATTGGCTGAAAGTGAATCTGGCCAATCCTTCTGGAGAGAAGAGAAATCTTCTCCTCGAAATCAAGAAGCCGCATCTAAGTTCGGTTACATTGTATGCCCTCAAAGGGAATAGACTGCAGGAAGAAGAGACGATGGGATACCGTTATCCCTTTGACAAGAGAGACTATAAGCATCGTAATCTTGTATTCTCAGTGAATCTTGAGGAGAAAACGACCACAACCTATTTTTTAAAAATAGAGACCGATAGTTTCTTCCAAGCACCGGTGTCACTATGGGATCCGATTGCGTTCTCGGAAGCCAACTATATGAATCAATCCATTCACGGGATTTTCTATGGGATCATGTTGGCGATGATTGTGTATAATACGTTCCTGTTCCTTTCACTTAAGGAGAAAAGTTATCTCTATTACATATTGTTTGTTTCCGGATTTACGATGATGCAGGCGATCTGGGATGGTTTCGCCTTTCAGTTTATATGGGGGGACTTTCCGTGGTGGGCACTGAGGTCGAATTCATTCTTCATTATATGGACATCTCTATTCGCCCTTTTGTTCGCAAAGCACTTCCTGCAGCTGAAAGAACATTCGCCGATACTCCATAAAGTGATTTCCTTCTTCAATGTGATGTGTGCTTTATGCCTGGTATTGCCTTTCTTTGTCAATATCGGCACGATGACCATGATCAGCACGTTGATAGCGACGGGATTCGTTCTATTTCTGGTCGGCATCGCCGTGACGGTCAGGCTGAAGACAAGAGAAGCGAAGTTCTATCTCACTGCCTGGTCTCTTCTTTTCATCGGCGTATTACTGAACATCCTGGCGGCATTTCAGCTTCTTCCGTTGACGGACTTTACGCTCTATGCCCCTAAGGTCGGGATTGTCTTTGAAGTATTGGTCCTTTCCCTGGGTCTCGCCGACAGAATCAAGCGAATAAGGAAAGAGAAAGCCTATGAAACAAAGAAGTACTATGTCCACACACTTCTCCAACATGCCGTGAATCGGATGACCGAAATGGAGGATCTTACATCCCTATCTAAAGAAGGACTTCATTGTTTGATGGATATCACCCATTTTGAAAAGGGATTTTATCTGACGAAGGAGAGGACGAGATGGAAGGTACTATCGAAGGTGAACGTAACGGAAAATCTCGAAGATTTCTACATAGATCAGTTTAAGTCATTCCAGAATGGCAGCTCCGGTATCCTGGACGCTTCCACTTTCACCGTACCGGTTTCATCCCGTTCCCACACCGGATGCTTCGTGATCTGGAGCTCTCAGGAAGAAGTGGACCTGTCGATCATGGAAAGCTTCCTTCCCGCATTCATCGAGCAGTTCTCCGCCCTCGTCGCTCAGAAAGAATATCTCGATGAGTTAAAGAAATCAGCCAGGGTGGATGACTTAACAAATCTGTTAAACCGCAAGTACTTTTTGGAGAAGGTAAACGACATGTATACAGGGGCTGAACCCTCATCCCTCTTGCTGATCGACATCGACCACTTTAAAAGCATCAACGATCGGTACGGACACTTAATCGGCGATGAAGCGATCATCTTTGCCACCGACCTCATCAAGAAGGTATTCCATGAAAAGGGAATCGTCGGGCGATTTGGCGGGGAAGAATTTATCGTGTTTTTGAAAAATGTTGAAGAACATGAGGCATTGGAATGGACCCATCAGCTACTGGACGTATTCAGGGAAGAAGGCCTGAAGCTCCGTGATGGCACTTTCATCTACTTGACCATCAGTATCGGTTTCTGCAGCAGTCAGCCGGCAAATCTTCTCTCGATTGACGAAATGATTCAACGAGCCGATGAGCAATTGTATCAAGCGAAACGGAACGGACGGGATCAAGTGGCGGTTTGTTCTTGAATATTTGAGCCGGGGGAACAGGTCCCTTGGCTCTTTTTTTCGTGATTGTGAGTGTCTGTTTTATTGGGATTTGGTCTGTATATGGAGTTGAATGGGAGCATCCATCTAACTTTTGGAAGGAATCGTGCGGGTATTGAAGGGAATCATACGGGATTTGAAAGATTCGCGCGGGTTTCACAATAATCATGCCGGATTGAGGATAATCATGCGAGTTTCCACTATAACCATGCCGGATTGTCGAAAAATCTTTAATCTTACATCAATAAAGACTCGTCCATCATCGACGAGTCTTTTATTCCACAAGCAGTGCCAGTGGGTCAGGTCCCTCTTTATTCTGCTCTCTCTTCACACAGCCGCACAATCTCAATGATGACCCGGGTCGCCTTTTCCATATTATCGACTGAAGCAAACTCATATCGGCTATGGTAATTTTCCCCTCCGGTAAAGAGATTCGGCGTCGGCAGTCCCATAAAGGAAAGAATAGATCCATCGGTCCCGCCACGAATCGGTTTGATATCCGGCGTGATCTCCAAATTCTCCATGGCCTGCTTGGCGAGTTCCACGATTTCAAAGACCGGCTCGATTTTCTCCCTCATATTGAAATACTGGTCGTTGATATCCAGCTGAATATTTTTCTCTCCGTAAATGTCCTGCAGATCCTTGACGATTTCTTCTAACATTCTTTTCCGTCCATTGAAGCTTTCACGATCGAAATCGCGGATTAGGTAATTCACCGCTGCCTCTTCGACCTCACCGTGGATCGAGGTAAGGTGAAAGAATCCATCGTATCCATCTGTCGATTCTGGTGCCTCTTCCACAGGCAGTTTAGAATTCAATTCCATGGCGATTTTGGCCGCGTTCACCATTTTGCCTTTTGCTGTTCCTGGATGGACGTTCCGGCCGAGGATGGTGATCTTCGCTTCTGCGGCATTAAAGCTTTCATACTCCAATTCACCCAACGGGCCACCGTCCACTGTGTATGCGAACTCGGCATTGAACCGTTCCACATCGAACTTATGGGCACCCTTTCCTGTTTCTTCGTCCGGAGTGAAGCCCACGCGGATATCCCCGTGCTTCACTTCAGGATGAGCGATCAAGTATGCCATGGCCGTCATGATCTCGGCAATCCCGGCTTTATTATCCGCACCGAGAAGGGTCGTCCCATCCGTTGTCATGAGGGTGTGCCCTTTATATCCGGAGAGCTGAGGAAAATCCTGTACAGACATTACAATCCCTTGCTCCTTATGTAAGACGATATCCTGACCATCGTATTCTTCCACGAGCTGTGGCTTCACATTTTCCCCAGTAAAGTCTTCTGACGTATCCACATGGGCAAGGAATCCAATGGCAGGGACTTGTTTTTCCGTGTTGGACGGCAATGTCGCCATCACATAGCCATACTTGTCTATTGAAACGTCGGTCATTCCGATTTCCTTCAATTCTTCCACGAGCATATTGGCTAAGACGAGCTGACCAGGTGTAGAAGGCGTTTCCTCCACGCCGTCCCTGGATTCTGTATATACTTTTACGTATCTGGTTAATCGTTTGATTAGTTCTTGTTTCAAGTTCTATTCCCCCTTTTTTATTATCATATCAAATTCGTGCCGGGTGGACAGGTCCGTTGGCTCTTTTTTAATCATAAGTAGAGACTGTAGAGGAAGAATCATACGGGATATGAAATGTGAGAAAATCCATTATCATGAACCCTTTCACCATAATCATGCCGGATTGTCTAATAAAAAAAGAACCCTCCTCATCGACGGGTCCTTTATGTCAATCGTATAAAATATTTCTCCATTTCTCTTTCAGAAATGATCATCCTTCTGGTGAAATCCTGCGTTCTCACCACATACTCCTTGATTCCGATGTATTCTGATTCGACAACCAGATAGAATCCGGTCCCTTTTTTCACGCCTTTAAAATCTCGTTTTAATTGGTATTTCTTCATTTCAGCTCAAGCCACCCCACGGGGTTATTGGCTCTCCTCCACCTGATACGAAGAAGGACGGATCGTCGGGATTTTCTTGATAAAATAATAATGCTTATACAAAGCGAGTCCGATCAGGATGATTCGGACCGCTAGAATGTCCACATACAAGACGGATAGCAGGATAAAGAAATCTGCCGTCAGATTGATTCTGATTTTTTCCTTAAGGGTCATTCCCTTCTTTTCGAGGAAGGCGACCACGTATTTTTTATAGATATAAGTGTTCTGGAACCAGGCTTCCATGCGTTTGGAGCTCTTTGCAAAGCAATAAGCCGACAGTAAGTAAAACGGTCCTCCAGGCAGAACGGGCAGCACCGTGCCGGCAATCCCGAACACTAACGCGATGAAGCCTAGCAGCATGAACAGGATGCTCTTCATTTTTTTCATTGACCCATCTCCCCTACCCTCGCCGGATTTCTTCCTTTCATTGTACTATAAATATACCAGAAAGGTGGAGTTGCTTGTTTAGGAGATTATTGTAAATCCCGTCCCCCGCTTCATAACCATCCATGCCATTCATCAAAATAGGCATTCAAGTTTTGATCAGGGGTCTTTTTCACGATTTCCTCCTTCAGGGTAGTGGCTTGAAGAAAGTTTTTCAGCGTTAGGAATTGAACTTGCTTTTGTCTGTTTTTTTTCATCAGGTAGAAAAAAAGTGAGAGTATCATGGGAGCAGCCCCTTTCATTCCCTAAGGATATGAATCAATGAGCGACGCCATGACACCTTTCACTCTCCGT
This sequence comes from Rossellomorea orangium, assembly GCF_019334305.1. Taxonomy (GTDB): domain Bacteria; phylum Bacillota; class Bacilli; order Bacillales; family Bacillaceae_B; genus Rossellomorea. The sequence goes on from NZ_JAHWGH010000014.1 coordinate 293,968, forward strand.
CTAATGACAAAGGAATAAACGTGTGGAAGACGCCGATGAATTTCAGCTGTTTCCCCTTCATTTCCGTATTAAACGTATTAAACACCAGATAGTCGTTTACTTCTGTACGGTTTTCAATCATTTGCTCCCCGAATAAGGAAAGCCCCATGGACATCATCGGGGACTGTCCCTCCATACGGTCGCTCATGTTCTCCAATAGCCAGGCTGTATAGTCGTCTTGAGACGGTTTGGTCATATACATGATGGCTGATAAGACGAATAAACTACATAAGCATAAAATAATCCATTTTTTCACTTCATCCACCCCTTTTAAACCTTTCTCCATCTGCCCAGTAAGCGATAAAGCACTGGAATAAAGACTAATGTCAGCAGTGTACTGGTGGTCAAACCACCGATTACCGTGATGGCCAGGCCTTTTGAGATGACCCCTGAAGAAGAGTCGGACAAGGCAAGCGGCATCAAGGCCAGGATCGTGGCGAGTGCGGTCATCAAGATCGGACGGAAACGGGCATTACATGCTTCTATTAACGACGCTTCCAGTTTCAACCCTTCTCTTCTGTTACTTTCCACTCGGTCTAACATCACGACGGCATTCGTCACGACGATCCCAATCAGCATAAGCATTCCGATCATGCTGCTCATGGATAAGGTTTCACCCGTCAGCATAAGCGCTCCGAGGGAACCGATCGGGACAAAGATGATGGAGGATAGAATGACCAGTGGTGTGATGATTCCACCGTATGTGATCGTTAAGGTCAAGAACACCAGTCCGACAGCAATCATCATCGCCTGCCCCAAGTCCTGGAATCCCTCTGTCATCATGTCCTGTCCGCCACCGACTTTCCACTCAATATCACTGGGTAAGGATAAGGCTTCCATGTCTTTCTTGATGGCTTCTGTTACGTTCCCGACATCTTCCCCTTCGCTTTCGGCAGATAAAGTGTAGGCCGATTTGGTATCCTTATGTTCGATCGTTGCCGGTATTGCCTTTTCCTTGATCTCGGCAATGTCCGATAGTCGCTGGATTCCTGAAGGAGTCATGATCTCGACTTCATTCAATTCTATTTTGGTCGATACCAGATGATTATAGGAAACCCACACTTCCTCTTCCAATTCAAGACTTCCGACGGGACGTGCGTTCATCTGTTCCTGGACCTGCTGATAGACGGCATGTTCGGTCATGCCCTGCTCCTTGGCTTCCTCTTTCAGCTCCAGAATGATCTTTTTTTGCTGTTGTGCAGCGGTGTTTGAGATATTGGTCAATTGATCGTTTTGCTCCATGAGATTCTCTACTTTATCCGCTGCTTCTATTAAGTGATCGGGATTCTTGCTGTAAAGGGTGATGTCGACGGTTTTACCCGACGGAGGGCCCTCTTGGCGTATTTCCTTCAATCGGATGGTGCTTTCTTGATCGTACTCTTTCATAAGGTCCTTAACGGTCTTTTCGAGTTGGTCTCTCTGTGCTTCCACCGTTTCTCCCTCTGACAGTTGGACAGTGAACGTAGCAATTGAATCACCACCACTCTTCACCTGTAATGGATTGCTGTTAGTTGCCATACCGACGGCTCCCTGAACGTACTCGACCTCTTCGTTTTTCATGAGTACGGCTTCGATGTCCTTCGCGAACTTGTCCGTTTCAGACAATGACGTCGACACGGGAAGCTCGACCTCGATTTCAAGAGCATTGGCCGAACCGCTCGGCAGGAATGACTTATTGATCCCAGGCACCATGGCTAAGGCTCCGACAAGCATCAAGACAGAAACCGTGATGACCACCCATTTATGGGAGAGCGATTTGCGTAATATTCCGTCGTACCCTTTTGCCAGCCATCCTGTTTTCTCTTCCTGCTTTCCTTTCTTTAAAAATGCGAAGGCGAGCACAGGGATGACCATGAATGCCACAAGTAGTGACAGAATGATGGATGTGACCACCGCAATCGAGAATGGTCTGAAAAACTCTCCCACGATCCCGCCTACAAAGGCAAGGGGCAGAAACACGACGACAGTGGCAATGGTGGAAGAGCTGACGGCTCCGATCACTTCTCTTGTCGCATTCAGAATGATGTCCCGTTTCGTATACGATTCTTCCTTTTGGAGCCACTTATAGATGTTCTCAATGACGACGATGCTATCATCCACGATCCGTCCTATGGCCACGGCCATTCCGCCAAGCGTCATGATGTTGAGGGTATAGCCAAGATAATCAAGTACGGCAATCGTCCCTAATATGGATAGGGGGAGCGATAAAATCGCAATGAGTGTCGCCCGGGTATTTCTTAGGAACAATAGGATGATCACGACGGTGAAAAAGGCCCCAAATCCGCCTTCCTTGAGAAGGGAATTCACAGATTTCTCCACTTCTTTACCCTGATTGATAATGGTATAGGAATCATAGTCGAACGTTTTATGAAAACCTTCCCATTCTGTTTTTAGCCCTTCCACCACTTCGGCAGTATTGGCTTCTTGCGTTTTCAACACTTCCACGATAATGGCGGGTTCCCCATTATAGCGGGTAATGGCGTTTGCTTCGTTCACCTTTTTTACTTCTGCGATGTCAGACAGGGCAATCGATTGACCGGATGCCTGTTTAGAGGGTGGAGGAATGGGGATGTTAACCTCTTTTAATTGTTCGATGGTACTCACATGCCCCTCGAGGCTGACAGGAATGCCGTCTCCTCCGTTCTCAAGGTTTCCTACTGGAAGAACCACATTTTCCTTCTCCAAGGCAGCCGCAACGTCCGATGCCTTCAATCCAATCTGACGGCTTTTTTCTTTATCCACTTCCACAAAAATCTTGGTGTCCGTTGTTCCCGAAAGCTTGACATCACTGACGCCTGATACATTCGTTAATGATGGAAGTAATGCTTCGTTCACATCGTTCTGTAACTCCTCCAGATTCTCACCGGACAACGCCATTTTATAGATGGGCTTGGCACTGGCTGAGATCCTTTTGTAGGATAGGTCGACCTCATCCGGCAGATTCATTTTCCCAATCGAAGACTGGATGCTGCTTTCGATTTCATCCATATCCTCTCCAAACTCATAGGTCACCTGAATCATAAAGCTATTTTCTCTCGTGGTGCTCGTTAAGGAATCATACGGTTTGATTCCTTCAATCGCTTTTTCAACCGGTGTCGTTACCGCTTTTTCAATTTCTTCCGATGAGTGATTGAGATAGACCCCCTGTATCAGAAGTGTGGGTGAATCAACATCCGGATAGGTTTCTACCTTGATGGATTGAGTTGATACCAGTCCTGCTGCTACCACCAATACGGCCAAAACGATGATGGCCACGTTTTTCTTCAAACAATAATCAACGAAATTCTTCATCATGATCTCTCCTTTTCGATAGATATCATCGTAGAGGAGAAATGTGACCCCAATATGACCAATGGATTAAATTTGTTTCCATAGAAAAAAGCATGGACGTTAATCCATGCTTTTCGGAAGAGTGATTGTGAAGGTGGTGCCTTGGTTCGCTTTACTCGTAATGTCAACGGTGCCATGGTGAACGTCAATGATTTTTTTCACAATGGAAAGTCCGAGCCCGCTTCCCTGTTTCGAGCTTTCCCTTGCCCGGTCCACCATGAAGAAGCGATCAAAGATGTAGGGCACATCTTCATCAGGCATCCCTATACCTGTATCAGAGAACACAACGATGATCTGATCTTCTTCCTCTTTCAAGGAAACCTTTATTTCTCCACCATGATCCGTATACTTGATACTATTTGTCAGGAGATTATGCCAAACTTGCTCCAGTTGATCTTTATCCGCTGACAGTCCTACAGGTTCTACCGCTTCCAGATCAATGACGATTTCTTTCTCCAGCCACTGCGGTTGATGACTGAGAAACACTTGTCGAATCTGCTGGTCGAGAAGGTACCTCTCCTGCTTCACAGGATGTTCTTTGCTTTCGAGAGCCGATAGCTTCAGCAGGTTGGCACTTAGCTTACCAAGCCGCTCACTTTCACTTTCAATGATGGTCAAGTACTGATCCTGCTGTTCTTTAGGGAAAGAATGATCTTTTAAAGCCCTGGCGAAACCCTTGATGGACATCAACGGGGACTGCAGATCATGGGACACATTTGAAATGAACTCTCGCCGCATCTTCTCGACGCTATGTAATTCCTTATTCATCCGGTTAAAGCTTACGGCAAGCTCACCGATTTCATCTTTTCTCTTCACCGTCACCTGTTCATGAAAGTTCCCATTCGCCACCTTCGACGTGAAGGCCGTCAGCTTCTTAATGGGACGTGCGAAATAAAGGGCGACAAAGAGATAAAGCACACTACCGATTATCAAGACGTTGAACAATACTGTTTTCAGGACTTTTTTCACAAAACCGAGCTTCCCGATGAGAACAGGCTTCAAGAAGAGGGCGTACTTCTTACCCTTTACTTCAAAAGGAAGCCCCACAGATGCATGCTTCAAAAATCTTGGATCCTTATTCGTGATATGGTGAACACCGCCGGCAAGCACTTCTCTCACCTCATCTGGTGTGGCATAGTTTTCATGGTTTGCTTCCCCGTAAAACTTCGCCCTTCCATCTTCTGAATAGAGGGCAATGTTATAACGGATGGACGATACTTTCTCTATGTAATTCTCGACGCTCTCTGGTTCCATCACCCTCGACAATTCAATGATACCCTTACCAGCCACCATCAATTCTTCCTCGACTTCGGCAACGACCCGTTTTTCATACATATTATAAGTGATGAAAAAAGAGGTTGTTATACTGATGAACATGACTGCGAGAAACGTCAACACCATCTTGGAATATATCGTATTAACCATCCTGTCGCGCCCCTAGCCGATAACCGAGCCCCCTGATGGTCGTAATCGACACGTCCGAGCTCTTCCCCTCAAGCTTTTTCCTGATCTTCTTAATGTGAGAGTCGACGGTCCGCTCATTTCCTTCAAAGTCGATCCCCCAAATCTCCTCAATCAGCTGATCCCTGGAGAAAACGAGACCCGGGTTGGACGCAAGCTTGTATAGGATCTGAAACTCTTTTAATGGAAAGTCCATACGCTCATCTCCCAGCATGACTTCCAGGCTCTTGCTGTCGATCGTCAGATTCCCGATCGACACCCGCTTCTCCGTGTGCACCTTATTGCGGCGGAGGAGGGCTTTCACCCGCATGATAAATTCTTTGGCCTCAAAGGGCTTCACAATGTAATCATCCGTCCCGAGCTCGAAACCCTTCACTTTATCCTCGCTCTCCCCCTTCGCCGTCACCATGATGATGGGGAGGTCATAGTCCTCCCGGATCTCCCTGCAAAGATCCCATCCATCCTTCTTCGGCATCATAATATCAACGACCACTAAATGAATCTCTTTCTGCCTGACGAGTTCCATTGCTTCTTCGCCGTCATTGGCTTGTAATACATTGTATCCTTCCATCGTTAAATAAAGATTGATCAGCTCTCTGATATGGGGATCGTCATCCACGATCAGGATGGTGATGAGTGACATAGTATTTACCTCTTTTGATTGGGGATTTCTATTTATTCTTTAACATTGTTTATCTGAATTTCCATTTACTGATATGTATTATAGCAAGATTTTTGATGGGATTAAACTTTGTCATTCTATTATGATTTGCACATGCTCTGCCAATGAGTTTGGGCTCCGAGGGTAACAGAGGTAAATGGTTTTACTGTTAAATACACCTTCAAAATTTGGTTGTTTGCAATCCTCAATTGCTGCAAAAAGAAAGACGCTCCCTTCACCGAAGCGTCTTTCTCTCTCTCCTATATTGATCTCCTCACCCGCTCAAAACGCTCCTCTTTTCCAACAGGGGTGATGTCTACCTTTTCAGGCTTCTGTAGTCTTTTTGAAGAAGATGCTTCTACACTCTGATACCCTTCAAGCATCATTTTAAATGCCAACACCGTCAACGTCAGTAAAAAGATCGGGCAGATCGCGATCCACCAGTACGTCGTAAACAGAAACTGAAAGTTGTTGCCGATGATTCCGGACCATTCATTAGAAAGGGAAACGAAGACCATATTTTGAAAGAGGTCTTCCTTCATCGTACCCCCGCCGAAAAAGATGCCCAGGATTCCGAGGTGAGCGAGAAGGACCAGTACCTGGATCATTTCCCTCAGGAAGATGACCACAAGCTGAGGCTTCAAAAACGGCAGGATATGTTTCATGAGAATATGTCTGCGGTTCCCACCAAGGATTTGGACACTGTCCATGAACTCTTTCTTCAGGATCAAATTGACTTCCTTTGAAATCGTCAGGGAGGTGATCGGAACGGCAGCGAGTGTGAGAACAAGGATTTCGATGATGACCCTGGTTCCAAATCCATAGGTGAATTCGGAATCCGTGCCGTTAAACATTCCATCTTCAAACAGGACCCAATACAGCATCAGGTACGCGATAAGGGTGACTGGATAGTAGTAGAATGCTTCAAGAAACGGACGCACCCGTTCATTCACTCTGGGAAGATATAACTCGGACAACGTTCCCCATACAGATGAGATCACAAATCGCAAAGCGGCTACGAGAAAGGCGACCCCCAGCGTAAATTTTGCTCCGATCAGCAGGATATGAAACATGCTTTCAGCAAGATTATTCGTTCCGAATGGCGGATACTCCCACGGGGAATACGGCGGGCCCTTCACTCCATCTTCCGTAAATCGGAGGTTGGCAATCGGAATGTCATTATCAAAGAACCACCCGTACATCAAGCTCCCCATCAGCATCAGGAAGATGAATAAAAAGCCGGTCATAAAGAGCTTATTTCTCCACAGAGTGATCATCCTCCCACCACCTTCGTTTTCATCTTTTTAACCAGTTCCTCGAACAAAAACAGTGGTATGAACATCATGATGACACTCATGGTGGCAATTTCGTATGTCGGATGATTAATGACGAACCAGGTGAGACCGTATGTATTAAAGAGGATCTCCAGCATGATCAAGTTGGAGAGCATGAACGAAATGATCATTTTCGAATGATTGATCAAACTGACTATGCTGTTGCGGAACACATGCTTCAACAATACGTGCAGACCCGACAACCCCTTTCCTGTCGCAAGCTCCACGTAAGGCTTCATCAATTCCTCTTCGAATATGAGGATCAGCGTCCGGTAAAGAAAGATCGTCGGCAGGACGCTGTACGTTAGAAGCGGAAGTGCATAAGGTCTTTCCGATCCCCCCACCACTTCGAAGACCAATATCCCGGTTTTTTTAAATAGAAACACAAAGAACATTTGGGCCAATACGATGACGAACACATCCGGTACGGACTCGAGGATCGTTGAACTCCGGATTAACAGCTTCCTTTTCTTCAGTGAAAGCTGAAACGTGATCAGGATCAATAGAATGGCGAACCCCAATGAAAGGAGAAAGCCAAGGAACAATATAGATAGTGTGTAAAAGTAAAACTCTAAGAAATCGGGAAATACATCATACTTCGCATTGGGCACGAACGACTTCGCTTGGAAAGTCATCGATGCGGGATGGATGAGGGCATCGATGAGATGGATGAAGTTCTTCCAGAAGGTTGCGAGGCTTAAATGGATGCCGTTTTGGAAGGTGCTGATGAAGGCTCCCAGGGTAATGATGGTCAGGATGATGGATAAAATGCGGATGGTGGTTTTCATTGTGGTCCCTCCTTTGTAAAAAGGGAGTCTGTTCATCACAGACCCCTTATAATAAAATTGTTATTTAAACCATACAGACCATGATTCCTCTCCGGATTGAGCTCCAGTATCGTGTCTCATATATGCCATCAGGTAGCCGCATCTCCTTTCACCATCAGGGCCCCATAAATCAAATTCCTCTATCAATCTCCTGATGAACCAACCGAAAATCAGTCTCCTTCAATGAACCTATTTCCTTTCGGTCATTCATTTCTCTTTTCACAGAAAGAACCTTCACCTCTTCCTCCTCCAACAACCCTTCAAGCCCCCTCGCGATTCCTGTCAGCGCAAGGATCGTCAAGGCAAAGAAGGTCATCGGGATGATGAAAATCCACCAGGCATTGGTCAATTCCACAAAGCTCATGGACATGATGCTTGCCCACTCTTGGACGAAAGGTTTTGGCGGATCACATGCCGGCCCGTAGCATACATCTGTTCCTCCGAAGAACAAGTCGAAGAACCCGAGATGGGCGATGATGAGGAGCACCTGGATCGTGATCTTAGGAAATATGATGAACAGGCGGAGCTTCAGGTGTGGCAGGACATGTTTCCGGAACAGGAAGAAGCGGCTTCCGCCCAGTACCCGTGCGCACGTTACGAACTCTTTATCGAGTATTTCGCGGGTTTCATTGGATAATAGAATCGCCGTAGTTGGCGCCGTGATGACAGCCAGGGTGATCGACTGCCAAACGACCCTCTCGATGAAACTCGTTTCAAACCCCTGTGGAGGTTCCCACAGCAAAGGATATAGGATATTAAAGGCGATGATCGATTGCGGGATGAAGTAGAAGGACGTGAATACCGACTGCGTCCACTTTTTCCCCCGCGATCTTGTAAATCCTCCCGCTACCCCGATGACAAAGGAAAGCACGAAGCTAAGGAGGGAAATGATGATGGCTGCACCAATCGTGTACTGCGCTCCCTCCAATACTTTGTAAAACAGGTCGTCCCCTTCACGGTCCGTCCCGAACGGAAAATTCGTTGAAGGCGGAAACGGCGCGTCGCCGATGATCCTGCCCTCGTCATCATACTGAACGAACGTATTGGGGATTTCCCCATCTGCTACATTGAAAATCAAACTCCACCCGACCAGCACGACAATGAACAGTAAACAGATGGCAATCGTGAAATGATGTCGACTCCACATTTTCATAGACTCATCTCCCTGCCTATTTTTCTCGAAATCACAAACTGCATGATTTTTAATAAGAAATACAACGGTATAAACAGCATGATCGAGGTGATGGCAAAGATAGCCGGAGTGTTATAGGAAAACAAGAATGACGTGACGCCGAATACATTGAAGAGATATTCCAGAATCAATAGATTCGACAGCATCATCCAGACGATCTGCTTGCCGTGGTACGTCAAACTGACCAGTACATTCCTCATCATGTGAATGAACATGATCCGGAATTTCCCGAGACCCTTCCCCTTCGCAAGCTCCACATACGGAAGTCCCTCTTCCTCCTGCAAAAAAGATACCATCGACCCGAGGAAAAAGAACGTCGGTAGTATCGAGAGCGTGATCGCCGGAAACAGGATGACCTGATTTTCCCCGAGGGATGCGATGTCAATCACGAGAATGCCGGTTTGCTTGAAGAACCAGATGACGAGCATCTGCAGGATCCCTATGACAAAAATATCAGGCAGGGACGCGAGATAAAACGAGACTCCCTCTATTCCTTTCCGAATCTTTTTCCCTACTGAAAAATAGAGGATCATCAGAAAGATGGAACTCGTTAGCGCCAATCCCAATGCCAGGAAAAAGATTCTTGCACTGCTCAGGAAGGCTTTAAGAATGATTGGAAATAACGGGCGTTCGACATCCGAGACAGGATTTATGTAGACAAGCTTATGAGGTTCGACCAATTCCCTGCATAGCGTGATGAACTCCTCTCCATAGGTCAGTAGTGAAAACGCCTGATGTTTGAAGAGGCCGGATGTCGCACTCACGAATATGATTCCTACTATGATAAGAACAGCTTCCAGACCGGATTTTTTCATTATGTACCCCTTTTATCTTTCTAATAATTACCAGTATACTAGAGTTGAAAATTCTGTCAATTTAATCTGGGTGCTTGGTGGGATTCAGAGTTCATGCGGGTATTGAGGGGAATCATGCAGGATTTATAAAAATCGTGCGGATATTAGCATAATCGTGCGAGAAGCGTGGAAATCATGCGGGATATCAGATATTCATTCCGCCGTGTCGAATTTCCGGTATAAACAAAAAAGTGATCACTCACTTTTTTATTGACTTTCCCCAAAAAGCGAGTAATATTATTTGTGAGTGATTACTCACTTTTATAAAAGGAGGTCCTTCAGCTTGAACATTTTTAATAACAAATTGGTACTCGCATCCCCACTCATTGCACTCGCCATCATCTTTATTTTTTCCCTGACGCTGTTCCCCTCGGTTCAGCCGCAGCCGAAAAATCTGCCGATTGCCATCGTAAACGAAGATGAGGGTGTGCAAGTGCCGGATCAACCGAAGATGAATATGGGGGAAACCCTCGTTGAAAAGATTCACACCATGTCCAGCACGAAATCGGATGAAGACCCTGCCGTGAAATGGATGAACGTGAAAAGTACAGAAGCCGTCCAGAAGGGATTGGACAATCAGGAATACTATGCAGCACTTGTCATCCCAAAGGATTTCAGTGCGAAGCAGGCTTCCTTACGAACACCGGATCCTACTTCTGCTGAAGTACAGATTTTGATCAATCAAGGGATGAACACCATGGCTTCGACCGCTGCGGGTCAGATCTTGAATGGGGTCGTGGACAATATGAACAATGTGGTCCGCCAACAGATTCTGGACGGATTCGAGAAGCAGGGTGCCACTTTGACACCGAAGCAATTTACCAGTATGGTCACCCCTATCACCAAAACGGTGACGAACGTGAATGAAATCGGGTCGAACAGCGCAAACGGAAACGCCCCTGTTTCCCTGTTCCAGCCGCTTTGGATGGCGAGCATGGCAAGTGCCGCGATCATCTATCTCGCTGTCAGCAAATTACCGGTGCTGAGCCGGAAAGAAAAGCTGGCTTCGAAGTTCATTCAAATCCTGATCGGTGCGGTGGTCGCCCTGATCGTCGGATTCGGCCTGACCCTTCTTGCAGATGGACTGATTGGATTCAATATCCCGGATTTGAGCGATACCGCCTTGTTCCTCAGTCTGACATCGTTCAGCTTCTATCTGATGATTTCAGCGATCCTCTCACTGATCGGGATCAGGGGCATGCCGCTCTTTGTGCTCATGCTATTCTTCGGGGCACCGCTACTCGCCATGGCTCCTGAGATGATGTCCTCGTTTTACCGGGACTGGTTTTACTCCTGGCTGCCGATGAAATTCATGGTGCAGGGATTACGGGAACTCTTCTACTTCGGAGAGGGATTATCGTGGAATTCGGCTGTGTCGTCGCTTGTTTGGATCGGGATTGGTGGAATGCTCGTCATTTTGGCTACTGCGTTCAAGCCTCAAACGTCCGGCAAGAAAACAACACAAATGGAAAATGGTCAGGGCGTGTAGCCTCTGACCATTTTTTAAGGATCAACAGAGTTTTTGTTCACATCACTATGCTTATACGCTTCCCCGATCTTCGTGGCATGTTGCGTTAAGTCTGGAGGCGTCATGCCTGACTTTTTCTCAAGATAGATGGCGATGCCTGCGACGAGAATGACGGGGACCAAAATGAATAGGAAAACCATGAGTGGTCTCTCCTTTCTTCTAATTAGCGTTTCGTTCTTTTTCCAGAAACTCCACCCGCTGTTTTAAATCTTTCACTTCTCTTCTCAATTCTGCGTTCTCGTTTCGTCTTGACCTTTTTGACTCCTTCAATAATGAAAAAAAGCCCCAATAAGCGATAAAAAAAGATAATCCTAGTATTAACAGGACAATCACAATTCCAACGACAGTTTCTAAAATGGTTGATCATCCTTTCTTACCTGTACATCTGGCCACCTATATTTATCACACCACTAAAATGCTTCATAACACTCCCTGCAGTGCTGACCATTCATCTGGCGCTTATTCTTCGCCCCGCATTTTGGACAGGATACAACCTCCGACTGTAGGTCTATTCCTTTACGGTTGTGCATGTGTTGAGTCAGTGCTTTATTGGCTAGAAAGATCGTACCCACGATGGCACAACCGATAGCTCCTAATATGATGATGAGTAAGATTCCATCCATAGGATCCATCCCTTTCTGATTGTTGTTACTTATGTATACGGTTGGAGTTGTAAAAAGTTTCAAATAAAGGGGCATTACCCATAAAGACGGGTGCTCTTCAAAGGTTCATATAAAAACCACCTAAAATAAAAACAAACCAGCAGACATCCCTGCTGGTTCCCTGGTTCATTATAAATCTTTCTGATCCACATTCAACTCAATCAAATTCCCGTCCGGGTCGGCACAGAAAATCTGGGCGAATCCGCTTTTCGATTGAGGCTTCTCTAATACTTCCACATTGTTTTCCTTTAACCATGTGAGAGTCTCATGATAGCTTTCCACTCTTAGGGCAAAATGACCTTCTCGACTGGATAACTGCTTATCCGAGCGGAGAGTCTGAGAAGACGGGTCCACAATCAGGTGAAGCTGCTGTCCTTCTATTTCATACCAGGCGCCCGGGAAACCAAAATCCGGTCTTTCGATTTCCTTCAGGCAAAGTGTCTTTCCATAGAAATCTTTGGCTTTCTCAAGATCCGTCACGTTCAAGCTGACGTGGTGGAGACTTTTGTACTTGATCAACTGCACTCACTTCTTTCATATAGTCTTAACTCCATTCTACAGAACAGAAACCCGTTCAGCGAGGGACGGACCTCTAAAAAACCAGGCAAAAGCGCCAAATCAGTGGGTTTCATGCTCGAAAGAAGGTATAAATCAAGGTCCGTCCCTCCCGCTTAACGCAGTGAGGGACGGACCTCTGTTGTTCTTGCAGGGTTTGATGCTGTCCCTTCTTCCTTTTTGCTGTAGGGCGGGAAGGATAGGATGACGGAGGTTCCTTTGCCCGGTTTGCTCAGGACTTTGATGGTGCCTTTCATGCCTTCGACGAGCTGGTAGACGGTCATCATGCCGAGGCCGGTACCGTTCTTGCCTTTCATGGAGAAGTACGGTTCGCCGAGGCGCATGAGCTGTTCCTTGGTCATGCCGATTCCCGTGTCATTGATGACGATGAATATCTTTCCATTTTCAAGATAGCTGAAAATGCGGAGAGTACCTCCGTTTTCCATCGCTTCCAGGCCGTTCTTCATAACGTTGATGAGGACCTGCTGAAGCTTGTTCGGATCACCCTTGATGGAGTGGTGATGAAGAATATTCGCTTGCAGGGTGATTCCTTTTTTGATGGCTAGGGGCATGATGATTTCCTTCGATCGGTTGATTTCATCCCGAATCGCCACTTCCTCTTCAAGCTCGGGGTGTGGCCTTGCAAAGTTCAAGTATTGATTGATGACTTCCGTCGCACGGTCGATTTCACTGACCGCGACCTCTGAAAGTTCTTTATTGTTGGTAATATTGGATGGATCTTCATTGATCAGCTGAAGGAATCCCCTCACGGTCGTCAATGGATTCCGGACTTCATGACTCATGCTTGCAGCGAGGTGACTGACCACCTGCATCTTCTCATATTTTATCGATTTCAATTGAAGAATATAGATCGTCCGGATGATTTCACATAAGTAGAACACAAAGAACGTAGACCCGGTCAGGACCGCTGAGTAGATTGGGAATGAACTTAGCTCGCCGAAATCAAAGATGACAGACGGCAGCCAAAAGGAAAGAACCGAGTATCCGAAAGACAGAGCCGAATACGTATAGACCCTCGCCTTCAATGCCTTGTTTTCCAATCTAGGGCGCACATACAAAATGATGGCAGTGAATAGGATCGCAATGATCATAGTAATGATCACTCCCGTCCCCATCATCGGCAGCCGGATCGCAACCATCGTAACGGCAAGCCACGGCATGACCTTCCTGCCGCCGTAGATCCCTCCAAGTAAAAAGGGAATACAGCGCAGGTCATATAAAAACCCATCTTCCAACTGAACTGACAACCCCATACTGACGAGCATGAGAAACGAACTGATCAGGTAGATCGAAAAAGATGACATCTGGAGCTTATGTACTTTATTTCTTGATAGATAGTGAAAGTTTAACAGCAATATCACAATCAGAATGACAAGGAGATTAATCAGCAGACCGGTCAATAAATCTAAATGATCCATCGGAATAGCATCCCCACTTTCGATTATTTTTTTAAAATTAAAAAAATAATTCCTCATTCCTTATTATAACTGAATTTGGTTGAATGTGAATCACCATTAGATAGTCCCATCTTTTTTCATAAATCGGCCGGTTCCGATGGAGAGATGAGAGGAAAACACTGAAAAATACCTAGTGAGTCGTGATTCAATAACGAAATTGCTCTTTTATTTTGAACGGAGGGGACTTGTCAATACGGGTAACTTGGGAAAGTTTTGTAGAATTGTAGGGAACCATGGGGACAGGTATCGCCGCTTTTATATAACAAAGGCCAAGGGACCTGTCCCCTTGGCTTTTCACCCCCACATGCTCAAAGGGCTGCTCCCGTCATTTTTAGTTTCATAGGGTTGGTCTGGTTATAGATATCCACAATCTTCCCGTTTTCGCTTCTGAAAGTCACGATGGCAAGAGGTTCTTCGTTGCGTTTTAAAAGCACCCCATAACCGGTATTGATTCTTACGCTTACCATTTGAAGGTCCTTGTAGCTACTATGTTGGACTTGTTGAGAAAGATAGGTAAATAATTGGACAAATGCTTTATAAGGAAGTGGTTTGCGGGCGATGGGCAGTTCCCCTCCGCCTTCTGCATAGTACGTGACATCTTCTGTCAGCAACTTCAGGAAGATCGACGTCTCTCCTGTTTCTAATGCTTTGATAAAAGCTTCGCTCAGTTCATTTTCCACTTCTGTTTCTTCTTCCCGCATTGATCCTTCCTGTACTTTCTGCCTAGACCTGCTAAAGATCTTTCTTACAGCCGGATTGGATTTATGAAGGATTTCCGCAATCTGTTCATAGGGATATTCAAATGCCGACCGTAAGATGTACACCACCCTTTCCACTGGCGAAAGGCGTTCCAGGAGGAACATGAACGAATAGGATAACGTATGCTTCCTGATCAATACATCCAATGGATCCTCGTTTACAGAAAGAGGTTCTGGAAGCCATGTTCCTACACATACTTCCCGTTTTCGTGTGCCTGATTTTAAGACATCAAGGCATCGATTGGTCACGCTTTTACAAAGGAAGGCCTGGATGTTATCCACCCTGTCAAATGTGTCCAGACCTAGATTTCGGGTAAATACATCGTGAACTGCATCACGCGCATCGTTGATGTCACCGAGCATGTGATAGGCGATATGAGTTAGCAGACGCTTGTTCTCTTCATAGATGGTTTCGATCTCACTCATGATAATCTCCTTATCTATTTTTTTATCAGACTGGCTGAATCCCACGTGGATTTTCGAATAAAGAGAGCGAGCCTGTTTCGAATCAACATGCTATACTTCCCCTTTTTCATCCACACTAACGCTCTGTTTTGCCCGAGGCTCACACAGTAAAATTCAACCGGAATACTCTTGTGGACGAGTCTCTTCCCACTTCCGGTCATATCCTTCACCATGATCCTGCTTAATTTTCCCGATTGAAGAACAGCTTCTTTGCACGTCATGCGGTCTATCCTGCCGGTCTTCGCATCTGTAACGAGTGCACAGTCCCCTATCGAATAAACATTTTTCATCCCCTTCACACGGTAAGACTCATCCACCATGATCCTGCCCTTTTCTCGGCTCGCAGTTAATACATTGGATTTCAAACCGGTGGTCCAGATACACAAATCAACCGTTTCTGTTGTTCCATCTGAATAATAAAGCGTTTTTGCCTGATCATCATACTGATTAACCTTGACTCCATGGAGAACATTCACACCCACCTTTGTGAGTTCTTCTTCCAGGTGCGCCGAAACTTTCTTGGGAGCTGAGCTCAACAATCGACGATCCGCATTCACTAAAGTAACCTTGACTGTTCCAGAATCCTTAAGCCAGCCTCCCATTTCCGCAGCTGTTTCAACCCCAGAAATACCGGCTCCCACAACGGCTATGTGAATCGATTTTCCGGCCTTGATCCCCTCTTCAATTCTGGACCTGATTAAATCGGCATTCTTACTTGATTCAAGGGGAATTCCCCCCTGATCCTCCTGATGACGGGATGAACTCCCCATTGCTAGGACAAGTTGATCATACGGGATATTCTCCCTCTTCAATCCATCACGTGTTACGACAATCGCCTGTTCCCTCTCTTTGATTTCTTCCACTTCTCCCTGCACAAACGAAATACCTTCTCCTGTATAAGAAGTAAGGGGTATATGCAAATTGAAGTCCTTATCTGAAATGCGTCTGAACAAAAGGACCTTTCTTAAATGGTATGAATGCTTATCAATGAGCGTCATCCTTATGTCGTGACCCAGTCTATTTCCAAGTTGCTTCTTTAGATGCTCCAGCGTATTAATACCCGCATATCCTCCGCCTACAATCACAATATGTTTCATCTTACATCCCTCCGTATCTACTAATAGAACGATTCAGGGATACGAAATGTGACCAAACGAAAAAAATAAGATTAAAAAGACCATGGAGACAGGTACCCCGGCTCCTAAATAAAAAAAGGCCAAGGGACCTGTCCCCCTGGCCTCAAATCGGCAACCGAATGACAAACTTCGTCCCTTTTCCCTTTTCGCTGAACACATCGATCGTCCCTTCATGCATGAGCACGAGCTGCTTCACGATGGAAAGTCCGATGCCGAATTCGCCGTAAGGGTTGTTTGTCCGTGACAGGTCGGCTTTATAGAAGCGGCGCCAGATCGACTTGATTTCATCCGGGTCCATGCCGATGCCGGTGTCTTCGATTTCAATGAGAGTTTCCTTCTCATCTGAAGAGCCCTTTAACGTGATTGTTCCGCCTGACGTGAATTGGATGCTGTTTTTCGTAATGTTAATGAGGATTTGGATCAATCGGTCGTAGTCGGCATGAATCCTTGCATCGTCATGGGCAAGAATTCTGATGTCATTCCCTTTTTCCTCGGCCTGAAAATCCAGCTGTTCCTTGATGACTTCGAAGACATCAAGGATCGGCAGGGTGACTTTGTTGAGAACCACTTGATTGGAGCGGATTTTTTCATAGTCCAGATTCTCGTTCACGAGTCGGATGAGTCGCTTCGTTTCTTCGCTGACGAGTCCGAAGCTTTTCTCCTTCTGTTCTTCCGGGATCATGTCGTTCCGGATGCCTTCGATGACACCCCGGATTGTCGTGAGCGGCGTTCTCAATTCATGGGACACATCCGCCATGAACTGGCGTCTCCTGCTTTCAAGATTATCGATTTCTTCTTTGGATGCCTGAAGTTTCGTGACCATTTCATTGAAATCTTCAGCGAGATCCCCGATTTCATCGAAGTTGGAGCTTGGGACGTGAACATCGTAATCCCCCGATGACACCTTTGAGGTCCCCTCCCTGATTCGCTGTATCCGCTTCACGTGGAGCTTCGATAAGAACAGGCTGACGAGGACCGAAATGGCCAGCGCCAACAGGACGATATATAACAGATATTGATTGATTTCACTCAGCATTTCCCTTGTGCCGCTGATAGGTGAAATCAGGATCAGTCCGCCAGTCAGTTGATCATTGACGATACGGGGCATGATGACAAGGGAGACCGCCTGATTGAAGCGACCGAAATCTTTTTTCAAAGGTACCGTTTCACCACTTTCAATCTTCTCCCACTCTTCCTTCGAGAGCTCGATCCGCGGGTACACCCCGCCCCTCGAGAAGGAGACTTCCCCCTGTCGATTGAACGTGATCACATCGATGTTCCGGGCATGAAGGAGGTTGCTGTATTCCTCCAGATACAGGGGCCTTCTCGGGCTGGGACGCTCTAAATCCGATAAAATTTTATCCCCATACGTCCTGAGTTCCGTCACCTTATTTTCGTATACAAGATTCTCTACATAATGAGAGAACAGGAGTCCGAGGATCATGAAGGCGATGATGAGGACGCTCGTATGACTGAGGAGCAGCTGATACAGATACCTAAACTTCATCCCCGACCGCCGTCTCGTCGAATTTATAGCCTACGCCCCACACCGTATGCAAATAAGGCTTGTCCTTGCTGCCAATCTTATTCCGTAGCCTCTTGATATGGACATCCACCGTCCGCTCGTCCCCGTAGAAATCATATCCCCATACCCTTTCAAGGAGCTGCTCCCTCGAGAACACCTGACGGGGATGCTGGGAAAGGAAATAAAGGAGTTCAAATTCTTTCGGCGTCAGATTCGTCAGGGGGGCACCGTTCAAATAGACTTCACGGGTTTCCTTGCTGATCCGGAAATCCGATGTGCTGACATCCGTAGTGCCTGAACTGCTTTTCTCCCCTTGATAACGACGGGTCACGGCACGGATCCTCGCCATCAGGGCAAGAGGAGAAAAGGGCTTAGTCACATAATCGTCGGCACCGAGCTCAAGGCCGAGAACCTGATCGGACTCACTGTCCTTCGCCGTCAGCATAATGACCGGAACCTGTGATCCTTCCTCCCTGATCTTCCGGCAAATCGTCACACCGTCCATCCCCGGAAGCATCCAGTCCAGAATCACAAGATCCCACTCGCCTTCCTTAAAACGCTGATACCCGTCAGCACCATCATGGACAAACTCACCCTTTATATCTTCTTTCGTAAAAAACATCTCAAGCATGCTTGTGACACTTTGATTATCCTCTACCACCAGCACATTCATCACCATCGCTCCTTTCCGATCGAACCATGGGGACAGGTACCTTGGCTCATGCGCCACGGTACCTGTCCCCACGGCTCCCTCTCTCTTAAGTATAGTCGTTTTTCCCGCTTCGTTCTACAATGGAAAAACCCCCGCTCATATGGCGGGGATTCCCTGACTTATAAGGCTACGCTTTCAGATTCTGCTGATGTTTCATCGCTTCCGTCAGCATCGTGAAATCCTTGCCCGTGTCCCGGACCGTGATGCCCTTTACCGCCCATGCGGAAAAAGAAGCCTTCTTCCTTATCTTTATTGAAAGGGAAGAAATCCAGTTTCTTCGCTTCATCGGCATGATCGGTCATGATTTCTTCCATCAGTTCCTTCGATGTTTTGCCATCCGTTTCGACTCCCAATTCTTTCGCAGCTTTCAGGATGGACGCTTCCATCACTTCATGACGCAAATCATGTTGATCTTTTCCTTCTGTCTCGATTCCAAGATCCTTCGCCTGCTTCATGAGGGCTGCTTCCCTTACTTCATCGGCAAGTGTTTCAATATCCTTGCCGTCGGTGGCCACCCCAAGTTCTTTCGCCTTTTGCTTCAGCAAGGTTTCCCTCACTTCCTGAGCGAGCTCCTCCTGGTCTTTTCCGTCAGTGGAAATCCCCAATTCCTTTGCTTTCTTGTTCAGTTCAGCCTGACGAATCTCCTCCATGACGGCACGATGATCTTTTCCTTCCGTATCGATCCCTAGTGCCTTCGCTCTTTTCTCGAGCTCGGCATCCATGATTTCCTTGGCAAGTTCACGTGTGTCCTTATCGGCTGTATTGATGCCCAGCTCTTCCGCTTTCGCCTTCAGCTGTTCTTCATCCATATGAAACTTCCCGTGTCCACCGCCATGTCTGCCAAATTCATGTACGCCGACAGCCGCCTGATCATTCGTCTTTGCCGCAGAATCCTCCTCGGCGGCGAAGGCTGGCAGGGAACCGAGAATCCCGACCGCTAATACACCCGTTAACACATACGATACTTTTCTTTTCTTATTCATCTATTTTTCCTCCTTTAATAGGTTGCAGCTGCACTAACAGTATTTCCACCATTTATGACCAAATCATGAACAAACCATGACCGGATTATGAATCTTTTAACAGATTTTCGATTTTATAGTCCTCTTTCTTTTCCTGAAGCCATGTTCCATATTCCGTTTGAAGGGCCTGATCAAAGAGGATATCTTTGATTTCGTCTTTATGATCATCAAGAACCGCTTCTTTCGCTTCCTTCTTGCCCGTCACCTTGATGATGTGGTAACCGAACTCGGTTTTCACCGGCTCACTGATTTCACCTTTTTTCATAGCAAACGCCTTATCATCAAACTCCTGCACCATTTCACCCTTGCCAAAATAACCAAGCTCTCCGCCCGACTCAGCATTCGATGTATCCGTGGAGTACTCTTTCGCAAGCTCGGCAAAATCCCCTCCATCATCCAGCTTCTTCTTCACCTCCTCAGCGGTCTTCTCATCATCCACCAGAATATGACTTGCCTCTACCTGCTCTTCTTGTGCAAACGAATCTTTATTCGCATCAAAATATTCCTTGATCTGATCATCTGTAATTGAGACCCTGTCCTTCAGCAGCTTTTCCGTCAACAAGTACGTCTTAATATTTTCTTTGACGCTATCTAAATTCGATCCACTTGACGCGAGGGCCTCATTGAATGCATCTTCACTGTCATATTGGCCTTTGATGTTCTCAAGTTCCTTATCGATTTCACTATCCTTCACCGTGAGATCTTTCTTCTCACTCTCAAGCTTCACGATCTTTTCGGCGATCAGCGTATCCAACGCCCCATCCCCGTATTGATCCACCAGCGTCGAATACAAATCATCCTTCGTGATCGACTCGCTTCCGACCTTTGCTACTACGTCATCCTTCGAAAAACCGAAAACGGCTAAGAGTGCCCCTACGAGGACAACGCCTCCGATGACGCTCCAAATTGTTATGGTTTGTTTCTTTTTTGTCACGAATTCGTACTCCTTTTTGATTCATGTGTTTTGTAGTTTATTGGGTGTTGGTTTGGTGCCAGGTACATTTCGGACGGTTTGTACCTGGTACATTCGAATCGTTTTGTACCTGGTACAGCCCCATCCATTTGTACCTGGTACATTCGAATCGTTTTGTACCTGGTACAGCCCCATCCATTTGTACCTGGTACACTCGAATCGTTTTGTACCTGGTACAGCCCCATCCATTTGTACCTGGTACATTCGAATCGTTTTGTACCTGGTACAGCCCCATCCATTTGTACCTGGTACACCGCCCCGGTCACCAAGCAAGTCCTTACCCATTCATCATCGCATTACTCGTAAGCGTCAGACTAACCGTCATCTTCTTCCCGTCACGGTAAATCGTCAGGTCGATCTTATCTCCCACTTTCAGGTCACCGTACAGCTGTCTTCTCAAGTCAGCCACATTCTCAACAGCCTTGCCGTTCATTTCAGTAATCGCATCGCCTTCTTTGATCCCGGCGTCAGCAGCTGCTGAGGTCGGATCGATATTCGCGACGACCACACCGGATTCGACTGACTCCGGCAGATTCGGTAAGTAGGAGCGTGGAATATCGGACAGGTTCTTCATCCCGATTCCGATGTACGGACGCTCGACCTTTCCTGTTTCAATGATTTCACTGACAATCGGCATAAAATCCTTACTTGGGATCGCAAATCCTAGTCCTTCTACGCCAGAGTTCGAGATCTTCGCGCTATTGATCCCGATCAGTTCACCCTTGGCGTTCAAGAGGGCACCACCGCTGTTACCAGGATTGATGGCGGCGTCGGTCTGGATGACGTTCAGTTCAGACTCCCCTTCTGATGTCTGCACAGGAATCGTGCGGTCGACGGCACTGACGATTCCTTGTGTCACCGTCCGTGATAGGTCAAGTCCAAGCGGGTTTCCGATGGCGATGACCTGTTCACCGGCGCGCAGGGCGCTGGAGTCACCGACTTCCAACAGGTTGTCTGCATATTTGCCATCAATCTTTACGACAGCGAGATCTGTCAGGGGATCGGCTCCGATCAATTCTCCTTCCGTCTTTTCTCCATCATAAAGGGACACTTCAATTTTGGAAGCCCCTTCGATCACGTGATTGTTCGTGATGATATAAGCACTGTCCCCATCCTTTTTAAAAAGGACGCCGGACCCTGTCCCGGCTGCCGCTTCCTGTGATCCTCCCATGCCATTCTGCTGCTGATAGTTGACGATACCGACGATGGACTCTGAGGCATCCTCCACAATACTCGCTACATCCCCACTGCCCGCAGTGGATACGGTCGTTGGCGTGATCCCTGAATCCGCTGCCGTATCCGTCTGTCCTTCATGAGCTGATTGCTCGATACTGTTCTGGGCCAGGTTCTGGTAGTAATCCGTTTGAGGCAATACGGTCAGCGTCAGGACCGAACCGATGATCCCTGCACCCACCGTATTCAGGAACCCACGCCCTTTCCATGTCTTCTTCGGTTTCGGATTTCTCTGCATGTCCTCTTTCTTTTCAACTTCTTCTGACTCTATATGCTGCATTTCTTCGTTTTGATTGTTATGTTCTAGCATTTCACTACCTCCTAAAATGGTTTTGCTCTGTTCATCTTTGCTGTTACATTCATCTTAGGAGGTAAATATTACGAAACTATTAACAATATGTGTACAGGGTGGGAAGATTTACGAATATAAAAAAAGAACCTTGTGCGTTTTGATCACGTACAAGGTTCTTCTTTTGTAGGATTCAACTATTTGTCTCGGATTCAGCATCCGCAAATATCTCCTCTGGATCCTCAGCAATGAAATACCATAATCCATCTTCTGCAAGCTTTCCTTCACCCGGCAGTTCCGACGACTGGATCTGTTTCATGGCGTGTGAATAGTGGCTGTATAACTCCTTCAAGTCTTTCTCTTGTATATTCCATTGGAGATAGGGAGATACCGTATCGAGCAGCTCGAGGATTTTGCCGTAGTCGTTCTGCTTCAGGAGCTTATCGACGGATGCCTTGATGACTTTCCGCTGACGTTCGTTCCGGCCTTCGTCGCCCATGGGGTCCTGCTTTCTCATTCTGACATAGGCAAGGGCTTCATCAGGGGACAGCGTCAGTTCTCCCTTGGCGAAGTGATATCCATCGAAAGAAAAGTCCAGCTCATTATCGATGGTCAGTTCGCCTACTTCTTCTATCACTTCTTCAAACCCGTTCATATTCACTTTTGCGTAGTAGTCGATCTTGACGTCCAGAAGTTGTTGAACGGTCTGAACGGTGAGACTCGTCCCACCATATGTGTACGTATGATTCAGCTTAGTGCTTTCATCGCGGCCCGGTATGGATACCTTGGTATCCCTCGGCAGGCTGACGACCTTGGTACTGTCAGATTTCGGATCGATTTCCATAACCATCATGACATCCGGCCTTCCTTTATCATCGGGGCGTTCGTCCACCCCCATCAACAGGATGTGGATTTTATCTTCGGGTGCTGTTTCACTTTTTTCTTCTTTAACACGGGGAACGTCAATCGGCTCATACGTCTCATCGAAGAACGCCCCCACCTTTGCAAAAACAAAGAACAGAAGCCCTCCCGATAGGACGGTCAATCCAACCAGGACGGTGATGCCTACTTTCCATTTCTTATTCATTCTTTACAGCTCCTCTTTCGTTAAAATGTTACGGGATTCATTTTTTGTGAGATCGCCTTCATGCTGTATCCCTTTTCTGTCAAGTCGATGAGAAGCTCCTCTAAGTTCTCAAGTGTCACATCTTTCTCATGAAGAAGGATGATTTTCGGTGAGTTTTCATAAGGAAATGCGTTGATCTGTTCCATCACATTCGGCACATATTTTTCGCTTAAGAGCCTCCAATCTTCGCTGTCGATGTTCCAGTCCCACATGTGGAAGCCTGCCTGGTCAACGGCCTCCCTGTAAGCTTGCGTCATATTCGGCACCGATCCATAAGGGACCCTGATCAGATTGCTGTGAATACCGGTGATGGATTCCAGTGTCTCTTGTCCCTTTTTCATTTCACCCACAACCGATTGACTAGATTGATAGAATTTCGCCGCATCATGGGTGACACCGTGCATGCCGACCGCATGTCCTTCTGCCGCCATATCCTTTACGGAATCTTCAAATCTCCTCATATTCGGTTCAAGCATGAAGAATGTCGCCTTGGCATCATAGCGTTCGAGGACATTCAGGATATCTTCTGTATTTTCATTTGGTCCATCATCAAATGTGAGGTAGACCGACTGTTGTTCCACTTGAACGGTTTGTTCTTCCTGAGCTTGTTTATCCTGAAGTGACTCCTCTCCAGGCTGATCGCCCGTCGTTTCCCCTTGTTGAACCGGTTCATCAACCGTCACGGAATCGATTGGTTCATCTTCAGGAACCTCTTCGCTTTCCTCTGCCGCTTCCTCTTTCACTTCATCGGTTTGCTTATTGGCAGGCTGCTGTTCTCCGGTTTCTTTTGCCATGACCTTTTCTAAACGTTCCTGACCTTCATTACTTTTCGCTTCACCTATATCCATCACCCAAATGGTCGATACTAGGATGAAGAGAGCTGACATCAGTGCGAATGTCACCCGCACACTTTTCTTTAATCGTCTTTTCTTTCTTCGCATGCTTTTCACCTTTCCTCCGGCTGTTTTGTTGTACTTTCATCGTAAAAGAAAACAGCTGGGAAAGGGTTACTAGGCGGTTACAATCGGGCTGCGAAATTTGTTACTTTCTTGTTACTTTTGTCGAATGAATTTACACTATACTATTGAAAGCAAGTGCTAGGATGTGAAAAATAGATGAAAAAAATGATCTTTCTCTTAACAGGGATCCTGTTTGTCACAAGCGGCTGTTCCTTATTTCAGTCCAACTCTTCTTTGATGAAGCCTCCGGAGCTTCCTGTCGAACAACAGGAATTGAAGCAGGCCATTCAAAGCTTCGTCCCTCCTCAGGCGGAGTGGCTCTCACCAAACGAAGATAAGACGGCAGACACCATCAAACAGACGGATCTCGATGGAGACGGAGAAGAAGAGTTGATTGTCTTCTATCGTCTTCCTGAAGAAACCTCTCAAATGGAAGGGATCATCCTTGAGAATAAAGAAGGAAAATGGACGAAGATGGCCGGAATCAAAGATATCGGAAGGGAACTGATGAAGGTCGAAGCATCCGATTTGAACGGGGACGGAACGAAGGAGCTCCTGATCGGCTTTTCCTATGCGGCAGAAGCATCTGACTCTGCCCTCGTCATTTATGATCTGGAAGGGAAAAAGCCTGACAAATTGTTCGAGTCCCAATACAGCGCATTCTTCGCGGATGATTACGATGAAAACGGCAAGGCCGAGCTGCTGCTTTCTTCCTTGATACCAAATCAAGAACATACCGTCTCCCTTTATGCATTTTCAAAAGGAAAATCGGAGAAGGTGGATGAACTGGAGCTCGATCCGTATGTCTATCCCTACTATAACTCGGCATCCGGATATGTCACCCCGTCTGTCAAAGGGGCGATATTCGATTCCACTGTAGGGGCCCATTCCTCGACTTCGTTCATCGTCGGTGTGAAAAATAAGAAACTCGTGGAACTCGTCCCAAAAGAATTCAAAGATCAATTATTCAGGGCAACTTCCGCTAACAGCGAAGACAAAAACGGCGACGGCATCCTGGAATTCCCCCTCCTGATCGAGGCGAACCCGGACAAACCGTATGTGGACATGCCATTCATTCATGAATACTATCAATTATCCGATGACGGCCAACCACAATTCACTCTCCGTTCCTATCAGAATTATCCGTATCAGTATGAACTGATGCTGCCGGAAGACTGGCCTGATATCATCATCGAAGCATCCGACGGACGGAGATATGTCAAATTCCTCTCAGAAGACGATGGTTCCCTCCTTTTCGATGTGTATGTCGCGGACAAAGACGATATGGAGTCCCTCGAAGGCTGGAATGTCCTGATGGAAAGCAATCAGTTCGTTTATTTGACGAAATCACCGGCGTCCGAATTCAAGAAGTATGTTCAGTTGTTGTCTTCTTAATAGGGATCACCGGTTTATTTTCAAATGAAATGCAGGTGTTGGAATTGAAGCGAATCATGATCATTGAAGATGAAGAGTCTATCAGAGGCTTCATTGAAATCAATTTAAAACGATATGGATACAGTGTGCTCCAGGCGGATAATGCAGAGTCCGGCCTCGAGCAGCTGAAGAAGGAAGATACGACCGTCGATATCGTCCTTCTCGATGTGATGCTGCCGGGAATGAATGGATTTGAAGCGTGCAAAGAGATCCGGGAATGGAACTCATCCATCGGCATCATCATGTTGACGGCGAAAGTACAGGAAATGGATAAAGTCCATGGCTTGATGAACGGGGCCGACGATTATATTTCGAAGCCCTTCAGTCCGAATGAACTCATCGCCAGGATTGAAGCACTGCTGCGGAGAATCCGTCCTGTTGAACCGGAAAAGCCTGCTCCATCAATCTATTTAGATGAAAGCAGGCGCCTCCTGAAGTTGAAGGGAAAGGACGTCGATTTGTCCCCGGTGGAATATGAATTGATCAGCACCATCCTGAAAGCAAATGGAAAAGCCATCAGCCGCCACGACCTCTTGGACCAGGTGTGGGGGATCAACTATATGGGGGACCCGAAGATCGTCGATGTCAACATCAGGCGGATCCGGCGGAAAATTGAAGAAGACCCTTCCTCCCCCCGGTACTTGTTGACGGTGTGGGGTTACGGATACCGCTGGGATGAATCCGGGGAAGGAAAACATAATGGGAATTAGACGGCGGATACTCATACAGAATCTGACACTGATCACCATGACGATCCTATTGTTTCTAGGAATCGTCGCTTCCGGCATCTATCATTATTATTACAATGGCACGGCTGAAATCCTGCAAAATCATGCACAGAACTCAGCTTCATTCGCGAAGCGCTATAGTCATTTATCTTCCTACAACCTGAGGGAGAACCTGCAGGATCTTCAAAGCAACTTCTCCATCGATCAGGCGGAAACACAAATTTTGAGCGGAAGCGGTCGTGTCCTATCGTCCTCCAGCGGGTTCATTCCGGGGGAAAAACAGGATTATCCCGATGTAAAGGATGCCTTCTCAAAAGGAAAAGGAACCTGGTTCGGCACCAATCCCGCAACAGGAGAACGCATCCTTGCCGTATCGGTTCCACTGGAATCCAGCGATAAAACGATCGGCATCCTCCGCTTCGTCACCTCACTCGAAGCGCTGGATAATAATTTTCAAACGATCCTGATCACACTGTCAGCGATCGGAATCGGGATCCTTGGGATTGTCTTCGTGGTCAGTACCTTTTTCTCACGGATCATCACCGAGCCCGTCATCGAATTGACGAACGTTTCGAACCGTATGGCAGAAGGAGACCTGGAAGCAAGGGTGGACGGGCAGTACAAGGATGAATTCCACACCTTGAGCCAGACATTCAACAATATGGGGAAAGAACTACTCAGGACGGAAAAAATGAAAAACGAATTCATCTCATCCGTTTCCCATGAACTCCGGACCCCCCTCACCTCCATCAAGGGCTGGAGCGAGACATTGCAGACGGGTGACCCTGAGAATGTGGAAGAAACCAAAACGGGACTTTCCATCATCACGAAAGAAACAGACAGACTGATCGACATGGTGGAGGAACTTCTGGACTTCTCACGCTATCAGAACGGAACATTCGAGATCAACCCGTCCCCTTTTGATTTTGACCGGCTTGTGAAGGAAGTCATATTACAGCTAGATAAAAAGCGCAAGCAAAAAGAACAGGAAATCATGTTGATGGAGGATGAGCCTCTCGAACTGGTTGCTGATCAGAACAGAATCCGACAGGTGCTCCTCAACCTGATCGAGAACGCCATCAAATATTCCGGTAAAAACAGCACCATTACGGTTGGATACGAGAAGGGCGAGAATGATCTGAGATTTGAAGTGAATGACGAGGGCGAAGGAATCGAAGAAGAACACTTACGGCATGTCTCCACCCTCTTCTATAAAGCCAACGAGAATACAGATGGCGTCGGACTCGGGCTGGCGATTTGCAAGCAAATCATTGAACATCATGATGGTGAGCTTTATATCAGAAGTAAAAAGCATGAAGGAACGACAGTTGGATTTACGTTGCCGCTTTTGAATAGCAGGCGTGATTGATAGTGTGGAGAGAGGCAGATCCGGTTGGGTCTGTCTTTTTTTGTGGAGTGGCCGGGGGGATGCATGAATATTCGCCAGATGGTCAATTGTTAATATTTGGTTAATCGCTGGATTTTATGTGAAAACGGCTGGATTCCTCCTACTTTCGGCTGGTTTTCCGTCCTAAACGGCTGGATTTTAACAAATTTCGGCCGGATTCCTCGTCGATCGAAGTTAGAAAGCCAGGGTGCCTGTCCCCCCGGCTTCTACTTTAAAAGAAATATCCCCTATCCACCCTCACGAAATGATAATCAATACCTGGTCGTCATCGGTTAATGTTCTTTGTTCTGATGTGACAGTACTGGGTATGAGTTGTTAAACGAGGATTTGAACCTCGAGGGTCACCCCGAAACCCCTGCCAGGATTACAACATACACCTGTTGCGTGGTTTGGTATTCGCCTTATTCATTTCGCTACCAGCTTTCTCTTATTCTAATAGGTCAGTTTTCCAATTTAGCTCCTGTATCTTCATATCAATCAATCGATAGTTCTTGGATAATTCGTCCACAAGCTTTTGGGTTTTCCTGATGTCGATGGTACTGACATGCTTTATTTCCGTTCGGGAGTACCGGTCATGACGGACGTTGGCATGTTCAAGGAGATCACTGTAAATCTGTCTCTCCCTGCCAAGCAGATCGCGTTTTGTGAGGGCATCTGCCAGAGTCAGTCCCTTGTCATACTCCGTAAGCAGGTTTGTTTTGTTGATTTGAATAATCAACTCTTCTAACTGATGTAAGTGTTCCGTTAGATCCTTCATTAATTCCTTGGGCTCTTCACCTGGAAGGTCCCCTTCTTGGACAACAACATTTTGGATGAGTCGATTCCGTAAATGCTCCACCCTCTTTTGGAAATCAGATCGCATTATCAGTGCCTCTGCTAATTTCATCTTTTCACCCCTTTATAAAAATCCTCCAAATACCACGTCGGCACCGGATTCTTCATCCCGTCAAACCAACCGAGCACTTCCTTCGCTTGCTTCTTCATCGTAGCCACTTCCTCTTCCCCGAACATCATCGCCCACGGAATGGACGACAGCATGTTGCTGCTGATGTAAAAGCCCATGAGCCTGAAGAAAGCCTCCGGCGGGCGTCCGCTGAAATAGCCGTCCAGCTGTCCCGTGGCAAAATAAGGGCTCACAGATGCACTGAAGGCAATGCGGTTGAACTCCTCCCACGGATCACCGAAGTCATGGCGATTGAAGTCGATGACGGAGAGTTCGCCTGTTTCTGAAATCACCATATTCCCCACGTGATAATCACCGTGATGAAAGGTTTGCGGACGTCCTACGAGAAGATGCCGGTTTGCCTCTATGTATTCAAGAATGAGGTCGCCAGCATCGATTTTCACAGGACAATCATGATATTGCTGGATCTTTTTGTCGACCTTGCGATTGAATTTCGTTTCCCACTTTTCATGATCGGGTGGTGCTTGCGTGGAGTGAATTTCCCGGAGATAACGACCCGCCTTCAGACCGAGTTCATACTGCACTGTATCCGAAAGCATGGGCAGCACCTCAGCCGCGTCGTCCCCTTCACACCACGTAAATAGCGTATACACTTGATCATCTTCACACACACCGAACTCGAGGGGCTTTGACATCGGGATCCCCGACTCGGCCAGACGCTTCATCGCCTCGAACTCGCTCTTCTTACTTTCATATTCGGAAGCATCCGCCGTCCGGAGCAGCAGCCTTTCACCCGTTTCGGCTTCAACATAATATTTCTTGTCACTGGACCAGCCTTTGGTGATGGGGTCGATTTTTTTAAAATGGTATTCGGTTTTGATATTGAGCATCCTGCACCTCCAGTGAGCATTGGACATATCCTGATAAGTTGTTTCGCACTCCTAATTTTACCAGTATGTATTTTCAGAAGATAGAGATATGTTAAAATAACCCAAGTAATGCATTTTTAACAAGAGATTGGAGCTGTAACAATGAAGAGAAGGAACCTATTCGTCGTGATGACCTTATCCGCAATGTTATTGGTGGGAATGTCCGCCTGTAGTCAATCTTCAGATGAGGATGCCGCCAATCAGCCTGAATCGGATGCTGTTTCCGTAGACTCATCTGGGGATAGTACAACCGCATCGGACGCTAACGGGAAGGATCAATCAAAGGAGACATCCGTTGAAAGTAGTACGCCGGAGCAGGATGATCCCGTCACCAAAGTGGAAGGAAAGCAAACGTATATAGAAAAACTGGATAACATCCAAAAGGAACTGGATGCGATGCCGGATAAAAAAGATTCCGATAAAGGTGTCACCAACGCCATGAAAAACTATTATGGCGTGTCTTATGAGAAGTATGATGATGCCTTGAATGAGATTTATGTCCTGCTGAAGAAAGAGCTGTCTCCTGAAGTCATGGCAGAGTTAAAAACGGAACAATTGCAATGGATTGAGGAGAAAGAAGAAAAAGCGGAGAAAGAAAGATTGAAATATGAAGGCGGCACGTTTGAAAATGTGGCGTGGTATATCTCCTTGTATGAATCCACGAAGGATCGGTGCTATGAGTTGGTGGAGGAATATATGAGAAACTAAAGCACGAGGTGAGTTTCAGGACTTCCCTCTTTTTTTCACCTGAATAGGCTCTCGCACATACACTGCTTGCACGGCAGTCTGTTGAATAGGAGTTGACTAGAATGTTTGTTTACAGAAGCAACGCTCAAACAGTGTATGGCAATCCACCTGGATACTATCCCCATGTACGTCAGTATCCAGGTGGGTATGAAACGGAGATAGATATTCTCAGGAAACAATATGACATGCTGGATCGAAAGATTTATTCTTTAACTCAAAGAGTCGAAAGGATTGAGAGGCACCTTGGGATTCTGCGATAATTCGCTTATTTTATAAAAAGGTGCTTATCAGCAAACGGACATCGGGGAATTGATCCGGGTTCCCCCCTTTTTAATCCGGATTCAAAAGAATGAATCACTTATATGAATGATTAAACCGTATCAGAAATAATGAATCCGTTTTCCCATATATTCAACGTCTGTGTCGAATTTTCTCTACGAAACAGATGTACGAGAACCGGCCCCATGTTCAACAGACCTCTCCTTCTTGATCACAATCACAAACAAACTCGCTACGACACAAAAAAGGCCCGCTAAGAAAAATGCCCACGTGTATGAATCAAAGGCTTGGAAGATCACTCCGCCACCAAAGGCTGCCACGGCGGCACCTGCCTGGTGGGAGGCAAAGATCCATCCGTATACGACCCCACTTTTCTTCACTCCAAATACTTGCCGGGAAATCCCTATGGTCGGCGGAACCGTGGCGATCCAGTCCAATCCGTAGAAAACAGCGAAAATGATCAGTAACGGATAAGACCCTTGCGATAAGGCAATCGGAAGTAACAGAAGCGACGCTCCCCTCAAAGCATAATACCAGAATAATAACCAGCGATTATCAAACCGGTCTGATAACCATCCGGAAAGGGTGGTCCCGACAAGATCAAAAATCCCCATAAATGAAAGAAGCGATGCAGCCGTGACTAAAGGAACACCGTAACTGATACAGTAGGACACAAAATGCGTTCCGATGAGCCCGCTCGTTGAAAGACCGCACACAAAGAAGCTCCCTGCCAACAACCAGAATTCCTTCACTTTTACCGCTTCAAATAATCCTTTGAAAGCAATCGCAATGGGGTTATGCTTCTGTTCATCAACAGTGATTGCTTCTTCGTTTTCAAGACCATAAGGAAGACTTCCCACTTCCTTTGGCGAGTTCTTCATGAATAAAAAAATGATGACTAGCATGATGACACTGAGGATCATAATGAGGGCAATCGCCCATCTCCACGAATATTGATCAATCAGCATGGCGAGGATCGGCAGCAGGATGAGCTGACCCGTTGCCGTACTGGCCGTCAGGATCCCTAATGCAAGACCCCTTCTTTTTTCAAACCATGTGTTCGCGACATAAGGGCTCAGCACGGTTAAAAACAGACCGGATCCCAACCCGATAATGATTCCCCATATGAGGATGAGCTGCCACGAATGCTGCATCAAAAAGGTAAGCAACGTACCCATGAGCAGGGTGGCCATGGATATCAACATGATTTTCTTTAGTCCAAGCACTTCGATGAGCGCGGCCATAAATGGACCTGAGATCCCGTATAGGAATAACCCAACGGCAAAGGCCAGTGAAATGACGGACCGATCCCAGTGAAATTCGTTTTCAAAAGGTTCGATAAACACACCGGATGAGGACCTGACAATTCCGGCTACAATGATCGAGAAAAAAACGACCATCAAGATGATCCAGCTGTAATGAATGCGATTCCGCCCCATGCTTCCTCCCACATCCTTTAAAAAATGATATAATTACTATATTGAACAAAATGAACAATATAATGTTTTTATTATAGTGTACAATATGGTTATTATATTGTATATAGGAGGTATCCGTTTTTGGAAAAAATTCATGGAATCATTTCACATAATCTAAAGAACATACGAGACAAAAGAAAGTTAAGCCTGGATGATCTCTCCAGCCTGACCGGGGTCAGTAAAAGCCTCTTACGTCAAATTGAAAAAGAAGAATCCAACCCGACGATCTCGACCATTTGGAAAATCGCCGACGGGTTGAAAATACCCTTCACATCCTTGATGGAGCGAGAAATCCCCCAAACGGAAATCATCAGGAAATCAGAGATCGAGCCGTTGATCGAGGATAATGGATTGTACCGGTTATTTCCTTACTTTAGCCTTGAGGATCAAAAACCATTTGAAATGTACTCAGTCGAATTAGAGCCTGCCGCCACCCTGGATGCCAAACCGCATCACTCTGGAGCCATTGAATGCATTTCGGTGTTCAGCGGAACCCTTTCGTTGACCGTCAATGAAAAGGAGTATGTGCTGAAAGCGGGTGACTCCATTAAATTCAAGGCAGACACCCCTCATACATATTCAAATCCCGGCAGCGAAATGACGAATTTGAGCATGATCATTTACTATTCAGAATCAAACTAAAAACAGAATGCCGGGTGTGGCATTCTGTTTCTTCTTTTGGGAGAACCGTGGGGACTGGGACAATAATGTTTAGTGCAGGACGAAGAATCCTGCCGATCTCCGCAATCGCCTCTCATTGATTTTCGGCATGACTGTCATTTTTTCTGTTTATGATTGAATGAGGATACCCTTTAAATAATCATTTACAAGGAGCACGAGAACCGTCCCCCTGCCCCCTTTTCAATTCGTATTTCCCGGCTTATACATATACGGATTATGGTTATGCCCCTCATCCTTATCGGTATCGATATCCAACTGGCCTTTCGCATTATAACTGGCAAGGGTGATATCATCCAGTTTATCAAAGGCTATGTTCTGCCTGGTCAGCTCTCTTTTCAGCCACTCTTCATCCAATTTCAAGTATTTCATATTGTGCATGAGGATCTGACCGTTCATAACGAGGGGGATCGGAATGAACGCAGCCCCGGGGAACAGGTTCAAGTCAGACGGCTGTACAGGTCTTGCATACGATTTCGGGATGACACTAACCTTCCCCATATTTTCCATCGTGGCCATTTCAATATCCTTCACCGTGGCATACCCTTTTTCTCTTAAGGTACCTAGAAGCTCATCGGTTGTGATCCTGGCTTTCCGTAAGCCTTTCTCATCAATATCGCCATTGCGTACCAGAACGGTGGGAGTAGTAATCAGGAGCCAGCGCAGCTTATTATTAAGGGTAAGGATCGAGAACAGGATATACACCAATGTAAACACCAGTCCATAGCTTAGGGCTGACGGAATCCCTTTATCCACCAATGGCTCACTCACAATCGTCCCTAATACGACAATAAACAAGAGATCAAAGCTATTCATCTCAGAGACTGCCTTCTTCCCTGCAAACCGGAGCAATATATAGGAAGCAATGAAGATGATGATCGGACTGTAGATATATTCCCAAATATTCATAGATGGTCCCCCTTATATTGATGGCATATCTGTTCGGATAGTGTTCCTCAAGAAATCAAATATATGAAAAAACGAGGTCCGTCCTCTAATAGGGGCGAACCTCGTTTTTTCTTTTTCGGTATTTAAAATATGATTTTTCTATCTCGTTCGTCTTTCAGAATTTCGACTGCTTCCCGGAAGCGTTGGGAGTGGATGATTTCTCTTTCTCTCAGGAAGCGGAGACCGTCATTCAGATCAGGGTCGTCACTCATATTGATAATCCATTGATACGTGGCTCGGGCTTTCTCTTCTGCGGCGATGTCTTCATACAGATCGGCAATCGGATCCCCCTTTGCCTGGATATAGGAGGCCGTGAAGGGGACACCAGCAGCGTTATGATAAAAGATGGCATTATCGTGGTTCACGTAATGAGGATCAAGTCCCGCATCTTTCATTTGCTGCGGTGTCGCGTCTTTGATCAGTTTATAGACCATCGTCGCAATCATCTCTAAATGTGCGAACTCTTCCGTACCGATATCCGTCAGAAGGCCAATGACTTTATCAGGGATCGTGTAGCGTTGGTTAAGGTATCTGAGAGCCGCTGCAAGCTCCCCATCGGCACCGCCGTATTGTTCGATCAGAAATTTAGCCAGTTTCGGATTACAGGTGCTGACCCTAACGGGATATTGTAGTTTCTTCTCATAAACCCACATATTATCTATTCGCTCCTTTGTTCTACATTAAACTTGCCATGGCCACGGGGCGTCTTTCCAGTCCCAGGGATAATTTGAGTAGCTGTAACCAAATCCGGTCAACGGCCCGAACTCCTTCTCGAATTTCTTCTTGATCTGCTTCCTCATCCGGGTATA
This sequence comes from Rossellomorea orangium, assembly GCF_019334305.1. GTDB lineage: Bacteria > Bacillota > Bacilli > Bacillales > Bacillaceae_B > Rossellomorea. The sequence goes on from NZ_JAHWGH010000014.1 coordinate 328,429, forward strand.
TTCGTTGTACTGCTTAATGGCCTCATAATCCTCCGGATGGGTATCCAAATACAAGGTGAGTTCAACAATGACGAAATCGACGGTCTGAAGTTCTTCCATGATCTCATAATAATGAGCGGGAAGCTGCTTCATGATGAATCACCATCCTTTAATTCATACGGACTGTAATAAGGATCATAGAATGCTTTCCAAAGCGTTCCCGCCTTTAAGGCTTCCTTTGGTGAAAATTGCTCCAGATTTGGAGGTTGAAACCCCATATATAAATTAGGTGGTGTGGAGTACACTTTCTTCTTAATGGGCGGACACGGATCAAAGGGACTAACATACGGATAATACACTTTATAATTTTGATGTTGTTGCAAGAGACTCCCTCCAGTTTTTGGCCATATCTTTTTATAGGTATGAAGGAAGCACGTGAAACATTCATATTCGTTTTTTAATCATAATCGATCGTCAAACGTGCACCCTTATAAGCAGGACCATGAAGAGGAAGATCGATGACAGTCACTGAGTTTATCGTCATGGGTGTCCATTGATCGGAAATGGATTAAAGTCTATAACCCTTCCAACTGAAGGCACTTATACTCTTTACCAATGATTTTCCTGGTAGCCGATTGGCTTTCAAAAAGGGATGAGTACGAGGAGATAGACTGAAGAAAACCAAAAAAACAAGCATTCACCAGTGCTTGTTTCTGTTTTGAAAAAAAATTCCGTTAGATGAAAACCCCCAAATCAAAAGAGCTCAGGGATTTTCTGAAGTCTTGCCAGACTCAGGCATAGCGTCTCCACTCTACATATGAAATATCCCAACCATTCACACCTATTAAAGGAGATACCCTACATAATCTGATTGGCTACGGGAAGAGTAATCAATGTGCTTATTCCAGTTCATGAAAGGCGGGCACAATATGACACTCAGGAGGATGATCATGGGAATTTTAAGTGGTAACCCACAAGAAGAACCGTTGCATTTTGGAGAGGTATTTGGAAGCTGGAGTTATTTGTTAACAGCAAAAGCTGCTGTGGCGGGTTATCAGATGCAGTTAAATCACGCTGGAGATGATGACCTAAAGAAGTTATTGAAAGATTCAGTTGAAGACGGTCAAGAGGAAATCAAGCAGGTGGAGAAACTATTGAAAGAAAATGGGATCGGCCTCCCGCCTACTCCTCCAGAGCCACCCCATGCTTGCCTGGATGATATCCCGACCGGTGCACGCATGCCCGATCCGGCTATTGCCGCTGCTCTTTCTGCGGATATAGCATCAGGCTTAGTTGCATGCAGCACGATTATGGGACAAAGCATCCGTGAAGATGTGGCCATGATGTTCGGGCAATTCCATATGCAAAAAGCCCAAATGGGAGCGAAAGTACTCAAATTGAACAAAGAAAAGGGATGGTTGATCCCTCCGCCCCTTCACAAAAACAAGAATGAACATTGTGAGTAATTTGGTATCTATTTAGGAGAATTCTCAGGTTGTTTAACCATTTAATCAGCCTGAGAATTTTTTTGTTTCACCATGCATTTTATATATAAAGAAGAAGGTCCGTCCTTTGGAACGAACCTTCTTCTTTATGGCTTCAATATCACTTTGATACAGTCATCATCTTTGTCGTTAAATAGTTGATACCCTTTCGCCGCCTCATCAAGTTTCAGTTTGTGGGTGATGATGGAAGTGGAGTCGATTTCCCCTTTGACGATTTGGTCATAAAGGGGCTCCATATAGGCACGAGCGTGAGATTGCCCCATCTTCAGCGTGATATTACGGGCAAAGAAGGCTCCAAGCGGGAACATATTGTAAAGGCCGCCATATACGCCGGTCAGTTGAACAGTTCCACATTTCCGAACGGCTTTTGTGGCAATCTGGATCGGTCCGAGGGTCCCTCCTTGCAACTTTAATTTTTGCTCCATGTATTCAAGTGGGGACTTTTTCCCGTCCATCCCGACACAATCAATGACGACATCGGCGCCACCCTTGGTCAACTCTTTCAGTGTCTCCCCCATGTCATCGTAATGAGTGAAATCAAACGTTTCCGTCTGATTCATCTTCTTGGAGTGGCGGAGGCGGTAATCGAAATAATCCACGGCAATGACTCTTTTCGCCCCCTTTTTCCAGGCAAACTGCTGGGTCATCAATCCTACAGGGCCACAGCCCAGGACTATAACCGTATCTCCTTTTTTAACACCTGCATTTTCCACACTCCAGTAGGCGGTAGGAAGGACATCGGATAACAGAAGAATGTCTTCATCCTCCAGTTCACAATTCTCAGGTACAAGAAAAGGGGTATAGTTCCCAAATGGGACACGCAGATATTCCGCTTGTCCTCCCGGATAATTCCCGAATTTTTCCGAATAGCCAAGGAGACCCCCCGAGTCGTAGTGGGGATTGGAGTTGTCACATTGACTCTCTAGGTGATTGTGACAATACGGGCATGTCCCGCATGCGACGGTAAACGGGATGATGACGCGGTCTCCCTTCTTCACTTTGGTGACATCCTTCCCTACTTCCTCTACGATGCCCATGGGCTCATGACCGATGACATACCCAATCGGCAGCGGGAAGTTACCCTTATACAAATGGAGATCAGATCCGCAAATGGCAGTGGAGGTAATTTTGATGATGACATCCTGTGTGTCTTGAATCCGGGGATCTTCTACTTTCTTAACGGCAATAGTATTCTTTCCTTGGTACGTGACAGCTTTCATGATGATCCTCCTTCAGTTTATTGAAGATGTTTCGGCGGAGGGTTGACGGAGCCACTCTGCTGAATTTCTTTAAAGATATCTTCCCCGCCTGTTTTCTGACTCACCGGCCTCGTCGCCGCCGGGGCAACGTTGAGCATATTGATCAATCGATCTACCTTTGCCTGAAGCTGGTTAAGATCCTGTATGGTCACAGGCTTTGCTTGAGGCATCAATTCCACTCCCACCTGACCATTCGGTTCAAGCGTCGCCCACTTCACATCCGAAATTTTGCTGACTCCCTGCTGTCTTAACTTCATCTCAAGCTGATCGACGGTCATGCGGAGCTTTTTGAAATTCTTTTCCTGTATGGTGCCGTTTTCAATTAAAATCTTAGCTTTTCCGGTAATAAATTGTTCCACTCGATCTGATTTCACCTGGAGATACTCCATGATCATGAGGGTGAAGACAAGGATGAGACCTACACCGATTGTCGTCCAAATGTTCTTCCCGGCAACAGGTTGAATGAGCAATGACCCGATACCGATCATGATAACCGTTTGTGCCAGGGTCATCTGGGAGATTGATTTCCTCCCAGCGATTCTTAATAAAAGTGTTCCAGCCAATACAATAAGGATGGCTTTCCAAATCCAATCAAAATCCATAATAACTTCCGCTCCTTTCCTTTCTTTAATGCGGCATTGCCACTTCATCAAACAATAAAGATCCATTTCCTTCATGTTTGAAAATCTTTTTCGTCTTCTGAATGAATTCAGTCCATGCTACAGGTTTCTTTTTCTTATGAACCTTTAGCAGGACAGGGACCAACAAAGAATTCCCACGTGTCCTTCCGAGGTAGTATAGGGTAGTCTTACCACACACGAATTTCTTACTTTCTCACCTTGTTGTTTCAAATTATCCATCCTTTTAAAAAAGTACTATTTTATAAGTATTGGGTTGCAGGAAGCTAGTTATCCTTATGAATATCTTGAATATGACCCAATAAGTGGCACATTAACCGTGCAAAGCAACCTTACAGCAGGTAACCTGTTTGAGAAAGAAAGAATAATGATCATCTCTATTCCTTACACTAAGGAAAATGGACAAAGAGGTGAAACCGCTCCATGGATCCTACCGAATTGACATCAAACGAATTAATCACCATCATAAGCGCTATCGTACTCGGAACATTGGCAAGACTCATTACCATTAAAGAGGATTTTAGACAATATCCCAGCTATCCGAATGGCTACCTGATTCAGATCATCACGGGATTCGTAGCTGCAGCCCTTGGCGCAGTGGCCATCCCGGCTTTATTAAGTAAAAACTTCGTTGCCGTGACGTTCCTTACCCTTGCCCTCCAGCAGTTCAGGGATGTTCGTAAAATGGAGAAAGAGAGTTTGAGCGACTTGGAGGAAACGGAATTCACCTACCGCGGGAAGGCATACATAGATGGCATTGCCAAAACCTTTGAAGCAAGGAATTACCTTGCTTTCATCGTGGCACTCACCACTTCTCTCACGATTTCCGTTCTTCAAAATGCCCTCAAAGTAGAAAATCTCCCTTTATGTATCGCAGGAGGTGCACTGGTTGGGTTTGGCCTTCTATATTATTTACAGCGGTTCACAAAAGGCAAGACAATCGGGGATATTGCAGAGGTTAAAGAAGGTAAGGTAGCAGTCAAGGATTCTTCCTTATATGTGGATGATATGTACGTCAGCAATCTCCTTGGAACAGATAACGCCGAGAAGCTGTTTACAGAGGAAGGAATGGCCGTCGTCATCTTCCCGAAGGAGAATCACTTCCGGATCAACCTGGATCATTTCGGTCAGCGACAGGCTGCACTGTTTGAAGCATGCCGGGCATTGGGGGTTAAGCGATATCAATTTACGAGGAAGGATTATGAGGATGGGAAAGTCATGATTGCGCTTGTCCCCATTAAGAAGGATATAGATGCCTTCATTGAGGCCGTTAAGAAATGTCCGTTGCTCGAAAGCACGAAAAAATCCCATTCCGTGATGAAAACCAACTTGAAAGGGTGATGAAAGATGGGAAGGGAAGGTTCGATGAAGCCACCTTACGAGATACTCGCTTACTTAACGTCCAACCGCGACAGAGTCATAAACGGGGGACCACTGCTTTTATACAGTTCTGATCTGGATGAATTAAAGCAGATGACGGTTGATATTGCGAAGGGGTTAAAAGCAGACGTGGTTCAGATGACAAATGGTGATTTTCTGGTCATACGGATTTAACAAAGGAAAACACCCGGGTATGCCAATCCCCGGGCATTCTCTACTCCACCACACCCGTCCGGATAATGACGAAATCCGTGTTGACCTTCACTTTGATGTCTTTGAACATATCATGCCACTCATCATCGGTCAGATTGGAATTAATGGCCTTCGTTCGATACTCTTCACCAAATCCAAACACATCGGATGATTTAGACTGTGAGTAAGCAATGAGATCCTCAATTTCTTTTGTGATTTTTTTTCTCAGCTTCTTTTCAATCAACTCTAGATTTTCATTGTTCTTTAAGTCAATGTCCCGGTTGATTTCCTGCAAGCGGGCATTGATATGAATATTCAGGTTGAATGCCAAAGAGTTTTGATCCTTTAGTTCGATCTTGCTTTTACTTTTGATCGTATCCAACGCAATCGCAATGTCAGTTGAAGCAGGAAGGGAAGGCATGAGTGCTTCTTTCTCCCCATTTTTGAAGGTAATTTCGAAGTTCCCCGCTTTAAATCGATCGCTCACCAGTTTTACATAAAAGCTGTCGCTTGGGGATATCCTTCCCACCATCTTATCTCCCTTAAGTATCGCCATGCCCGTGATATTAATCATGTCATCCTCTAATTTTAGTAAAGGCAATAAAGGGTCCACCCCAATCGAATAATAATCATGGAGCGTTTCATGAAGGGTGGGTGAAGGAATGACTTCTCCTTTTATATTTTGCTCTATTTCCTTGTACACATATTGCCCGGCATCAGAGAACTGGGAATATTTATGCTTCAGGAGATCACCTGCGCTCCCCTCCACTATAGCCAAAAAGGTTAAATCACTGATGGAATGATCTCGGGAAAGCGTATCGGCGAGGTTGATCAATCCGTCTTTCGCCAAGTCCTCTCCATATAGGGCCACACGAAGCTGACCTGATGCCAACTTCTTGGGCGATTTCAAATTACTTTCGATCCTCGCTCCTTTGCTTGTGAGGGAACGGCTTGAAATGACATTTGTACTGTCCATGGACTGTGGGTCTGTTTCGAGTATCAATGTCGTCGTATCAATCTTTTCGTCTTCTCCTTTATCATATCCCACCGTCGTGATCATCCCGATTTTCTCAAGCGTACTGGTTTCCGCACAAGAGGAGAGGATGAGAAGGGAGAAGAAGAATGGTGTCACGAGGAAGAATCGCTTCATGATTTCACCTCCTCTTTCCGAAAGATTTTTCTCTTTATCCATACCAATAGGAACAATAAGAGTGGATAACAATAAACAACTATAAAGGCGATTTGGGCAAAATAATTATTCAATTGGTTTATTTGCTGTCTAGTCACAAATATTTGGATGGAACCAAACAAGATAAGAGCTAATCCCCATGTCATTCCCTTTGTCTTTTTCTTTCCAAATATCCGGGCCAATCCTCTGGAAGCTGACCATAAGTACAGCATCAGGTTCGGCAGGATGATGAGCAACCAGAAGGTAATGGCGACATACTCAAATCGTTCGATAAATGGCAGTCGGACGATTTTAAACAGGGAGAGTGACCCCCAAATGGTCCGTTCCAATTGGCCACCGCTAAAGTAGCTGAGTGAAATGATCATCACCGCTACATATAAAAGGGTCGTGTATAGCAGTCCAATCTGCATATACTTTTGAACGTTCCTTTTCTCTTTAATAAAAGGATAAAACGAATAAATGAGTTCAAATCCGATGACGGTGAACGTCATTGAATAAGCACCTTTAAGGATCTCGGTTGCTTTCGCCTCCAGGATGGGAAGGAGGTTTGACCAATGACTGAATTGAACCGGATATCCCAGTAAGCTCAAGAGCCAAAACGACAGGAACACACTGAAGAACGATACGCCGGCAATGATTCGAAATCCTCCGAGTACTCCATAAAGCACCAGCATTAGAATTGTCAGACTGATGAACCAGGTAGGAACTTCTGGAAACACCCATGCCTGCAGCACTTCGATGTAATTTCGTAAAACCACCAGAAAGGCACCCATAGAATATATGACGTAAAGTGCGTTCATGCATGTGCCTAACCATTTTCCGTACACATCTTCCTGGATACCGTATATATCCGAACTTTCATAGTAGTTAAGGGTTTTAACCATTACAAAGCCGACAACACAGGTCACAACACCGGAAAGAATCACCGATATCCAGGCATCATGCCCTGCATCCACATAGATGATCCGTTGAAACCCCTGCACCCCCACACCCAATTGAACCGAATGGATGATGAACATCACCATGAAAGCATTGAGGAGTGATTGTGGCTGTGGATGAACTTGTATCTTCATAGCACCCTCCCTTCTCCTTAGCGGGACTTAATCGTCTACCTTGTATTTATCCGAGTCCATTGGTCTCGCTTGATAAGGACGTTTTGATGTGTATTTAAGCGGCAGCCTGATAATGCTATCCGCCCAATCTTTTATGCGAATAGGATAAAAGGGTGCCAGAAACGGGCTACCAAGGCTTGTTTGCCTTAAGAGATGAATCAGTAAAAAACAGAAGGCAAACATCGTTCCATAAAACCCCCAAAACCCCGCTAAGATGATGATGGGGAAACGAAGAATACGAATGACATTCCCCATCATGAAGCTAGGTGTGGTGAAGGAGGCCAAAGCCCCGAGAGCGACGATGATGATCAAGATGTTACTGGTGAATCCCGCCTGCACCGCTGCCGTCCCGATTACGATACCTCCTACGATACCCATTGTCTGTCCCACTTTCGTCGGCAGCCGAGCCCCTGCCTCCCTCAGCAATTCAATAATGAATTCCAATAACAGTGCCTCAATGATGGGAGGAAAGGGGACCCTTGAACGGGATTCACTTAAGGGAATCAAAAGAGGCTGTGGAATGATTTCATAATGGAATGTCAGAGAGGCAACATAGATGGCTGTAAAGAATACAGAAAGTAACATCGCTATGAACCGAAGCATTCTTAAGAAGGAGGCCACCTGCCACTTTACATTCTGATCCTCCATACTCTGAAAGAACTCAACAAATGATTGGGGAGACCCAATCACAAGGGAACTTCCATCCACAAGAATGACGATCTTCCCATTCAAGAGCCATGAACAGGCCCGGTCCGGGCGCTCCGTTAAGATCAATTGAGGAAATATGCTCAAACCATTATCCTCAATCAATTGCATTAAAAGGGAACTATCCAACACCCCGTCTATCTTGATATTGGAGATTCGTTGGGTGACGGTCTGTACCATTTGTTCCGACGCAACACCTTCTATGTATAACAGTGATACAGCCGTACGTGTTTGCTTTCCCATTGTAATGGACTTATTGCATAGGTTCGGATTCACCAAATATCTCCGGATTAGAGAAATATTCGTAGATAAACTCTCATTGAATCCCAGCTGTGGCCCGATAACAATCGATTCATTTTCAGGCTTCGATAGGGAGCGGCTGTCCCCGGAACGGATATTGACAACCAACACGCTTGAATAGCCCTCAAGATGAATCAATACAGCACCGCTGAGAAGAGCACTAACACACGGATTCACCGTGACATACTGCTCTATATTCCCTACATTGATCTTCTCTTCCAAGAGGTCTGGTGTACACTCGTCGCCGCCCAGCTGACTGATGATGTCACGGTTCAGCATCGATTTATCAATTAACATATCGAAATAGACGAAGCTCACACCTTGCCTTGGACTCATCATGATAAGGTCGGCACTTTCATGAAAGATGTCCTTGATATCTCTCGTAAACGATTCACCAGAGCTTGAGACAGGAATGTCTACCTTTGATTCTGTATCCCCGCTGTTTTCCTCGGGACTTCTTTGTTTCTTGCTGAAAAACATACGTAGCCCCTCCCATGAAGTAGTATTACCATCATGGTCTGATCAGGATTAAAATATACCATTAGGTAGCCTGCAAACCCATTTGATCAATATAAAAGAACCCGGCATGATTATGCCGGGTTTAGCCATTAATTATATTTGTAAATATTTGTAAGGATAATTTCACTTTCCACACACATACTAACAAAAAATGGAATGGAGTGTGAAACCCATGAAGCCCAATAGTCCCCTCGTACTTTGGATGCTGATTGTCAGTACGGTATTATCCTCTTTATTCAGTGCCGTGATGATCAATAAATTGAACAGGATCAACGAGCGACTAAAATAAACCGGCAGGGAATTCGTTGGAGCACGACTCTGATTGATTGTCAGAGTTGCTTCACCTCCCCTCTGGGAAGAAAATTCTAAATGTCGTCCCACCTTTAACCTCACTCTCTACCTTTATTTCCCCCTTCATTCGTTTCACTATTTGATAACAAACCGACAACCCAAGTCCCGTCCCTTTTTCCTTAGTGGAATAATAAGGTCTGCCGATTAACCTGAGCTGCTCCGGAGACATGCCGGATCCATTATCTTGAATCATGACCATCATCCGTCCATCGCGATGACGGGTTGCTGACGCCGTGATTTCCCCATTTTCTTTTATAGCCTCAATGGCATTTTTGAGAAGATTAAGTAAGACCTGCTTTACCTCAATCTTCATCCCTTTGATCATCAAATCATTTTCAATATGCTTATGGATTGAAATGCTGTTCATCACAGCATACGTAGACATGACATCGACGGATTCATTCATCGTATCGGTCAGGCTGAACACCTCGTATTCCTCCGTCTGAGGCTTCGCCAGGGAAAGATACTCATTAATGACGCCCTGGGCATGATCGAGTTCCTGTATGGAAATATCGATGAAGCTCTTTTGTTGCTCTGTCAGTGTCTCTTTTTGCAATAGCTGCATAAACCCTCTTACCGTCGTCATTGGATTTCGGATTTCATGTGCAACAGAGGCTGCAAGCTCACTGACGACGTTGAACTTCTCAGCTTTGATAAGCTCTTTTTTGACCCTGACTTGCTCAAGCCGATTTTCAATCAGGTAGATAGACAAGATCAGCGTCACCCATACAATAGCCGTGGAGCTGACTACAAGGGGAAGCTGCTCCCATTCATTTTTCTGAACCAAATAAAGAGATCGTGTAACTGGCACGAATAAATAAAAAAGCGAAATCAGAATCAGCTTGCTTTTCCAGGTCATACGACGATACCTATACGACAAAGGAATAAGCAGTAAACCATAAATAGCATAATTGACAAGTAAGAAAACCAAGACATGATCCGTAAGGAAGCCGATAATAAGCATGGCGATAAACGTTCCAATCCCCACTCTCTTTCCGCCATAGAGAAAGGCAAGGATGAACGGAATCACTTTGAAATCGTATACATAACCGCTTGAAAACACCAACGGAAAGGCCATCGTAAATAGTAACACAACACTATTCATCATAATAAACGTAAAGGTGAACCCTCTTGTCCCCCTGTCCGATTCATCCATGAACATGTGAGAAACAAGAATAGCAAACAGGATAAATACAACATGTAAAACTAAATGATGGACATTCTCTACCATATGGGATCTCCTTTATGAAAAAAGCAACTTTACCTCTAACCTTCGACACTTTCCTGGGAAATACCTCCCATTTCTTGTGATAATTCGACAATAAGAAGCAAAAGAAGCAAGGGGACGGTTCTGGTGCTTCCTTTGTATAAGAATGCATTCGCCTCAGATTTACAGATTTGATGGGAAATGTTGAAAAATGATACTGGACAGTTCTTGAAAGCTCTAAAGCAGCTATACACTTTCAACCGTGATCCACCACTAGAAAGCGATAGGATTACAAATTATGCAGAATGCGGTCTAATTAGAAGTTTTAGAGAAATGTAAGAATTCAATCCTACCGTTTTGCCGAACCTTCTTCAATTGTGATCATAAAAAAAGTGCCGGATCTCTATGTTGAGATCCGGCACTGATAGACCCTGGAGCAGGAGAATTGTACAAACCATCCCTATGCTCCCTCCTAATTCAATGAAAGCTGTCTCCCCTTCTCACCGAGCAGCATACCTGCTGTCACGATTGCGCACAGTCCTAATGCCACCAGAATCATAAAGACGGTGTGCAGACTTGCCTCTAAGACATGGCCGCTTAACTGATCGCTCAGCCACAGGCCGGAAACCGCAATCCCGATGGACTGTCCGAGGTTCCTCATAAGGTTGAACGTCCCCATGGCAGCTCCGCGCACCTTCCATTCAACAGAGGACTGAACCGCCACTGTGAAGGCCGTGAGGGACAATCCAAATCCAAATCCGATGAAGGCCGTGACAACCATCATCATAGGAACGGGCGTATGTTCAGTCAATAAGACTAATCCCAGACATCCTGCCGTAATGACGGAAATCCCCATAACGGTAATTCTTCCGATGGAGGTTTTGGCCATTAATCTTCCCGACAGCACCGCAGCAAACGGCCAGGTAATCGACATCGTAAGCATCGTCACACCGGACATGGTTGCATTTAAACCGGTGACACCCTGAACCCATAATGGGATATAGAACGTAACGGCTACCAGAATGAAGCCAAGCATAAACCCGGCAATCGTCGAAATCGTAATAAAACGATTTTTAAACAGCGTCAGTGGTAGCATTGGTTCCTCCGCCTTGGATTCAATCCAAAGAAATAAACTGATTCCAATGGCAGCTATAATCAGTAACGTGAGTATTCCTCCTGTCACCTGCTTCTGTTCCTTCAATAACGTTAACGCATACAGAAAAGCGGTTATGCTGACGGCAAACGTGAAGATCCCGCTATAATCTATTCTGTGTTTCTTCTTTTCTATATTTTCCTTTAACGACGTCCATAACAGGAAGAGGGATACAATTCCAAACGGCAGATTCATATAGAAGATCCAGTGCCATGAAATCGTATCGACAATAAAACCGCCTGCGAGGGGACCCGTTATACCGGCGATCCCCCACACGCTGCTCATCCATCCCTGCATTTTGGCCCGCATTTCAAATGTAAACACATCACCGATGATGGTAAACGGAAGGGTAGTGAGCGCCCCTGCTCCAATCCCTTGGATCAAGCGGAACAGAACCAGCTGCTCCATGGATTGCGATAATCCCGAAAGCATGGAACCAGCTAGAAAAATACTCACACCAATGGTAAACATAATCTTCCTTCCGAATAAATCAGCCAGCTTCCCAAAGACAGGCGTACTGATCACAATGGCGAGCAGATAAACAGAGATGACCCAGGTATACAGCTCACTTCCTCCCAGATCCTCAACAATCTTCGGCATCGCTGTACTGACGATCGTTCCTTCAATAGCCGTGAGAAACGTGGCAATTAATAAAGCAAAGACAACAGACTTTTGTTTGGTTTCTTGATTCATTTTGTCCTATCCCTTTCTTCTGCTAAACTTCGGTTTCTTTCTATATTAAATCGGTAAAAAATCTCATTCTTATCTTATCATTTAAATGAGTAAGAGGCAGATGATAGAATTCGAGGGAAGTGCAGAGAAGATATTCTTTTTTAGAAGCAAGAGAACCGTCCCCATGCTTCCGTTGCATAGAATGAAACCACAGGGACAGGTACCTCAGAGTCCGAGATACCTGTCCCTATAATTTTTTCCTGCTACACCATTCCTCCAGCGACATCATTGAAAACTCTTCTTCATCATCTAACCTCAGAGGAGCAATAAACTCCAGGGAATTTCCATCTGGATCCTGAAAATAAAGACAAGCATGGGCCTGTGGATGATTTGGCAGCGCAAGAGGTTGACGATCAGGCGAGAAAGCAAACGCTTCCCTCACCTCTATCCCTCTTTCCTTTAACCACTCCTTCGTAGCGATGATATCTTCCGCTTCAACCCGAAAGGCAATATGCCTAATGGACGGATGTTACGGGATGTTCACTTGATCAGCTTCCCACAAACCAAGCCAGCTCTTCCCTTTTTCAATCCAGACAAATGAAACCTTCTCGCATTCATGGGCGACTTCCAACCCGAGCTTTTGATAAAAATGGAGAGTATTCTGCATGTTCCTTACGGGTAAATGGGCTTCATATAGTCCTTTGATCATGTCATCGACCTCCTTGGATCTATCGTACATTGATCACTTGGGAGATGCCTCAGAGATTGGGTTGAAGTTTTCTAAGACTTTTGATGGAAGGAGAAGAGAGGTTTCCGCTCTTCCCTTTCACAGTAAAAAAAACCAAATCCTATTGGTTGTGGGCTCTCATATATACTCGATTACGCCATTTAGAAATTAAATAAGTGATCAAAAACAAAAATAATCCAACCTTATTAAACAGGACATAAACGCTTATCACTTCTTCAAAGGAATCAATGGAATACATCCCGCTCAAAAGCAGCGTAGGGAAAACCGTCACCAGCATGACCAGATAATGAACGATGATCTGTTTCAGGAATCGCCACTGTTGAATCTCATAGATGACACTTGTGAATCCCAGGAAAAAAGCGATAACACCTAAGCTAAAGTAATCGTTCGAGGGAGCAGTTGACTCTTGAAAGGTAAGCAAGATCGAAATGATGGTCAGGATCATAAATGGGATACTTCCTCTGATGAGCCCTTTTTTTAATAGATTCATTGTACCGTCCTTTCTTTTCCTCTTCTATTTTTTCAATGTTGCCGCCCAGAATAAATGATAAATAGGTGTCACAAAACAGATCCCCAATAATACGATGGCGATGGAAAATGGCCAACTTGATTCCATTCCAACTGCCTCATGTAATAATGCTTCATTAGAGAAAACAAAGGTAAGAGAACCAAGGTATTGAATAAGTACCAATACTCTCTCAGCTTGTTCATATTGGATATTTTCGTTTTCCTCTGTTAAATGAATGTAGTTCAACTTCTCCGGGTTTCTGACTAAAAACCCAATAAGGAACCAGATTAAGAGGCTCACAATCGGCATCAGGAACAGAATGTATTTTGAGCCCCAGTAATCGGGTTCTCCATGACTAAAATGGATTGCGATGGTAGCTGGAATCTCGGGCCAAAGAGAAAATAAATGAAAAGCATGATAGATGAGAATGGTCGTTGAGATAATGGGAAGTGTCCACTGAAGAGTCTCTTTTTTCGTTTGTACCGCCCCCTCTGGACTTTATTTCATTAAAAGGATAAAAATTGAAATATTTGTCTATATCCATATACTATTCACTCGGTATTTCGTTTCATTATTTTTAAAACTTGCTCTCATAACACCTTTCAATCCACCACTCCTGTCTCGAACTAGGAATATAGCCAGGGATGCATGCCGAAATAGAACATAATCATGTAGATTTCGGAAAAATCATGCCACTCTCAGAATAATCGTGCGAGATCCAGAGGAATCATGCGAGTATCCCCATAATCATGCCGCCGTGTCGAATTCTCTTTAGTTCCAAGAACAAAAAAAGGTGCCTGATCCTCGATATCGCTACCGAAAGCCAGGCACCAAACTATTCAATTCATTCTTTGCTTCTTGGAAGCAGGAGAACCGTCCCCGTGCTTCCTTATCCAGCCACTTCACCAAACTGACTATTATACAGATCCGCATAAAAACCGTTCTCCCGAAGAAGTTCTGCATGCGTACCCTGTTCAATGACAGATCCTTGATCCATGACGAGGATCAGGTCGGCATCCTTAATAGTTGAAAGCCTGTGCGCGATGACGAAACTTGTTCTGCCTTCCATCAACCGGTTCATGGCTTGCTGGATTAGTAGCTCGGTACGGGTATCGACGCTTGACGTAGCCTCATCCAGAATCATGATTGGCGGATCAGCCAGTATCGCCCGTGCGATGGTGATCAGCTGCTTCTGCCCTTGTGAGATATTCGATGCTTCCTCATTCAGGACCGTATCATAGCCTTCCGGAAGCGTACGGATGAAGTGATCGGCATGAGCCATCTCGGACGCCCGCATAATCTCCTCTTCCGTTGCCCCCGTCTTACCATAAGCAATATTCTCCTTGATCGTCCCCTTAAAGAGCCACGTATCCTGCAGCACCATCCCGAAGCTTTTTCTCAGTTCACTTCGAGGGACGGACCTCGTATCAATGCCATCGATCTTGATTTTTCCATCATTCAGTTCGTAGAATCGCATCAATAGATTAATGAGAGTCGTTTTACCCGCTCCGGTCGGTCCGACGATGGCAACCGTCTGGCCAGGCTTCACATGGATATTCATATCGTTGATCAACAGATTTTCGCCATACCCGAAGTCGACCTGTTCAAACACAACCTCGCCTTTCGGACGGGAAAGGTGTGCGACGGTTTCTTCTTTCACTTCTTCTTCCTCATCGAGCAGTTCAAATACCCGTTCAGCCGCTGCCACCGTTGATTGGATGATGTTCGCGATGTTCGCCGTCTGGGTGATCGGCTGGGTGAACTGGCGCGTGTACGTGATGAACGCCTGGATATCCCCGATGGAAATCGCCCGATTCGTGACGAGGATCCCCCCGACGACACTGATGAGCACATAGCTGATGTTTCCGATGAACATCATGATTGGCATGATGATACCGGAAATGAACTGTGCTTTGCTTCCTGCTTCATATAATTCATCGTTCACCGAATCGAACTCGGCACCGGCTTTCTTTTCATGTCCGAACGCTTTCACAACTTGATGACCTGTGAACATTTCTTCAATATGCCCATTCAGTTGACCAAGCGTTCGCTGTTGATCGGCAAAGTGTTTTTGTGACCGTTTCAAAATCGGACGAATCGCGAACACGGAAACCGGTAAGCTTACCACAGAAATGAGCGTCAACAAAGGACTGATGGAGAGCATCATGATAATGATCCCGACAATCGTCACGATCGACGTGATGAACTGGGTCAGACTTTGCTGAAGCGTACTTGAGATCGTATCGATGTCATTCGTCATCCGGCTCAAGGTCTCTCCGTTCGGACGGCCGTCATAATACTTCAGGGGTAGCTTTTCAATCTTCTGATTCACATCTTCCCTTAAGTCATACGCCGTAAGCTGGGCAACGCTTGACATGATATATTGTTGGATAAAATTGAAGATGCTGCTGAACACATAAAGTCCTGCAAGCAGCAGCAGGATTTCACCGATTCTGCCAAAGTCGATCCCGGCACCGGGCACTCCTTTGAATTTTGCATAAGCCCCTTCGAATAACTCCGTGATGGCGTTACCCATGATCTTCGGACCGATGATAGCAAAGACGGTACTTAAGATGGCGGCAAAAAGAACAGCGATCAGCTGCCCGCGGCGAGGCTTTAAGTAACCGATGAGACGCCTGAGCGTGGCCTTGAAATTCTTGGGCTTCTGTCCCATCATCATCATGTTGCCACCGCCCGGACCGAATCCGCCGTGACCTCCGCCTCTTTGAGGTTTTCGTTCCTTACTCATGCAGATTCCTCCTCTGAAAGCTGTGATGAGACGATTTCCTGATACACTTCATTGGTGGCAAGGAGCTCCTGGTGGGTACCGATCCCCGCTACTCTTCCTTTTTCCAGAACAATGATCCGATCGGCATCAACCACCGTGCTGACCCGTTGGGCGACGATGAGCACCGTTGCGTCCCCGGTTTCTTTTTTCAAGGTGGCACGGAGCCTGGCATCGGTTTTGTAATCCAGGGCCGAGAAGCTGTCGTCAAAGAGATAGATATCCGGCTTCCGGACCAGTGCCCGTGCAATCGAAAGCCGTTGTTTCTGACCTCCGGAGAGATTGGATCCGCCCTGCTCGATTTCGGCACCGTAGCCTCCATCCATTCGGCTGACGAATTCTTCCGCCTGGGCGATCCGAACAGCTTCTTCTATCTCTTCATCACTCGCATCTTCTTTTCCAAAACGGATGTTTTCCGCAATCGTCCCGGTGAAGAGTGTCGCTTTCTGTGGGACGAGCCCGAGCTTCGATCTAACCTCCTCCTGGGAAGCATCTCTGATATCCACGCCGTTCACCCGGATGGTTCCACTCGCCACTTCATAAAAGCGCGGAATCAGGTTGATGAGCGTCGTTTTCCCAGAACCGGTACCGCCTATGATGGCTGTCGTTTCACCCGGATTCGCAGTAAAGCTGATATCAGAGAGAGCTGGCTCTTCGGCACCAGGATAATGGAACGTCACCGAATCAAATTCCAACGTTCCCTGTTTCACATTTGCTTGTTTTGTTCCTTTATCTTCAAAAGAAGGCTTCATTTCAAGTACTTTATTGATCCGTTTCGCCGATACATCGGCACGTGGCACCATGACGAACATCATCGACGCCATCACCAGGGCAAACATGATTTGCATGACGTATTGAATAAAGGCCATCAAATCCCCGATCTGCATCCCGCCGTTATCGATGCGGATCCCCCCGAACCAGATGACGGCGACGACGGTCATGTTCATGACAAGCATCATGACCGGCATCATGAAGGCCATGATTTTGTTCACCTTGATTGACACATCGGTCAGTTCCTTGTTCGTGTGCTTCAGGCGCTCCTTTTCTTCCGGCTCACGGTTGAAGGCGCGGATGACGCGAATACCCGTCAAGTTTTCACGAAGCACGAGGTTCAATTGATCGAGCTTTTTCTGGACGGTCTGGAACAAAGGAATCCCTTTATACAAAATCAGCAGGATCGATCCGACCAACACCGGCATCGTCAGGATAATGACCAGTGATAGCTTCGCATCCATCAACACCGCCATGATGATCCCGCCGACGAGCATGATTGGCGCACTGATGATCATCCTGAGCATCATGATCACAACCTGCTGCACCTGTGTGATATCGTTCGTCGTTCTCGTAATCAGGGAAGCCGTCCCGACTTCATCAAATTCCTGCAGGGAAAATTTTTCAATATGATAAAAGAGCTTTCGACGGACGTCACGTCCCAACCCGATGGCCGCTTTAGACGAGTAGTAACTCGCCACAACGGAAGCCACTGCACCGAGAGCGGACACGACGAGCATGAATCCGCCAATCTTCCATATATAAGGGATGTCCCCGACAACGACACCCTTGTCGATGATGTCAGACATAAGCGTCGGTAAATAAAGGGTCGACATGGATTGAATGAAGATCAGCGCGAAAATCCCCGCAACCATCCATTTATACGCCGATAAGTGTTTCAAGAGCTTGATCATGTGGCATCCTCCTCTTTCGCTTTCTCATCAAAGAAGTCGGCAATCTGCTCATGTGCACGCAACAAACCGGTAAACTCTTCTTCCGAAAGCGTTCCGACAGCCCCTGCCGTCAGCTGATGGATGCTTCCTTCCTGTTTGTGAATGCCTTTTAACATCGTCTCCCCTTGCTGGCTCAGGGAAAGAAGCATTTCCCGGCGATTATCCTCCACCGGCTGCCGCTCCAGATACCCTGCCTGAACGAGGCCTTCGACGGCTTGACTCAAGGTACTTTTCGGGAGGAACGTCTTCTCTCCCACTTCCTTTTGAGTCATCTCTTTCACCGGGGCAATCGTCACTAAAATCGTATATTGTGGAACGGATAAATCATTGTCTGCTGCCGTTTTCTGGACGAACCGCATCATGGTCTTATTCACCCTTGAAAAGGAACGCAATAATTGCAGCGCTGGAGTGATCCTTTCATTTTCCATCTATATGCCCTCACTTCTAATTGTTAATATAGTTAATTGTTCACAATGGAACTATCTTAGTTTATTCCTTTCTGATGAGTTAGTCAAAGGAATGATTTCGACAT
The DNA here is from genome assembly GCF_019334305.1 of Rossellomorea orangium. GTDB lineage: Bacteria > Bacillota > Bacilli > Bacillales > Bacillaceae_B > Rossellomorea. The sequence continues at coordinate 346,887 of NZ_JAHWGH010000014.1, forward strand.
AAAAAAAAGGTGAAGGTCCGTCCCTCATGTTTCAATAGGGTGGAGTCATATACTTTTCTTTAGAGGGGGGAGAAACGAATGAATGCTGGGAACGAGCTTGAAAGGAAGGGCTTGAATGGAAAAGCGGTGGCGTCATTCATATTGGGTATCGTATCCATTGTGATCGTGATCATTCCTTTGATAGGTGCGGTTCTGGGGTTGGTAGGTGTCATATTGGGGTTGATTGCCCGACATGAAGTGAAGGGGACAAACCAGGAGGGAAGGAATATCGCCATTGCAGGAGTTGTATTCAGTTTCATCGGCATCCTATTTTCCATCTGTTGGGTGATGATGGCGTATATGACGTTTTCTTGACGGGATTCAGAGGGAAGGTTCTCTTACATCCCAGGACGTCCATATAAAAGAGCCTGTCCTTCCTTTGATAACACACAAAGAGGGACAGGATCCGCTTTCTTATTGAGCTTAAAACGAATTCACCCCTGCCCCGCGGAAGCCGAACCGTCGACTTGCTTCACTTTCGCCACGCCCATGGCAAAGTGGCGGAACAGGATGTTTTCAACTAACTCGCCTTCATCCTCTTTGCATTCGACAATCATGATCAGTTCGGAGTGAAAGCCTTTGAGTACCCTTCTTCTCTTTTTCAACACCAATTCTGTAAAGAGGCGGATGGCGAACCCTACAAGAAATCCGACTGCTGCCCCGATCAGCCCCCAGTAAATGGGACCCCATGTCAGCTCAAATCCGATGCTGGCTCCGATGACAGCAAAGGCCGTCGACAATGCGGCTCCAATGTCAATTAATGACGTTCCATCTGATCGCTGCACCGTGTCGAATACTTTCCGTTCTTCCATCATGTTATCAAGGGGCACAACAAAGATGTTTTCCTGCGGGATGCCTTTTTTCTCCAGCGTGGCAACCACCAACTCGATATGTATCGTGTGCTCGAATGTTGAGAAGAGCTGCATCGTTCACTTCACCTTCTGTCCTTTTAATACGTTAAACGATGGGGATTGGTAATTCTCCAAAAAATACTTACGCTGATCTTTTTCATACAATTTATTGTTTTCAACCGTGTTAACGTATGAATCATAAATGGAAAAACCGTACAACGATGGGAAAAACAACAGCCATTCAGGGTGGATCACTGCTGTAGCTCCACTGATATCCCCCAAGAACAATAAGGATATCGCCTCCAGGCCGTGAGAATAGTAAAAAAACACAACCGCCCACACAATGACAAAGAAAGCCGTCACAATCCTATGAATATACAGCTGTCCCAAACCCGGAATAAACAGTGACCAAATCACTGCCATCACCGGATTCCGTTTATCCAGATAATTAATCTCTAAAGCCCCGATACTAAAGGTGTTAAACCGATGTTCTTCACGATCGGCAAGGATAAACACATTATTCAGATCAACAGTCGTCCGGTAGCTATCCCAGATGCCAAAAATATACACCGGGATATAAATCAATAGCCATTGCGTATCCAGTATATCCTTTGCCTTATCGATTTCTCCTTGGAATGAATAGATCATGGCCAGATTCACATTTGATTGGATGTTGACGATAACCTCCCACACGACCAAAACAAATCCCCTGAGATATTTTGATAGCAGAAGATGACCGAAACCTGGAAAAGCCGCACTCCACCAGGCAACGATATAAGGACTTCTGAGATGAATCTGAGTGGTACCCAGAAGACTTACATGGGCCCGGTACCATCGGGCAGTATTATCGTTCGAGTAATTTTGCATAGATCACCTGCAGAATAAGACGTCCCTAACCTTTATTACCATAGGGAGCTTCTTTTATACGGAAGCATGGGGGAAGCATGGGGACGGTTCTGTTGCTTCTGCTCTAAAAAAGGACCCTCTTTACATAAGAGGGTCCTTCCGATTCTCAACTCAATTTCACTGGAGAATGTAACTTTCCGGCATCCCGGTAGGACCGATACGAAACAAATCGCTTCCCATCTTTCGATCCATCCAGATGGAGTATACGACCGGCCCTCGTTTCCAGGTAGAAATCATACTGGTTAAGGTTCAGTCTGAAAAAGGAAAACGGGTTTCCCAGGAGATCCTTTTTCGTTGCTTGGGACTCCGGGTGCAGTTGAATAAAAAACGCCAACTCCTGTACAGATGATGAGGGGATATCTGCCATCGAATAGTACGTCCCTTTCACATTATCCTTCAACTTACTCATAGCGGCCCTGGCTTTGTCTTTTAACTTACTTCCGTCTAATTCCATACGTCCACTCCTATTTGAATTCCTATTAAGAAGAATTCCCCATCTATCTGAGAATCATCCATTAAGCAAAATCACTTCATAAGAACCTTGAATGAATAAAATAAGATCTCCGAATGAACCGATACAAAAGAAGACGAAATAATAGCTCGCATTCGTGATGTCCAGTTTAAAGAGTTCTTTGAAGGCTTGGATGAATAAATGCTGGAACTTAAACCAAGTGAGGATCCATGCGATGAGTAGAAAGGTGATGATGGCCATTTTGCATTCGCTCCTTTAGATGCAGTTTTTCCAACTGAACCTTTCATTCTATCATACCAATGGATCAGCCGTTGAACCACATGAAGAATACACCGAATAAGCACAGTGGCGCTTCACTTTATTAGGAAAAGGATGTAACACCCTTCCAAAGCAAAATTCCAAATCCAGCGACGACAAAGATGATATTCCCAACCATCGACTTCGTATTCCCATCTCGTTTATCCTCAAACAGATCGAACAAACCCTTATACATCCAAAACAGGATCATCATAAACCAGCCAACATTGTCATTGAAAGGATCTTCATCAAATAAATACCTCAAAGAAATAAGGAGAATGATCACAAGAGGGACGATCCGCAAGAGATTCCTTTTCGTTTCTTTCGTTTCACTCTTCATACGATCCTCCTATCCGGAACCATGGGGACAGGTCCCTCGGCTCTATTACTGAAATGGGGCCAGGGGACCTGTCCCCGCGGCTTCATTTTCATCAATTAAATCTGATTCCTACCTCCGATTCTCATAATCAGAACGTACACCATGTACCCCAAAATGCTACCCAACACATTAAAAATGACATCATCAATGTCTGTGACCCGTCCCCATCCACCACTGAAGGATTCGAGTAGCTGTAAGCATTCAATCGTGACCGACACAACAAGCCCAATCTTGATAACAACCTTTAGGGATTTTGCTTTTTCCCATAATAAAGGAACCAAAAACCCTAACGGCATAAACATTAAAATATTCCCTCCCACGTTTCGAACAATGAGGGTAATCATGAAGTATACGTCTCCACTATAAGCGGTTCCAATTTGACTAATATCATGGATGACTGATAGCAGGGGAACTACATTAATCGAAAATAATAGGTGATGGGATTGTGTTGGAAATCCGATTGGGAAAGGAAATAACGTCACCGATACGACAAATCCGATATATACAATAAATAGCAAGTGGATCATTTCCTTTAGCCATTGGATTGGAACATGGTTCTTATATTTCCTCCCAACTACAATGCCCCGTATCGTCATATACAGGATAACCGCCGGGATTATGACGACATTTCCATTCACTAGAATCATTCTTTTGACCTCGTTATATATATATTCTTTTGTATGTTAGGAACCGTCCCTATCGCCTTCTTGTAGAAAATAACCAAAACAAATCATGACTACTCCCACAAAACTCATGACTAATTCAACCGGGTAAACGTCACCATCACGGAGAAAACGAATGAGAAAGCTTGTCCCAAACCCGGTAAGTATCAACAAACCTAAAAAAATGAATCCCTTCTTCAAGTTCATTCTCACCTCTACCCACTAATCTTCCCAATCAACTCCACAACCTCTTCATCTTCCCCAGCATCCACCGAAACATTCTCCGTCCCATCCACAATCTTCTTCGTATACTCCTCCATCGACTCCTCGATCTGCTCACTACTCGGCCAGTGCGACGGAACATCGTACACATTGATCGTTCCGTCCCCATTGCCGCTGTAGGTGACGGTGCCATCAGCCATGGCTTTGCCGCTTAGCACGATGACGTCTTCCGGATACGCGACGCTTTCCTCATCATAAGGATTCATCTTCTCCCCGGCTGAAATATGCTCCACGTTCAGCTCTCCTACGTCCTGATTCCCGGTCACCTGCAGCCAGACGCGTGCATATTCAATTTTATCTGAAGGATAGGAAGAAAGAGGGTCTTCCTCTGTGTCCGATTGTTCTTCGGAGGTTGCTTCTTGTAAATCTACTGAATCCACTTCTTCATCCGTTCCTCCTGATGGTTCTTCCCCATTACCATTACTTTCACTTACCTCTTCGGGCTGGGCCTGTTCCACCACTTCCTGTTTTCCACCGCTGCACGCCAAGAGCAGCAAACCGATGGTGAGTATCATCATATATAACAATCGTTTATTCATTTCCCATCCCCCAATACTCTCCTAATAAATGATTCCTTCCCTTTCGAATACGCTTCCCGATCGTCAGAGAACTGGTCCGCCAGACGCATCTTCAGCTCGGCATATTCTTCTTTTAAAGAAGGGCTTCCGTTCAACCGGTCCCTGAATAATCGCTGCTCGTCCCAACGGGTTTCCCCTTCCAGCATAAGGTGCAGATGGGCGACACGCCTATCATCCTCAACCTTGATGAAGAACCTCCGCCACGACCGGTCATCCAGCTCAACCGGTACAAAATGCCATCCATCCTCTTCAAGTTTCAGGGCTATTTCGTCCACGGCATCAAAGGATGGAATTTTCGCCATGACGTCAATGATCGGTTTTGCAGGAAGGTCGTGGATTGCCGTACTTCCCACATGCTCCACTTCAAGCACGCCAAAGGGGCGTAAAGAGTCTAAGAGTCTCGTTACTTCCACACTCCCCGCTTCATGCCATCCCGGATTTGGAGCATCAATCTCAATGGATTCCACTGCCCACTTCGGCCAATCTCTACTTTCCATCACTTGTCACCACCTTCTCCAGTTCGATCTCGTCCCTGATTGGAATCCCATCATTTCCGATCAACGGGATCTCCGGCTTGATCTGCCTCGCTTTCTCCACGGCATTCCGGTGAATCGCCGTCATCACGAAGCCCCTCTTTTGATAAAATTTCAGAGCCGCCAGATTGTCATTGGTCGTGATCAGCGTAATTCGCCTGCAATCCGACCTAGCAGCCATTTTCTCTACTTCTTTGATGAGGGCCGTGCCAATTCCCTTTTTTTCTTCTAAACTATCAAGAGAAATGATCTCGCATTCTCGGTCTTTACGTACATATGTAATCAAACCTGTGATCACGGTATTCTCATTCAAAACGGCAAAGCCGTCTAGAGTTGCACAGTCATAGATTCCGCTTGAAATGACCATCTCAGGACTTCCCCAATGCTCATGGAAAAATGCAATCAAATTCTCTTTCCGTATTTCTTTCAGTGACACGACGTTCATCCGTGTTCTCCCCTTTTTCTGGTACTCTACTGGAAGATACCACAGATCAAATTGTAAAAAAAGGAAAAATAAAGAAATTCATATGATAAACTAGAAAAAAGTCTATAACACCTATAAAAGGAGAAGCTAGCATGCAACTGACCATTAGAAGAAGAACCGAAGAGGATATCAATGAATTTCTTACCTGGACGTATGACGGAATCTATTCGTTTTACGATAATAATAGTCAAATAGAAAAGATCGAAGGACTAAAACAGAGCGTTCATCTGGAAAGAGCCTTTTCCGTCGTGGACGAAAACGGGAGTCTGATCGGAAACTGTGAGTTTTATGATGTGGAAGAAGACGGGAAAGATATCCTGGTTCTCGGAGTTCAAATGAAGCCTTCCCTGACAGGCAAAGGACAAGGATCGGCCTTTGTGAAAGCCATCATCGATCAAGGTCGGGAACGGCTGAAGTTCAGTCATTTGGAGCTCGCCGTCGCGGATTTCAATGAGCGGGCAATCCGGACGTATGAGAAAGAGGGATTCCTGGTGAGGGACGAATTTATGAATGAGATCAGGGGGCAGGAGTATCGTTTTGTGATTATGGCGAAGGATTGGGAATAGTTCATGTCTGAAAATAGTAGAAAATGAAAGGAGGTCCCTACGAATGAAAAACGTACAATTTATTTTATCCATCCTTTTGTGTCTCTTGGTTGGCTGCTCCAATAGCGAACAAACGCTGAAAATCGAACCAAAAGAAAAAGCCGGTACATTATTTATTCAAAAAGTAGAAAACCATACAAGTTCTGAAGAGTTGACCAAGGAGATCCACGATCAAGAACAAATCGAGGAAGTATTGACCAAAATAGAGGGGCTTAAAGTCAAAAGCATCAGTTCGGACGAGATGATGGATAAGATGAAGTCAACAGACACGTATATGTTCGTCTTTTCTGAAGGTAAAGAAATGAAACTGGGTAAAGCAGCACCATTCGCTTTTAACGTTTTGGAAAATGGGACCTTTCTTTTTTCTTATAGTGGATTTGATTCACCGCGAGAACCTCTAATAACCGTTGACGTGCATGAGGAATTATTAGAAGAATTGAAGGATTTAGTCGGGATTGAATTCTAAATTACAAGCTGGAGGGACGGACCTCAAAATTCATTATTCTGGTTTAATGAATTCGGAATTTGAAGGTCCGTCCCTCTCACTAATCATTCACACTCTCCACTCTCGTGACATAAGTTGATGATGAGTGTTCACGTTTTTGGTGCATTTACCTAGTTTTGTATTGCTTTTGTGTTGAGAGCCATTGGGTATTTTGCGTGGGAGGTAATGGAGAGAATGAATAATTTTCATAATGAACTTCAGAATCTGAATATAGGTGATTTCCAGGCGACGCAGCCGGTTTCCTGGGATCAGAATATGTATGACCCGAATGATGAGCGGCTATTCCTTGGATTTGGGGGCTGTTTCGGATTTGGGTTTGCTTGCTTCTTCAGCTGCTTCGGATGCGGCGGCTGTGGTGGATGCTTCCGTTGCGGAGGGTGCGGCAGATGCGGTGGCTGTGGCCGATGTGGCGGATGCGGCAGATGTGGACGCTGCGGTCGTTAGTCAGCGGTTAATACTTCAAAGAGATCCCTGCATGAGTCCATGCAGGGGTCTTTCTTTATACATAAGGGACAAATTGGCTGTCATACGATGATAATGATAGTCACATTTGTGGAGGTAAGGAGGAGCACTATGACGAAATTGGACCCTTCTATGATGTTAAAAGTGAAAAGGGATACGTTTTACCTCCCTGAACCAAACAGCGGTGTTTACTTCAGGAATAACCAATGCTCTTTCCGAATGCAGGGAAGCGGGATTGATCAGTGGGTGGAGAAGCTGCTGCCGATGTTCAACGGGGAATATTCTCTTGAGTATTTAACCAACGGACTGCCCGAGCCTTATCAAAATAGAGTCATGGAAATCGCGGAGGTGCTGCTTGAGAACGGATTTGTCCGGGACGTAAGCCGGGATCAGCCTCATGAGCTGCATCCCCATATTGTGCAGAAGTTTGCTTCACAAATCGAGTTTGTCGACAGTCTGGCGGGCTCGGGTGCTTCACGATTTGAAACGTTCCGCGGGGCCAATGTCCTGGCGGTCGGATCCGGCCCATTCCTGACTTCTCTCGTTTCCTCCCTGTTGGAATCGGGGATCCCGAAGGTGCAGGTGCTGATAACCGATGAATGTCCGACGAATAGACGCCGGCTGACGGAGCTTGTGAAACATGCCCGTAAATCGGATCCAGACATCGACCTTCTCGAAGTCCCCTTCAGCCACGGTGGATGGCGGGAGACTTTAAGACCATTCGATTCGATTTTATATATCAGTCAAAAGGAAGACCAGGAGGAACTCGACCTCATCCATGCCCTGTGCAGAACCGATAAGAAGCTGCTTATTCCGGCGCTTTGCCATCGGGAGAAAGGCATTGCAGGACCCATCATCCATGCTGACTCTGAGGCCGGATGGGAATCCGCATGGAGACGGCTCCATTCCTCTGCGTTGCGGAACGAGCACCATACGCATGTTGAATCGGCGGTTCCAGGAGCGATGCTTGCGAACATGATTGTCTTTGAGTTGTTCAAGGAGCTAACAGGCGTTTCAACATCCACACAGAGAAATCGAATCTATCTGCTAAATACCGAAACCCTTGAAGGCAGCTGGCATTCCTTCCTCCCCCATCCCCTTGAAACGGGATTGATGGAAGCGGAAACGATTTACAGTCCGGAAGCGCGTCTGGAACAGAACTCTGAAAAAACCGATCCAGAAAAAGTGCTGTATCTCTTTACACGCCTCTCATCAAAAGAAACGGGGATTCTTCATGTTTGGGAAGAAGGGGACACGAAGCAGCTTCCTCTCGCTCAATGCCGTGTCCAGCCGGTGGACGTCATGTCCCCTGGACCAGCAAAGCTGCTGGAGGAAGTGATTTGTAGCGGCTTAACCCATGAAGAGGCACGGCGGGAAGCAGGATTATGTGGAATTGAAATGTATGCATCAGGACTCGGCCGATTGCTCGTCCCCCATGAGGAAGGGGAATTTATAGCCATCGCAGCAGGAGCGACGTTTTCAGAATGTGTCGGACGCGGTGTTCAGACGTGCCTGACGGATCGATTGAGAAAGAGAGAATCTGCTCGGAGCAGTAGGGTGTGCCGTCTTGAGCTTGATCATGTCGAGGATGAGAAATGCCAATTTTATCTGAAGGCCTTGACCACACTTGGTGGAAAGCCCCCGGAAATCGGATTGGGGGAAGAGGTTTCTGGTTTCCCTGTCCTTTATGTTCGTGGAAAAAATGGCTGGTATGGCCATACGGGGTTAAACGTCACCCTCGCTCTGAGGAACGCTCTTCAACATGCACTCTTTCAACTTCAAAATGATACCCGTGCCACACAGCCTGTTGCCGTTACACTGGCAGAAGGGAAAGCGGAGAAAATCAGCATACCGCCGAGCAACGAGTTTGCGAGCGAAGCACTCCAAACCTTGAAACGGAATGACTTAAAACTCGTCATGTATGAACTGAATATCGAACCCATTTTAAAACAGGAGCTTACAGGGGTGTTCGGTGTACTGCTGCGAGAGGAGGGAACGACATGAGCTCTTTCGTCGTAATCGTCGGGGACGGGATGCTGGCGGACTCGGTATGCTCCGAATTATCAGTCCGCTACCCCGTTTTCCGGCAAAAAAGTGTGGAGGCGACATTCCCGGCCAATACGGAGTTGGCCCTCGTCCTGGATGACGCGTGGAATCCGGCTGTTCACCAACGGACCGAAGAAGTGATGAGGCAGCTTTCAATCCCATGGCTGAGAGGCTTCGTGGCGTTTGGAGAAGGAATCATCGGACCACTGGTTCTGCCGGACAAACCAGGCTGCTCCCAATGTGCCGATCTCAGGCGTCTCCTTGGCGGCAAGGAACGGCATGAGATGCGGCAGGTTCAGGAAAAGCTCGCGGAAGAAGGCGGTATGACGAGAGATCCATGGGCATCCGGGATCGGTTTCCTTCACTTGACTCATATCGTGTCAGCAGAAGCCTCCCGGATCCTCCAAGGGAAAAAGGCATCCGCCGAGGGACGGGTATGCTTCACCGATTTAAAAACATTGAACACCTCGTGGCACTCATTCGTTCCCGATTCCCTCTGTCCGGTGTGCAGTGGGATCCCGGACGATGCACCGGAACGTGCACGAATCACCCTTCAGCCCAGTCGGAAGATCCGGTCAGACAGTTTCCGGTGCACTCCCCTCGATGAGTTGAAGCAGGTCCTTGTCAGCGACTACCTGGATAACCGGACCGGCCTTTTTAACAGCAAAATGTATGACCTTGTCACCCCCTTTGCCGATGCGAGCGTGAACATGCCGATGCTCTCCGGCGATGAAGGGACGGCTGGCCGGACACAGGTATACTCGGATAGTGAACTGACGGCCATCCTTGAAGGGTTGGAGCGTCACTGCGGACTGCAGCCCCGCGGCAAACGGACCGTCGTCCGTGAGAGCTACCGGAACGTGGAGGAACATGCCCTGAATCCCCTCACGGTCGGAGTTCACACAGATGAGCAGTACAGGATGAAAGGTTTTCCTTTTGAAAAGTTCGATTCTGACCGGGCCATCGACTGGGTATGGGGCTATTCCCTCATCGATGAGCGGCCGATTCTCGTCCCTGAGCTTCTTTCCTATTACAGCCTCGGCTGCAGCTCATCCGGTTTTGTGTACGAAACGTCCAATGGCTGTGCCCTCGGCGGAAGCCGGGAGGAAGCGATTTTCTATGGCATCATGGAGGTCGTCGAACGGGATTCCTTCCTCATGACCTGGTATGCCGAGCTCAACCTGCCCCGCCTTGATCCCTTTACGGCGGAGGATGAAGAGCTTCAGCTCATGATCGAGCGGATGAGGGCGGTTGCCGGGTATGATCTGTATTTGTATAACTCCACGATGGAGCACGGCATCCCAAGTATTTTTGCCATGGCGAAAAACAGGAAGGATACGGGATTGAACCTGATCCTCGCGGCCGGTGCCCACCTGGATCCCGTCAGAGCGGCGAAAAGTGCGATCCAGGAGCTCGCCGGGATGATGCTGAATCTCGATGAAAAACTGGAGAAAAACAAAGCCGATTATGAAAAAATGCTCGATGATGACTCCCTTGTCAGGCAGATGGATGACCACGGCATGCTGTACGGTCTGCCTCAGGCTGAGGAGCGATTCGGCTTTTTACAGGATGAGGAGCGTCCCTTGCAGAGTTTCCAAAATGCCTTCAAAGAACCGTCTGCCCATATCGACCTAACGGAGGATCTGGAGGAGATTCTCGATACATTCCGGAATCGTGACCTTGATGTGATCGTCGTCGACCAGACCGCACCGGAACTTACCAAGAACGGACTGCACTGTGTGAAAGTCTTAATTCCCGGCATGCTCCCCATGACGTTCGGGCACCATCTCACCCGCCTGACCGGTCTGGATCGGGTCCTGAACGTACCGGCGGAACTTGGATATGCCGACCGGCCGCTGACGTTTGATGAGCTTAATCAGAAACCCCATCCGTTTCCTTAACGGAGGAAGAGGTGAAAAGGATGAGTCTCGAATCCTTTCTGCACAACCTGCAATTTGATATCAACCGGGCGAATCTTCCTGGTTTTGAAGTGGACTGGGAGGATGCCCCCCTCCCCTACAAGCTGTATAGGGGATTGCCGGCTGTCCCCCTTTCCCTGGAAGTACCCTTGTCGCTTTCCGGGAGACCGGGACCTGTTAGCCTGGAACGAATCGGTCACTTCCTCTGGTATGTGTATGGCATCAGCGGGGTGAGCGAGTCGCTGTATCCCGATGATACGGGGAGCGAAGAAGTCTCCCCCATCCACTCCAGCCGGCGTTTCGCTCCATCGGGAGGGGCCTTGTATCCGAATGAGCTGTACATCTACTTAAAGCTCGATGATCTGCCCCATGGAATCTATCATTATAATCCTCTCCATCATCAGCTTGTCCTCCTCCGGGAAGGCAATGTCGATTCCTATGTGGAACGGGCACTCGGCAACCGCTGTGACATATCATCCTGCTTTGCCACCGCCTTAATTTCAACGAGATTTTGGAAAAATTATTTCAAATACAATAACTTCTCCTACCGGCTGCAGGGACTCGATGCCGGCGTCCTCATGGGACAGCTGCTGGAAACGTCCAAACAGTTCGGATTCGAGTCGGGGGTGTATGCTCAATTTCTGGATGCTAGCATCAACCGGTTGGTCGGAGTGTCTGATGAAGAAGAAAGTGTCTATGCCGTCATTCCCCTTTCGGTTGAGGCAACAAATTGGGCTGTGGGGAGAAGCGTGATGGATCGGGGTGTCAGATCTGAGGAGTTGTGTCGGGAGTTGCCTCCTGCCGATCTCAAAGTCTATGAAAAATCTGAAAGAGTAAAAGAGTTTCCCATGCTGTTGGCGGTGAATGAGGCTTCTAAAATCCGGTCAACAGGGGAATTTCATAAACGTGGAAAACCGTGCGTTGATGATAAGAGCAGAGGAATCGAAATCCTCTTACCTGAAGTTGAGTCCTCTCCGTATGATTTCGCGGAAGCGTGCAGGAATCGCCATTCCCCGGAAATGGATTTTGTGATGGGAAAGGTCAGCGTGGAGAAGCTTTCGGCTTTATTGAAAACAGCCCTTCAATCCTATGCTTATCGGAGTGATCTTGACGAGGTTCCTTATGATAATGGGGTTGGTTTGTCGATTGTTGGCTGTTTCTATAACGTAGAAGGTGTACCTGACGGAGCATACGCCTATGACAGCAGCCGTCATGCCCTGCGGAAAATCCAGACAGGGGATTTCCGACTGGAGCTGCAGAAGGGGCTCTCACTCGACAACGTCAACCTGCTTCAGGTGCCACTATGCCTTCATATCACCGGGAACCGAAAATCCTATCAGGACACCTTAGGATACAGAGGCTACCGGATCATGCAAATGGAAGCAGGCATGCTCGTCCAGCGCCTCCTCCTCGCATCATCCGCCCTCGGCTTCGGCGGCCATCCACTCCTTGGATTCGACACCAAACGGACCGACCACATCTACAAACTAAACTCAGAAAACCAAACCACCCTCATCCAACTACCCATCGGCCCCTCCCGTCAGCGCGCCTGGCTCAAAGGTAGTTTAATGAATTAGAGGGACGGACCTTTATTTTCCCGTTTTGATTTTGAGGCTGGGGGAATTTGGAGGTCCGTCCCTCACTTCACTTCCAGCACTTTCGTCTTGACCCAGCTACGGCCGAATAAACCGGTATAGACGAGGACTGTTCCGATCATGACGATGAAACCGATGTAGACGCTCATCATTGTTGGCATCAAAAAGGCACCGATGATGATGGTGGACCGTGCGACGAGGTCCGCTCCGCTGAAGGACAGGTTGGAAAAAGCAGAATATGAGCCACGCTTGTCGCTCGGAATCATATTCGCCTGTTCTGCATTCCGGATCGGCGAGTAAATCAGTTCCCCCATCGTCGCAATCAGGTTGAAAGCGATCAGGAGATACCACGTATTGGCGGATGTGACCGTCGCATAGCCGATGCCATACAGGATCAACCCGATCAACAAAGCATGCTTTTTATTCAACGTATCGGTATAGCGATTGATGATAAAAGTAAGACAAACAACTAAGAGCATATTCTCGATGTTCAAGATACTGAGCATCCTCACCCCGACGATCTCGAAACTCCCTATACTCACAGCCTCAAACGTTTCCGCCAGGCGGATCCCGATATAGCTGTTCAAGGAAAATTCCGCCGCGAAGATGAAAGTCGATCCTGCCACCACTTTCACGAAGGCCGAATCCTTAAAGGCGACCCTGTAGTTGTTCACAAGATCGACGAACACATTCGCATGCTTTTTCTGAAGCTGGTCCTTAAAGTTGTCCTGAAGCCAAATCCCATACGCAACGGGAATCGTTGTCGATGTGAAGGTCAGCATCATGAATAGCTCTGTCTGATGGTTCAGGTACAGCAGTCCCCCAAGGGCGGCACCGATCGCCATGGACAAGTTAATCAACCAGTAATCCAAAGCATAGACGGCTTTCCGGTTCTCCGGCGTCGTCGAGTCGATAATGATCGCATGCATCGCAGGACGGCCGAGGCTGCTCGTGATGATGAACCCGATATAAGCACCTGCAAACAGCAGGATCAGATTATCTTCTGGAAATAAACTTGCCGTCATCACCAAGAAAAACAAGGCATTCAGCCACGACGTCGTCAGCAAAACTTTTTTCCGGGGAAAACGGTCTGATATGTATCCCCCGACTAGGTTGACGCAAAATCCGATCACGACAGTCCCGATCAGGAAGATCCCTGCCCAGATTTTATTCAGTTCCTGTGCAAAGAACAGCGCCATGAATGGCATGACGGCGGATGAGACGGCACGATTGAAGAATGACGTGATCATCCGTACTTTAATATTTTGAGGTAATTCCTTCCACTTCATGTTGTTCCCCCTCCTCTATTTACTGTATAGTAAACTAGACGGAAAAATTTAAAAATAGACACTTTTCAAATTGATGTCCCCTTTTAGGAGGAAAACCCGCATGGAGAACAAATTACTCACCCTTTGGAGGTACTATCCCTCCGGCAGCATCCGCGTCGAGGAAATCTCTGAAACCCTGCAATTAAGCCATAAGCAGACCTCCCGCTACTTGAAAAAATGGAATGAAGAAGGATGGATCGCTTTCACCCCAGGCCGCGGACGTGGGAATGTATCGACCCTGAAATGGAAGAAAGATGTGGAGGAAGAGTTCGAAGAAGAAGTCGTGAGGCGGATGGATGAAGATCCGATCGACGAGAGCAGCAAGTATCTCATGTACAACTGGTCCACAGACAGCAAGATGAGGCTCATGACGCATTTCCACAGTAAGCTCGGGTTCGTGAAGGAATCCAAAGATAAGCTAATCGTGCCGAAGCGCTATCCCTTTTTCTCCATCCACCCACTGGAGGCGGCCGACGTCATGAGCGCTCATCTGGTGGCAAACGTCTTCAACCGCCTCGTTTCCATTACAGTAGACGGGGACATCTTACCGGAACTTGCTCACAGCTGGGATTCTTCTACAAGTAAACTTCGACTCTATTTAAAAAAGGATGTCCGGTTCCACGACGGCTCCATCCTGACCGCAAGAGATGTTGTCCACTGTCTCGAACAGCTAAAGAACTGCCATCACTATCAGGAACTATGGGAACCGATCGAAGAAATCGAGGTCAAAGCCCCTCTCATCATCGACATCCACCACCCCGGGGGCTGCAGTTACATCCTTCCCATGCTCACGATGATGTGTGCGAGCATCTATAAAGAAACCAAGGGACGGACCTTCGGAACAGGCTGTTTCTCTCTTGAGGAAAATACCGATTCAAAGACGACCCTCACCGCCTTCAAGGAACATTTTCAGGAGAGACCACTCCTTGATGCCGTGGAATTTGTCCAAGTCCCAAAGGATTTCAAAGGAATCTATCATTCTCATATAGATGATAATCAATCTACTTCCGTTGAGGTTGAGAGTGACTCAGGGTTCGGGATTATCGTCATGAATGCACTTCCGGGACGAGACTCCCAGATTCAACGAAAAGAAGTCCGGGATTATCTGCACTGGGTCATTGCGAAATACCGCCATACCCTCCGTGACCTCGATCCCCGCCTGACACCGAATGGGAAAAGTATTATCGTCGGTCAGGATCAAGGCATGACGATCAACGAAGTGGACCGTCCCCTGCTCACCGAACCACTCGTGATCCGCTGCGCCAACCATACAGCGAAGACCACCGAGTGGCTCGTGGAGATCTTTAAAAAAGAGGAAATCCCCGTCGACGTCCAGTGGTTTTCGTTTGCCGACACGCTGACAAGGCAGCCGGAGACCTTTCATGTGGATCTATTCGTACACGGGGAAATCTTTGAATCCAACCAGGATTTTTCGTTTTATCACTTTCTGAAAAATGGATATTCGCCTCTTCAAGGACTCTTTGAGAAAGGCAGCCCGTGGAAAGCATACCTGGACAAGTACTGCCATACTCCTTTTGAAAAATGGAACGAACTAAACATGACACTGGAGAAGAAGCTCATGGAAGAGTCAATCATGATTCCTCTATATTATGAGAAACGCTACATCCCGTTTTCAACGGATATAATGAATATCGAATTCAAGCATTTTGGGTATGTGGACTTTTCGAGGCTGTGGGTGCGGCCGGAGGTATAGAGTGAACTGAATCGGACATATGTCCTTTAATTCCTAACGTAAGAACGGGTATCGTAAGAAAGAAGAAACCATTGCTGAATGAAAGAGGAGATCATGATGACACCACCATCTATCTGTATGATAGGAGCAGGATTTCACGCCACCACCAATATTTATCCATCTTTGATAGAAGCAGGCGCGACCATCAAGGCTGTAGCCACCAGGAACATGGAGAATTCCAAGAAGGCTTTGCTTCGATTTGGCAGTACAGGGAATGCCTATGATCATCACATCACGATGCTTGAAGAAGAAGAGTGCGATGGAGTGATCGTTGTCGCTCAGCCCCGAGATCAAGCCCGACTCGTCATGGATTGCATCAAATCCGGAAAGCACGTGTTTGTAGAGAAACCACTGGGCATGACAAAGGACGAAGCTCAGGTCATCGCAGATGCGGCAGAAGAAGCTGGGGTTCAGGTCATGGTCGGCTTTATGAAACGATATGCACCGGTCTACGAAACCCTTCATACCCTTATCCAGGAAGAAGAGCTGGGGTCGGTTCGGTCATTCGACGCCCGCTTCGCCGTCGACAGCACGCCGTTTTGTAAAAACGATGAGGAGTATCTGAAATTTGCGGCGATCCACCTAGTCGACCTTACCCGTTATTTGTTCGGTGAAGTAAGGAATGTGAAAGGGTTCAAGAATAGTGAGGGACCACATATCTCACAATGTCTCACCCTCGAGTTTCAAAAC
The DNA here is from genome assembly GCF_019334305.1 of Rossellomorea orangium. Lineage (GTDB taxonomy): Bacteria > Bacillota > Bacilli > Bacillales > Bacillaceae_B > Rossellomorea. The sequence continues at coordinate 363,273 of NZ_JAHWGH010000014.1, forward strand.
GGAGTGGTCGGAACGGTCTTTTTAAGCGGAATGTCGGCCTGGTCCCGAGAAAGTGAAAGGCTGCAGGTCACCTTCGATCACGGCTTTGCAGAAGCTGTGGAAATCGAAACCCTGCGCATTCACGCCTCCCAAACCTTCGAAGACCTTCCCTGGAAAGGATTAAAGGAAAGAGATACAGTCTTCACACCATCCGCCTCCCCCATGTCAGGAACCATGAGGGACCTGTATCTTAGAGGATTTACAGGAGAAATGGCACACTTCCTCGCATGCTGCGTAGGAAAGAAGACATCACATTCCAACGCGAGAGACAACGTTGGGACGATGGCATTATGCGAAGACATCCTTCAAGCATTAAAATAATAGTCAGGTGACGGGGACCAAGGGACCTGTCCCCTTGGCTCTTCTCAACCTCTCACGCCATCTGTTATGCTATCAACATCTCAAATCTATCAAAGGAGTCACCATGATCTCATTCTTCCTCACCCTAAAACGACTGCTCAAAGCCCTCTGGCAGGCTTTTAAGCTAAAAAACTTCCAGGTTCTTTTCACCATGGTCCTGGTCATGTTATTCTCAGGCACATTTTTCTATGTGAAGCAGGAAGGCCTGGCCGTGATCGACGCCCTTTATTTTTGCGTGGTCACGTTAAGCACGATCGGGCATCCCACCTTTGAACCTCAAACGCCTTTCGGCAAGATCTTCACGATGATCTATATATTCGGCGGTAACGGTGTGTTCATCGGGATGATCGGGTACGTGGCGTATGCCATGATCCAGAAACCGGAGAAACTAAAAAGGAATGCTGAGAAAGAATAGCATTCCTTTTTTGTTCATGACTTATAGGTGAAATAAGGACCGAATTCCTCATTATCATGTGTCTGGACATACGTCCAGGTGAAGTTTTTATCGACGATGTACACATCTTCTTCATCCCGCAAGTCCTCCACTCCGAGCCTAGAGGCATTCTGTACGAGGAGAACATCTTCTTTTAGTTGATAAAACACAAAGCATTCTTTTTTGCGCTGTTTTTGAAAAAGCTCTTTCGCCTTCTCGCCAACAAAACGATCGGTCCTCTCCCAACTAAACACATGCCAAAGAAATCCGCAGGAGTACCGGTCACTGTGAAGAAAGATCGATTCCTTTTCTTCCTCGCTTAAGTGGGACACAAACGTCTCTTCCCACTTGTTCAACAGGTAGTTGCTCCATTCGGGTATTTCCACAACCCTCATATGACGGGCGGCCAGTCTATCGTACAGGTCTATCATCTTCGTTCCTCCGTTACCTAAGCGCTCGCTCAAACTCCAACGTCACGCCGTCCCCATTCTTCTCATCAGCTTTCATGATGTTGACGGTTTGAATATATCCCTTCACTGCTTCATCCCCATGAGTCATCGAATTCGACGAATCAGCCTCCTTCAACACCTGTAGTCCGGCCAATTCATCCAGATTTCCAGCTTGTTTGATTAATTGTTGCTTGATTTCTTCTTCCTGCCCTTCCGGCTCGAAGGTCAATTCAAATCGATAGCGGGTCGACAAATCCGGTCTGAAGTAAGTCTTCTCCCGGATGGATCCATCTTCTTCCACCGAAGTGCCGATCCCTACCGTGTTGGCAGGCACTTCATTAAGGGTCCCGGCAGTTTCTTCTTCAATTTCTTCGGGTGTAGCATTTCCTTTATATGGTTTTAACTTAATTTCCAGAATTGTGTCAGGCGGAAGATCCGTATCCCCTGATATCACCATATTCTCCCCATCCAATGTAAGAGTCGCATCAATTTTAAACGCAGGTTCCTCAAGCTCCTCCTCCTCGGCTTCCTCCTGCTCCTGCACATCCGCTGTTTGCCGATACTCTTTTTGGACTTCCTTCTGCTCTGCGTTCTGCGCGAATGGATTAAATACCACGCGACAGGCTGAGAGGAACAGACAGGATGAAAGGAGTACAACAAGTAGAACTATCTTTCGACACATTTACATATCACCTTCGACATTATTTTCTGAATTGTGTTTACTAATGCATGTCGTTATTGTAGCATGAATATTGTAAAATTTGTAATTTTTCCTAAAGTTAGGCAGGGGAGTTTTTTTATGAATAAAGCAGTACGCACACCCTTTCATTTTGTCATTGTGTTCATCGGTTTGTTTCTACTCAGCGGCATCAGCGCTTTATTGGATTATGATACAGAGCTTGTCATCAATGTAGGAGCATATGGCCTCAGGCTGTGGCAGACGATGCTTGAACTCGCCTCACCTTCTTCCATCATCGTCCTGTGGGGCGCAGAAGATAAACAATACGGGATGTTCGACATATTTCTCACTACCTACCCATATTCGTTCACCATTTTGTTCATCTCCTTTTTGGTCGCCATTCTGATTTCAGTTGTCGTAAGTTACCTGATGATGCTTATGCCGAGAAAGCTATTCCGGGCTTCAGAAAAAGTCGTCAACATTCTCGACGGAATTCCCGATGTCTTCCTCGTCGTGTTATTCCAGCTGTTCATCATCTGGCTGTTCAAAAAAACGGACTTCCTCTTATTTGATATCTATACGACGGGGGAAGAACAGATTTATATGCTGCCCGTCATTTGCCTCTCGTTTCTGCCCGTGGTGTTTTTAGTCAAACAATTTTTATACCAATTAAAAGAAGAGGAAAGTAAGCCATACGTAGAGTTTTCCTTTTCAAAAGGGTTCAAGAAGAGTTATACGATCTGGTTCCATGTGTTCCGGAATGTATGGATCCATTTCTTCCTGCATTTGAAGCCGATCTTTCTGCTCATGCTCTCGAATCTGCTTGTCATCGAAATTTTATTCAATATCAAAGGCTTTATGACAGTCCTGCTCAGAACGGCAACGTCGTCATCACCAGCCTTTTTTATTGGGATGCTTCTGATATTCGTCCCATTCTACATCGTGTTTACGATCGGTTCCCTACTATTGAAGAAATGGCTGAAAGGAGGAGAATACCATGTCTAGATCGCTCATCAAACGAATGACTTTTCCTGTCTTGATCATCGTCGGCCTCCTTGCGGCAAGCTTCCTGATCCCAGTGTTGAATCCTGACTATGATAAAATTACCCAATATTTAATGGATCACAACAATAAGGTGACGGCTGCACCGCCTTTTACGCCTGAAGAAATGCCGCTCTTGGGGAGTGACCGGCTCGGCCGGAACTTTCTCTTACTCCTAATAGCCGGAGCAAAATTCACGATCTTTGCTGCCCTTTTCATCGCTGCACTCAGGATGATCTTCGGCTTCGGATTCGCCCTTCTGTACACCTTTCTGCCGGGATCATTCACCCGTATATTAAAGGGACTGGGAGAAGCGTTCCAATACCTCCCCCTTGCCATTGTCGTGTTTGGACTCTTGGCCCCGCTCGAGGGAGCTTTTCAGGGAGATGCCCTCCCATCCGGCCGCTACTTCTTTATCCAGCTGGTGGGGATCGCAGCGATCACCATCCCTTCTCTCGGCATTTACCTGGGAGAAGAGATGAAGCTCTTTATGAAGCAGGAATTCGTCGATGTGTCGAAGAGCATGGGGGCAAGCCGCTTTCATTTAGTGAAGAAACATCTGGTGCCACAATTTCTGCGTCACTCGATTGTCTTATTTTCCGAGCAGGTGTCACAGGCCCTTTCCCTGCTCATTCAGCTCGGCATCATCCTCATGGCCCTCGGCGGCATGAAGGTGGCCGAATTCGCCATTGGTCCCTTTGAGCCCAGCAACCCGGTTTATTTCTCTAAAACGAACGAATTGGCCGCGACCATTAGTATGAATATCCAGCAGGTGTTCTCGACTCCGTTGCTTGTGGTTGTACCGCTGATCCTGTTCTCGATCCTGATCCTTTCCATCAACTCCATCAGCTCCACGCTAAAGAGAGCTTTGATCGACAGTGATCTACCGGTGAAACAAAAGGTGAATGCAGAGGAGAAATCCAAAGAACGGGTTGTGCGGTCGGAAGAATTGTTTACATTTAAGGGATGAAGCACGGAAGCATAGGGACGGTTTCCGTGCTTCCTTTTTTGATGAAAAGGCATCCTGCTTTTTTAGGCCAAAAATGTCGGGCAGGGCGTCTCTGATTTTGATTAAAATGGATGATGAAAGGGGGGATTCGATGGACTGGCTTACGAGAATGAATCAGGTGTTGGATTACATTGAAGAACATCTTGATCAAGAGATAGACTATAAAGAATTAGCGAAAATCGCATACTGCTCGGATTTTCACTTTTCCCGGATGTTTGCCTCTCTATCGGGGATTTCATTATCAGAATATATCAGGCGCAGAAGACTGACCCGGGCGGCCTTCGATTTACAGAGAACCGATATCCGGATTTTAGAAGTGGCGAACACGTATGGGTACGAGTCTGCTGATTCGTTTTCCCGTGCTTTTATAAAAACGCATGGAATCAAACCATCTGAATGCCGTCATGAAGGGGTGCCGTTGAAAGCTTTTCCGAAAATATCCTTTCAATTGACGATAAAGGGAGACACGGAAATGGAATATCGAATCGAGCATGTGGAGTTTGAAATCACATTGGCAGGAAAAGGAGAAACAGTCAGCACCAACCGGGCCTTTAAAATCATTCCCACTCTTTGGAGCAAAGGGAAGAAAAACGGCTTCATGCAGGAATTAATTGATATGTCGTGGAAAAATCCGAAATGCACATTGGAAGGCGTATTAGGGGTTTGTGGAAAAGAAGCGGCCATCATGGAGGAAGAATTCACCTATTTCATGGGAGTCCGCTATGACGGAGAGCCGCGCGAGGGAATGGAAACTGTGGTGATTCCGCCGAGTACGTGGGCCGTCTTCCCGAATGTCAGGGAAGCCTGGAAACGGTTATATACTGAATGGGTCCCTACCTCAGGATATGAACTGGCCAATTTACCGTGTATTGAATGTTATTATGGACCGGGACATAAGCCACGCCATGAATTATGGGTGCCCATCGTCACACCATAACTTCATGAACAACGGAGCTTACCCTTTAAAAGGGGCAATGGGCCAACATCCAGCCATTGCCTTTTCATGTTCAAATAATCTTCCCGCTCACCGGTGAAGAAAGATTCATCATCGTATACGGTTCTCCATACTCCATAGACGCATCAATAAATGCTTCCAACAATTGATTGTTTCCGGTCACAACCTTCACTAGATAACTGTATTCCCCAGTAAGCCGGTGACATTCTACAACGTGGGGATGTTCCTTGCAAAAGGCTCTGAATGCTTTACACCGATAGGTTTTCATCAATACAAAAGCTTTAACCGGTTTGTTCACCTTTTCCGGATCAATGATGGCTTTGTACCCCTCTATGACTCCCTGCTCCTCAAGCTTTCTAACCCTCTCTGTGACGGCAGGAACGGAAAGGGAGATTTCCTTTCCCAATTCAGTCATCGAAATCCTGCCGTTCACTTGCAATACGTCCAATATATGCCGGTTTATAGTATCCACGATTCTCCACCTTCAAATGTAATGTAAACACCAATCATTTCCTTAATAATTTAAGAATAACAGTAAAAACCCCTAAGAAATAGCATGTAAACAAATTCTTTTTTTCAATAAGATAATGGTATATCAATGAGAAAAGGGGTTTGGTTATGGGATTAGAAATGAAGTCAATATGCGAAAAATGTGGAGACGATGTTCATGGGGAGGCTTACATTTGTGTTCATGAATGTACGTTTTGTTCCTCTTGTACAAATGAAATGGCCAACATTTGCCCAAATTGTCATGGAGAACTGGTGAGACGACCGAAACATGCTGCGTCTTGTCCAATAGGAGGCCGGTCATGAAACGTGCACTTGTCATCATAGATGTACAAGAGACGTTCACCCATCCTCAATGGGGAAAGAGGAATAACCCGTTTGCAGAGGACAATATCAAGGAATTATTAGATGAATTTCGGAAAAAGGAGGAAGAAATCATCTTTATCAAACATGTTTCAACGAATCCTCTCTCCGGCTTTCATCCAAACCATGAAGGTTCAGCGATTAAAGAAATCGTGAAACCTCTCGAAACAGAAACGGTTATCACAAAGGACGTAAATAGCGCTTTTATCGGCACCTCACTTGAAAGCCACTTACACGAAAGAGGCATCAAAGAAGTGGTGATCACAGGGTTAACGACTCCCCACTGTGTCTCCACCACTACCAGGATGAGCGGAAATCTGGGATTCACCACGTATCTAATCGAGGATGCAACGGCTGCATTCGGAATCCACTATAAAGGGTCATTCATAGATGCCGAGACCGTCCATACCGTTTCTCTTGCCACCGTGCACGATGAATTTGCCACTGTGATAACGACCAGGGAATACCTTCGACGATTGTAAAGGGTAGAAGCACGGGGACGGTTCCCGTGCTTTTTCTTTCATCCAAGAAGCTGCAACAGAACCGCCCCCATGCTTCCCCTTATATAGTTCGTGAATACCTCAACGACCGATACTCCCCCTCCTCATTCCCATAAACAGGCTGCTCACTTTCATACAGGAACCCTCTCGCTTCATAAAAAGGAATCCCCTTCTGATTCCCTTTTTGCACAGACACCCATTGCTTCTCCGCATGGAATTCTTCTTTCTGCTGTTGGGTGATGGCCTCTAACAAGAGTGTCCCGATCCCTTCATTGCGCCTCGAAGGATCCAGGTACAAGACAAACAACTCTCCCTCCGTCTCACAAATCATCCCGCCTCCACCCGCGCCAAGGACTTCACCATTTTCAACCGCAACATAATAACCTCCCCAATACCGCTCCGATGTGGTCACTTCTTTCAGGATCCGCTCTTCGTTATAAAACTCTTCTATCACTCTTTCAATATATTCTTTTGCATAAATCTCTTTATACGTTGCCCAATACCCCTCTGAACAGACTTTCTTAATGCCTTTTACATGACTCTCGTTTGCTTTCAAAATACGTATCATGATCCAACCTCCAACTATATCTACTGAATAAAAGCTGAACTTTCCGTACCACTATCGAATTATTTCAGACTCCCTCTAGTCATTACGTCACACAAATCTCCCTCTCCTGATAACCATATGATTCTGAAGGTACAGGCATAAAGATTCATCTTTCTAAGTAACCCCTGATTTACAAAATATTAACTTGTTAGAAGCTTATTCCATCCCCTATCATTTCAAGTAGAAGCGAACACAACTGATGCCAATTCCTCAAGAAAATTTCATTTCTCACTGCCTGACTACGTTGTTTTACTATTAACATGCCATTCTCTCAGGGAATGACATGTTGATATAAAAAAATACATACAGGAGGCATTCCCATGCTAAAGAAATCATTGTTGTTTGTCGTTGCCCTGCTTCTCTCGTTCGCTTTATTCCTGCCGTCCGCATTCGCTTTCCCGCCCGGCACACCGTCCAAGTCAACTGCCCAATCTCAGCTGAACGCCCTGACTGTGAAATCTGAAAGCACCATGACCGGCTATTCCCGGGATAAGTTCCCCCACTGGATCGGCCAGGGAAATGGCTGTGACACCCGCCAGCTCGTACTCCAGCGTGATGCCGACAGCTACAGCGGCAGCTGCCCCGTAACGTCCGGTTCATGGTACAGTTATTACGACGGAATCACGTTCACCGATCCGTCCGACCTTGACATTGATCATGTCGTCCCCCTCGCAGAAGCATGGCGCTCCGGTGCCAGCAGCTGGACGACACAGAAGCGTGAAGACTTCGCCAATGACTTGAGCGGTCCCCAGCTGATCGCCGTCAGCGCAAGCTCTAACCGTTCCAAAGGCGACCAGGACCCATCCACATGGCAGCCACCGCGTTCGGGTGCCGCCTGCGGTTACTCCAAATGGTGGATCAGCACAAAATATAAATGGGGCTTGAGCCTGCAATCTTCAGAAAAAACCGCCCTTCAAGGCATGCTGAACAGCTGCGTCTATTGATTCCAGGGAAGCACGGGGACGGTTCTCGTGCTTCCTTTTTGAAATTCAAACATAGAATTGGAGGCATACATATGGAGAAGAAATCGACTATTTTCACTGCGACCCACGGGGTCATGACGGCTGAAGTCGGGGTGATCAGCGGGGAGCTCGAACTCGTGACAACTTGTGAAGAGGATGGTACCCTAACGCTATCGATCACATACGTCGGGGCAGAAGAGTGGTATTCCCTTCCCGGGGATGCCTATCGCTTACACGACGTGCGGGATCATGAGGTAGTGCATAACATGCTGGCAGCTGTGTTGGAACGGCCATAAAAAAAGAGCCAAAGGACCTGTCCCCTTGGCTCACTATCCTACTTCATCTCCATCACGGCAAAATAATTCTCTTCACCATCCGCAAAGTTGAACACTCTGCCGCCAGGCATCTCGACGATTTCCCCTACGGTGACGTTCTTATTGGATAAATCCGTATAAAATTCATCCAATCGATCGGTGAAAAACATCAAGGATGGCGTACCCAGGTTGAGTCCAGGTGACATCTTTGCTACGAATTCTTTGTTATGAAGAATGATACTTGTCTCGACGTCCTTCGTCGGCGCCACTTCAATCCATCTCATTCCTTGACCATTATCTTCCTCAGCCTTCACGGTGAACCCTACTTTTTCCGTCCAAAACTGAACTGCTGCATCCTGATTATCCACATATACCATAATTTGACCGACTTTATTGATCATCGTCTACGCCACTCCTCTAGCATGTTATTTCAGTGATTGAAGTGCCTCTTCCAAGCGATCCCACGTTTCCGAAATTCCCTGTTCCATTCCCATATCCAACACGGTCTTGAGGGCCTCCGCCGATGAGTAGACAGAACGGTTGATGACCTTCGTCTTACTTCCCATGTCAACGAATTCCAACGTCACATCCGTTGCCGGCATGTCTTCATTCGTATGGCCTTCCGCATCCGAGAAGACATCGACGTAAACGATTTTCTCCGGTTCGCAGATTTCTCTATACGTCCCTTTTCCCCATGATTCCATTCCGTAGAATGGCCCCTGGCCTTGATCCACGCATTTCATACAGTAATGCCAGACACCTCCCGGCTGGAAATCCATTTGGCATACAGGCAGCTCCCAACCTCTTGGCCCCCACCAGCGTTTGAGATACTCGGGCTCTTTAAACATCTTGAACACAATATCACGCGGGGCATCAAAGGTCCTTTCCAAGATAAGTACCCGGTTGTCTTCCACTCTCGAAAGCATATGGCTGTTGGACATTTCAGTTCCTCCTCAATAGGTTGAATGTACATATTGTGAAGATGTGATGGCCTGAATCTGTTGCGTTCTAAAAAAAGTAACCGATAGTAGTATTCTCCAGAGAATCCTATACTCCTTCATTCTCTCTAACTTTTTCTTCAAAAGAGCCAAGGGGACAGGTCCCTTGGCTCTTCCTGTGGAAGCAGAGGGACGGTTCTCATGCTTCCTTTTTTTATGAAGTCGACGCCCAAGCATGTTCACTACAATCATGAAAATAGAGCACACTATCCATAGGAGGTGGTAGTGTGACGGACAAAAAGAAACCATCCAAAGACGGAGACTCAGCCAATAAATATCAGCAGGATCGCCACAATCAAAATGCCAAAGCAGCGGCAGCACTTGAACCTGTGGCCCCAAGGATTGACTTAGATCATATTTAGTTCCTCAAAGAGAACGGTAAAAGCCCAGATTCTTCCTGGCTCTGGGTTTTCCGGTTTCCAACACTTTAGACCAAATAAGGTAAAAACGCCTTATGACGATAGACCCCAGCCGCTTCTCGTTTCACTTCTTCCATGATGACGTCTATTTCAGAAATCAATGCTTGTAACGACTCCTTCACTGCCCCTCCTTCAAAAAGCTCAAGAGAAATGGGCAATTCATCTTCATCTAAAACGGTATATCTTCCATCAGGAAATACAAGTACGTCCACAATTAAATCTTCAAACGAAACCATACCTGGGACAATTTTTGTATTTTTCACTATGTTAAAATACGCACCCAAATAGTCACCATTCCGACTTCTCCAAAAATACAGATTATACGGTCTGTCCTCCCAATAATATGCGACGGTATAACTTCCTCGTGGAATCGTTATTTCATCATCTGAAGTCGTCATGGTAAAAGGGGTTTCGATGACATGAAATAACGTTATTCTTCGATTCCCCAGTTCCAATACCCTGCATGAATAATCCACAGTATCTAAATTATACTTAATTTTCCGTTCGAGAATTTCTTCCATTTCGAACACAACCCTTTATTAGTTTCGAGAAGTAAAGGGAAAGCAGTCACCTGCTCCCCTCCTTCACCCGCTATTATAGTGGACCTTTCTTCCATTATAAAGGTTTCTAAGATCGCCACCTTCTTTGCAAAATAAGTAAATCTTATACCATATCATAAAATCATTATCATTTACTTATTAAAATAATCGGGATACTATTAAACTAAGGTTAGAATTTATTCCCAATAGAGGAGGAATGAGTTTAGATGATACTCGGTTTACATCACGTCCAGATCACCATTCCGAAAGGCACTGAAAAAGAGGGAAAAGAATTTTACTGTGCTCTTCTGGGGTTACCTGAAATCGAGAAACCCGACTCACTGAAAGGACGCGGAGGATTCTGGTTAAAGGTTGGGGACAGAGATGTTCACATAGGCACGGAAGATGGGTTCGACCGTTCCAAAACGAAAGCCCATCTGGCTTACCAGGTCGATAATATTTCAACTTGGAGAAACAGATTGAAGAAGCATAATATTCAAATCCTGGAAGGGGTGCCGATACCCGGGTTTGATCGGTTTGAGTTCAGAGACCCCTTCGGAAATCGGGTCGAAATGATTCAAGCGGTTTGAGAAGCGTGGGAGAACCCATCTCTTTGTGAAATTTGCCCTCCCTGAATTAAAATTCCCATTATTTCCCGACCAGCATTTGGTTTGTTTTCCTTCCAATCGGATATTAAATAATATGAAATCAAACCATAGAAATGAGGTAGTGAGAACATGCGGGAAAATCATGATCAAGTAAAAGGAAAGACAAATCAGGCGAAGGGAGAAGTGAAGAAAGGGCTAGGCAAACTGACAAACGACCATTCGATGATTGCAGAAGGTGAACGCGACAAGGATAAAGGAAAGATGCAAGAAAAGGTTGGAAATGCGAAGGAATCGTTTAAAAAGAATTGGTAACAGTAAGGAAGCGCGGGTCAATTCCCTGCGCTTCCTTTTCCATTCCTTGGCTCCTCTACAAATACCCTTTCAACCCTTCCTTCACCTCATCACTCGCAAAAGCCGCGTCCACACTGTTCAGATAAATCTCCCGATAATCCTCTTCACTCATGGCAAATTCACCCCATACCAACTCACATTCCTTCGTCATCGTCGTATCCGAGACCGTTCGGTTGTCTGTATTGATGGTGATCTTGATGCCGTCTCTGTGAAATTCGTAAAGCGGGTGATCTCGGAATTCCCGAACGGCTTTTGTCTGAACATTGCTCGTCGGACAGATTTCAAGCACGATCCCCTTATCCTTTACCACCTGATACGCTTCCGGACAATCTGTAATATAAACACCGTGCCCGATTCTCTCTGCCCCCAGCCATTCAACGGCCTCGAGAACATTTCTCCCGACGCCTGTTTCACCGGCATGGATCGTGACTCTGTAGCCATACTCTCTCGCAAGAGCAATCGGTTCAACGAATTCCGCGCAGAACCCAGCCTCTTCGGACGCACATAAATCAATGGCGACGACTCCTTTGCCAAGGAACCCCTTCCCCTTTTCCACCACTTCAAAGGCGCTTTCCGGAGACATCGTTCTCATACAGCACAAAATGATATTCCCTTTGATATCAAATCGCTCTTCCGCTTCTTTCATCCCATCAATGACACTTTCGATGATTTCTTCCACCGACAGTCCCTTTCGTGTATGTAAGAGCGGGGCGAATCGGACCTCCATATATTTCACGTTTTCCCCCGCCGCATCTTCATACAGCTCGAAGGTGATTCTCTTCAGATTTTCCTTTGACTGCATCACGTCATTCGGAATCGAGAACTTCTCCAGGTATTCATCCAATGATTTGCAGTCTAACGGGGCAATCAGTTCTTCTTTTATCTTATCTTGATCAAAAGAAGGAAGCTGAATTCCGTCCTTCTTCGCTAAATCAATAATTGTTTCGGGTCTGACACTCCCATCCAGATGGCAGTGAAGTTCAATTTTAGGCATTGTGGAATCATTCATGTTGGACCTCCTCAATTTTTCTATAAAAAAAAATCCTGATTACGAAGAAAATACATAGTACAGTACCTTCTTCGTAATCAGGATTTTTTGGTTCCTGGTAGAGACCTCCAAACCATATTATTGGAGTTATACGAATGTGAAATCGTATTTGGTTTGTTATAACGATAATAAAATTCGCGTTGAATGTCAAGGTGAAGCGCGGGGACGGTTCTGTTGCTTTCTTGAAATCAAAAAGAAGCAGCAGAACCGTTCCTATGCTTCCCGGCTAGATGAAACAGTTTTCTTTCGTTCCCCATCCAGTTCCGATAAAGCTTCAAAAAATTCGTCCCGCAACACGCCCATGATAATGTTGTCATGGAATTCCCCATCGTAGAATAGCTCACTGCGGATCACACCCTCTTGCTTAAACCCAAGCTTACCGTATGCTTTGATTCCCCTCGCATTATATGAATATACACATAAGGCGATGCGATTTAAATGGAGGTGCTGGAATCCATACTCCATGATCAGACGCAATGCTTCCGTACCGAAACCCTTCCCGAAATACTTCGGATCATGGATGGCAATTCGCACATTCGCATGGCGATTCAAATAATCAATCTCGTTTAAGGCAAGATCTCCAATCGGTTCTTCCGTTTCGTTCTTCGTGATGATCAGGTCAATTCGATGATCATCCAGCGCAAAGGCATCATAAGCCTTTTCGATTTTCGCTGGTGTTAACATTTTTTGTGCACCCGTCATCTTTCTGATTTCCGGATTGCTCAAAGCTTTCAAAATCAAGGCATAATCCTCTTTTTGAAAAGTACGCAAAGACACAGATTTTCCAACCAAGAATGTGTCCATCCCCATCCCCCTGCTTCCAATTATTAGAACATCATTATTTTATCAAGGGCCATCATAACTGTCTATAGGAAGCCCTTGGACGTTTCATCTAGCGACATCCACTCTCATATAAAAAAGAAATCCTGAGCATGTGATCTTTCAACAGAGCATCAAGGAGTTTGACGACAAAAGAAACGGGGCAATCGAATCAAAACCTCACAAACAGAGAATGTCATGGCTTTGTTGAAAACCGAGCTGAGGGATAATGGTCAGGACCAAGCCTGGACGTGTCAATCATTCCCTTCTCTTCTTTTCACCTTGGCCCACCTTATTTACGATGTTCATACTCAAAACCGAAAAACGGCGCCTGCCCTATCCAAGGTCTGGCGCCGTGCTTTTAGGAAGAGCGGACAATGTTCTCACACTTCATTTCCATGAAAAGGAAAAAGCGTCCACTGCTACTACCTTAAATAAAATCACTCAACAACAACCAATAACAAGGATTTAATGGGAGATTAGGCGGGACTGGTATGACGGTTGTATTGTATCCAACGATAAAGCTTGCCGGATTCGTAGCCGTAGCCCAACCCGTTATTTAACACATCATCACCCCTAAAAATCATCATTACTGTAATAGTATGTAGATTTTCAGGAGTGCTTGGACAAAAGGACAAGTTAGTTATTCATACCTTCTCTGATGGCATGGGGACAGTTCCTTTGCTTCCTCTATACATCACTTGGCATCTGCACATCCTCTGAGACATTGACCTCCCAGGTAATGATGGTGGTGCTATCCCGCACATGATGTTCCCGGATGGTGTCAAGGAGAGCCCTGATGCCATCGTTTCCTTGATGACGCTGCAGTGTGTTGTAGATTTCTTTAGGACCAGAGTAAGGTTCACCAGGACATTCCACTAATCCATCCGTCGTCACCAGAATCCGATTCAGTCCTTTTCGTAGCTCCCGTATGCCTCTGCTATAGCAGGGAACATCTTGATCAAAGGTGTTGACATGCCCGACCCATTCGTAAAATTGTCTTTGGTTGATCTGAAATTGACCCAGCTGGGCGAGTTCCGTGTGAAACAGGTACGAAAGGCAATCCCCTATCGAGAACCACCACAGGTACTTATTTTTCCTTAAAAGAATGATACAAGCTGTCTCCCCTTTGACCCGCCGACATTCAGACAAAAACTCCTTTTCCTGAAACATTTCCAGTATGGTTTCTTCTATTCCTTTAAAAGCTTGAGCAAACGGCTTGGTTAAAAGGACATAAATCTCTTCCTTAAAGTTTGCAAACTGGCGGAGCACCAATTCAGCACTTTCCGCGGAATAGTGGGCATCGAGCATCACAACAAATTCCCAGCTCCCTGTCTCATCCGCCCATATTAAGCATCCATCCTCATTTTTATATTGTCCTGCCGTTGAATTCCCGCCAAATCGTCCCAGAGTTAGGTGGCTAATGTGATCAATGATGATCTGATCGACATAACCGTCTTGACTTCCGACCCAGCTGAACTCACAAACGGAACGTGTCATAGGGCGTTTTTCTCCATATAGGCCTTCAAACGGGTGCACAGCTGTACCACTTCCTCGCTGCCCCCCATCGGAGCACTTTCCCAGTCGTACACCTCCATGGGACCCCAGAATTCCTCCGGTGTTCCCGGATATCGAGCGACCAAATGCATATGAAGATGTGGAACGGAATTGCCCGACACAAGCGAATAGATATGCTCAGCCTGCTCCGACTCCTTGAGAGCCTTACTGACTTTCGCCATCGTGATCCCAAACCTCTTCGCTTCCTCTTCCGTCATATCCGCAAGGGACGGAGCATGCCTCTTTAGATCAATCATGATATGACCTAAATAATTGGGTTTACCGTTTCGGTCGATGTGCCCCACGTACACATAGTCATCTTCGTAAATACATACCCCGGATGTCTCAATATCCCCGGCGTGCTTATCACATATAAAGCAATCCTTCCCCATTGCCCTTCCCCCTTTACCATTGTAAAAACAAAAAATCCCACCGTCTCATAAAGAGACGATAGGATCTCTATCGCGGTACCACTCTTCTTGTTTCCATTCCAATCGAAATAAAACATCTCAAGGACCCGATGACGGAGGTTACCCGTATAGACCTACCTGTCAGTCTATCCACTCCTAGGCGAGTTGGGGAGGTCATTGACTGTCTTTCACCTAACGACAGCTCTCTACACAATAACGTATCCTTACTAATCCTAATCCATGTGTTTACCTATATCTTTTAGAACATTCTATATATTACCAATTTACTTGTCAATATGTATTTTAACAACCATAGGTACTGCCACGGGACCTTTTCCCTTGGCTCAGTCAAGCTTTTCTTCTCCACCTCTCACTCTTCAGTGTGTTAAAATATATTTGGAAACTACGGTAAAGGAGAGTTAGTGCGCACATGATCGATCAAGGTAAACAAACATACACGAAAGCCATTTGTGAAAAAATAATGAGTCAAAAACAAGAGCTTATCGTTCAAAAAGACAATCTGAGATTAAGCCAATATCGAAACATAGAATCACAGCTGCAGAGCTGGCGTGAGAATATCATCGACATTTATGCGAAATCAATTGAAAGTGGCTTAGAACCGGCCTTCCAGCAATTACAGGAGTGGGGTTCAGAAGCCGTCGATACACTGGTGAATTTCAATTTGCCGTTGGAGATTGCTTTGGACGAAGTAAGAGATTACCGAAATTTAATCGGACACATCATCAAAGAGGAAGCGTCCGCTTTCAATTTGTCATTTGATCAATTTTACGAGCTGCTCTCAGACTTCGATGCAGTGGTGGATAGGGCCGTGCATTGGCTGAGCATGTCGTATACAAGAAGATTCTATACACGGATCAATGCGGCAGAAGCAACAGCGCTGGAGTTATCCATCCCGGTGATCAAAATCACCAATCAAGTCGGCATACTCCCTTTGATTGGTGACATTGACACCGAAAGAGCGCAAGAACTGATGGATAAAGCCCTCTCCAAAGGGAATGAATTATCCCTGGAATACTTAGTGATTGATCTATCCGGCGTTCCAATTATCGATACGATGGTGGCTGACCGCATTTTCAAAGTAGTCGATGCCCTATCCCTGATCGGAATCAAAACCATCCTATCCGGAATCAGACCAGAAATTGCCCAGACCATGACTCACCTTGGGATCGATAGTTCCAGAATCCCTGTGACCTCGAGTCTTCATATAGCGTTGGAGAAATTTTTGTAAGAAGCACAGGGATTGTTCCTGTGCTCTTTTTATTATGATGACATTATGAAACGGGACGGTTCATCCTGCATTTCGTTTCTCAAGCCAAGGGACCTGTCCCTCTGACTGCCTCTGGCTGTGGCTGCATAGGGACGGTTCTCATGCTTCCTTTTTCTGATTCCTTTACTATTCCCCCTCATAAACATCTAATGCCTTCCAGAAGAAGCAACGGTGCTTCTTTTCCACTATAGGAAACTGACAGCAATTTCAAGACTCCCTTGCGTCACACACCAAGGGTATATTCCCGAAGCAATAGGTTAATACCTAATAAAAAAAGGATTTACGGAGGTCGTGAAGCATTTGTATGCGTTTATGAGTGATATTGAAGTGACACTCTTATGGATTTACGTGGGAGTTATGTTTACAGGAGCAGCCGTCTTTGCCATATGGAGCATGAGAAGAAAAGGAGTTCCCAGGGTAGAGTATTTCATTGCTTTCCTTATTCCGGTTTGGTCGGGTCTAGCTTATATGTCCATGGCCATGGGACAGGGAGCTGTTCTCGTAGAAGGACAACTTGTTTATTTCGCCCGTTATCTAGACTGGGTCGTGACGACACCTTTATTGCTTACTGCTCTCGCGTTGACCGGTATGCATCAAGTAAAGAAGAAGGATCCAATCATCATTGCAAGCTTGATCGTAGCAGATGTCATCATGATTAGCAGCGGATTTATCGCTGACCTTTCATCGGGTGTCATGGTGTATACCTGGTATCTCGCAGGTGTGACAGCATTCCTGGTCATCCTTTGGATCATTTGGGTACCATTGAGAAAAATGTCTAAGAAACAGGACCAAAGCGTTTATAAAGTGTACCTCATTATGTGTGGGTATCTGACCTTCTTCTGGATTAGCTATCCTATTGCATGGCTCCTTGGACCTTCAGGGCTCGAAATCACCGGACAGTCAGGGGATACATTGTTATTCGTCATCTTGCCCATCTTTTCAAAAGTTGGGTTCAGCTTATTGGATTTGTATCAATTACGTCATTTGAAGTATGGATGAAATGGGGGACGTGGAACGGGAACAGACCCCCTTCTTTGTAGCCCTATTAAGTAACAGGCCAAGAGCACGGGGACGGTTCTCGTGCTTCTATAATAAAAAGACAAAGGCAGTGCATGCCTTTGTCTCAAACTCTTTCTATTCAATACCTAATTCATTCTTGATATCTTCCAAGGACGAACCTTTATATTTTTCTTTTGGTTTCGGTGCAGAATCCACGCCAGGATCTGCTTCAAGGAAGTTGTATTCGACTAATTCGAAGTCCTTTGCATCAACCGTTCCGTCGAAATTCAGGTCCGCATGTTGATCATCCGTTCCCCAGCTGTTTTTCAACTCGACCGCATCCATGATATCAATCACGCTGTCCTGGTTGATGTCCCCGGCATCCTGCGTACGCAGGGGTAAGCCATGCCACGTGCCGACAATCTTATCTTCACGTTGATCAAAGATCGTGAACATGGATTTGACCGGGAAGTGTCCTGGAATCGTCACTTCCATCTCGAAAGGCTTATCGGTCACTGGGAGCTTCGCTATGAAGTCATTGTTGCGGACCATTTCCCCTTCATGTACGTTGCCTTCCCAATCGGTGACCTTGATGGAAACGGGAGCTTTTGAATAGTCTATATTATTGTCATATACTCCGTCGGTACCAAAGAATCCTTGGGCCTTAATGTCCCCTCTTATCTCTGAATAGCTGCGCAGCAGTTCCGGATATTGTCCTTCAAAGTAGCCGTAAAGATTAGTACTTTGACCGTTTACGTCTTTATACTTGCTTGAGAAGGTTGGTGCCGTGACATAGTTCATTCTGTAATATTTAGCATCCTTCGCTTCAAACGTCACTTCTGCCATTGGAATGTCCCCATTTACTTCCGCTTCCGGATTCTCTACATTCAGCTGAACATCAAGATGTCTCTTCGAACTGGTTTTTTCCTTGTCCTCATGCGTAATTTCAGCATCTCCATACTTGGCGAAATCCGGGTGGACCTTCACGTCCGTCAACTCCAGCTGATTGCTGTCGTAATCTACTGAGAAAGATCCTTCTTTCAGTTGCTTCACATTATGGGCTGAGAGTGTCATGGTGAGCGTCTCGCCTGCCATGAGTTCTTTTTTATCCATGGAAGCCGTGGCATATTGTGTACCTTCTTTTACAAAGCTGTTGATAATCGGTCCACCCTGTGCGAAGTTTCCGACGGAATCGTGTGCAAAGAATCCAACAGGATACCGGCTGAGGATCGGGTTCATCAAGATTTCATCCGAAAGGTTCCCTTCACCATCTGTATTTAATGCCCCTGTTGGGAATGGTGATCCATAATGATAGACAATGTAATTATTGGATTGGGATGCTTCGAGTCCCGCTTTCTTCATATCTTCAATGGTCTTATCAAAAAGGGACATGGAGAATGGAACCGTTTCTTCTCCTTCTTTATACTCATACACACCCGTCGGCAATGTACTTGAAAACTCTGGAGCTGTATTATCAATGAATGTATCCGTTTCTTTCGTAAACGTTTTACCTTCACTGTTAGTCCCCACTAATCTTAGCTTGTAATGGCCTTCCGGTGCCAAAGCAGGGTTGACTGATATACGGTTACCTTCATACGGGTAATAGTAACCTGCAAAGGCAGAGTTAATAATGATCATCTGTCCCTCATTGATTCCTGAAGTATTCATGACCCCGACCAGTCCCATTTCTTTATTCGTCTTCCCATCCACCAACACGACGCTGATCTGTTCCATAGGTGACTTCAACGTGAAATCCATTGGGGTATAATTGAACAAAGTTCCGAATTGATTATTCTCTTTCGTCGAGAAGTTGAACGCTCTGACTGATTCAATTCCTTCTTCGGAAATTCGGATACCAAATGGGATTTGATATTCTTCAGATGGATTTTCCTCATTCACATAACGGATATACCCTTCATAGTAACCCTCTTCAGCTGTCTTAGGGATCGTTAAGGATACGTTCGTTTTCTTTTTCTTCCCGGCATTCACCTTAACCTTTTCATCAAAAGTTAGATGGATTCCGTTTTTGGAAGCGTCAAGCGAATGATTGCTAAACTCCACACTAGCATGAAACGTTTTCGTTTCTTCACCGGAGTTCTCGATCATAATCGTACGCTGATCTCTTAGTGACTTTTCAATATACTGATATCCGAAGCTCATCCCCCCGGTCTGCTCATCAATGTTCATTTCTTCTCCATTCATGAGAGTGGTTGTTTCATCAATGACCTGAAAATTCATATCTGAATGAATGGCTTCATAAGGGTCCACCCTGCCTGCGCCGACTTCATAGACACTATAATCGCCGTTCATAGAATCCGCGGTGTTCATGAAAATGGATTTCACATCTGCCGGTTCCAAGTCATTATTGGATTGTAATAATAGTGCCGCCATACCAGCTACATGTGGGGATGCCATGGAAGTTCCCGATAATCTCGCATAGGCGTAGTCATACGTTCCGTTTTCTTTATCGTTGATATAGGATGGAACCGTTGATAACACTCCCACACCAGGGGCAACAATTTCAGGTTTGATATCATAATTCATTTTCGATGGTCCCCTTGAGCTGAAATCGGCAAGGCGGTCACCCTCTGTTGTGATGGCTTGCATATCGCTAAAGGTAAAGGTTTCTCCTTCCTGGATGCCGGCCTTCAACGCCTCTCCTTCTGCCTTTGTCAGGGAGAAAGTAGGAACGAAATCGACTCCCTCTCCAAGGTAATGAGGGATATGCCCTTCTTCATCGTTATTGTTGTAAATCATGACGGCTTTCGCTCCATGCGAGGCTGCCGCTTTAATCTTATCCACAAACGAAATCTCACCACGGCTGATCAATGCGATATTCCCGGCTACCGGCTTACCGATAAAATCATTGTTACTGGCAGCAAGACCCACATCTACTAGTTGCATACTACTATCCTCTAAATCTGTGAGATGATCACTATAATTTCTGGCCATCAGCTGAAGGTTGACGCTTTCTGCTCCATATTGACCTTTGAATGTTGCAATATCGATCGGGACATCACTTGCACCAACCGTTAAGGCAAGGGCAGCGGTTCCAGGTGAGCCTAATGTAAAGGATTCACTTCCGCTATTACCAGCCGAAACGACAGCCGTCACACCGCTGAGGACAGCATTATTCACCGCTACAGAAGTCGGATACAGGGGATCATTGACACCTGCCCCAAGAGAAAGGTTGATGACATCCATTCCGTCCGCAACGGCACGATCAATCCCTGCAATGACCCCTTCGCTCGACCCTCTTCCATAAGGTCCGAGGACACGGTAGCTATAGAGATCGGCTTCAGGCGCTACCCCTTTTATACTGTACTCGCTCTCATTATCCCCTTCACCGGCAACCGTACCGGCCACATGAGTCCCATGTTCGGTGTAATAGGAATTGCCATTCGAAAATTCCGGCAAACCGGACTCTTTCCATTCTTGATACGTTGCTTCCATAGGATCATTGTCATTGTCCACGAAGTCATAACCGCCTTTATAGACTTCATCCAAGTCAGGATGGTGATAATCGATCCCTGTATCAAGAACCCCCACTTTGATTCCTTTGCCGGTAAACCCTTCATTATGTAGCTTATCGACTCCTAAGTAAGGAAGGCTTTCCATCATATACTCTTCCGCTGATGTGCTAGACGACTCCTCTGATGGAACCGGCGGATCAATTTGAACATCGACGTTGCTGTAGACCGCTCTTACCACATCCAGATTGATTAATTCTTCTAATCTATTAGCTGGAAGTTCCAAGGAAACACCGTTCATAGCGTTTTTAAATACCTTGCCTATCTTGTAACCGTTATTGCTTTTATTCTTGAACATAGTGGCCAACTCGTTCTTGAAGTCTTTTTGATCCTTATCAACATGTGCCTTCGCTTCATTAGCGTCCAGGTTCTTTCCTTCCAGTTTCGCTTTCAACTGAGCGACTTTTTCAGGATGGTGGTCGAGCTGTACGATTACTTTCACCGGGCTGTCGCTCTTCAGGTTAACCTTTCGATCTAAATAAAGACCTTGTTTTTCCACCGACTGAAGCTGCTTATAATTTTCCAGCTGCTGTGGCGACATGTTGGCAAGTACGGATTCAATGGAAGTTGGTTTTTCTGCCAGGACATTCAATGCCGGGATATTCCCTGAACCGAGCAAAAGACTTGTACCCAATGCATACACTAGCATTTTTTTATTTCTTTTCATTAACTGATCCCATCCTCTTTATCTTAATTTTCTAACAACTAAAATATAGCATTGGTCACGCCTGTCACCTATTGGGAAATCCATGTAGGTATATAGATTCAGGTTCAAGATTTAAAAACGGCAGAAGGATGTAACGGCAGGAACGGAACCCGGGCTGATTCGCAAGATATACCATTTGGCCCACGTTTCGACCCTCTCCGACATTTCCATTTAAAGTGAATACGCAGTATAAATAGACCAGGTCTATACAATCATTTCGATTTCCCAAGAAGGAGCCGGGGGGACAGGTACCTTGGCCTGTTTTCCAAATAAAAAACAGAAAGCCATGGGACCTGTCCCCATGGCTTTCCTTGCAACGGTATTAAACTAAAGCCTACTCCAAAATCATATCAATATGCGGAATCCCATCATCCAGATAGGTTTCCGTGATCGCCCTGAATCCAAATGATCCATAGAACTCCCGCAGATATTCCTGAGCCTGAATCTTCACCTGTTGCTGCCCCCACTCTTCATGAATGAATGCCAACCCTCTTTTCACTAACTCGTTTGCCAACCCTTTCCCGCGATAACCTTCCTTTACGAGGACTCTCCCAATGGACGGTTGCTCATACGATACCCCTGCAGGCAAGAGCCTAGCATAGGCAACAACCTCACCATTTTCTTCCCTATAAAGATGATAGGAATGCAGATCCTTACCATCAACTTCAAGGTAGGCGCATTCCTGCTCCACGACGAAAACCTCAGTCCTTACTTGTAATAGTTCGTATAGCTCGTGGGTTGATAGATCTGTAAAGCTCTTTACTTTCCAGCTCATGAAATTGGCCACCTCTTTTATGGTTTAAAGAGCCACCGGGACAGGTACCTTGGCTCATTTTTCACTATTGTACCACGGGAAGCAGGGGGACGGTTCTCTTGCTTCCGTTGAACAATTCACCAACACTATTCCCTCTCCAATCCCTGAAGCTCATTCACCGTTACAAATTCATATCCTTCTTCTGCCAATGATTGTATGACCCCTTCAAGAGTCTTCAATTCCTCACCAGTCTTGTCATACATCGCATGCAGTAAAATAATCGAGCCCGGTGTGACATTGTCATTCACGTATTCTATTTTATCGGCAGCAACCGTATAAAACGTATCCGGTTCAATATTCCACATGATCGTGTCTCGATCATGCTTCGATAAATAATAAGGCAATCCCACAATCTTTTTCCCGTTTGGCGGTCGAAAGTCAATTTCCCCCGAATAGCCGGCTTTTCGAATCAGATCGTCTGTTTTTTCAATCTCTTCCTTAATGAACGAAGGTGATTTCAAAATCATCCGGTGATGGGAATACGTATGATTTCCGATCTGATGACCTTCTTCTACCAGTTTCTTCGCTTCTTCAGGTTGTTCTTCTATCTCATTCCCGATCAGAAAGAATGTGGCTTTGATATCATACTCCTCTAACAATGTGATAATCTCATCTACATTCTCAGTTGGACCGTCATCAAACGTTAATGCCACCACTTTTTGATTGGTTTCCACCTTATCTGTCAGCCCTCCAAAGAATTGAAACGTTCTGGCGTTCATCAATTTAAACGTACCGAATAATAAGAAGAAAATGATCAAAATGACTGTCCCGATAAATATAAGTTTCTTTTTCATCCGTTGTGATTTCCCCTTTTACGTTTGAATGAAGCCTGGGGCCGATTCTTTAGCTTCCTTTAATTAGTAGAATCCCCCCTCTATCATACTTCAAAATAATAGATACAATAAAGCCCCACTCCAAAACAGGGAGTGAGGCGCAAACGCAGGGACGGTTCTCCTGCTTCCAAAATAACAATCAGGAAATCCGTCCCTTATTTAACCTATCCTTCATCAGAACAAACTCTATTCACCCTTACAGTTCCTCATACCACTCATCCGAAACCGGCTCCAGCCACTCAGGCTTCCCGGCCGTGATGGCTACATGCGAGAACCAGCTGTCCTTCGTCGCACCGTGCCAGTGCTTGATGCCGTCATGGGTAACAACGACATCGCCGGCTTTCAAGAACTGAGCTTCTTTTCCTTCTTCCTGATACCATCCTTCTCCCCCGGTGACCAACAGCACCTGATAGCCATCGCGATGGACGTGCCAGTTATTCCGGCACCCGGGTTCGAACGTGACGTTCCCGACCCCGACACTCACCTTGGGATCAAACACCAGACCCTTCAGATAACTCTCCCCAACAAAATACTGGGCAAATGCTTCATTCTTATCTCCAACAGGGAACAAGCCCCCGTCTTTCAATTCTTCATGCTTTGCCATAAGGCAATCCCCCTTCTATTATTTTTTGCTGAAGACTGGGAAGAAGTCGTGCTCCCCGTAGCTTTCAAGACTTTTCACCTGCTTCAATGCTTCCATGTCTGAATCGCTGATGATGAAATCAAGCTCGGCGTTATTCTTCATATGATCAGGATTCGCTGTTTTTGGAATGACCACAAGTCCAAGCTGGATGTCATAGCGCAGGCAAAGCTGAGCCACGCTCACCCCGTATTGTTCTGCCATGGCCTTTACTTCTTCATGTTCTAGAACGGCACCGTGGCCAATCGGAGAGTAAGCTTCTACGAGAATGCCGCTCTCCTGACAGAATTCGATGAGCTCCGTCGGGGTATGGCTTACGTGAGCGAGGATCTGGTTGACCATCGGCTTGACTTTCGAGTGCTCGAGGATGTTTTCGACATCATCTTGAAGGAAGTTGGACAGGCCGATCGCCTTCACCTTCCCGGCTTCATACGCATCCTCCAGCGCCTTCCACACATTTCTGTTCTCTTCAAAATAACGGTTCTCTTCACGGAACTCCGCCCACGGCTGCGGGCTATGGACGATCATCAGATCGATATAGTCCATTCCAAGCTTCTCTAAGGACGCATCGATCGATTCCGCCACCGCTTCATACGTCTTCGCCTCTCCCGCTACCTTCGATGTGATGAAGATCTCTTCCCTCGCCACGCCGCTCAAGCGAATCCCTTCGCCGACTCCTGCTTCGTTTTCATACGCCTGGGCCGTATCAATGTGACGATACCCGATGGAGATCGCCTCCTGAACCGCCTTCGATGTTTGCTCGTCATCTAAGAGCCAAGTCCCGAGACCAAGCATCGGGATTTCAACCCCGTTTGATAATTTGCTTTTTTCATTGAACATATCATCGTCTCCCTTCTTTTATAAAAACGAAATCGTATATTGATACGATACCGCACATCTGTGTATAATATAAAACGACATAGAGACATCTTCAATGATCAAAACACCTTGATCTGTGCGTTATCGCACAACGAAGACCATATTGTACGAAAACAATAAAGGAGTTGCCCATGACCAAGATCGACCGCAGGGTACAGAAAACACAAGAAGCCATCAAAGGGGCATTCATTCAATTGATGTCGGAGAAAGGCTTTGACCATATCACCATCCAGGACATCTCCGACCGGGCCAACGTCGGCCGCCGAACCATCTACGACCACTATCTCGACAAATTCGATATACTGGACCGCCTCATCGAAGAGCATATCCATGAGCTACGGAAACTGTGTCAAGATGCAGCCGATCTGAGCTACGAGGAAGGCAATATGATCTGGTTCGACTATTTCCAGCAGAATGAAGCCTTCTTCACCACCATCCTGTCCAGTAAAGGCGCACCAACATTCCGCACCAGCTTCCTCGCCTTTGTCATCGAAGAATTAGAGGCGGATGTCGATGTTACCGAAGGAATCAATCAGGGAATGAGCAAAGAACTCGTGCTGAAGTTCTTTGGAGCCGCCATCGTTGAAATCGTAGAAGCGTGGATTACCGGGGGACTCTCTGAACCCGCAGAAGTTGTGGCGGGTCAGATGGGGAGTTTGTTGGACCGGAATTTGTGAAGGGCCATGGGGACAGGTCCCTTGGCTTGTTCTTCTTCTAACTAGGCTCTGTTAAAGTTAAATGTTGATAAGTAGAAAAAAGGAACTTCCATTTTAAGGAAGTTCCTTTAGATTATTTATTTAACTCTTCGGTAAGGATGTTGATGGCTTCCATTACTTCTTTAACATTTCTTTTGTCATTCAATTCATCTCTAGCGTGTAGTAATACTGGTCGGACCGACTCAACTGAACGTCCAAATTCATACATCCAATCATATCTAGGAACCATCCAAATATGAAAATGATGAGTAGTGTCCTCATTGTAGAAATAGTAGACATATTCAATACCTAAAGCTTCTCTTTGCGCTTTTCTAATCTTTGATAGAATGTTTATGTAATCTAACCTCTCTGGTTCGGTTAATTCATCCAAACATTTAATGTGTCTTTTAGAAGCTAAAATTATTAATCCTCTAATAGGATATGCGACATCTTGATGAGCATGAAAGTGCTCTGTTTCAATGACCACACCGCCGTCTGGTTCAATCATTCCACTTGTTAATGCACAACTAAGACATTCCACTTCTACTGTTTCTCCATTTGATAAGGTGATTTTTCTCAAGCGATTCCTCCGAACACATAATAGTATAGTTCCTGCTAATTCAAGATAACAACTCAAAGCTAGTTTATCCTAAGTGTATCATAGGTTTGACACTTGGAATTATATTCAATTCGCTGATGATAAATACTTTCTAAAACTTGAGATTAACATTTCGTTTTAACAGAGCCTCTAACTAAAAAAGAAAGCCACGGTTCACTGCCCCCGTGGCTTTTCAAAAAAATGCGTGGACGGATCCTGTTAAAAAGAAGCAACAGAACCGTCCCCATGCTTCCTAAACCTCACCACAAACCGGCATCCCTTTTCATATTCTCCATCCAACTCAATCGTTCCACCATTTTGCTCGATGATTTTCTTCGCAATGGCGAGTCCGAGTCCCGTTCCGCCGGTTTCCCCATTCCTCGAGGCGTCCATCCGTACAAATGGTTCGAATATCTTTTCATGGTAGTCGTGAGGGATTCCTGTTCCAAGGTCCTCGATGATCATGACAGCCTCGTTCTGCTTCTCACAGAGGGAAACCGACAAATATCCATCACTGTACATCATTCCGTTTTGAAGAATATTCGTCATGGCCCTCTCTAGTTTGGAAGAGTCGAATGTCACCACGAGAGGTGCCTCGGTGATATCAAATTCATACTCTATCCCCTTTTCCTCTAACTCTTCCACATAAGAAGACAACAGAGTCCGGAGCCATTCAGCCATATCCTGTTCCCTCCGGCAGAGTGAGTCGCAGTCCACATCCATGTGAGACAGGTCGAACAGATCATGAATCAACCGGTTCGCCCGTTGGCTGTTGGATATGATGATGTCGGTATATTTCTGCTGATCTTCTCGATTCAGATGGGTAAAGCTGTTCAACGTTTCAGCATAGCCCTGGATATTGGTCAAGGGAGTCTTCAGATCATGGGAAATGTCCAGGATGAGCTGCTTCCTCAGCTGTTCGGACCTTTCCTTCAAACTGATTTCCGTCCCGATTGTCTCGGCCATTTGGTTGATCTTCTGCTTTAACTCGTTCAATTCCTGATTGGCCTCGAACTCGATTTTCTCCCCGTAGTTTCCTGCAGAAATGGAATCAATTCCCTTTAGAAGCTTTTGAATCGGCTGAATGAGCTGGACCGATGTCCTCTTCACATACCAATACAGAATCGAGATCAAACACACCATAAAGAAGATGATGGTGAAGAAGAACACGTCATCCAATTGGAAGTAGTCATCTGCGGGGAAGTAGAGTAACAGATACTCGTCCCCTTTTTCCGGTATGAATAAATCTGTTTCGTACGTGTCGGTATGCTTCAGAAAGGCATCCAGTCCGTACGCAAATCCGACCTTATGAGGACTATTGAATTGGTCGGTCACCTCATACCCGGTGCTGACCAATTCCAGGTACGCATGATCCGGCAGTTCATTCTTCGTGAAAGCCTCTTTCATCCCGTCTTTCTTCGCATCTTCATACACTCCCTGGAGGAAATCCTGATCAAGGTCCTCATAGACGGTCTCCACATACACGTAGTTCGCCAAGAGGGTGAACGTCCCTACTACAAGGAGGATGATGAACAGTAGCGAATAATTGATAAAGAATTGTTTCGTGATAGAAATAGATTTTTTAAGGAGGATCGGATTAGTCTTCATGGTTCTCCATCCGGTAGCCGAGGCCCTTCACGGTCGTGATGTAGGCCGGATAGCGCGGATCCCTTTCAATCTGCTCCCTGATCCGGCTGATATGGACCATGATCGTATTACTGTCACCGATGTAATCCGTGTTCCATACAAGCTCATACAGCTGGGCCTTCGTATACAACCGGTTCACATTCTTCATGAAAATCGACAGCATCTTTGTCTCCTTCGGGGTCAACAGTAGACGCTCCCCGTCCTTCGTCACTGTTTGTTTTACGGGGTCATATTCGAGGGATCCGTTTCGAATCAAACGGTTTCCTTCCCCCACACTGTAATCCGTATACCGCCGGATCTGGGCATTCACCCTCGACACGAGCTCCACCATACTGAAGGGCTTCACGACATAATCATCAGCTCCGAGCCCGAATCCCAATACTTTATCAGCATCATCCGCCCGCGCCGTCAAGAGCATGATCGGAACCTTACAGCATTTCCGGACTTCCTGGATCACCTGAAACCCGTCCACTTTCGGCATCATCAGATCCAGGATCAGAAGGGTCGGGCGCTTCTCCCTGCACTTCAGGATCACCTCTTCCCCATCATAGGCCTGCTCCACACGATACCCCTCATTCCGCAAATGAAGGGTGACCAATTCATTAATTTCCACATCATCTTCTGCAATATAAATTAACTCTGCCATAGCGTTACTCCCAGTCTTATAAAATATCATCCTATTTTACCATGAAAGCCCCGATGTTTTTTGAGAATCAAACGACATTTAAGGTTGCGTTAAGATTGGGATGAAGAAAATTGTGTACAATGAATACATTGTGGTCAGATAGGCCAATTCAACGAAACGAGTCGAGCAGGTGAGAAAAACATGACCAAACAACTGGATGAATTCATATTAAAAGGACAATTTGAAGAAGCCAAACAAAGAACGAAAGAACTCTCCCAGAGAGAACTGAACGAAGAACTAATGAATATCGCCTTCAGCGATTCAAGCATAGCGAACTACTCATTCATCATGAGTTTACTCGTCGAGAAAGAGACCGTTGAGCTGCATGATATGGCGTTTCGCTTAATGGTGAATCCACTAAGCTACCTGGACGGTGCGTACTATGCCGCCCTCTATCATGCCAGGCGGTGCGTGGAATTGACGGACCGGAAAGAGGTCGGCTATCTTTCGAATCTATTGTTTTTACATAAAATACCGAATCCTGTAGTCGGTGAAGAGGAAGCATTTGAGACGGCGAAACGGATGCTCGTGCTGGTGCCTGATCATCGAGCGGCGAGAGAGGTTTTGAATAGGCGGTACATACGAAAATGATGAGTAAAAGAAGTAAAGTCATTTGTTCCATTCTAATGGTGATCGGTCTTATCTTTGTTTATGCTGCAATGAAAAGCAATGATGTGGAGAGCGCGCTGGGTTATTCACTTGTCGCCATCATTGGGTTTGTGGATGCGTATTTATTTTATAGAATAAGAGAGTGACGCATGGGGGCGGTTTCCGTGCTTCATGGATGCAATGAACATGGAGAAAGGACCTCATATCCAATACTTTTTGATACAGTTTATTATCTATTAATAAGATTTCTTGCCCTTTATAGAGGAACCCGCAGAAGTAAAATAACCGGAGATTTTCCGGTTATATTCAGAAGGGAGCTTGTTTCTCGGGTAAATAAGCGGAGGTTTTCCGCTTATGAAAAGAAAAAGCAGCCGTTATTGTATTTTGTGAGGCAATAGGCGGAATTCTTCCGCCTATTTCAGCTCTTTTTTAGTTGCCATGACGAATTAAGCGGAATTTCTCCGTCTATTTATCGGCTCTGGTGCTTTCCCTGATCCCTATATAGAAAAAGCACGTGGACTGCCCCGCGCTTCACGATTATATTAACTAATAGCTTGAACACTCTTTCAAAAGGAGAATCTGGATGAAGAAAAGTCAGGTTTTTATCAGTGCCATGTTCATGATAGCAACAGCATTAGGCATATTCGGCCAGGATATAGCCTATTTCTTACATAACCATTTTCCTAGTACTCTCCCAGTACACTACCTAACCTTCCTTACAATTTTCAGCATTATCCTATATTTATTTTCACTATTATTCATCATTACATTGATCATAAAGAACAAGATTGATAAAGAGAAAGCCTATCTGTACTTGTTCATGATGGTGGTTTCCATGCTACTAACGTCTACTTGGTCCCTATTTGTTTTATCTATGTGGTGGGGCTGAGTGAGGATTCCCTCCTATGATTTAAATATAAGTAAAGGAGAAGTTCCATGAAATCACTACATGAAATATTGATTAACTGGCAGGAGAATCTGGATCAGGATGAATGGTATTTCAGTCGATCTTTTGAAGAGATCACCGAGAACATGACTTCTGAGGAGGCTTTTCACTATATACCAGTCGTCGTTAAAGAGTTTACAAAATTGAAAAATGCCTTCTTAATTGGAGAAATGATAGACTTCCTTCATGCCGTCTATACAAAAGCCAATACAACAGAAGTGCATCCAATCCTAGCACAAGAACAAGAAATCATATACAACATCATCCTCACCTATGGAGATGATTACTCCAAGCACGCATTGAATGAATTCAAGAAATCAATAAGGTGGAAGAATTAGAGGGACGGACCTTGTTAACAGAAGCATGCATTGACATCCGGGAATGAGCCAGGGACGGTTCTACTTCTAGGTACCGTCTCTATTTAATCATTTCTTTCAATTCAAGGTTCATTTAATATAAGGGGGTTAGCATGATGTTTTTTAAAAAGGATGAACGTATTAACAAGAAAAGTGTAGATGCAGCCATTCTGAGTACATTCATCTTTTGGGGAATGACTCTTCTTATCAATGCACTCTTTGAAGTGACAACAAACAAACCCCTCATCAGCAGCTCTTTTGTTATGTTATCTGCAGGGTTACTGATCTTTTATTCTACTGAACAAATAGCGAATTACCTTCATAAAAGAAAAGAGTAGCATCTATACATTTATCAGGAGTTGATCTTCAAATTGATTTTCGATGATCGTTATCATTTACATGTAGGGTATTATAAAAATCAAAATGACATAGAAGCCATTTTTTATAAAGTAAAAGATCAAAACATTTGGTGTATGTTCTTTGACAATGATTATTATAAACTCAATATCCAAGAAGGATATCCTGCTATCAAAAATTTCGGCTTATTGATTGGCATTTATCCCACTGAAAGCGAAGATTTATCTGTGGAACAAGGTACTGATCTATTTGAGGCATTTTTAAATGAACAACAGTTAGTTTGAAGCACAAGGACGGTTCTCGTGCTTCTTTTTTATCTATCAGAAACATTCATTAGCCTACCCTATCTTTCTACCAACATTCACCTTCATGATTATCCATTTCTGGCCCGCTTCCTCATCATAAAACCAAACATCATACTGGTGAGGATGTAAGAGATTCCTATAATAGACAACGCGTCTGTTAATAAGGACCATAGTCGATTGCCTTGAATCACAGCTCCCCATACGATAAAGCTCGCGATAAACAGGAGTGGGAACATGAGAAAGCACCCCAGAAAGGTCAGGGTTTCTTTTTGCTTCTCCATCATGATCATCCTTCTCTCGTTAGTGGGTTTGTTGTGTTTCCACATATCCGTTTCACAAGCCCTTCTCCTCTCTTTGTAAGATCCCTCAATAACAATGAAAAGATATCCGCTATTGGGTCCATAAAAGAAAGATACATGACCAACCTAATAAGAAACTTAAAGGAAGCTTAAGGGAACCTTAAATTATTTATGTAGTAACAAGGGACCTGACCCTTTGGCATACCAGTTCGCACACTAACAGGCTAGAATCATCACTGCATTTCCACTATAATAGGAGAAAGGAGGTGAAAAAAATGGACAAGCAAATTCTGAACATGTTATCCGATATTCAACAGAACATGAAAGAGTTCGATCGTAATCTGAAGGAATTCGGTAATGATTTGAAAGAAGTAAAGGAAACAGTCAATCGAATTGAAACGTCGCAGACAGAAGATGTCATTGCTATGTTAAAAGTAGGAAACCAACGTTCTGAAACAGACTTCCATTATCTGAACACAAGAATCACCAATATTGATAAACGGGTTTTCAACCTTGAGAATCGAGCTGAAAGGTAATCGTCATTTATCTAAAAAAGTTTACTCTTCGTTCCCTCTCACCATGACCCACACTCCATTTCTTCGATGTACCTTTTCGTTGACCTTCCATCCTAAACAAAAAAAAGATGTCTGACCTACTGGGGTCAGGCAACTTTCTTTTCACGACTCATTCAACTATCTGGAAGGCCACGGGGAAAGGTCCCCCGGTCTATCGCTCTCGAAAAGAGGTCTTCTCACACCTTGATCTTCCGCCCCTTCCACTGCACCGAATGAAACACATTCACCCGTACAAAAGAATAAAGGAAAATCACCACAAAGAATAAAAAGAACAAAGGATAAAAAGGGAAATACCCCCATCTGAAATTCCCGACCCTGCGGGCAAACCATGCTGTTTGAACGCCATAGAGGATATACAATACTCCATAGACGATCATAGCGGCAATACTTCCCTCTATCATCGAAGAGATCAATGAAGACGCGCTCGTTAAACTCCCCGTAATCCATAAGATGACCATCAGCATGACAACAGGATGAGTGGACTTGGAACCGACGGCAAAACTTTTGCACCAGCCTTCGATCAGGCTCCCCACTCCTTCCGGATACATGCGGAACGAAATGATCCCCCTGCCGCCCAGGCAGCGAACGGGAAGATTCTGCTCAAGAAAGGCCTCTCCCAGTGCCAGATCATCCATGATGGCGCCCTCAATCTTTTCATGCCCGCCGGATAAAAAATAATCGTCTCGATTACATAGAATACATGGTCCGAACGAGCCGGCGGCTTTAAACCGAGATCCCCAGAGGGTGAATAGATTCATCCCCACCACGACGATGATGTTAAAAACGATGGAGAGATGTTCATACACACGCTCCACGGTGTGATAGGGCTGCAAGGCGAGGATTCCCCTCGCTCCTTTCCTCTCGTAGACATGCAAAAGATTCCGTAATCCATCCACATTCATGAACCGGGTATCGGCATCCAGGAACAGCAGCCAATCCCCTTTAGCCTCCTTGGCACCCCGCCAGCAGGCAGACGATTTCCCTGCCCCGTTATTCTGCAGGACCGTGACACCGTATCTTTCTGCGACATCAACGGTACGATCCGATGAATCGTCATCCACCAACAGAACTTCAAATCCCTTGTATCGCTGCTCCTGCAACGACTTCAATAACGGGGAGATCCTGCCTTCTTCATTCCGGGCAGGGATAATGATGGACACAAACGGCAACCCCGCCGTATGTTTGGAGGTGAATCGTGGAACCGGCAACGACCAAAACACGATCATGCCAATGATCACCCCCAGGACACCCAGGATGAGATTGATCACTTCTGAAGTTGTCATGCCACCCTCCTCCTTCCTGTAAAACTCACCACCGTGCTTTATGTAGCTGCATTTCCTTACAATAGCCTGCTTGATTTCTTCCCAACACCAGACGTAATCGCCGATATCCGCCCCCGATTGTACCGCTGAACCACAATAATCGGAAGGTTAAAAACAAGGGCATACAGAACCATCCCCCACCCTGCCCATACGGGATTCCATATGAAGAACAGCGGAGCAGGAAGAATGGAGAGCCAATGAGTCAATTCCGCACGTTTCGTTTCCGCCGCAAATACCATCAAGTCCCTCGACTTCGTCCCATGCAAACCCTTTTTACTGTATCCCTTTTTGAGAAAAATCGTGCCGTCCAGAATCAAACCCTTCCACGCTTTCACCCGGAATAACCGCTGCCACAATGCCCCGCACTGTTCAAAAGGGAACGTCCTGAACCAGAAATGGTCTTGCAAGAACCACGCCAACGGCAGTTTCAAGCAAAGGGCCGAAATGAAGAGATGAAAGAACGTCCAGGCAACCACATCAAGGATGATAATCCAATAGTCAGGAAGCGAGACAATCATGACATCACCCCTTTGTTATCCAGAATCCCTCTCCATAATCTTCTCACCGACAAGCTGGCCGCTTAACGTCACCATCGGCATTCCGCCACCCGGGTTCACCGTCCCACCTACAAAATAAAGATTGTCGTACCGTTCACTCTGCTTCGGATGCTTCAACCCTTTATTCTTCTTACTATCGGACACCGTCCCATAAATCGCCCCGCGGTCGGAACCATATGTACGCCTGATATCTTCCGGTGTCCACATATCCCTCGTGACAATGTTCTCACGCAAGCCATCAAGACCCATTTTCTCCAACTTGATCAGGACCCGCTCAGCAAATTGTTCATAGTCCCCTTGCGTATACGGATTCTCATCCCGGATAAATGGAATATGCGGAAGCACCTTGATATTCTCATGTCCTGCAGGGGCCTGTGTCGGATCAGTCTTATTCACATTGACCAGATAAATGACCGGATCGGCCGGCAGTTCATGACGATGGAAGATCGATTCCATTTGCGCCTTCATATTTTCAGCGAAAAAGAAATTGTGATGACGAAGCTGCGGATAACTCTTCTTTACACCGAGATGCATGACAAGACCGGAACTCGCCGGTTCGAATTTCGTTTTTAATTTTTCAATATAATCGCTGTCTTCCTCCAGCAATCGCTCGTACACCGGTATGACTTCCATATTGGACACATAGTGATCGGCCGTCACCCGTGTCCCGTCATCCAATACGGCTCCGGTAATGTCGCCATCCTTCTTTTCAAGTTTGACGATCTGCCGTCCAAGGTGGAAAGTCACCCCCACTTCTTCCGCAAGCTTCACAAGCGCATCCGCGAGCTTATGCAAACCGCCGGGAACATACCATGCTCCCTGGTCATGCTGCATGTAGATCATCATATTCATCACGGCCGGCGCATCGTAAGGGGACGAACCCACATACTTGATAAAATAAGAGAGCATATCGCGAAACTGCTCATGACTGATCCGCTTATCGAGGGATTTATGCACCGTGGACATCAGGTCAATGTTCTTCATGACACTGAACAGTCCCGCCTTCTTGACGATTCCTTTTGCCGTATCCGCCCCTTTAAATAACGTTTTATCCGTCATATCGTAATGAGTCTTCGAATGCTCCAGCAGGCGTTGATATTCACGAATGTCCTTTTCACTGAGAGAGGCATTCTTCTCCAGCATGTCGTTCAAATCTTCATACAAGTCTATGACATTTCCATCGGGGAAGAAGGAACGCCATTGATGATCCAGCCTCTCAATCTGGACATAATCCTTCATCGATTTACCGCTGGCCGCAAACAATTTCTCAAAGATCTGCGGCATCGTCAAAATGGACGGACCAAGATCAAACCCAAAGCCGTCTTGCTCGAGCCGGTTCAACTTTCCTCCAATGTGAGTGTTTTTTTCATATAAGGAGACATCGTATCCCGCCTGTGCGAGCGTAATGGCCGCCGACACCCCGCCGAGTCCCCCTCCAATGATCAGTACCGTTTTATTTTTCAATGGTTCCGTTCCTCCTGTTCGGAAATCTTGTTTGGGGTATGTATGTTTATCTAAGACACGTTCAATGTATGCCTGGCCTTGAGCCAGTGCTTTTTCCAATATATCAAGTCTGTATCTTTTGTACTTTTCTTATACCCTAACTTCATGTAATAAAAAACGTGGAATGTGGTTGGAGGATGGTTCAATATAGAGGGGCTTCCGTTTCAGGCAGCATGTAGAGAGTTTGATAAGAATAGGTAAGGATCGTTAGGTTTTCTACTATCTCTAGTATTCCACGGAAAAGAGGCATAACCCTTCTTTATCTTTGCACCGGGGGAAGCACCGGGACGGTTCTCGCACTTCATAGATGAAATCAATAACACAAAAGGACCTCTCATATTACGGAGGTCCTTTCTTATACTTATTAGGAAACTAGTTTTGTGGAATGATATCTATGGACTGTATGTATCCTATTTTTCCTCTTTTTAGCCTATTCAACAGACCGCTATTAGATTGCAAAAATAAAGGCAGTAATCAGTAAGGAAAAAAATAAACTTATAAAAAATGAAAGGGCCCAATGTTTTTTTTCTGTCAGTCTGAGGAAAATATTTAAGCATGAGCTAATGAAAAAACATACAAGGAATAGAAATAATATGATGAAAAGTATAGGCATTATCTCACTCTTTTCGATTTTTTTACTGTGATAACATTTTCGTTAAAACGATTCTTGCATCCTATCATCTATATTAATTAAACCTAATTGTACCCTGATTCTTTTGAGACCAGCTTGATCCCTCTTTCAAACCACTCATTGTCACTGATAATTAATCCTCTATTCTTCATCCACCTGCTTTATCGATTAAACCATTCAAATCCAAATAATACCTTATCATACAAAAGGAGAAAATTTCCCGAATATTAATTTTTATTAAGGATGTACGCTGTTTGAATCTACCCTTCAACTGGTTGTACAAGTGACGAGTTCCGAATAGTGATGGTACAAAATACAGTATTACGATAACGCTTTATCCTTTCAGGGGGGCAGGCACCATTTTATGGACAAAAGAAAAACGCGTAGGGACGCGATTTTTCTAATTTACAATTTAGTTTTTCAATTGGGCTTTTCCTAAGCAGAACCATTTCTTCATACTTTCTAAGTACGAATTTCACATTAATCAACATCTGTCATAGCTTCAGAGTACAGCTCATTGCCCTCATGATCGTAAACCTTCATTGACTTGATTTTATTTAATTCATAATCAACTTTAGACATGTAGCTGTCCGTATATTCTTTGTCAGTCTTACTATTGACGTTGTATCTCTCTTGACTATCATCATCAAAGATCACTTCGAAGTATCCAACCGATTCAGGAGACTTATTAAACTTAATTCCGATGTAATGATTATACTCACCATCAAGAAATGCAAAGGATACCTTATCATGGCTATCTACTTTTACTATTTTCCTATCTTCTTCAGAGTACTCAATGATGCCAAACTTATCTTCATCATCGTTTAGAAATAGAGAATAGATATATGATTCTTCATCATGAACTTCTAAGTTTCTTATATCGTTTTGACTAACATAGTTGTTGTACTTTTCTAATAGTGGGGTAGTATTTTCGTCGTTTCCAATGTCAAATTTATATGCAATGCTTCCAATAGTTGCCGCTATTAATACAGCTAATCCCATTACTATGTATAAGGTTCTTGATCTTTTCTTCAAGATTATCCCTCCCACTAGTAACCATAACACCCTAGTTATTGGTAAGCCCGGGGAGAAAACATCACGTTCTACTATCAAGCTTCTCTATTTTTTCATCCCTTCAACCAACGCCCCCCCACTAACCCTCTCCCTCCAAATCAATCCCCCATCCTCCAACACACCCACCATATCCATCATCACCGCAAACCCCATATCCACCCCACTCAACACCCCAGCCCCCTTACATCCCTCCCACAACTCCCGATAACTCACCAACCCATACCCATCCTCACGCCTCTCCCGCTCCTCACCCAACAACCCCATCAACACCCCATACACCTTCAAACTCTCAATCCGAAAATCCAACTCACTCCCCTTCGCATACTCCGTCACCAACATCCCAATCCCTCCCCATTCATCATCAATGAGCCAAGGGACCTGTCCCCCCGGCCGCCACTCAAACCAAACCAACAGAACCTTCCCCCCGCTTCATCCATCCCCCACGAAACCGCCCAAACTCCTTCACAAAATCCAACTTCACCGTCCCCACCGGCCCATTCCGGTTCTTCGCAATTTTCACTTCCACTTCCGACCCGTTCTTCGAGTCCGGATAGTAGTAATCATCCCGGTACAGGAACAACACCACATCTGCATCCTGCTCGATATTCCCCGAGTCACGCAGATCTGACAACCTCGGCCGCTTGTCATCCCTGGACTCCACTCCCCTCGATAACTGCGACAACAGTATAATCGGAATCCCAAACTCCTTCGCCATCCCCTTCAGCTGCTTCGTAATATGCCCAATCGCGAGATCATGCCGGTCAAACCGCTCCTTCAACGTGATCAGCTGCAGGTAATCAATCACCACAAGAAACGGCTCCGTCGGGTATTCCCGCTTCAGGTTCATGATCCGCTGTCTGATCTCAGTCAGGGTGATCATCCCATTTTGCGAGAGTTCGAGTTTCGCTTTGTACACCGCATTCATCGCCCCGTGCATCCTCGGCATCTCGTCCTTCGTCAAATACTTATACGGATTCTGCCATTTCATCATGTTAATATCCGTGATACTTGATAGTAATCGCTGCATGATCTGCCTCGAACTCATCTCTAGAGAAAACACCATGCTCACCCCTTTCTCCCTCGTGCATTCCCAAGCAAGCTGGATGGCAAAAGCCGTCTTCCCCATGGAGGGTCTCGCCGCCAGGATGATGAGCTCCCCTTCCTTCCACCCTCCTGTCAAGGCATTCAGGCTCTCGAATCCCGTCGAGACACCGGGAAGTCCGTCCCTCTCCATGTAAAGAGATTCATAGAGATCCATAATGATGTCGTCCTTCGTTTCTTCGTCGGTGATGGTGTTCGTATGCATGTCGATAAGTGCCTTGTAGAGGCCCTGTGCGGATTCCGGGGTGTAGGCGTTCAGGAAGTGATGGGCCGAATTCTTGATGAGGCTCAGTTCGTAATACTTCAGCACAATCTGTTCATACTGCTCGATGTTCACCGTCGTCGGGCAGTAGTTCGCAAGCGCCAGGAGAAACTGGACCCCACCCACATTCTCAATATCATCCCCCAGCTCCTCCATCAGCATCACCAGATTAATCTCGAGCCGCTTCTTCTGCAGCCCCTTCATCGCTTTAAAAATGAGGCGGTTCCTCACCAGGCTAAAATGCTTCTCCTCCAAGGTCAGTGTATCGAACACATCCGCATCCAGAAGGACCGCTCCAATAATCATGCTCTCCGCTTCATGCAACTCCCGAAGCAGCTGCTCCTCAGCCCCATGGTGGTGCAGGTCGGGTCCATTCGTTTCCTCGTTCATCCTCAATTCGTATCGCTCCTTCTTTTTCCCACGCTTCCATGGTTTCTAGTATCGTCGTTTCCTTCACCGGCTGTTCATACAACTCAGCGATGGTCGGCATGTACGGACTCACTCTGATATGAGCTTGGATCCGTCTCTTCACCCCGTCATACTCACAGTCCTTCAGGTGCCGAAACCAGATGATCGCCGTCTCACGACTGAGCAGCCGGTGAGGATACGCTCCCTTGATCATCTTCACCAGCTCCCTGAACTCCCCCGACGTCATGCCTCCGTCACAATCTCCTCAAGCCCGTCCAAGAAGTCATCCATGTCCTCCATCGATTCCCGAGGAGTGATATACGCCTCAAGGGCCTTCTCCAAATACTTCGGACTATTGATCGTCAGCTTCGGATTGATGCTCTCCTGCTTGTCAAACTGCTCATCCATAAACCGAATCAGCTCATCCGTCGATAACTCGCTCAAGCTGATCCGCTCCATCGCCACGTGATCCATCGGCGTCAACAGAAACCCTTGTCCCCTCCTGCCAACGAAATGCCCGATCAGCGCCTGCAGTCTATTTACATCCTTAGCGTCTCTAGTGGCAGTGGTGTTGATGTTGTTGTTCTCTAAGATCTCTTCTTTCTCTAAGTTCTTAAGTCTGTTTGCAGGTTCTCTTCGCACCTGTTTCACATCCTTTTCGCCGCACGAAGACCCTCCGGAACCAGCCCCATCATCAGGCTGGTCACCACCGGATTCCTCACGTCCCTCTTCCTTCTTAGACATCCCCATCCAACTCAAATACTCCCCACAGGCGAAATCCTTCGTCGGCCTCAGCGTAAACACATACCCATGCTCATACTTCTCCGCCTTCAACCACCCACACTTCTCCAACCGCTTAATCGAACGCTGAATCCGCGAATGCGAATACTCATCAATCTTCTTCCCATTATAGAACCACAGATCCTCCCGCAGCTTCCGGAGCGAACGCACATACTGCCTCTCCCCAAGCACCACACCCCCAACCTGAACCCCGCCTTGATACGTCGCATTCAACAGAATCAACACATACAACCGAAGATCCTCCGGGTGATGAAACGTCTCCTTATCCAACATACCTGTCTCCAACTTTCTCCATCCATTCATTACAATCACTCCTATTTCGTTTTGGTTTCACCCTTTATATAGGGAGATGGGAGTGAAAGGGACACCCTATGGATAATTTTTTATAAAAAAACATTCGGGTGGGGTCCGAATGGTTGAAGGAGAACATATGAACTTAATGAATACACCATTTAATGGCATGAAGACACTTGAACTTTCATCTATATAAATTAGACTTAAAGTAATGAACAATAGAGAGGAGGACCTTATGTGAAAAAGAAAACATTCACATTCAAGCTGTTTGATGAAGGATACTATGAGCTCCTCAAATACGTGCCCTACTTTAGAAAAGTTTATTTCTTTGGAAACATAGGATTGTTCGCGGTTTCCATAGTATTATTTTTGTACTGGAATCATGAATTTCAAGAATCAGCAAATACATCTTCCCCGGTGATGTTCGCATTTATATCGCAAGTGATGGTCCCAGCTCTATTGGCATTAGGTTTATCCCTTGTCGTACTCCTCGTGCTGTATCTCTTATTCCGCTTCAGAATCCATGTTTTCCTAAAACAATCAGCCAGACGTTTAAAAGAGAAATACCAGCCAGCAAACGATGAAGAATATTTGATTGTGTTTGATCAGGATCAAAATGCCTTCTTACTTGGAAATCGACAATATCGGATTGGTCAGAATTTAAAAGTGGTATCTACTTCTAGACATCTTCTTTTTTATGATGGGGATGGGAAGTCTCAGAGTAAGTTTTATATTCCTAAGGAAGGGGATCAAGGACATCAGGAAAATGTAGCTTTTATTGCTAATTACTTAGAGAAATCATCAGAGGTACAGTATAAATAGAAGGAAAAAGACTGGTGAATGTTTACGTGGGGTTAGATCGGAATGAAAAGGTAGAGCCCCTTTTGAATCTGGAAATTTAGTTTGCGGAAGTATTTTACTTGAATAGAAATCAAGGCTTTATATACAAATTATAAAATCTTGTATATAAAGCCTTATTTTGATTGTTGTATATCATTTATCTATTGAATAGTATTCTTGTACTGTGCAGCGATGTTTCTTTTGTTTTAATTTATTTTGTTCTACATTAGCCCTGTCGCAAGTAGAACAAAGGGGGAGAGAATTTTACTCTTTAGCTAAAAAATTGCCATAACGAATAAATGCCTTTTTAGAACTGCATCACTACCAACTGGAGATTCAAGTAATCAAAACGAACCCGTTAGAGCTCCCTTACTATTTGAGTTTAGAACTTAGAAATTCTTTGGCAGTAAATAACATTCCCTTAGTAAAACTTTCACTTTTTGCATTCATAACATCTTGTTTTTTCATTATATCTTCTAGTTCCTTACACCATCTATTAATACGTTCTTGATTATAATCTTCTTTGCCTTCCTCATTTTCAATTTGCAATATTAATGTTTCAGCACGTTTATTAAGTATTTTTCTTTTATCATCTCTTATGAGTTTTTGGGTTTCTTGATCTAGTTCAATCTTTTTCTTGATAGCCTCTAATGCAATCGGTATAAATGCTTTACCTGCTTCAACTGCCATGGTAACTGCAATCTCTTTACCTACTGAATTTAAGTTTTCCTTTCTTCCTAGTACCTCAATGTCTTTAGAATCCACTTTTATTACATCTACTTTAGATGGCTTGACCTTATTAGTCATTTTATCCCCCCCCGTAAAATTTTATAAATTCACCAAGTTTTAATGTAAATAACTGAATATCTTATCAATTGTTTAATCTGCAAAATCCTTTTTACCATATCAATAATAAAGTTTTGTTTAAAGCTCCCCTCAAATTTTTACTTATCTTCACAATATGATCATTTCCTGGCTGTTAAAACCATTTTCATTTAGGTATTTTCAGTAAAATATTTCTTCTTGCCATCATTAAAAGGTAGTACATTTTCTTTAAATCTCTTGACTCAATTTCTTCCCGTGGCTTCTGGCCATTTTAGTTTTCGATAAAGGGCAACCCGAGACATTTTGTTGTTTTTTCAGAACATAAACCTCAAATCTCTTTTGGTTATATTTTACCATTTAAGAAAGGGAAATGATTACATTTTATTTATTTTGTCTATGTAACATCCTGAAGCGTATTAATATACTCACTCTCGTGATGATTTAGCATGTACTCATTTAGTACAACCGTCCTCGAAGTTTGGGATCAGACCCTTGGTACATTCGTCTATAAGTCGCTCAAGATGATCCGCTCCGTCCCATAGGTAATCCATCCGTGTCAACGAAAATATAGGGTAAAACCCAAATGTTCGTTGACTAAATCATAAATCCAATTGAAAAGAAAAAAAGTATTACTTCACTTTTCTTTATTGTATGAATTTAATAGCTGCTTTTTTTAGCAGCTTCTAATTAATGAGGAAAAAACCATTAAATTTAGCCTTATTTTAATTAGCTGCAAATATTTATTGACTTCTTACTGAATTAAAATTAAACTGATATTATCAAGCAGCTTAAATATAAAATAATGGAGGTTCTAATTTATGGCAATTAAAATCAATAAAGCACTACAAAGAAATGCATTCAATGATCCAACAAAGGAAACCATCCAGAAATCAATTAGTCAACTATGTCAAGATGTAGAATCAGAACAGATTATAATGCCTATTTTTCAGCGTGATTTGGCATGGACCACAAAGAAAAAGGTGGATTTGTACAATTTCCAATTAAATGGATTCGCACCAGTATCACCTATTTCTATGAATAGAACTGGTCCTAAGAGTTTAGATATGCCACATGTAACTTTGATAAATAGAAGTGAAATAGAAGAGCTACAGGAGGGTAAACTTAGTGTAATTGATGGTCAACAAAGAATTTCAACTAACTTTCAAGCATATACAAACGATGAATCTATTAGAGAAATTGTATTAGATGTAACTAGAGGGAAGTTTCTGGATTTAAAAGGAAGTGATATTAAGAAGAATCAGATTCCAGTTGGTGTTTTATACAACAAAGAACCAAGAATCTATACTGAATATATTAGATCTAATCCACTACTAGCAGAATATGATGTATCTTCTTTGCTCGGCCAAATAAGAACTAAATTTCTTAATTATTTTTACACCATTAATTATGCACAAGACTTGTCTGGCGAAGAACAAATTGAATGGTTTGATGTACTAAACTTAGCAGGTAGTAGAGTACCTGAAATTCAAATGAAACTTACTCGATTACAAATAAAAGGATTGGATTTCTATAAAGAATACTCGAATATTTTCCGAGATAAACTGGAGCTTGTAGGCCTTGACCATTTATTTGTTCAAAAAAATACAGAAGTATCTATTCCTCTAGCTACTTTAAATTCAGCTTTTGAATTAGTTAGCGGTAAGGACGGACACTCATTAAATTACAGCCCTATGGCATCTGATAAAAAAGAGTCATTTATAAGTGACATGGAACCAAGTCAATTAAGAACTTGTTTTGAAATGACACTACAAGGTTTAGATAAAGCCTTAGATTTCATTAACGAAATCAACTTAGCAGAGCCTACTAGGATTGATTATATTACCTATCTAACTGGATACTTTACTTATAATAAAGACATGAATTTATCGGAACGAAACAAACAAAATGTTATTGATTGGTATAATGGATCTAATTTCGTAAATAAAACAAACCAGGAAAGACGATTAATGTTTGATAAATTACTAAAATGTTAGTTTTATAATCTACGTAAACAATCTCAAAAAAGCCATCGCTCTTGTGCGATGGCTTTTTACATAATATAATATTCGGAAAAACATTGGTGTGTTTCCGAACGAAACAAGACGACATAATATACTTACGGGGAAATACGAAGTGCTTTTAAATTAAAACAGATCTTACTTTTGTTGAACTAAGAGGAAGATAATGCAATACTACCAGAAAAAGAAATTAAGAAGATGTTAGAGAGTTGATGGAATATATATGAAAATAAGATAAATGATACAAAGGTGTAGATCTTTCTAGTTTATAAAAGTACTCACCCAAACCTATCACAATAAAGCAGAAAAACACAATCCCAATGTCGTCCCAAT
Organism: Rossellomorea orangium; assembly: GCF_019334305.1. Taxonomy (GTDB): domain Bacteria; phylum Bacillota; class Bacilli; order Bacillales; family Bacillaceae_B; genus Rossellomorea. The sequence goes on from NZ_JAHWGH010000014.1 coordinate 406,970, forward strand.
ATAATTCCCAATAATATACCCCAAGGTCCCCACCACAAGTATGGGACCGACCAAGCAAGTCCTTCCACCCTTTCGCAATGGCCATCGCAGCAGCGGTTGTCGGCCTCCCACATTGGCGTTGTTCACTAGAAGGATCTCTTCAAGGTCATACTTTAATAGCTTTCCTGCCGTCAGTGACACAGCCAGGTTAACTACTACAATAATAAACACAAATACGAATTTGTCTCAGGTATCATTAAGTAGGACTAAATAATAATCAAAAAATGAATCATTTTGAGAATTGAATAAATACTGTTCCTTTTTACGATTAAGGTTATGAACTAGAAAAGTGAAGAATTAATTAAAATGTAAGATTCCCTTATTTTGATGCCCAAGCTATTTTCCTTTTTATATAACAAAAAAGAACGACATTTTTGTAGCCGTTCTTTTTCAATATTTCTCTAGCTTATTAACTCTATTTTTTTTGCACATTGGTTTCCATTCACATATTCTGTTAAACCATCAGCTAATTTCATTCCAACATTCCACATTAAAACAGGTGGAATCGCGTTACCGAGTGCTTTATACTGTGTTCCTTCTGCTCTTACCAGTTTGTAATTGTCAGGAAAAGCCTGTATTCGTGCAACTTCTCTTGGTGTAAATCTGCGATATCTATCATTTATCTTTAGAACAGGGTCTGTACTATTAAGACTTACTTTTGCAAGGTGGGCACCAACTGTATTGCATGGTTTATTTATATCTTGGGCTCGTCCTTTGTTCATATCTTTCTTCGCTCTTAACATTCCTTCAACAGCTCTTTGACTAAAATAGTATTTTTCATCTATTTCATTTTCAGAGAAAATAACATCTTTCAATGGAATGAAATTTTTGTCAAATAGAGTACCTTCTTCAAAATAAGTGGGCTCAGGAAATTTATAATCAATATTAATGTCATTACGTATTCCTATAATAAATACACGAAATCTATTTTGAGGAACTCCAAATTCAGCTGCGTTTAAAAGTCGATAGCTGACTGCATATCCTGCATTTTCGAATTCCTTAATAATTAACGGAAATGCTTCTCCTTTATTTGCAGAAAGAAGACCTTTAACGTTTTCAGCAATAAAAGCCTTTGGTTGCTTTTTTTTCAATACACGAACCATCTCAAAAAACAGTTTTCCACTCACATCATTCTTAATGCCAAGTCTCTTTGGATTTTGTGCCACTATTGAAAAAGAAACGCATGGAAACCCACCAACTAATATATCATGTTCCGGAATTTCATCCTCATGAACAGTTCTTATATCCCTGACATCGGGAATAACATCAAAGTTTTCACTAAAGATTTCTGCAATTTTTTCATCAATTTCATTTGCATAAACTGTTTCAAAAGGCAGCTTTTCATATTGTTCTCCTAGAAACTCAAAACCGCCTTTGAGTCCTAAATCTCCTCCGCCACAACCAGAAAACAATGAGGCAACTTTAAACATTTTTAACCACCTTCTTTATATTAAAAGTGTCTCCTCTTCACCACATTTTTTAGGGTCGAAAATAATATCCATCCCATTTCGCGGAATTGCAGACAAATTGCCATTTTTATAATTTCCTACAGGGTCCTGAATAACAAATAGTTTTAAAGAACCTTTAGTAACCATTAAACGATATACATAATACCTTTCTTTATTAGATTCCGCTGCACTCCATTCATTCGGTGTTAAATGGAAACGCATGAAAGCTAGAGGGGTGGAACTTGATGTTGTCTTCACTTCTATATTACGGTGAGTCTCATCAATGTCCCTAGAGTTTATATCATACCCTATAGCATACATCGTAGGAATTAATTTTATCAGATGCTCAAGGTCGGGTCTACCTTCTTGAACGATTCGTTTCTTTTCGTGAGTCAAGATTAAACTTTCACCAATTGAACCTATACTACCAGTAGAAGACAATCCACCTTCTGCTATAATTCTGTCTAAGTCAATAAGACTTTTTAACTCTTGATATTGTTTTGATGTGTCAGCAACTAGAGCAAGAATATCAGTGTCAAAGAACCCTTCTTCACGCTCAGTATTAAAATATGCAACCCACTCGGAATCTAACTCTTTGACCTCATCAAGTGTTAGCGAAGAAATATCAGAAATTCCCTTATAATAATCAAATAAATCATTGGTTGGATTTAAAAACCTATGGATAGAAATACTTTCTACTTGATTAATATAGTATTTATTGTTCGGACGCTTAACGAGTAGGTTTGCTTGAACCATATAATCAAGTATATCCCCAGCGTATCTTACTACATCACCCGTCCAATCGTAATCTAAATCCTTTTGTCTATTTGCTCTTATCAATTTCCAAGTATCTTTTGATGATCTGCCATCCCTAGTTACACGAAGGTCATTAAAAATACAGTGTGTCGCCTCCGTTTTACTAATTCCTGCTCGAACGCCTTCCTTTTCTTCAGCTTCACTTAACATCTCAAGGATATATGAACATGGTCGGAAGTTAATCCTATTTTTTAAATACTCTAAATTAATATGAGGCTTTAAAAAACCGCCTGGATATTGGAAGTGATAGCAGAAAAGTTTAAAAAATTTCACTAAATCTTGATTAGTCGCCAATTCTAAGGCTCGAATACTTGGTTTTAGATAACTTCCTTCTTGTATTATAAAAGAAAATAGAGCATCGATTTCAGTACGCCAGTTATTTATCGTTTTTTGTTTTTTTGAAAGATTACCAGGATATTTTTTTATTGCAAAATCTAAATCTAAAATAAAATCCTTAATTGGCTTCTTTCCAATAGCTGCTATTTCAGAAGCAATGTAGATTAAAACATTTTCTATGTCATTCTTGAAGCGGGGTCTTGGATGATGTAATCTAAAATAATGTTTGCTCGGTACATTGTAAATTGTCATATGCTTTCACCCCAAAATGTAAAAACTAAGATAGATATTTTAATAATTCTTCTGCAATTGATTTTGCTAACAATGGTGGAACGGCATTTCCTACTTGCCTATATTGCTGAGTTCTATTCCCATAAAAAATAAAACTATCTGGAAAGGATTGAAACCTTGCATTCTCCCTAACAGTTGGTACGCGATTAGCTTTATAATGGAAATGATGGCGATGCCCCGTATCAATAGTTAAACTTGGTTTTTTGCTGTGATATCTTGTCCACGCCACATTAAAGTTCCTAGTGCCTTTGTATTGTTCAGGTAAGTCTTTATAATTGCCCCCTTCTGGAACGAAGCTTATTATTTTTTTCGTTTGTTCATTATGGTTAGTAGCCTGGTGATTATAAATAACCTCTGAATTCTTTCGACAGAATCTTTGGTATTCATTTTGTGGGTCACATGTATATTGCTCAATTTCATTACCAAGAACTTCTTCCAATAATGGTAAATCACATGTTGCTTCTTCAGTAGTTAATCTATCATTTTCAAAGAAAATTTTTGGTTCTGGGAAAGAATACCTTTCTCCATTCCTTAATCCTACAAAAAACACCCTTTTTCGTGTTTGAGGAACACCATAATCAGCAGAATTTAACATTTGATAATTAACATTATAACCCATTTGTTGAAATTCTTCTAAGATACTTTCTTTTATTGCTCCTTTAAATAGACTTACTAAACCTGGAACATTTTCTATAACAAAAGCTTTAGGTTGTAGTTCTCTCACAATCCTGATAAATGATAAGTAAAGTTTATTCCTTGGGTCATGTAATTTCCTGGGTCCAGCTAAAGACATACCTTGGCAAGGGGGGCCTCCAATAATTACATCGATATTTTTACCACCTACTAATCTTTTAATCTCTTCTCCCGAAATTTCTGTAATATCAGTAGTGATCCCGATGCTCCCTTTATGATTCTTTTCAAAAGTATTTATTGCTGCCTTATCGTTATCAATTCCTAAAAGTGTGTTATAGCCAGCTAATTCGAAACCTAATGATAATCCTCCGCAGCCACTAAAAAGGTCAATGATGTTCATGTTTTTATCTCCTTAAACCTAAATTTCAATTTCTAACTCAATTCAAGTAATCAAATTCACCTGTGTAAATTCATGCGTGATAATTAATTGTAACAAAAAAGAACACAAGGCTAAATGAAAATCAATATTAAGTAATAGTGCAAAATTCAAACATACGTTCCTATTCTATCATTTTAAATATTACCTTATATATAATAATGACAAAAGATGTAAATTAATGATACATAACAAAACGGATTAGAAAAAATGGCTAATATAATAAATTCCCTTGAATTATACACTACTATAGTCATTTCATAATTATAAATATATTGGTATTATAAATATTTTGGTGAAATTCAATTTGCAATTTCATTAGAAAAAAGTAGACCATCAAAAAATTGATGATCTACTTCAACAGACGTCCTCGTGATATACCTTACATTACAATTGTTTTTAATTTATTGTTATAATAGAATATTTTATCTCTTGAAAGATAACTCAATACAGAATATTCTTTTTGAGTGCCTTTCAGCACTGAACAAGCAACTTTAGGTTTTAAGGGTTAGGTTTTAAGGGAAAGATATATTCTATTTCACCTTCATTTTGATCAAGGGGCCCAAATTGCATCAAATCCATTTTTAACAGAGTAATCATAAAGCATAATCAATTTCTTCGGATTATAATTCTGCATCTGCTTATTCAACTGGTCATTATTTACGGGGTACATTAACTCTTCATTACGTTCTATTATCCCCTCAAGAAAACCTCTTTCCGGCAGCTTATCACTTTTTGAGCTATTACACTTATTGCACGCCAATACAAGGTTCCATATATGATCAGATTGTACAAATGACCACGGAATAAAATGATCAACGTGTGTTTCTCTCTTTTGTCCACTCAGTGCCTTATTACAATAAAAACACTGTGCTGAAAAATGTGATAAAAGTATATCCTCAAAAGGTCTAAGTGAAGATCTCTTAGCAATACTCTCTACCTTTTCTAAAAGATAGTTAATGCTTGGGACTTCATTAAGTTGCTCAATCATTGCTGCCATATGATAGTTTGTAAGATTCGTAATGAGTCTTTGATAGTTCAACATGAAAGCATGGACAGCTGGATTGAACCTTAACAGTTCCGTTTTGTGATCAAAGGCATAAAATTGTCCCCTTGTATCACCATATAATGCCCCAAATACATTTATCTTCATAGTTGCTTTAATTTTACTGACTAACTTTAATTGTAGGGAATCAGGTATTTTATCAAAAACCATTTCTGATGGAATTGAATGCTTGCTCTGTTCTTCTTTGATAATCGATACCACTCTTGCCGTTTTACCGCTATTTTGATTTGTTAAGTTGTGATGGATGATTAAATTCCAGTACACTTTTGTAAACGTGTATGCGAGTTGGTCATAAGTAACTTTGAAATCCTCATCTATTTGATATAAATTTTCGATCAGTGCTTTGATTAGAGCATATTTATAGGTAGATGACTTTACTGATTTGCTTGAAAGGATGATTGTGAAAGTCCGCCAGATCTCTTCATCCGTTAAGTATATCTCTCTTAGCTCTCCTACCTTTAGCTTATGACTCATTGGGTCCCATCCTTTTTCATTTAATCCTCTACTTCATTCAAGAAAATCCTTTTATCGAATCCGCCTCTTTTTTCAGCTTTCTCATGCCGTATTGCTTCTATTTCTTCTAGTGATGTTTTATGAGACTTAGCAAACGCATGAACAATCTCCATTAGATCGGCCAATTCTTCTATTGCATCTTCCCTGGTTTCTGCATCGTGGTATTCCTCTAATTCTTCAAAGCTCTTCTTCTTCAATTCAATTAGATACTCCTCTTCGGAAAGAACGCTTGTTGTAAAAGCTTTTCCTGTTGCTTCAATGATTTCTGGTATTCTATCCCGCACTAATTTGTTATATGTAGGCATTAAACATTCCTCCAATAGATGTAGTTATCAAACTTAATTAATAATCCGCTTTCCCCTCAGCAACCATACTTCCACCTATAAAAAACTCATTCCCATCATATTCCCGACTACTCTCTTCAAACCGCTCTCTCAAATACTCCCCTAGCTCAGGATCCGTACAATACACATAGCAGCCCTTCTGCCCACGAGTCATCAACGTCCGGTACGTGTTCCGTATGATCTCATCCGCTACCTTCTCAGCTCTCTCTGGATCTTCCTTCATCATTTTCTTTATACCCTTCAATGAAGAGTCAGTCTTAGCTCTTTCGGTATGATCTGTGATTATCCGTCCATGTTCATATCTCATGTCATCCCCTATGATCACCCCTACGTATTCAAACTCCAGACCCTGGCACGTATGGATGCAGCCGGCTTCTTTGACAGAATCGACATCAATTGCCCAGGTGGCAGAATTATCGAGGTTCCAGCTCATTTTAAAGTCGAATTCATCAAGAACAATGTCATGATAGTCCGTGTTGCTCTTCCCCTCTTTGTCCCAGTTCCAGCAGTAGCCTGCAACCATTCGAGATTTGTTGTTGGCATTTTTTCTTTCAATTTCGTTTCTCAGTTCATTCGGATCGTTGAAAACCTTGAAATCATACTGACTGCCGATATAATTGGCATTTGCTGTTGTTCTGATCTGAAGAACGTCATCTAGCCATGCTAAGTAACCATCGGAGCCACTGCAGCGAAATTGAGATTCAAGGTTCATGATCGTGAGCGGTGCATTGTTTTCTTTGGCGAATCGTTCAATTTCTTTAAGACTTCCATGATCCTTTAACGTGACCCGCTGCCTTTCATCAATAAAAAAGATGGAAAGCTTTGATGCTTCGATGATTTCCTTTGTCTGATTTTCACCGAGGTGCTGAAACATCCCGGACTTCAGATTCAGTCGGTGGGCTTCATCCACGATTAGCGCATCAAACTCATCCCTGGGAGCATCGAAGTAGCTTCCGGATCCTTTAAACAGGTTATCAATATGTCCCTTCTTGAAATCTTTTTTCAGTTTGGTAGAATAAATGTTTCGAGGTGCCGCGTTCTTCGTAACATACTGACAGACCATGTTGAGATTGGTTAAGTGGACCAATAGATTAATAGCAAGAACCGATTTCCCAGTTCCCGGACCACCCTGGACGACCAGTACCTGCTTTGTATTAGTGCGAAGGGCTTCTTTTGCCAAATGAATGGCTTCCTCATATACCACTTTCTGATCATCAATCATCACAAATTCATCATTGCCCTTCAGCATTTGATTCAACGAATCCTGAAGTGACTTTGATGGCCTGATGCGACCATTCTCTATTTTATAAAGGTTCTCCTTGTTATCCCCAACCCGAATATAACGCTTGATGAAGTCCCGGAGCTTCTTGGCCTGACCCTTCACAAAGACTGGAGCCTGCTCTATATAATAATCATAGACCGGATCTGTCAGGGGATCTTCTTCCCCCTGATTCAAGTAATTATGTAAATACGCACAAGGATACAGTTCCATCTCCGCGTTTTGAGCATTCTCATTGTAATCCTTTATGAGGGACGCATACGACCAAGCCTGATAGGATGGATGAGTCGTCTCGACCAGACCGCGATTCATAGCCGTCTTTACAATCGCTTCCTTCCCTTTAATCACCTCAACAGACTCCCACTGCTTCAGCTCCACTATCACAATGGAATTCTTCTCCCCATCCTTCCCAGAGATCAGGAAATCCACCCGTCGAGACGTATGCGGAATCTTAAACTCAATCGCCACCCCAGCGTCACTAGGAATCTCTTGTTCACTAAGAACCCGAAACATGTACTGCATCGAATTATCCCAAGAGCGAACTTCCCGCTCATTGATCTTTCCAATCTTCGACGTGTAATTGCTGCATATATTATTGACTAATTCATCATGAAAAACATCTTCAAGAAAATCTTGTTTAGTAGCTTCATATACGATCATTATCGTCAGCCTTTCGTCTAACAGTATATTCCTATTATTTAGTTAAATTTGGGATTTAGCAAGCATCTCCCTAATTTTAACCTTTAAGTAAAGATGCATATAGAGAAATAGTTTAATTAAGTTCCATTTATTTCAATAAGTTGACGATCTGTCCGTTCCAAGCCATTTTTCACCATTTGATAATGGTTGTAAAAGGGGTCAAAGTATTGGACAAACCATTGACGGAACGGGAATTATACGGAAAGTACATATCCATTTTATTACGATTAAGACGAAACGAAATGGGCTATACTCAGGCAGAACTAGAAGAAAAAGCAGGCCTGGCTCGAACCACCATAAGCAATATTGAACGGGGTAAACGAACCCCTGAATCCTATACCCTATCGAAAATTGCCGTAGCATTGGGGATCAGCCTGGACCGCTTAAACGAAGAAGTGTGGGAGAACATAGAGAAACATAAAGACCATAACTCTTCTGCATTAAAACAACTAAACTCAGATCTATACTATAGAGGTGATTGAGATTAAAAAGCAGGAATTTGTGTTGATGAAGGATAAGCAGGTTTACCGTTTTAAGATTGTTGGGTTTGATGAGAAGAATGCTTATGGGGAGATTTATTTTACGGAGAATGATCAATCTACTTCTATATTTAGGGGTTCGGATGTGAAGGAAGTAATTAGGTTGGTGAAGGAAGAAAGCAGTGGCTTACGGGGGAGGTAAGCCACTGCTTTAATTACTAAAAAACCTGATTTTTATTTACAGTTTGATATTAATAGAAAGGGAGCCTCCCCGAAATTGATCACTTGATTACCTCTTAATACAATTATGAAATCTCTTCTTCAAACCCCATAAACCAATACCCAAAATCATCTTCCTTACAGAATGCTCGTCGCTCTTCAATTGTCTTATCAGTCTTAAACCAGTATGCATATACTTGCTGCCCCTCTGAATTTTGGTTATAAATACGGTATATCATTAAGGTCTGAGATTGTTGGGTACTATTTTTCTCCAAAATAAGATTGTTAAGAAATGCAATTCTCTCCTTAGATTCTATATACTGAATACCAATGACGTGCGTAGGTTGATATCCTTCTTCCGTTTCAGAAAATAACTTCTCAATGGTTTCCACATCTTTGTGAAACTGGCTCTCACGCTCTAAATGTAGGTCTAAGGAGACATATGTATCATCACTGATCCGCTTATCCCACTTCCACCAGGATAAATCCATAGGTCGTGATCGTCCCTTCTCCTTATCTACTTTTCGGTCTTCAATAAATACATCAAAGCCGAGCATCTCTCCTAAACTCGCAAAATAGTCTATTTCTCTCTTTGTAAACATGGATATATTATGATCCGAAGAGAGATTTAGTCTTCTATAGTTCCTTACATAGCCCTCGAAGAATTGCATAAGATTAAAATGGTCCATGGAGTTCTCCTTAACTAAAAAGTTTTCTTATTTCACTTCTTCCTTCAAAAAATACCGAACAACATTCGTCGTACTAAAACCACTTGCCGTCCTATGCAACACTTGATATCTATACGCCCCTAATGACAACATGGCATTACATACAGGAACGATTCTATTCCTCAACCCCATCTCTTTATGAATGTCCCCTGACCTTATATCTATATAGAAGCTACCTCTATTAGCTTCTTCATTTAAGATGGTCATAATATGCTTTCTAATAGAATCCGTTAAACCCGAACCTTCAGCGACACTTTTAGTAGATGACTGAATCCTTGCCATGGGTGCATTCCTTTTCTTTAATTTGTAATCAGTCGCAAACTGAACCACTTGTCTAATTTCCTCTTCAAACTGATCTGAGCTTTCAAGCATATACCCAATCTGCCAGAAATACATATCGACTAATTTCATTGGCGTATAGTGTATATCTCCTGAATCAAGAAGTCTCCTACATGCTCTAAACTCACCGACGTGTTCATTATAGAAATTTGCTAATTCCCCCAATGATCGAGCGTTTAGCTGTTGGTTGAAACCAAATAGAGCTATCCCCATTTTAAAGTACCTATCATAGGTGGGGACGTTCCCAAATACTCCAAGCATAATCTTTGTCACAAGGGTATCGGATACATTGATCTCTACTTCCTTCCCTTGCAAAACGGTAATATTATCTAGATAAACATTTCTTATATTCCCAATGAGCTTGTCCATATCTTTAAAGGTACCCACATCTAAGAACTCGCCTTCATTCATTTGAAAGGGATCTTTGTATACAGGATTCCTTACGACCTCACGAATAAAATACTGATGAACCTTATAATCCTTGAACAATAGGAAAGAACTTCCCCTTAACATCCCCCAGCTGGCCAGATAAAACGCTAACTGTAGACATGCCTGATCAGAAATATCTTCATCCTCAAGATGCTGATGATGCTTAGAGAAAAACCGGTAGCAGTGTTCCCAGGATTTAAAGCGATGATGTGGGTCTTGGGTGGTTTCATGGTGGTAGTTTGAAATGATTTCTTTAATCATTGGTGATCTCCTTTGGCACTTTTGTTTATAGATGTAATGAATAATGTAATATTATGGTAACATATAAGGAGGATATTCCTACTAAAAAGTTCATGAAAAGAGGTTGAAAGAATGCTAACGTTTAATGAGGCGAGAACGATATTCCTTTCCTATTCAGAGCTTCAAGAGACAATGTCTGGTGAGAGGTACAGTTATTCCGTTAGGTATAGTGCTCATAGGGGAAAACAAATTGCTAAAGAGATTTCTTGCAATCAAGATGGCTCATTTAATGGCTATATCTTCTCCAGATATATGGGTCAGCAAATGAAAGAGAAGTATAAAGAGCACATTGATCCAAGAGAAATGATTAAAATTAAGTCTTTCACAAGGGAGCAATTAAATGCAGTGATAATGGACGCCATATCCGCAATGGGACAAAAAGAGAAATCATTCATCGTTGAGCGCCCTGTTGAAAAAGTTGTAGCAGAAGAAAGGGTAGAAGAGGATAATCCATCACCAGAATTAGTACGAAGCTGCCTTTATAACTGGCTCGGGTATGGTAACCCTAATGGAGCGATCTGGTTCATTGGAACAGAAGAAGGCGGAGCTGAAATCTGGAGACAAAAAACGACAACCTTACATGAAAGCTTGCAGCTACGTAAGAACTTCCATCTTCATATGGACTTTTATGATGTCTGGGAAAATCAATATCAAATCGACATAAATTCCTTTAAAGGAGCCACGGTTTGGAATTACTGTGCAGCCCTTCTATTGAGTATGAATAATGAAGTAGTTAACTCCTCCTCCATACGAGACTTTATTTTCAATGAGAAACGATTAGGCAGCAAACGTTCAAATCACTATTTGTGTGAACTATACCCTCTTCCTAAACGTCAAAAGAATGTAATCGCTCCTTATGAACATATCTGGAATTCCGTAGCAGAATATTATAAAGAAACGAGCCAAAAGAGGATTCAATTATTAATAGATACGTTATTAGAGAATAAAGATGTAAAACTACTAGTGGCTTATGAAAGGGATGTCCTTCACCTTTTAAAAGAGCATCTAGATTCTATCATTCTTGTGGACAACTGGTCCTATAAGAAACAACAATACGCTCTTTATGAAATTAGACTCGACACAAAGAGAAAAATCGCTTTGCTTTCGACTCCGTTTTTTGGTCAGGGACAAATTAGTTATGATGGTCTAAAGGATACACTCAACCATATCTCTGAGTACATGTAATAATGGGAGGGTAAAGAGATCATCTTTACCCTTAATAGCTATATTATGAACTTCCTATCATTCCCCATCACCTTCAAATGATCCTTCCACACATACAACTTCCAATACTCACCCTCCGTAGCATTCCTCGTCATCGCACCCGGAGTCATTAACTTACGCAACTCTTTAAAGTCCACATAATGAATTTGGTTCCCCTCAAGTCGCACAGCTAGAATAGCAATATGCGAATCATCTAATAAATCCACTTGTTTCGTCGTTAAATCAAACCACCCGTTACCATTTACATGTAGTTTAGAAGATGGCGTACAAAGGACAATCCGTTTTCCTCTACTAGTTCCTTCATACATAATTTGTTTTCTCTTTATATTGGATAATGCACATTGATATTTCTCATTTACCGTTGATACGACTAATTGCTTATTCGGAACAGACATTGTTATCCTCCATATTCTTCTATTTTTTCCATCGTACCACAAAAGTGTGTAATCTGTTCTTAGCAATTTTTTTGATTAAGAATGATCTTTAACCAAGATTGTTTAAGATTAATTACACATGAGATAAAAATCTCCATTGTAACTAAGTGCCTATAAGTGTGTAATAATATGGTAAAATAATCTTAATAGTCTAATGAACAGTTGAGGTGTCCCAATGCTAAAACAACTACTCTCAAAACTCCTACCAGCCAAAGATGAAGCCAAACCTGAAATCATCGTACAAACTCAAAAGGTTTTCCTATACGAAACGGACCCGTCTAAACTAGAAAGCATCATTCAGTCCACGGCTCCTAAAGGCCCTCAGCCAGGATACGTGAATATCATCCAGGAACATATGAATGGCTGGTTCAAAATCGTAAGCTCCACGACCATTGATAAAAGCCTGAATGTGTTCAACGTGAAACAGCCCTTTGATTATCACCTGGTGTATTTGATTAAATCCGGTGATGTTCAATCGACCGAGAAAGCATTCCATGACCACTTCGCTTCGAAAAAGTTACAGGGTGAGTGGTATGATTTCTCTAGTGAAGACGTTGCTTGGATTAAAAGTGGTTCGTATACTCCTGAGATTACAGGCACAATCGGCACTCACTCCCAACTGAGCAATGAGCAGCCTTTAACGCCTAAACAATTGGATTACGCGAAATCGATGATTAAAAGATTAGGATCTTCCTATTCCCTTGCTGTTGAAGAATCTGCTCTAACCCAAATGGACTTGAAGCGACTGTCGGTCTATTTCCGCTTTAAGAATCAAGGGGCTTTGAAGAATCTCGTTGAATCTGGTGTCATTAAGAAGAAAGAGTTCGTCAAACGCTGATAAGAAAAAGGTATGAACAGCGTGCTGCTCATACCTTTTCTTTATGTCATCCACTTTTCTCGCTTGTTTTCTTCTGTTCTTTTCTTTCGATAAGGCATTGATCAAAGTACTGTGTGAATTCCGATTCTCCTGAATACGACAGACATAAATACTCTTTCGCCCGTGTCATCCCGATATATAGAAGGGACACTTCTCTTTCCACGTCTTCCTCCAGTGCAAACGGCATATTATCCACATTCACAATGAAGACCGCCTGAAAGTCGAGCCCTTTACTGCTGTCGATCGTACTGATTTTGACTCGGTTATCATCCTTCTCGAAGCTCCGCTTGGATTCACTATTTTCCGTTAACCAGAAGTAGTCAATCTGCTCTTTTTGAAGTTCGCGCTTTAGAGTGTCGATGTAGCTTGTGCTGAATGATTTCTTGATGCGGTATAGAATGAGCATTTCCGAGAACGGCACATGCTTCTCTTCGTTCAGCTTTTTAATTTGTCTGGCTACGAACCTTGCCTCCTGTTGGAAATCACCTTTCTTGATGATAGCAGGCTCGATTCCTTTTCTTCGTGTACTTTGCGGAGCGATGATTTCGCCTTCGAATTCCCTCGTAACCACTTTATTCTTTAACGAGGAATGCGTCTTATAGAAGTCCCATGCGAACTTAACCACTTGGGCAGTGTTCCGATAATTGATGCTTAACACTTTCGATCTTCCTTGGAAGCTGAGGCCCATGTCCTGCAGGTAACTTCTTTTTCGTTTATAGATAGACTGAGCTCGGTCCTCTACTAATAGAAGAGACTTGGTTTCTGGGTTAAGAAGACCCGATACCAGTTCAAACCAGGAAGATTCAAAGTCCTGTCCCTCATCAATCAGGATCGCATCATATGTAGGGAGAATCGCTTCCCCGTTTTTAATCTTTTCGAGCACGGTTGGCAGCTCTTTTTCCTTAATCTTGAGATCATTCTTTAGCCAAGAATGAAAGTTACGAACCGAGATATGATGCTTCTTCTCTTGGACATTTCCAGAGCCGGAGAAATCAAAGTCAAAGAGATTATCAGGCTCATTCATCATATGGAAGACAATCTGCTCAATGTTCCGGGCAAGGGAAATATTGTAGCAGAGAATAAGGATCTTCCAGTCCGGCTGCTCTTTAGCGAGTAGTTTCGCCCTGCTCGCAAGAATTAGCGTCTTCCCGCTCCCCGCGACTCCACGGATCAGCCGGTTCTTATCCCCAATCTGCTTCGCCAAGTTCTCCTGATGAAGATCCATCGCTTTAATATCATGTAGCGATAGCAACAGTTGATCCTGATACGGAACAGGCTGCTTGAACTCCGCACTGATTCGCACCTCTGGAAACAAGTGATACCGAATCGCATCCATTTCTTCTTTTGAGAGAGGATTTTGTAACCGGTACGGAATCGTAAACATATTCACGATCTTCTCGATTAAATTCTCTTCTGAGAAACCATCCTTCTCCGGATCAATCTCATCCCTCGTCAAACAGAAGGACGGTTCCACCACCGCATACAACCCATTCTCAATAAAATCCTTCTGATGCAAACGGGTAAAAACCGCACCGAATCCATAAGGGAACTTCAGCTGAAATTGATATCGTCCCTCCAACTGAACAAGATTCTTATCCTTCTTCAACACATCCGCAATATGAAACACATAATCCCGTGCCTGCTTCAAAGGATTCTTCGTCTTCCTCTGCTCCCCAGAAGACGTATGTAAAATCCACTCATCATGATTCAACTGCAACAACGTATTCTTCGTATAATCCTTAACCTCTAACACAACCAAACCCAAATCCGGCCCAATAATAACAAAGTCAGGCCGCTTCCCATGAATCTCAGGTTCATAATACACAATATAATCATCTGGCAAATACGTCTTCAACGTACGAAACAACAACCTCTCCCCAGCCGTAGCCGACGATCGGATCGCTTCTGGTATGGTGTAAGCCATGTGAACACTCCAACTGTTTGTGATGGTTATATTATACTACAAAAGTTGTGGTGTTTTTACATTTAATGGTTTAGTTTTGTTTTTAGTTCACATTCAAACTAAGGGCTTATTTAAGTTTGCAAAGAGCCTTCATTCAGAAATATTCATCTGCATTTTCTCTACAATAACGAAGTGTAATAAATAGTCACCACATTTTGAAAACTTTATCCATTGTATTACTGCATTACCAATTCTCAAAGGGACTAGATGTGTCAGTTCATAAAAGCAAAGCATTTTCAATAAGGAATGCATTTCACTTAAATAAATACAACTCAAAAACATTTCAAAATAAGTTATTGACATTTCTAAAAATATCCATTAATCTAACAATGTAAGTAATTACTTGCATGAAATGGAAGTTGATAATCATGGACGAATCAAAAAATACATCTGAACGTATACTTAAAGCATTTACAGAATTATTTCGAAATTATGGTTATAAAGGGGCAACCACGCGAGCCGTAGCACAAAAAGCAGGAGTTAATGAAGTAACCATTTTTCGTCACTTTGGAAATAAAAAAGGTATTATGGATGCACTTCTTCAATCCGTTTCTTTTAGTCCTAATTTAGAGAAAATCATTAGCGAAGAAATAAATTGGGATCTTGAACATGACTTGTGGATTATAGCTGAAAAATATCATATGTATTTAGAGAAAGCAAAAGACTTAATTTTTATAGGTATTAGAGAGGCTGGCATATTTCCAGAGTTAAATGAATTAATAATGCAGATTCCTAAGCAATTAAAGATGCTATTGGTTTCTTACTTTACTGAAATGAAAACAAGAGGAAAATTAATTAATACTGATGTCGACTTTCAAGCAATGAATTTTATATGGTTGAACTTTGGTTATTTCCTTTCTAAATCACAATTTGGTGATAATATTATTTCAAGTTCTGAAAAAAAGTTCATTAAACACAGTGTTGAGCTTTTTGCTAGGGGTTTAACCCCCTAGTTTTTTATCGAAAATTATGCAAGTATGTACTTACTTTAAAAGGAGAGATAACAATGAAAACATTTAAACAATTTTTTAAAAATACCGAAACTTTAGTAGGAATAGCGACAGCTATTTCATTCTTGTTAATTTTCTTTTGTATTTGGATGACTGCATATAGTGGTGTTTCAGACCGTGTAGAAAAGTTAAGAATTGGAGTAGTAAATGAAGATGGATTAATTGGCTCAAAGATTGAGAAAGAATTAAAGAAAAGCGTTCCTTTTGAAATAAAACCTTACCAGTCTATAACTAAGGCAAAGAAAGCTATGAATAAAAGAAATTTGGATATGGTAATATTTATCCCTGCCAACTTCTCTAATCAGTTACAGGGAGAAGGAAAAACAAAAATAACGTATTTCATTAATCAAGCAAATGCCTCTATGGCAAAACAAATTATGGACAGTGCAGCACAAAATATAACCCAATCAGTTAACTCAAATGTTTATGCTTTTAAACAGCAACTTATCCTATCGACCATGCCTGGACAAATAAGTAAAGTTATACCAGACCAAAAAACAGCTCAAAACATATCAGGAGATATTTCAAAAGTCATACTTAATTTAAGTAATCAATTAGTTGATCCCTCCGTAGTAAAAACAAACAATACTAGTGGTTTTTCGGCTACTATGGTCCCTATGATGATAGTGTTAGCTTCTTTCGTGGGGTCCATGATTATGAGTCTAAACCTCAATACTGTATCAATAAGACTAAAAAATCATTTTAATAAATGGTCAATCTTTCTAACAAGACAAATTATTAACTTTGGTTCATCGATCCTTTTAGCTATTATTACATTACTTTTCTTAGCTATTTTCAATATAGAAATGACTACAACACTATTTGAGACTGGCATATTTCAATTTTTGGTTTATTTTTCCTTTTTAAGCTTAACGCAAATGTTTATTATCTTATTTGGTCCTGGCGGTATGATTTTCAATATTATTTTCCTTTCATTACAGCTAGTAACCTCAGGAGTAATAGTTCCAAAAGAAATGTTATCAGGTTTTTATCATGCCGTAAGTTTCTATTTACCAGCAACGTATGTTGCTGATGGCTACTATACTGTAATTTTTGGGGGAGATACCCTTGCAAACAATATGTTAACATTATTCATTATTACAACAATTGTGTTATTTATCGCATTTGTAAGGGTTAGTTTTCAAGATAACCCAGGACTATTGAAAGGTAAGTCTCCTACTCAAGAGAACGTTTTGTCTTAGTCTTAGTAAGAATTAACTATATGATCATTGTTTTTTTGTGAATTAATTAAAATGGACTATAGATTATTAGCACTTAAAAGTAGATTCCTAGAATTAATTATTTTTAAAGTTTAAAAAAAGTGTCCTAATTGGACACTTTTTGGGACCTTATTCAAATTGGTTTTTCTTAATTAAAATGCTTATACTTTGATTGTGATAATCTTTTCCGTTTATAACAATTGACTCAACAGAACTAGCTTGATCTTTATTTACGTAACTCGTTATATACTTAGATTCAGCAAAATTAGGATCTTCAAAAGTAGATAAAAGTTCCTGATGTTTCAGCATAAGGCAGGCAGTGGCGATATCCAGGGGAATTGAAGCGGATAATAAGTTACCTAAGAATTTCTTAGATGTTCCCACTGGTATTTTTCTAATAGATGCAAAAGTATTTCCTAGGACTTCTTCTAAATCATCTATTTCTTTTCGATCCTCAGTAATATTTCCACTAGCATTTAAGAAGATATAATCTATGTCCGTGCTTATATCATCGATTAAATTTTGAAAGGTACTTTTCGTACTAGACCCGACCTTAACGCTCTCAATTTCTGCTATTATTTCTGCTCCACGTGATTTAGCATATTCGTATTCCTCTAATATTAAAACTATAGCACCCTCTCCTATAATCTGACCATTAGCTTGTGAAGTAAATGGATTGTATTCACCATTTTCCGAAAGTCTACCACTTGAGAGTAATGCATTATACACTAGAGGTGTAAGAGGGGCCTCAGATGCTCCCACTAAGGCTCCTTTTAACTTCCCACTTTTAATAATATGTAATGCATGATTTATAGCATACCCGCCACTTAACGAATCTGCCGAGATAGTTTTACTATAACCGAGAATATTATGTTTTATAGATATTTCTCCCTGAGGGGCTGTCGGGAACCAGGAAGTGGCAACATATGAATTTAATTTTGTGAGGTCTTTTTTATACAAATCATAAAGTTGAGGTTCTACATATGACCAGCCTCCTGTACAATTTCCAAGAATTATTCCTATGTCTTTCGCACAATCATCATTAATGATTAAATTGGCATCTTGCATTGCTTTTTCAGCAGCAATTAAAGCCATGCTTGAAAACTTATCTATCTTTTTCAGGTTTCTTTTAGGGATTAAATTTTGAATTAACTCATCAGAAACCTTTGATACAACTTGCTCTTCATCTGAATCTAGGTATAATTTTTCCCTAGAAAAGTGGGAGATCCCTTCATTCATATCCTTCCATAAATCTCTATATTCTAAACCGCTTGCTGTCACAGTTCCTATACCAGTGATAACAACTCTATTACTCATGTATGCTCTCCCCCTTTACTCTGAATATTTTCCAATAATTAAACTTGAGTGAATACCAGAAAAACCACTACTAATCTTCAAAACATACTCCACAGGATATTGAAGTTTTGTATTCCCTACTACCCATAAATCTATCGCTGGGTCTTTTTCTACTAGGTTAATAGTTGGTGGGATAATCCCTTCTTGAATACTTTTTATACTACTAACAATCTCTATACTGTTAGATGCAGCCAAAGGATGGCCAATTTGGGATTTGACAGAAGTAACAGGTATTTGTTCAGTTCTATCTTCAAAAATTGAAAATAGGGCTTGGTTTTCGGCACGATCATTTTGAGGCGTAGATGAGCCATGCATGTTAACAAAGTTAATTGCTTCCTTGGGTATTCCTGAATCCTCTAATGCAAGTTCTATTGAATTCGCAATTGAAATTCCATCTTGAGGAATATCAGTCATATGTTGTGCGTTATTACAGCTACCAAATCCAAATACTTCTGCTAAAATTGTAGCACCCCTTTTCTTAGCGTGAGTTAAAGACTCCACAACTAGGATTCCACATCCCTCTGCTAGCACAAAACCATCACGGTCTTTATCAAATGGCCTAGAAGCTCTTTCTGGGCAATCATTCTTTTTTCGAGAAGTCGCTTTAATTTTATTAAACGCTGCAACAGGCAGAGGAGTGATTGGTGCTTCCGTAGCACCAGTCAGAGCTACATCAATTTCTCCTGATCGAATTGCTTCTAGTGCATAGCCAAGTGCATCAATGCCCCCTGTACACCCTGTAGTAATAACTGCGTTTCCCCCGGAAAAATTATATTTTTCAGCCAATGTTCTGCTAATTGTATTAAATTGGAACCAATCATAGACTGGATCATTTGAATTAGAAGTTAAAGGCAGGCTTGTCTCACCTGATTTAGTACCTTTTCTAAAAGTCTGTTCCATATTACCTATGCCACCAATAGCATTGGCTATATAAACTCCCCTTTTATCTGGATTATTTTCCTTAGAATAATCCAATCCAGACATGGCTATCGCTTCTTTAGTGGCCGCTAAAGCAAAGAGGACACTTCTGTCATATTTTTCAATCTCTTCTTGTTTCAATCCAACACTTTCTGGTTTAAAGCAATCAGCAATGCCTGCAATTGCACTTAGATTACAAGGTATTTCAAAGTCCGTTATTTCTCTAACCCCAGACATCCCTCGTATATGGTTATACCAGAACCTCTCCAAATTTTCCCCGATAGGTGTTACAACTGACATTCCAGTTACTACTACCCGTTCTCTTTTCATTTCCATGTAGCACTCCTTCACTTACTTATTCCATATTAGCGACAACGCGAGCCCAACCTGCTCCGCAATTTTTCACCTTGATTGGGAAACAAGATACTTTAAACCCGAATGGAACTGGTACTTTATCTAAATTACATAACCGTTCTATCTGACAATATTCTTTTTGTCTACCATAAACATGAGCTGGCCATAATACTTCGGTAGAGTTAGTCCGTTCAAATTCATCTAACATTTTATGAAATGGAGGATCAAAACCAAAGCTATCAATTCCTATTATTTTAACCCCTTGTTTAACTATCCAGTTTGTTGCTTCTTTTGTTACTCCTCTAAAGTCAGTGAAATATTCTTTTGTTCCCCAAAGCTTATCAGCTCCAGTATTAATGAAGACAATATCCCCTGGTTTAATTGTATATCCCACTTTATATAAATAATCTACAATTTCTTGTTTAGTAACTGGTCCATCACTTTTACTTTTGGCGTCGATTATTAGACCGTCCCCGTAACACCATTCAAGCGGGACTTCTTCAATAGTCTTAGCTCTTGCTCCTTCGCACAGTGGACCATAATGTGATGGGGCATCAAGATGAGTTCCCGAGTGGCTTGTAATTTTTATGCGCTCATGGGATAGTGCCATACCATCAGGGAAATCTTCTTTTTTTAAGTTTTTATCAGCTCCAAGAATTTCTGCACCTTGTTCATGAGAAATATATTCTATCTCAACTGGTTCTGGTTCACTTGTAGATGTTTCAATTGTCAAGCTAAGGTCGATTATCTTCAATTTCAAGCACCTCTAAACTGCTCCCTTTCTATTAAAGAAAAGGAGCACTAAATTATATTTAATTCATTGCTTTGGCAAATGAGTTTAAAATTTTGTTTATTCGCTCCTCAAGTTTTTCTCTATAGTCAGTAACACGCTTTTTATACTCAACTAATTCTTCATCTGGTCCTCTTTTAAGCGTAAAACCCCGTTTTGCTTCTACGGTTGTTTTATCAGTACCATCATGTCCTGACAGTAACCAAGCACCCACATGATAGTTCAATAAACGAGGAGGCTCTGGGCTAAAGAAATGAATCCCCTCGTCCTCTGCGTACCGAATAGTTCTAACATTTTCTTTGGCGCCATCTCTCCATACAGTCATAGCAAATTCTTGATGGACTTGATCATCATAAATGACGGTCACATTATCAATTTTATTCCAATATGAATTCCACTTTTTTATATCCCAAAAAATTTCAAATAAACTGTGCTTATTTTCATTTAGCTCAATAGATAGGGTAATTTCCTGATAAAGTTCCAGATAATTTTTAAAGCAGGTAAGGTTTTGGTTTAGAAATCTCTTAAGATTTTTTGTAAATCTAATTTCAGCTAAATGAAGTTCTTCATCTGTCATATTTTCATTAACCAACTCAACCGTTCTTGTAGCTGTTACCTCTGTAGTACTCCCTTTGTTTATAAACTTCCATTCTCCTACCATACTTTTAACTCCCGGAGGGGGGATTGGTTGAGTTAATTCTATACTTTCATATTTTTTGCAAATCCTTTTGGAATGAACAGTTTCAGGACCAGTTGGCCTTGAAACTGTCATTAAAAACTCTTGATAGACCCCATCATCTTCAATTTCATTAATTTCCAACACGTCTGGAAGAACTTTTTTCCATTTATGAATATCAGCATAAGCACCATATACTTCTTCAATTGGCGCATTAATAATAATCGTTTGCTGAATAATCATGATGAAACAACTTCTTTTGAAAATATGTTTTTCCACAAACGTAAAGAGGCTTGTGCATGTTCAAATAGTTTATCTTCGATTGCTCTTGGTAAGTTCTCTAAAGTAATGTTAGGGAAAAACTCTTTTGCACCTTCTTCAGAGATGTTCCAATTGTGTACTAATGTACCTTCGGTCATACCATTTTCGAGTTGTTTTAACACCCAGCAACCCCCGTGGTGTTTTAAATACTTTGGTGGAACGGGCTGAAAAAACTCAATAACATTTTCTCGCAACCTCCGAATGGAACGAACTTTGACTGGGTTTCCATCTGTGTCAACCGTCATATAAAATTCTTGGTTTGCACCATCATCATATAAAACCTCAATCTTTTTAATATGAGGAAGCAATTCCTCCCAGTGTTCCAACTTCCAAAGTGCATCTAAAAAATCACTAGCTGAAGTTGGTAATACTACAGTGTCAGTGCGCCGATAATTGAAAGGGGACTTTTTTTGTTCTATTAAACTCAAAACTTCTTGCACAGTAGAGTCACGCGTAATTTCCCCGTCTTTTAAATAGACATTATGTTGTTCTTCAATTTCACATGTAAGTTCAACAATTTCTTGAGAATCCATTTCTAATTCTTCACCAAGTGTTTGCCCTAACTGAATATCTTCAATTCCAATTCCCATTCCTTCTAATAAACTTTTAAAAATTTTAATATTCATATTAATTCTCCTTTTATAATTTGATTATTCCGAAAACTATTAAGCTAGCTCAGTCTCTTTGCTTTTAACTGGGTCATGGTCGGCTAATAAATGACAACCGGCTAAACCTGAAATAAGAAAGATAAAATCCTCTCTATCTGTTAATTTCCTCCATGGGTCCACAAGAGTTTGAGCCTTTTTAAAATAAGATGTTCTATCAAGACTAGCATCATAAAAATAATGTACGAAGGAAATGACTTTTTCTAAGAATGTCTTATACGCTGCTTCGTAGCGATATAAATATTCATTCTCGTTTAAGGGATCATCTAGAGCTGAATTAATAAGCTTTGCTGATAAACTTCCAGCATTCATAGCAAGGAAAACACCAGAGGAGAATAGTGGATCAATAAATCCAGCAGCATCTCCTGCTAGTACATAACCAGGTCCATAAAACTGTTTTGAAACATATGACCAATCTTTTGCAGTTCGAACGGAATCTACTTGCCTAGCATTTTTAATACGGCGTTTAGTTTCTATACTATTAGATAATACCTCTCTAAATTTTTGTTCAAGGTTGAGATTACCTTTTTCTTTTGTCCAGTTTCCATTAGATACCCAACCTATGCTAGTCTTTCCATTTGCTAATGGTATAACCCATATCCATCCATCCGTTGTATTTTCAGTTAATATGTTTCCAGCTGCGCGATGTTCATATTGCTCAACATCTTCAAAATAACTCCAAACTGCTATGTTTTTTAATTTTTCATCGTATTCTATTAACTTGTTTTTTCTTGCCAATAATGTAGCTTGTCCAGAAGCATCAATTATATATTTGGCATGAACGATGTATTCTTCTCCATTTGGTTTTCTGTAACGTACCCCTGTGCATCGTCCATCTATTTCAATAAATTCAATAACCTGATGTCCTTCTAAAACTGTTGCACCTTTTTCTCTGGCGTTATTTAAAAGAATTTGATCAAATTTACTTCTCTCTACTTGAAAAGCATAATCATATTCCCCCCCATCTGGACCAGTTTCTCCAAAGTAAATATGCCAAGGGTCAATTGTATTTCCCCATAATAGAGTGACACCATATTTTTGAATAAAATCATCTCTTTTTACCTTATCGTAAATTTCAAGCTCTTTAAGAATTGGAATTATACCTGTCACAAGAGACTCACCAATCTTATATCTTGGAAATACCTCTTTTTCTATCACCAAAACATCTTTTCCATTCTTAGCCAATAGCGCAGATGCTGTAGCTCCTGCTGGCCCTCCACCAACTACGATTACGTCATAATATAACTTATTCATTGAAACTCACCTTTTTCTGCAAAAATTAGGTTACTTGGACCAGTAATATGCTGTAACGATACATTCAGAAATTTAGATCCGTTCAGTAAATTACTATACTCATCTATTGTATAGGCATGTCCTGTACCAACTAAAAACGCTTCTACACCAAATAACAAAGGAAAAATATTTCTTGAATTTCTGTCTTCTACTATGAATTCATTAATAATTAGCTTTCCGCCTTTTTTTAAAGCCAGATAGCATTTCTCTAATAGCTTTTTATTTTCTATTTCACTGAACCCATGTAATATATGACTAAGTATTAAAAAATCATATTGCTCTATTCCATAATCAACTTCGAAAATATCGCCACTTACATATTGAATCTGCCTGTCCACATTCATACGCCTTGCCTGTTCCTCAGCAATACTCAATACGTTCTTTCTATCAATTCCGACAACATTTGCATTTGCATTATGGACAGCGATCAATTGTCCATATATTCCGGATCCACATCCAACATCTAAGATATTAAATGGAGTAGTAATATTGTCTAAATGTAAGAGTCTTCTTATTTCTTCTACTACAGGTCTAGAAATTGAATTTAAATAAGGGACAACAACTTCCCATACTTTATTCATTTCATTACCAAATAGTTTATTAGCAGGATTGCCACTAACAATTGACTCACCTAATTTTGACCAAACAGGGAAATTTAGATCTTTATGAACCTTCCAAATCCCTCCAATATAATGTTCGCTATCAGTCCTAAGGTAAGCACTAAATTCATTTGATACATAATAGTACTTATCATCACATGTTAAAATTTCTAATCCTACTAATGCATCTAACAGCACTTTTAAGCCAGTGGCATTATACTCACTAGATTTTACAATTGAAGTGATATCTGCCTTTCCCTCTTCGAAAAAGTCGAAAATTCTCAACTCTAAAGCAGCTACATATACACCAGCTTCTTGTAATCCCCAAGAAATTTTAAATAGTTTGTTTAATTCTTTATTTTTGTTATAATAATCTTGTATATTGTTTTTTTTATTGTTGGGGATAGTGTAATCATATCCATTTACCATTCATTATCTCCTTATTTTTTGACTTAAATGAGAGTTCGACATTTTATTTTTTTAACCACCTCCTTAAAAGTTTTCCGTTTTATTTAAACAGACTCCTTGCTCTCAAATAATGAGCCCAGTATCCCACCATACTCTTATATTTTTTAGAGATTTCTGTAAGGCATAAATCTCCATAAAGAGATTTGACTTCCTTTTGTAGCATTTTTTCACCAACTGGTAATTTTTCCATCCTCCCTATGCCTCGAAGCATTATAAAGGATGACGACCATTCTCCAATGCCATTTATCTTTTGAAGCCACTCATTAACTTTTTCATAATCTGAATAAATTAGAAACTCGTCTTCTATATCTGCAAAAGCATTTGCAGCAGATAGTAAATAATTGGTTTTACGAGAATTTCCAAGAAGTGATTGAACTTTATCCTCAGATGAATTTAGTATATGAAGTGGCTCAGGAAATGAAGTATATTCTTGTTGCTTAACTCTTATAGATTTTCCATAAGTTTTTGCTAATTGATTCATCAAATATTTTGCTTTCCTTTGAGGGGTTCTTTGAGATAGAATAGCCCAACACGCATTTTCAAATGGCGTTAAAAACTTTACTTGATGATACCCATATAGGTTCTCAATAATTGGATAAAAGGCAGAGTCGTTCTTTGCATCCTTATAAAATTGGTCTAATTCATCTTCTAAGCTAAGGTAGAGCTTGATTCTGTTAATAACTTTCTCTTCAAGTTTTTCCGAGATTTCTGAATCTGAATATAACTTATAATTAACTTGAGGAGTTGCGATGTCTCCTTTACCAACTAAGTTAAATAATACAATTTGATCATCTATACTGGTTGCTTTAATAAGTGAACGACTATTAACAGACTTTTCTTCTTTTGAAGGAGGGAATCGATTAATAAACGTTAAGGACTTTTCAAAATCGTAAGGCGCTTTTGGATAAAGTACCCCTTCTTTTTTATTTACCAAATTAACTACCTCCTTCTTGACCAATATAATAATTTTATTACGTAGGTAGAGACGCCTCCCTACCTACAAATTTTTTAACAACTACAGTTAGTAGTTTTCTCCGTACTTAGTGGTTCTTGAGGGAAATTCATTTTTTCCCAAGCCGCAATCCCTCCTGTTAGTTCTTGAACATCTTCAAAACCATTCTCCAATAATTTCACTGCTACTTTTGATGCTGTATTACACCATACATCCCAACAATAAACCACTACCTTTTTGTCTTTAGGAATCTCATTCAAACGGCTTTCGATTTCAACTTGCGGAATGACGACTGCTCCGTCAATTTTATTTTTCCTTGCTTCAACGGGACCGTTGCGAACATCTATTAAAACAGAATCTTCAGGAAATTTCTTTTTCATTTGTATATAATCCATAGGGCTTAGAGTTGCTTCAATTCGAGATTTAAAATAATCTAATCTATTCATTTTTATTCCTCCATTTAATTAATTTAAATAAAACTAGTGATACCTTTTCTCATTTTACTTAAGAGTTCAAAAAAAGTTTTACGTTCCTCTGGTGATAAAGAACTAACTAGTCCAGCTGTTTTATTATAATGATTAGGTAGCATACCTTCTAAAACTCCTAGTCCTTCTTTAGTTAAAAAAACAGCTTGCTTTCTGCGATCATCAGGGTGAATCGAACGTTTTACAAAGCCATCTTTTGATAATCCATCAATAAGACCAGTTATAGTAGCTTTGGTTACATTAGCACTTTTCGCTAATTCTGAAGGGGTAATTGGACTCTCAAATTCACGATATAGTAGCATCATTAAAGTGAACTTCCCTTCAGAAAGACCGTAGTGTGAAAAATGTTTTCCATAGGCAGCGTTTACTTCTTTGGCGGTTTTTAAAAAATTTAATGTTAATAGCACGCCCTCTACATCTACATTCGGAAATTTTTCAGAATAGCTAGATAATATCTCAGGTGTGGGTAGGTCTTTTAGATTAAAATCTAGATACAGTTGTTCCACCTCCTTTTTAGTATGCCACCTTATTATAAGGCGGCTAACTAAAAAAGTAAACACAATTAGAAAAAAATGTATTTTTTAACACCTAGTATTATATTCTAATTTCCAAATATATATATATAAGTTCATAAAGTATGCACAAGTTTTTACATATATTCAAATAATTGTATTTTTTTGTCGTTATCTTGTATTATAGATTAATTTATTTTTTTATGAACTCTTATATACAAAAATGAGCCAAAAGTACCCCTTTTTATATATGCAAAACAAAACTAATTAAATACATATTCTACCAAATAATTACGAAATCAAGGCGTTAAGTATGTGTTTTTTGTATAAAATTAACATTTATTTAAAATATTTTACTTTTAATATCAAAATTTTATATTAATTAGCTTAATTACATTTAGTTCCTAACAACCTTAGCAAAAAGTTAGAGAAAACTTCTCCCATTATCTTAAATGTACTACTGACATTTTTACAAAAATAAGCACTAAACCCCATTCTTATCGTGGTTTAGTGCTTATTTTTCTATAATAGCATATATCCAACTTTGGAAAGGGTCTACTACTTTGTTTTTTGCTAACTAAGAGCTATCCCCTACTCCTCAATATAAGGCTGTTCCCTCAAATGCCCCGTCTGCTCAACCAACACATAATAAAACTCACCATACTCCACCCAGCGCATCGGAAACTTCATCGTGATAACATTCTCTTTGTTATAAACACTAATCTGTTTCTTATCATACGTTACCTTCTTAATTTCCTGAAGAGGAATGCTCTCTTTCTTCTCACCCTTCACCTTCATTAATTTCCTGCCCACAATGACGACAGCACTCCGCTTTTTCTTCCATAGTTCATAGACGGTAAGAATCCCTCCAAGGAGAGTGAAGCCAACGGAGATGTAAATCTCGGTTTCGGTGATGCCGTTAATGAAGACCCTGATCCAGTGTGAAATCAGGATGGCATAGAAGAACCACAGACCTTTGGAGAGGCTTGGTGAGCTCTCGTAGTAGACGGTCTCTTCATTTTCACGTGCGTATTCTTCCCGTTTTTTCAAGAAGAGCTGTTTGTGCTCTTCGACGGTTCTGTTCTGTATTGGTTCGAGGTCGGTGTGGGTGCCTTCCCACATGTGCGCACTGTCATCCTCCTCCTCAAGGCCATATCCTCCCACCCATGCAGCGAGTACCTCGTCCCCATGGGAGAAGCTCATCAGATAATAGCGCAGCGGCTGACCGTATGAGTTCACGGTGTCGACGGAATCGACGACCTCGATGTTTTCCGGAAAGATATTGAGATCCTCTCCTTCTTCATCCTGCAAATGGACCAGATGGTTAAAGAGATGTGCCTTTGCAAGCACCGGCTGCTTTGGACTGACAGGGAAGAGATGCTCTTTATTATGTTCCGCGAGCCCCCAGTACATCAACTCGGCACTTTCGACATGATTGGAAAGCGATCGGAGCATGTCCGGTTGAACCGGGATATTCTTATTCATCGCGACCACTACCGCATTCGTGCAGATGCGTGGATCCTTGAACGAAACGGCCTCCTTCAGAAAACCCTCTGCCTCCTCGGAGTAATAGAAGTTCATCAACCCGATCAACACATTGATACGGTACCTCAGCCGGAAGTACGACTCTTTCCACGATTGATACGCATAGTTGGACCGATATTCCTTGTCATAATTCAGATACTCGTCCCGAAGCTTCGCATAATCAGCCAACAGCACCGGAAGCACCTTCGCCCTCTTGTACCCTGCCTCCACTCCCGACTCAATGATCGCCGTGATGAAGTCATAATACATATATTTATAATAAGGGGATTCCAACTGATCGATCGTCTTATCCACAATCGCCCTCAACATCACCGGAAACTCACACAGCTCCTCCACCGGCAGCACGACTTCCTCATGTGTAACCAACTGCACCGTCTTGTCATGAATCTCCTGAAAGATCCCCTCATCCTTCGTCAGCAGCAAACACTCAAGAGCCCGCACCTTCGCATCCGGATCAAACCCATCAAAGCGCAGCAGAATCTCATCAATAATCTCAGGCATCGGATAGTCACACACAAACTCTACCAACCCAAGGGAAGGATTATCCCACACATCCACCCGCTCAGGAAACGTTGAAGCCGCCTCCTTCACCATATCCTTCAACATCTCCACCCGGATCTTCAGATCATCATGCCCCTTCAACTCATACAACGTTCCAAGCGCCTCATACCGCGTCCCCGGATCCGTGCTGTGCAGCTGTTTTACCAAACTTCTCATTTTTATCTCGTTCATAGGTTCCCCTTCTTAGTAAGAAAATTGATTATTTCTTTGTTATTTTATTATGGGGGAGGTGGGAGTACATGTGTCTTTTGGCATAGGTAAATAAAAATATTTTACAGTTGAGTAAAAAAGAAAGGGGCAAGGGGATTTTAATAGAATAGTCTAGTAATAACCTCCACATTTTGATATCTGCTGTTTCCCTGACAGATCATTTTTTCAACAAAAAGGAGAGAAATAAAAATGAACTTCTTACTTTGGACAGCTGTTAGTTTCTTTATCATCGGTTTTCGTGTACTTGCTTTATTGAAAAGAAAAGGAAATCATAAAACGGAACCAACGATTTGGTTTATACTGGGAACGACGGCATGGGGTGTAACGAGCATCATGCTTTTTGCTTGGTGGTTTACGACAATCTAGAAAGGTGTGTCTGAAATGAAATACATAATCGGCATGTATGTGGTGATGGCCATGATGGTATGTGTGACGTTTATCAGTGGATATCTATTAAATGGAGAGTATTGGGCGATTGCGAGCTGGCTGATTACCGCTTTGTTTTTCTTTGGTACTTTATTTTACATTAATGCTAGATACATATTTTCGAAGAATAAGGGTGAAAGCTAAGAGGAAGCACGGGAAACGTCCCGGTGCTTCTTCTTCCATAGGTCACTATTCCAACCCCTATGAATACATATGAAGGGGAGGAGGAATGACCAGAATGATTCTTAAGATGATCGATTTGAGTTTAATGGCTGAACACCTGCCCGTTCATAAAGCAGAATTGGATAAGTTAGCCTCGTATATATGTACCCTTCAAAACTCAGAAATCAAGCAGGCCGCCACGGAACAGTACATGATGATGCAAAACCATGTGAAAGTCATGATTGCTCTTATGGATCCTGTTCAAAATGAAACGATTAGTATTGAGGATCTCCATAAATGGGAACCTGTTTCATTTAACTGCCAACAAAACAGTATAGGCATGAGTCAGGAGAATATCCTAAAAGAACTGGCCACTAGTGCCAAATCGATGGCGAACAATAATTTCAACTCTGCGTTACGAATGAAAGCTGAAAATGTCCGCACTATTCATACTCATATGGCCCTGCAACAAATGACCATGCTTAACCGTTACAATGCCCTATTGAATAAATTCACGAAAGATACAGTTCCTGCAAGTTCGCGAAAAGAGCAGAAAGAAACGATGGAGACATTTCAAAAGATGTTTAACCTTTGAAGGAAGCACGGGGACGGTTCCCGTGCTTCTTTAAAAGGTCGCCGTATTCGACTGATCCGCCTTCACACAATCAATCGCAATCACAAGCGCCAGGATCACGGTCTCCATCTCTTCCTCCATGATCTGTACCCTGTAGCTGTCGCCCCAACTGAACCATTCCTTCCCCACTTCGCCTACGACTCTTCCCTTGTGCAACACGTGAAAGTTCATATCCATCCAGTTTCCCTCTACTTCAATGCCTGCAGCATCAATGGAATACTTGGCTTTTAGGAAGGACAATTCCTTCTTGATCGTCACGACCTCTTCACCATTCACTTCAACAAAGAACGTCGGCAGAAAGCTCAGTACCTTCTTGGTGATCAGGGCGACTTCTTCCCTGTCCTGATTCATGATGGAGAATGTCTTCGGTACTTTCATAAAGCTTCCCTCGACAGAATAGGCGTCCTTCTCGTCCTGGTCCTTTACCGTAAATTTCTCGCTGAGACTGAACACTTTTTGTTTAATGTATAGCTGTTTCATCCTATTCCCCTCCATTTTACTTCTTTCCTTTATATACGAATGAGACGGGGTGAAGTTCCAAGTTTTCACTGTTGCACATAAAAAAAGCCATCCCTTCACGAAAGGAATGGCTCTTACTCTCTTTATCTCTCACACGCCCAGCCGTTTTTATCCCGATCATGTTTCGATGCATATGCAGGATGATCGGAAGGGACTCCATCCGGATAGACTTTTCTCAGTTCGGTACAATTTTGATAGAATTCTTGTTGCGGGGCAGCTGCCGGTTCTTCTGTTGTGGCAGTGCTCGTGCTGGAACTGGATTTCGGTGTGGATGCTGTCGTTGCTTTCTTTTCTTTATTAGAATCCAGATCCCCTTTGGTCGTGCCATTTTCACCGTAAGCCCACAGGCCTGTTTCTTTCTCCCTTGCTTCCCGGGCAAATTTCACGAAGTACTCGCTGTATTTGACATCCGGGTTGTAGGTGGACGGCTCTGCATATCCGTTTAACACGAGGTCTGCATTAAACATCTTTGTCCGGATTTCTTCTTCGTCCATGTCATCCTTAGGAATTTCAAGCCAGATCAGGCGAAGTGAACGATTATAGCGGTCCGTTTCGGACACATCTTTTTGGAGCCAGACCGTTTTGCCTTCCAGCTTTTCGGTTGTGTAATTACTTGCCTCTTTTCCGTATTCTTCTGTTCTGGTTGTGGACTCGGGGGTGTTAATTCCGATCAATCGTACTTTTCTTCCATCCTTTAATTCGACTGTATCTCCGTCTACCACTCGGGTAACCAGTACTTCTTCCAGTCCGGAAGTGTAGGCAAGTTCCTGCTGCTCTTGCTCAACTTCCACTTTCTTTTCTTCATCTGCCTTCGCTTGTTGATCGGCTTCTTTCTCAGCCTTTTCAGTAGCTGCTGTATCCACTTGATCTGATGGAGCTGAACAGCCCCCGATCATGACACCTAGAATTCCAATCGTGATCAGCCCGCTTGAAAACGCCCTTCTGCCTTTTCTCTTTTGAACAGTTTGGTATAAACCAAACACCACGATCAATAGTCCAACCCATGCTGCAGGCGTTATCATTGCCATGAACAAGGTGAAAACGATGGCAATGGCAGCTAAGGTCATAGGTAATCCCTTCATTTCAGCACCTCATCATATTTTTTCATTAAATTCGTCAATCCATTCTGAATGACCGCACCATTTTCAACAGATTTGTATGTTAATTGTATTATAAAAATCGCTTATTTATCAGATAATATTGCCATTTAGTAAAATTAATTTCTCCTAGTTGAAAAAGGTTTTTTTGCCCAGCATAAAAATATCCTAATGAAACATGTGAACCATTCCGCTACTTCCTATTAATAAAAAAGCACGGGGTACGCCCCATGCTTCCTCTCCTATCTTGTTTATTCAGTCGAACTGTTTCCTGAAAGTTATCAATCTTTTACCGTTTCTATTAAATCCCTGTCGCTTATTCACACCTATGATTATTTTAGTTGTCTTTTCGAAGCAAGAATGGCAATGCTGACAGAAAGCACAAATATCCCCAAATAGTTTATTGCAATTGGAACAACCGGTTCCTCCATAAGCATCCCCGCCATACCCAAACCTGAAAATACCACGAGTAATAAACACAAAATCCGGATCGTCCTCATACTCATCCTCCTTTACCTCAAAGAGTTAGACTTCTTCTCGTTTACTAAACAAAGAAACGAAAGCAAGCCCAATGAATGAAGAGGCTAGAATTTTAGTAAACTGCGAGTACTCACCAAAAATTCCACCTATTCCAAACCCGATCATCGCCATTACTATATAGGCTAGAAAGTGGATCATGTTCGATTTCTTTATGTTCATAAGATGTATCGGTAACTCCACGATGAAAATAATCCCAAGTAAAATCAGTAGGGTTATGAAAATGTCCACCACTTTATTGCTCCCCCTTGTTTTCCAACACTCTCTCAATCATCAACCCCATAAACGAAGAAACCTCATCCTCACCCATCTCTCCGCAAATCCAATCAAACTCACTTTCCAATAAACTCGCAATCTTCCTCGCTGCATCCCCATGACGGGACGGCGTCATCTCCTCATAAATCTCCACCACTCGATCTTGCAAGTCCTGTGGCAAATCCCTGTGAATCGTCTTCAATCCAAGAACCGCCCGCTCTTTTGCGTATCTCGCTAGCAAAATGGTTGTCACATTCCTCATACAATGACGAAGCATTTCCACCGCCCACGTATCATTCCCTCTCGCCGCTGCCTTCCCATGCTGAAACAGGAACCATGCCGCATCCAGCAAGTTTTCGATGAATTGTTCCTTTGATAGTTCGAGATTTTGAGTAGATTGATATTTCCCCATCAGATCGTCCGGATCATATAACACCGTAAAGAAATCCTTCTCCTGAAACGTCTTCTCCGTTACCGTGAACAGATCGATATGCAGCCAGTCTTCATAAATGGCAATGATCTGCGGTGCGATGATGAAGATGTCATCGTAGAAGATAAGGTCCTTATACGCCTTCAGATGATCTAGGCGACGGGTCAGGAATTCGTTCTCCTCCCCTTCTGCAACCAGGCAGTACAGGTCGACATCCGAGTGTTCATCGTGTTCCTTCCGCCCCATGGATCCTTTCAGGAATACGCTCCGGACGCTGTGATCTTTTTTCAGACTCTCCAATACCTTCTCAACCGCTATTTCTTGTCTCATGCCCATGTCCCCCTATGTAAAAAATGGATATTACGCCATTGTACCAATTTTGGCATAAAAAAACAGCCATTCCGTTGAAGAATAACTGTTTATTTATGATTACCTATGCTTCAATCGATATAAAAAAGAAGCTGGGGGACAGTTCTGCTGCTTCCACCAAAGAAAAAAGAAATACGGGAACCGCCCAGTACCTCATTTTTCCAGATCCATCCACTCCCCAAGTGTCATCATCTCAAACGCTTCTTCATGATCCAATCGCAAGGGAGCGATGAATTCAAGGGAATTTCCGTCGGGGTCATCAAAATACAGACAAGCGTGTGCCTGGGGATTGTTTGGTAAAACGATTGGCTGCCGTTCCGGTGAAAATCCGAACGCTTCCCGCACCTCGACTCCTCTCTCTTTTAACCATGCCTTCGCCTCTATCATATCCTCCGGTTCAACATGAAAGGCGATATGCCGGATGGAAGCATGATACGGAATATTCACTTGATCCGCCTCCCACAACCCAAGCCAACTCTTCCCTTTCTCAATCCAGACAAAGGAAACCTTCTCACTCTCATACGCCAGTTCCAAACCGAGCTTCTGATAGAAAACGATGGACTGCTTCATATCACATACAGGTAAATGTGCTTCATATAATCCTTTAATCATGATGGTACCTCCTTTTTTCTCCATCTTAGTACTCTTCAAAGAAAAATGGCTCCGGTATTCGTTCTAATTTTCTTTAAGACTTTTGATTGAAAAAGTAATGCGGAAGCATGCTTCCACCTAATAGAAAAAAGAAGCAAGGGACCCCCCCTGCCTCCTTTACTCATTACTTCAAACTCTCCGATAACTCCGTAAATATTACCCCAAGAGCATACGCACCGGCATCAGGATGCCCGAGACTACGTTCCCCTACCGTACCCGCACGTCCCATACGGGCAACAATATCCTTGGTTTTCTCGGCTCCTTCTACAGCTGCCTCCGCTCCTTTTTGGAAGGCGGTCTTGAAGTCATCTCCGTCTGCGGCACTTCGGGACCAGGAATCGGCACATGGAACGAGGGCATCCACGAGGGTTTTGTCGCCAACCTCTGCTCCCCTTCCGAAGGATCGTTCGCCAGTATCCTGGATTCCTTTCACAGCGGCCTGCAGCATATCCGCGAATTCTTCCACGGTCAGCTCTTTTCGATCCTGCGCCGCTTTCCCTGCTGCCCTGAAAGCAGATCCCCATATCGGACCAGATGCACCGCCGCAGTACTCCATGATGACCATGGAGCTTGCATCCAGGAAGCTGCCAATGGTGAGATTCTCTTGACCCAGGATGTCCTTCCACTCCCTCTTCAATTGCTTGAAGCCCTTCGAGACGCTCATTCCGAAATCCCCATCTCCTGCATGGGAATCCAATTCACAGAATGGTTTCTCATTTTTAATGATGGTGTCGCTCATTTTATCCACCAGGTAGATGATGTTTTCAAGTGTTGCTCTATCCTTTTTAATCACAGCGTGTTCTTCCGGTGTTTCCACTTCGAAGGATACGGGTTTCGGTTCCTCACCCTCCTCGAGGTCGATGTACTCCACACCAGGGACAGGTCCGTCCACTCGGAATGCAGGTGCTGTACTTTCCTTTGACAGTAGGGTTTTCAACTCTTCTTCCAGCTTCATCACGGTCAGGGAGACACCGGCCATATCAATGCTGGTCATGAAGTTGCCGACAAAGGCACGGTTAATTGAAATCTTCTTTTCTGCTAAGATTCTGGTAACGGCATTGTTGAAAAGATAGAGTTCTTGTAGTGGCGTGCCACCAAACCCATTTACAAGAATCGCAACTTCAGAGGAATCTTCCATTTTGAGATCCTTCAGAAGATCGTTGACCATACGCTCTGCCAATTCATCAGCAGAAGCCATTTTTTCCCGTCTTGTTCCCGGCTCTCCGTGGATCCCGACACCATATTCAATCTCATCGTCAGCCAGTTCGAACGTCGGAGATCCACTGGCCGGGACTGTACATGAAGTCAGTGCAAAGCCAATGCTACGGACATTTTCAGCGGCCTTCTCCGCCACGGCTTTGACTTCCTTCAAGCTTCTGCCTTCTTCAGCAGCCGCTCCGGCAATCTTATGTACCAACACGGTCCCCGCAACACCACGTCGCCCCACAGTATAAAGGCTGTCTTCCACGGCAATATCATCATCGACTTTGACATATTCCACCGGGATTCCATCTTCTGACGCCATGTGAGCCGCATTTTTAAAATTCATGATATCCCCGCTGTAATTCTTAATGACGAGCAGGGCTCCCTTTTTACCAGCCGTTGCCTTGATCGCCTGATACACCTGAATCTGCGAAGGCGATGCAAACACATCTCCACACACGGCAGCGTCTAACATCCCTTTTCCTACAAGTCCGGCATGGGCAGGTTCATGTCCGCTTCCTCCGCCGCTGATCAATGTGACCTTATTTTCATTGAGGTCCTTCTTCTTCATGACCTTATACTTTTTCATAAACTCGAGCTCTGGATGAGCCATGGCCATTCCATTGCACATTTCCACGATCAAATCTTCAGGTTTGTTCATGACTTTCTTCATTAGTATTTCCTCCTCCAGTTTAGTGTTTCTTACATGATTTCACTGTCCTCGTTAAAACAAGGCAAATCAACTTATGCACAATTGGCTTTCTCTATTCTATATCCGTTTTTGGGGTGGATGAAAACCTGATGGAAGTATAGGAATGTTTTCTCAAAATAACAAAAAGAAGCAAGGGAACCCGTCCCCGTGCTTCCTTCCAATTAAATCGTACTCGTATCAATCACAAACCGATACTTCACATCAGAACCCAATACCCGTTCATACGCTTCATCGATGTAATCGGCGGAAATCACTTCGATTGAAGGAACGATTCCATGTTCCCCGCAGAAATCGAGCATTTCCTGAGTCTCGCGAATGCCCCCGATCAAGGAACCGGCAAAGGAACGACGGTGACCGATCAATGAGAACACATTGACTTCCAACGGCTCAGCAGGTGCTCCCACATTGACCATCGCCCCATCAAGCGTCAACAGCGATAGATACGCACTGATATCAATCTTGGCACTGACCGTGTTGATGATCAGATCGAACGTGCCGGCAAGTTTCTCAAACGTCTCAGACTCAGTGGTGGCATAATAAGCTTCTGCTCCGAATTCCAATCCATCTTCCTTCTTATTTAAAGTACGGGAAAGGACCGTTACTTCAGCTCCCATGGCATGTGCGATCTTGACTGCCATATGACCAAGTCCACCCATGCCGACAACGGCCACTTTCTTTCCTGGGCCTGCATTCCAATGGTTCAATGGAGAAAATGTCGTAATCCCCGCACATAATAGAGGTGCCGCAGCGTCAAGCTCGATGTTATCAGGGATACGAAGGACGAAATCTTCCTCTACAACGATATGGGTTGAATAACCGCCTTGAGTCAACTCACCATATTTGTCCACACCAGCATAAGTCGGTACGTTTCCTTCCAGGCAGTACTGCTCTTCCCCTGCACGGCAGTTCTTACATTCGCCGCAGGAACCAACCATACATCCGACTCCTACCCGGTCGCCTGCTTTGTACTTCGTTACCTCAGAACCTACTTCGGTGACGATACCAGCAATCTCATGTCCGGGTACAAGTGGATACTTCACTTCTCCCCATTCACCATGTGCCGTATGGATATCGGAATGGCAGATTCCGGCATACTTGATTTCAATCAGAACATCATGCACATCCAGATTGCGCCTCTCGATTTCAGCCTCTCTGAAAGGTTTGTCAGGACCGTCAACAGCTCGTGCTTTAGCAATTACCATGAATAAAAACCTCCTGTAATAGATGCTTTCAAGAGAAAATGAACTCTTGTTACATCCATGGTAAACCCTATAGTGAACTCTAGGTCAAGAGATAACCCTTGCTCGATATGCTCATTTGTTTTGCTTTGACAGAAGGGGATCACCGTGCTACGATTCCCTACAAACATAGAGTTAACTCGACGTCTAGATGACGGAAAAGGAGCGCAAACATGAAGACGTATTCCATTGGTGAAGTGGCAAGAGAACTGAATCTCTCAATCTATACTTTGCGATACTACGACAAGGAAGGTCTCTTGCCTTTTGTTGAACGAACTGAAAATGGCACCAGACGATTTAAAGAATCGGATATCTCCGCCCTGCACATCATCGAGTGCCTGAAATCCACCGGAATGCCGATCAAGGAAATCAAACATTTCATCGACTGGTGTGCAGAAGGCGATGACACCCTGCAGATTCGATACAATATGTTTTTAGAAAGAAAAGCAACTGTGGAAGCAAAGATTAAAGAGCTCCAGCAAACGATGGAGGTTATTAATCATAAATGCAGCTATTATAAGACCGCAGTGGAGGCTGGGACGGAGGACGTTCATAAGAATAAGAAAATCGAGATAAGGCATCCATAAGTTTCAAATGAAGGACGGCACTTTCTCATGCTTCTAAACAATAAAAAAGAAGCATGAGAACCTTCCCTATGCTTCAATTAACATAATCTTCCTGAAGAAACCCATAGACCACACAGTCCTTATACTGATTCTTGGCATTGCGGATCATATGTTTAATGGTCCCTTCCTGTTTCATCCCCACTTTACGCATAATCTTTCCGGAGGCCGGGTTATCCGTATTATGAGCTGCTGATATCTTATGAATGTTCATCGTTCTAAACCCAAATTCAATGACAGCACTCAGTGCCTCGGTTCCATACCCCTTGTTCCACCATTCATAACCGATTGTATATCCCACTTCACAGTTCTCCGTCATAGAATCAAAGTGGAAAAGATCAATCGCTCCAATCAAATCACCACTTGATTTCAGTTCGATTCCCCAATAACAGAACTCTTTCGTATCATACTGACTCACGATCTCCATTACCCTCTTATTAGTTTCCTCTACCGACTTGTGTGCTCCCTTAATCAGATTATCCATCACGCGATCATCGGAAAGCCAATGGTCATAGACACTTTGAGCATCTGAAAGTTCCAGCTTCCTCAGAACTAATCGATCCGTTTCTAACGTTGGTGTACCAGAATAATGAATCATTTCTTCACCTGCTTCATTCCATTCGTATCAATCACTCTTACTCTATTCTTCATCTTACTTAGAAAATCCTTCACTAGGTGCACAGGGACGGTTCTGCTGCTTCCATATTCCCGTATATAGGTGTAAATGGGGGCGCACTTATCGGTTGGGAAATCAGGTTAAGCACTAGACCTGATAAAATAGACGGAAAAATTCCGCTTAATTCATAATGACTATTAAAAAAAGCTGAAATAGACGGAAAGATTCCGCCTATTTCAGCTAAAAACACAAAAATAGGTGATTTTTCTGTACATAAGCGGAAAACCTCCGCTTATGTACTTCCAAAACAAGTTCCATACTGAAAATAACCGGAAAAACTCCGCTTATATTCCTTTTACTGGTTCTTCCATAAAGGAATGGACAATAGTTGTATTCCTATTAAAGAAACTCGCCAAACTTACTAAACCGACAATCATGATACTACAACATCTGTCATTTCGGCACATGGCCTCCCCTTGCTTCACTACTCCTAATGTAATACACCCAAATACTCCTTCCAAGGCCCAACATTTTCCCCATAGCGTTTCGAGAACACCCTCACGATTTGCGACAGATGCGTCAAGTCATGAACCACCCAAGTAGAAATAAGCTCCCTGGCCGTCACTTTACCGAATGCAGGGTGCGATCCCGTTCGATCAAGGGCATTTTCGTAGAGAGCTAACAACTCATTTAATTCGTTGATATTTTCATTTCGGAGAAAAGCAAAATCCTTTAATTTTTCTTTAAGACTTCCTGATGCATTAGCTTCCAGATGCATTAGCTTCCAGATGCGAATGACGGTTAAATTCAGGAAATACCATTCCTTCCCCTTCTTGAAGAATCATCTTTAACCTCGGAATCCAATTCAGTTTCTCCCCTTCAATGAGATGATCGACTACTTGGACCGCATTCCAGGTCTCATCCCCTTCATTGCATACAAGCCACCCTTCTGACAGACCGATCAGGAACGTTTCCAGAGTGACCGGCGTTCTTTCCAATATTTCGATGGCTTCCTCTAGTGTGAAGTTCATCCGCTTCCCTCCTCTTTTTTGATTAGAGCTCTTATCATTCATCATACTGCAATCAAGATCCGGGTGATAGTGTTTCTAAAATAAGAAAGAAGCAAGGGAACCCTCCCCTTGCTCGGCATTCTCTTATTCAAATTCCTTCCCCTTCTTCAACAACTCAATCGTATCCATTCGACAAATCTTCTTAATTCCAAAGAAATACACGAACGCCAGTGTAATCAACAGGAT
The DNA here is from genome assembly GCF_019334305.1 of Rossellomorea orangium. GTDB lineage: Bacteria > Bacillota > Bacilli > Bacillales > Bacillaceae_B > Rossellomorea. Next base: position 446,525 of record NZ_JAHWGH010000014.1, read on the forward strand.
GAAAGTATCCAAAAGGACAATCATTCCGAGAAACGGAAGGCTAACCGGAATCAGCTTAAAGAAATAATTGAATAAGTAGATGATCAGTGTATAAAGGAAGATGTTACGAAACAGGATGGTAAGTAGTCTCGTATAAATGGTGACGACCATCTCATTCTTATAGCCTATCAGTTTAAGAATCGCAATTTCCTTCTTCTGAATTCGAAGGAAATTGATCATCAACAGGATCGCCGTCACGATGGATGCTATCACCAGGAACACACATAGAATAAGGAGGATCATCTGATTGGTACTGATGTTGATTGAGAAGTTTTCAAAGCTGTTAAAGGTATAGCTGGTAAAATAATTTTGTTCTTTTAGCATCTCCCCGACGGTGTCGACATCTTTAATGTCACTCACATACACAATCAGGTTGCTCAATTGAGATTCTTTGATGTATTCTGGGCTGTTCTGAGATTTTTGGTACATGATTTTTGTCAGCTTTTCGGCCTCTTTTTCGTTCACATAGGCCTGGTTGTTTTTGGGAATGGAATGAATGAAGATGGCATTCTCATTGGTCGCCCCTTTTTCCGCTGTCATATCGAGGTCAACGGTTTCAGTGGAGGAGAAGCCACCGTCTTTTTCTTCTATTACAGGGACATTGAGGGCAATCTTGCCATCTTTCTTATCTCCTACACAAATCCGCCCCTCTTTCAAGGTGCATCCTTCACTTACAAGCGATGCCAGTTCCTCATTGATTCCAATCAGGGAATACGCCGTATCCATTGAATCATGATAAATGGTTGGCAGCGTATAAACCGGATAGGCTTTGGCTTTGTCCGCCAGATCCTTCTCGTTCAGCAGTTTGTTGATATCACGTGAATCTTCCAATGATATTTGGGTGGTCGTATCCCCCATGCCTTTCCCCGTCACATGGATGACTTTCACATTATTGTTGTTCGTGAAGTCTTTATTGATCATTTGATACTGATTGGAAATATACGAAACCATGAAATTTAACATACTCAAGGAAATGACCATGATAAGTATGGAAATCGCAAGAAAATGGTGTGTCTTCTTCCTAAGCATTTTCACAACGAATGCAGTGTTCATTGAAATGTCCCTCTTTCTAGTGACAGCGTTGTATCCGCGTAGTCTTTCACAACCGGATCATGTGTCGAGACAATGATTAGTCTCTCCTTGGAGAGTTCCAGAAGCAGAATTAATAGATCTTCTTTGACATCATAATCAATACTTGCAGTCGGTTCATCCAATAAAATGATTTCTGGCGCACTTAACAACGCCCGGGCGATGGATACCCGTTGCTTCTCTCCCCCTGAAAGAAACGAAACCTTTTCATCAACGAGGCCATCAATACTCAACTTTCTGCACGTGGTCATGATGATGTCATCATAATCATTCACAGAATGATCGGTGATGTTGAGCTTAAGGTATAGATTTTCCTTCACCGTGATATTCGTTAGGAGCATATGTTCCTGCATGACATATTCCAGGTTGTTGAACGTCTTATGAATCGATCCACTATCTGGAGTTTCAAATCCGGCAATGATATTCAGCAAAGTAGACTTCCCACTGCCGCTTGCCCCGTAGATCGCGTAGAACCCATTATCACGGAACGTAAAGTCCAGATTTGAAAGAATTTGATGTCGGTAGCTCTTATTGATCTTCTCAAGCGCTAGTATTGGGCTCATTTCTCCAACTCCGTCACGTTGCCTTGGCTGTAGATGGTAAGCTTGGATGAACTCTCATCAAAACCGATAAATTGATTACCGGATTGTAAAAGCTTCTGATCCTTGAAGTCTCTCACTTCAAACTTACCTGTATCATTCACTTCCAGAATATAATCATCAACCGCCCATGCAAATACCGTACCATCCTCTAACTCCTTGATACTCTTATTTCCACAGAAAAATGTCTTGTCTTTTACGTAGCAGACATCTCCTTCATGTGCGCTCAGATTTTGCGACACATCTTCTGCCACCAGCTCAAACGAAGACAAAGAAAGATCGGTGTGATACAGATTCTGCTTTCCATCTTCGCTCAGAAGGACGAAGAACTGATCATTAGAAGAGATGCCCACTCCAAAGATCTTTTTGGTCATGTCGTTATCCTCGGTTTTTAGTTTTTCAAGCTTATGTTTATCCGTCAACTTGAAAAGACCCTTGAACACCTGCTCTTCGCCGGAATATTCCATGACGGCGAGGATGTACGTCTTATCCACCACTGCCACTGGGAATATGGCTTCTTTGTCATTGTCATGTTCATAAACGGGCTCCAGACGATCATTTTCTTTTTTCAAAATAGAAAAATCATTCGTTATGGAGTTGCCGCTTGTCACGTACTGATCATTCCCCGGAAGTCTGTATTGAAACTCGTTTTCCGTTGAATCAATCTTCCCGGTGCTTGTTTTTCCTTTTTCATCATATGTAAGATACTGAACGCCATCATACACAAGCTTGCAATCTTCACCTGAACAGCCAATGGCCTCGGATTTCACTCCAGCCTTCTGATCACACCCACTCATGAATAACAGTAAACTAAATCCTAGAAATAAAAGCATTCTCATGTCATCATCTCCATAAAAAGAAGGAGTTAGCATGTATGGTATGGGGAATGCCCCAATGACCAACCGTTACAAACTATACTCCTACCTTCGTTTTCATAATATGATTGAAGACTCCTTCAAACGACTGTCTCATCGTTTGAAGGAATCAGCATTGAATGTTTCAAGAACTCTTATACAGAAGCGTTTACAGACCATGATCTTGCATCGTTTTTGATCTTCACTTTTGCTTCATTTTGGATAGAAACGGTGCCGCTTCTATAATCCGCACTAGGTTTGATGACCGCATTTCTTGTTTCAGAATAGGCCCCTTTTGCACCGTTTGAATTCTGCCAATAAGCACTTTGACAAACGTTTTGCCATGAACTGCTTGAACCTGCATTGACACCGTCAGCCGAAATCCCGATCGACATCGAAGCACTGTTTCGTAAGGATGCACATGCCTCCCATGTCGTTTTAATCCAATCAACCGAGTTGCTGCCAGAATAAACAGCAGACGTTTGATACGTAAACTGATACGTATTCCCACTTGAGGTCAGACCTGATCTCCATGCATTCGATGTAAGCTTACCATATGGTGTCGAAACATAATTAGAATCTGATGCTGCACTTGCCGAACTGATTGTAAAACCAAATGCACAAATCGCCACTGTGATACCCATCATAATCTTCTTAAACTTTTTCATCCCAATTCTCCTTCTGAAACAACCTATTATTTTTTTAGGATCATGGTGTAAGGAACGTGATGTCGGTAAGTATGGTCTCTTAAACTACTTGCACGTTTGTACTAGCATTATCTATTATGTTTATGATCGAATGATGTAAGAAACAAGTATTTCCTCATGAGTATTACGTTGAATCGATTCGAAAATTATCTTACCATATATTAGTTCATTTGGTTTATTCTTGTAGGAATACAGATAAAAATAGGACTATTTTTCTATTATTGTTTATTTTTACCTTTAATATAGAATGAAAACTCTTCTAAGAAGTTTCTTTGTGTGCCACAGTTTCAGTAACCGTTAACCACGAATTACAATATATGAAATTTTATTTCGCAACCAGTATCGATCTTATTGAAAGGTCTGACTAAAATATGAAAAAAGAGCCAAGGTACTGTCCCCTTGGCTTCTCCATATGACATTGGAAAACAGGTAGAAATGATCAGCCCCTAAAAGGAGCCAATGCACCCTCCACGTGCTACAATGATGGTGATCACATTAAAGGAGGAATAACCATGTTCACATCCAAAAACGATTTTCTACAAGAATGGAAACAAGAAGCCGCTGTCACCCAAAAGGTAATGGATGCACTGACGGACGAGTCACTGAAACAAGAAGTGGCACCTGATTTGTACAGCATCGGAAGCGTAGCCTGGCACATCACGGGAGCTACATACTACTTCCCGGCTCAGCTTGGCATCACATTCGAAGTACCGGATCTTCGCAAAGACGCCCCGACGTCCGCTGCCGAAATCAGCGAAACGTATAAGCTCGTCAGCGACCGCCTCGTAGAAGCTGTTTCTGAGCAGGTGTCAGATGAAAAAATGAACGAAATGGTGAATCTCTTTGGAATGGAAATGCCGGTTCAAGCCGTATTCCGCCTCTTGATTCAGCATCAGGCTCACCATCGTGGACAATTGACCGTGTTAATGCGTCAGGCTGACTTGAAAGTCCCTGGTGTGTATGGTCCGAGTAAGGAAGAAATGGAAGCGATGAACGCGAAGTAATGAGTGAAGAACAGCCGGCGAAGGCCGGCTGTTTTTTTGCTGTGTACACGGGGACGTTTCTTCTGCTTCCATTTCCTAAGAAGAAGAAGAAGCATGAGAACCGTCCCCATGCTTCCCTTATGCCAATGCCTCACCCTCCTCCAACACCCTTTTCCGCAGTTCCTGAATAAACGGCTCAGCATTTTCCATATAAATTAATGCCTTCTCTACCATCTTCCTCTGCCCGAAATACCCTCTCGCCTCAATCGGTTCCTTGAAGATGATTTCATACCTCAACTCATCGATCATCCCGAATACCCGGGTAAACACCCTCGGCAGCATGGCGACATGAAACACATTCTTCTCATGGATGATCCCTCCGCTTTTTGCATATTGTGTCCTTGCCGGCTGGATGGATGCGACATCTTCCAGTTGAAAATCAAGAGATCTTCGCACACCGACGTTCATCAGCACCTGGCGACCTTTGAACATAATCGGTGCGTTGCGGATGAGATTATAGTCCCCGAGAATATAGAGGATACTGTAGATATGCAGGACGACGAGGATATCCGCCCGGAGTGGATCCACGTCCTTTAAATAGTAATGAAAGGCGAACGCTTCGATCACCTGTTCATGAAGAAGGGCGATGAAGAGCCAGAAGTAGTTTGAGCCTTTGTGAAAAGCATACCTTCCTTCCGCAGGTTTCACTTTCCAACGGAACAACGCATAGTAAAACACGATCGCTTCTTTCTTAAGGATGGTGAGGAATGGATTTTTCTCCATATGTCCTTTTTTATATTTGATAAACAGGATGATGGCGCCGATGTCGGCAAGTATGATCAGGATGACAAGTGAGATGATCAGTTGAGTGTCCAAAGTAACCCTCCTCAATCTGCGTGACTTAATGCCTTTTGGTTTATTACTTAAAATGTAAGGGATTCATTGGAGGATGTATAGAATTAATTCCTTTATTTTGAAATAAATCCAGGTATTGTGACGGAATTGTTAATAAGAAAGAAAGAAGCCAGGTAGAAAACTCACCTACTGACTTCTTTCAATCAACTGCCTCTATTCATACTCTTTTCTCAACCGCCGCGACCGCTTCAATCTCCACCAATTGGTCCCTGTATCCAAGCACCGTCACTCCCGACAATGTACTCGGGACATCATGATCACCGAACTCTTCCCTGATCGACTCCCATGCCGTCACTAAGTCGGCCTGATTGTCGGATGCGACAAGGACCCGTGTATATACTACGTCCTTCAGGGATGCGCCGCTCTCCTTCAGCACTGCCTTCATATTCTCTACACACAGCTTTGCCTGCCGTTCGTAGTCGTTGACATAAGGGACTTTTCCCTCTTCATTTAGCGGACAGGCCCCCGCCAAAAACAGGAGGTTCATGTCTGAAGGGACTCGTGATGCGTAGGCGTAATCGACCTCGGCTAACTGGTTGGAGCGAATAAAACTTATGTTTCGATTCATCTGATTTCCTCCGGATTTTGACATCCCTTAGAAGTTCTATTCTGAAAGACAACATTCCTTCTATTAAAAGCCAAACCTCTCCTTTGCCTCTTCACTCGCACCCGGCAGGTCCATTCCTTTTTTCCAGATCAGCTTTCGATCCTTCTGTGTTCCGAAATAGACGGCCTTGATCTTCTGGCCTCGCATGCTTTCCTGGTCAGGGACATCAATGAAATCATATCCCCTTTCGAGAGTGGATAGGTGCTGTGCTTTCTCCTTCACAACCGGGCGCTTCGCCGTAATGTAGAAATCCCCGTTATCGTCCATGCTGTACTTCAATGTATTGACGCTGTAACCATCATTTATGTTCAGGTGATACAAGATCTTCCCGTCTTCTGTTTCACCGACATCACTGATTTCCGCATTGTCTGCCGGTACGCTTGTGATCTGCCATTCAAATAAGCCGACATAAGCGAGAACCAGGACCGCTATGGACAGGGATGAGAGGAAGACGCCCTTTAGAAACGATTTCTTTCTACCCCTATTCCACGTGGATGCCATTCCTTTGATCACGCGGTCATCTGTCGCCGGATCCGTTCCCTTTTTTTCCGGAATGGGAAGATCCGCTTTCATCCGCTCCCATTTCAGTTGGCACTGTTTGCAGTGGGCAAGATGCTCTTCCACCATCTCCCGGCTCTCCTCACTGCATACGTCGTCCACGACCAGCGGCATCAGATCTTCAATGATTTCACACGGTACGTCCCTCATCTTCCATCCTCCTTCAATACGTCCTGTAGTTTTTGTTTGGCCCGGTAATACGTGACCCTGCCCCAGCTCTCCGTCTTTCCGAACAGCTCGCTGATTTCCCTGAATGAGAGCTCCCCGAAGATCCGCAGGGTGAACACTTCCTTGTAAGGGTCGGCTAGCCTATGCAGGGCTTTGTGCACGCGGAAGGCTTCTTCTTTCTGTTCCATCAGCTTTTCGATGACGATGTCACCAGGGAGATCCTGCAACTCTTCCGTCGCATGTCTCTTCTCTCTGGAGTGATGGGTGAAGTAGGTATTCTTGGCGATTTGGCAGAGCCACACGCTCATCTTGCACTGCCCCTTGAATCCGTCCATCCCTTTCAATGCTTTAAAAAACGTCTCCTGAGTGATTTCTTCCGCCAGCTTCTCATCCCGGCTCAAGGAGAGTACAAACGCGTACACTTCCCGGAAATATTGCTCATAAATCCTTAAAAAATCTGTCACCCGCCTGCCTCCCTTCCTATGTAAGACTATGGTGAAGTCATTTTGTTACAAAAAAGTACCACGGGGTCAGGTCCCTTGGTCTCGCCTCACAAAAAAGAACCAACGGACCTGTCCCCCCGGCTCCCCATGTGCTATAGTATCCTAGTATTCAACGAGAACGGAGTGATGATATGAATACAACTGTAAAAGAAATAACATTGATTATTATTGGCTCCTTATTCTTTGCCCTCGGGGTCAATTTGTTTGCCATCCCGAATGAACTTGGGGAAGGCGGCGTAACCGGGATTTCCATGACCCTCTATTATGTATTGGATTGGTCGCCGGGTATCACGAACTTCGTCATGAACGGGATCCTGCTCGCGATCGGATATAAGGTCTTAAATAAACGGGTGACATGGTACACCATGCTAGCCATCTTCTTTACCTCCCTCTTCATCCAATTGACGGAAGGGATGGGAAATTCCGTCGACATCATGCTCGGCACCGTATTTGCCGGCGTGTTCATCGGGATCGGCCTTGGCCTTGTGCTGCGTTCAGGCGGGACGACGGGTGGGTCAACGATCATTGCCCGCATGCTCAATCAACAATTCGGCTGGGCTGTCAGTACAACCATGTTCGTGTTCGATATCCTCGTTGTGCTCGGTTCCTCGTTCGTCATCGGAGTCGAGAATACGATGTACACCGGTATCTCCATCTATATCAGCACGAAGATCTTAGATTATCTGATTGATGGATTCGATACACGTAAAGCGGTTACGATCATTTCTCAGGATACCGATGCCATCGCGGAGAAAGTGAGCGCTGAAATGGACCGTGGCGTCACCGTCATCAATGCAAGAGGCCATTATTCAAAGGCATCCAAAGATATTCTATATGTTGTCATCAATAAGCAGGAGCTCTTCTTACTGAAGAAAATGATCCAGCAGATCGATGAGAAAGCATTCGTTGTCGTACACGATGTTCGAGATGTGTTCGGGGAAGGATTTACGTTTCCTAAGACGTAAGCTTGTACCACGGGGACAGGTCCCTTGGCACCTTCGCTGTGTACCACGGGGACAGGTCCCTTGGCACCCTCGCTGGATGGAAAGGGTCTGTATCGTTACGTTAAAGTACATGTCTCGAATTAATTTAAAAAGGAGAACTCGCCATATGACATTTGGCGGGTTTCTTTAAAGAAGAACCTGTAAAGCAAAATAAGCGGAGATATTCCGGTTATATTCAGAATGGAGCTTGTTTTGGGGTAAATAAGGGGAATTTTTCCGGTTATGGCCAGAAAAATCACCCCTTTTTTGTTCTTTTGAGTAAATAGGCGGAATCTTTCCGTCTATTTCAGCCTCTCTTAATCTATGATGACGAATTAACCGGAATTTTTCCGTCTATTCACCCGACCTACAAGTGCGCCCCCTCTAGTACAGTAGTCAATTGACAGGTCATCCAACACTTCTTCATTCTGACCTTACCTACTCCATTAAAATCGGAATTTCCAGCGAACCCATTTTCGATCCATCTTTTGCTGAGTAGTAAAACAATTCAACCCTTGTGACTGATTCATTTTTAAACGTAATCGTGAATTCACCCCAGGCAGGGGCTCCATCTGTTTGGTAGTTGCTTGTTTCCATTTCGTTTTCTCCAGCATAAAGAGCATATTGAAATACCCCTTCAAACACTCGTGCCTTCCCAGTGACCATTACTTCATCCTCAGACTGAGTGAACGCCACATCTTTAAATGCCTCATTCTCATAAACCATATCCCCTGGAACCTCTGTCTCTGACTCACTTTCCGTTGGTGAATTTACTTCTTTTGTTTCAGTGACAATCGGTTTTTCGGTTTCTTCTTTTGATTGTTGAGTATAAGCAACAAGGCCACCAATCATAAAGAATATGATGATAAAAGCCAGTTTCTTCATCAATCTGCACCCCTTTTCACCATAATGGAATGGGTAAACATCTTTTTAAAGGGCTACTTTATAGCGAATATAATAAACTAATATTCGGTTCCTGAATATATTATTCTCTTGTCGGTAGTTCATTTTCGTCGGGCGAAATCCATTATTCCTTGCATACAAACGTATGACCATCTCCATGCTTCCCTCATTTTCAATCCTTCCATTTACACCTTTTTAACAAAAAATGAGACTTTCTGCTCGGATTATCGTGAGAATCTTTACAAAAGCCCTCAGGATACTGGGTATTTTTTATGATAGATTAATAGATGCCCGGCCGGCAATTACATATCAGGAGGATTATCACATGAAGAAAACCGGACTACTTACATTATCTCTTGCTGTATCCATGGCATTTCTGCCTGGTGCATCCAGTGCATCGACGACTGAGGCAACAATAATCGATTCACAAGGAAACACGGTCGAAATCGGACATGCATTGCCAAAATCGAAAACGAAGGGGAAGCAGACTTTCGACACTCCTTCTCACGTTGAGAACAGCACGGTAGCGGACATCCTCGATGAAAAAGGAAAGAAAATCAAAGAAAAGTCGATTAAAAAGTCAAAAGAGAAAAATCCATCATCTGAAGAGTTATTCGGTCTGTTTGACTGGTTAGGTGGAGGCGGATCCGGCGGCGGAACGACTGAGCCACCTGCAGCAACAGACCGCACCGTTACAGTACTCGTTGCCGTCGATGAAGAGTATCGCGCTGCACATCCGGATTGGCAGACCCTTACGACCAATATCATAGAGAAAGCGGATGACGGCTTCACCCGTGATCACGGTATCGACTTTGAAATCAAAGCCTTTGCAGAGTGGGATTCGAACGGAAACAATGCTTCTGAAATCCTGCAGGACCTTGACCGTGACTTTAACGGCAATGGCTTTGACTTTGTCGCAGGCTTTACACGTGATGTGAACTTCAACTCTGGCGGCATTGCCTACGTGTACCCTTCAGCACCAAACGGAAGTGCCATCAGCGTCAACCTTGACCAGGGAGCCGAAAACACATGGCACGCAGCCCAGCATGAATTCTCCCACAACTACGGAGCCGGTCACGACGCCCAGGGCAGCGGCATCAAGTGCATCATGAACTATGATTATTCGTATCAAGTAGACTACTGGGATCAAGAGCACGACAACCAGATCGAAGCACATAAAACGTGGTTCGGGAACTGATTGAATATGTCCTCCTCACAGACTCTGTGGGGAGTTTTTTTCTTTATTACCGTATACTTCCCGTATCCACGACCGTCAAGTATCAGCACCCTTCTCATATGACCATGCCCCTGCATAAATTCGCCAATTCCACACACAATAAACAGAATCGGTGAAAGGGGGCCATGAAGATGAAGAGTGGCGATAGCAACCATCAAGACTGGGTTGAAGTTCTTTCTTACTCAAATGACTTTATCCATTATCACACTTCCTTGACTGATGGAGAACCTTTTTGGATTTCCTATTATCGTACACTTGTATCTTCAGATACCTTACATAAAGATGTTCTTCCCTACATTCAGAAACAGAGTTCGTTAAGAGAGTTAAAGAGCATCATCCCCATTCAAGAAAATATTCTTACGAGTGATCGGGATGAGATCATCGAGAACCTTATGAACGGATATATGGCGATTCAAGTTCACTCCCATGATGATGAATGTTTGTTAGTGAATATCGCCAACAATAAATTTCGTGATATTGGAATCCCCATACTGGAAGACTCTGCATTAGGTCCGAAGGCTGGATTTATAGAAGAAATTGATACAAATATCAATCTGATTCGCAAAAGATTGCCCATTTCAGACCTGACCGTCAAGGAAATGGAGGTCGGGAAATTATCGAGTACCAAAGTGGCTGTCTTGTATGTGAATGGGATCGCCGATAAGGAAAATGTCAACACCGTCGTCCAGAGGATCACAGATATTCAATATGATCATATCCAGGACAGTGCCTATATCTCCGCGATGATTGAGGATAATTCACATTCATTGTTTCCCCAGTCCATCTCAACGGAAAGACCGGACCGGGTAGCAGCTGGGCTTACGGAAGGGAAAATCATCATAGTGGTTGACGGATCACCAAACCTGGTGATTCTACCAATCACGTACATGGAATCCTTTGTCGCACTCGAAGATTATAGTTATTCCTGGATCATCGCCAATTTCTTTCGATTGCTGAGGTTTTCGGCCATTTTCATCTCTTTTTTCATTACACCGATGTATGTGGCCATCATGACCTTTCATTACGAATTAATACCCGCCCGTTTATTGGAGCCCCTGGTAGGGTCAAGAGCGACTGTCCCTTTCCCACCGTTTCTGGAGGCCCTGTTTTTAGAAATCATGATTGAAATGGTGAAGGAAGCAGGGATTCGTTTACCCCTGAAGATCGGGCAATCACTTGGTGTTGTAGGGGGGATTGTCATAGGGCAAGCTGTTGTGGAAGCTGGGCTTACCAGTAATGTCTTGCTGATTTTCGTAGGGCTTGGCACATTGGCTTCATACACATCACCAGTATATAAATTTAGTAACACCATCCGCTTCATCAAATTTCCAGTCATTTTCTTTGCGGCGTGGATGGGATTATTGGGTATTTTTGTATGCTTGATTTTTGCCATCATCCATTTAATCAGGTTGACGTCACTTGGCCGCCCATATTTAAGCTTATACCCTTTACGAAAAACCGCACTTCAAGATTTGTGGATCAGACTACCTTTTTCTATGCAGAAAGAGAATCCCCAAAGTGTAAGACCACAAAAGAAGAAGAAATTGGTGGATAGTAAGAAGGCTCCAGAGCCGTTGAATGATTTTTATGAATAATGTTATAGGGTGATGACGTTTGAATGTAAATATCAGGCACCAAGTGTCTCCTTATTTAGTCTTTTTTATCATATATAGTTCACAGGTCGGTGTTGGCATTCTAAGTTTCCAACGAACGATCACAATGAAAGCTGGACATGATGCTTGGATTGGTGTGTTGGCGGCAGGCTGCCTGGTCCAAGTTTTCATTTGGGTGATGTATACACTGTTGGAGAAAGTGGATGGGGATATCATTGACGTACATACTGCCGCCTTTGGGAAGATCTTTGGGAAATTCTTAAGTCTCTTCATTATGATTTACTATGCTTTAGCCAGCATATCGGTCTTGCTGGCATTCATCGAGATCATTCAAGTATGGATGTTTCCTGTATTGCCTACGTGGCTCATTTCCACACTGATCATGGTTTTGGTTTATTATTGCATTTCAGGAGGATTCCGAGTCGTTGCCGGCGTGTCTTTTCATTCATTTATCTATCCACAAATCCTGATCATCATCCTGTATTACTACCCATTGAAAGTGGCTCACTTTTCAAACCTCTTGCCTGTCATGAATCACTCGCTCATGGATATGCTGGACGCCGTTAAAAATTCGATGTACACCATCGCTGGTACTGAGACGTTACTAATGTTCTACCCGTTCATCAGAAACCCTGATAAATCCAAAAAGTTTGCTCATCTCGGTGTCCTTTTTACCACACTGCTCTACACCCTTTCGTGCATCGTTTCTTTAACCTATTACAGTGAAGAACAGTTAAAGACAACGATTTGGCCGGAGCTTTCGATTACCAAGATCATTAAATTCTCTTATTTGGAGAGATTTGAATATTTGTATATCTCCATGTATTTAATCATTGTGACGGCTCTGATTGCGCTCCTGTTATGGAGCTCAAGCAGGGGGTTCAAGAAGATTTTCAATATGAAACAGAAGTATGCCCTGCTGATCACAAGCTTGGTTAGTGTAGTGATTTGCCAATTTTCAAATGAAACGGTCAAGGAGATGATTAATACATCTGTCACGCAGATGAATCTCTATATCTTTTATATTTATATCCCTCTGCTTTTGATTTATTTCACCTTGTTTAAAAGGGGGAATCAACGTGGTTAAACGTACTGCCCTTTCGATAATGTTCATTTTACTATTATCAGGCTGCTCCATGCTCCCAACTAAGATTGTCAATGAGATTGGTATGCTGCAGGGCGTCAGCTATGACTCGGCTGACGATGGAGAGGTATTGGGAACGATTGTATTTCCTATTATTAGAAAAGACATGTCACATTCTGAAGTTCGATCTTCCTTAGGACAAACCAGTAAAGAAATTCGGACTAACTTAAATAATGAAACACGATTGAGCTTAGTCAGTGGTCAGCTACGATTTGCTCTTTACGGGAGAACTCTCGCGGAAAAGGGGATCAATGATTTTGTAGATACGCTGAATCGTGACCCCTCCATCGGAAGTATTGTTCAAGTAGCCATTGTGGACGGGAGTGCGAATGAGTTATTAAATTCAAATAAACTGCAGAATGAGAATATCTCCATTTATCTTCAAGAATTATTGGATCATAACATGGAATCAGGGCAGCTCCCGCATACCAATTTACAGACGTTTTTATTTCAATTGCATCAAATCGGACAGGATCCTTATCTACCAATAATGAACAATGTAAATGGCAACATCAAAATCACGGGAATGGCCTTTTTTCGCTATGATAAATTTATTACAGCCATACCGATGGAAGATGTATATAGTTTCAAGACATTGGTGGATAAAGATAAAAACGATGGGATCCAAGGGTATACGTTTGAAAATGGGGACAAAGTGGTTCTCGAAACGCTGGAATCAAAGCCAACATATACCGTCAACATCGTCCAGGGAAAACCGGAGTTTACTATTAATCTAAAAATGAAAACCAGACTATTGGAATATGCCCCTACAAAGGGGAAAAGGCAGGCTTTTGATAAAAAGAAATACAAAGGGAAGATCGAGAAACAAATAGAAGAAAAATCCAACAAAATCATCACACAATTTAAGGAACATAATGTGGATCCATTAGGGTTAGGTGCAAAATATAAGGAACAATATCGCAAATTTAATAAAAAACAGTGGGAAGCGTATTATCCAACCGTACCGGTTTCCGTTAAGGCAAAAATCGATATCCAACAAACAGGGACCGTCGACTAAAGGCATATAAAATATTTTAAAAAAAGAGAAGCAATCTTCACTTTATGGTGGATTGCTTCTCTTGACATGCTTATACGACGATGGCCCACACAATCGTTTAAACGATTAAGGTTCAAACATCACCGTCTTCGTCCCTGTTAATGCATTTTCATTGGTTACAAAATAGTAGTTCGAAGCTCCATCTACTCTTAATGGCCCTGTCCATTCGATGCTATCGAAATCACTATTGTATATCCCGATTGGCGGTAAATCGCTTCCCACCTCAGGAATCGTGACGTTGCCCCGGAACCAAGTGGCGTTAATATGATTATAGGCGGCAACAGCTATTTCACCGTCTGCGCGGGAGTCGACCATCCGCTGAATCCTTAATCCATCATGAACCATGCGGTTGATCCGGGTACCGTAAAGATAAGCGTTCACATCTCCCATGTGGCCAGCCTGACGGATTTCTCCTACTACTCTTGCATTTAACAGTTGAAAATCAACGGTGGTAACCGGATCGACTTCGTCCACATTTTGAAAGGCGATATCCCCACTGATCATCGCACCGTCTGTGTAATTGGAACTGGTGCTGACCGAAGTCCCGTTGTTGATGGTCCCCACTACGGTCACGGGACTGGCCACAAATTCCGGTCCTTGCGACGTGTACGCCTGTTCGGCCGTTCGACTGGTCTGAATGGTGATGCTTCTTGCAACAGATGAAGCAAAATCGGCTTGACTCGAATCGCCGAGCTCCCATGGTCCGACTCCCAACATTTGAACATGGCGAGCAGGCGGGATGACCACATCTTCGTTAAAGGCAGAGTTTGCAGCGATGAGAACCATGATCCTCGCCCTCATCCCGGATTCAACGGCCTCTGCACTATTCGTTCCGGCATCAATGGCTGCCTGGAGCGACGTGTACGGATCCGATGGGGTTCCATCCCCCGGACCGGCTGCGTTTGAATCTGCCCAAATCACCAGTTCGCCCCATTCAAAGACTCCCGGCCCTTGTTCACCTTGGGGTCCCTGTTCTCCCTGCGGTCCTGCAACACCCGGAACCCCCTGGGGTCCCTCTGGTCCCGGCGGCCCTGGAGGACCTTCACAAGTAAAAGGATAGAAATCACAGCCTTGGGGAGGAAGGGGAACAGAATTCGGATTGACTGCTCCCCCTCTTCTAAGCTTTGGTATTAGATCATCATTAAATTTTTTCATCGTTTTCACCTCTACACCATTCTATTCGGGTGATTGGGAGAGGTATGGACGAGTCATGGAAAATAAACGAAAACCTATGTCCCTTTTATCCATCATTAGTATGAATCAACTATTTTTTCCCTTACATTTAGAACCAAATGTCACCATTCATCTCCTCTGGCTTCTTTCCGATAGTATATAAGGGATTTTCTTCTATACACACTTAAAAATAAACCTACTACGATAAACGTCTGTAATGTCGGGTTCAACCCATAACTTACGAATGGGAGGGACATCCCCGTGTGAGGCAGCCAGCCCATGATCATTCCTACATTGTAGAGGAATTGGGTTGAGAATAATGTGACTCCGCCAATGATGATCGATTGTCCCAATGGATCCTTGATAGATCGGATGTGGCGCAGCATCCGGTACATAATGAATAGTCCCGTCAGGATGAGGACACCGCCTGTTATCCACCCGTAATAATAGGTAATCGTTGTAAGGGCAAAATTTGTATGCCCTTCATTGATCGGCTCCATGCCTCCCCCTACTCCGAACCACCCTCCTCTTGCCAAAAGTTCTTGATTACGCAAGTACATGTAACCAAGATTACTTCTGTACTCTTCTGGGTGAATGAAGGCATACAGCCTACCCAGTTGATAGGATTCGGCATTGAATATCATAATTCCGACCAAGGCTCCTATTAACGCATAACCCCACATGATAACCTTTCTTTTGTCTTTAAAACGTCCCCACAACAACGCTGTTAAAGTCAATGTAAATACGAATACAGCAGGTAAACTGGGCAGCATCATCAAAGAACAAAGGCTTATCACTACAATAGGAAGAACCCACCAAGATGCAGTCTTGGCGTTACCTAAGTATGTCATCCAACTCAAGACTAGCGCAGTGACAGCGACTGAACTATCGATCGTGAAACTTGCGATTCTGAAATGGGCTTCCCCATTTATATACGTATTGGGAAAGAACATCAAAGCAATCAGAATGAAAGCCGTACCACCATAAATCCACCATCTGAATACACGGAGTTTCCGGTAATCAAATAACATCAGTAATGCAGCAAGGAAGATGCCGATTAGAAGATAGGTGATTTCCCTCAATAGAAAGCCATTATCATTATACAATTCTGGACTCACATGCATGCTGGGAAGAACCCCAATGGACGAGATCAACAGAACCAACCCGATCATGATCCAATCCACACGAGGACGATGAAGCTTATTCATTTCCATCCCAAGGCGTTCTGCACTTCCCATTTGCTTAATCGCTTTATCTTCCGCAGCCCGTTCATCCATACCGGCTATTGTTAAGCTCCTTACCTCCTCTTCCAGGTGATGGTGAAGCTCATCGGCGACGAACTGTTTCGCTTCTTTCGACCTCACTTGACGGAGCACACGGTTTAAATAATCCATTCTCGTTTCCTTCATACCTCACTCCCCCTCAAGTAAAGCGTGGAAGGAAAGATTTTTCACCGTTTTTCCTTCTTCCAGCCGTTGAAGGACTTTCCTTCCACGATTTGATAGTTTGTAGTACTTCCCCTTTTGTTCCCAAGAAGAGTCCAACAGCTTGTCCTGTTCCATTTTGTGAAGGGCGGTGTAGAGGAAACCGTGTCTATCCTCATATTGCTTGATTCCCCTGCTGCGAAGATTCTTAAGGAGTTCATGTCCGGTTTTCTCTTGAACGAGTAATTGTAGTAAATGCAACAGGATGTCTTGGTCATTTCCTTTGGAGTTCTGTATTCCTCTATTGATCATCTGCTTTTTCTTTTCTGTAAAAGGCATTTGATTAAATGAACCATGATCCATCGCTTTTCTTAGTCTTTTTAAACGTTCCTCCATCATCCATTCACCAGACCTTCCTTTAATAATTGCTTTGCTCTCCTTAATCTTGTTTTTACCGTATTTTCCTTCACACCCAAAAGGATGGAGACCTCTTTTATCGATCGCTCTGCATAGTAATGTAGATAAATGATTTCTCTATATTTTAATGGAAGTCCGAGCACAGCTCTTTCCAGTTCCCGGTCCTCATTCCTCTGAATGACATCCCCTTCGACTGAACTTCCGGAACTCATCATCTGAAAATGTTGATCTTCTTCCGTAAACACCTTTCGCTTATACCAGCTATTCAAATAATCTTTACAATGATTGATCGCTACCCGCCATATCCACGTACGCAAGGATGACCGGCCTGAAAATGTATCCATCTTCTTGTACACTTTTATAAATATTTCCTGAGTTAGGTCGTCAGCAGCCTGTTCTTGACGTACATATGAGAATACTAGCTTCCACACATCCTCCCCATACTGCTCCACGACGTCCTCAATTGTTGCACTTTCCATTGATTTTAATCTCATTTCGGATAGTTCCCCCACTGTCTTCCCTCCCACTTCATTAGACGGAACAAAGTCAGGATAGGTTTTCCAAAAAGTACAGCTTTTGATAAATTTTTAAAAATACCACAGGGACAGGTCCATTGGCTCACTTAGAGCCGGGGGACCTGTCCCTCTGGCTTTTTTTTATATACCATGTTCAATGCACGGTTTTTCACCCATAGTATTCCTCTTGTTCCACGGATGTAATATAATGGTAAAGAATAGAATGATATATGTGAGGTGAGATCGCCCGTAGGAAATTACACGTCTAAAAGGAGAAAAAATATGGAACTTAAACGAACCGGCCTACTACTATCCTGTCTCGCCATTCTCACCTTTGCCGTGGTGAAGGCGATTGAAGAAGCAGCTCGGTATATGTCAGATGGCTCTTTCAACTTTATCGGATGGTACCTCTACGCTTTAATTTTTTTGGTTTTCCTGGTTGGAATCACCTGTTTTTTCTACAAAAAACAAGAGTCATAGACCGCTTCTATGACTCTTCTATCAAACTCGATCCAACACTTCAAACGTCTTCCCCGCGACATCCACCTCATACCCTGCTTCAAACTGCCCCATCAATAACCGCAATCCATTTTCACGGTCTTTAAGGTTTTCTTTTTCATTCAATAGTTGTATTCCATAGGACGCAATATCCGCTACGACCCTCTCATTCCGGTAATACGCAAGAAGGACCGGGTCCAATTCAATTTCTCCATACCCCTTGTAGAAGAGGTCAATGTGTTCTGACTGCTCATCCTTGAAGCACAGGCCCAGTCCGACTCCGGGGAACATCAAATCCCTTTCGACCGGCGCCATGACCGGATCGTCCCAATCGACGATGAACATGTTCCCATGTTGATCGATCATCACATTCCCAGGATGGATATCCCCGTGGCACATCACAAATTTGCTTTGATCCGTCCCTTGCAATTGCCGTCCAAGCTCCTCGGTCCGCTCCACCAGTGTCAGGATGTCCTTTCGTTTCCTTTTCCAAAAATCGGTGAGCTTCTGTGTCACTTCGTCTCGTGGACGGTCTGCATCAATTTCCCGGTCCAGTTCCCTAACTTTCTCACACCAGGGACCAGAGAAATCCTCTTGACGCAGTTGCTCTTGTAGTTCAATAGGGATACTTACAGAGTGAATGGATTTAAGGATGTGCCCGAATTGAATCGATTGTTTCTCGCTCAAAGACGTTTCAAAACCCGTTTTCCCCTCGACGAACGGAGAAAGGATCCAGTAGTACCCTTCAAGATGCATGACCAGCTCATGACTTTTCCCAGGAATCGGAGGGATGACGGATTCGATCCCTTTCATGCCAAGCTGATGAGTGATGTTGATCCCCGTTTCATTGAATGAACCCTGAATCAACTTAAGAAAATAGGTGTCTTCATGACCGGATTCCAATCGGTATACCGCTGCCTTGGGATCGTGTCCAATGGGCAGAAAGGTCACCTCGTTCACATATACATCATAGAGATCCTTTAATCCATCCTTGATTTTCTCATAGGACAGATCTGGTTTTCTTAACATCCATTTACTCCCCTATAGGAATGAACCCGGTGGATTTCAAGTCTCCAGCCGAACTCCTCCCCCGCTTCCACTTGGACCGATGGATGAAGAGCCGCTACCTGAATGGCTTCTTCTATCGTCTCCGCTTCAATGATGAACACGCTTCCGATCTTTTCTGCGCCCGCTTGAGGGTCTATCACCTTCACATGCCCGCCGCTTCTCCTTAACTGTTTCGCCCCTTGTTCCACGCCCACGTCCAGCAGTACTTTATCTGTCTTGTAAAATGTATCAAGATGGGGTCCGCACTCTGACATGATCGTATCAATTTCTTCCATTGATTTTGCATCCATTTTCTCCGCATTGTAGTAGCCTACGCATAGGAATTTCATGGGATCCTCTCCTTTTCTTGTCCCCATACCATTCTACATCATGTGCCTTTGCTCCTCTAAAAAAGAAACAGATCCGCATTTACCAAACATGCAGATCTGTCTCTATTAACACCTCACATACTTCCTCTTAAACCCGATCCGTCCCTTCTCCATCTGCTTCTCAATATCTTCGGCCGCCTTCAGGATACTGTTCTTCTTCCCTTCCCGTACCATTTCAACCGGCCCGATTTCCTTCGCCGTCTGGAGCGCTTGTTCATGAAGGGGCACATAGGAAACGCCTACTGTCGTGACGAAGTTATTCATCGAGGATTTCGTCCGCTCCGGTGCGTCATGAATGGTGTCTTTCACTTTCTGAAGCATTCCGGCAAGTTTCGTTTCGGAAAACGCTTCGTCCTTCCGGTTCCCCAGCAGCCAGCAGTAGCAGCTCCACCCCGCTGACATCTTCAGTTCTTCCCCGCTCTCGATCCATTTATCGGCCACTTCTTGAGCGATATCAGATTCTGATAGCGTGACCGCCACCACGTAGTCCGACAGCATATAGAAGTAGGCTGCTTCGATCCAGCGTTCAAAGTCCGCCTCGGTCATCTCTTTCGGATCGGCAATGATGCCGGCAAAGTACATGGCATCGTAATTCCCTGTTGCGTATAATTCCTCCGCAAGTGCCTGATCCTTCTTGATTTTCTTCGCGATGGGCTTCATGGCACCTGTTGCGACACCGAACACCGGCTCATGGGCACCATTCGATATGTACATTTTCTTACTTCGTTCCTTGCCGAGGGCTTCGAGCTCACTCATGACGGTTTCCAGATCCATCCTATTCACTTCCTTATCTTAAAATTACAATAAAACAGCATTGATCGGAGCATATCTTCGTATTTCATATTGTCTTCTCTATTTAGTTCATATAATGTCTACTGTCTTAATATACCTATTCTACCTCAAAAGGCCTTTTCCTTTTCATGATAAAAAAAGAGCTTCCATAAGAGACTCTTTTATGATTAAAAGGTCCGTCCCTCAAACCCTATCGAGGGACGGACCTTTTCAGTTATTCGCCTGAAGCCTGAACTCTATGTTTCATCTTACTATTCCCGATGACAATCCCACAAAGTATGATTCCGACGCCAATCCATTGCAGTGCACGGACCTCTTCATGAAGCACGAGAAAGGACATCAGTACAGCCACCGGAAGTTCGGATGCCGTTAAGATCGTGCCAAGTCCTGGTCCCACTTTGGGCATTCCGATTGAGAATAGAAGGGGTGGTAAAGCAACACCAAACAAGCCAAGTATGACACCATACCGCATCACACCCGTTAAAGTAGGAATATCCAATAGGAACACAGGCGGAAATAGTAAAAAGACAACAAGTAAACCACCGGTTGAGAGGATTGCACTTTTTAAGACGGGTGGAATATCTTTCCCAACAGAGCTGCTGAGGGACAGAAACGTCGCGAAGGAAATAGCTGCCAGCCCTCCCCAGACTGCTCCTTCCACCGAGAATGACACATTCCCTTGTAAGAGGGCACCTGACGCTAATAGGGAGCCGATAAGTAAAATGATGATCGAGACTATTTTCCCTTTAGTTGGTTTTTTCTTAAAGAAGACCCATTCAATCAACGTACCAATCCAAACAAATTGAAACAAGAAAATAATAGCAAGGGAAGCGTTCAGTGTTTCTAACGCTTGATAATAC
This sequence comes from Rossellomorea orangium, assembly GCF_019334305.1. Lineage (GTDB taxonomy): Bacteria > Bacillota > Bacilli > Bacillales > Bacillaceae_B > Rossellomorea. Next base: position 467,599 of record NZ_JAHWGH010000014.1, read on the forward strand.
ACTACCCCTGTCAATCCAAATGGAACTCCAGACACTAATAGTTTAAAAGCTTGAATGAGAGAAATACGTTTCTTCCTTGTGAACAGAACCAGAAGCCATATAAGTATAGTACCAAATAAAAACTGTCCACCCGTTACCTCTGTTACTGAAAAACCGGCTGAATAAGCCAATTTCACAAAAGTCGATAATATCCCATAACAGCATCCACCCAGAAAGACAAGGAACGCATAATGCCAAGCTTTCATTTTCCAGCCTCCTTCTTTTCAAATAAAAAAGCCACACAATCGATCATTCAATCGATTGTGTGGCGAAAATAGAGCGTTCACTCTACAAAAATCCACTTCCGTTAAGGTTTTAGTATGAACTATCTTTTAGTATAAGAAACACACATTTCCAGGTCAAGATATGATCTGAAAATAACATCTTAACTGCTCTTATGATTTTTTCTATTTTTCACAAATGCAATCATCAGCAGCACAATCGGGATCCCAACAAGTAGCGGAAGATGCAGCACGTACATGACCACCTTCAATCCTTCATGAATATGTTCCTGAAAATTCCTGGCAATCGCCATCGACATAAACAGAACAATCAGCCCCAATGGATAGGCGAGGCGGGATGGAGATTGCACTTTAAACAAGCTTGAAGTGCCGATAACCGCCGCATAGAATAAGATGCTGATCTTAAAGAAGATACCGATTATCAGACCAAGCATGAAAAAGACATCCAGGCGCTCCAGAAAGTCAGCCACCTGGATCGACTGGACCGTACTGAGAAGCGGAAATTGTGAGCGGGCTGTAAGATCCACACCCAGGACACTGATATTGATGAGCATCGTGAGAATCAGATTGATTCCGCTTAACCCTGTTGCACAGAACATGGTCATTTTCGCCTTCTTTGGATTATTCAAATACGGCAGTACCATAGTAAGGACGATGACTTCTGTGAAAGGAAAATACAAGGTTTGAGTAAACACCACTTTGAGGACCGGTGCAAGCCCTTCTTCAAGTACCGGCTGCAAGTTCTTAAAGTCAATCAGCCCGGACACGACAATCAGGATGAATCCGACGACCGAAAGCAGGAACATGAGCATAAAGAGCAGTTCCCCTGAACGTGCAATGACTTCGATTCCCTTTCGGACCGTGTAGATGATGACCAGCATCAACAGCGCATTGGCGATGAATAACGGCGTTTCCGGATACGCAAACGTTAAGAGCATTTCGCCAAAATCCCGCAGAACCCTTGAAGCATCATACATAAAGAAGAACAGATACAGGAATGCAAGGACCGTCCCTGCCCCCTTCCCGAGAATCTTCTTCATGTACTCCGTCGGCAGCAGATCGGGATAATACATATAAAGCTTATGGTACACGAGTAAAAGCACGAAGCTGACCAGCATCCCGATCAGGATGGCCAGCCATGCGTCCTGCTTTGCATCGATGGCAAGAGGGACGAGTAGTGCACTACCGAGTTCAAACAGGACCATCAAGACAAAGAGCTGAATGGCACTGATTTTGGCTTTTTCCACGTTACACGTCCCTCCTTCGTCTTATTCTCCTTCCAAACTTGACAGAAAAGATTTATTTCTGAGGCCGGCACGGCGGATATAAGCTTCCACCGTAACGTCCACCTGTAATTCCGGGAAATAGACCTCGTTCCACATCGCTTTTAGTTTTTCCCAATCATCCGGTCTTGAACGCCGGATCACTCCGTCAAACCCAAAGAAATCGGCTTGATTGGTTTTAGCCTGTTGAACCGCTTTCTCTATTTCACTCTTAATTTCTTTCTGCACCTTTTTCTCCATCTCAGAAATGACTTTTTCATCTGTAATATCTTCCGCCACATCAATTCCGCCGATCGTTCCTTCCACACTTGTATGGATGGTGATATGTGGTTTACCGTCCTTCATTTTCCCTGAAACGTTTGTTTTTTGCCGGTCGGCTTGATAGGCGACGGCATCCTTCTTTCCTTTCCAATCAATGTTAATGTCTGTAGCCTTTATTTTATCCAGGATCCAGACGGTTCCCCTTGCCTTTTTTCCATACGACCAATCCACTAATTTCCCTTTTTTCAAAAGGGCGATCCCACTGGCTTCTAACGTCGATTCAGGCTCACTTTCCTGAATGTTATCCAGTTGGCTCGCATGCTTCGGGTCCCCTATAAGCCGAAATCCTGATACGACGGTTGCCCCATCGGATGATTGCAAGCCTTTCATCACATCTTGGATCGACGTCTTCAACGTCTGCCCCCATTTCTGCTCTGAAAATTCCAATGTCTTCAACACTTTGTTTGCCGGGATTTTATCCACTGGGGTCAATGCCCGCAACAAATCTTCCGCCGTAGAGTGATTTGCGATGACCATGGTCGTCGTAATCCGGAATTCATGATCCCGGTCGATGGCATCGATGATGGTCGCAACGCCTTCTTCCCTTGCAAGCCCTTCCCCGACGACGACCAGATTGGCATGGGCATAATAGAGTCTGCGAGAAATTTTACTTGAAGCGCGCCTGCTTGCTTCAACCAGGTTATCCCCGGTTGCCTTATAGATGGTAACAGGCGGGCTTTGTGATCCGACTCCGCCTCCGCGCATGCCTCCTGCCACGTTACCGGGATTAATGATCTGCAGGGTCATCGAATATTTACCCTCCTCGGTTTTATCCACCCCCATGGCGGCCACGATGGCAAGATCGGTTAACTCCTTCTTGCTCCAACAGCCATTCAGGAAAAAGGGAATGATTATGATCAGGAAACACAGCGTCTTTTTACGAACCATTGTGGTCACCTTTTTCTGCGTCCCTGTTTATCATTCCACGGGAGGAAGGCGTCGAAGGGCCCTGCCCAGCCCCCTCCCGGATCGTGTTGGCGCTGATCAGTCGCGGCCTCTGTCTTAAGCTCCACCATGGTAAACGTACAAACGTATCTTTATTGTTCACCGGAATAAACGGGGCAAATGGCGCCATATAAGGAACACCAAAGGAACGTAGACCGCATAAATGAACCACCATGAACAGGAAGATTAAGATGATTCCGTAGAATCCGAAAGTCGCTGCCCCGATCATGAAAAGAAACCGGATCAAGCGGGCAGAAATCGCCATATCAAAAGACGGGGTCGCAAAGCTTGCAATGGCGGTCATTGATACGACAATAACCATCGCAGGCGACACGATGCTTGCTTGAACCGCAGCCTGTCCAATAACGAGGGCGCCGACAATCGAGACGGCGGATCCAATGGCTTTCGGCAAGCGGATCCCTGCTTCCCTCAGGATTTCAAATGTGATTTCCATCAGGAGGGCTTCCACGAATGCAGGGAACGGAACGGATTCCCTTTGGGCAGCAATGGCGACGATAAGCATCGTCGGTACCATTTCCTGATGGAAGGTGGTGACCGCAACAAAGGTCGCAGGGGCTATCAGGGAAATCGTAAACATCAAGATCCTCAGCAGGCGGATTGATGTCGCAATGTCAAAGCGCGCGTAGTAGTCCTCTGCTGACTGAAAGAACTGAATGAACAGTGCAGGAGCAATCAGGACAAACGGCGTTCCATCCACAAAGATGGCAATCCGTCCTTCAAACAGATTTCCCGCCACCACATCCGGTCGTTCCGTGTTAAAGATCGTTGGAAATGGCGTCATCGTCTGATCTTCAATCAGTTGTTCGACATAGCCTGATTCCAAAATGCTGTCGATATCGATTTTGTTGATTCGCCGGCGGACCTCTTCCACCACCTGATCATTGGCGATCCCATGTATGTACATAAGCGTCACATCTGTTTTCGTGACGCGTCCCACCTTAAAAGATTCCATCCACAAATCAGGTGTCTTAATGATACGGCGGACCATGGCGGTGTTCGTATCAATTGATTCAATAAAGCCTCCCTTTGGACCGCGCACCACGACTTGAGTCGTTGATTCTGAAATGGAGCGGGTTTCGCCCCCTTTCGTACAGGCACTCAAAGCCTTCCCTATTCCCCCGATCAGGACAATGGTGTCACCTGCCATTAGCGATGCAAACAAGCTTTCCCAAGTATCAATGGAAGACACATTCCCCACTGTCATCATATCTTCCGTAATCAGTTCCAACGCATCGCTCTCATTTAGTTCTTCTTTATGTTCATCCTTCATCATGGACTGAAGCAAGAACTCCTGAATCGACTGATTATTAACGATACCTTCTATATAGACAACGGCCGTTTCAATTTCGGAATCCTTCCCCATTTTCAGTCGTCGGATAATGACGTCCGGACTGTTTCCTGTTTTATTTCGGATGAAGTTTAGATTGTCTTGTAACGAAACGTGGAGATGGTCTGGAGATGGTTCCGAGGAATTACTTTCAACATCATTCTTTCGGCTCTTTTTTGATTTACGATCCTTAAAGAAAGAAGGCATAGATTGCAACACCTTTCTCTTATTTTTTATTACTTTAACCATAAGAGGGGGAATTATGTAATTTTTAACAACGTGTGGCCGTATGAACCTGGCTAACAGGGAGGAACCTAAGAGGAGGAGTGTGATTCAGAGTGAAAATCATGGGTATTACTTTATTGATGCTGGGATCAATGATCGCTTTTTCCCTGGGCCTTGACCTTTTTCAGGGATACACGATGAGGGAAGCATGGCATAATGCCATAAGTCCGTTTCGGGTGATGGAAGTGGCAGAATTATTCGTGCTTTACTTTCTTCTGCTCCTTTTGATAGTGAACATAGGAATCCAATATTTCAAAAAAAGAAAGGCGAGTAATTGAGAATTTCTGAACTGTTAACATCCTCCAAGCTTCAGGCTTTCCATTCAGATTCTAATCTTCTATAATAATAATTAAGAATTATTATAATTATCACACTATTAATGTGATAGTTGCTTCACCCTATTTTTCAAAACAGGAAGGTGAATCGTAATGGAAAAAGAGAATCGCCCTGATCAAAAGGATCACTCCGCTGCATCAGGAGAATGTCCGTTCACTCATCACAAGGATAGTGCCATCACGACGACGACAGCCCCTGGGGGAACCACGAACAAACACTGGTGGCCGAATATGCTTAACCTCAGCATCCTTCGCCAGCATGACCGGAAGTCAAACCCGATGGGAGAAGACTTCAATTATAAGGAAGAATTCGCAAAGCTTGATTACGATGCCCTGAAGAAGGATCTTCACAACCTGATGACAGACAGTCAGGATTGGTGGCCGGCCGACTACGGTCATTACGGTCCATTCTTCATCCGCATGTCATGGCACGCGGCAGGTACATACCGTGAAACCGACGGACGCGGAGGCGGCTCGTCAGGTGCACAGCGCTTTGCGCCACTTAACAGTTGGCCGGACAACGTCAACCTTGATAAAGCCCGCCGCCTGTTATGGCCGATCAAGCAAAAATACGGTAACATGATTTCATGGGCTGACCTGCTTGTGCTGACAGGGAACGTCGCCCTTGAATCCATGGGCTTGAAGACGTTCGGATTCGGTGCCGGTCGCGAAGACATCTGGCATCCTGAAGAAGACGTGTATTGGGGAAATGAGAAGGAATGGCTTGCCGACAACCGATACTCAGGCGATCGTGAACTTGAGAATCCACTCGCTGCCGTCCAAATGGGGCTCATCTATGTAAATCCTGAAGGACCGAACGGCGAACCCGATCCACTGGGAAGTGCCCGGGATATCCGTGACACATTCGGACGCATGGGGATGAATGACTACGAAACCGTTGCCCTCGTAGCAGGAGGTCACACATTCGGGAAAGCCCACGGAGCTGGTGACGCCGAGCTTGTCGGAGACGATCCGGAAGCGGCTGACATCGAAAACCAGGGACTCGGCTGGATCAGTTCATACGGCAGCGGAAAAGGCCGCGACACGATTTCAAGCGGTGTCGACGGTGCCTGGACGACGAATCCGACGAAATGGGACAACGGCTACTTCGACCTCCTCTTCGGCTACGAATGGGAGAAAACAAAGAGTGCAGCAGGTGCATCCCAATGGGCACCGGTCGGCATGACCGAAGAACATATGGCTCCGGACGCAGAAGATCCATCCATCAAAGTGAAAACGATGATGACGACGGCGGACATGGCGCTCCGCATGGATCCTGATTACGAGAAGATTTCCCGTCACTTCCATGAGAATCCGGACGAATTCGCCGAAGCTTTCTCACGCGCCTGGTTCAAGCTCCTTCACCGCGACATGGGACCAAAAGCAAGATACTGGGGTCCTGAAGTGCCGCAAGAAGACTTGATCTGGCAGGATCCGGTACCGGCGGTGGATTATGACTTATCAGATAGTGAAGTGGCTTCGTTGAAACAGCAAATTCTGGACACAGGCTTAACGGTAAGCGAGCTTGTTAAAACGGCCTGGGCTTCCGCTGTCACCTATCGCGGTTCCGATATGCGTGGTGGAGCAAATGGTGCACGCATCCGCTTAGCTCCTCAGAAAGATTGGGAAGTAAATGAACCGGCTCAACTTGAAAAAGTCCTTGGTGTCTACCAAGACCTTCAAAGCAAGCTGGATAAAAACGTGAGCCTGGCCGATCTCATCGTATTAGGTGGAAACGCAGGTGTCGAAAAAGCCGCCCGTGATGCAGGCTTCGACGTAACCGTTCCATTCTCACCTGGCCGCGGTGATGCAACGGCCGAACAGACCGATGCCGAGAACTTCGGTGTACTGGAACCGGTCTCAGACGGATTCCGCAACTACCAGAAGCAGGAATACGCCGTCAGTCCGGAAGAAATGCTCGTGGATAAATCACAGCTTCTAGGTTTGACCGCACCTGAAATGACTGTTTTGATTGGCGGCATGCGTTCCTTAGGCGCAAACCATGGCGATTCGAAGCACGGCGTCTTCACGGACCGTGTCGGTGCATTGACGAACGACTTCTTCGTCAACCTCCTAGACATGGGCATTGAGTGGAAACCGGCGGGCTTCAATCAATATGAAGGCCGCGACCGGAAGACCGGTGAAGTCGTGAGAACGGCTACCCGCTTTGATCTTGTATTCGGTTCGAATTCTGTACTTCGTGCCTTGGCTGAAGTGTATGCGCAGGATGATAACAAGGAGAAATTCGTCCGTGACTTCGTTGCCGCGTGGGTGAAGGTGATGGATGCGGATCGGTTTGATTTGAGATAGACTGTAAGTTGGCCTCTTCCTCGATGGAAGGGGCTTTTTTTATGAAGATTAAAGAAGATTCGACACGTGGGATTTAACAATTGATAATAGTCGATTTACGCTAAATCATATTATTTGAGGATGGATAATCAGAACTCCGGTTCATAACAGCTCATAACCGGACCTATTTTGTGACTGCAGCTAAACCAGACAATCTATGCCCTCTTCAGACTTTATACAGCCTTTCCCTTCCACAAACTCATTGACAAATCCACCTGCCTCAATTATTATCAACAAATCAAACAGACGGTTTATATATCGCCTAAAGGACGTGACCACTCATGATCATAACCAAATTTTACAGAAAAGTATTCGAACTGAACGGCCATCCAGTCATCGCAAAAGGATTGCGGAGGTTCGCCCAATCAAAAGTAAGTAAACCTTTTATCGCCTCTTTTGCCAAAGTCTATAAGTTGAACATGGAAGAAGCGACCCGCGGACTCCGTGAGTACGGTACACTTCATGATGTTTTCACACGGGAACTGAAGCCGGATGCACGACCGGTAGCTGATTCTCCCGATGCATTCGTCAGCCCATGCGACGCCTATCTCTCCGTCGTCGACGATTTGACCCCGGAGAGTACATTCATGGTCAAAGGGCAGGATTATACGGTGGAAGAACTACTCGGGTCTAAAGAGAAAGCTGCAGCGTTCGCAGGCGGACAGGTTCTCATCTTTTACCTGAGCCCGACTGATTACCACCGGGTTCACGTGCCGATCGATGCACGGGTTGAGGAAGTATACACACTCGGGAGACACGCCGATCCCGTGAACGAACTTGGACTGAAGCACGGTCTCCGTCCCCTCACACGAAACTACCGCCTCGTCTCCCGCTTCGATGTGGCCGGATCGCCTCTTGCCCATGTGATGGTCGGGGCGTTGAATGTGAACTCGATTGTCCGGACAAACACGTCTGACGTCGTTCATCGGGGAGATCCTTATGGATACTTCTCATTCGGCTCGACGGTCGTTCTTTGTGTGCCGAAAGGGAAGTTCGGCTTCACGCGGGATAAAGGACCGGTGAAGATGGGTGAGGAAATTGGTAAGTGGCATTCATAAATAAGAGACCCCTGCTCTTTTTAAGGGTGACTATAAAAAAGTAAAACTCGCCGGTGTACATTTGGCGAGTTTCTTTATTAAATAGGCTTTTAGATAAGCGGAGGTTTTCCGGTTATATATAGAGTAGAGCTTGTGTTGGAGGTAAATAAGCGGAAATTTTCCGCTTACGCAAGAAAAAAACAGTCATCTCAGTATTTTTTGAGTCAATAGACGGAATATTTCCGTCTATTTCAGCCTTTTTAGAAGTTCTATACTACTTAAGCGGAATATTTCCGTCTATTTATTTATCTGCTCTGGGGGATTAATCTGATCTCCCAACCAATATAACCGGGCATTACGCCCCGATACTCTCCCGTACGTCTTCCTCTTGTACTTCCACTCGCTTCTCCAACTTATACACAAGCACTCCGCCAATCAACAGCGCAATCCCAAGAATCTTCTCCCAGGACAACGCAGACGGTTCAAACCCGAACCAGCCTCCTGTGTTGACGATGAACGCGATCGTAATCTGCGAAATAAGCGCAATGGAAATCGCATAAGCCGGCCCGATCAGCGTGACGCCCCTCATCAGGAAGAACACAATCCCGACACCGAACACCCCGCTGAAAAGAAAGACAGGATTGACCCCACTGAAATCAAACAAACTTTTATCTTCCATACTATAAAAAACCGGCAGTGAACAGACGAGACCGAGACCAAGGACCAGGCTTGTCGTCGCCCACGGTCCTGTTTTTTCACTGACCCGTGCATTGAATACGTTTTGCAGGCTGATCAGAATACCTGCGATAATGGCTAATCCGATTCCGAACATGTGGATTCCTCCTTATTCATAGATGTTTCCTTTCGCAAGGATGCTGAGTTTTTCCAGATTCTTGATGGTGATGGAGCCGTTGACCCTCTCGATGAGATCATCCGTCGCCATCTTCTTCAACACCCGGTTCAAATGGCGATAGCTCGTGCCGATCCATTCGGCGAGCTCCATAAGATTGGACGTATGCATTTCCTGATGGAACATGGTCCCTTCCCCTGCTTCTGAAATTGAGAGCAGGTAGCTCGCAAGTCGCACTTCGACGGGATACAGCATATGCATGCTCGTGATATGCATTTCAGTATAAAATTTGTGTGCCACGGTATCAAACAGAAAGCGCATGATCGCTGGGTGACACTTCTCGAGTTTTGCCAAGTCCTCGAATGATAAGGATAGGAACACCCCGTCCGTGACTGCCTCCACCGAGTTCAAGACCGGTGTCCCCTTCGAATATTCCACATCCCCAATCAGGGCAAGGGGTCGCTTGAACCGGTTGATCAACAGTTTCCCTTCCGGCGTATGGGTGAAGATCTTGATTTTCCCCTCCAGGAGGAAATACAGTTCGTCGAGTTCTTCCCCTGTGGAAAAGAGCACATCACCTTTTTCAAACGAATACATCTTGATATTTCTTCTAAAGTCGGCCGGAAATAAATCGGCCAGCTCGAATTCATTAAAATAACGGTCTGGTTGAGCATCTTGGATTTCTTTCATCGTCATACTCCTTTTTTACAATTGAAACAGGATCACTCCTGCCAGCATCATCGTAAGTCCGACTGCCTGTCTCTTCGTCACAGGGATCTTCTTCTCCCCGAACCATCCACGTGATTCAATGAGGAAGGCCGTTCCGATCTGCGCCACAAGAAGGATGGCGATCGCCGCTGCCGGTCCGATGGTGTGAATCGCTGTCAGTTCTGAGAATACCACGATTACCCCGAACGTGCCTCCGATCAAGTACAGGAACGGCACCTGCCTGAAGCTCTTCCCTTTTCCATCCCGCACATTCATATATATCGTCATTGAAATGATAAATGCCACCAGGTGGACCATCGAAGTCGTATGCCACCCGCCGATCGCGTCACTCATCCGTGCGTTGAAAATTCCCTGCATCGTAATGCAAAGACCTCCAAACAGAGCAAATAAAGCACCTTTCATCGTTCATCCTCCTATTCTTTGTTCTATTAAATAGGAGGTTGGATTTTTGTGAAAGGACATATGTCCTAAGGGTGTGCAGATGGGGGTTTGGGTATGCGTTTTCATGTGGATTTCCTAGCGGCGGATCATTTATCGGCGAAATTTTCATTTTATCGGCGAAACGGGGACATTTATCGGCGAATTCAAATCCCGCCAATAATCCTCATTCTGAACACAACCCATATGGTAAAATGTAACAAGGAGGAGATGCATATGAAAAAAGTGTTGGTATTTCTAACAGACGGCTTTGCCGATTGGGAAGCAAGTTACGTCACGGCGGAGTTGAACAAATTGTGGACGGGCTACAAGGTTCAAACCGTTGCCATTGATAAGGAGCCTAAGGTTTCCATGGGTGGATTGAAGGTTCTTCCCGACTACAGCATGGATGATGTTCTTCCAGACTTCCATATGCTGATTATGCCTGGCGGAACCACGTGGCGAGAAGAGAAGAATCAGAAGATCCAGAAGCTTGTGAAGGAATGTTTCGATAAAAACATCTCCGTCGCCGCCATTTGTGACGCCACGACCTTCCTTGGCATGAACGGATTTCTTGATCACCATAAGCATACAGGAAATTCCCTTCCTTATCTAAAAGAAGGAGCCCCGGAGTATCGAGGTGAGGAGCACTACATAAACACACCATCCGTTCGTGATAACGGACTCGTCACAGCAAATGGAACGGCTTCACTTGAATTCTCCAGAAACATTTTGCTGGAATTGAATGTTGGTGACGAGAAGGGCATACAGAATTGGTATGAACATTTTAAAAAGGGCTCTGTTCCTAGCTAAGGAGCCAGGGGGACAGGTCCCGTGGCTCCTTCTTCATTCCGCACATAATGAGAGGGACGGACTATAGGTCCGTCCCTCCCACCTTCTATCTAGTTCCCATAAACCGACCCGGTCGATGAACTTAATACGCCATTGACGGCATCTAAGACATAGGAAAAACCACTGTGATTCGTCCAATTCGTCATATCGATCGTATCTCCGTTATTCAGCTTGATGACGTCAATGTTGCTGATAGAAAGAGGGGATACTTGGCCCGGCTGTGAAGAAGCTTTAGCCAGATAGACCGATTGATTCGTCCCTCCAGGCTGTACGGCGACCCTTGCTGATCCATCAGCTTCCACTAAAAGAGCCGTCTGCTCATTCACGGCAATCCCCTTCGCCTCGGTTGTCCATCCGTCCAGTAGATTCCTTGATAAGAACCCAACCAAACGCCCCATCCGGTCACGCTGCTCGAAATGACTGTCCGTGATGGTGTGGTCCAAGTAACGATTTTCGAGGAAGTTCCTAGAAAACGTCATATATCGGTTGTAAGGATCGGCCAACGCTTCGTCCGAGTAGACGGTCCCATTGGCAGCATCATACACAAAATACCCTTGAATCGCGAGTCCCGCTGACGTCCCACCGATTGGAATCCCCTTCTGGATCCTGGAGTTCAGTGCATCCTCCAGGGGAGTGCCTTCAATGTAATCTACATATAGGAACTGATCTCCACCAGCAAAGAAAACCGCTTCAGCATTCTTCACTTTATTCAGTACAAAGCTGTCATAAGAAGCGTTCCGGTTTTTCAACAGAATGGTTTCCACTGAATTCAGCGGGGACTGGTTGTCGGCAGCTAAATCATATAAGTACTGATTATATCCGTCACTGCCTGATGTTCGAAGTACAACGAAGTCTCCTCCATTCGCCTTCTCTGCCATCCATCTCATCGCCTCATCCACGTCTGTCGATCCGCCCATCAAATTCACACCGTACGTCGTCTGAGTCGTAACATCTGCATCTGCTTCACTTCCATAAGGGTAGTACGTATAACTGCTTCTTGCAGCACCTGCCGTCACCACGGTGCTTCCCCATAAAACGATGACCAACCATCCTGCAATCCATTTCTTCACATGCTCGTCCTCCTTTTTATAAAATCACCTACCTTACTTGCAAGTTCCATGCCAATTTCGAAAACCTCTATATGACTGAATAATTTGAATAATTAGATATATATTGGTTCTTATTGGTTTTTTTTTGCCCTCACGTTAAACCCAAGAAAGAACCATAGGCGGCTCCTTCAAATCATCATCACCCCTATTTCTCCTACCACAAGAATGACATCCACCCCTCCAGCGCATACTATCCTATTGACACTACCAAAAGGGTGAGCGCAATGAATCAGAACCAATCAGGCCATTTAGCAGAAAGAGTCTCAGGGATCCTTGCATCCTTCGGAGAAAGCTCGGATGTCAAAACCCGTTATTTGAAGTTACCCGGCAGCCATCTTTCTGCCTGCCTCCTTTACATAGAAAACATTGTGGATACGATGTCCATTCAGGAGCATATCATCGAACCTTTGTTGCAAAATCCGATGCCTGATGAAGAGAAACCTTTCTTCCCTTTTATCATACAAGAGGTACTTCAAATCTCTGATATCGAGGTCGTCGAAGACATGGACAAGGTCATCGATAAGCTGGTGAATGGATCCACCATCATCCTCTTTGATGGCGAGTCAGAGGTTCTTTCAGCCGATACATCCAAATGGGAGGAGCGATCCCTCTCCAATCCGAAGGGACAGCGCACTGTCCAGGGTCCGGATATCGGCTTTACGGAGAGTCGCAGCGGGAATGTGGCCCTCATCAGGAAATACATAAAAAACCCAACGCTCCAGGTCCATACCGAAGCCTACGGGAAGATCACGAATACGTCTGTCACACTTGTATACCTGGAGAATCTGGTGGATTCAGAGATTCTTTCAAGCATCAAAGAGAAGCTGAACGAATTGCCCTATGATTCGGTCATCGGTTCGAATTATATTACCGAGTATTTGACAAAAGAATCAAAGTCCCTTTTCCCTTTAGTCTTGAACTCTGACAGGCCGGATGTAGCGGCTGCGGAGATCTTGGAGGGAAGGGTGTGCATCGTGGTGGACGGAACCCCGTTCGTGCTGATTGCACCGGCTGTGCTCATTCAGTTCTTCCAGTCGCCTGACGATTATTACTTAGGCAGCGAAGCCACCAAATATGTGCGGCCTTTGCGTTTTATTTTTTTCTGGTTATCTCTCTATGTCCCAGCCTTGTATGTAGCATTTACGACCTTCCACAAAGGTCTTCTGCCGGTGAATTTATTGGTGGGTTTCACGGCACAGCAGCAGTCCGTCCCGTTTCCCACCGTCTTTGAAACATTACTAGTATTAACCCTGACAGATGCCATTTATGAAGGCTCGAGCCGTCTGCCGCAGAACCTTGTCATCACCATCTCTCTGTTTGGTGCCATCGTTTTCGGCCAGGCATCCGTGGAAGCACAGCTCGTACAGCCCGTCACCCTGGTGATCATCAGTATTTCGTTTATTTATTCGAGTATCATCCCGATTGCGTCCCTGAACTATTCCGTCAGAATTATTAAAATCAGCTTGATTTTGATCGGAGCACTGCTTGGATTATATGGAATCGCCCTTTTCACATTAATGTTATTGGTTCACCTCTGCTACCTGAGATCGTTCTCGGTACCGTACCTTGCACCAATCTCACCTTTTACACGTCAGGACATGCAAAAGGATGTCTTCATCCGGAAGCCCATTCCTGAAATCAACCAGACCATACCTGCTTTTCATAAAGAAGAACAAATGGAAGATCAGCCGAAAAAGGAGAAGGACTCGTGAATCTATCCAAATTACGTCTCATCACCATTTTGTTCATCCTGTTGGGATCGATTATCGTAGGCTATATTAAAAATAACCAATTAAATGAAGTTGAACTCGTATCTGGACTGGGGATTGATCAAGTAGATAAACAGTATGTCGTTACCCTCCAGATATTTAACCCTTCGGCCAATCAAAAGAATTCAGTGGATCCGACAGGCGGATTCACCTATACCCAAAAGGGCAAAACCATACCGGATGCCATTGAAAAAATAAAGAAAGAAACGTTGAAAGAACCCATTCTCGATACCCTTCAAGTCGTCACCTTAAGCGAGAGGCTTGTAGAAGAGGAGGGCTTGAACGAAACGTTGGATTTTCTTGTCCGCAATCCACGGGTTCCAGCGAGTATTAACACGATCATAGTCAAAAATGCTAGTCCCGAGTTATTTTTAACCTTGTTCACCCCCCAGGAGAAACTGACTGCTTTGTATACGAATACGATGCTCAGAAACTCGAAAGGAGTATGGGGAAATCTCGTGAACACTTCATCAGAGCGGATCCTAAGTTATTTAACAGACCATACGTCGGATATCATCATCCCTTATGTAGAAATTCATGGCGACATCGATCAAGGAATGACAAAAGGAAATATAGAGAGTTTCTCCCCCGCCTCCCACCTTTCACTTGAAGGATTTGCGACTTTTAGAGGAGAGAAGCTTTCTTCCTTCTTAACGAATGAAGAAAGCAATACGTTGGCACTTATAAAAGGAATCGACCAGGTGATCAACATCTCTGCACCATGTCCCGATTCAGATGATGAATTCACGATGGATACCATTTCTACTTCTTCCTCCCTGAAAGGAGGCACGGAACCGGTCTCATTCCGGTTAAAGGTCATGGTCAAAGGCAACCTCGAGCAAATCGGGTGCAGGAAGGATCTGACGAAGCTCTCCCTAAAGAAAGCACTGGAGTCTCAATTGGAGAAAAAAATCAAGGCAGATATAGAGGCAGTCATCAAAAAGGTTCAAGAAGACGGTACTGACGTAATTGGACTGAAAGATGCCCTTTACCGTCAGGAGCCGAAGACTTGGGACAAAAAGAAGACAGACAAAAATTTTCTATCGGATGTGAACGTATACACGAGTGTCAATGTAGAGTTCATTCGGTTCGGCCATATTAAACAATGATACAAAAAGGAGGATGGAAAACATGAATAAGGTATCCATGTCCACGCTTGAACTATGTTCCATGATGCTTCTTTTCCTTACTGGAAGTACCATCGTGGTCGGCTTGAACTTCACCGCCATGGAAAGCAGCATTTGGGCAGTGACGATCGAAATAGGATTTGGGATCATCTTATTCTACTTCTATCTTTTTGTAGTAAAAAAGAGCTCGTGGAAGGAGTTCATCCCCCTTCTGGAAATGGGATTCGGTTCCTTTTTCGCCAAGATCATTGCATTCGTCTTCAGCTTTTACTTTCTATACATTGCAGCCAGGGTCATGAATGACTTTGCCTTTTTCACTACCCAGATCCTTTATCCCGATGCCCCCAACTGGATTGCTTCTGTTCCTTTTTTACTCGTTGTCGGCTATTGTGTGATGCTTGGGATTGAAGCGATTGCGAGAAGCGCAGTGATCATGACCTTCTTTTCTTTTTTAATCCTGGTCTTATTGTGGCTGCTCGGTTTCTTCTCGGAGGAATTCCAGGCAAAGTACCTGTTCCCTCTGTTCTCACATGGATGGAAACCGATCAGCACCATGATTTTCCCGACAGGACTGACATTTCCTTATGGAGAACTCGTCGTATTTCTTGTATTGGTTCCACTCGCGGCCAATAAAGAAAAGCTGCAGAAGTTCGTTTGGATTCCAATCGTCATTGCAGGCGTCATCATCTTGATCACCATGGAACTGGTCATCGGTATCTTACATGCCCCCTTCGCCAATACGTATTACTTCCCATTTGTTAAAGCAATGGAATTGGTGACATACTTAGGGATCATTGAGCATATGGAAATCTTCACCTACCTCCTGTTAATCGGTGGAGGTTTCATAAAGGTGTCCGTCTTTATCTACGCTGCACGAGTCGTCCTAACCCAGCTATTCAAGGTAAAACAGAAAAATTGGCACGTCTTCATCTTAATGGCGGCGGTGTATCTCCTGTCCCTCCATCGAAGCGGAGACATTGCGGAGCATTTATACGTGGGATTGAAGCTCGTCCCCTACTATCTCCATATTCCGATTCAATTCGTCCTTCCTTTTCTATTAGGGGTCGTGGTGTTTTGGAAAACGAGAAAGAAAGCTTCATAAAAAAGAGGCTTATCCCTTTTAAAGATAAGCCTTTTACTCTTTATTCCGAAACCTTCACAATCGTTCTCCCTCTAGCCTTTCCAGCAAGAATCCCAGACAGTGCCTCGGGCAGATCATCAAATGAGACTTCGTGCTGGATGTCCTCAAGTCCATCCGACTTCAAGTCCGTCGCCATGCGCTCCCATAGCGTGACTCTCAGGTCTTTCGGACAATACACCGAATCGATTCTCAATAAGTTGACGCCTCTTAAGATGAACGGGAACACCGTCGTCGGTACGTCCCCACCGCCGGTCAATCCACTGACTGCAACGGATCCCCCATACTGGGTGTTGCTCAATACCGCGGCAAGCGTCTTACCCCCGACAGGATCGATGGCACCGGCCCAGCGCTGTTTCCCGATCGGACGGATCTTCTCCGGATTTACGTCATCACGTGAAACGATTTCTTTCGCGCCTAAGCCTTTTTTGTGATTTTATCAGCGATTTTCATTTCCTCCTCTATTTGCACAAAGCACAGATCCGGCGCCTACTCTCTTCCAGGAGAACCTGGAGGATTATATTTCGGTGGAATCCGGAGCCACCCCCTTGAAATCATGAGGTTCTTTAGCGGGGCGGCGAATTTCATTAGATTGATTTGAATGGAAAAGAACATCAATCCAACATCGGTCCGGACCGTTTTCGCCATGGCCTGAGCGCAAAAGGTGATGGAAGCTGCCACTTTGGCAGAAATCAGATTGGCGATTTCATCATCCTTCAGCTTCACACCTTCCGGCACAGCGCTTGGTTCAGAATCCGGCTTTTTTGGATTAACGAGTGGCAGAGGCACCCCTTCTTCTAAAAGGAGTTTCTCGATCCTCCTCGTATCCGAAATACTCCCTTCCAGTGCATTTTGCAGCATATGCCGCATATCTTTGTCAGTTGTAGTGTTGAGACCTATCTGATAGAGGGCATGGGCTTCATGGAAGGCAGTGAATGCCGTCCAAAGATCCATGACTTCACCGACATGGAGAGGAGGCTTTGGTGCTTCATCTGTGAAATTCTTCATGATGGCTGAGATCGCTTCGAATACATGGGTCATCTTTGAACCTCCTGTTTGCTTGTTTCTCCTATTATTCCTCTATATTTGTCAGGCATACAGAAAAACCAAAGGGACAGATACCCCGGAGTTGGATTGGTCCGAGATATCTGTCCCCTTATGCAGCTTTAATCAGCGAAATCCACTCTACTCGACTATACCCAATCCCCACTTCAAATAGCCCATCAATAACTCCGTCTGCTCCTTCAACTGAATCGTCTCAGAATCCAGAATGGCATGGTCCATCGCCATTCCGTCGATATGGGAGATGATAGCCTTGGCCATCACCTCTGGGTCAAATTTCGGTGTAAACTCCCCTGCTTTCACCCCTTCTTCGATGATGTTGACGGTCATTTGATACGCCTGGGAAAAACGTTTCCTTGCATGCTCCTGCCTGCTTTCATCGTTCCTCCCTGTGATGAAGTATTCAAGCTTGGAAGGCGCAAGGGCATCCATTTCATTCGTTGCCTTTTTACTCTCACCAAGGAAGCTCATGAGCAAGACATCCCAATAGCTTCCCTGTTGCTTCAGCATGGCCTCTATACTCCCTTCGATGACTTCCACCTGCTCAGATTCGATCAACGCTTCAAAGAGATCGTCTTTGTTATCGAAATATTGGTACAAACCGCCCCGGCTCACACCGGCGCGTTCCATGACGTGCTTCATGGTCGTATTTTCATAGCCGTGTTCGCTGAAGACTTCCCGGGCTGCCTTTAATAAGTTAGAGCGGCGCTGCTCCTTGTGTTCCTGACTGACTTTCGGTGACATCAGTCTCCTCCTCTACTTTATTTCTAACTGCGATTGATATAAAGAATAATACGATTAATAGTGAACCCGTCACAATAAAAGACGGGATGATTCCGATGATGGTCGCAAGGGCTCCCCCTGCCAACGGCCCGACGATCGTCGCCGTTGTCGTCGTGCTATTCACGACACCAAAGACCCGACCCGTCATATGAACCGGCGTCTTCTCCTGGGTCGCTGCCTGGAACGGGATGAATACGAGACCGGCAGATGCCCCTGCCATTAAGCCAAGTGCCGGGACCCATACCATCGACAGGCTTAGATCAAAATGGGTCAAAACCCCCATCGATCCAAATCCCATGCCGATTCCAAGTACCCCGACACACATATAGACAAATGCGTTGTAGTCCGTTTTCTTAGAAAGATAAATACCTGTTAAGAGCATCCCGACACCTGCACTTGCTACCAGGTACCCAAGTAGATTGGGCGAAACGTCTGTCAACTGGCGTAACAGGACGATAAACTGGGAATCCGATAACTGCAGGATCAACAAGCTGACCCCTAGTAAAAACAGTCCATATAATAAGAAACTACTTTTCTTAATGAACGTGAAGCCGACCTTGATTTCTTCCTTGAAGGAAGGTCCGTCCCTCTTCTCTGCTTCCGCTTCCACTTCCTTGACGGCTTTAGGCAGCATGAAGATGAGGATGGCCGATAGGAAGAAGGTAGCTGAGTCCAGATAGAAGACGTTGTAGGTTCCGATCAGTGATACGAGAATTCCGCTCACAAGCGGACCTATGACCTTCGTACCCGAATCGATGGTGGAAGATAGTGACATGGCCCCTTTGATCTGCTTATCAGGCACAAGTTCCTTCAACTTCCCGTTCTTCGCCGGGATGAAGACTGACGAGAACATCCCCGTCAGGAACAGGCATCCATACACCATCCACACGTTCGTGGCGAGGGTCAGAAGCAGGATCAGTACACCCCTCACCAGATCGGAAAACACCATCAGCGTCTTCCGCTCCATCCGGTCGGCAATTGTACCCGTGACCGGTCCAAGTAAAGCCATCGGCAAAGCAAGACTTAAGATGATCAATGACATCTGCATCGGTGTTGCTTCCCATTTTAACCCGACAAGCGTAATGATCGCCACTATACTCAACCAATCCCCAAGTCCCGAAATCGCCTGCGCCGTCATCAATGTGATGAACGGTTTGTTTTTACGTAAAGAGTTCTCCATGTGAATCTCCCCTTTTAAAAATGACATTAGTGTCGTTTTGTTAATTTTATTATATCGACACTGATGTCATTTTGCAACCGTTTTTAGAAAAAAAAAAAAATTGTTATACTTAACCTACGATGGTTACTCATTATTCATTCAATGAACGGAGGTATTCACGTGCCTAGCGCAGTAAATCTTGATATGTTGACCGAAGAATTTGAATCACAATTTGAAGGATTTCACTATTTTCTCCATTTAGAGACGATGGAGGTGGTCACGGTGTCCACGGGGATTTTAAGTCAAGCGGAAGATGAAGAGCCGATAGACGGGCTTGAGGACTGGGAGCTGACTGAATATGCCAATGCGGTGGGTATTCTCGAGCATCCTTCCCTCTATCTGGACCTGCCCGATCGGGATGAGGTCAATGAGTATCCAATGATGGAAAACTTCTGCATCTCCCTGGAAGAGGGTCCCGACAAAGAACGGCTGATCTCAGCCATTCAAGGACGGGGAGCATTTAGGAGATTTAAGGATCTGGTAGATCAGTTAGGAAAAAGGAATGAATGGTTTGCGTTCAGGAAGCAGTGCTACAGGGAGGAAGCGAAGGATTGGTGTGAGTTTCATGGGGTGAAGTATGAATGAAGACGTTGGTAGAGAGCTCATGATTACCATGAGCCTCTCTGCACCTTATGACTCCCGATTATCAAACATACTGACACACTTCTTTTCCGTATGTTTGGTGCTACCTTCAATGATATTGGTCACATCCGATGATACCTTATCTTCCTCACAAAATTGCCTTACCTGCTTTCCTTTCTTCGTCACTCCATAATAATAGGTAATGTCCGGTTCATCTTTGAAAATGACCATATAATGTCCATGATAGAAATCCCGATTGATCAGGTATTTCGGTTCTACATAATGCGATTTTTTTATCATATCCTGTGGAATCCCTTTTTCCTTTAAATAATCAGGAACATGCTGATTCACAATATACTTTGTGTACGGATTTCCATTGTTCAGGACATACAAAAAAACGGCTGGAATAGCAAAGATAGCCAGGACGATGATGATTGTGATCAAAGCTGAAAGCCGATTTCTATTCATCTGTTCTACTCCTTTCATCATAATGGAATTTACTCCGCTAGCAGTGTCCCATAGTAATACCCTGCATCCTGAAGAGCCGCCTGCATATCAATATAATTTGTAATCGCAGCAAATAGCGCTCCGCCAGCAAGACAGGCAAGAATCACCATGGCTGTCGTCGGGATATGCTTGCGTTTTTTATATGTAATGAAAGTTGTCAGGACGACAATGGCAAAATAAACGGCCGATATGATCATGGTGAATCGATGACCGTCCGCTTCATTGACGGCTACCCGAAAATCATCCAAGCTTTGGTCATTCTCACTGTTTTCCTTTATCGTCTGTTTATAATCTTCATCGCCGATTTTCCAGGTGAAAGAATTGCCTTCTTTTATGACTTTATAATAAAAACCCCCTGCATCTCCTTTTGTTATGACCTCGGTTGACTCAGCATTCACCTGCATAGGAATCAAACCAAGCAGGAATACTATGACCATTGCTTTTTTCAACTTCAACATCCCCTTTTTTAAAACAGAAGCTTATCCCTTGACAAAAAACCGTAAATATATAATAATGAATATCGAATTAGAATTATTACAATCTGTTAATGATTCTCAATCAAACACATACTTAGGAGGAATTTACACTATGTCATTAATCGGTTCACAAGTCGTACCATTTAAAGCAGAAGCATTCAAAGACGGTGAGTTCATCACTGTTACAGACGAAAGCCTAAAAGGTCAATGGAGC
Source organism: Rossellomorea orangium (assembly GCF_019334305.1). Classification (GTDB taxonomy): domain Bacteria; phylum Bacillota; class Bacilli; order Bacillales; family Bacillaceae_B; genus Rossellomorea. The sequence continues at coordinate 488,617 of NZ_JAHWGH010000014.1, forward strand.
ATCTTCTGCTTCTACCCTGCAGACTTCACATTTGTTTGCCCGACAGAACTTGAAGACCTTCAAAATAACTACGATACACTTAAAGAGCTTGGCGTAGAGGTATATTCTGTTTCTACGGACACGCACTTTACACATAAAGGCTGGCACGACAGCTCTGAAAAAATCGGTAAAATCAAATACGCAATGATCGGTGACCCGTCACAACGCATCACTCGCGGATTCGACGTATTAAATGAAGAAGATGGTCTTGCTGACCGCGGAACATTCATCATCGATCCAGATGGCGTGATCCAAGCAGTTGAAATCAACGCTGGCGGAATCGGCCGTGACGCAGACATCTTAGTTAGCAAAATCAAGGCTGCACAATATGTGCGCAACAACCCAGGCGAAGTTTGCCCGGCTAAATGGCAGGAAGGTTCTGAAACACTTAAGCCAAGCCTTGACTTAGTTGGTAAATTATAAGGAGTGCTAGGCATGCTCGAAGCAGATATTAAAGCACAATTAGAACAATACCTGCAGATGATGGAAGGCGACATCGTCCTGAAAGTCAGCGCAGGGGAAGATGACATCTCAAAGGATATGCTGGCTCTTGTTGAAGAGCTTTCATCCATGTCATCCCGCATCTCAGTGGAAAAAGCAGAACTGACAAGAACACCAAGCTTCAGCGTGAATCGTCCTGGTGAGGAAACCGGCATCACTTTTGCCGGGATCCCTCTTGGGCATGAATTCACATCCTTGGTCCTTGCCCTTCTTCAAGTGAGCGGCAGAGCACCGAAAGTGGATCAAAGCGTAATCGACCAGATCAAGAGCGTCAAAGGCGAACACCACTTTGAGACGTATGTCAGCCTAAGCTGTCACAACTGTCCTGATGTCGTACAGGCACTGAATATCATGAGTGTCCTGAACCCGAACATCACGCACACGATGATCGACGGAGCTGCCTTCAAGGAAGAAGTGGAACAGAAGAACGTCATGGCTGTTCCTGCAGTCTACCTGAATGCGGAATTCTTCAACGGCGGTCGTACGACGTTAGAAGAAATTCTATCTAAGATCGTAGAAGGCCCAAGTGCCGATGAGTTATCGGGTAAAGAACCTTATGACGTCCTTGTCGTAGGTGGCGGACCTGCAGGATCCAGTGCGGCCATTTATGCGGCACGTAAAGGAATTCGTACAGGAATTGTCGCTGAACGCTTCGGCGGTCAGGTCCTAGATACGATGAGCATCGAGAACTTCATCAGCGTGAAGCAGACGGAAGGTCCGAAACTTGTGGCGAGCCTTGAAGAACACGTGAAGGACTATGGCATCGATGTCATGAACCTTCAGCGTGCCAAGCGCCTCGAGAAGAAAGACCTTGTGGAGCTTGAGCTTGAAAGCGGTGCGGTCCTGAAGAGTAAGAGTTTGATCATCTCGACAGGTGCTCGCTGGCGCAACATCGGCGTTCCTGGTGAAGAGAAGTTCAAGAACAAAGGAGTGGCTTACTGCCCTCACTGTGACGGACCTCTATTCGAAGGGAAAGATGTCGCTGTAATCGGCGGAGGAAACTCCGGTATCGAAGCAGCCATCGACCTTGCAGGAATCGTCAAGCACGTTACAGTCCTTGAGTTCAACTCTGAGCTAAAAGCCGACGACGTGCTGCAAAAACGTCTATATAGCCTGCCGAACGTAACGGTGATCACGAACGCTCAAACACAGGAGATCACGGGTACAGATAAAGTGAATGGTATCACTTACAAAGACCGTGAAACTCTTGAAGAGAAGCACGTCGAACTACAAGGTGTATTCGTCCAAATCGGTCTTGTGCCAAACACAGACTGGCTCGGCGACCTTGTGGAACGTACGAAATTCGGTGAAATCATCGTCGACAAACACGGTGCCACCAACGTCCCTGGCGTATTCGCCGCAGGAGACTGTACAGACAGTGCCTACAACCAAATCATCATCTCCATGGGATCAGGAGCAACCGCCGCACTTGGCGCGTTTGATTACCTGATTCGGAACTAAGATGACTTTACTGGAGGTCCGTCCCTCGTTTTGAGGGACAGACCTCTTTCTGTTTTCGCGATCCTTTTTCTTGAAATACGTTATTAATCTACTAAATTTTAACATATCTATATTGTTATTTACTATTATAAAGAGAGGGACGGACCTCTGTTTCACCGAAACAGAAGGTCCGTCCCTCCTATATTATTTCCCTAATACATAGGTTTTGTATCCGCCGCTCAGGTTGCTGGCTTGGAACCCGTGGTTGGTCAGGATTTTGGTTGCGAGGTAACCTCTTAATCCTACCTGGCAGTTGATGTAGATATGTTGCTGTTCAGGGAGTTCGCCCAACCGATCTCGCAGCTCTCCCAGTGGGATATTTACTGATCCCATGATAAAGCCACACTCTATTTCTTCCGGCTCCCTTACGTCCAGGAGATATCCGCCTTTTTTGAGGATGTCATCAATCTCATGATGATGGACGATGCTCAGTTCCCGATCAACAACATTCCCTGCTACATACCCTGCCATATTGACTGGATCCTTCGCAGAGGAATAAGGAGGTGCATAGGCAAGCTCAAGATCGGCCAAATCCCATACGTTCAACTTTCCTTTAATGGCGGTTGCGATAACGTCGATCCGTTTCTCTACTCCCTTGAATCCGACTGCCTGGGCACCGAATATCTCACCAGATTCAGGATGGAATAGTAGCTTCAGTGAAAGTTGGCTTCCTCCTGGATAGTATGTTGCATTGGAACTTGGATGAATATGCACGGCTTCATACGCTACTCCGAGTCGCTTCAACACTTTCTCGTTATTCCCAGTTGCCGCCACGGTCAAATCGAATACTTTGGCGACAGAAGTTCCGAGACTGCCTTTATACTCCGTAGCTTTTCCATTGATATGATCCGCTGCCAGACGTCCCTGGCGATTCGCCGGCCAGGCAAGTGGGATCATCGCAGGAACACCCTGGACATAATCCTTCACTTCGATTGCATCCCCGATGGCATAAATGTCAGGGTCATCGGTTTGAAGATGGGAATTGACGACAATGCCTCCGCGTTCGCCAAGCGTGAACCCAGCTCTACCGGCCAGTTCGTTTTCAGGTCTGACCCCGATAGACAGAATGGTCAGATCACTCCGCAGTTCTTTTCCGCTTTGAAGGACGATGGTACGTCCGTTATCCTTAAATGCCTTTACTCCATCATTTAAGTACAAATCGACATCTGCATTCTTCAGTTCACGGTGGACGATCGCTGCCATTTCATAATCGATTGGCGCCATTACCTGATTACCGAGTTCCACCACTGTCACTTTAACTCCACGATGATGGAGGTTCTCTGCCATTTCGAGGCCGATGAATCCTCCGCCGATGATCACCGCTTCTTCTGGTTTCGTTTCATCGACCCATGCTTTGATTCGATCTGTATCAGGGATATTTCTCAGAGTGAAGACTTTCTTTGCTTCCGTCAACCCTTCTAACGGAGGAACAATCGGACGAGCACCTGGAGAAAGAATCAGCTTATCATAGCTTTCTTCATACACCTTTCCGGTGTCCACTTTCTTAATTGAAACGGTCTTACGGTCACGGTGAATTTCCACCACCTCACTCAGGTTCCGAATATCAAGATTGAATTTCTTAGACATCCCCTCTACCGTTTGAACCAGTAAAGCGTCCCGATTCGTAATGACTTCCCCGATATAATACGGGAGCCCGCAATTAGCAAAAGAAATGTATTCTCCCTTTTCCACCATGATGATCTCATCTTCCTCACTTATACGGCGAAGCCTAGCTGCTGCAGTGGCTCCTCCGGCAACCCCACCTACAATCACGATTTTCTTCTTCATGGCCCTTTCCCTCTCTCTCCGAACAAAGTTTGTTAAAAATTTCACAAGTTAAGTTTTAAGTAGAAGTACTTCCTATACTTTTATTATATGACTCTTTTTCCGGAAATCAATATACCCCCATGTGTATATTCTGTGACACATTGAGGGACGGACCTCCATACGCCTCGAATACAGATTAGCTCAGGCTAGTTTGGAGGTCCGTCCCTCTAAAAAGTCACTCAACAAAATTCCAGCACGATGCCGGCTTTATCGTCGCTTTTTTTGAATCTGGGGTAAGTGATGCATTCCGGATCTGATTCTTCCAGGGTGATAAGGTCTTGGGCATATTGCTCGATTCCTTTTCGGAGGATGTTGTTAGCGGTATATTCCCAATAAGATTCTCCTTCGGGTATCGATTCCGTCGGCAGGAACAATCCGTCCGTCATCAGGATCAGATGGGTCAAACCCACCTTATTGATCTTCCCGTATTCGAAATAATCGGCCGCCTCCTCTTCACCGTTCAGGACACCGTACCCTTCTACCGTATTACTCATCTTACGGTTGGCAATTAACTGTTCTTTCACATGAGGCATGATGTCATCCCTAGTCCGTACTCCCCTTCGGATGCACTTCCTCCATATTTCAATGGCGTACTCTTCCAAATGCTCCACCTGCAGCCTCGTCAAGGAACGGACTTCACCGCTCTTATACACAGCGAGGATCATACAGTCCCCCGTTTGAATGAATTCAACCCCATTCTCCATCAACCGTATCACGGCAACGGCCGTACCCCAAAGTTTCTCTTTCCGATTGATGTCGATGCCGTATGTATACATTTTCTCATGTAAACTTTCATTAACCTTTACTAAGGTGTGAAATAGTGTTTTCCCTTCTTCTTCAAGGGATTCAAATGCTTCCTTTACCATGTGGGAAGCGATGTATCCACCTGTCAGGTTTTCGCTTGAGGTAAACGGAACAAAGGACGATACCCCGTCTGCGACCCCGAACAGGGAGCCCTGTTCATTGATTATCAGTGCATCCTCATTTAGAGTTCCGTCCCCCTTGATGGTGACATGATGAAGTTTCATATGAACACTTCCTTATTTTCTAAATCATCGAATCTACGAATATATTGGGATGTCGCCATGCCACTCACTTCGGCACCACATCCCGATATAAGAACCGGTCACGCCCAGTCATCATGTCCGGCGTCACTCTCTCCTCTCCTAGCTCATATCTTAACGGAAATTCAAAGTTCGGTCCGTCAAACACAAACGTATGAAACTCCCCATTTTCCCCGCACACATCGCAACTTTCAGGATAGTCTGCTAGAAATTCTTCATCATACACTCTGCCTGCGAAGGATTGTTCCAACTTCTCCAGATCAATGCAAGTGAGGACGGTTTTGAAACCGAGCTCGATGAACTCTCGTCCCAGTTCTGCGACAGGGCGACCCCACAACGGGAAAATCGGTGTGATACCCGTCCCTTCAAGCATCTCTTCCCGATACGCCCGTACATCCGCAAGATGGATATCCCCGAAGACCATATGCGTGACCCCGTCATCCAGCATACCGGAGACTGCCTTCTCCATCCGTTCCTGATATACTTCATTCGGGCAATCCTGGGGAATCCAAACCTCACGCAGTGGAATACCGAGTGATTCCGACTGCCTCTTCAACATTTCATACCGGACCCCATGGATTGAAACCCGGTCGAACCCTTCAGTTAAGGTCACAAGAAGTGAATCCACCTCGTAATCAGGATTTTTTTGAATTTCATATAATGCCAGGGTGGAATCTTTACCACCACTGTATGCGATGACTGTTTTCATTTGATACCTCCGTTTTTCATGAGTATTCTCACTCTTCATTATTCCAAACCCACACCTATAACTCAAACATTAAAAGTGGCCTGTAAGGGCACCAGGCTTGCCATGATTCCTTAAGACTGTATTATGGCTAAGGTTTTCTTTCATTTCATCTCAGTTTCAGACTGCCTGCTGTCCCTACCCTTCTATTGATGTCTGAAATCAAACGACTCACCCGGTACTTCCAACGACACCCCATTAATCACCACAGTATCCTTATCCGTCCACGAAATCTCGGCCGTCTCTTCCCGGTAGTTCCAGTAAATATTTTTCGTCTCGTACTCTTTCTCGTTATAAACCAACTCGCCTCTCACAGCATAAGAAGTCGTCGCTCCCCCATTCGTTACGTACGCCCGCAGCGTATACTTCCCATCCGGTGACGACTCCTCTGTCAGAAACTCCCCTTCCGGCAGCCTGTTCATATCATAAAATGCCCAATAGACCACATAGATCCCGAATGCCAATACACATAACAAAAAGATACCTAACACAGTAAAAACAACCTTCTTTTCCGTTTCTACACCTGTATAGCTTCCCATAAGATGTACTCCTTTCACCTTTGGAGGGACGGACCTCAAATCTCCTAACGATTCATTTCACCCAAGCCAATTTTGAGGTCCGTCCCTCTCAAAGCTCCACCCACAAGGTCTCCTTTAACTCCTGTCTCGATGTAGCTTCTTACCAACTTCCACCCATCTTCTACTTTTTTGAAGGTGTCGAAGAACAGGTTGCCGGTTTCCATTGGTTTGCCGTTTATTTTGATGGTGGCATAGAGAACAGCCATGAATTCATGGTCTTTCATTGGAATGACCCCCACTTCATGGATTTCCCATTCTCCCTGACTGCCTTTCACGTATTCGAATCCCTGTTTCCAGCCCTCTATCGATCCCTCATATCCGAACTCTGCGATGTCTCCATCCCTGACTTCCCTGGCTTGATAATTCGTAGAGATGAAGCTTTCCAACTCAATTAGGGATGAATTCTCCCAAGCTTGTAAAAATGCATCCAGGGTCTCTCTCACTGTTTGGTCATTCATGATAAACCTCCTAAACTTCGATACTACCAATTATTTCAAATACCACTCCTAAACTCAATGCCTACAAAAATAGAAGCCTGACTTTTTCAGTCAAGCTTCCTTTGATCTTCATAATATTTGCCGATTTCCCTGCCCTGTGCAGAGAATCGTTCGTTTCCATATGTAGAGAAGTGCTCTCCGCAAGAGGTTTCCGTTACCTGTATTTCATCATAGAAGATCTCAGTGCCGCTTATACTTCCACCGCCGCTGTGATGAATACACTCATCTGCCATAGGGGTTCGATTTCCCACATTATCAACATACACATACCGATTCTGACTAAGATTATAACTCCGATCGCGAGTAGACGTCCGATATATGCCATATCGCTCAATATCCGTTCTCATAAGCGTAGGCAGACTCTCCACTTCAACAGGGATCAATGAATAGCCTTCATCATTTTTCAAAGGCGGCCGATCCTCTGCGCCGTGGAACACAACAATCGTCCCTTCATATCCCTCAGGAATCAGATAGAGGTATTTACCTGCCGGTTGTTCATTCCTTCCCGGTATCCAATTGACTGCCACAATGACAATGGCCAAAACGACAACGACACTTCCTGCTTTTAAATAAAACCGCTTATTGTCTCCATCTACCTCAGATGAATCCTTCCTTTTCAACCACTCATCCACGAAGAAAAAGATCACAGCACAGATCACTGCGAACCAGGCAAACCCGTCGATGACCAAATAAGTGAGTCCCCCGAATGAAGCGTGGATGATTCCTGCAGCCAACATCCGTCCCCTTCCCATCCTTTTCGTCAGCCAGTCAGAAAGGATGGATACCGGAATTCCATACGCAAGATTCCCAGCCAGGGCGTACATCAGGACAATAGGAAAGATCCAGAGTCCCCCGTCTGCTATACTAAAGATGAGGATGATCACAGAAAGTGTAAGACTCGTATAACATGCTGCTTTCACTTTTTTCATCATGCCAACCTCCAAAAAATAGAGATTGTGAATAAATTCACATTTTAACCTTACCATATTTTGTGATTTTCATCAAACAAGCTCCTTGCTCCACTTCACTACTACCAACAGCACAAACCCATGAATCAACGCCACCAACGCAAGCATTACATATGGGATCACCCCATCCCACGCATCCACTCTATACGTTTTATCAGAGGAAACGATGAACATGATTCCAGCAAGGAGCAAAAAGAAGATCTGATAAACAGCCACAGGATATAATCTGCTCTTATATAAGGTTCCCTCACGGATCAACACTCTGACAAAGAATCCATTCCACACCACTGACACCAATACCCCCATTAGGATGGGGCCAAAGGAAAGCGTAGAGCTGAGGATATCAGTGAACCAGAACAGACAAACGCACATAAGAAGTACCCCGACAATGGAAAACAATATCTTCTTCATTCGACTCCTCCTCGTTTCAACATAGTGTAATTTTACACCGAAAAAGAATTATTTTCCAAGGTTTTCTTGAAAATTGTCTTCAATGTGCCATCCATTGTTTACTATCCTCTCACAAGGGAAACACACTACTACAATCACTTAAAGGAGGAATTCATTATCGCACACGATCCAAAACAGGCCGTCGCTCAAATGAATGAAGACAAAAAGGAAGAGATTATGCAACATTTTGATTCTTTCAAAAATTATTTAGGGAATCAGGTTCATAAGGGAGAGAAGCTGGGTCTTAGTGAGGAAGCACTAGCAAAAGGTGCTAAGCGCGTAGCCGATTATTTAGCGGAGCATGAGGAACCGCGAAACCGGGAGCAGAAAATACTGAATGAGATGTGGCATGTAGCGAATAAGGAAGAGCGCGAGCATATGGCGCATGTGTTAGTAAAACTTGCTGATCAAACAAACGACTGACCACGGTTCCGAGCCCCCAGCCATCTATGGGGGCTTTCTTTATGGTAGAACGTTATTCTTGTAATGTCATACCGATTTGAGTCAAGGCTTCCTTCACGGTAGCCACCGTTGGAATAGCAGATAAATCAATCCCCACCTCGATTGCTTCCGTTGCCAAATCCGGCCTGATACCGGTTATGATTGATCGAACACCGAGAAGGGTTAACACATTGGTAATTCTAAAGAGATAATCGATAACCATGCGATCCAGTGCATAAGCACCGGAGAAATCAATGATCAGGCGATTGACGTCTTGTTCCCTTACTTTAGAGGGGATTAATTCTAGCAAGGTCATGGCTTTCTCCTGGCTTATCTTCCCCCTCAATGGAAGAATTGCCACATCATTAAGTAACGGTACAAGGTTCGCGGATAATTCATTGATTTCATCATTCATCTTAAATTGATTCTTCTCCGTTTCTTTCCGCTTTGTAATATCCCAGATATAGGTCTGAATGGCCCTTCTGTCCCCCACTTTCACTGGATGACAATACAATTCGACCTCTACAGGTGTCCCATCCATTCGGTAGACCTTTTCTTCAATGACATCCGCTGGTGCTTCATAAGCTGATTGTATTCTCTGACGGATGGCTGCCTTTGAGGTTTCCTGGAATAAATCAAGGGGACTCCCACCGATCATACTTTCTTTGTTGCTCCGGAAGAATGCTTCCGCTGCATGATTAACGTACAGGACCTTATAGTCCGTGTGGAGAATGAGTGGATCCCGTGAATATTCCATAACTTCCAAATAATCTATCTCTGCAACCAAAACATTCACATTATCACTCCTTTTCACCTAAGTTACAGGTTGAGTGATAAGATATCAAGAATGTTGTATCCAAAAGGAACTCCTTATTGACCCTGATTCTCCCAAACTTCTCCTATTTTTCTGCTTCTGAACACATACTCTACCACCCATCTAATCAGATAAGCCAAAATGAAATAGATGATAAAAGACCACCACACTTCCCATTTATAAATGGTGTAAATGTGGAGCCAGCGAAAGAATGGTTCCGCTATAAAGGATGCCCCTCCCGAGATCATGAGAGTGCTATAGAAAAACGCCTTCCCCTTAGGAAAGTATTGATATTGCAGCATATAGGTGACTGGTATCAAGGCATAATCAAATACGTATGCTTTCGGTAGAAGGGGAATCAATTGGCAGGGGTACCCCCATAACCCAAGCTCATACCCCATTCCGTCCAAATTCGCCGCGACAATGATCCATACCAAACCCAGGAAGAATAGTTTAGGTTTATTTCCTGCATTTTTTGTTAGGCGGATAAACGCCACCCAAGTCAAGATGAAGAGTGTGAGGATAAACCACCATTGAAGAGACAGAAAACAATCATCCAACCAATAGTTGATATTTTGAAGTTTGATTTCCTTTACCTTTTCTTGTATTTGATCGTATTGTTCCTTCATATGTTATCCCCTTTTGAAAAATACCCTTCAATTTTCAGCATGTTATCTTGAATGATAGTGTTTGCCAATCATGAATATGTATTCTTCCATCTGGTTCAAAGGTCCCCTCCTTTCATATAATCGAAATATTTCGTTTAATGAACCTGTATGAGAGGTAGTGTATTTATGAAAAGGCTTACTATGATGGATGATTGTCTACATATATTCGAAATATCCTAAAAGTGTGGGGGGTTTTATGAAATTACTATCTTTAAGCGTCTTACTGACCATTCTTTTCCTCACCGGCTGCAGTTCTTTCAAGGTCCTCGACCCTAAAGGGACCGTTGCCGACCTTCAACTAAACTTATTTCAGCTATCCACAGTGATCATGCTGTTGGTCTTTTTTATCGTATGTTCTATATTTGTGTACTTCACTTGGAAATACAGAGAGACACCTGAGCGCCGACAAATTATCCCCCCGTATGTGAAAGGGAATAAAAAGCTGGAAGTGACGTGGACCGTCATACCGATTCTTTTATTAGTGATCCTCGCCATTCCTACCCTCAAGGGAACCTTTTCCCTTGCAGAATTAAAGGCAAATGGTGAAGATCCGCTCGTGATCCAGGTGACGGGACATCAATACTGGTGGGAAGTCCACTATCCCGAGCAAGGCATTACCCTGACCAACGAAGCCTACATACCAGTAAATCGGCCTGTCACATTCCAATTAACCTCGGCTGATGTCATCCATTCCTTTTGGATGCCGCGACTGGGAGGAAAAAAAGATCTCATACCAGGCAAAACGAACACCTTGACCCTGAATGCCTCCAAACAAGGGGAATATAAAGGACAATGTGCCGAGCTATGCGGAGCTTCCCATTCCTATATGAGATTTCAGGTCCACGCAGTCGGAGATCGGGAGTTCACTAAGTGGATTGAGAAAGAAACAAATGGAGAGGCAGCCGATCAACTGACTCCAACTGCTGAAGAAGGAAAGAAAGTATTCATATCCAACTGCTTAACCTGTCATGCTGTTTCTCCTGCAGAAAGGAGCAAGGGACCGAATCTTTCCGGTATTTCTGATAAAGAGCGAATTGGGAATGTCCTTCTGAACAGCGATGAAAATATGGAGAGGTGGATCAGGGACCCTTCTTCCATTAAACCGGATGTCAACATGCCACCCTTCCCTGATTTGACAGAAGAGGATCTCAACGCATTAAGCACGTATCTTTCACAATTAGAAGAATAAATCATCCCTCATGGAGGTGGAGAATATGGATATCAAATATACCCTTTTCGGACGGGAATTCGTATTCCCCTCCGATATCGTTGCAGCAGACATCTCACTCTTTCTCATGGCAGTGACTGCCTTGTTCTTGTTGACACGTTATAAAAAGTGGAAGTGGGCGTGGGATTGGGTAACCTCCACTCATCATCATAAAGTCGGCATTCTATACCTGGCTGCAGGAGGAGCCTTCTTCCTTCGTGGTGGTCTTGATGCTCTCATTATCCGGCTGCAGCTTGCACTTCCTGAGAATCAATTCTGGGTCTTTCAGGGGGAAAAGTATAACCAGATGATGACCACACACGGTACGACGATGATTTTCTTTGTTGCCATGCCTTTTTTGATCGGGCTCATGAATGTCGCTGTCCCTCTTCAAATTGGGGCAAGGGACCTGGCGTTTCCACATCTTAATTTGCTAAGCTTCTGGCTCTTTTTCACCGGTGGTGCATTGGTCAATATCAGCTTCGTGCTTGGGGGATCTCCTTCAGCAGGGTGGACGGGCTATGCCCCCTTAAACCTCGATGTGTATACCCCGGGCCCCGGTATGGATTATTATGCCATCGGGCTCCAAATCGCCGGTGCCGGTACGATCCTGTCCGCAATTAACTTCCTGGTGACGATTATACGAAAGCGGGCTCCGGGTATGACCTTTATGAGAATGCCCTTATTCACCTGGTCTTCCTTTGTCACATCGATCTTGATACTCTTTGCCTTTCCCGCCCTGACTATTGCCCTTCTGCTCTTGACGCTGGACCGGGTGTACGGAACGGCTTTTCTTACCGGAGCGGAAGGTAACCCCATCATTTGGCAGCATTTATTCTGGATCTTCGGTCATCCGGAAGTATACATATTGATCCTGCCTGCGTTTGGCATCTTCTCCGATGTGATCACCACCTTTTCAAGGAGGAACCTGTTTGCCTATCCTGCCATGGTGTTTGCACTTGTATTAATTGGCTTTCTAGGGTTCATGGTGTGGATCCATCACATGTTCACCGTTGGGCTTGGACCTATTTCCAATGCTATATTTGCCCTTTCCACCATGTCTATCGCGGTTCCGACAGGCATCAAGGTGTTCAACTGGCTCTTTACGCTTCAGGGAGGAGTCATCCGCTTTAAGACCGCTATGTTATTTTCCCTGGCGTTCATTCCCACGTTCCTGATCGGAGGTGCCACAGGAGTGATGCTGTCTTCCGCTCCTGCCGATTATCAGTACCATGACAGTTACTTTGTCGTCGGGCACTTTCATTATGTGATCGTCGGCGGCACAATTCTCGGCATCTTTGCCGGAGTGTATTATTGGTGGCCAAAGATGTTCGGTTTCTTACTCAACGAAACCTGGGGAAAATGGCATTTCTGGTTATTTACCATCGGGTTCCACATCACCTTTTTCCCCATGCATCTCATGGGATTGAATGGGATGCCGCGCCGAGTATTTACGTATTTAAAAAGCGATGGATTAGGAACATTGAATCTCATCAGTACAATCGGAGCCTTCCTCATGGCTCTTGCCGTACTCGTCTTTCTATGGAATATCTTTTGGAGTTACCGGCACGGAAAGCGTGATCTCACAGGGGATCCTTGGGAGGGACGGACCTTGGAATGGGCTATCCCGTCACCACCTCCCCTCGGAAATTTCATAAAGCGGCCCCTTGTCACCACCATCGATCAACTTTGGCATGAAAAGTGGAATGGAGATGGCACCATCCGAACCTCAGGTGAAGAGGACGCCATTTTCGTATCGAACCATACGTCCCAGCCCCTGATGCTGGCAGGAGTGCTGTTCGTCTCATCCTTTGGCTTCATCTTTGATGTTGAGCTCTTACAATGGTTCGGGTTTGTCAGTGTAACAGGATTGATGATCCTTCGTTCATTCACGGCCGGGCGCACATGGACCGTTTATACAACTGAAGAATTATGGGCAGAAAGGAGGAAACGTTCCCTATGACTTCACACGTTTTCAGTATGGAACAAGAAGAGGATAAGAAGCTGGCCATGTGGTTTTTTATTGCTGCGGAGGTTGTGATCTTTGCGTCCTTATTCGGAGTATACCTGACACTTAAATCCCATATTTCTGAAGGACCTTCAAGCGGTCAGATGCTTGAGTTAAAAAGCGTCACGCTTTCAACGGTCCTGCTCCTATCAAGCAGCTTTACGATTTATTCCTGCCTTCAAGCGAGTGATAGTGGAAAAATGGGGAAGACATTTCTCCTTTTACTCCTGACCTTTTTACTTGGCGGCTCCTTTTTACTGATGGAATCAAGGGAATTCATTCACTACTATGAACAAGGATTCGAAGTAGATTCCAGCCCATTTCTGTCTTCCTTCTATTTATTGGTCGGGACCCATGGTCTTCACGTCTTCGCAGGAGTCGTCTGGATGGGAATCTTACTCATACATTTTCGGATGAAAGGGATCTGCCGGGAAACAACTTCGAGACTTTCTGTATTCTCCCTTTATTGGCATTTCGTCGATCTCGTGTGGGTGTTGATCTTTACTCTCGTCTATCTGTATGGAAAGGTGGGATAAATGTGAAAAAAACGAGATTTATCTTACTATATGTAGTCGTTATCGGCTCAGCCATCGCCGGATCTATTCTTGTTGAATTTTCGAGGGAACAGCTTGAGGCTTCATCGATTCTTCTCATACTCTTATCCCTTGCCTTTTTATCTATCAGCCTTCAGTTGACGGTATTAATGAACACGAGAGCACCCCTTACCAAGTGGAAGTGGCTCTCCTTATCAAGCGGCCTGCTGGTCGGCGGACTCACCTTTCTCTATTTATTTCTTTTAACCTAAAGATACAGGGAGCGAACTTGCTCCCTTTTTCATTTCTGCTATCATTTCAATCCCCTAAAACGCGACTTTCTCCCCTTACATCATTCTTTCCAATATGCTAAAATTATCCAAAATCAGACAAGTTTCTTCCCTTTTATGAAAGGAGATTGTAGCTAATGTCAGAAAATAATGAGCTGTACACCATTTTGAGGACCCTTCAAACCTATTCCGAATGTGACATTACCCATTCATTTTCTGAACATAATACCGACCTCTTAAAGGTTTCTTACTCCCATGAATTCAAATCCTTTGTGGTTACTCAGCATGGCTCTGTAGAAACTTATCAGGGTCTGCCTTCCGCTCTTGCCAGGTTAGAAGTTCTGTTACACGATTTCAAACATCCTTCCGTTTAGAGGAGATCCGTGGAGTTTGGTCATTCCACGAAGAAAAGACCCGTCTTCCATTGACAGGTCTTTTCTCGTTTCCGGAAGTCATCCGGCTATGAATTTAGTTGTTAGAGTTATTCGAGCTGTTGGAGCCGCCTGAATGACTGGATTGTCCGCCTTTTGCACCGATTTCCTGATAGAACTTCTTATTGTGATTCTCTGATGTTGCTTCTCCACCTTTTTCACCGATCTCTTGGTAGAATTCTTTGTCGTGGTTCTTCGCTGTTTGTTCGCCGCCTTTACGACCAGCTTCCTCGTAACTCATTTTGTTTCCGTTGTTGTTATTGTTGCTGTTGTTACTGTTTGACATAAATAAAATCCTCCTTAAGTTTAGTAAAATGGTGTTGTACGTTTGTACATTGGTTATATACCTCGAGATATGAAAGATAAACAGATTTGGGGGTTTTTAACATTTTTGTAATTTAATTTATACTCTGGCGAGGATGATGCCTTTTAATAGAAGTGATGTTCCGGTAGGTGTATGATGTGGTTACGAATATCGTGCGAAGGAGACTTGCCATATGGACTACATCAAGCGGGGAACTCCCGCTTTCAAGAATGCAAACCTTGCCCTCTTTGCCGGGGGCTTCAGCACCTTTGCCATCCTGTGGGGGACGCAGCCGCTGCTGCCGGAAATCGCCCGGGAGTTCGATGTTTCACCTGCCACTTCAAGTCTCAGCCAGTCCTCCACCACCATCGCCCTTGCCATCAGCCTGTTGATCGCGGGATCACTGTCGGACGTGTATGGCCGGAAATCGGTGATGACCTTTTCATTACTGGCTTCATCCATCCTCGCCATCTGTACGGGATTTGCCACGGGATTTCATATGCTGGTCGCCGGCAGGATCCTTCAGGGAATCACGCTTGCCGGGCTCCCCGCTGTCGCCATGGCGTATCTGGGTGAGGAAATTGAAGGGAAGAGCCTCGGGATGGCCATGGGGCTGTATATCAGTGGCAACTCCATCGGCGGAATGTCGGGACGGATCATCAGCGGCGTACTCACTGATTATTTCAGCTGGCACGTCGCACTGATGGGGATCGGGGTCATCAGCTTATGTTCAAGCATCATCTTTATGGTCCTGCTCCCCCGGTCAGCCCATTTTGCACCCCAAGCCTTCAAACTTACTAGTCTGACCCGCTCCTTATTCAGTCAATTCAAAGTGCCGGGACTACTCAGCCTCTTCACCATCGGATTCCTGTTGATGGGCGGATTCGTCTCTCTCTATAATTACATCGGTTTCGAGCTGATCGCACCACCCTACTCACTCAGCCAGACCGTCGTCGGCTTCATCTTCATCGTCTATATCGTTGGTACGTTCAGTTCCACTTGGATGGGGATGCTCGCTGATCAGTATGGAAAAAGAAAGGTCCTGCCACTGTCCCTCGTCATCATGCTGACAGGCGTCCTGACGACCCTGCACCCAAATCTTTGGGTAAAAATCATTGGAATTGCCGTCTTCACATACGGTTTCTTCGCCGGCCATTCCATCGCCAGCAGCTGGGTCGGACGCCTTGCCGTCCATGACAAAGCCCAGGCCTCTGCCCTCTACTTGTCCGCCTATTACGCCGGCTCAAGCATCGGCGGGACCGTCAGTGGAAGCTTCTATCATCAGTGGAACTGGCCGGGTGTGGTTTGGATGATCGTCAGCCTTTCTGTTATATCGATTGGGATTTCGATGCAATTGGGAAAAAGGGAATCTGCTCGATCCACATAAAAGAGGACTTCACATGAAGTCCTCTTTTCCTTTCACTCCGGGATTCCTGGCATCTGTCTCCTTTTTCTTCAGGAACTGCCCTCTAAGATCCATCACAATCAACATAATTCCTGTGACCCCAACTATAACAGCCAACAACAATGGAACGGTCCCAATATCTCGCATGGCCGTCCCGAATATTCCGTACTCACTGCTCCAACCGAGTCCATCCGTTCCCCCAAGCACCTGGGAATAGATTGCTGCCGCTATCAGCGTGCAGCCATACAGAATCGAACTGATCAATATGCATGTTAATCCAATCCATAATGGTTTCATGGTTTCATCGTTACCTCTCCTATCTTCCAAAAAAAGCAGGCAGTTCAATCCCCAGATCGAATAAAGCGCTCGTGACAAGAAGGATGAGCACTGGAATCATGAAAAGAATCAGAATCAATGTCCATGTTCGATTCGAAGATTCCTCTCTCTTTCGCTTTCGGTAGATTTCTTGAACTCGCTTTTGCTTTTCATTTGTGGGTTCAGCCATATCCTTTACCTCTCCGATTTCACAAAGTATTTTCTCATGTCCGTCTCCATTCATACTGAATATCCGGCAGATTCTCCTCATTTTCGTGACCTCTTCCGATCACCACAAATCCGTTCTTTTCATAAAATTTCTGGGCGTTCTCATTGACTTCAAAGGTATACAAGGTCAGGCACCCATTAGACTTCGCCTTCGCTCTATCCAATAGCATCTGACCAATCCCGAGTCCTTGATAATCTAGATGAATGTAAAGCTGGCTGATTTCTATTTCATTATATGCGGCCATTCCGGCTACTTTTCCTTCTACCATGGCCAGGTCGATTGTGAAATCTTCAGCCAGGATGTCGGTTAAAAAGTAAAGGTGGCTTTCAACACTATGTTTTTCCTTCTGCCCAATGGCCCTCTCCTTGCTTTCCCGCCACATGGTCACGACTTCCTCGGCATACTGCGGGTCGAAGGGAATGATGTCTGCTTTCATCTCTGCTCCCCCTTAAGAGTTTCATCAAGATTTATTTTTTCTCTTTCAAAATCGTAAAAATCAAAAAGGATATCAAGATCAAAAAAACGATCCCGACCCCACTCAGGATGTCGTAGATGCCATTCACTAGATAGATCATGTATATCGAATCCTCCAGATGACTTTTTTCTAATTATTTCAAATAATGGAATCTTTATCAATCCTTTTTTAGAAGCAGGAAAAGAGCTTACCTGCCATAGGTAAGCTCTCTCCATTATTCTTCCAGAATGATGTGCAGCTTCTCCAACACCTCTAGCGTCAGATTCTTCGCTTCTGTCCCGCTTCCGTCCAGGTTAACGGCGAAAACCCATTCTCCCTTATCGGTTTCCACATACCCCGTGTACCAGCCGAGTCCAAAATCCGACAACCGGGTACCGGTTTTGCCGTGGATGATATAGCCATCCTGCTCATCATTGATCATGATCCGCTTCACCGTTCTCATCTGCTGTTTGTCAAAAGGAAGACTCTCTTCTACCAAACCTTCATAAAAGTCGGTCTGCTCCCGGGCCGATATTTTCAGACTGCTGTCGAGCCAGAAGGAGTCGATGCCACCAGAGATATCCTCATTCCCATAGTCCATCTTTTCAATGTTTTCCTGCATCCTCTCTTCCCCGATATCACGGGCCATAGACTTGTAGTACCATATGACGGAGTATCTCATGCCGGATGCGAGGGTGTGGTCCCGGTTCCAATCCGGAAACTCCCTCACCGTTCCGTCCCACCGTTTCACCTCATATTCATCCCTGACGGCTCCCGTCGATAATCCAATCAGGGCGTGTGGTACTTTGTACGTTGATTCCGGAGTATACCGCCGCTCGCTTCTCTTCTTGTTATAGACAAATTCCTTGTCTGTTTTCAGGTTTCGGATGACGATGGTTGCGTCCTTTCCATTTAGCATGTCAGTGATCTCAGATTGGATATCGGTCCTGGCATCAGCATACGTTCCACCCAGAATGATCAGGACGACACACATGACCAGTGCAGCAATTCGCTTCATTGTATTCCACTCCTTTTTGTTTACTAGAATGACAGGCCAATCGTCCATGCCCCCCGTTCTCGATTTCTAGTATACTGACAGAAAAGGAACGACCACACGCCATTTTTCACTGACTGTACCCATACAGATGGGAGGAAACCAAGATGTCACGTGCCAAATTTGAAGAAATTATCCATCACATCGAGGAGCTTGCCGAGTCTGGAGAACTAAAGCCCGGAAGCCGCTTGCCGTCGATCAGATCCCTTGCCGATACGTTCTCCTGCAGCTTGAATACCGTCATCAAAGCATATAAAGAATTGGAGTTCGGCCACAAGATCTATGCCGTTAGAAAAAGCGGATATTATTTGGTAGAAGATTTTCCTTATAAAAAACAACGCGGTGCTGGAGAAACCATCTATGACTTCTTATCTGCCGGACCCGATAAGCATGCCATGCCTTACCTCGATTACAAGCACTGCATGAATCAAGCGATCGACCGGTACAAAGAAGATATGTTCACCTACTCCGACCTTCTCGGGCTCTTCTCCCTCCGCGAAGAACTCGCCCGGCACCTGCGGGATCTCCAGGTGTTCACGACACCGGAACGAATCGCGGTGACAACAGGATCACAGCAGGCTCTCCATCTATTGATCCGCCTTCCATTCCCTAATGGAAAACAAACCATCCTGACCGAACAGCCTGCTCATCCAAGTTTCATAGAATCCTTGAAGCACCAGCCCAGCGACGGTATCGACATCGGGAGGGACGGACCTGACCTCCAGGAGCTTGAGACCATTTTCCAAAAAGGGGACATCAAATTTTTCTACGTAGTCTCACGGTTTCATAATCCTACAGGGCACGGCTATACCAATGAAGAAAAAAGGAAAATCGTCGAGCTCGCCGAACGGTATGATGTATACATCGTAGAGGACGATTATATGGGGGACCTGGATCCAGATTTGAAGCAGGATCCCATGTTTGCCTATCAGCCGAATGGAAGGGTCATTTACACGAAGAGCTTTTCCAAAACACTTCTTCCCGGTCTCCGTCTCGGACTTGCTGTCCTGCCCCTTGAGTTGATTGAACGTTTCACAAGGGCGAAGTTTGCAGCAGACGTCCATACGCCGGTCATCACGCAGGGGGCACTGGAAATCTATTTGAAAAATGGGATGTTTGCTGCCCATATTAAAAAGATTCGGAAGCTGTACAGGAAAAAAGGGGAAATGCTTCGCCAGGCGTATCAAACCCTCATGCCCGTTGGGACGATTTATACGTGCCCACCATCCGGCTTCTACTCAACGGTCAGACTGCCATCTCCATTGAAAGCCGAAGAGCTGATTCAACGATTAAAGGAGAAACATGTATCCATGCAGAGTACCGAATCCATGTATTTAGAGGCTTTCATGAGACATGACGAGCTCCGGCTCAGTGTATCCCATGTGGAGGATGACATGATTGGAGGAGGGATTGCGCTTATGGCAGAAACCATTCAAGAAATGATGATTGAGAGAAAAAAAGGAGTAATTTGGAGGTAATCGGCCATATGTAGACTGTGGTGGGACTTGAACGGTGTCATATATAACGAATCTTAGCCAAGTCAACCCCGAACTCGTGCCACTATCGGGTAAACTCGTGCCAGTTTCAGCCTAGCTCGTGCCATTTTCACGAAAACTTGTGCCACTTCCTAACAATAACCATAATCAAAAGCCGGAAGACTCCCCTCTTCCGGCTCCACTCTCCATTACTTTATAATCGTCGATCCCTGCAGCAGTTCCGGCTTCGCGCCAAGGATCAATAAGAACAACTTCGAGTCACTGATTTGTCTGTGCTTTTTCATAATGTCTTTCAACTGAACGATATTCGGATGAGCTTTCAGTTTCTGTACCTCTTCCTGATAGAGTGAGAGGATCGAGTCCCGCACAAACTGCGGTTCGTAATCCGGCAGCTCCTTATCCCGTATCAGGGACCCCATGTATCCGTACTTCAGCTGCAGCTGTCGCGTCAGGCTCGTGACGTGGACGAGCTGTTCATTCAGTTCCGGGTAGTCCTGTTTCAGTGCTTCCACGTCTTTTTTGGCTTCGTGGAGTTCGTTCATTCCTGCTACCATTGTGGTCATGATGCTTCCCCTCCCATGTTCCAAGGTTTTTCGAGACCGATGATGTCATTCAGGATTTTGCTTTGCTTGCGGCGGACCCGTCTTCTTTCGGCTCGTTCCTTCCCGGATTCGAACAGGAATCTCTCTTCTTCTGTTTCCGGTACGATTTCCGCCACCTTGACCGGCTTTTTATTCTCATCAAGCGCGACGAAGGTCAGGAATGCTGTCGCCGCCATCCGCCTTTCCCCTGTGATCATGTCTTCTGCGATCACCTTGCAGAAGATTTCCATCGATTTATTTCCAACATAGGAAACGAAGGATTCAACGCATACGGAATCACTTTGATGGATCGGATACAGAAAGTCGATGGAATCGGTCGATGCCGTCACACATTCCTTCACCCGTGCATGACGTCTCGCCGATAACGTCGCATTATTATCGAGCTTCTTCATCAACACCCCGCCGAACAGGGTGTTGTAGTTGTTCAAATCATTGATCATGACCTGGTCCGTACTGACGACCAGACTCTCTTTCGGATGCCTCTTGTTTGGCATGAGAAACAAGTCCCTTCTGTTTTGTAAATGGTATTTCAAACGTTTGATACCCAAAGTGTACGCCCGTCATCACAATAAGTGAAATGAATGTTCCTCATCATCACCATAGACACTGTCTATGCAACGGCTTACAATTGAATGGTATCAATCCCCATTTTTCCTAAATCGGGGCAAAAAAAAAGAGCATTCCTCACTCGGAAATGCTCCCCATTAATCGTTCCTGGGTAAAGGTCAGCCATTCTTTCGTGGCATACGACAAGTATTGATTTTTTCGCCAGATGATGGCGAGGTCCCATTCGATGACAGGCTTCACTACGCGGATTGCGACCAGATCCTCCTTCAACTGCTCATACACACTGAATGGCAGGATTGATATCCCAAGTTCCGCTTCAATCATTTTCCCAATGAAGTCCCACTGAGAGCTTTCGGATACCACTTTCGGAAGAAACCCCGCTTCCTTACACGCCTCACGGATCCGGTCATTCAGGGCAAAATCCTTATTGAAAAGAATGAGCTGCTCGTCCTCAAGCTCCTTTAATTTCACCTGCTTCCTCCCCGCCAACCGGTGGCCACGAGGAACCACAATCCTTAGTTCTTCTCTCATAAACGAAAAATGATGAAAGTCTTCCTCTGAAGCCGGAAGCACCCCGACACCGACATCCAGCTGGTCGGCAAGGATATCTTCTTCAATCCGCTTCGTCCCATTCTCGATGAGCTGGAATGTAATGCCTGGATACAACTTATGGAATTCCCCAAGCACCTTGATGAACTGACCCGCATCCATGATCGGCGGCAGTCCGATCCGAATATGTCCCCGTTGCAGTCCAATCAGGTCATCGAGCTCATGCTGAACGTTCTCGAACGCCTTATCGATCGTCTGAGCCTGCGTCAAGATCGCCCGCCCCGCATCCGTCAGCACAAGCTGCTTCCGGGAACGGTCGAACAGCTCAACACCAAGCTCATCCTCCAAGTTCCGGATCATCTTACTGATTGTCGGCTGGGTCACAAACAAATGATCCGCTGCACGGGTGAAACTCTTGAATCTCGTTACTTCTATAAAATATTTCAAGTGCCTGATATCCACTTGTTCACCTTCTCTTTCAATGGTCATTCCTTTATAATCATATCAAACTCACTTTAAATGTTAAGGACGGCGAATCGATTGACAACCAAACCGAAGTATCAAACGTGGATTCGAATGAATAAACTTCTTATTTTCCTGGGGATTTCCCTTCTTTTTCTGATGGTCACATTCTTTCCCATCCCGACTCCCCTACGCGTCCTGTCAGGATTGCTTGCGTTACCGTTTCTTTACATCGTCTTTATCCTCTCCTATTCTATCTATCAATTTGCGGGATTTGGCGGAAACTATCAATCGAAGATTCATGATGTCATCGTCTCGAAAGTGGATAATCGCGGGGGGAACATCCTAGATATCGGGACAGGAAGCGGATCCCTGATCATCAAACTCGCGAAGAAGTTTCCCCATTCCTCCCTTACCGGCATCGATTATTGGGGAGAAAACTGGGAATATTCGAAAGATCAGTGCGAAAGGAACGCTGATATCGAAGGGGTTTCAGATCGGATTCATTTTTTGAAAGCAAGTGCGTCGAAGCTCCCTTTCCAGGACGGGGAATTCGATGTCGTGGTCAGCTGCCTCACGTTTCATGAAGTGAAGGATTCCATCGATAAGACAGCAGTTGCCAAGGAGGCGCTGAGAACCTTAAAGCCCGGCGGTACATTTGTCTTTATGGATTTATTTCTGGATGAGAAGACATTCGGGGATGTAAACGGGCTTCTGAAATTCTTGAAGAAAAACGTGTCCTCCATACAAGCCGATAAACTGTCAGACACCATTCCATTGCCAAGGATTCTATTAAATAAAAAAGTTCTCGGTCATGGGATGATCATATGTGGAAGGAAGTAAAAAATCCCGGAGCAGACACGCTCCGGGATTTTTTATGAAACTAGTATTCTCCTAAACTCCTACATTAAGGAAGCATCCAAGAGACATTATAGTCATCTTGTCCCCCGTAGTATTGCCAAATCTGAGCCTGTTCGTCCGTACCCGGGAATGTGATCCATTCCGAGTTATCCGTTGTCAGATCTGTCGGCATATCCATCGGGTAATAGGCAACCCAATAGGCACCAGGCGTGCTTGGAGAGTATTCCCCCATAGACACTTCCCAGCTCCAGGGAGAAGAATACGTACCAGGTGTGATCCCTTCCCCATTCTTCAAAAGGTAATCAATGAATGCACTGTAAATCAATTGATTGTTCGCATAGTCATAGCTATTCATGCCCGTGTAAGCAGGCTCGACATCAATGAAAATGACAGGTTTTACTTTTGTCCCATAAACACTTTTCATCGCTTCATACGTCTCCAGAGCAAGGGCCGCCTGATTCTCTCCCCACTCAATTGGAGAAATTCCGTCCGGCGCGGTTTGCATTCCGGAAAGGAACCAGTATCCGTAAAGGTACGTCGCTTCCTCTGCTCTGTCACTGCTGAAGTAAATGCCACCGCCAGTGGTCGTATCGAATTGTACCTTGCTTCCATATCCTAACTTCCCGATATAAAAATCCTGACCTTCAGGATTTGCTGTAGAAGCAGAGTCAGATCCGTATGTGTATTCTGCCTCATCAGACTCATTGGAGTCAGTCACGACTTCAGATTCTTCACCAGGCTCTTCTGTCTGTTCATCTGATCCTTCTGTAGGAGCAGGGGATAAAATCGCTGAGTTCGTGTTTGCATGTTGTACAGCTGTTTCACTGGCATGCTCACTCGCTTGTGAATTCACCCTTCTGTTTTCGGCTTTTTCCGGTTGGTCGGCCTTTTTTTCTACATTAGGCTTCACTTCAGGCTTAATAGAATCGGCCTTTTCGTTGGCTTTTTCTTCAGCTTGCCCTTTAGCTTCTTCCCGCTGCTTCTCTGCATTTTGTTGGTTATCTTCTGATTTCGACTGTTCAGGAGCCTGTGGCTTCACATGAGCTTCCTTATCATGCGTCTTTTGGGAGTGGACGGCTTGTTCTGGCTTTACGTCTTCCCCTTTTTCTTTATCCATTCCCGCCGCTTGAGCGAACGTGCCTCCAGACATAAGTCCAAATGACAATGCTGTTGTCACAACCAGTGATTTCATCCATTTGTTTGAGTTTTTCATGTTCATTTTTCTCCTCTTCATTATCGTTATTTATGTACATTTAAACGGTAAGAAAAGGAGATTTCTCGGGTGGCGGTGATGGCGGGGCATTCATCCAATGGTACCAGTACTGCACTTCAGAGTCATGATAGATGTTGCCAAGGTACAATCCTGTTTCCCAATGGAAGCTCCCTGCAATGAAGCTCGAACTTGCTCCCGTGCCGGGAATATCTTGTGTTTTCCCTCCAGAAGGCTGGTTCCGATTCGATGAGGTGTGGATAACCTCAATATCGACCGGTTTCCCGGACGGTGATTGATCATCCGGTTTTTGCATCGGTTTTTGAACAGGGATTTGAGGCGTTGTCTTCTTTTTTTCGGGAAGAGATTCAATCTCTTTCTCTACCACCTGTGAAACGCCGTATGACAGCTTCTCAACTGATTCTTTCACTCTAGATCTTTCGGCAGTGAGAGGTTCAGAATGGGCTTTGGGAGTAGTGATCTTGATTGGATTCTCTTTTTTCACATTTCTTGTTTCCACTGACCCTTTTTCCACTGCTACTGCCTTCACAAATCGATTTTGCTGAGCTTCAACCCTTTGATTGATACCAGGAGGTACAGCCTTCTGTGGACGTTTATCCTCTTTGGGCACGTGAGCCTTCGCCGGCATCTCCTGAGGTGGACCAGGATTCTTCACCAGGTTGCCTTGGTCACTCTGCTTTTTAGGATCCGGGATCGTTTTTTCCATTTTCATTTCTTTATCTTTTGCATCCGTATGTACTTCTGCTCTCTCGGATCGATGGTCGCTCCCTCTATGATCCTGTGCATATGTATGAATCGGCAGGATTGCCGCTGCCCCTATCAAAATACTGAGTAAAAGGAATGGCTTGATGTTCATGATATCACCTCCTTTCAACTATTCCATAGACACTATTCGACATTTTCTGTTTATTTTTGTCGGTAGTTCCACCCTCTCTCATGTAAAAAAAACCGATTTTCAGTTTGAAAATCGGTTTAGAAAGAAAAATCTTTATGTAGTTTTCATTCTTCTAATTCCCATCTTTAAACGACAATCCCTTCTCCCCAAGCGCCTTCCTAAGCTTTGGAATGGAAGAAGGACCCATCCCATGAAAAGCAAGAATCTCTTTCTCACTGAATCCAGCCAGCTCATCAAGCGTCGTAATCCCGTTATTCTCCAACGCTCTTCTCGCAGGACTTGAGAGAATCGACAGAAATCCTTTGTCAGGTTTCCGTTCCCTTTCACAAATCGGACAGGTCGGGCAATCACTCTTCTTCACATAGCTATGTCCGTTGTCACATACTCTCTCGTTTCCGTTAGATGTCATGCTGCTACCCCTTTCCTATGCCGAATCAGGGTCACCGCATTTAAGAAAATCGTTACGATGATCAGCACCGCAGAAGCGAACGCCGTGGAGCCTGTTATGTCCATAATCGCGGACCAATCCCCGATTTGGACCAGATGATAGTGATAGAATATCTGGAAAGATAAAGACAGGGCACATGCGCCCATGCTCATGACGGCAAGGGTTTGCACATTTCTCTGCTTCTTCACATAGCCCACCAGTGGAAGCATCCAAGCTAGAAGCCCTAGTAGCAGGCTACCGACATTCAGCCAAACGATCATACCAATTCCCCCTTCTCTTTATGATTGGAGATTCTCCACATCCACGAAGCCAAAAGAAGGATCACCCCTGCACACGTGGCAATTAGGTTATATACAAGAATATCTCCTGACTTCAAATAATAGATCGAAAGCGTCCCACCAAAGATCAGCATGATGGAAAAGGATAAACGAATGAGATAGGCATTGATCTTCATACCATCCCCCCTCCTCTTTATTATTCCAAAATATTCAATATTCTTCAATCCTTTAACATGATAAATAATAGTGGAATACCTTTAGGGTACCACCTGTTCCAGAATGCCTCCTTTGTCATAAATGCACTCCTAATCGAGCATAGTAAAGAGGAATGATTGATGAAGAAAGGAAGTGCCTATGAGTATCGCTGAATTATTCATCAGACTTCTTCTGTCCTTCGTATTTCTTTTTGTCTTTACGCGATTAATGGGACGAAAAGAAATATCCCAGATGACGTTCTTCAACTTTGTTTCTGCCATTGCATTGGGAACGTTAGGCGCATCACTTGCCATTGATTCGTCCATCAGTGTCAGAAATGGGATAATTGCATTGGCCGGCTGGAGCATCTTCACCATCCTGATGGGGTATTGGGACCTGAAATCGAAATCCTTCAGGAGTCTTGTAGAAGGCACTCCACGTGTAGTCGTACGAAAAGGCGAAGTACTTGAAGGGGAACTTAAGAAACTCCGTCTCGACATCGATGCCCTGAATGTCCTTTTGCGAAAAAAGAACGTCTTCTCCATTCAGGATGTCGATTACGCCATCATGGAAACAGACGGAACCCTGTCCGTCATGAAAAAAGAAGGCAAGCAGGCAGTGACCAAGAGCGACCGGTTGAACCCTTCCCTTACGACTAGTCACGTCATCCCCATCCCCACTGCATTAATCGAGGACGGAAAGATCAATGACAAGAACATCGAAGCACTTCCGGTAGATGAACAGTGGCTGAAACAGCAATTGACCACAAAGGGGATTCACTCTATCTCAGATGTGTTCTATGCTGAAATTCAGAAGGACGGTACACTACATGTGGATCGGTATGATGACACGGTTCATTAACGGAAATGGAAAGAGACTGCCTGATGGGCAGTCTCTTTGATTAGTAAGGCATCTTCATTCTCTTTCCTTTACTGCAAAACTGTTAGAGTACATGAGAATAAGAAGCAACCCTCCCAAACCATAAAGGAAAAAGGAAATCTTCCGCCCATCCACCCAGCTCTGATAAGCAAGGATGTCATCAGCATTATGTGGCCGGATTTTCCATAGTCTGGTTCCTATTAAATCATCTATCGTCAGATTTTCATTATAATCCCTATTAAATAGATCCAAGTGTTTCTTATGTAAGTCTGCCATTACTTCATCCATATCAATGGCTATTCTCTTCATTTGCTACCTTCTTCCTCTCCAACATAATCCTCCCGAAGGATCCCATAAACCGCACAGTCTTTATACTGACCTTTCGCATTTCGAATCATATGCCGGATGATCCCTTCCTCTTTCATCCCTGCCTTTTCCATGATCCTTCCAGAAGCCGGATTATCCGTATTATGGGCAGCAGATAGTTTATGGACGTTCATGTGTATGAAGGCAAATTTCACGACTGCTTTCAATGTTTCAGTCCCATATCCCTTATTCCACCAATTGTACCCAATAGAATAACTAACCTCACAATTACCGGTGGAAGAGTTAAAGTCATATAAATCAATCTCTCCTATGAGAACTTGACCATCTTTGAGCTCTATCCCCCAGTAACAAAACTCTTTCGAATCGTATCCACCTACAACCTTCTCCATCCGTACCTTTGTTTCTGCAACATTCTTGTGAGCAGGGCTGACCCGATGATCAGATACCCGTTCGTCTGAAAGCCAATGATCAAATGCACTTTGTGTATCATCCAGGCACAACTTACGAAGAATGAGCCGATCGGTTTCAATGGTTGGGGTGCCACAAAAATCGAACATGATGTCACTCCTATCCGAAACAGATGTTCATTATAAATACGTCACTATCATCACAACAAAACTGATACCCGTAAACATCAGGACCCCATAAAACACTGACCCGACATTGGACTTCAATTCATTATCCTTTTGAATCTTCCACCCTGCTTGACTTGCATCAAGAGTTGCATTTTTAGATAGCATACCGCCGCTACTGTTGAAAAAGAAGAGCACCACTGTTATGCCAAGACCAATAAAAAAGCTCCATTCTCCATAAGAAAAGGAGATCAGAAGGCTTCCGATCCAAATACCGATAGCCATTACCGCCGCCGTCACTACTGATGTTTTTGTAATGAAATTCCTCATATATATTCCCCCTCGTGTAACCATACTTACGAATGGGATTGTGTAAAAGTTTCAATTTTCAGTCAAATATGTTACTAATCTATTCTAATAAGAGCGATTTTCCCAATATCAAACATAAAAAAGATGGAGAATAACAGATACAAAGATTTCCTCTTCTAGAATTCAACATAAAAAGGCTGCTGCTCCGCATTCAAACAGTGCTCAATCCGTTCTCTAAAATTCGAGTGCGTCACCAATTCAAGCGCCTCTTTAATCGGAAAGAATGCTACCTCAAGACTCTCAGATGAAGTCGTCGGCTCACCACCAACAGGCTTCGCGAGAAACAGGGTGTTGCATATAGAACGTTTTACATTCTGATACACACCGCAGAATGATACGATTTCAACATCAATACCCGATTCCTCCTTCGTCTCCCTGATGGCCGCGTCTTTCAACGATTCCCCTTCTTCCACCTGTCCACCGGGCATTTCCCATCCACGCCTTGGCCCTTTAATTAACAAGATTTCCTGCTGTTCATTGATGACGATTGTCGCCGCCGATACGATATGTTTTGGCGGTGTGTATGTTTGCTGTGTCATAAAAATTCCTCCTTCATTGGTAAAAGGAGCCTACCTTGCACGATAAACTCCCGAAACGTAAAATCCTTATAAAATGGGCTCCCTCGTTTCTGCCGTGGAAAAAAATGCCCCTTTCACATAAATCGTATAGATTAAGACAATAACCGAAAACACAACATTCCCTATAAAAGGTTGTTGTGGCTGGTTCGTTGCTAGCACGGAGCTGATCAGGGCAAAAAGGGCTGAATAAGACAGGAATAACCAAAAACCCCATTTTTTCAATCTCATGTATCCGTACACCATCAACAGAGAAAAGAAGGCCAGGACGATCCTCATCATCCTTTCAGGGAGGATGGAAATTCCAAATCGTTCAGAAATACTGATGGCGTCAGCACCTGCCTGATAAAAAATGGCGGTGAATAGTAAAACCGCCGCGCCAAACATATAAAAGTATCCAATCACCGATACTCCCAAAGGTCTTTTCATTCTTCCCACATCCTAATGGCATAGTGTATATTCTTACACTACCAATTATGTCAAAATAACCCATTACACTCAATAACTATTTCCTTTACCTTCTTCCTTCAACTCTTTCTCCACCCAATATCCCTCATCCGTATTCCTCACCACCACATCAAAGAGCTCGCTCTTCGGATGCATGAAGACTTCATATTGAATTCGCCGCTCGTCATGGGTTTTCCGTAAATAATCCACTTCCATTCCCCTCTCGTTCACGTCGCGGATGCCACGCCTCTTGAGCTCGGTTTCTCCATCTGTGTAGAAGTAGATTTTCAAGTCATATAAATTCGGTTTACTGAACGCAACCGACATCCCCTCGACGATGGTCAGTTTCTTACGTGAAGAAATAAGCCGGCTCGGTTCGTAGGGAACGTCCAGCGTGTAGAAATCCATCCCCTCCCTCACCATCCTCACGTCCCGATCGAGGGAGAATAGATGATGGGCGTCGGGATGGCAAGCAGTCATCTTCGACTGATGCATTTCGTTCTCATATACATATTCAATGAAGGAATGTTTCCTCACAGACGAACTCACGATATATGGATCGGTGTTGATATAATTGGCTTCCCCAAGCAGCCTCAACAGCCGCTTTGCAAATGTCGTTTTACCCGATGCGCCGTGACCTGAAATGCCGACGATCATTCGTTCTTCTTGATTTTTCAATTGATTGGCTATCGTATGTAGAAATTTGTCCATGTATTGGCCCCTTCTCTAACGTATTAATCCTCTCCGCTGATATCGATTTCTGTATTATCTTCTTCTACTCCGTCAGGGTGCCTCATTTCAACCTACTGTCCACGCATCCTGAGCTGCTTGATCATCATGGCCAGAAAGATTCCGACCAATGAAAGAGGAAATCGAGATGAAAGAGCACCGCGATACTCAAAATGAAGATCGGCAGGGCGGTGAATAATTGAAGTTTCTTCATCTGGAACCCGCCAGCCTCACAAATTCCTCACTATCCTTCACACACAGCTCCATCCCTTTTTCCCAAAAGGATTCCTCCGTAATATCTTCTCCCAAATGCTTTATGACGAGGTCTTCTGCCGTCATGCGTCCTGAATCCCGCAGGAGGTCCATATACTGCTTTTCAAACCCTTTTCCCATTTCCTTTGCCCGTGCGAAGAGATGGAGTGCCAGTAAGTAGCCAAAGGTGTATGGAAAGTTATAAAAAGGAGATTCGGTTTTATAAAAATGGGGCGTCCAGATCCATGAATGAACGGGCACCTCATCAAGGGCACCGGCATATCCCTCTTCCATGGCAGACTTCATCAGTTCGTTCAAGCGTGCTGCAGGGATGAACCCATTTCTCCGTTCTTCGTGAACATTCTTCTCAAAGATGAATCTGGCATGAAGATTCATGAAGTTCATGACGCTTCTCTTCAATTTTTCATCAAGGAGGAACAGCTTCTCTTCGTCGGTCTCCGCTTTATCCAGAGCCTCTTCAAGGATGATCATTTC
The DNA here is from genome assembly GCF_019334305.1 of Rossellomorea orangium. Taxonomy (GTDB): domain Bacteria; phylum Bacillota; class Bacilli; order Bacillales; family Bacillaceae_B; genus Rossellomorea. Next base: position 519,168 of record NZ_JAHWGH010000014.1, read on the forward strand.
TGCAAAGGTAGACGCCGTTTCCGCCAGGTTCATGGGGTAGGATTTATTCATCCCGTTCACCGATTTCATCGCATGATTGTGAAAGGCATGACCGAGTTCATGCACAAGAGTCAACACTCCTTTGAAGGTGCCGGGGAACGTCATGAATACCCTTGATTCCCCCGTCAAAGGAAATCCGGCACAAATGGCAACGGCAGACTTCCCGGGACGATTTTCCGCTTCGACCCAGCCCTCGCGGAATGCTTTCTCGGCGAATTGACCCATTTCCGTCCCGAAAGATTGAAACCACTCCTCGATCAAGGCAGCCGCTTCCCCATACTTCATCCCTTGATGATCATGATTCATCGGAGACCAGAAGTGATAAGACTTCATTTTCGCATCGCCATGCATAGCTGCCTTCACACTCAGGTATTCCGCAAACGGCTTTTTATTTTTCTCCATTACCGAAAGCATCGCATTCAGCGTTTCAGGCTTCATCCTGTTCTGAGCAAGGGGGATCTGAAGAACGTCCTCTGTGCCCATGCTCTTATACATATTCAGCCTGAATCCTATCAGGTGGTTCAAGATTTGGGCGAACTGTCCCTCATGCTCGTTCCACTTCTCCACCATAGCTTCATAAGACTCTTTTCGGATCGACTCATCGGCATGGGACCGGAGATTAATGGCCTGTCCTACTGAAATTCCCTCTCCCCTCAACTGAACCTTAATGCTGCTCATGAAAGATTGATAGAATTCTCCCCAGGCGTGGTATCCGTCTGCCATGAGGTCCAGTACTTCCCTGGATGGCTCACGGCCGGCTTCTTCCCGCCACTCACCGAGAAGGAAGCGATACTCCTTAAGTTCCTCGGCGGCAAGCATTCTCTCCCATTCCTTTTCTTCAATGCGTGCAAATTTCCTTTTCAACTCACTGACCATAGACTCATATGTAGATTGAAGGGCCGTGGTTTCTCCTCTATAAAGCTGTGCCCCCTGATCGGTTGGTTTCACCGAAAGAAGGCAGATTGAAAAAGATCTCGCCTGTGAAATCGACACCTTTATGTTCCTCAGCCTTTCAAGAACATCGGCTAGCTGCTCCGTTCCCGGCGTCATCTTTTGCAAAAGCTCTTCCAATCCAGTGATGTTTTCTTCCGTCCTTTTCATATGTTCCTGCAGTTCAAGTGACGCACTTCCACCTTCAAAGATGCTATCAAGATTCCATACTGGATTATATTTGGTTATCATCATTAGCTCCCCCTATCCTGAACGAAACATATGTTCTTATTTTATCCCACCTTGAACTTTTTTCCAACTTTTATTTGTCCAAAAATTTCAAATAAACTATAATTTGTTTAGACTACTGAATCGGAGGATTACACATATGTCACACGTCACTCTAGCTCAATATCATCCATCATTTGAACGCCAACTTGGCGACTTTCACCTGCCGGAAGATCAGTTACAATTCACGGGCATGCCACTTGATAAAATCCATAACCCTTCCATCTCGAAAGACACCAGCCATGTCGTCATCCTCCTCGATGACGAGCCAGTCGGTTACTTCGCATTGGAAAAAGGAGAGAAGCTCAGTAAATACTCCTCTAATCCTAAAGCCAGACTACTAACCTCGTTCTCTATCGATTCTAGACATCAGGGTAAAGGAATCGCCAAGGATGGACTCAACCAATTACCCGAATTCATCAAGGAGCACCTTCCCGATACAAACGAAGTGGTCCTTGGTGTGAACAAACGAAACAAAGCCGCCACCAGCCTCTACCTCAAGACTGGTTTCACCGACGAAGACGAAATCTACGAAGGACCTAAGGGACCTCAGCATATTCTTCATTTGAAGATATAAAAAAAAGGAATGCCTGCTATCTGGGCATTCCTTTTTCATTATCCTGTACAGATCATCACCCGGTTCCCGTCAGGATCCTGAATGACGAAGAAGGAAAAATCATCGAACCTTGTAATCTCAGAAACAATCTCATACTTCAACTGTTCTACATACGAATAAGCTTCCTCAATATTGTCAGTGTGAAAATTGAAGAGTGGATGATTGTGAGCAGACTCTTTTTTCACTCCCTCAGGACCTGCGTCCAGGGTCAATCCGGTAAAATGATTGATCGCCATGTTGTAGACGGGATCCTGCACATCTTCCAGGTCGTAAGGCTGTCCCAATAACTCCGAATACCACTGGACGGATTCCTTCAAGTTGCTCACATGTACAAACACGGTATTGATTTGATTCAGGATCGGACTTTTCATGGATGACTCTCTCCTTTTCTATTTTAAAATGACATACTTTTAGATGAATGGTTCCGTACGCCTCGATCACCGGAAAGAACTGATGACCTTCTCCGTAGATAATCCCCATCCAAAAGAGTCCTGACTCCGTTTGTCATCAAGGTCAATGAAACAATCAGAAGGGTCAATAACAGGACCGGGAAGAAAATGATCCACGGGGAAATCATCAATTCATAGTATCGGCTTCCGATAAATGCCGTCCATCCGGGGATGTAATAGCCAAGAATGGATACGTGCATCATCAGGGTCAACACCGCAATCATTTGGCCGCTTGATATCAACAGGAACTTTCCTCTTACACTGGGGAGGACATGCTTTACAAGGATGTGCAGATGTCTTCCTCCAAGTTCCCTTGCACCCTCGATGTATTCCTGCTGCAGGGCAAGATGAGTTTCTTTCCCAATTAATTGAGCTAAAGAGGGGATGCCGACTCCAATCAATATGTAGGTGATCAACCTCCATCTGAAGTCGAGGTTCTCCATGAACAAGTTAAAGTCCATTAATTGCATACTATATAATAATAAAAAGGCCAGGAGCGTGGTGGGAACAAAATGAAATCCTTCAACGAATACATCCATCCACCTTAATCTTCGATAGAACATTCCGTACACCAGTCCCAAAATCAAGGAAATGACCATTCTTCCCAATGTGACCACGAGAGCAAATTTCAGGGTAGGAACCGTCTCCGCAAGCGTTGCGTCGAACATATCGCCCCCGCCCGCTGAAGTACCAAAGGGGTGTTCCCATGAAGGAGGGAGCGGCTTATTGTTATAGTATTCTTCTTGGGTAATCTCCCCTTTTTCCTCTTTAAAGAAGTGACTATTCACGTAGCTTGTTCCCAATAGAAGAACGAGCAGAAAGAACCCTGCCAGAAAGCTTCCTTGTTTAAACAGCTTTTTGATCATAGAACGTCACTCCTTTCGGCAGAAATACTTGAATGAAGAAAAAGGCGATGGATAAAGGAAACGTTAACAGAATCAACGCCGCCGATATGATTTCATAACTGGGATGATTGGTGATGAATTGTAAAATGCCGTAGATGTTATACATGTACTCGAGGATGATCATGTTGGATAGAAGCAGTAGATACATATATTTCAAGTTATAAAAAAAGGAGTAGAGAACGTTCGGAAAGACATGTCGGATTAAGATGTACAGCTTTCCCATCCCTTTCGCCACTCCAAGCTCGACATAAGGCTTACCCAGTTCATTCTCGTACATCAAGAACGTATTTTTATAAAGATAGATCATAGGAATCAAGGATAGGGTGAGTATGGGCAGGAAATAAATCTTCTGTCCTGATAATGAATAAGGCTCTGTCACAAGCAAATTCGTATGTTTGAACACCCATATGGCCCCCAGCTGTAAGGAGAAAATCACGAATACATCCGGCAGTGCCTCCAGAACCGTGAGGATGTTCTTTACTGCTTCCTGCATCCGTTTAGGTAAATAAAATGTTCCGGTTGTCAGGAGAACGGCAAAAAATAGCGCGATGAAGAGTGAAACAAAAAGGAGAAGCAGCGAATACGTATAGGATTCCAGTATGTATGGGAAGATCGTCCTCTCCACGTTGGTTCCCTGGGCGACATAGCTGATATCCGAAAAGTGATACAGCTCAACGACCGTCTTTTTCAATTCAATGAAGTAGTTACCCGGAAAAAATCCCAGTTCTTTTTTCGCCATTTCAAATGGGTGAGACTCCGGTGGTGGAATGTCTTTAAAGATAAGTGCAGGAATATGGCAAATGCCGACCACACTGAACGTAATGGTGACTAACACAACTAAAAATCGAGCGAATTTACGAACCATCCTACCCCCCCCTTAGGTGATGGAAAACACATCCAATTACTATTTTCATCGTAATATAACGTTCATTTCATGACAACCTGTTTTTTCCAATCCTTCCTTAGGCAACATCCCCCCAAAAAGAATTCAGAATCAAGAAGGAATTCTTTCCCCCTGCCTTGAAAAGGAGTTAGAGATTACTAAAAGGAGCTGAAACCATGAACGCCCAATATATACTGGAACAATACAAGAGCGCCATTCACGAAAGAGACGTTGAACGATTCGTCTCCATCTATGATCCCAATGTCCATATTTATGACTGCTGGGGCCACTGGGAGAGTAAGGGACTCGCAGCATGGCAGGAAAATGTGACCGAATGGTTCATCGGGCTGAAAGCGGATGGGGAAATCCTGAAAGTCGACTTTCAAGATGTGGTGATTGAAGAAACGGCCGATCTCGCTTTTGCCCACTGTGCCGTGACATTCGCTGCCCACAAAGAATCAGATGGGGAAAAACTTCGCCAGATCACGAACCGATTCACCTTTTGCATGAAAAAGGTAAGAGATACGTGGCTGATTGTCCACGAACATTCTTCCTTGCCAATTAGTATGGAGGACGGGAAAGGGATGTTTGGATTAAGGTAGCAGCAAAACGTCGATCAGACTGGGGGGAGAAAACATGCATATTCAGCAAATTGATCATTCAAACCTTTCCCAATACGCAAACATATCGATTGCATACGAAGTGACGACCAAGCTTCACATCTCCCCCATTCACAATGGTCTTGGAGGACTTCAGTTGATTAAAAAACCGTGTACACCCTATGTGAAGGATTATGATCTCTTATCGGGTTGTCACCCGCTCTGTTGGACAGGACAGTTTGACTTAGATGAATGGGGATTGTTTGTCGCTTTAGAAAACGGTATGTACGTGGCAGGGGCTGCGGTGGCTCCGGAAATGACGGGGTTTAAGCAAGGAGCCTCCAACCTATGGGACTTGCGCGTTCAGCCAGATGCCAGAGGAAAGGGGATTGGCGGGAAACTGCTAGAAACGGTCATCCTCTGGTCCAAAGAAAGGGAATACAACTCACTGATGGTCGAAACCCAAAACGTGAATGTCCCGGCATGTACATTCTACTCCAGCAAGGGTTTTATATTAGAAACGATCGATCAACATGGATATGATGATCCCTCCGTACAGGATGAAGTGAAATTATTGTGGTCCTTACCTATCCAGGACTAGTGCCATCATAATTCTCCGGCATGGGAGAGAAGAAGAATGACCGGTAGAAGGGATATTCCCACTAGTGAAAGTATGCAAATAATCATGATTCTCTTTAGTGGAATATCCCAAATGAAGCGTAAAGCTATCCCGAAAAACCAAACAACCAGAAAGAGACCGGCAAGTGTCCCAATTGGCTCCCCGATTCCCAACTGCGATTGGATAAATGAGCCTTGGTTTACGTCAAATGTGGTGAAAGCTTGGAATGAATTTCATTGTGTATTCAGCTCCATCCGTCACTTCTTTTCGTACCCAGTTCCTATAACCGTCTTTTGATCTCTCCCGATATACACAACCAGTCTTCCTATGGACCCATTTTCCGTATGATTAAAGGCGACTTTATAAATGGATTGTCCGATCCATTCCTCACCTATATGTTTGCCAAGGGCTTTATCGACCTTCACTTCCCACACCTCGGAATCTTTCGGGGTAACCGGAATTTGGTCTGCCTTCTCCTGGCTTAAACTGTTGAAAGCCACCATCTCAATCGGCAGTTGCCGCTGGCAAGCACTCAAAAGAACCAAAACCCCCATATCAAAATGAGCCGGGACACTATCACTTCCCTCCACCTCTTTCTTCAGATGCATCAGGATACTGCTCATTAAATTCCCGTATGGATAACTTTCTGATGAGTAAAAATAGGAGGATCGCCAAAACGATGCATAGAGGAGCCCCTATGTCACTGAACTGAAATCGACCATCTCCCCATCTATCGAAACCCATTACGAGTCCATTCGCCAGTATGAAAAGGAATATCATGTATAAAACAATGATTTTCCATGAGTATTTAAAGATGTTTTGCATCCACCAGATAGTAAAACCTCCTTGCATTTATCCTAAAGTTTGAAACCAACCTCCACACCGGTTGGTTTTTTTTGAAAAGGCGTCTGAAATTCTTTGAACGTCAGCGTCATCCCTGACAGGTCTTCAGGTAACCCAGGAGTCACAATAAAGTCAAAGCTCGTATGTTCCTGTGATCCCCCTCCGCCCGTGACGCGGCAATCATAGCCCTTGCCTATTTGCAAATGCCAAAAGCTGTTCCTGTGAAATCTTTCTCTCTCAAGGCTCTCATTGTACTCACGGTCGATATTCAGGTGAACCACACTCGCATTGGCATATTGCTTTATAAACGGCACCGTATATAAACAGTCTTCCTTTTCAAGAGATTGTAAAATTCTTATGTATTTTTGAAAATCCCTCGGCTCAACCTGAGGCTTGAAGGCCTCTTCATTTTCCAGCACACCAAACAAGGATCTTAAAAGATCCTCATACACATCATATTTATCTGCCCATGTTGCAATATCTTCGAGCTTTGGATATCCCGGGTTGTTATGGGATACCTCTTTTCTTTTTTGAAGCAGCGCGCACAGTTCCTCATCGATTGGTAAAAGTTTTTCATCATAATAGTCTGTTGGCCGTTCGAACGGCATGCGTCTCAATTTCATCACTCTCCTTCGTTTAAAATAAAGCCTCGTCCTTTTCGGTTACATCCACAAACCATGGCATCCCAAGCATCCACCCCAAGGTAATCACCACGAACAAAGTCATATTGCCAAGCATGAAGGCAAGAACAAATAACACAGGTATCAGCATCGTCGTACCCAACAAAATCCCTTTGGAACGTGAGGTGAAGTACAGCGTCTGATGACATGACGGGCACTGAATGTCGGTCCTTTTCACAATCAGTAATCTCTTAAAAATAAAAGACCAAGGCAATTTCCCTTCACAGTAAACACAACGCGTCACGATTGTCCCCCCTCACCCGTCTTGTTGGTTCTCCTTCTCCAAGAGCTCTATGATTCTATCCAACTTCCTGTTCATTTCATCAGAGGCATGGTGACTGCTTCTACTGTTTACCAGGATCCTTCTGATGAAAAGAGTGAAGGATAGGGCTCCTACAAACAACAGGAGAAAAACCAACATCTGAAAGAGTAGATCACCTATATACATTAATCTGTCACCAACCTATCTGTATTTATCAATCAAACACCGTTTCCTTCCTTTGATCCCTTAAAAACTCAAACAGCATCTTAACCTGCGATTCTGTATTTCTCCCAACCGACAGCTCCGGCAAGTGCTTTTCTTCAAAAAAACCTATCCCCTTCGTTTCGACGCCACTCTTCCCTTCCCCGCCGGTCACTCTGCATTGAATGAATATTTTGTAATAATGGTAGGGCTGCGGTGGATGTGGATGCTTGTTCATGTCCAGTAGAGCAAGTAATTTCACTGGAGCTGCATCATATCCTGCTTCTTCCTTGATCTCTTTTACGATGTTTTCACCGGGAGACAAACCGATGTCACAAAATCCGCCCGGCAATGACCATTGATCGTCAATTTTTTCTTTGACCATCAAAATCTTGTTATCCTTGAACACGACACCACGAACATCGACTTTCGGTGTTTGATAGCCTTTTTCGTTCGTGAATAAGTCTTCAATCTTTTTCATTTCAAGGCCGGTGTATTCCTGCATGATTTCTGTACTGATCGACCTTAGTTCTTCATATCTCTCCCGATCGAACACGTCCTTCGAAAAGGCGAGGCCCGATTGAGAAAGAGCCTGTATCCGTTTGGCCCATTCCAGCCATTTATCACTCATTCTATTAAACTCCCTTCACATTTAGTCAATCGGTAATGATGGAACTTCTCTTGATCAATCGTCACTTGCCCTTGATTGGTGAACCCACATTTCTCAATGACTTTCAAAGATGATGCATTGTCCAAGAGGGCTATGGCGTTCAGGATTTCAACATTTGTTTGAGTGAACAGATAACCGATCAATCCTAAAGAAGCTTTCGTTGCATAGCCCTTCCCTTGATGTTCACTGGAAATGGCATACATGATTTCCCGATTCGGTTCAGGGAGTTCCTCTTTTATTCCTGTACAGCACCAGCCGATCATCTCATCGGTGTCCTTGAGGAAGATCCCCATCTTCAACATTCGATCTCCTACATCTCCGGTTTTGGCAACAGATTCAAGGAAAGCTTTATTCGCAGGGATTTCGTAATGGGTCACCCAGTCGAGCCTTTGTTCGAATGACGATTTCCAGTCTGGTAGGTAATGGGCTATTTCTGACTGATTGGAGATTCTATGTATAGAACTGGCATCGGCAATCGAGAATTCCTGTAAATAAATACCCCCGCAATCGATCTTAAATAAGTCGCGTCCATTTTTGTGATTCATCCTCATACCCTTTTTAACCAACCTATCAAGTCCCCGACCATGTCACGAGTGATTTGATGATTAACCCCTTCATACACTAGGAACTTTGCATTCTTTTTTTGTTCTTTCTTCAGATAGTGATCATAATCCCGCTGCCCCTCAATCGGCATGACCTCATCACAATCCCCATGCATAAGAAGAACCAGTGAAGGACTAATCGGACGTTCGACAGGGTCATATTCCATTAAACGTTTTCTTACAGTACCAGACATGGCCTCTCGATAGTCCCTTTCTCTAAACATCCGTTCTGATAAAACAAATGAACCCGATCCGTTAATATTGGCCAGCCCACCTACCTCTTGTTCACGGGCAAATATCCCGTTCGCAATACAGCCTCCCATGGAACTGCCAATCAGGACCACATTCTCACCGATGATTCCTAACGCTTTGATAAAATCAGGTAATTCATCAATCGTCGTCATGATGGTTTCCCAGAAATACGTTTGTATCGTTTTGGCCTCAAAAGGGTTTGCCAACGGCTGTCTGGTATCGTGATAGACGATTTCCGGAATGATTACATGGAACCCTTCCTCCGCAATCTCCTCTGCCAGGTCCCGGTATCCTGAAGTACTTCCTCCCCAACCGTGATAGATGAGGATGACTTTTTTCGATTCGTTTTGGTTTTTCGGTTCAACAGAATAATAGGTAAAGCCATCAATGGTGTTCTTTTCCATTACTCTTTTCTCCCAATCTTCACCGACAACGTCGTCTCTTCTTTAAATTCTCCCGATTCACTCAGTTCGGACATCGCCTCTTTCACTTCATCTTCAAATAACGACACATTACTGCCAAGGAATCGCTTTGCACCGTATGAGGTCGAGTAAAGGTTCCCGAGAAGCGACTCGACAGTCCAAGTGATTTCGTATGTAGGCAGTGTATGAACTTCAAGTTTGAATTTTGATTGTGAAATGATGTCTTCGTGGCTGGTGACAGGGTGGGTATAGGTGGAATTCCCGGCTTTACGTTCACTTCCATACCACTTTACTACCACATCATTGAACACCTTTTGCCAAGGGGTTAACGACTTGTTAGGCTCATAGTAATCAATGATTGCGACGCCGCCTCCGGGAGTAACGATGTCATATAATTCATCCAATACCTTTTGCCTGTCCATCCAGTGAAAGGCTTTAGCAATCGTCACAAGATCATATGGATCTCTGTGCTGATATTCTTCTAATCTACCACTGAACCATTCTATCTGACCCATCCTTATTTCCCCTTGGATCCGCTTCGATTCTTCTATCATCTCCGGTTCAAGATCGATTCCGACAATCTTGTTGCACCAATCCGCAAACCGTACCGTCAGATGTCCAGTCCCGCAGCCGAGATCCAGGAGGTTCTGCTCTCCATTCAATGAGAACTCTTTCACTAAGAATCTAATTAAAGCAGAAGGATAGGTCGGTCTATATTTTGAATAATAGATTGCTGAGCCCTTGAATAAATCTGATCCGTATTGATTCAATTTCATTACCTCCAATAAACACTACTACCAATTATTTCAAATGACGAACGCGTACTCAACCTTTTTCAGAAAAAAGAAACTTATGACTTCCATCATAAGTTTCTTTTTATCAGTATAGGTTTTTATCTTTAAAATAAATCTCCCCCTTTCTACTACTATTGATATGCTAGATTAGTAGAGTTGAAAGGGACAGGCACCTGATTATTCCATGAAGATATCAATGACCTTGTCACACACGTCATGATGGGTGATTCCGTCAAAGTTGAGTAAGACCACTATTCCCAGGTCAAGTTCAGGTACCATGGTCATAAGGGATCTTACCGCCATTTGGCCGCCGCCATGCTCTATAACCCGAAGACCCTTATATCGGTCTGTGAACCAAGCAAGTCCATAACTTCTTACTTCACTCCCAAACTGCCATTCTTCACTAACCAGGTGAACGGGCTGCTGCATCTCTTCAATTAAATCTGATCGTAGGACAGCCGATTCTTTCGTCAGATGAAAGGCTAGATATCTCCCTAAATCATTGGCAGTCGAGTATAAATAGCCAATGGGAGCAGAAAGAGAATTTTTCGGAAAAGGTGTTTCGGTTTTCTCCTCACCTAAATAATATTTGGCACTGTTTGGATCTTCTTCAACATCCTTTGAATCACTCGTAGTCCGGTTCATAGATAAAGGGGAAAGGATTTCATCTTCAAGATTCGTTTCCCACTCGACTCCAGTTACCTTCTCAAACAGATCGGCAAGGATCACATACGCATCGGTGCAATAATTCCATCCCTTCCCTGGCGGATACTCCAACTCCACCTTTTGAAACCACCTCGTTACATCTTCTCTCGTTTTCACACCATCAATCTCTTCTTCTGTAAGATTGTAATGGTCCAATGCTTCTTGAAATTCAGTCGGCGTGTCTGAAAAGATTTCCCTTACATTCGGAGCTGTCATATTGCCAATCCCCAGGTCCGATGGGAAGCCGGCCGTGTGGGATAAAAGTTGGCGGATCGTGATCGTATCACTTTGTTGTTTATCCTTTGTTCTAAAATAAGGCAGATACTCTACAACCTTATCATCCAATGACAGGAGATTCTTTTCTACAAGTTGCATGATCGAAAGCGCCATAAAATTTTTTGAGATACTTTGTATACTCATCTTTGTATCTCCATCCATCGGTTGTTTCACAGGTTGAATCTGTGAGTAGCCAAACCCTCTGGAATAGATGATGTCAGAATTTTTTACGATTGCAACGCTTAATCCTACCCCTTCCTGATCGATAAGTAGCTGATTAATATACTGTGTGATGTGCTCTAGTTTGTCTTTTAATTGATTCATATTTTCTCCTTTATTTTTAAATAGCAATGAGAGAGGAGGGATTGCCTCTATGTTTTAACTATACCTCTCTGTTTCCTCCAAATACTTCTCGATCGCTTCCTCGAGGGGACGTATGGCCGTCTCCCAAAAGTCCGTCCCTAACTCTTCCTTTAAGAATCCAATACTTAACTCTTCCATGGATTGGTTTCCTGATGAAGTAAGCAGCTTATCGTACCGCTCCGGGAAGCCATCTTTGTCCTCCTGATAGAGCGAATAGACGCCGTTACTGAACAAATAGCCAATCGTGTACGGAAGATTGTAGAAGGCTTTTTCCGTATTAAAGAAGTGAGGGATCGACATCCAGTTGTGGGTATTCACTTCTTCCAGGGAATCGTTGAACCAGTCTCTTTCTGTTTCTTCCATTAATTGAACAATTTCTCCTGCTGAAAGCTTTCCGTTCAGGCGCTGTTTGTAAAAAGCGGCTTCGAACTCGAACTTGGCCGGGATGAATGTAGTGTATTTCAATCCGTTCGTGATCTTCATTTCTAAAAGAGAGAGTCGGTCTTCTTCTGTTTTCGCAAGGTCTATGGCCGCATCCAGGACAAGGTTCTCAGCGAATGTCGACGCCGTTTCGGCAAGACCCGTGCCTACCTTGTGGGAGAAACCGGGCTGTTCATGAAGAAGGGAATTGTGATACGCATGCCCCAACTCATGAGCAATCGTGACGACATCGTTATAGTTGCCGGTAAAGGAAAGCATCACCCGGCTTTCCTTTGCATTCGGGAACGAGGCACAAAAGGCGCCATGACGTTTATGATCTGCGGGCTCCGCATCAATCCACCCCTTTTCAAAAGCGGTTCTTGCAAATTGACCAAGCTTCTCACTAAAACGGGTGAACTGCCCTATCACAATGTCGGCTGCTTCTTCGTAGGTCAGCGTCGTCTTGGATGTGAAGGTCGGCGCGTAAACATCAAACCAACTCAGCTTGTCCACTCCAGTCAATGCAGCCTTCCGTTCTAAAAACCGGTGCAGCAAGGACGTATGGGCGTGGAGCGTATCCATCATGGTTGTGACTGAAGCTTCAGAGATACGGTTTTGCTCGTACATTTCCTTCAGTGGATTCGTCCATCCCCTCAACCGGTACAGCTCATTCCGGAAGCCGGCGAAATGGTTGAAGATGGAAGCGAACCGGTCTTCATTCTCACGGCACACTTTGGTGAGCGATACCGCGATCTCCTCACGCTTGTTCCTTTCATTAGACAACATTCCGAGAATATAGGCCTTATCAAATGAAATCCATTCCGTGCCTTCTTCATTTTTCACCGGCACGTTAAGGCGGGCATATTCCTGACCGTATTGGTCCTCCCAACCGCTGAACCCATTGACTGAAAGGGCGTTGATCACCGTTTCCATTTCTGCAGGAAGCTGATCTTTCATTTTACGTCGCTGTTCCGTCAGAAACCTTTCACTTCCTGCTACGGCTATACTTTCGATGAACGATTTCCACTCAGCTTCCGTCATTTGGGCAAGACCCTGACTATATGTGAGGAGAAGCGTATCCATCTTCGCCTTCAGCTGGCTGCTCATTGCCATCAGATCCTGTGCTTCCCCGTCCAGAACGTTTTCCGATGCGATACAGAAAATGTATTCATCCATGTGAAACACCTGTGTATAGAGGTCCTGCACACGTTTAGTCACATCCACCGCTTCATTGATGTTCATCCCATGTTCCAATAGAGATTCCATTTCCCCAACTTGAAAGAGGAGCTCCATGACCTGCTCTTTCACCGGATGATTCCCTGGCCTTACCGCGTCTAGATTCCATTGATTCGTATGTACATGATTCACGTTATCCCCTCCTATTTATCTACTATTATCGTAAATACATATGGAAAATTTTACATCGGGCGTTGGACGGAGTATTGATTGAATGTTCAATCATTTGAAGACGCTCCTTCATACGCCGTGATTTTCTCAAAGTCGCTTCCCGCGATAATTTCGGCTTCATGCATGCTGGTCCATCTTCCAATTGATACTTCAGGGTGTTTCTTCCGATAGCTCTGGACGATTTCATAGCCGATTTTGTAGTTGGCCCATTGTGGGATGTCTTTGGACGGGATGCCATTTCTTAACCCTGCATAGCGATTCGGGTCACTGGAATCTTTGAGTTCGGTTATTTCAGTTACTACCTTTTCCTTTACTTCTGGTGTCATCGGTTCCTGCCATGGGACATCTATCTTTGGAAAGATGATATTGGCAAAGGCATCAGCCTTCCCTTCCAGCACCACTCCCCCTAGAATCGTATACATCATTCCCGGGTTGCTTTCTCCTGCAATGGCATGGTTATATTCGTGGGCGACTGTATACTTCAACATGTCTTCCTCCATGGCCGAAGAAAGTTGCAGCACAATGACATCGTCGTCCAAGACAAATCCCCCGACACCTCCCATTTTTTCAGCTACAATTGTATCTTCAGGATTCAAAGGTAAAACGAGTACTTTTTTATTGTTACCAGGGAGTTCTTTAGCGGATTTAAGCAACGCTTCTTTAATAATCCGGTTCGTCGTATCTTTGTTTTTATCCAAATCCTTTACTGATTCTGCAAGTTTATCCACTTCTGAGGACGGATCAAAAATATACCTTAAGCTGATTCCCTCCATATTGGACTTCTTTTTAAACGGTTCAAATACCTTTTCAATAAACACGGTCTCATTACTTTTCCCCGTCTGTTCACGTACGGTGTCTATGTAATCCTGCATTTCATCATACATATAAATGATGTCGAATTTCTGTTCTTCTTGTGAAAAAGTGATGTGCGATTCCGGTTCTTTCTTTTTCACTGGCTCATGATTGGAACATCCCATAAACATGAAACAAAATGCTGGTATAAGTAGCACCTTCCCTAACGTTTTCAAATTCGCACCTCTCCATCCATTTCCATTTGTTACCTACTATACGTTTTTGATTTGGAAATAGTTTCAAATAAATGAGAATAAAAAAAGAACCACCCGATCCAACCAGGAAGTTCTCATCATCCTCACCCGCCAGTATACACACTCGCACACGTCCCTGCCGCCGGTTCATAATAACAATGATTTTTGAATTGTCCCGAAAACGGTTGATCATACCACGTCGGGGGACATGGAGCATAAGGGTTAAAATACCAAAGGGCATATTTCGCCGGGTGCTGTGCCCAATAATCCAGATTCTGTTTGGCTAACCTTTTCTCAACAGATCTGGCCCTGTTATAAAATAAATTCCCTTTTTGGACCGCTTCAAAGGAGTAGTTCCCTCCCTGGACCTGAAAAATGACTTGACGGATGCTCCTCACCTTCTTAAAGTCCAGACAATCTGCTTTCGCCCGGTTTACGATGACATTCCCGACGTACAGCATCCCCTGCTTCCCTTCGCCTTCCGCTTCCGCTCTCATCATCCTTGCCATTAAAGCAACATCTGCATCGGTGTACTTGACTCTTGGCATTTTACTCACCTCAGAATATTTTATGAGAAATGCCGGCTTTCATGTCAGAAATTATTCATAAAAGGGAAGTTGGATAGGCTATTCGAGCTTATTTTGCCATGATTTCCTCTTCGTACTTCATGTCTTTCGACGACCTATGATCCATTTTAATCAGCTGATCATAACGAATATCCCCGTCGTTCACTGCATAGTCAACCCTTGCCGTCGCCACTATACTTCCGGCTTTCCACCTTACGTCGAGGGTCGTGGTTATATACTCATTTCTCTTGTCCTTGCATTTGTAATAAATATAGGTATACTCTCCATCTTGAAAAACCTGAAAACCTGTCTGGTCCGTAATTTCTTTCCGTATTTTACCCGGAGCCTCTTTCAGTGAAATGTCTTCATACTCTGCTTTAAAACCTATACTCATATAGTAGAAGAAACCCAGTCCCAAGAAAAAGGTTAAGAGAATGAACCTTTTTTTCATCTACCTTTCCAACTTTCCACCCGTCATCTTCTTTAAAAACGGTCCTGCCTCTTCCGCAAGTAAAACCGTCCTTTCTGCCTCCCCATTCTTGATTCGAAAGATTTCCACTGACTTGTCCTTATGAAGGAGAACATCATACTTTTCCCCTCCCCATGTAAAGGTATAGTCCGTCACAATGTAAAGGCCGGTTGAATGCCACTTAAGTGATTCGACTATTTCCGTGAACTCCCTTAACCTTTTCTGGCCGTTCATTTCATAGACGACTTGTGCCGCACCCTCCCCATTCTTTTTAACAATGATTTCTTCGATCGGTCTGGACTGGGTCCATGCGAAAAAGCTCAAGCTGATGGTAACGATCATCACCCCCATTTTTTTGATCATGTCCGTTCCTCCCATAATTCTAATTAACATTCTTCAAGTTCTTTCAAGAAGAATTTCAACCGCTCTTGTATCTGCTCCTTCGTACCGTATCGGATCAGTATTCTCTTACTTATTACTATTTCATTTTTTTAAATTGATTCATATACGATTCACTATCAATTTCGCTTCAGTTACTGCCCAATCATAGTGTTCGTGGAAAAGAAGCCGCTTCACATCTTCAACATCAACCCACTCCGTCACATGATCACATTGCTCCTGCACCTTTGCTTTAAGCTCGACCAGATAGAAATAGGCATCACTAAGGAGAGGCTCCCCTTTCCTTGAATGAAAATAGTTCATCGCATTTCCAATATAAGAGTCTATCGACACAAGATAACCTGTTTCCTCTATTAATTCTCTTCTCAGACAATCCACCTGGTTTTCAGATTCCTCAATCCCACCACCTGGTAGAAAATAGTGACCGGACTCATTTCGAACCGTCATGACTTTATCGTTTTCATGATGAAAGATAACGGCATAGACACCTTTTCTTCTTTGATAGTCCAAACCTTGAATTCTGTCTCCGAATATTACTTTCATCTATCCACCTTCAATTTCAAGACTCTCATATAAGGTTTCATGACAAAGATAAGATTGATAAACGCAACGACAAGTGCGATATAGCCACTTACATTCTCCAGTACGGCAAACTCATCTGTATAATAAACGGCTGAGCGATGAAAGTAATCGTTTATGTAAAAATGAAAGGCCGTAATCGTAGCATATAGAGTAAATGTGATGAGATGAAACGCATGAGCTTTCGTCACGATCGTTCCTATCAGGATGAGCACTCCAGCTACGGCAAATGATTCCTGCGTAACCATCGCTTCCTCAGGAGTAAAGCTTACCGGGATATCCGACGTGATGAGAAAGCGAAATAAGGATGCACATACCCATAAACCCGTCCCTAGCGCTAACAGGATAAAACTAATGATATTCCTAGTCAACGTTGATTTCCTCCTCTTCTGTATTCAAACTTAAGAAATTCAAGACCAGCACATAAAAGGGATATGACACCAGCGCTCCGATCATGACTAAACCCGATGCGGGATTCGGTGCGTCTCCTCCATAATTCGTCGGAAAGGAGGTGGAGATCACGTAAGAAAATAAGACGAAGTATGGTAGCCAAAGAACCGCCGTCCAATAAGCCGTATTCCGTCCCTCCATCCACTTCTTCGTGAGAAAATAAAGGAAGACGGTTCCCATGATCACAACCATGCCAGACATGAACCCACTGACATTCTCGACAAAATCCATATCCCAGCCCGACAGTCTCGTCAACCTGTATATATTCACCATCAGCTCCACAGGCACGAGAATCATCAAGGCATATATGATGCTGACCACATTTATTTTCAAAAAATAATTCATATCAACCCACCTTACTTTCACTACCAATTATTCCAAATTCACACAATTTTCTCAACCTAAAAAAGGAATGACCGCAATGGATCATTCCTTCCCTTGATTAGTATAACCCTTGTTCGACATGATACTGATCAAGCATTTGCATATGTTGATCACGGACATTCCCTACTGTGTAACTTGAACTGTCTCTGTTCTCCCATTTGACCTCATTGCCTTCTTTATCGAGAGGGATCCAGCCAAAGGTGGAATGAATCCCAGGGTTGAAGTTTTCCCAAATCGAGTTGCCTGGAGGTTCACTTCCATCCGATAAGGTCAATGCCTGACCCCAATCGTCGGGTATCTTCATGGCCCCATAGGACTTACCCTTTATGGATGCTTCAACCTTCATCTGGATACCGGGTACATAATGCTCCTCAGGGCCGCTGCTTGAATAACCTCTCTCCCTGATGTAATAATACTGCAGGGTTTCTATGTCTCTGTCAGGATTCATATTCCATGTAATATGGAAACTCGACGGATCACCCGGATCCAGCATCCATATCCGGGGTTCGCCATCGGTCCGGACATGGATGACCTTCCAGCCGGTCAAATGCCTCTCCCAATAGCTGACACCATACTCGCCCCCAGCAGTAAGGAAAGGCGCAACCCCGTGACCGGCATCAAGTTTCAGCAGATCCTGAATCTCAACGGCTTCTGCATCGGAAAGGCCGGCATTGATCTGGGCCAGAATTTCTTCATCTTTAGGTAGGGAATCTGCTTTCTCTATATACACCCAATACAATGCAAGTAGCCCCACAATCAGGATACCCTGCGCCAGGTAACGGAAACGTCTCCCCTTCATCATTCCTCCTCCTCAAGCACCGTTTCAGGAAAGCGGTAATAGTACTGCGTCTTTCGAGTCGAGATGAGGAGTCCCTTCCCGTCCTGCTCCATATAAATGTCCGGATTCAGCCCGCTTCCCCATTTCCCTGTGGTCCCCACCAGCTGATACGGAAAACGTTCAGGATTGGAAGATCGTCCTCCGACTTCCTCATACCATAGCCAACTTTCCACTTCAGCCTGTTTCACATTCGAAAGCTGCTTCTCGAGCTTCTCTTGATCCAAGGTCCGTCCCTCACCTGATGGATGAATGATGTTGATGGATGTTTCTTCAGCTCCTGTTATGTAGGTGGATAGGTCGTTTTCCGGATAGATGAGGGAATGGAGCGGGATGGTGAGCAGGGTTCCTGCCAGGAAGATGAAATTGGCGAGGAATCCGATCCAGGCAAACCGGCGATAAGTATCCCAGCGGCCTTCCTTGCTTCTAAGGACTCCGTACAGGATCCAGACGCCTAATGGTAGAATCGGTATTTTTATCAGTGTATGGAAAAATTCCATGTTAATGGTGAAAGCAAATAAGCCAACCAATAAGGCGAATAGTATTTTCCATACCCTAGGTTTTGTGTCCAGCCTTTTGTACCCTCTATAGGCCAAATATCCGATCACGCTCCACTGAATGATGGACATCATGAAGGATACGATATTAAATGAAACATCGATGTTGATGATAAGAGCCCCCTCCTTTTTCACTATTTTACCATCTATACCCATATGTGGGTCATAAAAAAAAAGAATGACCATCCAACGATGATCATTCCCATTACTCATTTATACGTTTTATACGTTTTTCACAGCTTCTTCTATTCCTTTACTTCCTGAAATGAGATCGAACCCTTTATTGAATGTGTTCTCTTCCGTCAAGGAAGCGACGATGGTTCTCGCCACATCTTCACGTGGGATGGATCCCCGTTCCAGATTTTCTGCGGCTGATACTTTGCCTGTACCTTCTTCGTTCAGCAGTCCACCCGGTCGGATGATTGTATAGGTAAGTCCGCTGTCTTCCAGCGCACGGTCCGCGAAGTGCTTCGCCACATAATATGGCTTCAAGGAATCGTTCCAATTCTCACGGTGATGAGCCTGAAGGGCACTTACGATCACGAAGCGTTCAATTCCGGCCTGCTTAGCGGCCTCCATTGTTTTCACCGCTCCGTCAAGATCGATGAGAAGCGTCTTGTCTGAGCCTGTGCTTCCGCCGGACCCTGCAGAGAAGACGACGGCATCGGCACCCTTCAATCCGTTTGTGATTTGATCCACCGTTCCTTCCAGATCAACAAGGGCAGCCTCCACGCCTTCCTTTTCGAAAGACTTTACCTGCTCTTCTTTTCTCACGATGGCTCTCGGTGTATGACCCTCTTCCATCAAGAATCCGACCACTTGCTTCCCAATCTGTCCATTTGCTCCAACCACTGCTACGTTCATGCTCTCATCTCCTTATTCCGATAGTTTTGGTATGAATTTATCATCACATGAATGATTGGGTGATGACAAATCATCTGTTTGGTGTGTGCTCATATAATGTATCCGGAATGGGGGGTTTTAAAACGTAGCGGATGGGCTAAAAGGTTCTCTTTAAGGGTATGTAATATCAAAGGAGGAGGTCGCATGGTAACAGCTTACTTACTGATCATCATGATCGCTTACTCGCTTTGCCTTCATTGCCGATGCTGGAATAGGCGATATTCACTGTGGTATTGACCGTTTTCGTATTAGCGATGAGGTATCTGATGACAGGAAAGAGTCTGCTCATTTCCACATCTGTTGCATTCCTTCTTGCCCTGCCCACTGTCTATACTCTAAATAAGCTCATCTCAATTGAGATCCCTTACTTTTTTGTGTATTTCATGGGCATAGTGAACTTTATCAATGCAATTTTCGTGAAAGGGACTCAATAGCTTTTTAGATTAAGGGATTTGCAGGCTTTGTAATGCTCGAGTGAAGCGACGATTGCGTCGTTTTATGAATAATTGCGTCATTTCTGGCATAATTGCGTCGTTTTGTAATTAATTGCGTCATTTTCACCGTAATTGCGTCATTTATTTGTTATCTGCGTATTTAACCAATAAATTCCAATTACCCACTAAAAAAAGACCACCAAGGTCCGTCCCTCAATGGTCTTCATATTAAATAATCTTATACAATTTCTCCACGCTCGTCACCACATAATCAGCATGGGGATTTTCAACCAACTCGTCCGCAAAGTAGCATGAACTGATTCCGGCGTTCTTCCCTGCTTGCAGATCAAGATCCCGGTCGCCAATCATGATCGCCTCGGACTGGTCGATGCCGTGGGTACGGATCAAGTGATGAATGGCATCCGGACTCGGCTTACGCTCAAACCCGTGTTCGGAGGTGATGAAATCAGAAAAGTAGCCAATCATCCCGAAATCCTCCAACATTCTCATGGAAGACTCCCCCCTATGAGTGTAAAGATAATTCCTTCTGCCGGTTTCATAAATATACTTACAAAGCTCCATCATCCCTTCAAAGGGTATGGACAAATCAAACTCCACTTCTTTTCTGCGGGAATCGTAGGCTGCGATAAACTCGTTCCCTATCCCATACTTCTCTCCATAATGATTAATCGCATATGTCATCGATACCTTCATATGTTTCATGATTTCCTCTAAAGGTTCATCAATTCCATCCTTCTCGAGCGTTTCCTTAAAGGCACCGGCCATGACGGGATATGTATCGAAAAGAGTCCCGTCGAAATCCCAGATGATATGTTTGTACATGTCCTTTCTCCCTTCTTATGTAAACTATCCTAATTTTACCACAAGAAATATCCTCTTCGTCCATAGGAGAATATAACTTTCACCAAAATAGGAAAATTATGCTAAACTATTCCCAAACCCTTTCAAGGAGGACCACATGATCCGTTCCCAGCATTCCTTTTTCTACATAAGTTCGGCCACCCTGTTTTTCGCAGGGATCATCCTTCTATCTTATAGAGCATACGAATGGGGACTGCTGCCGTTACTGGGCCTTTTCTCCCTCTATCTCTCTACCAAAAAGGACAGGTCCGTCGCTTCCCTCTTCCTGTTCTTCTTGCTCGGTTTGCTGGTATTTCAATTCGCAACCGGTTGGATGGAAGAATGGGATATTTCAAAAGAAATATACATACTGTTGAACAGAGCTGCACTTGTAATCATACTGATGGCAGTAATAATCTCACATTCAGTATCAAAAGACACGATTCATACCTACACAAGCTTACCCGATTGGAAAAAGCGCATCTCCATGCCGTCACATTCCATCTCATTGCCCTTATTTTTATTCATCGGGCTGGCTGGTTCTTGCTCCATCTTCATCCCCCTCCTCTGGTTTGGGGAAATCAGCGAAGGGAGGTCATTATTTCTATTCGCTGTAGGTTTTACCCTCCTCAACGCTACAGTTGAGGAGTTCATCTGGAGAGGAGTCATGCTGTCCTCGTTGACGAGAAACACATCAATCGTTTATGCCGTCATTGTGACAAGTATCGGGTTCGGCCTCTTGCATCTATCTATCGGGATCCCGCTTGCCCTCAGTCTCTTATTCTCTTTCGGTGGACTTTTTTACAGCTTCGTAGTATTGAAGACGGACAGCATTTACCCAGCCATCGTCTTTCATATGGTAATGAATATGGGGATGGTGCTGAATGGATGGATAAACTAGATTATCACTCTTTGAATAGAAAGGATTTGGATGATTGAGAAGCTATTTTAAGGCTTTCCTATGTTTGTTCCTCACTTTTTTCATGACAGGCTGCATTGGAGAAGACTATGACTTCACCCCACCAACTGTAACGCTTATGAATACTGACAGCGTCGACTCCGTTGAATTAACCGAAACCAATATCGATTGGCGGGGTGAAAACAGCAAACCATTGGAGAAGGAAACGAAAGAGGTAGTGGACTTCGCCCGGGAACAAAAGAAGCTCACGTTTCCACCCGGTCAGCAGGTAGATCTTCTTTTTGACAGCGAAGACTTTGCCGTTGAGGAACTACGTGCATTCTTATGGCTGGGTAACGAAAAGCTACAGTTGGATATGGGTGAGAACCGTTCCTTCACATTCCCCAAAGGAAAAGGGTCTTACGTATTGGAGATCGACCTTCAAACGGATCGGGGAAATGCTCAGTATGTCGGGAATATTGTTATCGAGTAATCAGGGAGGTGAAGATATGGAAATTACATTGATCATTTTAGGTGCACTCGTCGGGCTATCACTTTTTTATATGATCATAGAAAGAGCTGTGCGGGACGGCATCAATAGCTCAGTCATCGGACGCTACTTGGAAGAGAAGCATGAAATTAAAGAACGGCAGGGTGATGAGGATTTATTCGACGATACGTACAAGGGGGAATGATGATAGTTGGGGATGATGGTTGAATAAACGCCGGGAGTCTCTGCCTCCTGTAACATCCCTCCCCTCCTTTTGGACTGATTAACTGTGAAAAAAAGCGGCTACTTCATCCTGCTTGTGCCCCTCCTCCTTCTAGGCTGTGAAGAGAATGAATTGGTTTATGACAACATATCCGACAACAAAATCCTTCATGGAAAGGTCCTTGAAAAACGAAATCAGGTAACTGGACATTAACATCTTCCCCACAATAAAAAAAGCATCATCGACCCAACCGTCAATGACACTTCGTCATGTCACAACTTCCCATCCACCTCAGACGTATCCACATCCTCGCCGAACCAGTCACTCAACTTCGCCTTGGCCTTCGCTTTCACTTCATCATCGATATACATAGACACTTGCAATAAAGCGAGTCCCAGGGCTCCAAGATCATCTGTAAACCCTACCCCGACTGCCATGTCCGGAATGAAATCCGTTGGAAGGATGAAATATCCGAGGGCCCCGATGATGACCATCTTCGACTTCTTTGGAACATCCGGCTTTTGCAGGACGAAATAAAGAAGCAGTGCCGTATACACGACGGAATGACCTGCCTTCACCCCATACCTCTTCAACTTATCCCAAAACTTTTCTTCTGAAAAATGTTTTTCCGTATTGTCCATTTCATTTCCACCTCCGTGAGACTAGACCTTCTCTTGTTCTTTTCATTGTAGAAGGTTTGGGGAAAATAAACAAATGTTTGGACAGGTGGATTTGCGTTATACTTCATCTAAGTAAACTACAAGTAGGAGTGATCATTGTGCTAAATGCCATCATCTTATTCATCCTTGCCGGTATCGCCGAAATCGGGGGAGGGTATCTCATCTGGCTATGGCTTCGCGAAGGAAAACCATCCTATTGGGGACTCGCCGGCGGAATCGCCTTAGCTCTTTATGGGGTCATTGCCACCTTCCAGTTCTTTCCTTCCTTCGGCCGTGTCTACGCTGCTTACGGCGGGGTGTTCATCGTCCTGTCCGTTCTCTGGGGGTGGGGAATCGATAAAAAAACACCGGATGTATATGACTGGGTCGGTGCGGGGATTTGTCTGGTCGGGGTTGGTGTGATGCTGCTGGGACCAAGACAATAGACAAAACAGAACATTCGTTCTAAAATGGATGTAAATGGAATTTAGGGAGCTGGTTACATTGAGACCTGTACTAAATAAGGAGACCCCGGTTGAAACGTTCAAAGAGTACTACTGGTTAAAGGAAGAACTGCAAACCTTCTGTCGTCACCATGGCATCAGTGCTACCGGATCAAAAATAGAGATATCAGAAAGAATTAGCACTTTCCTTTCGAAAGGTGAGATCATGAAACCCGTCAGGAAATCAAGAAGGCAGGCTGTCCTTCAAGAACCTTTAAGTCTGGATACCGTCATTACCGACCCACATCGTTGTAGCCAGGAAGTCAGGGCATTCTTCAAATCCGTCATTCCCACATTTCATTTCTCCACCCACATCCAGAACTACTTCAAACAGAATGCAGGAAGAACCTATCGAGATGCCGTGGAAGAATGGCACAAAGAAGAAGAGCGGAAGAAAGCTCCTGCATACAAGAAGGAAATCGGACCGCAATTCGAATACAATCAATTCACCCGTGATTTCTTTGCTGATCCGAACAACAATGGTAAGACCAGGGAAGATGCGATAGATGCGTGGAATGAGATTAAGAAGCTTCCGGGGAGCAATCGATATGTTGCTTGTAAAACAAGAGAATAAGCCCCTGGTATCCTCTGAACATATATCCATTATTTAAGAATATGAGGGAATTAACATGATACAACTTCAACAAAATTCAAGTACACTTGTTATAGTCATCCACGAAATCTACGGAATCAACCAACACATACAAGACTTCTGCGAATTCATCTCAAAACAAGGAATGGACGTCATCTGTCCGGATTTATTAGAAACAGGATCTGCTTTTGATTATTCTCAGGAAGAGGCTGCTTATCATCATTTCATCGGGAACATAGGCTTTGAAGAGCCGTCAGAAACAATAAAGAGCATTCTCTCGACCTATCGACCGCAATACAAACGGATTGTCATCATAGGGTTCAGTGTGGGAGCAACGATTGCCTGGTTATGCAGTGATGATGAAAGGGTTGATGGTGTCATCGGCTACTACGGTTCACGGATACGAAACTTTTTAGAGGTCACACCACTGTGTCCAACCATGTTGTTCTTCCCTGAAGAAGAATCTTCTTTCCAGGTGGACGAAGTGATTGCAATGCTAGAGCGAAAGCCCATCGACATTCAGAAATATAGTGGTAAACATGGATTCAGTGATCCCTATTCATCTTCCTTTCATCGTGAATCTGCAAACGAAACGAGGGCTAGAATCATTGGCTTCTTAGAAGAAATTTGAATCGATATCTGTTTCTGCGACCACTGAAACCACCCTACGCACGCCCGCTACACGCACGTTGGTGTTGTTTTCCTTCTATTCTTTCTTTAAAGATCTACTATCTGTTTTCACGGTAGTTCCAGGGATGATTCACGTCGTTTGGGCAATAGGGAAATGGAGGGTTGCCATTTAGGTGAAAACCCCTGTCTCACGTCATTCAGTTCATAGCATTTCTCTCGCCTCCATCCCATTCACCCTCACTTTTTATATACAGGTTTGAATCAAAAATGGATACGGTTGGGATGAATTTTTTCATAATGATAAGGAATTCTTATACCTTTCCATAATTTAAATATCATTAACTTATTAGTTCAAATTCGTTAGCATTGAAACTATCAATACTGTTTTTAAACAAGGGGGATTCACATGGAGAGACCATTGCACTTTAGAGAAGCGACACAACAAGACGTAGACCGTATCGTCGAAATGCTCGCCGATGACGTACTTGGAAAACAGCGCGAGCGCTACGAACAGCCTCTTCCTCAAAGCTATTTAGAAGCATTCAAAGCCATCGATACCGATCCCAATAACGAATTGGTCGTCGCTTGTGACGGAGAAAAGGTAGTGGGCGTGCAGCAAATCACGTTCACCCCATACCTCACCCATCAAGGTGGCTGGAGAGCAACGATTGAAGGGGTCAGGACTTCTGCTTCTGTAAGAGGGGAAGGCGTGGGTACGAAGATGATCCAGTGGGCGATCGCCCGGTCTGAAGAGCGCGGGTGCCACCTCATTCAATTGACGACGGATAAGCAAAGGCCGGATGCGTTGAGGTTTTATGAGAGATTGGGGTTTAAGGCTACCCATGAAGGATTGAAGCTTAAGCTGTAAGGCATGATAAAACGCTTGGGGAACCAAGCGTTTTTGGTGTTACTTTACTTCTACCGAAAATGCATAACTTCCGTCCCCCTGCTTCCAATGGGCCACGATATGATAAACATAGACCCCTTTCTGTTCGGGAGCTGTTATCATACGATTCTTCCATTCTACCCTTTTAGCCTGTTCCTCCCCCATCCACCTCTCTGCGTCAACCGATTTTGGTTTTTTATCGAACGTCACGTTGATCTTCTGTCCTGGAGAAACGACCGTTGGCTTATACTCCCCTGCCATGGCTACGATACTGCCATATTCCTTATCCACACACCCACCGGAAAAGAGCCCATCCCAGCAATAGGAACCGTCAGTCGTCGGAATGGCAACTTCCCCTACTGTGACTTTGACTTTTGGTGGCGATGTTTGAAATGGTTTGATCATAAACACAATGATCGCGATCACGGCAATGATATTAACCATTGCCAATAACTTTCTCACAGCCATCCCCCCTTTTTTTACTTTAGACGTGACTTATCCTTTGCTCCTCTCCCTCTTCACAAGTACCGCCATGGGAAAATACGTCACGAAAAACACGACAATTGCCGCGATTTCCAGATTAATATAATATATGACCCCCTCTCCGAAAAAGGACAAGATTGTTTTCGATTCCGTGGGATTTGCGAGATAGAAGAAATTCGTATCGAGAAGGATATTCAGGAAGAAAATCGGAAGGGCGAGTAGATTGACCATGAGAAAACCGGTCCATACTGCTCTTCTTGGCACACGGTATCCCTCATACACGATGAAATAAAGGACGGACCACGCGATGGCTGCATGATGAAGGAAATATTTCAGAAAACGGAAATGGGGAAATTGGTACGCCATTTCAGGTGTCACCATACTTAAGATTGGCGGGAGAAGACCGATAAAAAAGAGCAAATAATAGGCTTTCTGATTGGGTCTGAGGAATAGATAAATTGCAATGAACGT
This sequence comes from Rossellomorea orangium, assembly GCF_019334305.1. Taxonomy (GTDB): domain Bacteria; phylum Bacillota; class Bacilli; order Bacillales; family Bacillaceae_B; genus Rossellomorea. Next base: position 545,711 of record NZ_JAHWGH010000014.1, read on the forward strand.
GCTGACAGAACAGAGCTGAAGGGGCAGATCCCCTACTTCCCACGTTCCGGTGGCCACGAGCCAGAAATGCCACGACACTTCACTCATCACGAGCATCGAAAAAAGAGTCCACTTCAGCATGGACTGATACCCCTTCAGGAAATGCCTGAAATACACCAGCCAAAACGATATCGCCACAAACATCAAAAGCACTGAGACATGGGGAACAGAAAACAACTCGAACGTCTGCATCTCTGTCACGGAAAACATCATGCCACCCCTATTCCTTTTGAAAAGTGGTTATCATGGATAGTTTATTCGGCAAAGGGGTTGATTAAGTCTGCATTCAAATAAAAAAGCCCCAAAAGGGACTTTCTTATAACGTAAACGGCGGAATATACCGGCCATCCACATCCGTAAAATCGTATTCTTTCGCAAGATCTCCTGCTCTCAAAGCCTGCCCAGTCTTCTCCATCACCCCTGGATCCATTGCCAGTGCCGTAATGGCACGTCCAACATAATATGGGGTTTCGGATTTCTTTAAGTCTTCTGATTCCTGCCAGTTTTCCTCGTTCACACCCATATGTTCAAGCACCAGCTCTGTCCTCATGAATCCCGGGGATACAGCCATGACGGCGATTCCGTCCTCTTTCAGTTCTTTTGAAAGACCGTACGCCATGCGGACGAGGGCGTTTTTCGCAAGGTCATAATAGAACTGTCCCGTGTACTTGCCTTCATCCCAGAACGTCGTATGAATGATGAGCGTACCATCCCCTTCCCGCAGGAGAGGGATGGCAAAATGATTCGTCGCGAGCTGTGCCCTCACGCCTGCCGTAAACATCGTGTCCCAATTTTCAAGAGACTGTTCCCAGAATTCCCCTGGATTCACACCGATATCATGAGCGCCCCATACGTTATTGATGAGTATATCGAGTCTGCCTTGTTCCTCCCGAATTTGCTCAATGACCGCTTTCGTTTCAGCATCAATCGTATGATCACACTGTACCGCGATTCCTATTCCACCTGCCTCTTGGATTTGAGCTGCTGTATCATCGATTGTCCCTGGAAAGTTTTGCGTAGAGTTCCCTTTTGTACTGCGCCCGGTCACATACACCGTGGCTCCTTCTCTTCCAAGTTCAATGGCGATCCCACGCCCCGCTCCCCTGCTTCCTCCTGTTACAAGCGCTACTTTTCCTGCCAGTGATTTCATCCAACCATTCCTTTCATCCACTAAGATAACCCCATTATACGATTCCATTCTTGACATCCATTGTCATATTTCATTAAATAAAAGAAAAACCAAGAAAAAGGTGAGGAACATGAGAGGCGACCGTTTGATATCCATAGTACTACTCCTACAAACACATGGCCGGATGACGGCGAAGGAACTTTCAGAGAAGCTGGAGGTTTCCGAGCGGACCATCCACCGGGACATGGATGCCTTGAGCGGGACCGGGATTCCCGTGGTGGCAGAGAGGGGACAAAAGGGTGGCTGGTCGCTTCTTGAGGACTACCGGACGGACCTGACAGGGTTGAAGGAATCGGAAATCCGCGCCCTATTCGTTTCTCCTTCCAATCATCTTCTGGAGGATCTCGGTCTGACGCGTATAACCGAAGAAGCAAGGAACAAACTGATGGCCTCCCTCCCGCCCTCTTACCGTGAGAACGGGAAGGATGTCTGGAACCGGATCCATATCGACACAAGCTCATGGCGAAAGCAGAAAAACAAGACGGCCTCTCTCGAAACCATCAAAGAGGCGGTCTTTCAGGAGATCAAATTAAGAATCACCTACGAACGGGCTGACGGAGAAAGGGATGAACGCATTGTGGAACCACTCGGCCTCGTAGCCAAAGGTGACCTCTGGTACCTCATCGCTGCCAAGGAAAACGGGGATATCCGGAATTACAGAGTGTCCCGGATTCATCACACAGAAACCTTGGACGAGACGTTCCAAAGACCCTTGGGCTTTGACCTGACCGAGTATTGGTCGTCCTCCACCCAATCCTTCATCAAAAGACTGCCTTCTTATGAAGTGAAAGTGGAGGTGTCACCACATCTTTTATCCAGGCTCACATTCTCCGGAAGGTTTGCCCGGGTCCTCGCAGTTGGGGAACGAAGAGGTGACGAGTGGATACCCGTGACGCTCTCCTTTGATACGGAAGAAGAGGCAAAAGCGTATCTCCTAGGGTTCGCCGATGGGGTAAAGGTGATAGAGCCCGCTGACCTCAAGCAGAAGATCGTTAAAATGGCTGAGGCTACGGCTTCATTTTATCGCCGAATGGAATAATTCTCCCTTCTCTTTGATATGTTTTAAAAAACGTTATCAAGGAGAGTCTCCCATGAAAAACATCATTTTATTTGCGGATCCCGGCATTGATGATTCCATCGCCATCATGTATGCCCTTTTGAATCCAAACATTAAGGTTCTCGGTATCGTCTCCAGCTACGGAAATGTTGAGAAGAAGCAGGCAACCGATAACATCGCTTATCTGCTCAAGCTTGCTGATAGGACGGATATCCCGATCATCGGCGGATCCAACAGCCCTTCATCCGGGAAAATCCCGACCTATTATCCTGAAATCCACGGACAGGAAGGCTTGGGACCGATCAGGCCTCCGGAAAACTTCTCCGGGGAACTCACCAACTTTTCCAAACTCTACACCATCATTGAAGAGAATCAGGACGTCACAATCGTAGATGTCGGAAGGAATACGTCACTCGCTTCCCTTTACCTGTTAGGCGAAGACATAACAAAAAAAGTAAAGGAATTTTATATTATGGGAGGGGCGTTTTTCGTACCTGGAAATGTGACTCCTTCAGCGGAAGCCAACTTCTACGGAGATCCGATCGCATCAGAACTCGTGGTCAAGAATTTCGACAATCTGTATATCGCCCCTCTAAACGTTACGAATAAGGCAATTGTCACCCTTGAACACATTAAAACCATCCAGGAGATGAACGGCAATCCCGTCATCGAGATCCTTGATGACGTCATGACTTACTATATCGACGCCTATAAAAAGCTGATCCCCGGTATAGGCGGCGCCCCCCTTCACGATGTCGTCACCCTCTCCCTGATGGTGAACCCCGATATGGGGAAAACCATCCGTAGGGACGTCGAAGTACTGACTTCAGGACTTGGGCAGGGTACATCCATCGCCGATTTCAGGGTCAGCTCGAAACCGGCTGAAAAGAACATTAACATCTATCTGGAGATGGATTATCAAATGTTTGTTGAGGATTTCATCAACGTGATGACAGGAAAAAAGGGATGAGGCGGCCGTGCCTCATCCCTTTTTATATACTTGATTTATAAATCAGGAGTTGAATAAAGACAAATAACATGAAGACAGATACAGCAAACAACATGTAGCTTTTATACGACTTTCGATTCTTCTGGTACTCTTCTAGTCCCATGATCACCATAAGAGTCCCCATCCCCGCCATCGTATAAGGAAGCACATCATTATTGTCCGAAACAAGACCATAGACGGCTACTGCCAGCACAATGATGCTGATCGTTTTTCTCATTTTTTCTAACATGGTTGATTCCCCATTTCTGTTTCTTCCACATCCTTATTTTACCACATGATTATGTCCCTCTTAGCATAAAAAAGTGCCTGACCACATACAGGTCAGACACACTTTTCTCTACTTCGCATCCTTATCCGGCTGATGAATCCCGAACACATTGCCTTCTGTGTCTATGTAATAGCCTTGCCAAGCCATTCCAGGCAGGGCATACTTCGGCATGGCGACCTTGCCGCCGTGTTCAAGGATGAGCTTTTCTGTTTCATCATAGTTCCCGACACCCATCGTACACGAATACCCGTTCATCGGCTGATTCGGCTGAGGTGGAGGACTTTGACGCTGCATCAATGCACCGTTGATCCCCATTTCATTTTCATCCCCGGTCACGGCCCCCACGTAAGGCATTCCGGCGTACTCACTCCAGTCCTCGAACTTCCAGCCGAATACTTCCCCGTAAAACGTCTTTGCACGTTCCATGTCATCCACATGTACTTCAAAATGAACCATTCTCCCCATTGTTCATACCTCCCATTATATTGTCATTCACACTATCATTTCGGGATCCCGGGGAGAATCCCTTCTTTTTTCTTATATAAATCAGGGCTGACTAGGATTTCTCCACCAACAGATCCTTCAGCTGCTCACGCAATGCCCTTTTCAGGAATTTCCCCACCGATGTTTTCGGGATTTCCTCCATAAAGATGATTTCATCAGGAATCCACCACTTCGCGAATTGCGGGGCAATGAAATTCAGCAGTTCTTGTTTGTCGACTTTATCTTTATAAGGTGCCTTCAACACGACACAGGCAACCGGTCGTTCCTGCCACTGGGCGTGAGGAACGGCCACGATACTCGCTTCGAACACGGCATCATGTGCCATTAAGGCATTCTCAAGATCAACGGATGAAATCCATTCCCCGCCGCTCTTGATCAGGTCCTTCGTCCGGTCAACCAGCTTGATGACGCCCTCTTCATCAACGGTCGCAACGTCACCTGTATAAAGCCATCCATCCCTGAACGCATCCTGGGAACGCTCGTCCTTATAATACTCATCGGCAATCCACGGGCCGCGGAGCAGAAGCTCTCCCATTTCCTCGCCGTCCCATTTTACTTCTCCGTTAATGCCTATCACCTTCATCTCAAGTCCTGGCACAATGAGCCCCTGCTTGGAACGAATATCGAGGATTTCCTCTTGATCAAGGTCCGTCTGGTAGCTCTTTAGCCTTGAAACAACGGCAAGGGGAGCGGTTTCTGTCATCCCATACGCATGAAGGAATGGAATGTTGTACTTCGTTTCAAATGCTTTGATCATGCCCCTCGGAGCTGCTGACCCTCCACAGACGATGGATCGCAGGGAAGAAGTATCATATTCACCCTTTTCCAGTTCATTCAGAAGCCCAAGCCAAATCGTCGGGACTCCGGCAGTAAAGGTAACTTTTTCCTTTTCAATCAGTTCAGCCAAGAGCTTCGGGGTAAACAGGGGACCAGGCAACACTTGCGTCGAGCCGAACCATGTGGCAGCGAAAGGCAGTCCCCATGCATTCGCATGAAACATCGGCACGACCGGCAATACGACATCCCTTTCTGATAAGGCGGCCGTATCCGCCAGACCGAAAGCATAGCTGTGCAGGACAAGCCCTCTGTGGGAATAGACGACACCCTTTGGTTGACCGGTGGTGGCAGAAGTATAGCACATTCCGGCAGGTTCATTTTCGTCGATATCCTTCACGAACTCGAAATTAGGACTTGCTTCACGCAGCAGCTCCTCATAAGAGTAGACGGGCTCGAGTGTCGTTTCCGGAAGTTCATCCTTATCGGTCATGACAATATAAGCTTCTACTGTTTTGAACTGGTCCTTGCTTTTTTCAATGAGGGGCAGTAAATCCTCATCGACCAATAACACCTTGTCTTCCGCATGATTGACAATGTAAGTAATATGTTCAGGAGACAAGCGGATATTGATGGTGTGGATCACCGCTCCCATTCCCGGTGCTGCGAAGTAGGCCTCCAGATGGCGATGATGATTCCACGCGAATGTCCCGACTCTGTCCCCTTTCCCTACACCCAGTTTCTGAAGTGCGCTCGACAGTCTTCGTGTGCGCTCACCGATTTCTTTATACGTAAAACGATGGATTCCTGTTAGTGTCCTTGAAACGACCTGCTTCTTTGGAAAGAATTTTTCGGCTCTCTCCAAGAGCGAACCTACTGTTAATGGAACATTCATCATACAACCATTTCCCCTTCCGCTTCTCTTCATCTATTATTCAACCGTTTCGTGAAGCCAGTCCCTTAACACCTCTTTCGTCTGCTCCCCTTTTTCCGGAGGCGGTGTGACGGCCCCTCGATGATCACTGTACATATTCACATGCCCTTCACCTGTGATAAAATCCTTTTCTTTAAAAGCAGGATACTCGGCAAGCTCTCCTGCCTCGAGAACCGGGGTAAGACAGCAGTCCACTGCCTGCCCGAATTCTGACCATGCCTCCCGTGTTTTACTCTTGAACAAATCGACGAGCTCTCGGTAAACGGGATTTCCCGAACCCGGCTTCGAATAATGGGCAGACACCCAGTCTTCCCTGCCAAGGGCCTTACAGAAATTCAGCCAGAATTTCGGCTCAAGGGCAGCGAGTGTGAGGTATCCATGATCTTTCGTTTCGTATAAACCGTATGAAATCACGGTGCCGTTTAAAACCTGAACTCCATTGGGGTATCCTGTTTCTTTTTCAATCAGGACATGATTCGTCATCAGGGAAGCCATGCTCTCTGCAAGGGAAACGCAGTGATAGCTTCCTTTCCCTGATATCCCTCTCGCGACAAGTCCGCCAAGGATCCGTTCGCTTGCCGCCAATCCTCCGATATAGTCGGCAAAGGTATGACTCGGATGAACCGGTCTTCCACTCATATCCTTCATTTGGGCAAGGGCGCCGCTTACACTCATATAATTCAAATCATGACTTCCGAGCTGAGACATCTTCCCCTTGTTCCCGTAGCCGGTAATGGAGCAGTAGATAAGAGCCGGATGGATGTCGCTGACCGCTTCATACCCGAGTCCGAGCTTTTCCATGACGCCGGGACGGAAGCTTTCTACGAGTACATCGGCCTGCCGGATCAGGTCAAGGGCAACCCCTTTCCCTTCCTCCTGTTTCAGATCCAGGACGATGCTTTTTTTACCCCGGTTATGTGCTTTGAACACTAAGCCGTTTCCATTTTGTCTCGCAGGATCTCCTTCCGGGGATTCTACCTTTATCACTTCTGCTCCGAGCTCCGCAAGCCTTAAGGTTGTGAAGGGTCCGGGTATATAGTTGGTAAAGTCGATGACTCTAATACCTTTTAGCATAACGGAATCCTCACACCTCCTCGTTTGGATCTGTTCATGAGAGACGCTCGATGATGGTGGCATTCGCCATTCCATGACCTTCGCACATTGTCTGTAAGCCGTATCGGCCACCCGTTCGTTCAAGCTCACTCATCATGGTCAGCATCAGGCGAGCCCCGCTTGCGCCTAGCGGGTGACCGAGAGCGATCGCTCCTCCATTCGGGTTCAGTTTCCCGGGATCCGCACCTGTTTCCTTGAGCCAGGCCATCGGGACGGACGCAAAGGCTTCATTGACCTCGAACACATCGATATCCTCGAGTGCCAGACCTGATTTCTTCAATGCTTTTTCCGTTGCCGGAATCGGCCCTGTCAGCATCAAAGTGGGGTCGGATCCGACGACCACACGGGTATGGACTTTGAAGCGAGGCTTTAATCCGAGCTCCTCTGCCTTTTCACGACTCATCAATAGAAGGACTGCTGCCCCGTCACTGATCTGGCTCGCGTTCCCTGCATGGATGACGCCATCTTCCTTAAAGACCGTTTTCAAACCGGCCAGAACGTCCGGAGTCGTCCCTTCCCTCGGACCCGAATCATCCGTGATCAAGATGGTTTCGCCGTTTTCATCCGTGACCTGTAGCGGCATGATTTCCTTTTTAAAATGACCTTCAGCCTGAGCCTTCAACGCACGACGATGGCTTTCCGCCGAGAATTCATCCAGCTCCCTGCGGGTAAATCCATATTTTTCGGCAATCCGTTCTGCCGATAAGCCCTGGTGGATGACTTCGTAACGACTTTTCAGTTTTGGACTGAACGGCTCGGCATTTCCATAATTGGACCCCATCGGAACTCTGGACATATTCTCCACACCGCCTGCAATGACAACATCCATATCTCCTGCCAAAATCGCCTGGGCGGCGAAATGAACGGCCTGCTGGCTTGATCCGCACTGGCGGTCAATCGTCGTTCCCGGTACCTCAATGGGAAAACCTGCAATCAGGGCAGCGACACGGGCAATATCCCCCGCCTGTTCCCCGGACTGAGACACGCAGCCAAGAATGACATCCTCCACGAGCCCTGGATCGATCCCGGCTCGCTTCACGACCTCTTCAAGGACCCCTGCCGCAAGATCATCGGGACGGATATCCTTCAATAACCCCATCCTTCTTCCGACAGGTGTTCTCACACCTTCTACAATGACTACTTCACGCATATACCTCTCCCTTTCTACAATTCAAATATCTATAAACCTAAATTCTTCGCAATGATCGTCTTCATGATTTCATTCGTGCCTGCGTAAATACTCGCGACGGGAATATCGCGGAACCTTCTCGCAATCTCGTATTCTTCCATATATCCGTATCCCCCATGGAGCTGCATGCATTCGGCGGAGATTTTCTTGGCGATATCGGTTAGTTTCCACTTGGCCATGGACACCTTGGTCACGATATCCTCGCCGGCGATATGTTCGGCGATCAACTGATCAAGGAACGATCTGCCCATTTCGATTTCTGTCGCCATTTCCGCAATTTTAAACTGGGTATTCTGGAATTTGCTCACCGGCTTTCCGAACGCTTCCCTGCTTTTCACATATTCGATGGTCTGTTCGAGCATCACTTCCGATGCCGTCTGGGCGGCAATCGCCACCAGCAGACGTTCCTGCTGCAGTTTATCCATCAAATACACGAAGCCTTTCCCCTCTTCCCCGAGCAGGTTTTCTTTCGGGACGCGACAGTCTTCAAAGATGAGTTCCGCCGTATCCTGAGAGTGCAGACCCACCTTATTCAGCTTCCTTCCCCGTGAGAAACCGGGTGCATCCCGTTCGATCACAAGAAGGCTGACCCCTTTATGTTTCGGGCTCGCCTTAGGGTCCGTTTTACAGGCAACCACGATGAGATCTGAATGGATTCCATTGGTAATGAACGTCTTCGCACCGTTGACGACATAGTGATCACCGTCAAGGACCGCTGTCGTCTTGATATTCGCCAGATCCGACCCGGTTCCGGGCTCCGTCATGGCAATTGCCGTAATGATTTCCCCCGTCGCACATTTAGGAAGCCAGCGTTTCTTCTGCTCTTCCGTTCCATAGGCTGTGATATAGGGCACTACAATATCATTATGGAGTCCGATTCCGACGAGGCCTGAGCCGACTCTTTCAATCTCTTCATTGATGATGACCGAGAATCCCCAGTCCACTTCACTGCCGCCATATTGTTCCTCAATATCCGGACAGAGATAGCCCTGTTCCCCCATCTTCGTCCAGAAGGAACGGGGAATCATCCGATTCTCCTCCCACTGATCATAGTGAGGATACGCTTCTTTTTCTAAGAACTTTCGTAATGACCGTCTGAACATGTCATGATCATCTGATAAGTAAAGATGTTTCATGTTTCCCTCTCCTCTATGAAACTCTATTATTGTTTGACTCCAGCAAGGGACTGTCGGAGTTGATATTTTAATATTTTTCCTGACGCATTCCGTGGCAGGGCCTCTTCCACGAAGATCCTCCTTGGAATCTTGTAGCCTGCGAGCTTCTGACGGCAGAAATCTTTCAGTTCCTGCTCATCGACTTCTGCCCCCTCTTTCGGTACGATGACGGCACAGACGGCTTCTCCCCATGTTTCATCAGGAAGTCCGATGATGGCGGCTTCAAGGACTGAAGGATGCTCATACAGGACTTCCTCGACTTCGATGGAATACACATTTTCACCGCCAGAGATGATCATATCCTTTTTCCGGTCCACTAGGGTGATGTAGCCTTCCTCATCGATGGTGGCGAGATCCCCCGTATACAGCCAGCCGTCCTTCAGCGTCTTTGCCGTTTCCTCAGGCTTTTTATAATATTCCTTCATGATCGACTCACCTTTGATGATGAACTCTCCGACCACACCTGGCGAAATGTCCTTTCCTTCTTCATTGACCACTCTTGCTTCGGTCAAGAAGGCGGCTTTCCCACCCTTACCGAAATGGTTTTTATGCCCCTCGGGATCTAACAGGATTCCGCCGGGTCCCGCTTCCGTCAGCCCGCATAGATTATAAAATTGGTCGGTTTTGAACAATCCGATGCTCTTTCTTACAAGCTCAGGGGCCATTGGTGCCGCACCATATCCACATCGTTTAATCGAAGATAGATCGTAATCGTCGGCATTTGGCACCTGAAGCATAAAGGTATACATGGCAGGCACGCCGAAGAAGTGGGTGATCCCATGCTCCTGTATCGCTTCAAGGGTCTTCACTGGATGGAACTCCCGGTGAATGACATGGGTCGCCCCAAGGACAATTCCGGATAGGAGGAACAGGTTGAGTTGGGCGGAATGGAATAATGGAGCCACATGAAGGAAGTTCTCTTTCTCGTTGATTCCCATGCTGATCATCATCGTAAGCCCCACATTGAAGACCCGCTTATGATCGAATAAGGCTCCTTTTGGTCTACCCGTTGTGCCGGACGTATATAAAATTTCCAGATCATCCTCATCACCGACCTGAACGGGCGGTTCCTCTGTATTCTCTGAAAGCACCCGTTGGAATGAATGGTGCCCCACTGTTCCCGGGGTCCCTGTCGTGATGACATGGAGGACTTGGGTTTCTTCCCTGGCAGACGTGACGGTTTCCTCGAATTCTTCGTCACAGAAGACAAGAGCCGCTTCGGACTGGTCGAGAATATAATGAACCTCCGATGACGTCAGGCGGAAATTGACAGGAACGAGGACCGCCCCGACCTTGGCACCTGCTAAGAAAGCAAGCACGAACTGATCGGAATTTTTCATCATCAATGCCATCTTGTCACCTTTTCGGATTCCAAGATGGAGAAGACCATGTGCCAGTTTATTCACTTCTTCATTCAACTGCTTATACGTATAGGTTCTCCCTTCACATACAACCGCCAGCTTCTCCGGCTTCTTCCTCGCATTTTGCGCTACATAAGAACCAATATCCATTCTCCATTTCCCCCTAGTGATATGTTTGAAAACGCATTCATTTTTATTTATGCAATAATTGTGCCAACTTTCAGAAAACAGCGATCATAAGGGGTATCCGGATTCTTTAGCAATCAAGGTGTCCAGAAATTGGACACCTTGATTTGGACAGTTCTGTGCAAGATTGCTCTATACGGTCAGCTCATACTTCTTCAGTTTTTCATATAATCCGGAACGGCTGATCCCGAGAAGCCTCGCTGCCTGTGCTTTATTGCCACTCGCCTGACTCAGTGCCTTTTTAATCGCGCCGAGTTCCGCATCTTCTGCCAGGCTGACCGTATTCGTAACCGACACCTTTGAGACCAGATAATCCGGAAGGTCCTCCTCCTGAATATTCCCATGCTCGGCAAACGTCATTCCCCGTTCCAGTACGTTCCGAAGCTCCCTTACATTTCCCGGCCAGTCGTATTGAAGAAGTGCTGTTTTCGCTTTTGCGGATATGCCGGTGATGCTCGTTCCAAGCATGGAATTGAGTTCGATCATCAATTTTTCGGTGAGATGTTCTACATCATGGACACGCTCGCGAAGCGGTGGAATATTCAAGGAAATGACGTTCAGCCTGTAATAGAGATCCTCCCGAAATTCCCCTGCCTTCACCATTTCCTCCAGATTCCGATTGGTTGCCGCAATGATGCGCACATCGACCTTGATCCGTTCATTACCCCCGACCCGGTAAAATTCACGCTCCTGCAGAACCCGTAACAGCTTTGCCTGAAGCGAAATCGACATATCGCCGATTTCATCGAGAAACAGCGTCCCCCCATTGGCAAGGTCGAATTTCCCGACTTTCCCCCGCTGCTTCGCTCCTGTAAACGCCCCTTCTTCATATCCGAAGAACTCCGACTCCAGTAAATCCTCCGGGATCGCTGCACAATTCACGATGACAAATTTGCCGTCGCTCCGGGCGCTGCTGTTATGGATGGCGTGGGCGAATAATTCCTTCCCGGTCCCGCTTTCTCCCCTCACCAGCACAGTAGACCTGCCCTTCGCTGCTTTGGCGGCACTTTTCTTTAATTTATCCATATAAGGATATTCACTGAGGATATGATCCCAGGTGAATCTGGCGGCTTCGGATTTTTGCAGCTGGCCCTGATAAAAGCTTGCCTTGTTTTCAGCCTTTTGCAGCCTCTTGAACAGCTCGCTCACCTCATTCAGCTGCCGGAACATCACCTTCCCGATGGCGCCGATGACCCTGCCATCCTTCATGATCGGAATTCTGTGCACAATATATTTAATGCCTTGCCTTTCGTAAACATCACTGAATTCTGCTGTTTCCGTCTTAAAGACCTTCCGAAGCTTCAACTGTGGGAGCACACTATCCGCCTCGCGATGCAGCACCTCTGTTTTTTCGAGATTGAAAAGCTCAAGCAGCGGCGGACTGACCATCGTGATCACATTTCGTTCATCGGTCATCAAGATGCCATCATACGCATGCTCCAACGTCGTCTCGATCGTCAGTTTCAACTTTTTGACGGTCTGCAGCTCCTCGGCCATCTTTTCAATTTCAGAAACATCCTGGAACAGAACGATTTTCCCTTCCTTATGGTTCACGGTTTCATAGGAGGAAATATGCAGGATGCACTGATAGGTTTCATCATGATGATGTCCAAGGTCTTCTATAGCCAGACTTGGAACTATTTCGCGGAGATGACGTGCATGAATGGAATCGATGGAGCGACCTGTGATCTTCGAAAATGATTCATTGGCATAAATGATCTCCAGTTTATCATCCATCATCAAAACCCCTACACTTGAGTGCATCATGATCGTTTCCAGCTGATCCTTTAACGTATTGGCTGATTTCAGTAAAGCCATCACCATTTCCGTTTTGGTCAGTAACCCCATCACTTTGCCCTCCTCATCAAGGACAATCCCCGTTCCCGCCTTGCTCGTTTTCACCATCTCCTCGATTTCGTGATACGGTGTATCCACCCGGATGGTTCGTGTTTCCTTCTTTATGTATGCCTTGATCGGCGTCTCAAGCGGCATCTGGTCAAGCATCATCTGGTACAAACCGCTGCGTGTGAACACTCCCTGGAGGTTACGGTCACCGTCTGTAACCGGCAGGAGGTTCCACTTCTTTTCCTTAATGACCTCAATCGCTTCTTTTAATGTGGTTTCTTCCGTCATCACACAATCGATCGGCGTGACCATATCCCGGAACTGAATCATTCCAATCCCCCTTTTTCCGAAAATTCAATCTGTTATCACCATTATAAAGCTTTATGCATCAAAGGTCACTTCCCCCATTTTCGATTGGTGCCACTAATCATTTCAACTGTCCAACCAGGAGAACCTCACAAAAAAAAGACCAGAGGCTATAATACCTCTGATCCCTCCTTTATTTCGGCTGCATACGGATGGCTCCGTCGAGACGGATCGTCTCCCCGTTCAGCATCGTATTTTCCATAATACTCCCCACCAGCCGGGCATATTCATCAGGGTGTCCCAGCCGCTTAGGGAATGGAACCATTTTCCCAAGAGATTCTACCGCCTCCTCCGGCAGTGATTCAAACATCGGCGTATGAAACAAGCCCGGCGCGATCGTCATCACACGGATCCCGTACGAAGCCAGTTCCCTTGCAATCGGCAGTGTCATTCCGACGACTCCCCCTTTTGAAGCGCTGTAGGCCGCCTGTCCGATCTGCCCTTCAAATGCCGCAACCGATGCCGTATTGATGATGACACCTCTCTCCCCCAACTCGTTCGGTTCATTCTTCGCCATGTGCTCCGATGCTAACCGGATCACATTGAATGTACCGATCAAGTTAATGGAAATCACCTTCGAAAACATATCGAGGGAATGAACCCCCTTTCTTGAAAGCAGCTTGGAGGCAATGCCGATGCCCGCACAGTTGACGACCGTATTAATCGTCCCAAAGTACTCCACGGCTTTATGGATGCCGTGGGACACTTCCTCCTCACTCGTGACATCGGTCCTGACAAACAGACTTCGATCTCCAAGCTCTTCAACGAGTGAATGGCCCCTCTCTTCGGATAAATCCAATATCGCTGCTTTCCCGCCCGCTTTGATGATCTGCCTCACTGTCGCTTCCCCTAATCCTGACGCCCCACCTGTCACGATGGCGATTGATTCACTGATTTTCATTGGATGTCCTCCCTTTTCATCGATTCATCCTCTATATTGCAAGAATTGTGCCAGTGTTGATATGACCATGTTCATGGCAGGAGAAGATGTTGAACTGTCCAGAAATAGGACACATATAACGTCAGTAAGTCAAAAAAAGGAGATCACACATGATCCAAATGGGAAACATGTTCGTTACCTGTATAAGTCCCACACATGTTTCACAAATCATCACATGTGAAATGTGTGGAAAATAAAAAGTTTCTTTGTCCGTTCTGTTACACCTCAACATTTTTTCACTTTTTTTCACAAATCATCTATTGAACGGTACGTGATGCTTCATTATGATTTAATAGGTAAACGAAAACGGAAAGGATGATCCTTATGCTGCCGATTGATCGACAACAACAGATTTTAACCTGGCTCGAAGAAGAAGGTACACTTCGGGTGTCTGATATCAGTTCCCGCCTGGATGTATCGGAAATGACGGTCTACCGTGATCTGAAGCCCTTAATGGAAGCAAATAAAGTCCGAAAGACCTCGAATGGCATTTCAACGATGGAAGCTCACAGCCTCCCAGCTGATACATGTACGTATTGCCTGAAACCGGCGACCTCAAGAAGATCCGTCCAACTCGTCAAAAAGGATCATACGATCGAACAGGCTTGTTGTCCTCACTGTGGCTTACTGCGTTATGAAGATATCAAGGAGGAAGTCATGCAGATCCTCTGCAGGGATTTCCTGACGGATATGACGATCAGCGGAAAAACGGCCACCTACCTGATTGATGCAGACCTGAACTTGAACTGTTGTCAGCCACAGGTCATCGCTTTTGATTCCAGGAAGCAGGCCGGACAATTCCAAACGGGATTCGGTGGAAAACTACTTAATCTTCAAGACGCCATCACGGCGATTTCCAAAGACATGCAAGGATCGGGCTGCTGCCACGACTAAGAAAAGAGGAAAAGACGATGGAAAAAAAATCATATCAAACGATTTGGAGATGGCATTTTTATGCGGGCCTCATTATTGCCCCGTTTTTATTGATCCTCGCAGTAACGGGATCGATTTATCTCTTCAAGCCCCAGATCGAGCAAAATCTCTATCAAAAATACTACGAAGTCAATCCACAGGGAGAGAAGCTTCCTGCCACTGAACTCATCGATAATGTGAAAACGCTTCACCCTGATGCACAGATCACAAGCTTCCGTCCCGGGGAAAGTGCCGACCGTTCCAGTGAAATCGGCATCAGTACAGAAGAAGGTTCCGCAACAGTCTTCATAAATCCCTACACAGGAAAGTCACTGGGTGAATTGAAGCCAGAGGACCGGATCATGAATAAAGTCGAAGAAATCCACGGGGAGCTGATGGCGGGGACGATCGGAGACCGAATCGTCGAGCTGGTTGCCTGCTGGGCCGTCGTCCTGATTGTCACGGGATTATTCCTATGGTTCCCGCGTAAAAAAGACAAGCTGTCAGGCGTGTTCCTTCCCCGCTTCAATAAAGGAAAGAAAATCTTCAGAAGGGATCTTCACGCAGTACCGGCTTTCTGGGTCACAGCGGGGATGCTGTTCCTGATCATGACTGGACTGCCCTGGTCCGGATTCTGGGGAACCAATTTCCAGAATCTCATGACGAACGCAGGGGCCGGCTATCCTCCATCCATCTGGAGTGGGGAAGCTCCACAGTCCGTCGTGAAAACCAAGGAAATCGCCGACGTTCCCTGGGCGGCGGAAAACCTGGAAGTACCCGTCTCGGCACTTGAAGGTTATACGCCATTATCACTGAATGACGTTGTACAGATCGCCGAAAGAGAAGGCATCGACCCGAGCTATAAAGTATACATCCCACAGGATGAAAACGGGGTCTATACATTATCCGCATTCCCGGCCAAGGCACAGAATGAAGTCACGATGCATCTTGATCAATATACAGGTGCAGTCCTTGCTGATTACCGTTTCGACAACTATGGAATTGGCGGCAAAATCGTAGCCATGGGGATCACCCTCCATACGGGCACACAATTCGGCTTCATCAATCAGCTGATCAGCCTGCTCATCTGCCTTGGCATCATGCTTGTCGCAGTCAGCGGATTCTATCTATGGCTGAAACGGAAACCGAAAAAAGAAATGGGTGCACCGAAATCACCAGGTATCCTGAAAATAAAGTACTTCCTGCTTGTCATGATCGCACTCGGGATCCTGTTCCCACTTGTCGGGGCTTCCTTGATTATCGTTCTGCTTCTT
Organism: Rossellomorea orangium; assembly: GCF_019334305.1. Taxonomy (GTDB): domain Bacteria; phylum Bacillota; class Bacilli; order Bacillales; family Bacillaceae_B; genus Rossellomorea. The sequence goes on from NZ_JAHWGH010000014.1 coordinate 561,846, forward strand.
GACCGGCTATTGATCAAAAAAATCCCTGCCACGAAAAAATTCTTCGGTGCGGCATAAGAAAGGACGATGTAATATGAAAACAACCTTTAAATATTTGAGTATCCTTTTCTTGTGCACGCTACTAGGTGCCTGTGCCCCGAAGGAAGATGCAGCGGAATTGTACCATCAGGAATCACCTCTTCAGGCGGATATTACGATGCCTGACGATTTCTCCGGCAGCGACCCGATCAAGGTTGAACTCACACAGGACAAGAAAATCGTGAAGGATGCCGATTTCGTACATGTGGAAATCTGGAAGAACGACGGAACGTTCCACGCTGGAATGGAAGAAGCCGAGAATGCTGGAGATGGTGTTTACACGTTTCATAAGGAACTGAAGGAAGATGGGCTCTATTACATCAAAGTCCACGCAGGAAACAACGGCTCCACGATCATGCCGACTAAGCCCTTTGCCGTCGGAGAATTATCCAAATCAGACGTCGAAGCCTTGAATGACCAGGCTCCCGCTGAGAGTGGAGAACACAGTCAGCATCATTAACATTTCAAGATCGAAAGCCTCTGCTTTCGATCTTTTTTTTGCAGAATAGCAGATTCCAAATTTGCTATAATGGTCATAAAAGGGGATGTTGATTCTATGATTATCCGAGAAACCGAAGACTCCTTCCTTATGATCAAACAACACGACCACGCCTATGTATCCGGCGAAACGATCAAACATTTCAATAAGAATCTCTTAAAATCCGATGACCTCTTCGATGATTTCGTGTACGCTGCCCACCAGCATGACCGGAGCTGGATCGGACTCGACGACACGCCGATCTGGAACGACGGGAAGCAGATCCCCTTCACCTTTTCAGACTACCCCCTCCTCCCAAAACTTGCATTCTATAAAATGGGGGTGGATGAGGTCGAGAAGGTCAACCTCTATGCGGCACTCCTATGCAGCCTGCATTTCTGTTCTTTCTTCGCAAAGTCAAAGGATCCGGACTGCCTGCGCTTTCTACAGGACGAAGCAAGAAGGCAGCATGAAATCCGAAATCAGCTGACAAAGCTTGATGAAGAACTGCTCACCCAGCACTTCCAGTTGCTTCAACTGTCCGATAATCTATCACTCTACTTTTGCCTGAATGAACCGGGAGTGGAGAAAGAGTACGAGCATCCGTGGTTTAAAGATGGCTTTAAGAACACCGGGAATTTTCATCCGAGGAATCAACTTCTTCTGTCCAGATGGGTGAATGAACATGAAGTGACGTTCGATGTCTATCCTTTTGAAACAGATTTCCACGTAACGCTGCCTTATAAAAAAGTGGACAAGATGGCGATCCGGAAGGTGGGCATCGCAGAGGCTTATGGGGAGAGTCGGTTGGAGATACATTCAATTTTCATCAGAAAGTAAAGAAGACCCTGCGATCAGGGTCTTCACTCGTTATCAAGAAGAAACCGATGCCTTCACCTCGACTTCCTGCATCACTTCCCTCTTCGCTTCCAATGCTTTCATGATCAGATGATACATGACAGTGCCTGTCATCCCGAGGACGAACAGAATGCCTCCCATCACAACCGGACTCACCCATTCCCCTACTATGATGAGCAGGGATGCAATGATCATAGCGCCATAAAAGGTGAGGCTGTAAAAAGCCATATACGTACTGCGGGCGTTGGACGGCGCCAGGTCCCCGATCATCGCCTGCTTGATCGGCACATACATGAGTTCCCCGAACGTCCCTACAAAGCCCAGGATAAAAAGGAATAAAATATTATTCGTGAAAGCAAAGGCGCTGAAACAAACGGAAAAGATGAACATCCCCGTCACAAGCGTACGGCGGTCACTCCATTTTTTGAACAAAAATAGTACAACGGCGGATAAGAGTACAACGATCATCGTATTTTCCGTCCGCAGGAATCCAAGCATCCGCGTACCGTCAAGCGTGAAGTCAAAGCCTAAGAGGGAAGCATGCTGCTCGGGAATATCCCTCTCTAAACGGATCCCGACGTAATTGGTCAGGGATTGCTCCAAGGTGAGAATGAAAACGGCCCCAAGAATATACATCATGAATAATTTATCTTTCCATACGGTTGAATAGCTTTGAACCATCTTGTTGGATGAAGAAGTGTTTTCGGTGGTGGCAGGTTCAGGTGTGTAGGTTTCAGAAATGAAGAAGATGGTGATCAGGACGGACAGAAGTGTGATTCCTGTGATCCCAAGGAATAACTCAAACAGATAGGCTTTAAATAAAAACGCTCCGACGATGCCTCCGATGGCTGTAGCGAGATTTCCGAGCCAGTAGCTGATGGTGAAGACGAGCTTTCGTGAATCCGAATCGGTCACATCGATGATCATCGCCTGTGCCGCAGGCTGGAACATCCCGCCGGCAAACATATTAAGGACGAAGAACGCCGCTGTGACATATGGCAAATCGAACCACGGTGAATTGCACAGAGCTATGAAGAAGTACGTCACCATGATGCCTAGTTCAGCCAAAATCATGATCTTCCGGCGACCGATCTTGTCGGATATATGTCCGCCAATAAATCCGCCTACGATTCCACTGATGACAATCAGGACCAGGATGATCCCGGTTTGGGTGGCGCCGATCTTCTGGGCGAAATAGATGGCCATGAACGGAATGACGGCCATGGAGACAAGTCCACCAAGGAACTGCATGGCAAGCCTCAACTTCAGGTTCGGATGAATGTCACGTATTCTCATTGGGATCCCCACCCTTCCGTCACAGGACCGAATAACCGCAGTGCCTGTATTTTCATATTGTTCCAGATCAGATTCGTATGGTCATCAACGAAGGTCAATCGTAACCCATTTATAAGGGATATGTAGGATTGGGCAATCAACACCGGCGACCCTTCATAGAAGTCCCCCTCCTTCTGTCCTCTTTCAATGACAGGATAAATGCGTTCTGCAAAGACATCGACAAAGGCACTCAACTCTGCAAACAGTACAGGATATCGGTCCGGCCTCGCCAGTACCTGCTGGGAGAGGCGCAGGAAATCCTTATTTCTTGCAAACACATCCAGCTGGCAGTCGATCATGCTCTTGACCATCTCCTTCGGGCTCCCGCTGTACCGTTCCTCGATCTCACTAAAGTACGGCTTGATTTCCTCCAGGGGCTCTAGGATCGCTGCTTCAAAGAGCACTTCCTTTGTGGCAAAATACGTAAACACGGATCCGAAGCTGACACCTGCTTCCTTGGCAATGGCCGAGATGGTCGTTTCGGCAAATCCGTTTTCGCTGTATGTTTTAACAGCCGCTCCTAAGATTGCCGCTCTCTTTTTCATCATTTTTTCCTCTCGTGACATGATGCTCCCCTCCTTTTCCAAAAATGATTGATTAATCAATCTTTATTTTACTGTTAGATATTTCCAAGGTCAACGATTATTTTTCGACAAAAAAGGCTGCCTCCTGATTTGTGCATAAACCAGAAAGCAACCCTTTTTCATTCATCAAACGCCCCGTTCATCCGGACCAGAAGTTCACCGAACACTTTCTTCTCCTCATCGGACCAGCCTTCGAGCAGTCCCTCATACCACTCGAGCCTCATGCGGCTGTCGACGGCAAGCTTTTCCTTCCCAAGCTCCGTCAGATCGAATAAGCTTACCCGCCCGTCACTTGGATCGGAGAACCTCTGAATGAGCTCCTTCGATTCAAGGGCGGCCGCTTGTCTTGACAACGTCGAAATATCGAGTTTGAACGCTTCTGCCAGCTCCTTCAATCGTGATGGCCCATATTCATCGAGCTGCCTCATCAACAGATAGGCAGACCGCTCTAATATCCCGATTTTCCGCTCGGACTGATCGCGGAAGACCGCCTTTCTGATGAGACTGGTCAATTCATACTCGATCCGTTTAATCTCCTTGGACATAGAGATCCCTCCTTTTCATTGACAACGTTCTAAGTACTTGTATAATACAAGTATATAGTTGTATCATACAAGTACTGTCGGAAAATGTAAAGCGTTTTCATTGAAAGGTGGGGAAAATAGGTCCTCTTCTTACGAAAGACCTGTACTATGAAATTCATTCGAATACTCATTCAAATCGGCATTCTATATGCCTTTTCTTTTATAGGCAGTGTCATTGAGAAGCTCTTTCATCTCCCAATACCCGGAAGCATCATTGGACTGATTCTGCTTTTAACTCTCTTATCGCTAAAAATCGTCCCTGTGATCATCGTGGAGGATGGAGCAAGCTTTCTCCTTGCCATCCTACCGTTATTATTCATCCCGGCCATGACGGGGGTTATGAACTACCCGTCTCTTCTATCCGGGAGCGGGGCCGTGCTCTTTCTCATTGTAGTAATAAGCACCGTTGTGACTATGGTTGTATCCGGTTTTGCCAGTCAGCACTTAGAGAAACGATCTGAAAGAAGGGAACATTCATGCAACAAACACTTGTCGCAATCATGATTATCGCCCTCACCGCACTCCTTTATTTTGCCATGGTGAAGGTCTATCAGCGATTCTCCTATCCGTTGCTGATCCCTGTCCTGACCACAACGATCGTGATTGTCGGACTTTTGGTCAGCATGCATATTCCATATCATGATTATATGATAGGCGGTCAGTGGATCCATTCCCTGCTCGGCCCGGCAGTCGTCGCCCTTGCTTACCCTTTGTATAAGCAGCGGACGATCCTGATGAAGTATCGCTTCCCGATCATCGGCGGCGTATTCGCAGGTCTCTTGACGGGAATGGTAAGCGGACTCCTGTTTGCCCGTGTACTTGGGATAGACCATGACCTAATCCTGTCCATTGTACCAAAGTCCATCACCACGCCCGTCGCCATTCAGATTGCAGCGGGTCTGGGAGGCATCCCTTCCATGACCGTGATCTTCGTCATGATTGCCGGCTTCTCCGGCGTCATTCTGGGGCCGCTGGTCTTGAAGATTGGCCGCATTCACAGCTCACTCGGGCGTGGCATTGCCCTCGGCAGCGCATCACACGCCCTTGGCACCTCGAAAGCGATGGAGTACGGGGAACTGACGGTCTCAATGAGTTCAGTGTCCATGACGTTGAGCGCCCTTCTGGGTTCGGTGGTAGGTCCGGTTGTGGTGTGGGTATTTCATGTTTGAGGATGATGTCGACCCGCAAAGATTTTCCGACAGGCTCGATCAATTATCCGAAATGAGGATTAATAATTGAATATCAAATATGTAGGGAAATAACGATCCGATCACACAAAAAGACCCATTCACACCGGGTCTTTTTGTCTTTTTAGCGTTTACGGTATAACCGTAACGAACAGAATGATACCAAGTAACTAACATCGAAAGGAACAACGATATGTCCAAAAACAAAATTGGCTATTCCCTTTTAATCATCATGATCTTAGTATTCATTCTGTCGTATTTCGCCATCAACCCGATCGGGGGAAAAAACCGGGATAATGACGTCCATTCCCTGATTTCCAATATGACCCTCGATGAAAAAATTGGACAGATGCTCGTAGCAGGAGTCAATGGCACCCAAATGGATGAGCCGACGAAGAATCTGATCCAGAAGCACAAAGTCGGGGGCTTCATCTTCTTCTCGGATCATTTGACGAGCCCGGAGCAAACGGTCCGATTTTTGAACCAGCTGAAAGAAGCAAACACCGATAACCCTCTTCCCCTGCTCTTGAGCGTCGACCAGGAAGGAGGAAATGTGACAAGATTGCCCGGAAGGATTTCCAACTTCCCTACCAATCAAAAGATTGGAAACGCGAACGATCCCGACGTCTCCTATGAAGTCGGTACCCTTCTCGGTCAAGAGCTGAAAGAGTTTGGATTCAACCTGGACTTCGCGCCTGTACTCGACGTAAACAGTAACCCGAACAATCCGATCATCGGCGACCGGTCTTTCAGTGCTGATCCGGATATCGTCAGCGAATTAGGGATCCAGACAATGAAAGGAATTCAGTCTCAGGGAGTTATTTCAACAGTTAAGCACTTTCCTGGTCACGGGGACACTTCCGTCGATTCCCATCTTGCACTCCCGGTTGTCAACAAGAGTCTCCAAGAACTAGAGGACATGGAGTTAATTCCATTCAAGCGTGCCATTGATGATGGTGCAGACCTCATCATGGTGGCTCATATCCTGCTCCCAAGACTAGATGACACCTATCCGTCGTCATTATCGGAGACCATCGTGACAGATCTTCTACGCAACAAACTGAAGTACAAAGGCGTTGTCATCACCGATGATATGACTATGAAAGCCGTAGCGGACAACTATGGTATGGGTGAATCGGCGGTACAAGCCGTCAAAGCCGGCAGCGACCTTGTCCTCATCGCCCATGATGCTCAAAAGGCAGTGACGGCCATGGAAGCTCTGAAATCCGCCGTCCAAAATGGTGATATTTCAGAGGAGCGAATTAATGAAAGTGTAAAAAGAGTTATTCAATTAAAACAATCATACAACCTGGAAGATACCCATACAGGCGAGGTCGAACTGAGGGATATAAACCACTCTATCGACGCAGTCAACTCAAGAATCCAAAGATAAATCAAAAAGGCCGACCCATCACATCGATAATCGATGTGATGGTCAGCCCCCTATCTACTTCAAACAAGAAAAGGATTCACCGATCACTTTCTAAAGGCTTATTACATCTAATAATTTTTTACACACTCTTTATTTCTACTCACTCTCACAACTACTACTTCTCTATCCAACGTTTCATTATTATTACTATCTTTTAGCTCTACATAAAAATAATATAATCCTCGACGATTAAACGTGGCGACAATATTTGCACAAGAGTTTAACGTTACAGGCTCAAATACATGAATACCGACACTATTAAATTCAATCGGAAACCCATTACCGAATGAAAATTCAATATCATCCCTTTGATCCTTGTCCCCTAAAGTCACTTGAACATATGTTGGCACTTCGACTTCTTCCGTTGACAAAGCACAAACCTGAAGAGGCTGCTGCTGCCCAACAGTCGTGAAAGACGGTGCTCCTACTAACTTTACAGCATAAGGCATACTATTCACCTCCTTTGCTAGAGGATGCTTTAGTATATGACCGTAGTGACTTCATTGCTTAGATGCATAACCATTATGATAAAAAAAGATAGAGGTACCCACTATCATTCTGGGTTCCTCTATCTTTTTTAATTGGCAGAAGTAGTCTAACTTCCTACCAATTCAGGTCTCTTCCTTACTAATCACAACATCGCTCTTTCAAAAATGATCTCATAATCCGTCGGTTTTCCGTGGCCGTTGTACTTAAGGGGCAACCGCCATCCGTCAGCGGCATACTCCTCGATGATCTCCCTGTGCTTCGGCTCGGTGAAAAATCCTCCCAGACTGGTTTGGACGTATGCGTATTCGTACATGACAGCACCTCCGTGGGTTTTTCTTACTTTACGGATTTATGGTACTGAAGGTTTCAACTTCTTCATTGGAACAGACAAGCTCCAACACCTTTTCTACTGCCCTTACAACCACCAGTGGCTCATCTCTTTGAATATAATGGGTACTATTCTTCGCAAGCACAAATTCTCCCTTGGAAGAAATCAGGGCCAACTCCCTCTGCATGTCATTCCACAATTGCTGAGATGCCTTCGAATAGTGATCTTTATTACCTGCTGAAAGCACCGTGACCGGCATGCTTAAAGTCTTCTTATATTCTTTTAGCTGCCCCAGGCTTTCCATAAATTCTTCGTAATTGCCTTCACGGACAAATTGCTTGCGATAGGCTTCTTGGAAATCTTTCGGCATCGCAGGAAGGAAGTGTTCCCTATAATCCACCGGTGTCGAGTCCACCAGCACCAAGCCCGCGACCTCTTCAGGATATTCATGGGCATATACACTCACATTCACTCCCCCGAAAGAGTGCCCGACAAATAAATAAGGTGGCTTGATGTCCAGGCATCTCAGCAGTTCCTTCAGCTCTTTTACCATCTCGCGGCTCGTTCTCCGATTCGGACTCTTCTCGCTCTTCCCAAGTCCTGCACGGTCGTATACTAGTACTTCTGTTATTTCTGATAAATCCTCGACAACTGAATCCCATGCTTTTGAATAATCCCCGTAGCCGGCATCCATAACCACCGTGGGTTTACTGTTTTTCTCTCCTATTAATTTAGAGAATAGTTTAAAGCCGCTAACCTGCACATACCATTCTTTAGTCATTACCTTAAGCCCTCTCTTTACTCTTCAAACTTTTTATATTCTGAAAGTATACATCTGGAGATGACCAATCTTTATAAAGAAGAGGGATTTCAGTGCTCTCTTCGTGTTGAATGGACAGAAGGTGCGCTAGATAATGAATCATTGCATCAATGTCCTCCCTTGTCCCAATGGGGCCGTGTCCCGGAATGACCGTTTCAATATCCAGCTCCTTTATTGCTTGTAAAATATCTATCCAACTAATTGGGTCGGTTTCATCAAAGAATGTCGGATGACACTGAACAAATACCAAATCCCCCGTGAAAATCACTTTCTCTTCCGGAAGGTAAAGCATGCTATCGCAGAAGGAGTGCCCCCCTCCCAACGTAAAAAGTTTCGCCCTTCGATCTGTTCCCTGTAATATCTTCTTTTCCTTAAATGTTTCATTGGGCAGAGTCAACTCCAGAGCCGGCAACGACTGTTTCATTTCATATAAAAAGCTCAATTGATCTAGAAGGGTTGATTCCCCGGATTCATTAAGCTGTTTTTCAAGAGATGCTATATATTGAGTCAGTCCTTCGATGTCCGCTTTCTGTTTCTCAATTCTGGGAGGATGAATTTCTTTCATTTTCTCTAAGGTCTTCTCGCTTGAGAGGATGGAAATATCTTTAAAGGTTTGATTGCCCCGGATGTGGTCTCCGTGATAATGGCTATTTACGACGCACATGACACTCTGATTCGTGATTCTTTCAGCAGCTTCCCTCAAATCTTTCGATGCTTGTTGCGTGTTAAACGTATCAAACACGATTACTCCATCACCTAAATCTACAAATCCTGCATTGGCAACTGCCCCGCCTCCAGGTTTTGATATGGCAGCATAGATACCTTCTTTGACTTTATTAAGTGTAAAGTGATTATTATGAAGCACAGTTTTCATCCTCTTCCCCCTTATGAAAAGATGTTACTACTCGTTTTTTCTATCCATTACTTCAGTTTGCACCCGCTCAATCTCCCCGATCTTCCATTCTATGATTTCACGAATCCCCTTTTCTGACAGATATCCTTCAAAATACTTCTCCACTTCCCATGCAAGCATCATCGTCAAATGGTCTATATATAGATAGCCCAGATCACTCGAAAAATCGTCATCATCCAGAATGATTCCACACTCCCTCATGCATTGCAGATAGAATTCAGGGACGGACGTAATCAACTCATCTTCGTATACATCCTGCATCAGGATCGTCACGTCTCTTAAAGGAGAGCCGATCGCTGCCCATTCCCAGTCAATGAACCAGATCTCGTCATCCTTATAGAACACATTTTCCAGATGAGGGTCTCCGTGAGTGATGACGGGGGGACATTTTGTTTGATAATGAGGGATATCCAATCGCTCATAGGCTTCCAAAATGGTTCTCTCCCATTCTGGTCTGGTCCACGATTTTCTTGAGCATAGTTTACCTAATTGATCTAAGCACCAATCCCGCCATTCCGAACTTAATTGATGAACAGGAAGCTTGGTTTGTACGGGATCCATGCAATGAAGAGAAGTTAATCTCGTTAAAACATCACCTATCGATCTCCTTTTTTCATCTGAAGACTGTGTATGAAATCCTGTTTTTATGGGAGACCCCAAATCCCACATCAACATCGCTTGTGGTGGATCATCCCATATACGGACGACTCTACTGAATGGATTCACTATGTCAGCTATTTTTCTATGAATCTCTACTTCCTGATTTCGTTCATCCGCAAATTCTTTGTAGATGTATTGGACTCTTTTCTTTTCACTTAAAGCATCGATTCTAGAAATATTCCCCGCGTGAGCACCACCGATTGTTTCCTTGCTCAGAAGCTCTACGTCCATATCCCTCAACCTGCGGACCATATGATTCACCTGCCCACCTCCTTTCCACACCCTTATAATGTCATTATTTCAAATTAATGGTACGAAAACAAATAAAGACGGCCCCCACTCGAGCCGCCTACTGTCCTTCACTGTTCTGTTTATCTAACTTACTATTAATCTCATGCAAAAGGTATAACCCTCTCACCAGACAACCCGTGATGATCCCAAAACCGATAACAAGGCCGAATACGTGTAATGGGGTCAATAAGAATCCGATGATGGAGGCTGTGATAATTAGAAATATTAAAAACAAACCTTTCCCTCCAACTACTTCATTGCTTCCTTCATTTTTTCATAATAAGCTTTCCAGTCTTTTTCTCCATTCTCAATAAGCATGTGCTTAACCGGCAAGTCCTCAAGAATCCCTATCTCCAGATCCCTTCGCATCTCAAGAAACTCCACTAGCCCTTGGTAACCCTCGAGCCCATTCGCTTTTCCGTAACCTTGCTTCACATGATAATCCGTGAAGAACTGACGCCACTCCTGACTGCGATCCTCATATACATGATGGAACGATCGATCTACGTCCTCCTGGTAAAGATAGATCAGCAGGGGATTTAGAGGTGCGATCAACTCGCTGATTTTCTTTAATTGGTCTGCAAGTCTCTTTGGCTCTGCATTATGCATAGCGATGTACTTAGTAAATTGATTTTGCACGAAACAACACTCAAATATGTACACTTCCTCTTCGAATTCCGTCTGCTCCACGAATTCCTTCCAATAGTGATACGAAACGTCTTCAAACGTGTCGAGATCCATTTCGTAGACATCATAAGAAGCCAATTCATCGACAAGCGCAGAATCCACATTTGTAAGCTGACGATATGGAATAAAATAGTGGTTGCCTTTCTTTTCAGCAACCTCCCCGATTGTCCTCCGATGTTCAGAGAATGCCTCCAGTATGTCGTTGAACTGATTTTCATCTAAACAAGCGGTCGATTCATAATCAGCAGGATGACGACTGTCTCCTTCTTGAAAGAGCTTAGCCGTGATGCCTTCACTCTCTAAATATTCTTTAATGAAATGAGCCGTGGTCGACTTACCTGATCCCGGTATCCCCTCGACGATAATTAGATTCGTTTTCAATAATGTCACCCCTTTTCCTTCATTTCCTGAAGCATTTCCATAATGCGTTCATTTGTCTTATTTATTTTCCTCAATTGAACTTCAATGGAGAAAACGGTGATGACCTGGGCCATTCCAATCAAAATCATGTTGCAAATCTCCTTAATACTTGATTATTTATATAAATGATACCCATTCTTTTATAAGTCCTATTAACATAACAAGGGCTACTGCCAGATAAGCATACCCCGGCTTCCGGTCCCCCTCATTTTCTATCCTCTTTTCTATCCCGAATAGCAGAAACATCAAGGCTAAGCATGTTAAAATGCTACTACTTGAAAAGTCCAGATTCCCAATAAAAAAGTGATAGACTCCAGCACCACATGCTAAAAAAGCAATGAGAACATTCACCCTTTTCAATACGTACAATCTAACCCCTCCCGTCACTCCCTTATTTTACCACTAACAGATCATTTCTTGGCACGGCTCATGAAATTTCATCCATAAAAAATACCCTGCGAACCTCCACAGGGCATTTCAATTGATTCACTTAGCTATACGCAACTTCTTTATCCCTCAAACCCAACGCCTTCGCAGTCGACGTATGGATTTCCTTGAAGAGCTCAGGATTTTCTCCCAAAGCCACTCCATAGGAAGGAATCATTTCCTTGATCTTCGGCTCCCACTCTTTCATGTGCTGAGGGAAGCATTTATCCAATACTTCAAGCATGACGTGAACGGCAGTGGAGGCACCCGGAGATGCGCCTAATAGGGCAGCGACGGATCCATCAGCGGCACTTACCACTTCTGTACCGAACTGAAGGGTTCCTTTACCTGCATCTGTGTCTTTGATGACCTGAACACGCTGACCGGCTACGACGATATCCCAGTCCTCGCTCTTCGCGTTCGGAATGAATTCGCGTAATTCTTCCATGCGTTTTTCATTGGACAGAAGAACCTGCTGAATCAGATACTTGGTTAATCCCATTTCCTTCACACCCGCTGCAAGCATCGTGAAAAGATTATTCGGTTTCACGGATGTGATCAGATCCATATTCGAACCGGTTTTCAGGAACTTCGGTGAGAAGCCGGCAAATGGTCCGAACAGAAGGGATTTTTTGTTATCAATGTAACGGGTGTCAAGATGCGGAACCGACATCGGAGGAGCTCCGACCTTTGCTTTTCCGTACACTTTCCCGTGATGCTTTTCGATGACTTCAGGATTGTTGCATACCATGAAGAGTCCGGAAACCGGGAATCCACCGATTTGCTTGGACTCAGGGATGCCGGTCTTCTGAAGCAATGGAAGGCTTCCGCCACCGCCTCCGATGAAGACGAACTTCGCCGTATGATATTCCATCTTAATGCCGTCGATATCATGGACCTTCACTTCCCATGAACCGTCAGATTTGCGTTTGATATCTTCCACACTGTGATTGTAGTTAATTTCCACGCCTTGATCACTCAGGTGGTCGAACAACTTGCGGGTCAATGCCCCGAAGTTGACGTCGGTCCCTGAATCGATCTTCGTCGCTGCGATCGGTTCATCCGATTCACGGCCATCCATGATCAGAGGAATCCATTCCTTCAATTTCTCCGGATTATCGGAGAATTCCATGCCTTCGAAGAGAGGGCTCGCTGACAGCGCTTCCAAACGTTTTTTCAGAAATTCCACATTTTCTTCACCTTGAACCATGCTCATATGCGGGATCGGCATGATGAAGTCCTGTGGTTTACCAATGAGATTGCGGTTGACGAGATAAGACCAGAATTGTCTTGACAGTTGGAACTGTTCATTGACCTTGATTGCTTTCGAAATGTCTATAGATCCATCAGGCTTTTCGGACGTATAGTTGAGCTCGCATAGTGCAGAATGTCCGGTTCCGGCATTATTCCATTCGTTTGAGCTTTCTTCCCCTGGCTTCGCGAGCTTTTCAAACACTGTGATTTCCCATTCCGGCGCCAACTCTTTCAGGATCACCCCTAAAGTCGCACTCATGACACCAGCACCAATTAAGATAACATCTGTTTTCTTCTGTAAGCTGCTCATTATAACCTTCCTCATCCACTATATTTGCAGGCGCTTCCAATCCAGCACCTTCATGTGTCAAAAAAAATCATACCATCTTCTATTATAATGATTCATAGGGTAAAATATCTAGTATTATCTGATTATTATAAACTATTTTACGAAAAAACAAAAGCGCAAATAGTGTCAAGAACACTTGGTGATAAAGGTTTATCAGAACCTTTTCCCCTCTGAACCCAAGCGCCCCAATGGTAAATCCGACTAAATCAGTAGAGATCCATTATTAGTTTTCCAGAAAAATATTTTTCGTGAATAGGTCCGACGTTAATTTCGATAATTCTGTCTATTCATTATTCGTCCATGAGCTAAATAGGGTGAAAATCTTCCACTACAAATTTCTCGGCTACTAGACTAACAAAACATCCCTTTTTTAAAGGAAGCCCGCTCTATCCATCAGAGCGGGCTTCTATTAATCTACTTCTCTCTCTTCGCTCGGAACGGCCACCAGACCCCGTTGCCGAATGATACCGTCATAGCCGGGATCAGTAACGGCAGGACGATCAGCCCGTACAGGAGCAGCCCTGTGATGACAATCGTCGCAATCTGTACAAGACTCAGAACCCCCGATGGCACCATGGCCCCGAATGTTCCTGCAAGGATGATGGCCGCGGTGATGATGACCGTCCCCATCTTCGCCATGGAAGCTTTGATGGCGTCTGTCACCGTCATGCCTTCTGCGGATTGTTCACGGAAACGGTCCATGAGGAAGATTGAGTAGTCTACCCCAAGAGCCACCAGCATGACGAATCCGAAGAACGGAACGGCCCAGCTGATGCCGTCATATCCTAGTCCCTCCACGAAGATCCACTCGGCCACGGCTACAGATGTGAAGTACGTCAGTAGCAGAGATCCGATCATATAGATCGGCATGATGAAGGAACGGAAAAGAATCGCCAGGACTACAAACAGACTGATAAGCATGATTGTCACGGTCTGGGTGAAGTCACTCGTTGAGATATCACTCAGGTCGCGGTTGATGCTTGACACCCCACCGATGGCAACTTCGGTATCTTCAAGTGGTGTATCCTTGATGACGCGTTCTGTCGTTTCATTGATGCGATCAACCGTATCAATGGCTTCTGGTGAGTAAGGATTATCTTTCAGGATGACTTCAATCTTCATACCTTTTTGATCCCCGAAAGAATACCGGTCGATCACCTGGGCAAAGTCTTTATTATCCAGGGTACCCGGTGGGAGATACAAGCCCGTATCCCGGATCGTCTGACTGTCACTCATCCCCTGAAGCTGATCACCGGCCTGTTTCAATCCGCCTGTGATCTGATTCAGACCGTCCAGTGGATTCGGCGCACCTGGTTGCGGAGCTTGACCTTGCCCGGCCATGGCAGCCTGCTGGCTCAATCCTTTTACTGCCTGATCAAGACCATCTGCTGCTCCATTCACACCTTCTGCAATCTTTCCAAGCTGGTAGTCCGCATTGAACTCTTCAATTGCATCTCCGGCAGGCCGCGTAATGGAACGTACACTCTTGACCCCGTCGACTTTCGCAAGCTCACGGCTCAGCTTTTCCACATAAGGGATCGTGTCCTCTGTCACTAGCTTCTCTTCACTTGAAAGCAGGACCTGCACAGGAAGGGAATCCCCCTGCCCGAAACCTTCTTCAATCGCGTGAAGACCTTTGACTGAATCATAGCTGTCCCCGATTTCATCCACCGTGTTGAAGGAAAGTGCATCGTCATACGTGAACAACAATGGAACGGTGATCATCGCCACTACTGCCATGGACAGCAGGGGACGGTTGACGGAAAGCTTGCCCATCCATGCCCAAAGCTTACTGTCATTGTGGGAAACGGATTTCTTTGATGGCCAGAATAGCTTTTCCTTTAATGTGGCCATGAAGAACGGCATGACCGTGCTCAACACAAGAAGCAGCACCGCAATCCCGACTGCCACGGCCACGGCTGATTTAAAGATCGGGAAATCGGCAAAGCCGATGGCGAAGAATCCGATGAACACGGCGAGCCCGCTTATGTAAAGCGTACGTCCCGCGGTTTTATACGTGCGGAGGATCGCCTCATTGATGGGCTGACCCGCTCCGAGTTCCTCCTTGAAACGGCTCAACAGCAGGATGCAATAATCCGTCCCGATCCCGAACAGGATGGCGACAAGAAAGAT
Source organism: Rossellomorea orangium (assembly GCF_019334305.1). Taxonomy (GTDB): domain Bacteria; phylum Bacillota; class Bacilli; order Bacillales; family Bacillaceae_B; genus Rossellomorea. Next base: position 577,152 of record NZ_JAHWGH010000014.1, read on the forward strand.
TTGCGTGTAGTTCGATACAGGGAAACCGAACCAATCGATGAAAAACGCGACGATTGATTGACTTAGCAGATACGTGATCCCTACCGCTACAAGGGGGATAAGGGGTGTCACGATGGAACGGAACACGGCAAACAAGAGGGCAAATATCAGTACTACGGTAATGATTTCTGTCCGTTTCAATCCTTCCTGTGCGCTCAGGTTTACATCGTTATTGATGATGGCTTCCCCCGTCAAGTAAACAGATGACTGTCCTTTAAGAATGTCTGATTTGATGGAGTCAGCCAGATCTACGACTTCTTCTTGTGATCCATCGACTGTGATGGGAACGAGGACAGTCTTTTGATCTTTTGAGACGAGCTGGTTTTCCATTTCCTCGCTTTCAAACGGATCGAGGACGGAACTGACGGGATCTCCGAGCTTTTTCAATTCCTCTACATTCGACGCGATGTCCTTCTTCGCCGATTCCGTCAACGTTTCATCCAGTGAGTACACCACGGAGATCGTTTCATCCCCGGCACCGGCATTATTCAGCATTTCCATGGCTTTCTTTGATGCGGCATCATCCGGAAGCTGGAATGTACCCGCTTCCTCTGCCTGCTTTGTAAGGTTCGGTGAGATGATTAATAATAAGGCCGTTATGACGAGCAAGCCAATCGTAATCGGCCACTTGAATTTGATCATGGATTTCATCCTTTTTCACCCTCCAATTTTAAAATGGTTTTGATTTTCCGGAACATGGTCAGGAATTGATCCAGCTCTTCATCCTTCACCTGATCGGCGAATAAGGCTTCTATATAGGCATAGACCGCTTGATCCGACTCCTTAACGACCCTGTGGCCTTCATCGGTCAGACAAACGAGCTTGGAGCGCTGATCCCCTTCAGCCTTTACGATTTCAATCAGACCCTTCTCCTCGAGCTTCTTTAGCCGGTTGGAAACCGCACTCTTATGAACACATTGAAGCTCTGCAATCACCCCGGCAGGAATCGGTCCGTTCTTACTGACAAGCTTCAGCATCTGGATCTGCTCCGGTGAATACTCCTGCCACACCTCTGCCTTCACATTCTTGAGCACCCGCTCTGTCCCGAATACCATGACATCCTCGAACAGCTCGACTGCTTCGATTAACCGCTTATCCAACTAGTTGACCCCCTAAACTAAATATCGTTATTTTATAGTTTAGGGGGTCAACTATACGGAGTCAAGTAATAAGATGAAAATGAATAAATAAAAAAAAACTTGGGCTGCTGTTTACTTCACCGCAGCCCAAGGTCTTTTAATCCCGGTACCCTTTCCCGATCACTTTCTGTTGGTCCTTTGAAACGTACACATCAATATCCCCTAGTGAATGGTTGCTTCCCGTATAGAAAACAATGATATACACTTCTTCCCCATCATACTGATGATCTGTTAAGACCCCCATTTTCTTATTCACAGTCCCCTCTTTCAGGGTGGCGTTTTTCCAGTCCCCTTTTATTTCATTCTGTTCTGACCGTGAAAGGGAGTCATAAGCTGTTTTGATTACGGGATTTGCGTCTTGATCCTTCCCCAGACCACAACCACTTATGATTATGCTTAGGATCGCTATAGCCATTAAGACCTTCCCCATCGGCATCCCCCACGCTTTTTCCTCATTATCTCTAATGATAGATAAGATAACAATATTTTTCAGAATTTATTGACAAATGTATCTCCAGAAATCATATAATGGTATTACCATAATTAAAATTGGTCTTACCAATCAGGAGGTGCTTTCATGAAAGACCGTTCTTCGGATATAGTCGCCAGAGACATTTCCCGCTCCATTTTGGCGGGCATCCTGAAGATTCAGGAACCTCTTCAATCTGAGAGGGAATTGGCTGCTCAATACAAAGTCGGCCGCCCCACCATCCGCGAAGCCCTGCAGCGACTGGAACGGGACGGTTGGATCACCGGCCGCAAGGGGATGCCTGCTGTCGTGAATGATTACTGGAAGCAGGGGAACTTGATGACGATCGTCACCATCCTGCAGCACGAGGAGGAGATTCCGGATGAATTCATCGTCCATATGCTACAGCTTCGGGTCTCGATAACACCGGCTTATTTCAAGGATGCCTTAGAGAACAGCAGGCTGAAAGTTGTTTCCCTCTTCGCCCCGTTCGAGGATATCCCGGACGAAGCCAATGCCTATGCGGAATTCGACTGGCAGATCCAGCACGGGGTCGCCATGCTGTCGCCGAATCCTATTTACCTCTTGATCCTGAACAGCTTTAAGGATATTTATATCAGGATGGCAGAGAAATACTTCTCGGAATCCGAACACAGGACCGCTTCACGTGACTATTACAACAGACTTCTGGAATGGATATTGGCCGGAGACATTCAACAAGCCGGGCAAACCATCCGGGACATGATGGAAACAAGCATTACGCTTTGGAAACAAAAAATGAATGGAGGAACGGAGAAATGAAGGAGAATCGATTGTATCGGGATTTCTTTTTACATTTTGATATTTTAGTGATGGCGTGCATTTTTTTAGTGGTGCTGGGATTTTTGGTCACGATGGAGCTTTCGTTATTCAGTCTCTTATTTTTCACTGTGGGGATCGTCACCTACATGTTCAGCGAATACCTCACCCACCGCTTCCTCTTTCATATCAAGGCACCGAAGAACCCTTTATTACTGAATTTAATCAAGCGCCTGCATTACGATCATCATAAGAAGCCGAACGACCTAAAGCTCCTATTTCTACCGATCTGGTACAGCGCACCCAACCTCTTTGTCCTATGCCTGTTGTTTTACTTCATAACCGGATCCATGTCATTTACTCTTGCATTCACCACCGGGATACTCTTCATGTTCTTTGTATACGAATGGAAGCACTACGTCGCTCACCGGCCGATGAAACCGAAGACGCGCTTTGGCCGCTGGCTTAAAAAGACGCATGTCCTTCATCATTATAAGAATGAGAACTATTGGTACGGGGTGTCGACCCCATTTGTCGATGTGCTGTTCGGCACCTACAAAGAAGGAAGCGACGTAGAAATGAGTGAGACCGCGAAGGATTTGGAGAAGAGGGCATGAAAAAAGTCCGATCGGATTTGAACCGATCGGACTTTTTTCTTCTATTCCCACTTAAACACATAACTCGCAAGGGCAAATCCGACAACAAGCCACGCCCCCAATATCAGTGTCTCTGTCCCAAGCTCCAAAAACGGGGTCCCGAGATTCATCGTCTCACGCAGTGCAGAACTCAAGTGAGCAATCGGCAGCACCTTCACAATCGGCTGAATGATGTCCGGCATATCGTTGATCGGGAAGAACACCCCGCCGAGAAACAGCATTGGGAACGTCACGAAACCTGCAATCGGTCCCGCACTTTCCGGGTTCTTCGCCATCCCGGCAATGATGAAGCCGAGTGACATGAACGCCAGGGTCCCAAGGATGATAAAGAAAATCATCGCAAGCCACGAACCCGCTACGTTGATGTCAAAAATAAGATCGGCAATCAGTACGACAAGGAGCGCCTGCGTTCCGTTCAGCATCAGGCGCGCCGTGATCTGGGCCGCGATGAAGGTGGATGCCTTCAGTCTCGTCCCCTGCATGCGGCGGAGGATCCCGCGTTCCCGCCACGCGGATATCTGACCCGCCACCCCGTTCATATTGTTGCTCATGATCATCATGGCGACGATCCCGGGAACAAGGAAATCGACATAGCGAATGTTCAGCGCTTCGATCCCGACTTTTTCCACCGTCACGACAGGCTTGTAATCGACAAGGTCCTTACTGTATTGATCGATAACCCCATTCACGACCGTAAGTCCAAGCTCAGCTGTCGCCAGGTTTTTTTCGTTATAGTAGACCGGGATTGAGAACGCCTCATCTCTTTCCTTCACGTTTTCCCCGTATCCTTTCGGGATTTCAATCAGAAGTTGGATATCGCCATTTTTCACGGCTTTTCTTCCGGCTTTAACGCTGTCAAATGAAGATGTTTTGAACCCTTCATTTTCATTAAATAAGTTCTTTAAATCCTTTGAGGCATCCGTTTGATCGCTATCGATCATTCCGACAGTCAGTGAAACGGAATCCCCCCCTCCAGCGAATGAACCCAGTGCAACCATCAGGATCACCGGGAAAAGCAGGGTAAAGAACAATACCTGTTTGTTTCGTGCAAAAATTCGTAACTGTGCCAGTGTCAGCTGCCAATACGCTCTCATGATTCCCGCAGCCTCCTTCCTGTCATATGGATGAAGACATCTTCAAGTGTTGCCTGACGCGTCTGAAGGTCCTCGATTTTCAAGTCATGCTCTGTTGAAAGTGAAATCAATGAAGTCAAGGCACGCTGAAGTTCGTCAGTATAGAGCTGGACGAAGGTATCCTTGATGGCCACTTCCTCCACCCCATCCATCTTCATGAACCACTCCTGTTCAGGAGGATTGTCCAGATGGAACTCGATCGTACTCGTTGACTGCAACGTTTTCACAAGATTCGTCGGCGTATCGAGGGCGATCAGCTCCCCCTGATCCATGATGCCGATCCGGTCGCAAAGCACGTGGGCTTCATCCATATAATGAGTCGACAGGATGACCGTCTTTCCCCGCTCCTTCAGTCTGAGAACAATATCCCACAGCGTCCTCCGCGCCTGGGGGTCCAGTCCCGTCGTGGGTTCATCGAGAAATACGATATTCGGATCATGGATCAGTGCCAGGGCAATCGCCAATCGCTGCTTCTGCCCGCCGGACAACCCTTTGATCCGGTCCTTCCTTTTTTCCGTCAGCAGCATATCTTCTATCAGTTGATTGATGTCCACATTTTTCGGATAAAAACTTGCATACAAATGAAGGATCTCCTCCACCTTGAGGAGTTCAAACAACGAGGTAGACTGAAGCTGAACCCCGATTACTTCCTTCACTTGATTCACTTCTTTACGCACGTCAAAGCCTGCCAAGCTTGCCGTCCCCGCGTCAGGCTTCCTGAGTCCCACGAGCATCTCGATCGTCGTCGTCTTCCCGGCCCCATTGGGTCCAAGCAATCCGAAGATCTCCCCCTTCTCCACCTGAAAACGGACGCCCTTCACCGCCGTAAAGGAACCGTATCTTTTCACTAAATCTTTTACATCTACCATGACTTCATTTGGCATAACGAGCCTCCTATAAAAAAACGTAACCGCCCACGAATGAGCGGTCCAAATTCCTGTTGTTTATACGCGATGATGATCTGCACGCCAATTCTGTACAGCTTTCTTAATGTCATTCGGTGATAAGTTTTCCGTAAGCGTCCGTTCGACCAACGCCGGGAACTCTTCATTTGGTGCAAACCGGAGAGCGATGATCTGCTTCAGTGATAGATTGCTATCCAGCTCATTACCCGTTAAACGGTAATAGCGGAAATTCTCTTCTGCACGGATGACGCGGTCCTGAACCTGAAGGGCATATGTACGGAGCCTCACCCCGACCAGGATGATGGTGATCACCGCCACGAGCACTAAAAAGCTAAGCAGCGTTTCATCCCCCACATTCTTCACGAAAAACGTGATCGTCAAAATGAGTGTAATCAGTGCTGACAAGGCAATCCCTACATGGAATACCGGATCCACCTTGCTGTGATTTTCATAGTTTTGTTGTTTCATATGTACCTCCTGAGGGTTATAGATTCATTATATACCAGATGGGTGATGGATTGTGTAAAGGGTTCACTTAGACATCATATTCGGAGGTTGGGCGGGGTATGCTGAGTGGATTTTCGTTGTGGAGCATTGTTAGCCTCTTTAGATTGGTATTATATGTAAAAATACGCAAATAATGAAAAAATGACGCAATTACCTTCATCTGACGCCTTTCTCTTCCCCAAACCATCCGTAGATCCAGCTCCCTCAACTCTCTTTTCCTAGCAAATACACGATAATGGACTTCAATCATGACATATATCATTCCAAAATGGCAAAATACTAGTCTTTCCGAACATTCAAAGCCTCCGCATACTTAAAGCACCTACCCTGCTGATTAAAGGGGACACTTTTCCAAACCCTTACGAAGCTTACATGCTCAATAATCCATCACAGCACTGCCACCATCTATATATATACGTACTACCCACACCCCTCATCAAAATAAAAAAGCACCCGCATCCGGATGCCCGTCAATCTTTCATCGAAGCCCTGCTCTTGTTAATATTGTACTCAGAAACCTGAACGATCCCTATGGCATCCTCTTCCCCGTCACATCCCTGCAACGAGATGAACCCGCTTTTTTCTTCAATTCCTTCACATACCGCCTGACTCTTTTCTTCCCCTGTTCCGGTCTTTAACACATAGTTGACTTTATTTCCATCGAACGATAGTTCATTGATACTGACCTGGTTGTTGAAGAAGTTCGATACCGTTACATCGGATTCTTTCTTTTCCTGCACCCCGTCTACAAAACGCAGCAGTTGATCGAGGTTCGATACCTCACCCTCTTCATCCACCAGCGTGTCTCCGTTGTCGGTCGCTTCTTCCATGGTGTATGTATCTACCTGTTCGCTATTGGAACAACCGGTAAAGAGTAAAAAACCGGCTATTAGCATAAAACTCATTTTCCTCACTATTTCCCCATCCCCCTTCGTATTTATATACTTTTAAGTATACAGGAATTGGAAAATTTAAGTAAATACTTTTTACCCCGTTCTCCTATTTCTATATTAAAAAACACCCGATACCGGGTGCTTTCCTCACATTACCTATACACATCTTCCCTTGAATGAAAACCATCTGCAATGATTGTACTATCCAGGTTGTCCCGATCCACTGCAATGGGCTCCAGAAGGACGGAAGGCACCTCGATTTTACCGTTGTTGATTTTTTTATCGGTATCGATGTATTCGTCTTTGGCGAGAGCAATGGCAAGGGATGCCGCTTCACGGGCAAGGGTGTCAATCGGTTTGTAGACGGTCATGGTTTGGGTGCCCTGAACGATCCGTTGAGCAGCAGCCAGCTCTGCGTCCTGTCCTGCGATGGGGATTTTCCCTTTCAGCCCCTCTTCTTCCATTGCTTTCAATGCCATTCCTGCGGTTGCGTCGTTAGCCGCAATGACGGCGTCGATGTCATTATGATTGGCTTTCAGGGCTTCTTTCATATTCGAATAGGCATTTGCCGGAAGCCAGTTATCCGTCCACTGATCATATGCGACCGTGATGTCACCTAGGTCAATAGGGGAATTCAGGACGCTAAAGACGCCTTTCTTCATCAGATGGGCATTGTAGTCTGTATCGGCCCCGCCGATGTAGACGTATTTCCCCTCCGGAACCAGTTCTTTGATGGCCCTCGCCTGAAGTTCTCCGACTCGTTCGTTATCGAAAGAAACGTACAAGTCGATGTCGGCATTCTTGACGAGTCTGTCATATGAAACCACTTTGATGCCTGCGCGATGGGCTTTCTGCACGATGGCTGCTGCGGCTTCCGCGTTATACGGAACGATCACCAGCACATCGATCCCCTGACTGATCAAGGTCTCTGCCTGAAGCACCTGAAGGGCATCATTTCCCCTTGCCTCCATGATCTCCACTTCCGCTCCCAGGTCCTCAACAGCCTTTTTAAACAGGTCACGGTCCCTCACCCATCGTTCCTCCTCAAGTGTATCCATTGAGAATCCGATCTTCACGACATCGGGAAGGGATTCCTCCTCTTCTTTATGCACCTGAACAACGGGATCCTTCTCTTCGCAGGCAGCTAACATCAGCACGGTGATCAATAACCAGCTTATGCTTAACCTTTTCTTCCAATGGACCATGGCGTCTCTTCCCCTTTATGCATGTTGTCCAAGCAACGTCTTTCGGTACTCTTTCGGAGAGTAACGGGTCACTTTCTTAAACACCTTGCTGAAATAATTCGGATCATGGTACCCGACTTCGAATGTGATTTCCTTTATGCTCTTCTCCATATCACCCATCAGCACTTTCGCCTTCTCCATCCGGCACTCTGTCAGAAAATCGATGTAGTTCATCCCCTGTTTTTCCTTGAACATCTTACTGATGTAAATGGGACTCAAGTTCACTTTTTGTGCGAGGGTATCCAATGAAATGTCTTCATGGGAATGGTCTTGAATGAATTGTTTGATCTGCTGGAACGTATCGCTCTCCATTTGGTTAAACCGTTTTACATAGGAGTCCTTCATCCCGTCTATGAGTCGCTCAGTTTCTTCCCTCAGCTGGCGGTAATCCATGGGCTGAATCGGGAAAAGGGGCGTGTCCGTTTCGACGCCGCATTCACTCAAGGTCCTCGAGATCATCCACAATACCTCAAGGGTCCGCTGCTGGGTGTACACGAGTGGTGTCCGTTCTTTCTCCAACAGAGCAAAAGCAGTATGGAACTGCGTAAGCACCTGATCCCACTTTCCAAGCCTGATATTCTCCATTAAATGCTTCTGATCCATCATGGCCTGCTTCCGCTTCTCCGGTTCCAATGGGATGTCTTCAAAAAACCGGTATTTCTGGCGCAGCCCTGTATCGACGGATGAGAGCATGGCCTCCTGATAAGAGTGACGGACCTGGTCCAGGGAATCGTACGCTTTCCCGATTCCGATGAACCATTCGCTTCCCTTTGCAAGGGAGAGCAGTTCCCTCGCCAGGGTGGTTGCCTGGGATCTATAGGTGAACCCGGGCTTCCTGAATACGATCATGGGAAGCTGCCTTCCGTACAAAGCCCCGGTCCATCCACACTTCAGGACCCTCTTCCTGATGGCGGAATACTGGTTTTCCACTCCCTCAGGAAGGATGAGGACCATCACGAACATTTCCTGCGATGAAGGCACATCAAGCATTTCCATGAGCATATCGACATGAACATCATGTACATGATCAAATAATAACTGGGTAACCACATCGATTTCGACCAGCATCTGTGCCTTTTGCCATTTTTCCTTCTCCTGCCGGCTTTCCACAATCTGCTCACGTTCTTGTTCAATCTCCTCAAGCACTTTCCCGATGGTGTGGACAATCTCAGACGCTTTGCTCGGCTTTAACACATAGTCCTTGGCACCGAGTTTGATGGCAGCCTTCATGTACGTGAATGTATCATAGGCCGTCACCATGATGAATTTGATTTCCGGCCGTTCTGCTTTGATGGCTTCCATGGCTTCGAGTCCATTCATCCCCGGCATTTTGATATCCATCAAGATCAGATCAGGGGAATACTCTTTCGCCAACTCTACTGCCATATTTCCATTCTTGGCCTGCCGGATGCCTATGTGAGGGAAATGCCTCTCTAAGATCGCCTGCATTCCTTCCCTTTCCAACTGTTCATCATCGACTATAAGTAGCTTGATCATAGGTACCTGCTCCTTCCCTTGTAATTCTCAGCATAATAGTGGTCCCCTCACCCTCGATACTTTCGATCCTGAGGACATCCTCAAATCCATAATATAATTGAAGGCGTTTCACAACGTTACTAAATCCAATCCCTGTTGAGTGACCTTCGGGAAGCACTTCTTCATGGAGCACCTGTTGGATCTTTTTCTGTGACATCCCCACGCCATCATCCTCGATCTCAATCAGGATAAAATCATTCTCTTCACGAACACGGAACCAGATCGTACCCCCATCCTCTTTCGGTTCCACCGCATGGATCACGGCATTTTCCACGATCGGCTGCAGGGTCAATGAAGGGATTCTCGCGTCCAGACAGCTTTCATCGACCTCCATATACAGCTGCAGGCGGTCTGTGAAACGGGCTTTTTGAATGTGCATATATTGCTCAAGGACCTGTATTTCGTCCCTTAAGGTAACCGACCGGTTTTGCCGCTTCAGATTATAGCGGAGGATCCCCGCCACGCTGACGAGTAAGTCGCTCGTTTCCTCGGACCCTTCCAGATAAGCTTTCTTTGAAAGAGTATTTAACGTATTAAATAAGAAATGCGGGTTAATTTGACTCTGAAGGCTTCTGAATTGGCTTTCCTGCAGGAGGAGCTTGCTTTCCTGGAGTTCCCGTTCCAATGTCGCTTTCTGTTTGATTTCTGAAATAAGATTATTGATATTGATCCGCATCCGGTCGAACGTCTTGGCCAAAAAGGCGATCTCACCGCTTCCCTCCACCTTCACCTGCCGGCTGAAATTACCCTTGGACAATTCATTGGCGGCTCTGGTCAGCTGGAAGACCGGTCGTGTGATCCCGAGTGAGAACCAGTATGATGCAATCAGGAGAAGGCACGTTATGAGCAGGAGCCCCCAGATTCCAAGCTTGATGACTTCTGCGGACTGTTCCATGATGCCCCTGTACATCACGTTATACGTCGTCAATTCTTTATCGATCAGGGTGAGGGTCATCTCAGAGATATAGCCTGATATCCGGTTTGCCTCTGCAAACTCCTGTGCAGAAGCTTCCGCATCCCTTTCTTTCTGGAACAGGATGAATCGGTCTGTTGTTTCGACCAGGCTGTCAATCAAGTTAAGGTAGTTGGTCAGTGTAAAGTCGTTATCCCGGTTTCTGAGGGAATAGACCCCGGTCTTGGCTCTTTGGACCCCCTCCTTGCTTTCTTCCAATTGCTGCAGGGTTTCGGCATTGGCGTCGACCATATAGTTGTTCAAGTCAGTGACGACCTGCTGACTTGCCCTTGATACTTCATTCATATCCAGATAGCGCTTGAGGATCTCATTGTATTGCTCATGCGTGCGATAGTTATAATATGTAAGCGCAAGCCAGATGGCGGACATGATGACCATGACCACCGTCGTGAGTGTCAGGATCTTTTTCTGGATGTTTGTCATTGGTCCTTCTCCACTTTCAAGATCTTGATTCCCGTCAGATACCCGTCCTCATCAAGGGGGACGGTTTCTCCGTTCAGCCATTCTTCCATGAGGCGTACGCTCCATTGGCCCATTTTCTCCGGTTCCTGCTCGACTACCCCATCGATCAGCCCCTGTGATAACAACGTCATTGATTCCGGTCCATCATCAAAAGAATAGATGAAATAAGACTCCTCTTGAGAGCGCTTACTTATTTCATCGATCATGGCCCCGAGATTACTTGCATTGACAGAGATGAACGCATCGATATCAGGATAGCGATTCATGACATCCCGTGTGGCTGTTATGATTTGATCCCTGGCCCTTCCCGTTTCCCCTTCCACAACCTTAATGCCCGGGTATCCCTTCATCACATCCCCGATGCCCTCTACCCGTTCTTTCTGATAATATTCCTGATCACGGTCCACCATGAGGACAATCCTTCCTGAATCCCCCATCTTGCGGACAAGCTCTTCTGCAACAAGCTTTCCAGCTTCATACTGATCAGATCCAACATATGTCCGCCTGAGACTATCCTCCATCGGCACATCATTGGCGACGGTAATCACCGGAATTCCATTGAAGGAAGCCTTCACCTTCGTGAGCTCCTTGAATTCTGGTGTATCCGTCCCCTGGATCAGGATGCCATCGACCTTCGATTGAATGGCGATTTCGATGTTTTTCAAGAACTCTTCCTGATTCTTCCCGAAGCTTCCCCATACTTCAAGGTTCACACCTTCTTCTTCCGCCTGGCGTTTTGCACCTTTCGCTACCTTGTCCCAAAACGGGGTCTGAGTGTCCTGAGTGATGAGCACAAGCCTGTGCCGGTCCTCACCTGACATCCCGATTCCCTGCGGGAGATGCGCCTCGGCTTCGAACACTTTTTTCGCTGATAAAAACGTTAAATGACATAACAAAAGTACGACTACTAACAGTCCGAGAAACCGAATTTTCCGCACCTGACACATCCCCCCTCAACAGTTAGAACTATTACTTTTATCATAGCACAGGAATCTTTGGGAAGGTTCGAGTACTTTTTGGATATTCACCTGTACATCCGTACTTTTTTAAAAAAATAACGAGGCCGGACCCCATAGGAATCCAGCCGTTTCATTATCGTTTCTTACGGGTCATCACATCAAAGATGACGGCACCGGCAAGCACTCCGCCGCGAATCATATATTGATAGGAAATCCCGACACCGAGAAGGTTCATTCCACTTGTCAATGAAGCCATGACGATGGCCCCGATGATGGCACCCGTTACTTTCCCGACACCCCCGGCAGATGACACTCCCCCTACGTAGGCGGCTGCGATGGCATCCAGCTCGAATAACGTCCCGGCAGTGGTCGTGGCCGATTGAAGACGTGAAGTGAACAGAATCCCGGAAAGCGCAGCAAGCATTCCCATCGAACCGAAGACGATATACGTGATTTTCTTAACATTGATCCCGCTCAGATGAGCCGCTTCCGGGTTGCTTCCCACCGCATAGATATGGCGGCCGAGAACCGTCCTGGATGTCAGGAAGTGATACACGATGACGACGATCAGGATGATGATGACCGTCCATGAAAAGCCGTGGTATCCTGCAAGGATCCAAGTCACATATCCGATGATGGCCGAAACGAAGACGAGCTTCACGGCAAAAATCGGTGCAGAGATGACTTCGAAATCATATTTGATCTTGTTTCGTCTCGTTGAAAATTCACTGTAAATATAAAGGGCGATCCCGACTAGCCCCACGAGCAGGGATAGAAGATGAAGTCCGTTCACTTCCATAAGGGAAGGGATGAACCCGTTTCCGATAGCATTGAAATGATCATCCTGGATGATGATGGTCCCCGTCTTCTCCGTCACCTGCAAAAGCGCTCCGCGGAAAATCAGCATCCCGGCTAAGGTCGCCACGAAAGATGGGATCCCGATCTGGGCCACAAGCAAACCGTTGAACAAGCCGACAATGGCTCCTATGACGAGGATGATCGGTATCGTAAGCCATGTTGAAAGGCCTGCCTGAGTAAGCAGAATCGCTGCAATGGCACCGAGGAATCCCGCCGCATATCCAACGGACAGATCAATATGCCGGATGACGATGACCAGGGTCATCCCGACAGCAAGCACGGCGATATAGCCTGCTGAGTCCAATAGATTACTAATGTTCCTGGACGTAATGAATAAGCCGTCCGTCATGAATGTAAATGTCAGTATGATAGCAAATAGTGCAATATACATGCCGTAGTCGCGGATGTTGTCGCGAATCAGCATTCTTGCTTCTTGAAAGATATTCATATGTCTTTACCCCCTTATTGCGTTGCAAGCTCCATGATTTTTTCCTGATTGGCGTCTTCCACCTGTAGTTCCCCTTTGATTTCACCCTGGGCCATGACGTACACACGGTCACTCATCCCAAGTACCTCCCCGAGCTCGGAGGAGATCATGATGATGCTCAGTCCTTGTTCGATCAGCTCGTTCATCACTGTATAGATTTCAAACTTCGCCCCGACATCGATTCCACGTGTCGGCTCGTCAAGGATGAGAAGCTTTGGTCCGACAAAGAGCCATTTTCCGATGGATACCTTCTGCTGATTTCCCCCGCTCAGATTCCCGACGAGCTGTTCAAGGGAAGATGCCTTGATATGAAGGGACGAATGATAGCGTTCAGCCACTTTGATCTCTTCATTGTCATTGATGATCCCTTTCGTAGAGATCCCCCCTAAGTTGGCAGCGGAAATATTGCTTTTAATATCTTGCAGTAGGAATAGCCCGTCATCTTTCCTGTCCTCTGTGACATACGCGATTCCCGCTTTGATGGCATCCTTCGTATGCTTCAGCGCGGTAAGGCTGTTATCCCAAACAAGATTGCCTTCAAGCTTATAGGATTTCGCATTGCCGAAAATACTCAATGCAAGCTCTGTTCTGCCTGAACCCATAAGCCCGGCAATTCCGACAATTTCTCCTCTCTTCACGTGAAGATTTACGTCTTTGACCACCTCTCTGCCAAGCTGAGGATCATAAGCAGACCAGTTTTGAAGCTCTAATATGCTTTCGCCGTGGGATTTATTTAGTCGCTTCGGATAGATATCTTCAATGGCCCGGCCCACCATGTTTTTGATAATGATTCCTTCTGACACTTCCCCTTTTGATGCATCCAGGGTGCAAATCGTCTTTCCATCCCGGAGTACGGTCGCCTTGTCGGCGATGTGGATGACTTCCTTCAGCTTGTGTGAAATCATGATACATGTGATGCCTTGTTTTTTCAGGTCCTTCAATAGCTCAAGCAGGTTCTCACTATCATCTTCATTCAGTGCCGCTGTCGGTTCATCCAAAATCAATAGTTTCACGTCTTTACTCAGCGCTTTTGCAATCTCGACGAGCTGTCGTTTTCCTACGCTGAGGTCCCTCACAAGGGTATCCGGATTTACATTCAGCTTCACTTTCTTCAGGAGCTTTTGTGCTTCCACGATGGTTCGGTTCCAATCGATGAAGCCGCCAAGCTTCACTTCATTGCCTGCGAAAATGTTTTCATAGACGGTCAGATCCGGAAAGAGAGCCAGCTCCTGATAGATGATGGCAATCCCTGTATTGACACTGTCACTGATTTTGTTAAATTGCTGAACGGCTCCATCGAACACGATGTCCCCCGTGTACGTCCCATAGGGATACACCCCGCTCAGCACCTTCATTAACGTGGACTTCCCAGCCCCGTTTTCACCTATCAAACAATGAATCTCTCCTTCTTCCACTTTGAAATTCACATCACTCAGTGCTTTCACACCCGTAAATTCCTTGGAGATATCATTCATTTCCAACAAATACTTATTCATTACAGTTAACCCCCTTTAACAAAAGCAATGACAATACGGAATGGCGGCGGACATCCCGGCCACCATTCCGTTTACTGTTATTCTTTCAACCCTGTGAATTCTTTCGCTTCATAATATCCTGAGTCGATCAGTTCTTCTTTCACATTTTCTTGATCTACTACGATGACTTCCGTTTGCTTTGCTTCTACATCTTTCTTACCGTTGTCATAAGAACCTGTTGTTTCAGGCGTCTTTCCATCCAGGACGTCAACGGCAATTCCCATTGCATCGGTTACGAGCGTACGCACATCCTTGAAGACCGTCATGGACTGCTTGCCATCGATCACATATTGAACAGACGCTTTCTCCGCATCCTGACCTGTCACGACGAAGCTTGTTACAGCCTTGTCTGAAGAGAATACATCGGCGATGGAACGGGCTGTACCATCATTCGGTGCAAGAACGGCCACATCACCCTTCATATCCGCCCCTGCAGCCGTCAGATGTGTTTGTGCTTTGTTCTTCGCTTCGTTTGGATCCCAGTTCGTTGTCACCTGACCAAGGATTTTACTCATTTCATCACGGCTTAACTCCGCTGTGTCTTTAAGTGATTCCGCTTCGCTTGAATTGGCGATTTTGAATGTACCATCGGCAATTTTCGGTTGAAGCACTTTCCAGGCTCCTTCAAAGAACAAGAACGCATTGTTATCAGAAGCTGCACCGGCATACAGATAAAGTGGCACATCTTTGCCCTCGGCGTGATCGATCAGATATTGTCCCTGTGCTTCCCCAACGGCGACGCTGTCGAATGTTACGTAATAATCAACCGCATCTGTATTCGTAATCAGACGATCATATGAAATGACCGTAATTCCTTCTTTTTTCGCTGACTCCACAGCAGCTGCTGCCGCATCCCCATCCTGTGGTGTAATGATCAGCACATCGATCCCTTTATTGATCAATGTTTCTACATTTTCCTTTTCCTTGGCAGAAGAACCTTGGCTGAACAGGATTTCCGTCGTATACTCGGAATCCTTCAACGCATCTTTAAAGCGCTTTTCATCCTGAACCCATCTCGGCTCGTCCTTTGTCGGTAATACGATCCCGACACTGACGCCTTTCTTACCACCTGTACTACTGCTACATGCTGCAAGCATACCCATAAATAGAATGAGAACCATGAACATTAACGTCTTCTTCACTTCTTACTCCCCCTTTGTTTTCAAGCTCAAGGTTAATTATATTGAGAATTCAGAATGTTTGTAATCGCTTTCACTAGCACTCTTTTGGTATTGTCTGGACTTTTTTGGTGTATATCATAAAAAGAGGGACGATCCGATTTCGAATCGGATCGTCCCTTTTATCACTTCAGTTCATTGATTTGTTTTGTTAATTCGATAAACTTCTTGTCGAGTTCTGCATACCCCGCATCTCCTGGCAGCATAAAACTCAGATGCCCCAACACTTCCTGCCTTTCCGTCTCGAGCTTCATGCGCCGTTCTTCCTTGTCATCCCGTTCAACTGGCGGTTCATCCAGCTGTTTCATGATGGCCCCGTTCTTTATCACAAGCTTGATTCCCGTCGTTTTCTCAAGAAAATATCGGTCATGGGAGACGACGATCAGGGTACCATTGTACTCAGACAGGGTTTCCTCCAGCTGCTCCCGGGAAGCGAGATCCAGGTGGTTCGTCGGTTCATCGAGGATCAAGACGTCTTTTTCCTCGAGAATGTATTTCATTAACTTGATCTTCACCCGTTCACCCATGCTCATGTTTCGAATCGGGGAATGCCAATGAGATGTCTGAAATCCAAGATGCTTCATCAGCGTCTGGACTTTACCTCGTTCAGTAAAGGTTTCTTTATGGAAGAGCTCTCCCGGCGTCTCGTCAAGAGGGAGGTCGAATACTTCCTGTGTCAGGTAGCCGATATTTGCGGACGGCGACATCCATATGCCACCGTCTGTCGATTCCATTCCCATGAAGATCTTCAGCAGTGTCGTTTTCCCGCTCCCGTTCGGTCCTGTGATCGCAACCTTTTCTCCGTGCTGGATCGTAAAATTGGCGTTTTCGAATAAGGTCCGTCCCTCAAATGATTTCTTCAGTCCCTTTACTTCTATTAATCGCTTCCCCGTTCTGTGAGTCGATTGGATGGAGAAACGGACGCTATGCTCTTTTTCGACTTCTTCTATTTTTGTTTTTTCCAGTTCTCTTTCCAGACGCTTTTGCTTGGATTTGACCTGGCTGTCCGTACGTTTTGCTTTGACGCGGTAGTATTCTTTATAGCCTTCCTGTTTCGTCGACTGTGCATGGGCTTTTTCGGACCAGGAAGTGAGCTCCTTCATCTGATTCTCGATCCGCTCCACCATTTTCTGCTGTTTCTCATACTCACGCTGTTGAGTCAACCTTTTCTGCTTCCGTACCTCCATGTAGCTCGAATAATTTCCTTTATGCTCCATGAGCGTCTTTCCTTCGATGGACCAGATCTTTGTCACGGCTTCATCCAAGAAATAACGGTCATGTGACACAAGAATGATGGTTCCTTTACACTCTTTTATTTGCTTCGTCAAAAACGCCAGGCTGGGCTGATCCAGATGATTGGTCGGTTCATCCAGTAATAGCAGATCAGACTTTTGCGAGAACCCTTTTGCGAGCCTCGCCTTCAGCTTTTCTCCACCGCTCAGCTGCTGAAATTCATGGTTTGGAACGTGCCATTTATCCAGTAAGGCGGAATGTGTTGGGGTCATTCCTTCAGTGGAATGGGTTTCGGTTTCCTGCTCCACCATGGTGATCGTCACATCGGGGTGAAGCCATTGGATCTGTCCCTCCGTTGGTGTCCGTTCACCAGCGATTAATTGCAGCAAGGTCGACTTTCCGGCACCGTTATTCCCGATGACCCCGATGACGTCTCCCTCCTGCACGCTGCCATTCACCTTTTCAAATATATTTTGATCCATTAATTCATACCGTATATTCAATAATTTCAACATTTCTCTCATAGTATCTTCCCCTCTCTTCAAAAAAGGGAGAACAAAAAAATCCTCCCAATGGTTCTGGAAGGATTAGCCGTACCGGTCACGTACACAAAGAAAGCTATTCATCGTTCAATAGCAAAAAACGCATATAAAAATGGGCAGACTAATCCTATTTAGGTTGATTTGAAATATGGAATTTCAAACGTCTCGAAAATAAGATTAGTGCTTCATCGTCCACCCATCACTCCTGTCATATTTAGTAAATTCACTATACCATGAAAGTCATATAAGTGGAAAGCCCTTTTTGATTCGTATGAGATGGAAAATAAGTGGTAAGATAAGCTAAGGACTACTTTTTAGCTTGCATTTTTGATGGGAGCGATATACTTGGAATCAATTTGGTTAGAATATGGATGGACTTTATTAATCTTGATCGGCCTCGAGGGCTTATTGTCAGCAGATAACGCCCTCGTTCTCGCAGTTATTGCGAAGCATTTACCAGATGATGAAAAGAAACGAGCGATAAAATACGGGATTTTCTTGGCATTCGCCTTCCGATTTGTGGCCCTATTTGCCATTTCGTTCATCGCAAATGTCTGGCAGATCCAGGCGATCGGAGCAGCTTACCTGCTTTATCTGGGTCTAAAACATGTCATCAAAGCGAAGTTTGGGAAGGATAATGAAAAGAATCAGGAAGAAACGGAAGAAGACGCGGCCGGCAAAGGGTTCTGGCCGACGGTTGGGAAGATTGCCCTGGCAGACCTTGCGTTTGCCATCGATTCGATCCTCGCAGCAGTCGCCCTTGCCCTCGGCCTCCCTGACTCTCCACTGGGGGACTTCGGAGGCATGGATGGCGGACAATTCATCGTGGTGGTCCTTGGCGGTATTGCAGGATTGATCCTGATCAAATACGCGGCAACCTGGTTTGTTCAACTATTGGAAAAACGGCCGGCACTGGAAACAACAGCTTATGCCATTGTTGCCTGGGTCGGAGTGAAGCTTGCCGTCATTACCCTTGCACATGAGGATATCGGGGTGCTAGATCATGATTTTCCGCATAGTACCGTATGGACCCTGATTTTCTACGGAGTACTGGTGGGGATTGCCTTGTTGGGCTGGTTTGCTCCCGGTAATAAGGGTTCTGAGCAAAATGTGGAATAAAAAAGCAATGAAAGAGAAAATGGCGTGGTCATATGACCATGCCATTTTTTTGAAGATCTATTTCTTTTTTCTTCTTATAATAATGACTGTTGTTAATACAATAATGAGTAAAAACATTCCATTGGCCATTTTTACCTCCACCTCTCTTCATGTCATTACTTCCACATGACTATAAGGAATAACATCTGATTCACTTACATTTCTTTCGTGATACGTCGAAACATCAATGGAGCGAACAGGGATAAAAGCAGTGTCCCCAACGATATCCACCACCCGGTCGATTTGAAGATATCCTCTGGAATGATAAATGTGTATCCCAAATACGATAAAAACAAAACACCTTGAAGTAATTTCAGGGCTTTCGAATCGGCTTCATTTTTCTCTGCTACCAATCGTTCATCCGTCTCGGACACCATCACATTAGGATCCTTTTTTATTTTCAATAGTTTTAGGAAAGAAGCCAGTGCTGTGCTAGAAGAAATAAGGGATAGGGCTAAGAGGGATTTGGTGGCGAATGGAATATGGGATATTTCAAAAATGAACCACGTAACTAGAAGGGCCATGCTGACAAGCAGCGATACGAGAATGGTCAATTTTATTTCTTTTACAATTTTTTCAGCAATCATTCTTCATTCCTCCCAGAATAAATCATTTAACGTCTTATTCAGTGCTTTGCTAATGTCAATACATAGCTTGAGACTAGGGTTGTATTTACCTGCTTCGATTAAATTAATGGTTTGCCTGGTGACTCCGACAATCCTTGCCAATTGTTCTTGAGATACATCAGATTCAACGCGGGCTATCTTCATCCGTTTGTTTTTCAAGGAAATTCATCTCCTTCCATATATATACTATTAAATAGATTACAAAATGTCAATTATAAATGACATTTTGTAATCTGTTTTGTGCGGATTTTGTTAAGTTACCACCAATTAATTCAATAAAAAAAAGAAAATGACGTGTCAGATGGCACGCCATTTTCTTTCTAAGGATATTCTTAATCGAAATCTTATACTCCAGGGAACCAGCCTGGTGCATTCATAATCGCATTCCATAACGGATCTGGAACGACCAATTCTTCCTGCTTTCCTTTATCAAGCTTCGTCACGATCTCATCTTCTCTTCCTTCTTTGATCTTCTTCAGCCAATCAGGATCGATGATGAGTTCGCGGCCGAGAGCGAGCAGTGGTACACCTGAACCAAATGCTTTCACGGCATCACCGGCAGAATAGATGGACCCTACCCCGATCAGAGGTGTACGGTCACCGATGGTTTCGAGTAGATAGTCGATTCTCGCTTTCTCTAAATCCTCCACGCCTTTTCTTGGCTTCGAAAAGAATTCGAACAGAGATACGTGAAGATAATCAAGGTCCTTGTCTGCCAGGGCATCCACGAGAGTAAGGGTATCTCCCATCGTGAATCCATTCTCTTCAGGCTCCTCCGGTGAGAAACGGTATCCAACGAGGAAAGATGGATCGGCATGCTCCGCGACTACGCTCTTCACCTTATCCACGATGGCAAGTGGGAACGTCATACGGTTCTCAAGACTGCCACCAAAGCGGTCTTCTCTCTGATTGGTCATCGGGGAGAAGAACTGATGAATCAGATACCCATTCGCCCCATGGATTTCGACTCCGTCATAGCCTGCTTCAATCGCGCGGCGGGTCGTCTCACCGAACGCTTCGATGATTTTCTCGATCTCTGCTTCTGTTAAGGCACGGGCTTTCTTCTCGCCGTTTTCACCCATTACGTCACTGGCGCTCACAACGTCTCCGTCAGGAACAAGATCAGGCGGGCATTGTACACCCCCGTGGAAAATCTGGAGGACTGCTTTTGCACCCTGGTCTTTGATTCCCTTGGCCAAACGTTCAAGGCTTGGGATCATTTCGTCCGTATCTCCGCCGAATTCACCAGGGAATCCCTTTCCATCTGGCGTAACATATGTGCAGGCCGTGATGACCATGCTGACATCTTTTGAACGTCTTTCATAGTAGGCAACCTCTGCATCCGTAACATTGCCTTTCTCATCCGATGAGAAATTCGTCATCGGTGCCATGATGATGCGGTTTTTTAATTCAACGCCGTTTTCGAATGTATAGGGAGTTAATAACTCTTTGTATTTGCTGTTCATGATCTTTGCCTCCTTGTGGTTGTTCAAGGGACATCTTAATAGATGATATGGTATTTGAACAGACATCTGCTTGGAGGATGTGCCCGCGGGATTCAAAAAGGGCATCCCCAGAAGAATGAGGGATGCCCTTGTTTGCTTTAACATTGAGCTTTAAGCAAGTAGTTGAAAAAAATTTTTTACTGCTTCTTATTTCAGCACCAGCTTCGCCACAACCTCAACATGTGCGGTTTGCGGAAACATATCTACCGGCTGCAAGTACTCGACACGATACTGCTTCTTCAAATAATCGATATCCTTCGCGAGTGTCGATGGATTACACGATACATACACGAACGTCTTCGGCTTCACTTCTTTCAACGTATCGAGAAGCTTGTTGTCGCAGCCTGTCCTCGGAGGATCCACCACGACGACATCGGGACGCCAGCCTTCATTTTTCCATTTCGGCATGAGGGTTTCAGCACCGCCTACGAAGTATTCAGCATGCTCGACTCCGAATTTCTCTGCATTCTTCTTCGCGTCATCGATCCCTTCTTTGATGACGTCCATGCCGCGGATTTCTTTCGCTCCGTCAGCAAGCCACAGACCGATGGTACCGACACCGCAGTAGGCATCAACGACTTTTTCTTCACCAGTGAGGGGCGCTGCTTTTTTCGCTTCGTTATACAGCTTGCTCGTCTGGATCGGATTCAGCTGGAAGAAAGCGCGGGCTGATAGCTCGTACGTGAATTCTTCCAGACGCTCCTCAATGCTTTCCTTGCCCGAAAGGTGGATCGTTTCGTCCCCGAATACGAGAGCCGTTTTTTTCGGATTAATGTTTTGAGCAATGGAAACGACTTCCGGAAGTCGTTTCTGAATTTCATTGATCAGCAATTCCTTGCGGGGGATTTTTTTCTCAGATGTGACGAGTACAACCTGTACTTCCCCTGTTTCAAACCCGACACGTGTGACGATCGTTTTAAGGAGCGGCTTTTTCTTTTTATCATCGTAGACCGGGATATTGAAATCGTTGATGATCCGCTTGATCTCTGTTGTCACTTTGTTTGTGAGCGGGTGTTGAACGATACATTCGTCGATGTCGATGAGCTTATTGGAATTCATGCTGTACAAGCCTGCGATGGCTTTACCATTTTGAGTACCCACCTGGAATTGGCTTTTGTTCCGGTAATGCCACGGGTTGTCCATGCCGATCGTTTGGCGGATGTCCATGTCTTCAAGCTTGAGCTTCGTGTGGCGCTCAAGGGATTGAAGAAGGATGTCGCGCTTTGCGTCAAGCTGTCCTTCATAGGATAGGTGCTGGAGCTGGCAGCCTCCACACTGTTCGTACACAGGACATGGGGCTTTCACGCGCTCTGGTGACTTCTTCCGGATCTTTTTGATGCGGGCTTCGGTGAATTTCGGGTGAACCTTGGTCACTTCGACGACCACTTCTTCCCCTGTGAGGGCTCCCGGTACGAAGACAATCTTCCGCTTGAAGAAACCGACTCCTTCCCCGTTGATGCCGATTTTCTTTATGGTCAGAGGAAACTGCTGTTTGAGCTCAATTTTGACTTCATTGTGTTGTGGCTTTTTTGCGTATTGCTTTTTCATTGGTTCACGTCCGTTCTATTCGATACTTCTCCATAAATACAGTGATGCATAGCTTAAATAAGGATGCCAGGACGTGCTGAATTCGTCCAGCTCATCCATGGTCGGTTTCTGTTCCATTTGAAACAGTTTCTTGATGGCGTTTTGGATGCCGATATCCGCTTTCGGGAAAAGGTTTGGCCTGCCGAGTCCAAATAGCAGGAAGCTTTGGGCCGTCCATGGTCCGATTCCTCGAATTTTCGTGAGCTCTTTGATGACCTCTTCGTCCGTTTGCGTGGAGAGCTTGGCTAAATCGAGTTCTCCACTCGACACCTTTTGTCCGACTCCGATCACATACTCCGCTTTCCGCTGACTGAACTGCAGTTCCCGCAATTCCTCCACTGTGAGTGCTGATACTTTTTCCGGAGATGGGTAGAACCATACTCCGTTCTTTTCCCAGCCATATGTCGTGACAAAACGATGGGTCAGGGTGAAGGCGAATTTCAGGTTCAGCTGCTGATGGATGATGCTTTTGATGATGGTGGCGAAGGGATCGAACTCAAGGATGATCGGCGTGCCGATATGCTCTTCAAAAATTGGCTTCAAGTCTGTTTGCATGAAATGCTCATGCATCTCATGAAGTCCAGTCTGCCATTGGAAAATATCAGAAATGCGGTTTTGCTTCTCATCCAGATTCTCTTCGTTTTCAAAGGTGATGCTGAATTCAGGCTCATCTGTCGAACCTGTCGCCTGCACGTGGATGACTTCACCATTCCCGCTTGGACAATAATAAGGAACCTTCACACTGCGGGCATCCTGATCCACAGCATTCAACGGATCCAGTGCCAACCGCTCCAAAACCCGGTCAAAATCATACGGACCCTCAATCGTAACATTCCTAACTGCCATACTCCTCAACCTCCCGCACAAAACTTGTATGTGTATTATAGCACATAGCAGCTTGAACAGAAGAGGGACGGACCTTTAAATGATCCATCCCTCAATCGAAAAGAATATATTTTAGGGACGGACCTCAATTCCTAGGACCAAGTCCTAGGAATGCAGGTCCGTCCCTCTTATTTCATCATTGGATGCTCATCGAGGCTTTTGAATGTGTAGCCCCGTTTTTTGAGGTCCTGTATCGCTTTTTCGAGTGCGTCTGCATTGTCTTTGGAGACGGAGTGCAGGAGGATGATGGCACCTGGATGGGCCTGGGCCATAATGTTGTCATAAGAGTATTTCCATCCTCTTTGCTGGTCGGTCTTCCAGTCGATGAAGGCCAGTGACCAAAATACGTGGGTGTAGCCTTCCTCCTTCGCAATTTGAAGCGTGCGTTCAGAGAAGACGCCCCTTGGCGGACGCAGATACTTCATTTCCTTCTGCCCGGTCAATTCTTTCGTTTTCACTTTCACTTTTTCAAGCTCTTCCCTGATCTTTTGATCTGAGCTTGCCGTGAAGTCCGGGTGATGCCAGGAGTGGTTTCCGACGATATGTCCCTCTTTCACCATCCGCTTGACGAGATCCTCGGCGCTTAGTAGATAATGACCGGTCACGAAGAACGTGGCTGGTACTTTTTCCTGCTTTAATACATTGAGGATCTTTTCTGTGTAGCCATTTTCATACCCGTTATCAAATGTAACGTAGAGTACTTTTTTATCTGGTGAACCTTTATAGAAGGCATCGTACTTCTCAAGAAGCTGATCATAGGCAGCTCCCGCTTCCGGCTGCTCTTCATTTTGACTCTTTTTGAATCCCCAGCCGATTGGATTATTGGATACTGCATAAGCCTCGGCCGGTATGAGCAATACTAAGATTGCCGCTATTATCAACACTTTTAGTGATTTTCGCATGGTTGAACCCTTCTTTCACTTCCGTTTCCCTTAGTTTTTGAGAAGTGGAAGGATTCATGTGTACTAATAGTATCCATAAATGGGTTCATGCGCTGATTATGCTTGTAATCGGGACAGAGGAATATTATGCATTTTTGTTGCAGCACTTCTAACAATCGTTGCAGCCACTTCCCCAAACCAAAGGTCCGTCCCTCTATTCAAAAAACGTCTGATATTTCGTCGCCATTTCGGTCAGTTTGCCTTCATGTTCGTCAATGAAGGTGGCGACGGCTTTTTTGTCCCAGATGTTTTCCCCTTTTGGGAAGTCGTTGAATTGTTTGGATAGGCCGGCGACCATTTTGTCCCTGGAAACCGATACCATGGATTCATCGACGGTGAAGTGATATTCTTTCGCATTGGGAACGAGTAGTGTCAGATAAATGGCGTTGTAGTAGAAATTTTTCCGGTTGACGTTGGTGCCGTCGAACCAGTACTCATTCACATCGCTTTCTGATAGCTTACTTTCTTTCTCATAGCCGTATGTCACCTTCACCATTTCACCGGAAAGATCGATTTCCTTGATTGTTTCGCCTCCGGGCAGCTCTTGCAGGATTGCCTGAACTTTAGAGTTATCTCCCACATAGGTTCCGCTATTTTCTTTTAAAGTATCCAGATTTACATCTTCAATGGAGGTGATATCCGCATCTTTTTCAGGATTCGCGGCACACCCGGTCAACAGAATCATCAAGGTAAGAATCAACATGCCGAATAGTTTATTAAATATCATACTAATCCTCCAGCTCTTCTATTTGTATGTTATACGTATGAACGTTCTTTCAAGTTTCATTTCTTCACTTATATTAACATAATTACCCATAAGAAAAACCACCCCGCAGCCTGTACGAGGTGGTACTTTCAACTTAGTTAAAAACTTTCTCCTTAAACTGAGCCAGTTTTTCCAACGAAGATTTATCAACTTCTTCATGAAGGCTGTTACCATGTGAATCCATCGTCACAACCGCTGTGAAACCTTCCACAGTCAGATGCCACATTGCTTCAGGAATACCGAATTGCATCAGATCCACTCCGTCTACTCCTTTGATACAATCAGCATAATACTGAGCCGCTCCACCGATGGCATTTAAGTACACTCCGCCATGATCTTTCAAGGCAGCAAGGGTTTTCGGTCCCATTCCGCCTTTTCCGATGACGGCACGGATACCGAAACGCTTCATGATATCCCCTTGATAAGGCTCCTCACGAATCGATGTTGTCGGGCCAGCCGCTTTCACGTGCCAATTGCCCTCATCGTCCTTCAGCATGACCGGTCCGCAATGGTAGATGATTTGTCCGTCCAGATCAACCGGTGCATCGTTTTCGCTAAGATGTTTGTGGATTGCGTCACGCCCTGTGTACATGCGGCCGTTGATGTGAACGACGTCCCCCACTTTCAGTTCACGGATTTTTTCTTCCGTAATCGGCGCTTCAAGGACCACCACATTCGGCTGTTCATCTGAAGATGCCGCCGCCGTTTCAAGCTCCGCTTCCGACCCTTGAGTAAGGTCGATTTTTTCGCCTTCCTGATAGAACCACTCTTCAACTCCACCTGTTGCCGCATCAAGCTTCACACCTAAACGGCGGAATGCCCAGCAGTTATACGCAACGGAAACGAAGAAGCTTGCAGGGATACGATTCATGACTCCCACTTTACAACCAAGAAGCGTCGTTTCCCCGCCGAATCCCATCGTGCCGATTCCAAGCTCGTTGGCATTGTCCATCACATACTCTTCCAGTTTACGAAGATCTTCATTCGGATTCACATCATCCACGGAACGGAATAATTGTTCTTTGGCAAGATCATAACCGGAAGAACGATCCCCACCGATTCCGACACCGATGAATCCTGCGCTGCAGCCTTGACCCTGAGCCTGATACACCGAATGCATCACGCATTTACGGATTCCATCGAGGTCACGTCCGGCGCGGCCAAGTCCTTCAAGCTCACATGGAAGGCTGTACTGGATGTTTTTATTTTCACAACCGCCTCCTTTTAAAATCAGGCGAGCGTCGATATAATCCTTTTCCCACTGCTCGAACTTGATGACAGGCGTCCCAAGGCCAAGATTGTCCCCTGAGTTAGCACCCGTCAAAGAATCTACAGAGTTTGGACGAAGCTTTCCATCCTTCGTTGCCTGTACCATGGCCGCGTAGATCGCTTCTTTGATCTCAAGCTGATTCACGCCGACCGGTGTTTTTATTTTAAATGTAGGAAGACCTGTATCCTGACAGATCGGGGATACATTGTCATCCGCCATCTTTACGTTGTTTGAAATGGTGTCCAGACTCATCGCTGCACGGGTTCCTGCGTTTTCACGGGCTTTCGCCGATCGGATCGCACGTCGTACATCCTTTGGCAGGTTCGTGGATGTTTCCACAATTAAGTCATACATACTTTGCTGAAAAGTCTCTTTATTCATCGTTCTCCCCCTCTAAAGATCTCAATAACAGTCGTAATTTTCATACATCATTATACTCCTATAAGAATGAGATTGAAAGGGATTTCACAATGGAATTTCCTTCTCGAAATAACATGAAACCTCGTCTTCTTCCATATAAGTAAACCCGTTATTTTGATAAAAACGGATCGCGTCCGCCCACCGCTTGTTCGTTTCAAGGATGAGCCTGCGTGCGCCGAGGGAGTATGCTTTTTCTTCTAGATGTTGAAGCATGATGCGGCCGAGTCCGCATTTCCTGTAGGGAGAAAGCACGGACATCCGGACGATTTGATAGGTGTGTTCGGACTCTCTTCTGATCGCGCCGGTACAAATAATTTCGTCCTTCTCTCTTCCTACAAAAAAATGATGCTCATTGCCGTCATACTCAAGTGAAATATCATGAATATCGGGATTCAGGCTATGATCGATGAATCCGAACCGTTCGAGGAATCCGGATAGTATCACATTTTTCGCCTGCTCGCTTTGGTGTTTTTCGATGGGTGTGATGATCATGGGGTGTCGCTCCTTTAATAGATAGTGTTGTATTAAAGTTAGACATATTGGGGGAGAAATCCTGCTTGTGCATTCTTGTCTTAGGGGGTGCATAGGATGGAAGATGGGAGTATCGACCTTTGTGAGGACTTTATCACCACCAAGGTCCGTCCCTCAAAAAAATAAGAGCCCCACGAAGGACTCTTACTCACTCTTCTTAAATTGCTCGCATTTTACTTCTATATCATCGATCATGGCGATCAGGCGATCGATATCGTCAATGTCCGCTTGTTCAGGGTCGATCGAGTCCAGAACGTCGACGAACAGGTTCAGGCGCTGTTTTAAATAACTTACTTGTGAGTCTTTATCATTGATAGCTTTACCCAAGAGTTCTCTCTCCTTTCAATACGTTTACTATGGTAACCAATAACTTTCCGATTGACAAGGGCTGACCCTTTCTCAATAATGGATAGATGACCTAATCATAAAGGAGCTTTTACGAATGAAAACTGATACTCTCTCCAAGAAAATGTCCATCGACCATGATCCTTGGGAGGCTTATTTAGATGTGGATGAGCACGGTGATATCACGCTTTCCAATATCGAATTCACCACCACGACGCTCTGTAACATGAGATGTGAGCACTGTGCCGTCGGTTACACCCTTTCACCGAAGGACCCGAGCGCACTGCCCATCGAACAGATTCTCGGAAAACTTGATGATATCAAGACTCTACGTTCCCTTAGTATTACCGGTGGGGAGCCGATGATGTCCAAGAAATCCGTAGAAAATTATGTGTTACCTCTACTCAAGTATGCACATTCCAGAGGCGTACATACCCAAATTAACTCGAATCTGACACTGGATCTTGATCGCTATTTAATGATAGCACCGTACCTCGATGTCCTGCACATCTCACATAACTGGGGAACGATCGATGAATTCATCGATGTCGGATTTGCCAATATGGAGCGGAAACCAACCAGGGAGCAGCGCCGGAAATTGTTTGACCGCATGATTGAAAACAGCCGTGCACTATCTGAACATGGAGTACTCGTTTCGGCGGAAACCATGTTAAATAAAAACACTCTGCCTTACCTAGAAAAAATCCACCGGCAGGTAGTCGATGAGATGAAATGTGGTCGTCACGAAATTCATCCGATGTATCCATCCGACTTTGCTTCGAGCCTTGAGACTCTTTCATTAGAAGAAACTCGGGACGCCATCCGGGATATTCTTGCGTTCCGTGATGAGAATGTGTGGATGCTGTTCGGAACTCTGCCTTTCTACCCTTGCAGTTCTTCACAAGAAGATTTGGACCTTCTGAAGGAACTTTACTCGGCAAAAAAGGTGAGCGTCCGAAATGACCCGGACGGCCGTTCCCGTCTGAACGTGAACATCTTTACAGGAGACGTCATCGTCACGGACTTCGGTGACACCCCTCCTCTCGGAAATATCACGAACGATACACTTCCGGACATTTTTGAAAAGTGGAAAGAGCAGCCACTCGCGAAAGAACTGAACTGCCATTGTCCAATGGCCCGCTGCCTTGGACCGAACGTGCTTGTTAAGTCGATGTATTATCAGGATGTGGACTTTTCGAAGCGTGAAGCGAAGATTTCCCGTTCATAATGAAGATCGAAGCCCAAATCTGTTGTGGATTTGGGTTTTTCCTTTGGTACCACACTAAAGGTAAACTCGTACCACTAATAACCAAACACGTGCCACATTGGAATATCTCAATTCCTCCACTTAAGGTCCGTCCCTCAAAACCAACCCCAAAACCCTTATATAACAACGTTTCCCCACCAAAAAGCAAGGTCCGTCCCTCAACTTCTTCTTCTCAAAAAAAAACACTACGGATCTTCATCCGAAGTGTTTTTTATCCAATGGGTTCGCGGTCGTTGTTGGTGGTGATTTTATCAAGTGCCGGATCCATGACGTTGTATTTTTGTTTTTTGATTTCTGCATAGATCTTAGCTCTTCTTGCACCGAACCATACGCGTAATGTGATGAAAGCAATTAATAGACCTCCAAAAATAAGTAAATAATCCATTGTACCTCTCCTCCAATTCAGAATATTCTAATTATTATAACATATTAAAGTGAATAATAAAAGAGTGAAATAAGGATTTACCCGATTTCACTCTTCTTTAAACATTTATCTTGGTGTTTCGCTTGCCATGAAGCCGAAATGGACGTGATCCTGAACCGGAATCCACGCTCCAACTCCTTGTGACGTAACGTTTTTTACGACGATGGAGCGTTTGGTTCCTTTCATGACGAGGTACACTTCCCCATATGTCACTTTTCCTTTTTCGTTGATGGCAGGTGCGTATGCATATAAGTAACCAAGTCGTTTAGGTGAGATATTGTACACCTGGTCCTTCTTCGTCCCTGCCCCTACGATGGTTTGAAAGGCAAGGGGCAACTTGGATTTATCCATGGCTTTGATGAGCATCATTTTTTCCACATCATCAGCATGGGGTACTTTCGCTGTCAATCCACCCTTCACGACTTTCTGTGCTTCTTGGACGTAGTGTATCTGGTAATTGTTTTTTCCTCCGCGGTTATCGAAGTAATTGGTATTGACCTTCTGGTATTCCCAGTTCGGGGAGGTTTCCGTTGATGCATAGTTCAGGGGCCATTCCCCGAGATAAATAGTGGCACGAAGTCCAATTGTCGGTGCTTTATTGACCGTGGACTCATTCAGCATGCGGATCAGGTTCGGATTTTCGATTCTCACATTGGAGGTTTCGATCAGTTCCTGACTCCATTCGCTTGGTTGAAGATACGGCTGATCCTGAGTGGAGTTCGGGTACGTATTTTCCTTGGCGATATTTAAAACTGAATTAGGGATTTTTACGCTGGTATCTTCCTTTGCCTTGGGAGCTTTCTCCGCTTCTTTTGGTTTTTCATTTGACTTTTTAGGACTGCTTTCAGCATGTATGCCTGTTGTTGCAACAAAAAATGCGAGAATGACCATAAGAACAGTGCGCATTATTTTCATTAATTTGACTCCTTTCAATCTTAGCTTAAGGGTTTGCCGTTAGTTTTTCCTAGAAGCCTCGCCTTATCCAAAAAACTTTATTTGAAAGAATATTTACAAAATTCTAATTTTATTTTATACTAATTTATGAAGAGAAAACGTTAGGCTTCTCCTACAAAGCATACTGACGTTTTCAATCATTCCTACATTCCCTAAAAAAAGCAGTGAAATCCTTTGACGGATTTCACTGCTTTTTTAGTCGTCACATGAACAATGAAGATCGATGCAATATGGCTTGGAAACGATCTTCTTTCCTTCCCATAAGATGAATGCTCTGACGGTGATACTTTCATTCATTCCGTGCTTAGGGTTTATGTCTGTTGAATATCCCCCATCTTCTTTTGTCATAGTTGGATTTGGCTTGATGATACGCTTCAACTGTTCTTCCAACACTTCAAAGAATACCTCTACATTTTCAAGGGGAGACTCATCGCATATTACTTTCCCCGTTATACATGCTCCATCGCAGTCCACCATATCAGGAGCACATAGGGTCAATTCCGGTTTCCTGCATATTTCGCATCCGGCCCATGCAAAAGCTCTATCTGTAATCATCCTGCCTTCCACTGAAGCACTCGCGAAAAGTGGGATGTCTTGAAAAGTGGTATTTGGAGGGACTGAAGCTTCACTGGAAAACCTACCGTTGCCATCTGTTGTGACAATCCTATCCGAAAATTGAAGAATGGGGCTGTTTAAGATGACTTCTACATCGGCAAGGGGTATACCGTCACACAACACTTCCCCCTTCACTTTTCCGCAGCAATCAATACTGTCTATTTTATCGAGTTTGATCTTCGGGTGCTGACATGTGCAACGAATTCTGACCTTTTTCGTTTCAGCTGCCATTTCCATCCCTTTGATTTCAGCCGTTGCCTGAACCTCGGCTTCTTTCGATACATGTGAATCAGGGATCAGCCTTGCTTCATACTCTCCATTATCATTTGTTTTCAAGCTATTAGGGGTTATAGTACCCACATCTGGTGTAATCTTCAGCTTGATATCAACACCGGCAACCGGCTTTCCTTCACAAGTGAATTTCCCCGTAATAGGCGCACCACAGCATTCGATGCAGTCCGGTACGCAGAGGGTCAGCTTCGGTTTTTCACAAGTGAGACAACCGGCACGAACGAACACCATTTCAGAAACCGCTATTCCATCTACCGTGGCTGTTGCTGTAAATGGCACCTCCCTAAATGGTGTATTCGGTGGAACGAAAGCAATGGTTGAGAATTCGCCGGTTTCATCTGTGACCACGACCGCAGGCTTGAACGTTATCACTGGGCTTGAAAGAGTGACTTGCTGATTCGCCAGTGGAAATCCTTCACATGAGAGATAACCTGCAATGATTCCTTTACAGTTAAGTTTTTTTATTTTCTGGATATGAATCTTCGGATGTTTACAGCGACAATCAATGGTGACCTCTCCAGACGCTACAACCTGCTCCCCTTCAACCGTTGCTTTTGCTTTGATTAAAATGGTTTCCTGGAATCCGAGTCGTGGCCTGATCATGGTGACATATCTTCCATCTTCATCGGTGAATGCCGGATTAGGATCCACCTCCACTCCATCAGGTGTCGAGGAGATGACGGTAAATAATATTCTGGCACGCTGAATGGGTTTGCCATCGCATGTCAGCCTTCCGAACAGTTTCGCTCCTTCACAGGTGACAGTATCACACGGAACTTCAAGCGTTAACTTTGGCTTTCGGCACTTTTTACAACCTGCTATTACGGTATCACTGTCACTGATGGTTTTGCCATCAATTTCTGCTGTTGCTGTATAGGACGCCGTTTGAAACGGTGTTCCTTTTTTCACAGTGACAACAGAAGAAAATCTTCCGTCTTCATCCGTTATTGGTTCCGGAGTCTGGAACATCAGAACGGATGAACCCGTCAATGTGACCGGAATATTGGCCTGAGGAACACCATCACAGGTGACTTTGCCTGATACGGTTGCCTGGCAGTCGATTTTTTTCAGCTTCTTTAGCTTGATTGATGGATTCTTACATTTCACACAGCGTACTACCACCTCCCTCGTTTCCGAGCACACCTTTTTCCCTCCAATTTTTGTCACAGCCGTAATGCGAATGGTTTCATTTACATCAGGAAACGGGACCAGAGTCGCCGTGTATCTTCCATCACTCTGTGTAATGGCAGGATTGGGAGTGATGACGACCCGGTTGGATTCGGATTCGATGATGAAGGTGATGGCTGCATTTCCGATTGCAAGCCCATCGCACAATAGCCTTCCCTTGATCTTTGTTCCCTTACAGCCGACAGGACAAGGAATGGGATCTAGCGAGAGGTCAGGATCTTTACATTTGATACAGTCCACTCTTACAGAAATGGAATCACTGATAGTCTTTCCGATGACGACAGCCGTTGCCGTAACGATGACATTCGGTGTAATCGGCGTCCCTGGTGCCACGGTCACCTTCGTCGAAAAACGCCCCGTGCTGTCGGTGACCGGTGTCGGATCATCAAAGTCCAGAAGATCCATACGCGAAGATGTCAAAGTGACCGTCACACCTTGAAGGGGCTGAAAATCACACAATACTCTTCCGCTGATGATGCCTTTACAGCTGATGATACCGATATCGTCTAATTGTATGGTTGGATTTTTACACCCTTTAAAGGGAAAGATCCCTTGACATCCTCTAGGCGGTAAATCCATTTTGCAATCGATGACTTTACCGTTCGTCGGTTTTTTCTTTTTTTTCATGCTACTCATTCCTTTGCACAGAAACTCTCTTGGTATCTTATTCAGAAATGAGTAGGCGGTTCTCACAAAATGATTTCCTTGTTCTTTTCAATAGAAAAAGCCCCTGCAGGGAAACTGCCGAGGCTTTATTAGATTACAGTAAATAAAAACCGATCCCCATGATGAAGTAAGCTGCAAGCAGGGTCAACCCTTCAAACCAGTTGGTTTCCCCATCATTGGAAATGATCACCGTCAGTAAGACTGCGGATACCATGGCCACGAGTTCCGGTAAAGTAAATACGAGTGACATGCTTTTTTCGAAAAATAACGAAACCAGGACCAGTACAGGTGCTACAAACATCGCGACCTGCAAGGTGGAGCCGACAGCAATTTCCACTGCGACATCCATCTTATTTTTATACGCCATAATGACCGCTGAAGCATGCTCAGCCGCATTTCCTACAATAGCGACGATGATGACCCCGATGAAGAGTTCGCTCCAACCGAAAGCTTCCCCTACTTCTTCGAAGGTATGGACAAGTCGTTCAGAAACATATGCCACTGCAAGAGTAGATACAGCGAGGATGAGTAACGCCTTCCCCTTGCTCCACTCCGGTTCTTCGTCGTTATCGTGAGCACCTTCTCCCCCCTCGCTCTGATACACTCCGCGGTGAGTGACAAGTTTGAAGAAAAGAGCGAATAGGTAAAGGAGGATCAAAATGACCGAGATCCCGATGGAAAGGCTCATCGTCCTTCCTTCATTCATATCCATGGAGAACACTTCAGGAATGACGAATGCCACAATGATGGCGAACATGAGAAGCCCTGAATTATGACGGGCGTCAAACACGTTAAATTTCTGACGCTTGAACTTGACGCCTCCGACAAAGAAGGAAAGACCCGCAACAAGCAAGAGATTCCCAAGGACGGACCCTGTCAGGGAAGCCAATACGACCCCGATCAAACCTGCTTTCAGGGCGAAAATAGAAATGATCAACTCAACTGCATTACCGAAAGTGGCATTTAAGAGTCCACCGATGCGGGGACCGGATACAACGGCTAAACTTTCCGTCGCCCTTCCCATGAAAGCTGCCAGTGCAATGATGGTGACGCAGTAGACGACAAACATGATGACACTTGGCCAATGAAGCAAGGAACCGATCACCGAAACCGGGACACCTGCGAATACGAGCAGAGTAAATACTTTATTCACGTTAACGATCCATCCTTTTTCAGAAATTTGGTTAAAACAGTCCTGATTAGACACATTAAAGATAGAACCCATTTAGGAGGAATATTCATGGCACAATCCTTGAAAGATAAAATAGTAGAACTGTTTTCCCATCATAAAATCGGCACCCTTGCCACCATCCGTGACAACAAACCGTACTCTCGGTTTATGATGTTCGATCATGACGATCTTACTCTCTACACGGCAACTAACGAACATGCCCATAAGGCCGAAGACATCGCACAGAATCCTCATGTGCATATCCTTCTCGGGTATGACCGTGACTCTAATCATGAACATTATGTAGAAATCGAGGCAGAGGCGTCGGTCGAAGAATCCACGGACCTGAAAGCAAAATTCTGGAACGAAAAACTCAAACACTGGATCGCAAGCCCCGACGATCCCGAATACCTGCTCCTCAAACTCACCCCCAAAACCATCCTCTACTACGAAAAACCTGGCAGCGAACCTCAGGAACTGTAGAGGAGTTCCTTCTGAAGAGGGACGGACCTCTACCAAGATTAGATTGGATAGGGTCGTTGTCATTTCGAGGGACGGACCTTCGCATCGGTAGAGACCTACTAAGGTTTCTATCTATTCCGAGGTCCGTCCCTCGTCTATTGACTCACTTCACACGAATCCCTCATTCATTAGGGACGGACCTCCACACAATGATCATCCTCACGTAACCATCAGCGGATGGAGGTCCGTCCCTCCAAACTTTTTATTCCACCAATTCAAACGTTTCCTCAATCTTAATGCTGTCCTGTACCGATTGCACCATGGAGCAGTTCTTCCTTGTAAGCTTCATGGCCTTTTCGATCTTTGCTTCGTCAAGGTCCTCCCCTCTGATGGTGAAGTGGAGGGAGATGGCTTCGACGCGGTTGGCTTCGTCTTCGTTGCGGGTGACGTCGGCTTTGATGTGGATGTCGTCGAATTGAATGCGCATCTTTTCCAGTACTTTAC
Source organism: Rossellomorea orangium (assembly GCF_019334305.1). Classification (GTDB taxonomy): domain Bacteria; phylum Bacillota; class Bacilli; order Bacillales; family Bacillaceae_B; genus Rossellomorea. Next base: position 612,274 of record NZ_JAHWGH010000014.1, read on the forward strand.
GCAATACGCCCCCACTGCAAACGGCTACAGATGATACGAGCAGCTGGAACGGGCGGAATCCATATTCTTCGTTACCCGATACCTCCAGTTTTCCAAACCCTAAATCTGTGTAAAATCCGCCTTCTTGCATTTTATACTCCATTTCTTCTTCATTCCTTCCTATATATGTTAGTAGATGTTTTGATTTTACTCTATTCATCCCGTATTGCCAAACATTGCAATTGAGGGTACCATCAAAGAAGACATTTACTACGATTGGGAGTTCTGACAAATGAATCAAACATTATCCTTCCGTTTCAAGGTCCTTGTCGGGATCGTTGCCATTTCCGGTTTTTCACAAGGAATGCTCCTTCCCCTCATCGCCATCATATTTGAGCAGGACGGCCTGTCCTCCTCCCTGAACGGATTAAACGCAACAGCCCTTTACATCGGAATTCTGTTGGCTTCTCCTTTAATGGAACGACCCCTGCAGAAAATTGGCTATAAACCGATGATCATCATCGGCGGGATTGTCGTCGCAGTATCACTCTTATTGTTCCCGGTTTGGAAGTCCTTCTGGTTCTGGTTCATCCTCCGCCTTCTGATCGGAATCGGTGATCACATGCTCCATTTCTCTACCCAGACGTGGATCACGTCGTTTTCACCGAAAGAGCATCGCGGACGGAACATATCCATTTACGGAGTTTCCTTTGGAATCGGATTCGCCGTCGGACCGATGATGACCCAGCTCATCACGATCCATCAGGCATTGCCGTTCATCATTTCTTCCTTATTAAGCTTAACAGTTTGGATGTTTGTCTTTAAATTACAGAATGAACACCCGGAGCAGCAGAACATCGGGAGTGCCTCGTTCCTCGGATCATTCCAGCGTTTCGGGAAGGTTCTCAAATATGCATGGGTCGCCTTGTTGCCACCTCTCGGATATGGATTCCTGGAAGCCTCCCTGAACGGGAACTTTCCTGTTTTCGCCCTTCGAAACGGTCTTTCCATTGAAGCCGTGGCGATCCTCCTTCCTGCATTTGCAGTGGGAAGCATCATCTCACAGGTCCCCCTTGGGATCTTGAGCGACAAATATGGTAGACAAAATGTCCTCCTCATCGTCATGATGATCGGATTCCTGTGTTTCTCGGCTGCCGGCATCGTATCCCAATCCACACTCGGCCTATTCATTTGCTTTACTCTTGCCGGGATGGCCGTGGGTTCAACGTTTTCCCTCGGCATCAGCTATATGACAGATCTCCTTCCCAAGGAATTACTGCCAGCGGGAAACATCATGTGCGGAATCTTCTTCAGCTTTGGCAGCATGATCGGCCCATTCATCGGCGGAATCACCATTGATTGGCTAAAGGGATCAAGCTTCTTCTATTTGATCGCCGGCATGATGCTGGTGATTTTTGTGAGCCTTCTAGTCTTTTCTTTTCAAAATCGACATGGAGAAATAACCCAGAATAACTAGCACAAAATCCTTTCCATCCTCATATACTTGTGGTAGGATTAGATTATAATAATTACAAATTACTAAGTTTATATATTTTCAGCTAAGAGCACGTGTTGTTTTGCTGTCACCTTTCACTGGTGGCAGCTTTCGTCGTTTTATAGGGGTAATGACGTTGATTATTATTCTCAATGAGAATCTCCCATTTTCAATTAATCAAAGGAGGAACATACTATGAGCTCACAATCCAAAGCACTAACCATGGGGACACCGAATGATAAAATCCACTTCCTTGAAAAAATAAAGCCCCATGCAGAATTGATCGCAGCCCTCATCAGCGGTGTGTTTATACTACTCGGATGGCTGACATCAAATGATGACTCAAGCATGAGCATCATCTTCTACCTCCTTGCTTTTGCCATCGGAGGTTTCGCCAAAGCGAAAGAAGGAATCGAAGAAACCATCGAAAACAAGGAACTGAATGTGGAAATGCTCATGATTTTTGCCGCCGTCGGTTCTGCCATCATTGGATACTGGACGGAAGGTGCCATCCTGATTTTCATCTTCGCCGTCAGCGGAGCACTTGAAACGTATACAATGAATAAAAGCCAAAAAGAAATTTCTGCCCTTATGCAGCTACAGCCGGAAGAAGCATGGCTCGTCACCGATTCCGGGGAAAAGAAAGTCAGTGTCTCAAGCCTTGAAATCGGCGACCATATCCTGATCAAACCAGGTGAACGGGTACCAACGGATGGTGTCGTCGTAAAAGGCACGACTTCCATCGATGAAGCGGCGATTTCCGGTGAAGCCGTCCCTGTTTCAAAAGGTCAGCGGGATGAAGTGTTCGCCGGTACGGTCAACATTAACGGTGCCATCACGGTAGAAATGACCAAACCGAGCAGCGAAACCCTTTTCCAAAAAATCATCGATCTTGTTCAATCGGCACAAAGTGAAAAATCCCCTTCCCAGCAGTTTATTGAACGCTTCGAAGGGACGTATGTCAAAATCGTGCTCGCCGTCGTGTTCCTGATGATGTTCCTCCCTCACTTCATCCTCGGATGGAGCTGGACGGAAACATTTTACCGAGCCATGGTCCTGCTCGTAGTCGCATCACCGTGCGCCCTGGTCGCTGCCATCATGCCGGCCAGTCTTTCGGCAATCTCAAACGGTGCCCGCCACGGAATCCTTTTCAAAGGCGGTGCCCATCTTGAGAATCTGAGTAATATCAAGGCGATCGCCTTTGATAAAACAGGGACCTTAACGAAAGGGAAACCCGTTGTAACAGACATTCTGATTGCTGAAAATGAGGATGAACAAGAAATAATGGGTGTCGTGGCTTCCATTGAAAACCAATCCAATCACCCACTCGCACAAGCCATCGTCGGTCACTCAACCCGGGAGCTTAACGTGGAGCTCACCCAACCCGACTCCCTTGAAGATGTATCCGGCTGGGGAGTCAAAGCCCTTATGAAAGGCTCTGAATGGAAAATCGGGAAAGCCGACTTTGTGGATAAAATGTTAGCAGAACGGTTTATGGACGGAGCATATGAAAGAATTGCCTCCGAAGGAAAAACAACCGTATTTGTCGCAAAGGAAAAGAAAATTGTTGCCCTGATCGCTTTAAAAGACGTCGTACGAAAGGAAACCGTCGAAGCCTTGAAGCTCCTTGAGAAGGAAGGCGTCCAAACGATCATGCTGACGGGTGACAATGAGAAAACAGCCCGTGCCATTGCAGAAGAAGCAAAGGTCGCAAGCTACATTGCTGAATGCCTTCCTGAAACGAAAGTAGATGAACTGAAGAAATTGAAGCAGCAATTCGGGACCGTCGGGATGGTCGGCGACGGAATTAACGACGCCCCTGCCCTTGCAACGGCCAACGTAGGGATTGCCATGGGGGAAGGAACCGACGTCGCCCTGGAAACCGCCGATGTCGTGCTGATGAAAAACGACCTTACCCGAATTTCCGAAGCCATCAAACTATCAAAAAAAATGAAAAGCATTGTCCAGCAAAACGTCATCTTCTCCATCGCCGTCATCATGTTGTTGATTGCTTCAAACTTCCTGCAAATCCTTGACCTTCCATATGGGGTCATCGGTCATGAAGGAAGTACGATTCTGGTCATCCTGAACGGTCTGCGCTTGTTGAAGTGACGTGTCGGAGCATCCAATCTCTATGATTGGGTGCTTTTTCATTTAACGTTATCGTAAAATAAATAATCATACCCTACAGTTCAATCTTATCCACATGTGAATATCTCTTCTACCAAACAAATTTCATCCACAACCTATCACCCACGACTTATCCACTATGAAGATTCCGAAACTCACTCGTTTCCCACCTTCTCCAACCAAGGTCCGTCCCTCCACGCACTAATATTTTACTAAAATAATAATTTGTTATTGCTTTCTTGAAGGGGATATCATAAAATGTGTTTATGTTAGTGCAAACGGTTGCATCTATTTTGCATACTATCTTGTTACATAGCGCGTTAAGATGAATACATAATAAAAAACGTTTCTTTTTATCCTAAAATGTAAACGCACTCATGTTATCCAATGTAAGAAAAATAGTCCAATAGATTGATATTAAAGGAGGAAACGGGTTTATGAAGAATTTATTGTCATTTGATTTTTGGCAGAAGTTCGGGAAAGCACTGCTTGTGGTCGTGGCTGTCATGCCAGCTGCAGGGATTATGATTTCCCTCGGTAAGTTGATTGCCATGATGGGTGGAGACATCACATTAGTGCAAACGATTGCAAGAGTAATGGAAGATATCGGATGGGGAGTCATCACGAATCTTCACATCCTGTTCGCCGTTGCCATCGGTGGCTCATGGGCGAAAGAACGTGCAGGTGGAGCATTCGCTGCCCTGATTGCATTTATTCTGATTAACCGTATTACAGGAGCCATCTTCGGAGTGAGCGGGGATATGCTTTCAAATCCGGAAGCAACGGTCTCTTCACTATTTGGCCAAACGCTGGTCGTTTCAGATTATTTCACATCTGTCCTTGGAGCACCGGCTTTGAACATGGGTGTGTTCGTCGGAATCATTTCCGGTTTCCTTGGAGCGAATCTTTTCAACAAGTATTACAACTACAGTAAGTTACCTGATGCCCTTTCCTTCTTTAATGGAAAACGCTTCGTACCCTTCGTCGTGATTGTAGGCTCCATCATCATTGCCGTCATCATGTCGATTGTATGGCCTTTCATCCAAGGGCTTCTGAATGACTTCGGTCAATGGATCGCCACATCACGTAACACGGCACCAATCATCGCGCCATTCGTATTTGGTGCATTAGAACGTCTGTTATTGCCATTCGGTCTGCATCATATGTTAACTGTACCAATCAACTACACAGAACTTGGCGGGACTTACACGATCCTCACAGGATCAAGTGCTGGATCGACGGTTGCCGGTCAAGATCCATTATGGCTTGCCTGGATCGCAGACTTGAATAACTTCCTGGCAGCGGGAGACACAGCAAGCTACAAACAGCTGTTGAATGACGTCACACCTGCCCGCTTCAAAGTAGGTCAAATGATTTTATCCACAGCTGCCCTGATCGGTATCGCGTACGCTATGTACCGCAATGTGGATAAAGATAAAAAGAAAAAATACAAATCTATGTTCTTCTCAGCAGGTTTAGCTGTATTCTTAACCGGTGTTACTGAGCCGATCGAATTCATGTTCATGTTCGCTGCCCCACTTCTATATGTTGTGTATGCAATCATGACGGGACTTGCCTTCGCGATTGTGGATATCGTTCACATCCGCGTACACTCATTCGGATCCATCGAGCTTCTGACCCGCGTGCCGATGATCATCAAAGCAGGTCTGTGGGTCGACCTTGTGAACTTTGTCATTGCATGTATCGTATTCTTTGGCCTGAACTTCACGGTTGCCAACTTCCTGATCAAGAAGTTCAACTTCCCGACACCTGGTCGTAACGGAAACTACATTGAAGATGAAGCTTCAACAGGCGGCGGTACCGTAAGTGCCGATTCCATCGCCCCAAAAGTCGTTGCCATGCTTGGCGGGAAAGAAAACATCATAGACGTGGATGCCTGCATGACACGCCTTCGCGTGACGGTTAAAGACACTGCCCTTGTCGGTACAGAGCAAGAATGGAAGAAGAACGGAGCCCTTGGACTCATCCTGAAAGACAAAGGCGTCCAGGCCATCTATGGTCCAAAAGCAGACGTCATCAAATCGGATATTCAAGATTTGTTAGGAGCGTAATCCATGAAATTACTCACGTTGAATTGTCACTCTTGGCAGGAAGACAGCCAACACGAAAAAATTTCGACCTTAGCCGATGACATCGCGGAGAAATCCTACGATGTCATCGCCCTACAGGAAGTAAGTCAGCTGATCGAAAGCGAAACCGTCCAAGGGTTGGTCAAAAAAGACAATTTTGCACTGGTCCTACTTGGGGAACTGGAGAAGCGTGGTGTATCAGATTATACACTCGTCTGGGACTTCGCTCATATCGGATACGACATGTATGAAGAAGGAGTCGCCATTTTAACCAAACACCCGGTCGTGGAAGAACACCGCTTCTTCATTTCAAAAAGCCACGATCAATCCTATTGGAAAACCCGTAAAATCGCTGGGGCGACGATTTCATATAAAGGAAAGACCTTCACTTTCTATTCCTGTCACCTTGGCTGGTGGACGGATGATGAAGAACCATTCCAATTCCAGGTCGATAGCTTGATGGAACAGGTCACCCCTCAATCCCCATTCTTCTTAATGGGCGACTTCAATAACAACGCCCTGATCCGTGGGGAAGGCTACGATTACCTTCTTTCCAAAGGGCTTGTGGACACGTTCAATGAGGGTGTAGAACGGGACAGTGGAGTCACTGTTCAAGGAAACATTGCCGGATGGGACGAGAACAAAGTCGATTTGCGGATCGATCTTATTCTTTCCAGTGAAAAAATGCCGGTGAAATCATCCCGGGTTATCTTTAATGATGATAATAAACCTGTCGTCTCGGACCATTTTGGAGTGGAAGTGTTACTTGGAGAAAGCAACTGATCTTGGATCGGTTGCTTTTTTTTGTGCTGAGTAGTTGTCGACCGATATGTTCATTTATCAACCGAAACCGATGGGATATCGACCGTTCTACATCCACCGGCAAAATCTGCAACTCCCTGGCACTCCACTCCCCCAACGTTTAATAATCTCCGAGTAGTGGTAAAAATCACTATACAAGATTAGGAGGTTTGACTATGGGAAACAAACTCGCAGGGCAACTAGCAGCAGATATTATGGAACAATGGAAAATCAAGCATGTATTCGGTCTTCCCGGTGATTCGATCAATCACTTCGTCGATGTACTCCGAAGTGAGAAAGAGGAAATCGAGTTCATCCAGGTCCGACATGAAGAAGTCGGGGCGCTCGCCGCATCATCCTATGCAAAGCTGACAGGAAACATCGGTGTCTGTTTATCCATCGGGGGGCCCGGCGCCATCCATCTATTAAACGGCCTGTATGATGCAAAAGCCGACGGAGCACCCGTATTGGTCCTGGCAGGTCAGGTGGCAACAGAAGAACTCGGGATGGATTCATTCCAGGAGGTACATCTGGACCGCGTATTTGCAGATGTCTCCGTTTACTGTGAAAGGGTGTCATCACCAGAGTCCCTTCCAGACTTGATGAATCAGGCGATCCGGACCGCTTACGCCAAAAAAGGGGTATCCGTATTGATCATCCCCGACGATATACCAGGACAAAAAATCAAGGACGGTGTGAAGGCCACATCAAGTATCCCGGCCAGATCCATCCCCGCACCAATGGATCAAGACGTGAAGACCGGTTTGGATTACTTACATAAATCGAAACGTCCGGTCATCCTTGCAGGAACGGGCTCCAAACATGCAGCACGTGAACTCGAGAGATTCGCAGATAAAATCGCAGCTCCCGTCATTTTCACTCTCCCTGCAAAGGGCATATTCCCTGATAAGCATCCCCATAATCTCGGACAGCTCGGTCAAATCGGGACGAAACCCGCCTATGAAGCCATGGAAGAAGCCGATCTTCTCATCATGATCGGGACCTCGTTCCCTTATCGAGATTTCCTTCCTGATGATACACCTGCCATCCAGATTGATGCGGATCCAACCCAAATCGGGAAAAGATATCCGGTCTCTGTCGGCATCGTCGGCGACTCGAACCTGGTCCTGAAACAATGGAACCAGCAATTCCCCTACAAAGAGGACCGCTCCTTTTTAGAAGAATGCCAGACCAATATGAAGAACTGGTGGACGCACGTTGAAAAAGATGAAGTCGAAGTGACGACACCCATGAAGCCCCCTCAAGTCATCGCTGCCCTCCAGAAGATCGCAGACGATGATGCGACACTGTCCGTCGATGTCGGGAATGTGACGGTATGGACCGCGCGACACTTCAAAGTGACCAATCAGAAGATGATCATCTCGAGCTGGATGGCGACGATGGGCTGCGGACTCCCGGGCGCAATCGCAAGCGGAATTGCCGAACCTGACCGCCAGGCAATTGCCGTGTGCGGAGACGGAGGCTTTACCATGGTGATGCATGATTTCGTCACTGCCGTCAAATACAAGCTCCCGATCATCGTCGTGATCATGAACAACCGGAAGATCGGCATGATCAAGTATGAGCAGGAATCAATCGGACACCTGGAATATGAAACCGACCTACAGGACATCGATTTTGCCCAATTTGCCAAAGCATGCGGAGGAGAAGGCTATCGCGTCATCAAGCATGAGGACTTGCAGCCTGCCTTTGAGATGGCGGCCAAATCCAATAAGCCGGTCATCATCGACTGTGTGATCGAAGACCAGCCTCCTCTTCCAGGTAAGATCAACTTTGAGCAGGCAGCAGGCTACTCCAAGCACGTCATGAAGAAATTCTTCAAGAAGCACGAGGCCGAAATGCCACCGCTGCGTAAAGCATTGAAACGACTATTTTAACAACCTGAGCCTGTAAAAGGGCTCACTTTACTATTGGAGGAATGAGTATGAACAGCATATCCATCATTCAGTGGATTCTCCTTACGGTCATCGTTCTCGCACTCCTGATCCCCATCGGACTTATCGTTTATCTATGGCTGACCGACGAAAAACAAAAGGAGCATGCGGTGCTAAGGAATTTCCCCGTTCTCGGAAAAATGAGATACATCCTGGAGAAAATCGGGCCGGAACTGAGACAGTATCTCTTTCATAATGACAACGAAGGGAAACCCTTCTCAAGACTGGAGTACACCAATACCGTCATGGCGGGAAAGTATAAATCCCGGATGCTCGGGTTCGGATCTGAACGTGACTTTGAAAAGGAGGGTTACTATATTCGAAACACCCTGTTCCCTATACAGCGGGACGAACTCAGGATCGATCAGACCCCAAAAGTGAAAACCAAAGTATATAAACTGGATAAAGACAATTTACTGAGCCGACGGGAACACCGGGAAGAAACAGAAGCAGATCCCTTTCTCCTGAAAGACGAGGATGCCCCCGTCATTGGCGAGCATACTTGCAGGCACCCTTTTAAGGTAAAAGGACTTGTCGGCCAGTCCGCCATGAGTTATGGGTCACTCGGTGAGCAGGCTATCACGGCGCTGTCGACCGGCTTGAACCTCGCTTCCGGATCATGGATGAACACTGGAGAAGGTGGATTATCCAAGCATCATCTGAAAGGAGGCGTCGATATCATCTGCCAGATCGGTCCCGGCCTATTCGGTGTCCGGACAAAGGATGGGGAATTTTCCTGGGAAGAATTCAAGAAGAAGAGCGAACTGAAAGAAGTGAGGGCCTTCGAATTGAAACTCGCACAAGGGGCCAAAACCCGGGGCGGTCACGTTGACGGAAAAAAAGTGACCGAGGAGATTGCCAGCATCCGCAACGTGGAACCGTGGACATCCATCGACAGCCCGAACCGGTTCAAGGAGTTTAACTCCAACGAACAGATGCTGAACTTCATCGAACAGCTGCGGGAAGTTGGCGGCAAGCCCGTCGGCATTAAATTGGTCGTAGGGAATACCAACGATATCGAAAGCCTGGCCTCCTATATGGCCACTTCAGGTAAGCATCCCGATTTCATCACCGTGGACGGTGGAGAAGGCGGAACAGGCGCATCTTATCAAGAACTGGCGGCATCTGCCGGAGTTCCGATCAAATCGGCCCTTCCCTTCCTCCACGATACACTGGTGAAATACGGTGTCCGGGACAAAGTTAAAATCTTCGCTTCAGGGAAACTGTTGACACCGGATAAGATTGCCTTCGCACTCGCACTCGGAGCCGACTTCGTCAACATCGCCCGGGGCTTGATGTTCTCTGTAGGCTGCATCCAGGCGCAGGTCTGCCACACGAACAACTGCCCCGTCGGAGTTGCCACCACCGATAAGAAGCTGCAACGCGCTTTGATCGTCGAAGAAAAATCGTTCCGGGTCTGCAACTACATCATCTCTCTGCGCGAAGGCCTGTACAACCTGGCCGCTGCCGCAGGAATCGATACACCGACGAAGTTTGGACGGGAACACATCGTATTTCGAGATGAGGACGGACGATTGCATCCGATGCAGCCGGAAAAGACTATGTCATAATGGAGAGAAGCAGCCGACTTTGGGTCGGCTGCTTCTTTTTTTATTGGATGGAAGGTGTGGGGATTGGATATAGGCCGTTCCGCCAAAGCACGCCTTCTTTTGACCGCGGCCTCAGTCAAATCACCACCACCAACAAAAAAGCACAGCGCCCTAAGACGCTGTGCCCACCATCTACTTCAACTCCACATTATCAATCACCACATCATGAGCGCCAATCGATGATCCGATTTTACCTAGCAGGAACTTCAGGCTCGTGTCATCGCCAACAGGCATCGTGAACGTATATTCATATCGTGTTTTATCTCCACTAAGCTGAGCGACTTCTGATAAATATCGTGTATACGCGGCATTTTCCAGTGTCACTTCCATCGTACGGTCGACCGTCGAACTCGCATCAAAGGAAAGCGTGTATTCCACTCCCGGCTGAAGCTTTAAGCCACCCTGGAAAAGTTGAACACTCCAAGTTTCGTTTCCTTCATTCCCGATTGAAATCTTTGCCTGTCCATTTTCTTCTGTTACACTCCCAGAAGCATCAAAATGGATGTAATTTTCCCAAAACTCTAAATTGGCATCGAATGAACCGTTTTGAACCATATTCGCACCCGGCGCTCCCGCAATTTTCTTTAACTTTAGATTATCAAGCTTTACCTCATCGGTGCTTCCACCGAGTTGGATGAAAAGCTGTGATTCCAAATCCGTCACATCCGGCATCGTGAAACTCATAACATGCTTTTCCCAATCACCAATCAGAGGGATGGTTTCAGAAGCATAAACGACTTCTCCGTCCTTACTTCTCATTTCTACCTGAATATCACGGGCACTCTCTGCAGCACCATCAAATGTCAATTCATATTCATTGAAAGCCTTAAGCTGAATGCCTTTTTGCACCAGTTGAACATCGTCTGTTTCATTTGAAGGCTTTGTCGCGAATACCCGCGCCTCCGGATCCACTCCGATGGAATCAACACTCTCAGAACATACCAGATTCCAATATAACAGACGGTCAGGGAATCCCTGGTCGAATGTTCCGTTATAGATCAGGTTCCCGCTTGGAAGTGCGGGTTTGGATGCATCCGGATCCACTTCTACAGGAGGGATCTCTTCCACCTGGACATTCCCGATCCACACAGGAAGCTTGGACAATCCAAGATTGAACTCCACCCGTGCTGCAAGATCATTTTCCTCGGTCATTTGGAACACCATTTCATAAGATTCCAGTCCATCATTTAAAGAAAAGGCTTCACTGTTTGAATAGGCACTGTACCCCCTGTCTGCCCCTCCACCGACTTTTACATTGATCGGTCTTGAGCCAGTCGACTTCGCATCAAAGGACACACGGTAGTATCGTCCCTTCCCCAGGGAAACATCCTGAACGAGCTGTACAGAATAAGGCTGGCTTCCCGGCTCTTCTACATCTACTTTTGCAAAATTCCTTCCATCAAGCTGATCCAGGGACAGATTCGCTTTCCCTCCAAAATCAGGTACGGTCAAGAAGTACCAGTAATCCGTATTCGGTACCCCTGCAATTCCGTCAACTTCCTCCCATTCCTGATCGAATCCATTGTTGTAAATCAGGTTTCCATCTTCCAATGGCTGCTTCGCGTTTTCCGGTAATGGTGCCTGTTCGAATATAGGAAGTTCCGGCGTTTGATACGGTCTTCCCGTCAACTCATACACCCGTACATACTCAACATCCATGGATTGAGGGAACATCGTCTCTTCCGTCGGATCACCGTCGAAATTCCCGCCGATGGCCAAATTCAACAGCATATGGAACGGCTGATCAAAAGGAGCAGGATACGTGAAGTTGGCCGCATTGCCTGCCCCTTTGCTGTACCAGTTATTCTGGGTCTGACGGAGTTTCCCGTCTACATACCAGCGGATCTCCCCCGGCTCCCATTCGACTGAATACACATGCTCGTCGGCAATGGTGGATCCATCTTCAAAGGCATAGTGACTGCCTGTGTATTTATTATTCGGCCACGATTCTCCGTAATGGAGCGTTCCGATCGCTTCACCCGGATTGCTTCCCTGTGCTTCTAAAATATCAATCTCGCCTGATGCAGCCCATCCGCCATAACGGTCATCTTCCGGAAGCATCCAGAACGCCGGCCAATATCCCTTTCCGACTGGCAGTGATGCTTTCATTTCGAATTTCCCGAATGTCTTGGAAAACAATCCCTTCGTTTTCAAACGGGAGGACGTATAAGCATATCCTTTATAGTCTTCTTTTTTTGCTGTGATGACTAGCTTTCCATCCTCTGTTTTCGCATTTTCCGGACGGTCTGTGTAATACTGCCGTTCATTGTTCCCCCATCCTGGAATGAAGGTGCCGTTTGCATCGGTATATCCGTTACCGATATCGAACGTCCACTTGTCACGGTCGATCCCATCCTCATTGAATTCATCATTCCAGATGAGGGACCATGGGGTAGTAAAAGAAGAAACGTCACTTGTTTCTTCCCCATTGAAGACGATAGCGCTGTCTAACGTCGCTTTTTCGATGGTCCCTTCCCCGTCGATGGTCGAACCTTTACCTGCTTTAGACACAGAAAGTTCCTTTACGAGTCCGTCAGAAGAAAGAACAAGAGATGAAAGCGTGTTCAATTCTAACCGTTCGGCAATCCCTTCAAGTTCTACCTGCGCTTCTCCCTTTTTTCCAGAAGTCGTAATCGTTTCAAACTCTCCTACTAGATCTGCTTTTTTTGTCTTCACATTCGAAGCAGATACCGTCACATCTTGAAATCCTTCAAACGTAATTTCGTTTTCTTGCAGTAAGACATTTCCTTCCACTACCGTTTCTTCAACGATTGATTCTCCAGTAACAGTGATCTTTGAAAGATGGCCCGGTCCTTTGACGGAAAGACTATGCAACTCGGAATCTGTCAGTTGAAGGGTATCGGGTGCTTCCCCCTTGATCAGGGTCTTTCCTTGTACCTTCACGTTTTCAAGGGATATGTCTTTCCCAGCATCCGGCGTGATCACCAGGTCCCCTTCAATGGTTGTATCCTTTAACGTTGAATCTTTGAGGTGATAAGGTTTATCTTTTTGTGGTGCAGCTGTGCCGATTCCTGGTGGCAGAGTGAAGATGAGACATGCAGCGGTAAACGAAGTGACAGCTTTTTTCAACATGTGAACGCCTCCTGATTTTATTTATGTCTCACGTGGGACATTTGTATATAACTATAAAACCCTCATCACCGTTTGACAACATTTTTCTACCATAGTAATCTCCCATTCAATAAAAAAAGCCTGTCCCTATGAGGATCAGGCTTTACGTTCACGGCAGGAGTCTCTTGTTACAAGAGTAGCTTGAAATGGACTCATTTTTTCATAAGGGGTCCCTTCGATCCGGTGAATCAGCTGCTCCACCAATGCCACTGCCATTTCCACCCTGGGAACGCTCATGGTCGTGAGTGCAGGGGACGTATACTCCGTCAACAGAATATTATCGAAACCGATCAGGGAAACATCTTCCGGAACATCCAGGCCCGCCTCTCTCAATGCCTTGAGGGCACCAAAGGCAATATGATCATTGGAACAAAGGATGGCCGAAGGAAGGACATCCTTCTCCATCCAATGACGCACGGCATCACTTCCCGATTGTTCCATGAACCTGCCCTTATATATGTACTCGGGTTTCAGGGGAATCCCTGCTGCTTCCACTGCCTTTTGAAAACCGTGAAGGCGTTCCAATGCTGCAGGATTATCTTCATCGCCCGTTATGATGGCGATTGCTTCATGACCAAGCTCAATGAAATGATTCGTCGCTTCCATCGCCCCCTGTTCATTTTGTAATTGAGGCATGGGAACACGAGACGTTCGATGCGTTACATTGTTCTGATCAAAAACCCCGACCAAAAAGCCTGCTGACAGGATTTCATCTACCATTCCCTGTACATTGCTCCAGCTGATGATGATACCCGCATCAATACTCTTCTCCCGGTAAAGCTTCAGCACCGGGGTCGGATCATCCAACTCCGTCATGGTCACGAGAACCTTATACCCACGGAGAGAACAGGCATTGATCACAGCCCCAATCACTACGCTGTAAAAAAGATCATCCGAATAGATCCTGGCCTTCCCTGGATCCTGAATGATGAATAATCCGATTGTATGGGTCTTCTTTTTCACCAGCCGTCGTGCTGACACATTTGGCTGATACTGATTCTCTTCCATAATCTTCAAGATCCGTTCCCTGGTTTCGGCCCGCACCTGATCCGAATCATTCAACACCCGCTGCACCGTCTTCCGGGACACCCCCGCAAGCCTCGCTATATCAAAAATATCCATAATATCCTCCCGAATGGTTGCTTCTTCCTATTATATCCCATGAAGATTGGGTTGGGTATATGGTTGGGGTCTTTGAAGATGATTCATAATCGTTTTCTGCTCGCAATCATAAGTGACATTCAACATCACTACTGGACGAATCTGCTTTGGAATATTTCAAGAAATAGATATCTGCCTTAATCCCGTTTTATCTGCCATTCTACAATCCTCGACACCGACCAACTACTCCTCTTCATTCTTCGACCGAGCGCTCAGTCACACTACCCATACTTCTAAAAACAAATGAAACTTCCCCACCCCCTCATCCGTATATACACTATAAACAGAATCACAACCTTGAAAGGGGAACATTATGGGAAACATCTTATTATTTTCACTGATTGTCGGATTGGTCATGGCGCTACTCCTCGTACCAATGACCATCATGAAAAAACAACATAAAAAAGAGGGATATCCATCCTTTCCGGCCCTGTTCGGAGCGACCCTCATCATCACATCTCTTGTGGTATTCGTCTTCTACTACCTGACGAATCTTGACCAGAACTTTACGAGTATGTGGATCCTCCTGATCATTGCGTCAGGATTCGGGGCCGCACTCTCAACAGGGAAAGAACGAATGGTGAAAGGTCTTCTTTTCCTGGCAACCCTCTGCGTAGGCGCTTATTTCATGACAGCTTTCGTCTTTAATGCTGATAAGAAATTCGAATCGGCCCAAATGGAGGTCAAAACAGAAATTCAAGCCTTTGATGAAAAGGAAACGCCGGCAAGCGTCCCTCCGAAGTTCGCACGGAACAAAATGAAGAAAGCGTTCGGTCAGGTTCCGAATACGAGTTATTATGAGCTCGGCAATCTGCAGATCCAAAAGGTGGACGGTGAATATGTCTACATCGCCCCTGTTGAATTCTCAGGTTTCTTCAAATGGTTCAAAGGTGACGAGACACCAGGGTACTTCAAGC
This sequence comes from Rossellomorea orangium, assembly GCF_019334305.1. Classification (GTDB taxonomy): domain Bacteria; phylum Bacillota; class Bacilli; order Bacillales; family Bacillaceae_B; genus Rossellomorea. The sequence continues at coordinate 627,544 of NZ_JAHWGH010000014.1, forward strand.
TTAGTGCCACGGATTCAAACGCAAACCCTAAGTTCATCAAAGAAGAAATGGTGTATACACCTTCAGCTTATTTCAATAAAAAAATCGAGCGTCACATCCGCTTGAACTATCCGAAGGAAATTTTCAACGGAGACGTGCAACTTGAAATCGATGATGAAGGAAAACCATTCTATATCCAGACTTATGGAAACTTCATTTCTGCACGTAATGGATTCGAAGTGGAAGGGATTGTCATGGTCGATCCCCAAACAGGTGATACGAAATCCTATAGCATCAAAGATGTTCCTGCGTTCATCGACGGCGCGGTTTCACCTGAAACGGTGAGCCTTCAGAACAGCTATTTCGGTAACTACGTAAAAGGATTCTGGAACAGCCGCTTTGGTAAGTCAGATGTGAAACTGCCTTCAGATGAAGGGACCGAAGCGAATGTGAGTCCGATTTTTGACGAAAATGGTGACATGTACTACTTCACCGATTTCACTTCTCCAAAAGAAGGTGTTGATTCTATGCTCGGATATTCCCTGACAAACTCAAGAACCGGTAAAGCGACGTTCTACACTGGTAATCTGGAAGAATCGTATATGGATTCACAAGGGGCCCTGCAGATCATCCAGAAGAAATTCATCGAGAAAAAATGGGACGGCGAAATGCCGGTACTCTATAATTTCTACGGTGAAGCGAGCTGGCTGACACCTGTTCTCGATGCGAATGGTTTCTTACAGAATTATTTCATCGTGTCAGCCGCCAACCCGGAAATCTCAGCTTATGCGAATACACCGAACCAGGCGTTGAAAGCTTATAAAACCGCCCTCCAACGCGGCGGCGGAAGTGTCGACGGCAGCTCGAAAGCGGAGGAGAAACAAGCGGAAGGTAAGGTCGTCCGTGTATACAAAGAAAAATCCGGTGACTATACCGTGGTATCTTTCCTTCTCGACAATGGGAAAAACTATATCGTTTCTTCAGAAAATAGCTTACTCGCGATCTATCTGAAAGAAAATGATAAAGTGAACGTTACGTATATGGATACAGGAGAAGCATTCCTCCCTGTAAAAGACATGACGATTGAAGGACTAGAACAATAAAGAAAAGGCCGGAATCATCATTGATTTCGGCCTTTCTATATTCACTCCCCGGCGTTCACATAGTACACCAGGTTATCCGTCCACTTCCCGAACTCGTAAATGAAACCTTTTCTCGTACACTCATACTGCATCCCGACACTCTCAGCGAGCCTGATCGACGGAGTGTTATCCAGATTGATATGGGCTTCGATCCGGTGATAATTCAATTTCACGAAAGAAAGTTGAAGGGCCGCTTTCACCGCTTCCTTCCCGTATCCCCGGTTCCAGTATCGATTATGTAAAGTGTAGCCCACTCTTCCCCAATTAAAGTTGTATCTCATGAGGGTAGAGAAATCGATGGTCCCGATATTGGCTCCATTTTCCTTCAGGAAGATCCCGAGAATGTAGACCTGGTCCCCATCCATCATTTCGTCATGCTTCTCGATCATCTCCCGGAACCAGAACTCCGTGCACTCGCTCATATCCTGATAACCGACATCATATTTATGTTGTGACGGGAGCCTGTTCAAATGTTCCCTTAACCAGTTCTCATAATCACTGTTCACGAAAGGCCTGATCACCAGTCGCGTTGTTTCAATGGTTAAGTCCTTGTGCTTCATCTCCTGCACCATCCTTTTATGTATTATGTTAATAGTACCAACTGCCCAATTAGAATGGTAGCTCTTTTTCAACAAACGGAAGGCGCCCCTCTTTACGAGAAACGCCTCCATCGTCACTTATCTTTATTCCACTCTTCCTCTAATTCCTTCTCGATCTGTTCATCGGTCAAATACTCCTCATCCATCTGCCGCACATGCTCGGTGATTCGGTTGAGCTTGGAATGCACGATCCAAAGGCTGATTACCACGAAGACCATGAAAAAAATGATGATGAGTCCCACATCCATATAATCGACGCCTCCTTTACCTATATTTATTAACGAAACATAGGAAAAAGAAGGCTTTAGTCAGAAAAAGTGGGGAAAAGGTTCGAAAGTCCCCTGCCTATCTGGAACTCACAAAATACCAATGTTCAGCCAGCTGCTTGACTTCGATAAAATCTCCCCCAAAGTCTCCTGAACGGGGTTTCTCCCCGGAAGACGAGTAGACAAACCCTGAGAAGCTGTCAAGTATTCCGCGCAAGGTAAAGAAAAGGACCTTGCATTCGTCATTCTTCTTCTCTACCACAATATCTCCTCCGCCTTTGGATAACTTTCCATATTCCTCTGGAAGGTGAATGAGAGAGTCATTGTAAGAGACGTTTGAAGCGAGTACGCCTTCCTGAACCTTCTTCACCACAATTTCCCGATCACCACGATGTTTTTCAAAGTCCAGGTGGATTATTACCTTGTTGATGGGAAAAAAGATGATGAAGATCAAGGTAAGGGCTTGAATGAGAACCGGTTTCCATCCCTGCTTCTTGACTATGGCAATGATAGAGAAGATGACCGTTACAAGGAAAAAACCTGCCACAGTCAACCAAAGAAACGGCATCAAAAACGGCGTCAGAATGTGGACGAGTTGCCACTGAAAAAACGCCAATGCCAAGAGCATTAAACTACTGACTATAGACAATGCAAGTATAATGTTTTCTTTCCTCAATATGCCTTAGCCCAATACACCAAATGTTCCCCATCCTTGTCACAGCACACACATTTGTCCGAAACTTTCTCCTGCTCAAACGGCATACAGCGTGAAGTCGCACTCGTTTCTTCCTTGATTTTATCTTCGCAGGCACGATCCCCGCACCACATCGCTTTGATGAATCCACCCTGTTCATTGATGACGGTTTTGAACTCGTCAAAGTCTTTAACTACCGATGTTTTTTCTTCTCGATGAGCCCTCGCTTTTTCCAGTAGATTACGCTGGATATCTTCCAATAGCTCAGCGACCTTCTCTTCAAGTTCCTCCATCTTCACGATGATCTTCTCACCGGTATCGCGTCTGGCGAGGACAACCTGCCCATTCTCGATGTCTCTTGGCCCAACTTCCAGGCGGAGTGGGATCCCCTTCATTTCATACTCATTGAACTTCCAGCCAGGCTTCTTGTCACTCGCATCGATCTTCACACGGGCAACATCTGCCAGCTGACTTTTCAGGTTATAAGCAAAATCCAGGACACCTTCCTTATGCTGGGCAATCGGTACGATCATCAGCTGGGTCGGAGCGATCCGTGGCGGTACCACAAGCCCCCGGTCGTCCCCATGGACCATGATCATGGCCCCGATGATGCGAGTTGTGAGACCCCACGATGTTTGCTGTACATATTGAAGCTTGCCGTCACGGTCTGTGAATTGAATGTCGAATGATTTCGCAAACCCGTCCCCCAGATGGTGGGATGTACCTGACTGCAGGGCTTTCCCATCATGCATCAGACTCTCGATTGTGTACGTATATTTCGCACCGGCAAACTTTTCTTTTTCCGTTTTCTGCCCCTTGATGACCGGGATCGCAAGCATCTCTTCACACAGCTCTGCATATACTTCAAGCATTTTGACCGTTTCGTCATGTGCATCCTGATCGGTTTCATGGCACGTATGCCCCTCCTGCCAAAGGAATTCCAGTGTACGGAGGAACGGACGGGTCGTCTTCTCCCAGCGGACAACATTCGCCCACTGATTATAAAGCTTAGGCAGATCGCGATACGAATGAATGATATTCTTATAATGCTCACCGAATAATACTTCGGACGTCGGACGCACGCAGAGTCTTTCCGTTAATTCCTCGTCCCCTCCGTGTGTCACCCACGCTACTTCCGGAGCGAATCCTTCAATGTGATCCTTCTCCTTTTGCAATAGGCTTTCTGGAATGAAAAGGGGCATATACACATTTTCATGCCCGGTTTCCTTGATTTTCGCATCAAGGGCATCCTTGATATTCTCCCAAATCGCATACCCGTAAGGTCTGATGATCATCGATCCCCGGACGCTTGAGTAATCGATGAGCTCCGCTTTCTTGACGACATCGGTATACCACTGGGCAAAGTCTTCCTCCATGCCCGTTACATCCTTTACAAATTCTTTAGCCATTTTATAGCACCTCGTTTTTTGGTTGGATTTATCGTCCATTTTTTCAGCGAACCATCCGTCAGAAACAAAAAAAGCCCTGCTTCTCATCAGGGACCATTTCTGGCGGTACCACCCTGATTCAAAGCAAAGCTTTACACTCATTCCATGATAACGGTTTCGGACCGCTGATATCTTCAATCGATACAGAACTTAGAGGCAGGTTCAAAGGTTCATCAATGGGAGCTTCTCACCAAACCGCTCCCTCTCTGAAAAGACAAGATCCTTTTACTGATCCTCTTCAATGTTTCAGTTATTTTAGATGATTATATAGAGATTTGATGGGGGTGTCAATTGCATTTTATTCACCCGATCGCACAGGGGCTACCTCAAGCCCATTATAGTCTGCTTCATGAATACTGAAATACAGCCGCGAACCACTCGTAAATGTCAAATCCCTTTGAGGTCCGTCCCCCGATAGCACCATCTTCTTAATGCTTACATCAAATGCTTTCCCACAGATAACAGGAACCTTGACTCCACTTTCCGTTGAGAGCTCAAAGCCTCCCGTAGAATAATCACCGCCTCCTTCGAATCCGAAATGAGGAGCGGTTCGATACCAGCTATATCCCTTTTCACTCCTGGATATACTGGCCGCGCCAAAATCACCTGCCAGGTCAAAGAATACGAGAGTTTCTCCCCGATACTCTTTCGTAGAAAGTATTTTCGGAGGAATCCCCTCAAAACCTTCCGTGCGTAAACCATATTGAATAGCCTCTTCCTCCGTCTCAAACCATTCCCTGGAATCCTGGTTGCTACAGGCCAACAATGAAAGAATGCTGAGTATGATCACAGCATATAGCCTCCCATGTTTACAAAGCATAAAACCTCTCCATCTCCCCCTCAAAAAAATCATTCCCATTCCTCTCATCAAAATCCGCCGCAATCTCCTCGGCCACCTCACTCATCACATCCACTGCGAAACCAGGACGATGACCCGCTTCAATCAGCTTTCGGTGAAGGACGATGCAGCTCATATAAAAATAAAACATCCCATATGGATCCTTCCCGCTGTCAGCGTATTCAATATGGCGTTCCAGCACCTTGATTCCCTTTGGAGGTTCGGTTAACGCCAAAAAACGGATATGTTCGGAAGCTTCCACCAAATAGTGAGGTTTATCATAGATGAAGAAATATCCTTCGGACTGGTATCGGCGCGCCTGCTCCACCCGTCCATCCTCATAATAAGGCAGGAGCAGTTTACTGTAAGTCAGATGAGGGATTTCACCACAGCTCACTTCCTTTGACAATAAAAGCTTTTCGATGGGAGAGGCTTTTTCCTTTTCTCCAGTAAAATAAAAATACTCCAGCTGGGTTTGATATTCACACGCTTCACAATCCGAAAGGGAATCACGCTCAGCTGCCATCCATTTTGTATAATGGTCATGGGCATCTCCGGCTTCACCTGTCTTCAAAGCCCGTTTATGCTGATGCTGATAATATGGGCGAAGGCTGTATCCATATCGGTCGTATGTTTCCTGAAAATCCCGGAAAAAGGCATCCAGAAGCTCCCTTTCTATGCCGGGCATCTTCACTAAATGCTCTGCCATCCATTTATACATCCACAGCAGGTCTTCCACCCAATCCTCAAGATTCTCTTCATTGTCAAAGAAGAAGCCGCTGCACCATTCAAAGTGATCGAATAATTCCTCATACTCCCCGAGATAGTTGACGGTACTGATGATACCGAAACGGCAGCAGAACTCCTTATAGAGATCGCCTTCCTTTTGGGCAATGAACAATAGGTCCTCAAGACCCTCCCACTTATCAAAGCTCGCTTCTTCCCTGTTCATCAGATCTTCCCATCTGTTCCAATACTGATCCACCGTCATCTTCATCCGCGAACCCCCCTGTATGAGTATATTTTTTATTTATTATAACATTCTGAATGTTGTTTCAACTGTTTTTCCCAAGAATTCTTCTGTAAGCTGAAATATAAAATCAGCGTGATCAATAGCATGAGAATCGAGCCCCCTGCCACGGCGGTCCGGATCGACCACGCCTCTGCGCCGATTCCGATCACGACTGTTAATAAAATGACAAGTACTCCTTCAAGCAATCCATAGAGGCTTCCCACACGGCCCATGATATCAACCGGAATATGTTCTTGATAAAATGTCTCGAATCCTGTAGTCGCAAAGGCGAGGGCGAAGGATAGGAGGGCGAACCCAATCGCCACCGTCAGGAAGTTATGTGAACAGGCATAGATGATATACCCCAGGGAAACGACCACAGAGCCTGAGCCCATGAGAGTCATATGCTTGAGCTTGTGAGAAAACGCCGTGTTCAGAAGGGATCCTATTACGAACCCTCCCCCTGCAATACTCACCAGATAACCGTACGTACTGTCGGAAAGGTACAAGACCTCCTTTGAAAAAGCGGCTTCAAGGGAATCGATCACGGCCGTCATGACAAGCATCACCGTGAACAGAACGTAAAGGACCATCACATACGCTGCCCTGCGGCTAAAGCTCCAGACCACCATCCAATCACCCTTGACCACTTCCCAGTTGGAACCGCCCGTATGAACCCGCTCCCCATTCTCTAGCTTCGGTAAAAAGAGGGTAATCACTCCTGATAATAGAAGCGCAAGGGCATTCAGGTAAAGCGCGACCGTCGGGGTTCCCATCATGAACATCAACCCCGCTACCCCTGGTCCTATCAAAAATGCCCCTGACCCGATCAGTCCCCTGAGAGCATTGAACCTCTGCCTGTTATCCCCCGGAATCAAAGCCGTGATATACGTCATCGATGCCGGATAAAAGATGGCACTCCCCATGTTGATGAAAAGCACCACTACATACATCCACCATCCTGTAGAAAGAAGGGGCAACGCAGCAATCAACACCGCCCTGAAGAAATCCAGAAATGCCATCAAATTCCGTTTATTGACCCTGTCAATCACACTTCCGGCCCAGCCATTTGTTAAAAGGGCCGCTCCGGGCTTCAATACATACAACATGACGACCGCCATGGGAGATGCCCACTCATCCAATACGATCAAATTAAGGGCGATCAAATAAATCCACCCGCCGATATTCGAAATTCCAATTCCAAGCAAAAGCAATAAAGGATCCTTCCATTTTTTCATACACTATTCCTCCCCGCGATTGTGTTTGTGAAACAAAAAAATCCCACCCCCAAGACATTCATCTTGGGGGCGAGATTATGAATCGCGGTGCCACCCCAGTTCGCCGAATATGTCACCATACCGGCCTTTTCAGGTACGGCTCATTGGCATATACCCTAGCTCTATAACGGGAGCTCCCGTCACACCATCCCCCACCGGGTTCCGATGCACTGCTCAGAGTCTTGGTTCAATACCGTCCTTCCTGCCCCTTTTCAGCTGCCGGGGCTCTCTTTAAAGAAGTCTTTGATACCTACTCTTCTCTTCATGGCATTTTTTTGAAATTTTTCTAATATTAGCATGAATGGATGGAAGTGTAAATAGGGAAGTTAATGGCGAGCAGCGTGATCGGGATTTTATCAACCGTTTTTTCGATTTATCAATCTGTCACACCAATAACCGACAAATTCCGCACCACGCAGCCGCCTGCCAACATAAAAAAGAGCACTCTCAAATCCCGAGCGCTCCTCTCCCACTATTAGCTACCCATCTTCCGGCGGGTATTACTAGGCTTCTTCGTTTGCTGGCTTTGCATGCGTTGGTTCGAAGCAAGGCCACCTGTTGCCTGCTTGCCCCCTGCCTGAGCTTCTTTCTTCTTCGCAAGCTGCTGCTTCATCGCTTCCTGAAGGCTGATTTTTTTCTTTTCTGGCTGTATTTGTTGATCATTAGTATTCGACATAATGGGATCTCCTTTTGAGACTACTAAATTTTTGAAACTACCTCCATTATAATACATCCTAACGGATAAAGACATCTGCTCTATAAATAAAAAAGCCAACCCGTGAAGGATTGGCCATGAATTTCTAGTGATATCCATTCTGTCCGTTTGCAGAACCGGATGTTTTATGCTTTGGTTTTGCATTTTGGTTTTGCTTTGTACCGCCGTCTTTTTTCGTTTTCTTTGTCATGCTGAATCACTCCTACAACATAGTTTGTGAATCATCTTTATTTTGTGCAAAAAAGGAAAAGAGTTTCCCGGTAATAACCGGAAAACTCTCCATTTACGCTGCTGGCTGCGGTACCTCTTCGTCGACCTGGATGACCGATCCATCGTTTAAGCGCTTTCTTAACGTGTAGATAAAGGCAAGAATGGCTACGATCGTCACAATGGATGCACCCATGTAAGCTGTCCCCATTGAAAGTCCGAATCCGATCGGTGCGCTCAAGATATATGTGAAAGTCACCATCGTCATGAAGATCGCCGGGATCGTTGCGACCCAGTGCGGTTTCTTCTGAAGACCCAGATACATGGCACCTACCCAAAGGGCAATCATCGCTGTCGATTGGTTTGCCCAAGAGAAGTATCTCCATAACAGGTTGAAGTCCATGCGAGTCAGTACGACTGAAATCACAAACAGCGGAATGGCAATCCAAAGACGGCTGGACATTTTCACTTGTCCTACTTTGATGTAGTCGGCAATGATCATACGTGCACTTCGGAATGACGTATCACCGGATGTGATCGGAAGAATAATGACACCAAGGATGGCAAGCGTTCCACCGATGGAACCAAGCATCAGGATCGACACTTCGCTCACGACCGCTGCCGGTCCGCCTTCTTTCAGGATGCTATTCAGTTCACCAGGCTCGAATAAACTCATCGCTGCTGCTGCCCAGATCATGGCGATGATCGCTTCCAGGATCATCATGCCGTAGAAAATTTTGCGTCCGTTCTTTTCGTTTTGAGTCGTTCTTGAGATGATCGGTGATTGTGTGGCATGGAAACCTGAAAGAGCCCCACATGAGATCGTCAAGAATAATAAAGGAAAAATAGCTACTGAATCAGGGTGCATATTCGTTAGGGAAACCTCAGGAATATCTGCTCCCGTGATAACTAATCCTGCCCCGATACCTACCGCACTGATCAGAAGAAGTGCTCCGAATAGTGGGTACACTTTACCGATGATTTTATCGATCGGCAATAACGTTGCGACAATGTAATAAACAAAGATCGCTGCAATGATGACACCAAGAGAAATCCATGCTGGTGTCAGATTCGCAATCAGTGCTGCAGGCGCGGTCACGAACACCGTCCCTACCAATACAAGTAAAAGAATCGAGAATGCGTTGACTACATGCTTCATCGTTTTCCCTAGAAAACGTCCTGCAAGCTCCGGTAAATGAGCTCCTCCATTACGGATTGAAATCATTCCTGTTAAGTAATCATGAACCGCTCCGGCAAAAATTGCCCCGAGTACGATCCAAAGGAAGGCAACTGGTCCGTACAACGCTCCCATGATCGGACCGAAGATCGGGCCGACACCGGCGATGTTCAACAGTTGGATCATGGAGTTCCGCTTCGTGTCCATAGGCACGTAGTCTACTCCGTCCGCCTTCGCATACGCAGGCGTTGAACGTGTTTCATTAATACCAAAAATCTTTTCAATTAATTTTCCATATGTGAAGTAACCTATGATTAAGACAACAATCGAGACCAGAAATGTGACCATGTATATGATCCCCTTTCGTTCAGTTATGAATACGCTTTCATTATAGCAAGCGTTTTCACAGATTCGTCACATTCTGTTTAAGATGTTGGTAATTAAGGTTGAAGTGTGGTGATACGGTGTTGACGTGCATCGTACAAAATGCCAAATTACGCCTCATACCCCAACAAAAAAAAGTACCAGGTACCAATCCGTCTCATTGTACCCGGTACACACAGTAAAGCTTACAATTCCAACCTCTCCCGCAGTTCTTTCACATAGTTCCTGCTCACCGGAATCGCTTCATCAGCTCCATGAACCTTCAGCTGATACACACCGCTCCCCCATGGAATCAGTTCTTCCACAAACGGCAACTGAACGAGATAGCTTTTGTGGACCCGGAAGAATGGGTAAGTAGCAAGCTTTGCTTCAAGATCCTTGATTGGAAGCCTGCACGTATATTTCTTTTTTTCGGTACAGATGAACGTTTCCCTCTCCTCCCGGAAAATATAGAGGATGTCTTGAGGGCTGATGAACACTATTTTGTCCTCATCCTGAACAGCCAGTTTCCCCAGGGAAGGACTTTCCCTGGTCTCAGTTTCTATCTTCACCAGGGACTTTAACCTCTCCATCGTCTGGGCAAGCTGACTTTCTTCAAAGGGCTTCAACAAATAGTCCACAGCTTCTACCCGGAATGCTTTAAGGGCATAGTCAGGATAAGCTGTCGCGAATACGATTTCCGGCTTGTGCTTCATTTTTTGAAGGGTTTCAGCAAGATCCACCCCGCTCATGCCGGGCATCTCTATATCAAGAAACAGGACATCTGGATTTTTAGTTAATATGACCTCCAGCCCTTTTTCTGCAGAACTTGCTTCTCCAACCACTTCCACCCATGGATAACCGCTCAGAAGATGTTTCATCTCTTCACGGCTATATGGTTCATCATCGATGATCGCGACTCTCATTCCTTCTCACTCCTTAGGGTAAATTCTACGACGGTTCCGTTTCCTGTTGATGAAGAGATCAATAGGCCGGATCCTTTTCCCATCATCATTTCCAGGCGCTTGTTCACATTGTATAGTCCGATACCGGTTCCCGAATCGGATTCCACTGGCTCGTCCAAAAGGGTATTCATTTTATCTTCACGGATTCCAGCCCCGTTATCATCGATCCTTACGGTTACTTCATCCTCGTCCCCTGCTATCGAGACTTTCAAAATGAATCCCTCTTCCATATTCCTCATGCCGTGCTTGATTGCATTTTCCACAAGAGGCTGCAGGGTGATGGATGGAACTTGAACCTTCAGTGCCTCTTTATCAATGTGGTACACCACTTCAAGCCTGTCAAAAAAACGCGCTTCTTCAATCGCGAGATAGGCTTTCACATGTTGTACTTCCTCTTTAAGGGTGGACGTTGACTTCGTGCTCCCCGTCAAGTTCTGTCTGACGAATTGGGAAAGGGAAATCAGCAGGGTCCTTGCTTTGTCTGGATTGATTCTCGTCAGAGACACAATGACATTGATCGTGTTGAACAGGAAGTGGGGATTGATTTGTGCCTGCAATGCTTTTACTTCCGACTCTTTCGCGAGCTCTTTATGCGTATCGATTTCAGCCAGCTCCAGTTGATGGCTAAGGAGCGTCGCGATCCCTTTCGTTAATTCCATCAAGATCGGTGAAATCTCCTTTTCCGAATGAAAATAAAATTTAAGGGTTCCGACAATCTCTTCGCCCTTCAGCAGAGGTGCCATAATGGCCGCTCCGAGAGGGCAACCGCTTCGGTCACACTGGATATCCTCCCGTCCGACCTTCATCATTTCACCGGTTTCAATGACCCGCTTCGTGGCTTCGGTTTGAATCGGCCGCCCTTCATGATGGTGATCTGATGCCAATCCGACATGAGCGAGGATATGGGATGTATTTGTGATCGATACAGCAAGGGCATTCACGTCCCTCATGAGGATTTCACATGTTGCCTGAGCTGAGGTCGCATTCAACCCCTTCCTCATATATTTCACGGTACTGTCTGCCAGGCGCAGCGCTTTTTGTGACTGCGCCGCTCCCATCCGTTCTTCTTCATAGAAAACACTTTTGATGATAAGGAGGAAGATCCCCGTCCCGATTCCGTTTGCCAGGATCATCGGCCAGCCTATATCTGAAACGAGCAAGTAAGCATCGTCAAACGGTTTAGACAAGAGAAGGATGAGTAACATTTGCATCCCTTCTGCCGCGAATCCGACAAGAAAGGCTTTCTGAGGGGAGACGAGCCTGTTCTTCTTTTCCCTCTTTCCGATCCACCCTGCGAGTAACCCGGCCAAAACCGTTGATATCCCGCAGGAGAATGCCGTAAATCCACCAAGGAAATAGCGATGGACCCCTGCAACTAATCCCGCACCAAGACCGATCCACGGACCTCCGAGAAGCCCGGCTACCACGACTCCGATGACCCGGGAATTCGCAATCGCTTCATTCTGCTGCAGATGCCACTGCCACTTCGTATATTCTTCCTGAAAAGGATTCACAATCAGTCCTGTATATGTACCAACGATCCCAAAGAAACCAAACAGCAGGATTAGGAGAATCGTTTGGGATTTCTTCACATGGGTCCGCTTCTCGATCAGATGACGGAAGAAGCTGATCCTCGTCATTACAAAGGCAATCGTTACGATGATTCCCAGCCTCTCGACCATGGCCGCAATCAGCATGCGATCCCTCCTTTCGTTTACACAAAAAAAGAAGATTCACTAAACGTTTCGTTTAATTGAATCTTCCCCTTTTTTATCTTCTGATATGTCCGGGGAGTACATTTCCCCCTATTTTAACATGAATCGTTGTCCTTGATTGTCACGAGGGCATTGATTTCCCCGCCGATCATGATGATGATGCCCGTCAGATAGAACCAGATCATGAGGACGATGATCCCCCCGATGCTTCCGTATGTGGCCGAATAGTTCCCGAAGCTTCCTACATAATAGGAGAACGCAAGGGAAACGAGAACCCATCCTAGGGTCGCAAAGATCGCTCCCGGGAAGGCACTTAAACACTTGATCCGTTTACTCGGAGCGAAATAGTACAGTCCAACAAATATGATGAAGAGAATGATGGGACTGATCGCCCATCTAATCCCATTCCATATGGCGAGAAATTGATCTGAAAAACCAAATTGAGAAAATAAGAAAAGTCCAATTTGCTTTCCGAATACCGGTAGTAAGAGTGCAATGACAAAAACGAGAATCATGGCGAACGTCAAAAGGATCGACATGAGTCGCGTAGCAATGAACGATCTCGTTTCCTCTACGTCATAGGCGCGATTCAAACTCTTCACGATGGCATTCATCCCGTTGGACGCCGACCAGATCGTAGCGATGATACTGACAGACAGTAGACCGGAATTGCGGTTTGACATGACGTCCTGAAGCGTTTCCTCAATCATTGACATCGTTTCCCCGGGAGCAAAATCTCTGACCAGCCCCAAGATATCTCCCTGTTCAACCGGCAGATACGGGAGGAGGGTGACGATAAAAATCAGCAGTGGAAACAACGATAACAGAAAATAATAGGCAATTTGCGCCGCAAGGCCCGTTACATCATTCGAACTGATATTTCCAAAAAGACTTTTTGAAAATCCTTTCCATCCTCCTTTGACCGTTTCATCCGTCATGCTTTCACCTCATTTCATTAATACCCCTTAAAGGAAGAAGCAATCGGCTGACTCTCTTCATCCTGAGCAGTTAGTTCATTGGATGTTTCACGGTCGGAAAACGTCTCTTTATATGCTTCTGATGAGTCTTCAAACGTTTCTTTCGTCTCCTCGATGATCTCTTTCACCTGAGGAGTCATCCCTTTGATTTCCTCAACCTTGTCACTGATGAATTGAATGTCTCTTGTGACCTGATCGGCGGTCGTACGCAATTTTTCGTACACTTCTCTGGATGACTCGATCAGTTGCTGAGGGTTTTTGGAGTAGGTTGAAATGTAAGTCCCGCTATTCTTTAATGTGGAACCCACTTCCTGTCGGGTTGATCTGTCCAAGAGCGATAGTAGCCCCCCTGCAACAGCACCCAGCATGACCCCTTTAAAAAACTTATTACTTCCCATATGTATTACCCTCCTTTAAATGATTGTCTTTTTTTATTTTATTCAATAATCGGCTGCAGCCGGATTCCACCAGATCATACACTTCCTGAAAGTTTCCTGTGTAGTATGGATCAGGGACATCCTTATCCCTGCTTTCGTCCATCAGGTCCAAAAGCTTGAATACCTTCCCGTGATGATCACGGTCCAGTATTGTCTTCATATTCTGTTCATTGGAAGCGTCCATCGCTACGATATAATCATATTTCTTATCTTCAACATGAAATTGTCTCGCGACGAGGCCATCGCTCTTTATATTATTTTCTCTAAGAATGGCTAAAGTTCCTTCATGAGGTTTCTTTCCTACATGCCAGTCTCCTGTACCGGCTGAATCTACCTCGATCGATTCACCAAGATTCTCTTCCTCCACCTTGGCCCTGAAAATCGCCTCTGCCATCGGGGACCTGCAAATATTTCCCAAACACACAAACAACACAGATACCATGAACAATCCCTTCCTCACGTTTTAGCTTACCTACTCATTTCCCATTCCTTAATAGTGTAAAACATTCTTCGAAAAAAATCCTCCAAGAGTCACTCATGTTCGGGGGGCTTATTGACAGGATGAAGGAATCATGGAAAGATTAATGGTAGTAAAGGTACGTCAGAAAGGACGATTCGGAAATGGATTTATCTCAAAACACAACTGAAAACATCGAATTCATGGTCAATGCCATCAAAGAAAAGCTCAGAATGGTCAATGCAGGCGCCGTAAAACCTGAAGACTTTAATGAAGAAATGTATGAGGACCTCCACGACTTATATGTAATGGTGAATCGCAAGGATCACTTCAGCCCAAGTGAAATGAATGCGATCATCGAAGAAATGGGTAGCCTTAGAAGAAAAGCATAAAGCTCCTATAAAAAAAGGGGGACATTCCCACAAAGGTATGAAATACCTTGGGGAATGTCCCCTTTCATTTACTTGTCCTATTTTGAAAGAAGCGCCAGTGATTCACGGTTGAATGCCGGAATATCATCCGGAGTCCTGCTTGTGACGAGTTGATTCCCGCATACGACGACTTCTTTATCCTCATACGTCACGCCTGCATATTCCATATCCACCTTGATGGACTTGAAGCCCGTTGCTTTCCGTCCTTCCAGCGCTTTTGCCGTAATCAGTAATTGCGGACCGTGGCAAATAGCGAATACCGGCTTCTTCTCATCCATGAAATGCTTTGCAAACTTCACGAAACGGTCATCTGCACGGAGCTGATCCGGAGAGAATCCACCTGGTAATAACAGGGCATCAAAGTCTGATGGATTGACGTTGTCGATGCTTTCATCGATCTTCACCGTTGCATCCCCCTGCTTACCCTTGACTGATTTGCCTTTTTCCTTTTCAATCGTCACGACTTCGTGACCTGCTTCTTTAAACGCTTTCTCAGGATCTGTAAATTCTACGTCTTCAAACATATCGGTAATTAACGTTGCGATCTTAGCCATAAAATGAAACACTCCTAATAATGGTTTAATTTTTATCACACTTGTACTTTACCCTCTTGGCATAGATTAAAACCCTTTTTTATCCATCGTAAATTGAGAAAAGATTGTATTCCTCTGCACTTCATATACCTCTTCCCCCACGATGTCATTGATGATCTGGATGTTCCGGTCAACGGCGAGTCCTAGATTCGTCGCCCCTGCACCGTGGGAATGCTCCAGATTCGTCACTGTATAGAAATGATGTTCACGGTCCGGTTTCTCTTTGAACTGAAGCTTATAGTTTCTCGACACCTTAAATTTCATCTCGTCTTCCCATACAATTCTTTCCTCAAATTCATCCATAAACCAGCTCGGTATATTGGGTTTATATCCCGTTGCGAGGATCACCTTATCACTTTGATAGGAAAAATCACGATCCTCCTGCCATTGACGGCAGTTCAAAACATAACCTTCTTCTTCTTGATGGATCTTATTCACTTCAGTAAGGGGCTGTATGGTAATGCTCGGTGATTGATCGCTGACTGAATGGTTATAAAGAATGTTGTAAATGTTGTTGAGGGTATCCGGATCGATTCCATTCCGGAGCTGATCCAGTGTCCCCAAAGCTTCCTCACGCTTTTCAAACGTCAATCCGTGGAAGTAATCCACATAGTCAGGGGCGAAGAATTCCTGACCGAGCTTTGACGATTCAAGCTGAAGGATCCCTTCTGATCGGGTAAGCCATGTCAGCTGGTACGAATGATTTTCCTGCTCCTTCAATAAATCGACGAATACCTCAGCGGCGCTTTGACCGGATCCCACAATGGTGATGGTGGATCCTTCCATCGTTGCACTCTTATGAAACAGGTACTTGCTCGTATGGTGGACGTCTTCATCCGGAAGACCTTCCATCCCATCCAGGATAAGAGGCTTGCTTCCAGTCCCCATCACCACATGCTTTGCATAATAGACTTCACGTACATCCCTTAATCTGTTATCCACCTCAACCTTATAGCAGTCCCCAACATCCGTGACCCCGATCACTTCACTATGAAATTGACAGGAACCGAGTTGCCCCACCACCCATCTGGCATAGTCATTATACTCCTGCCGCGGCATTTCAAACTTCTGAAAAAAGAAAAATTTATATAAACGATTATGAGTATGTAAATAATTCAAATAACTGTACCGGCTCTGAGGATTCGCAAACGTCACGAGATCCGCGATGAACGGTACTTGCAGATCCGTCAGGTTGATCAGCATCCCGGGATGCCACTGAAATTCAGGTGTCTGATCGAAAAACTTCACCTTCAGATCCGTCTTCTCTTCCATCAGGGCCGCCAAGCTCAAGTTATATGGCCCGATTCCAATCCCGATACAATCATGCATGTCTTGTCTACTCAATTGGCTCTCCTCCACATTCAGTATCTACTTTTTTATTCTTACCCTAAAATGATGGGAGGCTATCCTGTTTTGGGAAATTAATTTGTTTGGATGGGCTCGGGGATTCAGCTGTTGATTATGACTTTCATTTCAGCTGCTGATTTTCATCCATTATTCAGCAGCTGAACTCACCCAAACAAAAAAACCAATCCCCTCACAAGGATCAGTTTTTCCTGAAAATCATCACATACCATCCGCCTTCTTTCACAATCGGTTCCACGGACTCGACTTTAAAATCGGTTTTCCCCGCAAGGGTCTCCATCTCCTTCTGGGACGGGATCGGATAAAGGTTCTGGAATGTCATGAAGAAGCTGTTGAAAGCACTTGAAAATTGCTTTCCATGCTTAGACTTCTGCATCGGGGTCAGGACGAAGAACAACCCATCCCCCTCGAGCCAGGTTGAGGCTTTTTCAAAAAACTTCAGCCGCTCCGATGGATCGATATAGTGAAAAAGATTGTTGGCCATGATCATGTCAAAACGCTTCTGGGGTTCATATTCATGGAGGTCCTTACAGAGGATTTCCACGTTCTGAAAATCTTGAAGGGATTCTTCCGCTGCCTTGGCGACGGCTTCATGGATCTCAATCCCGACCATTCTCTTGTCAGGATAACGGTCCCCTATTCTTTTCACATATCCGCCTTCACCACATCCTAAGTCCAGGATGGAATCAACGTTGTATTTTTTTATCGCTTTCTGTACCTTTGGAAAGGCAAAGCGTTCCAGCAGGATCGACGTCTTCGCGACGGTTGCGCCATGTACATCCGAATTAAAGTGCTGTTTCGTCTGGTTCCGCAGCAACTGAGGATAAGATAAAAGGGCCGGTATATGCAGCTCCATCATCTCTTTCAGGAGGATCCCTGAAGAATGGGGATCTTTCTTTGAAGTCGGAAGCTTCCATCTGTTTCTCGTCGTGACTTTCTCAGCTTCCACCCGTTTAAGATGCTTGATGGTGATGCCTACCTCCACCCATTGTTCAAGGAGGTCCATTTCAATGTTTCTCGAGAGGGCCACTTCCTGGATGGACGCAGGCTCTGTAAAACTGTCGAACAAGTCCATCTCGTATCCGACATAAGCATGCCAGCTGTAAAGGAACGGGACATTCTTCTTCATCCAGGTTCTTGCCCTCCATACTTTCACCATTTCTCCAATCATTGTAATGCCTCCTTTCCTTTCCAGGGATAATCTTGATCTCTAGTAAATGTAGTCGTTGTTTTCTTTTCTTCGGTTAGGGAATCATGCCTGATCGGGAGCATCCCCCCCTGAATCAACCTGTCGTGAATGGATTCCCGCCACATGCCGAGACCCGATATGTTCAGCATCTGTTTGTAATGGGAAATCGAATCCTTTTCCATTCTCTGAAGGCTCTTATTTCTCAGCCAGCCGACCGGGCGATATGGGTAGGAGTAGACGAGGGCGGATAAATGACTGAGATGCATTTGGTGTGCAACCCGCCTCTTTCTGACTTTTGGATACCATTCAAGATTAACGGGATCCAACTTTCCATCTGCATACATGTCACACAGCAGCTCTCCAAGGATGCTCCCATCCTGGATCGCCATATTCATTCCTTCCCCTGCCATCGGATGCACCGTGTGGGCCGCGTCCCCAATAAGGGCAAGATGATCTTTCACATAAGTTTCCGCATGATATTTCAGCGGGACCATTAGCTGGATTTTCTTCCAATCTCCTATTTGATCCACATAGCCTGCAAGATCCGGGCACATTTCAATATACAGTTTATGAAACTCCGATACCGGCTTTTTTCGAAGGGTTTTGTACTCACCTGCCGGGATGAGATAAACGGATCTCACCTCATTGTCCGGGAGGGGAAACAGACCTAAGAATGATTGATATGTAGAAACGATCCTGCCTTTCGTCATATCTTTTGGACGCGGGAATGTGACGGTCAGGAAATGATGATTGTACTTTTTCTCCTTCACATCCACCCCCATATAGTCGCGGGTGACGGAGCTCCTTCCCTCTGCCCCGATAATGAAGTCACTATGAATCTCTTGTTCTACCTTCGTCTCGCGGTCCTCTATGGTCACCATACGCTTGTTGATTTTCTTGCAGACGGTATTCGGCCGATAATGGAAGGTCGGATATTCCTCCCCCTTCTTCCGCAGGATATCCTTCAGCGTTTCGTGGTGGATCATAAGAGAAAACGGATAAGGAGTGGGGAGGATCGAATAGCTCATCGTTGAATGGTCCGCCTTCGATTTTGCCTGCTTCAATTCGATCAATTCCAGATCAGAAATGCTATGACCATTATGAAGGACGGCATCTATGACTCCCAGGGAATCGAATATTTCCAGACTTTTCGGCTGTAGTAGCTCACCTTTGTAGACTGAACCCGGCCCCGGTAACCGTTCCACGACGGTTACATCAATGTTACAACGGGCAAGTTTCAACCCGAGGGTAAGTCCGCCAATCCCTCCACCGCTTATAAAGACGTTCGTCTTCATCTCTTCTCACCTCTTTCCAATTCTTTATCCCATTTCCAGGATGTTGAAACTTGCCGATGTGCTCTCCCCATGATGTGACACTTTTTATACTGTGGCGGCGCCCTGAAGAATTTTGTAGAACCCACTATTTCCCGGAAAATATCAGCTATTACAGCGAGATAAAATTGGTTTTTGTCGGAATATCTTCCTTGAATTATCGACATGATCCGTTTAAACAAAAAAACTCTACGACAAGATTCATCTCTCATCGTAGAGTACGTTTTATTTCTCTTTTGAAATTGGCAACAGGATCGTGACAGTGGTCCCTTCGCTTACGTTGCTTTGGATGGATAGTGAGCCGTGATGCTCTTTAATGATTTTCTGACAAATCATCAATCCGAGTCCCGTCCCTTTTTCTTTCGTGCTGTAAAACGGTTCGCCAAGATGTTTCATACGTTCAGGTGGTATTCCGTTTCCATTATCCTGGATGGTGATCTTACCGTATCCCTCGTCTTTCTCAAGCTGCACACTAAGGAGTCCGCCTGAAGGCATGGCTTCAAGGGCATTTTTCATCACGTTCAAAATGACCTGTTTCATTTGATGGGAATCGCAGTAGATCTCAGCTTCTTCCACTGAGAATCTCACGTCCACTCCCTGCTTGAGGCACTCCATCTTGATGAATTCGACCGAGCTTGTGAGGAGGGTCGTCAAAGATGTAAGGGAGAATTTGACGGCCCTTGGTTTCGCCAGAGCCAAGAATTCATTGGTGATGATTTCGATGCGATCAAGCTCTCCCTGGATGACACCAAGGTAGAAATCATCCTCTGCATTTTCCTTCATGAGCTGAAGGAAGCCTTTCAGTGTAGTCAAAGGATTCCTGATTTCATGGGCCACACCAGCTGCAAGCTGCCCAATCATCGCGAGCTGCTCTGACTTCTTAAGCAAGTCTTCATTCCGTTTCTTTTCGGATAGATCACGAATGATGGCTGAAATCCCAATCAAGCGTCCATTGTCGTTTAAAATTGGATTCATATTAAAGGCGATCTCCACCGGGGAGCCGTCTTTCCGGTAACGGACGGTTTCATAATCTTTAATCCGCTTCCCGGCTTTCACCGTGGCGAGATTCTGTTTAAATTGTCCGACCTGCTCTTCTTGATGAAGGAAGGTGATTACCTCTCCAGTGATTTCATCCTTCGACCAGCCGAACATGGACTCAAATTGTTGATTTACTTTCAGTACATTTCCTTCCGGATCAAGAAGGGCGATTCCGTCTCCCGCATGTTCAAAGTACGCTTCAAGCAACTCTTTCGCTTCTTTCAGCTCTTCTTCCATCTGCAGTTTCTCCGTGATGTCCTGACCGAACCCATAGATGCCAATGACCTCATTTTTAACACGGATGGGGATATTGGTGACCGCCACATGACTTTTCCCACCTTCCCCATTTTCGAAGGTGGTCACAAATCTTGATGCTTCTCCCCTGAGGGCGACTTCGAATTGTTTGATGGCCGTCTCCCGGCTGCCCCTGGCGATGAATTCACTGAAATGACTGCCGATCATCTGCGGTGAAATATGATCCCACTGCGTTTTCACAGCAGGGTTCACTTCTTGTATGATCCCCATTGTGTCGACCATATAGATATTATCCGGGCTGTATTTGACGATCGATTTATATTTTTGCTCGCTTTCGATCAGCTTCCTTTGAATATCCTTGATCAGTGAAATATCCGAAATGGAAACGATGATTTCCACGACTGTACCATGTCGTAATACCGGGACAATGGATGCCAAATACTCTAATTCTTTGTATTCATCTTCATACGTCAATTCTTCCCCTGTTTCCCAGATCCGCTTTAGTTTCGGTTGTATCTTTCCTAAATGATGGGAATCGAACACTTCCTGGATCGTTTTCCCGATGACTTTGGAAGGGGTCAGGTTCAGCTTCTTCAAAAGTTCTCCTGCTGCCATTTCAATCACGAAGTCATGATTGCTTTTCTTGATTTTATATGTGATCGTCTTCTGAAGGCGGAGTGTATTTTCCAGTTCGACTTTCAGAGACATCAATTCATTTTCATATTTTTTCTTCTCTGTAATATCATGTAGGATGATCCCCACACTGTCGACGGTTCCATCACTCTTATAATTTGCAGGTGAAATGGTGATATTGCATGTAATCTTACGTTGATTCTCCATATCGAACGTCACTTCTTCACCAGTCGTATTCAAGCCTTTCAATCCATTCATGACAATGCTTATGAATGATTCGTTCTCCAGGGGCTGCTGCTTACACAAGGGCTCACCCAGAATGGCATCGGAAATGTGAAACAGTTTCTGGAATGAATGATTCATTTCCATGACCTTTCCGTTTTTATCAATGATACACACACAAGTCGGAGTATTGTGGATGAGGGATTCATACACTGCCGATTGGGAGTGGGATGAATCTTCACGTTTCATTCCCTTAGGAATCATCATGACCAATACTTTGGATTCATCCAGCCGCTTGCGTTTGAACCCGTAAGGTTGATGGTTCAAGCGGATTGAATAGTCCTCTTCCTCTATTATTTTCGATAGAAGATTGTCTTCTTTCAGGATGATTCCTCTCCACTCTTCATTTTCTTCTATATAGGATGGATTGTTCACATCGATGATTGCTGCAGGGACGGGAATTGAATCAACATTCAATGCATGATAGGGGTGCATTTCAGCCATAGTACCTTCCTTTTTCGTAACGTTATTTACCATCATTTTACCCTACCTCCACCTACATATAAATGGTGAATGTCAATTCACAACAAAAACCCGGACATCCCCATCTGCCCGGGTTATCTATTATCAATGAAATTAAAATGTTCCTACACGATTCATCTCTGAATATCGAACCGCAATCTCAGCCCCGACA
This sequence comes from Rossellomorea orangium, assembly GCF_019334305.1. GTDB lineage: Bacteria > Bacillota > Bacilli > Bacillales > Bacillaceae_B > Rossellomorea. The sequence goes on from NZ_JAHWGH010000014.1 coordinate 649,563, forward strand.
TGGGCATTATGCTTCACCAGGGCAATATTCGCTGTCAGGCTTTTCCCATCGGTCAACTCTTTCACTTTCCCAAGCAGGAAAGGCGTTGCTTCTTTCCCTTTGATCCCTTGTTCATCCGCTTCCTTCAGTGCTTGTTCGATGATGGAGGCCATTTCGCTTTCATCCAGGGCATCTTCTTCAGGAATCGGATTTGCGATTACTACCCCACCTTTTAGACCAAGAGCCCATTTCGCCTTTAATATACTCGCCATCTCTTTTGCCGATTCTACTTTGTAGTTTACGGAGTAAGGACTGGTCCTCGTATAAAAGGCAGGCAGCGTGTCTGTACCATACCCTATCACCGGTACCCCCTTTGTCTCCAGATATTCCATGGTCAATCCGATATCCAGGATGGACTTGGCTCCTGCACAAACGACAGCCACACTTGTGCCGGAAAGCTCCTCAAGGTCCGCCGAAATGTCCATGGTCACCTCTGCATTCCGATGCACACCACCGATGCCCCCTGTCACAAACAGAGCGATACCGGAGATCTCTGCACAGATCATCGTTGCCGCCACCGTTGTCGCCCCGTCTTTTTTTGAGGCTAGGATATATGGTATATCACGGCGGCTCGCCTTGATGACGCCGCTTGCCTGCCCTAAATATTCCAGTTCTTCAGGAGACAGACCGATTTTAATCTTTCCATTCAGTATCGCAATCGTTGCAGGTACAGCCCCCCTGGAGCGAATAATATCCTCCACTTCCCTTGCGGTCCTGACATTTTGCGGGTATGGCATGCCATGTGAAATAATCGTGGATTCTAATGCCACGATGGGAAAGCCTTGTTTCTTCGCTTCTTTTACCTCTTCTGAATATTCTACATATGCCTCTAGATTCACGCACATTTCCCCCTTAATAATAAAGACTGAATTCCTGTTGTAGCTTGCTTGTATTCAAAGTAGGTGCCACCGTGTATCTTGACTGAAGAGTGATCGACGAACAAATTACACCGATTCGGCAGGCTCCATCTGTATCAGATCCTTTCAAATAGCCAAATAATATTCCAGCGACAAGAGCATCCCCTGCTCCTGTCACGTCCTCGACCTCTACTCTTGGAGGCAGGATGGCCGTCGCCTCTTTATATGTGGTGTAATAGATCAACCCCTGATCTCCACGGGTGATGACCGCCCGCTCAGCTCCCCTTAAGGTCAGTTCCTTGGCTGCTTTAAAATAATCCCCCTCTGTTTCGATCTTCATGTCCAGATACATCTCCGCTTCCCCTTTGTTGCAGATGAACCAGGTAACACCTTCTAATGAAGAAGGTAATTTCTTTACCTTGGGAGCAGACACGGGGATCACCGTCAATGGAATCCCTTCGGATTGACACCTGCGGATAATATAAATGAGCACTTCTTCCGGGAAGTTCGTGTCTAGCAGCACCATTTCCGAAGATGAAATCATCCCCCACCTTTTCTCAATGAACCCGATGTCAACGCTTTCATAAATGCTCATATCAGCAAGGGCGAACATCATTTCACCACGTTCATCCAATATAGCCGAGTATGCTCCTGTACTTTCATTCATTCGCCTCTGGGAAGCTGAGACGTCGGCAAATGACTTTGTCTGCTGCAGAAGCCAGCTGCCTTCTGTGTCTTCCCCCACCACGGTGATTAAATTCGCTTCTCTCCCCAGTCTCCCGAGGTTTTCGGCAATATTCCGTGCTACTCCACCACTCGTTTGCTCAGTCTTCGCAGGATTTGATGTTTCAGGTATCAGCGTATCCTCAAGCCGCATCTTACGGTCGATATTGGCTCCCCCTATGCACGTGATCCCGTTTTTATTCGGCATCACGTACGCTCTTCCTAGAATCTTCCCCTGCTTCACCAGATTAGAAATATAGCCGGCCACTGCCGAGCGCGAAATCCCGCTTCTCTCTGATAATTCCTGCTGTGTCATGAATGGATTCTCTTCAATGTAAGACAGTAAAAGCTTTTCTTTTTCGTTCACTTTCTCCCACCCCTATAAAGAAAAGTAACTTTTGTTAATATTCTAAACTTTTGTTTTGGTTTACACAAGTTGGAAGATGAAAAATTACAACATTCATTTCGAAAGAATCCAATAAAAAAAGACTTGTTTTCCCCACCCGGGAAAAACAAGTCTTTATGTTAAGATACTTTCTTATCTTTCACTTTTCCTGTGTCTTTCAGGTAATATTCATCGGACGTAAAGAACTCATCCGTTAGCCTCTTCACTTCCTTGCTCAGGAGAAGGACAGCGATGATATTCGGAATAAGGATGGCTGCAAGGGCCAGATCAAGGAACTGCCAGATGACCTTTGCCGCCCCGACGGACCCAAGGACAATGGCCACGGTGTAAACTACTTTGATTGCCTGTGAAGCCTTCCAGCCGAACAGAAATTCTGCCTGTTTGGCTCCATAAAAGACGATGACAATGATTGTCGACAGGACGAAGAAGATTAATGAAACCGTGACGAGAATCCCGCCAAATTCCCCGAAATAATTTGTGAATGCCTCAGTTGTCAGAGCTGACGGATCGTCGAGGGCGTTTTCCGCCGTCCAGACACCGGACGATAATACGACAAAAGCGGTAGCTGTACAGACGATGATTGTATCGATTACGATTCCAACAATCGCCCAAAGCCCCTGTCGTACAGGATGATCTGTTTGTGCGGCCGCATGGGCGATCGGTGCTGTTCCAAGACCTGCCTCATTAGAGTATAGTCCCCGGGCAAATCCCCAGCGGATCGTCTCAGCCACAGCCACTCCGGCAAAACCACCCATTGCCGACATTGGTTGGAAGGCATTGGACAGGATCAGACTGAAAAACTCTGGTACGGCATCGACATTCATAAACAGGATCACCAGTGCGCTCCCGACATAGATCAGGGCCATGAAGGGAACGAATACTTCCGTTACCTTACCGATTCGTTTGATCCCTCCGAAAACGATCAATACGACAATGAGGGCAACGATAATCCCCGTAATCAGACCGTTTATATTAAACGTTTCTTCCACAGTAGATGCAACGGCATTCCCCTGTACCATCACACTTGGGATCAATTCGATCATGAGGGCAAAAGCGAACCAGACGCCAAGCCATCTCATATTCAGTCCCTTTGTCATGTAGTACATGGGACCGCCCACATACTCTCCCTTTTCATTCTTCTCACGGTATCGCACCGCAAGGACACTTTCTGAAAATTTAAGGGCCATACCGATCAGGGCGATCACCCACATCCAGAAGACGGCTCCAGGACCACCGAACATGATCGCAGCCGGGACACCGACGATGTTCGCTGCCCCGATCGTGGACGACAGTGCCGATGTCAATGCCTGCAGGGGAGTGACGGTTCCTTCTCCCTTCGGCTTTTTAAACACGCTTCCCACCGTTTGCTTAAAAATGTACAGAGGATACCGAAATTGTATGAATTTCAATAAAAATGTTAAGTACAAGCCTGTTGCACCAAGGACGATGATCAACGGTGGACCCCATAACCATGCCGAAACTTTACCTATGATGTCAAAAAACGTATCCAATTATGCTCCTCCTTTGCTAGAGGCACTGGCTAACGTTTGGAATAAAGCAGGGGGAAATATTTAAGTATGTATGTAGTCGAGCAACCCCCAAATCCTGAAAAATTAGCCACTGCTTCTAATTGCTTTTCCAGACTTTTCCCTAAAATAGGAACAGTGAAACATAATAGGAAGAATAAGCAACAAATGCTGTGCGATATGTGTTCATCAATCGATGATAGAGTACGGCCCTTCGACATGATTTTCCCATTTCCCCGGAAATACGTCACAATACAGAAAAATCTGCAGCCTATAAACGGCTGCAGATTCTCTTCTATTCAGTCACCCTTGGCAGGATCAATACTTCCACCCGGCGGTTTTGTCCACGTCCCTCTGCCGTTCCGTTATCGGCGATGGGCTCGAACTCACCGAAGCCTTTCGCACTAAACCATTGGGGATCAAGCTCTGGATTGTCCAGAATGATTTTCATGAAATTGACCGCCCTCATGACGCTGAGCTCCCAATTCGATTCGAACTCCGCATTCCTGATTGGCACATTGTCAGTATGACCGCTGATGATGATGTTCCGCGGCGGATTCATGACGAGGAGGTCCGATAGCTCTCCGGCCACGCTCAGATCACTGCCCTGAACTGTAGCAGATCCCGAATCAAATAAAACGTTATCCCGAATGGTCAGGAGCAGGCCCTCATCCGTCAATTTAGTGATGAATTGAACCTCCAGATTATTCGTTTTAATATATTCGTTAATCTTTTTCTGGATTTCCTTCAACTCTTCCTGATCCTTCATGAATGCCTGTTTATCGAGCTCTTCTTTACTTAGTTCCTTCTCTTTATCTTCTTTTTGATTCAGTGATGCAGCTTGTTTCTCTACCTGATCACTTGATTGCTGAGGTGCCACAGGGCTTGGATACTCCATCATTCCCGTGCCCCCGGTGAAGATTTCATTGAAAACTTGTGAGAGCTCTTTGAACTTCTGAGCGTCCACCGAGCTTGAAGCATACAGGACGATGAAGAGGGCCAGTAACAGGGTAAGTAAGTCGGCATATGGAATCAGCCATGATTCATCCATGTGCTCGTCGTCATGTTTCTTTTTACGCCGCCTCATCCTCATCCCCCTTTAGTAACATGATTCGTTCACTTGCAGGTAAATAGGAAGCCAGCTTCTGTTCAATGACACGGGGAGACTCTCCCTCGATGATGGACAGGATTCCTTCCACCATCATCATTTTCATCTGTACCTCCACCTTCGATTTTCTTTTTAACTTATTGGCAAAAGGGTGCCACAGAACGTATCCCGTGAAAATCCCGAGGAGTGTGGCAACGAATGCCGCTGAAATCGCATGTCCAAGTTCTTCCGTGTTGTCCATATGACTGAGGGCCGCAATCAATCCAATGACCGCCCCCAACACCCCAAGAGTGGGTGCGTACGTTCCTGCCTGTGTAAAGATGAGGGCTCCTGCTGAGTGCCGCTCTTCCATTGCGTCGATCTCTTCATGCAGTACATCCCTTATGTAATCACCACTTTGTCCATCCACCGCCAATGAAAGTCCGTCCCTAAGGAATGGATCGTCCACTTCCTGTGTCTTTGCTTCAAGGGCAAGTAATCCTTCCTTCCTGGCAAGGTCGGCTATTTGTGAAAAGAATTGAATCGTTTGTTTCGGGTCCTGCAATTTTTGTTCTCTAAACAGAATCCCGAAAAGCTTCGGTACTTTTTTAATCTCATGTGTCGGAAAGGCAATGGTCACAGCGGCAACCGTGCCCAGTACAATAATTAAAATGGCTGCAGGGTTCAATAAGGCCACAAGGCTTACACCTTTGAACACCATCCCCACTCCAACCGCTATCAATCCTAAAATGACTCCTATTAAAGACGTCTTATCCATCTGATCGCTCCACCTTACTCATCGTAGTCTATTACTAATATCGGATGGAACTACTGATTATTGAGGAAAGTTTGATTCGAAATTTTCTTTCAAATCACTGTAAAACCCTATGTAAGCGCAACCGTTTATGTCGATATATGGAATATACGGGATTTTATTAAAAGGAGAGAAAGTCATGACCCCTAAGCAATTGAAAGAAGTCGATAGTAAAAGAAAGAACCTTCTGCTACTGATTACGTACGGAATCAGCCTGGCAGCTGCCCTTATGTATTCCATACTACATGAATCGGGCACCATCACAGTAGCTGTATTTGCTACACAGATCCTGGTACTGGCCGGATATTTTGTTGTCATTCAATTAATTCTTAAAAAACCGAATCTCTTTGTATACTTCAGCATCCCTACAGTCTATCTCATCATGGGAATCTGGCTATTTCTTGAAGGATCCAATCCTCCCGATTTAGTTATTCTTTTATTTTTAGCTGTGATCAGCGCCATTCACTTTAATCCTGTTATCTTCGGAATCGGCTTTACTTCCGGTCTCGTACTGCTCGTGATGAATGGTGTGCTGGCACCTGAAGGAGATCCTATATTCGCCGAATTATTCGTCCCTGCGCTATTGAGCTATGTGCTGCTCGGCATCGTCCTCGCAGTCGTCATCCAACTGAATCGAGGGCAATTTAAGCAGCTGCAGGAATTTATCCACACCACAGAAAACGAAAGTAAGAAAAAAGAAGATCAGCGAAACTTTTTACAAAAAGAATTAGCGACCATCTCATCGAGCATCAGCCAAATCAACGAACAGGTCCAAACCCACCTGGTCTCACATGATGAGATGAAGACAGCTGTGAATGAAATTTCTGCTGGAAGTGTCACTCAAAGCGATCAAATCAATAACATCGCTCTCGTGACGGAAACGACGATGAGTAAAATGGAAGAAGTGGCAAGGCTTTCGGACGATCTTACCTCACACTCCAACGATGCGAATAGCTTAGCCGTTTCAGGAAGCGAACGAGTCATAGATCTTCAGGAAAACATGATCGAGCTGAAAAATATTATTGAAGGCCTTCATCAAACCTTTAAAGAGCTAACAAGTAAAATCGAAGAAACCAATACCTTTATCGGAAGCATCCAGGATATTACGGATCAAACCAATCTACTGGCTCTAAATGCATCTATTGAGGCTGCAAGGGCAGGGGAAGCAGGGCGCGGATTCAGTATCGTGGCCGATGAAATCCGGAAATTGGCGGAAATCACGCGGAACACAGCGACACGCATCAACGACAACCTGGCTTCCGTTAACGCCGTGAACTCTTCTGCTGTTGAAATCATGAATCTGAGCTCTGAAAAACTCAATGAAAACGTAGGGGCAACAGGAGAAGTGACATCCTATTTCACGACACTCCGCGAGAAGCTTGACGCACTCTCAAACGAGTTTCAACGCCTAACGTCCACCGCTTCTGAAGTAAGGGGAGAGACGGAACAAGCCGAGCTGTCAACGAAGGAATTGGCAGCCGTCATCCAACAGACATCTGCGGGCCTTGAAGAAATCAGTGCCACCATAGAAACCCTTCATGGTGACAACCGGACGATCGCTCAATATGTTCAAGATACTGCCACAAGTGCAGAACGGATTCAGAACAGTGTCAACGCCTAATCTGTGGTAAACTAAAGGAAGCAGATTTAAAGGATGTGGCACTTTTGGATAAACGATTCACCATGATCATTCCCATCATGATCCTTGTAGCCGTTGCTTCTTATTGGATGCTAGGCAAATACTATTCCGAGATCGAGCTTGGCTCTAAGATCATGCTCATCATCGGGGGCACGCTCCTCTCCGGAGTGATTTCCTTCTTCTTATTTAAAGAAGACAAGGAGCCGAAATAAGGAAAAGACCACTTTCCGGGAAGAAAGTGGTCTTTTGTTATTTCAGAAGCTTATTTTCTAATTTATGTTCATAATTCTTGAAGAGCGAACTATTTGTATTGACCCGCTTTTTAGAAAGCATGCCGTTGTACTTCAGCATCTTCTCATTCAGGCTTTGCTGGAGGTCCCGCTTTTCATCCTCATTCTCACACGCCCTGATCATGTCCTCAATCCGCATCATTTCTTTTTTTACATTCATTTCATCCATCGTGTACCCTGCATTCTTCATCATCCGGTGGGCCATCTTCAATTCCTCCGGCACCCCCAAATCATCGTCCAGATTCAACGGCTTGCCAAATCCGGGCAAATGACTAAACTCTCCGTCCTCATACGCTTTCTTGATCCGTTGCTCCGATACAATCATTGAAAAATCCAACTTTACCCCTCCATTCAGTGGAATCAGTTGATTCTTGGCAGCAAGTAACTCGTTACTATCATTATATCCAATTTGCACGTTTTTTGAGTGTAAAGGATGCGTCTATTTTCTGACAATTCCTTTACACATATTTTCAGTCCTCCTGGAAAAACTACGTGTATCACAAACGAAAAGGAGTGGCGCACATGGCACGTGGTAAATCATTCGAATCAAAGAAAAAGGGTCATCCTGGGAATTTCCCTCAAAATAGTACTTCCGCTAAACATTCTGAAGATGCAGTGGGCGATGAAGAACTGATCGTGACACAAGAAGCGTTTAAAAACCGTGAAGACAATGATGAACATCGCTATTAAAGACAAAAAAACGCTAGGATTCCTAGCGTTTTTCTGTTGCCCCTGTTGAAAGGACGAGCTCAAAAGGTTAAACCGACACACTTTCCTTCTTCGATAAATCCATCGCCGGACCGAAGAATTCATAACGGACCTTAGATACGCCCATTTCTTGTAACATCTGAATGACAGCTTTCATGAACGGTGCAGGTCCGCACACATAGCATTCCGTTGCCGCATCCACATATTGCTTCAGGATGTCTTTGTTCACGTAGCCTGTAAAATGAGCCCCGGATTCATCACGGGGATTTTCATATATATAGCAGGCTTGCCCATTTTCAAATTCACCCATGATGTTGTCGACCTCTTCTTTAAAAGGGTGCACTCCTTCATTTCTGCTTGCATGGATAAACGCCGTTCTGCGCTCAGGCGCGTTCCTTGCCACCCTTTCAAGCATGCTCATCATAGGCGTGATGCCGACACCTCCGCTAATGAGCGCTACAGGTGAGCTTCCATCTTCTAAATAAAAATCCCCCGCCGGTGCACTGACCTCAATCTCGCTTCCTTCTGTCATCTCGTCATGTAAGAAATTAGACACTTTCCCTTTTGGATCATGTTCTGCTTCTCTTTTTACGGAAATCCTGAAGAATTTCTCCAGCGGCGCACTTGATAAACTGTATTGGCGGATATGGGTGAATTCTTCACCAGGAATCGTCACCCTGACAGAGATATATTGCCCAGGTATGAAGGTCGGAACAGTACCTCCATCTTTTGGTTGAAGATAGAAAGAAGTCACGCACTCACTTTCCACTACCTTTTTTGCCACCATAAACGGTTTAAAGTCTCTATATTCCGCCTCCTGATACATTTCTTCCTCCACATCGATAAATACTCCGGCGATGACCCCGTATGCTTCTCCCCATGCTTCAATGATCTCATCTGTCGCTGCCTCTCCCAGAACCTGCTTGATTGCTTGAAGCAAATGCTCTCCAACGATTGGATAATGCTCCGGTTTGACTCCGAGACTTCTATGCTTATGTGCAATCTGCTTTACAACCGGAAGAATACTCTCGAGCTTATCGATATTTTGAGCCGCAGCGTAAACCGTATTGGCCAATGCCGTCTGCTGTCTTCCCTTTTTCTGATTGGCATGGTTGAAGATATTTAATAATTCTGGATGATCAGTAAATAAATTTTTATAAAAAGTGGACGTTATTTCCGTTCCTTTCACTTCTAAGACAGGAGCAGTGGATTTCACGATTTCAATGGTTTTTTGAGATAGCATAAAGATCACCTCTAAAGATATATTTTGAATACATCTTTAACTTACTCCTCTTCCACCATTAAAGCAATATACAAAATACATCTTTAACAAAACAGTCACATTTAGACACAAACTTACTTCCTTCTGTATAATGGGGATAACGGAACGGAAAGGTGAGATACATGAGACTAACTTTATACACCGACTACTCACTGAGGGTCCTGATTTTCCTGGCTTCCAAACCGAAAGAAGAACTCTCTAATATAAAAGAAATCGCGGATGCCTACAGCATCTCAAAGAATCACCTGATGAAAGTGACGTATGAACTTGGAAAAATGGGGATGATCGAAACGATCCGGGGCAGAAACGGCGGGATCAGACTTGCACAATCCCCTGAAGAAATAAATATTGGGAAACTCGTCCGGGTCACCGAAGAGGATTTCCATCTTGTCGAATGCTTTGATGCCCAAAATAATTCCTGCATCATTACACCTGTATGCGGATTAAAGCATGTACTCGGCAAAGCATTGAATGCCTACCTCTCTGTACTCGATGAATATAGCCTGTCCGATTTGATTCAGAACCCGATGGATTACCGGTTCCTCTTTCAGGAACAAAAGCGGGATGAAACGTCAACCTGAAGAAACTTCTCACCTGTGGAGGGTGGGGAGTTTTTTTGTAAGTATAAAGAGATGATTGGTTACGATCCGTTTTACACCGTATCAGAAGTTCAGCTGCTGAATAAAGTTAAATAATCAGCAGCTGAACGCTTCACTCTTTGCTCTCACTATATGTAAACGTCATTAACATAAATAGGAAAAAGCTGAGTAATAACGTGCTTCCCCCGACAATATAGAATACCGTTGTAAAGCTTGACGGCAGGTTGAATGGATTTAGATTATACATCCACATCCCGACGGTCAATCCAATCGACCCTATGATCGCTGACCAGACATGGGCAAATGCCAGTTTAGAAGATTTCGGCACCTGATAGGAACGGTAATAGGAAGAATACGCAAATAAACTCAACCAGCCCACAACTAAAATATGAGCGTGAATCGGCTTGAATGCATATGATCCGGCCCCTGCCATATGAGACCCGAGAAATGCTCCGATAAACCCATAGATGGCGGCCATACGTAATAAAAGGACATGCCACCGCATTTAGTACTCCCCCTTTTTTAAAAAAAATCATGCTTCCATCATTATAGTATAGTTGTCCAAAACCAGGCTATGCTTCTTGGTTCAATGCCATAGAACGTTCATATTTTCACCGGCATGTCTAAATAATTCCCGGCATCTTTACACAGGATACAAAGATAGGTGTAAACATTTGCAAACGGTGCCATCACTGATACAATAAGAATGTAATAGAACATTCTGAAAAAAGGAGAATACATATGACTAATTTCCAACAAAATCTTGAAAAATACGCAAGTCTTGCAGTCGAAGTCGGAGTGAACGTCCAGAAGGGTCAGACCCTTGTCATCAACACTTCACTCGACTCAGCAGAATTCGTCCGCTTAGTAGTAAAGAAAGCCTATGAAGTAGGAGCTAAGCACGTATACGTCAACTGGAGTGACGATATTGTCAACCGTACGAAATACGACCTTGCCCCTGACGAAGCATTCCAGGAGTTCCCTGAGTGGAAAGCACGTGAAGTCGAAACGCTTGCTGAAGGCGGCGCTGCATTCATGAGCATCGTTTCCTCAAGCCCTGACCTGTTAAAAGGGGTAAATCCTGAGCGTATCTCAAACTTCCAGAAGGTTGCCGGTAAAGCGATGTCCAAATACCGTCAGTTCATTCAATCGGACAAAGTGAGCTGGTGTGTACTTGCCGCTCCTTCGAAAGACTGGGCTGCAAAAGTATTCCCTGATGCTTCTGAAGAAGAGCAAGTGGACCTATTATGGGACGCTATCTTCAAAGCGGTACGCGCCGACCAGGCAGACCCTGTACAGGCTTGGAAAGATCACGACGCAAACCTTCACGAAAAAGTCGAATACCTGAACGAAAAGAACTACCAAAAGCTTCATTACACAGCACCAGGGACGGACCTTACGATCGAACTTCCGAAAGGTCACCTTTGGGTTGGAGCTGGAAGCGTGAACGAAGAAGGAACGACTTTCATGGCCAACATGCCGACGGAAGAAGTATTCACGGTTCCACTTAAAACCGGTGTAAACGGTACAGTATCAAGCACGAAACCTCTTAGCTACGGTGGTAACGTGATCGACAACTTCACGATCACGTTCGAAAACGGACGCATCGTGGATGTGAAGGCTGAAGAAGGCGAAGAAATCCTGAAGCGCCTGGTAGATACAGATGAAGGATCTCACTATCTTGGGGAAATTGCCCTTGTGCCTCATCAATCGCCGATTTCTCAATCGAACGTGTTATTCTACAACACATTATTCGATGAGAACGCATCAAATCACCTAGCGATCGGTAATGCCTATGCATTCTGTATCGAAGGCGGAAAGAAAATGAGTGAAGAAGAGCTTGAGAAAAACGGCTTGAACAACAGTATCACTCACGTAGACTTCATGATCGGTTCTGACAAAATGAACATCGATGGAGTGAAAGAAGACGGCTCGACGGAAGCAGTATTCCGTGATGGCGGTTGGGCGTTTTAAGTTTACTATGTAGTGTAAATCCCTGAGAGGCAGCTTGGCTGCTTTTTGGGGGTTTTGTTTTTTTTGATGGGTGGCTTGGCTGCTTTTTTTGACTGAGCGCTCAATCAAATGGTTTAATTTGTAAAAAGAAGCAATTAACCATATTTTTGACGCAATCCCAATGGAAAATGACGCAATTATGATTAAAACGACGCAATAAACTTAATTTTGACGCAATCACCTAAAGAAATGACGCAATTCCCGTTTCATACCCCATCTGATTCTCCTTCCACCTGCTATGTAGTCAGGCATCCAGCCAATATCAGTTCCAAATCACCACTATCCATATTGTTTCGTCAACGCAATCGCAGCAATTGTCGCTCCTGCTGCCTGTGCATAGCTCCCGAAAGTCGTGATCTGTAGTCCGAGATCCTTCATTTCCTTTAAAATATATACTTCTCCCACCGCTTCAAGGGCTGCACCCAGGGATTGAAGCGTATTCCCATAAGCGAGTAGCTGTGAATAGTCACGCGTACTTAAGGTAGCTCCGTATGCCTCAAGTACCGCACCGATAGATTGAACGGTATCTCCAAAGATATCCAGATTCAATCCTTCCAGCTCTTTTCCTGAAAATTGGAGCTCGGCCGCATAGACATTTGTTACGTTTCCGGAGGCTTGGATCCAGTCACCGATCACACGATAGGTTTCCCCTATCGATCCATCTGACAATTTTTCGGCACCGACAGCCTGAAGGGCATTTCCCGCCGCCTCGAATCCATTTCCGATGGAGACCAACCGAAGTCCGACAGGCTCCTGATTCAACCTTTCTTCCCGGATGATCATGGTTTCACCGATGGCTGCAATTACCGTCCCGACTACCTGAGTCCACACTCCCGTAATGAGTATTAGTCTATCGATCACCTCCGTCCACCGATCCTTTCATCGTTCATACATTCAATGTATTCAAAGAATTGTAATTGGTATCTTTGGACTCAGGACCATCATGATTGTATTTTTACAAATACCAGTAAAACAGTCTTGTTTAATTTGTCCCATCAGGCTATGATATTCTAGTTCATCTAGAGTTTCATAAGGGGGAGGGATTTAGATGAGAATTAGGGATTGGGATCGTAATTTGAAGGTCCGGCTGTTTGGGGAAGCAGCGATAAATATTACCTTCTGGATGTTCTTTCCGTTTTTGACGATTTATTTTACAGAGTCATTCGGAAAGCAGACGGCAGGTTTATTATTGGTCCTTTCACAGGTATTCGCCGTCGTGGCGAACTTGATGGGAGGATATTGTGCGGACCGCTTCGGGCGTAAACGGATGATGGTCATATCGGCATTTGGACAAGGATTGGCATTTCTAATCTTTGGACTCGCCAGCTCACCGTGGCTCGATTCTGCCATGATCGGATTTATCTGTTTCAGTTTAGTAGGTGTGTTCGGCTCATTTTATTGGCCCGCAAGTCAGGCCATGGTGGCAGATGTCGTGGATGAGAAAGACCGGAGCCATGTGTTTGCCGTCTTTTACACGTCTATCAATATCGCCGTCGTCGTAGGACCGATATTAGGGGGCATCTTCTACGTCCACTACCGCTTTCAATTATTGATCGCAGCGGCACTTATTTGTATCCTTTTAGCTCTTCTGCTATCTAAAATGACGAGGGAAACGGCACCCGCCGATAAGAATAAGCTCCTCGTCACTGAAGGAAAGAAGAAAGCATGGCATAGTGTATTGTCAGATCAATTTAAAGATTATAGTGTCATATTCAAGGACAAAACGTTCTTATTGTTTATTTTAGCGGGGGTTCTCGTAGGTCAGACATTCATGCAATTGGATCTCTTGATTCCTGTATATATTAAAGATGTGATGGATAAAGCCACTCTGTTCAGCTTCGGGGACTGGTCATTGACCCTTGTAAGTGAGCAGGTATTTGGTTTAATCCTGTCCGAAAATGGATTCCTGGTGGCCCTTCTTACAGTGGTCATTACAAGATGGATCACAAAATTCCGCGAGCGTAATGTATTCATTCTATCTTCTCTCATCTATGCGGTTTCGATCTTTATGTTTGGTCAAACGAGTTCCGTATGGATGTTTGTGATCAGCATGGCGGTGTTCACATTTGCAGAGTTGATGACGGCCGGTATTCAGCAGAGCTTCGTATCAAAGCTTGCGCCGGAGCATATGCGTGGGCAGTATTTTGCCGCAGCCAGTCTGCGCTTCACGATTGCAAGGACGATTGCACCTCTGTCCATCACCCTGTCTCTTTATGTAGGATATGATTGGACGTTCATCATCCTTTCGATTCTTGCTCTTGTCAGTGCTGGACTCTTCTTCATCATGTTCGATCGTTTTGAGAAGGAAGAATTGGAACTGAAGAAAGCTGCTCATTAAAAAAAGGAATGATCCGCAATGGATCATTCCTTTTCCTTTTCTATTACAGTCCCAGATCAAATCCTTCATCATCAGACTGCAGCATTGTATTTAGACCAAGATCTGTTGAAAGACCAAGGTTGAATTCTGAATCTGAAGACTCTTCATTTTCCCATCGTGTGTAGCTTGCATCTGTATTTACACCAAGGTTTGATAGAAGAGACGATTCGTTGTCCTCGTCAGAAGATAAAAATCCAAGAGCAGTATCCGTACCTGCATTTAATCCTGCACTTCTATACTCTTCTTCTTCAGAATCCATTGATTCAGCCCATAGTCCCGCATTCACTGCGTTCATGACAGTAGCTGCAGATTCATTGTCTTCATCGTTTGTCATAGCACCAAGCATTAGGTTATTCGCTGCATTCGCTTCGAACTTGGAATAGTCTTCGCTGTTTTCAACAGTTGTCATAACAGAAGTATCGTTCATTGCTTCTACTTGAGAAGAATCACCATCTTCTTTATCCATTGTTCCAAGTACCAGACCGTTTGCAGATTCAGTACCGATTGACGTTTTAGAAGAATCGTTTTCTTCACTGCCTTCTGTCATCACCCATACATTGGAATCAGTCATCGCATCAGCACTCACTTCATTCTCTTCATCAGATGCAGAAGCATTAAGAACAGAAGCAAGGTTTCCGGAAGTAGTAGAAGCATAAGAATCATCTTCTTCATTGTACATCGTTTCATTCATGATTCCAGCGTCAGTCATAGCGTTTACTGCTGCTGATCCATCTTCTCCTTCAACTGCTGCGTTTACATCCTGAGATGCTCCCGCTTCAGTCATGGATGTGAAAGAATCGTCTTCTTCGCTGTACGTCGTTTCATTCATGACACCAGCTTCTGTATCAGCATTCACTTCTGCTGATCCGTCTTCTCCTTCAACTGCTGCGTTTACATCCTGGGATGCTCCTGCTTCTGTCTTTGAAGTAAAAGAATCGTCTTCTTCGCTGTACGTCGTTTCATTCATGACACCAGCTTCCGTATCAGCACTTACTGCTGCTGATTCGTCTTCTCCTTCAACCGCTGCGTTTACATCCTGAGATGCTCCTGCTTCTGTCTTTGAAGTAAATGAATCGTCCTCTTCGCTGTACGTTGTTTCATTCATGACACCAGCCTCTGTATCAGCATTCACTTCTGCCGACTCGTCTTCTCCTTCAACTGCTGCATTCACATCCTGGGATGCTCCCGCTTCTGTCTTTGAAGTCGCTGAATCTTCTTCTACTGTCGTTTCATTCATAACAGCTGCGTCTGTATCAGCGTTCACTTCTGCTGATTCGTCTTCTCCTTCAACGTTTGCGTTTACATCTGAAGTTGCTTCTGCACCGTTCTTGGTCATGACAGAATCATTTTCTTCATCCACAACCGTTTCATTGACGACGTTTGCATCAGCATCGGCGTTTGCATCCGTATTCGATTCTTCGTCTGATCCTCCGATGTTAAGTCCATTTAATAAACCATCTTCTGAATCAAGGATGTTGATGTTTTCCAATAACCCATCATTGCTACCCAGCAGTGAATCATTCCCTGCCGCTAAGCTCGTGTGACCTCCGATTGCAAGACTTGCTGCTAATCCACCTGTCATTACCAATGTTCTAAATACGCTTTTTCTCATTTTATTTTTCTCTCCTTTTAAAAGTTTTTAAGTTTATATACTTTTGAAAAGAAGAGAATCTTGAGGTGGTTGGGACGGTGGTGCGTTTAACCACTGATCATAGTAGAGATTATTTTTCTCGTACATATTGGTTTTTTGTAAGTTGACGGCCGTTGCATATTGCTCCGACACAACCCATAGAGAAGATGATCCTGTTACCTGACCGCTCATTCCACTTGTACTGGATGACTGACTGGTTGAATTCATTGTAGTCGTCGTCAGGACCGGTTCCATCTTTTTACGGGGTGGAGAAGGCTGTTCGTTCTGATTTTCAGGTACTTCCATTTTAACGGAACGCTCTTTCTCCACTTCAACCGGTTTTGTAAGTATGGTTTCAATTTGGTTTTTGGCTTTGCTTATTCCAATGGAGCTTTGATCAGATTCGACCGGAACTTCTTCTTTGACCGGTTCCTTTCGAACATCTGCCCTCTCCATTTCGACGTCACGATCTTTATCCTCTGTGTCGACCAAAGGCTCGTCGGGCACTTCTGTTTCAATGTCCAATTTGACAGCTGGTTCCTTTGAAACATCGGCGTCGACTACACCGGTATCCACTTTCACCTGTGGATCTTTGGACACTTCGACATCGACGACCCCTGTATTCACTTTTACTTCAGGATCATCTGACAGATCCACTTCCAACAGAGGTTTATCGTCTGACAATGATTCCGTCACAGGCTTCGTTGTTTCTACAACTGTGTTGGTAACCGTCTTCGTCGTTGAATCCACTGTACCCGTTACAGATTTCGTTGTTTTTTCAACGGTATTGGTAACCGCTTTGGTGGTGTTGTTCACCGTTTCCGTTACAGGAGCCGCTGAGTCCCCTACAATATCAGTAACTGGTTTTGTCGTGTGTTCAACGGTTTTATTAGCGGTGTTTCCAACAGTCTTTGTTGCAGCGTTCACTGTGCCTGTAACCGATTCTGTCGTCTGATCGACCGTATCTGTCACCGAATCAACCGTACTGGAAAGGATATTCCCTTTGGATTGCTGATCCTCCTCTGAAGGTTTGTCCTTCTCCTCGTCAGGAGCGGACACGGCTTCATTCACGGTCGTTGTCGCGCTGTCAGTGACAGCGTTGACTTCATCCGTCACATTGGAGAGAAGTCCCCCCTCTGCTGAAGCAAAGGTTGGAATACTGATGACTCCAAGAAAAAGCAAAGCCTGAATTAGGCATTTTTGCACTGCGTCTTGTCACCTCCTTCCGATTCAAATAGCGGATGCTAAAATGTTCTTTTGAATAGTGCTGTATCTGTTGTACCTGGTACAAAATGAATTGATTGTACCAGGTACACATGGTGTGTTGAAAAATCTTGTCCGACACCCACCCTGCATCCCATTTTCACGAAGCTAACGAAGGTAGTTCATATTTGGATCACTTTTTTTCAAAAAAATTTATTTTTCTTCTGGAAAATTGTCAGAAAAGGATGAATCTGAAAAATTCCGTTTACCCCCTTTTCCCATAAAAAGTGAGATGTTACAATGTACAACCGTAAGCAATCTTAACGTAGCTCTTTCGAGAGTTAGTCGGAGATTCCAATCAATACTACGCAAAGAAAGGATGTTGATTTCAATGCATATCGGAAGCAAAGGCTGGTACGTACAAGAACTAAAAAAAGCAGGCGTACGCCACTACGAAGAACGCTATGTCGAATCATACAAAAAACACGTTCTTGCAAACCTATTAGAACGTACAAAATAAACATGAGAGGGACGGACCTCGATTCCTATGACCAGGTCATAGGAATGAAGGTCCGTCCCTTTTTTTATTTCAGTAGTTTAGATGAGTAGATGGGGTTCAGGTTTGGTTTGACAGAGTATCTTTTGGTACGGCTCAGTTTGTATGTTTTGTTTTTGAGCAGGTATGCTTTGTATTTTTGGTTCCATCTTTTCAGGGACCAAAGGATCAGTCCTGCTGTCAGGAGGGACAATCCTCCGGTGGCCGGCCAGAAGTATGGTGAAATGACACCTGACTCGTACGCCAGTCCAATCGGTGAAAAGATGAAATATGTGAGTACGACTGAAGCCATCAATACAATGGAAAGTGGGATGCTGTATTTCCATGGCATCATGTCCACTTTCGGATTATAGCGGTATTCATATGGCTTCTCCATCGGTTTCCACCAGCCGATCATTAGCATCAAGAACACTTCTGCCACAAACAGAATTCCATAGATGTGAATGAAGTTGATGTCGATACTGAATCCGAATAGATGTCCCGTCCCCCATACAAGCATGTAATACGTGATGACGTGAAGGATGATGACCGTTTTCGCAGCCACTGCCGGAATCCGTTTTGAAAACACCCCGACTAGCAAGACGACGATGATCGGGATATTGAAGAAGCCTGTAAATCGCCTGATCAAGTCCCATAACCCGTCTGTTGCATGGATCAGTAATGGAGAAACGCACATGGATACAACGGCCAGCAGTGCACCGAACCATTTACTGATGGTGATCAACTTCTGATCGCTCACTCCCGGATTGAATTGAGGCTTGTAAATATCAAGGGCGAATAGTGTCGCTGCACTGTTTAACAATGAGTTAAAGGAGCTTAGCACCGCTCCAAGCAATACAGCCAGGAAAAATCCCGTCAAATAAGAAGGAAGCACGGCGTTGATCAATGCAGGATATGCCAAGTCCACACTTTTCAAAGAATCTCCATACAGATGAAAGGCGATGACGCCCGGAAGCATCATCATAAATGGGACCAGGAGTTTATAGAAGCCCGAAATGATGACGCCTTTCTGCCCTTCCGCCAGATTCTTTGCACCTAAAGTACGCTGGATCACATATTGATTGGAAGCCCAGTAGAATAAATTCGCAAAAAGCAGGCCAGTAAAAATAGTCGAAAATGGGACGGAATCCGATGCAGATCCAATGGAATTAAGCTTCTCCGGGTTCTTCGTCGCAATCTCCTTCACGCCGGAGAAGATGTTTCCATCTCCAAGCGCATAAAATCCTAAAATCGGTACAAGGATTCCAATGATCAAGAGTCCCACTCCATTTAATGTATCCGAAATCGCAACAGCCTTCAGTCCCCCGAAAATGGCATAAATACTGCCAATGATGCCGATTGTCCACACAATCACCCATATCGATTGCGTATAGGATATGCCGAGCAGTTCAGGAATATCGAATAACTTCAGAACGGCCAGAGCCCCTGAATAAAGCATAGAAGGAATCGTCACAAACACATATCCCAGCATAAAGAGAATGGTCGTATATTGGCGGACGCCCTTATCATATCGTTGATTGAGAAACTCAGGTAATGTGGTGAAACTTCTCCCCAAATATTTTGGGAGCAAATACAGGGCCATGATGATGATGGCAAATGCGGCGGTCACTTCCCACGCCATGTTCGACAGGTTCGCACGGAACGCCTGCCCATTCAAACCCACCAATTGTTCTGCAGATAAATTGGTGAGTAGCAGCGACCCTGCAATAAAGGTTCCTGTCAGCCCCCTCCCTGCCAGAAAATAACCCGTGGAGTCATTCAGGGACCCCTTTGTTTTTATGTATGAAACCCACGCAACCAATCCCATAAAAAAGACACAGGATACTAGTGTAAACAGTAAACCATTCTCAAACATCGGACTTCTTCCCTTCATATTTATTATATGTGTTTGAGAAAGTTCCCCAAAAGTTATACTAGTAAACTATTATTTTTGGAAAATTATTAAAAATAGTCATAAGGAACCACCACGTTTTTCCATTGAAATACTTTTGAAAAAACGGTTGTGGAGGGCTTTCTTCCTGTGATAAAGTAAAGAACATATTTTAAAAATAACTTCATACGAATTCCTTATATATCTATGGTGATATGGACCATAAGTCTCTACCTGGCAGCCGTAAATTGCTAGACTATAAGGAAAGTCTTTTCTATATGCTACGTGTATGGAGACTTTCCCTATGTTTATTAGAGAATGTCTTCATGCACTTTTTTATTTGCTTTTTTGAGAAGTCTGACATCATACGACATATACCTTGAGGATTCGATGAAGAAATCATTTTTTGGAGGAATGGTATTGTGAGTTTAGTGTATGGCATCTTATCTTTACTTGGCGTTTTATTTCTAGCGTGGTTGTTGAGCAGCAACCGCTCGGCCATTCAATGGCGGACGATCGTCATCGGCATCTGCCTCGAATTTCTACTTGTTCTTTTCGTATTGAAGGTTCCGTTTGGACAAACGGTCCTGAAGAAAGCGGCACTCGGTGTCCAGAAAGTCATTGATTACAGCAATGAAGGAATCATGTTTGTGTTCGGCGGATTCTTTGAAAAAGGGACGAACATCTCATTTGTTTTTGCCATCAATGTGTTAGGCGCCATCATCTTTATTTCTGCCCTTATTTCTGCTCTTTACTATTTGCGCATCATCCCGTTCTTTGTAAAATACATCGGGATTGGATTAGGAAAGATCCTTGGTACGACGAAGGTCGAGTCGTTTAACGCGATCGGGAATTCGTTCCTCGGTTTGGCGGAAGCTCCCCTGTTGATCAAGCCTTACTTAGTGAAGCTGACCCGTTCTGAATTATTTGCCGTCATGGTAGGGGGAACGGCTTCAGCGAGTGGCGCCATCCTGATTGGATACTCACTGATGGGGATCGATATGAAATTCCTTCTTCTGTCTGTATTCAGTGTTCCCATCGTCTCCCTCGTCATCGCGAAGATCATTGAACCGGAAACAGAAGAATCGGCGACGAACGGAGATATTTCGTTAGGAAAAACCACTCATACGAACGTATTTGAAGCGATTTCCGAAGGCGCACTGAGCGGAACTCAATTAGCCATTAATATTGGTGGGCTATTGATCGCATTCATCGGGATACTGGCGGCCGTGAATGGACTGCTTGGATTAGTGGATACAAGCCTATCAACTGTCTTTGGCTACGTATTCTATCCTCTTGCACTACTCGTCGGCATCCCGATGGATGAAGCATTCCGTGCCGCGTCCATCATCGGGACGAAGCTTTCTGTAAACGAGTTCGTGGCTTACAAAGAGCTCTCTGGCATGATGAACGAGCTTTCACCCAAGACCGTGGCGATCCTTTCTGTTGCCCTTTGTAATTTCGCCAACCTGTCTTCCATCGGACAGCTGATCGTCGGACTAGGTTCATTAGAACCGACGCAACGACCGATGGTGTCTAAACTAAGCTTGAAAGCCATCCTTGCAGGAACACTCGCAAGCTTTATCACAGCCATCATCATTAGTATATTTCTATAATTTTTTGCGTCATTTATGTTTCTTCCCGAGCCATTTAGTGAATAGTATAAGGTAGAAATCTTTTTCACATTGACAACGGAAGGTGAAACCATTGAGAGAAAAAAAGACCATGAAAGAAACGAAAACCAGTAAAACGACCCACGTTCTTCCACCTGATACGAACCATCACGGTACGTTATTCGGTGGAAAACTGATGGCCTATATAGACGATGTAGCCTCCATCGCCGCAACCCGACATGCCCGAAAGCCTGTCGTAACGGCATCCACGGATTCTGTCGACTTCCTTCAACCCATTAAAGTCGGCGACGCCGTTACACTGGAAGCCATCGTCACGTACACGGGACGAAGCTCCATGGAAATCTGTGTGAAAGTGACATCAGAGGTGCTCCTGACTGGAGAAACCAATGTGGCTGCCATCTCCTTCTTAACGTTTGTAGCATTGGAAGGAAACAAACCAGCCGTGATTCCTGAAGTGGTTCCAGAAACGGAAGAAGAGAAATGGCTGAACGAAACAGCTAAAAATCGGGCTGAACACCGTAAAGCCCGTAAAAAACATAGTGAAGAGCTGGCGGAGTTTTTCCGTAAAGCGTATTAGTTTAGGAGGCTGGGACAAAAGGGTTTCAGATAAGGAAGAATCCGAACGAGTGATTTGATAAAAATCTAACTCGTTCGGATTTTTTTTTTTATAATCCATTTATTTAGCAGGTTCTAGCTGTTGATTGGAGTGCAAGACGAAGACTCCTGCGGAAAAAGCGGAATAGGTGAGACCCCGCAGGAGCGACAGCGACGAGGAGGCTCGCCTTCCGCCCGAGGAAAGCGAAGTCTTGCACGGAAATCAACAGCGGTGTTACAAGTAATCTCATTGTTCGTCTTTAGAGTGTATAGATTTAGTTATGTCCCAGCCTCTTTTTGTGTGGGTACGCCCGGCATTCGCCGATAAAATCCGCCGTCATCCATCATCCACCGGTACGAGTCCCCTTTCTCTCTCTGATCCACTCTAGAATTATTCCCAACAAATAATTATGATTCCCCCTAACTCTTTTTCCCCACCCCCTTCAAAATAGGTCCGTCCCTCCGATAATACAGAGGTACGGACATGTGAAGTGTCTTATTATTTTTATTTTTGGAGGTTACGGTTTGAAAAAAATAGTCAGTATGTTTCTTCTTGTCATGCTTGTGATGGCAGGGTGTTCTTCGCCTATGACGAAAGAAACCAGCACAGAAAAACAACAGAGTATCGGAATCCTTCTTTCTGATACAGGTCTCGGGGATGGTTCATTTAATGATTCCGCCTTCAGGGGGCTCGAACGTGCCCGTGAAGAATTGGGGATTTTATTTGATTATAGAGAAGCGCCGGATGGGGATTTCGAAGGAGCCCTTAAGGAACTTGTCGATCAGGATCATGAACTTGTCATTGGACTGGGGTTTTCAATCCAGGATGCCCTTGAAAAGGTGGCAAGCGAAAATCCCGATCAACAATTTCTATTGATCGACGGATTTTCAGAACTCGATAATATTACATCGATTACGTTCAAAGAACATGAAGGAAGCTTCCTTCTCGGTATGGTGGCCGCGATGAAATCCAAGACAGGTACGATCGGGTTCATCAGTGGGGCCGATGTTCCAGTCATTGAGCGCTTTGAAAAAGGTTATATTCAAGGGGCTAAATATATCAACCCTTCCATTAAGGTCATCAAAAACAACGCGAACAATTTCGGTGACGCCGACTTAGGGAGGACAATCGCAGAGAAACAAATGAAACAGGGTGCGGATTTCCTTTACCCTGCTGCCGGATTCACAGGAGTCGGGGCCATCCAGGCTGCTCAGAAAGCAGGCGTTTTATCGGGTGGGGTCGATTCGGATCAGTATTTCATTGCGGAAAAATCTGTCGTCACTTCTATGGTCAAAAAAGTCGACAACGCCGTTTTCAACATAACGGATGAACTTATGAACGAACATAAGATTTCTCAGCACGCCTATGAATTGGGCCTTAAAGAAGACGGTGTCGGACTTGCCCCAATCCGTGTCGTGAATCTTTCACCGGAAGAAACGAAAAAGCTGGAAGATGCCAAGAACAAAATCATCTCTGGTGATATTACCGTCAATATGCAATAAATCTACTTAAGGAGTAATGTCATGGCACTAAAAAAACGTTTACTGATCTTGGGGTTGATCCCCCTTGTCCTGTCCACCATCATCATCGGCTATATCGTCTCGCAATTGGTATTCTTGCAGAATTCTGCCAAAGAAGATGTAGAGGTGCTGCTCGAGACCGAATCCTTGCGCGGAGATCTCATTGTGACGAAGCAGGCACTTTCGAATTACTCGGTGAATTCAACAGAGGAAAATAAGCAGATGGTCGAAAGTTTGCTAAAGCAAACCTCTGCTCAAATCACCGATCTGAAGAAGCTCGTTTCAGTAAAAAATCAAAAACAGACTCTTTCTTCCATTGAGTCTAAATTCACCGATTTGAAATCGGCATCGGATGCAGCTCTCAGTGAAATGGACAAAGCGGAAATTAAACGGCAATCGATACGTATTTCAGGTGTGTTGAACGATATGTATCTATTGCATAAGCAAACAAACGAATGGTATGAAAATTTACTGCAAGAAAATAAGAGTCAGATCCAATTTATCGTCTGGGCCTCCATCATCGGTTTCATCGTGACGGTACTCCTCTCTCTGATAGCATCGAACCTGCTCAGCCGAAGAATCGTCAAACCATTGAACCGGATGGTGGATAATGCCGAGAAGATGGCAAATGGGGATTTAACGATCACCATCGATTCGGTCAAAGAGAAGAACAGCCGATTCGAAGTCGATAAGCTTCAAACAGCCTTTCAACATATGGTCGAGAATCTGCGAAGTACGGTCCAATCCGTCCATGACATCGGAACCAATGTAGAAAGGTTTACCCACGATGTGCGCACCCAGATGACAAGTCTGACGGAAAGCAGCAATCAGGTAGCACTCTCCACAGAGGAACTTGCCAAAGGGAGTCAATCGATTTCTGAGGATATCCAATCCACCGCTGCCCTTATGGCGGTGATGGGTGATGATTTCTCTCAGACTGTCGAACAGAGTGTTGAATCATCAGAAAGCAGTAAAGTCGCACTATCATCTGTCGGAAACGGTCGTACATCCTTAAATCAACAACAGGAATTTGCTGAAATGATCGCCGAATCTTCCTCCTCTATCATGGATTCTGTTGAATCCTTTGCCCAATATACAGGGGAGATCGAGGATGCCGCCCAGGCGGTACGTGAAATTGCCGATCAAACAAACCTCCTTGCCCTGAATGCAGCCATTGAAGCCGCCCGTGCCGGCGACGCAGGGAAAGGTTTCGCCGTCGTGGCCCAGGAAGTCCGTAAGCTTGCTGAGGACTCTTCCATTGCCACCGAACGCATCGGAAGCATGGTCGGGAGCATCAAACAGGGCATACAGTCCATCATGGATGCTTCCCAAAAAGGAAAGACCCTTTCTAACCAGCAGCTGGATTCCATGAGCGTTACGGAGCGTTCTTTTGAAGAGATTTCCGGAAATGTTTCTACTATATTTGATAATCTCTCCAAACTCGAAACCGGGATGCATGCCTCTTCCCAGCGGACCAACCAGGTGATTGCCGCCATTGAAAATATTTCGGCCATCACGGAAGAAACAGCCGCCGGAACGGAAGAAATTTCGTCTTCAACAGAAGAACAGCTTCGATACTTTGAACGAATGAATGAGCAGGTGGGCGAGCTGAACAAGATGACGATGGAAATGAAGAAACAACTGGAACAATTTACACTTTGATTGACTGGGAGAATGCCTCGTGCAGGGGCATTCTCCTTTTTAAAAATTTCAAGGAAAATTCGCTGATAAATGAGATTGCCGCCGGTATCCAGGTATAGAAATGCCCACGATAGCCTCCCAAATTCCGACAATAACCTCACACCATTCCCCTACGACTACCTTC
Organism: Rossellomorea orangium; assembly: GCF_019334305.1. Classification (GTDB taxonomy): domain Bacteria; phylum Bacillota; class Bacilli; order Bacillales; family Bacillaceae_B; genus Rossellomorea. Next base: position 674,756 of record NZ_JAHWGH010000014.1, read on the forward strand.
CCCCACCCTTTCTCACTAGTCAAAACACCCCTTTTATTATTACAGAACGTTTAAATTTTTTTAACGAACAAAAAGTAGAGGTCCGTCCCTATATACACACTAGGGTATATAGAAACCCTTTATGAAGACCTTTTGTTTTTTGAGTGACGCTTTCACTTCTGTCATACTTTGTAACAATTTGTCGGTGGTAAATATCTCCACCTACATAACCCCCGAAAATCTCCTATACTGTATAGAAGGTTATACTGTCTAGAATTCTTATAGTTGGAGGAATACTGATGTTATCAAACTCTGAAATTGGGATCGATTTAGGAACTGCAAATATACTTGTTTATAGTAAAAATAAAGGAATTATACTTAACGAGCCATCTGTTGTGGCCATCGACACTGAAAACAAAACGGTCTTGGCTGTCGGAACCGAAGCCAAGAGCATGATCGGGAAAACACCTGGGAAGATCGTGGCTGTACGCCCTCTTAAAGATGGTGTGATTGCCGACTTTGATGTGACAACTGAAATGCTGAAGCAAGTCATGAAGAAGGCGAGTAAAAAATTAGGATTTTCTATCCGCAAGCCGACCGTGGTTGTGTGTACGCCATCCGGTGCGACAAGTGTTGAGAGAAGAGCAATTCAGGATGCGGTAAGAGGTAGCGGCGCAAAATCCGTGACCCTTATCGAAGAGCCTGTTGCTGCTGCAATCGGTGCTGACCTCCCTGTAGGTGAGCCTGTTGCCAACGTCATCGTTGATATTGGCGGAGGAACGACGGAAGTGGCGATCATCTCTTACGGAGGGGTTGTTTCTTGCAATACCATCCGTATCGGTGGAGATCAAATGGATGAAGATATCGTTCAATATGTGCGTAAACGCTACAATCTCCTCATTGGAGAAAGAACGGCTGAATTAGTGAAGATCGAAGTCGGCCAAGCACTGATCGATCACGAAGAAAGAACCATGGATATCCGTGGACGTGACCTGGTGACAGGTCTGCCGAAAACGATTGAACTTTCATCAAACGAAATCCAGGATGCGTTGAAAGAGTCTCTTCTACACATCTTGGAAACCATCCGTGCAACATTGGAAAATTGTCCTCCTGAACTGAGTGGGGACATCGTTGACCGCGGAGTCATCTTAACAGGTGGCGGAGCCCTTCTGAATGGACTTCAGGATTGGCTGAGCCAGGAGATCGTTGTACCGGTTCACTTAGCTCCAAACCCTCTTGAGTCTGTGGCAATCGGAACAGGACGTTCCCTATCCGTGATTCACAAATTACAAAAAGTAAAATAAAAAGATTCTATCCCCCATTCGGTTGGGGGATACTTTTTTGTCCAATATCAAACCCATCTATTTACCCCACTAACATTTTTTTCAAACATATGTGATCCAAATTCTTATTCCCCTCGTTAGCTTATTACAATTGAGTTCCTACCCGTTGTTTAGTATCCTTATTTTATATGTCAAAGATAAGGAGCGTATTATGCCCAATGATTTGCAGGATGTAGAACTGTATCAACGTGTTTTGGCAAAAGACTCGACTGCATTACGACAGCTCTATCAGCAATATGAAAAACTGATCTATTCGTTTTCGTATAAAATGACGGGAGACCGTGAAATCGCGGAGGAAGTGATCCAGGAGGTTTTCATGAAACTCTGGAAAAAGCACTCTCCCTATGACCACAGTAAAGGAAAATTCTCATCATGGCTGTTAACGATGACGAGAAATACGTGCCTTGATGCGTTACGCAGACGCAAAAAACATGAGTCTGTTGAATATATAGAGAAGGACTCCCTTCAGGTAACCTATGAAACTCCCGCCGATCAATTAGAGTGGAAGGAAAAAGGGACCGCGATCAGAGATTGTATCCAATCATTGAAGGATGACCAGCAAAGAATCGTGCAATTATTCTATTTTAGAGGGTTGACTCAACAATCCATCGCTGAATCAACCGATACTCCACTTGGAACAGTCAAAGGAAGAATCCGTTTAGCCCTGAAGCATTTACACACGTGTCTAAAAGGGAAAGGAGGTACGTTCGAATGACGATACAACCATGCGATCAATTACTGGATTACTACAACGGTCATTTATCTGAACTAGAGAAAGCTCAATTTGAGAAGCATTTAAAAAGCTGTGATCAGTGTCTTGAAGAACTTCATGAACTGGAGCAGTTATCGGACTATATGCCGTTCGCATCTGATGTTGTTGAACCTCCCAAAGACCTGGAAGACCGTGTTTTCGCTCATATTCTGGGGGATGAGAAACCGGAAGGCGCTGGATCAATCAAAAAAGCGAAGAAGAACAGGACATGGTTCCTCCCTTCTGTTGCCGCAGCATTAGCCCTTTCCCTTATCGGCAATGCTTATCTGTTTACCCAGCTTGAGGACCAGAATGAAGTAGTTGAACAAGCAACGATCGATCAAGTCGTCCAATATGTCGATCTCGCTGCCGTCAATGGCAATGCTAAGGGAACTGCCAGCATCATCAAGCAAGGAGCACAAACGAGCATGGTGGTCCAGGCATCTGAACTTCAGGATCTTTCAGATGAAGAAGTGTATCAGGTATGGCTCATTAAAGATGAAAAGCCAGAACGAGCCGGAACGTTTGTCACCAGTAAGGATGGAAAAGGCTCCGTCGTATTCAAGTTCAATGAAGAATTTACGAAGAAAGATTGGGATACGGTGGCCATCACCCTTGAACCGGATGCTGATAGTCAGCTTCCCCAGGGGGACATCGTGTTAGCGTCGGAAATCTAAAAAAAGTTTTACCCATTATGTTTTGCCCGTCAGCCCTTTACTGACGGGCATTTTTTCAATCCCCTTTTCTTTTATTTGAATAAAAGCGCCTATCCAAATGTTTGAGGTATTCGAACTAGGGAACATAGTCCTATGTAACAGAAGTTGTACAAATATTAAACAAAAATTTCTCTTCTTTTAAAGGGCCGCTTAGTAAAGACTCTTCACTCTTTCTATCATTCCACACCCTATTTTTCCTTTATTCAAAGGCTGTTTTCGTAAACTTGTTGCTTTTGGATGTAGCGAGTGGCGGTTGATTTCCGCTACAGGTGCTCGCTTTCCGCTCCAATCAACTGACGAAAAGTTTGACTATCACAAAGGAAATGGAGAGATTGCGTATGCCACTGCTTTTTCATTCGATGAAGTGACTGATTTTATTTAATAGTCCTTTACTCTTTTTAAACGGATGGTCACACACCGTTTTGCTCTGTCAACACTTACTACTCTAGAGGGTGAAGGGAACTGCGTAGACTCCTACGGAAAACGGGCGTGCCGAGACCCCGGAAGCGAATTGTGCTGAGGAGGCTCGGCCGAACGTCCGTGGAAAGCGGAGCAGTTCCCTTCACCCTCCTGCACCACAACCTAAATGACAGAGCATCGTAAATCTAAGTTTGGATGCAATGCAACAATCTTTGCGAAAACAGCCTTTTCAAAAGAATTGAAAAAAGTTTTTAAAAAAGTGATCCATGTTAAAACTTCTGTCGTTAGCTCTATGAAAATATAAAAAAATCAAAAGGAGAGATTTACTTATGAAAATGAAAAAAAGTTATTTAGCCGTCCCATTAAGTATGACACTACTAATTCCAACTGCAGGTGCAGTATCAGCACATAACGGTGAAGATCATTCTCATGATGCCAAAGTGGATACACCGGCAGGAGAATTAAGAACAACTTTGGATCGCTTACTTACTGAACATGCATACTTAGCCGTTGAAGCCATGAGACGTGGAGCAGAAGGCGCGGAAGATTTCGATGCGGCAGCCGGTGCTTTAAATGATAACGCAGCCGACTTAAAAGGTGCCATCGCTTCTGTGTATGGTGAAGAAGCCGGCAACCAGTTCAACACGATCTGGACGAATCACATCGGATTCTTCGTGGATTATGTAAAAGCAACGGGTGCGAATGACCAGGCTGCCAAAGATGAAGCCCTGGCGAATCTGGCAGGATATAAAGAAGAGTTCTCGAATTTCCTTGAGACCGCTACTGGTGAACGTTTGAAATCTGATAGTCTGGCAGAAGGACTACAAATGCATATCAACCAATTGATCGGTGCATTTGATAGTTATGTTGCCGGAGACTATGAAAAGGCTTACGAATATGAGCGTGAAGCAATCGGACATATGGCCATGGTATCAAAAGGATTATCCAGTGCGATCACGGACCAATATCCGGATAAATTCGAAAACACGATGGCCGTGACTCCTGCAACAGACTTACGCTCGACCCTTAACCATCTGTTAACCGAGCATGCTGCCCTTGCTACCATGGCGATGCAAAACGGAATCGACGGTTCAAAAGACTTTGACGCTTCGGTTAATGCACTGAATGCCAACACGGAAGATCTTTCTGCAGCCATCGCATCTGTATATGGTGAAGAGGCCGGTAACCAATTTAAAGACATGTGGTCAAAACATATCGGATTCTTCGTGGACTATGTAAAAGCAACGGGAGCCGAGGATGAAGCAGCTAAAAAAGAAGCGATCAAGAATCTTGATGGATACCGCGCTGAATTCTCTAAATTCCTTGAAACAGCAACAGACGGCCGCTTGAAATCCGATGCCCTGGCAGACGGTCTTCAAATGCACGTAGAACAACTGACTGGCGCATTCGACAGCTACGCTGCAGGTGACTATGAAAAAGCATGGGACGGAATCCGTATGGCATATGAGCATATGCTGAACCCGGCAAAAGGATTATCAGGTGCTTTCGCTGATCAATTCCCTGACAAATTCAAAGCCAACATGCCTTCAGAAATGCCTAACACTGGTATGGGTGGAACCGCTGACGAAAACGAATTCCCATTCGAATTCCTTCTTGCAGCCCTTCTGATCATCGCTGGTGGAACAACACTCGGAATGAAAAAATACGCTTCACACAAACAATAATCTTTAACATGAGAGGGACGGACCTATAATAGGTCCGTCCCCCAGTGTGAAGATGAAAGGAGTGGCTTCACATAATGTATACTATGAGGGTTGTACTGCTTGTGCTTGTACTATTGCCCATTTCTGCATGTTCTGCTGGAATTAGTTCAAATTCTACAGGAGATGATAAGGCAACTACTCAAACAGCAGAGAAGCAGGAAAAACCAACAACTCAGATGGCCAGTACCACAACCTCCCCTTCTCCATATGCAGATACCATCATTATGGATGAAAGAAGCGGAATCGTTCCCGCTACGATCGACATCCCTGCCATTGGTGTTTCTACATCCATCGAAGCCGTTGGCTTGAAGGAAAACGGAGAAATGGCTGTAACGGAAAGCTTTGAAACGACTGCCTGGTATCAGGGCGGATACAAGCCGGGTGAACCAGGTAATGCCGTCATCGGTGGTCATGTGGACAGCCGGAACGGTCCAGCGGTTTTTTATAAGTTGAATAAGCTTTCAAAGGGCGATGAAATCACCATCAAAAATAAAGATGGCGAAAAGAGGACCTTTGTTGTCATAGACAAGAAAGAATATCCATGGGACGATGCTCCCCTGAAATCAATTTTTGGATATTCCGCGGCAAGCTCCCTTAACCTTATCACCTGTACAGGTGACTTTGACCATTCTGCAAGGAATTACAGCAAGCGGCTTGTCGTCTACACCGAATTGAAATCCTGATGAAAACAGCACGGAATCCCTCCGATGCTGTTTTTTTATGGATATTTTTAGAAGGAATAGAAATCCTAACAGTAAGGAAGGTGATACCATGAACGAGGAGCAGTTGGAAGATCTGTTCGGCTTCTATGGATATGAGGATTTATACAAGAGATTCAAGACTCCCCTTTATGTGACCGGCATCATGGACGATGCCGACGCCGAATTACTCGAGGATTTCTTTGAGAATTTCAAGTTCGATTGTACTGTTTTGTTCGACGAGTTCAGGTTCTGGTTCCAATATTACGAAGTTTCGAAGCGTCCGCCTTTTACATTATAGTCCTCAAAAAAAGCTGTTCTCTGCACATTCACAGAAAACAGCTTTTCTTCAATATGGTTTCTCCTGATAGAAGTAATTGGTCGAATTCCACGTATTCTCGTATTCTTTATGAAAGATATGGGTCGTCGCCGGCGAAACAGGCGGGATCAACCACGTCCAGTCCCCGGTTACATCACGGTCAGCTTGTTTTTCATTTTCTTCAAACAGGCGGAACTGCTGAGCAGCCGTATGATGATCGACAATGCTTACACCATCTTCTTTAAAAGAATGAAGCACGGCGATATTCAATTCGATCAGTGCCTTATCCTTCCATAATGTAGCCGCTCTTGATGTATCAAGTCCCATGCAGCTTGCGACTTTCGGGATCAAATTGTAGCGGTTCTCATCGGCAAGATTCCGTGCACCGATTTCCGTTTCCATATACCAGCCGTTAAACGGGGCAGCCTTGTAAGAGATCCCGCCGATTTTCAACTCCATGTCAGAAATGATCGGGACGCCGTACCACTTCAATCCGAGATCCCGAAACCAGTCGAATTCAGGGTGACGGAGAGGTACTTCCAGTGTAAGATGGGGCTCAATGTTACTCATTCGCGGGGGCTCGTCCCCGATTTGCACGACGAAAGGCAGAACATCGAAGTCAGTCCCTTGCCCTTTCCATCCAAGCTCCAGGCATTTATTCGTAAACTCGATGGAATGGGGATCCCCTCTGTAGTGACCATCATCCTCATAACCCGCATACCGGATCAATTGGTGATTCCATAAACGGATGTCAGGCTTATTGGGATGGGACGGTCTGAATACCGTGATCGTCGGGCGGATTCTTCCACCGTTGGACGCAAATTCCAAGTGGCGCTCTAACGCCTGGAACACCTCATCCTCGGTTGCAGCTTCCCTTTCGTCAAATACGTTCAACGAATTCCAGAACAATCGGCCGATGCAGCGATTGCTGTTCCTCCAGGCCATTTTGGCGCCAAGGACAAGCTCTTCGTTTGTATGGGTATAAGTTCCTTCTGTAGCAATTTCATTTTCTATTTGTTGTAATCGAAACGCGATGTCTGCTTCGCTTTTATTCAGTTCCATAAACACTTGTTCAATGAAGGCTTTCGCCTCATCCATAATCGGTGTCAATATAATCGCTTCCCTACTATCTTATTCAGCGCATACTGTACCTTCAAGTATACCATTTTTCCCATACCTTTTTCCTTGGTACATTTGAACAACCCTTGAATTCTAGAGATTCACGGCTTTCTCATAGCATCGGTATTCCTGATGTCCTTCAGGTTTAGAGGTGAAATAAACAGAGCCCCTATACTCATATCCCATTTTTTCATAGAGAGTGTTGGCTCCTGTGTTTCTGTAGTATGCATCCAGCCGGATACTTCTGTAGCCTTTTTCCCCGGCAAGTTCCTCACATTTTTCCATGAACGTCTTGCCAAGGCCCTTCCCCTGTTGAAGGGGATCGAGAAACAGGGCGTGAATCACCCATTCGTCATCAAGCTGCCAATCTATTTCCGACCATTCAGGGGATTGCCATTCATTCAGAGTGGCGGATCCTGCCACCTCTTCGTCCACCATGAGCACATAGAGGTTCCCGTTATCCATCACTTCTTCAAAGTACTCCCTGCTTGGATACTCATCGTTCCATTGAAGAAGGCCTTTCTCATCCAGATCCTTTTTGCACCTGATATAAACGTCCATTATGGTGTCGAGCTGTTCACGGGCTGCCTTGATTAAGTGTATATTCATCGTTTATCTCCTGCTCATCCATTGATTTTTATGTATCCATTATAGTCTTTGTCCTGAGCAGGGTCGTTATGCGGACGGATCAAATTCCCTTCCCCTTGCAGGCAACCCTTTCCCCAGCTGAAATCCCCGATAAATAAGCGCTCTCAAAGCGCGTCCTCCCTGCTTCGTCATCTTCACGGAGAAACGCATCCCCACAGATGATGATCCTTTTACTTGTCCCGACTTCGACAAACGGGCTGCGCATCACCGTCTCTGCTTCAGCATATCTCCAACGCTTCAACTCTGCTGTTGCAATCTCACTTCCCTCTGCAAGATAATGTTCTGCCACCCTTTGGATTTCAGTCAGTATTCCGTCGTCCTCGAGCGTTTCATTCTTCTTCGCCCACTCCCCCGTCATATATACACTGACAGTGACCGACTGGGAAATACCTTTCTTATGGTGATCCACCACCCTCTCAACCCCTTCAGGCAGATTCTCATCCGTATGTCCCGGTGAGGGGATGCTGCTTAATCCATTGAATGTGAACATACCAACAAAGCAAGGGGCAAATGAAATAGTGGAAACCAGTGGTTCAGTCATCCCCGGCAACAGCAATAATGCCTGGGGTACGGGAGCCGTTACGATACAATGATTCGTGAGGATTTTTTCTCCGCTTTCCAGTTCTATTTCAAGAGGTACGTCCCTCCCGTCGCGAATGGCAGATACCTTCGTGTTCAGTTTGACGGGGATGGTTTCGGCCAGTTGTTTGGCAAGGGCATTCATACCGCCCGTGGATGTGTATCGGGGATAGGGGTTTCCAAACCATCGCTTCACCCACCCTTCCTCGAGCCATTTATCTACATTCTGTTGGAGCTCTCCGGAGCGGACGGTGAAGAACTGGGCTCCGTGGTCGGCCTTTCCTTCTCCTATTCGCCTTGTGGCTAGCCTCCCTCCGACGCTTCTGCTCTTCTCTACTATGAGGATATCTTCTACCCCTTTTTCGAACAGTGCCCTCGCCGCCATGATTCCCGACAGGCCCCCTCCGATAATGATCACTTCTTTGGTTGTCATGTATTCTCATCCTCTCTTTGCTTTCATTATACGAATTTCATCTGGAAAAATGGAAGGGAGATGACTCCTGTCGTCATCTCCCTTTCATTACGCCAAAAATTCTTCTAAATCTTGATACATCCGGTTTCGTTCCTGTTCTTTCAGTTCTTTTTCCATGTACAACTCTTGAAGGACGTCCAGATCTTCCACGGAGAGAAGCCTCTCATCGATGGAGAAGATTTCCTCTTCCACCCGTTCAAGATCCGCTTCAATTTCTTCCATCTTTCGGGAAGGTTTCGGTTTCTCCCGGACCGCTTTAGGCTCCGCTCCCTTGACTACTTTCACCTCAGGCTCTTCAGGTGCTATTTCAGGAAGCTTCTCTTTCGCCCAGCTGTACGGGCCGTCAAAGTAGTAAAGCTTCTTCCTATGAATCCAATACGTTTTATGAAACAGCTTATTTAAAAAGTAACGGTCATGGGATACGGCGAGGATCGTGCCCTTGAAATCTTCCAGTGCGTCCTCAAGCACCTCTCTCGAATCGATATCCAAATGGTTCGTCGGCTCATCGAGGACAAGGAAATTGATGTCCTGATGCATGAGTTGTGCAAGTCTGAGTCTCATCTTTTCCCCACCGCTCAATTGGCCGACCTTCCTGAACACATTCGGGCCGTAAAACAGGAACTTGGCAAGAATATGTCTGGCATCCCCTTCCGTTACAGGTACCTCTTCCCTAAAGGCATCAATCAACCTGACAGCGGGATCTGCCACTGTAAAGTGCTGAGATAAATACCCAAGCTTCACATTGCTTCCGAGCTTCACTACACCATTATCCTCGGATTCCTCCCCGAGGAGCATCTTGATGATCGTCGATTTCCCGGTTCCATTCTGACCGACAATGGCTGTACGGTCCTTGAAATGGACGTGAAGACCGGCATCTTCAAATAAGATCTTCTCTCCATAGGCTTTCGAAACATCCTCCATGGAAAACACGATTTTCCCGCTTCGATCACTTTCCTCAAATTCCAATCCCATCTTTTTACGGTCAAGGATAGGCCTCTTGATTTTCTCCATCCGCTCCAGGGCCCGTTCCATATTACGTGCCCGTTTATGGAGGGCTTCATTCGGGGGATTGGCCTGATTCGCCCATTCTTTCAACCTTTTAATGGCCTCTTTCATTTTCTTGATTTTCTTTTGCTGCTCCTGATAGGCCTGGAACTCGATCATCAAACGTTCTTCCTTTTCCTTCACAAACCCGGAGTAATTCGTATGATAAACCGTCAGCTCGCCGTCCTCTAAGTCAAATACTTTGTTAATGACGTGATCGAGGAAATAACGGTCATGGGAAATGCACATCACGGTTCCTTCATACTCTTTCAGAAAGTCTTCCAGCCATTCGACTGCCCCGATATCAAGATGATTCGTCGGTTCGTCGAGAAGCAATAAGTCCGGCTTTTGCAACAGGATCAGCCCGAGGCATAGCTTCGTCTGCTCCCCCCCACTGCAGTCATTGAAGTCTTTTTCCACAAGCTCTTCAATATCAAGACCGTTCACGATTTTCGCGATATTGGACTCGATCTCATATCCTCCTGAAAGAGTGAATTGATCTTGAAGTTTTCCGTATTCCTCTAGTAATCGGTTGAGCTTTTCAGTATCATGCTCGGCCCCCATCCTGCTTTCCAGGTCTTTTAACCGCTCGCCTGTTCCAATCAGCTCAGAAAACGCGGATCTTAGGACGTCGTTCCCCTTCGTTCCTTCTTCGTACTGAGGGATTTGTGCGAGGTAGCCTACCTTCGCACCCTTCTTCAAATGAACGAGCCCTTTATCCGGTGTTTCCACTCCTGATAGAAGCTTAAATATCGTCGTCTTTCCTGTCCCGTTACGACCGACGAGTCCGATCCGGGATCCTTCCGGTATTTCAAAGGATAAATCCTCAAATATGAGATTTCCGCCAAACATCTTACTTAATTCCTGTGCGCTGCAAATAATCATTGTCCTCTTCCTTTCGGGTATCTTTATATAGAGGTAAGAGATTCAATAAAAAAACCATGGAGAAGCAGAAGGCTCCCCCATGGCCGATGGAAATGCGGATTGTTCACCGCACTCCGCCTTTTATAAAAGAAAATAAAAAAGAGAGCGAAAACGCCCCCTTTTTTCCGATTCTTTCATAGAAAAGTGATTGGAATTGAGACCTCTTACCGTTCAGTATTCATATTCACTTGCTGAAAAAGGGCATACGTGTCCCCTTGAACGCAAATGCATGAAAAATTGCACGGCAAAGGTAAATAAAATCTAAATACTTCCCACGCAATCCTACAGAACGATCCATCTCAATTCCACCTCCTTTTCTTATCCCGATAGTTATTGATACTATTATATAATTATTCTGAAAGCTTTTGCAACGTGTTTATTTCTTTTTATAGAGAATCCTTGATAATACGAGCCCGATCACACCGATCGGAATCAGGATCATGGCACGGATCGTGAAGTCCAGGAATACAAGATCGGCAAGGAAAAATTTCACTAAGGCAAGAGCCAGGAAGCTGATCCCCACCCAGCGGTAGAACACATCCTTCCTGCTTTCCCCGTAGATGAGATAGCCGATGGACAGTGATGCGATCGCAACCGTGAAGGCCGTCGTCCGAGGTGTGTACTCCCAGCCGATGACGATGAAATCCGTCAAGCGCAGGACAAAGAACATGACGAGACCGGTCAGAAAGACTTTTACCGTGGTCGTTGGAACATTCAAGAAAGAAGAGTCCTCTTTGTTAAAACGGGAGAACAGGTATACATAAGTAAATGCAAAGATGAAAATCGGCAATTCCACACTGAAGAAATCCTCCGACGCACTGGTCATCATCCCCAAGAAAGAAAACATCATTAAGAGAAATGAACCGGCAAGGCTGACATAACTTTCCCTTCTACCCGCAAGCCACAACAGGGCATTCGCCTCGATCGCAACCAGCACAAAGCGCCAATCGTATTCAAACCATTCAAATAAGAAAAGCAGCACATGCAGGAATCCAAGGACAAGCAGGACATCCTTCGTCCGCTTCTTCTCCTTTGGTTCAATGAAGGAAACCCCGATATACACAGCTGCGAACGCCACATAGTAAAGAAGGGGAATCTCTGCATAAATGTCATTCAACAATCCAAGAAGAATGAAGCTGCCTGTCACGAGGGCCGGAATCATCTCGGCACTCACCCGTTCATCCCGATTAAGGACAATCAGCAACAGAATGTACGCATGCTGAATCGCAAACGGGATCAGTACGGTCAATGTGATCTCCCCAACTCCAAAGGCCGCAAAGAAGAACAGGGAAAAATAGAGTAAATAATAATGAATATTCCATGCTATCCGGTATCTCTTCAACGTGCTGAACGTCATCAACACGAAGAACAGCACAAGCTCATAGCCGTAAAAAAGCCATTCATTCCGTTCGTCCCCTGCAAAGATGAACGGAAACAGATAGGCTCCGGCCCCGATCAAGCAAAGGATCAACTGAGAACCGTGCTTATGAGATGCCCACAGCCCGACGGATATGATGACGATTAAAAATAGATTTGTGGTGACTCCTCCTATATAACCGTATAAGATGTTAGCCGAAAATAGTGTTATGATCGCAAGGACAATGCTTCCTGAAAGGAGAGTGATGGATAGTTTACGCTGATCCCGGCTGTATTTCTCTCCTAATAGATACATCACGATACTGATCAGGGCACCGCTCAACACCCTTAACCCCGGCGTGACCCAGCCGTTTTGGGAAGCTGCCATGAATCCCCAGATGCTTCCTATTAATAGGACGAAAAGGAATACTTTTGGAAGCCAGCGCTCCACTGAAAAGTCAAATGGCTCTTTTTCTATGGAGTGCTCCGTTTCGTTGGCAAGCACCTGCTTTTCTGGCGGCTCTGTGTAGACTTCTGCTTTTTGTATGACGGATGATTCGTTTTCACGCTTCGCCTGAATCAGCTGCCTTTTTACGATATACAGTTCTTTTTCCAGAAAGCTGATTTTTTTCTCCAGTCGTTCAAATTCTTCTTTTTCCAATATCCCCACCCCCTTACTTCTATTTATACAGGAAGACTGGGATATTTTCCTTTATTTTTCAACCAAACGAAAAAACTCCACCCTTTTATATAAGGTGGAGTCTCTTCTATGCTAATCGTTTAAAGTTTTGACCAAGAATTTCGTTCATGGTGTGAACCGTGATGAATGCACGGTTATCCACCTGAGTGATGAATCCTTTCAGCTTTGAGAAGTCCTTGCGACCAAGAATCGTCGTGATGACTTCTTTCTCGTCGGACGTGAAAGCCCCTGTAGCTGTATGAATCGTCGCACCCTTCCCAAGTTCATGAACGATATAGGATTTGATTTCATCGCTGTAACGGCTGATGATGACAATCTCCTTATTCGAATTGAATTGCTGCAATGCATAATCTATGACAAGTCCATTCAGGATGACACCGAAGAATGCATACATACCGACTTGAGGACCGAACAGGACTGCCGATGACAGTGCGATGGATAGATCCGCCAACAGTACGCCGCGGCCCACATCTATATTGAAATATTTATTAAAGATCAAGGCGATGATATCCGTTCCACCTGTTGATGCCTGCTGGTTGAACACGATGGCCATACCGGTTGCGGCAATGCACTGACCAATGATCAATTGAATCAAGATATCATTGCTAAGTGGCGCGCTCATTGGAGCAAATCTCTCTAATAACCAGACATAGAATGAAAGGGCAAAGCTCGCGTAAATCGTTTTTGCGCCGAAATTAAAGCCGAGAAAGATCACACCGACGATAAACAGAATCACATTGATGATAATCATGAACAAACCAAGAGACATTCCTGGAAACAGATCGTTCATGATGATCGACAATCCACTGACTCCCCCTGTCGCTAAATTATTAGGCGATAAGAAAAAATGGACATTCACCGAAACTAAAAATGCACCCAGATTCATCATTAAGAAGGAAAATATTCTTTGTCGCATCACCGCAACCTCCTTTTTCTTTAAGATTTTTTTGGTTTTCCGTAAATGGTTGAACAACGGGATTATAAAGCCCATAAAGACCCTTTGTAAAGGGAATCCGGTTAAAAAAATAAGGTTTAATAATTGTGAAAATTGGAAGGGTTTGCAGATGGGGTGGGTGTAGACACCCGGTTAGGATAAGAAAGGGAGTTATTGTTGATTTTTATACAAGATGATTCCATTTTCTAGAGAAATGATGACATCATACTTAGAGGAGAATTGTTTTTTCAATTAATGGTGAATTGAACCGGAATCTTTCAGTATCCAGCGGAAAACACATCTATTCCAGCTGATTTGATGCAAGATACAGCCGTTTCAATGATTATTTCAGCCAATAAACAATAATTACCATTCAACAAAAAAAAGAAACGATTCCTTCCAAGGAATCGTCTCTTCTAGCTTATCGGTTATCAATTTTCTCCGGATACAAATCATGATTCATCAAACGATGATCGGCCATCGTTTCGTATTTCGTACCTGGCTTTCCATAGTTGCAGTACGGATCGATGCTGATTCCGCCACGCGGGGTGAATTTACCCCATACTTCGATATAGCGCGGATCCATCAATTCGATGAGATCATTCATGATGATGTTCATGCAGTCTTCGTGGAAATCCCCGTGATTACGGAAGCTGAACAGGTACAGTTTGAGTGATTTGCTTTCGACCATCTTTTCACCAGGGATATAGCTGATGTAGATGGTAGCAAAATCCGGCTGACCGGTCTTCGGACACAGGCTCGTGAATTCCGGGCAATTGAATTTCACGAAATAGTCCCGATTCGGGTGCTTGTTGTCGAATGCCTCCAGGATATGGGGCGCATACTCGAATAAGTAATTTGTCCCTTGATTCCCTAATAATGATAAATCTGTTAAATCTTCGTCTTTACGTCCAGACATGTAAAAATCCTCCTCTTCATAGTGACACGAATGAAGGAGGACATAGCATTAGCCTAAGAATCGACGGAACAGGCAGGAAAATTGCAAAATATGTTGAATCCTGTTACGCTTAAAGGATAACTTGGCACAGATTAGTCCAAGTCAGATTCATAGTACCATAGTTTTTTATAGAGGGTTAATGCTATGAACCTCTCTCAGTTAACCCAGTGACACATTGGTGTTATAGAGGTAATAATAAATAAGAATTTTGCGAAAGTCAATCCAATTTCCAGAAGGAATTTCGATTAAATTCATTGAATATATTAAATGGTATTTTTGCTAGGAGTGATCGTAAATGAATCAACTGGTAAAGGCTTTCACCAAGTCTATTCTCGAGGGAGACGTGCATTCATTATTGGAATTGC
Source organism: Rossellomorea orangium (assembly GCF_019334305.1). Classification (GTDB taxonomy): domain Bacteria; phylum Bacillota; class Bacilli; order Bacillales; family Bacillaceae_B; genus Rossellomorea. The sequence goes on from NZ_JAHWGH010000014.1 coordinate 689,805, forward strand.
ATTCCTCTTCCATTCACTCAAAAATAGATAACTTTACTTTTTACGAGAAAATCATTAAACCTTCTATGTATAGAATAGGTGACCTTTGGGAGAAAAATCAAATTACCGTTGCAGATGAGCATCTGGCCACTGCAACCCTTAAATATTTGCTTGCTACTGTTTTTACCCATCAGGAAGCTTTTGAAAACCACCCGAAAGCCCTTTTATTCTGTATAGAGGGCGAGCATCACAGTCTGGGGCTCGAACTTGCAAACGAAGTATTCAAGGAGAAGCAATGGAATACCCGCTACCTGGGCTCCAATGTCCCTGTCAAGGATGCACTGGCTTTCATCAGTGCATGGGAACCCGATGCCATCGGGATCTCCATCGGTATGACGACTGAACTGACTAGGTTAAAAGAGTGTATAGAAGAAATCAGATCTCATCATGAAGAGGTTGAAATACTCGTTGGCGGCAGATTGATTTCCAACTATTCCCTTGATTTTCTGGATAAATTCAAGGTGACCAGCTTTCACGATTTGTTGGAGCTAAATGAATATCTGACCGATATGTCCGACGGGCTTGTTTCCCTAAAGGGCTAACTCATTAACCATCATCAACCGAACAAAATGAGGTTCTACAGATTGTTAACCCACATGGTAATTTCGTCTTTTGTGGCGACATAGGGCAATGACGTCCGGAATCTTTCACAAAGGAGTGATCATGTGGAAAACTTACATTTATGCCCTATCCCCTACCTATTACTGGATAGGCAGTTTAATTTAATAGATGCTTCTAATTCAGGCTATGATTTTTTAATGCCAGGTGAAAATTTCATGTCCATTGTAGAAGAAGAAAGTTCACCGAAATTTGCCCGCATCATCCATAAACATACCCAGGGTGAAATGGAACTGAATTTGAAGAAGAACGATTCTTTTGAGCTTTTCGACCTCTTCTTTCAGTTTTCAGACCTGCAACAGTATTTTCATGTAGCCATCATTGCAAAGGACAACCAGTATAAAAAGGTGTCAGAGCAAATGAACGGCTTGTTCGACCTTATGGGTAAGTCCACTTATCCAAGAAAAGAACCGAACCTCACAGAAGTACTAGCGAAAGTTTCTTCATTATATTTAAAACTTGCCAACACATCTGATTGGAATCGACAAGAAGTTATGGATAAAATAAAAGAGATAGAACATCACATTCAACAAAATGTGAAATAACTTTATTTTATAGGAGAGACGATATGACTTTATTAACGAACATACTTGATTACAACAAACAATTTGTAGAAGAACATTCGTATGAGGAGTACCGGACAACCAAGTTCCCGGACAAGCGCCTAGTGATTCTTACTTGTATGGATACTCGTTTAGTAGAGCTATTACCTAAGTCTATGAACATGAAAAACGGGGATGTAAAGGTCGTCAAAAATGCAGGCGCCATCGTAAGCCACCCGTTCGGAAGTATCATGCGCAGCCTGCTCGTGGCAGTCTACGAACTACAGGCAGACGAAGTGATTGTGATTGGTCACCACGACTGCGGCATGAGCGCCATCAACAGCGATCAAATCCTGAGCAAAATGAAGGACCGCGGGATTACGGAAGATACTCTCGACACCGTCAATTACTCAGGAATCGATCTTCACGACTGGCTGAAAGGCTTCAACTCCGTACAGGAAAGCGTCGCCCACAGTGTCGACATGATCAAGAACCATCCGTTGATGGATAAAAAGATCCCTGTCCACGGGCTTGTCATCAGTCCAGAAACAGGGAAGTTGGATCTTGTTGTAGAAGGGTATTGAGAAGAAAAGCGGAGGCGGCTTGAGTAGCCCCGACAAGCATAACTATAAAAACCCCCTGCAGGCGTTACGCCTGCAGGGGGTTTTTAATTACTCAGAGGGACGGACCTCCAAAATCACCACTATTTAACTCAACATTCCTATTATATCAATGTTCCTGAACTTAAATCAGAGGTCCGTCCCTCCAGATAAACCCTTCAGTTCTTTCAGGGTCGGCATTTTTTCCATTTCGTCTTCGGTTACGTGGTCCCATTCAATTCCAGATGGTTTTGGGTATGGGGTGTGGGTTTCGGTGATGCCTTTTTCTGTGATGATCCAGTCGACTGCGAGGTCGTAGGAGTCTCTTGGGATGTCGTCTTCTACCAGCTGTTCACTATTGATCGTCGTGATCACCGGCACGGGCTTGTTCCCGATTTCACGGAGAATGGCGTATTCACGATCGGCATATCCCTCTCCCTTCCCTAGCCTTCTTCCGTCGGGATGGATGGCCACGGACCCCACAACGATGAGATCGATGCTTGGGACATCAGTTAAAGGGACGACTTTCCCATATGTATTCATATGCTTGATGCTCGCTGCTTTTCTTTCCTCTCCAGCCGGGACCCATTCAGGCTTGATCATGACGAATCCATCCTTCAAGCGAGGTGTGGGAATAAGAAGGGTTTTTCTGTCTTTCAGTATCGCTGCCCTGAGTGGAAGCTGAGGGGCATCCGGATTCACTTTCACTACGCTGGCAGATTTATAAATATCCATACTTTGAACAAATGATGCTGCTTTCTCGGCCCCTTTAACATTCGGGATCCTCCCCACTAATGGGAAAGGAAACCTGCCAAGCTTCTCTTCTGTCAGACGGTTCCATACTTTATGCCTTATTTCATCTTTCACACTCATTACTTTTTCCTCCCCCTTTTTTCAAAAAACCTGGAAACAGGTACTATTTTACTATACAATGAAAACTGGTCAAAATTACCTTATATGGAGGTGAATAACATGTCAATTTATGGACTATTGGTTCTTGTCCACGTTGTGGCTGCAGTTGCTGGACTTGGTGCAAGCTTCTCTATGCCCGTCGTGATGAGAACACCCGAAACGTCACACCAGGCGAGATTCTCTTTGGAGCTTAGCAAGAAAATAGAAGTGTTTGCAAAGGTCGGCAGTATCGTTTTACTAATCACTGGACTCATTATGGGTATCCTGAACCCTTATTTATTCAAAGCCGGTTGGTATATTGCATCCATCGTGATTTATATCGGTGTACAATTCATCGTTGCCGGAATCATGCCGAAAAAAGTGAAGCAGATGGCAGAAATCATCCATGCCCACGAAGGTGACGACGTCCCTGAATCTTATGGAAAAATCAACTCAGAATTAAAACCTTTCAATATCATTATACATAGTGCTGCTATTATTCTTATTATCTTAATGTCTATCAAACCGTTTTAATCTGAGTCACCAGCCTGCTTGTATCGCAGGCTGGTTTTATTATTGGCTTGAGGAAGAATCATAAAGCGTCCGCTCCATACTTTTACCATAATATGTATTTTGACGCATAAACACTTAATAATGACGCAATTAATTCCAGAATGACGCAATCCCTTAAAAAATGACGCAATCACAACCTAGAATGACGCAATTATCTCTATTTCCCCGACCTCATAGCTTAATTGCCCTTTGAAACCTTCACTCCTGAACTGTTTTTCCAATCCAAGCATCCTCTTTTTCAACTCTGACCCGATTTTCCCTTCTATATTGAACATCACCGGCATGTTCTGCCCCCATGCTCATACAATAGTGTATGTAAGGAGTGATTCGTATGAAGATATCCCGCGCCCGCCTTTCAGATTTGGAAGGACTTGTGGAACTGTTTAATGACTATCGTATGTTTTACCATCAAATGTCGGATAAGCCTGGGGCCAGGCAGTTTCTCGAGGACCGTCTGTCACATGATGAGTCCGTCATCTTTGTCGCCATTCTGAATGGTGTCTATGTAGGGTTCACCCAACTTTATCCTTCTTACTCCTCCGTATATTTGGAACGGATTTGGAAGCTGAATGACCTTTATGTATCCTCTCATGCACGGAACCTGGGTGCCGGTCAGATGCTTCTGAAAGCAGCAAAAAAACATGGTGAACAAACGAATGCGAAATCACTCATTCTGGAAACAGACTGGGACAACGTGCAGGCACAAGCACTGTATGAAAGAAACGGCTATGAAAAGGATGACTCCGTGTACCATTACACTCTTAACCTCAAATAGAAGGTCCGTCCCCCGACGCACCTTCTTTTATTTTATATCCAAGACCCTCTGCATCTTGTCCTTCCACATCGCTCTTCCCTGCACTTAACGCTCGTCTGAAGCTTCATGTATTGATAAAAAAGAAAAGCATGTCTTCCTTCCCGTGAACCGTGATCGATCTCTCTCTCCAGTTTCCTCATGAACATCCGGTCACACTCACAGGTCGGACCGTACCGCTCATAGCACAGGTCGTGGGCTTTACACGCTGCATCCACCGAATTGATTGGCGCACCCGGACCGCTGCATCCCGGTCCACACCATTTATATTCAGGGAAGATACATAATTTAGGCCCCGCATTGTTTTTTCTCATCGACTTCTTCCTTTCCGCTCATCTTCTGAACATTGATACGTTTTATTTCTAACATAAAGGGAAATACACTCTATGTAAGAAAATACAAGTACTATACTGTATGTATGTCAATCTGGTCAGGTTTGTCCTAATGCCTATCTAAGCGTAAAAGAAAATCTAGGAGGAATGAATAATGTCAACTTTCCAATTAAACGATACGGTACCTAATTTTACACTCCCGGCAGTTTCAGGCGAGACATTCTCGTTTGAAGAACACCAGAAAAATCATCAAAGCTGGCATCTCATCGTCTTCTTCAGAGGATCATGGTGCCCGGTATGTCAGGAAGAATTAAGGGAACTGCAGGCAAATAAAGAATACTTCGAAAAACATAACGTCCACCTGCTGACGATCTCCAGCGATAAGATGGAAGATTTACAGGAATTTGCGAATAAGGAAGATCTCACTTTCCCGGTTTTAGCCGATGAAAATTTAGAGGCCATCAAAGCTTATGATGTTTTTTATCATGGAGAAGATGCCCCATATGAGGATCATGGTCAGCATGGGGAACCTGCCTACTTCCTTGTGAATGAAAAGGGACAGGCCATGTATCAGCAAAGACAAACAAGCCCGTTCGGCCGTCCCCATGCCAATGAGCTTCGTAAAATCGTCAAATACATTCAAAAAAACGTGAAATAAGAAAAAGCCTGGTCGGTGAATCCCATCAACCAGGCTTTTCTTCATGTCAGCGCAAGCTCCAGGCATTTCTGTGCTTCCGTGACCGTATGGGGCTGTTTTTCATGATAACCGTAAAGAAGCAACACGGCGTTTGTATAAACGGCTTTGAATCGTGCGTATTCAAGCTCGGTCTTCCCGACCTTTCCGTATTCCTCTAAAAACAATTCACGAGCTGCTGGATAGAGAAAGCTGTACATGAGGTTTAAGTCAATGGATCTGTGACCGAGATGAACATCTCCCCAATCGATTACCCCAGACAGGATCCCATCCTGATCCACAACGATGTTTTTAAAATGAAGATCACCATGAACGAGGGTGATGTCTTCCGGCAGTGTCTCCTTCGGTAGATTTTGGAGGTAATTCTCCAATAATTCCACTTGATGAAACAGGTTGAGATTCTTAATTTCATTTGTATTTTTCCCCAGGGTAGCCTTTCGCTTCTCGACACTCAGGCGAGACAACTCATCATAAGGTACTCCATTTCCCTTCGCCTTTTTCACATTCGTCCCGTGAAGTATTTTAAGAAAACGTGCCAGCCTGATCGCAGATTCCCTGTCTCTCATCACTCCTCTGGCCAGTGAAGGAATCGTCCCTTTCACAAACCGGTACCCTATGAACGGCCATTCGTATTCAGACGAAGGCTTGCCATAATAGAGCGGAACAGGAATTTGCAGACCCAGATCAGCTTCTGCAATCATCGGCAATAGTTTTCCTTCCGTTTCCAAAAGCCTGACCGCTATCTCCCGGCGGGGAAATCGGAACACCAAGTTGTCATTCACTTTCATCACCGTATTATCAAAGCCATAATCAATGATCTCAAGGTCCGTGAGAACCAATTCCGGGAACTGAGACTCAATCAGCTGTCGGGCCTGACCGGTGCTGACAGCTACTTCTGCATCCCATACATTTGCCATCATTACCACACCTTTCTCAAGTGTTATTCTTTGTAGAACCTGAACTTCTTGTGATAAGTTTCAAGTAATCGGAAAAAATGAATGTAGTCAAATTCTAAGGAGGAATCATTATGCTACCTGAAAAACAGCAACAAATTCAATTAGTCTCCCGTCCTGAAGGAATGCCTGTGAAAGAGGATTTCCTTTATAAAGAAATTGACGTGCCACAGCCGTCCAATGGGGAAGTGCTTGTCAAGACGATTTACCTTTCCGTGGACCCATATATGCGCGGAAGAATGTCTGATGCCAAATCCTATGTTGAACCTTTCAAATTAAACGAGGCATTGGCCGGCGGAGTGGTAGGAGAGATCGTGGAATCAGAATCTGCACACTTCCAAAAAGGGGACTTCGTGGTCGGCATGCTTCCTTGGCAGGAGTACTCCATTGCGAATGAAAAAGAGATCCGCACCATCGATCCGGATGTCGCACCGATTTCGACTTACTTAAGTATCCTTGGAATGACAGGACTAACTGCGTATTTTGGTCTTATGGACATCGGTCAGCCGAAAGAAGGTGAAACCGTGGTCGTGTCCGGTGCTGCAGGTGCAGTCGGATCCGTCGTCGGGCAGATCGCGAAGATCCAAGGTGCCCGTGTCGTCGGGATTGCAGGATCTGATGAAAAAGTCAGCTACCTGACGAATACTCTCGGATTTGACGTTGGTATCAACTATAAAACAACGGATAGTATTTACGCATCTTTAAAAGAAGCATGTCCGGATGGCATCGACGTGTACTTTGAAAACGTCGGTGGTGAAATCGGTGACGCTGCCCTTAGTTTACTAAATAAGCATGCGCGAATACCAGTATGCGGAGCGATTTCCTCCTATAATAAAACCGATCGCGACCTTGGACCGCGTGTTCAATCCAGATTGATCAAATCAAGCGCACTCATGAAAGGCTTCGTCGTCAACGACTATAATGACCGCTTCAAAGAAGGCGCAACCCAGCTTGGCGAATGGCTTTCCCAAGGAAAACTTCAATACGAAGAAACCATCACAGAAGGCCTCGACAACGTAACCGACGCCTTCCTCGGACTCTTCCAAGGAAAAAACATCGGCAAACAACTCGTCAAAATCGCAGACCCAACCAAATAACCATTTTGAGGGACGGACCTCCATATTCACACCTAAAACCCTGATATATCAACATTCAGGTAGGTGAGAGTGGTGTCCGTCCCTCTTCTTTTGCACATCCCTATGTTTACTCCACCCCATTGGACGGGAAAAGAGTTTGATATGAGAGAAAACAGTTTATTGAGGAGGAAATATAGTGGAGAAGTACCAGATGTATGTGAATGGTGAGTTTGTTGATAGTATGTCGAAGGAGACGTGGGATGTGATTAATCCGGCGAATGAGGAGACGATTTCATCTATTCCACTAGGTACGGAAGACGATGTCAATCACGCAGTGGATGTTGCCCATACGGCTTTCCTTTCATGGAGCAAAGTTCCTTCGAAAGAACGGGCTTCGTATTTATATAAAATCGCTGATAAGCTGGAGGAACGCCGGGATCAATTCGTTCAGATGCTGACAAGGGAGAACGGAAAGACATTAGCAGCTTCTGAAGGAGAAGTAGATCTTGCCATCGAATATTTCCGCTACATGGCGGGCTGGGCGCTCCGCTACGAAGGGGAGATCCTTGAGAGTGAGCGTTCGAACGAGAACATCCTCGTTTATAAGAAGCCGATCGGAGTCGTTGCGGGAATCGTTCCATGGAACTTCCCGATGTTCATCCTTGCCAGGAAAGTGGCACCTGCACTCGTGACAGGTTGTACGATCGTTCTGAAACCAAGCCAGTACACTCCGAACACGGCCTGTGAATTTGCCAAAATTATAGATGAAGTGAAACTGCCTAAAGGAGTATTCAATCTAGTGACCGGAAAAGGCTCTGATATCGGAAATCCAATGTCCAGTCATCCTAAAGTACGCATGGTTTCTATGACGGGAAGCTATCCCGCAGGCTCAAAAGTGATGGAGGCAGCATCCAAGTCCATTACGAAAGTGAACCTGGAGCTGGGAGGTAAAGCCCCGGCCATCGTCACCAAGCATGCCAATATCGACCTTGCCGTCGAAAAAATCAAAACGTCCAGGATCACAAACTCCGGTCAGGCATGTACGAACGCGGAACGGGTCTATGTCCATGAGGATGTGGCGGAAGAATTCATCAACAAGATGACCGACGCTATGAAAAACACAACGGTTGGTGATCCAACAAATCGTGATAATGATATCGGACCCCTCGTCAATAAAGACCGCCTAGAAACCGTGACGGAAATGGTCAATACTGCCGTTGAAAACGGAGCAAAAATCCTGACTGGAGGAAAACCGGTTAACATAGACAAGGGGTTCTACTTTGAACCGACCGTCCTTGTCGATGTGAAGCAGGATATGGACATCATCCAGGAAGAAATCTTCGGACCGGTCCTCCCTATCATGACGTACAGGGATTTTGATGAAGTGATCGAGCTTGCCAATGATACGGAATACGGCCTGTCTTCATCGATCTTTAGTGAGAATCTCCACGAAATCATGAGAGCGGCAAACGAACTTCGTTACGGGGAAACCTTCGTCAACCGGGAGAACTTCGAAGCCATCAACGGGTTCCATGCCGGTCGCGGTCAATCTGGAATCGGCGGAGCCGACGGTAAACACGGATTGAATGAGTATCTCGAAACGCATGTTGTTTATCTCGAATATGATGAAAATTATAAAGGATAAAACAGAAAGCCTGGCCCTGGACGGTCAGGCTTTTCTTATTTACCACAACAAAAAAAGCCCCCCTGGATGAGGGGACTTTAATATCGATTATGAAATGATGAAGAAGTTTGCAAGAGCAAGTAAGAATAGAATAATTGCAACACCGGAACTCATCCATAGAATATCCTGAAAATCCATCTTCATGTCAGCCAGTTTGTCTTTATTTAGCAACGAACTTCACTCCCTTGAAGATTTTCAATAAATCCAATGACTTTAAAGAGGGACATGTCCAATTTCGGATCGACTGATGTGGAGCAATTGGAACACTCGATTTGATTGACATTCATCGTTGAACGAAATTCATTCTCACAACATGTACACTCCAGTATATGTAGATCCTTTTTCTTTCCTTTGCGATCAAATTGGATTCGCTCTCTTCCCTGATTAATATAGCTCATCATATTCTCTCCCGTCGAATGTTATTTAGTACATATTTACCCGATGTAGAGAACATAAAACGTGATTTATTTGATTTCTTGAAGAAAATGATCGTACAGAACATTGCCGAAGCCTCTCTATGCTACAATGATCACAGACTATCGAAGGAAGGCGGCGATATGATTAATCATCCGGCAGGGTTTTGGATCCGGCTAGGCGCAGGAATAGCCAATGGGTTCTTTATTAACCTTCCACTACTTGTCCTTTTCGCTATTGTGACGGACGAATTCAACCCCGATGATCCAATTGTTTCATTACTTATGTTTCTCTACTTTCTACTGACACCCGTCTTTTGGAAGGGGTACGATGTAGGGAAAAAGACAATGGGCATACGAATCGTGAAGAAAGATGGTAGAAACGTACATATAGGAAATATGTTGATGCGAAACGTGGTTGCCGCAATATTTTATCTGATCACTTTCGGTTTCGGTGCCCTTCTAAGCGCATTCTTCGTTATATTCCGTGATGATAAGCGCGCAATCCATGACTTCATTGCTGGAACGTATGTAACAAAATCGTCTCCTGAGGAAATGCCCCTGTAATGGGAAATGAAAAACAACCAGCCTCGGCTGGTTGTTACAATCGTTTCTCCATAAAATGCTGACTCTGCCCCTTCGGAAAATCCTTAAGCACACCAAACTCCTTGTACCCCATCTTCTTATAAAACGTCGGCGCCTGGAAGCTGAACGTGTCGAGCATCACTAAACGGCACCCTTTTTCCCTCGCATACTCTTCTGCCTCGTGAAGTAATTTCGCCCCATATCCACCTTGTCTGTAATCCTCTGATACCCAAAGAAAATCCACATGGAGATGGTGCCAGAACATTTGACCGGTCACACCACCAACGATTTCCCCCTCATCATTACGCATGACAAAACTGACCTTTTCAAGGGGTGTTTTCGTTTCTTCATCGATTTGGGACATATTGTACTCAATCAATTTTTGCCGTATGTAATCACTGTCTTCTTGAATCCACTGCTTCTTGATTTCCATCTTCATTCCTCCTCTATCACTCTATTTTTCCTGAATATCCACCCCCAGTCAATTCCCTTTTTTGCCAAAATGATGTTTAAACACTTCCTCAACCGTTTATATGAAAAGTAAGAAATTCATAAGGAGGAGTTCCATGTCTTTAAGCAAAACGCTCAATGTGTTGGAAAACTTGTACTTACAGAAACCCGATAAATTACTGACGGTCTACTTAAACACGGACCGGAGCGATCCTGATCAGCAGGGTGGCGAGTGGAAGATTGCCCTTAAGAACGGTTTTAACCGGCTCGAAGAATATCTCGAAAGTGCGCCTGAAGAACAAGAACGTCTTCAAGCGATCCGACCGAAAGTGGAAAACTACGTGCACAGCCTGGAGCGCGAACTGCCACGAAGCTTTATCATCTTCGCTTCAGCGGACAGTGGAATCTGGGAGACATTCGAGCTTCAAGTCCCGGTCGAAACGAACTTCTACTGGGAGGAGAATCCTCATCTCGATCAGCTGAAATCCCTTCATAAGAAATATCCTTTAACGGGCCTTGTCCTACTTCAGCAAAATCAAATCAAGATAGTCACCTCCACGTTCGGTGAAATTCAAACCAGTGAGTTCATGGAATTCGATTTGGAAACCGATGACTGGCGGAAACATGAAGGACCCCATCATGCGGATGTCAGCATGGGAAGCGGCGGCGGGAAAGCCAATCAGCAGGAAGAGTTCGAAAACCGCCTGAAGGCCAACCAACAGCGCTGGTGGAAGAGTCTCGGCAGCCTCCTCGACAAAAAGGCCGCGGATGAAAAATGGGAACGGATCGTCCTCGTCGGGGATAAGGAAGAAGCCGCTGTCTTGGAAGAAAGCATGAATAAAGAAGTTCATGAAACCATCGGGAAGAATTTATTGAATGAGAATGAGCATAAAGTAGTGGAGAAACTGTTGGCATAATTATAGGGTCCACCGTCTTTCGTCAGGACGGTGGATTTTATATATCTGTCGTTTTGAAGTTTTTCATGCCGCTTTTCCTGGTTTATCTGCCGTTTTCTAATTTTATCTACCAAATCCCCGATATATCTTCTAATCTGCAGAATTCACGCAGATCAATAATATCTCTAAAACAATTTCCTCTAAACAGGCACACGCCCCCCTTTCCTTCATACACTGACATAAGGAGGTGTGTGTCCGTGCTTTCACGTATAAAATGGTTATCGTTTTCGATTGAATTATTTCTTGCTGTACCCATCTTTGGGAATATCGCCGGAGAATCCATTCCTTTTCTCCTCTGTTTAATAGCTCTGTGGCATGCAAGCGTTCTGTATATTTCAAGGTCGGAAGATCAGCCGATCCTCGGTAGTATCCTTGGAATTCTTGCTTCCTTCCTCAATTTCTTCCCGGTCATCCGATTGATTGCCCATGCAATCACTGCAATTGTCCTTATTTTTGAAATACAGAAGGCTCCCGGGATGGAGTGAATTGAAAAAGGATGATTCTCGAAATGAGAATCATCCTTTTTCAAATTTATTACTGCACAACTCCGCCGGCATTCACGTACCTTGCGTTAAACTCCTGAAGGAATTGATTCGTGATGGTATCATCATGGATGATAAGCATGTTTTCATCATTTACGTTATTGCCGTTTTCACTCCAGTTGGTGGACCCGACCACTACCGTTGGATCGCTGTTTGTGTCTGCATCGATCAGCATCGTTTTGGCATGCAGCTTGCGGCTTTCGTTCGCTGCGTATACAGGTGCCGGATTTGCCCATCGTGTGTTAGGGTTATTCGTACTCGTTTGTGTGGCCGTCCTTCCAGTCATTTCGATACTTGCCGACCACCATTGATTCCAGAAGCTTGGGTCGAATAAGCCTTTTACATCAAAGCCTGTCAGCGTCCCCTGGTTATCCACATAGCTTCCTTCCCATTTGTTCTTCAATTCATCCACTAATGCCTGATCACTCCAGGCGAAGATGGTGAAGTATGCATTCTTATCCGCTTCTGTTTTCACAAGTTCCGTCATGCGCCCGACAGCGTCATCACCAGAAGAGAAATAGATTTCCACCGTATCCCCACCGATTGTAAGAGAATGAGGTGTGTTATCGATTTTACGGGTGCTGAAATTTGAAACAGTATTATCAGGGGTTGTTGTCCCGCTCCCCCACATTTCTTCGAATTCCGTTTTGTAAATCCCGGCAAGTTCCGGAGAGTGGACTTCCACAACATGCTGTTGATTGCCGTCCAGAATTCCCTGATTCATGTTTTCTTCTGAGCCATAGAGTCCTGTCACGGTATAGTTCCAGCTGCCTGTGAACACCCATTCGCCATCGATCACGGCAAATTTGTTATGCATTTGATTGCCGGGTGAATAGTAGCTGTCCGTGTCTTTGTATTCCCCTTCCACAAACATATAGCCGGTTGTAGCTGTGCTTCCGACTGTTACATTTCGTTGTGGAAAGTCTGTGAAACTTGCCGGCAGATCGTATGCCGCCCGTTTCGTTGCATCTTCTACGACAAACATAGGCGAATCCGATAAGATATGGGCATCATCCCCTGTTCCGACTACGCCGTCCTGACCGCGGACGAGCTTTTCCAAATATAAGCGCATCGTTTCATATCGTTCTGTATAATGAGGGTCCGTTGCGTCCTTTGCATCGGCAAGTATTCGCACGTCTACCCCTTGTGCTGCTTTATTCATCAACGCATCGATCACTCTTGGCAAATTGATTTCATATGTGGCCAAATCAATGGATGTCGTCGCAGCGTTTAAACGCTTCAGCAAGCGATTCTCAAGATTGACATTGTAATTCGCTTCGTTACCAGGCATCGCATATTGAGTCGAAGCACTCTTATTGAAATAGACGTTGATCGCGCCAAGTTCCTCACTCACGTTCGTGAGGGATTCACTGCCACTACCGGACGGAGCCGTATTATTAGCAGCTTTGGGTGTTCCAAATCCACCTTCATATGACGTCGTTGCTGTACTCCAATTCGTAGAAACGGTTCCGCTGACAGAGGAATCGATTCGTGCCATTGTAGCTTTCGTCGTATTATCCCCTGCATACCAGCTGTTCACTTCATCGATCACAGCGCCTGATGCGTCTTTTAAATACAGAACTTCATTGGAATTCCCAAGGCTTCCTGTATAAATCTGATCGGCTGCTACGTTCGAAATCGTGCTGTCGCTTGTTCTTTCAAGTAAAAAATAATCCTGTGCCGGGACCGTTCCACTTAAGGCAATGCTCGGTGATCCATCCTGTGCTTCAAGCACCCATCCATCCAAAGACAGATCGGCTGAGGCAGGATTATGTAATTCGATCCATTCATTGTTATAGGAGCCCGTTGTACCCATCCAGGCCACTTCGTTGATGACAGCGGACTGAGTCGCAGCTTCCGCACGTATGTTCCACTCACCCTGAGGTTGAACCAATCCTCCAGTCAGTAAAAACAGCATACTGATAATCGATAATGATACCTTTTTTGTCCTCATACCCTTTCCCCTTTCATAATACGAATATATAAGAATGATTACAGTACAAGTATATTTTGTCGCATTTTGTAATGTAAGGGGAGAATGGACATGACTTTTCTTATAATTTTGTAAATTTTATAAATTACATGTAAACAGCTAACACTATATCCCTATGATTCTTACTATATTTACTACTTTTTTCACACTTCCCCGAAAGAAGCACCTAATTTTATTGGAATGAACTTCTTTTAGGTATAAAGAACCAAAAAAGCAAAGTCCTTTTCAGACTTTGCCTTTACAATTCATATTCCCACTCATCCCTCATCTCCAAATACAGAAGAAGAAGCGTATCTTCCAACTCATTATACGTTTTGCCTTCCATGTTGAGCCCAAGTTTCGGGAAAAGAATATCCGCCAGTTTTTTGCTCAGCTGATTCCGCTCCGACCTTGGCAGCTGCGAAAACCTGTTGGCATATGTTTTTACCAGACTCCATTCTTTTGTACCAAGCTGTTTAAGCGCCCACGCTTCCACTGACAGATCTTCTTTTCGAAGACCCCGGTTACGCATTTCCTTTTCAATCGCTTTTTCTTTTCGTTTACCTTTCACACGCCTCTCATGAACGACGATGGTTCCCGCTACGATATCCCCCACGCGCTTATGCTTTGAATGAAGGAAGATCATGATCATTCCAAGGAAATACGAGGCCGGCAGCATATCGATGATTCTTAATAGATTGCGGATGAAGCAGGAGAGGAGTGTCACACTGTGACCGTTCTCCTGCATCACACGAATCCCGAGCAGTCGTTTACCAAGCGTCTTTCCACCCCAGAAATATTCCAGGGCGAAGAAGTATCCCCAGTTCAGGACAAACAGGGCAACGATGGCGACTCCCCACAGAGTTGAGTTGAGTTCGAACAAATAGAAGCCAAATGGGCTGTTGTTACCCGTGGTAGCGAAAAATAGGATTACTACAATGAGAATATTGAGGATGCTTAAGATGATTTGATCCATCATCAGAGCAGCTGCCCGGCTTCCTAAACCAGCTGGCTGGAACTGCAGGGAAACATATTCGGGGGTCTTGATATCCACTTGTCCTTCTTGCATCGATAGCCCTCCTTTTGGTTGAATTTACCTTTAACAGTTTCTATTTTTTTCTAAACTTACTATAATAAGAGATAAGAAAAATAAACAAGTAGGTGTCACAATGAATGTGAAGCAATTTGTCAAACTACACCGGGACGATTGGAAGGCACTTGAAGATCTCCTCGGAACCCTTCGCAAAAAGAAGAACATGACGGGAAGCTCCATCGATCAGTTCAACCGCCTCTATCAAAAGGCTGCTCAAAACCTGTCTTACAGCCAGACGTATTTTCCCAATGAAGAAGTGACCGATTATTTGAACGGGCTTGTGTCGAAATCTCATAATCTATTATACAAGGATCAAATCTCCAGTGGAAAACAAGTCAGGCATTTTTTCTCCACCACGTTTATCGGACTGCTTCTCGGGCAGTGGAAGTTCATTATCATCGCCATGATGCTATTTACGGTTGGTGCCATTGGTGCCTTTCTTTCCGTGATGAATGATCCCCTTCACCTTTATTCCATCCTGCCGCCAGAAATGTCACAGGGAGTGGATCCGGGTAACCTGGGGAAAAGTGACGGTCAGGTCGATTCTTCCATCATGTCCGCGGGCATCATGACCAATAATATTCAAGTGGCGTTCCTGGCTTTTGCAGGCGGTGTCACATTTGGTTTATTAACGGTCTATATGCTGGTGTATAACGGAATCATTGTCGGTGCCCTTGCAGCCGTCTTCTGGCATCAGGGTATGAGTTACGAATTCTGGGCGTACATCGTGCCCCATGGGATGATCGAGCTTACGGCCATCTTCATCGCCGGCGGAGCGGGACTGCTGATGGGCTATAAGCTCTTTGTTCCAGGACGTTTCACCCGTGGATATCAATTAAAGGAACAGGCGAAACGCTCCGTCCAGCTTCTCCTGGGCACGATTCCGCTGTTCGTGATCGCAGGAATCATTGAAGGCTTCATCACACCGGCCGCGATTCCACTTGGTGCAAAATATATGGTTGCCCTGTTGACGGTCATCGGCCTGCTCCTGTACATGATCGTCGGTAAACTTCGCCTGAACAAGGTAGTCCTACACTAACCCGCGGTTCATCATATCGATATAATGCGAAACGGCGGTACTTGCCAGTTTCTCTTCACGGGCCTCCACCATCAGGAGGCCCTGTTTTTCCCACTTTGCCTTCTCCCTCTTCTTGACAAGCATCTGTTTCTGGGCCATGCTTTTCATCATTGACTTGATGTCGTCAACAGGCTCCGCTTTGATTTGCTTCATCAACATCTCATCTTCTATCCCAATCATTAAAAAGAGATGCTGTCTTCTTAACCTCTGAAGATAATATAAAGCGTTATCTTCATGGAGGAATGTATGGATGTCACTGAATAATAGCAGCAGGCTCCGCTTCTTCTGTACGGTCTGAACATAATGCAGGACTGCAGCATAATTGGATTCTGCGGCGTCCACCTCAAGATTGTAAATGCGGTTGAGAATCGTCTGCAGATGTGCCATCCCTTTGGCAGGGGGAATATAAACCTTCACCTTCTTACTAAAGGCAAGAACCGACACATAATCCCCGTTCTGAAGTGCAGCGGCTGCAACGGTCATGGCAGCTTCAAGGGATTTTTCCAACCGGTTCCCTTTCTTTAGTTCTGCCCCCATCATTCTTCCACAATCAATGAGAATCGTAATATACTTTCCATGTTCAGGCTCGTATTCGTTCGTCATCACTTCTCTTAGCTTCGCCGTTTGACGCCAGTTGATCTTTCTCGGGTCATCCCCGACGACATAATTCCTGATCTTCGAGAACTCCCCTGCACCACTCTGCTGCTTCCTGATCTTAACTCCTTCGTACAATAAAAACCGCTGGGCGTCTTCCAGGACCTTTCTCGTTTCGGTGAGATCCGGAATGACTTTCACCTGGTCATGACTTTCCACCGTTTTTTGTTTCTCCCATAAGCCGAGGGGACTTCTGTAACGGAAGTATAGTCTGTTCAATACGTAGTCTCCTCTGACGGGTGTTATCACTTCATAGGACCCGGTCCCGACTGAATGGCCGTGAAGAGGGCCTTTCAGGGGTAAGGACGTTTGAAAACTTTGAGGTGTCCCGTCCAGAAGGCGAAACGTCATATCACGGGGAGAGTTGTTCGTTATTTCAAGGCCAACCTTGTAAGTAAGACCCCTCTCCATTTGGTCAGGGATGTTCCGCTTCACCTGGATTTCCTTTTTTGAGGGAGAGGTTAGTAGATCAAATAGACTCAATCCAATAAACAAAGCATTCGATACGAAGATCCATGTCCATGTCAATCCGATCAACGTCCCCACTAACAGGAGAGCTGAAAAGCCCGCATACACCAGCAAAAGCCTTGACGTAGGAAGGATCCCTTTATCTTGGAACAGTAATCGACCCAATAAGCTCCTGGATGACTTGGTCAATGGTCAGTCCCTCCAATTCTACGTGCGGCGATAGCTGTACCCGATGTCTAAGAGCCGGTCTTGCCACCATCTTGATATCATCCGGTGTGACGTAGTCCCGTCCTGACAGATAGGCCCACGCCCTTCCTGCTTTCCCAATGGAAATCGCCGCTCTTGTGCTCGCTCCGAAACGGATGGATTCCGTCTCCCTGGTCTTCCTTACAATCTGCATGATGTAATCCAACACTGCATCACTCAGGGTGACTTCCTCTATTTCTTTTCTGATGGATAAGAAGGTGTCAATATCGAGTACAGCCTCCACTTCACTCCTGTCAACATGGTTCTCAATCACTTGTTTCAAGACAGATTTCTCTTCTTCAAATGAAGGGAAGTCAATAGTGAGCTTGAACAGGAATCGGTCCTGCTGGGCTTCCGGAAGTGGATACGTCCCTTCGAATTCAATCGGATTCTGTGTTGCCACGACAAAGAAAACCTCTTCTAGGGAATACGTCGCCCCCTGGATCGTCACTTGCTTTTCTTCCATGGCTTCCAGTAATGCAGCCTGAGTCTTCGCCGGTGTCCGATTGATTTCATCGGCTAAAAGGACATTGGTGAAGATCGGTCCTTTGATCGTTTGGAAGCTGTTATCCTTCATGTTATAGATGGTACTGCCTGTTATATCACTCGGCAACAGGTCCGGGGTGAACTGAATTCGGTTAAAGCTTCCCCCGAGTAAATGGGACAGGGTCTTCACCATCTGGGTCTTCCCGGTCCCGGGCACTCCTTCAATCAATACATGCCCTCCTGCCAGAATGGAAGACAAGAGGAGTTTAAGATTCGTCCCCTGCCCGATGATGCGCTCTTCAAATTTCTCCATTAAGGATGTGATTTCTGGTTTCAACGATCCTCCACCTCTTTCCTGAATATCTCAATCTTTTTCGACCATAATACATATTCCTGCTTACTGATTCGTTCTCTATTTAACAGACCTTTCATTCCTGTTAAGAAAGCATCGATTTCCTTGCCTGAAACAGCGGGTAATCTTCTTTCCAATGGGCCTTTCAATTCTGACCATTCTTTACTCGTTGGGATCCCCCAGCGTTCCTGGAACAGAAGCCTTATATAATCCGACTGAATTAGAAGAGATACCTTGTACTGTTTCCCTTTCAAATACCAGGCTGAAAGGGCTTTGATTCGTTCATCACTGAAACGGACCATCTCTTCCCGGGGCACAAGGATGCTTCCAAACCTTTTCCCCTGCATCCACAGCGTCAGAAGGATAAAGATCGCCAATTGAAGGAGGAGAAGCAATAGCCACGCAGGATAGAGGGTCGTAAGGGTTGCCCCGCTTTCTCCGCCGTGGAGATATTCATCGATCAGGATGGGGCCATCACTCGCTTCCCCGTTTTTTAACAGGAGGAGAATCATGGACAGGTGATCCTTCTTAAGAATATTCCCATTCGTCATCCACGCCGGAGTGGTGGAGACAATCAATTGACCTTCCCCCACCTCAGACTTGTATGCAATCGTTCCTGACACATCGTCCAGTAAGACCGTATCACCGTCAGCCTCTTCCAAACGGACGTCCGATAACATTTCGGCTTGATATGTATGACCATCTCCATCACGGATGACGGAACTTCCTATCCCCTCACCGCCGGGGACGGCCTTCGTACCGAACATCCCTTTCGGATTGTCCATTAGTAGAAGGATGGTATTTCCGCTCCTCATGAAATCCTCGTACTCATCCATCTCCTGTTGATCCGGAATGGTGAACGGCCCTGCCATGATTAACAGCTGTCCGGTTCCTTTTTTGTTTAGACGATCCGGCGAAAGCGTCCAGCGCCGAACCGATTCTCCTTCATCATCCAAGTACGTATACAGTGCTTTCAATCCCGTAGGGGAAGGGGATTCCGATACATATGCCGGATACTCCTTCAGCTTCTCGGGAGAAACAATGACCCCGATCCCGATGAATAAGCCAAGAATCCCCAGGAGCCACATCCAAGCTTTAACCGTTGACTTCAATGCTCATTCCTACCTCCTTTCTCTTAAACTGCTCGTCTATGAATCTTCACTCTCCAGGAAGCCTTGTGCTTCCTCTTTATAGTGAACATACTCCTCTTCCGTTACATCACGTTCACCATAGGCAGCCTCGTCGAAAAATAGGGCCAGCCGGAAAAATCGATCCGCCCACTTTTGATTCACTTTGCGCAGTTCGTCGTAATATTCCCAGTTCGTTTTCCACACCCTTGCCTCCAGATACTCCTTTTCATGAAAATAAAGCAGCAGTGCCAGGAACATGTGACGGGTCGCTTTCGAATAGTTCCCAACAGACTCCTGCTTCTCGGCCTCCTCTAAGTGTCTTGAGTAGGACCATTCCATCTCATTGAGGGACTGCAGGGGTTTATTGCTACGGAACTTCCTCCTTCTCA
The DNA here is from genome assembly GCF_019334305.1 of Rossellomorea orangium. Lineage (GTDB taxonomy): Bacteria > Bacillota > Bacilli > Bacillales > Bacillaceae_B > Rossellomorea. Next base: position 709,431 of record NZ_JAHWGH010000014.1, read on the forward strand.
CTCCGTTCTGGAAAGCCTTAAAGGCGAACAACAGGAGGATGACCACGACGAGCACAATCAATATGATCAAAATACCGGATGCACCACTGCCTGTCGGTTCTAGTGCCGGATTGATGTTACCGAGTAGCTCCCTGATCCATTCCTTCGCTTTCTCCCACCAGCCGGCGAACAGTCCCTTATCATTGCTCAAATAGGCCTGGTATTCATCTCCATCCAGGATTTCCTCAAGTCGATCCCTTGCTCTGTCTTCATTCAACAATTTCTTCACCTAGCTTTCAGATCAAAAGCCCGGAACCCCGGGCCAGACTGGTTAATTCCTTGATTAAATCGTCGTATAGTCATCGATCATTTCATTTAGATCATCTGCGTCATGTCTTGTTTTCAGATCAAAGAAGATGACTCCGAACGCGACAGCACCAAGCATTGACGTAAATAACGTGACCACGTTGATGATCATTCCGTAGAGAACACTGTTCCCCAATACGAGGCCAAACGTAAACTCGAATGCCGTATTGACAATCCCGATGATCAATCCGAATACAATATATAATCCAATGATGGTAAATACACGCTTCTTCGTCAATCTCCAGCTTCTTCCGAGTCCTGGAGCATCCTGCTCAATAGCTGCTGCTCCCAAGTAGAAGCTCCAACGTGTCAATAAATAAGCGATGATGAGAGCGAATACTAAAAACAGGATGATTACGGTGACGATGATTCCCACACCCGGTTCAAGGAATGCAGCACCGAATACTCCCGCAAAGATACCAGAAACAACCGGGATGAATATTAATCCGAAAACAATTAAATAGAATAGTATGCTGCTTCCGATGACCGGCCAAAACCGTGAGAATGCTTCCTTAAGGACAAGCTTCACTGAATAATCTTCATTTTTCCTCATATGATTCAGGCTGAATAATATGGCGGCTTGAGCAATCGGCGTAAGGATCATGGTGATCAGTCCTATAAGACCCGTACCCATTTCTGCCGCCAGGTTCACTTCCTGCCCGGGTTCAGCGGAAAGCTCTCCCGAAAAGCTGTTGATGATCCCTTCAAACCAGGTCTCTCCCGTACCGACTGTTCTAAAGAAGCTGACTCCTGCAGCCAGTTCAATGAGTGCCTGAAGCAAATATACAGGTCCAAGTAAAACAAGGAAAATGAGGAAAAAATCTTTAAAGCGGTTCTTGCTTAATCGAAATGTGTGATCCAGAATTTCACCGAATCTTTTTGGTTTGCTGAATTGTGCGTTCATGTTCTGATCCCCCTACTAATCTCTTTTTTCAAAATTTGACAATATATCGCTTATTTTATCATTATTCCTCCTTCAGTTGATGAAAATTTTGTCATTTCTCTACACTTGTTTCCGAACTGCATCTACTTTAAATGCCTATGGTCGTTTTCCCATTTCATGTCTGTCTCAAAGTGGTTATCATCTTTCTATACGAAAAAGTGACCCAAAAGTTTTCACTTTGGGTCACTTTCTTTTATTATTTCGCTAAATCATGTTTAAAGGCATAGATGACAGCCTGTGTCCGGTCCTGTACGTCAAGCTTTGAGAGAATATTGCTCACATGGGTCTTCACGGTTTTCAGGGCGATGTACAGCTCATCTGCGATTTCCTGATTGGTTTTTCCCTGGGTCATGAGAAGTAGGATTTCGAGTTCCCTGTTCGTCAGGTCCTCATGTGGATGGGAAACGGTCTTCTGTCTCATCCGGGTCATCATTTTCCCCGTTACTTCGGGTTCAAGGATCGACTGCCCGTTATAGGTTTTACGTACCGCTTCTGCAATCTCACTTGCTTTGGAGGTTTTCAGCATATAACTGACTGCCCCCGCTTCAAGTGCGGGATACACCTTATCATCATCCAGGAAGCTGGTGACGATGATGATCTTCGCATCCGGCCACTTCTGTATGATTTCCTTTGTCGCCTGGATGCCATCCATTTCTTTCATTACAAGATCCATCAAGATGATGTCCGGTCGAAGTTCAAGGGCCAGTTGGACCCCTTCCTTTCCATCGGATGCTTCCCCGACGACATCGATATCCACCTGGGCAGACAGATAGGACGATACTCCGATCCGCACCATTTCATGATCATCGACAAATACTACTTTAATCATTCTTTTCACCTTCATTCTCCACTACGGGAACCTTCACTTCCAAGCGGGTCCCCTTATTCGGTACACTGATGATTTTAAACGTACCACCGATTTCAATGGCCCGTTCCCTCATATTTTGAAGCCCATAAGAGCTTGTCACCTTTGATTCATTCACGTCAAACCCTTTGCCATCGTCCACCACCCTCAAGATGATGATGGATTCCCTCTTAATGAGACGGATGTCCAAAGACGTCGCCTTGGCATGCCGGAGCGTATTGGATACGGATTCCTGCAAGATCCGGAACAGATGATCTTCAATGCCTTTATCCAATGACATGTCTTCAATCTTCCATTCAATTTCGAGAGGTACCTTCTGAGCTAATTCGACCAATAGCTCCTTCATTCCTTCTTGCAGGTTCTTACCTTTTAACGCCACAGGGCGAAGGTGGAGGAGCAGCGCCCTCATTTCAAGCTGTGACTGATGAATCATCTGCTCGACCATACTTAGCTGTTTTTCTTCATGTGGGGTTCTGTGAGGGGAGGATGTCTCCGTGATGGCTGACATGAGCATCGAGGCGGCGAACAGCTGCTGACTGACAGAGTCATGAAGCTCCCTTGCCAATCGGTTCCTCTCCTGAGACACGATTTCCTGGATCCTTTTTTCCTGTTCCTCGGCTTTTTCATTGGCGAGCTTCTGTGAGTAGCGGGCTTGATCGGTAAGGTGCTTCCCTAATGCGTCTACTTTTTTCCACACCTGTTGCACCTCGGGAGTCGCCGTTTCAGGGATCGTGATCGCCCTTCCCTGTTCTACATGGTGAAGGGCATCTTCCATTTCTCTAAGCTGTCGCTTATCCTTTAAGCCTGTCCTGATGCCAAAGACGATCCCTATCAGAATGCTGACAACCAAAATAAAGCCTGCTCCAGGTATATCCATGATTTCTACTTCCCATAAGAGCGACCAATCCTGTAACGGATACAAATAAAAGAAGGAAAGCGATAAAAACAACACCATGACTAAGGAAAAAAGAATACCTGCAACGACCTGCTTACTGACCGTACTCATATCCTTTTCACCTCAAGATCCCCGATCCACATGGAGGTGATGATCTTCACCCGCTGAACGGCCTCATCGTATCCCGGTGTCTGATAATAAAGAGACTGATTGATTGCCTTCGGTTCCACTTCTTCAAAAATCTCAATGGATCCTGCAAGGACGGAGTGATGGATACTCACTTCCACATCATACGGAATGAGGATCTCGATATTCCCGAGTATATTCCGGATCGACACAACGGAAGTCCCTTTCGGCAGCACCGTATTCCCGACATCGATGACAGAATCGCCGATCACGCCCTGGATGTTGATATCGTTCCACTCATACACATGATCCGGCGTCCGTTTAGGACCGAACCATTCATTTTGCAGGGCGGATTTCTTCATCATCAGTGGTTCATGTGTTTGTGTAAAGGTCTCTTTAATGGTCGGTGAAATGTACTTAGGATGTTTCTTGGAATCGGCAAATCTCACGATAATAAAAAGGAGAATGCCGAATAATAAAAATTTAAAAGCCACCGTATTGAAGATATTGATGGCAAGACTGATGATCCCAAACCATAACAGAATCTTCCCCGACGTTCTCGGCAGCTTCTTACGCCCAATATAAATACAAAAGGCCGCTATGGATAGAAAGACGAGAACCCCCCCATCATAAAAAGACACTTCCAGCAGTATCAAAAGTGTACCGATTAAAATGATCCAGCTGATTCCGTCAGAGCGTAGTCGATTGAACATGAGGGGTTCCTCCTTTCTGGTTATGTATATTCTTTGCTCATATAGTTGAATGTGAGTTCAAATCTGAGGTTAAAACGGGGTGAACCCATCATGAGTTCCCCCTGTTTTGACATTATCAAGTATTTACTAACCTAGAATACCATGTTTCAGGAAGGAATGGCTTCCGTTTCCTCATTTTTCATGTCTTTTTCTAACTTGGCGATTTTCGCATCAATCGTGTTTCGGTAATAGGAAGAATTCACTCCATGCTCCAGTTGATCTAAGTATGTCTCAATTTCATCAAACTTAGAAAATGCCTGATTGTTATACCCTGAAGATGATTCCAGGACAGAATTCATTTTATTATGGGCACGTGCGATATTCTCCCTGCCCATCAACTCCATGCGCTTGATATACATATCTTTCAGCTTGTGCTTCATCTCTTCGTATTTTCGCTCAAGCTCTTCAAGCTCTTTTGTCGCTTGCAGCTTGGATTCCTGGATACGCACCGCACGCTCTTCATAGTATTTTTGTTCCTGCAGGGCAAATTCATACAAGCCTTCTTCATTCGCTTTGGAAGCTACCTCCGCCTGATACTTTCGTTTGTCAGCAAGAACAGACGCCTGCTTATATTCTTTTTGGAACTCTTCTTTTAATAGATACTGTCTTTCTACAAGCTTACTTACTTTTTCCACTTCCTGTTCACATTGTCTTAAATAGTGGTTCAGGACGGCGATGGGATTTTTCCTTTCCTTTTTATCTATTGCTTCGTGAAGGTCGGACATGACGGTATTTTTCAATCGTTGAATTAAGTTTGCCATTGTATGATCTCTCCTTTAGTTTTTTAATTGGGACCATTCTCTTTCAAAGTTCGTGAAAGGGTCAGATGATTTTTCTTCTATGATAACTTCTTCTTTTTTCCAATTTTTATAAATCACATACAGTACGTACAGAGCGACCAACCCGATAATCGCCGGGAAGTTTGATACAGTTGCACTGAATGCTGCAAGACCGATCAACGCCCATAGGATCTTTTTACCCGTCGAATCTGTTTTGATGAAACCTTTGAAGCTGTAGTACATGATCGCTAACGAGATCGCCAGACCCACAATCGGTCCTAAATTGGCAAGCAGCACAATCGCTGCAATCCCTCCAGCTAAAAGCAATCCGAATCTCTTCATATGTTGTTGCCTCCTTTCTTCTTCATGTCTCTATCCTACCTATTTTCCGGGTTCTCCATAACGAGCCGGAGCTTTATTTTCGTATCAGACTTGAGGCTTAGAGATGGTAGGACCGGGCGTAAATGAGGTTGTGGTCGTTGCGGGAGAGGATGCGGGTTATGTAGCATTCTAGAAGAACGGTCGGTACCTGCAATCAAGACAAAGGTCCGTCCCTCAAATACAGGGACGGACCTCAATCCATATCTTCATTTAGTTTGTCAGTTCAAGGAATTCTTCTACATCTGCCTTGCAGAGGTTGATTCCTTTTTCCCAGAAAGCTTCTTTGGTGATGTCTTCTCCCAGATGCTTCATGGCGAGCTCTTCCACGTTCATCACGGCGGTGTCCCGGAGCAATGCCATGTATTTCTCTTCATAGCTCTCGCCGGATTCCAGTGCCTTGGCGTAGATGCTTAGTGAGAACAGGTAGCCGAATGTGTATGGGAAGTTATAAAAAGGCACTCCTGTAATATAGAAATGGAGCTTCGATGCCCAGAAACGCGGGTGGACCTCTCCAAGGGAGTCGCCAAACGCTTCCTTCTGGGCTTCCACCATCAAACCGTTCAATGTTTCCACAGAAACGATTCCTTTTTTTCGTGCTTCATAGAAACGGGTCTCAAATAAGAAACGCGCGTGAATGTTCATGAAGAAAGCGACGCTCCGCTGCAATTTATCTTCGACGAGGGCAATCTTCTCTTCCTTGTTTTTGGCTTCCTTCACAGCTGCATCTGCCACGATCATTTCTGCAAAAGTAGATGCGGTTTCTGCCACATTCATGGCGTAATTACGATTCAATGTATGCATCGGCTTTAGCGCATAAGAATGGAATGCGTGTCCCAACTCGTGGGCAAGGGTCGATACATTCGACATCGAGCCCGAATAGGTCATAAAGATCCGGGATTGATCACTTAACGGGAACGATGTACAGAAACCACCTGGCCGTTTTCCTGCACGATCTTCCGCTTCGATCCACTCATCCTCAAATGCTTTCTTTGCAAATCCAGCCATTTCATTGCCAAAACGGGAGAACTGCTTCAGGATAAACTTCGCGCCTTCGTCATAAGACATGGTGCTCGTCGACTCTGCCACAGGGGCATCTAAGTCATACCAATCCAACTTCTCCTTACCGAGTAGTTTCGCTTTGCGATCCAGGTACTGTACGAAAGGCTTTTTGTTTTTCGTAATGGCACCCCACATGGCGTCGAGGGTTTCCTGTTGCATTCGGTTGCACTCAAGGGGCTCTTTCATCAATTCGTCCCAGCCCCGCTTTTTATAAACATTCAAACGGAAGCCTCCCAGGTGATTGAGGGTTCGGGCAAAGAGTTCCTCATTCTCTTCCCATGCATCCTCCAACTTGTCAAAAACCTCTTTGCGTGTCTTTGGATCCGGACTTGAAAGGAGATTATTGGCTTGCCCCACTGACAGGTCCTTCCCTTCATGATTGATATTCATCGCCCCGACGATTGTGTCATACATTTGCCCCCAGCCGTGATAGCCGTCGACCGCCAAAGCTTGAATCAATGACTCTTCCGTGCTTGAAAGCTTGTCTTTCGCTTTTTGTCTCCACTCATTCAGCACAAACTTGATTTCACTGAGCCGATCATGCTGAAGCAAATCCTCCCAGACTTGTTCCGGACAATCGGACAATTGCTGCTGAAACTTTGTGAATGTGGAAGAAAAGTCGGCACTCAAGGATGTGACCTCACCTCTTAAGGAGTCAGCCTTCCTGTCATGCATGTTCTGAGCTTCAAGACAACTGACGAAAGCACCTGCCTGACGGAGGTACATCATCACTTCCTTCGCTTCTTCAATCAGATTCCACACGAGCTCAGCATCATTCGGCGATTGAGGCGGATGAAAAGCAAGTGCGTTCTCTGCGAAATCTTCTTTCTTTTTCTCTAACGTATCAAGATGCTGCCGGAATTCCTGAGAATCACTTCCACCTTTGAAAAAAACATCTAAATCCCAAACATTTGAATATGTATGTGTTGTATGGTCCATAATGTCCCCCTAATTGAATTGTGTAAAATGTCCCTATCCTCTTTTAAATTCTCGATAAATCCTTGAAATCCTTCATGATCTTTTACGATTCCTTTTACCTAAACTCTCTTACTTTGGTTTTTAAATGGGGAAAAGTGGAATAGTATATAGCACAGCGCTACATCCACATTTTCAGAGGGGGATACACAATGAAATTATTATTGAATATTTTAGCTTTCGCTCTGGTGATTGTGATGAATACACTTGCCGTCACCTTGCCTTTGAATAATCAATCAACGGAACAAATCAGTAACAGGCTGGATATCATGATCACACCTGCCGGTTACGTCTTCTCAATCTGGAGCCTGATTTATCTACTACTCGCAATCTGGATCATCAGGCAATTTCCTAAAGACAGGCGGGATCTTCCCCTTTATCAGGAAACAAGCGGATTATTCGTCTTAAGCTGTTTGTTGAACTCCACTTGGATCCTTGTGTGGCACTATAACTATTTCCTACTATCGGTCTTTGTTATGCTCGGGCTTTTACTCACCCTGATCGCCCTTTATAAGAGGATAAGAAGCACAGGTCCGTCCCTCCTGGATTCAGCCCCGTTCTCCATTTATCTTGGCTGGATTTCGATTGCGACGATTGTGAACATCACGTATTATTTAACGGATATCGGTTGGAACGGATTTGGCATTTCCGAGCTCGTGTGGGCATATCTTGGATTAGTCGTTGCCACCTTACTCGCCTTCTGGTTCCGGATCACACAGCATGATCTACTCTATCCATTGGTCTTTGTTTGGGCCTTCATCGGAATCGGAGTGAAGAACATGGCAGAGCACTCCACTTATTCGTACACTGCCTACGCCCTTGCTGTCATCATCCTGATCTTTGATCTCGTATACAAGCGAACACGTAAATGATTGAATGATTCAAAGAGGCTGGGACAAAAGGGTTTCAGATAAAGAAAAATCCGAACGAGTGATTTGATAAAAATCTAAATCGTTCGGATTTTCAATTTTTATAATCCATGTATTTAGCAGGTTCTAGCTGTTGATTGGAGTGCAAGACGAAGACTCCTGCGGGAAAAGCGGAATAGGTGAGACCCCGCAGGAGCGACAGCGAC
>NZ_JAHWGH010000015.1 GCF_019334305.1 Rossellomorea orangium
GACAGCGACGAGGAGGCTCGCCTTCCGCCCGAGGAAAGCGAAGTCTTGCACGGAAATCAACAGCGGTGTAACACGTAATCTCATTGTTCGTCTTTAGAATGTATCGATTTAGTTATGTCCCAGCCTCTTTATTCTTGCATAGAATGACCTCCTCTGACTGACATTAAGTGCAGGGGGTGTCATCATGAATCAGCCAAATAAAAAGGTAACGAAGTCTGGGACGGATATTGATGAAGTCAAGCGTCAGAACGCCCATTCAGGCCTCACGTACAATCAGGTGAAGCAGATGCTTGGAGAGCAGTTTACGGGTAAAAAGTAAAAGAAAGCGCCGACTCAATCGGCGCTTTCTTTCTCTTTATCTTCTTTTGCTTTTGTTTCCCTCTGAACGGTCAGCCTTTCCTGGATCTTATTCATTTCTTTACACGGCTGGGTCAGGCTGACAATGACGTCTCCCTGTTCGATCTTCGGTGAAGTTCCTTCTGTAAAGAACTCGATTCTGCCCGTTGGTTTATGAGCAAACAACAATAGGGTATTTTCATTCCGTTCTTTCAGATACTCTTCAAAGGTATATTTCTCCGTAATATTCGTTTTTCTGAAAACGTCCCCACGCTCAACACGTTTATTCAGCTCTTCCCACGTCACATGATTTTGGAAGAGGATGCGTCCTCCGATCGTATGGACCATGTCCTCCAGATCATCATCATTCTTGCTTCTAAGGCTAAGCTGGAACAGATTATTCCTGCCGATTTCAGGTACGAATGTCGTACATACAAGAGCGTTGTAGGAATCAAGCTCCGTCGCGGCAATCATGTACTCATATGGAGTCATATCCAGATAATACTCGGTTTGTTCTGACAGGATTTCCCCTCTGTAAAATGGGATTCCGGCCTTCCTCACCGAAAATAACCGCTGCCAGGATGAATCCGTGATCAGGACTGGAATCTTCATGTCCTGAAGGGTTTTGGCAAATTCAGTACTGAACTTACTCCCCCCTACAATGACGACACCCGGCTGGTCACTGATGGCGAGGTCAAGTTTCTTGGCAAGCCATTTAATTGAAAAGCCATGTGCGCACACCGTGGAGAACACCAGGGCGAAGGTAAGGGACGTCAAGATTTTCGCATCCTCAAAGCCTTTGTCCAATAGTACAGAGGCAAAGTAACTCGAAACGGTTAAGGCGACGATCCCCCTCGGAGCGATCCATCCGACCAGGATTTTTTCCCTGACGGAGAGGTCCGTCCCTATCGTAGACAGCCAGATGGAAATCGGCCGTACAATGAAGAGCATAAGGAGGACGAATGCCACGATGTTCCAATTGAAGATCTGGAACAGGGTATCGACGGTTAAGGATGCTGTCAGCATGACGAATATGGTCGATATGAGCAGCACCGAGATGTTCTCTTTAAAGTGACGCATGTCGTCAATGGACGAAATATGCATATTCGCGAGCGTCATCCCCATGGCCGTTACGGCAAGAAGTCCTGTTTCATGGGTGATGTGATCTGAGACCGTGAAACAGGCAAGGACCAGGGCAAACACAACAGGTGATTTCAAGAACTCTGGAACATGTCCATTTTCAAAGATAAAGCCTGTGAATTTCCCAAGCGCCCAGCCGAAAACGACGGCAAACAGGGAAGCAGCGAAGAATAACAGTAATGATAATCCCGTTACATCGTCGCTGATCAAAAAGTTGATGATTTCGAAGGCAAATACGGCAATCAGCGCCCCGAATGGATCGACGACGATCCCTTCCCATTTAAGTATCGCTGCCGGCCTCGGTTTAAGCTTCGCCTGCCTTAAGAGGGGCAGGATGACCGTAGGACCCGTTACGATGAAAAGTCCGCCGATCACGAAGGCAACGGCCCAGGATAACCCGGCCACATAATGTGCTCCGAGTGAACCGAGGATCCATGCAAGCATGGCCCCGATCGTGACGATTCTGAAGACCGGTTTCCCCAGCCCTCTCACTTCACGGAAATCGAGGTTCAAGCTTCCTTCAAATAAGATGATGGCGACTGCCATCGATATAATGGGTTTAAATACTTCCCCGAAATCGTCCTTTGGGTTGATGAGACCGAAGATCGGTCCTACGAGCAGTCCGACAATCGACATGATGACGATGGCAGGCAGCCTGAATCTCCAGGCAACCCACTGAGAAGCAATTCCCAGTACTCCGACTAACATGATGTTGAATAAAATAGAATCGATCATAGCTTTCTCCTTTGAGGGTTTGAATCAGCCATTATAACTACAAATGGTATGTACGTGTTTTTCGATTACAATCAGGATAAAAGGTCCGTCCCTCATAATGCAAAACAAATGCCTTCGAGTAGCACATCTGTTTTGTATAGTTTACATTTTTATGGCTGATTTTAACCAAAGAGTCGTTTCCAGTCTTCGGCAGATGGTGACATAATGGAGCATGGTGATAAGGACGGCTCCGCCATTCATGCCGAGAATGACTCCCTCCATTCCAAAACGTGATCCCAGCAGATATATGAGTGTAAATGAAAAAATGCTCGACCATACGGTATGGAGAAGGGCATCCTTGACAAGACCCAATCCAATTAAAAATGCCTGAAGGGGGAACACAAGGAAATGGAACAGAAAGTATGGCCAGAGCAGCTTCAAGTAATAAGCTGAAGAAACCGAGTGAAAAAAGGTCCCAGTTATATAGTCCCCGAAGGAATAGTATATAAACACAGCCGGCACACCGTAGCCCAATGTAATCCACATCACCTGTTTAAGATGCATCAGGATCCCTTCAAAATCCTTCGTTGACACTTTTTCCGACACGGTCGGGATCAGTACGATCAGCATCGAAAAGGCAATGAACGAAGGAAAGAATCCGATGGTCAGGGCAATACCTGCAAGCATCCCGAAATGTTCATTCGCTTCCGCTGCCCCGAGACCTGAAAGAACCAATGCCCATTTTATCAGGAATGGCTGAATAGCATGGGTAAGGGCATGGAAGATGCGCAGAACGGTAGTGGGAATCGAAACGGACAGCACCGATTTTCTCATCTCCCCCGTTGATAATACAGAGTGGCTGTTCTTTCTTTTACCCTTAATTTCAAGAACGTAAGCATGAATCAAATAAACAAATACTACCGCTTCACTCGCGATCAATGTCCCGAGTGCAATGAAGATGGACGTATCAATGCCAAAGGATAAAAATTGATAGATCGACACTAATAAGAACAACTGGATACCTTTACGAAGAAAATTCGCTGTTGCGATCTTCCCCATCTGCTGGATTCCCATGAAATATCCCCTAGTAATGGATGTAAATGCCACAATGGGTATGCAAATCAGGATAAGCCAGCGGATTCCTGAATGATAGCCTTGAAATAACGGCGTCCAGGCATAGACCAATATCATGATCAACAAAAGGATGCTCGTCGTGATCACCGCAAACCTGAAAGCATAATGAAGCATGCCGCGATGATACCGCTCATCACGCTCGGCAAAGAATTTAGAAAGACTGATCGGCAGCTCCATGCTCGATAAAATCACGATCAAAAATACGGTAGGAAGAATCGACATGTATGTGCCAAGCCCGGCTTCACCAAGCTCACGGGCAAGAATCATATTAATCACAAATTCTAAACATTCCCCTATGAAAGCCGTCACCACCAACACCAATGTTCCCCTTAAAAACAGACTCATATTTTGTACCCTGCCTTTGTTATAGATGGTCTATTCTATGATGGTTGTCCCGGGAATATGTGATGGTGTGTTTTTGATGGAGTGTCAGTATTTACACAAATAAAAAAAGCAGCCCCAGAAGGACTGCTCTCCAACTATCGAATAATGAAAGTTGCAATGGAATGCAATGGAAGCGTCGTGCTGAAATGTTCATTACCACACGCTAAGGAAATCTCTTCATCATGGTCATTCGCGTTCATCACAACCACTACAATCTCCCCATCCGGGTTTTCAAAGGAGGTGCCCAATACCGCCTCACCAGAAATCTCACACCCGATGCGCCTTGCTCCCTCTTTGACATACTTACTGAAATGCCCGATATAGTAATAAGAGCTATTGTAGCGGACCTCGTCATTTACTGTGTCTACGATCACCGGGGCATCGCAGTAATTCCCGACATGGTTCGGTCCGCCTTCTTCGTTCAGAACCATATTCCAATCGATCCATGCTTCAAGGTAATTGTTCAGATCACCGATGATGTTTCGCCCGTAACGTTCACCAGTATCCCAGGCACCGGGTTTAACCCCGCCTTCAATGCACCCTTCTGTAAAGATCAAATGCTTATCGGGAAAATCATGATGAACCTTTGAAAGATTTTCAAACTCCTCGGAAACGTACCAGTGAACCCCTGTCCCCCATACATACTTAGCCGCTTCCGGATCGGATAGGACTGCCTTCGCACGCTCATAAATCACATCACGATTATGATCCCATATAATGACCTTCACATCTTGGTGACCATTTTTCTCGAGGGACGGACCTAGATGATGTTTAATGAAATCTCGTTCTTCTTCTCCCGAGTACAGGCACGAATCCCAAACCTGCTTCGCTTCCGGTTCATTTTGGATCGTCAATCCCCAAATTGGAATCCCCTCTTCTTCCATTGCCTCTATGTACTTTGAGTAATAGTCGGCCCAGACGGATTCAAACTGAGGTAACAGCTTCCCGCCGTTGTTCATTTCTCCGCTCGTCTTCATCCATGAAGGAGGGCTCCACGGGGAAGCAACGATGGACAATTCCCGTCCGGCCACTTCCATCGCTTCACGGATAAGGGGAATCACGAGTGTCTTCTCCCTTTCAATGGAGAAGCTTTCCAGCGAATCGTCTCCATCCTCCACATATGTATAGTTCTCTAAAGAGAAATCACAGCTATTGATATGTGTCCTCCCAAACCGATACCCCAGTCCTTCTTCCGGATCAAAATACATGGAGATGATTTCTTCACGTTTTTCAGAGCTGATGAGGGACAGACTGTGAGCCGCAGCTTCTGTGAACGCTCCACCGAACCCTAACATCTTCTGAAATTTCAGCTTTCGATTAAGCTTGATGTTCGTAGAGGCACGACCTTCAGAAAAAGAAACCGGTTCTTTTTCTGAGAACCGGTCTCCCGTTTCTTTCGCTGTCAGGATCACCTTCATATTCATTGTGCAACTTCCTCAGATTGAAGGTTATGCTTCACTTTATGATCCCGGATGATTTCAGCGTATCGGAAAGCACTGTCTTTCCAGATTCGCTCCTGAGTATCGAAATCGATATAAAGGATGCCGAAACGCTTATCATACCCGAAGCTCCATTCAAAATTATCCATCAGTGACCATAAGTAGTATCCCTGAATGTTCATTCCTTCCTCATTCAGATCCGAAACAGCCTGAAGATGCAGATTCAAGTAATTTAAGCGATCATGGTCATGCACTCGTCCGTTTTCCAGCACATCGTCATATGCCGCTCCATTTTCTGTGATGTAGATTGGCAGATCCGTATAATCTTGTCTCAGACGGCGGATGAGATCCTTGAACTCATTCGGAGCGATATCCCAGCCCATTCCTGTTTTCTCATAGTCGGAGAAAGCTCCCTTATGCATAAAGTCATTCGCGGCACTGAACTCGACAATTCCTCGGCTGTAATAGTTGATGCCGAAGAAATCGCATTCCGTCGAAATCAATTCCATATCGCCTTCTTTGATGAAGTCATACGTATGAACATATTTCGAAAACAAGTTCATCATGTCTTTTGGGTATTCCCCTTTGAATACAGGATCCAGGAACCAGCGATTGGAGTATCCGTCCGCATTGTTGGCAGCAAGGGCATCGTTCACTGAATCGGTATTTGGATAGACAGGTGACAGGTTAAGCGTAATGCCGATATCCGTCTCGGATTTATATTCCTTTTTCAGCATTTCAACCGCTTTACCGTGTGACAACAGCATGTGGTGAACGGCTCTGACTGCCTCATCCATATTGGTATGACCCGGAGCATGCACCCCTTGATGATACCCGAGGAATCCTGCGCACCATGGCTCATTATGCGTAATCCATGAATCAACGACTGAATCAAGCTCAGTGAAGCATGCCTTTGCATATTCAAGGAACCACTCAACGGATTCACGATTGACCCATCCGCCTTCTTCATGGGCCCACATTGGAAGATCCCAGTGGTACAACGTTACAGCAGGCTTGATTCCTTCTTCTTGAAGTTTTGCCGCCAATTTTTTATAAAAGTCCATCCCTTCCTGGTTGTACTTACCTTTCTCAGGAAAAATGCGGGGCCAGGCAATGGAGAATCGGTATGTATCCACTCCAAGGCGCTTGATATGCTGAATATCTTCCTCGAACCGGTGATAGTGATCACAAGCGACATCCCCATTATGCTGTTTGTATACTTTCCCCGGGATGTCACAGAACATATCCCAGATGGAAGGCGTCCTTCCCCCTTCATTATGAGCTCCTTCTATTTGATATGATGATGTCGCGGTTCCAAAGGTAAATGCTTTATCAAATTTCATAGGTCATTTTCTCCTCTATTCTTTGATTGATCCTGCTGAAATGCTGTTTACGATATATTTAGACAGGAATAGGAAGGCAATCATGATTGGGACAACGGAAATGGCAATCCCTAAATACATTGATCCTAAATTCTGTGCCACTTGAGATCCTTTCAGGAATCCCATTAAGACCGGCAGTGTATATTTCTCCGGCGAGAACAGGATGACGAGTGGCATGATGTAGTTATTCCATGAGCCGATGAACGTAAAGATCGACATCGTCGCCACAGCAGGCATCATGATTGGAATGGCCACTGTGTGGAAGATCTTGAATTCACTCGCCCCATCGATACGGGCTGCTTCGATCAAACTTGGATGAAGCGTCGTCTGGATGTACTGTCTCAGGAAGAAGACGACAAATGGACTGGCAATGGCTGGTACAATCAGTGGAATGAAGGAATCAAGGATCCCCAGATTCTTACTCAGTTCGTAAAATCCGATAAGCCCCAATTGCCCTGGAACCATCATCATCACAAGCATGAAAACGAATAAGAAATTCTTCCCCTTGAATGTGTAAAATGCGAATCCATAGGCAGTCAAAGCGGAAAAATATCCTGATAACAAAGTCGTGAGGACAGAGATGATCAGACTATTCTTGAACCCTGACCAGATGTTTACGTACTCCATCATCGTCGTATAGTTCTCCAATAAAGCAGTTCCTGGAATCAGGGTAAACCCCGACAATATCGCTTCGTTTGATCTTGTAGCGTTCACAAGCATCATAAGGAACGGAATGAAGCAGACAATCGCCATCAACACCAGCACGATATAGATGATGCTCTTCACAATGGTATTTCTTGTCTTTAGTTTCGACTCATGAGGCAGAAGTTCGGGCTTCGACTTCTCTATTTTTTGAGTCGGTACCTCTTTTTCAACGGCTGTTTTCCCCAACATGCTTTACACCTTCCTTGCTTGTTTGCGTTCATTTCCATACATCCCTTTGAAGACGATCGCCGAGAAGATCAAGGTAATGACGAACAATCCATAAGCGACAGCTGAAGCGTATCCATAATTGTTAAACTTGAATGCCTGATTGTACAGATACAGCACCATCGTATTCAGTGATCCATCCGGAGAACCGATTCCGTCTGTCAGTAGCATCGGCAAATCAAACAGCTGAAGGCCGCCGATCAGGGACGTGATCATGATATATAGCAAGATCGGCTTCAATAAAGGAACCGTGATTTTCGTAAAGGTCTGCCATCTGTTTGCCCCATCGATCAATGCAGCCTCATAGTAGTCCTTCGAAATTCCGGAGACACCTGCCATGACAACAATGAACGAATGGCCGAACCACATCCAGGTAAGGATCAGGGATACGGAAAGTTGTGCAGTCGTTGGCTCATTCAGCCAATTAATCGGTTCTGATATAAGACCTATATTTAATAGAATCATATTTAATGATCCATGCTGCCAGTCCAGTAGGATCCCAAAGAGAAGGGCGACGGAACTAATGGTGATTAAATTAGGTAAATAAAAGATCGATCTGAAAAATGCCAAACCTTTCAACTTCATTCTCATATCAGAGAAGATTAATGCGAGTACAAGGGCCAGACCGATTTGCAGGGCGAAATTGACACCCCATATTTTCCAAGTGTTAAAAAATGCTTCCACGAAATAGCTGTCCGTGAGTAAACGGGTATAGTTTGCCAGGCCGACGACTTCTGCTGTTCCGCTTCCAGAATAATTCGTAAAGCTGTAATAGAATGTCAACGCCACGGGATAAATACTGAATATTAAAAAGATGATCCAAAATGGGGCAATAAATAGATAACCAAATCGATCTACTTTTTTCATTCCCCAGCCCCCCTAGTTGTTTAATAGATGATCGGCAGGCGACATGAAGCCACGCCGCCTGCCATTCATTTTTTACTTGTTTAGTTTTTTGGTACTTTTATATCTGGATATGCGTTTTGAACTTTCTTATAGAATTCTTTAATCGCATCGTCTTTGGATTTCTTACCGTCTACGTACTGTTGAACGGCATTTCCATAGAACGTATCAAGCTGCTGGTCATATTTCGTTACGATACCAGGCTCGATTTCTTTCGCCTGCTCAAGGAAGAATTGATAATTGTTTTGACCGCCGAGGAATTCATCACTGAAATCATCTTTGATTTCATTCGTTACAGGCAGGTAAGAAAGCACATCGCCTGTTTCCTTCGCCCAATCTGTCAGGAATTCATCATCTTGAGTCATCATTTTCACAAATTTATAAGCAAGTTCTTTGTTTTCTGATTTGTTGTAAACACCTAACCATGTTCCACCCCAGAAGTACGGGCTTGGTCCACTTGTCACTGCCCAGTCACCTGCAGTTTCCTTTACATTCGTTTTCAGAACGCTGTGAAGCCCCCAGGTAGGAAGAACATAAGAAAATACTTGTGTTTCTTTTTCTTTTCCGTTTTCTTTCATTTTGATCGGCTTATCCATCGCTTCGAACCATGATGGAGACCACTCAGCTGCAAGAGCTGTATAATTGTTTTCACGAAGTTTCTTCGCAGAATCCATATACTCAATCTTTTCATCTGTCAGTTGTAATTCATTCTTGTCATTCACCCACGGTTGTGGATTATCTCCTTGTGAGAACCAGCGGATCGAACCCTCATCCGGGAACATGCTGTATCCTTTTTCCTTCATCTTTTCAGCTACTTTGAATACATTGTCCATGGAGTTCATCATGTTTCCGACTTCTGTTGGATCATCTGTACCAAGCACTTCTTTCGCGATGCTTCTCTTGTAGTAGATTCCACCTGGTGTCGTCTGCCAAGATAAAGCCCTTACATTTCCGTCCTTATCTTTACCTAGGTCGAATACATATGGAACATATTTATCTTTGATTTCATCAACATTGTACGGATCTTCTGATAAGTTTTCCCAGTAACCTGCGTCCACCCATTGTTTAAGGAACGCGATTTCACCCGTGAATACGTCCGGTGCCCCTACGCCGCTTTCAAGTACCGGCTTTAACTTCGTCGGATAATCGGCAATCGGAACAATCGTCAATTCGACTTTCACACCGTTTTTCTCTTCAAACTTCGTGATCGGTTTCTTCAGCTCATCCGTGAATGACCACACCTTTAAATCTACGTCTTTATCTTTTGAGCTTGAAGTCTTGGAATCTCCCGAACAAGCGGAAAGGATCCCTGCTACCAGTACAAATGTCATGAATAATACTAGTACTTTTTTCATCTTAATCCCCCTTTTTCATTTATAAATACAGAATCGAAAGCGGTTTCGTTTTACTTTAATTAAAAATTTCGAAACCGGTTTCGAAATCCTTCAAAAAATATAAGATTATTTCTTTTTTTCTTTTTTTACTGATGTACAAGATTCTCTGATGATGAGTTCCACAGGAATGACTTCTGTCGTCAACAGCTTCTTCTTTTGAATAATTTGTTTCATGAGTAATTGTCCGGCACGTGCACCGATTCGGTCCGTATCCTGTCTGACGGTGGTCAGCTTTGGTGTGAGGTAGGAAGACATTTCAATGTCATCATACCCGATGATAGAGATATCTTCAGGTATTCTTAATCCCTTCTCTTTGATGGCTTCCATGGCACCGATGGCCATATGGTCACCTGCCACAAAGACAGCTGTAGGCATCATGTCCAGTGCAAGGAGCGATTCCATCGCAGCTTTCCCTTCTTCAATCGAGAACATCCCGCCATTGACTAAATATCCTTGATGAATTGGTAGATTGAGCTCCTCCATACCCTTCGTAAATCCTTTGATCCGCTGTGCTCCAGCATCGATGGACGGATCACCTGAAATATGAGCGATTCTGGTATGGCCCAATGAATATAGATGATTCACAGCCAACCTTCCACCCTCAACATTATCGGAATAGACCACGCTGCAGTTCTGATTGCTCATATCGATCACGACAATCGGCACATGACTGTTGATCATATCCTGTACCTGGGGATCATTCGGATCTGAGCATATGACGACGATGCCATCCACTGCCCGGTAAAGGAAATGCTCGAGATAACTCGTATCCCGATTCCGGAGGTTTCGTGATGCAAAGATCAGATCATACCCTTCCCGTTCCACATACTTTCGGAAACTCTCAATCAGGGCACTGAAGAAAGGATGCTTCAATCCGACCTCGTTATCCTCTGCAAACATGACTCCAATCGTCCAGGATTTCTTGGTCGAAAGGGACTGGGCATGGGCATTGGGTAGATATCCCATTTCAGCCGCTGCATCGAGGATTTTTTGCTTCGTTTTTTGACTCACATCTGTATAATTGTTTAGAGCCTTAGAAACTGTCGTACTGGAGAACCCAGTGCGTTTTGCTAAGTCATAGATTGTAACCATTGCTGTCTCCTCTTCATCGAAAGCGCTTTCGTTAATTGTTATTATAGTTCAGACTTTTCATGGAATCAATACTAATTTTTAGAAAACTTTTAAAAATCGGGTGGTTTTTTTTGGAAGTACCCGTGAAAGACTGCCTTATGGGACTCTTGCTGGTGATTGTGCCGCTTGTGGAGTGGAAACCAGCGGAAATTCGTTGGATTCCGCCGGTTCTTGGTAAAAAACCAGCCGGAATGAAAAGGAATTCGGCCGATATCGGACCGAATCCAGCCGGAATATAAAAAAATCCAGCCAATAGACAAATAATAGAAAAATCATTCCTCCGCACACCCATAAAAAAAAGCAGTCCACAAGAGGACTGCTTTTCTTTCCATCTACTCTTTCACTACCTTACGTTTCCGTCCACCGATCTTCCCTTTGATTTTCATCAGGATTTCGTAAACAATCGGCACGATGACAAGCGTTAAGAGTGTCGAGCTAGTCAATCCGCCAATAACGGTTACCCCGAGCCCTTTCGAGATCAACCCGCTTCCTTCAAGACCGAGTGCCAATGGGAACAGTGCTCCGATTGTGGCAATGGCCGTCATGAGGATCGGGCGAAGTCGGGTGGATCCGGCTTCCAGCAAGGCTTCCCTAGTGGATAGACCTTCGTTTTCTTTATGAATGACACGATCGACTAAAACGATCGCATTGGTGACCACGATACCAATCAGCATAAGTGCTCCGATCATAGACGAAATACTGATCGTTTCTCCTGCAATCAATAACGCTACCAATGCTCCGATGATCGTGAATGGCAGTGAGAACAGGATGGCAAATGGTGCTAGACCACCGCCGAATGTGATGACAAGGATCAAGTAGACAATCGCGATCGCTGCAAGCATCGCTAATCCTAATTGTGTAAAGGATTCCTTGATGTCTTCCGTTACCCCGCCCATGTTCACGTCGATACCGGATGGGATATCCATTTCATCGATTTCTTTCTGAATATCCTGGGATGCTTTCGAAACATCGTCGGTTTTCAGTTCCCCACTCACTTGAGCAAAGACTTTTCCGTCCCGACGTGAAACGGTATCGGATGTTTCACCTTCCTGGACTTCAACAACGTCTTTAATTGGAACCTCCACACCCAGTGGTGACTGGATGGTCTTATCTGTTAAGTCGTTGATGCTTTCATACTTTTCCTTCTCGACATCAAGATAGACATTCACTTCTTCACCATCTTTTTCAATGGTCGTGAGGACAGGGCGCTGACGTGTCTGACCAAGCTCCATGGCGATTTGACCTGCTGAGAGACCCAGTTCGCTCAGCTTTTCCTGATCGGCGATGAACGAGTACTCATCATAGGATTCAGAGATGCTTGATCCGACTTTTTTGAAATCCTTCTTGTCTTCCATCATGTCTTGAATATCGTTGACAACAGGTTCGATGTCTTTCAAGGTTTCCCCGTACACGAACACGACAATCTCATTGCTGCCGGCACTTGCAGAGAAGTCCTGTGAAGCCCATTCACCTTTATCTGTTGCTTGTTGCAGGTCTTTGATGACCTTTTCTTTTTCTTCAGAGAAATTCTCTGTATCGTCACTATATTGAACGTAGAAAATCGCATTATTGTTGCTTCCCGGACTCATCGGGTTCTCCCCGCCGACAGAGTACTGAATGGTTTCAGCCCCTTTACGGTCCTGGAAATACCCCTCTGCATCCTGCGCGATTTTCTGGACATCTTCTTCCGTTTGGCCAGGTTCTGGTTTATACGTCGCCATGATCATCTTCTCTTCATCGGACGGGAGGAAGCTGACACCGATCAACGGAACCAGGAACAAGCTTCCGACCAACATGGCGATGGCAAGCACTGAAGTAATGATCTTATGATTCAGCGTCCAATTCAATACGCCTTTATACCAGTTGGCTAAACGGCTTTTCTTCTCTACATGCTTTTTCCCTACACCCTTTTTAAACATGGAGTGGGCAAGCATCGGTACGATCGTAACCGCTACAAGAAGGGAAGCAAGTAGAGCAAACACAATCGTTAAGGCGAAGGGAAGGAATAATTCCCCGATCATTCCTTGAACCAATCCTAACGGAAGGAAGACGGCTATCGTGACAATTGTAGAAGACGCGATCGGAACGAACATTTCTTTCGTTGCTTCACGGATCAGGTCCTTCCCTTTCAGCATTTCACCTTTCAGAGACATTCTTCGATAGATATTCTCCACTACAACAATAGAGTCATCAATGACACGTCCTATGGCGACAGTCATTGCCCCAAGTGTCATGATATTCAATGTAATGTCCATTTGTTTCAAAAGTAAAATCGCGATTAATAATGACAATGGAATCGATACAACTGAAATGAGCGTCGATTTGATATCCCGTAAGAACAAGAGAATAATGATGACTGCGAACACAGCACCGAATAATGCTTTGTTCAGCATCGTGCTGACTGATTCTTCAATCGGCTCCCCCTGGTCAAAGGTAGAAATGATTTCTACACCATCAATGTCTTTTTCAAACGTTTTGATCTTATCTTTGACGGCATTGACAACATCCACCGTATTGGCGTCTGCCGTTTTCACCACCTGAAGTCCGATGGATTCTTTTCCATTCGTTCTGGAAATGGATTCTGCTTTACCAACCAGTTCAATATCAGCAATATCTGAAAGTTGAATCGTTGGGATCTTCATGCCTGAAGATGCTGCTCCAGCAGGAGGTGCTTGTGGCGTTTGTCCCTGTGCAGAAGACTGTTGCTGCCCTTGTGCCGAGGCTCCACCAGTGCTTGGAGTCACAGGAATCTTCATTTCTTTCAAATCTTCAATCGTCGTGATGTTTCCGTCGACCACGACGGATTTCTGGCTATCTTTGAACGTGTACAACCCCAATGGTGCCGTCACGTCAGAGCCTTTGATCATGTTTTGAACCGTTTCTTCTGTAAGTCCGTACTTAGCAAGCTTTTCTTCGTCAAAAACAAGACGAGCTTCTTGCACCTGTTGACCTGAAGCCTGTACAGAAGCTACCCCGTCCACTCCCTCGAGTTCCGGAACGATCGTATCTTCTACTGTAGACGTCAATTGTGCCAACGATTGGTCTTCATTCGCTACACTGAGAGCGATGACCGGAAAGGCGTTAAAGTTAAGTCTTGAAACTTCAGGCTCATTGACTCCATCCGGAAAAGGAAGATCGGAAAGAGCCTCTTCCACTTCGGTCTTGGCTTCATCCATATCCTTTGAAAACTTGTATTCTATCTGAACGGCTGAAGCATTCTGATATGAGGTAGAGCTGACGACATTCACCCCATCTAAATTCTTCAAGCGTTTTTCAATCGGTTCTGAAACCTTGTCTGCAACATCTTCCGGCGTAGCGCCAGGATACACGGTTGTCACACTGACAATCGGCGTATTGATGTTCGGCAGGGTTTCAAGCTTCATATTAAATCCTGAATATAAGCCTGCAACAATGACGATGATCGTCATCAGCCAAACAGCAAACTTATTCTTAAGTACGAAATTAATAATACTATTCACGTTGTATTCATCCCTTCTCTCTTATTCTGACCGACTAGTCATAACACAATCTAATATAACTGACCACACAGTCATAAGTCAATATACTTATAAAACAAAAGGTTTATTTTTTGTGACCAATCGGTCATAATATACATAAGGAGTTTATCAAGGAGAGGAAAGTATGAAGGAAAAAGAAAAATTAATCATTGAAACATCCATTAAGCTTTTTGCCACGAAAGGGTTCAACGCTACCTCCGTTCAAGAAATCGTGAATGAATGCGATATATCGAAGGGTGCCTTCTATTTATATTTCAAGTCAAAGGAAGCCCTTCTGCTCGCCATTATGAATTACTATTTCACCATGATCACGGACAAAGTAAACGAGATCGAGAACGAGGATTTATCACCATACGATAAATTCCAAAAGCAATTAGAATGTCAGCTGATTGAAATCTGTAAACATAAAGAGTTCATTATCATGCAGATCAGGGAGAACGCCATGCCGTTCAATGATGAAATTCATGATCTCCTCAGCGAGATGAAGATGAACACTCACCGGTATTACCGAAGAAGATTATTCGGGATCTATGGAAAAAAGATCGAGCCCTATTTTTGGGACATTACCATGATGATTCAAGGTTTTTTCCATTCTTATTTAGAACTGGTCATGCTGGATAAAATCGATCTGGACTTTTCATACCTATCCCATTTTATATTGAGACGAACAGATGACCTTGTGGATGGTTTGCTTAAAAGCGGAGATAAGCCGGTACTTTCCTTTGAAAAACTGGATGACTTGGTTAAGGATTTCACCACTTCCACCAGAATCAATGAGTCGACACTCATTCACATGATTCAGGATGCTCTGGAGTTGGCTGAGGACGAGAATACCCGGATTTCCCTGGAAGTCATTAGAGAAGAAATACAAAAAGACGAAACCCGTCCCGTCGTCATCAAAGGAATGCTTGTGAATCTGGCTGAAGATCCTTCTATGAAGCACCTTATGAATGCTTTGAGACATGTTTATCAAATTCAATGATGAGGCCAGGTCGTAACGAATTGAGCTATACATGATTGATGTTTTTGCAACATTCAACAGAAAAACCCGAACGATTTCCAATGATCGTTCGGGTTATTCTTTAGCTGATACCCCTTTTGTCCCAGCTTCTTTTCTATTCTATAAGCTACATTCTTCTAAGAGATCAAGCCAACTCTTTCTTCCGCAATGCTTCGATTCCGTCTTTACACACTCCATACTCCAGCCAGGAGCAGCCTTCACATAGATGGTCAAGATCTTCGGGTTTGACCTTTTGGGCCGTTGTATTGATTAATTCTGATTTCATATAAACCTCACCGGGTTTCAATCCTAAGTGATGGATCACCCTGCTGTCTAATGTAAGAACATGATTATTGGAGTCCTCACTTTTTTCACATGCTGATTTCCCTTTATGGGGGCAGGCGCCGCAGGCATCATCGAAGGTTTGAACGACCTGGATGGGAAAGTCCATGTCGTCGTTGCGTATGTCTTCTACTATCTCAGCCATCTTATGAACAAATTCAGGACTGTACCCCATGCCTTTAAATCCGTGAGTACACAGAAGATGATGTCCTCTCAGTATTCTCTTCATGGTCTCCCTCCCTTTTCACAGCTGCTGGATTTGATCTGATTCATGAATGGTTACTTTCTCCCCGGTTGAACTTATTGCTGTACGGTACATCCCATACGCCACCTGTTTGCCCGAGATGCTTCTGTAACGTTTCAACCTGCCAACCATGATCGGACGGACCATCCTTGAGAAAATTTCACCCGCTTTTTCCCCAAGACGGAACTCCTGTCTCTCCCCCAATAAAAGGGAGGGTCTGAAAATGTGAAGGGAAGGATAATGAAGCTCCATTAATCCTTCCTCCAGGTTTCCTTTCACCTGACTATAAAAGAATGGAGAACCCGGACTTGCCCCCATGGAAGATATGACAAGGTATTTCGTCGCCCCATGTTCTTTCCCAATCTTTCCAAGTTGGATGGGATATTCATAGTCTACCTTCATAAATGCTTCTTTTGTCTTCGCTTTTTTAATCGTAGTACCAAGACAACAGAATACATCATTGACTTCTTCGTGAGGCAGAAGCTTCATCCCATCAAACGAAATGACCCGTTCATCAAGTTTCTCATGTTCCAAACCGCTTGCCCTTCTAACGAAAGAAATCACTTTTGTATACTCCGGACTCTTTAACAGGATATCCGTTAAGTGCGAACCGACCAGACCGGTCGCCCCTGCAACCAAGGCTACTTTCGACATCATTCATGCCTCCTCTCTTATTCTAACAATTCCTTCCAGCTTCCGTAATGATGGACAGCGATTCCTTTGTAAGATGAATTGGTTTCATACTCCGCGTCAACCACCGCAAGCTCATCAAACATGAAAGCCGCCCCTTCTTCGTGAAAAGTCAGGAAATTCCCCTCTGCAGATGGAGCGGTCTCCACTCCAACTTTCACTTTTTTCCCTGCAGACTGGGCGAAAGCCATTTCATTTCTGACAAGCTCTATGATCCCATTCCCTCCAATGGCTAGATCACGATATGCCATGATACCAACTTCTTCCGTTTGTCCGATCACCCACTGAGCAAGGTTCCCTTTCCCAAATTCATTATTGTATGTTTTTTCATCAAACCAAAATGGAATATCCATCCCTAATGGCAGTTGAAGCGAATTGGAGCGATCCACTGCTATATTGACCATTTTTTGATAGTTCAACACCGTCTTCCCATAGGCGGTTGTCCATCCAGTTAAAAGGTAAGGCTCAACATCCAGATGAACTCCGGTGAATCGTTGAGTCTCACTTGCTTCAAGCTGGTATGCAGAGAGCCAATCAAAAAAGGCACTAAGGGAGGTTTGTCCTTTTACGGTCGCCCATTTTGGTGCCCCGTCCAATGCGTATACATGTATATTTTCACCATTCGCCATTTCGATAAATTGGTGATAGTATTCCTTTTCCACTGCTGGATTCACTTGCAAATAAACTTCATCTACATGATGGGATTTAAAGAAGTCAATGATTTCTTCTTTTTGTGTGATAATCTCCATTGTATTCCAAAGCCACGTACTTTTCCCTCTCATGTCTACACCAGCTGCCTTTTCAGTTGATGGATTAGAAATCATACTCATCATGATCAAACAAATACAAACCCATTTCCAACATCTTCTCATCTTTCATTCTCCTCTTCCCTGAGCCTTGGCCCTTTTGAGGAGCCTGGCAGCCTGGCGACCATTCGAAATCGGGTAGGCCCATAGCTTTGCGTCCTTGTTTTTCAACAAGTTTGCCTTTTTCAGTTTTGTTTTATTCTTACTCTTTAGTATAGTTCTTTTTTTACCGTTGAAAAGATGTAATTTTCCAAATTTTAACCGTGACAAAAATTGTCTTTTATGAATTCTTTTCGTTCCCTTTACAACTCTTTTCCCCCTGTGAGATAGTAGGACCTTGTGTTTTTCAATGAATATTAAAGGAGCATTTATTCTATATGTCTAATAAGCATCACAAATCCAAGATTGATTGGTCTGTATTTGCCATCAGTGGTGGATTACTTATTCTTTTCGTTGTCGCGGCTTTCGTTCGTCTCGATCGTGTTACTGCCTTTGTAAACAAAGGCTTCGCCTGGTCTTCGACATACTTCGGGGCCTTCTGGCAAGTGTTAATGCTGGTACACTTCATCGTAGCTCTGTATCTGGCATTCTCTAAGTATGGAGGCGTCCGGTTAGGGTATGTGGAAAAACCGGAGATCGGAACATTTAAATGGTTATCGATCATCATGGCTACCCTGCTTGCCGGGGGAGGCGTGTTCTGGGCTGCCGCAGAGCCTATGTACCACTTTATGACGGTTCCACCGATGCACGAGGGAGTCGATCCCATGACCGCCGGGGCTATCATGCCGGCGTTGTCCCAAAGCTTTATGCACTGGGGTTTTCTTGCCTGGGCCATCCTGGGTACATTGAGTGCCGTCGTCATGATGTATGGCCATTATCACAGGGGGATGCCGATGAAACCCCGCACCCTTCTGTATCCCATTTTTGGGGAAAAGCTTAAAAACAGTTTCCTCGGGACCCTTATCGATGCTTTTGCCATCATTGCGGTCGCCGCAGGTACAATCGGACCGATCGGATTCCTTGGTTTACAGGCAAGTTACGGTCTGTCTGCCCTTTTCGGAATCCCTGATCAATTCTCAACCCAGCTTGCGATCATTGTCTGTTTAGTGATCGTGTCGACCATTTCAGCTGCAACCGGACTGCATAAAGGGATCCAAATCCTGAGTAATTTCAATGTACGATTAGCCTTTGGATTGGTTCTATTTGTTTTATTATTCGGTCCCGGAGGATTCATTGTTGATTCATTCATCTCTTCTTTCGGATTTTATGTGGATCACTTTATCCAGGTCAGCACATTCCGGTCAGATAAGAGCTGGTTGGGAAGTTGGACTGTGTTTTTCTGGGGATGGTTCATTGGGTATGGGCCAATGATGGCGATACTTGTCAGCCGTATTTCGCGAGGCAGGACAATACGCCAGATTATACTGGCCATTGCGATCATCGCTCCCATTGTCACTACCTTCTGGTTTACGGTTGTCGGTGGTTCAGGTATCTTTTATGAACTGCAGAATCCAGGAAGTGTATCACAGGAATTAACGAGTGGCGGAATGCCTGCAGCAATGATTGCCATTACCAATCAACTGCCACTTTCCGGGATTATTTCACCCTTATTTTTATTATTGACGATTCTTTTCGTTGTCACGACAGGAGACTCCATGTCTTATACGATTGCCATGGCGGTTTCGGGTGAGGGAGACCCTAAAGTGTCCTTACGAGTGTTCTGGTCCATCCTGATGGGTTCCATCGCAGCGATTCTTCTATATATAGGAGACGGAAGTGTCACTGCGTTGCAGAACTTCATCGTCGTCACGGCCGTTCCCGTCTCCCTTCTTTTACTTCCCATGCTCTGGGTGGCACCGAAAGTGTCAAAGGAATTACGCGATGAACAATCCCACACTAAATAAAGTTAAAGAAGCGTCCATCGATGTAGATGGGCGCTTCTTTATGTCATCCTTTTATAACTCTTCATCTTCAAAGAACTGCTGTAATTTCTCCTCTTGTTCAGGACTCGCTTTCTCTGACGCATAAGGATTATCTTTTACACCTTGTGTATCCATATTTGTTTTGATGGCGAAAAACGGTCCTTTCGGTTCTTCTGCAATGATCCGGTCATTCAGCTCTTTAAAGTCCGGCATTTCTTTGTTTCCTTTATCCATTCTGTCCCTCTCCTTCCGGGCTGATTTCCGTATTTTTATAGGCGATTAAGACGATGTCGTCCGCTGTTTGCCGGCGGAGTTCACTTTCCATGCTCTTTACCTTATCCAACATATCGTCTGACAGATTCGCTACAGAATAATCGCTCATATAATTCCTCTCCTATCCATTCTCATTTGCTTGTCCGATTACTTTTTCAGCGATGACCCCGTTCCCTTCCTCAATGGCATGGTGCTCCTCCACTGATTCTCCAGGGACATACACCCCGCTCGGGTTACGGAGTCGGTCATTCATTGTAAATTCCGCCTTTAACGGGACGTCCATTCTCTTCTCATCTGAATTCCCATCACTTCTCATGTGTACCACCTCCATTCCTTAGTATGGCTGGTGTCAGAAGAATCATCCCACGCATAAAAAAGCGTTTGGGACATTGCTGCCCAAACGCCTTCAATATTCAAACCCACGTATAATCCCTTCCCCAACTCTCCCTGGCAAGGTCCTTGATTTCATCGACAATGTCATTTTCCACTGCGAAAGCATCACCCTGTTCGTACGGGTTGTAGTGAAAAGCATACAGTCTTGAGACAAATTCGTGAAATGGGAGCGAGCATTCCCCTTCCAGCTCCCCGTTTTCCATAACGGAAGGCTCGATCCCCTGCCCCCAGTTCTGAGAACCGTCGTTGTTTGGATTATAGAAATAAATCCTGTACTCTCCTTGTGGATCTTGAGTGATCCTCAGAATCGACACGGCATGGAATCCAAGGAGCTTCCCATGGACATTCGTAATGAAAATCCCCACCGGATTTGGGTAAATCAAACCGTAATCATCATTGTATTCCGGATGATGAGTGGCATAAAAGAGTCTCACAAAACCGGGATAGTCGGAGATGAGTCCGGTTAAAGGGTCAATCACCGTACTGAATCCCTTTTGGACCCAATCCCCGTAGAATTCTGGATTGACCCAGCGGTGCCCATCTTCCCCTCTAAGGGAGACCCGTCTCATCATCTCACTGTAAATCCTGTCAAGATGAGGGACGAGAACCAGGGACACCGGGTCAAGCTCCTGATGCAGCTCAGGCGCAAGGCCCCCGCTTAGATCCTTGGAGTGAACCGGTGTTCCTTCAAACTTGATGTCGATATCCCCGTCTCTCGCCGCCCTCGGAATGAGTTCGAGTAAATACCCAGGGGCATGCTGGGCCCAGAGGCTGATCCCACGGGCCGTTTGACAGGTTGGATTCAGCCCCTGTCCGATTCCTATAGGCTGCCCCAGGACACTGATGACACCTGCAAGAAGTACCGAATTTGCCGTAATTCCGTCACCCGATTTGCATGAATTAAGGAGGGTTGTCCTCACTTCGGGTCTTATATCAAGTTCGATAAGCCTCTTCAATCCAGGTGACACAGGCGATGATGACAGGACCCCCCGTTCAAGCATAAGGGCAAGACCGTATACAGATTGCTTAGTGGCAGGGTAGATCGCCACTTTGATGAGCTGGAATACGAGCTCTGCATGTTCATCAAGATTTGCCTTTCCTTTATCATTTAATTGAAGGGCAGCCGGAACAAGATTCTGGACCTTCCTGCTTAAGAACCTCAGTAGAATCGCATGCTGAGGTGCAACCAATCCCGTTTCGCGCATGGACCGCGCAAACGCTGTCGCCTCCTTCTCCAATTCTTCATGGGAAAGATCCATCAGCTTCTTTCGGTATTCCCCCGGCTGCATGATTGTTTTGCTCAACGGAGACGGACCTTCAATCGCCGATACATACTTCTCCAGCACCAGTCGTTCCGCGGCACTAAGATCAGAGTGGAGCATCTTCTTCGCCGTTTCGATCATGGAGACCGTCCGTTTCACCATAATCGGCCGCTGAGCGGTCAAGCGCTCGATTTCTTTGATCAGTGTGGTCGTAAGGGCTTGATAGGACAGCTTTTCGGAAAGGAAGTGAAATAATTCCGTTGCCCTTTCACTTTGTTCTCCACCTTCAATACGAGCTGCTTCCGTCGCTTCAGGAAAAAGCAGGTTCAGATTCAGGACCATGACTTCATTCAGGAAATCCTGCGCCATTTCATCACTGACGTCAGGGTGCTCATATTGGGCTTCTGCAATCGAGAGCATCCTTAGTTCGCTCAGGATCTCAATGATTGAAGGTAATCCTTTCGCCTGCAGGGATCCGGCTACAAGAGGGGGCTGGAGCTTGGATGCTTTTTCCCATGGACCGTCCTGGAATACCCCTGCTTTCTCAAAGCGGCTGGCACTTTGATATAAGATTTCGAGCCCTTTTTCTGTATCCAGTAACCTCTGAGCTTCCTGGTAAACGTCTGTTTGATACATTGATTTCGCAAATGAAGCCGCGCTTTCCAATTCACTCAACGCTTGCAAAAATCGATCTTCCAGCTTTGACGTTAATTCAAATGCCATTTCAAAACTCCTTTATCGTTCAGAATATCGGATAGGCTGTTCTCTGAAGGGTGCACGGTCTCCTATTAAATATAAAAGTTAAATTGTTCGTATTCTTTCAATAACCCTCTCATGACTTCGCTGTCTTCACCGTAGAAGAAGATGGTTCCATAATGATTCCCGAAGCCGATCCGCTGGGCCACTTTCCCCTGAGCCGGACTGAACATATCATGCTTTTCGAAATAAGGATGGTTCTCCAGTTCATCTGGTACCTCGAGCTTCTCCACATAGTTCACATGAGGATGGACCATTAAACAACCTGCATGAGCCTTTGCTTCCTCTCCTGTTGAAGGGAAGAATTCTCTAAGTTCTTCTTCAGTCGTATTCGGATCCCCACAAAGGATCTGAGCTTGATAGGCATTGAATCCGTACGCCCGCTCAATCAGGTCAAAGATATGTCCACCTGGCACCCTGGCCGCAACTTCTCCAAAGTGAAGAGTACCATCAGACGTAATGAAATATTCAGGATGGATGACTCCGTATTCTATCTCGAACGCATCGATGAGCTGTTGAATCGCTTCACGAATGATCGGTCGCTTTTCTTCAAGGGTTGGAGAGGCAGGTACGAAATTGGAATAACCCAATCGCACATACTCCGTTATGTTTAAAAACTGGATCTTGCCTTTATGGATGAATGCTTCACAAGAGAATTCCTGACCGTCTAAATGACTCTCCATCAATAGGGGAAACTCAGATTCAGTGAGGGCATCGATATCTTCCGGATTTTCGATTGCCCGGTGTCCGACAGAGCCTGCTTTATCAAGAGGCTTGACGTGAATGGGGTCGTTCTTATCCCCTTCCACTTTCAAAAGGGCTTCATTTACTCGTTTTAGAAAGCGTCTTACATCCTCTTTATCCCTTGCTTCTTCAAATACACCTACTTTGATTCCCGCAATTTGGGCTTTACGCTTCATCATTCCTTTATCCCTTAAGAGGAGAGATCGGTTAAAGACACGGGGTTCGCTGCGGAAACGGGAGTTCAACGCCCCTGCCCACTCCACGCATTCTTCATATAATGGAATGGCGACTTCAGCACCAAGGGCTTTCAGTTGTTTGTAAAGATGATCTGAACCTTCATTCAATCGATCGAAGTCCCAGCCGATAAAGGCAATATCATGCTTTTCTGCATAAGCCTCGAAATCAGGCGGACCCACAACGACGAAAGGTCTTTCAAGCTTCGTACACGCCTCGATGGCCGGCAGGCTCCAACCGATCAGTGCCGTTAAATAGGGTTTGGTTTTTTCTTTCACATTCTGTTTGGCCTGCTGCATTTCAAGTTGATCTAGTCCCATATTTTCCTCTCCCTTTTCACGTATTTATTCAGATTCATCTTTAGCATAACAAAGGCCCTGCTGAGAATGAAGTATTATGCTGAATTTTCAGTCTTTTCGACAAATAAAGTGTTCATGCGACTTTACACGACACCAACTTCCCAAATCAATCGTATAAAAAAAAGAAAATCCCCCTGACATATGTGTCAGGGGGATTCAACAGCTTTTATTCACCTAGGTCAACGTTATGATAAACCTGCTGAACATCTTCCAAATCTTCAATCGCATCGATCATTTTTTCGAATTGAGCTTGATCGTCTTCTGAAAGCTCAACATCATTCTGTGCAAGCATTGTAAGCTCAGCCACTGTGAACTCAGTGATACCCGCGCCTTTAAATGCTTCTTGTACAGCATGGAATTGATCCGGCTCTGCATAGACGATCACGGAATCTTCTTCTTCGATGATGTCACGTGCGTCAACATCTGCTTCCATGAGGATCTCCATCACGTCTTCTTCTGATTTCCCTTCCATTCCAATGACAGCTGTGGAATCGAACATGTAGGCAACAGATCCACTCACACCCATGTTTCCGCCATTCTTTCCGAAAGCCGCACGCACTTCAGATGCTGTACGGTTTACGTTGTTGGTCAGGGCATCCACAATGACCATGGAGCCATTCGGCCCAAAGCCTTCATAGCGTAATTCGTCATAATTCTCTTCTGAACCGCCCTTTGCCTTTTCGATGGCACGGTCCACGATATGTTTTGGTACACTATATGTTTTTGCACGCTCAAGAACGAATTTAAGAGTCTGATTCAGTTCGGGATCCGGTTCTCCCTGTTTCGCCGCAACGTAGATCTCGCGGCCGAATTTTGCATATATGCGACTCGTATTGGCATCCTTTGACGCTTTCTTTTCTTTAATGTTATTCCACTTACGTCCCATTTTGTTTCACTCTCTTTCATTTATCTATGGATAGTTTCTGATAATAAAAGGTATATTCGTTTCTATTATACATGAAAAGGGCACTTTTTGGCTAAGTGTCCTTTCCATGTTTCTATCTAAAAGCTCTTTTGGTAAATTTGTTTGCACACCTTAGAATAGTATGTCGTAGTTGATTTCCGCTCCAGGATGTTCGTTCCGCGGGGCTGGCGGTGAGCCTCCTCGGCTGCGCCTGTGGGGTCTCACCTGTCCAGCTCCAACGGCTAGCCCCTCGAGGTCATAAGTTAAATGGTCCAAGAAGGCAAAAAGCGCCTTCTAGGTCCATCCACCTTATGCTTGTCGGGGCTGAGCAAGCCGTCTCCGCTTTTCGAGCTGTCCAGCTATTCCCGCAGGAGTCGAGCATTCTTCCGCTCCAATCAACTTTATGGGCATGTATCCTACAAAAAATTAAACTTCAGCAACCAACCTAAATTAGGTAAGTAAAAAATAAAGTTCCTTTTATGGAGGTAGACTTCTGTTTTCTATCAGGTTGTTCTTTGGCACCTTTTAGCTCTGTCTAAAAATCTCTTAAATATGGTGACGGAAAAGCAATCCCTGCATTTATATAATGTTGTTCTCAAAAAAATAAAAACAATAAAAAACGAGCATACATGTAGATAACTTCATCCGAAAAAAAGCCGACTCAAGAGAGTCAGCTTCCTTCCTGGTAAGCACTGATGGCTTCGTATTCTTCTTCTAACAAACGTGGAACGCGAATGAAGATCGGCATCAGCCTGTTATAGGCTTCCGTCGCTTTCGGATCTGGCTGATGAGAATGAACAGATCCTACCATATCTCTCACTTCTTCAAGAGAGTCGATCATTCCGTTTCCGTACATGCCAAGAACTACTGCACCAAGGCATGAGCTTTCGAAGCTTTCCGGCACTTCCACTTCTTGATCGAACACGTCGGCAAGCATTTGGCGCCACAATTCAGAGCGGGCGAATCCGCCTGTCGCCTGCACCCGTTTCGGCGTACCGATCAATTCCTCCAGTGCCAGAAGAACGCTGTATAAGTTCATGACGATTCCTTCAAGGACCGCACGGATCATATGCTCTTTTTTGTGATGCATTCCGAGTCCGAAAAAGGAGCCGCGGGCTTTTGCATTCCAAAGTGGAGCACGTTCTCCCGCCATGTAAGGGTGGAATAGTAACCCTTCAGAACCTGGTTCCACTTTAGCCGCAATATCTGTGAGCACTTCATATGGATCCTTTCCTAATCGCTTGGCCACTTCCACTTCACCGGATGCCAGCTCGTCCCTGACCCATCTAAAAATCATTCCTCCATTGTTCACCGGTCCGCCGATCACCCAATGCTTATCTGTTAAGGCATAGCAGAAAATTCGGCCTTTCGGATCAGTCACAGGACGGTCGGTCACGGCTCGGATCGCCCCACTAGTTCCAATGGTCACAGCCACCACACCAGGTTCGATAGCATTCACTCCAAGATTCGATAGAACCCCGTCACTTGCTCCAACAACGAATGGAGTGTCAGCAGGCAATCCCAGCATTTCGGTATATTCAGACTTTAAGTCGACCAGACTTTCAGTTGTAGAAACCGGTACCGAAAGCTGATCCTTCGATACACCTGCCACTTTCATGGCTTCTTCATCCCATGCCAGGTTTTCCAAGTGGAACATCCCTGTAGCAGATGCAATGGAATAATCCACGACATATTTTCCGAACAAGCGATGGAAGACAAATTCCTTGATCGAGATGAATTTCGCGGCTTTTCCGAACAATTCCGGTTTCTCATCCTTCAGCCAGGCAAGCTTCACAAGGGGTGACATCGGGTGGATCGGGGTGCCGGTTCTTCTATAGATTTCAAGTCCGTTCATTTCCTTCTTGATTTTCTCCGCCCATGCGGCACTGCGGTTATCCGCCCATGTAATGGAAGGGGTCAACGGTTGATCATTCTCATCTACAAGGATCAGGCTGTGCATGGCAGAGCTGAATGACACAAACGAAATCGTTTCATTCGTGCTCGAAGCCACTTCCTTGATGCACTTAATGACCGCTTGAAAGATTTCCTCGGGGTCCTGTTCAGCCGTCCCCGGTGTTGGTGTATGTAATGGATATTCGATCCCGTGACGCTCGATCGCTTTTCCTTCTTTATTGAATAGTACCGCTTTTGTACTTGTGGTCCCGATATCGACACCAATCATGAATTCTGACATCTTTGTTCCTCCTAAATAAATAGAGAAAAGGAAGAAGCGACATGGCTCTTCCCTCTTCTGCTATTATTCTATCCTAATTTAGCCAATGAATATCCCTAAAATGAATGCTACTCCGAATCCTACGAACCCGATAAGCGTTTCCATCACTGTCCATGATTTTAACGTATCTTTCACATCTAATCCAAAGTAACGGTTCACTAACCAGAATCCGCTGTCATTCACATGGGAGAAGACTGTCGCTCCTGATGCGATGGCGATAACCATCAATCCAAGAACAGGACCCTGCATACCGAGCGTTTCAATCAGCGGGCTCATCAACCCTGCCGCTGTAACCATTGAAACGGTCGCTGAACCTTGTGCCACACGAACGACCATGGCGATCAGGAAGGCAAGGGCGATTGGAGGCAGGCTTGAACCAGCCATCATATTTCCTAATACTTCCCCTACGCCGGAGTCAATCAATACTTGCTTGAATACTCCACCAGCACCAGTGACAAGAATGATGATTCCTGCTGGCTCAAGTGCCTTCGTTGCAATGTCCTGAACTTCCTGGCGTGAGTATCCACGCTTTGTTCCTAATAAAACGAACGTCAACAGCGTCGCAATCGTTAAGGCTACGAAAGGATGTCCTAAGAATGTAAGGATTGAACGAATCATATTCCCCTCATCTAAAATAACACCAGAAAGCGTATTCAATAAGATCAATACTAATGGAATGGAAATAAGCGATGCGATCAGTGCGAAACTTGGCAGCTCTTTATCATATTCCATTTCTTCTGCCTGCATATATTCAGGAACCACTGCATGGATTCGTTTCGAAATCCATTTTGCAAAAAGCGGACCTGCGATGATCATGGATGGAACACCGGCGATCGCACCAAACAGGATGACCCAACCAAGGTCTGCCCCGATTAAGTCCGCAACCGCAATCGGTCCCGGAGTCGGCGGGATGAAGCTGTGTGTAACGGCAAGACCTGCAAGTAATGGAATTCCATAGTATAGCAGTGACTTTCCTGTTTTACGTGCCAACCCATATACGATTGGTACAAGAATGATGAATCCTACATCGAAGAATACGGGAATGGCGACTAAGAAACCTGTGATACCCAGTGACCATTGCGCCTTATCTTCCCCAAATTTGTTAATCAGCGTCTGAGCAAGTCGTTCTGCTCCACCTGATACTTCAAGCATACGACCGAACATCGCACCTAAACCAACAACGACGGCGACAAACCCCAGGGTCCCGCCCATTCCGCTCTGGATCGAGGCAACAACATCCTGCAACGGCATTCCAGCGGCGATCCCTACGATTAAACTCACTAATAATAGGGCAACAAAAGCGTGAAGCTTTGTTTTAATTACTAAAAATAAAAGAAGAAAAATTCCGGCGAGTGCCACTAAAATAAGCATTTGATCTGACATTGTGTATCCCTACCTTTCTTTTGTCTCGGCAGCCCTGCTGCCCATTTTTTATAACGGTTGATCCTGACTCCTTGTAGAAAGCAGTAAAGCGTTTGCAAAACACCCTATGTATCTAGTACTCTCTAAAATGATTTTCACAAATCATCAGGAAAATTATTTTCTGTCTATCTCTATTATAAAAAATATTTTTCTTTTTGCAACCGTTTACAGAAATTATTTTTATTTTTCTTGTAATCTTGTATAATGAAATTATGAAAACCCTTACAGGAGTGGTGTCTATGAGTCAACATCAACATTGTTTAGCAAGTATACGTTCTCACTATCCCCAGTTCAGTGTGACAGAGAAAAAAATTGCCGACTATATCCTTGAAAATCCAAACGAGATCATCCATTCCACAATCAATGGACTGGCCGAAGACTTGGGAGTTGCCGACTCTACCGTCTTCCGTTTTTGTAAACGAATCGGTTTCAAAGGCTATCAGGCAATGAAGATCGCCCTTGCCTCTGAAATCGTGACTGGACTTAAGGACATTCATGAGCGGATCGATGAAGGCGACACAGCACAGACGATTGCCACTAAAGTCTTCAGGTCCAATATCAAAACGATAGAAGACACACTGATGGTGGTTGATGAAAAGAAGCTGTTGAAAGCTGTGGATATGATGAATAGCGCACGTTCCATTGACTTCTTCGGCAGTGGCGGATCCGGTGTCATCGCCCTTGACGCATATCATAAGTTCATCCGGACCGGATTACGTGTGCATGCGGCAAGCGACAGTCACATTCAGCTTATGACCGCTTCCCAGATGACGAGTGACGATTGCGCAGTATTCATATCTCACTCAGGTTCGACGAAGGATATTCTGCAGGTTCTCGATATCGTCAAAGAAACCGGGGCAAAGACCATCTGTATCACCAATTTCGCCAAGTCCCCATTAAGTCAACGAGTCGATACGTCACTCTTCACTGTTTCCGAAGAAACCGATTATCGCTCAGAAGCCTTATCTTCCCGCATTGCCCAGTTAACACTGATCGATGCCCTTTATGTAAATTTAATGATGAGGCGGGAAATGGAAGGACAGGATGCGCTCAGGAAAATGCGCAAAGCTATTTCGGTTAAAAGACTTTAAAAGATGGATTGGCTTTAGCCGGTCCATCTTTTTAATACTCTCATTCTCTTAAAATCAATAACACTTTCGACCTAAATAACCGAACGGATATGTAGGTAAAAAGTATGATTTTAATCCCTTTCACAACCTTCAATTATTATAAATTTCGAATAATTCCTTCTATTTCTGTATCAATTGTCCCGTATGACCTTAACATCCATCCCATTTTTTACCTGTTTGCAATTATTGTCCGAAAATCTCGCTAAATCAAGCTTTCCGAGCATTTTTTATCGGAATGAATATGTGCTAAGGTTAAGTAGAAATGTTTTTACGTGAGACAAGCATTCATGAAAAACATCACAAAGAAAGACATTTTCAAAGCCTCTTACAACCTCTAAACTTTTCTCAATAGTTTTAGAATATTTAATTGATAGGTAGAACTTTCTACCTTCCCTTCAGGCTAAAATGTGTTTATCTTTTCACCGGTGATTATTAAATTGTGATTAAGAAATGAATCAACGTTCTCTCGCGTGAACAAATACTGTTCAGGAGATGATCGTTTTATGGAATTACAACAAAATCCACATTTATTATGGTTTATAGGGATATATGCGGTACTAATGATTGGGATCGGTACGTATATGTCTAAGAAAGTATCCAGCAGTAATGATTTTATTCTGGCTGGAAAAAGTCTGGGTCCTTTTGTATTGATGGGGACATTACTTGCAACTTGGACTGGAAGCGGAAGTATTTCCGGTGGGGAAACATCTGTTGCATACAGCTTTGGGATTATTCCTTCGTTAATGCTTATGATTCCGACCCTTGTGGGAATCGGGATTCTTTACCTCGTTGCTCCCAAAATACGTGCATTCAGTAAATATACCGTTTCAGCCATCCTTGAAGAAAAATACGGTTCCACTGCACGGAATCTTTCAAGTGCCATCATCATCTTAGCCTATGTCGGTATTGTTTCATACCAGATGAAAGGGTTCGGCTTTATTCTTAACTTAACAACAGGCATGTCGGTTGGTCTCGGGACGACCATTGGTGCTGCCTTGATCATTTTTCTAGCGATGATCGGTGGTTTGCGCTCTGTATCTCAAACCGATGCACTGAGTGGTTTTCTGATGGTCGGTGGATTAATCATTACTGTTCCAACCATATTCTTTATTGCAGGGGGATGGGATGAAATTGTTCAAAATGTACCTGCATCCCATATGTCAGCAACAGGAAACTTATCCATCATCCAATTGATCGGTTATTTACTGCCTTCTCTTTTCTTATTATTGGGCGACCAGAATATGTATCAAAGGCTCGCTTCATCTAAAGGAGATTCTTCATCAAGAAAGGGACAAATTGGATGGCTTATTGCCATGATCATCATTTCTCCTGCCATCTCATTGATCGCCTTTGCATCCCGTTCTCTATTCCCGGATATCGATCCAGGAATGGCGTTGATGGCAACGACGGTAGCAATGCCGATTGGAATCGGGGGAATTCTTTTGGCAGCGGCAGCATCCTTTATCATTACAACAGGAAATTCGTATTTATTGTCTGCTGCAACGAATCTAACCTATGATATTTACGGAAAATATATAAATCCTAATGCTTCAGATGATAAGCAGTTAAAAATTACAAAGATGTTCATCGTTATACTTGGAGCTTTAGCATTCATCATTATCAATTACTTCCCGAGTGTACTCGATGTCCAAATGTATGCTTACACCGTTTATGGTGCAGGCATTACCCCGGCTGTTTTAGCCGTTTTCTTCTGGAAACGTGTCAATGCTGCCGGTGGAGTTTCATCAATGATAGCAGGTGTCATTTCAACGTTGGTTTGGGAAATTGCCCTTCAGAAACCATTTGATCTGAACAGTGTCGTCATTGCGGTTCCATTAGCCATCATTGTGTTGGTAGTTGTGACTCTTATGACTTCTGACAAGGATGACGCTCAATTACAACAAACTGCATAAGGTCATGCAAAAAGGCTGGATTCAGGTACAACTTAGTACCTAAATCCAGCCTTTTGCTTTTAATCGAAATGACTCATCAATGTCACCTCGTATTCACTCAGTGCTTCATCCAGCATTCGCAACCCTTCATCAATTTGTTCTCTTGTGACAGTAAGAGGAGGAATCATCCGGATCACTTCGGAGTGGTTTCCACATAGGTAGAATAAAACCCCTTTTTCCAGAGCCCTGTCAAGGACGTCCATCAGGCCTTCCTGATTCGGTTCTCCTGTTTGGGGATGAACGATTTCGATCCCGATCATCAACCCCACCGCCCGGATGCTCCCAATCACAGGGTGTTTCTCCTGCAATTGCTCAAGCTTCGAAACAGCGTAAGCCCCCATCGTCTTCGTATTATCCAAAAGATTTTCCTCTTTCATGACTTCTAAGGTGGCAAGACCGACAGAGCAGGCA
Source organism: Rossellomorea orangium (assembly GCF_019334305.1). Classification (GTDB taxonomy): domain Bacteria; phylum Bacillota; class Bacilli; order Bacillales; family Bacillaceae_B; genus Rossellomorea. The sequence continues at coordinate 31,483 of NZ_JAHWGH010000015.1, forward strand.
ATCGGGTTCCCGCCAAACGTGGTTCCATGACTTCCAAGAGGCCATTGTTTCATCAGTTTATTGGATGCGACCGTCGCACTCAGCGGGAGTCCCGAGGCAATCCCTTTTGCAATCGCCATAATATCCGGCGTAACATCGAAGGTTTGTGCAGCAAACCAATTTCCAGTCCGTCCGAATCCTGTTTGAACTTCATCAAAAATCAATAAAATACCGTGTCGATCACAAATCTCCCTTACCTTTTTAAGCCATGCCTTCGGAGGAACGATATATCCTCCTTCCCCAAGTACAGGTTCCAAAATGACGCATGCCACTTCTTCAGGGGTTACCTGATGATTAAATAGCGTTTCAAAATCCTTTTCGAGCTTGTTGACAACATATTGGGTCGAATCTTTTCCCTCTGGGCACTCCCGTTCGTTCGCATAAGGAATTTGATATGTTAATCCTGAAGGCTGCATAAACTTTCGGTACTTGCTCTTGGAAGTGGTGACACTTAAGGCACCAAGGGAGCGCCCATGAAAACATCCTGTAAAGGAAACCACATATGGACGCTTCGTCACATATTTAGCCAGCTTGAGCGCCCCCTCGATCGCTTCCGTTCCGCTGTTGGCAAAGAAGAAACTATCCAGGTCACCCGGTAGAATCTCTGCCAGTTCATCTGCCAGGCGAAGAATCGATTCATACATGATGACACCTGACGGACCATGCATCAGCCCGTCTGCTGCATCTTTGATCGCTTGTACGACCTTCGGGTGACGATGTCCCACATTTGTGACGGCGATCCCGGAGGTGAAATCAAGATACTTCCTACCGTCAAGTCCATAGTAGTAGCAACCTTCTTCTTTCACTACCGGTAAATTTGGATGATCCTTTGCCATGCTCGGTGCTAAACGATCAGGCATACGCTCAATAAGCTGTTCAAACGTTCGTTCCATTTCAGTACCCCCATATCCATTTTTGTATAAATCCTCGAGGTTTTACATAAAGAAAAAGTGCGCCAGTAACGCTACGATCGGCAATGTAATGATCGTACGCTGGATAAAGATGATAAATAGATCCAAAAAGCTGATGGGAATCTTAGATTTGATCAATAAAATTCCGATTTCGGACATGTAGATTAATTGAGTCAGAGACATAGCGGCAATTACGAACCTCGTCAACTCACTCTCGATGCCACTCCCTACTACAGCTGGCAGGAACATATCGGCAAACCCGACGATCATCGCAGGGGCAGCATCTGCAGCCTGTGGTATTTGAAGAAGCTCCAGGAATGGTACGACCGGATAGGCCAATACATCAAACACCGGTGTATACTCTGCCACTACTAGGGCAAGCGTCCCAAGGGCCATGACAAGTGGAATGAGTCCGAACCAGATATCCAATACGTTCTGCAATCCTTTCTTGGTCACTTCCCCGACACTCTTCACTTCTGATGCTTTTTCTACGGCTTTTTCAAATCCCCACTGAAGGCGGGATACATCATCGGGCACCGTTTCAGAAATTTGCATGCCGACAGGCTCATAATACGTGTCCTTTTTACGGGAAAGCGGCGGGATTCTCGGACAGATCACAGCTGCTGCAATCCCGGCAATCACGACCGTTCCATATAGTTGGACAAACATGGATTCCAACCCTATGAAACTGACAATCACAAGACTGAAAGCGATGGAAGCAACCGAGAAGTTCGTTGCAATCACTGCCGCTTCGCGTTTTGTATAGTATCCTTCTTCAAATTGTTTCGTTGTAATCAGGACACCTACCGTCCCGCTTCCCATCCAGGAAGCAAGGGCGTCGATAGAAGATCGTCCGGGCAGCTGGAATAAAGGCTTCATGATCTTTTGAAGCAGCGTACCGAAGAAATCCATCAGACCAAAGTCTAATAATAGGGGCATCAATAGCCCGGCAAACAGGAACCAGGTCGTTAAGACGGGAACTAACGAATACAGGACCGTTCCACCCGTATAGTCGGATATAATCCACTCCGGTCCGATTCCATTGACGGTCATCACGGCAAACACAGTCCCTATTACGCGGGTCGCAATCCAGAAATAGCCTACATCGAATAATCCTTTTAAGAATGATTGCTTAACAATCCATTGAGGTTTAAACATTTTCGTAAAAATGGCCATCAGAGCCGATAGACCAAAAATGACTGTCATGAATAATGGCAGCACACCTTCTAACATCCCTTGAAAATAAGAAGCAAATATTCCGACACCGATGGTCATATTCCCTTCATAAGTAACAGGGATCAAAAACAACAACACCCCAATCAAGGAAGGAATGATAAACTTCATCGCTTCTTTTACCGATCTAGACTGAGTTTGCAACTCACTTACATTCGGTTTTCCAACTTCCATTGCACACACCCCTTTGAAATTTTATCCAATGATTGTGAAGCTAAAGCGCCTGCTCCCCCTTTATTCGTTTCTGAGTCGATTCACCTTATTACTTGCAAGTATCATGCCAATTTTTATTTTATTTTGTATTTTTTAAGTTTTCTGACTACTGACGGTTGGCTGATTCCTAAACTTTGCGCCATTTGAGTTGTTGTCTTATGCTTGTCCCTCGCTTTCTTCAGCACCTGTTCTTCCACCGCTTCCAAGATGGCTGTCAATGATTGACCTTCATGGGCAAATCCCGATAAATGACCACTATGTTGTATGTATTGACCCGGCAGGTTTTCCATCTCGATTAACTGCTTAGATGACGTCACAATCAGCCTCTCGATCACATTCATCAACTCCCGCACATTCCCTTTCCACTCTTGAATCAACAGCTGGTGAACCACCGCTTCATCCACGGTCCTCTGCCTGTCATATTTCTCACTAAAATAGTTCACAAAGTAATCGATCAACGTAATAATATCCGATGTCCTCTCCCTAAGAGGCGGGATGGTAATGGGCACTACATTCAGGCGAAAGAACAGATCCTGCCTGAACTCCCTCTTCTCTATAGCCACCTCCAAATCCCTGTTCGTCGCTGCCAGCACCCGAAAGTCCACCTTCCTTTGCTTCGTTCCACCAACCCGATAAAATTGTTTCTCCTGGATGAACTTCAGGATTTTCACTTGATTTGATTGAGATAGTTCGCCAATTTCATCAAGAAAAAGAGTCCCTCCTTCTGCAAGTTCGGCCAATCCTACCTTCCCCTTACGATCTGCTCCTGTGAAAGAACCGGGCTCATATCCAAAGAATTCAGCTTCAAATAAGGACTCTGGTATAGCCCCGCAATTGACCTCTATGAACGGCCCCCCTTTTCTTTGACTTTTGTTATGAATGAATTTAGCGATGTGGGACTTCCCTACACCGGATTCTCCAAGTAATAGGACATTCACGTCGACATCCGCCACTTGAAGCGCGACCTGCAGCACCCTCTTCATCTCATCACTTGTTGCAATGATGCCATCAGAATAATAATGACGGCTCCTGAGAATTTCCAGCTCGCTTTTCACCCTTTCCATCTCGTCTTCCATATCCGTTAAATACTTTTTCATATTCAATAATTCCGTTACATCGTGTGAATAGCTTACGACCCGAACAAGTTCTCCATCTTCATGAAAGACTGGTATTCCTGTAACCAGGAGCTTCTTGCCTTCTTTACTTGTTTGAACCAGCGTGATTTTCTTTTTCTCCTTTAGAACCAACGGAGTCAATAAAGGTGTGAATATCCCTTCTTTTTCAAGATCATAAACGGATTTACCGACCATATCTTCAGACTTCACATTGTAGATACCACCGGTTGCCTCACTGACTTTCAGAATGATCCCGTCTGTATTCGTTACTAAAATATCGTCCTGCAGGGAATGAAGAATCGCTTCGTTTTCATTCCAAACTTTTTTCGTTTCAGTCATCCAAGTCACTCCTTTGATGAGGTGAAGATTATTCAACAATGAATAATCTTCACTATTATTATTATATTAATCCATTTATACCAGACTTTTTTGATTATTTATACACTTTTGAATAATTTATTCATAGATGAATACCTTTAATTCAATAATTATTTTACTATTCAAATCATTTCGATTATCATTTTGGTAAGACTGTTGAAGGTGGGATAAAGATGGTACATAGAGAAGAATTAACACTGAAACATGCCCGGGAGCTGGACAAACAGGACTCACTTGCTCCATTCCGCAATGAATTTTATTTAAAAGAAAATCATTATTATATGGACGGGAATTCTTTAGGACTGCTTTCGAAGCGGGCTGAGGAGGCATTACTGACCTCTTTGAATGATTGGAAGGAACATGGAATCGATGGGTGGATGGACGGTCAGGAGCCCTGGTTCTATTATTCTGAGAAACTTGGAGAAATGACTGCCCCTTTAGTGGGAGCAGAAAAAGAAGAGGTCATTGTGACAGGTTCCATCACGACGAATCTTCACCAATTACTCGCCACATTCTATCAACCTCGTGGAAAACGCACCAAGATTCTGGCAGATGAACTGACTTTCCCCTCGGATATATACGCGATTCAAAGTCAGCTGGAATTGAAGGGATACTCCCCTGACGAACATTTAATACAAGTAAAAAGCACAGACGGTTATACATTAAGTGAAGAGGACATTATCGGACATATGACGGATGATATTGCCCTCATTCTATTACCGTCCGTTCTCTATCGAAGTGGACAGCTGCTGGATATTAAGCTTTTGACTGATGAAGCCCACAAACGTGATATCATCATCGGCTTCGACCTTGCCCATTCCATCGGTGCCCTTCCCCATAAGCTTCATGAAGACGGGGTGGACTTTGCGGTTTGGTGTAATTACAAATACTTAAACAGCGGGCCTGGTGGTGTAGGAGGATTATTCGTCCATAACCGGCATAGAGGGAAAAAGCCTGGTCTGTCCGGATGGTTCAGTTCCCGTAAGGATGCACAGTTTGATATGGATCACAACTTAACACACGCTGAATCGGCCGGGGCTTTTCAAATTGGCACGCCACATATCTTGAGCAGCGCACCCTTACTCGGTTCCCTCCAATTGTTTGAGGAAGCTGGGATTGAGAACCTGAGAAGAAAATCCCTTTCTCTTACACGATTCATGATGGACGTATTCCGACAGGAGCTTTCCGAATATGGATTCACCCTCTGCAACCCCCTTGAAGATGATCGCCGGGGTGGTCATATCAGCTTACAGCATGAGGAAGCAGCAAGAATCTGTAAAGCTTTGAAAGCCAACAGGGTGACCCCTGATTTCCGTTCACCTAATGTGATCCGTTTGGCTCCCGTCGCCCTCTATTCGTCGTACGAAGATGTATGGGAGACCGTTCAAATCCTCAAGGGGATCATGGAAAATGAAGAATACAAGCAGTTTGAAAATACGCGTAATGTTGTTGCGTAACGCAGAAAGGATGGTGCAATCATGAAGATCATTGATATATCGAGACCTCTCTACAATGAAACACCCGTATGGCCGGGTGACACGCCATTTTCCTTCTCCTTGAACTGGACGAAGGAGGAAACAGGATCCGTGAATGTCGGTCAACTGACCATGAGTTCGCATACAGGGACCCATGTTGATGCTCCATTCCATTTTGACAGCGATGGAAAACGGATCCTCGACATGCCCCTTGAACGATTCATGGGACCGGCTATTGTGGTTTCAGTGGAAGATATTCCTGAAATCGGTCCTGAGCATGTAATGAAGGTCGACTTTACTTCTGTAAAAAAAGTACTTTTCAAGACCGGTGCCTGGAAGGAGCCGGCTCGATTCCCCGAGCATATTCCTCCTATCAATAAAGAACTTGCCCCTTTTTTAAAGGAAAAGGGCATTGATCTGATCGGGGTCGATCTTCCTTCTGTTGATCCATTGGATAGTAAGGACTTAAAAGCCCATCATTCTCTTCGGGAGTGTGATATCGGGATTTTGGAAGGAATTGACCTTTCCCATGTGGACCCGGGGGTATACGAACTTGTAGCCCTCCCCCTGCCTCTTAAAGAAGGGGACGGATCACCGGTTCGCGCCGTTTTGATCGATCGAAAGTAAAACATTTTCTTCTGACTGAATGGTTTTTGTCCTTAGAATCGAATATATCTCCACTCCTTTTTCATAGACTAATAGTAGATAGCTAGAAAAAAGGAGTGGGGTTTATGGGAATTACGATCACCATCGGCTTTATCGTGATACTTGGAATCATAATGGGTATACTTATTTATTTCTTACGACAGGCTTTGGATTCAAATGACTCCAAAAAGATTGATTCGCGTGATGATCATTTTTCGCAATGAGGCTTCAGTTTGTTGATCGACTTATGCAGGATTTGTAGACTTTTGTAGAACGATCGATTTTTCAATAACGGTCTATAAACCGCAAAAAGCCCCGGCGTCCTGTGTTTCAGGGGACGCCGGGGCCTTTTTTATTCCGTAATCTCCTTCTCCCCAAGCTTCATTGAGCTTGAACAAAGGGGACAAACCTTTGAATCCGTGTCTTCATGGGTTTCCGGCCTCTGCCATGCAATGCATCCAGGGCTAGTGCAAACCCACGCCAGAATCTTACTCACCTTACCGCTTCTCGCCTTTTTAGATATTTTCGGCTCGTCCACATGGGGGACCTGTTTGAACAAGTCCGAAATAAAGCGCGAGCACTTCCGCTGTTCCCCTTGATAATAAGCGGGAGAAGAAATGAATAATCTCTCTTTCGCCCTTGTGATTGCCACATAAGCAAGGCGTCTTTCTTCCTCCACTGCTCCAGATGCCTTCTCTTTTTGATTCGGATCCTTATAGACCTTATCCTCCAGCTTATTGGCGTTGAGGGCTGAACTGTGGGGAAGATTTCCTTCAATTGCGCCGATTAAAAACACGACAGGGAATTCTAGCCCCTTTGACCGATGAATCGTCATAAGGGAAACGCTGTCGGTGTCCTTACCTCTTTGATTCGAATAGATTTCCTCATACTTTGCTTTCATTTCATCAATGAACGTAATGAAACTCGAAATCGTCTCAAAACGCTTTGCCGAACCTTCAAGCTCGTCCAGCATTTCTTTAATGAGTTCCTTCTGTTCGGTTACGACATGAGATTCCTTTGCATCGATGTATTGATGGTAGAATTCCTTCCGGATACGCTTGATGGCTGTTTCCGGTGATTGATCCCCGATCGCCTTCAGAAACTTCATTCGCTCTTTTATATTTTTCACTTGGAAAGGCTTGAGTCCGGATAAAGTCGTCAAGTGAATGAGAGGATATATCTTTCTCTCCTTCTGTTCTTCTTCCAAAATGTGAGCCATCCCTCGATCCCTTCTGATGAAAAGCGTGGGCAAGATCGATTCCATCGCTGGGAAATTTCTTGGAACGATTGATAAACGCAAGTAATCCACAACTGGTTTCACCGTCCAGTTTTCATAGAAAAGGGAATCCTTCTGATTATAGGGTGTAAAAGGAATTTCCTTAAGCAGCAGCTGCTCGAACACGGCACGGCCGCTGCTCATGGTGCGGTGAAGAACCGTCATGTCCCTGTACGTGTAGCCTTCCCCTATCAGTCTTTGAATCTCTTCTGTAATCCAGACGGCTTCTTCATCCGCCGTTGCCGGTCTTGAATATAGAGGCTTTTGACCTTCGATTTTGGTAGCAATCAATTCTTTTTTCCGACGATGTTCATTCCGCCCGATCACTTCATTCCCTAACCCGATAATATAGGCATCAGAACGATAGTTTTCTTTTAGTGTCACGACTTTCGCATCAGGAAACTCTTCATCGAAATCCAAAATAAATTCGTTCCGGGCACCGTTGAAGGTATAGATCGTTTGATCACCATCCCCCACCACGAACAAGTTTCGATGAGCCGCAATCAATTTGATCAGCTCGTATTGTACAAGGTTTGTATCCTGAAATTCATCGACCATGACATACTGGAAACGATGCTGAAGAGAAGTCAGAAGGTTCGGGTTACCCAGTAATAATTGATGGGCCTCTGTCAGAATATCATCAAAATCCATTTTATGATTCATGCGCTTCCACTCTTCATATTTCAATAGAATGTCACGAACTTCTTTTTCTGACTTGGATTTCTGCGGAATTTCCCTGATATCTTTTTGATTTAATTTATAATGAGAGAGCTTTGCAAGGAGCGTCTCGGCATCATAAGGATCATATATATTCATTTCTCTCTGAATCTGTTTCAATATGATTTGTTTATATCTTTCATTCCCGATTACTTCCTGTGTATAATGACGGGATCTTAATAGATATAGAAACAAGGCATGGAATGTGCTGGCATGCACCTGCCCGCCATGTTCAGTACCCGGCAGATTCGAGATCCTCTGCTTCATTTCTTCCGACGCTTTCTTCGTGAACGTGACGAGCAGAATATTTCTTGGATGGATATGCTGATACCTCATGAGATACCCCGCCCTGCAGACAAGAACTGTTGTCTTCCCGGTCCCTGCGCCTGCCAGGGTCAAGCAAGGTCCATTCACATGCCTGACCGCTTCAATTTGCGCTGCATTTAAGTGGATACCGGCTTCTTCCAGCGTCCGAAAGAAAAAAGCATCCTCTTCATGGGAGGATACCAGCTGTTCCGACGTCTCTCCCTTATGAAGTGGCGCCATGGGGATTTCTTTCTTTTCCGCTTCATATGGATAATTAGAATAATTGTTTAATACTTTATTCAAAGCTCATTCTCCTAGCTTTTCTTTACGATTCATAACCTTCTCATCATAACAAGAGGTCTTTGTGAATAGCAATGACAATCTCAGGGTGAAAGGGATAGACTACCCGATATGTAAATACTGTTAAACGATTGTTTAATCCCCTGAACCCTAGTAGAATAAATGTTTTGAAGTACTAATCAAACGTTTGTTTAAATCGGATATGCTCCCCGGGGATTAACATATTGTAAGAAAAGGTAATAAAACATTAGGTGATAAACTATGAAACTAACAAAATGGGGCTTTACCCGCTTCAACAGCATAAAAGCAGAATTCGATCACTTCCCACATTCCCTTGTCATCCTCAGGAAAATCAGAAACTACTACTTCGTCAACAAAATCCACTGGTCCCACCTAGATCCCGTCGTCGAAACCCACCACCTCGAACAAATGGAACTCTTAGTCAACCGGGAGATGGACTTGGAGGAGAATTATCTTAGGAGGAGATTGGATTAATCAAATGATGAATTTTTAAACTGGGGCTACTTTTTGGAAATTATGTTCAAAACTTTTGTAAAAGTGTTTTAACTATCTTCATACCTATAATTGATAAATAAGGTAGAAGCACAGAGTGGATTGGAGCGGAAGGTGCTCGACTCCTGCGGGAAACGCGGGACAGGTGAGACCCCACAGGGCAAAGCCCGAGGAGGCTCACCGCCCGCCCCGCGGAAAGCGAGCACCTGCAGCGGAAAGGAACGGTCAACGCAAAACGAATCGCTCATTCACCAACCATCTCCAAAGGTTTTAAAAAGATTTTAAAAAACCAAGAAAAAATAAGATAAACCGAGATAAACACCCATTCCAATTCAAAAACCACCCCAAATCGTATTAAATTAATAATTCTGAACATTTGCATTAATTTTATAATTTGTTAATATATAATTAATAAATGATTTACAAACACAAACTTTAAAGGAAGGCGTGATTCCAATGAAGTGAGCTAGCAAAGCATATCAGCATCACATCTCGCTTTTGAGATCGGCCCGTGAAAACTGATTTCAAGATGTGTGGATATGTGGGAATGCGCAATCTTATTTCAGGAGATGATTCCAATGAAGAGTGTAAGCGAAGCATGCTAACATCATGGTACGTAAGAAGATAGCCCGTGAAAACTATCTTCGTAACATGTGGGCGTGTGGGAAAATCAACGGAAAGTGAAAATAAACTAATAAACCATGCAAGACCATTAATTTAATTGTTAAATGAATGTTACGTATGTGTATTAGTAAGAAAGGATAGTAAAGTTAATTGAATATGGTTTACTTAAGTTAAGACGCTGTTTATGTGGTATAGGCATAAGCAGCGTCTTAAATTTGTGTCAAAATTCTTCTTTTAATAAAGAGCAGACCGCCGCATCGCAGAAGACGCCTTTTTCAAATGCAGCTTTTCTTAAGATCCCTTCAAAAATAAAACCTGCCTTCTCCAGACTTCTCTTTGATGCCGTATTTTCCGGATCATAATACGCTTCTATGCGATTAAGGGCCATTTCTTCAAACCCGTATCGAAGGATCGGTTGCAATACTTCAGTGATCACACCTTGTCTCCAATAAGCAGGATGAACCTCAAATCCCACCTCAGCTTTAAAATGTTCTTTTTCCCATTGATGAAAACCGCAGCTGCCGATGATCTCGTTGGAATCGTTTAAAGCAATCCCCCACCTGATGCCTTCATTTACATGAAACCTTTCGTTCCATTTCTCAATGATTTCCTTCGCCTGCTTTTCCTCTTGAAAAGAGTCCAAATCATAATATCGTGTCACTTCATCTTTTGAAAAATAATCAAAAACATTGGGAGCATCCGTCTCTTGCATCTGACGTAAACGGAATCTTGCTGTTTCCATGACCGGAAAGGTTCGTGTCAGCATATTTCATTCTCCTTTTCTTCTTGTTCTACTTATTAATTCAACACGGGATTTTACAATGCCTTCTTATTAGATAAAGTTTCATAAAATCACAATTTGTGTTCTTTCCTATATCTGGTTACAATCGATATAACAGATGAAAAAGGATGGGAATGGCGATGAAAGCCGATAAAATTATTGTAAGCACTGCATTATTCACCGGAAATGCCTCTTTCCCTATTGATGGGTTTGCAGCTATCAAAAGGGATATGATTATTGGGGTTGGCCCACGTTCTGAAATGGAGGTTTATAAAGGATCAGGTACTGAAGTATGGGATGTCGGAAGTCGACTCGTAGTACCAGGGTTTCACGACTTTCATCTTCACTGGTTTTTAGGGGCGATGTTCGAAGGGTTTTGTCAATTGACTTTCGGTTCTACAGAAGACTTGACGGCGAAGATGGTGGCAGACTATGCGGGGAAGCACCCTGATGAGGAATGGGTGCTCGGGTTCGGTTGGCATCACGTACGCTGGCCAGGCCAGACGCTCCCCACACGTCATTCATTGGATAAATATATCCCACACCGCCCAGTCGTTCTCCTGAATGAAGAAGCTCATAGCGCGTGGTTGAATACGGCCGCCCTCGAAAAATTAGGGATTAACCGGGATTCACCTGAGCCCCCTTTCGGAAAGATTGAAAAAGATGACAGCGGTGAGCCAACAGGGTTTTTATATGAGACTGCTGTTCAGTATGTGGTGGAGGCCTTCCATTTTGATGAGAATGTGAAGCTTCGATTGATGAACGGGATGCTGAAGAAGGCTTCTTCCTACGGGATCACCTCCGTTTCCGACATGCTGCCCCTCCCCGGCTATACGTTAGGAGATCCCTCTTTCTATCAAGAATTTGAGGAAAAAGGAAAGCTCACGACACGCATTCATTTTCTGGATGTGTTGGATGGAGACCTTGAACGCAGTATCGGTTATAGAAATAAGTATCACTCCGACAAGCTTCAATTCTCAGGACTGAAGCAATTCTTGGATGGGGTCCCCCTCACCTATACCGGATATTTGCTGCAGCCATATGCTGACCGACCTGCAGAAACCGGCGGTACCATCTATGAGCCTGATGTGTACCGACAGTTAATCGAGGACGCTGACAGGCAAGGATTCCGTATCCGTCTTCACGCATGCGGGGATGCGGCAGTACGGATGGGCCTGGATCTTTATGAGCACGCCCGGGATGTGAATGGTTCAAGGGATTCACGGCATACGATCGAGCACATTGAAGTCTGCAGCCCAGAAGACTTCGTTCGTTTTCAGAAACTCGGGGTCATCGCGTCGATTCAGCCTGAGCATCTGACATCTGGATCAATGGACACCCATGCATATCTGGACCGACTCGGACCAGAACGTGCAAGGTATACATGGCCGATTGGGTCATTGCAGCAACATAACGCGAGCATCGCGTTTGGCACGGACTTTCCGATAGTGGATCTGAATCCTATGCTTGGCCTGTACAGGGCTGTCACCCGGAAGCATGAAGACGGCACTCCTCACGGCGGGTGGAATCCAAAAGAAAAGATCTCATTAGCGCATGCCCTGATTCATTACACGAAGTCCCCTTCTTATGGAAACTTCAGAGAGAATGATTTAGGGACAATCGAAGCGGGAAAGAAAGCCGACTTGGTCGTGTTGGACCGAAACCCATTCGCATGGGAAGCAGAGGCTATCCTTGAGACGAATGTGTGGTTGACCATCATGGACGGTGAGATTGTATTTGGGAAGTAGCGGCATGATATAACGCAATAAAGGTCCGTCCCTCACTCATGAGGGACGGACCTTTAACGTATGCTATTTTGTTTCCTGGTCTTGAAGGCCTCCACCACGGATCGTCTTTTCCTGGAATGGGAGGTTGAGTTCTTTGCTTAGTTTTTCAAGGAAGCTCAACTCGCGCTTTGAGACGAGACAGATGACGGTTCCTTCAGCTCCCATCCGGCCGGTTCTTCCTGAACGATGGATATATTGCTTAGTGTCACTCGGGAAGTCGAAATGGATGACGTGTGTGACGTCCGTGATATCCAGACCACGTGCAGCGACATCTGTTGTGAGAAGCATGGATACTTTACCTGAGCGGAAGCGGTCCAGTGATTGTTTACGCTCCATCTTGTTGGACTCCCCTGCCAGTACCTCGAGCTCGACTCCCTTATATTTAAGCTTTTCTTCCATTTCAGAGAGTTTCTCCAATTGATTGAAGAATACAAGTGCCTTGATTCCTTTGAAGTAAGAGATGCTTCTGAGGGCTTCCATCTTATCCCGCAGCTCACTATACACAAAGACATGATCCACTTTTGGATTATCCAGATTCGCTTCCATTTTGATGATTTCATAGTTTTGCAGTAGAGACTGTGCGACTTGTTCCGTTTCATCTGATAAAGTGGCAGAGAAGAATAGCACCTGACGTTCTTTCAGGGTCGATTTGATGATATCCTTCACTTCCCGGATATGTTCTGCTGAGATCATTAAGTCGAATTCGTCGACGACGATCGTTTTCACTTCATGCATCTTCAGCTTTTTCATTTTCATCAGTTCGATCATTCGCCCGGTTGTTCCGACAACGATATGCGGTTTCTTCTTCAGTTTCTCGACCTGCTTTTTAATATTCGCTCCACCGATGAAGGCAGCACTCGTTACGTCTGTCCCCTTCGCCCATTTCTGGATTTCCTGGTGTATCTGCATGACCAGTTCTCTTGACGGGGCAAGGATGACGGCCTGTGCCTGTTTTCTGGATAGATCAATGGCCTGGATGATCGGCAGCAAATAGGCAAGGGTTTTCCCTGTCCCTGTCGGCGATTCGCATACGACATCTTTCCCCTCCATGATGACCGGCACAACTTTTTCCTGTACAGGAGTTAAGGCAGTAAACCCTGATTCTTCCCAGTTTTTCTGTAGCGACGGAGAATGTATAATATCTGATATTGAATTCATTCGATTCGTCCTTTCTAATCGGCAAAGTCGGATGTAGTCTCACTTTCCTTGACAGGTAAGGTGATCTCCACTGCCGTTCCTTTTTGTATTTCACTTTTAAAGTGTATATGTCCTTTATGTCGTTCGATGATTTTCTGACAAACGGCGAGACCGAGACCCGTCCCTTTTTCTTTGGTCGAGTAAAATGGCTCTCCCAGATGCTCGATCCTTTCCGGTTCCATCCCCACACCATTGTCCTTTACGATGACACGAGCGTCCGTCCCATGCGGGGCCAATGTGATTGAGACCCTTCCATTTCTACCTGCAGGGATAGATTCCACTGCATTTTTAATAATATTGATGAATACCTGTTTCAGCTGATTGGATTCCCCTAACACACATAAAGGTTTCCCCTCGAGGTTTTCATATGTAATGGACACATTATCAAGATGGGCCTGTGCTTCCATAAGTATCAATACCTGCCGTAAGATTTCATCCAATCCCTCTTGCCGGAAATGGATTTCCTGCTGTTTTCCAAGTATCAACATCTCTCCCGATATCAAATCGATCCGGTCCACTTCAGATAGCATAATGTCCAGATGGCTGTCGTTAATAGACTTGGTCGACTGCATTAATTGGATGAATCCCTTTAAAGATGTAAGTGGGTTACGGATTTCATGGGCCACGGCAGCAGCCAATTGCCCTATCACTGAAAGCTTTTCAGATGCGACAACCATTTCTTCATTTTCTTTAATATGCGTAATATCCCTTGCAATCGCAAAGATCCCTGTCACGTTCCTGTTCACGATGATTGGAACGAGGGAGCAGCGCAGAATCTTCCTTTTCATGTTGGGCAAATGAATCGTGGTTTCAAATGTAGAGGCAAACCCTTTGAACGTTTCGAAAAAGTAGTCTGTGACACGTTTCATTTCTTCCCCTAGCAGGAATTGGCTGAAGTTCACTTCTTTTAATTCTTCAAATGTTGACTCAAGTAATCCCTCAGCCTCTCCGTTGACAGACATTACATCGCCGTCCAGACTCAATTCAAAGACGGCATCGGGGTTCTGCTCGAACAAGGAGTGATAGTGTTGATTCTTTATTTGCAGTTGTCTCTCTTTATTCATCAATTTATTATTTGATTCAATGAGTGCATGAGTCCTCCGATATAGGGATAAGAAGAGAATGGTACCCGTTACAAAAACAAAGAACCAGCCTTTATATCGTTGAAAGTAGATATACATATTAAGGTTTTCATGAGTCAGTGCCATAGAAAAATAATCGGATAACACAATCCAGAGAATTCCTAACAATACATAGGTGATGGTAACTCTTAAGGCAATGTCTTTAGCTTGTTTCATTTCGGAATGTTCACCTACATTCAGATAGTCTTTCTCCTATGGTTTCACAGTTCTTACCAATTTATCAATAATCTTTCCTCTCTTTCTCCCCTTTCAGGAAAAAGGTGGACAAAGGATAAATTCCAACGCTTTGTATCAGGAGCGACAGCATGATCACTCCGAATGTTAAGGAGTGCAGTAGAAGGGGACCTTGATCATCTAAACCTAATAATAACGCCACAGACATCGTGCCTTTAATTCCAGACCAGGTTAAGATGGATACTTCCTTCCATCCATACGTCTTTCTCCATGTTTCTTTCAATTTTACAACACCAATAATAATAACATAGCGAACAAATAATGAGAGAACAAAAAGGAAGAAGATCCATCCAATTAAAGAAAAAGAGAGATATCGCGTTGTCTGGATTCCGATCAATAAGAATAAAAAGGTTAAGATGGTCGGTTCAATCACAGTCCAGAATCCATCCAGATCCTTCCGGAAATGATTTTCCTTTATCATTTTTCCATACTCATAGGAAAGCAGGATTCCTGCCGATACAGTTGCAAGAACTCCTGAAACTCCCAGCTCCTCCCCTACGTAAAAGGTTCCGTATGCAAGGATGATACTCAGCATGATCTGATACCGCGAATCTGTCGTGAAATGGATTGCTTTACTCGCCAGCCATCCAAGCGTCACACCCAACACGATCCCTCCAAGGGAAACCAAAAGGAATTCTCCCATGAAAGAAGAAACGGAAAACGTCTCCCCTCCAAAGTAGATTCCAGCCACAACCGTAAAGAGAACGATACTTGTGCCATCATTGATCATCGACTCCCCCTCCACTACATCGGCTATATCATCTCTGTTTGAAGACTCTTTCAAGACCGATACGACCGAAACCGGATCCGTCGGTGTTAAGATGGCAGAAATCAGTAAAGCTTCTCCATAGGTCACAGGGATCCAAGGATGCAGACCATAGTACGTAAGAAGACTCATCAATAATGTCGTGATGACAATCCCCACCGTACTTAGGAGAGTGATGATTCCAGCATGCTTCTTTAAAGCCTTTGCAGGAAATTGATACGCGGATATAAATAGAAGCGCTGGCAGAAACCACTGAAATATTATATCCTTTGTCAGGGTGACATCAGAAAACGCGGGAACAAACGACAGCCCCATCCCAATAAGGAGCAAAACAACCGGCACGGGAATGTTCTTCTTCTTTTTGTCAAAGGTAAAGACGCTATAACCAATCATAAGCAAGATTAAAATATGTATAGGTTCGATGACTCACACCTCCAGTTACAAGTCTATTTCCACTCCTTTTATTTTACTAAACTCCACCCCAACCTTCTTCCTATTTTTTCAAAATGGCGTTTATTTACCGGAAAGTTGGTAAAAAGAGAAGCAAAAGGAAATTGAAAGCAGGTGATGCATCATGTTGAGCTTGATGTATGGCAGAAAACCGTTCAGTAAAAGTGGCACGATTACCCTTCCCCACAAATGGCGACAGCAGTTTGGGCTATTGCCGGGAAGGCTCGCAGAACTCGTCTATCAAAACAACTGCCTCTATATTAAACGCGCGTTGAAAGACTCCACCCATAACAAGCGCTACATCTCAGAAAAAGGAACTGTCCATATCCCAAAGGAACTCCGGGAAGAAATGGGGATGACTGATCAATCATCCTACTGCCTCCACATCAATGAAAAAGAAAATTGTTTTATGATCACCAGGGAGAAATAGTGAAACCAAGTATCTCCCAGGCTTCCTCGAAGAGCCTATATTTCCACCATGTTAAATGTACGCCCAGGGCAGAAAGCATAAAAACAAGGTCCGTCCCTCGCTCCTTTAAAGCGATGAGGGACGGACCTTTGGTTGTTGGAGGGTGATGGTGCTGCCGGACTCGGCAATGGATAGTTTACGGACATCCATGGATGGGAAGGTTTGCTCGAGCTGACGGTGGAGCCATTCGCCAGCTTCCCTTTCCACGAAGCAGGCAATCGTCGGGCCGGCACCGCTAAGGGCGACACCGAATGCGCCGAATCGTCCCGCCACTTCTTCTACGGCATCGTAGTGAGGGAGCAACTTTCTCCTGTGCGGTTGATGATATCGATCACGCTTCATCATCTTCCCGACCATGTCCCAATCGCCGGTCAAAAGCGCTGCCACAAGTACATTCGAAATGGATCCAGCCCCCACGGATTCTGCAAATGAATGAGTGGACGGAAGGACATTTCTCGAATCGGATGTTTTCAGCTCCGCTTTCGGGATGACGCATACGATTTCAATCGGAAGATCAGGTACGGTTATGATGTTGACACCCTTTTCATGCTGACAGCTGACGATGAACCCCCCGTAAAGTGATGCGCCAACGTTATCGGGATGACCTTCGAACCTGTTCGCAATGGAAAGCTTCCTCTCCCTGCTCAAGTTCAGGTCGCACAGGACATTTGCGAGCTCCACCCCGGCCACTACGGCAGCTGCGCTGGAGCCCAGCCCCCTCGTCAACGGTATGTCACTTGAAATATACAAATGGCACGGAGTAGGCTTCTTTCCGTATTCCTTACATACTTCTTTCACTACTTCAACAATGAAATGGGACTCATCAGCCGGAAATACCTCAAGTGCCGCCGACAGGGGAATCACTTGCCATTCGTCTGCCTCTTGTGCCTCAACGGTTAAATACACATCCAAAGCCAAGCCAAGCGAGTCAAAACCGGCACCTAAATTAGCCGTACTTCCCGGGACGACGATTCTCCAAGAGCGACGCCCCTTCATACCCCGATCGTTCCCTTAATGTAATCCTTCACCATTTCACGATCATTCGGTAATTTCACCGGTGTGACCGGGCTGCACTCCATGGCCGTAACCGGATCTTTCAAACCGTTACCCGTCAATACCGCGACTATCTTCGACCCTTTGTCGAGCAACCCTTTTTCCAAAGACTTCTTAACCCCGGCAATGGACGCGCAGGACGCCGGTTCGGCGAAGATTCCTTCTTTCCTTGCCATCAGCTGATACGCTTCAAGGATTTCGTCATCCGTCACTTCGTCGATATGACCATTTGATTCCCTCAAAGCGTCGACTGCCAATGTCCAGCTTGCCGGGTTCCCGATCCGGATCGCAGTGGCGACCGTTTCGGGCTGTGGAAATACACGGTCATGGACGATAGCCGCCGCACCGGAAGCTTCAAAACCGAACATCCTGGGCAGTGTGGAAGCGTGTTGACGAGAATATTCCTTAAATCCTTTCCAGTATGCTGAAATATTTCCTGCATTTCCGACGGGGATTGCCAGTACATCAGGAGCTTCCCCTAATCCGTCTATCACTTCGAAGGCAGCTGTTTTCTGCCCTTCCAATCGATACGGGTTCACTGAATTCACGAGAGTGACCGATTCGGTTTTGCTTAACTCCCGGACAATCTCAAGCGCTTCATCAAAATTCCCTTCAATTGAAATGATCTCTGCTCCGTACATGACGGCCTGTGCCAATTTCCCTTGAGCGATCTTCCCCTCGGGAATGACGACGATGCATTTGATTCCCGCCCTTGCAGCATAAGCCGCAGCGGAAGCACTTGTATTGCCGGTTGAAGCGCAAATGACTGTCGAGCTGCCGGCTTCCACGGCTTTCGCAACCGCGAGGACCATTCCCCGGTCCTTAAAGGAGCCCGTCGGATTCGCCCCTTCTACCTTTGCATAAAGCTCGATGCCCCATTCCCTGGACAGCGACTTCAGCTCGATCAGCGGAGTGTTTCCTTCGTTCAAGCTTAAAAGGGGAGTATCCGCATTTAATGGAAGATGTTCTTTATACTGCTCCAGTAGCCCTTTCCATCTCATCCTTTTTCTCCTCCTTCTACACGATATGAGCTTTCGATTGAATGAACCGCTTCATAATCCTTCAACTCCATCAAAATGTCCTCATAATGATCGAGTGACGCTTTGTGTGTCACCAGGACGATCTCGGCAAACTCATCACTTTCCAGGGGATTCTGCAGGATCTTCTCGAAACTGACTCCATGATTTGAAAAGATGGATGTCAGTTTGGCTAACACGCCCACTTCATCTTGTACATGCAGGCGCAGGAAGTATTTTGAATGAATTTCATTCCGTTCTTTCAACTTTTTCGGGAATTGAGGATTAACGGCACTCTTACCGTTGACCCCCAGTCTCATATTCTTCATGATTCCCACCATATCGGATACGACGGCTGTAGCCGTTGGGAGACTGCCGGCCCCGGGACCGTAGAACATCGTTTCCCCCACTGCTTCCCCGTAAACGTAAACGGCGTTATATTCGTCGTGTACGGAGGCGAGGGGATGTTCATTTTGAAGGAGAGTTGGTTCCACACTTACCTCAACCTTCTCCCCTTCCCTATGGGCGTATCCGATGAGCTTCATCGTATAACCGAACTGCTCGGCATATTGAATGTCATCACCCGTTACTTCCGTGATGCCCTTCACCTTCACATCGGCAAGGTCCACGTTCATGGAGAAACCTAATGTGGAGAGGATTGCCATCTTCCTTGCTGCATCCAGTCCGCCGACATCCGCTGTCGGATCCGCTTCAGCATAACCGAGAACCTGTGCTTCCTTCAAAACATCATCGAAGGTCCGTCCCTCTTTCGTCATCTTTGTCAAAATGAAGTTCGTTGTTCCGTTTACGATTCCCATCATTTTGGTGATGCGATCGGAGGCCAGGCCGTCTACTAAACTCCTTAAGATCGGGATGCCTCCAGCGACACTTGCTTCGTAGAATAAGTCACAGCCATTCTCCGATGCAGCCCTCAATAATTCCGGTCCATGGAGAGCCATGAGGTCTTTATTTGCCGTCACGACATGTTTACCCTCGTTTAGAGCATGAAGAAGATGCTCCTTTGTCGCTTCGATTCCACCCATGACCTCGACCACAATATCAATTTCAGGATCAAACAGGACTTCCTCAGGATTTAAGGTCAGTATGCTGTTTTCAATGTCGAGTCCCCTATCTTTCTCTAAATCCTGTACAAGGGCTTTTTTCACCGTCACCGGGCAGCCGATTTGATGGGATAATTTATCCTGATGATTCTCTACAATCTTCACCACTCCCGCTCCCACCGTGCCGAGTCCTAAAAGTCCGATTGAAATTGATTCCATAAGCCGAAAACCTCCATTTGTTTATTTCTCGTGTACATTTGTTCTTGTATAGTGGACATTATAGTTGAAAAAATTACCTATTACAATAGGTTTTTGCGTATTTTCAGAATGTAAGAGCTTTCAAGTTTAATTGATTGTGATGTTGCTGGTTCATTCTGGTTATCTCCACGAAAAACCTATGCTTTTCAAGGATCACCTATAATTTGTTGGTCTTTTTTTGGGTTGTTGCGGTACTATTATCTGTTCTGTTATTGGAGCACTTTCCTCATTTCCTGAGGCACTTCTAATCCCGACTTGTAGATAATTGCGTCATTTTAGTGAACAATTGCGTCATTATTTTGTTTATCGCGTCTTTTTCTCGATAATTGCGTCATTATCATGTTTATTGCGCCATTTCATCTAGTAATTGCGCCTTTTTTCCATTTATAGTAAATCCATCAACACCCGTACCAAATGGCTATAAACAGAGGACCGCCCCCAACTACTCACATAGTTAAGGACCGCCCCTCCTTTACACGATATGATGAAGCTGCCTGGCCATTTTGGATAAATCCCTGTACACAGGGATTTTGCTCGGATCGGCATTTCCGCCGCTGATGACACAGCCCACTTTCTTGCCTTTCACCTGAACCTTCTGGCACATGGCTGCCGCCAATGATGCGGCACCCGCTCCTTCGACCAGCGTCTTCTCCCGTTGCAGCATGAACATGATGCTGTAGGAGATTTCTTCATCCGTCACCGTGACCATGTCGTCTACATATTTCTGGATAATCGGAAATGTGAGTTCCCCGGGCTTCTTGACGAGAATCCCGTCTGCAATGGTGTGAACATGCTCCAGGGCCCCTTTATTTCTTCCTGTAAAAAAGTTATATGTCGCAGGTGCTCCCAGTGCCTGCACCCCCACGATTTGGACCCGTGGGTTGAAGGCCTTCACGGCCAGCGCCATCCCTGCGAGCAAGCCCCCTCCGCCGACGGGTACGAGGATCATGTCCAGATCACTGAGTTGTTGAAGCATTTCCAGTGCGACTGTCCCTTGTCCAGCCATCACTTTATGATCGTCAAATGCATGAACATACGTCGAGCCTTTTCTGATTTTCTCTTGGAGTGCTGCCCCGTAGGCTTCTTGATAGGTGTCTCCTGTCAATACGATTTCAGCTCCGTAGTGTTTCGTTGCCGCAACTTTGGTAGAAGGCGTCCGCTTCGGCATGAAGATCTTCGACGGAACCCCGCGCTTAGAGGCGGCCAATGCCACCCCCTGGGCATGATTCCCTGCCGATGCGGCAATGATGCCCTTGCCTGCTTCCGCGTCAGATAATGACATGATTTTATTCATGGCGCCTCTCACTTTGAATGATCCTGTTCGCTGCAGATTCTCCATTTTCAAATAGATTTCTCCACCTGTGTACGCATTCAGAGTAGATGATTGCTTTAACGGTGTTCGATGCACCTGATGACTGATTCGTTCCATCGCTTCTACAACTTCAGTGTTATCCATTAAATTCCCAAGTCACTCACCTCATATTTTTTTTCGTAGTCTTCGATATGTTTTCCGTAATGCAATGTCAGATCGATTTCATCCAATCCCTTTAACAACATCGTCTTCCAGTAAGGATCGACATCAAACGTGACACGGAGGCCCTCTGAATCACAAATGGTCTGATGCTCAAGGGACACTTCGATTTTATATAAATCTACCTGACTCTCATTTTTCAAAAGGGCATCCACTGTTGCTTCATCCAGCTGAATGGGAAGAATCCCATTTTTTAAACAATTATTATAAAAAATATCAGCGAAGCTTTTTGCAATGATCACTTGAAACCCATAGTCCTGAAGGGCCCACGGTGCGTGCTCCCTTGATGAGCCGCAGCCGAAGTTCTTTCCGCCAAGGAGAACCTCGGCATCGTGATATTGGGGGGTATCCAATAAGAAGTCTTTCCTTAAGGATTTCCCATCGTCTTCAAATCGCCAATGATAAAACAAATACTGGCCGAAGCCTTTCCGTTCGATCCTTTTCAGGAATTGTTTCGGGATGATTTGATCCGTATCTACGTTGTCTCTCCTGAGAGGAAACACTTTGCCTTCCACATGATTGATTGCCATGGGGTTCACCTCCTATGAAATCGGCAGTTTCTCAAGTTTACGAACATCTGTCAATTTACCGGTCACGGCAGCCGCTGCCGCCATGGACGGACTCAGCAGATGGGTTCTCGATCCATTTCCCTGCCGGCCTTCAAAATTCCGGTTGGAGGTAGATGCACAGCGCTTGCCCGGTGGAACGATGTCGTCATTCATGGCCAGGCACATGCTGCATCCGGCTTCCCTCCATTCAAAGCCCGCATCTTCAAAGACCGTATGCAGGCCTTCCGCTTCTGCTTCTTGCTTCACTTTATAAGAGCCTGGAACGACCAAAGCGGTGACCCCTTCCTTGACTTTGTGGCCCTTCACCACCTCAGCCGCCGCTCTCAGGTCACTTAAGCGCGAATTCGTACACGAACCGATGAACACATAATCAACCTCGATGTCCTCGATTCTCATACCAGCCTCAAGTCCCATATAATGAAGGGCCCTCTCCACTCCTTCTCTATCAGAAGGATCGCTATACTCATCCGGGTGAGGGACGGACCTCGAAATCGCAGCCCCCATACCTGGATTTGTTCCCCACGTGACATGCGGCTCGATTTCTTCACCCTTCACGTAGATTGTGTGATCATAGGCTGCGTCGCTGTCACTCGAAAGGGCTCTCCATTCTTCCTTGCACTGTTGGAATGACCGGTCTTTAGGCAGATATTTTCTTCCTTCTAAATAGCCAAAGGTCGTTTCATCGGGACTGATCAAACCTGCCTTCGCACCGGCTTCAATGCTCATATTGCAAACCGTCATTCTTTCTTCCATGGACAGATTGCGGATCACATCACCGGTGAATTCAATGACATATCCAGTCCCAAACCCCACTCCATAAGCGGAAATGATGTTCAGGATCACGTCTTTTGCCGTGACACCGAAACCAAGCTCCCCTGATACTTCCACTTGAAGGGTTTTCGGTTTCGATTGCCAAAGGGTCTGTGTCGCCAGCACGTGCTCCACTTCACTCGTCCCGATCCCGAAGGCCAGTGCGCCGAACGCACCATGGGTTGAAGTGTGACTGTCCCCGCAAACAATGGTCTTCCCTGGCTGGGTCAAACCAAGTTCCGGCCCGATGACGTGGACGATCCCTTGATCGGGGTGATGTATATCAGCAAGGGTGACGCCGAATTCTGCACAATTTTTCTTCAGTGTATCCATTTGCAGTCGTGCGATTTCATCTCTCACAATGTGTCTCTCCCTTGTCGGAACATTGTGATCCATGGTTGCGTACGTTAAGTCCGGTCTGCGAACGCTGCGATCTTTTAAGCGCAGCCCTTCAAATGCCTGGGGGGATGTTACTTCATGTACAAGGTGCAGATCAATATAAAGTAAATCCGGCTTTCCCTCTTCTCTGTGCACAATATGTTTTTCCCAAATCTTTTCGATGATATTTTTCCCTGCCATGAACTCCCTCCTGGTTTGGTACAATTTTATTTCCATAACGTCCGTGCTCCGGGGCTTCGACCCTGCGAACCAATTTTATAAGTAAGCCGCCAAGATTGAAGATAGGGCGTGATCGGCTTCCAGTCGCTCCACCACCATCTGGCTCATGGTACCTGTACCGACAACGGTTCCACGCCCCATTGTCCAAAGGTCTCCTGTACGGTATCCTGCATTCAAGACTTCCTGGACGGCCATTTCAATCATTTCCGCTTCTTCTTTTAAACCGAAGGAATGACGAAGCATCATGGCTACCGACAAAATCATGGCAAGAGGATTGGCTTTTCCTTTTCCTGCAATATCAGGGGCTGACCCGTGAACCGGTTCATACAGTCCGAAAGAGTCTCCCCTCAGGCTTGCGGATGGCAGCATGCCCAGTGAGCCTGTGATCATCGAGGCTTCGTCGCTCAGGATATCCCCGAACATATTCTCTGTCACCAGCACATCGAATTGCTTCGGCTGATACATCAGCTTCATCGCCGCTACATCAACCAGCATGTGCTCCACTTCTACATCCGGATATTCAACCGCCACTTCATTCACGACTTCCCGCCACATTCGACTAGTTTCCAAAACATTTGCCTTGTCGACGGAGGTTAATTTCTTCTTGCGCTTCTGAGCAAGCTTAAAGGCTTTGTGGACGATCCGTTCGATTTCACTTTTTTCATAGACCAGTGTGTCAACGGCTACTTCATCCCGTTTCCCCTGGCGACCGGACGGCTGACCGAAGTACAATCCTCCTGTCAGTTCGCGGACAATCACTAAGTCTACCTCTTCCACGATTTCGCGCTTTAAAGGAGAGGCACCGAGCAGGCTCTCGAATGCCTTCACCGGGCGCAGGTTCGCGAATAAATCGAACTCTTTGCGGATGGCCAGGAGCCCTTTTTCCGGACGGGTTTCCTTCGGCAGATGCTCCCATTTCGGTCCTCCGACAGCACCTAATAGGACGGCATCACTCCCTTTGCAAAGCTTGATCGTTTCAGGAGGTAATGGCGTACCAAAGCGATCTACAGCAGAGCCGCCGATGTATCCTTTCTCCACTTCGAATTCATGGCCGAACCAATCACCCACTGCCTTCAGTACTTCTAATGCCCCGTCCATAATCTCTTGACCGATACCGTCTCCTGGTAGTACAGCGATTTTTTTCTTCATTAGAATTACCTCCTGCTTATTGGTTTTAGGGAAGGCCCCTGACTTCAGGGACCTTGATCTTACAAACTGGCTTCTACTCTTTCCCTTTGTTGAGATTTCCGTTGAGATAGTCGGTTCACTGCGTTTAAGTACGCACGGGCCGATGCTTCCAGTACATCCTGGGCCGTTCCGCGTCCGCTTGTCTTTTCTCCGTCATATTCAAGTCTTACATATACTTCTGCCAGGGCATCCCGGCCCCCGCCGACCGAGTTGATCTTGTAATCCAGCAATTTTGAAGACTCTGGAAGGATTTTCTCGATTGTGTTGTAGATGGCTTCTACACTTCCTGATCCCGTTGAAGCGAGCCTCGTTACGCTTCCGTCCTCGAACTTCAACTCGATTGTGGCTGTCGGTATATTGTCCATGCCGTATTGAACCTGCATTCGTTCTAAAGTAAAACCGACAGATTCGGCCATCTCCGTCTGCTTATTGGTCAGGATGCTGAAGAGATCTTCATCGACGATTTCCTTCTTCTTGTCTGCCAAATCTTTAAACGTATGAAATGCTTCATTCAGTTTTTCATCACTCAGTTCAAAGCCCAGTTCGACGGCCTTATTTTTGAAAGCATGGCGGCCTGAGTGTTTCCCGAGTACCAGACGATTCGAGTTTACTCCGATCAGTTCCGGAGTGATGATTTCGTATGTCGTTTTTTCTTTCAGTACTCCATCCTGATGGATGCCTGATTCATGGGCAAAGGCATTGTCACCGACGACTGCTTTATTAGCGGGTACCCTCATTCCCGTCAGCTTGCTGACAAGAGAACTGGTTTTCTTAATTTCGTCTAATTTAAGCCGGGTTGTCGCTCCGTAAAAATCTTCACGGATCCGAAGTGCGACCGCCACTTCCTCCAGGGCTGCATTACCGGCACGTTCACCGATACCGTTAATGGTCCCTTCAATTTGGTCGGCTCCGTTTTCGATGGCTGCAAGGGAGTTGGCAGTCGCCATACCAAGATCATCATGACAGTGTGCCGAAAGCTTCACACCGTCGATATTCGGGACGTTTTCCCTTACGTATCGAAACAGTTCGCCGTATTTATGAGGGGTGATATACCCCACCGTATCAGGGAGATTGATGACTGAAGCTCCCGCATCAATGACCCTTTCCATGATTTTGACCAGGAAATTGAGATCCGACCTGCAAGCATCTTCTGCCGACCACTGAACGACGGGGAAGAATTTCTTCGCATATTGTACGGCCTGGACGGCGGTATCGATGACCTGATCCGGTGTCATCTTCAGCTTATGGGTCATGTGGATGGGCGAAGTGGCAAGGAAGACATGCAGCCTTGGTTCCGCCGTTCCTTTCAGGGATTCCCATACTGCATCAATGTCTCTTTGCTGAGCCCGCGCCAGCCCCGTTACGGAACTGTTTTTAATAGTGGAACCGATCCTCTGTACAGCATCGAAGTCTCCTTTTGAAGCTGCAGGAAATCCAGCTTCAATAATGTCAACACCCAGTCTTTCAAGCTGCTTCGCCACCTCGATTTTTTCAATCGTATTCAGATTCACACCGGCTGACTGTTCACCGTCCCGTAGAGTCGTGTCAAAGATCTCAATGGTTCGCACTCGCTACCACTTCCTTTTCTTTAGTAGAAGGTTTCTGTACAAATGGCATCATTTTACGAAGCTCCCTGCCAACGACTTCAATCGGATGCTGGCTCTCACGTTGGTTGATGGCGTTGAATTCCGGTCGGTTTGCCTGGTTCTCCAGGATCCATCCCTTCGCAAATTTTCCTGTTTGGATATCCGTCAGAACTTCCTTCATGCGGGCTTTCGTTTCTTCGTTCACGACCCGTGGTCCTGACACGAAATCCCCCCATTGAGCGGTATCGGAAATCGAATAGCGCATCCCTTCCAGTCCCTGCTCATACATCAGGTCGACGATCAGCTTCAATTCGTGTAAACACTCGAAATAGGCAACTTCTTTTTGATAACCGGCTTCGACAAGAGTTTCGAACCCTGCTTTGACAAGGGATGTCACCCCTCCGCAAAGGACCGCCTGTTCCCCGAATAGATCGGTTTCCGTTTCTTCCTGGAATGATGTTTCTAGGATTCCGGCACGCCCTGCCCCTACACCCTTTGCATAGGCTAGGGCCAGTTCAGCTGCTTGGCCGGTAGCGTCTTGATAAACCCCGAAAAGTACAGGTACACCGGCTCCTTCTTCAAACGTCCTTCTTACGAGATGCCCCGGTCCTTTCGGTGCTACAAGGAAAACGTCTACGTCTTCCGGCGGAACGACCTGATGGAAATGGATATTGAATCCGTGTGCAAATGCCAATGCCTTTCCTGCTGACAATGCCGGTTTGATTTCCGCTTCATACACTTTCGGCTGATGCTCATCCGGCAGGAGAACCATGATGACATCTGCCTGTTCGCTCGCTTCCCGCACGGAGTAGACATCGAAGCCGTCTTTTTCCGCCTGGTCCCATGACTTTCCTTTTCGCAATCCGACTACAACATCAAAGCCGCTTTCCTTCAGGTTCTGCGCATGTGCGTGACCCTGTGAACCATAGCCGACAACCGCTACTTTCTTCCCTTTTAGAACCTCTTCATTTACATCTCCGTTATAATATACCTTTACCATTTCCCTCATCCTCTCCATTTTTTGAATAATAAGTTTTTTTAAGTTACTTCTAATTCACAATCGAATACTGTTTCAAATCCGTGACCGATTTTCCATTGCCCCTTGCAAATGCCGTGATGCCGGTTCGGGCGATCTCTTTGATTCCATAAGGTCTTAACAGGTCAATGATCGCTTCGATCTTGGATGTCTCCCCGGTTACCTGAACTGTTACGCTGTCCCTTGCCACATCAATGATCGCGGCCCTGAACGGTTCAACAATGCCGTTGATTTCGGATCGGGTCTGGCCTGTACTCAGGACTTTGATGAGGGCCAGTTCCCTGGCGACCACTCCTTGATCGGTGATATCGGACACCTTGAGGACATCAATCTGTTTATGGAGCTGCTTTAAGAGCTGCTCGATTTTACGATCGTCCTCTACATTGACGACAAAGGTCATCCGCGAAATTCCTTCGACTTCTGTATAACCGACGGAAATACTTTCGATATTAAACTGACGTTTTGTAAACAATCCGGTCACCCGATTCAAGACACCGCTTCGGTTATGAACGAGGGCCGTTACAATCCGTTTCCTCATGGTTTCACTCCTAACATTTCGTGTAATCCTTTTCCTGGAGCCACCATCGGGTAGACGTTTTCCTTCGGATTCACCCAGCAATCGATGAGAACCGGTTCATCACTCGTTAATGCCGCTTTTAAAACCGTATCTACTTCTTCCTGGGTTTTCACTTGATACCCTTTGATTCCGTATGATTCAGCCAGTTTCACAAAATCAGGCTGGGTGGAAAAAACCGATTGTGAATATCTCTCTTCAAAAAATGTTTCCTGCCACTGTCTCACCATGCCCAGTGTGCCGTTATTGAGAAGGACCACTTTCACAGGAAGGTTCAATTCTTTCAGGAGAACAAGCTCCTGAAGAGTCATCTGGAATCCACCATCTCCTACAAAAGCAACCACCGTGCTGTCGGGATTCGCTAATTGAGCACCGATCGCTGCCGGGAACCCGAATCCCATCGTGCCGAGCCCACCGGATGTAACCCAGTTATTCGGCTTTTTAAAAGAATAGTACTGCGCCGCCCACATTTGATGCTGTCCGACGTCCGTTGTGACGACCGCTTCCCCGTTCGTCATTTCATACACCTGCTCAATGAGGC
The DNA here is from genome assembly GCF_019334305.1 of Rossellomorea orangium. GTDB lineage: Bacteria > Bacillota > Bacilli > Bacillales > Bacillaceae_B > Rossellomorea. The sequence continues at coordinate 59,895 of NZ_JAHWGH010000015.1, forward strand.
GTTGGGGTGATAGGACATCATGTGCCTGGTTATACCAGAAAGGATATTTCCTTTTGTAAGAGCGCAGATGATGATGCCAGGCATCAAAATCAGGCTTTTCCGTTTCATGCTGCAGAATTTTTGCGAGTGCCTGCTTGGCATCGGCTACAATTGGGATCTGTGTTTCAACGTTCTTCCCGATTTCAGCAGGGTCTATGTCAATGTGGACCACTTTGGCCCTTGGTGCAAAGGTAGCGAGATTCCCAGTCAACCTGTCATCAAACCGGGCACCGATATTGATGAGCAGATCACATTCGTGGATGGCCATATTACTGGCATAACATCCATGCATGCCCGCCATGCCCAAGAAAAGTGTATGGTCTGCCGGGAATCCCCCTAAACCAAGCAGGGTGTGGATCACCGGAATGTCATATTGTTCTGCGAATGCCTTCAATTCCTCAGTTGCTTTCCCATGAAGGACTCCAGCTCCCGCTAAAATGACGGGCTGTTTTGAAACCTTGATGGCATCCACCAGCTTCTTGATTTGGAGAGGATTCGGGTGAAAGTTAGGCTGATATCCCGGTAAGTCCATTTCCACTTCATGTACCGCGAATGCTTGCTGCAGAGTCAGATCTTTCGGAATATCCACGAGTACCGGTCCCGGTCTTCCGGTTGAGGCAATGTGAAAAGCCTCCTTCACGATCCTCGGTAAATCTTTAATATCCCGAACCTGATAATTATGCTTGGTGATCGGCATCGTAATCCCCACTACGTCCGCCTCCTGGAATGCATCGGTTCCGATCACCCCTGAAGCTACCTGCCCCGTGAACACTACCAGTGGAAGTGAATCCATCATGGCATCCGCGATCCCTGTCACAAGATTCGTCGCTCCAGGTCCCGATGTCGCAATGACGACACCCGGTTTTCCTGATACCCGGGCATATCCTTCCGCCGCGTGGATGGCCCCTTGCTCATGACGGGCGAGTACATGCTTGATCGGGGCTTTGTAAAGAGCATCGTAAATCGGCAAAACCGCTCCCCCAGGGTACCCAAACAGAATCTCGACCTTTTCCTCCTTCAAAGCCTTCATGAGCATATCAGCACCGTTGACGTTTTCTGTCAGTGTCTGTGAAGCCGGTTCTGCCTCAACTTTTGCTCTCATTGCGTATCTCCTCCCTTTTTTTAAAAGCGCAGGCGGCTCGGTCAGGCCCGACAAGCATAAGGCAAGGTCGCTGAAAAGGCGTTTGTTGCCTTTTTGGCGAGATTGGCTTATGACCTCGAGGGACTAGCCGCCGGAGCTGGATATATTAAAACGCATGCTTTATTCATCCACCTTTTGCAAACAAAAAAGACCTTTCCACCCACTACGTCAGAGTTCATCTTTCGCAGGGGCGAAAAGGTCTTTATCCTTTCCACGGTACCACCCTAGTTCAGAGATGCCAGTGCATCTCCCTTTGCAGGCCGATCGGTTTCACCGGCCTTTGTTTTTGTAACGAGTATCATCTACTCGATCGTTCCTACTTACAGAGTTCAGAACGATACTCAGAGGGGATGTCGGTATTGGATGTATTACTGGTTCTCAGCACCACCAGCTCTCTGAAAATACGATTCCCAATCCTTTTACCTCTTCAACGCTTTCCATTATTCCGTTTTCAAGATTCCACCGGTGCTTGCTGATGTCACAAGCTTCGCATATCTTGCCAGATAGCCTTTTTTGATTTTCGGAGGAGGCTGTACCCACTCCTGATGCCTGAATTTCAACTCTTCTTCTGATACCATAAGGGAAATCGTCCGGTTCGTCAGATCAATGAAGATGGCGTCTCCATTTTCCACGACACCGATCGGTCCTCCTTCAGCCGCTTCCGGGGAGACGTGACCGATTGAAATACCACGGGATGCTCCTGAAAATCGTCCGTCGGTCATGAGGGCGACTTTCTTTTCGAGTCCCCTTCCAGCAATGGCTGCTGTCGGTGCGAGCATTTCCGGCATTCCCGGACCACCCTTTGGCCCTTCATACCTGATGACCACAACATGCCCTTCTTTCACTTCCCCACTTTCGATTCCGGCAAGGGCATCATCCTGGGATTCGTAGACAATCGCTTCTCCCATGAATGTTTTAATCGATGGATCGACTGCCCCTACTTTGATGACCCCGCCGTTTGGAGCGATATTCCCGAAGAGGACGGATAATCCTCCGACTGGACTGTGGGCATTCTCCCTGCGACGGATGACATCATCATTTTGAATATGGGCATCCTTCACATTTTCATAAAGGGACTTTCCTGTAACCGTGATGCGATCCTTGTGTACAGCTTCCATTTCACAAAGTTCTTTAATGATGGCGCTGACCCCTCCGGCATTGTGTACATCCTGCATGGAGTAATCGGAGGCCGGGCTTATCTTGGATAGATAGGGTACACGCTCAGCAACTTTATTGATCCGGTTGATGTCGTAATCGATTTCCGCTTCATTGGCAATGGCCAGTGTGTGAAGGACGGTATTGGTCGATCCCCCCATGGCCATGTCCAGTGCAAATGCGTCATCAATCGTATCCTCCGTTATGATATCTCTTGGCTTGATATCTTTTTTCACCATTTCCACCAGGTGTTTTGCTGCATCCTTGATCAATTTGTGCCGTTCTTCTGAGGTGGCTACGATTGTTCCGTTCCCCGGTGGAGCCATTCCAAGCATCTCCATCAGGGAATTCATGGAGTTCGCTGTGAACATCCCTGAACAGGATCCGCATGTCGGACATGCATTGGCCTCGATATCAAGAAGCTGTTCTGCCGTCATCCTTCCTGACTGATGGGCACCGACCCCTTCAAAAACAGATACGAGTGATAATGGCTTTCCTTCACTTGAAACCCCTGCTTCCATAGGGCCTCCTGATACGAAAACGGAAGGGACATTGGTTCTGACTGATGCCATCAGCATACCCGGTGTGATCTTGTCACAATTCGGAATGTAGAATACTCCATCGAACCAGTGGGCATTGATGACGGTTTCTGCTGAGTCGGCGATCAGTTCACGACTCGGCAATGAGTACCGCATCCCGATGTGTCCCATGGCGATCCCGTCATCAACACCGATCGTGTTGAATTCGAAGGGGATTCCTCCAGCTTCCCGGATCGCTTCTTTCACGACCTGGGCAAATCCGTTTAAATGCATATGACCCGGGATGATATCAATGTAGGAGTTACATACCCCGATAAACGGTTTTTCCAGGTCTTCAAGCTTTACTCCCGTCGCATAAAGTAAACTGCGGTGAGGAGCTCTGTCGATTCCTTTCTTGATCATGTCACTTCGCACGTCATCACCTCCAACTTAGCCGACTTGAGCATTTTGTTTGTAAACTTTTCTTCCATCCTGCGTGACAGTGTTTCTGAACTCCTGTAATAATTGGTTTGTATACTTTCCAGGCTTCCCTTCTCCGATCACTCGTCCGTCCACTTTCACAACGGCAATGACCTCGGCTGCGGTTCCTGTCAAGAACACCTCATCTGCTGTGTACACATCATGACGGGTGAACACTTCCTCTTTCATCTCGAACCCTAATTTTTCGGCAATTTCGATGATGGCATTGCGGGTGATCCCTTCAAGGGCCCCTACATATCCAGGCGGCGTCAGGATCTTTCCTTTTTTGACAATGAAGATATTGTCCGCCGATCCCTCGGCTACGTATCCTTGATCGTTCAACATCAGTGCTTCGCTTACACCGGCGAGGTTCGCTTCGATTTTAACGAGAATGTTATTTAAGTAGTTTAGAGATTTAACCTTCGGAGAAAGAACATCTGCCCGATTCCGGCGGCTCGCTACCGTCACGATATCAATGCCCGTTTCATATAAGCTTTTAGGGAATAGAGCCAATTGTTCTGCAATGACGATGATTTGTGGCTTTCTACAAGTAAATGGATCCAATCCCAAGTTTCCAACACCTCTAGAAATGACCACACGTATGTAGGCATTTTCCAGCTGATTTTTTTTCAATGTATCAACGATGATGTCACTCATTTCTTGTTTGGACATCTCGATATGCAGCATGATGGATTTTGCTGAGTCATAAAGGCGATCAACATGTTCTTCTAAACGGAATACGTTCCCATCGTACATTCGAATCCCTTCGAACACTCCATCTCCATATAGAAAACCATGGTCGTACACAGATACAACTGCGTCTTCCTTTTTTACGTATTGTCCGTCTAAGTAGATCCATTGTTCGTTCATGTTAATCATTCCTTTCCGGCTGGTAATTTATTTGATTATTCAGAAATTTATTTGTGCAACGGTAGTGCGTTGACTAATGGAGCCTGATAGGCGTGCGGCTCGATTCGCTTTTCATTGCCGCTTCCCGGTGGCTCAAGATTTTTTTATTGAGGACAATATTACTCCCGTTTTCCGGGTAGGTCAACAGGCTTTTTGTAAATTATTTGACTATTTAGATTAATCTGATTATAAGTAAACGCTTACATCTTTGTCCTAATGGAGTTTGTTGCATTAAAAATTTTTTTGAGATTTTTTTATTTTCGGAGGAAAAGGAAGCTCCAGATCAAGCATGGATGCATGACATATATTTTTCGACAAAATCCTGTGGGAATGGTGGTTCGGGGAGTTTAGACACCTGTGTAAAGGCATGGGTTATTCTCATTGAAAAATCCCAGATGAGAATGCTTTTTTTCAATTCTAGAGAATGTTGTATGATTATTCATTAAAAAAGAATCAATTCCTTCACCTACGATATGATAAAAGTTTATACTTCATCCTCCTTTCACCATCTAAATGCAAGTTCTTGATTTGGATAATATTCCGCACAGAAATATATTTCCACACTTTAGACATCCTTCCATTTTAAACTCTGTACAAATAAAAAAGAATCAATCCAAAATCTTTGGATTGATTCTTTACCTATACCCACGTAAACATATAATTTGGATCTTCGACATCCTTTGCTTTCTTTACGATCTTCAACGGCTTAAAGGTATCGATCATCACGGCGAGTTCCAAGGTTTCTTTTTTTCCGATGCTCGCTTCCGTCGTTCCTGGATGAGGACCGTGTGGAATACCGCTCGGATGAAGGGTGATCGATCCTTCCTTGATTCCCTTTCTGCTCATGAAGTTTCCTTCCACATAGTACAGAAGCTCATCACTGTTCACATTGCTGTGATTATAAGGAGCAGGGATCGATTCCGGATGGTAATCATATAATCTCGGCACGAATGAGCACACAACAAAGTTATGCCCTTCAAACGTTTGATGAACAGGCGGCGGCTGATGGACACGGCCTGTGATCGGCTCGAAATCTTCAATGTTGAATACCCACGGATACAAATATCCATCCCATCCGACTACGTCCAATGGATGATGATCCAAGACATGGGAATGAAGGGCACCCCTGGATTTAGTGATCACCTCGAATTCTCCCTCTTCATCCATGGTTGCAAGAGTCTCAGGCCCACGTATATCACGTTCACAAAATGGACTATGCTCCAATAGCTGTCCATACTCATTGCGATAGCGGCGTGGCGTTGTGATCTGACTGAAGGACTCGACAATCAGCATCTTCGTTTCTTCTTCGGGAACGACACGATAGATCGTTCCAATCGGAATCACCACGTAATCCCCTTTTCCATACGTGATCGTTCCGAACATGGTTTCCACTTTCCCTTTCCCAAAATGGATATAAAGCATTTCATCCCCATCACCATTCCGGTAAAAGCTTGTCATCTCTTCCGTGACATAAGCCGTTCCGATCAGCAGATCCGAATTTCCGAGTAAATACTCACGACTCTTCAATGCGCATCCTTTTTTCTCGACTCTGTCTGTAAAGAAATGTCGGTGGCGCAAAGCCCCCTCTTCTTCAAACTCCGGCATATAACTCCCTAAATACTCTGTTTTCGCCACTGCCGTCGGCAAATGATGATGATACAAAATGGACTGTGTCCCTGAGAACCCTTTCGTTCCCATGACCTGCTCCCTGTAAAGCGTGCCATCATCCTTTTTAAACATGGTGTGACGTTTATGAGGTATGTTCCCCAGTTGACGATAGTACATGCTCTTCCTCCTCTCTTCTCATGGCAATCGTATTCTGCAAAACTCCCAGTCCCGTAATCTCTAATTCCACCACATCCCCGGGCTTCAACCACGGGTGTGTTTCAGGCCCAAGCTCTAAGATACATCCTGTACCTACAGTACCGGATCCGATGATCTCACCTGGGTACAGGGTGACGTCTTTGGAGGCACGCTCGATCATGTCCAGAAACGTATAATGAATATCTTGATAATTCCCCTCGGATAGGAGTCTCCCGTTCACCTTCGCCGTCATGGACAGGTCCAAACGGTCACCGTTGCGATAGACTTCCAGTTCATCCTTTGTCACCAGATACGGGCCGATGGATGTAGCAAAATCCTTTCCTTTCGCTGGACCAAGCCCGACTTTCATTTCATGCTTCTGAATGTCTCTGGCACTCCAGTCATTCATGACGACATATCCATAAATATGGTCTTCCGCCTTGTCCCTGGAAATGTTCCTGCCTTTTTTCCCGATGACGCAGGCGATTTCCAGTTCATAATCGAGCCACTCACAGCCTGTAGGAATTTCGATGGAATCGAGAGGACCCTTCACAGCCAAGTGGTTCGTGAAATAGAAGACGGGGATGTCATACCACTCTGGAACCACATCCAGCCCCCTTCGTTTTCGGGCCGTTTTCACATGCTCTTCAAATGCATAGAAATCCCTTATGCTGACAGGTCTTGGAATCGGCGACTTGAGTGCGACTTCACGTAATGAATACACTCCCTCGTTCTCCGCTGAAAATGTGCCAAGCTCCTTCATTCGTTTCAGGCCTTCATCTCCAAGATCGATGATGGATAACAAATCTTTAGGAAGACACTTTCCACTTACAACATGGATGTCTACAACCAGTTCACCCTGGAGGAAGCCTGCCCGTACTTCTCCTTCTTTCTCAAAACTAACCAGTTTCACGTGTCATCACCTTTTTCGAATCAATTCAAATGAATCGGATAGTGGCTTCGTATACATCTGGCCGGCAAGCCTTCCGACCGGTTTGAGTTTCTCTGAATCTATCTTTCCATCGTAATAAAGCTCATCATTGATCCTCACACATTCGACCTTCCCGATGACAAGGCTCCCTGCACCAGGGTGATCGCCGAAGTGAAGGACCTCATGAAGAACGCATTCCAATTGGACCTTGCTTTCAGAGACTCCCGGAGGCTGTACCGTAATGGACTCTTTCTTCGTGAGCCCGACCTGTTCGAATTCATCAATGCCTCTATCGAACTCTATGGCACAGTTGTTCATTTCCTCTACAAACTCTTCACTGACGATATTGATGACAAACTCCTTCGTGCTTTCGATATTTTCAAGCGTATCCTTTTTGCTGCCATCCTTTCCCCTCCTCATGGGAGAGAAGCAGACAAGCATAGGATCTGCACAGATAGCAGTGAAGAAGCTGTAAGGTGCAAGATTCGCATTCCCTTCTTTATCAAGGGACGATACAAAAGCGATCGGTCTTGGCAAAATCGATCCGATCATCAATTTATAGGCTGACTGCCACTCGAGTGTCTCTGGTTTGATATCCATTCAGTTCACCCCTTCATTTCGTAAAATGGCTTCCAGCGCATGGATGAACCGTTTATTATCCTCTTCTGTTCCGATTGTGACCCGAACCGTTGTCGGATACCCGAGAAGCGTTCCGGAACGGACGACGAGTCCCTTTTTCACCAGCTCATAGGAGACTGTGTCTCCATTCAATCCTGTATCGACCATGATAAAGTTTGATTGGGACGGGAAGTAGGAAATACCCATACGGTCAAATTCAGATTCCAAATATAGACGTCCCTGTTCATTCTTATGAGTACACTCTCTAATGAACGCTTGATCTTCGAGTGCGATGATCGCAGACTTCTGGGCTACCGTATTCACATTGAAGACATCCTTCACTTTACGTAGCTGTTCGGCTACTTCTTCATTCATGACACCGAATCCGACCCTTAGTCCTGCAAGGCCATATATTTTTGAAAATGTCCTCAGGACGATCAAATTTTCGAATGAGGCCAGAAGAGGCAAGGTTTCTAGGTAGTCATCAGTTGTGACGTATTCCATATAAGCTTCATCCACCACCACTAATATATGTGAAGGTACGCTTTCGATAAATTGCAGGAGCTCTTTTTTTCCAACAATCGTGCCAGTCGGGTTATTCGGGTTACACACAAAGATCAGCTTCGTATTGGAAGTGATATGGTCATGCATACTCTGTAAATCATGTGTTCCATTCACAAGAGGGACAATGACTGGTGTGCCTCCTTCCAACAACACATTGGTCTGATATCTCGGAAACGTAACATCAGCCATAATGGCTTCATCTCCAGGGCTTACATAAGCTCTCGTCAGCAGGCGGATCACTTCGTCAGATCCATTTCCAAATACGAGCTGTTCTTTCGGAACCCCTAAAAATGTGGAAACCTTATGACTAAGATCGACAGCTGCTCCGTCCGGATATAAAAATAGGTCGCTTCCGTTCTCTTTGAACCACTGCTTCACTTTTGGGGAGCAGCCATATATATTTTCATTCTCCGACAGCTTTCTGATCGAGCTTAAGTTATGCTCCTTCTGTAAATCCCCAAGTGTCTTTCCCAGCACATATGGAGCGATATGCGTGACCGCTTCTCTTGTTTTGAACTTTAACGTCATACATGGATCCCCGCTTTCCTCATGGATGAAGGGGGTCGACTCACGTGTTAGCTCATCTTCACGTTTTATGATCGTATATGTAATCTGTACGATCGTAAGCGTAGAAGCGGCTCTCCATGAGTTAACCCCCTGACCGGTCCTTTGACCCCCGTTATCTATTCTCTATCTATCTATTTTTTATTGTTTATAGATTTCCTCTGCGTTCCTGCTCGCGCTCGATGGATTCGAAAAGTGCTTTGAAGTTTCCTTCCCCGAATCCTCTTGCCCCTTTACGTTGAATCACTTCGATGAATAATGTAGGACGATCCACGATAGGCTTCGTGAAAATTTGAAGGAGGTATCCTTCGTCATCGCGGTCTACTAAAATATTCAATTCTTTGATTTTCGAAATCTCTTCATCGATTTCCCCGACACGCTCTGAAAGCATTTCGTAATAGGAATCAGGAGTGTTGAGGAACTCCACGCCATTTTCTTTCAAGATACCGACTGTTTTCACGATATCTTCCGTTAAGATCGCGATGTGCTGAACTCCCGGTCCACCGTAGAACTCAAGATATTCCTGAATTTGCGATTTGCGTTTTCCTTCAGCCGGCTCATTGATCGGGAATTTGATGCGGCCGCCATTATGCATAACCTTGGACATAAGCGCTGAGTATTCGGTTGTAATGTCTTCGTTTGTGAAATGACGCATTTCCTTGAAGCCCATCACTTTCTCGTAATACTCTACCCACTCTTCCATGCTTTCAACGTTTCCAACGACGTGATCGACAGCGATGATACCGGCATCTTCATGTTTAAGAGCTGAATCATATTTTTCAAATCCAGGCATGAAGATCCCTTTATAGTCTTTACGTTCCACCAGGGTATGAATCGTATCCCCATATGTACCAATGATGGCTTTTTTCACTTTTCCGTTATCATCTTCAAGGGTGGAAGGGGGCATGATTTCAATCGCACCGCGGGATACCGCACCCGTGTAAGCCTTTTCAACATCATCCACTACAAGGGCGATGTCTTTGATTCCGTCTCCGTGATGCTTCACGAATTGGGACACTCGGCTTCCTTCGTGCAGGCTGCCTGTAATCACCAAACGGACTTTGTTTTGTTGCAGTACATAGGATACTGTGTCACGATTCCCCGTTTCCAGTCCTGAGTAGGCAACCGTCTTAAAGCCGAATGCTGTACAGAAGAAATGAGCGGCCTGTTTCGCATTACCTGTATAATACTCTAAATAGTCCACATCTCTTACCGGGAATACATCTTCTACTTTCACCTGTTTTTTTGCTACATTTTCTTGCATCCTAATCCCTCCACTAAACGTTAGTATATTCTGAATATTATATTAAATAGTTTCACAGAACTTCTCAAGAGCGGCTAGTAAAGCTTAAACGCTTCTCTGTGATGAAGTCCGTCCCTCAATTACCTGGCAAGCTCTTTTTTTCGGGGAGGCATGTGCACGGCATCATCCTTTAACCCCTCGACTGCTTCAAGTAGACTTTCATTCATACTCGGGTGGGGATAGAGTGGAAAACGGTAGTCTTCATCCCGCGCTGCCATCTCAAGGCCAAGGACACCGGTAGTGATCAGCTCGACTGCTCCCATTCCCATCATATGAATACCAAGGACCACATCCGTTTCAATGTCTGACACGACTTTCACGAATCCATCCTTTTCTTCTGTGAGTTGTGCGTACCCATTTCCTCTGACTGGATTTTCACTCACGGTGACGGAATAGCCTTCCTTCCGTGCTTCCTCCTCGGTAAGTCCCGCGTACGCAATCGGAGGGCTCATCTGCACCACCGTCGGCACAAACTGCAGATCCACTTCCACCTTGAGGCCAGCCATCGCCTCAGCTGCAACCTTCCCCTGCTTGATCGCCTTCACTGCGAGGGACGGACCTTCCGTCGCATCCCCGATCGCCCAAATATGCGGAATGGAGGTCCGTCCCTCTCGATCTGTCCGGATATACCCCTGCTCTGTTATTTCCAATGGGAGGCGGTCGAGTCCAAGTTCGGATAGGTTTGGCCTTACTTGGCCGCTCATGACAAAGTGAGAGCCTTCGATTGAAATCGTTTCTCCGATTTCTTTTTCCAGCTCTACCATGAGGTGTCCGTCCCTCTCAATGACCGCTCGCAGCTGGGAATCCTTGATTACATTGATTTTCTGTTTTTTCAGCTGCCGGGACAGTTCTTTGGTGATGGCGGAGTCAAATGAAAACTCCCCATCCAATACAAGGGTGACACGGCTTCCCAGTATGGAGAATACAGAAGCAGTTTCCAGTGAAATATAATCGGCCCCATATATGATCAGTTCCTCTGGGATGTCCTTCAATTGAAAGATCTCTCTTTCCTTCAGGATCCGGTCAGAATCAAACTTGATTCCTTCTGGATAATAAAAATCACCGCCCGTTGCCACGATCGCCTCTTTGAAATTGAAGAGGGAAAACTCATGACCGTTTTCAACCCCGATACGGGATTCAGACAGGAAGGAAGCCGACCCTTTGACGACCTCAACCTTATTCGCTTTGCACAATGATTCCACACCTGTTCGCAGCTGGGATATTTTTTTATTTTTATAGTGTTGAAGGGTAGAGAGATTAGCCTCCATTTCTCCAAACTCCATCCCCATTTCCTTCAGGTGCTTCATTTTCTTAAATTCCTGGGCAAAATGCGTGAACACCTTTGACGGAATACACCCTTTATTCAAGCAGGTCCCACCAAGATCCTCCCGTTCGATCAATGTTACCTGTCTACCGAGGCGAGCTGCCCTGATGGCTGCGTGATAGCCCCCGGGACCTCCTCCGATAACGACAACATCTTTATCTTCCGTAATTTCTCCCACTACCATTTACATCAACTCCAGAAGCATGGATTGAGGGTGTTCAATCAGATCGCTTAATCGATTTGTAAACTTCACGGCTGTCCCGCCGTCTACCACTCTATGATCAAAGGACATGGAGACATTCATCATGGATCGGATGACAATTTCATCCTTTTCATTCACCATGGGACGCTTCTTCGTCTTATGAAACGCAAGCAGGGCAACTTCCGGCTCGTTAATGATCGGAGTCGCTCCTATCGATCCGTTCAACGGGCCTACATTACTCACCGTAAAGGTTCCGCCTTTGATTTCTTTCATCGTTAACTTGCCATCTTGAGCTTTGGTGGTCAGGTCCTTCATTTCAGCGTGAATGTCCTTCATCGTCTTCCTTTCGACTTGCTTGATGACAGGAACGATCAATCCCTCTTCTGTGTCGACTGCAATCCCAATATTATGATGCGCTTGAAGCTCGACACACTCTTCCTCTTCATTGAGGCGGGCATTGAAGATCGGAAACTCTTTTAAACAAACTGAAATGGCTTTGATAAAATATGCTCCCATCGAGATGGACCCTCCACTTGCCTTCATCGTATCTTTCCAGGCTAGTAGATTCGTAACATCTATTTCTTCAAAATGGGTACAGTGCGGGATCGTTCTGAGCGACTGCGACATTTTGGATGCGATTTGTTTGCGTCTGCCCCTGAATGGGATGGTATGCCCAGCAGATTCTACTGAAACTGGAGAGGCAGCCGTTTGTCGCTCTTCTGCCTGCCTTGGGGTTGTCGCGCTTTCGCCTTTCATATAAAGGAGAACATCCTCATCAACGATTCTTCCCCCGGCTCCTGACCCCTTCACTTCTTCGATGTTGACACCATTTTCCCTCGCTATTTTCCTTGTATAAGGGGAAGCAAGGATTCTTTTTTTCGTTACGATTTGAGTGGTTTCAGGAACAATCCGCCGGCTGCCAGTCGACACACCTTGTTCTTTCTCCATCCGCAGGACCGTCGACCCTACTGGGATCGTCTCCCCTTCATTCACCGTAAATTCCTTGATTACACCTGAAAATGGCGCAGGGATCTCCGCCGTCATTTTATCTGTTTGAACCTCCACAAGTGGTTGATCCGCTTTCACGATATCCCCCACTTTCACAAGAAAGTGATTGATATTGGCTTCGGTCATTCCTTCCCCAATATCATGAAGCTTGACTTCCATGGACTCCCTCCTTGTCTAATAACGTGCCACTTTTTCCACTGCAGCAAGCACACGTTTACTGTCAGGTAAATAGAAATCTTCAAATCCGAAATAAGGAACAGGCGTATCGAATCCCGTTACGCGCTCAGTCGGCGCTTTCTGATATAAAAAGGATGTGTCATTGATGATCGCAAGTACATCATTCCCGACTCCGCCTGTGGCATGGGCTTCATGGACAACCACTGTTCTTCCCGTCTTCTGGACAGAATTTGAGATGAGGTCCTTATCAAGGGGATAAAGTGTTCTAAGGTCAAGGACCTCACACGAGACTCCTTTGTCCGCCGCTTCCCTCGCTGCATCCTCCGCTACCTTCACCATTGCACCCCAGGCAATGATCGTGACATCCTCCCCTTCTTTGACCACCTTGCCCTTCCCGATTTCAACGTTGTACTTCTCTTCCGGCACTTCTTCTTTAGACGACCGGTAGCACCTCATCGGCTCAAGGAAAAGGACGGGATCGGGATCTTCAATGGCGGCAATCAAGAGTCCCTTAGCGTCGTATGGAGTTGCAGGACAAACCACTTTGATACCCGGCATATGGGTAAACAGTGCCTCTGTACTATCTGAATGGATTTCAGGTGCCCTTACACCAGCCCCATAGGGAGCCCTGATCACAAGCGGACAGCTAAAATGCCCAAGGGTACGGGCACGGATTCTGGAAGCATGAGTCATGATCTGCTCGTAAGCAGGATAAATGAACCCCAGGAACTGGACCTCCGCTACGGGACGAAAACCATTCAACCCCATCCCGATGGCCGCGCCGATAAACCCTGCTTCACTTAAAGGTGTATCAAGAACACGATCTTCACCGAATTCCTGCTGCAGTCCGTCAGTCGCTCGGAATACTCCACCATTCGTCCCAATATCCTCACCCATCAACAGAACATCTTCGTTTTCCTGAAGCATCACTCTCATTGCATCCGTTATGGCCTGGACCATCGTCAATGTCTTCATTTTCGTTAAGGTGCTCATTCTATTCACCTCTCAATTGCTCAAGGAGCTTTTCTTTTTGTTCCTGAATCGTCCACGTAGGAGTGGCAAACACATAATCGAAGATCACACCCGGGTCAGCCGCGGGATAGTCTTCCAACTCCTCAACGGCCAGGTCCACTTCCTTCGCATATTCCCTTTGAACACTATTCATCCATTCCTCGTCCAACCATCCTCTTTCTTTCATGAAGTGTGTTAAACGGTCAAGGGGATCATTATCCTTGCGACGGCTCTCGCTTTCCTCTTGATCCCGATATTTCGTCGGATCGTCGGCCGTCGTATGGGCCCCATACCTCCATGTCACAGACTCGATCAAGGTAGGTCCGTCCCCGTTTCTCGCTCTTTCCAACGCTTTCAATGTTTCAAAATAAACAGCAAAAACATCATTGCCGTCGATGCGTACACTTGGAATGTCATAGGCTAGTGCTTTCTGGGCAATGGTTTTCGTTTTCATTTGCTTATGAATGGGAACGGAGATGGCATATTGATTATTTTGATTAAAAAAGACAACGGGAGCCTCCCAAACGCTAGCCAGATTCAATCCTTCATGAAAGTCGCCTTCCGAAGTGGCGCCGTCACCAAAATACACAATTGCTGCATTTCGGGTACCCTTTCTTTTTTCAGCGTAAGCAGCCCCTACCGCATGGGGTAGCTGGGTGGCAATCGGGATCCCAGGAGTGAAGATGTTCTTCCCTTCAGGAGGCACGCATCCTTCATTTCGACCTTTCCAGAAAAGAAGAATATGAAGCAGGGAATGACCGAACGTCAAAGTGGCCCCGTGATCTCGGTAGGACGGGAACAGCCAGTCTTTCTCTTGAAGGGCTAGTGCACTCCCCACCTGGGATGCCTCCTGTCCTTCATAGGGCGCGTACGTCCCGATGCGTCCCTGCCTTTGGAGACTTACCGCTTTGCGATCAAAAATGCGGATCCTGGTGAGATGCCGGTAAAAATTTCTGGCCAATTCTTCTGAAATGTCTTTTTCATACTCGCTTTGAATGAGTTGTCCTTGTCGATCCATGACCTGGACCAGTTGAAATTCCTGGATCATTTCATCACCTCTTGTGGTGCTTTATTGGTGGTGCGTGACACTCTTATTGAAAAATAACTGGAATTTAGCTTTTCCTGTGGCAATTTAGACGTAAAGTTGTATAGGTAATGCCAACAGAGCTCTTTAAGAATGAAAAATGCATTGCATTATTATGAATTGATTATTCCGTGGAGTAACTTGTGCCCCTTTTAGAGTTTGTTGTGCCACTTTAACTGTTTGTTGTCCCAAATGGTGAACGTTCCCAGCATGTTAGTTTGCAAATTGTTATGTTCTAACCGACCACTTCGGCCGTTTCGCATGAGAGAAGAAGCTGTTCCTTCGCGTACGCGCGTGGATCCGGTCCTCGCAGAACCGATTGGCGGCTTCCACCGTGGTCATATGCTCATTCTCTGATTGCAGATAAATATTCTGAAGGCTGTTGTAGATGGCGCTTGTCTTTTGCAGTACACGTTCTTTGTTCGGTTCGTATAATTCATCAGCTACCTGGATCAATCCTCCGGCATTTACAATGTAATCAGGAGCGTAGAGGATCCCTTTTTCATGAAGCTTCATCCCATGGGAGAGATCCAATAGCTGGTTATTGGCTGATCCCACTACTGCTTTCACTTTCAGCTGATCTACAGTGTGATCATTGATGATTCCACCGATGGCACAAGGAACGAAGACATCAGCATCGACAGAGTAGATTTCTTCACCTGATACGACCTTGAGGGCAGCTCCCATGCTCTTCGCTTTCGCAACCAGCTGATCGATGGACCTTTGGCTGATATCCGTTACATAAAGGTCTGCTCCCTCTTCCAAAAGGCGCTCAGCTACTTTAAAACCTACTTTTCCCAACCCTTGAATGGCGTAGCTTTTCCCATGAAGATCTTTCGAACCCCATACGTTCCGGTTTGTAGCTTGCAAGCCATAGATGACTCCCATGGCAGTCGGAATGGATGAATCTCCGCTTCCACCGTACTCTTCATTGACTCCAACGATACAATTTGTTTCCTTCAGGGCGAAAACAAAATCTTCAGGGGTGGTCCCCATGTCGGTTCCTGTATAGAAACGTCCGTTAAGGGACTCGACGAATTGACCGAAGGCACGGAACAGCTCCGGATGTCTGTCTGTTTCCGGATCGCCGATGATGACCGCCTTCCCCCCGCCGAAGTCCACATCTGCTGCAGCACATTTATAGGTCATTCCTTTCGATAAGCGGAGGACATCCTCAAGAGCTTCATCGACTGATGCATAAGGTCTCATCCGACATCCGCCAAGCGCCGGTCCCAGAGTGGTGTTATGTATGGCAATGATCGCTTTAAGGCCGGTTTCTTCATCATTACAGAATACGACCTGTTCATGGTTTTGTATCTTTTGGAACATATCCATGTCATTTCCCCCTGTAAACTCTCTCTTTGTAACCGCTTTCACTTTTGTCGATACATTTGTCACTGATCTTCCTCCTTCTACTGCTTGATTAAAAAGTGGATCAATACTAGTTTTCTTCTATTCTTTCTTTGATTTTCTCTTTTGGGAGCACCACTTGTTTCACTTCACCTTTTCCAATGATTCTGCCATTCTCTTTATCTATGACAGTCACTTCGGTCAGGATGATATTGCGTTCATATTTTATGACGTTCGCTTTAATATCAAGAGAGGAACCCAACTTCGCCGGAGCCATATGCTCCACGCTCACCTTTGCCCCCATCCCTTCTTCATGATCTTCCAAATAGGGTAGAATAATCTTTCTGGATGCCCATTCCATGTGATATACCATTGAAACCGTTGAATATACAGGGTGTACCACGTTCCCTTCAAACTGGGCATACATGCCGGGGGTTACCTCTGCCGATACAACGGCGGTACGTCCTACTACTAATCCAGACTTCATCGCTTTCCCCCTTTAAACCAACGAATCATATATTTTTATATAACGTTAATTCAACGATATAATAACATTTTGTTTTATAACTAGTCAATAAATTGTTATAATATTTAAAATATTATATTAATATAAGTTATGCAGAGGGACGGACCTATACCTAAAGCGGAGGCGGCTCGTTCAGCCCCGACAAGCATAAGATGAATGAGCCATGAAGGCGCTCTTTGCCTTCGTGGCTCATTTAGCTTATGACCTCGAGGGGCTAGCCGCCGGAGCTGGATGATACCTAAAGCGGAGGCGGCTCGCCCAGAGGCGACAAGCATAAGGCGAACAGGCCGGAAAGGCGTTTTTTGCCTTTTTGGACTGTTTGACTTATGACCTCGAGGGGCTAGCCGCCGGAGCTGGACGATACCTAATGCGGAGGTCCGTCCCTCCTTTTACGCAAAAAAGCAACGGAACCAAAGTCCCGTTGCTTTTTACTGAAGGTTGTTTATTCTTTTTACCGATACTATGAAAGAAGCGCGCGGTCACTTGCCAACTTACTGCCGCGGATCCGCTGGAATTCGTGGAGAAGTCCCTCGACGGTGAGGTGCTTCTTCTCTTCTTCATTCACTTCCAATATGATCTGTCCTTTATCCATCATGATAAGCCGGTTCCCAAGATCCAGTGCCTGCTGCATATTATGGGTAACCATCAAAGTAGTAAGCTTATATTTCTCGACAATCTCCTTCGTCAGGTTCGTAATCAGGTCTGCCCTGGCTGGATCCAACGCTGCCGTATGTTCATCCAGAAGTAAGATCGACGGCTCGGTGAAGGTCGCCATCAAAAGGGAGAGGGCCTGCCGCTCACCACCTGATAACAAACCCACCTTGGCGTTCAAGCGATTCTCAAGTCCCAGGTGGAGGGATTCAAGTACTTCCTTAAAGAAGAGCTTCCGCTTTTTGGTGACCCCCATTTTGAAGGTTCGGGTCCGATTCCGCGAATACGCCATCGCCAGATTTTCTTCGATGGTCATGGAAGGGGCCGTGCCTGCCATGGGATCCTGGAATACGCGACCGATCAGCTTAGACCGTTTATACTCAGAAACCTTTGATACATCGTGATCATCAATCAAAACATTCCCGATATCGGGCATCAGGACACCTGAAACGATATTCATCAGTGTCGATTTCCCCGCACCGTTACTGCCGATGACTGTGACGAAATCCCCTGGCTTCAGAGAGAGCTGGATATCATCGAGGGCGATTTTTTCATCTGGTGTCCCTTCATTGAATACCTTATGAATTCGATTTAACTGTAACACCGCCATCACCCTTTCTCTCCGATATCGTGGCTTTAGTTACCCGTTCTGCCATTCGATCCGCCTTTCGTTTCTTATCCTTGTAACGCTCCATCACTTTAGGCATGACAAGGGCAAGGATGACGATGGTCGCCGTGATCAGTTTCATATCCCCTGTTTCGAGGAAATCCACCCTGAGCGCCATGGATACGACTAATCGATAGATAATTGCTCCCCCTATGACGGCTAAGGTCGTGCGGGCGATGGACTTGGTTCCGAATAACGCCTCACCGATGATGACAGAAGCAAGTCCGATGATGATCATCCCGATCCCCATTCCGACATCTGCAAATCGGCTGTACTGAGCGATCAAAGCACCGGATAATGCGACCATCCCATTCGAAATTCCCAATCCAAGAATGATCATCAGATTGGTATTGGCAGAGAAGCTGCGGATCATCCGCTGATTATCCCCAGTCGCCCTAAGCGCCAATCCGATTTCCGTTTTCAGGAATGCATCTGTCAAAAACTTGATAACAAGCGTGATGATCGTCATGATGAATAAAATACTCCATGTCCCAGGAACAGGTTCCCCGAGACCCACGGCAACCCATAACTTGTTTAGGGCAGCATCGATTCCAAGAGGGGACCAAAACCCTTCTACTCCTGTAAACGCAGTGTCCTGACTAAGCAAAGGGACATTCGATCTCCCCATGATCCTGAGATTGATGGAATAGAGGGCAATCATCATTAAAATACCTGATAATAAGGCATTGATCTTACCAAACGTATGAAGTAATCCTGTTATACACCCTGCTACAAATCCGATCACTATCGCTGTAAGAGTTGCGATAACGGGGTTTACGCCACTGACGATCATGGTTGCAGCGACAGCGGCTCCGGTTACGAAGCTGCCGTCGACTGTTAAATCAGGAAAATCCAAGATCCGAAAGGACAGGTAGACTCCGAGGGCCATAATAGCGTAAATGATTCCAGATTCAAAGGATGCGAATATAGCTGTTGGCACGAATCATCATCCCTTCCTATTGTTCTTCTATAAACTTTCCAAGATCTGACCAGGCTTCCTGTACTTCCACACCTTGTTCTTCAGCTGCTGCTTTATTGAACATCAGCTCAAAGTTTTCCGGAGCCTGTACAGGGATTTCAGAAGGTTTTTTCTCACCCTTCAAAATCTTCACTGCCATTAACCCTGTTTGGTAACCAAGATCTTCATAGTTGAATCCACTTGCTGCAATCGCACCTTTTTTCAATGAATCGAGTTCCCCGACAAAAAGAGGAATATCTTTGTCGTTTGCCACCGTAATGACGGATTCAAGTGCTGAAACGACTGTATTATCTTTAGGGATGTAAATGGCATCGACTCTTCCAACAAGGGATTCCGTCGCCTGTTTGACATCAGCTGACGTTGAAACCGTAGCCTCTGCCACTTCTACACCTGCTTCTTTAGCAAGCTTATTCACTTCAGCTACTTGAACAACAGCATTTTGTTCCCCGGAATTATACACAATCCCGATTTTCTTCGCTTTCATTTCATCCGTAATAAAGTGAAGTGTTTTTGAAATGGCTTCTGGATGAGTATCCGTCGTCCCGGTAATGTTCTCACCTGGTTCATCAAAGGACTTTACCAGTTCAGCCCCAACCGGATCCGTAACAGACGTGAAAACGATCGGAATATCTTTCGTTGCATTCAGTGCAGTCTGTGCACTTGGGGTTGAGTTTGCAAAGATGAGGTCTACACTGTCCCCGACAAAGTTCTTTGCGATACTTTGTGAGTTACTTTGATCCCCTTGAGCGATTTGAACATCGTATTTAACGTTTTCACCTTCTTTGAAACCGTTTTCAGACAAAGCCTTCTTAAAACCTTCAAACGCAGCATCTAAAGACGGGTGTTCCACGATTTGGGTTACCCCGATCACGTATTGCTTCTCACCATCTCCATCGCCGGAGCTCTTATCACTACCACATCCTGATAGAATCAGCATTCCAAATAACATAGAGATAACAACAAGTAATAAACTCTTCTTCTTCACAGAAATCCCCCTTTTTCTCTTCCTGAGATATATGATCAGTAGTCTGCAAGACTAGCAAATCCAGGTATGATAAAAATACCATTCAACGTAAATACAACGTTATAGTATCACTCCTGTCACAAAATAGTCAATAATATTCGGAAAATTTAAAAATTAATACTAGTATAGACGGTCCGGAGGGGAATATCTAGAGGAAGTTGAGGAAAATTTGGCGTGGAATGGATGTTGGTGTGGCGTCATAGCTTTTGACTAGCTTTGTCTAATGGTCTTTGAGTCGCAAATTTTATCGTCTTACCTATCACGAAGAGGCCAAAAATTTGCGATTCCGACTTATTTAATAGTTTTGTGCTATAGCTTTCTGACATGAACGTAGGATTTGTGAAGAAAATTGTTGAACTTGTGCAGGTTTGTGAACTCAACCAAAAAAAGCGCTCTCCCAACAAGGAGCAGCGCTTTGGAAACCTCCATCTATTAAAATCGCATAGCATTAGTTGAAAGCTCTCTAAAAATCCCTTTTGCATCGCTCACCATTCTCTCCAGTAGCTCTGCTACCGTTGGAATATCGGATACAAGTCCCGACACCTGCCCGCCGTTTATAAAGCCCTGATCCAACTTCCCTTCAAGCGCACCGATACGATGATATTCCTCAGAAGTCATCACACTGAAGTCTTCAAGAGCCACACCCTCCTGCTCTTTTTGAAGCAATCCTGCTGCGTATGGCGTCTTCATCACCCGTCTCACCCTGCCGACGGAACGT
The DNA here is from genome assembly GCF_019334305.1 of Rossellomorea orangium. Lineage (GTDB taxonomy): Bacteria > Bacillota > Bacilli > Bacillales > Bacillaceae_B > Rossellomorea. Next base: position 80,641 of record NZ_JAHWGH010000015.1, read on the forward strand.
CCCACGATGACGGTGCTATCGTCCTTTGCATCCACAAGGGTAGATTTATAGTTTTCATGAAAAGGAGCTTCCTGTGTCGCAATGAAACGTGTCCCCATCTGCACCCCACTGGCACCAAGGGCAAGCATAGAGGCCAGTCCACGGCCATCACCGATCCCCCCTGCTGCCACTACTGGAATCTTCACCGTATCGACGAGTTGAGGAATGAGCGCCAATGTTGTCGTTTCTAGATTTGAATTAATCCCGGCAGCTTCATATCCTTCCGCCACAATCACATCTGCTCCCGCATCTTCCGCTTTCTTCCCCTGCTTTTTCGAAGCAACAACGCAAATCACCTTTACGTTGTGTTCCTGGAAATAAGGAATGAATGGAGCCGGGTTTCCTGCGGATAAGGATACGACCGGTATCCCGTGTTTCACGACGAGCCTGATCATATCCTTCAGGTGAGGAGTGATGGCAACAGGTATGTTCAGTGCGAAAGGCCGGCCGGTTCTCTTTTTCGTATCTATAACGATTTCTTCTACTTCTTCCATACTCATCGTTCCAACACCGATTGTACCCAATGCCCCCGCCTCAGAGATAGCCGCAGTCAACGGAGCATTACTGATATTCCCCATGCCGCCCTGGATGATTGGATATTTTATATGTAGTATGTCCGTTAAGTTATTCATGAAAATCCCCCTTCGTTAAATTAATGTTATACTTTTTGGAATTGTTCGACAAGGTTAAATGTTATTTCCACTATTTTGAATTCACTGTTGACAAATTATCCCTTAACACATATCCTGAAATAAGCTACTTTGTAAAACAAGGTAGCTTTTCTATCAGTCAGTACCTTGTAATGCAATATACACAAAAAGGGGATTCATATGTCAATTCGCAGTCAGCTATTAAAGGGTATATTAGATGGTTGCGTCCTATCTGTAATTGAGAAAGAGCCGGTCTACGGATATGAACTTTCAAAAAAGCTTCAGACTTCAGGATTACAAGATGTAAGTGAAGGGACAATTTATCCAGTATTATTAAGGCTCCAGAAAAACAATTTGATACGTGGGGAAATGCAGCCCTCAGAATCCGGACCCAACAGAAAGTACTATTATTTAACAGAAGAAGGACATACGGCACTTTCTGATATATCAAAGGAATGGGAACAAATCGTATTACCGGTCACAGCTTTATTAAAAAGGGGGAACAAGAATGACTGAAGCAAAGCAATTAATTGAATTAAATAATCAGAAACGAACAGGATTGTCGGAAGAAAATGAAAAGTATTATTCGGATTTTCTAATATATATGCGTCTTCAACTTACATTATCAGAGCAGCAGACCGAGGAAATATTGATGGAGATCCTGGATCACATCATCGATGGACAGCGTGAAGGAAAAACAGCGAGAATGATTTTAGGAGAAGATCCAAAGGCTTACGCAGACGATATTATTGAGCAGCTGCCCTTGGAAAAGAAGAGGAGTATCGCTACATTCATATCCTCGTTAGCCCTGAATTTATTCGGATACTTCTTGTTGATTCGTGGACTTTTATTATTGATAGGTCCAATGTTTAAAGAAATAAGCAATGAAGTTTACCCAGTCACGTTCTCCACCCTGGCCTTTGTTATATTCTGCTCAAGTTTAATTGGTGTAAAGATTATTTTTTCTATTATTGAGAAGTCTCTGTTCAAGGAGAAGCAAACCCCTATGAAAGACTCCATCAAAGCAGGAACAATGGGCATGATATCAATGGGGGGCATCATTTGCAGTACTTACTTCCTGCCTGACATTGGGCCTTCATTCATCTTTCCTTGGTATGCTTCGCTTATTTCAGGAGGATTGCTGGTAGGACTCTCTTATTTTCTAAAGAAATAGAGGTCCGTCCCTCAAAAAACCAACTGCCGAATGCAACCTAAATCATTTCGTTCTGAGGTGCATTTTTTAAGTAGCATCAATATGGTATATAAAAAAGGAAAACTCGCCGTAGTAAATTTGGCGAGTTTCTTTAATAGGATTACAAAATCCTTATTTAAATACTTTTGATATGGATCATCGTAGTTTTTTAACTAAGATGTCTTAGAACCAGCAAAAGTAAATAAGCGGAGATTTTCCGGTTAAGTCCAGTATTGAACTTGTGTTGGGGATAAATAGGCGGAGGTTTTCCGCTTATGCACAGAAAAATCACCCATTTTTGTATTTTACGGGTCAATAGGCGGAATCTTTCCGGCTATTTCATCCTTTTTTAATCATCATGATGAATTAAGCGGAATTCTTCCGGCTATTTATCAGCTCTGGTACTTAACCTGATCTCCCAACTGATAAGTGCGCCCTCTCTTGAACCTGGATACTCTAATTGACCAGCTTATATCAACCTATAAAATCAAAACGGGATTGCAAATGCCAGTAGTTTTGCCACTCTTTTTAATACTGTGTCTAAAAATGCAACTGAATTCAATCCAGCAATAACGGATGAGTCATCACATTATAGCTCCGGTCTTTGTTTTTCAGTTCGTTGCCGTCTTCGAATACACTTTCGAAGAATCGGGATGCCGGTTCTGCAAGTTCTTTGTAATAATCAGCGAATAGATTGGCTGCGTGGGCTCCCATCCATTTTTCGGGAAGAAGCTCTTCCGGCAGACCCGGATCGACGAAGAGGAATTTCCGGTATTCGTGGACGAGCTTCGTTCTTTCCACGAAGCACTCGGCATCGCTCATTTGCCCTTTTCCGATTTTACTCTTATCAATCATATATTGTTGACTGTAGTGTGAGATGAATTCCTGATAGCGGTCATTGATCTCGTTCAGATCCCAGCTCTTTTCAATCAACCGCTGATTTTCATTGGGACCTTCATACTCTGCTATGAAGAAATCGACGTATTCTTTAATATCATATTTGCCGATCAGGGACTGCACCTGCTTCTCCAGGTTGTTAGGTGAAATCCATGTACTCGTCGACAGGGTTCCGAAACCGCTCCATACGAGTTCCTTTCTCAGCTCATCCCGTATGCTCCTGATTTCTTCGGGAATCGAATACATCAGAATCCTCCATTTACCGTCCCATTGCTCGGGCTTCAGCTTGAAAATCCTGTTTGCCGCTTCTTCCATTCGGATCTCACCACGTTCAGTCAGGGAGTAATAGCTTTTGTTTCCCTGTTTCTCCGCCTGGACCCATCCCTGCTTATTCATCCGTGAAATCGCGGCTCGGACTGCCTGGTCATTATGACCAAATTCATTCAGCAGGCGAATCAAACTGCCTATCCAGATTTTATTTCCGTAATGCCGAATATAGTCCCCATATAGTGTAAAGATCATTGATCTTGTATTCATGGCTGCCTCTCCTTTTGTTCTATCACGTTCTTTTTATAACGTTAATTTTACGATTAGTTAATATAATATCATAAATATTCAAGGGGAATAAATGAATATTCTTGAATTTGAGTAGTTAAATAAAAAACCAGGCTCTTCCCATAGAGCCTGATCCTCAATGATACACCCTCAACATCTCCAGCATTTTCACAAAATCATATGTGTTCACAACCTTCTCCTTGGACCAGTTCGCCTCGATCCAATTCACAAGCTCCTCCTGGCTATTGAACACTTCCCCGCTTGTATCGGCTTTCCTGATCATAAATCGGCCGTTATCCTCATCTGCGACGACAAGGCAAGGGATCTCACTTTCGACTGTCATGATTTCAAATTCCATCTCTATCACCTCACGTCTATCCTTTCTAAAAAAGAATCGTCTTAATCACAAAAAGCCCTGCAATGACAGGGCAATTACGAATCTATGTTTTCCACCAGGGTAGCGATTCCCTGGCCGACACCTATACACATGGTGGACAGACCGTAGCGAACCTTCCTCTTCTTCATTTCATACAGGAGGGTGGTGAGGATACGGGCTCCACTGGCTCCGAGTGGATGACCGAATGCGATGGCACCGCCATTGACGTTGACGATTTCTTCACTCAGTCCAAGTTCACGGATGCAGGCAATGGACTGGGCAGCGAAGGCTTCGTTCAGCTCGACTAAGCCAATTTGATCAAGGGCGAGGCCTGAACGCTTCAGGACCTTCTGTGTGGCATAAATCGGACCCAGTCCCATGACAGAAGGTTCAAGGCCCGCAGTGGCAGACGTCACATAGCGGGCAAGGGGGGTGACGCCTAATTCTTCGGCCTTCTCCCTGCTCATAAGTAAAAGGGCAGATGCCCCGTCATTGACTCCGGAAGCATTCCCCGCCGTCACGGTCCCCCCTTGGAACAGAGGCTTTAGTTTTTGCAGCTTTTCACTGTTGGTTTCCGGTCTTGGGTGTTCATCCATCATAAAGGTAGAGACATTGCCTCTCTTATCCTTTAACTCTACCGGTACAATCTCTTCTTTGAAACGTTCTTCATCCATGGCACGTTTCGCCTTCATTTGGCTCCAATAAGAAAAGTGATCCTGCTCTTCACGTGAAATGCCGAACTGCTTCGCCACGTTTTCAGCCGTTTCCGGCATGGAATCGGTCCCGTATTTATCCTTCAGACGGGAATTGACGAAGCGCCAGCCGATCGTCGTATCGAACATTTCCATATTTCCTCTTGGAAAATCCTTTGAAGGTTTTGCCATGACGTACGGGGCACGGGTCATGCTCTCGGTACCGCCGGCAATAAAGACCTCCCCTTCTCCTGCTAAAATGGCCCTTGCTGCATAGTTCACAGCGTCCAGTCCAGAACCGCATAGACGGTTGATGGTGGTTGCTCCGACTTCAACAGGAAGTCCTGCCAGAAGAGTCGACATCCGGGCGACATTCCGATTGTCCTCCCCGGCACCGTTTGCGTTTCCAAGTACCACTTCTTCAATGGTATCTACATGAACGAGAGGGTTCCGTTCCACCAGGGCTTTTATGACATGAGCTCCCAAATCATCAGGGCGGACCTCTTTCAACGCACCTTTATATCTTCCGATCGGAGTACGGACAGCATCGACAATGACCACTTCTCTCATGACTGATGCTCCTTTTCCTTCGCTTCTGAATAATCATAGACCCCTTTGCCTGATTTTCTCCCCAGGCGTCCGGCCTTTACGTATTTCTCTAATAATGGAGCAGGACGATACTTCTCCCCGAGCTTTTCGTGAAGGTACTTGAGATTGTTCAAGCGTGTGTCCAATCCGACTAAATCACCCAATTCAAAGGGTCCCATCGGATAATTCAGGCCGAGCTTGATCGCTTTATCAATTTCCTCAGGAGAGCCAAGACCTTCCTGAAGCATATAAAAAGCTTCATTCCCGACAAGTGCAGAAATTCTGCTTGTGACAAAACCAGGGAACTCATTGATGACCACCGTTTCTTTCCCCATCATGCGGGCTACCTGACTGATGACCTCCGCCGTTTCATCGCTTGTTTCCAATCCCTTCACGATTTCAACGAGGGGCATCTTATGTACAGGATTGAAAAAGTGCATCGCAATCACTTTGTCGGGTCGCTTCGTAAAGGAGCCGATCTCAGTCGGACTCATGGTAGAGGTATTGGTCGCCAAATAACAATATTCAGGGGCATGGGCATCGAGCACTTCGAATACGCCACGCTTGATGTCTGTTTTTTCCGGAACGGCTTCGATGACCACATCGGCATCCCTCACGGCAATGGACAGATTCGTTGAATAACTCATACGCTCTTTTGCTTCTACATACTCCTGCTGAGTGAGCTTGTTTCGCTCGATTCCCTTTTGGAAAATGAGCCCGATTTCATTTCTGGCATGCTCCAACTGTTCTTGATTAATATCAACCAGTGTGGTGCGGAAGCCTCCTGTGGCACTTACATAAGCAATCCCTCTTCCCATCACACCGGAGCCTACGACGACGATATGCTGTGTCATGTCTGGTTTCCCCTTTCTCGCAATAAGGGGTTGACCCTGATTGGGCAACCCCTTGCTTGATTATGTCTTCTTATACACCAAACGGATTTAACGGGCGGTTACCGAAGTAAGAAATGATACTCTTTGTTTCTGTATACAGGTCCAGCGTCTCCACGCAAAGCTCACGGCCGAATCCGGATTGCTTGTAACCACCGAATGGAGTACCAGGGAACGCAGAGAACGGACAGTTCACCATGACGATTCCTGCCTGGATCGCTTTCGATACTCTTGTGGCACGACCATGGTTTTGAGTCCATACGGCAGAACCTAATCCATATTCGCTGTCGTTTGCCAGTTTGATCGCTTCTTTTTCATCCTTGAACTTCATCACGACCACGACCGGTCCGAAGATCTCTTCTTTCACAACCTTCATATCATGATTCACACCTGTGATGATGGTTGGCTCATACCAGTAGCCATTTTCGAACCCTTCCACTTTGGTAGGACTTCCTCCAGCTAAGATTGTCGCTCCTTCTTCTTTGGCAGACTGAACATATCCATCGATCGTATCTAGCTGATCCTGGTTGATGATGGCCCCGATGTGAGTGCCTTTGTCATGGGGATCGGCCAGCTTCAGCTTCTTCGTCTTTTCAACGAATTTTTCCATGAACTCATCGTAAATATCTTCGTGCACATATAATCTGGAACGGGCTTCACAGGATTGACCTGTATTATAGAAGATTCCGAACAGGGAACCGTCGACGGCTGCATCCACATCGGCGTCTTCAAAGACGATATTAGGAGATTTCCCTCCTAATTCAAGCGTGACTCTCTTTAATGTTTGAGACGCTTTTTCCATAATGTTTTTACCGATCGGAGTGGAACCAGTGAAGGCCACTTTATCCACCTTTTCATGCTCCACTAAGTAATTACCTACTGAAGAACCAGCACCCGGGATGATGTTGACAATCCCTTCAGGCACTCCCGCTTCAATGCAGATTTCCCCAAGTACGATGGCTGTCAGAGGTGTAAGCGTCGCTGGTTTCACGACAACCGAACAGCCCGCTGCAATTGCAGGTGCAATCTTCCACGCCGCCATCATCAACGGATAATTCCAAGGGATGATCTGGGCACAAACTCCGACGGGTTCTTTCTCTGCAACGTTCGTAAATTGACCCGGTACGTTATTGACGGTCCCACGGTGACCCACGATCGCTCCTGCATAAAATTCGAAGTCTTCGATTGCCTGCATCACTTGGCCTTGTGCCGCGGATAGCGATTTCCCACTGTCCATGATTTCAAGGGAAACAAGCTCATTGAAACGGGATCTCATAATGCCTGCAATTTTGTTAAGCACACGTGAACGTTTATTGATCGGGAACTTCTTCCATTTACCGTAATCAAATGCGTTTCTGGCTGCTTCAACCGCTTTTTCAGCATCTTCAACTGATGCAAGTGAAACGGTGGCGATGGCTTCACCTGTTGCCGGGTTGTACGTCGTGAACGTTTCTCCCGTCGTACTTTCCATACGTTGACCGTTGATCACCAATGAATAATGCTCTCTTTTCATTTCAAGGACTTCAAAGCTTTGCTCTTTTACTGTAGACATAACTCCATCTCCTTTTTGATTGAATTATTTTCCGTGAAAGGCTGGCTTTCTTTTTTCCAAAAAGGCTGTCACACCTTCGAGATGATCCTGTGTCTTGCCAGCGATCCGCTGGGCACAGGCTTCTTTTTCTAAGTATTCGTTGAAGGATAGATCTCCACTGCCCTTCAATAACCGCTTCATCAAACCGATTGCCTTCGTTGGCATGGAGGCGATCCTTTCGGCAAAGGCAGCTGTCTCTTCCTGCCATTCATCAACTGTGATGATTTTCGTGACAAGGCCCAGCCTTTCTGCCTCATCCGCTTTGATTTTCTCTCCAAATACGGCCAACTCCAATGCCTTCGCGTATCCAACAATTTGAGATAAGTAATACAGATTCCCTGAATCAGGGACTAATCCGACATGTACAAATGCCTGCACAAAACTTGCTTTCTCTGACACGAGCCTGAAATCACAAGCCAGTGCCAGGCTGAATCCAGCTCCTGCCGCCACACCATTGACCGCGGCAATCACCGGCTTCTCGCATTGCTCAATTTCCTTCACCATCGGTCCGTAGTTATTCCGGAGTACTTCACCGTGATCCATACTTTCATCCACTTCACTCAGATCCTGCCCCGAACAAAAGGCCCTGCCTTCCCCTGTGATGACGATCGCCCTCACTTCTTCATTTCGCGAAGACTCTTTGACCGCCTTTTGAATTTCCAGATTCAGTTGACGGATAAATGCGTTCAACTTATCCGGTCGGTTCAAGGTGATCCAGGCTACGTTATTTTCCACTTCATACTTAATCGTTTCGAACATGCTGCAGCCTCCTTATTTTCCTTTGAAATCAGGTTTGCGTTTTTCCACGAAAGCCTTCATGCCTTCTTTCTGATCTTCAGAGGCAAAAAGAAGATAAAAATTCTTACGCTCATACTGCATTCCTTCATAGATTGAGGAATCAACGGCTTTATGAACGGACTCCTTGATCAGGCGAAGGGAAAGCGGTGGCTTTGCAGCTAATTTCCTCGCAAATTTCTCGGTTTCTTCCATTAATAATTCTTTCGGGATCGTTCTGTTGATGACTCCCCACTGGAGTGCTTGAGTCGCTGTGAACATGTCTCCTGACAACAGCCATTCCATGGCACGGGACTTTCCAATCAGCTTCGTCAGTCTCTGGGTTCCACCTGCGCCCGGCATGACGCCGAGATTCACTTCAGGAAACCCGAAACCCGCATCCTCAGCGGCAAAGAGAAGATCGCAGCAAAGGGCAAGCTCGAATCCTCCGCCCAAGGCAAATCCTTGAACCGCTCCGATGATCGGTTTCTTGATCCAGGCAAGGCGGTCCCATTCGGTGAATTGATTCAGTAGCTCCAGATCGATTGCGCCGTCCTCTGCCATTTCATCAATATCTGCCCCTGCAGCAAACGCTCTTCCTTTACCCGATAACACCATCACTTTTACACGTTCGTTCCGGTCAAATGCCTCGAAAGCATGGACGATCTCAGATACCATGGGACGATTGATGGCGTTCAGGACTTTCGGTCTGTTCAATTCAATGAAGCCAAGTCCGTCCCTCTCGCTCACCACGATATATTCATACTCTTTACTCATTCACTTCTTCGCCGATCATTAGGGTGACGAGATCTGCGGCGAAGCCCATAAGGTCCTTCCCGGAAGCTTTTCCTTCATCGGATTTCATGGCTGCCTTCAGTGCTTCATGGCTTTCGTAGTACATTTCACACATTAAGTAATATTTGCCCTCCCCGCCCATAGGTGAACCGACGATGCGAGTAACATCCATCTTTTTAAGTCCAGGGATCTTCGCCGTGATTGGACCGTGGGTGTTAAAGTAGTGCTCATCGAATTTTTCTTTGTTTTCAGGGTGCTTGTATAATGCAATCAGTTTTACCATAATGGAATCTCTCCTTTAATTTTCAATAGTTTAATAGGTTTTACATCATCGTGGATATTGGTTTCATGGCTTCGAATGGGTTCCGACACTCTTTGCAGTAGAGGATGCTTCTGCAGGCGGTCGGTCCGAACAGGTTCTCCATGGAGGTATAAGGGGAGTCACAGTACGGGCAGTGAATCTGCCAATCTTCTTCCCCTGTGAAATGTTCAGGAGGAGGCGCGATGCCAAATTCCTTCAGCCGCTCCCGTCCATTCACGGTCAGACGATCCGATGTCCATGGCGGAGAATAGACGAACTCCACCTGTACGGATTGAATGTCCAGTTCCTCCCTGCATGCCTTCACCACATTCCCTTTGATGATGTCCAGTGCAGGACACCCTACAAATGTGGGAAGCAGTTCGATGACAAGGGTATCGTCCTCAAGATGAATCCGATTGACCATACCAAGGTCCACAATGCTGATGGAATCAATTTCAGGATCTTTCACTGTTTGAAGAACATCTAATACGGTTGCCGTCATTTCTCCTCATCCTTTACCAGATTGCTGCGGGATTGGTTTGATAGACTTCGCTTAATGTCGATAACGCTGCATCTAATTCAGGAGTATGCTCACCTAAACGTCCATTTCCCTTTTTCATGCTTATGTTCGGGGGAAAGGATAGTTGAGTGGATCTAAAGACCGGCTCGAGGGCCAGTTCCCACCGTTTCGTCAAGATTTCTTCTCCTTCGATCAGAGCCATAAGGGACATTTCTTTCCCCTCCGGACCTAAAGTGAGCACTCCTTGGAATTCATCCAGCACGCGTTCAATCGCCTTATTCATCCGCTCTCTTGCTTCTCCGCCTGAATTCAATAATTGGATGAACCAGGTTTTCCAGTGGATGAGGTGATAATATAATTCCGTGTTGATCTTGATGGCCATTTCGGCAAGTGGTTCATAGGAGGAATTCTTTAATGCGTCAATCCTCACCTTTTTCGCCACGCTGTAGAAATAATGTCTAACAACGGCGAAAGCCCAATCGTAACGGGGTTCCTCCATATAGTTTCCTGGTCCGTTCACTTCTTCTAGCAGGATCGCATTTCTTCTTTCACCTGCTTTACGGCCATGTGCGAGATGGTCTTGATCTCCTTCTCCCAACTCTTCAAGGAGCTGATAAAACATCGTCGCATGGCCCATCGTGTCTTGGTTGATAGACGAAAACGCAACATCCTCCTCGATATGGGGAGCGAGGCCCAGCCATTCAGAACCTCGGTAAGCGAGGATGAAATCGTCATCCGCCAGTTGATATAGGAGGCTCAAAAGGGCTTCCTTATAATCTGCATTCGGGATGTCATTCGGACTCTTCACATTCATTTCTTCTTCACCAACTCTCCCCATGACATGATTTCCTTCTCATCAAGCATTTCCTGTTCGTACTGTCTCCACTTCTTTTTCAAATAACCGTAGCCCTTGGCGTTCCGGTAGTCTTTATTATCAAGTCGCGAGACACTCTCTCTTTCTCCGGGTGTCATCATCCGCACATCCGACCTCTTCACGACCCATATATCCGAAACAGGCTCCCTTCTCATGAAATTCTCCTGGGCCATGACCATGGCAAGTTCATGATTGGGCGCAAGCAGACTGAATTGATGCTGCATCTGTGCCCCGTCCGTCCTTTTACTAAACACTTCAAACTCCTGATAAAAATTCTGCCCCTTATCTGACATCCTGTCTCATTCCCTTCTAACTTACTTGGTCACCAGGGCTTAATGCTTCCCGCACCCATGCATTGTTGTCGTAGGATAACTCCCTCAAACGAAGGCGTTCCTTCGATTTCGGTCCATTATTTCGGATGATTTCCTTAAAGCGGCTCCAGTCGGGCTGCTTATAGATCCATAAGTCTTTTTCTTCATCGAAGTACATCGTTTCATCCGGAAGGGTCAGCCCAAGCGACAGGATCCTCGGTACATATTTCGTGAAAAAGTCCTGACGCAGCTGTTCATTCGTTTTCGTCCGGATGTTGTACTTAATCGTGATGTCCTGTTTGGAAGATCCGGTTGTCTTCGCATCTCCCGGTCCAAAGAACATAAGAAGCGATTCCCACCAGCGGTCCACCGCATCCTGGACCAGCGCCTTCTGTTCAGGAGTACCTTCTGCGAGGGCCATGATGATCGCCTCACCGTGCTGGGCGTGGAACACTTCCTCCGCGCAGATCCGCTTTAGCGCACGGGCATACGGACCATAGGATGCATGGAGCATATTCGTTTGGGTGATGATTGCTGCCCCGTCCACAAGCCAGCCGATTAATCCAGCGTCTCCCCAGGTAGGTGCTTCCATATGAAACACGTTATGAAACTTTAAATCTCCCGAAAACAAATCTCTCATGATATGCTCTCTTGTTTTCCCATAAGGCTTCATCAGATCTTCCGCCACTCGAAGCAGAAGCTGCCCGTGACCCATCTCGTCCTGAACCTTGGCCATGATCCCAAGCTTTCGTCTGAGGGTCGGCGCTTTCGGGACCCATTCCTTCTCGGGCAGTGCCCCCATGATTTCACTGATTCCGTGCATGGAAATCAATTTGATCAGTGCATTCCGGTATTCATCCGGCATCCAGTCATCAGCTTCGATCTTTTCGTTGTTTTCGATTTTTTTCATAAAATGAGCCATACGTTCTTCTTCCGTCAAAGGTTGATTTGATAGTACGTCACTCATCGTAGCCCTCCTTTTATCACACGGTTATCACGATGCTCGTGAATTTTGTGATAACTATTTTTCTCAAAAAAAATTATTGAAGCATGGCTTCTCCTCTAAGATCTACAATCCGGATGGCCTTTCCTTCCGATCGCGGAATTTCTCTCGGACCCCGGATCTTCACATCCATGGAAACGTAGCAGCGATCTTTCATCAGGCTCTTCACCCTGGATTCCAACTCCTTGATTCCTTCATGCATTAAATCTTGAGACACCCCTTTGAAGCATTCATCCGTGACCTCCACCTGAAGTTCAACTGTATCAAGAGCCCCTTTTTTCTTTAGATGAACCTGATAATGCGGCGCCAACTCATGTACTTGAAGCAGAAAGTGCTCCATTTCAGATGGAAACACGTTCACACCCCTGATGATGAGCATGTCATCGACTCTTCCTTTCACCCGGGACATCTTCACGGTTGTCCGTCCACAAGAACAGGTTCCATGCTGGATCGACGCAATATCCCCGGTTCTGTAGCGGATGATCGGGAAGGCTTCCTTCGTTAAGCTCGTAAACACAAGCTCACCGACCTCCCCTTCCGGCAGAGGCTCAAGCGTATCTGGATTTATGACTTCGACAAGAAAATGGTCCTCTGCAATATGAAGGCCGTTCCTTGCCTCATGACATTCCATGGCAACACCGGGTCCGATGACCTCACTTAAGCCGTAGATGTCGCATGCTTTAATACCCATCTTCTTCTCAAGGGTCTTCCTCATTGCATCCGACCATGGCTCGGCGCCGAATATTCCATAATGAATGGACAGGGAAGCGGGATCCTTTCCTTGTGCCTCCATGGATTCGGCTAAATTCAGAACGTAAGACGGTGTCCCGCATATGACTGTCGGTTGAAAATCTTCCAACAATGTAATCTGTCTTGACATATTCCCCCCTGACACCGGTACCGTGATCATCCCGAGCTTCTCACTTCCATAATGCAGGCCCAGTCCACCGGTAAAAAGTCCATATCCATATGCATTATGCAGAACATCCCCCGGTTTACCGCCAGCCATTGCGATGGCGCGGGCGACGATTCCGCCCCACATATCAATATCATTCTGGGTATAGCCTACGACTGTAGGCTTTCCGCTCGTACCGCTAGAAGCATGTACCCTTACCATTTCCTCACGCTTTACCGCAAACAGTCCGAACGGATAATGATCACGAAGGTCTTTCTTTATTGTAAGCGGTAACATTTTTAAGTCTGACAAAGACTTTATATCCTCGGGCTTGATACCCCTTCTCTCAAATTGCTCCCGGTAAAAAGGAACCCGTTCATACACGACTGAAGCAACTTGTTGAAGTCTCTCTAGTTGAAGGCGTTCCATTTGCGATCGACTTGCCGTTTCTATCTCATGCAAAATCAATGTATTTGCCTCCCTGTCATGATATAAAAATATATTTATATAACGTTATTTATTCGTTTATAAAAATATGTGTTATATTTAACTACTCAAAAGATAACGTGAATGCTGAAAATTGTCAATATATTTTCAGAAAATTTAATAATTGAAGAAGAGGGAGATTGGCTTGGGTATTTATTTGGGGGAACTGCTGATATCGAGAATTCGCTGATATATTTTAATTTTCGATGATAAAATTGAAATCCACCCCAATCGAAACCCATGAGGCAATAACAAAAAGCCTGCTTCGAAATCATCCAAAGCAGGCTTTTTCATATTATTCAGTAGCTGGTTTAAGGACCGTTTCTTCCCTTTCCGCTTCTTCCTGTAACTCTTTATCACGCTTAATTTTTCCATTTCCAACCGACAATGCCACTCCAACACCGATGGCAATGAAGATCAATCCGGTCAGGAAGACGGTTGTGAACGCATCGGACCATGCCATTTCAATCGAAGAAATAACAATGCTTCCGATTTCTTTCGGCACTTCCAACAAGCCTGGTGTCACGAGCAGTCCGAACAAGGCGTCCGTTTTTTCGCTTAGTCCGCTCAGAATTTGACCTGCAGCAGGATTTTTCGCCTGTTCTGCCACATCCTTCATATTTTCCTGAAGAGATTGATTCATGACAGCATTCAGAACGGTGATCCCGATCGTTCCCCCGATGGAACGGAAGAAGGTTGCAGATGAAGTGACCGCCCCGAGTCGGGATTTAGGGAACTCGTTCTGAACCGCGATCATAAGTGTCGGCATGACAAGACCCATTCCGAATCCCATGACAATCATATACATATACGCCGTATATTCTTTGGAAGCAGGACCCATCGTACTCATTAAGAAGAATCCGACTACTGTGATCAGCATACCGGCCGTCAGCACGGTACGGTATTTTAGCCTTAATAATAATCTACCTCCGATGATACTGGCCACAATTAGTGAGATCATCATTGGCGTCATGGTAGACCCCGCTTGAGTCGGTGTCACACCGAGAATACCCTGCATGAACATCGGCACGAACATGATCGCTCCGAACATTCCTAACCCGAGAAGGAAACCTAAGGCATTCGTTGTGGCAAATACCCGATTTTTAAACAGGCTTAAATCAAGGATCGGTTCTTTCGCTTTCTTTTCAATGAAACCAAAGACTAAAAGTAATACGATGGATCCTCCGAATAGCAGGAAGCTCGTTCCTGAAACCCACTCAAATTTATCCCCGCCGAAGTTCAGTCCAATCAATAAGAGGACAAGTGCAGGAATCAAGGTAATAATTCCGAGGTAGTCAATGCTTACCTTATCCGTCGGGCGACCGACATTCTCATATTTCAGGCCGACGAATAATAGTAGGGCTGATAATAAGCCAAATGGTACGTTAATCAAGAAAATCCAGTGCCAGCTGATCGTATCGACGATGAAGCCTCCGATGAATGGACCGATGACAGAGCTCAGTCCGAATAGAGCCCCGAATACTCCCTGCCATTTCGCACGTTGTTCAGCCGTGAAGATATCTCCGATGATCGTCTGGGATAATGGCATGATCATCCCTCCACCAATTCCTTGAAGACCACGGTATAACACAAGTTGCTCCATGGAAGTGGCCGTGGCGCATAAGCCTGACCCGATGATAAAGATGATGACCCCGATTAAATATAATAATCTTCGTCCGTATAAATCCGATAATTTTCCAACGATCGGTGTGACTGTAGTGGATGTGATTAAGTAAGCCGTGGTTACCCACGCAAAGATGGAAAAGCCGTTCAGTTCGGCGATGATCGTCGGCATCGCCGTCCCGACTACCGTTTGTTCAAGGGCACTGAAGAACATTCCGATGATCAAACCGGTCAGGACTAAACGCCTGTTGATTCCTGGTTGTACTGACATATGTGTTCTCTCCTTATTCTTCTGTATTGTTCTCGATTACTGTGGCCAGCTTTTCGTAAATCGTGACAAGCTGATCGATATCCTCTTCATCGAGATAAGCAAGGTAACGGGAGAATATCTCTCTTCTCTTCCTTTTCGCTTTCTCGAAAATCTCTCGACCGAGTGAAGTGAGCTGCAGCTTTACAATCCTGCGGTCCCTTTCATCCCTTTGTCTCAGGACCAAATCATTCTTCAGCAGTCGATCGATCATGACGGTGATTGCACTTGGCTTTACATCTAACTTCTCAGCCAGTTCCGTCGATTTCATATCTTCTGAAGTCGACAAGAGATAAAGGATGAAAAACTGAGGACCTGTTAATTTCATATCTTTCAATGCAAGTGACATTTCCTGCTGAATATGACGATTCGCTAAGTGAAATGCTGTAAACAAACGATCTATATAAGATTGCTGGATTTGTTCCGGGTCCAAGTTCACCCTCCATTTCTGTTCATTCATTTAATATTTAACCTGTTTAAATATTAATCACCTTAGGTAAAAAAGTCAACCAATTTTTCTCCCCTATTTTCGGCAGCGAAAATGTCAGAAAACATGCATTATAAAAACTTTTATACGTAAATGCTTTCATAAGAATTTATCATTTACAGGGGGTTATACACTCTTTATAATCGGGTTGATTGTTTTTCAAACTACCGTTACTCAAAAGGAGCGTGCTCCATAATGAAACAAGTTCACTCTTTATTAAACATAGTGCTTGGTGCGTTTTTAATCGCATTGAATATACATTTTTTCCTTTCACCCAATAAAGTAGGCACAGGCGGGACGAGCGGAGCAGGCATCGTGCTTGCTCAATTTATGGACCTGCCTGTCGGCGTCATCATGTTTACACTGGATATGTTGTTATTCATTCTTGGGCTGATATTGATTGGTCCAAGTTTCGGCCTGAAATCTGTTTTCGCGAGTCTTTCCCTCAGCGGGATGGTGTGGGGATTAGAGGTGTTCCATCCTCTTCAGAATCCAATCGGACATGATGTCCTGATTCAAATTGTCATCGGGACGCTGATTGGGGCTATCGGAGTCGCCATGATATTTAATCAGGGTGCTTCCGCCGGAGGTACAGGGGTCCTGGCGAAAATCATCCACAAATTTACCGGACTTGAACTGGGACGTGCCGTTCTTGCTTCAGATGTTCTCATTGTTGTTGCATCTGCGTGGTTCTTTGGCCTTCAGGTCGGATTATATGCATTCTTCGGCTTGCTGTTGAAAGGGATGATGATTGACCGCACCCTTCAATTCTTCAACGAAAACAAAGAAGTAGTCATCATCAGCGAATACAGCGAAGAAATCAAAGAATATATTGTTGGAGACCTTGAAAGAGGAGCTACGGTGCATTCAGCCAAAGGCGCCTTTTCCGATGACCGGAAAGAAGTCATCACGACCATTGTCGGCCGCAAGGACTTCTCCAAGTTAAAATCATATATTCAATGTACTGATGAGAAAGCATTCATTACGGTACACAGCATGAACGAAATCTGGGGCAATAATTTTAAATCATTCGCTTAAAAGGCTGGTTCGTAAGTCAGGTGTCTTCTGTATAGAAGGCACCTGATTTTGGATTGGCCTCTTTTTCATATATGATAGAAAAGGAAATATTCGATTGAATGGATGATGACCGTGAAGAAAAGACAGACCACAGAACGAAAAGTATATAGCCATCTAAAGGACGCCTTATTGGCGAGGAAAATCGCACCCGGTACTCAGCTGGTCGAGCAAATCATCTCTCAGAAGATGGCTGTAAGCAGGACCCCTATCCGACATGCATTGAAACGGCTGGAAGCAGAAGGACTGGTTCAGATCATTCCGAACCGTGGCGCATTCGTCGTCCATCCTACCAGGGAAGAAATCATTTCTTTTTTTGAATTAAGGAAAGAAATCGAATTTCTAACCGTAAAGTACGGCCTGCCTAAAGTTAGAAAATCAGATATATCTAAGCTTTATATGTTTCTTGAAGAAGAACAGGAAACGTATAGACAAAAGGATCTGTTGAAATATGTCGAGCTTAATAAGCAATTTCATTTGTTCCTTGCAGAAATAAGCGGGAATAAATTCCTGATTCGCTACATGGATGAAATGCTTACCCAATCCAATGTGTATTTGTTTTTATTTGATGTTTTCTATCATGTAGAGCCAGGGGAAAATGTCCGATTCCGTGAACATGAGGAAATGGTGAAGGCCATTGAAAACAAGGATCAGCAGACACTCTTGGAACTGATCGACCTACATATGAAGCATAGCTTCGATGATCTCCGATTAGAAGAAAATGGGTATTCTTCTTTGGAATCCGTATTGGAAGAATAGCTGTAATGTAAATAATCCGAATCCAGTCAGGTGTATTTTTATTAATAGACACATGACTAGGTGGGCAAAACTTCACTTATCGGTTAGGAGATCAGGTTAAGCTCCAGGGCTGGTAAATAGACGGAAAGATTCCGCTTAAGTAGTTATGAATCTATATAAAAGCTGAAATAGACGGAAAGATTCCGTCTATTTGCTCAAAACATACAAATATGGGTGATTTTTCTGTTCATAAGCGGAAAATCTCCGCTTATTCACCCCCAAAACAAGTTCCATTCTGAACGTAGCCGGAAAATCTCCGCTTATTTTACTCTCGCTGGTAGGGCAAGAGATCTTAATGAACAGTTTTTTGTATTCCTAACAAAGAAACTCGCCAAAATTCACTTCGGCGAGTTCTACTTTTTTATATACCAATTATGAAAAGCACCTCAAAATGGAACGGTTTAGTTATTTGAGGGATTCGGCTTTTTCATTAAAACAATTTCGTTGTCCAATCTTCACAGTTCCATACTTCTGTCGCTACGTCCTGATAGAATTCAGGTTCATGGCTGATTAAGAGCACCGTACCTTTGTATTCTTTCAAGGCACGCTTCAACTCTTCTTTGGCCTCGACATCCAAGTGGTTTGTCGGTTCATCAAATACAAGTACATTCGATTCTTTGTTCATAAGCTTGCATAGGCGTACCTTCGCTTTTTCCCCACCGCTCAGCACTTCCACCTTACTTTCGATATGCTTTGTCGTCAGACCGCATTTGGCAAGGGCTGCACGCACTTCTGCCTGATTCATGGAAGGAAATTCATTCCACACCTCTTCGATGCACGTGTTATTGTTCTTTGATTTGATTTCCTGTTCGAAATATCCGATATGAAGATAATCCCCAAGCTCCACTGAACCGGAGATCGGCTTGATTTCGCCAAGGATACTTCTCAGTAATGTCGTCTTCCCGATTCCATTGGCTCCTGATAGAGCAATCTTCTGACCACGTTCCATCTTGAGGTTGAGTGGCTTTGATAACGGCTCATCATACCCGATCACAAGATCCTTCGTCTCAAAGATGACCCGGCCGGCGGTTCTTGCTTGTTTAAAGTTGAATTCCGGTTTCGGCTTCTCTGCAGCAAGCTCGATCATATCCATCTTATCGAGCTTCTTCTGACGTGACATGGCCATGTTCCGGGTGGATACCCGTGCTTTATTGCGGGCCACGAAGTCCTTCAGCTCTGATATTTCCTGCTGTTGCCTCTTGAATGCAGACTCCAGCTGCTGTTTCTTCATTTCATGGACCCGCTTGAACTCATGGTAATCCCCGGCATAGCGATTCAGCTCTTGGTTTTCCATATGATAGATCAGGTTGATGACACTATTTAAGAACGGGATATCATGAGAGATCAGGATAAATGCATTTTCATATTCCTGCAGATAGCGTCTCAACCAATTGATATGCTGCTCATCGAGATAGTTGGTAGGCTCATCGAGTAACAGGATGTCCGGCTTTTCGAGTAATAGCTTGGCCAGCAATACTTTCGTCCGCTGCCCCCCGCTTAAATCGTGGACATCTTTATCCAATCCGATATCATCCAACCCAAGGCCACGGCCGATTTCTTCCACCTTGGCATCAATGATATAGAAATCATTATTCGTCAACGCATCCTGAAGGGTACCGGTTTCCTCCAGCAATTCTTCCAGTTCTTCCGGAGAGGCTTCCCCCATCTTGGCAAAGAGCTCGTTCATTTCAGTTTCCATATCAAACAGGTATTGGAAGGCCGTTTTCAATACGTCCCGGATCGTCATCCCCTGCTTCAACTGAGCATGCTGGTCCAGGTAGCCGATACGGATCCTTTTCGCCCATTCCACTTTCCCTTCATCAGGTTCAAGCTTCCCTGTAATGATATTCATAAATGTAGACTTTCCTTCTCCGTTGGCACCGATCAAGCCGATATGTTCACCCTTCAACAATCGGAAAGATACATCGTTAAAAATCGCACGGTCACCGAAACCGTGTGTTAAGTTTTTGACTGTCAATAAACTCATATCGTAAACACCTTTTCTTCCTAAACTAAATTTCGCTCCCTCTATTATAAGGGTCATTCCCTATAGAAGATAGGGGGAGTGGTTTTTTCTTCTTTTACTCTACGGCCCCTGCTACATCATAATCAGCTGGATCAAGTTCTGTAGGTTCACCGAGAACCAGTTTCGCAAGCTCCGAACCAAGATATGGACCCACCGTTAAGCCCGATGCGCCAAGTCCATTGGCCACCCAGACATCATTCAATCCCGGCATGACACCAAAAACGGGAAGGAAACCAGGTGTGAACGGACGAAATCCCACTCTCATTTCAAGGACTGCACTGTCACCAATTCCCGGTGCAACGTCCATTGCTTTGTGAAGAATTTCGTGCAATCCCCCAGCTGTTACCCGCTGATCAAAACCGACATCATTTTCGTGAGTGGCCCCGGCCACGACTCTTCCTTCAGGAAAGGCAAGGAGGTATTGATCATTGGGTGGCATGACGACCGGCCATCCATCGGTCTCCTGCCCCCCTGCTTGCAGATGGAGAATCTGCGCTTTTTGGGAGGATACGAGAAAGTTGATTCCAAGGGGTAGAAAGAGTTCCTTCGCCCAGGCCCCGGCCGTCACGATGACTCCGTCCGCCCGAAGTACTTCGTCTCCTATTTTGACACCAATGTTCCGATTGTCTTCGTTTAACAACGTGGCCTCTCCTTGTCGCAGTGTTGCCCCGTGCTTTTCAGCCCCATTTAAAAGGGCATTCCTCATCGCTCTACCATCCACCCTGGCTGCCCCGCTGACATGAACAGACTGATACTCCTCAGAAAGCAGTGGAAAACGCTGCCTTGTTTCTTCTGCGGTCAGAAGGTTAAGCTCACCGATTTCCGGCGCGTCCTCCCTTCGCTTCTCCGCTCTTTCCACCATCTTATGCAATTTCTGTTCATCGGTATGTAGACTGATGGCTCCTACGCGTTTATAGCCTGTGTCTGTTTCTCCATCAGCTTCCAGCTGTTCTATGATGCTCGGATAATATTTGGCTCCGCCTTTGGCAAGACGATACCACACTTTATTCCTCCGCTGTGACAGCCACGGACAGACGATCCCTGCTGCCGCATCGGTTGCCTGTCCGGGATCCCTGCCGTCTACAACGATGACATCCGCTCCTGCCTTCGCAAGATGATACGCAGTTGAAGCTCCCAGAATGCCGGCACCAACGATAATATATGATTTCATGCAAAACACCTTTTCACCTATTTTTCTTTCATTTTACTTCAGTGGAAAGATGAACTCAATGGATGGACGCTTGCCAAGGGCATGTGTACCAGGTACAAATTGTACATTTGATGCCTGGTACGCTTCCGGTGTTTGGTGCCAGGTACCAATTCACCATTCGGTGCCTGGCAGCCACCTCCCACCCATTCGTACCAAACCAAAAACCACCATCAATTCCAGACAATTCTCACACCTTTTCCCGAAATAGATTGACAAGTCGTTTTGATTCATGATAAAAATTGTATAACCTAATATTGAAAAGCTTTGAAGGAAACAAGTAGCAGACATTTCCCTGTTAAAGAGAGCCGGTGGTTGGTGTGAACCGGTACAAAGATTAAGCGAATTTCGATTCCGGAGCTTCTTTTGACGAGATCAAAAGACGGTCAAGGCCGTTATGTGTGAAGAGTGATGAGAAGATACTTCTCATAACTAGGGTGGTACCGCGATATCCAAATCGTCCCTACGATACGTAGGGGCGATTTTTTTATTTGGTCAAAAATCCCCTCCCACACAAAAAACAGAAAGGAGAATGAGAATGAGTCAGCGTGAACAATGGTCATCGAAAATCGGCTTTATCTTAGCGGCAGCCGGGTCTGCCATCGGATTGGGGGCCATATGGAAATTCCCTTATATCGCCGGTGAAAATGGAGGCGGAGCATTCTTCCTGATCTTTATTCTATTTACTTTACTACTCGGTCTTCCATTACTATTGGCAGAATTCTCAATCGGACGAACATCCGGGAGCAATGCCGTGGATTCGTATCGTAAGATCGCTCCCGGGACTAAATGGCACTGGGTAGGGATTCTTGGGATGATCACCTCCTTCATCCTGCTTTCGTTCTACAGTGTGATCGGTGGTTGGATCGTCGTTTATTTATTCAAAGCTGTCACTGGACAATTAAACGGACTTACTTCAGATCAGTATGCCCAAGTATTCGGGACGACGATTTCAAATCCATTAACCAGTGTATTTGTCCAATTTCTTTTCATCTTGATGACCATCATTGTCGTGGCCAAAGGGATTGAAAAAGGGATTGAGCTGGCAAGTAAAATCATGATGCCGGCGTTATTCATCCTATTCATTCTGCTTGTGATCCGCGCGGTAACACTGGAAGGGGCAGGTGAAGGAATCACATTCCTGCTTCAGCCGGATTTTTCTAAAGTGACGTCTCAGACGATCTTGGAAGCAATGGGACAATCGTTCTTCACATTAAGTGTCGGGGTATCGGTCATGGTGACGTACAGTTCCTACCTCCCGAAAACGCAGAGTCTGCCCCGTTCGGCCATTTCAATTGTTGCGATGAATATCTTCATCGTGTTGTTAGCCGGTCTTGCAATTTTCCCTGCAGTCTTTGCCTTTGATTTAGAACCGGGTGCCGGTCCTGTATTGCTGTTCAATGTGCTGCCTACTGTGTTCAGTCAGCTACCTTTCGGGATGCTCTTCTTCATCGCATTCCTGGTACTGTTCTTATTCGCAGCATTGACCTCTGCCTTTTCGATGCTTGAAATCATCGTTTCCGTCATTTCGAAGGGAGACCCTGTAAAGCGGAGAAAGTGGTCGTGGATCATCGGCCTTGCCATTTTCGTTTGCGGGATCCCATCGGCATTATCTTTCGGAATCATGGGGGACATCACGCTCTTTAACAAAACCATTTTCGACCTGGCCGACTTTGCCGTCAGTAATGTATTGCTTCCAATCGGGTCATTGCTCATCGCAATCTTCGTCCCTATGAAAATGAAGAAAACGGCACTCTATGAAGAATTAAAGCAAGGTAGCGGGTTGAAGCGCGGATTGTTCGAAACGTGGTTCTTCTTGATCCGTTTTGTGGCACCTGTGTTGATCCTGTTTGTCATGCTTGATGTCTTGGGGGTATTTTAATACCTCTTCCCATAAAAGGGTTGACCCGATTCAAGGGTCAACCCTTTTTCTTGTTAAGTTCCATATCCCATGATCACTCCGCACGCAAGCCTCTTTCCTGCATCCCCTGAAGGCTGTGATCTGAAGTCATCCGGGTTTTGATGGATGATGACTCCTTTACCGATCACGTCACCCACTTTGAATTTATTCGTAAAGAAGGACATTTTGGCATAGCCATCGTTCGAAAACAAAACAGGAAAATCCCCTGCATGATTGCCATGTGGCTGATTGGTCGGATTCCAATGCCCTCCTGCAGAAGTGAAAGGTTCTTTCGGATCCCCTATTTCACAGACTCCCTTCTCATGGAGGTGAAAACCGTGGGGGCCAATCGGTTTTTGATCCCCTTTTCCTTCTTTATAAGACGGTAGACCTGTCACCTCGGCAAATACTTCCACTCCATTTTGAACTTCCCGAAAAAAAACATACCCTTGCAGCCCAGGAGCGAGTGGTCCTCCCTGGATTTGAGCATACGCCATATTGGGAGTATTTCGATAATAGGAATAAGCCGGATAGCCGTATTGATAATAATTCATCCCGTAATCCCCCTTCCTTCATTCTATTTTATGAAGGAACCGGGGATACATGATGAAAAAAACCGTAGTGTCCTTTTTAATCAAACGTTTGTTTAACTTCAAAAAACCTTCCTTCATCAAGGGTTCGAGGCACTAATCAAACGTTTGTTTAAATTTCCAGCCTTTACTTTGAAACCGTTTGACATCTTTCCGTGGACTATCTCTTTTGTTGGTTATTCCCAAATCCCTATATGCTCTGAAGTGCGAAATTACGATTGGTTTTATTTTCCTATTACTATTATCCCTTTTCATTTTGTCCCAGAAATGTTATATTTTCAGAAACTTCTGATTTCTATTCTGCAATGCAACACTATTTTAGGAGGGATTGATATGCAAGGTGAAATTAGGTTAATTCCATATTTCATGGACGAAATGATTGTTGATGCAAATGAAATTCCTAAAGGCGTTGATTTAATCCAAGCTCCTAGCATGTGGAAGAATGGGTATAAAGGAAAAGGTGTGACCATTGCAATCCTCGATACAGGATGTGATATGAACCATCCGGATCTTGCGGGGAAGGTCAAGAGCTTCCGGAATTTCACCGATGATGATGACGGCGCGGAAGATAACGTGACTGATTACAGTGGACACGGTACTCATGTGGCGGGAACGATTGCCGCAAGTGAAAATGGCGATGGTGTCATCGGAGTGGCCCCACAGGCTGATCTGATGGTCATTAAAGTTCTTGCCGGCAGCCGTGGAAGTGGAAAGTATGAATGGATCGTAAATGGTATTTTGTATGCGATTGAACAAAAGGTCGACATCATTTCCATGTCCCTGGGAGGCCCTACAGACTATGAGCCGCTTCATGAAGCGATTCAAAAAGCGGTGGATTCCAACATCCTGGTGGTCTGCGCTGCCGGTAACGAGGGTGACTCAAATAGCAGTACGGATGAATTCTCCTACCCTGCCTGCTACAATGAAGTCATTTCGGTCGGAGCCATTGACCTCCAGAGAAAGTCTTCCTACTTCACCAATTCCAACAATGAGGTTGACTTAGTGGCACCCGGTGAACAAATCTTATCGACCATCCCTGGTGAGAAATACGCTAAGCTCAGCGGCACCTCCATGTCTGCTCCCCACGTCTCCGGAGCCCTGGCCCTGATCAAAGAGTTCGAACAGGTCTCCTTTGACCGCAAGCTATCTGAATGTGAAGTATATGCTCAACTCATTAAACGCACGGTCCCACTCGGTTTCCCGAAAACACTGGAAGGAAATGGACTCGTCTTTTTAACTGCTCCTGACCTTCTGCGGGAGCACCTAAGAAATCAGCCACTTGCACAGATTGGGTGATCGTGTTTCGAATCCTTATCTAGTTGATTTTTGGCTCATTTCCGTCTAAATGAAAAGAATCCCCGGACTAATGCATTAGGTCCGGGGATTCTTTTCATTTAGACGACCTTTCAGCTTTGCTGAAAGGCGGTTGAAACGTACGTTTCAACCGAATGAGCCAAAAATCGTGCACGATCCACTTCTTTTAATATGCAACAAAAAAACAGCCATCCCTGACTGTTTTTTGTGCTGTAAACTATTGCAGTCTGCTTTGTACTTCCTGACAGATTTGATCTGCACTCAGTCCGCTTGCTTCGATGACCGGGCCTTGAGTCGCTACATTCTGAATACCCATTACATCTGTATCCATTCCTGTTACGACACAGCAGTCACATCCGTTTGCATCTGACTCCTGCTTCAGCTCCACTACTTCATGCCCCTGAGCACGTAAGGCTTCTACAACGTTTGTTAAGGATTGTTCAACACCAATTCTCATGCCTTTACACCTCCTGTTTCTACATATAGGATTTTCTATCGATGAAAAAGATATTCGTCATTTATTTTTTATTTACTTGTGTGCCGCTTTTTTTCTGGCTTTGACCTTTAGCATTTCCTGTCTGGGTATCAGATGCAAACTCCACATCATTTTTCGCTTTTTGTTTCGCCAATTGTTCCGATGTTTGGTCCATACTTTTCTTTCCCTGTTTAGACATTTTCATCCCTCCTCTGACTTTTATAGAATTAGAATCCCCATTTCAAGACAAAATATTTGAAGGGCATTCAAATCCGACGGGTATGTTTATTTTTCAAGAACCCGGGTAAATGGTTTATATAACAACAAATAAAAAGGGTGGTATTCACATGGATGAAGCAAAATTAAACGAGTTAATTGATGGATTAAATGAAGACTTGGCAAATGAATATGCCGCAGTCATTCTTTACACAAACTACGCTGCTGTAGTGAGCGGCTTATATCGTCAAATATTAAAGCCTTTCTTCGAAGAGGAAATTCCAGACGAGCAGGGCCACGCTTTATATCTGGCTGAAAAGATTAAAACATTGGGTGGAGATCCGACAACGACGCCTGCAGCCGTGAAGCAAACGGATAATGTGAAGGAAATGCTTGAAGAAGGACGAAAAGCCGAAGCAGATACAATTGAACGCTACAAGAAACGTAAAGAACAGGCTGACGAATTAGGTCTTGTCGAGCTTAGCATCAAGCTCGATGATATGATCGCTGATGAAACCCATCACCTTGAAGAGTTCGATCGCCTGTTAAAGGACCCTTCTTTCAATTAATACACAAAAGACCGCTATTCAGCGGTCTTTTCTTACGTTATGACCCGGTAATTACTCCATTCATCAAGTAATAAGGATCGGTACTTAGGAGTCAAGTAGCGGTCATCGATCAGTTTCAGGACACCAATGTCCTCTTCCGAACGAATGAGTCTTCCCCCTGCTTGAAACACTTTGTTCAGTCCTGGGTATACATAGGCATAATCGTACCCGTTCATTCCCAAGGTATTGAAATGGTCTTTGATGATTTCCTGCTCCTCTGACGGCTGTGGAAGGCCGACACCGACCACGATCACTCCTTTTAACCGGTCTCCTTTCAGGTCGATCCCTTCTGAGAATATTCCTCCAAGGACGGCAAAACCGATAACAGGCTGCTCTCTTTCACTTTGAAACTGCTGGAGAAACGCTTCTCTTTCACCCTCATTCATATTTGGTTCCTGAATGATGGTATCCGCCTTCAACATTGATTCCTTGTTCAACCTTTCATACGCTTCTTCCATATACGCATAGGACGAAAAGAAGATCAGATAATTTCCTGTATACTGATTGAACGTCTCTGCAATTGAATGCGTAATGGACGGAAGGGTTCGTTCCCTGTCACTGAACCTGGTCGAAATCGGATGAATTCCAACTTGCCATTGCTCATGTTGAAATGGGGAAGGCATCAAGAAACGATAATCCTCTTCCCCTCCACCCAATTGTTGAAAATAATAAGAAAACGGGTGAAGTGTTGCAGAGAAAAAGATGGAAGAATGATAAGGCTTTGCAACCTGCTTGATGAGTTTAGATGGATCGATGCAATAGAGCTTCACCTCTAAGTCATTCGAGCTCCGACCAATCACAAAACGATGCTCCTTCGAGAAAAGGTTGGAAATTCGAACAAAACTTAACGAATCAAAGTACAATTGCATGAAATCTTCTGACCACTCTTTGCCTGCTTCCCCCAGGCTCTTTTCAGCTATCTCAATGAACCCCATAACGGACTCTATAAATTCAGCATCCAATTCAGATCGAATATCAGATCCGTCTTCTTTTTTAATCCGGAGGAATTGCTTATTTACAGCCGTTAAACTTCGCCTCAACGCTTCGTGTGCGGAATACAGCTTTTTGATCTGTGAAAAATCCGATTTTTTCAGTGAGGCTGTATACATTTCCCTTCCCCTGCCGACAAGATTATGAGCTTCATCTACTAACAGAGTCGTCTTTTTCTTGCCTTCATCGCTCATTCTTTTAAAGGATACCTTCGGATCGAAGATGTAGTTATAGTCGCATATGACTCCGTCCACCAAATAGGAAAGATCGATTGAGAACTCAAAGGGACAGACTTTATGATCTCTTGCGTATGTTTCAATGATAGGACGGGTAAGGATGGTTTCGTTTGTCAAGATATCGATCAGAGCCCCGTTTATGCGGTCATAATACCCATTGGCGAACTCACAATACTCTTTTTGACATATGGTTTCTTCCTTAAAGCAGATTTTATCCCTCGCCGTAATCGTAACAGTCCTATGGGACAACCCCTCTCCTTCAAGGAGATGCAATGCCTCTTCCGCCACAGTCCGGGTGATGGTTTTAGCCGTTACATAAATCCATTTGGAATTTTCTTTCCCCATCGCTTTTATAGTGGGAAATAAAGTGGAAATGGTTTTACCCGTTCCTGTCGGTGCATTCGCATACAATGATTTTGATTCGGAAACGGTTTTGTATACGGCACCCGCTAGTTTCTTTTGCCCTTTCCTGTACGTTGGAAAAGGGAATGTAAGATCTTCAATACTTTCCATTTTATTTACTTCATTGTTCAATAACAAAATGGCAAATGGGGTATAGGCCACCAGGATAGCGGTTACGATCTGTTCAAGCTCTTCGAAGGAATAGGTCTGATGGAAGGACTTCGTTTGTTCTGATTCGACTTCGATGTAAGTTAGTTGAACATCGATTTGGGAAAGCTGTTTCTCCTTTGCCAATAAGTAGGCATAACATTCTCCCTGAGCCCAGTGGACTCGGGATCCCTCTTCAATCAAATCCAACCGTTTCGCAGTTGACTTGATTTCTTCAATGATGACTTTTCCTTCTTCATAGTGAATTCCATCACAGCGGCCCTCCAATTGGTAAAGTATATCCTCATATGTTAGTTCTCCCTTCAGGAAGACTTCCTTCTCATCACCTTCTTTATATTCTTTCTGCAGCTTTTGATGAAGCCTTGTACCGGTCGTCATGGAGGAGCGTGCCTGGAACCTGAGATCGATGCTACCTTCTTTATAGACAAACTCCACCAATTCCCTGATGGATATCTTAATCGTTTTCTTCACAGACGTTTCACCTCAAGCTTTCAGTCGAAAATGTTGATTCTAACCGTTTCTCAATGAACATATATATTAGACAAGCATTTTGGAACGGAGGATTCGGGGAATGAAGGCAAGATTCGGCTTTTACTGTATTGGTTTACTCGCTCTTTCATTAGGTGTTTCTCTCATTATCAAAGGGGAACTTGGTGCGGCTCCCTGGGATGCGCTGGCCGTGGGGGAATCCAACCTCTTTCATCTCTCAATCGGGACATGCATCTTCATGAATGGATGCATCCTCATTTGTATAAATGCCCTATTACTGAAAGAAAGCATACAATGGTTGGCTGCCTTTTCGATATTCATCATCGGGATGATGGTTGATTACTGGATTTCAATGGGCCTTACCTTCCTGGAACCTGCGGGATTTCCTCAGCAGTTGATCCTGGTCATTACAGGCATCCTGCTCCTCGGGATTGGCATTTCGATATACCTTCAAGCCAAACTCCCTTCAAGTCCGATGGATACGTTCATGGTGGCCATTCACAGGCGTTTCGGATTGAACTTACGCAATTCACGTTTATTAAATGAAGCCATTGCCATTACGCTTGCCATGATGTTTCATGGGGCAGTGGGGATCGGAACCGTCATAGTTGCCTGCACATTAGGCTTCATCATTCATATCTTCTATCCTATCATGGAACGTATGTACGGGAAATGGAGTTAAAGAATTTATCAGAATAAAAAAACACTTAGTCCATGTCCTAAGCGTTTAAATTGTTACTATATGTATTGGATGGTTTTGATTCGTATTTCCCTTGCCTTTCACTGTCCAACGGAAGGCTTATCGTGGCGACTGTCCCCTTATTCACTATGCTCGTATAATGGACATGCCCTCCCATGGCCCCAATGATGCGCATGGAAACCGATGTCCCCAGGCCCGTCCCACGGTCTTTGGTAGTGAAGAATAACGTCCCTATTCTTGAAACCTGTTCTTTCGTCATACCCTTACCTGTATCGGCGACCGTAATGACCGCCTGAGTATGGGTGACCTCAAGATTCACGGTGACGTTGCCTTGGGGAGGAGTCGCTTCTATGGCATTTTTTATGATATTCACGAAGGCTTGCTTCAATTTATTCCGGTCCGTTAATAGATGGGCATCTTCATGTAAATGAGCTTCAAGGTAAACCCCTTCTTTCAGAGCATAGGCGTTGAGGAGTACAGTGACATCAGAGAGAACCTCCCTGAGGTTGATCTTCTCGACCTTTTCAAATTCAGGCTTGGCAAAATTAAGATAATCATTGATGATGTCCTCCGCCCTTCCCAATTCACTCAACACAATCTTCAAGTATTCATCGTGATCACCGGTCACCTGCTTCTTCATCAACTGAAGGAATCCTTTCACAACAGTGAGGGGATTTCGTACCTCATGAGCGATAGAAGCTGCCAATTCACCAAGTGTATTCAGCTTCTCCGATTTCATGATTTCTTCACGCAGTAACTTCTTTTCGATCATCCATTCATTTAGTTGAGCTGCCAATCCCACCCCCAGCACTTGGATACCACCGAATATAAGAACATAGAGCCCCATTTCCCGGTTGCCAGATACGGGGACACCCGTTATGAAGGCAAAGGCAAGAAGGATACCGAGCATCACCAATGCCGGCCAAAAGCCCAGAAGCACAGCAAACGTCACCCGCTTCTTGGGAGAAAAAGACCAGAAACGATTGGAAATCAAGAAGGGCAGCAACCCTGCTAACAAGGCACTAACGAATCCGAAGACAATTGCATCACCTCCATTGATGATACGTGCTGATATTATGAATACGAAGACGATGACCCCTGCCTTCCTCCCACCATATAACATGGAAAGAACCAACGGAATATACCTGAAATCCCAGTACAACCCAAAGCTCTCATAAGCAAAAATCAAACACATAAACGCTGCAATCCCATGTAAAACCCCTATGAAAACAGGCGATTTTCCCAGCCTGTGGTTTTCAAGAAGCGAGGTTTGAATGAGAACAGGAGCCAAAATAATCAGTACATGTAATAATAATTTCTCGATCAGCATCGAAATGTCTCCCAGTTTAAAAATGTAATACTTTACACATACGACAAAATTCTGATAATTCCTCTTTCATCAGTCATAAAATCACGAAAAAAGTCATAGAAGAGGGACGGACCTCAGCATTTCTGCCGAGGTCCGTCCCTCAAATCAGTTCAGTTGCCCTTTATAGGTAAGGTCTTTCGGGTCGAGGTGGTTGAAGTCGCCTTGAAGTATTTTTTGGATATCTGTGATGGTTTGCTGAACCTGTACGCTTTGGCCTTTGACCTTGGTGAATTCTTCTGCAACGAAGAAGGGCTGGCTCAAGTAAGCTTCTAGTCTCTCTCCAATTTGAAAAATTTCAAGATCTGCTTCAGGGATTTTCTCCTTCCCGATCGTGTTCATGAGAACGCGGATTTCTTTATACCGTCTTAATAATTTTTTTGCCTTCTTGTGTGTCGACGAGTGGCTGGAATCGACCGTTTCGTCTTCTAAGAGAACAGACGTGGACTGGACCGGATGAATTGCCGGATACATCCCACGGGTTGCCAAATCAATATCGAAATAACAGAGGCTATCAAGCGGACCGAACGGATCATCTTCGTCGACTGCTTCCCCACTCGGATCAAACAATAGTGTCGTGAGCTCAGTATAATCTTCCGCTTCAAAACGCTCCCTTAATTCATACAATTCTCCCGATACGATATACGAACGGTCCACATACAGAAGAATACTTTCTTTGTCTTCAACCATGGAAACTTCTGCAAAGGCATCCTCTATACTATGGCATTTAGCATGTACAAATCCTTCTAGATCACTTAATCCCGGGTATGGTTTATCCGGTGTCAATAATATGGCGTGGTACCCTTTCTTCTTCAATGCTTGCGTCAATTCAGCCAGTACGACAAATTGGCCGACCTGAGCTCTTGCGACGAATCCGTTGGTACCTCCCTGAACAACTGGTGCAAATACATCAAGTGGTTTGATTCCCGTTTCAATCATCCTTCGTTTCCCTCCCTGAATAATCAGTTCATCCAACGTGCAATTAGCCAGATTTGCAAGCGTGACGATTGTTTTGACTTCTGCACGACCGACCGCTATCTTTCCTGTACATAAATTTGAAACCGTGGCCGGCCTCAATCCCACCGATTTAGCAGCCGTTGTCAGATTCGGCACACGCTTACGCAATAATGAAACATTCAGCTTTAAATGGTCTTTCATGGAAAATATCCCCTCCTTACTTTATAAGGTAATCTATATTACGTTAAAAAGCAATAGTTTTTATTTTAAAACGTAATTTTTTTACTTCTAATAGTAAATAAGACGAATATCTTCACCTCTCCTCTTCTTAGACACATCTAAAATCACCCTATTTTATTGTCCTAAATTCAAAAGGTCGTACCTATAATAAAAGATAAGAATCTTTTATTAAAAGGATGAAAGTGGATGAAAAATACGAATCTCAAAATACCTGAAACTTCTAAAAAGCAGCGTCTAATCGTCTCGGCAGCGATGATCGTTTTCTTTGTCTCGATTTCCATCATCGTCTACTGGATGCCTGTAAAAACAGCCACCCCACCCCCATTTTTACAAAAAGAAAATGAGCGCCCTCTCGTCATCGCTCATCAGGGAGGGAAGCAACTTGCGCCTGGAAACACCATTGAAGCTTTCCAACATGCCGCCAATTTGGGAGCCGATGTAATTGAAACGGATATACATATCACCAAAGACGGTCATTTGGTCACCATTCATGATCCTACAGTTGATGCGACAACAAATGGGCACGGATTTGTAAAGGACTTCACATTAAAAGAGCTCCAACGACTTGATGCAGCCTATTATTTTCAAGACCTAAATGGAGACTACTCCTTTCGCGGAAAACATGTATATATCCCCACCCTCGAGGAAATGTTTCAGCGGTTTCCAGACATGAGGATCAACATTGAAGTAAAAGACGATAATCCTGAAGAACGGACACAGGAAATCGCGCAGAAATTAATGGAACTCATCGAAGAATACGATATGGAAAATAAAGTCCTTATCGCTTCATTCGATCAGCATATTATCGATTTATTTGAATCTTACTCAAACGGGCGGGTCGCCACCCAAGGAGGGAAGCAGGAAGCAAAGAAATTCGTCATCCTTCACAAATTATTCCTAAGAAACCTTTATAAAACAAATGTCGACGCCTTTCAGCTTCCAATCCGGGAAGGTAAGCTCGATCTGACACAACCGATGTTGATTTCCGGAGCACATCGCATTGGTCTGCATGTTCACTATTGGACCGTCAATGATCCTGCAACGATGGAAAGACTCATAAACCTGGGTGCAGACGGAATCATCACAGACAGACCCGATTTATTATTGGATTTACTAAGGAAAAAAGAAGATTGAATCAAGCATTACTTTTTTACCAAGTGACATTTCATAAAGATTCCTCACCAAAAACCTACAAAAAAATTACAAATATATTTGTATTAATCATACTATTTACCTATATAACTATTTGTCAATGTCTGTTAGGCTTAAATTAAGTCAAATGACGAAAGAAGAATAAATATGACAGTAAATGTGTTTTTAGACGATTATCGACACTGTCCTCAAGGGTACATTCTCGCGAAAGATATCGATGAATGTATTGACCTGCTTCTTAATTTTTCTATCGCTCATCTTTCACTGGATCACGACTTAGAGAGTAAGACTCGTAATGGCTTAATGCTCGTCCACTACATGGTGGAAAAACAGTTATTTGCAGAGAGAATCACGATTCACTCCGCAAACTCTGTAGCCGGAAAGAGAATGTACAAGTATTTAAAAGCAGCTCAGGATGATCAAAAGATGCCTCGGTCCATTCAAATTCTTTTGCGGCCCTTACCTCTAAGATGAGTTATCATATATATAAAGAACTGTTCCCTGAACAGTTCTTTTTTTGTCAATTTATTTAATTTGGTTTTTTCTTACTTTATAATGGAGAATAGAGAATTTGATTAAAGAGGGTTTAAACTATGGACTTTTTGAAGAAATTCCAATTTGTCGGCGGAAGGATTGCGAAAACGGGAATTGCCGTTTTTCTTACTGCTCTTGTATGTGAATTGATGGACTGGCCGGCGACCTTTGCTGTCATTACAGCCATCGTCACGATTGAACCGACTGCTGCAAATTCAATCAAGAAAGCATTCATCCGTTTCCCAGCTTCTGCTATAGGAGCTTTATTTGCCGTGATCATCACCCATACACTAGGAGATCACGCCATTACGTATGCACTGGTCGCACTTCTGACGATCATCACATGCCATAAACTTCATCTTGGAGCAGGGATCTTGGTTGCAACATTGACCGGAATCGCCATGATTCCAACCATACACGATCATTATGTAGCGACATTCTTCATCCGACTTGGTACGACTACTATCGGCTTGATTGTATCGACATTGGTGAATCTATGGATTCTTCCACCTAAATATGCCAACACGATTTCAACCAATATCCATAATCTCTATTTCAAAACGGGGAACCTATTGGAGAAACGCGGATCTGAAGTCCTTCAGAATCACTCACTCCACAGGGAGACAAAATTGATATTCAACGATATTTTAAGAGAAATCGAAACAACGGATACCCTTTGTGAGTATCAAAAAGAAGAATGGAAGCTTCATCGCTCCAACCGTCAGGAATTGCGTTGTTTTAATTATGAATACAAAAAGCTGAACCTATTGAGGCAGATCCTTTTCCATATTGGAAATCTAATCTACTTACCGGTTCAATCTGCATTCAGTGAAGATGAAAAGGAACGGATCATGGATGCCACCCTGAGCTTAAAAGGAATCATGCATCATCCTTCATTTGAAATTCCTGAACATCATTTCACACTGATGAAGAACCTGCTTGAAGAGTTCTGGGAAGATCACGAGGGACTTCATATGAAGCCTTTTCAATCCATGAAGCATCACTTTTCTTGTGAAACCGTCATGCTTTATGAATTGTTATCCATCCATGATCTTATAGAAGAATTGAATGAAATTCACATACTGGAAACGCAACACCAAAAAGTATTAGAAAAGACATTACATTCACAATGAAGATACCAAAAACAACGAGAAGGGGTTGGTATATAACGAAATAAAATCAACCTAAAGACGAAACATCTGTACTTTTGACTTTTTAGGATCGCTTGTTACACCGCTGTTGATTTCCGTGCAAGACTCCGCTTTCCTCGGGCGGAAGGCGAGCCTCCTCGTCGCTGTCGCTCCTGCGGGGTCTCACCTATTCCGCTTTTCCCGCAGGAGTCTCCGCCTTGCACTCCAATCAACAGCTAGAATCTGCTAAATACACTAGGTATTCTTTAGCCATAACAATAAAAAATCCGAACATTTAGAATTCCCCAAAAGAATTTAAAATGTTCGGATTTCACTTTACTAAAACATGTTTGTACCAGCCTGTTCCCATTCTTTTCGCGATCATTCCAATGCGTTTTTCGCTAACATCCCGATGACCATATCATCCATTGGTGGATTATGAAGCCCCGCTCGCACATCACGATAATATCTCTGCATGGGATTATCCCGGAAAAGTCCTCTGGCACCCACAATCCTCATGGCGGTATCGACAATTTGAAAGGCGCTGTTCGTCACCACATGCTTGACAGAAGCAAGTTCTGAAGCCATGTCTCTCCTTTTGGATGGTTCCCTCACCCACTTATCCGCCACTGAATATAATATCTGTCTGGCTTTAAACAGCTCTAATTCCATTTCACCGATTTTCCGTTGAACTTCTGGAACATCCTTGATCGGTCCAGGCAGACTGTTTGGGGAGTAGTCCTTCGCAAACTGGATGGCATAATTGCGTGCTGCAATTGCCACTCCGATATAGCAGGCAGGAATATGAAGCAGCCACGCTTTAGGAATGTCTTTCCCCACGGCAGAGCTGTCTCTTTCAACAAGTGAAGACGCAGGTAAATGGACATCCGTCAGGACGAGATCGTCGCTTCCAGTCCCCTTCATTGAAATCGTATCCCACGTCTCCTCGATGCTTACTCCCTTAAGGTTATGATCCACAAGAAAGAAACCTTTCTCGTCTGTATCATCGATCGTGGCCGATATTAAGGAATAGTCGAGCACTCTGGCCATGGACGTAAAGGATTTCCTGCCCGTTAAGGTCCAGCCCCCATCTGTCTTGACGGCCTTGGTCTGAGGCAGCCCTCCACGCGTCGGACTCCCGGTGGCGGGCTCTGTTGCTGCACGATTTATAAGGGCTTTATTATCCACGATTTTCCTGCAAAGATCTTTGAAGATGTGTTCATCCCACGCTCTCGTCTCCGTGATCTCCATTAAGCCCCCCAGATGCCAGCCGATGGATAAAGCCGTTGCCGCATCACCGGTTGCAAGCCTCTCCTGAATCATCACCAGTTCATACAGGTTTATCTCTTCTCCCCCATACTCTTTCGGAAGAGAAAGATTCCCATATCCACTTTGTTTAAGATCGTCGAAATTCTGATACGGGAATTGATCTTCCCTGTCATACTTCTCCCCCCGCTCAGAAAACATATCAGCGAGTTCTCCGGCAGCATCGACCAATTTCTTTTGCCGATCATTCTGAACATATGGTTTATATAAATCCACTAAAAGAGCACCTCCCGTGATTGAATGACAGTCTTCTCCGTTTATCATAATCAATTCTGTGTTCCAACTCAAAGATATTGTTTACTATTCTGATCGGATTACAAGATTACCTTTACCTGCATAATTATTTTCTCCTTGAACCATCCTATAAATAAGATCATCCATTAAGGGGGAAGTCAGCTTGAGCAAAAAAAGAAGTAAGTGGATCATTTTTACATTGATGCTCGTTTCCTGGGTATTTCTCTTATTGGCAGGAAAAGAGACGTTAAAAAAATATCTACCAGCTGCCATGTTCATGTCCTTCCTTGTTTATTGTGAGAATGTGCTGGCAGAAAGGATCAAATGGTGGACTATATCGACAAAGATCTTCCCTAATGTAAATGGCATCATGCCCTTTGTCCTCGGAGTTTTTCTGACAGGTTCAGTATGGATCCTTAAATTCACATATAAAAATATATTCCTTTATATATTCGTCAATCTTCTCGTTGATACATTCTTTACATACCCCTTTTATTCATTGTTCAAAAAGTTCGGTGTGTGGAGACTGATTCATTTAAAGCAATACCAGTTATCGGCTATGTTTTTCGTTAAATCTTTGCTTATGTATGCTTTTCAGAAATATATTGGAGACCGGATCTACTCCAGGATGTTTTCGTAAACACGATTGCTACGTAAACAGCAATTCACTTCTCCATAGACAATAAGAAACCTGCTGCCTCTCTGGCAGCAGGTTTCTTCGTTATAGATTATGATGCATTTTCTTTATCTTCCACTTTGTATTCCTGCTCCCAGAACTCTGCATTTTTGATGCCGAGCTTTTTGGAGTTAAAGACTGGATCCAGCCCCTGCTTCTTCTGTTCCTCATAGTCCTTCAATGCTTTAAGGGCAGGCTTAGCGAGGATCAGGATCGCAATCAGGTTCAGCCAAACCATCAGCCCAAGACCGATATCACCAAGAGCCCAGGCAAGTGCCGCTTCTCTCACTGCACCGTAGAATGTGGCACCAAGAAGGACCACCTTCAGGACCACCATGGCTGCCTTTGTGTTCTTCCCTCTCAATAAATAAGCTACATTCGTTTCTGCCATATAATAGTAAGCCATAATGGTTGTAAAGGCAAAGAAGAATAAGGCAATCGCAACGAATGACGCTCCGAACCCAGGTATGACAGACTCAATGGCCGCCTGCGTATAACCAGGTCCCGCCTCGATCCCATCTAAATTGTTCGCAAGCATCGTCCCATCTGGAGCTTCCGTATTGAAAGATCCCGTAAATAAGATCATGAATGCCGTTGCCGTACAAACAAGAAGGGTATCAATATAAACCGAGAATGCCTGTACCAGTCCTTGCTTTGCAGGATGAGAAACTTCAGCCGCTGCCGCTGCATGGGGTCCAGTCCCTTGACCGGCTTCGTTGGAATAGATCCCGCGTTTCACTCCCCATGAAACAGCCATACCGATGATTCCACCGAAAATGGAATCGGCACCGAATGCACTTTTAAAAATAAGGGCAAAAACAGCCGGGATTTCGGCGATATTCATTCCGACAATGATCAGGGAAAGAAGAATGTACGCCACAGCCATGAAAGGTACTACGTACGAAGCCACTCCGGCAATACGTTTAACCCCGCCAAAGATGATGACCCCGATTAACACGACAAGCCCGATACCCGTAACGGTCGTGCTGAGCCCGAATGCATTTTCAAGTCCCAGTGCAATGGAGTTCGACTGAATCCCCGGCATTAAGATACTCATCGCCAACAATGTCGCGAATGAGAATAATACCGCATACCATTTCCAGCCGATCCCTTTTTCAATATAATACGCAGGACCTCCACGGTATTCCCCGTCCTGCTTCACTTTATAAATCTGGGCAAGCGTCGATTCAATAAAGGCACTGCTCGCACCGATGAAGGCAATCGTCCACATCCAGAAAACGGCTCCCGGACCACCGAAGGCAATCGCCGTCGCCGTACCGGCGATATTACCTGTTCCGACACGTCCCGATAATGAAAGAGCCAAAGCCTGGAATGAAGATACCCCCGCACTGGAGCTTCCACCTTTGAACATTTGAACCACCATATCTTTAATCAACCGTACCTGTAAAAACTTCGTTAAAATAGAAAATAGTAAGCCTACGCCTAAACAAAAGTAAATCATGACAGGAGACCAAAGGATCCCCACCAACTTGCCAACGAATTCTTCCACGGCATTTCCCCCTTTTTCTGCATAAAAATTTTCTAACTATTAAGAATTATATTTTATTTGACACAATATAGACAATCTTTTTTTGTGACGAATTTTCTCCAAACGTTTAAAAAGCCTTATATGACAAGTCTTCATACTTACAAAAAAATTTTTGGGAAAGCTAGTAAAGGGGTGAAAATATGTCGAAAAGGAAACTTCTTGTCCCAGAATCAAGAGCTGCGATGGATATGCTGAAAGCGAAAGTATCAGGTACAAATGATCCAAAGGAAGCCAAGTATGAGATGGCAAAGGAACAAGGTATCCCTTTGCAAAGGGGATATAACGGAAAATTGACGTCTGAACAGGCAGGCAAAGTAGGAGGAGCGATCGGCGGGAATATGGTGAAGGAGCTTGTGAAGATGGCCCGGGAAAATATGCCTAAGAAATAGTAAAAAAGCTGACACCTGCATGTAGTGTCAGCTCTTTTTCATTGGTTCAAGGAGATTTTTTAATTTATCCAGATCCTTATAGATCTCTTTTTCCAGAGAACGGTTATAAAAAATCGATGCCGGGTGAAAGGTTGGAAAGATTGAATACGTTTCATCACTCACTATCCATTCAGTCGAATCCATATCCTTCAACTTCCTGACCTTTGAGTGAATTACCTTCCCATGTACATCGGAAATGGAATAATCCTTCCCCACCAATCTTT
This sequence comes from Rossellomorea orangium, assembly GCF_019334305.1. GTDB lineage: Bacteria > Bacillota > Bacilli > Bacillales > Bacillaceae_B > Rossellomorea. Next base: position 119,496 of record NZ_JAHWGH010000015.1, read on the forward strand.
GCAATCCTATATTCCCTAGTGTGACAAGCTGTTTCGGTTTAATATGCTGTAATTCATAATCGAGAATCGGAGCATGGGCCAGCTGCTCTTTCATAGTCGGAGCCCTGTTGTATTTTTTTATGATGGTATCATTATTATTGGATTTCTTGTGTACGATTTTGTAAGGTCTGCTTCTTACGGTAGAAGTGAAATAAATTTCTTCCCGGGAGACACCTATATAATTTAAGAACTCATCCAGCACTTTTCCCGCTCTTCCACTAAAAGGCATTCCATTATGAATTTCCGTTTCACCCGGAGCTTCCCCCACGATCATGATTTCAGGAGTAGACGGTCCCTTTCCATAAACGAATCCTTCACAATTATAGGGTTCCATCCTCTTTTTGCAAAGATCGACCAGTGTTTCCGGAATCACATACATCACCCTTCATCAGTTCATTCTTTCGTTATTCCCCCTAATCAACCGCTCTACACATTCCCATGTTTATTTCGTCATTAGAAAAGGAATAGTATGGTTAAAAGATTTAATAAAGGAGATGGATTTCTTGTCACAAGCTGAACTAAAACAACAAATTTTAAAGGTTCTTGATGAGAGTAAGGTGGGGACACTGGCCACCGTGAAAAATAACAAGCCCCATTCCCGCTATATGACGTTCTCCCATGATGACCTGACTTTATACACACCAACAAGCAGTGAAACGCATAAAACCGATGAGATCGAAAACAATCCAAATGTCCACATTCTTCTCGGTTACGAAGGTGAAGGATACGGTGATACCTTCGTCGAAATTGAAGGGCGCGCTTCCATCGAGGACTCTGCCCACTATAAAGAAAAATTTTGGAACGATCATATGAAGAGATGGTTTGAAGGTCCTGACGACCCCGACTATATCGTCCTGAAGGTCCAGCCAACATCCATCCGCCTTATGAATGATGAAGAAGATTCGCCGCAGTCGCTTGAATTATAATTAAATGTTTCCTTGACATGATACAAGGTTAGTGTTATGATTATTTATTGTAATCTTGTAACATACATTGAAACGATAGAGAAGATAATTCGTAATTCTATTCCGTTTTGATTTAACAACTTATTCACACTGGATCGGCTTCGGAGCCGTTAGGATGTAAGAGAGGTAGGGCTTACGTCGTTTAGGTATATCAAACGACACAAAGGAATTGCCCGCGGCTGTTTATTATCTGCAAACAACGTTCAAGATATAAATATATTACTTGTGATGTTGCAAGTTACAGAGTTGCCTTTATCCGATTAAGGCAACATCCAAGGGATCGCTAACGGGATGATTAGCCCCTTTTAATAGGAAAAACACCTCAAAAGGAATGACTTTTGAGGTGTTTTTTTATGTTCTGGATGATTAACTACTCCGGGCAGGTTCATTTTGATCAACAATCGCTTACATCAAATACTCTCCCTCAACTGACTATGATACAACCCATGATAAAACCCTTTTTCTTTAAGAAGTTCATCGTGAGAGCCACGTTCAATGATCCTGCCCTGATCAAGGACCAGGATCTGATTCGCCTGTCGGATGGTGTTAAGGCGGTGAGCCACCACTACGCTCGTCCTCCCCTCCATCAACCGTTTGAGGGCTTCTTGAATCCTCAGCTCCGTAATCGTATCGATGCTACTCGTCGCTTCATCAAGTATCAGGATCGAAGGGTTGGAAAGGATTGCCCTTGCAATGGATAATAACTGCTTCTGCCCCTGGCTGATCCCGCTTCCATCAGCTCTTAGCATGGTATCATAGCCCCCAGGCATCTTTTCGATGAAAGTATGGGCATTCGCAAGTTTGGCTGCTTCCTTTACCTCTTCATCCCCAGCATCGAGCCTTCCGTAGCGGATGTTATCTGCAATCGTTCCCTGGAACAAAAAGCTATCCTGCAGGACAAAGCCCATTTGCTGCCGTAAACTCTGCCGCTTAATGGTGCGGATATCCCGGCCATCGATCTCAATACTGCCTTCGTTCAGCTCATAAAAACGGGATAGGAGGTTGGTGATTGTCGTTTTCCCCGCTCCAGTTGGTCCAACCAGAGCAACTGTCTCACCCGGCTGGATGGAGAAGGATACATTTTCAAGCGTCCGCTCTCCTTTTTCATATGAAAACGAAACCTGCTGAAACTCGACCTTCCCCTCTACCGAATCGATCTCCACAGCATCTCCCTCGTCCTTCTCTTCTTTCTCTTCATCCAGGATTTGAAATACACGCTCGGCACCCGCAATCGCTGACAGAAGCGTATTATACTGATTGGCAAGTTCATTCAACGGTCGTGTAAACTGCCTTGCATACTCAGCGAAAATGACGATGACACCGATCGTAATCATTCCATTGAGGGCAAATATCCCTCCGACTCCGGCAATGACGGCAAAGCTAAGATTATTTAATACATTCATCAGCTTCGGGATGAATCCCGAGTAAGTATCCGCCCAATACGCAGACGTTCTCAGCCTTTGATTTTTTTCACCGAAATCATTGATGGCCGTTTCTTCACGGGAGAAGGTCTTAATGATGCTGTGGCCAGAGATCGTCTCCTCTATATATCCGTTTAACTCACCGATATTCTGCTGATATTCTTTAAACAATCGACCTGTCCGTTTGGTGATCCACTTCATGCCGAAGACCATGAGGGGAACAATGATCAGGGTGATGAGAGTAAGGAGCGGGCTCAGCCAAAGCATGATCGAGACAGTCCCCACCAGGGTAAGGACACTTGAGATGATTTGAATGAATGAACTATTTAGCGTTGAACTCACATTATCAATATCATTGGTCACCCTGCTCATCAGCTCCCCGTGCTTCCGTTTGTCAAAGAAAGGGATGGAGAGCTGGTGCAATTGATGGAAGAGGTCTTTCCGCAGCCGATAGACGGTATCCTGGGCAACGCCGATCATCCAATAATTCTGGAACCATACGGACATAGAATGCAGGATATAGATCCCAATCAGGACCATGACCAAGACACCCAATCCTGACGCTTCCTTCGTGACGATATACTCATCGATCGCCTTGCCGACAAGGAACGGTCCAAGAAGGGCTGCCGCGGAACTGATGAATACCATTAAAATGACAAGGTACAATATCACCTTCATTTCAGAAAGATAGCTCCAGAGTCGGCTCAACGTTCCTTTTGCATCTTTCGCCTTATCGCTCTTCCCCAATTTCTTTCGTACATGCCTAGACATGGTGGATTTCCCCCTCTCCGAATTGAGAATGGTAGATGTGTTGATAAAGGCTGGAATCTTCTAATAAGGATTGATGGGTGCCCTCGCCGATCAGCTCCCCATCTTCTAATAGCAAGATACGATCGGATTCCATCGCCGTACTGACTTTTTGAGTGATGATCATGGTAGTGCACTCATATCGCTTCAAGGCTTGAAGCAGTCTTGATTCTGTTTTCAAATCGAGGGCGCTTGTACTGTCATCAAGAAGCAGGATCTTCGGTTTTCGAATAAGTGCCCTGGCAATGGAAAGGCGTTGCTTCTGGCCACCTGAAAGGTTGACCCCTTTTTGACCAAGGACCGTATCATATCCATTTGAAAGCTTCAGGATGGTCTCATGGATTTGGGCATCTTTGGCCGCCTGGATCATCTCTTCCCTCGTGGCATCTTCTTTCCCCCAGAGGAGATTTTCAGCAACCGACCCGGAAAACAGAATGACCTCCTGAGGCACGTATCCGATATTTTGTCTGATTTCATCGAGAGGAATCAACCTGATAGGGTGTCCGTCCAGTTCCACTGTCCCTTCCGTTGCATCGTAAAGACGGGGGATTAGCTGAAACAGAGAGGTTTTACCCGATCCAGTAGCTCCCAGTAAGGAAACGGTTTGACCCGTCCCCACATGAAAGGATAGATGTCGGAGCACCTTTTCACGAGTGGATGGATATTGGAATGATACATCTTTAAACGTGATCTCTCCACCGGTCACTTTGTTATTCTGATCTACTTCCGCTCCATCCTTCAAATCGATTTCCGTTTCAAGCACCTCCTCTACCCGCTCAGCCGAAGCCCTCGCTCTTGAAAAACTGGTGATGATGAATGAGAAAATAGAAAAAACAGAAGAGATTCTTGTTACATACGTTACGATTGCCACGACTTCCCCGACCTTCGTTCCCCCTGAGGCAACATCAATGCTTCCAAACCATAGAACGGAGAGAAGGGCAAGGTTCATCACAAGCATCAAGAGAGGCATGATGATTTCCATGAAACGAAGGGCAGCGGCCGTTCGATCCTTCAAATCTTCATTCGCATCATGAAAACGGCTTTCTTCATATTTACTTCTCGTATACGCTTTAATCAATCTCATTCCCGAAAGGTTTTCCTTCATGACCTCATTCACTTTATCGAGTCTTGACTGAACTCGTTCAAACAGGTTCCATCCCCGTTTCAGAACCCATAACAGAAATAGCCACAACACTGGAATGACGATGACTAATACAAGAGCAAGCCGGACATCGACGATCAGTGCCATGATGGTTGATCCCACTACAAGCAGCGGAGCCCTGAGCATAATCCGGAGACTCATGAAAATCGTGTTTTGCAGCTGCCTTACATCATTCGTCATCCTCGTGATGAGAGAAGAGGCTGGAAGCTTACTAAAACTTGCAAATGAAAACGACTGAACCTTCTTATACAAGCTTTCACGTACGTCAAAGCCGAACCCCTGACTCGTATATGCAGCAAAAAAGGAATTCGTCACTCCTGAAATAAAGGCAATGAGGGACATGCCTACCATAATGAAGCCCCATTTCAACACGACGTCCAAATCTTTATTCAGTATCCCTTCATCAATAATCCGTGCCATAAACAACGGATTCAATAATTCTACGGCAAGCTCTACCAGCATTAAACTCCAGGCAACGGCCATGGCAGCCCGGTAAGGCTTTAAGAAACGTATGACCTTCAAACGAACACCCCTCTTAACTTTATCTGCCATTATTTATATGTATCATCATATCGTTTTTTTATTCTGGGTGGTAGTTGGAAGTGCCGTCCGTGCCTTACGGAAACCATGGATCAAAAAAAGAGACCACGATATTCTGCGGCCTCTTCTGTCAATGTTTTAGTTAAGATCTACTGTGTCGATATTATTGAAACCGTCCATAGAGTAAGAAGTAATAGAGCGATTCGAAACAGTATAGAGCAGATCATCAATATAGATCAGTCTTTGAATCTGGTCTTCCCACTGTTCATAGTACTCTTTGTCTCTGTTTCCTTCTTCTGCGAGTTTCGATTTCAACACAATCCCTTTTTCAGGAGTGATTTCATAAAGAAGGGCACCTTGATAGTCGAAGTCCAGTTCATGCTGGCTTCCCTCCTTTTCATTGTAAACAGAGATTGGAAAACCGTATAGATTTCTTGATGGCTCATGAAGCAAGGCTTTGTGGTCCTCCAGTAAGGTAGAATGGGTCCCGGCCCCTCCGATGATTTCGGTGTCCGTTTCTTTCGGATGATGAAAATCAGTAATATCAAATAACGATATCTTCATCCCCTTCCTTGTGATCCTCGGTTCGATATTTGCTTCCTTACCATCGTTAACCACTTTCGTATCATACCCGAATCCGATCAGGTGCCGATCGTCAATCGGATGAAGGTACGTACTGAAACCCGGGATCTTCAATTCCCCCAACACCTTTGGATCGGTTGGATCTTCCGTATCGATGACGAATAATGGGTCGACTTGCTTAAAGGTCACTATATACGCTTTGTCTCCCATGAACCTGACAGAATAGATTTTCTCCCCACGGGCTAAATCCGTTACTTCTCCTACGTTTTTCATGTTTTCATCCAGTATATATAGTGCATTGGAAGAAGGTGAGTCATTGTTCCAAGCCTCTCCATCGGTCGTGGCAATCCGAAAATACCCTCTGTGCTCATCCATGGAAAATTGGTTCAATACTCTTCCTTCTACTCTTCCTGATGAGGTGAATGTGATCTCCCCATCCTCTACTCTAAATTTATAAATATCTGTATCAGGAGAAGCCCATCCGTCCTCCTCGTATTGTTCTGCAGCGATATACAAGTTCTCTTTTGTCATATAAACTGCATCTCCTCCACCAAGATAGGAATCGACGGTAAGGGGCGCTTTCGGATTTTCCATATCCAAAGCCGTCATTAAGGTATAGTTGGGAGAAGTGGATTTTGGGAAGTATCGGATGTTCTCATATGGAATCGGCTCTGACTCACCGTCCTTCAAACTATCCCTCACCCTTGGTCTTACATCAAGCTCATCATCCTGTTCAAGCATCCAGTAGTTTGGATACATACTGGAAATCAAGTAGACAGTAGAATCCATTTTCCTGGACGAATGATACTGTCCTTCAAGCTCCACCTTTCTTTGCAAGGACGGCTTATCTTTGTTCGAAACATCATACAAGAACGCCACCGTCATGCCCTCAACCGGCATAATCTTAGATCGTGTTCCTTGATCACCTTCTTTAAAAGGCGGTGACCAGTTGTTTCCAATGACAAGCACTTTGTCTCCGTTCAAAAAAAGATGGTGCGGCTGCACATGTTCTTTGAAGGTAATGGTGGATACAACCTCCATCCGGGGCTTAACCTTTGTAATCAACAGTCTCCGGTCGGTCAATTGATAGATATACCCCCCATCTGTCTTTACCAGATCCCCTTCGTCTACGCCTTGAACCTGATTATTCGTTGTAGAAAAATCTGAACCCGCTTGGGAAGATTCACCTGAAGCGCTGTCCTCTGAAGACTTTGACTCCATTTTCTCTTCCCTTCCAAACAGAGAAAACCTCGTATTTTCCTTGTTCCTTTTCAGGACTTTCTTGAAGTATTCCGCCAGGGCTTCCCGGGACTGAATGCCCGGTAATTGAGAAGTGACTGCAAAAGGGATCTCTGTATCCCCGGAGTAGGATAATCCCCACTTGGTTTTTACGTTTGGAGAAATATGAAGCGTGAAGCTTAGAGGTTCAAGGGGATACCCTTCATTCGGTGCATGTACCTGTAATGATTTGCGGTCTTCACTGAGCTTTAGAGTGACATTGACATCACGCCCATCGGAGTCTTTCACATAAATATTTTCCGCTGTTACCGTTTCTTTTTTAAGAGGCGTGGAAAATTGTAGTTTCCATGAGTCATTCTCCATTATAAGGAGATCTTCCGCCCATCTTCCCTCCGCCTTCACAACAGGTCTTTGAGTGTACAGAAAGGTTCCGATACCGACAAGAAGAACAACCCCAAGAACAATGAGCAGATACGTTTTCTTACTCATAGCATGACCCTCCTATATGTCTTATTTGTTGATTAGACGTCAAGGATCACGAATGGTTACATGCATAAAAAAAAGACCTCACAAAAAAGCAAGGTCCGTCCCTCTATCTCATTCGTCTCGCACTTGCGTTCAGGCGTGCGTTGCGGATGACCTGGTTGATGACTTCGGAGAAGATGAGTCCGATGGCGATGGATCCGGAGATCATGAAGGCTTTGGCTGCCAGATTGATGGCGGCATTGTAGTCGTTTTGTACGAAGTTTCTCATGGCATCGTACGCAAGTCCCCCGGGTACGAGGGGGATGATCCCGGCGACAGAGAAGATGATGACCGGGGTTTTATACATTTTCGCAAACACCTGACTGACCACCGCCACGACAAAGGAGGCAAGTAATGTGGCAAGTACCGTGTCGGTTTCATTTAAACTCATGAGTATGTAGATGATCCAACCCAGCATACCAACAATTCCGCATTTGAAGAGGGACTGCTTTGGAGCGTTGAAGATAATCCCGAATGCGGCGGCGGAAATGAAGCTGGTCACTAATTGTTCGATGATGAGCATCCCTTTTCACCCCTATCTTTATAGATTGACAATATATTCTTACGTTAAAGTAAACACAACGGCAATACCCGTCCCGATGGCAAATGCCGTTAAAAAGGCTTCCGCGCCCTTTGACAGGCCCGATACCAAATGCCCTGCCATTAAATCCCGGACGGCATTGGTGATCAGGAGGCCTGGAACCAGGGGCATGACGGATCCTATGATGATTTTATCCAACTCCTGCCCCATCCCGAGATGGACAAACCCGAATGACACCATGCCGATGATGAAGGAGGCAAGGAACTCGGCGAAGAACTTGATCGGAACGAGACGATGTAAATAGATCACGCTTGTGAATCCGATCCCGCCAGTGATCAGGGCCGGCAGGAAGTCATTCCATCCCCCTTGGAACATGATGAGGAAGCATCCACTTGCGATTGCTGCCGCCACCACCTGAATCAGGAAGGAATAGGATAAATCGGATTGATCCAACTTCTCAAGGGCATTGTACGCTTCTTCAAGGGTCAAATGACCTTGACTGATTTGCCTCGAGATACTGTTTACGAGAGTCACTTTCTCAAGATCCGTTGACCTCTCATTAATCCGGATCAGCTTTGTCTTCGTCGGTTCTGAGGTCTCAATCGAGAAAATGATCCCCGTAGGCGTCACATAGCTGTGGGATTCGGATATCCCATACGAAGCAGCGATCCGCATCATCGTATCCTCGACGCGGTACGTCTCCGCCCCGCTTTGCAGCATGATCTTCCCTGCCAGCAGGCTGACCTCCATAATGTCGTATCTTCTTATCATTTTTGCTTCCATATGATCTCTCCACACGCGCTTTTTTGAATAGGTCTAGTGTATAGGAAAGCAGTGGTGTAAGCAATGAGTAAGAGGAAGATTTTACGTGGATATAAATATACAAAAAAACAGGGGGAGGTTGATTTTATCGAAATATGTTCTGAAACTTTTCTTTTATGAGCCGGAATTCCTTTCGGGTCAATCCAGACTTCTCGAATAATCCTTTTTCTTGCGATTTCTTTTTAACATCATATACGCACCCGTTACCACCACAAAACCAATAAGGACCAACACTTGATAGTCTTCAATCACTTCAAGTATCACATCTTTCTCCCCATCATATAACTTTCCTATACTCAAAAACAGGAAAGTGGAAGGAGCAATACCGAGCATCGTCAGGAGGGAATAGGCCTTCACATCCATTTTCGCCATGCCTGCAAGGAAGGGGATGACATTCCCTAAATGAAGTGGACTTGCGATCGCTACGCTCCAAATTCCGTATCGATTGAACTTTTCCTGGCCCAATCTGAGCTTCTCCAGCTTCTTTGGCTTGAGCTTCCCCTCTATCTTCTCCCCCAGTTTAAAACTGATATAGTATGGTATATAACTTCCCATAGTGTATAAAAAGCTTCCAGCTATTGAAATGACTCCGATTTCCACCCAGGTTAAATCGAGGATGAATCCCATCGTCACGATGAAAAATGTTCCAACAAAAGGAAAAGCACTTCCTTCAATAAATAGAGAAAACAATACACCCCATATCCCCCATTCTTCTGCAATACGTATGATCCATTCCGACATCCCACTCACTCCTGCATATTATCGTATCTTCAATATAATAAAGATCTTGAAATTCCAACAGAAACCGCGGAAGTAATTCCCTCTAAGACTTGGGGTGTATTGACAAAAAAAGACCGGCCATGTATCAGACCAGTCCCAGTAATGTTATGATGCCTTTCGGCTGATTTCCTGCTGGTGCGTCCGTACTTTGATCAGTCTTGGCGCCATGTTGACCATGATCATCAATACAATGGAACATAAAACAGCCGAACCCAGCATGGTGATGCCGTTTACTATGAGAGAGAAGAGCAGCGGCGACATATCATCAGGGGCGTATTCGGCAAAAAACACAAACCCTGCGATGAAATGCCAGAAATAGCGGGCGAGGCTTCCCGCAAATGTCGCAATCACTACCCACAGAATGGCTTTGGATCGTCTGCTTTTTCCTAATGCTTCCTGTATCTTCCCCGCAAAAATTCCGGCAAAACCAATGAAGGCAAAGGCGATGAAGTACTCTATTACCATTTGAACCGGTGTCGCAATCCAGGCATCTCCAAGGGCAATCTGCAATATTCCCCATAGAAATCCCCCCATTAGTCCTGCTCTCCATCCACGTCGATAAGATAATAGAAAGATCGGAACCATGGCAATTGAAATAGAGATACTCGGTGACAGCTTAATAGAAGGCAGCATATCAAGGATGACTGCGAAGGCTGCCATCAACGATGCTTCAAGTAATACAATGAGTCGAGTGTGTTTCATATAAAAAATCCCCCTTCGGTAATGAAACGAAACCATAAGGAGGCTGAGTGCATGCATTGAAATAAGCATAAATAGGCTTATTTTCCACATCCCTACGCTAGTCCTAACTAACAGGTTCAGAGGGTCAGAACAGATTGTTCACTCTCAGCTTTCGCTCCCCTTGTGGTAACGTTTATAAAGTTGTTAAGATTTATTATACATGAAGATTGATAGAATTAAAGTATGAAAGGTTCTTTCCTTAAGGTGTCTCTCTGAGAGGATCATGAAGGATAATGACGGGCATTGACTTAGGGGTGACCATGAATCCATATACTTTTCCATCCTTGTCCTTATACGCTACAGAATAATCTCCAAATTGAGGGGAGAATTCAACGTTTTGATATTCAAGATCAAGGTCCTGATACTTAAGGCTCACATACAGTTTGGTAGCGATCCTTGCTGTCAGGTGCTGCACAGTGGAAATCCGGTTGGCTACTATTATGAGGATGATTGCGATACCGAGTAACATGACTTTCTTTGTCCTGGACAATCTGATCATTCATCTAGCCCCCTTTTATTTCTTCATGACTACTATACTCGTATACTCTCTATTATATACCTATTTACTGAACCATGACAAAAGAGCTACTCTAATGGACGTGTGTCATAATACCCATTTTTAGCAGCTCTATTTTTGTTATTTACTTTGTTCTTTTTCTTTCTAGAAGGAGTCCTCTTAAAATATCTACTGAATTGGCATGAATCCTACGTTCCAATAGCCGTCTTCATCCTTTACCATCTGAAAGCCCATATCTCCCTCACCACCATTATCATACTTAATATATCCATCCATATCGCTTGTTTGAATAAATTCACCGTTATCGATTCCTTTGAAGACACGTAATATACTTTCCTTCGTCACCCTGTCCGCTCTGGGAAACTTCTCGTCCTCTTCCTTTGTCCATCGAATATAATCCGGTCTGTCTGTGTACATTTCATAGACAAGGTCATGTCGTTCGTCCAGTGATGCCTGGACATACAACTTTGCTATGCTGATGGGGGATAACCCGTGTAAATGTTCTTCCTTTGGATCTTGGGAAAACACTTGATAGACCGACTCTTCTTCTGATGTCAGACTGAGGTTCCACTCACTGGTCTCTTTCTTGACTTCTCTAAAAGAGAAGGGCATCACCACACTGAACTTCCATCCATTATCATAAATCAACCTAAACCTTTGGACATTCACTTCCCGGGAACCTTCCGAAACCGGTATTTCGTAAGTTACATCACTCATCGATTCTGATGTCCTCACCTTAATGGCAGTAGTATTGCTCCATTGATAACTGGTTTCATAAGATACATCGGGCTGTGCCAGTTTTCCTTTATAGACTATAAAGGGGAGATCCTCCGCCAGCTGTTTAGCCGCATCCAGTGTAAAGCTCTCTACCAGGAAATGGATCACTTTATCTCTTGAGTCAAATTCTTCACTCATAAATCGGTAGCGCTCCCCTTTATATTCAAAGGTTTCAGCAGTCCCTTTATCGTTAAGGATCGAATCATATCGATTATACGCTGCTACCATCAGTTTATCGGCCGTCGGTTCATTCAACTCAGTGGGTTCATTTGAAGCTGGAGCCACCATGGCGTCTTGCTCCTGCGAAGCGTTTTGACTGTCCCTTCCAACGCCAATCAGTTCAATTGTCAAGAATATCCCTGCCAATATAAAGGCAACAGCCATTAAATTCGGAACCAACTTCCCCCACTTTTTCGCACTCTTTTCTTGACTATTCATTTCATTAAATAGTTTCGATTTCAACTCTCTCTTAAACTCTTTGCGCGGAGCAGGGACTGGTCGGTTTTTCAAAGATTGTAATACGTCATCATTGGATTTTTCGTTCATTTACCAGCACCGCCTTGTCATTGGAATTTCCCACTAATTTTTTCAACAGATTCATACCCCTGTGATAATCTACTTTTACTTTAGAAGGCTTGCAATCGAGGATTTCAGCTGTTTCTTTGACGGAGTATTCTCTTAATCCCCTTAAAATGACCACATTTCGATAATCAGGCTTCAGCTTTGAAAGGGCAGCCTGAACCATTTCCCACTCTTCGTTCTTCTCCATCTCTTCTTCCGGCAGGCCCTCCTCACTTTTCCTTAAATTCAGAAGGACGTCGGGAAGAAGGGAGATAAGCTTCCTCTTTCGGTAATGATCAATGGCTGTTCTTCGTGCAATGGATATGATCCATGTTTTCTTTGAAGATTGATGCTTGAAGCTGTGATAACTTTTGAAGACTCTCATAAATGTATCCTGAGTTAAATCCTCTGCTTCGGATGAATTATTAGTGAAATAAAATAAGTACTGGTATACATCATGGAAATATGTTTCATATAACTCTTCCAGTTGATCGTGATCTTCTTTCAATGGGCGTCCCCCCTTTACTGTATCTATTAGTCGTTACTGGTGCTTAAATGGTTTCAATAACTTCTAAAAATCTGTACTCAAAAAGAAAAAGAGCCGTCATAATTACTTCGGCTCTTACTTTAAATAATGTATTATTTTTTTGATTATTAAACGACCGTTTAGCTCTTTTACGCCTGTAAATTCAATCCTTTCCTCTCTTAATCAAACGTTTGTTTAGTTGTCTAACATCTTCGTGAGGCGGGACATTTGGCTTTGGAGTTCGTCGATTGGCACGAAGCGTGCTTTTCTGAACATTTCTTTCCCCTCTACAAACATTATCAGGACGGGTACGGTGAAGATGGAGAATTCTCCTGCGATTTCCGGGATTTCTTCTGCATCTGCATGAATGGATACCACCGATTTAAAATCCTCCAACAACCTCTCAACCTGCGGGAGGAGTGCATGACAGACCGAGCAATTAGGTCTTGATATGTATAGCAATACAAGCTTTTCAGATTCCAGCACTTTCTTGATGGCTTCTAAAGAATGGATATCTTCCACTTTCCACTCTCCTTTCTTTGTGAATAAATGAATCATCCTGTCCTGTCTTGGTACACATACAACGTTCCATTAGATGGCCTTCTGAAGGAGGGTCCGGTAAATCCACGTTTACGCAATTCTTTTCTCATATACATCATGATTCCCCCATGACCCACAATGAGTACATCTTCTCCTTCACGAATGATCCGATCGACCACGCCACTGATTCTTTCCTTGACTTCCCTTTTACTTTCCGGCTGGGAACGATGGTTGAACCACCAGGCCAATCGAATGAATGTCAAATGTAGAAGTAGTGGCAGCTTCCTCTTAGACTTGAAGAGCGGAGATAATCTGATTTCCCTCAGCTCCTTTAGATAAGAGATTTCTCCTACATAAACTGATTCAGCTGTAACCCTCGCCCTTGATAAGTCGCTGGAATAACAGCCTTTCCAAACAATATCTTGAAGATCAACCAGGTTTTCTACCACTTCTGACGCATCATATTCCTCCACCCACTTCATCAGCTCTTCACTTGATACAAACGAAGCCGGATATCCCCTTGTTACTTTAAAATGCCTTATGAGACCAATCTTCATACGCATCCCCTCCCAGATCCATTATACAAGTTTTGGGAAGAGAAAAAGCATGCGTTTTGGACGCATGCTTACATGTATCGTATTAACCTAAAGAAACATCCAGAATCATCATCACGACGAAGCCAAGCATTAATCCTAGCGTAGCAAGGTCCGTACTTCCTGAGGATTGCGATTCCGGTATCAACTCTTCCACGACGACGAATATCATGGCACCGGCTGCGAATGCGAGTGCATAAGGCAGTAGCGGCTGTACCATCAGGACGGCTGCAGCTCCTATAACGGCTGCAATCGGTTCTACGATGGCTGAAAGCTGGCCGTAATGGAAGGATTTCAGACGGGACATCCCTTCTCCCCTTAGCGGGATGGAAAGCGCAGCCCCTTCAGGCATGTTCTGAATACCGATTCCAATCGCCAGCCCGATGGCTCCCACTAACGTCGCATCTCCAAGTCCGAGCGATGCAGCTCCAAAAGCAACGCCGATGGCTAGCCCTTCCGGAATATTATGAAGAGTGATCGCTAAAAATAATAAGGTCGATTTTTTAAATTTTGTTGGGGGGCCTTCAGCTTTTTCAGATTCGTTCCCTAAATGTAAATGGGGTACGACAAAGTCTAAAAGTCTGATAAAAAGTCCACCTAGTAAAAATCCAATGGCAGGTGCCAGCCATGGAATCTGACCGTTTTGCTCACTGAACTCTATCGAAGGGGCCAACAGGGACCAAAACGACGCGGCAATCATGACACCTGCAGCAAACCCGAGCATCATATTCAACGTATGCTTCTCAATTTTAGTGAAGAAAAAAACCGTGGCAGCTCCAAGTGCAGTCAATCCCCATGTGACGAGACCCCCGAACAGCGCCTGTACAGTGGGATTAAATCCACTTAACCAGTCTATGAACATATGAACCACTCTCCTCCGATCAAACATGTTGAATACTATCATCTTGCATCAAGGAAACTTTCTTTGTCAAAGGAAATGCTATACGACCTATTTACCATGGGCCATTATTTTTCTATATATATGTCATCCGAATCGAAATGTGTTTGTATCGCTTATTCTTCCATACTTTCATATAGTGTATACCAATAAAACGCCCCTGCCTTATACGGCAAGGGTGTTTATCCCATCAATCCCTGATGGCTTTTTTCCATAAGATCAGATTGGTAAAGAATAATACAATGAGATAAGCCAAAATACCAAACGGAAGCTGCAGGGCCAGATAATGTAGCCCCAAAAACACTCCAACAATCAGATAGAACGGCAGTACCTTCCAGCTGTCACTTTGCTGTATGCCTTCAAAGCTTTCGGAAAATGGCAGTGTCCCCCTCATCAACCCTAGACAGATGACGGTAAAGATGCAGGCGCTTATGAAGACCAGAATGATTTCGGACAATATCCGGAAACCAAATAGAAAGATAAATACAATGCTCAATAGCCCATATAAAGGTAGAAACAATTTCATAAGAAACGCCTTCAACGTACCTTTGTAGATGGAAGCCCTGCTTTTGACAGGTGCTACTTTGTACACCCAGGATCCCTTGTATTTCCCTGAATAGCTGAGCATCATCACGACTGTCGGGATGACGATGAAGCTTGAATAAATGGATAAATACATACTTGAAGTCAGTAAATCCTCCCTCGTCCCATCCATCAACCCGTTGAAAATGAAGATGAACGGCATGATGATCGCAAACCCGAGGGCCGGGTACACCTTCAACTTGAATTCCCTCTCATTTTTCATCATATAATGGGCAAATCGAAAAAACGCCCTTTCTTCATTCGATTTGGACAAAACCTTCACGAGACCATCCCCGAAATGGACAGGAGCTTTCTTCTTTTTCCCGCCATGTGAAGATAATTTCTGAAGATTCTTCTCAAAGGTCGGCAATGCTTTCACGTAGACGAAAAGAGCAATGAATGGAAACAGTATGCCGATACCCGAAAGGATCAGGATCATCATCTGGTGATTACCGTTTAACAACCATTCAAACGGGGCACCGAACCAAATTGGTGGCAGAAAGATATTCCACCATTTTGGTGTGAAAGCAACCGTTAAATCAACGAACTCGAAGGAACGGGCGACAATCTGATACCCCACGGCAAGGCCGATGGATAAACCAATCTGAACATAGTTGATGATATCCTTCAGCTTCTCACCGTCAAAATATTGCAGGATAAAATAATAAAGCATGGCCGTCAACACGACAATCAAAATATTCATCAGGATGATCCCCGCAAGGAAAATCATAAAGAATACAAATCCTTGATTGATCAACCCTACGATCAAAGGAATCGCGGTCAAAGAACCTGTCAGGAAAAACAGATAGATAAACACATGAAGCGTTTTAGCCAGGCTGATGGTTTTTCTTTCGACCGGCTTTGTAAAGAGAATCGTATGATCCCTGATGTCCAGTATGACCACAGAAAAATCGGATATCATGGAGGTCATGACGATGAAAATCAGTACAGTAAAGGTGATGCTCATCTGAAAGATATAGTTATCTCCCATCAGAATGAAAGGGAGAACAAATAATCCAAACAGGGCATACACCCAAAGGGATTTAATAAAGCGGTTTTCATCTTTCCCTTGCTTTCTCCCCTGCTGCTGAAAGATCGTCGGCACACGTCTTTGATCCATCGTCAGTTTGACTTGAAGAATGCTTCTCAATAAACGGTAATCGAACCCCAGCTTTGTAAATAACCCTTGAAACCAATCCATAAACAGCAGCGTACGAAATTCCTTCATGCCCTACACCTCTTGGACAACAGAAACAATTTCCGCCGCTGTTTCCTTATGTTCATTGAATCCTGTTAGTTGGTTAAAAATTTCCTCCAAAGAACTTTCCATGTTCTGATTCTGTAATTCTTCAAAACTGCCATCTGCGACGATTTGTCCGTTATGTAAAAGGACGATGCGATTACTGATCTTTTCAACCACATCCATAATGTGGGAGGAATAGAATATTGTCTTTCCCTGTGCTGCAAGCTGTGCGAGTAGTTCTTTGAAAATCATGACGGAATTGGCATCCAGCCCATTGATGGGCTCATCCAAAAATAAAACATCGGGATTATGTAATACGCTCGAGATGATCAGGATTTTCTGCTTCATCCCTTTCGAGTACGATGCGATTCTCGATTCATACACATCGGAAAGACTAAACAACTTAATCAGTTTCTCCGCTTTCCCTTGTGCCTTTTCCCGCTCCATTCCGTACAGCTCTCCGATGAATGTGAGATACTCCTTTGCCGTCAGATTATCATAAAGGTCCGCCATCTCCGGCACATAGCCAATCCGTTTCTTGTATTCTACGGAACTACCAGATATATCTTTCCCAAATAGCTTCACCTGACCCGAATACCCCTCTTCCAGCCCAAGAATGATCTTGACGGTCGTACTTTTCCCGGCACCATTCGGCCCGATATAGCCAATGATCTGTCCTTCATACACATCCAGTTGGACGCCCTTCAATACTTCCTTGCTCCCAAATCTCTTCTTTAAATCCCTGATGGATAAAATCGGTTCTCGAACGTCCATAGAAATCCCCTTTTTTCTTTAGATATGCCTATATGCTAACATAAATTCCATTTTATGGTCATCTATGCATGAAGTATTCTCAGATTTTAAGGATTTTATCTTTTTTTCATTTCCCCCTTCCCAAACTGGTAGAACCTGATATATACTCTAACTGTATTAAGATAACTAGTACACTACATACAGTTTGGAGGGTGGATATGTTTGAGCTTGATTTAAGAAGCCGTAAGCCTATTTATGAACAATTAGTGGAGAAACTGAAAGAGTTCATCATCAATGAAGTGCTGAAGCCTGACGAACAATTACCTTCCGTTCGTGCCCTGGCGCAGCAGCTGACGATAAATCCAAACACAATCCAAAAAGCCTACAGGGAACTGGAAACCCAAGGGTTTATATATTCGGTGAAAGGACGGGGTAGCTTTGTTAATCCTTCAAGTCACATTCAAAACGCGGAGAAGATCATGAAAGTAAAAGAAGAGTTGTCGAAACTTTTGTCGGAAGCCCTTTATCTGGGGATCACATCTGAAGATTTAAAACAGATGATTTCAGAAATTGAAGCAACGGTTGGAGGTAATCAAGCCGATGATAGAGATTAAAGCCATAAATAAAGCCTTTGAAGGCACGAAAATCATCCATGACATTTCTTTCACCGTTCAAACAGGTTCGATCTACGGCCTGCTTGGATCCAATGGTGCCGGAAAGACCACATTACTGAAGACCATCTCAGGAGTGTTGAGGCCCGAAAGCGGAGAGATATCAGTTGATTCCCAGCCTGTTTATGAAAATATCCCGAAGAAAGAGACTCTGTTTTTCATACCCGATCAACCATTTTTCTTTGCTCATTATACGCTTGATCAGATGGCCCGTTTCAATCAGAACACATATTCAAAATGGAATGAAGAACAATACAAGTCTTTAAGCAGCGTATTCGGGATCGATCCCCATAAAAAGCTTCATAAGTTTTCAAAGGGTGTTCAGCGTCAGGCCGCTTTTATCCTTGCCCTTTCCACACAACCGGAAGTCCTGATCCTGGATGAACCGATGGACGGGCTTGATCCCGTTGTCAGGAAAAAGGTCAAAAGCGTCCTTATCTCTGAAGTGGCCAATCGGGACATGACCATTATCATCTCTTCCCATAACCTCAGGGAAGTGGAGGACATTTGTGATCATATCGGTATCTTGCATCAAGGGAAATTCATATTGGAGAAGGAACTTGATGATTTGAAGTCCGGCATTCATAAAGTGCAGCTGGCATTCAAAGGGGAAATCCCGAAGAATCTCTTCAGTAAGCTCGAGCTCTTGCATTCAGAGACCCGGGGAAGTGTTTCCCTTTGCATCGTCCGCGGTGAAGAACATCATGTGAGAAGCATCATTCAACCTTATCAGCCGGTCATCTTCGATATGCTGCCGTTGACACTGGAAGAAATCTTTGTTTATGAAATGGAGGACGTCGGCTATGCCATCCAAAACATCATGGATCAATAAGGAAGTCATCATACTGAGTCTTCGCAATGCTGGTTGGGTGGGTATTGTCTATTTCCTTGGACTACTCTTTTCGTTACCGATCGCTATTCTTGGCCGGTTGTCCAGTGACGATCAATCCTATCCCATTACAATTGAACACAATCTATTTATGATTCAATACCCGATACAAGTGGGACTGATGCTGTTTATCCCTGTTATTCTCTCACTGTTCTTATTCCGTTATCTGCATGTGAAACAAGCCGGGGATTTCATACATAGTCTCCCGATTCATCGCAGAAAGCTATTTTTCCATTTTACAGGGACGGGACTGGGACTTCTCATCATTCCTATCCTGTTGAATACGGTCATCTTGCTGTCTCTCTATACACTCACGGATCTTCATGAATTCATTGGGATCGATGACATTTTCATCTGGTGCGGCACCACGATTCTCGTGAACCTCCTCTTGTTCACGTTCTCTACCTTTGTGGCTATGATCACGGGGCTGACCGCCGTTCAAGGTGCTCTGACATATATCCTGCTATTATTGCCGGCAGGGATGTTTGTACTGATTTGCTACAGCCTGAAAAATTTCCTGTACGGATTTCCGGAGGACTATTTCTTTAGTGTACAAATGGAGGAATACTCCCCTCTCATCAAAGCGGCGTACTTGGAAGACAACCTATTCACCGGTACAGACGTTTTGATGTTCACGGTGATCACACTCGTATTCTATGGATTATCCTATCTTCTCTATCAATCAAGAAAAGTGGAGGTTGCTTCTCAGGCAATCGTTCACCCTATCCTGAGACCATTGTTCAAATACGGAATTTCCTTCTGCTTCATGCTCTTCGGGGGAATGTACTTCAATGGGGTATACCAAT
This sequence comes from Rossellomorea orangium, assembly GCF_019334305.1. GTDB lineage: Bacteria > Bacillota > Bacilli > Bacillales > Bacillaceae_B > Rossellomorea. The sequence goes on from NZ_JAHWGH010000015.1 coordinate 139,016, forward strand.
CACCGTTCTGGACCATTTTCGGTTATTTCTTCGGGTCACTCATCGGCTACTATATTGGACAAATGATATTAGAGAAGCACTGGAGAGTATTCCGTCACTGGAAGGGATATGCAGGATTCGCCATTTGCATGATTCTAGTTGGCATCGGCATACGATTCGATCTATTTAACTATGAAAAGAAAGTCCCTGATATGGCGGATGTAGAGACTGTCCACGTAAGTGATACCTTTTATTCCCTGACAGATACCCCTGAAAACCTCATCAAGGATCCCTTCATAAAGGATCCGAAAACGATTCAGGCTGTCTTGGATCTTCATAAGGAAATACTGGACAATCAAGCTCACTACACACAGTCAGACAGGAAGACCCAGGTTTTTCTTTATTACAAGTTGAAAAATGGGCATAAGCTTGTACGGAATTACTGGGTTAATACAGAAAATGTGGAATCTCAATATGCTTCTCTTTACAAAATGAAGAGCTATAAAGAGAAAACCGAACAAATTTATGGTGTTGATTCGAGTCAGGTCGATAAACTCACGATTTATAACGAAATGGGCAATACCCACAGCGCTACCATTTCTAATCCAGATGAAATTCGTGAAGCCGTCGCCATCCTGAAAGAAGAAACTTACGATGAGTCATTTGAAGAACGTCGCAAAGTCAACCTTTATAACGTTGAACTCCTTTTGTCTGATGATATGTGGGCCCATGCTGAAGTGAAACGTCATAACAAAGAATTTATATCATGGCTTTAGAAAAAAGGGTATTTAGAAGAACTGACATTCAAGGCATCTGATATTGAATGGATGTATGTTACCGAGCAGAACCCTTACGATGTGGTTTCTGGCCAAAACGTTGAACAGGCCGTTGCAGAGCTCAAAAAAGAGGGAAAGGCCATTGAAGTAAAGGAGAGCGGACAGATCGAATCCATCATGAATCAGCTCGAATATGATCCGAATGATTACACCCTCATCCTCAAGTTTCAAAACGAAGGAAGAATCGATACGTATGGCTTATCTAAGGAAAATGCACCTTCCTTTATCAAAGAAAAATTTGAAGAATAGAAAGTCGAGGTGACCATATGGACACTCTAGCATCGCCATCTCCTCTCACCTATGAAGAGATGTATGAACAATTCCATAAGCTGATCTATCACATTGCTTACAACATAACGAAGGACATACATTTATCCCAGGATATCGTCCAGGAAACCTTCCTGAAAGCATATATAAAAATAGATACATTACTGGATGTGACTAAAACGAAGTCATGGCTCACATCCATTGCAAGGTGTACGGCGATCGATGTCATACGAAAACGGTCTAAATGTCAGGAGGTCTTCATGGAAGATCATGAAGAACTTCATTCCATTCAGGATTTCCATTCATTGGAAAGTGCGATCGAAGTTCGCTTCCTCAAGAGCTGCATCCAAGATCATATAAAGACCCTGCCGAGAACTCAGCAGGAAGTCATGGCGTTGAAAGTGACAGAAGACATGAGCGACAGTGAAATCGCCCTCAAGCTGAATCTGTCTGCCTCCACGGTCAAAACCCGCTTTCACCGGGGAAGGAAGCAGTTGTATTCAGTCATTTATACTAAAGTATCGGCATAATAAAAGGAGCCTCGGTGAGAAGGCTCCTTTTTTTAATGGAAAATGGGTTTTGAAAATAAATGCTTTGGTTTTGAAAATATTTTTCTATTTTTGAAAATAAAAGCCTCCGATTTTGAAAACAAACTGGCCAATCGGGCTCATCCTTTATGAACTTTCGCCCCTCATTCGACGAATTTTACAACACTTTACTCAAAAACGCCTGTGTACGCTCGTGTTTTGGACTTCCAAAAAGCTCTGCCGGCCTGTTTTCCTCGACGATGTATCCACCGTCCATAAAAATCACGCGGTCCCCCACTTCCCTGGCGAATCCCATTTCATGAGTGACGACCACCATTGTCATCCCCTCTTTCGCCAATTGCTTCATGACTTCGAGAACCTCTCCGACCATTTCGGGATCAAGGGCTGAAGTCGGCTCATCAAACAGCATGATTTCCGGTTCCATGGCAAGCGCCCTGGCAATGGCCACCCGCTGTTTCTGTCCTCCAGATAAAGAATCGGGATATACATAGGCTTTCTCTGCCAAACCGACCTTTTCAAGAAGCTCCAATGCCTTCTCTTCCGCTTTAACCTTTGACCATTTCCTGACTTTCATCGGTGATAACATGATGTTTTGAATCACGGTTTTATGAGGGAACAGATTGAATTGCTGAAAGACCATTCCCACATCTGTCCGTACTTTATTGATGTCCGTCTGTTTGTCAGTGATATCCCTGTCTTTAATATAGACATGTCCATCGGTAATCGACTCCAGCAGGTTCAGGCACCTTAGGAACGTTGATTTCCCCGATCCGGAAGGCCCTATCACCACGACCACTTCCTGTGGGTCGATTTTGACATTGATATCTTTTAACACTTCTAATTCTCCAAAGGATTTCTTAAGATTCACTGCTTTAATCATTCGGTTGCCATCCTCCGCTCAATATAGTTTAGTAGATACGTAAGAGATAGAGTAAGGATTAAATAGATCACTGCGACGGCTAGATACGGTTCCCATACGCGATAATATTGCCCCTGCATGGCACGTCCCCAATACATGAGCTCCGGTGCTGCGATGACCGCTGCCAGGGATGAGTCTTTCAGTAGTACAATGAATTCATTCCCAAGTGGCGGGATCATCCGTTTAAATGCCTGAGGGATGATGATGTACCTCATGGCCTGGATATTGGTCATCCCCAGGGAACGGGCCGCTTCCATCTGCCCCCTGTCAATGGACTGGATGCCCCCGCGGAAAATTTCAGCAATATAAGCTGTCGCATTCAACGTCAAAGCCACCAGGGCAGACACAGCAGGATTGATTTCTGACATTAATGCCGGCATGACACCAAAGTGGATCAGGAGAATTTGGACAAATAGCGGCGTTCCCCTGAAAAAGTTTATGTACCAAATGAAAGGTGTCCGGACGAGCAAATAGGGTGAAATCCGAAAGATCCCCATAAGCAGTCCAAAGATCAATCCAAGAGCAATGGCCCCTACAGATAAACCGATTGTTAATAGCGCTCCCTTTAAAAAGAAGGGTAAGTATTCCCCGATAATGTCCCATCTGAAATCCAGCATACGATAACTCCTTTTGTCTGGTCGGCGGCAAATATTCCGCTTTCCTTTTCAAGTAGTAAGTAATTAGACTCATATAAAAGGGGCGGGTGAAGAAGGAATATGACCTCCCTATTATTTGAGAAGATCTGATATTCCCTTCACTACGCCCCTCTTAATCTTATTCTGCTTGCTCTAATAAAGCGTCAGTGTTCGGCTCTGTACCAAACCATTCTTTGTAGATATCTGCATATGTCCCATTTTCGATCACTTCTTTAACGGCTTTATCGAAATCAGCCTTTAACTCACTGTCTTTCGGAAACATCAGGCCGTAGAATTCAGACTCGAAATTCTCCGGATCTTCCACTGTATTGAAATTATCCTGTGGATTGTTCTTCACATATTCATTCACTACTGTATTATCCGTCACGACAGCATCCACTTGCCCCTGTTTCAATGCTGTGATAGCGACTACGTTGTTTTCATATTTAGAAATATCAGGACTGTTCTGTCCGACAATTTTCTCTGCTGCCTCTTGACCGGTCGTTCCATTTTGAACCCCGATCTTCAGTCCTTTTAGATCTTTGGCGCTTTTAATATCCACACCTTCACCAAACATGATCATATGAGTGGATTCAAAATACGGATTGGAGAAATCGAATGTTTCTTTCCGGTCATCATTGATCGTGATCCCGGAAATTCCCATATCTACTTCCTTACCGCCTTGAACAGCTGCGAAAAGCGGATCCCACCCAATGTTTTTCACATCGTATTCATAACCGGCTTCTTTCATCACCGCATCCAGGAAATCGATATCGAACCCGACTACCTCTCCTTTATCCATATACTCAAATGGAGCAAAGGCTGCATCGGTTCCAACCACCAGTTTTTCTTTTTTTTCGCTGCCTCCGTCTCCTCCACCGCTTGCTTCATCACTGCCGCAAGCAGTCATGAATCCTACCATACTCATTAATAATACTAGAAAAATTCCCCTGACTTTCTTCTTCATGGTCGACCCCCTAATTTTTTGTTTTTTCTAATATTTATAATTATACATATATTATACTAGAAAACAAACATTAATTAGAAAATTGATAGTATTATGAATATTCTATACTATTGTTTCCACCCTTATTTATTGACAGGCTTTCTTGAAGGTTCCAAAATAGAAGAATAAGTCAATGACAAAGGGAGCATTTATGAATACTCATTCGTCTCATTTATATGAATACTTAGTTGACCATGCGAAAGAATTTACAGAAGACTGGCTCAAGTTACAAAATATTAAAACGGGATCGCATTATTCTCCAGATTCTGCACCTGAGGTTCTGAACAAAGTGAAAGAGCAAAACTCCAATTATGTAAAGATCCTTGCACAATGTCTGTTGCTTTCGAACGAGCAATCAAAGGAATTGATCTACAATTGGACGAAGGAAACCGCTACCGACCGCAGTAAATCCACCACAACATTGGATGAGGTGGTTCGCAATGGAGGTGTTTTTCGAAGGGTATATTGGACATATGTAGAAAAGTTCACAGAAGAGAAAACCGATTTGAACATTCAATTGAAAGAGGTGTTCGAATGGGAACGTAAGATTAACTTCGCCCTGGACTATGTACTGGAGACGTTCACTTCGAGGTTTCTGTCCATCCTGATGAACAGGCTGCAGGCCCAGTCTACTTTAATCAAAGAATTAAGTGCACCCGTCATTTCTTTAACCTCTGAAGTGGGATTGCTTCCGATCATCGGGGATATCGACACGGACAGGGCACGATTGATCGTAGAAACAACATTACAGCAAAGCGCCGATTCCCATCTATCCATGCTGATCATTGACCTATCGGGGGTGATCCTGGTGGACACCATGGTGGCTCAGCAAATCTTCCGCCTGATCGATGCGTTAAACTTATTGGGCGTGAAATCGGTCATCACCGGCATCCGTCCGGAAGTCGCCCAAACGGCCATTCATCTGGGACTGGATTTTTCACAGATCCAAACTGAAAATTCACTGGAGCGGATCATTGCAAGCGTCATTCAGGAAAACACAGTCACCATGCACGTGTAGGCAATATAAAAAAGACTGATTCTTAAAGGGAAATCACTCCCTAAGAATCAGTCTTTTTCCTTATGAATAATGATGGGATGCTTTATAGCTTGCTTTCACCATATATTCATGCTGAAGCAGTTTCACTTCGAATAAAGTGATTGGGTCGAAATATCGTTCTGGGTTTGCTTTCATTTTCGCTAGTGAATCCTGGTCAGTTGAAATCTCGGTTTCTGTATCTTTGATGGTTACTTTCAATTGAGTGAAAGGCTCCTGGAAGAATGAATGAACGTCCTGTTGCAGTGATTTCTCGAACAAATCAAACTGAAGGAAGAACTTATTCACAACGGATTCGGTAATGTCCTGATAGTCTTCGTTCTCTAAATAACGTTTGTACTGATTGTACAATAATGTCTTATTCTGGGGCAGGACACCGAGAAGCTTCCCGGCGCTTTTCAATAGGAACTGAGCCGGTTTAAATCGCAGAAGGATGTTTTCCTTATCGATCTGTGCTCTTGTCCCCATCCTGCTGACGTCCCGTCTCCAGTCATCGATTACCTGAAAGTCACATTGTAGAACGACTTTATCTCTCCCGAATAGACCGTTAAACGTTTCACTCATTTCGAGCAAATAGTTCTGACTATCTTGCAGCTCCTGTCTGGAGAACAGAAGCCAATCTTCGAGTGATGTAACATAACGGGGCATGAGGTCCTCTTGGATATACTCTTGTATCCTTGTATTCATCGCTTCGTTCAATTCCGTATGAATCTGTTTGAAGTCACTCTCTTCGCTAATCAATTCGGAACAGCCGCTAAGGATAGATGGGATTTTCTCATAGACTTCCTTCTTCATCGCTTCTTTCTTTTTATGGAAAGAATCCTTGATGATAGACACCTTCTCGCTCTGCATATCTCCCAAATAGTTCTCAAATCCGTTCAGACGTGAAAGGATATCTTCATTCTTCTCGATGCTCTCTTTTAATTCATTTTCACGATTCTTTCGCTTGGAATATAAATCCCTTAAGGTTTTTCTCACTAAATAGAACAGTTTGCTTCCCCGTTCGTTTTTAAGGGCACTGCTGCTCACCATATACTGCCCCTTGATGAATGCTTCTACATCTTTTCGCTGCAGATGGACAGCTTCCAGGGATGAATATGGTAAGACCTCAGCATCAGGGAACCATTCACGGGCTTTTTCCCTTGCCGATTCAATGATCTCCTCTGTGCGTTCTGTGTGGGATACTTTATCCATTTTATTCAGCAGGAAATGAACGTTCACCGGCTGGCCGATCTCTGTTAATTTCCGTAAGGTCTGACGATCTTCTGCGTTAAATGGAGCATCTGCATTCAACACATAGAGCAGTCCATCGGCGGCAGGATAAAAGGCAGTCAGATCATCCAGCTTTCTCTTTCCTGTTTGAACATCAATGATGGCCGTTCCATTTTTCTTAAGGAATTCAGACGGAAGCTTATACTCGACAAATGCTTCCCTTTGCATCAATTCTTCAAAATCAGCGATGCTTTCGACTTGATGAACACCTTGATCATGAATCTCCTTCACTTCTACCTGCTGATCATGATAGCTGTAAATGATGGTTGAATCTTCAGCTTCTCCCACACTCTCACCCAGGACGGATTGAACGAAAGAAGATTTCCCGCTGGAGGCACTTCCTGCAATCAATAGATGATGCTCACTCAGATCCATCAATTGTTCTGCAATCCATTGGGTTTTGTAACCAACCGGCGCCTCGTTTCGTTCGGACCACTGGATGATTTTATTCAAGAACAGGACGATGTCTTCGAAACGCGCATGATAGGACTCACCTTCTAACAGGATCATTTCGGCTTCTTCCTTCACCATTGGTTCCATGCTGTAAGAGAAGACTTCGTTCCAGGCTAATACGGCGGCTGCAGGGAATAGAGGCTGATCGTCCCGGCTTATTTTAAGCCAATTGGTCAGCATATTCGGCATGAAGCCTTCCAGATCTTTCACCAGGTAATCGCCTTCGAGAAAGCCGATGTACGTTTCCTGGAACTGGGTAAGGATGTCCTGCCATGACTCGTTCGGAAGGACTTCCACATATTCAAAAATCGTATTGACTGTCTGCATCCATTCGATCAATTGTGCAGAGGATTGGCTCCTATAGCTTGACCACAGGGCATCTATTAAATCCTTGAATTGTTTACGGTCCTTTTCATACACCGCTATCATCAAATCGTAGAAATAAGTAGGCGCAAATGAATTCGTATAGCCGAGATCCCCGTATTCCTTCAGTATCATGAACCATATAGGGTCCTTGGTACGGATGGATTCCTGAACCGCGAGTTCCACTGCTTTATTCCAATCCTGTTGATCTTCATAAAAAGCCCTCGCAAGTTCAGTGACGTTCGGATAATCCGGTTGGATCGATAAGGCTTTTTCGATTGTACGGTAGGCGGATTCTATCTTATTTCGCTCAATGTACAAGGAGAATAGTTGAAGGGAAACCTCCATTGTCAAAACGGTACTTTCCGCTTGAATGGCAGTATAAACATCCTCAGCTGAAGACAGCATTCCTAGCTCATAGTAAGAATCCGCAATGTTCTTCTTTGCCCATGGCTCGAGTTCATTGAGGATGCTTTCCCATTTGAAGATGGCCGCTTCATAGTCCCTGCTGTGAAAATAGACCTCCCCTTGAGCATAGCGGATGAACGTTAAATCATATGGTTCATTTTGCTGTTCTTCGACAAATGCTCCTCCAAGTACTTCAATTGGATGACGGTTCGTATTCTCATCTACTAAGAAAGTTCGATAAAATGACTTCTCCATCAGTAATTTTTCTTCTGTCATAATGGCCTCCGTTATATGTGGGTCCCTCATTTTCAGGAACCTCACAGACTTGTCTATTGCTATCATTCTAACAGAAATTCACGGTGATAAAATTTCATTTCCTTTTCAAATTCCGATTGTTACTTTCTACTGTGATTCAATGGAATCACATCCATTACAGAAGAAAGGACCATCCGTTACGAAAGGCTTTGATGCCCATTCAAAACAGATAGTCCTTTATACTTACCACCGTTCAGGCGCCCTCAAACTAAGAGGAGGTCTGGTGAGAGAACTTTTTGTGTTTACGCCCTTCGAGTATGGCCACTGCCATGGCAATCAGTAAGAACAGGCTAGAGATTTGGAACAGTACGCCTGTCTCGACATACTGAGCCAAGACGCCGAATACTAATCCGCTCAACCCGATTCCAAGGTCAATGGAGGAGAAAAACATGCCGTTCGCCACTCCCCGTCTATGATCGGGAGTCATGGACAATGTCCACGATTGAAGAGTGGGTATCAGTGACCCGAATCCAACCCCAAACAAAATGCCGGATACGACGATCAGGAAATCAGAATGAGCATAGGATAGCGTCCACATCCCGATGAAGGTTACCGCGATGCAGAATAGCACAAGCCCCTTAGGTCCCCGTTCATCAAACCATTTACCGGCAATCGGCCTTGATAAAGAGGCCATGATTGCGTTACACAAATAGAATAAGAAGATATGCTGAATGCCACGCTCTTCCCCAAAGATGACGATGAAGGTCACGATCGACCCATACCCAAACGTCACCATGATCGTAATGAAAGCCGGGAACCAGCTCGATTTCTCGATTAGAGAGCCAAGATAAGAAAATTTCAAGTCTTCCTTTTTTGTTTCTTCAACCACTTGCGGCGTCTGGTAATGCACGATGCCCAACAAGATGATAGCAATGACACCAAGTACGCTTGATGTGATGATCAAATTCGTGAAAGTTGTCACCTGGAATAAATAGATTCCGAGACTCGGAGCAATGATCATCCCGATTGTAATCGACAAGCCATAATACCCCATCCCTTCACCCAAACGGGATTTGGGCACCACGTCCACCGCTGCCGTTCCGTTGACCGTTGTCGACCAGCCCCACGCAAGTCCGTGGACAAAACGGAATAATAAGAAGATAAAAACCACACTGGATAATGGATAGATCACCGTGATCGCCAATAAGGAGATGACCCCGATTAATACGAGGGGCTTCCTATCCCTGTATTCCAACATAAAACCAATAAACGGCCGGCTTAGCACAGCACCGATCGAAAATAACGTCGTCACCAACCCGATTTCAAGCCCCGAAGCCCCAATCGATTTAATATAAGGCGGAAGCGTCGGAATCAACATCTGAAACGACATAAACACAAACAAATTCCCCACCATCAACATAATAAAAGACCTCGTCCATAAAGGATCCTTCACCTTCATGAAAAAACCTCCCTTCCCATCTATCACACTTCATTATTTAATGAAGTTATTATTTCGGATTACTAAATAATAGCACACAAAACACAATTGCGATACGATTTAAAACAACGGAATGATGTAAGTTTCTGACAAAATATGAGAAACAATATTTCCTGAATCGCTGCGTTTAAAATCATTATTATAAGGAAAATTATTCTTAACCGTTTTTTGGCTCATTCCGGGTAGAGAAGGGCAACCGAAAGAGCAAATTCATTTGCTCCTTTCGGTTGCCCTTCTCTACCCGGCCTTTCAGCTTAAGCTGAAAGGCGTGTAAAACGTACGTTTTACACGAATGAGCCAAAAAATGACTACAGTCACATTAGGTTCAAAGTCTTAATCTCACCCAATCCATCTGCTATTTCCCAACCTTTTATTGAAAACACAAAGAATTATACTATAATAACAACATGGCCAAAATTTCTGAATAATCTTATTTGCGCGGCCACTCTTACATAATTATTTTTCAGTATTAATAATCATACAAAACAAGAATGGAGGTAATCCTGTGAATCATACAATACGCCCATCAGGCGATCACGCAGTCGTAATCCAATTAGGAAGCTCAATACAGCAAGAAACTCACGAACATGTGAAAGCGGTAACAAATCTGTTCGAAAACCAAACACCAAACTGGCTTGTGGAATACGTCCCTGCCTTTACGACTGTCACACTCTATTATGACCCGATAAAAATCATCGAATCCCATAAGCCCTTTCAGAATACGTTACCCTATACAGTCGTCTGTTCTGAAATCGAACACATGCTTTCTCACTTGACGCTGACAGAACAAGTCGAAGCCCGAATCATCGACATCCCCGTCTGTTATGGTGGCGACTTCGGACCAGACCTTGAAGAAGTCGCCAATCATCACCGAATGTCCACTGAAGAAATCATTAAAAAGCATAGTAATGGAGACTATCTAGTATATATGATCGGCTTCGCTCCCGGCTTCCCTTATATCGGAGGCATGTCTCCGGAAATCGCAACCCCCCGAAAGAAATCGCCTCGCCTGAAAATACCGGCTGGCTCAGTGGGAATCGCAGGGGAACAAACCGGGGTATATCCCATCGAAACACCTGGTGGATGGCAGCTGATCGGACGTACACCTTTAAACCTATTCAGACCGGATCACGACGACTCCCCAAGCTTACTCCAAGCGGGAGACCGGATCCGTTTCAAGCCGATCACACTTGAAGAATATAAAGCATTGGAGGAGGAACAATGATTAATGTCATCAAACCCGGCCTCCTATCCACCATCCAGGACTCAGGAAGGTTCGGCTTTCAAAAATATGGTGTCATCGTAAGCGGAAGCATGGATCCACTCGCCCACAAAATCTCGAATCTTCTTGTCGGGAACGGGGTGGACGAAGCTGTCCTTGAAATTACATTGATGGGACCAGTCCTTAAATTCGAGGAAACCACCCTGATTTCAATCTGTGGAGGAGATCTTTCTCCAACCATTGATGGGAATCCCGTTCCTTTAAGAAGGTCGCTGTTGATCAAAGCCGGCAGTGTCCTTAAATTCGGGGCATGCACAAACGGGTGCCGCAGTTACCTGGCGGTTGCAGGCGGATTTAATGTTGACACCGTCATGAACAGTAAATCCACATATGTAAGGGCCGGTATCGGAGGATTGAATGGACGTCCCCTTCAGCCAGGCGATACCCTGGAAGCAGGAACAATTACCAAAGAATCCGCCAATATGATCGACTATTTACTACCGTATCTAGAACACAGTGACTTCACAGAGATCGATTGGTCGATCTCATCTGAATTCATCTCGTCCTATCATCAGAAGAAAGTCATTCGAGTGATCCCGGGTACGGAATATCATTTATTCTCTGAAGAAAGCCGCGAACGATTTTTTAACGAAGCCTTTAAGGTTTCTTCTCAATCAGACCGGATGGGATACCGACTGGAAGGTCCGTCCCTAAAGCTTCAAGAAGAATTCGATCTAATATCGGAAGCGGTGGTATTTGGGACGATTCAGGTTCCGTCGGATGGTAAGCCGATCATTCTCCTGGCTGATCGACAAACAACAGGCGGCTATCCGAGGATAGGATATATTGCTTCGGTGGATCTTCCCCTCATTGCTCAAACAAAGCCTGGGGAAGAGATCAGTTTCACTATGGTCTCCCATGAAGAGGCTCAAGAACTGTACATAGACCGCGAACGACAATTAAGCCATTTGAAGCAAGGAATCGCCTTGAAATTCACCTCTTAATATAACCATGACAGCAAAGGAGCGAAACACTTGAAGAAAAAATCGAACTTCAGTCTTTTATTAGGAGCCGCGTTCCTGATGGCGACATCCGCCATCGGGCCAGGCTTCCTGACTCAAACAACCGTGTTCACCGAGCAGCTTGCCGCAAGCTTCGGTTTCGTCATCTTAGTATCCATTCTCATCGATATCGGTGCTCAGTTGAATATTTGGCGCATCATTGCCATTTCGGAAAAAAGGGCACAGGATATCGCCAACGATGTTTTGCCTGGATTGGGCTACTTCCTTGCCATTCTAATCGTCGCCGGCGGCTTGGCTTTCAACATCGGAAACATTGCAGGAGCGGGCCTCGGAACGAACGTCCTGTTTGGTATTTCTCCTGAGATGGGCGCATTGTTCAGTGGAATCGTCGCTGTCGGGATCTTCCTTGTGAAGGAAGCTGGCAGATTGATGGATCGGTTCGCCCAGATCCTTGGATTCTTGATGATCATTCTTACGGTATACGTCATGTTTACTGCGAATCCACCTGTCGGGGAGGCCGTAACGAAAACATTTGCTCCGGATACCATTGATTTCCTTGCCATTATCACACTGGTCGGCGGGACCGTTGGGGGATACATTACATTCGCCGGGGGTCACCGATTGTTAGAGGCGGGGGTAACAGGGAAACAAGCACTTCCTGAAATCACGAAAAGCTCCGTTTCAGCTATCGGGATTGCTTCCATCATGCGAATCTTCCTATTCCTTGCTGCATTGGGAATCGTAGCACAAGGGTTCACATTGGATCCGTCCAACCCCCCTGCCTCTGTATTCCAGCTGGCTGCTGGGGATATCGGCTACAAGATGTTCGGAATAGTCATGTGGTCTGCCGCTGTTTCTTCCGTCGTAGGAGCAGCCTATACATCGGTATCCTTTATCAGGACATTCAGTCCCCTTTTGGAAAAGTATCATAAATGGCTGATTGTCGGCTTCATCACAGTATCTACCCTTGTATTCGTGGTTGTTGGTAAACCGGTCGCCATCTTGATCCTGGTCGGTTCTCTTAATGGATTGATCCTTCCGATCGCATTGGGCGTCATGCTGATTGCCGCTCATAAAGCTAAAATCGTCGGTGACTACAAGCATCCGGTTTGGATGACTATATTCGGTGTATTGATCGTCGTAGCCATGTCCTATATGGGTGTGTACTCGTTGATTCAAGGCATTCCGAAGTTATTTAGTTAAGCAAAATGGAAAGACCTCAATCCCATGAGGAGATCGAGGTCTTTTTTGTGTCAGCTGACTTTTTTGTACCCGGTACAATCCAATCAAAATGTACCAGGTACATCACTTTTCAAGACATAGAAAAAAAGAGACCCCAACGGCCTCTTATTTCTGGATAATATGTTTCACACGGCCAACCTGTCCATCTGTTAATCGGACTTTGATTCCGTGTGGATGATTCGGTGAATTGGTTAGAATATCTTTCACAATCCCACGTGTCAGTTTATCTGTTCGCTGGTCTTTTTTCAGGACGATGTCCACTTCAAGACCCGGTTTAATATTGGAACGCTGTTGTCCGCTCATTGTATTCTCCATTTCTTCAGTTGATTTCTTGAATCACAAAGGATTAGTCTTCATCCTTAACATCGATATCTTCAGGGATCGGTTCACTTAGATATTCTGCGAGCTGCCGCTTCATTTTTTCCATTTGCTCGAGATGCTGATTGAATTGATCCCGGTATAGTAAATATTGTTCCCCGTCATGAACCGCACGTATTTTTCTTTGTTGGACGAGGCTTTCGATGTACGATTCGGGAAGTGATAAATATTCAGCTGTTTCTTTAATGGTGAGATACATTGGTTTAATCCCTCACTTTGTTATTCGACTAACTCGATCTTCGCAACGGCTTCACAGTGCATGGTCTGAGGGAACATATCAACAGGTTGAACCTCTGTTGTTTTATATCCCCCATCTTCCAGGATTCTAAGATCCCGGGCAAGTGTCGCAGGATTACACGATACATAGACGACACGCTTAGGCTTCATGGCAAGGATTGTATCCAGAAGTGCTTCATCACAGCCCTTTCGTGGAGGATCCACAACAAGAACGTCCGCTTTAACCCCTTCTTTATACCAATCGGGAATAACCACTTCCGCAGGGCCCGCTTTGAATTCCACATTCTGCATATCATTCAACGCAGCATTTTGCTTTGCGTCTTCAATCGCCTGAGGGACAATTTCGACTCCGAACACCTTCTTGGCCTTTTGAGCGAGGAAAAGGGAGATCGTCCCAATTCCGCAATACGCATCAATGACCGTTTCTTCTCCTTGTAAATCCGCATACTCTAATGCTTTATCATAAAGCACTTTCGTTTGTTCCGGATTCACCTGATAGAAAGATCTTGCGGAGATCGCAAATTTAACATCCCCGATATAATCGTGGATGACGTCTTCTCCCCATAGAACAGTGGTGCTGTCTCCCATGATCACGTTTGTCCTTTTAGGGTTCACATTTTGAACGATTGATTTCAATCCTTCAATATTTTCGGTAAGAGCTTCAACGATGGCCTTCTTATGAGGAAGCTCAGGCGTCCGCGTGACCAGTACCACCATAACTTCACCCGTCGTATACGCCGTCCGGGTCATAATATGGCGCAGCGTCCCTTTATGGCTCTTTTCATCATAGGGACGGACCTCAAGTTTCTCGCATATATCCTTCACATGTTGGATCACTTCATCATTTTTTTCATATTGAATGATACATTTATCCATATCGATAATTTCATGACTCCGCTTTTGATAGAACCCGGCTACAAACCGCCCGTCCTTTTCCCCTACAGGGACCTGGGCTTTGTTGCGGTAGCGCCACGGTTCTTCCATTCCAAGGACCGGGTGTACGCTGACATCATGAAGTTTCCCGATACGCTGCATCACGTCACGGACATTCTTTTCCTTCGCTTCCAACTGACCTTCATAGGTCATATGCTGGATCTGGCATCCTCCGCATTCCTTGTATATCGGACATGGAGGTTCCTGGCGAAACGGACTTTCCTTCGTGCGTTCTGACATTCTCCCGAAACCGTATCCTTTGCTCGTTTTCACGACCTTTACCTGACCTTCTTCTCCTGGAAGGGCATTGGGAACGAATAATGGGTAACCGTCTACTTTGGTGACACCATTTCCGTCATGGGTCAGATCTTCAAATACGGCTTTATCTATATAATCATTTTTTTGAACGGGTGCTTTTTTACTCACGGTTATCTTCCTTTACGAATTCCTTTTTAAGACTCTACTGATTGTACCATAAATGGGGAAGGAGAATGAAATGGTTGGAGGTCCGTCCCTCTCTGTGTAAAAAAAGCATCGAACACTGTGGTCCGATGCTTCTGCTTTCATGTTGAAGGGAGATTTTCTCTGTCTGCGGTACGGATGGATTCGATTGCCTGTTTCAGATAAAGCTCGAAGGTCTTACCCTTTTCAACATCGGTCTCGTCTAGGGATTCCATGATACAGTTGAAATTATCAATGAGGTGATCTGATTTCATCCCCCTGCTGACCAACACACTGTTCAGCCAAAGGGCATAATCGGAAAATACCTTCGCTTCACCTACATCTGCAGCGGACTCCAGATAATTGAAGTGATGGATATTATCCTCGTAGCACTTCTTTCTTCCGGCTTCCCCGAACCTTTCGTCCAATTCAGGATAGCGCTCATACAACTTTTCAACTGCTATATCTATGACATTTTTATACTTATTATCCATTAGTACGCCACCACCTTGTAACGATCGATGGATGGAATGATAGAAGCCAGCTCTTGATCAGGATATTTCTTTTCCAGATCATGAATACGCTTATAGTCTTCACTCTTCACCCAGGTCATAAAGTGCTCCTTCGTATCCCATTCCATATGGACCGTGATCTCTCCCGGTTTTTTATCATTTTGAAGGAGAAGGAACCTCTGAAATCCTTCCGCCTCATCCACAAGACCTGAACGGGAATGATAGATTGAAATTACTTCCTCCGCCTTTTCATCAGGAACTACAAATGTTGAATGTACGATATACATTGAATTCACCCTTCTTAGTGGCACATTATCCGATATGCTTTTTATTCACTGTAACACAATCCTTCCGTGCCAGGGAATACAAAATTTAACAGGCAACTACTGATTCTCACCTTATAAGACAATCGATTTAGAAATTAAACAGATTCAAGTAGTATTTCATTTTACTTGATAGTATGTTAAAACTTACCGCGTTTCATCCGATCTACAAAGGGTACAATGGTATGTGCAACAATTCTAGAAAGAGAAGGTAGATAAATATGAACCCAGACATCATAGTGAACCTTATACTCGTCGGAAATGTCTTCCTTGGAGTTTTATTTGCTCTCAAGTCGAGAAGATGGTGGCTTCCTTATATATTGATCGGACTCACCTTTTTGACTTTAACCTTTGGATTCGGGATATCCCTTTTGCTTAATAAAGAATCGATCCTGGCTTATTTATTCGTGTTCGTGGTGGGGCAATTGATCTGGGTCTTTGCCTTTGTGATCATCGCCCACATCTTATCATGGGTTGTCAGGAAGGTTCCTTTCCGTCATAAGCAGCAAATTGGGTGGGGATTTTTAATTGGATTCCCTTTGACTTTTTTTGTGTTTTTACTTGTCAATTGATTTCAGGACGAATATATAGATTAAACGTGGTTTTTAAGCAGCGAGTAGCAGTTGATTTCCGCTCCAGGTGCTCGCTTTCCGCGGGGCGTGAGTTGAGCCTCCTCGGCTAGAAGAGGTGTCCTTCCCTTGTCCAGCTCCGGCGGCTAGCCCCTCGAGGTCATAAGCTAAATGGTCCAAGAAGGCAAAAAACGCCTTCCCAGCCCATTCATCTTATGCTTGTCGGGGCTGAGCAAGCCGCCTCCGCTTTTCGTTGTTTCCCGCAGGAGTCGAGCACCTTCCGCTCCAATCAACGGAGTTTTTTATCTAAATTGCTTGATTTTATGTCTATTCATTTAGCTCTGTTACGGCAAACTTGTATAGAGGATGAGGAGAACTGCATAAACTCATGGCGAGTTCCCGGAAGCGCACTGTGCTTAGAAGACGTGGTCGATCGGTAGCTGCAATCAGGAGCAGTTCCCCTCACTCTCCTGCAAACACTCTATGACAGAGCAGGTGCAAATCATAGTCATTGTTAACATAAAAAAAGGAATGCCACCACGGCATTCCTTTTTTTATATTATTCAGCTTTATCTTCCGGGCGGATCTTATCAAGTGGAACGAATACTTGGAGATGACGATAGAGGTTCTCGAATTCTGCAGGGAGGACTCCTCCAAGCTCACCGTCTACATTGAGCTGCACCTTTTCTTTCGCCTTGATTTTAATTCGATTGGCCTGGGTGTAAATGACGTTCGGGTCATTTACGTGTTCGCCGCGTACTGCCAGGGACGCGATACGGATAAATTCTGCCAGATTCGTTTTCTTCAGAATCAGGAGAGAAAATAAGCCATCATTGATTGAAGCATCCGGAGCCAGTTTCTCGAACCCCCCCACCGAGTTGGTCAGTCCGATCAGGAAGAGCATTGCTTCTCCTTCAAATAGCTTTCCGTCATATTCGATCGATACGTCTGTCGGCTTGATGGAAGGCAGCATTTCAATCCCTTTTAAGTAATAAGCAAGCTGTCCCATCATGGTTTTCAGCTTACTCGGCACTTCATAGGTCAATTCAGTGATTCTTCCACCGCCTGCGATATTGATGAAATAACGTTCATTCATGCGTCCGATATCGACGGGGATGGTTTCACCTTTCGTAATCACATCTATGGCAGAACTGATATCCTTTGGAATGTGCAGGGCCCGGGCGAAGTCATTGGTTGTTCCCATCGGAACGATTCCAAGCTTCGGACGGTAGTCCTGTTCGGCCAATCCATTGACGACTTCGTTTAACGTACCGTCCCCACCGGCAGCCACAACGATATCATATTGCCGTTCAACAGCAATGCGTGCCGCTTCGGTCGCATCCCCTTCACATATGGTCGCGTGTACAGAGGTTTCATAACCTGCCTGCTCAAGCTTGATTAATACTTCAGCCAAGTGCTTTTTAAAAAGCTCCCGTCCCGAAGTAGGATTGTATATAATTCGTGCTCGTTTCATACCCATCATCCTAATCTGTATTAATTCAGAAAAACTCGTCCATTTATATAACATCTTTTAACATCATATACCAAATTAAATTATTCATGCAAAATGTGTTGTAAAGGCAGGATTATTTCAAATCGTCCACCGGTCAATATCATAACTCTTTTCAGTGGAAAAATCTAATGAAATATGAAATTCCCCATCCAGATAATGGTCTTTCGATGAGATTGTCAAAAATAATACATAAATGGAATCAGGGCGAAAACCCGCGCGTTTTATACTATTTTATGATATGGGATCCTGAATTAGAGTAGTCCCATTGCCCCAAACATGAACACAACCAAAAAGCCGTACAGAATATCATCCCGATATTCTGTACGGCTATGGAAATAGCTTAATGTTCCGCTTTTGTAAGAACTGGATGGATTCCTCGAGAGAATGCATATCAAAATGGTAGACTTCACCGATGACATCTTTCCATTTATCGATATCCTTCATGTGATATTCCCGAATATTCCGGTAGGTCATCACCTTCAACGTCTGGTTACGCAGGAAGTAGCACTGATTACCCTGAAAACGGACGGCCGTGATCCTCCTCATGGTGATATTATCATCTGAATCCATGTAGGAAGCTTGAATATCCGATTCCAATTCGTCTTCCTCAAGCGGAACCCACTCGATGGTCTTTTTCACAAACGTCTTCCCATTTGAACGGCGATCCACTTCAAATTCCCGGATATCTTTCTGGGTGAAAATGATCTCCTCCCCAAACCCGTGAAGAAGATGCCTCTGCCTTGCTTCAAGCTCGACAGGCTTCATGATGGGAGAACCGTATCCCACATCAACATACAGCTTCCGGTTATCAATCGATATCATCAATCCCAGGTGACCAGGATTCACTCTGACAAATTGACAGTGAAAGCCTAACTCTTTCAATAGCCTGCCGAAGTTGATGTTTAAAGTAAAGCAGGTTCCTCCCCACCCTTTCAGGTGAAGGTTTTCGGCGAATGTCTCTAACGAGGGCACGAAGGATTCCCCTTTGGAAAAATAATAAAACTTACTGAACGTTTCATAGGGAATCCGTATTAAATGCTGTTGGATCAGCCGCTGCAAATAGTTTAAAGTCGGGGTCTCAATATCCATATTTAAGTAATCTACATATTTCTTTACTGCTTCCAATCCGATCACTCTTTCTACTTTTTCATCAGGCAGACTGTAAACTGGTGCTGAAGAGTAAACTCCTGGAGGGAATCGTAACGCCTGGATAAGAAGGTATGTAATGATTGCAGTAATCCTTCTTTCTCCGTGTCATCCAAGTGAGAAAGCCAGTAAAGGGATCCCACACGATCGCACCAGGACTGCAAGGTAAAATCGACCATATAGGAAAAGGTATAAAAATCCTTAATCGTAAAATCAGCCTGCTGCCATTCTAACAACCACTCCACGGGAAATCCATTTACCTGACCCGCAGGATCAGCTTTTGTATCGGGGAGTGTCATATCGACATGTTCATTTAAGAATGTCATCGTGTCCTGCACGACTTCATGGGTCATAAGGAAGCTTGAATCACTTACAATGAACGTTCCATTATCCTTCAAAATCCGCTTGATTTCATGGATTGCTTTCGTCCGATCGAATAAATCCCAGCTTCTGTGGATCATCGTAATATCATAATAGTTGTCCGGCAAATTCGTTGATTCAGCCGTCCCCGTCAGATATGGGATTTCCAAGTAAAGTTTACTTTCCAACGTCTTGGCTGTTTCCCTCATGTCAATCGAAGGCTCGACACCTATGACCTCGGCTCCACGCTTATGAAGCTTTCTGGTCAGGCTGCCCGTACCCGAACCGATTTCAGCCACTTTCCTACCTTCCCACACAATTCCCCTTACCTTCAACGTATCAAAGAAACGGTGTGGAATATCATCACAAGACGCAGCGTAACGGGAGGTCACATTACCAAAATTCACTGTCATTCACTCTCTTCCCCTATCATAATTGATTTTCACTCTACTGAACGTTACGATTTCATGTCAACTCCATCACAAATCCGACTGCCCGAACAGCCATCATACCTGCTGCCATGCATACCTACTACATTCTGTATCCCCGAGAGAAATTCCTGCAGAGGGACGGACCTTGATGCTCTTTATATCGTCATAATATTGCTTCTATTAAACTAACGTTTACTATATGAAATTATCCTATTATGTACGGTATTAAACCTTGTTGGATATTATATTTCTATCATTTAATCCGGGGGAATAGCTGCGAAACAGAGGTCCGTCCCTAAAAAAAACGGTCATCTGAGATGACCGTTTGAGAAGACCGTTTGGTATGTGGTGTTCTTTAGTTGTTTGCTCCTGCTGCGATCCGCTTTACGTTTTGTTCGGCGGTTTTGGTCAGGTCTGGAGTGAATCCGTTTTTCATCCGTTGATTTTCTTCATTGAAGTAGTCTTGTACTTCCTGGTCAAATTCTATTTCAATAAGTTCACGAATGTCTGTAATTCTAAGGGCGATCATGATGGATACAAGATGAGCGACCGTTAAGGATTTCTTCTTGAAGTTCACTAACTCATTGATCGTCGCTACTCTTAATCCTGTTAAGCGATGGAGATCGCCTTGAGTCAATCCTCTTTCGCGCAGGATCTCTCCCAATTTAATGTGAATTTTATGGGGAAATTTATTTAGCGCTTCTATTACTATCGTATTTGTCTTTTGGTGAATCATGATGCTTCAACTCCTCATCCTATACCATATTAACGTGAATATAGACATTCGTGAACCGGCAATAAATACCATGCCAACGGGTATTTATTACCATTTCATTTTGAGTACAGGATTGAAGCACCCTATCCTTAAAAAAAGAAGGCTCGGAATCTTCCGAAGCCTTCCTTTTATTTCAAACGACTTACATCAATACGTTTTGAACCAGACTTGTCTTCAAGCTATCGTACACTTCCTGCCATACCCCTCTATCCTTACAGTATTGAGAGGTCAGGCGTTGAATCATTTCTTTCTGCTTTTCAGGGAAAAGCTCATGATCCTTCGGTGGAAGCTTGGCCCGCTCATCATCCACGATCTTCTTCACCATAGGCGCTCTCGGGCCCCACACCAGCTTTTCATTTCCTTCTTGATCGATGAAAATGAATATTGGGATCGCCCTGGACGTTCCGTTGGTTAAATACTGATCCATCAATTCGAGGTTCTCGTCCCGCAGTATCATTCGAACCTCCAGATTTGCCGCCTCCGCCACGTTCAGAAGGATCGGGATATTCAGCATGGCATCCCCACACCAATCCTCTGTTATCACTAAGACACGTAATGAGTGCCCTCCAAGTTGATTCAACACTTCTACATCCTCCACGGGAATTCTAAAGCCCTTCCGGATGGTCTCTGTATTTTCTTTATGCACATTCATATTATCTATGTATTCACTTGATGTCATACCTTTTTCAAACCATTGTTCCAAGTTCATTCTTCTTCCTCCTCCAGAGGTTCACATAACGGTGAATCACTATCCGCTACTCTCTCTAGCATATTCATATTTCTTTTCATCCACAAGGGAAATCCGCTTAAAATTTCAATTGTACGATTATGCCTGTAGGAATATAATATAAGAAAAGCAACTCTGTGAACAGGTGCCAATGAACTGCTCCCTGACGAAGCTCATGAAAAAAGGAATAGCTGCGTTACGCTACTCCTATAACCTATCTTCCAGAGGGGGCGGAAATAGGTAAGTATGGAAAAGAGATATATCTTTCATACATCTTTTTTTGACAGAAAAAAAGCTGACTCAATTGTCAGTTTCATCCTCACATTTTTCGGTTAAAATAAATGATTATAGGACGACTCTTTCCATTGAACCATCTTAAACATCCTGTGATTTCTCAATTATTTTTGCCACTTTATTGTAGTAGTAGTTCAGCTCGACTAGGCTATCTGCCTCCTTCAGTCTCTTTAGATAGTGGTTCGCTTTTTCATAGTCTTCTGGTGGCAGTTCAACCTTGATTCTTTTTTTCTTCCACTTCGCCAACAGGTTTCACCTCATTATGGTTTGTAGATCCTCCCTTAGAGGTCGGTTCGAGCTGATAATGAGATAGCTCTTGAATATAGGTTGCTTTGGTACTTGCTAAATTCTGTTCAATTTTTCTGGTGATAACGGAACTTCCCCCGATCCCTGATAATAAACTAATGTAGATCACATACCAGATCGGTACTGTATCCACTACCGGTAACACGGACAGATACCCTGCCAGGACCCCTATGATAATATCCTTCGTTGAGCCAAAGAGATAATGTTTTTCACCTTGATCATCAATAAATTTTCTTGGAAAAGTGAAATGACCATTTTTGAAAACCAGAATATGTCCTAAGCCTCCAATACCACCCATCAACATTGGCAACAAGATCACTTCGAATAAGGACATTCTATCCACCCTCTGGAATCATTTACTAATATTATATATTATTTACAGAAAATTCAGAATAGATAATTGGACGCAATTTTGTCCACTAAAGGAGCGCCATTATGAGAAAAATTGTGATGAAAGTCTCGTCTGTCGACAAACTTCGATTCCAAAATTACATGATGCAGTTAAAGAGAGCTGAATCAAAGGTTGAAGCCGATACGTATTACCGCTTAGCTAAACAGATCCTTGAGAAGGCAAAAAGGAAGCAAGTCTAACATCGTCATTTTGGATCGAGGTTCATATAAAGAAAAAGAAGAGCCATTACAGCCCTTCTTCCTCTCGCCACATTTAGTTGACACCTACCGCGTTATACGCAGCATTCACGCTTGCCACCTCGGCACTTCCTGCTCCATATAAATCAGTAGCCGCTTGTACTGCCGCCGAACGAAGCTGACTGAAGTTTGATGTTGGTGTTAAATATTGAGTCAGGGCACGGTAATAAATCTTCCCTGTCTTAGCCGTTCCGATCCCTGTCACCTTCACACCGTAATGTGTGCCACCTTGACTTAACAGATAAGCCGCTTTATTTCCGATTCCACTGTTGATGTGAACTCCTCCGTTGTCCTGCGTCCCTGTGTATCTTACAGAATAGTGGTCTGGATCTCCGTATTTAGCCGGATCAGACATGGAGCGAAGTGCATCTCCACTTTTATTCGGTGTATAGATATCTTCCCCGATTTCCCAATCAGGATTATTATTGGCATCGAATTCTACCAATGTTCCAAAAATATCGGACATGGATTCATTAATGGCACCTGACTCATTTTGATAGATCAGATCTGCTGTCGTATCCGTTACGGCATGCGTCAGCTCATGGGCAATGACATCAAGTCCACCTGATAATGATACGAATGTAGAACCATCCCCATCACCGTATACCATCTGCTGCCCATTCCAAAATGCGTTATTATAGTTTCGGCCATAATGGACCGTTGACTTCAACGCTGCACCATTTCCGTCATAGCTATTTCGGTTATGGGTATTTTTATAATAATCGTACGTGGTTCCCGCATAATAATGTGCATCGACAGCGGCTGCGTCGTAGCTGGCGTTAAACACATTATCGCTGTCTGCCCACAGTGAGCCAGGAAGACGTGTGCGGTTTGATGCGTCATATGTGAAAATCCCATTCCCTCTCGTACGATCTTGTAAATAATAGGTTGAAGAAGAAAGGTACGTATTGAGTGATTTCGTATCTCCTAATACTCCCTTACCAGAACCGACAGTGTCCGTCCCTCCAGCGGCTCCCCCACCGCCGCCCGGCTTACCGGCTCCTTTACCTGCTTCATGGATCTCATTCACTTTGCCAAGGATATCACCTGTGACAGCATCCACGAAATAGTTCCAGTTTCCTGGCTCAGGTGCAAGGAAATTATAGTTTACGAGATAGGCATAATGCGCTTCCCCGTCTTTCACATAGATCACTGAATCAGATTTAGGGGCGTATTCATAATCAGGCTGACTGCCTACTGCCTTAATCAAATCCTTTTCAGCTGTTGACACGGCTTCTTTTTTAGATAGTTTCTTCGTTTGTTTCAGGTTTTGTTTCTCATCCAGGTTCGCCGCAGGTGCCCCCGATAATGCTGTGAGAACTCCTTTTTTATTTACGTGGGCAGTCAGAACAGATCCATAAACGGGAGTTCCTTTATACACCTGCTGAATGCGAAGGTATGTAAATCCTAAGTCATCTTTCTGCTTTTCTATTACTTTGAAGGATAATTTTGAATCCCCTTTAAACTTGAAAGTTTTTTGTTTTTCCGTTAAGTAGTCAAATACGATGGTTTCCGGAGCCTTTGAAGATGCCTTCGTTAATTGACCTGAAATAAATTGAGGAGTCCCCACCTGTGAATTGAAATTCACTTTCTCACTCACACTCGGAGCTCCAAATGCTTCTTGTGCCAATACCGGACTCATCATCAATCCTGCTGTTAATCCTAATGCAACGACTTTTTTCTTCAATTACAACACCTCTTTATAAGAATTTTCAAACTATTTAAAACATTACATATACTATAATACAAGCATTATCCACTTCGAACGAGCCCAAAGACCTATAACTCATATTTTTCAACCTCGGGTTAAACGTCCTATACAAAACCCTTAATAATCACTCAAATCAGGAAAACTTGAACAAAAAGAGGGACGGACCTTGAAATTTTCAAGGTCCGTCCCTAAAAAAGCCCTCTGAGAGCACATAGTTCTCAGAAGGCTTTGCTATTCTATCATTAACGTTTTTGAATTTCCTGAAGCAATAATTTATTGACAAGCGGCGGGTTGGCCTGGCCTTTTGTCGCTTTCATGATTTGACCGACAAGGAATCCGATGGCACGGTCTTTCCCGTTCTTGAAGTCTTCGATGGATTGTGGATTTGCATCCAATGTTTCCGTCACAATCTTGAGTAGTGCACCTTCGTCAGAGATTTGAACAAGACCTTTATCTTTCACGATTTGTTCAGGATCTCCACCGTTTTCCACCAATTCTTTAAACACTTTCTTCGCAATCTTGGAAGAAATCGTGCCTTTTTCGATCAGCTTGATCATTCCGGCAAGGCCTTGAGGTGTCAGCTTGACCTCTTCAAGCTCCTTCTGCTGTGCATTTAGGTAAGCAGACACTTCACCCATCAGCCAGTTGGACGCTAGCTTCGAATCTGCACCTGCTACAACAGTCTCTTCAAAGAAATCAGACATTTCCTTCGTCAAAGTCAGAACCATGGCATCATATGCAGGCAATCCCATTTCTTCCACATAACGCTTTTTACGCTCATCTGGAAGCTCAGGGATCTCAGCACGGATGCGGTCCATCCATTCTTGATCGATGTGAAGATGTAAAAGATCAGGTTCAGGGAAGTAACGGTAATCATCCGATCCTTCTTTGACACGCATAAGGATGGTTTTACCCGTTGATTCATCGAAACGAAGCGTCTCCTGTTGAATCAACCCTCCAGATAGAAGTACTTTCTCCTGACGGACGATTTCATACTCCAATCCTTTTTTTACAAAGTTAAATGAGTTGAGGTTCTTAAGCTCGGCTTTCGTTCCGAACTTCTCCTGACCGATTGGACGCAGGGAAATATTGGCGTCACAGCGAAGTGATCCTTCTTCCATCTTACAGTCGGAAACCCCTGTGTATTGGATGATGGATTTCAGCTTCTCAAGATACGCATATGCCTCTTCCGGTGTACGGATGTCCGGCTCAGATACGATCTCAATCAGAGGTGTTCCCTGACGGTTATAGTCGACAAGGGAATAACCGTCACCTGAGTGAGTCAGTTTCCCTGCATCTTCCTCAAGGTGAAGACGGGTGATCCCGATTCGTTTCTTCTCACCATTCACTTCGATCTCGATCCATCCATTTTCACCGATCGGCTTGTCAAATTGAGAGATTTGGTACGCTTTCGGGTTATCCGGATAGAAATAGTTTTTTCGGTCAAACTTTGTATCCGTGGCGATTTCACAATTCAATGCGATGGCCGCCTTCATTCCGAACTCAATGGCACGCTTGTTTACCACCGGAAGAACACCGGGATAGCCAAGGTCGATCACGTTTGTATTTGTGTTCGGCTCTGCTCCGAAGTGGTTCGGCGCCGGAGAGAACATCTTACTGTCCGTTTTTAATTCTACGTGGACTTCTAGTCCGATTACTGGTTCAAAGTTCATTGATTTCACCCCTTACAGTTGTGGTCTTTTTGTATGGAAATCTGTCGCTTGCTCAAATGCATGAGCGACGCGATAAATCGTGCTTTCGTCAAAATGCTTTCCGATGATTTGAAGACCTAGCGGAAGTCCTGTTGAAGAGAATCCACAAGGTACTGAGATTCCCGGTACCCCTGCAAGGTTCACTGGAATCGTTAAAATATCGTTCGCATACATCGTTAATGGATCATCGATTTTTTCACCGATTTTGAAAGCCGGCGTCGGTGTTGTAGGTCCGATGATGACGTCATATTTCGCAAATACATCTTCAAAGTCTTTCTTGATCAACGTACGCGCCTGTTGAGCTTTCTTATAATAAGCATCATAGTAACCGGAGCTTAAAGCAAACGTTCCAAGCATGATACGACGCTTCACTTCGTCCCCGAAGCCTTCCGCACGTGTCTTCTTATAAAGATCAAGAAGGTTCTCTGCGTTCGGCGTACGGTAGCCGTAACGAACACCGTCGAAACGGGCAAGGTTGGCAGACGCTTCAGAAGAAGCTAACAAGTAGTAAGTAGACACACCGAATTTAGAATGCGGAAGAGAAACTTCTTCCCATGTCGCTCCCATGCCTTCCAATACTTTAAGTGAAGCAAGCACAGCTTGACGGGCTTCTTCCCCGACACCTTCACCTAAGTATTCTTTCGGTACAGCAATTTTAAGCCCTTTTACATCGCCTGTAAGAGCCTCCGCATAATTCGGAACCTCCACATTGGCTGAAGTCGAATCATTCGGATCAAGTCCAGCGATGGCTTGCAGTAAGTACGCGTTATCCTCAACGTTACGAGTGATTGGTCCGATTTGGTCAAGAGATGAAGCAAATGCCACAAGCCCGAAACGGGATACACGTCCGTATGTCGGTTTTAATCCGACAGTACCCGTGAATGCGGCCGGCTGGCGGATCGATCCACCAGTATCGGAACCTAATGAAAATGGTACTTCCCCTGCTGCAACGGATGCTGCGGAACCACCTGAAGATCCACCTGGGACCGTTTCAAGATTCCATGGATTGCTCGTCTTCTGGAAACCGGAGTTTTCAGTAGATGAACCCATCGCAAACTCATCCATATTCAATTTACCGATCGTGATCGTATCGGCACTATGTAATTTATTGATGACCGTCGCATCATAAATCGGATTGAAGTTCTCAAGGATTTTACTTGCACAAGTGGTACGAAGACCTTTTGTGACGATATTATCTTTGATCCCGATCGGCATTCCGAAAAGAAGACCTTTACTTTCATCCGTCCCAAGTTTGGAATCCATTTCCTTCGCTTTACTGCGGGCATTCTCTTCATCCAGTGTTAAAAATGCCTTTACTTTATCTTCAACGGCGTCGATTCGTTTGTACGACTCGTCTACCAGATCTGTGACAGAAACTTCTTTCTTATGTAAAAGCTCATGAAGCTCTGATAATTTATGGTCAAATAATGACATGAGGTCCCCTCCTTAGTCCAAGATCGATGGAACGCGAACTTGTCCATCTTGTTTGTCTGGTGCGTTCTTCAATACTTCTTCACGTGGCAGGCCTTTAACAGGCTTATCTTCACGCATCACATTCTTCATATCCAGTACGTGACTTGTTGCTTCCACATTCGATGTATCCAATTCATTCAGCTGCTCGGCAAACCCGATAATCGCATCCAGCTGGGTCGTAAACTTCTTCGCTTCATCTTCAGTGATGGCTAGTCGTGCAAGGTGCGCAACATGCTTCACCTGCTCTTCAGAAATTCTAGACATCTTCTTCACCTCCGTATATGTTCGAACACTCACAATACTATTGATAATACCAAAATTCGCTTCATGAAAGCAACTATGATACGGGTTGTCCATACTTCCCTCCATTCTACCACGAAATCAGTGAAGGGTGTGATTTTATGAGGGACGGACCTTGGGTGGGAGTATCTGAATAAATGATAAACATTTAGTTGAGCTCGATGTGTGGGTCGGTCACGCATACTGATGATGGTCCGGTCCCGTGATTCGGAACTTTTTCCTGGGTGAATCATGCGGAGGGCAAATGATCGTGCCGGATTTCACATTTTCTTTTTTTATAAAGCTTCCTACTCCTGCAATAGGATGAAAAAAACGTCTATTTGAGTAACTCCGATCCAAATATTGATGAAATCCCTTATGCAGAAGAGACTTTATGGAGAATTAATGAAAGGAAGACTGTCAATATGGTCCAGTACGAGGAGGATTGCGTCATTTCAGGCTTTGATTGCGTCATTTTCACGCTTAATTGCGTCGTTTTTTTATTTATTGCGTCATTATTATGTATAATTGCGTAACTTCCCATAAAATGGATAAATCTAACCTTCAATATAAAGGATTTCCCAACCCCATATCGAACCTATACTTTAAGAGGTGATTCCATGAAAATATACAGCTTCAAACAAAATACCGGAAAATCCGTTCAAAAATTCAACAGTCAAAATGTGACGATCCATCCTTTACTAAAGCCTGATGAGCCATTTCAGATCGGATACTTTTATTTAGAAGCAAACAGTGTACTGGGAATGCATCCCGCCATGTGCGATCAGCTTCTGATGATTACGTCGGGAAGTGGTTGGGTCAGGATTGAAGGAGAAGATAAGATTGAGGTCGAACCGGGAATGGCCGTGTTCTGGCAGAAAGGCGAAATGCATGAATCCGGCTCAGATACAGGTATGACAGCCATTGTAGCTGAGGGCAGCAGACTTGATCCCGAACGATATCTCACTCTGGGATAAGCGGACCAGTTGCTTCCATTCTCCCGTTTGATTACCCTTAAATAGAGTACATATATCGAAAGGGTTGTCTACATGTATCCTATTCTATCAGCCTTAATAGCAGGGATCATAGGCGGAGCGGTTTTCACCCTCCTCCATCTTCCCCTCTCATGGCTGCTCGGTTCGATGGTTTCGGTCTTTCTAATCAACAAATGGACAAAGCTTGAACTTGCCTGGCCATCATACTTCCGGGATATTGGGTTGGTCATTGTCGGCTATACCATCGGGCAGTCCTTCAGCAAGCAAACCATGATTGAAATCTTCACTCAGCTACCGTCCATGCTGGCAACAACGGTTACCCTTATCGTTTTCAGCATGATCCTGGCTTATATTACATCGCACATGACAGGGATCGGTCTGCCCTCGACCATTACCGGCAGCATTCCCGGTGGACTTTCACAAATGGTGGCTCTTGGAGAAGAGATGAGGAATATCGACTTGACGGTCGTCACGATCCTACAGGTCATCCGACTTCTGTCTGTCATCTTTGTCGTACCGTTCCTTGTGTTCAGTCCACTCCTGGCCGGCGAAAGAGCAGGGACCGGAACTGCCGCACAGTCGTTTGAGCTACCTGTTATTCAATGGGGGTTCGTCCTTTTTTTCACGATCGCTGTCGCAGCAGGCATTTTGGCTAAAAAAATTCACTTGCCCACCCCTGCCTTACTTGGTCCGATATTGGTGATCGGAGGCTTCATGGTGGCTGAATGGCCGGTTCCCCATATGCCAGGTCTTCTCATTATCCTGGCACAGCTATCTTTAGGCATTTACTTTAGCTTCATGATGAATTTCTCGTCATCGGGATCGATGGGCAAGTTTATCATATGGTCGTTATTTACTTCTCTCTGCCTGCTTTTATGCTGTGCAGGTCTCAGTGTGCTATTAAGCCGATGGCATGACATATCATTCCTGACCGCATTTATCAGCCTGGCCCCCGGTGGCATGGCCGAAATGGCACTGGTCGGGCAAGCTGTCGATGCCGACCTTTCCATCATTACGGGGTATCATTTATTCCGTATCCTGTTCATTCTTTTCGTCATCCCGGTCATGTTGAAAGGATTGTTCAAGCTTTCCATTTTCCAAAAGGGCAAACACAATTAGAAAAGCTTATTTTTAATTGATGAAAGTAGGCTTTTCTTTTGCTTCGGCTTAGATTCGCTGACTTTTTCACTTTGTTTTTGTACATAGATCTCTTCTAGATCAATGGCATGATCATAGGCGAGAACGAGGCCGATTTCCGTTTCGATATCCTTATTGGTGACCATGGAAAACGGAATATGATGCGCATCGGCAAGCTTGATGTATTTTGATAAAAAGGTATAGCTCATATTTCCATTCAATAAAAGCTTCGCATCAGGATGCTGCTTCATCCGATCCTGAACTTCCTTATATACTCCCTTTTCCCTCACCTGACTTTGGGTCAGAGCGATGACGATCCGCTCTCTGAGGCTACCAAGAAACTTCCTTCTTTCATCGGGCTTGGTTTGCTTCTGACCGTACATTCCGTTTTCCAGATAATCATCTATGCTTGGTTTACTCAAAAACACTGCACCTCCAAAACGTCTTAATACAGTTTCCCCTACACTATATGTTTACATGTGTCCATTTGGTTCTGTCCCATTTTCTCTTAAGGAGATACTTTCAGGCAACTAAAAGGGTCCGCTCTTCAAAGTGAGCGAACCCTTTGCTTTTATACAAATAGAGATTGCAAGATCGCTTTCTGGACATGCAGTCGATTCTCCGCCTGTTGAAACACCGCGGAATGTGCTCCGTCGATGACGTCTGCCGTCACTTCTTCTTCACGATGGGCAGGAAGGCAATGGAGGAATGTCACATCGGGTGCAGCGTGTGCAAGCAGCCCTTCATTGACTTGATACCCTTTAAAATCTTCAAGACGCTTTAGCGCTTCTTCTTCCTGCCCCATACTTGCCCACACATCGGTGTAGACGACATCAGCCCCTTTGACCGCTTCGATCGGGTCATAAGTAAGCGTAAAACTCACTCCGCTGTTGGCGGCCAGTTCAACCGTCTTACCAATAATATCCGCTTTCGGCTCATACCCTTCCGGACAAGAAACGACGACGTCCATTCCAAGCTTTGCACAAAGGATCATGAAGGAGTGTGCCACATTGTTTCCGTCCCCGATGTACACTGCCTTCACTCCTTTTAACGTCCCCTTTGTTTCAAGGATCGTCAACACATCCGCCAACGCCTGGCAGGGGTGATACGTATCACAGAGCCCGTTGATGACGGGGACGCTTGAACTTGCAGCCAACTGAGTCACTTTCTCTGTCTCAAACGTACGGATCATGATTCCATCCACGTAGGAGGACAGGACCCTCGCCGTATCTTCAATGGACTCCCCTCTTCCAAGCTGGATATCACGGGAATTCAGATAGATGGCATGCCCACCCATTTGAAGCATTCCCGCTTCAAATGACACCCGTGTTCTCGTGGACGACTTTTCAAAGATCATTCCGAGGATCTTTCCTTCCAGGCTCTTGGATCGTGGGTTTTTCTTCAAATACTGAGCAACGTTCAAAAGCTCATGTACCTCTTCCGCCGTGTAATCCAGCCATGTGACAAGATCTCTTCCTTTTAAAGACAGCTTATATGGTATCGATGCGATGTTTGATTTCATCATGCTCCGTTCACTCCCTGCAAGATTTTTGAATGGACTAAAGGCTTAGGTTTAACATTGACTGCGCTCTTACTCCGAATGAAGGCGTACAAGGTTTCCGCTTCGGTCATGACAATGATCCCTGCCTCTAAGGCAACGATCCTTCTCTTCTTCATTACTTCGGATTCCCCATCACTGTAATAGATACAGGCAGTGTCTGTTTCGATCCAATCACTGAATATATCATCCGGGGCTGTCTGATACTGACTTATTTCTGCGTGGGGGCTGTCGACGTAGATCGTCCCGCCGGCTTCCACACCTTCATGAGCTTCTTCGAACACTTTATATAAAGCTTCTTCGACGGTTTCACCCAGACACAGCCCTTCCCCAGTCGACTTCATATTTGCGCCCAGCGTTTGATCAATTTCCGGCATGGCGTGGGATGAAAATACGGGATACTTCACTCCAACCCCATCCACCTTGGAAGGAGTCTCAAAAGCGTCGATCGTCAGGTTCTCCCCGCATATCAAATCGATGGACATATCCATCAGTGAAAAGCCAAGGATCTTACTGACAATCGGGACGGTCCGGCTAGCCCTTGGGTTCACCTCCAACACATATAACTGTTCATCTTGCAGCAGGAATTGAATATTCATAATCCCTTTGTACTGAAGCGCGGAGACGATCTTATTGGCATATCCTTCGATGATCTCTTTCATTTCCTCAGAAAGGGATTCCGAAGGGAAGATGGACATGCTGTCGCCCGAGTGGACACCAGCCCGTTCAATCTGCTCCATCACACCGGGAACATATGCATGGACACCGTCCCCGACAAGATCGATCTCCACTTCCTGTCCCTCTTTGAATTCATCTATTAATATAGGAAAATACTCTTTCTCTGCTTCCTGAATGAAACGTTTCATTTCTTCCGGTGTATTCACCTTCACCATGCCTTTGCCCCCTATGACGTAGGAAGGGCGGCACAGAAGAGGGAAGGCTAGATGACGTGCCACCTGCAGGGCTTCTTCCCTGCTGTGGCAAATCTCTCCCTTCACACGTGGAATTTCTTTAGCATCCAGCAATTGATAAAATCGCTCCCGGTCTTCCACTGTATCAATTTTATCGTTAGAGGTGCCGAGTAATTTCACACCTGCTTCTTCAAGCACTCCTGCCAGGTTCAACGCCGTCTGCCCACCAAATTGGACAAGGACAGCATCCACATTCTCATGTTTGATAATCGACATGACGGATTCAAACGTAATCGGTTCAAAATATAATCGGTCCGCCGTCTCATAATCGGTGCTGACGGTCTCTGGATTATTGTTCACCATGATCGTCGTGTATCCATGCTTTTTCAGACGCTGGATCGCCTTGACGGCACTGTAGTCGAATTCGACTCCCTGGCCGATCCGGATCGGCCCCGCCCCGACGATCAGGACTTTTTTCTCTCCAGCCAAAGGATTTATCTCATTGGAGCCATAGTAGGTCGAATAAGCATAGTTCGTGATGGCTTCAAATTCTCCTGCGCATGTGTCCACCATTTTGAACCCAGGGACGATACCCTCTTCCACTCTCATCGTGGTGATATCCGCTTCTGACTTCCCCGTATATCCGGCGATGACTTTATCCTCAAATCGGAATTCTTTTGCTTTTTTCAAAAGTTCTGAAGTAAACGGCATGCCCTGAAGCCCTTTTTCTACAGACACCAGATTACTCATAACCGACAGGAACAGTTTATCGATTCCCGTCTTATCATGAAGATCGGCAACCGAACTGCCTCTTCTTAACAGCTCCATCAGTTCAAAGAACCGTGAATCCGTCGGCACTTCAATCTTTTCCTCCAAGCCTCTGACCGACACATCACTAAGTCTTCTATAGATGTTCTCTACTGATATATCCAATGATTGAACAGCTTTTTGAAAAGCTGCCTCCAGTGAACGCTCAATCGCCATCACTTCACCCGTTGCTTTCATCTTTGTCCCGAGCACCCGGTTCGCTTCAGGAAACTTGTCAAACGGCCACCTCGGAAACTTTACCACGACATAGTCCAGGGCAGGCTCAAAGCTTGCGTAGGTGGTCCTTGTCAACGGGTTGATGATCTCATCCAATGTGTAGCCGACAGCAATCTTCACCGCGATCTTGGCGATGGGGTAGCCCGTTGCCTTTGATGCAAGGGCAGAAGACCTGCTTACACGGGGATTCACTTCAATCACATAGTACTGTTTGCTGTTAGGGTCTAAAGCAAATTGTATATTGCATCCTCCCACTACCTTAAGAGCACTGATAATATCAAATGCCGCTGTACGGAGCATATGGAACTCCAGATCGGTCAAGGTCTGGGACGGAGCGACGACGATGGAATCCCCTGTATGGACCCCTACCGGATCGAAGTTTTCCATATTGCAGACCGATATACAATTTCCTTTCGAATCTCTCATCACTTCATACTCGATCTCTTTGAAGCCGGCGATGCTTTTTTCCACTAAGACTTGATGGATGGGGCTTGCCTTCAGTCCGGATAAGACGAGCTTTCTGTATTCCTCCATCGTAGAAGCGATCCCTCCGCCTCTTCCCCCTAACGTATAGGCAGGACGGACGATGATTGGGAGGGCAGTCTGTTCAGAGAAAGTCAGTGCCCCTTCCAAATCATGAACGATGCTGCTTTCAGCTGTCGGATGCCCAAGCTCCTCCATTAACGAACGGAACTTCTCTCGATCCTCTCCCTTTTGAATGGAATCAACCGAGGTACCAAGAAGCTTTACACCGTTCTTGGCAAGAACGCCTTTCTCATCCAGTTTGACGGCAAGATTCAAGGCAGTCTGCCCACCCAGGCTTGCCACCAACCCATGGGGGCGTTCTTTTTCGATGATGGCCGTCACAGATTTGACCGAAAGCGGCTCACTATACACTTTGTCGGCGTAAGCGGTATCCGTCATGATGGTGGCGGGATTATTGTTTACAAGGACTACCTCATAGCCCTCTTCCTTCAAGGCAAGACACCCTTGTGTACCGGAGTAATCAAATTCAGCGGCCTGCCCGATGATGATGGGTCCCGACCCGATGATCAGGATTTTCTGTATACTGGAATCTTTAGGCATATAGTTTCTCTCTCCCTGGTTGTTTAATCGATTGATAGAATTGCTTGAAGATCCACGATGCATCTTCAGGTCCCGGACGCGCTTCAGGATGGAATTGAGCGGATAGGATCGGTTTATCCTTATGCTGAAGTCCTTCAAGTGAGCCATCATTCACGTTGATAAAACGTGGCTCAAGGCCGGTACCGACCAGGCTTTCCTTGTTCACCACATAATTATGATTTTGCGAAGTGATGAACACCTCACCCGTTTGATGGTCCATGACGGGATGATTCGCTCCCCTGTGCCCGAATAATAGTCGTTCCGTGTCCCCGCCGAGGGCAAGGGCGATCAATTGGTGACCCAGGCAGATGCCGAGGGTCGGGATTCCCATGATTTTCTCTTTCAGTCGGGGTAGCAATGTCATCATTTCCTTCGGGTCCCCGGGGCCGTTGGATAACACCAGGCCATCGATGCTCAACTGGTCCAACATCTCCAATTGGCGAAACGGAATGACTGTAACGAGACAGTCCATTTCCAAAAGACTGCTTACAATCGATTTCTTCACACCGAAATCGACGACAGCAATATGCTTGCTCCCACTTCCCATCTGACGAATTTCCGTTAGCGCTACCTTTTCGATCTGCCCTGTCAGTTTTTCCTTTTCGGGAACCATTTCTGTATAGGATATACAGGCATTTTGGCTTCCTCCTTCACGGATCGCCTTGACAACCTCTCTCGTATCCACCCCTGTCATGAACGGGATCTTCCACTTCTCCAGATAATCCTTCAAGGAAGAAGTCGCATGATAATGGGAGTATGTGTCTGGCAAATTGAGCATGATCACTCCCTTCACCTGAGGCTCATCGCTTTCTGAATCATCCTCATTCACTCCGTACTGACCGATGAGAGGGTAAGTGAAAACAACGATCTGATCTTTGTAAGAAGGGTCCGTCAGTACTTCCTGATACCCAGTCATTCCCGTGAAAAATACAATCTCACCCTGAATGGGATCACTTCCTTCCATAATGACTTCCCCTTTAAAGATGCTTCCGTTTTCCAAACATAAATAACCTGTCATGAGATGCACTCCCAACTATGAATAAATAGTTATAATTAAGTATTTTTATACATTAATAGTTAAAAAAATTAGTATACTCCGGCTGATTGATGCTGTTTGATCGTACTGACTAAAATATGAATAGCCCGGTCTAGTTCCTTATAAGTAACTGTCAACGGTGGCAAAAGCCTGATGACCCGTGTGCCGGCAGGAAGAGTCAATAACCCATTTTTCCGCAGTTCCGTGATGATGTCTTTCACCTCATGATGGAATGAAATCCCTATCATAAAACCGATCCCTTTCACCTCTTTCACAATTGAACACTCATTCAGCTGGTCGTTCAGTTCATTCATGAAATATTCAGACTTACGCTGAACATCCTGCAAAAAGTCCTCATGAAAGATCGTTTCCATAGTCGCCTTCGCTGCCGCCATAGCTAACGGATTTCCTCCGAAAGTCGATCCGTGAGTGCCCGGTGAAAAGGATGGAATGAGTGTTTCCTTCCCGATCATGGCTCCAACAGGGAATCCGCTGCCGATTCCTTTTGCAACCGTGACGATATCCGGGTCCAGTGAATGGTGCTGATACGCGAATGGCCTCCCTGTCCTTCCTGCACCTGTCTGGACTTCATCGATGATAAGGAGCGCATCCAGCTCCCGGCATTTGGCTTCTACTGCCTTTAAAAATGACTGGGTCCCGGGATTGACTCCCCCTTCTCCTTGAATCACTTCCAGCATGATGGCCGCCACATCCCCATCTTTCACGTCCAACAGTGCCCCTTCATCGTTATATGGAAGATACTCAAATGTCGGTAGTAAGGGCCCGAATCCGCTATGAATCTTTTCTTGGCCTGTTGCGCTCATTGTCGCAAAGGTACGGCCGTGGAAGGACTGCTTGAAAGTGAGGATCTTCGTTTTCCCTGTATGTTTTTTCGCTAATTTAATTGCCGCTTCATTTGCTTCGGCTCCGCTGTTACAAAAAAACACCGCATCCAGACCGCTTGCAGAAGCGAGAAGCGCAGCTGCTTCTTCCTGCTTTGATATTGGAAACAGGTTCGACACATGCCACAGTTCATCCATCTGTTTTTTCACCGCTTCTTTGACACCGGACGGGGAATGACCCAAATTACATACGGCGATACCCGAAATAAAATCCAAATAAGACTCGCCATTACGTTCCTGAACCTCCGTACCCTTTCCTGACACCAATTCGATGTCTAATCGATTATACGTAGGAAATATATGCCTCATATCGCTTGAACCTCTTTTCCATCTGTTATCTGTGTTCCGATCATTTTTCCGTCCTGAATGATGGAGTCCTGACATCCGACAATCATCACTTCATGAATATTTTCATTCAAAAC
The DNA here is from genome assembly GCF_019334305.1 of Rossellomorea orangium. Lineage (GTDB taxonomy): Bacteria > Bacillota > Bacilli > Bacillales > Bacillaceae_B > Rossellomorea. Next base: position 175,893 of record NZ_JAHWGH010000015.1, read on the forward strand.
GGATAAAGCAGCCTGAACCTTCGGAATCATCCCTCCGTAAATCACACCGGAATCGATATATTGGTCAACGACCTCCATTGTTACACGTGAAACAAGTTCACCATCTTTCAGGATTCCCGGTACGTCCGTGACAAACACCAATTTTTCTGCATTCAGGGCTTTGGCAACGGCTGAAGCGGCCAGGTCGGCATTTATATTCACCCGATTTCCTCCGGCTATTGCTGCAAGGGGGGCGATGACCGGTAAATAGTTCAAGGAGAGCAGATTGTGCATCAACGTGAGGTTGACCTCCTCTATTTTTCCGACCAATCCCAAAGAGCCTTCATCTATGAAACTCGCCTTTAATAACTGGGCATCGTAACCGCTCAGTCCAATGGCATTGACTCCTTCCAGGTTGAGTCGATGGACGAGTTCACTGTTCACCTTGCCTTTTAGAACTTGTTCAACAATGGCGAAAACATCCTCCGTGGTCTTTCGCTGCCCGTTAATGAAGGTGGACTGTATCCCAAGCATCCCGAGTGTGGCGGTGATGTCTGGCCCCCCACCGTGAACGATGATGACATGATAGCTCCGCTGAAGTTCTCTTATACTTTGATAGAAAGGGGCTGAAAGCTTGGAAAGGACGCTGCCGCCAAGCTTCACCACCAAAACGTTCTTATGTTCGGTAACTTGCATTGATTTTGACATAATCATACGTTAAATCGCACCCCCACGCTTTTCCTTTTCCTTCGCCGTCGTACAGGAAGACGTTAATGTTTACTTGCTCAGCCTGCATATACCGACTCACTTCTTCCTCATTGAATGGTTGAGGCGTTCCGTTTGAAAATACGGTGATGTCCCCTATGGAGATATCACATTGATGAGGGTTTAGATCCACTCCGCTGTGTCCCATGGCTCCGACGATCCTTCCCCAGTTGGGGTCCCCGCCGAAGATGGCCGTTTTCACTAAGTTGGATCCGACAATCTTTTTTGCTACGATATTGGCGTCTTGATGGGAGTTCGCCCCAGTGACACTCACTTCCACCAATTTGGTTGCCCCTTCCCCGTCCCGCGCAATTTGTTTGGCCAGATCTTCACATACCGTGTTCAACCCTGCTTGAAAGTGATGCCAATCAGGATGACTTTCGCCAAGGGCATCATGCTCCACCATCCCGTTTGCCATGCTGATGACCATGTCATTGGTGGATGTTTCCCCGTCTACGGTGATTTGGTTAAAGGATTGATCAATGGCGGTTTTTAGGGCGGATTGTAAAACGTCCGATGGTATGGTGGCATCCGTTGTGATGAAACCGAGCATCGTCGCCATATTGGGATGGATCATTCCGGAACCTTTCCCACATCCTCCGATGGTGACCGTTTTCCCGTCGATCAGCACCTGGCAGCAGGACGTTTTCTCGACTGTATCCGTGGTGAGAATGGCCTGCTGGAACGCGTGGGCATCTTCGGGATTCCCATCGACCTTGATTTCCGTGCAGCCCTTTTTCATTTTTTCCATCGGAAGCCACTCGCCGATGACACCAGTTGATGCCACGGCAACATACTCTTCAGGGATTTGAAACCGATCAGCGATCCATTCCCTTGTTTGATACGCATCCTTCAGTCCTTGTTCTCCTGTACATGCGTTGGCAATCGCACTGTTCACGACGATGGCTTGCAATTTATGAGTTTGAGAGATGCTTTCCTGAGTGACTTTGAGGGGTGCCGCTTGAAAATGACTTTGTGTATAGACCGCTCCGCAGTGAGCAGGTTTCTCGCTGTAAATCACTCCGAAATCCTTCTTTGCATATCGAAGGCCCGCATGGAGTCCACCTGCCTTATACCCAAGGGGCGACAGAATCGTTCCTCCCTCGATCCGTTGAACACCCTTTTCTTTAACCAGTTTCATAGATTCTCCCCCTCTTATGGATAAATTGGATAATAGTGAAGTCCCGTCGTTTCGTCTATCCCCAGCATCACATTCATATTCTGCACGGCTTGACCTGCCGCCCCCTTCACCAGATTATCAATCACTGACACAATCGTTACCCGGTTGGTCCGTGGATCGGCTTTGATGGATACATCACAGAAGTTGGTACCGAACACTTCTTTTGTACTTGGGAATTGACCTTCCCGGCGTACCCGGATGAAAGGACTTCCTTCAAAAAAGCTGTGATAGAGGCTGTGTAACTCCCCCGTGGTTGAGGTGTTCTTTAATTCTGCGTACATCGTCACCATGATCCCCCTGGTCATGGGAATGAGATGGGTGGAGAAAGTGATTGGTCCCGTTTCACTGTCCCATATCTTTAACTGTTGCTCGATTTCCGGAGTGTGCTGGTGCTCATGGACTTTATAGATTCGTAGATTTTCCTGTGTCTCCGAGAAGTGGCTGGACTGAGTCGCTTTTCTCCCCGCTCCGGACAATCCCGTTTTGGCATCGATGATCAAGGAATGGGGCTTTGTGAGACCGTGATGAAAGAGCGGGGCAAGACCCAACAGTGTTGCCGTCGGAAAGCACCCGGGGTTCGCAATCAGGTCCGCTTCCCGGATGGTCTCGCGATTGAGTTCAGTCAGTCCGTAAACGGCTTTGTCCAGGATATGTTTCGGCGCCGATTCTCCTTTATACCATTCTTCATATTCACGGGGATTCTTTAAACGAAGATCACCGGAAAGGTCAATCACTTTCACCTTTTTCCCGATGAGGTTCTGAGCCAGCTCCCTTGATACGCCGGAAGGAGCGGCCAGGAAAACGAAATCCAACTGCTGCATTTCCTCCAACAAGATCGGTTTCACTTTTTCTCCGGAAAGGCCGGATAAATGCGGATACTCCTCCGCATAGGAAGTCCCATCTAAAGATGATGAATACAGAATGCATTCACTTACATTCGGATGATTTGACAACAGACGATACAGCTCCACGCCTCCATACCCAGTACTACCAACAATACCAACATCCAATACCAATCACTCCAGACATTAAATTTAAATTAGGTCTAATTATATGAGTGTATATTAATAAAATCAATAGTATATTTATAAATTTTTAACTAAAGTTACTTTATTCACAAATTCACTTCGATAGTACTAGAAACAAACACAAATAAAGGTCCGTCCCTCGACGTTGAGGGACGGACCTTTATGAGTATTTTAATACTGTTTTAGAATTGGGCTGCCTCGGTTGAACCTTTCAGGGCTGTCGTGGAGGATGTGCCACCTGAAATCACCATGGATACCTCGTCAAAATAACCTGTTCCTACTTCACGCTGATGTCTAGTAGCTGAATATCCGTGCTTCTCGCTCGCAAACTCTGCTTCCTGAAGCTGTGAATAAGCAGCCATACCACGATCTTTGTACCCTCTCGCAAGCTCGAACATACTGTGGTTCAGTGCGTGGAAACCTGCAAGTGTGACGAACTGGAATTTATAGCCCATTTTCCCAAGCTCCACTTGGAATTTGGCGATCGTTTCATCATCCAATTTCTTCTTCCAGTTAAACGACGGCGAACAGTTATATGCCAACAATTTCCCTGGATGTTCAGCATGGATCGCTTCTGCAAATCGGCGCGCTTCTTCAAGATTCGGTTCAGACGTTTCACACCATACAAGATCTGCATAAGGAGCATATGCAAGACCTCTTGCAATCGCCTGGTCAAGCCCGGCATTCGTGCGGAAGAATCCTTCCGGCGTGCGGTCGCCCGTAATAAACTCTGCATCATACGGATCTACATCACTCGTAATCAAATCCGCGGCATTCGCATCCGTACGTGCAACAATTAACGTCGGCACGCCCATTACATCCGAAGCAAGACGGGCGGAAATGAGATTCTTAACTGCCGTTTGAGTAGGAAGAAGAACCTTACCTCCCAGATGACCGCACTTCTTCTCAGACGAAAGCTGATCTTCAAAGTGGACGGCAGAAGCTCCTGCTTCAATCATCCCCTTCATTAATTCGAACACGTTTAACTGGCCTCCGAATCCTGCTTCCGCATCGGCCACAATCGGCACGAACCAATCGATGGATTCATCCCCTTCCACATAATGAACCTGGTCGGCACGTTGCAGGGCCTGGTTGATCCTCTTTACGACAGATGGGACGGAGTTAGCAGGGTACAGACTTTGATCGGGATACATATGACCTGAAAGGTTAGCATCCGCTGCAACCTGCCACCCGCTTAAATAGATGGCTTTCAGTCCGGCTCTTACCTGTTGGACCGCCTGGTTTCCTGTCAAAGCGCCAAGGGCATTGATATAGTCTTCTTCGTGAAGTAGATTCCACAGCTTTTCAGAACCGCGGCGGGCAAGGGTGTGCTCAATGTCGATGGAGCCTCTTAGACGAATAACGTCTTCAGCCGAGTACGGGCGTGTGATCCCCTTCCAGCGCTGATCCATTTCCCAGTTTTCCTGTAGTGACGTTACACGTTCGTTATTCGCTTTTACCATGTTAAATCTCTCCCTTTTTTTGTTTTTGGATTTTATATGTTCGAAAATGATCTTGCGTCAGTTCTTGAGGTCCGTCCCTGATGCCCCATCTAAGCAGTAGTGGTGCCTGAGGTCGCCATTCACCCTGAGGTCCGTCCCTCCAGATGTTTCTTTAAAGGATCTTGTAACCCGGAATCGTAAGGAAGTCTGTGAACTCATCATTTTGGATGAGCTGGTCGAATAGTTCGACGGCTTCCGCGAATCGACGTTCCTTATATCTCTCTTCTCCTAATTGACTTTTGAGTTTCGTCAGTTCTTCCTGTTTCAACACTTCATAGAGTTCCATGCTGATGTTCCGGCCATCGTCAAGGATTCCCTTCGGATGACGGATCCACTGCCATAGCTGGGCACGTGAGATTTCTGCTGTCGCCACATCTTCCATCAGGTTGTGGATCGGCGCCGCGCCCTGGCCGCTCAGCCAGGAAGAAATGTATTGAATGCCCACATTGATGTTCAAGCGGACACCCTCTTCCGTTATCGCTCCTTGAGGGACTTCTAGCAGATCCCGTTCAGACACGTCCAGACTATCCAATGTCTTCACTTCGATCTGATTCGCCATCTTCATTTCATGATTGAATACGTCCATGGCAACCGGTACTAATCCCGGATGCGCGACCCATGTACCGTCATGACCATCACGAGCTTCCCTTTCTTTGTCTGTTTTTACTTTATTGAACGCTTCTTCATTCTTTACAGGATCGTTCTTTACAGGAATCTGTGCCGCCATCCCGCCTATCGCAGGAGCTCCCCTTCTGTGACAAGTTTTAATCGTAAGCAGTGAGTACGCTCTCATGAATGGCGCTGTCATCGTGACCGACGAACGATCCGGGAGAATCACATCATCCTGCTCCCGAAGCTTTTTGATATAGCTGAAAATATAATCCCATCTTCCACAGTTCAATCCTGCTGAATGATCTTTTAATTCATAAAGGATCTCATCCATTTCAAACGCAGCTGTAATTGTTTCGATCAGTACCGTTGCTTTGATCGTCCCTTGGGGAATCCCGACATACTCCTGCGCAAAGACGAATACATCATTCCAAAACCGTGCTTCCTGGTGACTTTCTAATTTAGGTAAGTAAAAATAAGGGCCTTTATCTGAAGAAGTTAATTGAGTTGCATTATGGATAAAGAATAAGCCAAAATCTACAAGGCTTCCCGATAGTGGTTTTCCATCCAGTTCGATATGTTTCTCTTCCAGATGAAGCCCCCTTGGTCGCACGATAAGTACGGCATGTTCTTCTTTTAATTCATAACGCTTCCCGTTCGTCTCGAAGTCTATCTTGTGGTGAACAGCATCTCTGAGGTTGATCTGTCCTTCTATGAGGTTCTTCCATGTTGGTGAGGTGGCATCTTCAAAACATGCCATGAAACATTTCGCTCCAGAGTTCAGAGCATTGATGACCATCTTCCGATCGACAGGACCTGTAATTTCCACCCTGCGATCTTGTAACGCTTTTGGTATCGGGCGCACCTTCCAATCACTTTGTCGAATCGATTCTGTTTCAGGCAGGAAATGGGGAAGCTCTCCTCCATTGATCCGTTCCTGCTTTTCGTCCCTGTTGTGTAACAGCTCCTTGCGTTTGTCTCCGAATCTCCGTTCCAACTGCTCTAAAAACTGTAAAGATTCCGGAGATAAAATGTCAGCAAAGCCCGGTCGTATTTCCCCGGTTACCTTGATACCAACCATCTGAGTAGACATAGAACCCATTCACTCCTTAATTGTACTTAACAAATCTTTATTGTTATAATACAGATTATTTAACATGTTTGTATTGTATAACAGAAGCATCTGTTTTGGAACACTTTTTTCAGAATTTTCATTCGACAATTTTCGCAAGTTTACTAAATCGCTCCCTAAATAAAAACGAAGGTCCGTCCCTCATCGCGTTAAAGCGGTGAGGGACGGACCTTCAATTCAATCCAGGAACCTGAATGGGTTAACGTTTGTGCTCCAATTCGCTAATTCTCTTCTCTAACTTTTTGTTCTGCTCGAGGACTGAGGAGGCAAAAACTAGAGAGGTTCCCGCCACTGCAAGGGCAATAAAACTCATCATCCTTTTCCACCTCCCTTGTTTTGCATCTTTTTCATCTTGTAGAGGATATGGGCAATGATGTTGGCAGGGATGAAGAGAGGGTTGGACTGGGCATTGTGATGAAGCACCTGCTCCTGCACAGGCATATCCTCAAACATCTTCCCCTGGGACACATTCTTTCTTCTTTCCTCATCCATCGCTTTAATATAACGATACTGTATCGGGATCATGTTGAGCGTGACAACGAATAATACAAGAGCCACGATGAGTCCGAATAGATAATATCCGTTCATACTGTATCACCTCAATTAGTCTTTACCCTTTCTACGAGTGCAAAGGCGTGATGGTTTCATTTTCCTGGAAAAAGCAAGGTCCGTCCCTCAAAAAAAAGAACTAATCACTGTGTGGATTAGTTCTTTCTCTCGTTATTCATAGATGTGTAAGTATGTTTCTTTACTGCCCTTTTTCTTCACGATGAGGGCTTCCGGACCGTAGGAAGAGGAGACGAGGAGTTCTACGTCCCAGCTTTCCGGGGTCTGTTTGCCGATCATGTTGGTGAGGTGCTGGGCGAATCCGATCGTTTCAGCTTTTCCCTGGAAGGAAAGAGCCACTTCGAATTCCATTTTGGACAGTTTCTGATCTTGATAGAGTGCCTGTCCTGTCAGTCCTGTGTAGACTGGAAAATACTTTTCGATATCTGTTTTGAATTCATTAAAGACTTTATAATCGTTCGGATGGTTCTCCTGGGCTTCAGGGGAAGGGAATAGATAATAATCTTCATTGATTCCTTTCCAATCCTGAATACCATTTTCATCAGGCTCCACCGACGTATAGGCAAAAAAGTGCCCGGGCACGACTTGATCTTTCGGAGCCTGTTTATATAGAGAGATCATAATCGGAACGTTTTGAAGTTCTTTATTCTGACGAAGGCGGTTCAGAACTTCACCGGCGATTTTCGCTCCCTGCTCTTTCAGAACCTCATTGCTGATCTTTTTTACTGTTCTTGTCCCATTAGACATATTGGTCTCATATTGAACAGAATTCAGGGATAAGGCGATGGCCACCCCACCCAGTCGCACCTTATTGTCTTCTTTCTTCATCAAGTAATTATGTTCAATCACATGGGCCAAGTAGATCGGTGCATTCTCACCGCTTGACTGCATGGGATTCAGACCCACATTCTGAGACTCCTGAAGGCCCTTTTCCTTCAGCTGTTCACTTGTATACTTTCGCTGCAGCCAGCTGTCCACCGTTTTCTTATTCAAGAATTGTCCTTCTTTGAAGTAGTAATCATCGGTTGAAAACCGATTTTGAGCCACTCTTAATAAACCTTTTTCGATTTCATTGATATCGTATCTTGATCCAAGATCATTCACGACGACACCCCGGGTATTGCTCGTTTCATAGGGAAGCATCGTCTTGTAGTATTCTTTCGATATTTGGAAGCTTGGTATGATGGCTTTCTTTGCTTCGCTATCCTGATTTTCCTGAACGACCTGATCCTGTTTCTCAAATGTCGGAGCACAGCCTCCCAATAACAACAGCGCGGAGAGAGCGACCGAAATCCCTTTTTTCATTCCTCGTTACACCTCTTATCGGTTAAGTTCTTCCATCAGCTTGTCCTCATCCCAGACTTCTATATTTAACTCATTTGCTTTTGCAAGCTTCGATCCCGCATCTTCCCCTGCGATGACAAGATCGGTTTTCTTACTGACACTGCCGGTTACTTTCCCGCCGAGCATCTCGATCTTTTCTTTCGCTTCATTCCGGCTCAAACGCTCGATTTTCCCCGTGAGGACAATGGTCTTCCCTGCAAAATACGAGTCGACGTCACTCAGAGCTACAGGCTTTGGTCCTTTGTATTCAAGGTTCACACCAGCATCTTTCAGCTCCTGAATGAGTTCCTTTACTTCATCATTTTCAAAGTAAGCAACGATAGCATCGGCCATTTTATCCCCGATCTCATTGACATTCGTCAGCTCTTCTTTCCCCACTTCCATCAGTCTGTCCATCGAGCCGAACTCCTGTGCGAGGGTCTTTGCCGCTTTGGCACCCACATGACGGATACCAAGACCGAATAACAGTTTCTCCAAGGAATTCTTCTTCGACGTTTGAATGGCTTCCAAAAGGTTATCAACGGATTTCTCACCCATCCGCTCAAGCTTGAGAAGCTGATCCCGCTCTAATCTGTATAAGTCGGCGACATCTTCGATCAGTTTCTCCCTGAATAACTGGCTGATCACTTTTTCACCCAGTCCATCGATATTCATGGCATTCCGGGATACAAAGTGAATGAGACCTTCACGAATTTGCGCAGGACATTTCGGGTTGATACAGCGAAGAGCCACTTCCCCTTCAAGTCTCACCAGCTCACTTTCACATTCCGGACAATGAGTCGGCATTAGGAATTCCTGTTCGCTTCCTGTTCTCTTATCTTCCAGTACGTTGACGACTTCAGGGATGATGTCACCCGCTTTTTTAATGACGACATGGTCACCGATTTTGATATCTTTTTCGCGGATTAGATCTTCATTATGAAGCGAGGCACGTTGTACGGTCGTTCCCGCTACACGGACCGGCTCCAGAATGGCCGTTGGCGTGACGACTCCCGTACGTCCTACACTCAATTCAATGTCCTTCAGCACCGTGACGACTTCTTCTGCCGGGAACTTGAAGGCAATGGCCCACCTCGGGCTCTTGGCTGTCGTTCCAAGCTCCTCTTGCTGATCAAGGGAGTCGACTTTAATAACGATTCCGTCTATGTCATATGGAAGATTGGGGCGCTCTTCTGTCCATTTTCCGACAAAATCAAGGACTTCTTCGATCGTCGCACAACGTTTCCGTTCAGGATTCGTTTTAAAACCGAGTTTGTCTAACGTATCCAGTCCCTCACTGTGAGAGTCGATCCCTGTATTTCCTATATCAGCTAATGCATATAGGAAAACATCGAGATTCCTTGAAGCTGCGATCTTCGGATCAAGCTGGCGCAGGGAACCTGCTGCCGCATTGCGCGGATTGGCAAAGGGTTCTTCCCCTTTTTCTTCTTTGATTTTATTCAGTGCTTCGAATGATCCTTTCGGCATGAAGGCCTCGCCCCGTACCTCAAAGGACATCTTCTCTGAGATCTTTAGAGGTATGGAACGGATCGTCTTCAGATTCGATGTGATATCTTCACCAATGGAACCATCACCCCTTGTTGCCCCCTGGACGAACGCGCCCTCTTCATATCTGAGGGAGACGGCCAAACCATCGATCTTCAGCTCGCAAACATAGGAGAAGTCATCTCCCACCGCTTGGCGGACACGGCGATCAAAGTCACGAAGATCTTCTTCATTGAAGGCATTCCCAAGACTCAACATCGGAGTTCTGTGCTCTACTTTATCGAAAGATTCTAGAATCGTGCCCCCTACTCGCTGAGAAGGAGAATCCGCAGATTTCAATTCCGGATATTGATCCTCGAGCCCGATCAGTTCCCTGAGAAGCTGATCGTACTCGGAATCAGGAACAGAAGGCTTGTCGAGTACATGGTATTCATAATTATATTGGTTTAACAATTCATGCAGTTCATTGATACGCTTTTCGGCTGATTGTCGATCCATTTCCACAATCCTTTCTTGCTTATATATTCAGTAAGCCGGAAGGAATTACCCTCCCGACACGTCATGCTTTTTCGATTGGGGCAAATTTAGCCAGGAGACGCTTGATTCCCATTGGACTAGGGAAAGCAATATCAAGCTCGACACTGTCTCCAGACCCTTTCACACTGACAACCGTTCCCGTTCCCCATTTCTTATGCTGGGCCTTATCCCCGACCTGCCACGCAACGGATTCTCCACCTGTCGTGGTTTGGACCGGACGTGCAACCGGCTTTCTCGGTGCAGGGCGTGACGGTGATTTCGAAGCTGACTTCCCGAACGGCGTAAAGGCAGTCTTCTTCTCTGCCATGACGTCATCCAGCAGGTCCGCCGGAATCTCGTTGATGAATCGGGAAACAGGGTTCATCTTCGTTTGACCGAAGAGTGTCCTCATCTGCGCATTTGTCAAGAAGAGCTGTTCTTCTGCACGGGTGATCCCTACGTACGCCAAACGGCGCTCTTCTTCCATTTCATCCTCTTCCATAAGGGAACGGCTGTGAGGAAATACCCCTTCCTCCATCCCCATAAGGAATACGACAGGAAATTCAAGACCTTTGGCTGCGTGTAGGGTCATTAAGATGACGGAATCTTTCGGCTGGTCATCTTCATCAAGCTTATCGATGTCGGCGACCAGGGCAAGATCTGTCAGAAATGCCACGAGGCTCTTATCATCATTGGTTTCCTCGAAGCTCTTCGTTACTGACAGGAACTCGTCCAAGTTCTCGAGTCTTGATTGAGACTCGATGGACTTTTCCGCTTTCAGCATGTCTGTGTAGCCTGATTTCTCGAGGATTTCTTCTACCAGTTCGGTTACAGATAGATACTCCTGCATACTGGTATAGCCTTTCACCATCTCCATGAATTCAATCACGGCCTTGGTAATTTTAGGGCTGAGTCCGATGAAGTCCGCTTCTGCAAGCGCTCTGAACATGGATATATCATGGTCCTGAGCGTAACGGGCAATTTTATCAATAGACGTGGCCCCTACACCCCTCTTCGGTACATTGATGACCCGCTGCAGGCTGATGTCATCATCAGGATTCGAAATGAGTCTTAAATACGCTAAAATATCCTTGATCTCTTTACGATCATAGAACTTGATGCCTCCCACAATGGAGTATTCGATGTTCGATTTAAGCAGAACTTCCTCCATGACACGGGACTGGGCATTTGTACGGTACAGGATGGCAAAATCAGAATACTTTTTCTTGCCGCCCTCCATCATTTCTTTAATTTTACCCGTGACGAATTGAGCTTCCGTCTGCTCAGTATCTGCCCTGAAATAAGAGATCTTCTCACCGTCATCATTTTCTGTCCAAAGATTCTTCGGTTTACGGTTTGAATTCTTCTGTATGACTTCATTCGCCGCCTGAAGGATTCTTTTCGTTGAACGATAATTCTGTTCAAGGAAAATGACTGTAGCTCTTGGGTAATCCTTCTCGAAAGAAAGGATATTGGCAATGTCCGCACCGCGCCATTTGTATATCGACTGATCCGAATCACCTACCACACAGAGGTTCTGAAAACGGGATGCGAGCAGTTTCACGAGCATATATTGCGCTCTGTTCGTATCCTGATACTCATCCACGTGGATATATTGAAACTTGCGCTGATAAAATTCCAGCACTTCCGGTACACGTTGAAACAATTGAATTGTCGTCATGATCAGATCATCGAAATCGAGCGCCTGATTCTTTCGTAATCGCTTCTGATACTCTGTGTACACGTCCGAAACGACCTGGTCGTAATATCCCCCCACCTGCTTTGATAATTCTTCTGGTGTGGTCAGCTCATTTTTCGCAGAGCTGATTGATCCAAGAAGGGAACGAGGATCAAATTTCTTTGGGTCTATATTTTTTTCTTTTAAAATCGATTTAATGACAGACTGCTGATCCGTCGAGTCCAGGATCGTGAAGTTTCGGCTTAATCCGATCCGGTCGATATCACGGCGAAGGATCCGTACACACATGCTGTGGAAAGTAGAGATCCAAATGTTCTCCGACGCCCCTCCAAGGATGTTATGGATACGATCCTTCATCTCTCTCGCTGCTTTATTTGTAAAGGTAATCGCTAAAATATTATAAGGATTGACCCCTTTTTCCACCATCAAATACGCAATACGGTGTGTCAATACTCTCGTCTTCCCTGAGCCTGCCCCTGCCATGATCAACAGAGGTCCCTCCGTTGCCTTTACCGCTTCCGCCTGCTCGGGATTCATTCCATTCAACAATCGATCAGTCAAAAATTGCATACTCTCTCACCACCATAACGAACGTTTGTTCTATTTTGTGTTACCATTATATCTTATTCAGGGACTGACCTCCAGCAGGATCTTTACCCCTTAACTGCTTTTACCGTTTTTAACGCTTCTTTCAAATTCTCATACACAGCATTTCCAACGACGACCACATCTGAAACCCCGGACATCTCCTTCGCCTGCTGTGCGGATTTGATACCCCCGCCATAGAATAAAGTCGTGTTCTCCAACGAATCCTTCACTTCTTTAACCGTTCCGATGTCCCCATATGTACCACTGTACTCAAGGTAAAAAATCGGCAGGTTGAACATCTTCTCTGCCATCATGGCATAAGCTGCCGCGTCTTCACTTGAAATATCTGTGTTTGCTTTCGTTACCTGAGCCGCTTTGCATTCACGGTTCAATATACAATATCCTTCTACAAGGATTTCATCCCAATTCATGATTTCTCCATATTCCTTGACCGCCTGGTGATGCAAACCCGTCACCCAGTTCATATCCGAGCTGTTCATCACCATTGGAATGAAATACAGATCGAAGCCCGGAGTGATCGACTCCAGATTTGATACTTCCAGAATACAAGGAACCGTATATCGTCTCACTCGTGCCATCAAATCAAGAACCTTTTCAAGGGTTACACCGTCCGTACCCCCTACGATGATCGCATCTGTTCCCGATTCACATACTGCTTCTAAATCTTCATCATCTATTGTCTTATTCGGATCTAGTTTAAATACATGGCGCCACTCTTGGACATCATACATATGCTGTTCCTCCATTCATACATCCATCTAACGTATTATATCATTTGTGGAAGGCTGTCGCATTACCTACAAAAGCGGAGGCGGCTCGCCCAGAGGCGACGAGCATAAGATGAACCTGCCGGAAAGGCGTTCTTTGCCTTTTTGGCAGGTTTAGCTTATGACCTCGAGCCTCTAGCCGCCAGAGCTGGATGACACCGAAAGCGGAGGCGGCTTGCTCAGACCCGACAAGCATATGGCGAACTGGCCGGAAAGGCGCTTTTTGCCTTTTTGGACAGGTTGACTTATGACCTCGAGGGGCTAGCCGCCGGAGCTGGATGACACCCGGACAAAAACAAAGACCGCTCGTCATAGACAGCGGTCCTTCTATTATTTTTCTTCCTGATGTACACGATCCAATACTAACTGATATGCATCATTTCCGTAATTCAAACAGCGCTTCACGCGAGAGATCGTTGCGGTACTTGCGCCTGTTTCTGTTTCGATCTTATGATAGGTCTTCCCATCCTGAAGCATGCGTGCAACTTCAAGGCGCTGGGCAAGCGATTGAATTTCGTTAATGGTACAAAGATCATCAAAGAAACGATAGCATTCTTCAAGATCCTGGAGAGAAAGAACAGCGTTGAATAACTGATCCAGCTCCTTGCCTCTTAGTTTATTTATTTGCATTAAAAAGACTCCTTTTTCCTTCTATTCTTGATATGATACGGAACCGGTCAAGCCCGGTGAACTTGGAATGACATTGATCCACGTCGATCCTTTTCGCAGGCTTACAGGTTTTTCATTATCATAAGGAAGTATTCTGCCATTTACATTCTTCCATTGAACCGTACGGAGCTTACCGTCTTGTATCAAGTAAGCATTCCCTCCCGATTCAAAATCTATGTCGCGCCTTCCTGCATCATCGACAATCTTATGTGAAGCTTCTACGATGAAAAGATTTTCGATCAACACGGGATCTTTCGAGTCATAATCGATGGTCTGTTCACCATCTGAATAACGCTCGTATCGTCCCTCTTTTTCGTTATACTCATACACGACGTTGAACAGGGGATTTTGATTATAGGAGATCATCACGGAATTGGCATCTTCACCGTTTATCGTTTCTTTATCACTAAAATGAAGTGCCTCAGGCGGCCGGTTCATTTCAAAGCCGTTCTTATCCGCTCCCTCTTTAATATGTTCGTAGGTGATATACGAATTATGCGGAGCTTTACGGAAGGATGCACGCTTAAACAGCGTCCCGTCATATTGAATTCCGTTCAGATCATCGATATAGCCATTCGTCAGCATTTCCTTCGCCTCAGGGCTGTAGCCGTGTGCGACATACAAACTGTCGTAGCCTTTCGCAAGCTCTATATAGTAATCTCTCGCGCTTCTTACAGGGCCGACTTCTTCCGGCATATGGCTTTGGAAGATGGCCAGGAAGCGGGTGATGTCACCCTCTGCCAATACTTCATATACAATATCCGCCTTGGATAGACCTGATTGAGGACGGGCTTTCGGATGGTTATTCACCATCACAGCCACCGGACGGGCCGTTGACTCCTTTTCTTCTCCTACCCCAGTCAAAGGTGATTGATACATTTCTTCTGTTTCTACGCCTGTCTCTTCTTTCACCACTGGAGTTGCGGCTTCTTTATCAGATTCTTTCTTTATCTCTTTATCTGAACTACATGCGACAAGTGTAAACGAGCTTAGCGCAATGATGAAAGCTCTTTTCATTTTCAGCATGTTTTTGACACCCCTATTTACTTTACTATTTTAACGCATTATTGTTGGAAAGAGTACCGTTTTCTTCATTACATCATAGATTCCCTTTTGTGTCATCCGGATATAAGGGAGATGAGTGGACTGAAGAAACAGTAATGTATAGATTGGATCCGAGAAGCGATAGCCTCTCTCTTTTAATAATCCTTTTAGTGTTTTTTCCTCTTCTATCAGTTCTGGCATCTCTTTCATTGAGAGCAATCCGCTTAAAGGAAGGGGAATGTCGTGCAGGATTTCACCATTTTCTGCAAGGGCGATCCCTCCTCCGATTTCCTTCATACGATTGAAAGCTGCTATCATATCAGCTTTGCTTTTTCCGATCAGGATAATGTCCCCTGTATTGGAATAAGAAGACGCAAAGCCCATGACTCCTCTCGCGAAGCCTTTAATCATGGTGCTGATCCTCCACTTGCCATTCCGGTCCAAGAGCATGAGAAATGATTGATCATGATCGGGATCGAGTAATTCTTCTGACGGATTGATCGAGATGGAATATGGTTTGGTGATAACATCATTTACCATTTCGATTCCAAACGGCATGGAGAATTGCAAGTCGTCATACCCTACTTCCCAATCCAGATTTAATGGGGTAAATCCGTTTTCTCCCCAATTGATTTCTGTGTGTTCCTCCATCTGTTCGCCGTTTTTACGAACCCAGGTTCCCTTTGATAGCACTGAAAGTGGCGTCGGATCATCTTTTGACGAAAGGAAGTTGATATTTGCCACTCTGCCTGTCGCAATCATCCCATGCAGATGGGTGATATTGTAATAATTGGCAACGTTGTAACTCGCCATATTATACGCTTCGATAGGCGGGATGCCTTTATCGATCGCCATTTTGATCATGAAATCCAGTACACCTTTTTCATAGAATCCAGGAGTCGATCCATCCGTCGTGAACAACAGGGAGTCATAGGAATCGATGCCTTTTTCGTTTAGCCCATCTAACAGGACCGGTAAATCAGGCCGGATCGAGGAATGACGCAGAGTGACTGTCAGCCCTTGGATCAGACGTTTGTAAACGTCCTCTCCCGTCATCGCTTCATGGTCGCCATCGATACCTAATAAGCCCAGTTTGGCGATCGTTTTGTCAGATGCCCCAGGGAGATGTCCTTCGACAATTTTCCCCATCCGTTTGGCTTCCTGCATCCAGTGAAGGATCAAGTCATCCCCCTCCAGAAGTCTAGGCCACGCAGTCAATTCGCCGCCTTGTAATACGGAGTCATGTTCGAGCCATGATTTCACTTCCCCATTGGAGAAAGTGACCTCTTCATTCATCATTTCGGTTTGAGAATCAAAGCGTGTCCACCAGTACATCGTCACCGGCATTTTGTTAAATTCCTTCAATAAAGTAAACGCTTTCTTTTTTTCCAATTGTAAAAACATCATAAGGTTATCATTTACGAATGTCGTTGTACCGGTTTGGGATGCATACTTGGAAAAAGATTGGGGATTATAAAGCTGAAACGGATGTACATGCGGTTCTATATATCCAGGGACGAGGTACTGTGACCCGCAGTCCACGATTTCACATTGCTCAAGATTTTCCGGGAGTTGGTCGCCGGTATAGACAATACGGTCACCGTAAACCCAAATATGGCCCTGCACCCACTTCTTCAAAGTCGAGTGAAGGTATGTTGCATTCTTTAAAAGAAGACTGGGAGACAACTCTCCGTTCAGTACTTGTACATGTTCTCGCAGTTGTTTGTTCTTCCATCTGTAGCGCTGCTCCAAAGTGAACACTCCTCTAGTGGAATGGTATTAGTATAAGTTTCATTTTATGTTAACATATTTTACTATTTAACGCATTAAAGGTTTACAACAATTATGTGAATTTTCGATTAAGGAGGAATTTACAAATGAAAGTATCATCGAATATCGGGATTATCAATGCATTGATTCGCATCACGGTTGGTTTTACAATCCTTGCCTGGAGTACGTCAAAGCTTGCACGACGCCCTTGGAGAGATTCCTATCTCGTCATGGCAGTAATCGGTGCCATGAAAGTAGGGGAAGGGATTCTTCGCTATTGTCCTGTCACTGCCCTGTTTGAAAAAAGCGGAGACGGCGGGAATGGAAACGGCGGCTTCGGCGGTTTTAAAGCGAAGGATATGATGAACTTCAAAGACATGCTGAAATCCGACAAGAAAGATCACACTGAACACGGACACCAGCACCAACAAACAAACGAACACCAACAAGACCCAATGAAAAACACCAAAAAAGAAGCCAACTTCAACCCAGAAGAACTCACCAACCAAGAAGTCCAAGAAGCACTAGGCGGTTCAAATGGGGGTAATTCTGGAGGGACGGACCTTCATTCTTAAGGTTCCAGAAGTCTTGGTAGACCCTTAAAACGCCGTAACGTCGGGATTTCTATTGACTATGCACCCGCGAAATAGCAAGATTGCCGAGGTCCGTCCCTCTCTGTTGGACATTCCTCGGCAATCTTGTATCTCTATTGATAAAAAGGAGCTGTTTGTTATGTTTTGGGAATATTTAACGGATATGTCGTATGTCCTGTTTTCGCTTATCGGCGGAATCGTTGCCATCGCTTATGTGTATGTCCGCAAATCTAGGAAGAGACGTGTTCGATAGCTTTCCGGCCGATATCTCTTCTATAGAACAAGCCTTTGAAGTCTGCCTTTCCTAATTCCTTGTACACTTCGGACTGTGCTTTTTCTACAGTCGACGCAGAGGAAGCGACCAATAGCACTCTTCCACCATTTGAGACAAGGGAACCATCTTCTGTTAATTCAGTTCCTGCATGATAAACCAGCGTCTTTTGATCAAGTACGCTTTCAAGATCAGGAAGCGGAATGCCTTTTCCGTATTCACCCGGATATCCTTCTGCTGCCAGAACGACCCCTAGTACTGCATCATCAGACCAGGCCAATTCTACCGGTTTTCCATCAATGATGTCTTTCACTACAAGACCGAAATCAGACGCCAGACGCGGCAGTACAACCTGCGTTTCCGGATCTCCGAATCGGGCGTTGAATTCGATTACTTTGGGACCCTCGTTTGTCAGCATCAGGCCGGCATACAATATCCCAGTAAACGAACGATTCTCCTGGACCATCGCTTTTGCCGTCGGATGAAGCACAGTTGAAATCGCTTCTTGCACAACTTCGTCTGGAATATGAGGTACCGGGGAATAAGCCCCCATCCCGCCTGTATTCGGACCTTGATCACCATCGAAGGCACGCTTATGATCCTGTGCGATGACCATTGGATAAACCGACTCACCATTTACGAAAGCCATGAGTGAAAACTCTTCCCCAAATAAGCATTCTTCGACAACGACTTTTGATGAGGCATCCCCGAATTTCTCATTCAGGAGCATTTCTTCTAATGCGCTGATGGCCTCTTCCTCTGTTTCAGCCACTACGACGCCCTTACCCGCCGCCAGACCATCTGCCTTTACGACGATTGGTGCGCCGACTTCCTTCACGTATTCAATCGCCTGCTCTACGCTTGTGAATACTTCATACGCAGCAGTAGGAATGGCGTACTTCTTCATTAACTCTTTCGAGAAAGATTTACTTCCTTCAATGATCGCCGCTTCCTTCGTAGGACCGAATATGTGCAGTCCTTCCTCCTGGAAACGGTTGACGATCCCATCCAGCAAAGGATTCTCTGGACCTACAAACGTATACGCGATGTCCTCTGTTTTGGCAAATTCAATGAGGTCACTTACGTCGGATTCAGCGTAGGGAAGATTTGTCGCAACGCCAGCGATGCCGGCATTCCCCGGTGCACAGAATACTTCTGTCACACTTTCACTTTCCGCTAATTTCTTGCATATAGCATGCTCGCGACCACCACGGCCGATCACTAATACTTTCATCTTGAGAAAGCCCCCTTTAAAGAAAACCTCTCCTGTTGTGCAGATGAGGAGAGGTTTAGTTGTGAAATGGATTGATTGGACAGGATTCTCACTTAAAGGAGAATCGGAATGAAGGTCCGTCCCTCATATATCTTCTCCCGAACCGGCTAAGCTCCCTTGTAAATCCTTTACCTATAAGGATTTTGCCGTTTATCGCATTGGAACATAGTCAAAACTTGAGGTCCGTCCCTCCTATTAATGTTTGAAGTGACGGATGCCGGTCATGACCATGGTGATGCCGTATTGGTCTGCTTTTTTGATGGAGTCTTCGTCACGGATGGAGCCTCCGGGTTGGATGATGGCGGTGATGCCTGCTTTGGCAGCAGCTTCTACGGTGTCATCCATCGGGAAGAACGCATCGGACGCCATGGCGGCTCCTTTGGCTTTCACTCCTGCCTGCTCAAGTGCAATGTTGGCGGCGCCTACGCGGTTCATCTGACCTGCTCCGACTCCAACGGTCATTTGAGCATTTGTCACAACGATCGCATTGGACTTCACATGCTTCACGACTTTCCAGCCAAGTTTCATGCTGTCCCATTCCGCTTCTGTCGGTTCACGCTTTGTCACGACCCGGAGGTCTGCATCATCAAGGGTGAACGTGTCATCAGCCTGAACTAATAATCCACCTTCAACCGTTGTTAACTTACGCTCGATTTTGTTCGTGGATTCAAATGGGACCGTCAGTAATCGGATGTTCTTCTTGCCTGAAAGGATTTCAAATGCTTCATCACTGAATGCTGGAGCTATGACGATCTCAAGGAAGATTTCATGAAGCTGTCTAGCTGTTTCCTCATCCACTATACGATTCAGGGCAACGATCCCACCGAAGATGGAAGTGGAATCCGCTTCATAGGCTTTCGAGAATGCCTCATTGATTGTAGAGCCGACACCCACCCCACAAGGATTCATATGTTTCACTGCAACGGCCGCAGGTTCCGTAAACTCTTTGACGATTTGAAGAGCAGCATTCGCATCATTGATATTATTATACGAAAGCTCCTTTCCGTGCAGCTGTCGAGCCATCGCCACTGAAAATTCAGATCCAAGTGGCGCGCGGTAGAATGAAGCCTGCTGATGTGGATTCTCCCCATAACGGAGCGTCTGCTTCAATTCATACGTTCTTGTAAAGCGCTCAGGATTCTCTTCACCTGAAACGTCTGTCATATATTCAGCGATAAACGCATCGTAAGCAGCTGTATGGCGGAATACTTTTGCAGCCAATTTACGGCGTTTTTCAAGAGGTAATTCACCTTGAAGCTTTAACTCGGCAATCACATCATCGTAGTCCAATGAGTCAACAACGACCGTCACATATTGATGATTTTTCGCAGCCGCACGCAGCATCGTCGGTCCGCCGATATCGATGTTCTCAATCGCTTCTTCTACACCGACATTCGGCTTTGCAATCGTTTGTTGGAACGGATAAAGGTTGACACAAACGAGGTCGATTCCTTCGATCCCTTGTTCCTGAAGCTGCTTGCGATGACTTTCTTCGCCACGCTTTGCGAGTAATCCACCATGGATGTTAGGGTGCAGGGTCTTTACGCGCCCTTCAAGAATTTCTGGAAACCCGGTTACTTCTTCCACTCCCATGACCTCTACATCATTTTCTAAAAGAAGCTTCTTCGTCCCGCCAGTCGAGATGATCTCATACCCTAATGTCTTTAATTCCTTCGCAAATTCGATGACTCCGCTTTTATCTGAAACACTGATCAATGCTCTCTTTTTCAATGTCTGATCCTCCTCTGCCTGTTGTAATGCTGATTTTATTTCATTATGTTTGGAGATGGATTTGAGGGTTTTATGGTGTAAAAGTGTTTGGGTGGTGGTTAGTAGTTTTGATTTTCCACCTGATCTGATGGTGTTTTGATAGGCAGTTTGGTAGCTGTTATGCCGTTTTGGAGTGAACTTGTACCACTTTAAGGCGAACTCGTGCCACTTACGGACAGACTTGTGCCACTTTCACCCGAACTCGTGCCATTTTCGAACAAACTTGTACAACTCCCAACCTCTACTCCCAATCACACCCCTGCTACACACCAATTCATACCGCATCTCTACACATACCCTGCCCAAATCCAAGGTCCGTCCCTCATCACTTTACCACACTACCAAGATAAAGCAACCGAGAACCAACCTCTCCCCACCGGGTTTAGTGACCCGTGGTGAGGAAGAGGTGGTTCAGGGTGTTTGGGTATAGATGGTGTTCGACATGCTGGATTTTGTCCTGCAGCGACTGCCTGGTTTCACCCGTTGTGACACGGACAATCTCCTGTGCGATGATTTCACCTGTGTCCATGCCTGCGTCTACGAAGTGAACCGTGACACCGGTGATTTTCACCCCTCCTTCGATGGCTTGTCCGATGGCATCCGTCCCTGGAAAAGAAGGAAGGAGTGACGGATGGATATTCACGATCCTCCCACCGAAGCTTTCGAGAAGAGTTGGACCGATCAATCTCATATACCCTGCTAATACAATAAAATCAACACCCAAATGAGCAAGCTCATTTAGGATTTCCTGTTCAAAAGCCTGCTTGTTCTCATAGTCCTTTGCCCGAAAGACGAAGGTCGGGATTCCTGCAGTTTGGGCGCGGTGAATGACAAACGCGCCCGGCTGATCACATACAAGAAGCCTGATATTCGCTTTCAGGGTTCCGCTTTGTACAGCGTCTACTAGTGCTTGAAAATTACTTCCGCTTCCTGATGCAAAAATGGCAATCTGTCTCATGACTCGCCCCCGTTATTGACATGCTCATCCTTATTCTCAACGAACAAAGCTAACCCCTGTTCCTTTCGAAACGCGTCCAATGATAAAGGCGTCTTCTCCCTGTTCATTGAAGAATCGAAGAATGTCTTCTGCTTGGTCTTCCTCTACAGCTAACACAAATCCAATCCCCATGTTGAAAATGTTGTACATTTCACTGCGCGGAATGTCGCCATAATGCTCAAGGGCAGGGAAAATGCTTGGAATATCCCAGCTGCCTTCCTTTATCTCTGCTTGCAACCCATCGGGCAGCATCCGTGGGATATTCTCGATGAAACCTCCGCCCGTAATATGGGACATCCCCTTAATAGAGAATTGTTTAAGCGCCGCTAATACCGGCTTCACATAAATTTTTGTCGGTGTAAGCAGGGCCTCACCTAATGTGGTCCCGATTTCAGGGAGTGATTCTTCCAAAGAAAACGACTGATCTTCGAAGAATACTTTCCTCACCAAGGAGTACCCATTACTGTGTATACCACTGGACCCCAGTCCGACTAACACATTTCCTTCAGAAATTTGTTCGCCTGTGATGATCTCTTTTTTTTCACAGGCACCTACAGCGAAGCCGGCGATATCATATTCTTCATCTGAGTACATACCCGGCATCTCGGCAGTTTCTCCGCCGATCAGTGCACAGCCCGCTGTTTCACATCCGTCCGCAATTCCTTTTACAATACCTTCTATCTTCTCCGGGAGAGCTTTCCCGGTCGCTATATAGTCTAAGAAATACAGTGGTTCCGCTCCTTGAACGACAATGTCATTCACGCACATGGCCACACAATCGATCCCGATCGTATCGTGTTTGTCTGCCATGAAGGCAAGCTTCAGCTTCGTTCCAACTCCATCTGTACCAGAGACGAGAACCGGTTCACTCAAGTTCAAGGAAGATAAATCGAACATTCCTCCAAAGCTGCCCAGCTGGCCGAGAACACCTTCACGGGCCGTTCGTTTTACATGCTTTTTGATCCGGTCGACGGATTCGTATCCTGCTTCGATATCTACTCCTGCCTGACGATACGCATTTGCCATCATGATTCCCCCTATTTCACTAACTCTTTTTCATGTGGATGAAGTGTATCCGGGTAGATCTCAGTAGGATACTTTCCTGTAAAGCAAGCCATGCATTGCCCGCGGTTTTCCGATGAATCCTCACGGCCGATGGCTTTGATCACGCCTTCCGGACTCAAGAATGTCAGGGAGTCCGCTCCGATGATCTGACGCATTTCCTCCACTGAGTTGGAAGAGGCGATCAGTTCTTCATGAGTCGAAGTATCAATGCCATAGAAGCAAGGGTTCTTGATCGGCGGTGAGCTGATGCACACATGCACTTCCTTCGCTCCCGCTTCCTTCAGCATGGTGACGATCCGCTTCGACGTTGTTCCCCGGACGATGGAATCGTCGACCATAACGACGCGCTTGCCTTCAACCACTCCCCTTACAGGAGAAAGCTTCATCTTCACACCCTGCTCGCGAAGAGATTGAGAAGGCTGAATGAATGTGCGACCTACGTAACGATTCTTGATCAATCCCATTTCATACGGGATCCCTGAAGCTTCCGCATAGCCGATGGCACTTGAAATGCTGGAATCCGGAACACCCGTTACAACGTCCGCTTCGATTGGTGCTTCATTCGCCAGTTCCATCCCCATCCGCTTTCTCGCGGAATGTACGTTGATTCCCTGGATATTGCTGTCCGGTCTTGAGAAGTATACGTATTCCATCGTACACATCGCATTCCCGCCTGAAAAACTAAACCGTTCTGAGGTCAATCCCTCATCATTGATGATCACAAGCTCCCCTGGCTCTATATCACGTACAAATTCAGCTCCAACGATATCAAAGGCACATGTCTCTGACGCAACACAGTAAGCATCCCCAAGCTTACCGAGAGATAATGGACGAAGACCGTGTGGATCAAGCGCCACCATCATCTCTGTTTCTGTCATGACGACAAACGCATATGCGCCTTTCAACATCGTCAGCGCGTTTTTCACGCGATCTTTCAGATTAAAGTACCCGCTTCTTTTGATTAAGTGAGCCAGCACTTCTGTATCCGAGCTCGTTTGAAAAATACTCCCCTGACCTTCAAGCTGATGCTTCAAGGCGTTCGCATTGACGAGATTCCCGTTATGGGCAAGAGCAAGACTTCCGCTCTGGGAATTGAAGAGAAGAGGCTGAACATTCTCGTAACCTCCACCTCCAGCCGTCGCATAGCGCACGTGACCAATGGCCGAATCCCCCTCAAGCTTCTCGATCGTCCCTTCCTGGAACACTTCCGTTACGAGGCCTTCCCCTTTTAAGCAACGTAACGTATCACCGTCAGAAACGACAATTCCCGTTCCCTCTTGACCTCTATGCTGCAGACTATGAAGTCCGTAATACGTAATTTGTGCGGCATTGGGATGTCCCCAGATCCCGAATACGCCACATTCTTCGTTTAAACCTTTGATTTCAGCAGGCATGGGATCGCTCCTTTCCAAGCTGACTCCAATTCTTCTACAGATGCATGTAAAATGACGTCTCCATTTTCTGATGTCACCTTGATTGCTCCAAGATCACTTACATTACCAATGACTTTCGCTTCTGGAACCAATTTCTCAAACTCAGTCTTGTGTTCCGCTTTAACTGATACGATGAATCTCGATTGAGTTTCACTGAAAAGGTCAGCCACAGAATGATCTCCAGAAACCATAACGTTTGCTCCCAATCCTTTTGTTCCAAAAGTCGATTCTGCAAGAGCAACGGCGACCCCACCTTCAGCGATATCATGTGCAGATGCCACTAGACCTTTTTGAATCGCTTCTAACAGCTGCATTTGGCGGCGAAGCTCTGTCTGCAAATCAATCGTAGGTGCCTGACCGAAGATTTTTCCTTCCGTCAGTTTTTGAAGCTCGCTTCCGCCAAATTCTTCACGGGTTTCACCGATGACATAAATAGAATCTCCGGCTTCCTTGAAGCTTTGAGTCGTAATATGATCGATGTCCTCAATCAGGCCGACCATCCCCACTACAGGTGTTGGATAAACCGCCGTCCCCATTGATTCATTGTATAAGGACACATTTCCCCCGATGACTGGAGTCGACAGCTCACGACAAGCTTCACTCATCCCGTCAACCGACTTCTCGATCTGCCAGAAGATTTCCGGTTTCTCCGGATTTCCGAAGTTTAAGCAGTCTGTAATTGCAAGTGGGATCGCTCCTGAACACACAATGTTACGGGCCGCTTCTGCTACAGCGATCTTTCCTCCGACCTCGGGATCCAGGTACAAGTAACGGGAATTACAATCCGTTGTCATGGCAAGTGCTTTTCTCGTACCGCGTACACGTACGACCGCTGCATCAGAACCAGGACTGACAACCGTACTCGTTCTCACCTGATGATCATATTGATCATATACCCATTCCTTACTTGCGATCGTTGGCTGCTGTAACAATGCCTTAAGCGTTTCTTTATAATCTTCCACCTTTGGAGCAGGCGTTTCCATTGCTTGAAATTCTTTATAGTAAGCCGCTTCTTGAGAAGGCTTGTGATAAACAGGCGCCTCTTCAGCCAGTGCATCGACCGGCACATCTGCGACAACTTCACCTTTGTGAAGAAGTCGAAGGCGTTTATCATCTGTTACCTTCCCGATGGAAACCGCTTCTAAATCATATTTTGAAAAAAGATCAACGATTTCCTGTTCACGACCCTTTTCCACCACGATCAACATACGTTCCTGAGATTCTGACAGCATCATTTCATACGCCGTCATGCCCCTTTCACGCTGTGGTACAAGATCAAGGTCCATTTCGATCCCAGATCCCGCTTTACTTGCCATCTCCGCTGATGAACTTGTAAGACCAGCCGCTCCCATATCCTGAATGCCGACAAGGGCATCGTTCTGAACAAGCTCCAGACATGCTTCAAGTAGTAATTTTTCCATGAATGGATCTCCCACCTGAACCGCAGGGCGCTTCTCTTCTGATCCTTCATTTAACTCCTCGGATGCAAAGGTGGCTCCGTGAATACCGTCACGACCAGTTTTCGCTCCGACGTACATGACGGTATTGCCGACACCGTGTGCCTGACCCTTCTTAATATCCTTATGGTCGATCAACCCTACACACATGGCGTTTACAAGGGGATTTCCTTCGTAGGAAGCATCAAATTGAACTTCCCCGCCGACCGTCGGGATCCCGATACAGTTACCGTATCCCGCGATACCCGCTACGACTTCTTTAAATAGATACTGAACACGAGGAGAATCCAACTCTCCAAAGCGTAAAGAGTTGAGGAGTGCGACAGGTCTTGCCCCCATCGAGAATACGTCTCGTATAATACCCCCGACACCCGTTGCCGCTCCTTGATAAGGCTCGATGGCTGACGGATGATTGTGACTCTCGATTTTGAACACCACTGCTTGATCATCGCCAATATCAACAATCCCAGCTCCTTCTCCAGGCCCTTGAAGAACGCGTTCACCTGTCGTTGGGAACTTCATCAGTACAGGCTTCGAATTTTTATAGCTGCAATGCTCTGACCACATAACAGAGAAAAGACCGGTCTCTGTGTAGTTCGGCGTTCTTCCGAGGATGTTTTCCACCATTGAAAATTCTTCGTCTGTTAAACCCATCTCACGATAAAGCTGCTCTTCTTTCACTTGTGTTGAAGTTGGTTCAAGCATTAACGACATGTTTTTCCCTCCAGTGTTTCACAATCGATTGAAATAGTTTCTTCCCGTCTTCACTACCTAGTAAAGTGTCCATGGCGCGTTCCGGATGAGGCATCATTCCAAGGACATTTCCTGCTTTATTGGTGATTCCTGCAATATTTTCCACGCTTCCGTTCGGGTTTTCATCCGTATACGTGAAGACAATTTGATTGTTTTCCTTCAGTGTGTTCATGGTTTCTTCATCACAGAAGTAATTTCCTTCGCCATGTGCAATCGGAATTTGAATCACATCATTTTTCTCATAACCATTGGTGAACATCGTTTCATTATTCTCAACGGTTAACGGCACGGTTTTACAAATGAATTTCAAGCTGTCATTCCGGCGCATGGCCCCTGGCAGTAGTCCTGTTTCAAGTAGAACCTGAAATCCGTTGCACACACCAAGAACCGGCTTTCCTTGCTCTGCCGCCTTCACGACCTCTTTCATCACGTTCGAGAAACGGGCAATTGCCCCTGAACGAAGGTAATCCCCGTACGAGAATCCTCCTGGTAATAGAATCGCATCATAGTCTTCCAGATTATCAGCATCGTGCCAAACGTAGTCCACTTCTTCACCGATTTCATCCTTTATCGCATGGTACATATCGATGTCACAGTTAGAGCCTGGGAATACAATTACTGCAAACTTCATTGAGCGACACTCTCCTCGATTTCATATCGGTAATCCTCGATGACAGGGTTGGCAAGTAATCGATGACACATCTCTTCAACCGTCGCTTCCACGTTTTCAACTGATGATGGAAGAGTCAACTCCATATACTTCCCTACGCGCACATCTTCAACACTTTTGAATTCCATTGAATGCAGCGCCTGTTTCACAACACTTCCTTGAGGATCTAATACACTTTCTCTTAATGTGATATAAACCTTTACTTTGTACATAGTTTGTTTCCTCCTAAGCGTTCTAAAATGATTGAGTATACTTCTGTTAAACTGCCAATATCTCTTCTGAAAACATCTTTATCAAGCTTCTGGTTCGTTTCTGCATCCCATAATCGGCATGTGTCTGGTGAGATTTCATCCCCTAATAGAATCGCTCCATGACGGTCTTTACCAAACTCCAATTTGAAATCGACAAGCGTGACTCCCGCTTCCTTGAAAATCCCTTGAAGGACTTCATTCACTCCGAGTGCCATCTCTCTGATCTCGGCACGTTCTTCCCGTGACGCGATCTCCAGGAAATCAATATGATCATCGGTGATCAGTGGATCTCCCAAATCATCGTCTTTATAGTAAAATTCGATGATCGGCTTTTGAAGGGGTGTCCCCTCTTCTTTTCCAAGCCGTTTTGACAGACTTCCTGCAATCACATTCCGAACCACGACTTCAAGTGGAATGATCCTTACACGTTTGACCAGCTGCTCATCCTCTGAAATCTGTTTAATAAAGTGACTCTGTATCCCTTTTTCAGCAAGCTTCGAAAATAGCAAGCTTGAAATCTTATTATTTAAAACCCCTTTGCCATCGATATCCGCTTTCTTCTCCCCATTGAAAGCAGTGGCAGAATTCTTATACTGAATCCAAACAACTTCTTCATCGTTCGTTTCGAAGATCTGCTTAGCTTTTCCTTCATATAAAAGTGTTCCTTTTTCCATATGAAATCCCCCTGTTCGTTGAAAATTGCCAATCTTCAGTCTATATTTTCATAAAAAAAGGAAGGGATTCCGTTAAAAACCCCTGCCTTATTCATTTGTCAGAAGGACTTATACCAAGCCGCAACGTTCAAAGATTGTATCCACATGTTTTAAGTGATAGTTGTAATCGAAGCAGTCATCAATGTCAGCCGGCGACAGCTTGGACGTGATGGTTTCATCCTCCTCGATAAGTGAACGGAAGGCCACTTGCTTCTCCCACGCTTCCATTGCTTTCGGTTGAACCGTATCATACGCTTCCTCACGGGTCATACCTTTATCGATAAGAGCGAGAAGGACACGTTGCGAGTAGATCAAGCCAAGTGTACGATCCATATTGCGCTGCATATTCTCAGGGAAGACCGTTAGATTCTTGATAATATTGCCGAAACGGTTCAGCATATAATTAAGGGCGATCGTCGCATCCGGCAGGATTACACGCTCTGCGGATGAGTGAGAGATATCACGCTCATGCCATAGCGGCACATTTTCATACGCTGTCATCATGTATCCTCTGATCACGCGTGCCATTCCCGTCATGTTCTCAGAACCGATTGGGTTACGCTTATGTGGCATCGCTGACGATCCTTTTTGACCCTTTGCGAAGAACTCTTCCACTTCACGTGTTTCACTCTTCTGAAGACCACGGACCTCAACGGCGAACTTCTCGATAGACGTCGCAATCAGGGCAAGTGTCCCCATGTAATGAGCATGGCGATCACGCTGAAGTGTTTGTGTAGAAACCGGCGCAGGCTTGATACCAAGCTTTTCACACACGTAAGACTCAACAAAAGGATCGATATTCGCATACGTTCCAACCGCTCCTGAGATCTTACCAAATTCCACTCCATCAGCAGCCGCTTTGAATCGTTCTACGTTACGCTTCATCTCTTCATACCACAGGGCAAGCTTCAAACCGAACGTTGTAGGCTCAGCGTGAACACCGTGCGTACGTCCCATCATGACCGTATGCTTATGCTCGATCGCCTTGTTCTTTAAGATTTCTACGAAGCGTTCCAAGTCTTTAAGAATGATCTCGTTCGCCTGCTTTAATTGATACGAAAGGGCGGTGTCCACAACGTCTGTTGATGTCAGTCCGTAATGAACCCATTTTCTTTCTTCCCCAAGCGTTTCAGAAACCGCTCGTGTGAAGGCTACTACATCGTGACGCGTTTCTTCTTCGATTTCTTTAATGCGATCAACATTGAATCCAGCGTTCTCACGGATCTTTGCAACATCCTCTTTCGGAATGTCCCCTATTTCAGCCCAAGCTTCACAAGCCAGGATTTCTACTTCAAGCCAAGCTTGAAAACGATTTTCCTCTGTCCAAATTGCTCCCATTTCAGGGCGTGTATAACGTTCTATCATACCAGTCGTCCTCCGATCTTTTCTTGCACCTTCCAAATCCCTGCTTCATTTATGTTAGACAATGTCTCTTCGATATCGTTGGATAATAGGGTGACATGCCCCATCTTGCGTTTCGGCTTCGGTACATCCTTACCGTACAGATGAATAAACCAGTCAGGGTGCTTTGGAACAGCCTTCATAATAGGCTCGATATGCTCTCCTAATAGATTAACCATCACAGCGTCCTTTAATAAGGTCGGTTGAACAAGCGGCCAGTTGCAAACAGCTTTGATATGCTGGGCGAATTGAGAGAAATCACATGCTTCGATTGAGTAGTGACCTGAATTATGAGGCCTTGGAGCCAGTTCATTGATGTAGATATCTCCGTCTGCTGTCAGAAACATTTCAATCGCAAGCGTCCCGACAAGGTCAAGCGTCTCACTGATTCTCTTTGCCATCTCGATCGCTTTACCTGCTGTTTCTTCACTTACCCTCGCTGGTGCAATGGTTTCATGAAGGATATTATCAACATGAATGTTTTCCACTACCGGAAAGTTCGTCTGTTGTCCATCGGGGTTTCGCGTCATGATCACGGATAGCTCTTTTTCAAAAGGAATCCATTTCTCCAGCACGCATGGGCCATTCTCCAATAAAGCAGCCGCTTCTTCTATCTCGACCGCTTCCCGGATCACATATTGTCCCTTCCCGTCATAACCGCCTCTTGCTGTTTTTAATACTACTGGATAGCCAAGCTTTTCTATATTATCATAGATGTCCCTCTGTTGTTTAATCACAGCATAAGGAGCCACTTCCACCCCTGCAAACGTAAGGGCTTCCTTTTCCATGATGCGGTCCTGAGTAATACGGATCAGCTCTGCACCTTGAGGTAAATAGGCACGCTCAGACAACCATTTCAGCGCTTCATAATCAATATTTTCGAATTCATATGTAATCACATCACACTCTTCCGCCAGCCTGTACAAAGCGTCATACTGATCGAAGCCTGCCGTGATCACAAGATCTGCCACCTGTGCACATGGTGAGTCCGGTGAAGGATCCAATACAGCTACTCGAAAGCCTCTTGCTTTCGCATCCAGAGCCATCATCCTGCCAAGCTGTCCGCCTCCAATGATCCCGATCATCTGTCCTGGTAAAATCGTCTTCTTATTCAAGGTCATCACTGCTTTCCATCACTTTTTCCCTTAGTGCGTTCCTTCTAATTTCAAGCGTCTCAGCCAATTCTTGATCTTCAACTGAAAGGATCTGTGCGGCAAGGAGTCCGGCATTGGTTGCTCCTGCTTTCCCGATTGCTACCGTCGCAACGGGCACTCCGCCCGGCATTTGCACGATCGATAACAGTGAATCCATTCCATTCAATGCCTTCGATTGTACCGGAACCCCGATCACAGGCAATGTGGTTTTCGCTGCCACCATTCCCGGTAAATGGGCAGCTCCTCCTGCACCTGCTATGATCACTTTCACTCCGCGGGCTCTTGCACCTTCTGCAAATTCAAACATATAATCAGGTGTCCTGTGAGCCGATACCACCTGTTTCTCAAACGGAACCTCAAGCTCCTCCAATACCTCACACGCATGCTTCATTGTTTCCCAGTCCGATGTACTTCCCATGATCACTGAAATCATAATGGTGACAGGCACCTCCCGTAGTCTACCGAATCCCCGCTAACAAAAAATACCCAGATCAATTGTTCTCTACTTTACTTGAGAGAAAGCAATTGATCTGGGTATTTTACAGAGAATGGTCCTATCGATCAGGGTAAGGTCCACACCATGAGATCTGCATCCAGACATCTACTTTCCCTCATAGTCCGACCATTTACGGTAGTCAGGTAGAGACTCATGGGCCATATTCCCATTATTATATGAGGGTATTCGGTTTATTTGTCTCCATCATAACGTGATATGAAGACCCTGTCAACGAATAATCGAACGATAATAAAAGTCTGAAAATTAATGTTCGGATTTGAAGCGCTTCACTCCTCGATCCTCTTCCCTTCAAAGACAATTGTCTGCCTTATAGGGACATACTCCGTTTTATTTCCTTCTTTCTGTTCTTCAAAAACCGGCTTTTCCATCCGCCTGACCGGCATATAGCCCATTTCCTTCATACGATCAAGGCAATCTGCAATACTCTCATTTTCCTGCACTTCGAATAATAACTTCTTTTTACTCATTCTTTTAATTTTCCTTTGCGTATATTTCGCACCGTCTTCACCCAGAACCCGCCGTGAATCGCTTTCGGTTCATAGGCAATGATAAATGCTTTCGGATCAAGCTCCTTAATTGTATCATACAGCTTCATCTCATACTTCCGAGGCGTCAGGATCTGCAGAGCCATCCGGTTCCCCTCAAGACCATTCGCCTCCCAGTTCGTCACCCCGTACCCACGGGTACGAAGCTCATTCGGAAGCGCCTTATCATACTCCTTCGTAATCACATTCACCGTAATATAACCAAGAGCAAGCTTCTCCTCGATCTTCATTCCGACAATGACACCAATACCATATCCGACTGCATACGCAATCAAGTTCTGGATCTCATTCAGATTGTCCAACACAAGCCCAAGACCCACAACATAAATGACCACCTCAAACGTACTCACAAATGCCGCAAAATAACGATACCCCTTCAACGTCAGAATCATTCTTATCGTAAAAAATGATACATACACGATATTAATCAATAAAATAATGATGACCATCATCACACTGTTCTCTAACACCTGGATGCTCCTCTCTTCACTACTACCTGTAGTATGCTCAAATTAAGTTCCTATTTTACTAGAAAAAATCGAGAATATGAACCACTTCAGGAAGAATTATAAGTGAATATTAGATGACAATTTCTAGAAAATTAAAAGTTCTACTTATTGTCTTTCCTATTTTGGAAGAGTTAAAACAAAAAAAGCTTTATGGCCGCTTATTAAAAGCAGCCATAAAGCCGTCTTGCGTTTCAAAACTTAAAGAGTTTTTAACTTCTCAACCACTTCAGAAGGTTCTACACGATCTTTGTAATCGGCTTTCGTATATTCGTATGCGATCGTTCCATCCTGCTGGATGATATACGTCGTGGAAACAGGAAGCGTCCAGGAATCACTGTCGTTCGCTTTCTCAAGATCGAGCCCCTTTTCCTTATAG
Organism: Rossellomorea orangium; assembly: GCF_019334305.1. Lineage (GTDB taxonomy): Bacteria > Bacillota > Bacilli > Bacillales > Bacillaceae_B > Rossellomorea. Next base: position 208,306 of record NZ_JAHWGH010000015.1, read on the forward strand.
ATGTCTACGAGGTAAGGAGGCAGTTTGTAAACAAGCTTGTATTCATCAGCCACTTGATTACCTTCATCACTCAGCACAAAGTAATCGAGCTCATTTTTTTCCTTAGTCGAAAGGGAAGCATCTGGCGTTTGTGGACTGATTGCTACAAGTTCGGCGCCAGTGGCTTTGATGTCTTCCATCAGCTGTTGGTAGGCACGTAGCTCCATGTTGCAATATGGGCACCAACCGCCACGGTAGAACGTCAGGATGACTGGACCTTGGCCTAGGATCTCACTTAGTTTCACCTCTTTGCCTGAAGCATCGGGTAATGTGAAGTCTGGTGCTTTGTCTCCTACGCGGAGACCTTTGCCTTCTTCTGAGTTCTCGAGCTCCGTGATGGCTTCTGTCATTTTGTTCTGCGTTTCCTGAGGGGTTTTCTCTTTGAATTTAGCGATGTATTCGTTGTATTGTTCGCGCATGTTTGTTGTTGTCATTTAGATGACCTCCTTTTGGGGTTTGGGTTTAGTATATAGGGGTTGTGGGTGAGGAGGAAAGGGATGTGCTTCGGGAGTGGGTTTGATTGGTTTGGTGCGTTTGGGTATGGATTTAGATATGGATATGATTGTGAATCATTGAACAAATTTCATTACCATGAGACGTAATATTGTATAATTGCTAGATTGCTATTCTGTTTTTATAAAATGAGTCTATTTTTCTTTTAGATTTGTTACATTTGAGACCATTTTGGATGAAAGTCTTGGATGGAGGGAAGAGATTGGCAGGAAGGGCGACTATATTTATAGAAAAGGCCAGTTGTGTTGGAAGAATTGCGTCATTTTTAGGCTTGATCGCGTCATTTTTTTATTTATTGCGTCATTTCCAGAGATAATTGCGTCATTTTTTTGTTTTATGCGTATTTTTCCAATTAGTACCTTTCGTCCACTTGGTCAATCATTATTAAATCAACCATATTCTATTAATAGTGAGCGGCTAATTTATTTGTGTATTTCCCTGATATAAATGATAGTGTATTGACCATTTTCCTGGCTCCACTCCGCTTTTAGAAGAATTGATGGTTTGGATGAGTATAGTCGTCCTAGATAGCACCTGGTGCTTCTGTTTAGATTGCTTCTGAAAAAGAATCGTGCGGGATATGAATGAAATCATGCCGAATTCCTGATTATCGTGCGGGAATTCTTTTTTTAAAGGCCCTATTGTGATTTATCATGCGAGATATCAGATAATCATGCCAAGATGTCGAATTTTCTTTATGTTGAAAAGGGGCATCACACTTCTCATCCAAATAAGTCCATATTCTGCAACAGGCAGTAGTTTCGCCTTTAACTTAGAAACATTTTTAAACAAAAAAAAGAGCAACTCCCAATGAGCTACTCTTTCATCTATTTGCCTGGCGACGTCCTACTCTCACAGGGGGAGATCCCCCAACTACCATCGGCGCTGAAGAGCTTAACT
>NZ_JAHWGH010000016.1:0-10290 GCF_019334305.1 Rossellomorea orangium
AGCAAGAACTGCCACAACATTTGATATTAGAGTTTCTCCTACTCCAACAGTCAACACATCGTTCCTTTGGATGGCTGAGTAAACTGAACAATCGGACACAAATGCGCAGCAACTAAATATTAAATGAAGAGTCACTTCGGTGGCTCTTTTTATTTTGAAAAGGTGGTGGATTAATGCTCATCATCAAAGATATTCACGGCACCACAGAGCCGTTGTCGGACTTCACCGGACTAGAAGTAAACGAAGAGGTAAATGGTGATTTCTCGATTAACTTAGTCGCACTCAACACCGAGCGAAACAAACACGCTTATCCGTTACTTCAGGAAGAGTCAACGATCGAATGGTCCGATCACGAGTTCCGAGTCAAAAAAATTACACAGACCCCTAATCGCAAGGTCGTTTCGCTCGCTAACCATGTATTCTTCGACTTAATCGGTCATCGAGTGTACGACATATTCGGCGGTTCAAAAACGGTGGATGAATGCTTCTCAATCGTTTTGACCGGCACCGGATGGACATACGAAGTTGTGGACGACATTGACCCTCAACTTCTTTTTAATTCCGGAGAAGATAACGTACTGGCTCTCATTCGTCAGATATGCGATACCTATGAATGTGAAGTGAAAATCGAACCGAACAAACACCTGCGAATTTACAAACAGATTGGCGCAAACGACGACTTCCAATTTCGCTATAAACACAATATCAAGGCGATAAAGGAGAACGTGGATACCACGAAGCTTGCAACGGTCATCAAAGGATTTGGCGGTGACGGATTAGAGGTTACGTATACCTCGCCTAACGCATCTGTTTACGGTGAAAGGCACGCAGAACCTGTGAAGGATGACAGATATACGATTCCCAATTCAATGATTGAACGGTTGAAGCGTGAGCTGACGGACGTACCGGAAGTGAGTATTGAGATTGAAGAGGTGCTTCTCGATTTTTCGCCTAACCTTGGCGATACTGTCTGGTTGATCCACGAAAAGTTAGGAATCGAATTTCAAACTCGCATAATGGCTCGCAAAGATAAACCGTTACTAAAAGGGAAATCGACTGTCACGCTTGGCAATCGTCCGAATAGGCTGACGGACATTCTCACGAAAACAAAAATCGAAATTGATGAGAATAAGAAAGAATTCCGGTCACGCATTGAGCAGACAAACGAACAAATACGTTTAGAGGTCGAAGAGGTTAACGAGTCGATAGCTGCCGTCAATGTTAGGGCTGACAATATCATTCTAAGCGTAGAGCAATTAGACGAATCAATCGCACAGGTTGACGTTAAAGCCGATAACATTCAATTAAGTGTTTCATCACTTAACAGTCGAATGAGTAGTGCTGAATCGTCCATCAGTATCCAAGCCGGACAGATAACGTCAAAGGTTTCTACGAATGATTTTAACGGTAATACAATTGCTTCGAAAATCAATCAATCATCCACGACCATTACACTCGATGCTCAGCGAATAAATATGCTTGGGATCACGAACGTAAATAACACGTTATTCGTCGGTGAAAACTTTCGGGATTCTACTCCTAAGGGAATTTACTTTAGAGGTAATCTCGGAGGGGTTGTTATAACGAGTCCGGGTATAGATTCACTTTACGTCGGGTCCGGCACAATGCAATTTGATACGGATATCAGTTTTTACAGTGGTTCAGTTGTGGATTTCTCAAATGCCACCGTTACAGGGATTAACACGACTGCGAGGTTCGGATAATGCCAAGTTTAGTCATTCAAGGTCGGGGTACTGATTATATTCGCATGAGAGTAGAGGGACTGTCGCTTCCAGCTAATCAATATACGTTTAAGTTAGTGAACAACACGACAGGATCATCATTTTATTTATCTGGAAGTGGAGGGTATGACGGCAGCTACTACTACTCATCAACTGACGGTTTCAATTCGCTAAGTTGCGGGACGCTTTATAATTTCACTGCGGAAGTGTTACCTCCTAATACAACAACTTGGCGATATTATACAACAAGTTCATATACGCTGGATTGCCCTCCTTCACCGCCAGGGACACCTACTATCAGCCTTTATTCAGTGAATGGAAAAGACATCACGGTTAAAGTTGTAACGAAAGGCAGTACCACAGGAATTCGTTTCGATTACGGATGGCAAAGTGGAACGTATGATTACACCATGAACGCCAGTAGCTATTCGACTTATTATCATTCGTTCACGGTACCGAATTACGATTCATTTTACACAATTGATGTTATCGCTTATAACGACACGAGCTATAGTAGTTGGGCTTATACGACCTTTTCAAGTGGTCCATCACCTACCCCTCCAAGTGGAGTAGGGTCGATTATTATTGGAAGCGTTGAACAAACAAGTGTTTATGTTAATTGGGACGATGCCACAAACTTCACGGATTACAGAGTTGAATATAAATTAGCGACAAGTTCATCTTACACGTTTGTTTCATATCGTTCGGTATCAAATTATACTCTCTCAGGGTTATCGGCTGATACTGAGTACGATGTGAAAGTGTATGCTCGTAGGCAACTGTCAGATGGATCGTATATAAACGGTACACCATCGGTAACACGATTCAAAACAAAAGGAAATAGACCGTCTGATTGGTCGTGGTACACACCTAAAACCAGTGGCGGAAACTTTAATATAACGGCTGGCGAGTGGAATAGTTTCACGAACCGAATAAATGACTATCGGCTTTACAAAGGATTTCCATATTACAACTTTACCACTGCAACATCGGGCTTGTCGTTTACAGCCAGCAAGTTCAACGAAGCTTGTAGTGCAATATCGGCAATGAATCCACCGACAGTTCCACCTTCGAGTAAAAGCATAGATGATATTATCTACGCCACCTATATCAACCGATTAAGAGATAGTATAAATTCAATCATCTAAAGGAGTGCTTATATGAATATTTCAATTAACTTTCACGATAACGGAACAATTACAGCTGACTTCACGGATTACAACGCAGAATCTTTGGCTCAGAAATTAAACGATCCCCAAATCACAATGATCACAGTCGGTAATGTGGTAATCAATAAGGGGAATATTAAATCAATACTTCCAGAAACACCGACGGATAATCCAAACGTAAATGTATATTTAAACGATGGGATCACGGTACCTGTGTTTATTGAAAGTTATGATGCTAATGATGTTGCGGTTGACCTAAACAACCAGAAGAAAGTAGTAGTTGATCTAGGGGAATTAATCGTACATCGTAATGGTGTCAAGATGATCGCACCAGTTCAATAAAGAGACTGGCACCCATTGTGAGGTGTCATTTTTAATGCTTAAAAGGGAGGTGCAATCAGAGTGGAGGAGAGACAGAAAATGTTCATTATACCAATAGTTGAAGTTGTACTATCCCTTATTAGTTTGTGGTGGGGTGTTGTTTTGTTTAATAGCCCCAATTTGTTTGACGATTTGCCGGAGGTCTACCGTTTTTTTGGCGAGGTTGCCCCTGAGTATGTATGGGCTTTCGTCTTTCTGTTTTCTGCGTTGGTAAAGATATTAGGGATCATCATACGCAAAAAGAAGCTAAGGAAATTCGGTTTGTTCATGTCAGCAGTAATTTATGGGATTATATCATCGGGCTATTATTTAGGATTGGGATTTTACAGCATCGGTTTCGGGGTTTTTGGACTTATATCCTTTATGGCCTTATGGGGAATAAGGGAGGTAGGCAGTAGAAATGCCTGAGACTGTAGCAGTATTAATGGAAAAGGTCAGTAACTTAGAACGTGAAATGAGAGACGTTAAACAAGAATTAAGGGATCACGTAAGGGAAAATGATATTGAACACGACAAAATGAACGACGACATCGTAGATGTAGCCACATCAATTGGCAGAGTGGAGATCATGTTCACTCACATCAAAGATACTCAATCAGATATGAAACAGGAAATCAGCAAGATCGCTGCATCTGCCGGTAGAGACCAGGGGTGGAGAGCGTTAATCACTGATTTAATCAAAATCATATTACTCATTTGTGGATTTGTCGCATCAGGCAAATTCTTTTTTTAATTATAAGGAGGAATACACATGGAACAATTATTATCACTTGATTTTGGGGCATACGTTGCACTTGCGTTTATTCTTTATGTCATCCGTGAATCGGGTAGAGTCTCGAACACGGTTATTCCACTTGCTGGGCTTTTATTAGGATTAGGATTCGCTTTCTTTGAGTATAAGGAGTTTGATTTTGAAGTTATGCTTGAAGGAATCAAATACGCTATGTTGGGTGTTGGAACTGTGGCCGGTATTAAATACGCTCAAGAAAAGGATGATCGGTAATGGTAGAGCTTAATTATAAGGTTAAGCATATCAAAAAACACTTTTCAACCAGACCTGGAATCAAACTTTTAAGACTTCAAGCTTTAGTGGATCATTGGACAGCTAATTTCGGAGCTACTGCACAAGGACATTTCAAATACTTTAATGAAACGTTGCCCGATCAGAATGACCGGGAAAGAATTGAAGCAGCACATGAGGGAAGGGAAGAGAAGATCCGTTATGCTTCAGCACATATTTTTGTTGATAAAAACGAAGCAATTGAGTTAGTACCTTTGGACGAAGTGTGTTTTCATGCGAATGACAGAACTTTGAAGCTTTCTTCATTGAGGGCCACTTCGAAGCAGTATCCAGGTGGTAACGCAAATTTATTAACTATCGGGGTAGAAATGTGCGTTGAGAAAAACGGAACCATCCACCCAGATACAATCGAACGCGCACGATTAGTAATTAAAATGCTTCAAGATAAGTTTTCTCAATTAAGAGATACAAGAAACAGAGTGGTTCGTCACTTCGACGTTACAGGAAAACCATGTCCTTTACCTTTTGTGGAAGATCAACAAAAGTGGAACGCATTCCTTCACTCGATTGATCAACCGGTAAAAGGTGATGTAACTATAGCGAATCAAGAGGAATCTAAAATGAATGATGAAGGTGAGGAAACTATGAAACCATCAAACGATACAATTTCAAACAGTGTAGCAGTCGTATTAAAGCGGTTAGAATCTAAGGAGAACGGTATCAGTGCTAAGTGGAGAGAAGACTTCTTAAACGGTAAGCTATCGACTTCTGATGCTATCGGGTTAATTTATGTTGCTCTGGATCGTGCGTTAATTCAAGGTGAGAAATAAATCATTGACAAGCTTCCTTGTTTAGAATATTATGTATGTATAGTTTAATTTTGGTATATACATTTTATATTTTAATTTAATTTCACACACATTTTAATTTAATCTAATTTAATCAATTCTAACTTAATTTAAAACTTAATTTAATTTTATATTTTAGGCTGATAGAAGCCCAAATTACAAAAATGATTTTATATAACTGCATAACTTTATATTTATTTGATCTAGAGTTATGGAGTAGTATGTATTTTTGTCCTTTGGGCTATTTACTATTCCTTATTCTCTAGTTCATGCAGTTATATAACATCAAAAATTAGAGAGGGGAAACAACAAATGAAAACAAATGTATTGAAAACAGAGGAACAATTCTTAGACACGTATCACGAAATCAGAGGTCTAACGGATGACAAAGAAGTCCAGGACCTTTTAGATAAGATGCTCAACCTGGCTGCGGACTTCGTGGACGCTTCAGTGATGCAATACAAAGAGCAACTGATCAATCATATTAACTCATAAAAAACGCCCTCTACTCACTCAGTAGGGGGCTTTTCTTCTTTAATCATCTTGGCCATTTCATCTATGGTGCAGACGGCATCATAAACTTTATCCGGATCTAAACCCATCTCCTTAAAACGGAAGATGACCTCTTCCCACGTTTTCTTCATACTCCTTCACCTCATTTTTAATATCTTCATCCCCATTAACCTGGATCTTCTCTACTAGCATATCTCTGCAACCATGTTCTCTCCATACTTGGTATTTCCATTTGGAAGCAAGTTCGATCAATTTCTTTCTGCTGCAGTCGAAACGATTAAAACGCAGGATCCCGGTATCTTCAATCCTCACGTGTAATTGTATATCGTATTTCAATTATCGTCCCTCCTATATAGATCATCGACCTTTACTCCTAATAAATCGGCTAGCATAAAAGCCTTATCCATCGGTATGTAACTGTGACCAGTTTCATAATTCCTCAATTGCTTAACTGTGACCCCTAGTTTATCTGCCACAAAACTTCGTTTATAACCACTATTATCAACAAGCTCTCTAATAACGCATTTTATCATATCCATCACCTATTACATATATTCGGCAGCAGTATGTCTTATCCTCTAGAAATTTAATTTCCGAAGTACAGGCAATATTTTGGGCGTATATCCATACAATGCCGTATACAAAGAAAAGAGGAGTGATGTAAAAATCGAACCTTTTACATTCGGTATTGTCGCAACTGGAATATTTGGAGGTGGTCTATTAGTCATTACAGCCATGGAAAAGAGTGGAATGTCCATCAATGAGGACTTACTTGTGATCGTGGTCGAGGTTATCAAAGCCGGTGCGTTTCTTAAACTCATTTCACTGGTCAGTAAACTGTTCTTGTAGTGAAAGAGTCATTGAACAAGATACTAACTGATACTTATATTGTCTGTCTTGTCATGGCTCGTCTGTTTTAATTCAACTTGATATATTATCATATATCTTTTTCCGATGCTTCTCATCGTAAAAACAGGAGGGTGATTTTTATGGTTTTAATCGTGTGGAGATATTGCAGATGGTGTTGTAGAGAAAAGGATGATTTTTATGGGGATATGTGTACGGACTGCATGAGTCAATGATTGAGCTTCTAACCATCCCGGCCGTTATCGTAGGAGCTGCCCTCATCCCTCGAAAGAAAAACGATAAGCGAACAATAAAACAGGTACTAGTCAATCGGAAGGTATGCTTCAAAAAAGGCGATAACCTTATCTACCCTAAACTCAAATCCACTCGTGACAGAGGAACACATACCACATATATCTACACGTTGCCCAGAGGGATGCCAAGTGAAGTATTTGATAAACTACTCCCAGCATTAAAAGAAGCGTTAAACAGAGAAGTGGAGTACGAATATGAGGGAGTGTTGAAACTGAGAGTATTCAAAGATAAGCTACCGACGAAATGGAATTATGACGAGTCACTGATACAAACCGGAACATGGGAGGTCCCGATAGGCAAAAATCATCGTGGGATCCTTTACCACAACTTCGACCACTATCCTCACATGCTTGTCGGTGGGGTAACTCGATTCGGTAAGACAGTATTCATGAAAGAAGCCTTCCACACGTTGCTGATGAATCAATCAGATAACGTAGAGTTCTATATACTCGATTTAAAGGCCGGGTTAGAATTCTATAAGTATAAAGCCTTCCCGCAGGTAAAAGAGGTCGCCTGTGATGTGTATGAAGCAGCAGAGACACTTATAAACGTGACGGATGAGTTAAAACGTAGGGAATTAATGTTCCGGGATAAAGGATACACAAACATCTTAGATACTCCTATCATGAAACGGACATTCATCATAGTGGATGAAGGGGCTGAACTGTCACCAAATATCGTAAAGGATAAGAAGGCGAAGAAGTATGCAGAGTTTTGTCAGGCTGCCCTAAGTGAGATTGCTCGTATTGGAGGGGCGGTAGGTATGCGGTTGATCTATGCGACGCAGTACCCTACAAAAGAAGCGGTCCCTATGCAAGTGAAAATGAACATTGTCGCTCGTATGTCATTCATATGCGCTTCACGTATCGCAAGCCAAGTGTTATTGGATGAAGTGGGAGCTGAGGATCTACCTTCTATACCGGGAAGGGCCATATACATGGTCGAGAGGAAACGCACCGTCCAAGTACCGTACATTGACGATAAAATGATTTATAAGATGATGGAGGGAGAACATGAAGCAAGAAAGGCTAGAAAGTATGTTAATGACCATCGACCGATTGGGGATAGTGAAGATCAAACACCTACAACACATTCATAAATTAGGCAGCTACCGAAATGCTTGTAAGATCGTGAACGGGTTGAGTGAGTACACGCATCAAAAGTACTGGAATAAAGAGAAGGTTGTTTATCTCAATGAAAAGGGACGTAAACTCATTGACTCTGAACACAGTGTTACCATGTCCCTCAACACCGAACATTACCTTTTAAGAAATGACATCTATATCCACTTTGACTGCCCACACGATTGGGATATAGAACACACCTTTGAAACAGTCGCAGAAGCACCGTCACGGACAGATATTATTATCCAAGGCATAAAGCCTTCAAACAAAAGAAAACTCGTAACAGACGCTTATTTCACACGTAACGGCTACACCTATCTGATTGAGATAGATAACAAGCTGAACATGGCAGACAACCGAAAGAAGGTGAACAATTATGCAGAGATTCTTCCACTTATACGTAAAGATTTCAACGGTGCGCCCATTCTCTATTTTTTTACCCACACCCAGGACCGTAAGAAGAAGTTATCAGCGTGGTTAAGGGAGAGAAGCATTAGACATGAGGTTGTGATGTACGGTGAGATGAAATAATCTCATCGTTTTTTTATTGCTTAATAGGACAATCTCTCGCTCTCATAACCTATATAGAGGTGATTGAGTGATGAAGGTAATCATAACCAAAGGAAAACATCATGACGATTGCGTGAAAATTTGCTATGATTATATATTGAATAAGTATAGAAAGGAGATATTTGGAACAAATCAGGAAAAGAAAAGGGTGAAAGAAAGTGAAAGCAATATACGTTCGAGTGAGTACGGAAGAACAAGCGACTAAAGGGTACTCTATTCAAGGTCAAATCGACTCATGTTTAAAGAAGGCTGGAACATCTGATGTGCTGCAGTATGTAGATGAAGGGTGGACCGGGGAAATCATTGAACGTCCAGGTTTAACGAAGCTGAGAGAAGACGTGAAAAGGGGAATTGTTGATGAACTAATCTGTTATGATCCAGACCGGTTATCTCGTAAACTTATGAATCAATTAATACTTGATGACGAGTTTAAAAGACAGGGAGTTAAAATCCTTTTCGTTAATGGTGAATACGCAGAGACTTCTGAGGGTCATCTGTTTTTCTCGATGCGTGGTGCCTTCTCTGAATTTGAAAAAGCTAAAATCAAGGAACGTACATCAGGTGGTCGTAGATCCAAAGCCAAAAACGGCAAGGTAGTTAAAAACAATCACCTATATGGTTACGACTTCGACAAAGAAAAAAGTATGTACGTCATTAATGAGGAAGAAGCTAAAGTGGTCCAAATGATTTTCGATTACTATACAGATCCCAAGTATGGATTCGAAGGAATGAACGGTATTGCTCAACACCTTACTGATTTAGATATTCCACGTAAACGAAATGGAAAGGTCTGGCACAGGAACGTGGTTAGACAGATTTTAACGAACCAATCGTACACAGGTATTTATATACAGAACCGTTGGAATACAGAAGGTGGTTATGTAGCTAAACAAAGGGGCGAAAAGTTCATTCAAAGCGTTAGGGACGAGGAAGAATGGATCATAAATCAAATACCACCAATCATTGATGAGGTTAAGTTCAAAAGGGCGCAGGATTTACTCCAACACGGCAGAAGACGAAGCTCCGGGCATTCCTCACACGATTATTTATTGAGTGGTTTGGTGCGTTGTGGGCAATGTGGAAGAACCATGACCGGTAGAAGAACATTATCGCACGGTAAAGACTATTTTATCTATACATGCAAAAAATCAAACCCTGGATACAGAGGAATTTGTTCAAGGCAAATCAGCGAGAATAAATTGAACGATGTTGTGTGGGATAATGTTTATGGGATTATCAAAAATCCAGACCTTGTAGATGCTATGGAAGATGGTAGCGGCAATGATCATTTAGTAAAAGAACTTGAGATGATCAACATAGAATTGGAAAAAAATAAAAAAGGCCGACAACGCCTGGTTAAGCTCGTCAGCCTTTCAGAAGATATTGATACTACAGATATTATAGAAGAACTCGGACAAATGCAAGAGCGATACAATAAGTTGAATGAAAAGAAGAATGGAATCGAGAATGAACTTGCTGCGGAACCTTCTATTGATAAAGAGAACATTGAATCCATTTCAAACAGATACAATAATATAGTAGAAACTCAACTCGACAGAGAAGATAAAAAGGAATTAATTCGGAGTTTGGTGAAAGAGGTAATCGTGGTTGATAAGGATACAGTAAGAATCAATCTATTTTGATGCAGTAACCTTATGTAATTAGGATTTCATTTTCTATACATCGTGCGGCATATGTGGCAAGTTTCGTTCCTTTTCCTTCTGAATAACTTTCGATCGCTTTAATCAATCCGATGGTCCC
>NZ_JAHWGH010000016.1:10300-55318 GCF_019334305.1 Rossellomorea orangium
TTCTATACATCGTGCGGCATATGTGGCAAGTTTCGTTCCTTTTCCTTCTGAATAACTTTCGATCGCTTTAATCAATCCGATGGTCCCGATGGAAATCAGATCTTCTGGATCTTCGCCTGTATTTTCAAATTTCTTGACGATATGGGCAACTAATCTGAGATTATGTTCGATGAGCATGTTGCGGGCATGTTCATCACCTTCTGCCATCAGCCGTAAATATTTTCGTTCATCAGCAGCAGATAATGGTTGGGGGAATGCATTATTCTTTACGTAAGAAACGAGAAAAATTAACTCCTTAAAGAAATAACCCAGCGCTGTTAGGACTCCAGACATATTTCCACCTCCATTAGGACTTAAGCCTATAATCATTCATATGATAAGGAGGGGATGTCCTTGCATGTCCAGGGAAAGTAATCGGGAAAATGAGCATTTTTTCCAACGTTAATTCCGTAATAAAGATGTGAACTGCCTATACGCTCTTTCCCTATATACATATACTGATAGTAAAAGTGAGTGAGGAGGTATGGTCATGCCTTACGGATATCCGTGTTACGGTCCAGTCTATCCAGGTTGCTACGGCTACGGTGGAGGAGGCTTCTACTTCGCCCTCGTCGTCGTACTACTCATCCTACTTTTCCTATTCGGTGGCTGGTGGTACTACACCAATTGCTAACAGAAAAGCGGAGGCGGCTCGAACTGGCCCGACAAGCATAAGTTGGATTGACCGGAAAGGCGTTCTTTGCCTTTTTGGTCGATTTAACTTATGACCTCGAGGGCCAAGCCGCCGCAGCTGGACAAGAGAAAAGCGGAGGCGGCTCGCACTGCCCTACAAGCACAACAAAAAAGAACCCGGAGAATCGGGTTCTTTTCAATATTACATCTTCTTCAAGGTAAACGGACTGATCATTAATATCGACAGAACGATTACCATGCATACCATCAGTACGCTTGAAACAAAGGGAATGGCGAAATAGGAGATGGTCAGTAAACAGCCGGCAGCGGTAATCGGGAGGCCGGTAAAGTAGCCGTCATTATCAGAGATATTGAAGCGTGCCAGACGATAGGCGCCGCAGGCTAAATATAAAATGGTGAAAAACATGCCGGGTAAGTCAAATTGGCTGAGAGCGGACGTATACATAAGCAACGCCGGGGCCACTCCGAAGGAAATGATGTCACTCATGGAATCAAGTTGCTTTCCTAATTCTGACTCGATGTTTAATTTCCTCGCTACCATCCCATCAAACCGGTCCGTTAAGGCGGCGATGAAAATGAGGATCAAGCTTAAATGTAATTGGTTATGAAGAATGGAAATAATGGCAAAGCCACCCAAGGATAAATTGGTCAGGGTAATCAGGTTGGCTGTTTGTGCTTTAATCTTCTTGAACGTTTGATCGAGGACGCCGGAGAGAAACAATCAGCTCTCACTCCTTTTAATAAAGTTTGTTCACTGTTGAACATGAATCATGGCTGAAGATGCTTAAAGAAATGATTGTAATGGCACACAGTGAAAAAAGATTCTTATTAATATAGTATATAATAATATTTTATTATATACTTATGAAACTGCTAAAGTTAATCGTTTTTTGAAATTAAGCAGGATTTTTTGAGGAACTCTTAGTCTTTAGGTTGGACAGCAGATGAAATATCGGGGAATACATTTAATAAAAAAGAGGACGGATTGTAAACTAATCCGTCCCGTTTCATGTTACTATTCTACGAAGTAGCTTTTATTTTATTCGTAAGGGATCGACGGTGAATTTCCATTTCGATGAGGCGAATGAATTCTGTATTGAGCTTCAGCTCGATTGCTTTGAAATAAGAATCAATTAACAGTTCGTCCGATAACTTCCTCATTAATGCCACCTCCAATAATCATCAACTTTTTGTATTTCAAAACTTAATGTAAGTACGTTTTCAAGTAATAATTAAACTTTACCAAATATATTTTTTCAGAACAAGCGTTCCGTTATCCACAGTTCACGGTGGATAAGTTGTGACTATCTTGTATATAACTGGTAAATAAGCGATGTTTGTGTTCTGTATAATGTGAATAAGGTTATCCACAATTCTGAATGAAACTGGAAATTTGTCGAAAAATATTTATTTGTTTTAAGAATATGTTTGGATTTACAGTAATATATATGATTTATTTTGAATCTGTATGTAAAATTGGTTATCATTAATCTGTTATAGGTTAAAGGTATAAGAAAGAAATCATTTTGTTATTAGAGAATGTACAACTAAAGAAAATATTGAAAGCAGTTATCTATATAATTGTAAAAGAAATTTGAGGTGTAGCGAGTGATCAAACAGTTTTTACCAAATGAGCAGGTTCAGGATATTTTCAGTATCAGCCCGGATCATCTAAAGGAAAAGGGAATCAAGGCAATTATCACAGACCTGGATAATACGTTAGTGGAATGGGACAGACCCAACGCCACCCCGAAATTAATTCAGTGGTTCAAAGAGATGCAGGAACAGGGGATTCTTGTGACCATTGTATCCAACAATAACAAGAGCCGTGTCGGGGCATTCGCTGAACCTTTAGGTGTTCCATTTATTTTTCAGGCACGAAAGCCCATGGGACGTGCATTCAAGAAAGCAATAAAGGAAATGGGCGTAAAGAAGGAAGAGGCGGTTGTCATCGGGGACCAGCTATTAACGGACGTACTGGGTGGGAATCGCAGCGGCTTTCATACAATATTGGTTGTCCCTGTGGCCCAATCGGATGGTTTCTTTACGAAATTCAATCGTCAAGTAGAACGCAGGATCATGAAGTTTTTCAAGCGTAAAGGCATGCTTGAGTGGGAGGATAAACAGTGAGTGAAGTTGTTTGTATAGGTTGTGGCGTTGAAATCCAGACGGAAAATAAAGAAGGTATGGGGTATGCACCTCCTTCGGCTCTTCAAAAGGAAGAGATCATCTGTCAACGCTGTTTCAGATTAAAGCATTATAATGAAGTTCAGGATGTTCCATTGACCGATGATGACTTCCTGAAAATATTAAACGAACTTGGTGACTCTGAAGGCTTGATTGTAAAGGTTGTAGACATCTTTGACTTTAATGGAAGCTGGCTTCCGGGACTGCACCGCTTCGTGGGATCCAACCCGATCCTTCTGATTGGAAACAAGGTCGATCTTCTGCCGAAGTCCGTCAAGCACTCTAAGCTGATTCATTGGATGAAGCATGAAGCGAGTCAGCTTGGATTAAAACCAATCGATGTTCAACTGGTTAGCGCTGCCAAAGGTCAGGGGATAGCCGAAGCAATTGAAGCGATTGAAGAATATCGGAATGGTAAAGACGTATATGTAGTAGGATGTACGAACGTAGGAAAATCCACGTTCATTAACCGCATTATCAAACATGTGTCGGGGGAGCAGGATGTCATCACGACTTCCCACTTCCCTGGAACGACTCTTGATATGATTCAGATACCATTGGATGATGAGGAATCACTGATTGATACCCCTGGGATCATCAATCATCATCAGATGGCACACTTTGTAGATAAACAGGATTTGAAAATCATCACGCCGAAAAAAGAGATCAAGCCGAGGACGTTCCAGTTGAATCCTGAGCAAACGTTGTTCTTCGGCGGGTTGGCACGATTTGATTTCTTGGCAGGGGAACGTCAGCCCTTTACCTGCTATTTCTCTAATGAGCTGTCTATCCATCGTACGAAGGTTGAAAAAGCGGATGAACTTTATAAAAACCATGCAGGTGAGTTATTGCAGCCGCCAAGAAAAGATGACATGGATTCGTTCCCTCAGCTTGTGAGACATGAATTCAAGATCAAAGAAGCGAAAACGGATATCGTTTTCTCAGGGCTCGGATGGATCACCGTGAATGATGCAGGTGCGACCATTGCGGCACATGTTCCGAAAGGCGTAAGCGTCTTTTTGAGAAAATCTTTGATCTAGGAGGGATTCTGTGGCTCTTTATGGTGTAATTGGGGACCCGATTGCTCATTCCATGTCTCCTTTAATGCATAACAGTGCATTTAAAGAAAATGGAATCGATGCAGAATATGTGAAGTTTCACGTGAAGAAGGAACAGCTCCCCGAAGCGATCCTCGGGATTAAAGCGTTAGGCATTAAAGGTGTGAATGTAACAGTTCCCCATAAGGAACAGGTCATGCCTCTATTGGATGAAATTGATCCTTTGGCGGAGGCCATCGGTGCTGTCAATACGATCGTGAATGACAATGGAAAGCTGATCGGCTATAATACGGACGGCCTTGGTTTTGTTGAGGGTTTGAAGAAGTTAGCCGGGGATTCAATTAAAAACAAATCGATTCTGATCATTGGAGCAGGCGGTGCTGCCAAGGCCATTTATTATACCCTTGCCTCATCGGGAGTGGGTAGAATAGATGTAACCAACCGGACGCCCGATAGAGCGGAGAAGATGATGGAAACATGTCCCTTCGCATTGCAATCTGTGTTCCTGACTTTGGACGATGCTGAGAACGTACTGCAAGAATATGATGTCATCATCCAGACGACGTCTATAGGTATGTATCCTCATATCGATCAAAGTCCTTTGAAAATCGGCAGGTTAAAGCAGGGAAGCATCGTCAGCGATATTATTTATAATCCATTAGAAACAGCACTATTAAAGCAAGCTAAACAAAATGGGGCCCTCACTCAAAACGGACTCGATATGTTCGTGTTTCAGGGGGCGCTCTCATTTGAGAAATGGACAGGGATCTTCCCTGCCCATACCATAATGAAAAACATCGTTTTACAACAACTAGGAGGTCAACATGTTAACAGGTAAACAAAAAAGATTTTTACGTTCTGAAGCACATCACTTAAATCCGGTTTTTCAAGTAGGAAAAGGCGGAGTCAATGATAATATGATCAAGACAATAAGCGAAGCAATCGAAGTAAGGGAACTGATGAAAATCAGCATCCTTCAAAATTGTGATATGGATAAAACTGAGGTGGCAGAACAGCTATCGAAGGGTGTCGGCGCTGAACTTGTCCAGGTCATCGGAAACACCATCATTCTTTACAAAGAATCAAAAGAAAACAAGCAATTAATCCTCCCAAGATAAGGATTGATACAATCATGAAGAAGGTTGGACTTCTGGGAGGCACATTCAACCCTCCGCATATGGGTCACCTGGTCATTGCGGAACAGGTGCTTGAGAAGGCAGACTTGGATGAAATCCGTTTTCTTCCGAATCATGTGCCCCCACATAAACAGATGGATGATACTGTATCGGTGAATCAACGACTACAGATGCTGCAGGCAGCGATAAAGGGCCATCCCCGTTTTTCCATTGAACGGATCGAACTCGAACGACAAGGCGCATCCTACACATATGACACCATCAAGCTCTTGATGGAAAGAGAAGAGGACACCGAATTTTCATTTATCATTGGAGGGGATATGATTGAGTATCTTCCAAAATGGTATAAAATCGATGAACTACAGAAGATGGTGAAGTTTATTGGGGTGAATCGTCCTATGTATACCCATGAGACTTCCTTTGATGTGCAATTGATTGAAGTCCCGGCAATAGATCTTTCTTCTTCTTACATTCGTGACACAGTAAATAAGGGACATTCCGTTCGGTATTTAGTTCCAGATGATGTGTATCGAATTATAAAGGAGGAGAAGTTGTATGAATAAAGAAAAAGCCCTGGAAATTGTAAAGGGACATCTGACCGAGCATCGCTATATTCACACATGCGGTGTCATGGAAACAAGCATCGAACTTGCGCATAGGTATGGAGCGGACAAAAAGAAAGCTGAAACAGCTGCCATATTTCATGACTATGCAAAGTTTCGGGATAAACAAGAAATGAAGGCGATCATTGAAGAAGAGAATCTATCAGGGGAGCTGTTGCTTTATAATAGCGAGCTATGGCATGCGCCTGTCGGGGCACTGCTGGTAGAACGTGAGATAGGGATAAAAGACGGGGAAATCCTGGATGCCATCCGTTTCCATACATCAGGTAAAGAGGGGATGACGATCCTTGACAAGGTGATTTATTTAGCCGATTATATCGAGCCGAATCGCGGGTTTCCAGGTGTGGAAGAAGTGAGGGAGCTTGCTAAAGAATCATTGGATGCTGCACTTATAAAGGCTCTTCAGAATACGATGACGTTTCTAATGAAAAAAAATCAAGCGATCTATCCTGATACATTTCGCTTTTATAATGAATTAATTTTAAATCAGAGGAGATGAAGGAATGGAACAGAATTTAGTAGAATTAGCGTATAAAGCCGCTGATGACAAACGTGCTGAGGATATTGTTGTATTGGATATGAAAGGTGTTTCGTTGATTGCGGACTATTTCCTGATCTGCCACGGAAACTCGGACAAGCAGGTACAGGCAATCGCCCGTGAACTGAAAGACGCAGCAGAAGAAAAAGGCTATACGGTCAAACGATTAGAAGGATTTGATCAGGCAAGATGGATTTTAGTTGACTTGGGTGACGTTGTCGCTCACGTGTTCCATAAAGAAGAAAGAGGTTACTATAACCTTGAACGCCTGTGGGGAGACGCGTCATTCGTGGAAGTCGGACAAGGTGAGAACCTCTAAATGAGTTACGAACGTTTTGCTTATGTGTACGATTATCTCATGCAGGACGTCCCATATGAAGGCTGGTTGGAGTATGTCAATCAACAGGCAGTAGAATGTTCTATTCATGGGAAAAGAATACTAGATATCGCTTGTGGAACTGGGGAATTGTCCCTGAGGCTTGTGCGGGAAGGATACGATGTAACGGGTGTCGACTTATCCAGTGATATGTTGATGGTTGCCAAGGAAAAGGCAGAGGCCCAAAACCTTCAGATTCAACTGTTCCAACAGGATATGTCAAAGCTCGATTCCCTTGATGAATATGATATTATTACGATTTTTTGTGATTCATTGAATTACCTGGAAGACGAGAGTGACGTGGAACATACGTTTAAAAGCGTCTACGCTCACTTGAAACAAGGGGGATTATTCCTTTTTGATGTCCACTCCATATTCAAGATGTCACAAATATTCACGAATCAAACCTTCACCTTAAATGATGAACACGTCTCCTATATCTGGGATTGCTTCCCGGGAGTTGTTCCCAATAGTGTGGAACATGAACTAACCTTTTTTGTGAAGGATGATGAAACCGGACAGTATGAGAGAGTGGAAGAGCTCCACAAACAGCGTACCTATCCCATTCTGATGTTAAATGAGTGGCTTTTGGAAAGCGGGTTTGAAGTAGTGAAGATCACCGCAGACTTTTCCGGTGACTCTCCAAACGAACAGAGTGAGAGAATCTTCTTTGCATGCATAAAGAAATAATAAAAGCCGGATTGCCACAAGGCGGTCCGGCTTTTATTCGTGAAAAAAATAAAAATAAAGAAGGAAAAAAACAATTCGTGTCGAAATATAACTTTAAGGAGTTTTCCTAAACCCCGAATTGTGATTTTGTCCCTTCAATATCATCCACGAATTTCTCTTGTGTGGCTTCGAATAACTTCTCGAAAACATCTCCTAATTCTCTTTCCATTACAGAAATCCCTATACCCGTCACTCCTCCTTTTACACAAACTTTCTCTTGAAGAGTCGGTAACGTATAAATGTTTTTCTTTAATAAGTCTCCAAGGCCAACCAGCATTTCAGATGCAAGGACCGTCGCGGTTTCCTGATCTATTTCCGTTACTTCCACAGCTGCATTGATGAATTGTTGAGTAACATAACTGAAAAAAGCCGGCCCGCAACTTACGATGTCAGAAGCCACCCGTGTCACATTTTCATCAATTTCAACAGGTGTGGATATATTTCGGGCAAGGGTAGTTAAATCCCGCCTCCAATGATCTGAACATTGATCACCAAATGTTAAAAGGGACACTCCGCTCAAGGCGCGATTTGTGATGCTTGGGATGAATCGGGCGCAAGAACAGCTTAATAATGACTCTAATTGACCGACACTAACCGGGCTGGTGATGGAAACAACGCATTTTCCCTTCGTGAAGCTCTGCTTATTCTCCTGAATCACATCATACACATCATGTGGTTTTACACAGATGAAGATGAGATCAGATGCAGAAATCACATCTCCATTTGAATAGCCTACATTGACTTTATTGAATTTCTTCTTTATATCCTCAGCTTTCTTAATTGAACGATTCGTAATATGAAGATGCGAAGGAGAAATCGCATTGGATTCAATGAGAGCCTCAATGATGATTTTCCCCATGTTTCCTGTTCCGATGATACCTACTTTCATGTTCAGCCCTCCTTCTATCACAGTCTCTCCTAAAACTTATGAGTCCCTTGCAATGATTATTCCACCCGAGGTGATTTCCGTGCGATCCATAATTGAAAAGTACAGAACGATTCTGGTCATGGTTTTGATTTGTAGTGTTTTCCTGATTGCCTATATATTGAAAAATGCATTCCAGCCGTCCATTGAGGAATCTTCCTTTACAGCAGCACCGGTGAAAAAAGAAGAGGAGTCTGAACCGGCGAAACCTCCGGAGAACGTATATGTAGATGTAAAAGGACAAGTCGTGAACCCTGGACTTTATGAGGTGAGGCAGGGGGACAGGTTGAAGTTTGTCATTGACAGGGCAGGCGGTTTCACGGAAGATGCCGATCGGAAAATGATAAATTTAGCTGTCAAGGTATCGGACGAAATGATGATATACGTCCCGAAAGTCGGTGAAATGGAACGCCTGGATCTTCCTATTCCTTCTTCTGGTGCTGAATCAGGGCAGGATAAACTCAATATCAACACGGCTTCCCAACAGGACTTTGAGGGCCTTCCTGGAATCGGGCCATCCAAAGCGGCCTCGTTTGTACAGTATCGCGATGAGAATGGACCGTTTACTGCAATTGAAGAGATTACAAACATATCCGGCATCGGAGAAAAGACATTCGAAAAATTAAAAGAGCATATTTTTGTTCAATGAATTGACGAAACAGAGGGAATCTTTATACACTTAAACAAGCATGAAGAATACACCGCGCAATAACAGAAGGAGGAATGGGGATGGAAAGAATAGCTTGGCATCAATATTTCATGGCTCAAAGTCAACTGCTTGCCCTCCGCAGTACGTGCACAAGACTGGCAGTGGGTGCAACCATCGTAAGGGACAAGCGGATCATTGCAGGGGGCTATAATGGCTCCATTGCCGGTGGGGATCATTGTATTGATGAAGGATGTTATGTCATCGACAATCACTGCGTAAGGACCATTCATGCAGAAATGAATGCCCTTCTGCAATGTTCAAAATTCGGTGTCGGGACGGAAAATGCGGACATATATGTCACTCACTTTCCTTGCCTTCAATGCTGTAAGGCGCTGATACAAGCGGGAATCAAGACGGTTTATTATGCAAAAGATTACAAAAATCATCCATATGCAATAGAACTGTTTGCTAAGGCAGATGTTCATGTTGAGAAGGTACCTTTTCAAGAAAGCAGTATCGACGTGAAACATAAGGAAAAAGCATCTTTGATGACCCAATTGATTCAGGAGCTCAGACAAGAGGGAGTTTCAGAGGAGAAACTTCACCACTATGAACAGGAATACATAAAGCTTTTCAATGAGTAGAGGGTTATATCTCTACATGGCTTTGGCGGCTCTATCCGGGACTTTGCTGGCACTTCAGGTTTATTGGGGTGCTGGCATCCTTGTCCTTCTCCTCTTTTCTCTATACTTCAGAAAAAGCCCCTTCACCACCATCCTGCTTGTTTTTTTCTTTATCATTTTCTCTTTCTTCAATGCCCATTTACACCAAACTCTTCAGAAAACAATACTTTCCCAACAAGCTAGTGCTCATACCATTCAATTGACTATAAAAGACATCCCGTCCATAGATGGCAATTCATTCATTTCCCTGGCGACAATAAGCGGTGAAAAAATCCTGGCACGCTATTATTTCACTTCAGAAGAAGAAAAGCGAGCGTTTAAACAATTGAAACCAGGTGCTGTATGCGAAGTGGAGGGGGAACTTACTGAACCCCTTCCAAATAAAAATCCGAACTTATTCAACTATAAAAAATTTCTTTATCATCAAGGGGTTTATTGGTTCCTGGATATAAAGGAATTCGAGGGGTGTGAAAGTAAAAGTTCTTGGAAGGATATCTTGATTACGCTGAGATTCACTGGTTTAAAAAACATTGAAGAGAGCTTTCCACCTACCACTGTCGGAGTGACTCAGGCATTATTATTCGGGGAGACAGGGATGATTGAAGAGGACACGATGAAGTCATTCAGAGAGCTCGGTGTTGTTCATCTTCTCGCCATTTCAGGTCTTCATGTGGGTATGTTATTTGCGTTTCTTCATCATTTTTTATTAAGGGCGGGTGTAACCCGGGAAGCTGCATCATGGATGGGCATTTCATTTCTCCTTTGCTACATCGTACTGACAGGCGGCTCACCTTCTGTTGTCAGGGCATCTTCTATGTTGATCGTCCTTCTGTTGGTCAGAAAAACATCCCTGAATATCAGGGTATTCGATAGTTTGGCCGTAGTATTTCTAATTCTTGTCTTATACGAACCATTCTCGGTTTTTAACGTAGGTTTTCAACTGTCGTTCGTGGTCAGTTTTTCCTTGGTTATTTCTTCTCGGACGATATTAAAGGATGCATCCTCCCTCAGGCAAATGCTCATGGTAACAATCGTCGCCCAATTATCTTCACTTCCCATCGTGATCTATCATTTCTACGAATTCTCCTTAATCGGTTTTCTGACGAATCTCTTATATGTCCCCCTTTTTTCCACTATCGTCCTTCCGATGGCCATCATCATGTATTTTCTATCGTCAATTGTAACTGCCGGATGGGTAATGGTTCCTTATGAAACCCTGTTGGAAGGAATTCAATGGCTATCTTCTGCGGTATCTTCCTTTCCTCTCAGCACTTTGGTGATGGGAAGACCTCATTTTCTTGTTTTACTCTGTTATCTTATTCTGATCTATTACGCATTTGTCGGTTTTGAAAGGAGGAAATACTTTTCGGGTGTACTGTTGATTTTATTGGGATTCCTTCATCTCCTTTGGAACAATTTTCATCCTTATGGGGAAGTCGTTTTCATTGATGTGGGACAAGGAGATGCAACCTTGATCGACCTTCCTTATAACCGTGGTACCTACTTAATCGATACAGGAGGGGAAATTCAGTTCCCTAAAGAGAAATGGGAGGAAAAAAGCAGCTCTTTCTCTGTAGGAGAGGACATTGTGGTTCCATTTTTAAAAAGCAAAGGAATCACGCGTATCGATACGTTGATTTTAACTCATGGGGATCTCGATCATGTAGGCGGGGCAGAGGCTGTGTTAAACGAAGTGGAGGTAACGGAAATCTTGATCAGTCCCGGAAGCAGGGAAAAAGTCGAAATGGAAAAGATTGTTGAAAAGGCACAGAACAAAAGGGTTTCCGTTAGAGAGGCGATGTTTCCGAGCGGTTGGCGTGGTGATGAGGAAGGATTACATATCGTTTCTCCCCTGGATGAAGCATATGAAGGGAATAATGACTCCATTGTCATCTATGGAGAAATCGGATTGAGAAAGTGGTTGTTTACAGGCGACTTGGAGGAGGAAGGGGAAAGTGGGTTAATGAAGACATTCGATCTGCCCGTCGATGTGTTAAAAGTCGGTCACCATGGCAGTAACACAAGTAGTACAGAGCCATTTCTTGAAGAAACGAATCCAGACGTCGCAGTCATCTCTGCAGGAGAAACCAATCGATTCGGCCATCCTCATCCTGACGTAGTAGAGCGATTGACAACAAGGGGAATGACCATTTATAACACAGCAATGAACGGGGCAATCACCTATCGATTTTGGGATAAAAGAGGAACGTTTTCTGCCCAACTGCCATAGGATGTAGAACAAACAAATTAAGCGCTAATGAAAAAAAGGGGCAGACCTATTCCAAAGAATCAGGGCGTTCAAACCATCTTTATGATACCGAAAGTACCATATATGGAAGTTGAAGTAACCGGTTTCTTTAAGGTCTGCCTCCTATTTTTCATTAAGATCCAATTAATTTGATCGCTGTTGCAATAATGAACATTAATGCAAAGAATCCAAAAGAAACACCGAAGGCTACACCTGAATCTACTGCATCATTTCTTTTTGATTGTACATTCTTTTCAAATTGGTTCACAATTACCCCTCCTATTTCTATTCTAGTATAGAACAACGCTACTGAAAAATCTATACTTCCCTTTACTTTTTCCTTTACTGACAAGAGTTGTCACCCATAAGTTCATGGATGTGTGGTGACACTAATCAATACAAAGGAAATACCGTTGACGGATTAGGTTCCTAGGTCTTATCCGTCAACGTTAATATAGATATAGGGGGTGTCCTATATGAGGGATGTCCCCTTTACCCCTTGCCAAAACCAAAAAGCTTTTTTACCATAGAGTAGAGAAAAGACTTAATGGAGAGTGCTGATTTGGTTATCGATACATGGAAAAAAATAGAGAAGTCTCAATTTGCCGCTATATATTTAGTTTACGGAAATGAGTCATTTATTATTAATGAAACGAAACAAAGGATTGTCTCAAGCGCCATTTCAGAGGAAGAAATGGATTTTAACTTTTCCAGCTATGACCTGGAGGAGACGCCGATAGAAGTAGCGATTGAAGATGCTGAAACCTTTCCCTTTATGGGAGAAAAAAGAGTAGTCATTCTTCAGAATCCCGTTTTTTTAACGGCTGAAAAAACAAAAGAAAAGGTAGAGCATAATATCAAGCGCTTTGAACAATACATACAATCACCTGCACCATACACGATACTTGTAATCACCGCGAATTACGAGAAATTGGACGAGCGTAAAAAAGTCACCAAGTCCTTAAAAAAACTCGCGGAAGTAGTGGAAGCCAAAAAATTGAATGAGCATGAACTGAAATCCTGGGTAAGGGAAAGGGCAGCCGGAAATAATGTTCAGATCGATGAAGATGCCGTTGAATTATTGCTCACGCTTGCAGGAACAAACCTGATGATGCTCACTCAGGAATTGGATAAGCTCTCTTTATATGCAAGTGACACGAACAGGATCGATATAGAAGTAGTAGAGCGGTTAACCGCCAGATCGCTGGAACAAAATATTTTCACCCTGGTGGATAAAGTTGTTCACAGGAGAATCGATGAGGCATTAAGGATCTATTACGATCTCCTCAAGCAAAATGAAGAGCCTTTAAAAATCCTGGCGATCCTGGCTGGTCAATTCCGCTTGATCTACGGTGTCAAGGAGCTGTCTCGAAGAGGATATGGTCAACAAAAGATTGCATCCACCTTAAAGGTGCACCCGTTCAGGGTGAAACTGGCAGCTGGACAGGCAAAGCACTTCAATGATAAACAGCTGGCCATTATTATTGATCTACTTTCACAGGGGGACTATGAAATCAAAACAGGCAAGATCAAAAAAGAACTGATGATAGAAATGTTTCTATTTAAGCTTCATGATCAAAGTTTTACGTAAAAAAAACCACCCGGCCGTTTTGGCAGGGTGGTTTTTTTCAATTAGTTCGCTTTTTTCATTAGGCGAGACTTTTGACGATCTGCAGCGTTTTTGTGGATAAGACCTTTTTGAGCTGCTTTGTCTAATTGACGTACCGCTTCAGTTACTAGATCTTTCGCGTTATCAGCGCTGTTAGTCGCAGCTGCTTCTGCTTTCTTGATAGCAGTACGCATTGTAGATTTTACTGCAGCGTTTTGAGCGTTACGCTCGTTGCTAGTTTTTACGCGTTTGATAGCTGATTTGATATTTGGCATTCCTGTCACCTCCTATAAAAGGATCGAGATTCTATGTGACTCGATTTAAATTCCTAAACAATAAGAACAAATGATATTTTATCAAACGGTCAGTGATATTGCAATACTATGAAGTGAAATTAAACAAGTGAATGAACACCTCCCAAAAAGGTAAACATAAAAAAATACTGGATAATATCCCAAGCCTGGAGGTAGAGTCGAAATGAAAAAAGAAGAAATCGATCTAAGTAAATATTCCATCCGTACCGATCTTGCCGTGGAAGCAAAAGAAATGGTGGATGCAGATAAAGCGGAAAATACGTCATCCATACAGGGTGTCATGATTAAAGAAAGAGAAGAAGACGGAGTGAAAGTTTCCCTGGTCACGGTGACACCTGAAGGGGAAGAAAAAATCGGCAAGAAACCGGGAAATTATTTGACCATCGAGGCTCACGGTATACGTGAAGAAAATACAGAGCTCCAACAACGGGTTGAAAAGGTATTCGCCAATGAACTTAGCCAATTTTTGATTAATAATAAGATCAGCAAAAATGCAAGCTGCCTGATTGTCGGGTTGGGAAACTGGAATGTGACTCCTGATTCTCTGGGACCACGGGTATGTGAAGATGTCATTGTGACAAGGCATTTATTTGAACTTCAGCCTGAATCAGTGGAAGAGGGGTATCGGCCGGTCAGTGCCCTCGTCCCAGGTGTCATGGGACTGACGGGGATCGAAACGAGCGATATCATATTCGGAGTAGTCGAAAAATCAAAGCCGGACTTTATCATAGCCATTGACGCCTTGGCCTCCCGTTCCATTGAACGCGTCAATGCGACCATCCAGATCTCAGACACAGGTATCCATCCGGGATCGGGAGTGGGGAATAAACGAAAAGGCCTCGATCAGGAAACGCTTGGTGTCCCGGTCATAGCGATCGGTGTCCCTACCGTACTGGATGCTGTAACGATCGTCAGTGATACGGTGGATTTCCTATTAAAACATTTTGGAAAAGAAATGAGAGAAGGCGATCGTCCGTCAAGATCCCTTGCTCCTGCAGGATTAAGCTTCGGTGAGAGAAGGAAATTAACAGAGGAGGACCTGCCTGAGGAAGAGCACCGACAAACCTTTATGGGCATTGTTGGGACACTGCCGGATCAGGAGAAACGGAAGCTGATCCATGAGGTCCTTGCCCCAATCGGTCATAACCTGATGGTAACACCGAAAGAAGTGGATGTATTCATGGAGGACATGGCGAATCTGATCGCGAGCGGCCTTAATGCGGCGCTGCATGATGCAGTGGATCAGGAGAATACGGGGTATCAGACGAGATAAATGAGGATTGATGATCACGCCTTGAGGGGAGTCCAGACCTTGAGGCGTTTTTGGTTTTCAGATTTAGCGTGGTAAGACGTTTCACTGATAAATATGGAATATCGCGGATATCTTCCCTGAATGTCTTATTGACTGCCCCATCCCAAAGACAGTAGAATCCCGTGTTCTAACCGGCAATCCCCACCCACCGCAAAAAATAATAGGTCCCCCCGTTTAACTTTCTCCCAATCATCTCATAATGACTACTAAATATAGTTCTACTATCTCTATCAAATTCATAGATTGTACTAGAGTAAAGAAAAAGAAAGGGTGGGAAAATGAGATCATATAAAGCCTCTAACTATGTTATCGCGATAAATATGTCAACGATACTGAAAGGGATGCTGATCTTTGTGGTGGGATTACTTTCGATTTTTTCGGTTACAGGTATCCTCACATCCTTGAACCCTGAGTACAGAATTACGTCGAACTCTCTCAATCAAGCTGCTTCCAATGTGAAGGGTGAGGTTTTATATAAGATATTGGCAATGGAAAACCGGTCTTTCAATCAGGTTTTTCCAGAAGAGGAGCGGGCTTTACCCGGACTGTCTTCTATTTTGTTTCAGGTGGCAACCAACGTAAGCTTTGAAGACCCGCGAAGCTTCCTTGGTCGTGAGCTTCCCGGCTTCTCGATTTTCGATGGGGACATCATGGTGGCAGGAGAGGGGACGGATTTTACGAATATGCCGATTGAATCTGTGCCGCCTCCTGAGGCTCTGGAATCAGGAAATGAAGCCCCGCTCAAGAATGTAAGCGATTTGAAAGAAACCAATCAAAAAAGCGGTGACGTGGCACCGCCATTATCCACCGGAAAGAAAAAGACGGTCCTTCTTTATTTCACTCATACACGTGAATCCTATTTACCTTACTTGGAGGGAGTCACGAATCCCGATTCTGCCATGCATTCTAAAATCAATGTAACCAGGGTAGGGGATATGGTGAAGCAGGATTTGGAGGATCTCGGGATCGGTACGAGCATTGATAAAACGGATGTCATCCAGAATCTGAATAATAAAGGTCTCGATTATTGGGCGGCTTATCAGGAATCGAGACCGCTCGTGCAGGCAGCGATGACCAGTAATAAAGATTTACTGTATATGGTCGATATTCATCGGGATTCCCAGAGAAGAGATGTTACGACCGGAACGATCAATGGAAAATCATATGCGAAGCTTGCCTTTGTGGTAGGAGAAGAGCATCCCAACTATGAGAAAAACCTGCAAGTGGCCACAGAACTTCATAGACGACTGGAATCGAAGTTTAAGGGGATTTCACGCGGTGTCATTGCCAAAAAAGGAAGCGGGACGAACGGGAAATTCAACCAGGATCTTTCCGGGAACGCCATGCTCATAGAGTTTGGCGGGGTGGATAATACGTTTGAAGAGCTTGAGAGAACCGCGGAGGCGTTCGCTGAAGTATTCGCGGATTACTACTGGCAGGCAGAAAAGGTGGATCACGCACCGATTACTCCAGCTGTAAGTCAGTAATAAAAGGATGGATGAAACCATGACAAAATTTTTTTTGAAATGTTCACTTCTCATAGCTGCATTGTTCATCGGGGTGTTGATCGGGATGCAATACGCCAATGAAGGAATTGTAGAAATGAAGGGTCATGATCAACAAAAGTTCACCTCTCCCGTCGGAGTCAGTCAGAACGGGGAAGGGAATGTAGAGGCATCCTTCCTCGGGAATGAGGTGGATGCCAAAACCTTGAGTGAGAAGAAAGAGAAATTAGAAGAGATGAAAGCCTTCAACGTCTTTTCATCCATCGGTAAAGTGATAGCGGATACGATTGAAAGTATCACCAATAAGATTGTCGATGTGATCGCTTCATTGATATAAAGATAAAAGAGCAGGCCATTACGGTCTACTCTTTTTATTGTTATATGGATGACCGGATTCTTTGAAAAATGAAGGGAATCTTACAATTCATCCCACTCCTTTTAGTTTACATTGAATAATATATTGTCTACTGCTATAATTCAAAATAGTGTACATGTGTGGAAATAACAGGAGTTGAACGAATAATGAACCGTGAAGAGAAATTAGAGAGACAGTCGAGAATCAGGAACTTTTCCATTATTGCTCATATCGACCATGGAAAGTCTACCCTCGCTGATCGGATACTAGAAAAGACGAAAGCACTGACTGCGCGTGAAATGAAAGCGCAATTGCTAGATTCAATGGATCTTGAGAGAGAACGTGGAATCACCATTAAATTGAACTCTGTACAATTAAAGTATCAGGCCAAGGATGGGGAAGAATATATCTTCCATCTCATTGATACACCGGGGCACGTAGATTTTACATACGAAGTATCCCGTAGTTTAGCTGCTTGCGAAGGAGCTGTCCTTGTAGTGGATGCCGCTCAAGGGATCGAAGCCCAGACGCTTGCAAACGTTTATCTTGCCTTGGATAATAACTTGGAAATCCTTCCAGTTATCAATAAAATCGACCTTCCTGCAGCTGATCCTGAAAGGGTTCGTCAGGAAGTAGAAGATGTCATCGGTCTGGATGCATCGGAAGCTGTCCTTGCATCAGCCAAAGCCGGAATCGGAATCGAGGAAATCCTTGAGCAGGTAGTGGAAAAGGTCCCTGCTCCTACAGGAGATCCAGCTGCACCATTGAAAGCCCTGATCTTTGACTCATTGTATGATGCCTACAGAGGGGTCGTTGCCTACATCCGTGTGATGGAAGGAAGCGTCAAAGTAGGGGATAAAGTCCGTATGATGGCAACTGGCAAAGAGTTTGAAGTGACCGAGATCGGTGTCTTCACACCGAAAGCGACGGGTCAGAAAGAATTGACCGTCGGCGATGTTGGTTATTTGACGGCAGCAATCAAGAATGTAGGGGATACCCGTGTCGGTGATACCATCACCCTAGCGAACAATCCTGCCGAGGAAGCACTGCCTGGGTACCGTCGATTGAATCCGATGGTCTACTGTGGTTTATATCCGATTGATTCAAATCGTTATAACGATTTGAGGGAAGCACTCGAGAAGCTTGAATTGAATGATTCCGCGCTTCAATATGAGCCTGAAACATCACAGGCATTAGGATTTGGGTTCCGTTGTGGATTCCTTGGCCTTCTTCATATGGAGATCATTCAGGAGCGTATCGAACGTGAATTCAAAATCGACCTGATTACGACAGCGCCAAGCGTTATCTATCATGTGAATTTGACAGATGGCGAAGAAGTCAAGGTCGACAACCCGTCCATGATGCCGGATCCGCAAAAAGTCGATCATGTAGAAGAACCATATGTGAAAGCAACGATCATGGTTCCGAACGACTACGTCGGTGCCGTCATGGAGCTTTGCCAAGGTAAACGAGGTAATTTCATCGACATGCAGTATATGGATGATACCCGAGTGAACATCGTTTATGAAATCCCGCTTGCTGAAATCGTATATGACTTCTTCGATCAATTGAAGTCGAATACAAAAGGGTACGCTTCATTTGATTATGAGCTTATTGGATATAAGGAATCCAAGCTTGTGAAGATGGATATCCTTTTAAATGGTGAAAATGTCGATGCTTTAAGCTTTATCGTTCACCGTGACTTCGCTTATGAACGTGGTAAGCTGATCGTTGAGAAGTTAAAGGAGTTAATTCCGAGACAGCAGTTCGAAGTGCCCGTACAGGCAGCGATCGGACAGAAGATTGTTGCAAGATCAACGATCAAAGCGATCCGGAAGAACGTTCTGGCTAAATGTTATGGTGGAGATATTTCACGTAAACGTAAACTTCTTGATAAACAAAAAGAAGGTAAAAAACGTATGAAGTCCGTTGGTAACGTTGAAGTTCCGCAAGAAGCCTTCATGGCCGTCTTGAAAATGGACGATACAGATAAAAAATAATGCTCATGAACATAAAGGGGGAAAAGTGGCTTGTTATGCAAGCATTACTTACCCCCTTTTCTCTATGAATGCCTCAAAAGGAGGGAAACACATGGTCAAATCAGCTTATATCCACATCCCTTTCTGTGAACATATTTGTCACTATTGTGATTTTAATAAAGTCTTTCTAGAAGGTCAGCCCGTAAATGAATACTTGATCAGCTTAGGAAATGAAATGAAGCAAAGAGTCTTGTCCCGGGACAATCTCGATACGATTTTTGTCGGTGGAGGGACACCAACTTCCTTGAATGCAAACCAGTTGGAAATGTTATGTAAATCCATCACGACCCATTTGCCGTTTGAGCAGGGTGAATTCACCTTTGAAGCGAATCCTGGTGATTTAACCGAAGATAAACTCCGCGTTTTAAAAGATCACGGTGTGAATCGGTTGAGTTTTGGAGTGCAGTCCTTCAATGATGACCTTCTGAAAGGAATCGGGCGGACGCATAAGAGCAAGGATGTCTATACGTCAGTTGAGACCGCTCAAAAAGTGGGGTTCTCTAACATCAGCATCGACCTGATTTACAGTCTCCCAAGACAAACAGAAGAAGATTTCCGGGATACCTTAAAGAAAGCCCTGGATCTCGATCTTCCTCATTACTCTGCTTACTCACTCATCGTAGAGCCGAAGACGGTTTTCTATAATTTGATGAGAAAGGGTAAGTTGTCCCTTCCCTCTCAGGACCAGGAAGCAGCCATGTACGAAGTCCTGATTGAAACGATGGAGAAATATGGGATCAATCAATATGAAATCAGTAATTTTGCCAAACCGGGATACGAAAGCAAACACAATCTCGTTTATTGGGACAATAATGAATATTATGGTTTAGGTGCGGGTGCTCACGGATATATAAACGGAGTACGTTATTCAAACTACGGACCCCTAAAGAAATATATGGACCCGATATCACAAGGATCCCTGCCGACGATCCAGCAGCATGAAGTCACCAAGGCAGAAATGATGGAAGAGGAAATGTTCCTCGGCTTACGTAAAGTAGAAGGAGTAAGTAAAACCATATTCCAGCAGAAATTTGATTGCAGTATCGACTCTGTCTTTGGTTCATCCATCGATGAAATGGAGAAGCGAGGGCTGCTCTCGGTAACTGATGATCGGGTAGCCCTTACAAAGCAGGGGCGCTTTTTAGGCAACGAGGTATTCCAATCATTCCTTGGGGTAATCTAATTGGTCAAATCACTTAGTATAGGTGTGTATATTTAGTCTTGTAATATACAACTGTTACTCAGACAGTTGATTGGAGCGGAGTTGCTCGACTCCTGCGGGAAATGCGTGAAAGTTGAGACCCCGCAGGGCTTTAGCCCGAGGAAGCTCAACTCACGCCCCGCGGAAAGCGAGCACCTGTAGCGGAAATCACCAGCACTCACTATTTTAAACGGCCAGTCAAAAGGCTTAATGAAAACACCCGATCTAATATATTGACATCCCTTTTCTGATTTGATAATTTATTAATTAGATTTAGCACTCATCTTATTAGAGTGCTAACAGGGGTGATGAATGTTGTTAACAGATCGACAACTTCTAATTCTTCAAGTGATCATTGATGATTTTATTCTTTCAGCTCAGCCTGTCGGTTCCAGAAGTTTGTCCAAGAAGGATGAGATATCTTTCAGCTCAGCTACCATTCGGAATGAAATGGCTGATTTGGAGGAATTGGGTTTTATTGAAAAAACACACACATCTTCTGGACGTGTTCCGTCAGAGAAGGGTTATCGATACTATGTGGATCATTTACTTTCTCCGCAAAAACTTAAAAAGAATGATGTTCATGCATTACGCTCCATTTTTACAGAGCGGATGTACGAACTTGAGAAAGTGGTCCAGAAATCGGCGAAGATCCTTTCAGAGCTGACCAATTATACAACTATTGTGTTGGGACCAGATCTAAAGGAAAACAAGCTGAAGAAGATCCAGCTGATTCCTCTTAACAAGGATACGGCAATCGCCATTATCGTCACGGATAACGGACATGTTGAAAATAAACTGTTCCATATCCCGCCGACAATGGATGCATCTGAGCTTGAGAAGCTTGTGCATATTCTTAACGACCGTCTGACTGGCGTACCGATCAGTGAATTGAACGATAAGATTTTTAAAGAAGTCGCTCTTTTACTCAAAGAGCATATTCAGAATTATGATTTTATCCTTCATTCCCTAACGGACTCCTTCAATCCATCGGTCACGGATAAGCTGTTCTTTGGAGGAAAGACCAATATCCTGAATCAACCCGAGTTTAATGATGTGCAAAAGGTTCGCATGCTTCTTGAAATGATTGAACAGGAAGAAAGCATCTATAATCTGATCCGGCCATCTGCTACCGGGGTGAACATTAAGATCGGGAAAGAAAACGATCATCTCGCCATGGAGAATTGCAGTCTCATAACCGCTACTTATTCAATTGGTAAAGAACAATTAGGTTCCATAGCGATCATCGGGCCCACCCGGATGGAGTATTCCCGGGTCGTAAGTTTACTTAATTTCTTCTCGAACGATATGTCCAAGGTTCTGACGAAGCTGTATCAAAGTGGGGATTAGTGGACATATTGTATAAAGGAAAAAAGGGCTCCGGAAGCAGTCTTTTAAGGCGCTTCCGTGGCTTCAAATGAACGAGATCAAAGTGACATGTTCATATTTTTTTAAGGAGGTGAATGTTATGTCTGAAGAAACGAAACAAGAGCAGCAGGAAGCGAAAGAGGAGAACAGCGAAGTAGTGGAAGAAGTGTTCGCTGAAGAGCCTCAAGTCGAAGAAACAGCGGAAGAGCAAGTATCAGATGAGCTTTCACAATTAGAGGAAAAGCTGAATGAATCTGAAAATCGTTATCTTCGTCTAAGAGCCGATTTCGATAATTTCCGCCGTCGCGTAAATGTTGAAAATGAAGCGAAGGAAAAATATCGTGCTCAAGGATTGATTACGGAACTATTGCCGGCACTCGATAATTTCGAGCGTGCTTTAAATATAGAAGCTGATAATGAACAAACGAAACAATTGCTTCAAGGAATGGAAATGGTTCACAGAAGTCTTGTTGATGCCCTTAAGAAAGAGGGAGTGGAACCAATTGAAGCGGTTGGTCAGGAGTTTGACCCTCACTTGCACCAGGCAGTCATGCAGGTGGAAGATGAAAATTTCGACAGCAATGTCGTTGTCGAGGAATTCCAAAAGGGATATAAGCTGAAAGACAGAGTAATTCGTCCTTCCATGGTGAAGGTCAGTCAATAAAATAGACATTACATATACAAAATAGGGAGGTTTCTTACTATGAGTAAAATTATCGGTATTGACTTAGGTACAACAAACTCATGTGTATCAGTACTTGAAGGTGGAGAACCTAAAGTTATCGCGAATGCAGAAGGAAACCGCACGACTCCTTCGGTTGTTGCGTTCAAAAATGGTGAAAAGCAAGTTGGGGAAGTTGCAAAGCGTCAGGCAATCACAAACCCTAACACAATTATCTCAGTGAAACGTCACATGGGAACAGATCACAAAGTAGAAGCAGAAGGAAAAGAATATACACCACAAGAAATTTCAGCTATGATTCTTCAACACTTAAAATCATATGCAGAAGATTATCTTGGAGAAAAAGTGGAGAAAGCAGTCATCACAGTTCCTGCTTACTTCAACGATGCAGAACGTCAAGCTACAAAAGACGCTGGTAAAATCGCAGGTCTAGAAGTTGAACGTATCATCAATGAGCCAACTGCTGCTGCATTAGCCTACGGCCTTGATAAAATGGACCAAGATCAAACAATCCTTGTATATGACCTTGGTGGCGGTACATTCGACGTATCAATCCTTGAACTTGGTGACGGAGTATTCGAGGTACGCTCTACTGCCGGTGACAACCGTCTTGGTGGAGATGACTTTGACCAAGTCATCATCGATTACCTTGTTGCTGAATTCAAGAAAGAGAACGGAATCGATCTTTCTAAAGATAAAATGGCTCTTCAACGTCTAAAAGACGCAGCTGAGAAAGCGAAGAAAGATTTATCTGGAGTGACTTCAACTCAAATCTCACTTCCATTCATCACGGCTGGAGAAGCAGGACCTCTTCACTTAGAAGTGAATCTTTCAAGAGCGAAGTTCGATGAAATTTCTTCTGATCTTGTCGAGCGTACAATGGGACCAACTCGTCAAGCAATGAAAGATGCTGGTCTTTCTGCAAGCGAAATCGATAAAATCATTCTTGTTGGTGGATCAACTCGTATCCCTGCTGTACAAGAAGCAATCAGAAAAGAAACTGGTAAAGAACCTTCTAAAGGCGTTAACCCGGACGAAGTTGTTGCCATGGGTGCAGCGATCCAAGGTGGAGTTCTTACTGGAGATGTGAAAGATGTTGTTCTTCTTGACGTTACACCACTTTCACTTGGTATCGAAACAATGGGTGGCGTATCAACGAAGCTGATCGAGCGTAACACAACGATCCCAACATCTAAATCCCAAACATTCTCAACTGCTGCTGATAATCAAACAGCTGTTGATATTCACGTATTACAAGGTGAGCGTCCAATGGCTGCCGACAACAAAACGCTTGGTCGTTTCCAATTAGCGGACATTCCACCAGCACCACGTGGAGTACCACAAATCGAAGTGAAATTCGATATCGATAAAAACGGTATCGTGAATGTAAGTGCGAAAGACCTTGGAACAGGTAAAGAGCAAAACATCACGATCAAATCTTCAACAGGCCTTTCAGACGACGAAGTAGAACGCATGGTGAAAGAAGCCGAAGAAAATGCCGAAGCAGATAAAAAGCGTAAAGAGGAAGTCGAACTTCGCAACGAAGCAGACCAACTTGTATTCCAAACGGAAAAAACGCTAAAAGATCTTGAAGGCAAAGTTGAAGAAGAAGAAGTGAAAAATGCGGAAGATGCGAAAGCAGAACTGAAAGAAGCGATCGAGAAAGATGATCTTGATCTTATCCGCGAAAAGAAAGATGCATTGCAGGAAATCGTTCAAAGTTTAACGATGAAGCTTTATGAGCAGGCCCAAGCGGAAGCACAAGCGGCTCAAGGAGCTGAAGGGGAAGCTTCGAAAGATGACGATGTAGTCGATGCTGAGTACGAAGAAGTAAACGACGACAAGAAATAATGTAGATTGAACGAAAAAGTCAAAGTCAGGGCGGTTCTTGGCTTTGACTTTTTCTATGATTGAAGAAGCAGAAGATGTTCATTCATCTAACAGACACAAACTATTGTAAGGAATGTTGAGTTTTTATTGATAATAGTTGAAGCTCAATGTTAAAATAACCTTTATGCAAAGGATTCGGGAGTGGTGTTTTAATGAGTAAACGGGACTATTATGAGGTTCTTGGGGTCGGAAAAGATGCCTCGAAAGACGAAATGAAAAAAGCATACCGCAAGCTCTCCAAAAAATATCATCCGGATATTAATAAAGAAGCGGATGCGGATGAAAAGTTCAAAGAAATATCGGAAGCTTATGAAGTCTTAAGTGATGATCAGAAGCGTGCCCAATATGACCGTTTCGGACATACAGATCCTAACCAGGGCTTTGGTGGCGGTGCTGACTTTGGCGGAGGCGGCTTCGGAGGTTTTGAAGACATCTTTAATACATTCTTCGGAGGCGGCGGAGGTCGCAGAAGAGATCCGAATGCCCCTAGACAAGGTGCGGATCTTCAATATACGATGTCACTGACATTTGAAGAAGCGGTATTCGGTAAAGAAACAGAAATTGAGATTCCGAGAGAGGAAGAATGTGACACGTGTAAAGGTTCAGGAGCGAAACCTGGCACGAAGGTCAATACATGTTCTCACTGTAATGGATCGGGTCAATTGAATGTTGAGCAGAATACACCATTCGGCCGCATCGTGAACAGAAGGGTTTGTCACTACTGTAATGGTACAGGTAAGCAAATCAAGGAAAAATGTTCTACATGTGGTGGAGATGGTAAGGTCCAGAAGCGTAGAAAAATCTCTGTCAAAATTCCGGCAGGTATCGATGATGGACAGCAATTGCGTGTGACTGGTCAAGGTGAACCAGGTATAAATGGCGGCCCTGCCGGTGATTTATATGTTGTTTTCCATGTCCGCTCACATGATTTCTTCGAGCGTAACGGAGATGATATTTATTGCGAAATGCCTGTGACGTTTGCTCAAGCGGCACTGGGTGATGAGATAGAAGTACCGACACTGCATGGTAAAGTGAAGCTGAAGGTACCTGCGGGAACCCAGACGAGTACAAGATTCCGTCTAAAAGGAAAAGGTGTACCGAATGTGCGTGGATATGGTACTGGAGACCAGCATGTACAAGTGAAGGTGGTCACTCCATCCAAGCTGACGGATAAGCAGAAGCAATTATTAAGAGAATTTGCTGACATCAGCGGACAAATCCCTGATGAACAGCATGAAAGTTTCTTCGATAAAGTGAAAAAAGCCTTTAAAGGCGAATAACTCAGAACGGAGTTGGTAGATCAATGAAATGGTCAGAAATCAGTATTCTTACGACGAATGAAGCGATTGAGCCGATTTCAAACATTCTTCATGAATCAGGTGCAAGCGGTGTGGTCATAGAAGATCCTGCCGAGTTAATTAAGGAAAGAGAAGATATGTTTGGTGAGATCTACCAACTCAATCCTGACGATTATCCGACAGACGGAGTTTTGGTTAAGGCATATTTACCGGTCAATAGTTTCCTCGGAGAAACAGTAGATGAGATTAAGCAGGGAATTACGAATCTTGTGACCTATGATATCGATATCGGTGAGAACAAAGTGGAAATCTCAGAAGTGAATGAAGAAGAGTGGGCTACAGCCTGGAAGAAATACTATCATCCTGTTAAAATTTCCGATAAGTTCACCATCGTCCCTACTTGGGAAGACTATACTCCCGTTCATAGTGACGAACTCATCATTGAATTGGATCCGGGAATGGCGTTTGGAACAGGGACGCATCCCACTACAGTCATGTGTATCCAAGCTCTCGAGAGAATCGTAAAGGAACACGATTCGGTCATCGATGTCGGCACTGGTTCAGGTGTATTGTCCATTGCATCCGCTCTTTTAGCAGCAGACAAAGTAAGGGCATATGATCTGGATGAAGTGGCTGTCCGATCAGCGAGATTGAATGTGAAGCTAAACAAAGTACAGAGTACGGTGTCGGTGGATGCCAATAACCTGTTGAATGGTGTGACCGGACAGGCAGATGTGATCGTGGCGAACATCCTGGCTGAGATCATCCTTCGTTTTACAGAAGATGCCTATGAGCTTGTGAAACCGGGTGGATATTTTATCACATCGGGGATCATCCAGCCCAAAAAGCAGGAAGTGCGTGACTCATTGGAGGCTGCAGGTTTCAAGATAGAGGAAATCATGGTCATGGAAGACTGGGTTGCGATCATCGCATTGAAACCCCAGTAAAACAAAGTAAAAACGGTGGAGTTGAACCTGAATGCAACGATATTTTATTAACAGCCTATATCGAGAAAATGATCCGATTATCATAACGGGAGACGACTATCATCACATGGTGCGTGTGATGAGAATGAAGGAAGAGGATGAAGTATTCGTCGTCTTCAAGGATCAGGCATCAGCGATCACCCGTATTGAAACGATTTCCAGTGACGCAGTCGAGCTATCAATAGTACAATGGGAAACATCGACGAAAGAATTACCAATTAAAGTAACCATTGCGAGCGGACTGCCGAAAGGGGATAAATTGGAGTTGATTTTCCAAAAGGGTACAGAGCTTGGAGCCACTCGATTTATCCCTTTTAATGCGGATCGCTCCATTGTGAAATGGGACGATAAAAAAGCAAAGAAAAAAACGGAGCGGTGGGAGAAGATTGTGAAGGAAGCGGCTGAACAATCGCATAGACTGCTTGTCCCTGAAGTATCTGCGCCCGTTTCACTCAAACAATTGATTCAAGAACCGTTCGAATATAAACTTGTCGCTTATGAAGAAGATGCACGAGCGGGTGAAAAGGGGAACCTTTCTAAGGTGCTAACCTCTATTGAGCCTGGACAGAGTATCCTGGTCGTATTCGGCCCTGAAGGCGGATTATCGGAAAAAGAAATAGAGCTGTTGAGGAGCGAAGGGTTTCTTACTTGTGGGCTTGGCCCGAGGATTCTGAGGACGGAAACGGCTCCGTTATATGTACTCTCAGCCATCAGCTATCAATTAGAACTTATGAGGTGATTGTAATGCCATCAGTAGCGTTTCACACTCTAGGGTGTAAAGTGAACCACTACGAAACAGAAGCCATTTGGCAACTTTTTAAAGAAGAAGGATATGAACGTGTAGAGTATGACTCCATCGCAGATGTTTATGTCATTAACACATGTACGGTAACCAATACAGGGGACAAGAAGAGCAGGCAGGTCATTCGCCGTGCCATTCGGAAGAACCCTGACGGTGTCATCTGTGTAACGGGGTGCTATGCCCAAACGTCCCCTGCCGAAATCATGGCCATCCCCGGCGTCGATGTCGTAGTAGGTACTCAGGATCGCAGGAAAATGCTTACGTATATCGAAGAATACAAAAAAGAGCGCCAGCCAATCAATGGCGTTACGAATATCATGAAGAACCGTGTTTACGAAGAACTGGATGTCCCGGCAT
Organism: Rossellomorea orangium; assembly: GCF_019334305.1. Classification (GTDB taxonomy): domain Bacteria; phylum Bacillota; class Bacilli; order Bacillales; family Bacillaceae_B; genus Rossellomorea. Next base: position 37,864 of record NZ_JAHWGH010000016.1, read on the forward strand.
TCACGGATCGTACCCGGGCCTCTCTTAAAATACAGGAGGGCTGCAATAACTTCTGTACGTTCTGTATCATCCCATGGGCACGTGGGCTGATGAGATCCCGTGATCCTGAAGAAGTCATCAACCAGGCTCAGCAGCTTGTCGATGCAGGCTACAAAGAAATTGTCCTGACAGGGATCCATACCGGAGGATACGGTGAAGATATGAAGGATTACAATCTTGCTATGCTTTTAAAGGATTTAGAGCAAAAAGTGAAGGGGCTTAAGAGAATCCGTATTTCTTCCATTGAAGCCAGTCAACTGACGGATGAAGTCATTGATGTGATCGATCAATCCGATATCGTAGTAAGGCATCTGCATATTCCGCTTCAATCAGGCTCGAACACGGTCCTGAAGAGAATGCGCAGAAAGTACACGATGGAATTTTTTGCAGAGCGATTGGAAAAACTTAAAAAGGCATTACCTGGTCTTGCTGTTACGTCCGATGTCATTGTTGGTTTTCCGGGGGAATCGGAAGAAGAATTCATGGAAACGTATAATTTCATCAAAGAACATAAATTCTCTGAGCTGCACGTGTTCCCATACTCCAAACGTACAGGTACGCCTGCTGCCAGAATGGACGATCAGATTGATGAAGACATCAAGAATGAACGAGTTCACCGCTTGATTGAGCTTTCAAATCAATTAGCGAAAGAATATGCTTCCGAGTTCGAAAACGAAGTGCTCGAGGTTATCCCTGAAGAAATTTATAAGGATGATCTCTATGTAGGATATACGGATAACTATTTGAAAGTGGTATTTCCTGCAACGGAAGACATGGTAGGGAAATTGGTGAAAGTGAAACTCACCAAAGCAGGTTATCCTATAAACGAAGGACAATTTGTGCGAGTACTTGAAGAGGCAGATGAAAAAGCTGTAATCTAATAGATGAAGGCACCTGATAACTGTTGGGTGCCTTTTTTGTTTTTGTACAATAATACTTTGTATCCACTTTCTTTTTTTTCGTCAGAATCAAATTATCTATTGATTAGTGCAGTAGAAGGTTGTAAACTATTATTGTTAATCAAATACAGTGAATGGATCTTTTTTTTAAACTAATAGTGCAAACGATTGCATTAAATGTAAGCGTTTGTATCTTACTATACTTTGATGAGGTGTTACGATGAAAAAGGCATGGCGTAAAGAGGCAGTGGGATACCAAATCTACCCTAGGAGTTTCCAGGATTCTAACGGTGACGGCATCGGGGATTTGCAGGGAGTTATACAGCGGTTGGATTATATTAAAGAATTGGGAATCGACGTGATCTGGATTTGTCCGATGTACAAATCTCCAAATGATGATAATGGATACGATATTTCTGATTATCAAGATATCATGGAAGACTTCGGAACGATGGCTGATTTCGATCAATTACTGGACGAAGTACACAAAAGAGGGATGAAACTGATCATTGATCTGGTTCTCAATCATACTAGTGACGAGCATCCGTGGTTCATCGAGTCTAAGAGCTCTAAAGAAAATCCTAAACGTGACTGGTACATTTGGAGAGATGCCAAAAAAGGCAAGGAGCCGAATAACTGGGAAAGCATCTTTGGAGGATCGGCATGGGAATATGATGAGGAAACAGATCAATATTTCCTGCACGTCTTTTCAACGAAGCAGCCTGATTTGAACTGGGAAAACGAAGAAGTTCGTGAGGCACTATATGATACGGTTAATTGGTGGCTTGATAAAGGGATTGACGGCTTCAGGATCGACGCAATCAGCCATATCAAGAAACGTCCTGGACTACCTGACATGCCGAACCCAAAGCAAGAAAAATATGTTTCTTCCTTCGACATGCATATGAACCAAAAGGGAATTCATACATTCCTTCAAGAGTTCAAAGATCGAACGTATGCCAACTATGATGTTATGTCTGTCGGCGAAGCAAACGGCGTTAAAGCGGACGAGGCTGAACTATGGGTAGGGAAAGAAAACGGGAAAATGGATATGATTTTCCAATTTGAGCATCTGGGTTTATGGGATGCTGAAACAAATCCTGATCTAGACATTGTGGAATTAAAGAAGGTCCTGACCCGCTGGCAAAAAGGTCTTGAAGGAAACGGCTGGAATGCATTATTCATTGAGAATCATGATAAACCCCGTGTTGTTTCCACTTGGGGGAACGACCTTGAATTCTGGAAAGAAAGTGCCACTGCAATGGCAGCCATGTATTTCCTCATGCAGGGAACTCCTTTCATTTATCAGGGCCAGGAAATCGGCATGACCAATGTTCAATTCCCTTCCATTGAAGATTATGATGATGTGGCGGTTAAAAATCTATATCGTCTAAAGCGTGAAGAGGGAGTCCCTCATCAGGATATCATGGAAATCATTTGGGCATCCTCACGTGATAACAGCAGAACGCCGATGCAATGGTCAGGTGAACAAAACGCTGGATTCACGACGGGTACACCGTGGATGAAAGTGAATCCAAACTTTACGACAATCAACGTAGAGGCGCAGGAAAAGGATGAAAACTCCATTCTCAACTTTTACAAGAAAATGATTCAACTGAAGAAACAGGAAGATGTCTTCACGTATGGAATCTATGATTTACTCCTTGAAAAAGACAAGCAAATCTATGCCTATACCCGTACAGGGGAAGATACATCCATGATCGTCATCACCAATCTTTCAACCAAGGAAGCCGTATGTGACCTGGATGAACTAAAAATCTCTTCATCTGATCTTCTGTTGAACAATTATGACGTAGACAGTCATGAAGAGTTGAGCACATTCATTCTCAAACCATACGAAGCGAGAGTGTACAGAATATAATCACTTCTCGCTTGAGCCCCGGTCTAATCGACCGGGGTTGTTTTTAATTTTATCCAAAAAAATGAAAAGGTTTTCTTTATTTTGGGAGATACTACAAAGTACTCGTCTTTTTCTCATAGTTTTGGTATGATAAGAGAGGTACGGACAACTGTTAAAGGAGAGATATTAAATGACTATGAACATTGCAAGTATGATCGATCATACTTTACTTAAACCTGAATCAACTAAAGACCAAGTAGAGGTACTTTGCCAGGAAGCAAAAGAATTTAAATTTGCTTCTGTGTGTGTAAACCCTACCTGGGTACAATATTCAAGTGAATTATTAAGCGGTACGGAAGTAAAAGTATGTACCGTGATCGGGTTCCCACTTGGAGCTTCTACACCTGAAACAAAAGCATTCGAAACGAAAGATGCGATCGAAAAGGGTGCAACGGAAGTCGATATGGTCATCAATATCGGTGCATTGAAAAGCGGAGACCACGATTTGGTGAAGCGTGACATCGAAGCTGTTGTTGCAGCTTCTAAAGGAAAAGCACTTTCTAAAGTCATCATTGAAACATGTCTTCTTACTGAAGAAGAAAAAGTGAAAGCATGTCAACTTGCTGTAGATGCAGGAGCAGACTATGTGAAAACATCAACCGGATTCTCTACTGGAGGTGCGACTGTAGAAGATATCGCATTAATGAGAAAAACCGTTGGACCTGAAATTGGCGTTAAGGCTTCAGGTGGCGTACGCTCCCTGGAAGATGCGCAGGCAATGATCGAGGCTGGAGCTACTCGATTAGGAGCGAGCTCAGGCGTGAAAATTGTACAAGGTTTAACAAGCGATTCAGATTATTAATAGAGAAAAAGCTGAATGGGACATGGTTGCCCGTTCAGCTTTTTTTTGAGAGATGGATGTTCTCAATCAATCTGGCAAATCGATTGGCGAAAGGGAGGACTAAAAGGGAACAGATCAGATTAAAGATGACGCTCGCGTGGGCCAGCTGTAAATCCGCAGAGCCTGCAAGCGCCATTACAACCGTAGCGAGTAATGGAATGAATGGGATGAACATGGCAACACCAATTACATTCAGCCAGATATGAGCGTACGCTGTCAGCTTTGCCTGTGTCCCGCCGCCTATGCTCGCAATAAAGGCCGTGATGCATGTGCCGACGTTTGCCCCCAGCATGATGGCTATCCCTGCATGAAGGTCAATGGAACCTGCAGCAAGAAACCCCATCGTCACCCCGGTCACGACAGTACTGGATTGAATGATGGCGGTTAGCACACACCCAATCAGTAAGGCAAGAATGATATGTTCGTTCACCTGTAGCATGTAAGCCCGCAAGGATTCGTGCGTAGTCAAAGGGGTTGCAAGCCATTGGATGGCCCGGATGGATGTGAATATCAATCCGAATCCGACAAATATCATACCTGTACTTCTGATCTGAGGTGACCGGAATAAATACAGTATGCACCCGGAGATCATTGATGGGATAATGAGGTAGTTCATATCCAGTGTGAACATCTCAAGGGTGAAAGTGGTCCCGATATTCGAACCGAGCATAATGCCGATGGTCTGACGGAAAGGGATTAACCCGGAAGAAGCAAGTCCTACGGTAAGGACCATGACGGCAGAACTGCTGTGGATAAAAGCGGTGACGACCGTTCCCGTCATGACTCCCTTAACTGGTGTGTTCGTAAGATAATGAAGCCACTTCTTGATCTTTTCATTTGCAATATTAAATAAACCGGATCTCAACCAGGTCATTCCGAATAAGAAACATAAGATGAAAAAAATAAAGGCGACCCCATGTAAAAGCATTGAATTCCTCCTGTACACCAGTACGAATACTATAAATGTATGGAGAAATTCAGTGAGACATGCCTATTTATATGAGTGTTTTATGATAAATTGTTGACCTGACACATATCATATATTATAATGGCAAAGTACATGAGTTTCTTTGTAATCTTAAAGAAATTCATCCAAGAAAGACATACACTTTCTGTCCCCTTGTGACAATAAGGCAAGGGCAAAGCCATAACCTATTGGTGAAGTAAAGGGACGTCAGGTAATCCTGCGTCTTGAGAAATTGGTACAAACCATTTCTTGACTTGAACATGTAAGTGTAGTGTGTTCGGAGGGAGGGAAAGAGAGATGTCAAAAACAGTTGTTCGTAAAAACGAATCGCTTGAAGATGCTCTTCGTCGCTTCAAACGCTCAGTTTCTAAAACAGGAACTTTACAAGAGTTTAGAAAGCGCGAATTTTATGAAAAGCCAAGCGTAAAACGCAAAAAGAAATCAGAAGCTGCAAGAAAGCGTAAGTTCTAAGAGAGGGTGTAAGTATGAGTCTTCTCAATCGTTTAAATGATGATATGAAACAAGCGATGAAAAATAAAGAAAAAGAGAAGCTTTCCGTTATCCGCATGCTAAAGGCTTCACTTCAAAATGAAGCAATCAAACATGGGAAACAGGAACTCTCTGAAGACGAAGAGTTGACTGTCCTTTCTCGAGAAGTGAAGCAACGGAAAGACTCCCTCCAGGAATTTCAAAACGCTGGTCGCGAAGACCTCGTTGAAAAAATTCAAACAGAACTGACTTACGTCGAAATATATATGCCTAAACAGCTTTCAGAAGAAGAAGTCTCTGCTATTGTCCAACAGACGGTAACGGAGGTAGGTGCTACTTCTAAAGCGGACATGGGCAAAGTGATGGGGGCAATCATGCCTAAATTAAAAGGGAAAGCCGATGGAGCTCTCGTCAACAAACTTGTTCTTCAACATCTATCATAAGATTAAAGAAACCGGAAAGCTTCGATGCTTTCCGGTTTTTTTAAAACCGATTTCAGTAAAGATGAAAATTTTCAAAAATGATGAAACTTTTCTAATAGGTCATCCGTACATAGAGTATCAAGGAATATTACCTGAAACGAGGGGGTTAAGTTGAGGAGAGGTATACTTGCTTTATTAATCGTGATCCTTGGGTGCAGCTTTCTGCAGCCGCTTGTCGGTTCTGCTAAAGATGCGGATCGGGTATATGTGATTCCCATTCAAAAAGAGGTTGAAAGAGGGCTTCATGCATTTTTGGAAAGAGCGATCAAAGATGCGGAAGACCACGATGCTGAACTGATCATTTTTGATATTGATACACCTGGGGGATTGGTGGATGCCGCCGGTGATATCGGTCAACTCATGGATGGCATCGATACGAGGACGATTGCATTTGTGAACAATCATGCGCTTTCAGCGGGAGCATTCATTTCCCTTCATGCAGATGAAATCTATATGGTGCCCAACGGACAAATGGGGGCTGCAGCTGTCATAGATCAAGCGGGAAATGCCGCCGATAAGAAGGCTCAAAGCTATTGGCTGTCGGCCATGAAAAGTGCTGCCGAATCGAATGGGAGAGATCCTCAATATGCATTGGCCATGGCAGATGAGTCAATCGTCATTGAAGAACTCGGGATTGAAAAAGGCGAACTCTTAACGTTGGGTTCAAAGGAAGCAAAGGAAATCGGTTATTCTGAAGGGACTGTCAAAGACCTCGATGAATTGTATGAAACGATCGGAGTGGAAAAATCCTCTGTAAAGCAGGTGGAAGAAACGTTTGCGGAAAAACTCGCCCGTTTCATCACGAATCCTGTTGTCGTACCGATCCTTCTGTCCCTTGCAAGCATTGGGTTGATTGTAGAGCTGTATTCACCGGGATTTGGAATTGCCGGTTCTATCGGCCTGATATCCCTTGTATTATTCTTTTATGGACACTTGGTTGCAGGGCTTGCTGGATACGAAACCATTATCCTTTTTGTCATTGGTATTATTCTGATTGTGGCGGAGTTCTTCCTGCCTGGCGGAATATCCGGGGGACTCGGGATAGGTGCGATCCTTGGAAGTATTATGTTGGCTGGGGGCGATATGATGCAGATGGGGATATCGGTTCTGATCGCTTTATTGATTGCAGCTGCGACAGTGATTATCTTTGTAAAGGTGTTTGGTAAAAAAATGAAATTTTTTAACAAAATCATTTTAAACGATTCCACCAGCACGGAAAGCGGATATGTTTCAAATGCCAATCGATTGGACTTGATTGGGAAAGAGGGCGTAACGAAAACGCCTCTAAGACCATCCGGTACTGTGATAGTGGAAGAAGAAAGAATTGATGCTGTAACAGAAGGCGGCTTTATCAAAGCAGGTGAAAAGGTTAAGATTGTTAAGGTTGAAGGTTCAAGGATTGTAGTAAGAGACATTTCATAATACTTTAGGAGGTAAGAAATTATGGTTATAGGACCAAGTACGATTTTACTCCTCGTTGCAATTGTGGTGGGGATTATCGTTTTAGCTGTTTTATTTACATTTGTACCAGTCATGCTGTGGATTTCAGCTATTGCAGCAGGCGTTAGAATCAGCATTTTTACACTAGTGGGGATGAGATTGAGACGTGTTATCCCAAGTCGTGTAATCAATCCATTAATTAAAGCGCATAAGGCAGGGATTACGGTCACGATCAATCAGCTTGAGAGCCACTATCTTGCCGGGGGGAATGTAGACAGGGTCGTTAATGCGTTAATTGCTGCTCATCGTGCAAACATCGAATTGACGTTTGAACGCTGTGCTGCCATTGACCTTGCAGGTCGTGACGTATTGGAAGCGGTTCAAATGAGTGTTAACCCAAAAGTGATCGAAACACCATTCATTGCCGGTGTAGCTATGGATGGTATTGAAGTGAAAGCCAAAGCGCGTATTACGGTTCGTGCAAATATAGACCGCCTGGTCGGGGGTGCCGGTGAAGAGACGATCGTTGCCCGTGTAGGGGAAGGGATTGTATCTACGATCGGTTCATCCGACAATCACAAAAAGGTACTGGAAAACCCGGATTTGATTTCTCAAACGGTTCTTTCAAAAGGTCTGGATGCAGGTACTGCATTTGAAATTCTCTCGATTGATATCGCCGACGTTGATATCGGTAAGAATATCGGTGCTGAACTGCAAACAGAGCAAGCAGAGGCAGATAAGAACATCGCTCAGGCAAAAGCGGAAGAAAGAAGAGCAATGGCCGTTGCCAATGAGCAGGAAATGAAAGCAAGGGTAGAAGAAATGAGAGCGAAGGTTGTGGAAGCGGAAGCAGAAGTCCCACTCGCCATGGCTGAAGCCCTAAGATCAGGCAACATCGGTGTGATGGACTATATGAACCTGAAGAACATCGATGCTGATACAGAGATGAGAGACTCGATTGGAAAACTGACAGGGGATAAAAAAGATCCAAAAAACGATAAGTAATCTCCCTTTGTTTAGAAAGGAGTTTTCTCCATGGAACCATTGATCATTGCTATATTGATAGGACTCATCACATCCATATTCAATAAAGTGAAACAGCCACCCTCCAATAAGCCGAGGCAGAAACCGATTCAAACAGCCTCTCCGCCTTCTCCGCCCGCGCATGATAGTAGGGGGAGGGGAACAGAAAGAGAACGTGAAAGAACGAGACAGAATAAGCCCAGATCATCCAGGGAGCCGATGAAAGAGGTTGTATCCTCTATTCAAGCCCGTTTAGAAGATAAGAAGAGGGCGGCGGAATCAACCAGCCTCAAGGAACAGGAAGAGCGTTATTCAAGGAAGCTTGAAGCTCATCATACCCGGGCCGCGAAGATTCGCGATGGTAGCCGTTCCCTCAAACTTGATTTCAAAAATGAAGATGATATCGTAAAAGGATTTATTTACTCGGAGGTATTTGGTCCTCCAAGATCAAAAAAACGTCATCATCAAAAATAACAGTGATGAAACCCCTTTTCATTTCATAAATATGAGATGAAAGGGGGTTCTTTTTTTATGGCGAAAAGTTTTATACACCATATGCGTAAGTGGATGACACAGAAGATGGATTTACCCGAAGATGTCATGATGGACCTTCCTCGCGTCACAATGATTGGACAAATTCATATCTATATAGAAAACCACCGGGGGCTTTTGACCTTCACAGATCGAGAGGTGCGGCTTCTGTTAAAGCAGGGTCAGGTGCTGATAAAAGGGGAACAATTTGTCATCAAGATGATTCTTCCGGAAGAAATTCTCCTTCAGGGAAAAATTGTAGAAGTGATCTATTTAGAACAATAGGAGGGACGGATTTGAAGAATCAATGGTTTACCTTTCTGAGGGGAAAGGTATTTGTGAAAATGGAAGGCAGATTAGCCGAACGGGTCATCAATCAACTGCTTCGTGCCGATATCACGGTTTGGAATGTAAGGAGAGCGGGGACTGAGACCATCACCTTTTACTTATCCTTAGACGATGTACATAACTTCAGAAGAGCGGTTCGGGGATCAGGGTGTAAAGCGACATTTCTAAGGGGTCAGGGTGTCCCTTTTCTATTCAAGCGATCAGTAAAGAATTCCGGATTTATGATAGGTGGATTGGCATTCTTCGTCATCGTATTCCTTCTCTCCAATATGGTGTGGGACATACAGATAAAGGGTGCGTCTCCTCAAACCGAACACAGTATACGGAAGGAACTGAAGGAAATGGGTGTTTCCAAGGGGAAGATGCAGTTCTCGATACCCGATGTGGAGAACATTCAACGGGAATTATCTTTCAGAATGAATAATATTACGTGGGTAGGGGTGGAATTACAAGGGACAACCTTCCACTTTCAAGTAGTGGAGAAGAACGCACCAGAGCCTTCTGAATCCACTGGCCTGCAGCACATCGTCGCAGCAAAGAAAGCTATCATTACAAACATGTTTGTAGAAGAAGGAGATCCACAGGTGAACGTGAATGACTACGTCAGTAAAGGTCAGCTCCTTGTTTCCGGTTTGATCGGGAATGAAAAGGATCCCAAAGGTGTGTCGGCCAAAGCGAAGATTCTGGGGGAAACATGGTATAAGACGTCAGTGGAACTACCGTTAAAGTCACGATTTATCGTGTTCAGTGGCAATGAGAAGAGAAAACATTATCTGGGGATAGGTTCACTTGATATCCCGATATGGGGATTCGGGAAAACGGAATTCAAGGACATTATAGTGGAAGAAAATAAAAAAACCCTCCGATTTCTTAAGTGGGAGCTCCCTGTTTATTATATGGATAGAAGCATGAAAGAAAAAGAGGATGTGGAAAGAACCTATACGAAGTCAGAAGCCATCATTGCGGCCAAGAAGCTTGCCAAGAGTAACCTTGAATCCAGCCTCCCGGAAGATGCAGAAATCAGAGACGAAAAAATTTTGCAAGAAAAGGTTGAGAATGGTAAAGTTAGGGTAACCATTCACTTCAAAGTAATCGAAAATATTGCAGTAGGACAACCAATTATTCAAGGAGACTAACGAATGTCAGATGAAATCTTAATGAAATTACAACTTGAAAACCCTAATGAAGCCATCGCTTTGTTTGGCGTTTCAGATTCTCACCTTAAATTAATAGAACAGGAATTACACGTTTCGATTGTAACAAGAGGCGAAGAATTGCTGGTTTCGGGTAAAGAAGAAGATGTAAGTCTCGCTCTTGATATTTCTGATCGACTGGTGGCCGTGATCCGCAAAGGGATCAATATCGGCCAGCGTGACGTCCACTATGCCATCGAGATGGGCAGACAAGGGACGCTTGAATACTTTACAGAGTTGTACAATGAAGAAATCACTAAGAACGCAAAAGGTAAATCCATACGGGTCAAAACCCTTGGGCAGCGGCAATACATTCAATCCATCAAGAAACATGATATGGTGTTCGGGATCGGTCCTGCAGGCACAGGAAAGACGTATTTAGCTGTGGTCATGGCCGTTCATGCCCTTAAAAATGGGCAGGTCAAGAAGATTATCCTGACAAGGCCGGCTGTAGAAGCTGGGGAAAGCCTCGGATTCCTCCCTGGTGACTTGAAGGAAAAGGTAGATCCATATCTCCGTCCCCTTTATGATGCCTTGCATGATGTCTTGGGAGCAGAGCATACCGTACGCTTGATCGAAAGAGGGACCATTGAGATCGCTCCCCTTGCCTATATGAGGGGCCGTACACTGGATGATGCGTTCGTGATCCTGGATGAGGCACAGAATACAACAAAGGCACAAATGAAAATGTTCTTGACCAGACTGGGCTTTGATTCAAAGATGATCATCACGGGAGACCGTTCCCAGGTTGATCTGCCGAGGGGAAGCGAGTCGGGGTTAATATCTTCTGAAAGAATATTAAAGGATGTCAAGGGAGTATCGTTCATTTATCTCGATCAAGCTGATGTTGTTCGACATCCGTTGGTCGCGAAAATTATCGATGCCTATGAAGCAAATGAAAAATAAGCTAAACAGAGATTGATCCGATAGGTCCATGCCCTCCCGAAATGCAGCGGCATGTATCTGGATCAATCTTTTTTTAATGGGTTAAACATAGATAAATAAGTCAAAAACTGTTATCATTTTACATAATTGCTACATGTTTTTGAATAAACCGAAATTGTCTATACATAACAGGGGGTTCTTTATGCAAACTCACCCATTTCTACTTAAGATAAGGAGCTTTCTAAGCTACCGGTTGTTTACCAATCTTCTATTTGTGTTATTGGGTATCATTGTGTTCGGTGTACTATATGGAAATGTGAAACCCAAAACGCTGGATATTAATTTGTATGAAGATGCACCTACAACGATCAGGGCTCCTAAGAAATTTGTCGATGAAGAGGCCACTGCCAAGAAGAAGGAAGAAGCGAAGGCGGAAGTGGCGGATGTATATACCCCTAAAGAAGGGGCGATCGACAACTCCATATCGCTGCTTCACTCTCTTATGGAAAGCGTTACTGAAGTGAAAAAAGAGTCTGAACAGAAGGTGGTGGAAGACGATTTAAAGCCACCGCCGAATCTGAATATTAATGATCAGCTGAAACTGCTAAAAGCAAAATTGCCCAAAGATAAAAATAATAATGTAACCAACAGTTTGAGTGATGATGTGTTGAAGTCACTGCTGGAGGCGTCAGAAGACGACCTCTCCCGTGTAGAGACCATCGTGTCCACACAAATGAAGATCATTATGGAAAACGGCGTAAAAGAGGAAGCGCTAAATGAAGCGAAATTAAATTTAGAACAACGGATCACCAATTATTCATTCAAAGGCGAGCTGTCAACCGCTGCCGTTAAACTTGGAAAAGTCGCTTTAGAGCCGACGCTTTACTATGATGCTGAAAAGACGGATGAGTTAAAGAAGCTCGCCGAGGCAAACGTCGAAAAGGTGGAAATCATCGAAGGCGGGGTCATCGTTGAAGACGGGGACCTCATCACTCCTAAAAAATACAGTATCCTGAAGTCTTTGGGAATGGTGGAAAATACATTTTCCTTTAGGCCATACGTCGGGCTGGCCCTCTTTGTGCTCGTAGTGATCAGTTCACTGTATTATTTCTTTTATACCCTCGAAGTGTCAGAGGAGCGAAAGCAGAATTACTTGATCCTGACGAGTATCGTATTCGTCATTTCCCTCTTGATCATGAAGATTGTGGGACTGATCGAGCAGCTTGAGATCAATGATATTGCTTTCATCTTCCCTGCAGCGTTTACAGGTATGATATTGAGGATCCTCTTAAATGAGCGGATTGCCATGATGATGGTGTTCATCCTCTCAGCGTGTTCGAGCATCGTCTTTCATCAACAGTTCTCTGGATCCATTGACATCGAAATAGCGATTTATACTTTATTCAGCGGCGTCTCGGGGATTCTTTTCCTAATGAACCGCAATCAGCGTTCGAATATTTTGAGGGCGGGAATTTACGTAGCCCTGGTCAATATCCTCATCCTGGGCTTCCTAATTCTATTAAGCGGTACGTCTTACTCGAATAGCGAATATGTCTATTACCTTGTGTTTGCCCTTGTATCGGGAATCAGCTCTTCCATCCTGACAATCGGTTTCCTCCCGTTCTTTGAAGCAGGTTTCGGTATCCTGTCCTCCATGAGGCTGGTAGAGTTGTCAAGTCCAACACAGCCACTCTTAAAGAAACTGCTGACCGACGCTCCGGGTACCTATCATCATAGTGTGATGGTGGCAAACCTTGCGGAAGCAGCTTGTGAATCCATTGGGGCAAATGGATTGTTGGCGAGGGTCGGGTGTTACTATCACGATGTCGGCAAGTCTAAACGACCGCATTTCTTTATCGAGAATCAGCTGAATATGGGTAATCCCCATGATCGGGTCTCGCCTGAAACAAGTAGGGATGTTATTATTAGTCATGCTTCGGATGGAGCTGAGATGCTCCGGAAACATAAACTGCCGAAGGAAATCGTCGACATCGCCGAGCAGCATCATGGTACGACCCTCCTGAAATTTTTCTATTATAAGGCGAAAGAACAAGGGAAAGATGTTAAGGAAGATGATTATCGTTATCCAGGACCTAAACCACAGACAAGGGAAGCGGCTGTCATCAGCATTGCCGACAGTGTGGAAGCGGCTGTCAGGTCGAAGAAATCACCCACTCAGACTGAAATTCAGCAGCTCGTCCACTCAATCGTACAAGACCGTCTGCAGGACGGGCAGTTCAACGAGTGTGATATATCATTAAAACAGTTGGAAACAGTTAAGAGGTCATTGTGTGAGACATTAAATGGAATATTTCATCCAAGAATCGAATATCCGGAACTACAAGCAAAAGGAGAATAAAGCATGCCATTATTGATCGACTTTATAGATGAAACTGAATCACTGACAGACGAACAAACACAGCTGGTTCAAAATATCTTGAATTTTGCAGCTGAAAAAGAAGGGATCGAGGACGAAAGCGAAGTCTCCGTAACCTTCGTGACCAATGAACGGATCCAGGAAATCAACAGGGAATACAGGGATAAGGACCAACCGACAGATGTGATTTCATTCGCCCTGGAAGAATTGGGTGAAGATGAGATCGAAATCATCGGGGGAGAGATCCCGCGTGTACTTGGAGATATCATCATTTCCATTGACCGGACGAAAGAACAGGCGGAAGAATACAATCATTCAGTATCACGTGAGCTTGGTTTCCTTGCCCTTCACGGATTCCTCCATTTATTGGGCTATGACCATATGGAGGAAGAGGAAGAAAAGCAGATGTTTGAGAAACAAAAGGACATTCTGGATGAATATGGACTCAAAAGAGACTAAGTTCGGCTTATTCAGGTTCTTAAAATCCTTTGGGTATGCTGCGGAAGGGATGAAATCCGTTTGGGCGACGGAACAGAATTTCAGGATTCATGCATGTGTTGGAGTGATCGTTTTCTTCCTTGCTTATATTCTTTCGGTATCGGCAATGGAATGGGCCGTACTGATCATACTGGTCTTTACGGTGCTTGCCTTTGAAACGATGAATACTGCGATTGAAAAGGCAGTAGATCTTTCCGTTGATGAGTTTCATCCACTTGCCAAGGCTGCGAAAGACCTGGCATCAGCTGCCGTCCTTCTCTTCGCGATATGTACGGCGATTGTGGGGACCATTATCTTTCTTCCAAAGCTTTTGAATTTGATCATCTAATTTACAGGTATTATGAGCGAAAAATAAGGGCTGCAGGAAAGAATTTTTACGAATTCTGCCCTGCAGCCCTTAATTCATTTGAAAACGTTCTTATACTTGTATAGAATAAGTGGAGCAAAGTGCAATATCGATAAATAGTTTGAATTATCTAACTATTTTATTACAAAATGATAACAGCCCATTTTCTTTTATGAAAATTGTAGTAAAATGAATGTGTAAGGGTTAAAAGGAGAGTTAAATTAATGAATGCAGAACAAATGATACAAGAAGCTAAACTAGCGAGAGAAAAAGCATACGTACCTTATAGTAAATTCAAGGTGGGAGCTGCTCTTCTGTCAAAAAGTGGTAAGGTCTATCACGGTTGTAATATTGAAAACGCAGCCTACAGCATGTGTAACTGTGCTGAAAGAACAGCTTTATTCAAGGCTTATTCAGAAGGCGATACAGACTATTCTATGATTGCGGTTGTGGCAGACACGGCAAGACCTGTTCCTCCTTGTGGAGCATGTCGACAAGTCATTTCGGAGCTATGTCCTAAAGAAATGAAAGTCGTCCTGACGAATCTCAAAGGCGATGTAGAAGAATTAACCGTAGCAGAACTATTACCAGGAGCATTTTCACCGGAGGATTTAAATGAGTAATATAGGCAGTAATAAAGAATACAAATCAGGCTTTATTTCCATTATCGGACGACCTAACGTCGGGAAATCCACTTTCTTGAACAGGGTCATCGGTCAGAAGATCGCCATCATGAGTGATAAGCCTCAAACAACACGAAACAAAGTTCAGGGAGTTTACACGACAGATGATGCCCAGATGATATTCATCGATACTCCTGGAATTCACAAACCGAAACATAAACTGGGAGACTTCATGATGAAGATTGCTCAGAACACTTTAAAAGAAGTGGACGTCATCTTGTTCATGGTGAATGTCGAAGAAGGATTGGGAAAGGGAGATCATTTCATCATAGAGAAGCTGAAAGGTGTGAAAACACCAGTCTTCCTCATTCTTAATAAGATAGACCAAATCCATCCCGATGAATTACTTCCTATGATTCAACAATACAATGACCTGTTTCCGTTTGCGGCGACTGTACCGATTTCCGCATTGGAAGGAAATAACGTAGATCATCTTCTGCAGTTATTGAAGGACCTATTACCTGAAGGACCTCAATTCTATCCTGCCGATCAAATTACGGATCATCCTGAACGATTTATTGTATCAGAACTTATCCGTGAGAAAGTCCTGCACTTGACCAGGGAAGAGATTCCCCACAGTATTGCAGTAGTGATCGATAAGATGGAGAGAAAGCAAGAGAAGGATCTTATTGACGTCATCGCCACGATCATTGTGGAAAGAGACTCACAAAAAGGAATTGTCATCGGCAAGCAGGGATCCATGCTCAAGGAAGTAGGAAAGCGTTCCCGTGTAGACATTGAGAACCTTTTGGGATCAAAGGTTTACCTGGAACTTTGGGTGAAGGTGCAAAAAGATTGGCGAAACCGATCCTCGAACCTTCGTGACTTTGGCTTCAGCGACGACGAATATTGATAATTAACAATATTTAGGCCACATGTTTTAGAGATAAAATGCTCATTCTAATCACAAGAAAGCTTATGAAGTCTTGCTAGTTTAAATCCAGAAAGGTGGGTTTTTTATGTTAGACTTAACATGGAAATTTTTTTCGCAAACGGGTAGTATAGACACCTATCTCCTTTTTAAGGAGCTTGAAAAGGAGACGTTTGAAGATCCTTACAGCTTTGAAGAAGAAACAGCGGAAGTAGATTTCCCTTTAACGTGATAAGTTTGTCATCACCCGGGTGGATTGATATCGGGAGGTGGCTGTATGCTGCAGAAATGTGAAGGGATTGTCATTCGAACGAATCATTACGGTGAGTCGAACAAAATTGTTACCATATACACAAGGGAATTCGGAAAGATTGGATTGATGGCTAGAGGGGCAAAGAAACCTAATAGCCGTCTATCCGCCATTTCACAATTGTTTACATATGGTTATTTCCTTTTTATCAAAGGAAGTGGACTGGGTACCCTGCAACAGGGAGAGATGGCCGAATCGCTGAGACATGTGAAGGAGGATCTGTTCAAGACGGCATATGCTACATACATCGTCGACCTCCTTGATAAAGCGACCGAGGACAAGAAGCCTAATCCCTTTCTGTTTGAATTGCTTTATAAGACTCTTCACTACCTAAACGAAGACTACGACCCGGAAATCCTTATGCATATATTTGAAATGAAGATGCTCCCGGTATTAGGGTTGTATCCTCATCTGAACGGGTGCTCCGTTTGCGGGGAGAGCGATGGGGAATTTGCGTTTTCGTTTAAGGAAAATGGATTCATCTGTCATCGATGTCTAAGTGAAGATCCTCATCATTTACCGTTATCGCAAGGTACTGTGAAACTTCTCAGGGTTTTTTATTATTTTGATATCAATCGGTTGGGGAATATTTCGGTGAAAGATGAAACAAAACGTCAATTAAAACGGGTAATCAGGACTTATTACGATGAAAATTCAGGTTTAACATTAAAGTCCAGAAGGTTTTTAGACCAAATGGATAACCTTAAGGACTTATTCTAGGATTTATAAATGCTGCTTGTGATATAGAAAGGCCCATTCACTTTTGTGGATGGGCCTGATTTTTTATGGCTACTGTTAGCTACGAGGCTAAGAGGCTAGAATTCAGTTCATATCTAAAAAATCCCCAAAGGCAAAAAACGCCTTCAGGGATTTTCCAGATATGCTTGTCGGGGCTGAACGAGCCGCCTCCGCTTTAGGTGTCTGCTAGCTCCGGAGGCTAGAGGCTCGAGGTCATAAGTCAACCCTGCCAAAAAGGCAAAGAACGCCTTTCCTGCAGGGCCGTCTTATGCTTGTCGCCTCTGAACGAGCCGCCTGCGCTTTAGGTGTCTGCTAGCTCCGGCGGCTAGCCCCTCGAGGTCATATCTAAAAAATCCCCAAAGGCAAAAAACGCCTTCAGGGATTTTCCAGATATGCTTGTCGGGGCTGAGCAAGCCGCCTGCGCTTTAGGTGTCTGCTAGCTCCGGCGGCTAGAGGCTCGAGGTCATAAGTCAACCCTGCCAAAAAGGCAAAGAACGCCTTTCCTGCAGGGCCGTCTTATGCTTGTCGCCTCTGAACGAGCCGCCTGCGCTTTAGGTGGCTGCTAGCTCCGGCG
>NZ_JAHWGH010000017.1 GCF_019334305.1 Rossellomorea orangium
GAACGTCCGTGGAAAGCGGAGCAGTTCCCTTCACCCTCCTGCACCACAACTTAAATGACTGAGCATCGTAAATCTTAATTTGTATGAGAATAGCAACAATCTTTGCGAAAACAGCCTAAAAAAACACCCCGTTCGGGTGTTTTTAAGTTTCTAAACTTTCAAATCGTACCGGGTGAATCCTCTGTAAACATACATACCTGCTTTTTGGTAGACAATGGTGGCGTCGGTGTAGCTATCACTGTCGACGGAGAGTGCGGCGGTTTTCATTCCCCGTTCGTTCAGTTTTAAAAAGGCATAGGAAAGAAGGAGATGGGCTAGCCCTTTTCGACGCCAGTCCTTCCTGATCCCGAGATGGGAGATTTCCCCTATTTCAGTTTCCTCATTAACAGAACAAAGGATAAATCCAACCATATCGTTTTCTTCTTTTAAGAGATACCATAGTGTAGGATCAAATGATGGCCGTTGGAATCTCTTAATGAATTCCTGAAATTCTGAGGGGTGATAATCAAAATGATCTGAGAATACGTCCTCAAATGTCTCATAAAGAGACTGTGCTTCAGTATCAGGGTTGAATTCAGAAATTCGATAAGAAGAGGGAATCGACGGATTGTCCAAACCTTCGAGATTCTTTTTCATCTGAAACCAGTATCGGGTCGGAGTAAATCCAATTTTTTCAAATGTCCTCTTCTCTGCATCGAGATTTGCTGATAATATAATTGTTTTGGAATCGGAAATATGTTCTTTTCGGGCTCTAGCTGATTTGATTAATTCTGTTGCCATCTCTTCGATATACATACCAAGATTCTCGTCAGGCTTGCCTAAAATCAAAGAAGGTAGGCGGTGATCTTTTTCTGTCAAAATGGAAACTGCCACCAGATCCCCATCTTTCCAAAGTCCGATCCGATCTCCTGCAGGTATGAATTCAAGGATTTCCTGTAATTCCCCTTCACTTGTTTGCACTTCACCATATACCTCATTTTCATAGTTCATAAAGAGCTTAACAAGCGATGGTTTATCCTCCTTGGATATGATTCGCTTACTATATGATCCGTTCATATTTTACTCCCCGTTTAATATTAAATTTCCCAGCAATTTGATCGAACGATGTGAGGATTTGAATGATCAAAAAAAAGCTGATTTCTCCCGTGAATGTGGGAGAAATCAGCTGGAAGAAGGATTATACTTCTTCAAAGTACTCTTTGTAAAAGCCACCCATTTTTCCACTCTCATCGATCACGAAGAAGTAATCTTCTGATTCATTCTTCACTTCGTATTCTTTTCCAACGGTGAGAACATTAGCAACTGTGTATTTTTTGGCATCAGTATGTACACATTTTACCTTTTTATTAGTATTGTGCTCAGTCCAAGTCTTATGGATCACATCAACAACCTCCTTTTAATGAGAACTATGCTACTAGTATATTCTTACAGGCTCATTTGTTCAACTACTATCCTGCGGCATTGTATCTATTTCGTTTCTCTTCGATTGATTCATTAAAAAAGTAATTTGTATATTTTTCACAAAATCTGTCACATCTATCTTTTTATATGGTATATTATAGGAGATTAAATGTTTGGAGAGGTTAGGTACAAGTGAAAAAAGAATTAACCAGAATGGGAATGATCTTCTCTTTCATGCTGATTGTCTATATGAGTACACATAGACCAAGTGAAGCCCAGTTCTACTCATGGCTCTTGAAGGAATATAATATTGAATGTCATGAATCAATAACGTGCACGAAAAAATCAGAGGGCAATTCATACACAACACTGATCGAAACAGGATCAAATATTAAGAACGGATACCTTCTGTTCAACACGATCGGCAAGATCTATGAAGATGAGAATGGCTCAAGAATCACTGTTAAAGCGATGGGTATGTTTGGGAAGTATTTTACAATCATAATTGATGAACAAGGCTGATGGCAAATCAACACTTCCATCAGTCTTTTGTTATTTTCGGTATCTTACTTTTTTCCATTTTGTAGTGAGTGTACTTTTTTTCATGATGTGTATGAGTACGTATATAATGATTGAGATAAAAAGGATAGCAAAGAAGATTCCTGCTTTTACACTCACTTCCTCTAATATCGCCTGAAATCTTTTAGGAAAGTACCGTCCAATCTGAAAATAGATAAATCCCCATACGAAAGCTGAAGGAAGGGCATATAGAAGGAATTTCATAAAGGGGATTCCCTTTGACGCACCTGCAATGTAAGGCATGAATAATCGGACACCAGGTATAAAATAGCTGAACGAAATGGCTAAAGGGCCATATTTATGCAACCAGATCTCTCCATTTTCAATCAGTTTTTTTGATTTTTTCCCCTTCATCATACGAGAAGTTACCTTTGAGCCTAAATACCTTCCATTCAAGAAGGCAAAAATCCCATAGGAGATTAACCCACTGTACATAAAGAAAAAAGAGGTGTAAGGGTCAAAATGTCTCCATTCTGAAAGATATCCCGCTAATGCTGCAGCCAGTTCGTTTGGTACCGGTAAGCCTACAAATACAACCCAGCTAAAAAGGAACATGGCCAAATATCCAATTTGATCTACCAACTCAAGTAAAAAGTCCATCACACACCTCTTTTCACTTCCTGCGATTCGTTCCGCCCATTGAGATTCCTAGACGCTTACCAATGAATCACCCGCTTACGGGAGAGAAAACCATTTCAGAATAGAATTAACTTAATGAATTTACCTGTTTAACTTGGCTTTAAAAGATTCTGTACTTGTTCCTTTGTCATACCTATTTCCGTTAATTGTTTTTGTAACTTTTCATGGTATGCCATGCTTACGTGAGGAAGACTCCCTCGAAGGATTTCCCTTGCGTAATGATCGGGAGGACATGTTTCTTCATATTTCGCTTTTACAATAAAGGTCAACACATCTTTATGGCGGGTACCGTCAATTGTAATGTCAATGAAAGCGGCTCTGTACCAGCCAGGTGTCACACCCTCCCTCGTAAACAAGTATTCTACTGCCTGCTGAGGGATTTCATAGACGACGCCTTCCATTGTCCCGCCATCTTCTACAATGTCTCCTCGACCTCCATCATCAACTTGAAAAAGATATTTCATCGTATAACCTTCCAATTCACCGGCACCAAGGCAGTTTGCGAAATAACGATCTACTCCAGCTTTTTTAAAGCGATCATCATCCATGCAGGAACCGTATGCAAAATAAAGGGTTCCTTCAGGTTTTTCCTTTAGATATTGATGAACTTTCCAGTCCCCTGAAGGAATTTCTCCTTGAAATAATGCTTCGTTTTCAGAATAATATACAAACGCTTCATATTCTCCTGTATCAGTAGCAACTTTTTTTATCTTCCGAATATAGAGGTTGTCTTCTCTGCCTTCCAAGAAATCCTCAAGTTCATCCACTTTTGATAATATATCTGAGTTAATCTTATACAATTCTCCATAGACTCTTCCATCCCCTTCTCTAAGGGCGGGATACCCTCTACTAGTCTCGTAAAGAACTCCCTCAACCCAGGCTTGCTCCCTGATTAATAAAGATTCCTTCAATAGTGTATGATTACTTTCATGTCTTCTTAACGTACCATAAACAAAAACGTACACAGTTTTACCCCTTCCCCTTGGTTAACATAACTTTATTATTGTGAAACAATGAAATTTACTTTTCTATATTTTATCAAATGGCCGATCAAATTTCAGTTAAACATACTCAAAGAATAGGGATATAGTGTAATAGGGCATTCCTGTCATGACAGGAATGCCCTATGGGAAACGCTTTCAATTATTCAGTTACTTTTTGGTATGGCCGTTTGTCTTGCCTGCTCTCTTAATCGGAATTTTTGTATCTTTCCAGAGGCTGTCATTGGGTAAGAATCAGTAAATTCTATATACCTTGGAATTTTATGTCGGGAAATCTTACCGGTACAATACTCTCTGATTTCTTCAGACGTTGCCTTGTGACCTTCTTTGAGAATGATCCAAGCCATGACTTCCTCACCATATACCTCATCTGGGATGCCAATTACTTGTACATCCAACACCTTAGGGTGGGAATAAAGGAACTCTTCAATTTCTCTCGGGTAAATATTCTCACCACCTCGAATGATCATATCTTTAAGCCTTCCGGTAATCCTGCAATATCCATGTTCATCCATAACGGCCAGATCACCTGTATGTAGCCAGCCTTGATCGTCGATGGCAAGTCTCGTAGCCTCTTCATTTTTATAGTACCCTTTCATAACATGGTAGCCCCTGGTACATAATTCACCCTGGACTCCATTTGGTACTTCCCGGTTTGAACCAGGTTCCACGATCTTCACCTCAACATTCGGAAGTGCTTTTCCTACGGTCTCTACTTTTAATTCGATCGGATCATGAGTGCGTGTCTGTGTGATCACCGGTGATGACTCGGTCTGGCCATAGGCAATCGTGATTTCATCCGCTCCCATTTTATCCATGACACCTTTCATTACTTCAATTGGACAATTGCTTCCTGCCATGATACCGGTACGCAGATGAGACAAATCGTATTGATCGAAGTCAGGGAGATTCAGTTCTGATATGAACATGGTCGGTACTCCATGGAGTCCCGTACATTTTTCATCCTGTACGGTCTTTAAGACCTGACGAGGATCGAATTCCTGTAATGGAACCATTGTAGCTCCCACGGAAACACATGCAAGTACACCTAATACACACCCGAAACAATGAAAGAATGGAACAGGTATGCAAAGACGGTCTTTTTGACTGAGCCTCATGCACCCGGCTATGTTATAACCGTTGTTTACGATATTGGAGTGTGTGAGCATGACCCCTTTTGGAAATCCCGTCGTCCCCGATGTATATTGCATATTAATAACGTCTTGGGGGGAAAGGCTTGAAAGTCTTTCGTCCAACTCTTTGTCATCGGTTTCCTTCCCTTTGTCCAAAATATCCTGCCAGCTATATGTACCCGGATAGGAATTCTCCCCCAGAACAATGACGTTTTTCAAAAAAGGAAGTTTTTTACTCATTAATTCCCCCGGCTTGCAAGAGTTTAACTCCGGACAGATTTCATATAACATGTCTATATAAGACGCACCTCTGAAGCCTTCCATTAGAATGATCGTCTGACTGTCAGACTGCTTTAACAAATATTCTAATTCCGCGGTTCGATAATTGGTATTCACGGTTACCAGGACCGCGCCCATTTTACCTGTTGAGAATTGGCTCACTAACCATTCTGGAGTATTTGATGCCCATATGGCAATGTGATCCCCTTTATCGATACCCAGCTTCATGAATCCTTTTGCAGCCTGTCTGCACAGTTGATTAAATTCATGATATGACCATCGCAATCCTCTGTCCGCATAAACGACTGCCTCGATATCAGGCTGAATTCGTGCTTTTTCTTCAAGAAGTTCCCCTACTGTAGTGTGTAAAATCTCCGACAAATGAATATCCCCCTTTACTTAGACCGAAAGATGCTTGGAACCCTGCGAGCGTATGTAATCCTTGAGGTGAAAAATTTAGTTCCCTATTCGTGTATATTATCACAAAAATTTAAATTTTCAAACTAATCAATCCACCTTTATGCTTTAGAAATTTAAGTAGTTTAGTAAACTACAAAATTCCACAATATAAAAATGGTTTAACTAAACATTATAGACAAAAATCGCCTCACCTAAACCAAAATCAACAAAATAACTAAAAATACAACTTTTGACGTGATTTACGAAAAAACTCTTTTCAAATGTAGGTTTTCTATGTAGAATATATAGAAAATATAGAAAATTCTATATTTTATACATTTCCTGGGAGGTTGGTCATGAAAATCTTAAGTAATGAACAGTTGGTGGCAGCTTATCGTGATGCTGAGAAACAAGGGAATGATCAAGACTGGATTATGCTTCTTAAGAAAGAAATTCGTAACCGTGGATTAAAACCTTTTAGGAAATCTTGACTGTTTAAACATAATTAGAATTCAAGGCTTTTATCTCACCCCCTGAGATACCATTGTGATGACAGACCCAAATTTATTTGAGTCTGTCTTTTTTCATTTCCTTCGATCCATGATATTCCTCGATTTGTTTATATTGCTCACTATCGAGCAGTCCCAACTTATGAAAAAAATAGGAATATTGAATGATTTTTTTTGAATGATACG
Organism: Rossellomorea orangium; assembly: GCF_019334305.1. GTDB lineage: Bacteria > Bacillota > Bacilli > Bacillales > Bacillaceae_B > Rossellomorea. Next base: position 6,127 of record NZ_JAHWGH010000017.1, read on the forward strand.
GTTTCATAATTACACCTCTCTAATTTGTCCGAAAGTTTCCCGAAGTAAACTTTATTATACTTATCCATATTTTATGTGATTGGTGAAAAATGGTGAAAAAAAAAGCTGACTCATAGACCTAAAATGGTCATATGAATCAGCCAAACATTCATCTATCACTATTCAATCAGAATGAATTAACCTTCAAGAAGCAAATCTTCCGGGTTTTCAAGTAAGTCTTTAACCATTGCAAGGAAGCCTACAGCTTCTTTACCATCAATGATTCTATGGTCATATGATAATGCAATATACATCATCGGACGATTCTCCATTGTATCTTTATCAATGGCTACAGGACGGAGTTGAATTTTGTGCATTCCTAAAATTCCGACTTGAGGTCCATTTAAGATTGGAGTAGATAAGAGTGAACCAAATACTCCACCATTTGTAATGGTGAATGAACCACCTTGAAGATCTCCTAAAGATAGTTTATTGTTTCTTGCCTTAGTAGCAAGTTCCATAATTTCGCCTTCAATTTCTGCAAAATTCTTGCGTTCACAATCGCGTACCACAGGTACAACCAGTCCATCATCCGTTGATACGGCTACACCGACATCATAGAATTTCTTCAGGACAATTTCATCCCCATCGATTTCAGCATTTACATAAGGGTATTTCTTCAGAGCCGCAACGACCGCTTTAGTGAAGAAACTCATGAAACCAAGTCTTACATCATGGTCATCGAAGAATTTGTCTTTTTTGCGTTTGCGGAGCTCCATGACTTTGCTCATATCGATTTCATTGAACGTCGTTAACATGGCAGCAGTTTGCTGAACCTCGACTAGTCGTTTCGCAATCGTTTGACGACGACGGGACATTTTCTCACGTACTACCGGCTTTCCATCATCTTTCTTAGCAGGCGCTTTCTTTTCCTGTGGAGAAGGCTTGGAAGCTTCAGCTGGCTTATTGCTATAGGCCTCGATGTCCTGTTTACGTACACGGCCAAGTGGATCTGTTGGTACATCCGAGAGGTCGATGCCTTTTTCACGTGCTAATTTACGTGCAGCCGGAGAAGCGATTGGACGATTCTTTTTGTCCTCTTTCACAGGTGCTTCTTCTTTCTTGCTCTCTTCCTTCTCTTCTTGTTTAGTAGCCTCTTCTTTTGCTTCAGGAGTGGAAGGAGCTTCTCCTCCTGCACCAACGATGGCAATCACTTGCCCAACTTCAACGGTATCGCCTTCATCGGCTTTCAGTTCCTGGATCGTACCAGCTTCTTCTGAAATGACTTCAACATTTACTTTGTCCGTTTCAAGCTCGACAATATATTCGCCTTTTTCAACATAATCCCCAGGCTGCTTCAACCATTGGGCAATCGTACCTTCTGTTATTGATTCTGCTAATTCTGGAACTTTAATTTCTGCCACTGTGATGTCCTCCTCTTTCTTATCGGGTTAACGCTTCTCTGATAATCCGTGATTGTTCTTTTTTGTGTACAGTCGGTTCACCTTCTGATGGACTTGAACGTCTGCGGCGGCCGACATAATGCACTTCTACACCCTCTGGTGCAATATCCCTGAGGCGTGGCTCTGCAAAGGTCCATGCGCCCATATTCTTAGGTTCTTCCTGGATCCAGACCAATTCTTTAAGGTTTGGATATCTCTCTAATATGGCAGTGATATCCCCTTTAGGAAACGGATAGATTTCTTCGACTCTAAGAATATGCAACCAATCTTTATCTTCGATATCCTGTAGCTTCTCTTCTAAGTCGATGGCAATTTTACCACTGCATAATACAATCCTTTCAACTGCATTCGAATCTTCCCCAAGACCCTTTTGCTCAAGGACTGGATGAAATTCACCATGTGCCAATTCTTCAGCTGTGACAGCAGCATACTGATTTCGAAGTAAGCTTTTCGGCGTCATGATGACCAGTGGTCTGACTTCATCTTTTTGTAAGATGGCAGCCTGACGCCTTAAGATATGGAAATATTGACCGGCTGTTGAACAGTTAGCGACAGTCCAGTTATATTCGCCACCAAGCTGTAAGAATCTCTCCAGGCGGGCACTTGAGTGTTCAGGACCCTGTCCTTCATATCCATGCGGGAGAAGCATGACAAGACCTGTTTTTTGGCCCCATTTTGCACGTCCGGCTGAAATGAATTGATCAAACATCACTTGTGCCATATTTGAGAAATCTCCAAATTGCGCTTCCCATAGAACCAGTGTTTCAGGAGCAAACACATTGTACCCATATTCATATCCGACAACCGCGGTTTCAGTAAGAGGGCTGTTGTGCACGACAAAAGATGCGTGGCTATCCTTGAGATTGTGTAAGGGAATATATTCCTCACCTGATTTCTCATCATGAAGCACCAGATGGCGCTGAGCGAATGTCCCCCTCTCAGAGTCCTGACCAGTCAACCGGATTGGGGTACCATCCTTTAAAATCGAAGCAAAAGCAAGAGTTTCTGCATGGGCCCAATCGATTTTCCCTTTTCCTTCAAATACCTGACTGCGTCTCTTTAATATGCGCTCTAATTTCTTGAACACATTAAAGCCATCCGGCCATTCAAGCAATTCACTGTTCAGCCCTTCCAGCTTATCGAAATCGACGCTTGTATTGATTTCCGGCAGTCCATTCGCTACATACTCAGGAGGAGCAAGAACTGTATCGGGATCATCGTCCTTCGCAGGCACCTTTTCATACGCCGCTTTTAATTCTTCTTCAATTTCAGTATCCATCTTTTCGATTTCTTCTTCTTTTAAAATCCCCTCGGAGATAAGCTTATCTGCATACATCTTCTTCACATTCGGGTGATTCTGAATGATTGAATACATCAAAGGATTCGTCACCATCGGTTCATCCATTTCATTGTGACCAAAACGGCGGTAACCGATTAGATCAATGACAAAATCTTTTCCAAATGTTTTACGATATTCATAGGCAAGGACTGCAGCTGCGAGACAGGCTTCTGGATCATCTGCATTGACGTGCACGATAGGCACCTCGAAACCTTTTGCAGTATCAGATGCATACTTTGTCGAACGTGAATCACGGCTTTCAGTTGTGAAGCCAATCATATTGTTCGCGATAAGATGAATTGAGCCACCAGTATTATAACCTCTCAGTTGACTCATATTTAATGTCTCTGCTACCACACCCTGGCCAGGAAATGCCGCATCTCCATGAATCATCACTGCATATGATGATTCAGGTGACTGCTCAGGATATCCTCTGTCTTCACGGACTTCCTGAGCTGCACGGGTATATCCTGCAACGATCGGGCTCACGACCTCCAAATGACTTGGATTGTTGGCAAGCGTCACCCTTGCACGTGCCGTAGGTGACTGTTGGGGAGATATTTCCCTGTCTGCTCCCAGATGATACTTGACGTCTCCTGTCCAGCCAAAGGTGATTCCGATGGAACCTTCAGAAGGTATTAAATCCTTGCTTGGTGCATGCTGGAATTCTGCAAAGATCATTTCATACGGCTTACCGATCACATGTGCCAATACGTTTAAGCGTCCCCGATGGGCCATTCCAATGTTGACCGTTTTAGCTCCAGATTCAACAGAATAACGGATCATCTCGTCAAGAAGTGGAACCATTGTATCCAATCCTTCAATCGAGAAGCGCTTTTGTCCTACGAATGTACGATGAACATATTTTTCAAATCCATCCACTTGAGCAAGGCGCTTTAACAATGCGACTTTTTTATCCTTTGATAGAGGAGCGAAATAGGATTCCGATTCAATCTTTTCCCTTAACCAGTTCTTTTCTTCAAGTTCATGCACATGAGCATATTCAAAAGCTAATTTATTTGTATAGACTTGTCTTAAATGATTGATCGCCTCGAGCCCATCCTTAATATGGGAAGGTGCATTCGGACATAAGAAATCAACCGGGATCTGCTTTAGATCTTCTTCGGTCAGGTTGAACTCCGAAAGTTCGATTCTTCTAGTATCCTTATTCCGATCATTCAGGGGATTAATATCCGCAGCCAAATGACCATATGTACGAATATTATCTGCTAATTTAACCGCAGCCACCATTTTGCTCAGAGCGGTTGGCTGTTCTGGTAATGTGAATGACGAATCACCGTGTTGAGCGCTAGCGATGACCTTGACATCTTCAACGGTGGGAGGTCCCCATTGTTCAAATAATTCCTTCAGCTCAGGATCTACCTCAGTTGGATCTTCAAGGAATTGTTCATAAACCTCCATCACATAACCCAGGTTTGGTCCGTAAAACGATTGCCACGGTTCCCCATGTGCAGATTGCTTTTTCATTGTGAAAAACCTCCAACTATTTTGCCAGTTAGTATAATTTGGGTATCATGTATTCTTACAGTTCACTTATCGTTTTTCATTATGCAAGAATAGTAATTTTTACTGCATTAAAACGCTTACAAGGACATTTTATCACTGTGCAGTGGTAAGATAAAGTCTTTATAACAAATTTCTCAAAATTTTGTTTTCCACATTTCACATGCGGCTATTACTTATATTCCCATAATAAACATTGGGAAAACCCTTTCTTAAATCGACTATTCTGAAATAATATTCTATTAAGCGCTTTCTCTTTCACCTTCTTGTATCCCGTGAGGGTACTTTTTTCATAAACCATCTTACTACTGTTACCTAAAAAAACCAAATATTTTTTGCTGATTTCATGTATTTTTTATTTTGTTAGAAATTTATAGAGTGATAGATACAGATTTTTAGGTTGCTGGCCGCATCTTCCTCTTGAAAAATGAACTCATCGCCCACCCATTGCATAGTATAAAACTAAAAGCAAATCAACCAATACAGTTTAAAGTGAGGTGGTTCACATGTTCCCATGGAGTTTATTTCCTTTCAATAAAGGTATGAAAGATCAAATGAACCAGATGAACCCGAAAGAAATGGATTCCTATATACAAGGAATGATGCAGAAAATGTTCCCTGGCGGTTGGGAGAGCATGATGAATCCTAATGATATGATGAATGGGGCTCAATCCTTCATGAACCCTATGGGGAATCAGGGGCAAAAAGAGAAGAATGAGAAAGGATACCATTCCCACTCCTCATCCATTCCAGTAACTGTCTTTGAAACATTTGAAGATATTTATATACGTTTTCATATTCCGAACGAAGAATGGATGAAACACCTGAAAATCTTCCACACCTCCAACCAGGCAATCATAGAAAACATCCCGGGGAGTGAAGAAAGACAAGTGATCACTCTTCCTTGTTTAGTAAAGAAAAAAGGGGCTGTGGCTCAGTTCAAGGAAGGAATCCTGGAGCTCAGGATCCCTAAGAGCATTGATATGCAGTACACAGAAATAGACGTCTCAGAAAAATATTGAGACGTCTATATATGAAGTGAATATTCATCGGACGTATTTAAGGGATAGCCGGATAACAGTTCCATCTGGTTGGTTTCTAAAGGCAGTGATGTATCCCTCATAGTTTTGGATTAGTTTTGATGCAATGGCCAATCCCAGTCCATATCCGCCCTTTTCCCGGCTTCTCGCCTTATCTACGCGGTAGAAACGATCAAAAATCTTAGGGAGATCTTCTTCCGGAATACCGATCCCCTCATCCTTTACCTCTACGATTAGTTCCCCCTGATGATCCGAAAGCTTCACTTCGATGGTGGAATGTTCATCTGAATACTTTACGGCGTTATCCAGGAGGATGATCATGATCTGCTCCAGATGCCGTGGCATGATGGCAACCAAAGCTTCCCGGTCTAATTCATCCAAGGATGCGAACGTATAGTTCTTATGAAGGAATCTAAAGTCCCTTATCACTTTATCCACTACTTTCTGAACGTTCGCACGGGCATTTTCCAGATCGAAATTTTCCCGGTCCGCCCTTGAGAGCTCCAGCAATTCACCCACAAGGCGCTTCACTCTTTCCAGTTCTTCTAATGATACTTGTAAAGATTCCTCCAGGATGGTTGGATCTTTTTTTCCCCAGCGGTTCAGTAAAGCAAGATGCCCTTCAAGTACCTGGATGGGGGTTCTCAATTCATGGGAAGCATCTTCCACGAATTGCTGTTGTTGTTGAAAGGATTTTTCGATTTGGCTCATCATCTTATTGAAGATCTGTGACAAATCACTGATTTCATCATGAGCCTTGACGATCTCGACTCTTTCATGAAACCCTTTCCGTTCAATCGATCTCATCGTTTCGGAAAGCTTATTCAATGGTCGAACAAAGCTTTTCGCCATGAAATAACCAACGACTGCGCTGATCAGGAGTGCCAAAATACCAGTTATAGTCATCATCCAGAAAAGGTTTTTCTTAATCTTTTCATAACGGTTCAACGGCTGAATGATTTCTACATATCCATTGAACTCGCTTGATTGAATCGATGAGCGTCCGATAAGCATCTTTTTCCCCTCGGATTCTATCAATGCCACAGATTTGGACTTTGCCTGCTGAAAGGGTACATAAAATGAAGCTTCATTTTCCCCTTTGATTTCCAACACTTGATCCCCTTGGTGATCCAAAATCCTTATTGTCTGGTCCTTTTCTGCAATTTGTTTCATCAAGTCCCGGCTATCATAAATGTCCTGAAGCTGAATATTGGGTCCTCTTTGTTTAAAAAATACAGAAATTTCATCCAATACCCGTTCAAAATTGTTTTCCTCTTCATCAAGCATCCATTTATTGATTGCATGATATTGAAAGAAACTGAACAGAAAAAATGCAAGGAATATGGCTGAGCCCGCGGCCAGAGCCCACTTCAGCTTAAGTGATGAAGGGTTCAAACGATTGAGGAATGTATTCATGTCCTCATCACATAACCCGTCCCACGTACCGTTTGGATATAGCTATCTTCGCCAGGTGAATCAATTTTATTCCTTAAATACCTCACATACACATCCACGACGTTCGTTTCTACTTCAGTGTCATACCCCCATACCTTGTTCAGAAGAACTTCTCGGGTCAACACAATATTCTTGTTTTCCAAAAAGGCGAGTAAAAGGTCATATTCCCTCTTCGTCACCTCAATTTCTTCTTCAAGCTTAAAAACCTGTCTGGACTCTTTGTGTACAGTGATATCCCGGAAATGAAAGGTAGTCTGGGTGACCACCGTTTCCTCTTTTATTGCACGCCTGAATACGGCCCTGAGTCTAGCTAACAATTCTTCAATTGCAAAAGGTTTGACAATATAATCATCCGCCCCGCTGTCAAGCCCTGATACACGGTCCATTACACTGTCCCTTGCCGTTATCATGAGTATGGGAATGGACTTCACTTGACGTATTCTCCTGCAAACTTCCAGACCATTCAAACCTGGGAGCATCAAGTCCAACAGGATGATGTCCCACTCCTCTTCCAGTGACTTTTCCAAACCATCCCTTCCGTCATATGCGAGACCCACATCATAACCCTCATATTTAAGTTCCAGTTCGATAAAACGGGATAGATTTTTTTCATCTTCAATGACCAAGATCCTTTTCATACAATCACCTGCTCTAAAGCTTCTTACATGTTATTTTAGTTTACTTTTATTAAAAATAAAATCATTAAGGGCATGGAATATTTCGATACCTTGATAAGTCATTAAGGTAATGGCGGTAAAACTGAAAAATAAAACAGGAATAATTCGAATCCACATGGTTCTAACCTCCCTTTTATCAATACATTCATTTTCCTCTTCCATCATTAAAATGAAATGAGAAAAGGGTGAATTTTTATTAAGAGATACCATTGTTTACATAATAAAATTATAGGTGATTAAATTCGTAGTATGAAATAACCTTGTTTGAAGAAAATAAGCTCTGTAGAAACGAGAATGAGGTGCACGAAATGGAAAGCAAGAAAAAGTTGGATTTATTTGCATTATCATCTATTCCTTTAGTTATGACACTTGGGAATTCCATGTTAATTCCTGTTCTCCCTCAATTGGAAAGAGAATTGAAGATTTCTGGCTTTCAATCAAGTCTGATCATCACGGTCTATTCGATTATTGCAATTCTTTGCATTCCCATAGCGGGATTTTTGTCCGATCGCTTCGGCAGAAAGAAAATATTGATCCCTAGTCTCATCATTGCTGGAATTGGTGGAATACTTTGCGGTTTTGCGTCCATTTATGGATCAAATGCCTATTTCTTTGTGATCATCGGCAGGGTCATACAAGGGATAGGTGCAGCAGGAGCCTTTCCGGTCGTCATTCCAACAGTTGGGGATTTGTATGAAGATGATGATCAGATAACCAAAGGGCTGGGACTGATTGAAACGTCAAATACGTTTGGTAAAGTATTGAGTCCGATATTAGGCGCTTTATTTGCTGCCTGGATCTGGTACATTCCTTTTTTTTCAATCCCTCTCTTTTCAACACTTTCAATTGTTCTGATCCTTTTCATGGTAAAAGTGCCTCCTAAAAAAGGGGAAGAGGCAAAACAGTCTATCAAAGAGTTCATCCACGAAGTTAAGGTGGTCCTTAAAAAAGAAAAGAAATGGATTTTTGGTATCTTTATCATCGGTATCCTTTCTATGTTCATTTTATTTGGATTTCTGTATTATTTATCAACCCGACTGGAACAGGCTTATCATATCAACGGGATCATAAAAGGTCTGTATCTGGCCGTACCCCTACTATTTTTATGCTTGACCTCATACATTACGGGGAAATTAATTGGTAAGAGCAAAAATAAAATGAAGTGGGTCATTGTATTAGGTTCCTTAATGAGCTCTATTGCATTTCTCCCTCTATTATTCAGCGAAGGTAAATGGGTGATAATAGGCATCTTTTCTATTGCAGGAATTGGCATGGGGGCAGCATTGCCTTGTCTGGATGCATTGATTACAGAAGGTATCGAAAAAGAACATCGTGGAACAGTAACCTCGATTTACAGTTCCATGAGGTTTACGGGAGTCGCCCTTGGCCCTCCGATAGTGGCATTGATTGAACCGATGACCATTTTTATCATTTTTATTATTCTCAGCATTTTTTCGTGTCTCATCGGGATGTTTCTCATTAAAATTCCGGTTTCAGATCCGCATTCACTTTCAACGAGAAAGGCATGACCAAAGAACGGAGCCAAGGCTCCGTTCTTTATAGCGTTCCACCACATTCCCTACCGTATATGGTTTATTTTTTTCATATCGTGGTAGATATAACCATAAATATGGAAGAGAAGCAAAGGGGGAATAAGTATGACGTGGGTCATTGTAATCGTTTCTTTCTTTATCCTGCTCACCCTGTCGGAAGAGATGGTTTATTATTTTTTGCGGAAAAGAATCATGGAGAATCCATCTAAAGAGGATAATACTGAAGGTAAAATGAAAGAATGGTTCTATAAAGTGAAATTAAAGCTGAATCATCCCCAATAACCTGAATACATATACAGACTGGCAGAGAAATTTTTCTCTGCCTCTTTTTTTGAATGATCTTTTTTCCTCCATTTACACCTTCTCACCCTAAAGGATACTGATCAATATCTATACTCACAGTTTTCTCAAACCTAAAAAAAGAAGACAAAAGCTTCAGCAAGGCTTTTGTCTTCAAAGGAAAGAAATTAGAATGGGTCTTACATAATAAAGATTTAAACAGATTGAGAAAGCTACCCCACTTTCCATTCTGTTTAGGGAGTGATAAATCCTTATTCATAAGCAAGATTCATTGTATCTTTCAAAAAAGTGAACTCTATTAAAACAAGATTAAAATTTGATGAGAAAATACCTTTTTGACCGTGAAGTCCTTAATCAAAAGGAAACAGAACATCGGGTTTTATGATATGATGTAGAAGAATTCAGAATGTTATAATACATTCTCATGCTTGAAAGGATGAAAAAATGAAAATCGATTTAAATTGTGATTTAGGAGAAAGCTTTGGTGCATATACAATTGGTAAAGATGAAGACATGATGAATTATGTCACCTCTGTTAATATCGCTTGTGGTTTTCATGCAGGTGATCCCCTTGTAATGAAACATACTGTAACAAATGCCATGAAGCATAATGTGAAAATCGGCGCCCATCCGGGACTGCCTGACATTCAAGGCTTTGGCAGGAGAATGATGCATATTTCACCTGAAGAGGCTTATGCTCTTATTCAATATCAAATGGGTGCTCTTTACGCCTTTGTAGAGGCACAGGGAGGTGTTTTATCTCATGTGAAGCCTCATGGTGCTTTATACAATATGGCTGCGAAGGATTTCGCACTGGCTAAATCGATTGCTGAAGCCGTATATGACTTTGACCCGTCCCTCACTCTATTTGGTCTATCTCAAAGTGAATTAACAAGAGCAGGTGATGAAGTCGGTTTACATGTCGCTCATGAAGTTTTTGCAGATCGAGCCTATCAATCAGACGGTTCATTGACTCCTCGCTCTCTTCCACATTCAGTTCTTCATGATGAGAACGAAGTAGAAAAACAGGTCCTTCGTATGGTGGAAAAACAAGAAGTGATGTCAATTGATGGTAAAATCGTATCCATCCAGGCAGACACCGTTTGTCTACACGGGGATAACGAAGCAGCTCTATCCCTCGCTAAACGTTTATATAATAAGTTAAGGGTATGATACAGGGCGCATATGCCCTTTTCATCCCTTTCACTAATTGGGATTCAATAGGTTAGTGGTGGATATGGAGGGTTTTACATGAACAAGACAATACTTTTAAAAGGATTTAGGTGGATTTTTATCTTTATAGTCGGATTCGTCATTGTGATTTACTCGTACAAGCGGGTCCTATTGCATTCCGGTATAGAGTCAACCATTCATACCGTTTCCCCCCGGTCCACGATTGTGGGAATCATTCAAACTCATACAACAACCACAAATAAAAAAATCTATAAGGCTCTTTATAAAACAACAGAGGGAAAGTGTTTCAATGCTACATTTGAGCGGAAAAGCTACACGATCATTGAAAATCGTGAATCACCTTGTCAGTAAAGGAGCGAAAACAGTTGAAAAGGGCCATTCATATCTTTCCATCCTTTCATAAATCAGAAAAAATTCAGGATATCAGATATATTTACGATCCGCTTTTTGATAAGATTCCTCCTCACATCACCCTTGTTTTCCCTTTTGAATCCCGCATTCCCCAAAACGAATTATTCGCCCATGTTCAATCGCTGGCAAATGCTGTTGCCCCTTTCAACCTTACCATGAATGGAGTGACTGGCTCAGGAGGGAAATATCTATTCTTAAATGTTAAACAAGGTAACGATGCTATTATCCATTTACACGATGAATTGTACAAAGGAATCCTGGCACCTTTTCGGAATCATCACATTACATACACTCCCCATATTACTCTTGGACGGATAAAATATCAGGAGGAGTGCACCCTGGCCGTCGAGAAATACAAGGATTGGGAAGAGAACTTCCATACGGTTGTAAGAGAAGTCGTCATAGAGGAAATAGGTGAAGATGATCATTCCCAGGTCATCGGGAGGATACGACTTGACGATAACAGGTTTTAATCTCGGCTTTCAGTGGAATGGAAACGAATAGATCACACAAGAAAGAGGCAGGTATATATATGATAAAAACACTCACCATCGATACAAAGAAACGTGACGAAATGATCGAAATTACTGACTATGTGCAGGATATCATCAATCTTTCAAATGTGAGAGAAGGTTTTGCAATCGTTCAATCCCTGCACACAACTGCAGGGATTACGGTCAATGAAAATGCCGACCCGGATGTAAAAACCGACTTCCTCCGCCGATTAGACGAAGTGTACCCTTGGCATCACGTCTCAGATCTCCATGGTGAAGGAAATACAGCGGCCCATTTGAAAACGAGTACAGTTGGCCATTCTCAGATGATCATCGTTACGGAAGGGGAACTTTTGCTTGGGACATGGCAAGGTGTTTACCTATGTGAATTCGACGGACCCCGTTCTCGAAGAAAAGTGTCCGTTAAAGTCATTCCTTCAGAATAAGCCTTTTAGATCGAATTGGAAACCATCAACCTTGATTTATTAATCATCACGGATGTTGAAGTAATAAGTATCTTCAACATCCGTCCCCCTCGATTCATTTTCACAACCAGGTACTTCACACTGCAATATCCTTATTCTAAAAACCGATCCCGAATGTTTCCCGAAGGCAGCATACACGATTCCTTTTTTCCAAACCATTTATATCTATTCCTGGCGACCATTCTATATATGCTGTCTCTCAAGGGTTTTGGAATGAGGAGGAATACACTGAAAATCTTCCAGGGCCATACTAGCTTTGAACAAACCATTAAGGCTGCTGTCGATTCAATGAAGGCTTGATGATCATCAATCAGTACAAAACTGTCAGTCGTTTCAGGGATATTGTGTTTTCGTAATAATTCCTGTCCAATCTTGCTTTGCAGCGAAGCAAATCGAAAACTTCCCCTTGGATCCCGCTCAATGATGAAGCGGACGCTACTATTGCAAAAATTACAAATACCATCAAACAAAATGATTTTCACATCTATCACACCTTCGCCTTAAACAGATACCATGCACCTTCACTATAATACAGTCAATCAGAACCATAAAGGAAATTGTTCATATCCTAACTGATACAATTCCTTACACCATTTCTGATAAATGACCAATCTGATTATAGGAACGGATGAACCACTTGCCATCCTTAAACTGAATGTCAGTAAAACATCCGTTCTGTAATTTCACATGTTGAAGTCCTGAAATACCTTCATGATATTCCCTTATTAAAGCATTGATGACGGCTCCATGGGCAACGACCAATACCTTTCGATCAGGATAAAGAGCATGGATATTTCTTAATCCAGTTTGGACCCTGGCTACCAGTTCTTCATAGGATTCCATATTTGGGAACGTAAAGGCCGGATAGTGCTTTTCCCTTTCTTCACGCAGCATTCCTTCCCCTTCACCAAAAAAACGTTCCTTGAAATGATCCATTTCTATCATATCCAGATTCAGGTCCCCATTAATGATTTCCGCCGTTTTCTTTGCCCTCTGTAAAGAAGTGGAGATCAGTACATCCCATCGATGGTTTTTCAAAGCATCCCTGCACTCTTCCGCTTGCCGTTTTCCAGTTTCATTTAATGGAATGTCGGTTTGACCTTGTAACTTTCCACAAAGGTTCCAATCTGTTTGACCGTGACGGACAAAACATATATGCGTCATACATTCTCCTCCTGCTGTTTCATTATATTGAAAAAATAGCCAAAACCCTCCAAAGGAAGATCGATACTTTTGGGTGAGTATAATTTTACTAGCTTTTATGATATACTATATTACCATTAATAGAGATTATTTCGAAATTTTCAAATCCATAAGCAGTATAAGGAGTTGGCTTAAGAAATGAGAGACGAATTATTCTATATGGGGCAAGAAATAATATCCCATAAATCCGAAATCGCTCAAGGGGTCATTCACTATCAGGAACAACGATATTCTGATCAGCTTAAGTTATCGGGTGTAAAAATGGAACAAATCACAGAATGGCGTATGCAATTAATTGAAATGCTAGGTCAATCCTTGTTTGAAGATAAAGCAGTATCCCTTGATAAAGTAACGGAGTGGACAGGAAGGGTAGGAAAAGTTGCTCTTGAGAAAGGCATCCCACTCAATGAATCTCTTAAAACATTATCAGCATTCCGAACCGCCATTTGGGACATTTTCTCTGAACAGTTACGTGATCAACGAATTTCTGCCTCCTTCATGCTTCAGGTAAACTCAGAAATCAATCCAATCCTTGATGAAATCGTATATCTATTAAACGAAGTGTTCCGTACACAACAAAAGGATCAGCTTGCCTTAATCCATACTGCAATGGATGAACTTTCGGCACCGATTGTTCCGATTGCAGATAAAGTAGCCATTCTCCCGCTTATTGGAGAAATCGATACCCACAGAGCAAGTTCGGTCATGGAAACAGCTTTAAAGAAAAGCTCTGAATTACAATTAAAGTATTTATTTATTGATATTTCCGGTGTTGCCATCATGGACACCATGGTTTCCCATAATATCTATCAAATCATAAATGCCCTAAAGATGATGGGTGTGCAATCTGTCTTGACGGGAATCCGGCCTGAAGTGGCTCATACATTGGGAAATCTCGGCATTACTTTCGAAGACCTGAAAACAAGCGCCAGCCTGAAAAAAGCCCTTGAAGACATCGGATTCAACCAATATGAAGTGGTACTCCCTGTTTAATTAAAGAGACCATAAACCGGAAAAGGCGGTTTATGGTCTTTCTTCTATAAAGAAGAGATTTTATGATCTTGTTTTACCTTATGATGAAGCAGGATCTGTATACTTTGAACAGCCATATAAATCGGTATGGACCAATACATCTTGTATCCCTTGTCGAAGTGGAAGATTCCGATTTTCACCGTAAACCACTCCATCAATAGAGAGAAAGCGGTCCAAATCAATATGTAGGCAAGATTCATGATTCCATTTATCTTCAACTTCTTATATATATAAATAAAAAAATAACTGTAAGGACCATACATAATATAACTGATGAAATCGATTCCCTGATAAGCGGAACTGTCATTCACATCATAAAAGTCCCAAGGTGGGATACTAATGGTGTGATCATAAAACATACCGATTGATATTCCGTAGACAAAGTAATTCAATCCCTCGAGAAATGAAAAAATCTTCGGAGTTACCCATATCAGCAGGAGGAGGACGATCAGGCTTATTATGATAAACCATTCATTCCAATCGAATGACCTTTCATAGATTCTGTCCATTGCTTCCCTCCTCCTTCTTCTGAAAGTAATAAAGTCCTTTCCCAAACCATATACAGAACAGTAGATATACACCATTAACAACCACAGTATTTAATAAACTCCATTCAGGGTAGGAAAGAGAATGAAAATGGACATGTAGAACATCCAATACGCTGATGAAAAATAAGAGACAAACAAAACAAACCATTTTATCTCTTGTTCTTCTATAATTCAAATAGCCGTTCACCATTATGACTCCTACCAATGGTAAGATACACTCCCTGTTAATAAGTAAGCTGATAAATGACGTGATGTCTTCTGAAGCCTTCATCCATTCCAATTTATTCGTCAGAATCGTAATATAATTCGTTGAAATGATGGATAACACCATAAAGTGAATCGTATTAGCTGTAAATGAAAGTTTCTTCTTCATGAATAAGACAATGTAAATCAAGATGATTAATATCGTAATAAAAAAAGGAAGTGACATAGGAACCTCCTATACTTTTTTCATCATTGTTCCCTTAATCCACCCAATACATAACATTTAGAAAGCACCAAGAGGTTTGATTTCGTTAACAGAGGGAAAATAAGGAACAAGAATCGAGGAGGTAGAGCGATGAGACATGAATCTGTAAATCCTAAGTATGCAAAGGATGAAATCAAAGAAATATTTGTAGATGGCTTGCAGCGTGACCTTTCAACCGAAGAGGAAACCCTTATATCAGGCTGGACCCGATCTTTCGATAAGGGTGAAAGAGCAACCATCATCAATCTGTTGAAAGAATTACTGAACAAACATAAAAGGCATGACTGAAACAATAGGTGTGAGAATGTAAATGAGACATAAAAAAGGCAAGCCCCTCTTGAAGGGGCTTGCCTTTTTCATATCTATATAGAGTTCCTATCAAAGATTACTTGTTGATTCCAATAGTTGATCAATATCAACGCGAAAGATCGGGCGCTTTAATTCCTTTTGTCCAAGTTCTACGGTATCGTCTAGTACTTCATCAATATTCATACTTATAATACCTCCCAAGTTGTGAATGTCAGAATGTGATGAACGGATGATTTATCATCTTCCCTATAGGATACGATGGAAACATCTCATTTTTGGGGGTATTTTTGAATTTTTCATGTTTAATTGTCTATAATAATCGGAAAGTTGAATCAAATGTCACGTTATGTTATCGTTAAACAACAATTGATTCTACTTAAATAGTAATAGATGGGTAGAATGGCTCTCTCCTTTAAGGAGGCATAACAATGAAACGATTTTCCATGCTTCACGTTCCTAAGGATATCAGGCATAGATGGCGACCAGCTGTTACTGTTCATGTCTTACCGGTCCATAAAGAATACTTTGCGGTAGGTAAATCATTAAAAGGAAACGGTAAAGCTGCTAACAACAACGAAAAACTAGCCGCATATTATGCGTATCTAGATACTTTACAATAAAACGCTTATCTATAAAACAGCTGATCAGAACTTAATCCGATCAGCTGTTTTTTGTTCAAGGGTAACGCCTTAATTCTGTGTTCATTCTCTTACACCGAGGTGATGCCTTTGCCTTTGTATATTCATTGAAAATGTGTAGATGACTGCTTACCATGGATTGTGGCAATCCATCAAACGGATAGAACTTTAACTGAATGGATTCAGATGGATCCGCCCTCATTTGTCCGTGAAACTCTTGAGTAAAATAGGCCGTAGTCACAACGTAAAATTCATCCCCATTTGCCGCTTTAATGAATTGATCAGCACCTGAGTATACATTTAATAAATGAAGTTCTCCCAAATGGAGACCCGTCTCTTCTTCCACTTCTCTTCTTGCTGTCTCTTCTGTTGATTCCGCAAGCTCCATCAAACCACCCGGGAGGCCCCAGGTTCCACTCGGAAATCGCCTTTCCTGTAGAAGTACTTCATTTCGCTCATTTACTATAATAACTACCGCCCCAACCAAGATCAGTGGACGATTCCCAACTAATTCTCTAATTTCTTCTATGTATCCCAGCTACATTCATCTCCTCTCAGATAATGCAGAAGTTTTTTTACGGCAAATACTGACACACCTCAAAACAATTCCCATCGGGGTCATAAAATTGAAAATAGGTTACCCCTTCATCTACCTTAATGGTCCCTACCTTGACACCTTTCTCCATGAGCTTCAATCTGGTCTCCTCCAGTGCATCTGAAAATAAAATGGGTTTAATGGATGAGGGACGGACCTCGCCTTGTTGAATGGTGAGAGTGGACTCCCCTACCCCAACTTTATAAACAAGATAATTACCTGAATCGAAGGCTCGTTCTAACTCCAATACCTCTTCATACCATGCTTGAGCACTCTTTAAATCTGCTACTTGAGTATGTACCGTATCAATTTTTGAAAACAATGGTATTTCCACCT
Source organism: Rossellomorea orangium (assembly GCF_019334305.1). Classification (GTDB taxonomy): domain Bacteria; phylum Bacillota; class Bacilli; order Bacillales; family Bacillaceae_B; genus Rossellomorea. The sequence goes on from NZ_JAHWGH010000017.1 coordinate 23,171, forward strand.
TCCCTAGGTTTAATCTTTCAATAGACTTAAATGACCGACAATTTCCTTCGCCTCAAATTTTTCCATAGGGGGAAGTGCAGTCACGGTTAAAGACCCCTTTACTATCTCCGTTAAGCCACTGTCATGAATACTGAAATATCCTTTCTTCTCCAGCTTTTCCAATTCTGTGTATTTGCCCTTCAGGACCACTTTCTTCATTCCCGTTTGTACCCATTCGATAAAGTCCGCCTGCCTGTTTTTGAATGGTGAATCCTCCGACATCATCGTCAGGGTACTCAAGGTTGCAGCATGTGCCACTTGTGCGGCTGTCTTTCCTTTAGACATCTGTAGATCCTTGTTTACGATAAAATATTGTACGAGATCCCTTCTTGTCATCCGTTTTATCATCCCTATCATCATTTTATTGGAGTACCATGATATCATCCTACCACATACTCGTTTTACTTCCTTCTAAGTTTCACCGTATTCTTTTCAATTGTGACAATTTTCACTTCTTCCCCGACAGTAAAGTCCAGATATTCTTCACAATTCAATTTATAGGTACGACCATTATCAAATTTCATGGCACAAGAGGAATTACTGTCATTCATATCCAGCCTCTTCCCAGATTTTATTCCCACCAGCCCCTCTCCTACACCTTCAGGAAAGTATTTTTCCTCAATCACCACCCAATCTTCTTTATCTCTGTTTACGAATTGCACGATCAGCAAACACATCAGCAGTAAGACCAATAATCCCAGAACAATCACTTTCATCCAAAAGGCTTTCATATAGTTCCCCTTCTCTTGTTAATAAACAATAAAGGATTATATGTCAGAAAATATTAAAACATTCGACTGCGTAACGATTGACTACCCTTGCATTTAATTGAAAAGGGATTTATAATCAACTAACGACCGTTAGTTAGTTTAGAGGGGATGATTCTTCTTGAATGATAATAAGCAATTGATTAAGACCGTTGCACTGGACTTATTTGGACAAAAAGGCTATGAAGATACCTCATTAGCAGAGATCGCACGGGAAGTAGGAATAAAAAAACCTTCCATCTATAATCATTTCACCAGTAAAGAGGATTTATTTGTGGAAGTATTGAAAGATCTGATTGTTTCTGAAGTGACGGCATACAGAATGGCTCAGGAGGAAATGAATCCCTCGGAACCCGTTGAGAATATCAGGACTCTCTTTGACCTCTTTTGTCGGCGATTGATGACAACAAAAGAATCTCTACTATGGAAAAGGGTCACATTTTTTCCCCCAGAGCCATTTAGAGATTTAATTCAGGAACATTTTATCCATTTTGAAGAAGTGACCTCTGCTATTCTGGTGACTATATACGAGAAAGGGATAAGCCAAAAACGGTTTCAAGGAATCACTGCAGATGAATTTGTGGCATCGTTTTTATGCTTGGTTGACGGGGTTTTCTTAGAGCATCATTATTACACGCAGGAAATCTTCCAGCAAAGGATTGAATCAGCCTGGAAAGTATATGAACGTGGAATAGTAAGTGACAAAGGAGTGTAGCATCATGGGTTGGCTTTATGTCATTATAGGAGGTATTCTCGAAATTGGGTGGGCAACCGGACTTTCCCTATCTGAAGGGTTTACAAAACCGGTGCCAAGTATTATTACGGCATTTCTCATATTGGTGAGTTTCTACTTTTTCTCCAATTCAATGAGATTACTACCCATAGGGACGGCTTATGCCGTCTTCACGGGCATTGGTGCAGCGGGGACGGCTTTGATCGGAATGTTCTTCTTAAACGAAGGGATAAGCTTTCTAAAGATAGTATTCATCTGTTTACTCATTTTCGGAGTCATTGGATTGAAGATGAGTGATAAGGAAGAAAAAGAAGCAGGGGGTGAACTCTGATGGCGTGGATATTTCTCCTCTTTGCAGGGTTTTCTGAAGTGATCATGGTATCGTTCATGAAGCTTTCGGAAGGGTACAGAAAGCTTTTTCCATCCCTGATCAGCTTTGTAGCCGGTGCAATGAGCTTTTATTTATTATCGCTATCCCTTCTTGATATCCCTGTAAGTACGGGGTATGGGATTTGGACTGGAATTGGTTCGGCAGGGGCCGTGATCATGGGGATGATGTTTTTCAATGAAAAAAAAGATCTCAAACGAATGATGTTTATATGCTGTATAGTAGGAAGTATCATTGGTTTGAAGTTCATATCTTAAAAAGAAAAGATCTTGTCCCCCATATGGGCAAGATCTTTTTCTATATGTTAATTGATGATCCCGTTCCCGACAATTTTCAATTGAATAGTAGGTTTTATAATGATGGTCGGGTATTCCTTCTCCCAGTCCAACTGTTCCCAATCCTTATGGTGAAATGCGATTAATTCTCTCCCTATTCCCAATAAATCTGAGTTCGCCACTTGGATCTTCTTGATGACCTCTTTCGTTTCTTTCTCCAAATGCTCTGTTATTTTCTTTTCCAACTCCTTAACCTTTGCTTTATCCGCCAATTCATCTTGGGGGAACTCCACAATAGAAACCCCTGTCGTCAATGATAATTCTACTTGTATATTTCCTGGAGTGGTTGATATTAATTTCATTTTCGTCTTTGGGTCCACCAAATTATACGTAATATAATTTTCTATATTCACTTTCTTTTCTTTATCCACTTTGGTGACGACCCTTGCAATTTTCGCTTTTTCATTCATTAACACGAGCATAAGGGTCGATTCAGGAATAGAAAGGGTACCAGACATCGCCCGTTTATGGAATAGCGCAGTGCCGTCCATGATAACTTCTTCATCTTTTATCCTAAAGAAGGGTACGAAGAAATCTTTTCCTTCATCAAACATGACAGTACAAACAGATTGAAGATTCACTTTCGGTACCCCTGTGAAAGACTCTCCAGAAGTGATGGATTCAATAAGATACTCTGATATGAGGACATTTTTCTGTTCGATGGTCCTGAGAATATCCCCAGCCTCTCCTTCTGCAACCGCTAACTTGGAGGAAATGGAGCTATTTGGATCACGATAGAAAATATCAAGGAAATCGTATACATCCTTCCTCGCCAAATCTTCACCCAATATGAAGATACGGTTTTTTGACGGTTCGAAATTGCCTGATATCTTGCGGTCCATATGCATTCTGACTTCGCGGATCGTATTGGCATCTGCCTCTACCTCTGTATTGGTTGGAGTTCCTTCTTTAAAGTCCCGAATGATGGCGGTGGCATGTATATTTCCGTCCGGGGTTAAATCGAAGGCAGATGAAAATACAAGCCTCCCATTTTTCAACAGCCTCTCATCCCAACATCCTGAAAGGGTAAAGGAACTTATGATAAGTAGGATTAGAATTTTTTTCTTATTCATGAATTCTTCTCCCATTCCATTTTTTTGAACAAAAAGGATATACAAAGCAGCAAGAAAGGAATCAAGATGACAAAAATATAACTCATAAAGATAATTGCCTTATTGTACACTTCCATTTGTTCGTTTTTCACCAATAAAGCAATGATTAGCCCAATAATGCCAAATAGGACGGGTAGAAAGGTGCGTTTGATTTTTTTGAGCTTCCTGATAAAGAATGATGTCCCTTCCGTTGAAAAAAACAAGTAGCTTGTCAGGGATGTGATGACGTTGACAATCCACAGGGATACAAAAACAAGGTCGATCCGTTCGATGATTTTCAAATACAGTGACTTCACGAAATATAAAACGGGTTGTGGAACAATTGCAATTTCAGCGGGACTGAATGTCACAATACTTACGATCGTCATAAAGCAATAAATGGTGGTCACGCTTATATTGGCAACCGTGACAGACTTTAAGATTGATGCAGACCCGATCTGCTGAAAGTGGGGATATAAAATGAGCAATAATTCAAATCCAAGCATGGAAAAGTACGCTTCATTCGCCCCCTTCAACCAATTTAAACCTCCTGAATGAGCCATGGGAAACAAATATCTGAAATCAACTGGATACGTCACCAGAACAATGATGGATATGACAAGCAGAAAGAGGATGAGGCTTGATACAACGACATAGACATTGCTTATCCCAACGACATCTTCTTTCGCCAAATATATGGCCGTGGCGACTAAAAGGACCATTATGATCCATTTAGGAGTAAAAATTAACACCCACATTTTAATGATTTTCGTTGAGTACATTAACACCAACGCAGTGACTAATATGCCGTAAAGGATGTAGCCACAATTCAGAAGTGTCCCAATACCCCTTCCAAGTAAGATCTTCGAATATTCAAATATGGATTTTGAAGGAAATCTTCTGCCTAGTAACCATAGAAGGAAGATGACCCCCTGTACCAGGAGGCCGGCTAAAATCACAGAGATCCAAGCATCCTGCTTTGACTTCAGATAGACATTAAACGGGAGTCCTAATATTCCTACTCCTATTTGAGTCTGAAGAATAAAGAATGTGAGTTGCACACCACTCAGCTTAGTCTGATTGTTCATTCTTTTTCCACCTTCTTGGATCCGTCGTTTTCCATTTATATATCGACTTTAAATCTCTTGGCCGCTCTTTCATTAACCATATCGGAACTCTCATAAATGTATCTTTCCATGCCTTTAAATCAAGAGGCACCAGAGGATATAAGTAATAGTGACCAAGGGACTTCAGTTTTGCCATATGTATAAATGTGAACATCAGACCGATGACAATTCCAAAAAAACCGAATATCGACGCTAATAGCATCAGTGGAAACCCCAATATCCGTAGTGAAGTACTCAATTCATTGGAAGGAATGACGAATGATGAAATCGCCGTAATAGCAACCACAATAACCATTGTATTGGAAACAAAGTTGGCCTCTACCACAGCTGTCCCGATGACGAGCCCCCCCACCACACCGATGGTTTGAGCAACAGGATTTGGCAACCGTATGGCAGCTTCACGTAATAATTCCAAGGTGAATTGCATAATGGCCGCTTCGATAAGAGGCGGAAAGGGCAGATACTCTAATGAACTTTTGATAGAAAAGATAATCTCGACCGGAATGACTTCATAGTTATAAGAAATAACCGCGATGTAAAATGCAGGAAGACACAACGTGGTTATAAAACTTATCAATCGGATCAGCCGTAAGAAAGAAGCAATAAATGAACGTGTGTTATAATCCTCTGCCGTTTGAAAAAAACTGAAAAATGAAACAGGAAAAATCAAGGCAGTCGGACTCCCTTCCATCAGAAGGACCATCCTGCCCTCCATCAGATTGGCCACCACCCTATCCGGTCTCTCCGTATTTAGAAACTGCGGAAAAGGGGAAAATGAATTATCTTCGAGAAATTCTTCAAAATACCCCGGAGATTGGATGGAGTCTGCCTCAATTGTTGAGATCCTTCTTTCGATTGTCTTCACTAAGTCAGGATTGGTCAATGTGGATATGCTGACCAGAGCATACTTCGTTTTTGTTGTCTCTCCCACGTGGGAATATTTCACCGTCACATTTTTATTTATGATTCTCTCTCTTATGAATTGGACATTCTCTGAGACATTCTCACTAAACCCTTGATGGGAACCCCTGACGACCTTTTCATTGGTAGGTTCAATCCGATGTGCCGACTGATCTTTCGGAGAGGGGATCAACAGCATGCATTCTTCGTCCTCTTGTATCAATAGGCATGAGCCATCCACCAGTCCATCAAGAGCTTTCTGGAGGTCGACCGTCTCAATGATGGTTGCACCATTCACGATATGACGTATGTTCCCAAAAGGGGTTTCCTGCATTGGCTTGATGACATTCATTTGAACACTCTTAACATCTACTATTGAATCAATGAAAATCAGCTTGATCCTGCTATCATTGAAGATCAGATTCCTAATGGAAAGGTCATCTGTTAAATAAAGGCCATCTCGAATAAACGTTACTCTCTCCTCTAAATTAGAAGGGGAAGATACGCTCACTTCTTTATCCTCTTGAGCCGGATTGATTAATTTTCGTGTGGTCCTTGTCTTGAATGACCTTCCCATGTTTAACACCTACTGAAAGAGTTTATTACCATGTAGGGTGTCCACAATATGCCGTGCTATTCAAAGGCATCAATGGGCATTTCAAGTTAAGGTACGACCTTCAATTGATTAGATGCGTTTTGCTTGGATGAGGTGTCATCCTCAGTTTTAGTGATCCCATTCAAAAAATTCTCTCTTTCCATCAGATATTAGTAGGGTGTACCTGCCAGTTTTTGATATACTTAATCAGATAAACTAGTCGATAGGTAGAGGTGAATAGATTGACCAAGAAAAAAATGTATTCATGGAGTTTACAAATCCTTATTATTCTTACCATCATTTATGTTTCAACTAAAATTTCCTTTCTATTTGAACCAATCGTTGTATTTGCTTCAACTTTATTCTTCCCGATCATTATTTCAGGGTTTCTATATTTTTTATTAAACCCGTTGGTCAATCTTCTTGTTAAAGCAAGATTGCCGAGAACAGTTGCGATCATCGTCTTATATGCGGCGATTATCGGTGCTATGGTTCTGATCATAGGAAATATCGCCCCTGTCATTACACGCCAGGTGACGGCATTATTCAATGCACTGCCGGAGTATGCTCGTCAAACGAGGAATTTCATTGAGTATTTGTCTGAGACAGAACAATTTAAATGGATGATGAATCAGGATTATGTGTCACTGAAGGATATTGAGAATCAGCTGGTGGATTTCGCCAATACATTGCCCGATAATATCACAACAGCATTAAAAGGTTTGTTGAGTGTCTTAACCAGTATTACAATCCTTATTGTAACCGTTCCTTTCCTATTGTTCTTCATGTTCAAAGATGGGCATAAATTTCCGAGAGCGATTTCGAAGTTCCTGCCTCCAGCTTACCGCGAGGAAGGAGTCAACACATTAAAGGATACAAGTGAAACACTTGCTGCTTACATACAGGGACAGCTGACCGTCGCTTCATTTGTAGGGACCCTGACTTTTATCGGTTATTTAATCATTGGTTTGCCATATGCATTAGTTATGGCACTGATCGGAGCGGTCACGAATATCATACCGTTTATTGGTCCTTTCATCGGTGCAGCACCTGCCATCATCGTGGCATTATTTGATTCACCGACGAAAGCGATCCTGGTGGTGGTCGTTGTCACGATCGCTCAACAAATTGAAGGGAATCTCCTTTCACCCCTCATTCTGGGTAAACGACTGGATACCCACCCGGCGACCATCATCATTTTATTACTTGTTGCTGGGAATTTGGCAGGGATACTCGGAATGATCTTAGCTGTACCAACTTACGCCGTGACGAAAACCATAGTATTGAATACAGTGAAGTTCATTAAACTGCGAAGATCAACCATACAGGAATGATCACGGAGACAGCCGGGCTTGCCCGGTTGTTTTAATGTTGAGATCTTTTGCCTATAAACAAAAAAAAGCAAACCCCCGACATGGGAATTTGCTTCTCTTTTCATCTTTTCTTTTTAAATAATTTATCCGATGCCCCTTTGACTGCTTTGCCGGCCGTATCGACGGTCTTTCCAACCATTTTATTACCGGTATTGCCTACATTTTTCACAAAGTCTGCCGAGGTATCAGAAACCTTCCCTACCAATCCACCTTTACCGCTCACACTTTTAATCATGTCATTTGCAGTGTCTGCCGTTTTGTTCAACAGTTCACTGGCCTGCTTGGATGTATTCTTGACTAATTCACCCGGAGTATTTCGTTTATCCTCAGTCATGCTGATTCTCCTCCTTAGATAAAGACTCATCACTATCCCTATGTAAGAGGAGACCAAAGTATTCGAACCAGCCGACAATCACGTGCTATGTTTTAAATAATTTGTCGTTAGTTTGGTTTCCCGGATCGCACCATCTTGTCTTTCAACCCAGTATGCGGAAGCATGCTCCCTGGAACTCACTACATTGTGTAGTTCACCATCAATAAAATGCAGGGCTGCCCCATCATCTGCTGCATAGCCAACCTTCAATTCACCACTCTTAATAAAAGAATGATAGAGGGGGCGTCGGTTCTCTTCTCCATCATAATGGGGGGAGTGACTGCCTTTCAACAAACCCAATCCTTTAATTCCTTCTAATTCATCACCGTATGAATCGGTCGTACCTTCTTCAAACCAGCATATAGAACCTGCACTTAATCCTGAAAGGATGATCCCGCACTCCCATGCCTTTCTTAATATGGAATCGATCCCCCACTCTCGCCATAGTGCCAGCATGCATTTTGTATTGCCCCCTCCTACATAAATAATATCCTTATCTAATAGAAATCCTTCTAAATCCCTTGTGGAGGGCTTGAATAAAGAAAGATGTGAAGGCTCACAGGATAGGGATTTAAATGAATGGTAGAACCGTTCAATATAACTGTCGGCATCTCCACTGGCTGTCGGAAGAAAACATATCTTTGGTTCTGAGGCTTTTGCCTGCTGGAGTATGTACTGATCCAATAATAAGTTTTCGGGCTCCATGGAGAAACCTCCTCCACCCATTGCAATGATTTGTTTCATGAAAATACCCACTTCCTTTTATGGAATAAAATGATAAGTACCTCTATCCTATCAAATTAACTTGTGTTCGGGTTATAGAATTTTGACTTACATCCTTAAAATAAAAAAATAGGCTGTCATCAAGAGTCATTTTTCATGATTTCTTGAGACAACCTCTATTTACTATTCAGTTCAAATAACTAATTATCTGTACCTGCTTCTGTTTTTCTTTTTCTCTTACTGGTTTCCTTTTGAAAGGAAAGAATCAGGCCATATGTCATGAAGAGTAATATCACTCCTAATGGCAAAGCCGTTATGATAGTGGCTGCCTGTAATCCACTGATCCCACCTGAACCCATCAAGATCGCAGCAATGGCAGCCAAGACTAGACCCCAGCTGAATTTCACAAAGAATGGAGGATTTAAACTTCCATTTGAGGTTTGCATCCCCAATACAAATGTTGCAGAATCTGCAGATGTGACAAAGAATGTAATGATGAGGAAAAGCGAAATAACCGACAGAACTCCACTTAATGGCATCTGATCAAACACATAAAATAGTGAAGTCTCCAAACTTTGACCGGCTACATCAATTCCCTGAACAAGATCATAATACAATCCTGTCCCTCCAAATACACCAAACCAGAGAGAGCATACGATGGTTGGTACGATGATGACCGCAATGATGAATTCCCGGACTGTCCTACCCTTTGACACCCTCGCTATAAAGGTCCCGACAAACGGTGTCCAGGAAATCCACCATGCCCAGTAAAAAATCGTCCAGTCTTTCACCCATTGGTTATCTTCAATGTTGAAGGGTGAAAACCGCAATCCCATACTGGGAAGATTCTGAACATAGCTCCCAAACGTAGTCAGAAATAGTTCCAATACAAATTGAGAAGGTCCAACGATAAGGAAAACAATAAATAACAATACCGCCAGGATCATATTCGCATTGCTCAGGTATTTGATTCCCTTTGACAATCCTGTAGAAGCTGACGTAATGTAAAGTATCGTTGCGATACCCATGATGATCAATTGAACATTGAAGTTTATCGGGGTTCCTATTAAGTAATTAAGTCCACTATTAATTTGTTGAGCTCCAATACCTAACGAAATGGCTACGCCAAAAATCGTTGCAAATACCGCAATAATATCCACGACATATCCTATCGGCCCATTCGCTTTTTTGCCTATGACCGGATACAATGTAGCACTCATCAATCCCGGCATGCCCTTTCTGAACTTATAATAGGCTAATGCCAATGCAACAACCGCATAAATGGCCCATGCGTGAAATCCCCAGTGAAGATAGGTATACCTCAACCCGATTTTAGCTGATTCAATGGTTCCTCCATCACCATAAGGAGGTGTGGCATAATGAGAAACCGGCTCGGATACCCCATAAAACAGGAGACCGATCCCCATTCCTGCACTAAACAGCATGGCGAACCATGTTAACGTCGAATATTCCGGCCTGTCCGTATCTTTCCCTAAACGGATCTTACCGTATTTACTTAATGCAAAAAAGATGGCGATGATAAAAAAGAATGTGGCTGAGAACTGATAAAACCAGCCAAACTTATCAAGGAGAACTCCTTGAGTATTTGTCATAACTTCGATCAATCCCTGAGGAAAAATGACTCCCCATAATACAAAGATCACGCCGATCGAAATCGCGATCCAAAACATTGGTGTAAAATTCTTCAACTTACTTCCCCCTCAATACAATTGTGTCAATGAATAATGTACAGCTTGATATGTAATAAAAATAAAGACATGAAATTATTTTACCCTCTGGTATATAGGACTAAACTAGTAAGTTAATGGTAATTGAAAAGGGGAGATCCATTTACAGTTTCCTGTTCATTTTATTTTAGAGGTATCAATTTTGAATTAATGGGCAAATTATAGTAGACGGAGGTGATAAACATGACAAACAAAAACAACAAAAATCCACAACAGCAAAAAAATGAAGCAGAATTTGCTCAAGAGCAAAACGCTGCTGAAAGAGCGAAAAAAGCTTCTAAACAACAAAACCAACAAAATAAATAATCTAACATAGTAATAAATATTGAATACTTAATGGGAGATCAGTCTAATGACTGGTCTCTTTCTTTTTGAAGAGCCCTACCGGAAATCAATCTTTAGGCTAGAACAAGAACAACCTCCCCGCAATCCTTCGGGGAGGTTGTTTTCTTTCCATGGAATTCAATGAAAAGGAGATGAACCCATTTCATGTAATTATTTAGTATGACTGCTCTTTTTGGTGAACGGTTTGTAGGCAACCACTACGGCAACCACCGCCGAGACCGCATTTATTAAAGTTCCGACCATAGGAGAGCCTTTATAACCTGTACCATCATACATGTTCGTTATGATTAGACCGGCTATAACACTTAATAATAGGCTCACTCCCAGGAATACTCCTATAAAAATAAAAAACTTCTTGGCATTTTCCCACAAAATTACAGCACTCCAATGTAAGGGATTGTTTATTAGAATATAACAGGAATACGCAGCAAAGACCAGTTACAGGCATCTTTGATCAGGTCATGGGATACTCATTATTTCAATCTATTCCACTTTATCCATTGAAGGTTGATTATCCGAAACTTCCAACCTGCTTTTCCCCATAAGATATACAAACACAAGAGCAATCCCCAGTGGAATCAATGCGTAGGCGAAAGTAGTTGTAATCGACTCAGACATAGCATTAGTAATCTTAGCCAGCACGAAATCAGGAATCTTCTCCCTCATTTCAGGTTCAAAGATACTTCTTGGATCACCCTGAATGTTGCCGCCTCCTTCTTGTCCTTTAAAGGCGCTTTCCAATTTAGATGAAAATAGTTTCGTCTGCAATGTTCCGAATATTGTTATACCGAGAGTCATCCCCAGAGAACGGAAAAAGGCATTTGTCGAGTTTGCTGAACCTCTAAATCGGGGATCAAGCTTATGGATTGTCGCATTCGGCAGTAATGAAAATGAAAAACCTACACCGAAACCACTAATGATCATATATACGGTCAATAGCCATCTACTCGTATCCGGCCCCATCGTCGCAAGTAAAACCATACCGATAATAAAAGAAATAATGGAGATCCACATAATACTTCGATAACTTGTTTTGGTCATCCGAATGCCAGCCACAGCACTTCCTGCTACTGACCCCAGCATCAACGGCGTTAATATCAATCCGGCATTTGTAGCCGATCCACCATACACAGCTTGAACAAATATCGGGATCAAGATAGTCAGAATGATGAAAGCAGCACCGTAGAGAAAGGCCAAAGCCTGTGCAGACGCAAATAAGGGACTTTTAAACATCCAAAATGAAATGATCGGTTCTGCTGCTCTTCTTTCTATAAATAAGAAACTAATAAAGAATAACAGGAAAGATCCAAACAATCCGATAATTTGCCAGGAAGACCACGAGAATTCCTTTCCTCCAAATTCAAGGGCAAACATCAGACTGACAACCGCAATCACTAGCGTAATCGCTCCACCCCAATCAATGCGCTGATCAGATCTTTGGGTGGATTCTTTATAAGCAGTCGATATAAAAACGAGGGAAAGGAGTCCAATCGGCACATTGACATAAAAGATCCAGTGCCAACTGAAGTTATCCGTTAGAAAAGCACCGATTAAAGGTCCAAATACCGAAGCAGAACCAAATACCGCCCCAAGGAGTCCCGTCATTTTCCCACGTTTCTCTGGAGGGAATAAATCAAAAACAATCGTAAAGGCTATTGGCAGCAATGCTCCTCCACCTATTCCTTGAATGGCACGGAATATACTTAATTGAACAATATCCTGTGCAATCCCACACAGAGCAGAACCAATCAAGAAAATGGAAAGACCGAATATGTAAAACCGCTTCCTCCCATACATATCAGACAGCTTACCAAATATCGGCATTCCAGCCATCACTGCAACCATATACGCACTTGTGACCCAGACGAACTTATCAAGTCCGCCAAGATCTGAAACAATGGAGCCCAGGGCCGTTGCAACAATTGTGTTATCCATGGCAGACATGAGGATCCCCAACAATAGACCGGCAAGTGCCAGCTTCATATTACTTTCTTTCGCAACCATCACCATCATCCTTCCAAAATCCGTTAACTTCTTTTCCATTATAGAACTTTCTAGCTGTATGTCTAGCCGAACAACCCCTCTTTATAGAAACAAAAAAACAGAGTACGTCAGCTGACGTACTCTGTTTGGAATTATACGGTTGGATTACTTTTGAACGTTAGCCGCTTGTGGTCCACGAGCACCTTCAACGATTTCAAATGTAACGTCTTGACCTTCTTCTAATGATTTGTATCCTTCACCTTGGATAGCAGAGAAGTGAACAAAAACATCGTCTTGACCTTCAACTTCGATGAAACCGAAACCTTTTTCAGCGTTAAACCATTTAACTTTACCTTGTAACATAAAACATGTACCTCCTAGTGCAGTTGCACATAAAAATATTTATATTCCTGCTCTGATTAAGATTCAAGACGAATGTTCTTCAATCATGTATATTAACCGAACAAAAATAACTAATTTAACTATAACAGACTCTCCCTCAAAACTCAAGGCGGGAATGGGTCTAATTGTAAAATGACCAGATCAACCTACTCTGCCATTGTCTTATGATGTTCTTTAGTATACAACTTCTTGATCATCCGTATTTGGCCTCTGTGATTGATTTCATCTTCAAAGACATGAAACCATTTAAAGAAGTTATTGCCCTTTTGTCCATACCACCAATCTGTTTCTTGATATAACCATGTTTCGTCCAATTTCGAAAATTGCTGTATTGTTTTTTCTCTTGTAAGTTGAAGATTGTCCAGGTAATACTCTACAGATTTCCCTTTAATCGTTACTGCCGCCTGTCTTCCTAAACTTAGTGCAGGTTCCAATTCAGCAGCAAAGGCTTCTACCTCGTCATTTGTCAATTCTTCAAATGTCAGCGCCTGATAGATCTTCTCTACAGCATCAAAATGAGCCAACAACATGCCGATGGAATTTGCTTCATCATGACACCGGTAATCAAGCATTTCAACAGAAAGATTTTCGACTTCACGTATAGAGGTGAATCTGGCATAATTCATCATGGATAGAAGCAAGGAAAAATCCTTCTTCATTCCCTCTTTTTCTTTTATTAAATATAACGAGTTCATATCCACTATTTAATCCCCCTTTGATCTTATTTGTCTATATTAGATAAATAATGGATATTCCCTCTATTTTTGTCAAATTCATTCCGATTGATTTGCAGTTGCCTTTAGTAGATCTCGTATTTCTCTCAGAAGTTCTTCTTTCGGATCGACCTTGGCCTCTACTTTTACCTCTTCTTTTCTCTCCATTCTTTTATATATTCGTACGATAAAGAATATGACCCACGCAATCAGAAAGAAATCCACTACATTTTGAATAAAGACCCCATAGGTAATCACTGCGTCCCCGAACGTAACCTTTAGGTCCGTGAAACTGATTCCCCCAAGGATGGTGCCAAGAAGGGGCATCACGATATCGTCTACAAGTGATTTGACAATTTTGCCAAAGGCTGCGCCGATGATTACAGCCACTGCGAGATCTATGACATTCCCTTTTACGGCAAACTTTTTAAATTCTTGCCACATGCTCATTCTCCTTTATACTTTTCTCTACAGTTAAATCAGTACTTTATCCCGATTAGTTTGCCACAATTATACAAATTTATATGTTCGTTTAGCTTTCTTTCTGCTAAACTGGACTTTCACATGTTCAAAGAGAAAAGGAGAGATGACATGTTATACCCTATCAGAATTCGTGCTGGAGCTGTCATTGTAGAAGAAGGAAAAATCTTATTGGCTGAGTTTCAAGACGAAAACGGGCTTCATTATAACCTTCCCGCAGGAGGAGTTGAAGAGGGAGAATCGATTAAAGAGGCTGTCGTTAGAGAAGCCTTTGAAGAAACAGGAGCACAGGTAGAGGTTGAAACGTTAGCATTCACCTACGAATATGCCCCCCATCTGAATGACCAAAGATATGGACCGACCCACACCCTTTCCATGTTTTTCTCTTGTAACCGGACAGATTATCATTCCACCCTTTCACCAAGTCAGCCGGATCCTACACAGACGGGCATCAAATGGGTCCCGCTATCTGAACTTCATTCCATCGTGCTTTACCCCATGATTCAGGACCGGATCTTGAAGTATATTCAAGAAGAGAAGCAGGAAGTATTTATTGAAGAAAATGAGCTTGTTAAGAAATAATCACGACTAACACATTGATCCAACCTTCATTTGGATACCTTTGTTACAATTCTACAAAGGGGGGGATATTATGTTTTGGCTCTGGTTGATCTTTATATTTTACGCTATGTTTCTTGCACCAGGAAAAGGTCTGCAAGTGACCCCATCATACACGATCTACTCCAGGGAAATGTCAATGAAGTGGATCCACTCGTTTTGACCGTCTTCACCTTTCTTGGTCTCTTTCCCTTGTTATTTGCAGCGTTAATACTACCTTTCGATAGGGACAATATCCCGGCATGGCCTTTCATTCTTGGCTCACTCGCACTGGGGGCATTCAGCCTTCTTCCATATTTTTTCCTTAAGAGAGGTGATAATCGATCTCTTCCCAGGACTCCTCGATGGTTGGATAACACGGCTTCATCAAATGCTCTCGGTTTTCTTCTGATCTTAATGGCCATTACTTCAGTAATGCAACTTAGAAATGGGGTCTCACTCGCTTCTTATTGGAATGCATTCCAAGCTTCAAAGCTTGTCAGCGTCATGACAGTCGATTTCTTCATTTTACTTTGGCTTTCTTATTACACAATGATTTCAATCTATAACATTAGGAAGAATCGGTGGCTTTCTTTCATACCCGTCATCGGGCCTGTTATGTTACGATGGAGGAAACCAAACTGGAGGGTTACATATGATGTTTACAAAGATCCCAAAGGAACAGAAAGATGAAATGATTGGAATGATCCAAAGCTTTTACTATGAGCAAACAGGGGATGAAATCGGGGATTTAGGCGCTGAAAATTGGTTCGACTTCTTCATGAAGGAAATAGGTCCCTTCCTCTACAATAAGGGAGTGATGGACTCCAAGGACGTGTTGATGGATAAAATGCTGCTTCTCGAGGACGACCTTTATGCATTGAAAAGACCAGTGAATCCCAAATGATGCAACTCGCAAAAGATTGTTGTTATATACAAACTAAGATCTGCGAATGCTCTGTCATTTAGGATGTGGTGCAGGATGGTGAAGGGAACTGCTCCGCTTTCCACGGACGTTCGGCCGAGCCTCCTCAGCAAAAACCGCTTCCGGGGTCTCGGCACGCCCGTTTTCCGTAGGAGTCTACGCAGTTCCCTTCACCCTCTTGAGTAGTAAGTGTTGACAGAGCAAAAAAAATAAATCGTGAACATCAGTTAAGGAAGCGTAATGTACGATTAAATAAAATCGTTCACTACAACAAATGAAAAAGCAGTGGCATAAACAATCTACACATTTTCTTTATGATTGTAAAAACATAGTTGATTGGAGCGGAAGGTGCTCGACTCCTGCGGGAAACGCTGGACAGCACGAAATGCGGAGGCGGCTCGTTCAGCCCCGACAAGCATAAGATGAATGGGCTAAGAAGGCGTTCTTTTGCCTTCTTGGACCATTTAGCTTATGACCTCGAGGGGCTAGCCGCCGTAGCTGGACTGGTGAGACCCCGCAGGCAAAGCCGAGGAGGCTCACCGCCAGCCCCGCGGAAAGCGAGCACCTGTAGCGGAAATCAACAGCCACTCTCTACATCCAAAAGCAAGAAATAAAAAGGAGCAGGGAAAACCCTACTCCTTTTTAATTTTATGAAGAACCATGTCATCAATCCGTCCATTATCATTTACGATTTCAATGGTTACGGCTTCTTTATCTTTATTTCTTATTTCGTCAATGACCTTATCCATATCGTCACTCTTTTTAATATCTACGGTTTTCTCTACTTTGAACTCTTGAACTGCCTCTCCTTCTGATCGGCTTTTGAGCTCTTCATCCGAATAGATCAAGTCGGTCCCCAAAGCATTCTTGATTGTTTTTCCTTCCAGGTAAAAACGGGCACGGAACTTGGTATCCGGTTCTATGGCTTCATCGGTTAATAGTCCGGAAAATGTAAGTGTTTCCTCTTCTTCATTCCACGTTACACCACCGTTTACGACCATATCTGCTGCATTTCGGTTGCATCCCGTTAAAAGGATGGCAAATAATACTCCTGCAATCATAATTGCTTTTGATTCTTTCACTTGTTGTCCTCCTTATATGTATGTGCACTATCATCTTACCAAAGTATCAATAATGTGCGCCAGAAACAATTGTTTTCCATACCAAGAAGGAATCATACCTTGTTTGATTAGTGATGAGCATGAAGAGATGAAATAAGCTCAGGAGGGATATGGGGGATAAAATGGAGTGAGTACCAGCGAATGATCTTCTAGACTTTTCGGAAATATTCAAAAAAGAATAGGCAGGTGGTTGGATCAATGTATCCATGTCGTTTCCACCACATTTCCATAAATGGAATGGGATTCATGTAAAACATTCTTCGCTCCCGATATTGATCGTACCACCAATTAACAATGTTCAAAATGAAATAATTGTGTCTCCATGTCCAGGGGTTATTTTTTCAGATGTTTATTACATACCGCCTTCAGGATAAACAGTTTTTCCTGTACACTTAACATCCTCCAGCATTTAGCACGAATGATCATAATTTTTCCCCTCTCCTTAGTTCATGTTACTTGTCTTTACCTCCTTCTAACCTTTTACAAACCATTCAATTTGCTACAAAATGTCAAACAAAAATACCTTCTCCGACAGATTAGCTTATCGAAAAAAGTATTAAACCGAAACGAATGTCACTCCGTACAAGTAAATGTAGAATTTCTTTTTATCTATTTTTATTAAACAGCAAGTCAACGGCGATTATAGCAGTTTAATAAAATGATTCAGCACACGGGCGGTGAGTCCCCAGATGACTTTGTCCTCATAATAGTAAAAATGTTCCTTCATAGTCCTAGCTTGCCATTCGTAGTTTTCGCCACCAGGAATTTGTTTATACGGAAAGCTCTCCTCAGGTTCCATTCTAAATTTAATATTATATAATTCCGGTTCTTTTTCACGAAGATAAGAAAGGGGGGCGGTGAAAACTTCTTCCACTTCCGCCGGGTTTGGGCGCATATCTTCAAATAAGATATTCAGCTTTCCCACATAAGGATAAATGATGGTCCCAAATGGTGATACGATATAATCCAAGGGATGTATGTCGGTGATTGCTTTCTCTGCAATCCCGAGTTCTTCAGACGTCTCCCTTAGCGCAGCTGCCCTCTCATCGGAATCACTCCGGTCGATCCTGCCTCCCGGGAAACATATTTCCCCCGGCTGTCTCCGCATATTCAATGAGCGTACTTCAAATAATACGTGAATCTCATCTTCCACTTCTATCAAAGGAAGTAGAATAGCATACTCAGAAAATGATTCACTTCCCAGCACTTTAGGCGTTCTGTCTTTGAAACGCATCAAAAGCTCGTTCATATCCATCCTATCCCTCCTTAATTCGATATTCTATTCTATGATTTTCTTTATTATAGTATGAACGTGATCCAACACCAAGCCATATGTGCTCGATACAACACGAACCATTTTTTACCATAACTACTATGAAACTATGATATACTGATGAAGTCTTCCCGGATGGGGAGAAGAACACTCAGTCATTAATAGAAAGGATTTGATAGCATGTTTGGAAAAGTTGCTTCAGATGTATTAGGTTTAAGTGATATTGGTACAGTCATCAAGCCGGCTGATTACGATAAAGCCGATTCAGATGATTACATTATGCATGAGGATGGAGAAAAGATCTATTTCCTGATCAAATCCAAGTCCGATGAATATTGCTTTACAAACAAAGCGCTCATTCATCTGGACGGCACGAGTGCAGCCAGCAAAAAACGGGTGCTCCGCCGCCTCGATTATTATAAATATCAGCTGTCGAATGTCCTTCTTGAAACCGCAGGTACAGTTGATCTGGATGTGGAAATCAAATTCAAGATCGGGTCGGAAGTTTATTCCATTGATGTTCATAAAAAACACTTAACTGAAGTGAAAGATTTATACAAATCTCTGATCAAGATTGGTGAAATCACTACTGACAACAGCATATATTCATCTTTCTCAAATGAAAGTCTCCAACTTGCGGCCTCTACATTGGGACAAGTAAAGACAAATGATGTGAATGTAGTCGAGCAGTTTAAAGAGGTCAATCAATATGCCTTCAATTGGATGGCAGATAAGAAAAAAGAGTTGACCCTAAAGGATTTCGGCTTTGTATTTGAAAAATTCATTCAAAATTAATCTTCACCATCCGGCTGGAATGCTCAGCCGGATATCCCTTATGACATTTCATGGGAATGTGTCCCTTTCCATTCTTGGATACCGTCATCCTCAATGATGCCTAAAGTGACATCAGCGATATCAGGATCGGCAATTAATTTCTCCTGGATGGCAAACTTAATGTCATCCGCTTCTGAGAGTGGCAGCCCCTTCTTCAATTCAAGATAGGATTCTACATGGTAATAGCGCCCTTCCTGGGTGATTCTCAACTTAAAGATATCGATGACTGCTTCATGTTCAAAGATGGCAGCAGCAATCCTGTCCTCAACTTCTTTAGGAGCAGCAACTCCAATCAGACCGACCATGTTATCGTAGCCTACCCGAAAAGCTACACCCACCATCAGGAATCCTATCAAGATCGTCACAATCCCATCCAATAGTTGAATCGTGCTGAAATAAGAGACAAGTACGGCGATCAGCGCAAGGATTGCCCCGGATACAGCTACCAGGTCTTCATAAAATACGAGCCTTGTTGGTGGTGCAGCCCGTTTTACATGCTTGAACGCACCGGTGACAATACCTGCTCCACTGCTTTCCACACGAGCTTCCTGCCCGATTTCCTTCATGACTTTAAAGAGAATGGTTCCATCAATGACGATGTTTAACAGCAACACTGAAACATTGATCCAGATTCCTTTTACTTCTGCAGGGTGTTTGAGAAGGTGAAACCCTTCACGGATCGTCTCATATGCCATAACCGATACGACGATAACCGCGATCATACAGAATAAATTGATGACACGGCCGAAACCTGTCGGGAACTTTTCTGTCGGCTTTTTTTCTGAAAGAACACTTCCGATAAACACAAAACCTTGATTGACTGCATCGGCCAATGAGTGCATAGCCGATGCAAACATGGCCCCACTCCCGCTGAATAGGAAAGCTGCCCCCTTTGCGATTGCCAGGATCCCGTTCCCTACCATTGCAAAAAAGGAAGATTTATTGCCTTTTTTCACTAGCGAAAGAAAAGACTCATTACTCACCACGATCACCCCTTACGTTTTATCCACCTAATACGTAGTATCTCTAAAGTCTGTACTTTCATAAGTCAATTGACGAACCTTTTGAGCTTTTCTATACTGATACAATAAGTATGTATACATACGATTTCCAATCTAGTTAGGAGTAAATATCATGGATTTTACGATACAGCACCTTTCCTTTTATTTAATACAGGTTGAAGGCAAAGGGGAAGAAGCAGATAAACGACATAAACACTTTCAAACGTTAACCGGGGCTGAATATGAAGAAAGCCCCCTGAAAAGCTTTCTTGACGGAGAACTGACGAAGATCGTCAAACGTAAGGTTGACAGGCATTCCAAGTCAGAATCAGCTCCAACTAAGATTGGCCGCTTTGTTGTAGAGCCCGGTCATGAATTGACCTCGAATCCAAACTATAATTTATTCCACCGAACCCGGTACGCAGAGAGTGCAGAAGCGTTTCGAGAAGAGTGCGATCAAATTGTCCAAATGTATATTGAAGCGAGCGCCATTAGAGGCGGAGCATTTCTGGTAGCTTCAGCAAAGCTGACGAAATTTTTTGATGATCCCTTTTTGTTCATCATGAAATGTGATTTTGAACCAAAAGTTGCCACCATCACGGATGAAGCAACCTTGATCCACAATGTAGAAATGGCGATTACGACAAAAAATATGAAATCGATCCAATATCCCTACATGCCTGAAGAAGGTATGATGGATTCAGCCGAAATCAAGATCCATCAAGCGTCACATGCGAGGTACTTTGAAGATTTCCTGAAATGGGTGGAGTATGAAAAATCCATGCCAGAAATCGTCAAATCCCAAGTGTATGGAATGGTGAAGGAACATATATCTGAAACGTACGCGGAAGAAAGTGACGAACGGATCGAATTTGAAGAAGCCGTGGAAGAATGGGCGATCAGCCCAAAGCGTGAACTGCAGGAACGATTCACGACGGAACAAGTCGTAGAAGCCACTTCTCAAATCGTCGAGCAGTCCCCTGAAGTGGAACTGAAAGTGAAGCTTGATCATGTGTCAGTCAAAGCCCTCCTTTCAGACTTTGGGGACAACATTCATTTAGCAAAAGTGAATGGGCGCTATGTCTTGATGATTGAAAGCGAATCGGTCATGTTTGAAAGAGGGTTTTCCCCTCTGGAATTTTTAAAGCCCGATGACCTGCATGAAGTGATTCAGCGTATACAAGAGAAAGAATAATTATTAGCCATGTAGAAGAGCATGGCTTTTCCCATGGATATTCGTGTGTTGAACCTATTTTTATTTCTTTAAATCTACGCTCCACCCTTGTGAAAATATGGATAATAAAATAAAATTTAGTAAGTAAATGTTTTATTCTTTGAAAGAATGGGGACGTCAAATGCTTACTTCGAAACAGCTTCAAGATATAAAGGATCTGCAGAATGTCTGCGAAACGTTTGAAGGCATAAATTTAAAATTAAACTGGGAAATGCTTAAAAAGAGAGAGAATGATCAAGATGATTTCCTTCTTTACAAGGATAATAAACTGATTGGATTTTTAGGTATTTATGGATTTGGAGATTCGTATGAAATATGCGGAATGATCCATCCGGATTCCCGCCGTCAGCACCGGTTTCAAGAACTCCTTCAAAAGGCTCTACACTCTTTAAAATCCCGTAGTGTCCACAAGCTCTTACTCAATGTTCCGGGCTCTTCTGCTTCTGGAAAAGGATTTATATCCCAAACAAAAGCAGCTTATGATTTCACGGAATACGAAATGAAGTGGAATAAGAAAGACCTCATCCCAAATACCGATACTGTCGTTTTAAGAGTGGCGGATGAACACGCTATTGAAACAATCATTGACCTTGATGAAAAATGTTTCCAAATAGTCAGAAGCGATGCTCAAATGTACACCAAAAGATTATTCGCAGAATCCAGGTCAGGCAACCTCATGATCATGTACGGTGAAAAAACGATAGGAAAGATAAGAGTTCAAAGAATGGACAAAAAAAGCTCCATTTATGGTTTTGCCATCTTCCCTTCATTTCAGGGAAAGGGAATCGGGAGGAAAGCATTATCTCAAGTGGTGATGCAGGAATCGAAATGGACGGATGACATATATTTGGACGTAGCAGCCACCAATTCCAAGGCGCTGAAACTTTATGAATCCAGTGGTTTTCAAATCATCTATCGTCAGGATTATTTTCAATACCCTATCCAATAAATGAACAGTGGCATATTCGGCCACTGCTCCTTACTAATCATAAAATACATGCTCTATCTTCCAAGTCTCCTCAATCGTCAATACACCATGGGAATAGTATGGAAGCTTTCGTTTATCCGTGGGGGACCCGGGATTGAACAGAAGAATCCCTTTCATAAATCGGGAAAAGGGGATGTGGGAATGACCAAAGATGATCACATCCACATCTTCCCCTTCAAAAGCTTCCAAAGCCCTTTTTTCAGTGGTTTTACCCTTCCCGTCCCCATGTGTTATACCAATCTTCATGCCTTTTCTTTCTATGATCCTTCTTTTTGGGAGAAGAGATTGAAGTTCAGAATCATCGATATTTCCGACAACGGCAATCAATTCCCCGTATCCCATAAATTCTACATAAACATCATAAGTCCCAAAATCTCCTCCATGAATGATGAGGTCGCTCTCCATAAGATCTTTCTGAAGGATAGGAGGGAGCCCCCTCCCTTTGCTCGGCATATGAGTGTCAGATACAATGACGATTTTCATTTCATTCTCCTTTGACATTGGATTTTTCAATCAGCTTTTCCCGTTCTTTATCGATCGATTCCAATTCAATCCGGGTAAACAATGGTAATGTATTCTCTATCGTTAACTTCAAAGGGAGGTATGCATTCCCCCAAACCGGTTGTTGGGTCATGCCTAACTGTTCCCCGACCTTTGAAGCTGTGAAAGGTAGAAAGGGCTCAAGGATGCTTCTCAGATTACTGATGATATAGATGAATTCTTCGAGCACCTTTCTCCCATCTCCCCTATTTTCTTTCATTATTACCCATGGTTTCTTTTCATCAAAACGTTTATTCGACCACCGAATGAATTCAAATACTTCCTCGAGTCCCTGCCTTGTACTTCCTGCTTCAATCCATTTGCCTACAGAAGTGAATACCTCTTCCACTCTACGTTCTACTATCTCGTCTACACTGGTTACTATTAGGTTGTCACCGAACTCTTTCTTATAGAATTTCACTGTACGTTGAACAAGATTTCCGAGAGCGCCAAGAAGCTCACTGTTATGACTATAAATAAATTCCCTCCAAGAAAAGTCAGCATCCCTCTTTTCAGGTGCGTTGATCGTAAGAAAATAGCGAATGGTATCAGGATGGTAATCGGTTAAAAGATCCTTTAGCCAGACAGCCCAATTTTGGCTCGTCGATATTTTTCTTTTCTCCAATGTCAGATACTCGTTTGAAACGATGTGATCCGGTAATTTCATTTCTTCATTCATGCCCATAAGTATGGCTGGCCATATGATCGTATGAAAAGGAATATTATCTTTTCCATGCACATAATAAGAGACGGAATCTTTATCCCAATATTCGTTCCAATGATCGTTTGCTTCTCCAGCCCATTTCTTGGATGCACTCAAATATCCACACACTGCTTCTATCCAGACATAGATCATCTTGTCACGGAAGCCTTCGAGGGGAACCTCCACTCCATTTTCCAAATCTCTTGAAACCGGCCGATCCTTCAGTCCCTCTTCAAGATAGCGGCTTGTAAGCTGGACGGCATTTTCCCTCCACTTTCCTTTATGTTCATTTAGTAGCGTCTGTAAGGGTTGTTGAAACTTGGAGAGAGCAAAATATAAATGTGTGGTCGTTTTAAGAACCGGTTTATGCCCGCAAAGTTTACAGCTTTTATCTAATAAGTCTGTTGGATCCAATACAGTGGAGCATTGATCGCATTGATCTCCCCTCGCCTTCGAACCGCAGACCGGACAGGTTCCTTCCACGAATCGGTCCGGTAAGAATCGCTGATCGTGAACACAGTACACTTGCTCTATTTCCTTTTCATAAAGCCATCCATTTTCATACAGGAGGGTAAAGATCCTTTGTACCTCCTCATGATGCTGAGGCTGATCCGTTCTGGTATACTGATCATAGCTGAATCCCAGTGATTGAAAGCAGTGGATAAATTCTTCATGATATCGATCAGCTATATCTTCAACCGTCACTCCAACTTGTCTCGCCCGGATTCCAATCGGTGTACCATTACAGTCGCTTCCTGACACATAGAGAACCTTTTTCCCCTTCAACCTATAATAACGGGCAATGATATCCCCCGGCAGCAATGCTGCGATGTGCCCCAAATGCAGGGAGCCATTGGCGTATGGCCAAGCCCCACCTATGAAAACAGTCATATTGTTTCCTCCTCGATATAAATAAAAACCCCTCGTCCTGATAGATATCGAAAGACATCCAAGGACGAGGGGTTAAGCTCGTGGTACCACCTTAGTTTATAGCTTGCTCACGCAAGACTACCTCAACAAGTACGGGGAAGAAAAGCCCTTATACCGTGGCAATGATAACGGACGCCCACCCCCGTTCTACCCTACACCATATTGGTTCGAGTAGAATGCTCCGAGACCATTTTCCTAAGGAAGTACCCTTGCTTCTTTTCAGCTACCGAAGCTCTCTGATAAAGGGACCGACTAAGTACTCTTCTCATCAACGCACAAAGTAATTTGATTATATTATGCCACTATTCAAAAAAAATGCAACATAAATTCTTAGGTTTTATTCACAAGAAATAGTGGAATAGTGAAGGGACGAATCCCTTTTGAAGGAAAAGTGAATAGAGGTGATGTCCCGTTGTTTTCAATTCAAAAGCACTTCAAGCGTCCAAAAGGGTTCCTAGGCTGGTTTGTGGGAAAGGTGATGGAGTTTGATAATCGGAAGATAAATAACTGGTCCATTAAGCAACTGGCCATCCAAAACGGTGAACGCATTCTTGAAGTTGGATATGGTACAGGATACTGTATCCGGCGGATTTCCAAACTCTATCCGGGTTCCTTTGTAGATGGCGTCGATATTTCCGATACCATGAAAGAAACCGCCCAAAGCAAGAATGAAGAAGCCATAGAGAAAGGCAGGGTTCGCCTGTTTGTTCAGGATATCAGTCAATTCGAGTTAAATGATGTTCAGTACGATCGAATCCTTTCCGTCAATAACTACCCATTATGGAATGACCAGAAGCAGGCACTCATCCATTTATACAAGATGCTTAAAACGGATGGCACACTGCTCATTACCGTTCAGCCCCGGGGAGATGAAGAGCGGGACAGCAAAGCTCGAGTCTATGGAGCGGAGATTTCACAGGCTTTACAGAACACCGGTTTTAAAAATATTACTGTTTCCTATAAAGATGCGAATCCTTCACTGACTGTCTCCGTTAAAGGTGTAAAATAATTCATCCTGCCAAGTAAACAGCCGACCCTATAAGGATCGGCTGTAGATCTTTTACTCCTCGGTGTTGCTCTCGTCTGTATTACTTTCTTCATCCATGTTCTCTTCTGTTCCTGTGTCATCTTCTGTGTCGCTGCTGCATCCGGCTGCAAAAGTTACTACTGATAGTGCTGTCATTAACATTAATAACCACTTTTTCATACTTTTCATTTTAATAGCCTCCTGTTATGATGCTTTGTTCAACTACATCTCTATCATACTGATTTTTTAGAGTATTAGAAGACTATTTACCTTTATTTAACATTCATTTAGACTCTGTTCATCAACTTCTACATTTATTTACAAAATGGATGTTTTCACGCGTGAAAAATCCCCTTCGATGCCCCGATTAATTCCTTGATTTCATCAAATGAGCCTTGCTGAATAAGGTCTATGATCTTACTTCCAACCACTACCCCATCACAGTTTTCACTCATGCTGCGAACATGATCAGGGCTGGATATCCCGAATCCTGCCAGAACCGGAACCGGACTGTTGCTCTTAAGCTTGTTTAAATGAAGGGATATATCCTCTGCAAATCCCTCTCTTGTTCCTGTAATTCCATTAATCGTGACCGCATAGAGGAATCCTTCTGTTACAGAAGCCAATTCTTTCACTCTTTCCAAAGGACTGGTGAGTGTTGCCAACTGAATGATTGCAACTTCCTTATCTCGGGAAGATGCTTTAACCAATTCGTAATGCTCCAGCGGCAGATCGGGAATGATTACTCCGTCAACACCGGCGTTTTTACAATCCCCAAAGAAGCGTTCTACACCATATTTATATATTGGATTAATGTAGGTCATAAAAATCAGGGGGATCCCGATTTCTTCTCTTCGTTTCTTTAATACATCGAACACCTTTCGAAGTGTAGTGCCCTTCTCAAGCGCCCTTTTACCCGCTTCTTGGATCGTCGGTCCATCGGCGACTGGATCTGAGAATGGAATACCTACTTCAATGGCTGTCGCTCCAGCTTCTTCCAACTTCTTTAAAGTTAATATCAACGTTTCAATGCCACCGTCTCCCGCCATTACATAGGGAATGAACAGTTTATTACCCCGTTTCAATTCGGCTTGAAGGGTGTTTTCCAGAAATGTCTTACCCATGCTGACTACCTCCCAATAATTCTTTTACTTGTTCAACGTCTTTATCCCCTCTGCCTGATAAACAAATGACGATCGATTGGTCCTTTGTCATGTCTTCCGCTATTTTAACCGCATAGGCAACGGCATGGGAGCTTTCTAGAGCTGGAATGATCCCTTCGGTCTGAGATAATTGTTTAAATGCTTCGAGCGCTTCACTGTCGGAAATGGAAGTATAACGGACTCTGTCAATCTCCTTTAAATAGCTGTGCTCAGGTCCCACACCAGGATAGTCAAGACCAGCTGAAATGGAATGGGCTTCCTGTACTTGCCCTTCTTCATCCTGAAGGAGATACATCATGCTTCCATGGAGGATTCCGACGGATCCTTTCGTTAAAGTGGCTGCATGCTTTTCTGTTTCAACACCGCTTCCGGCTGCCTCGACACCGTATAAGTCGACTTCTTTGTCTTCAATAAACGGATGGAACATCCCAATGGCATTGCTTCCACCCCCGACACATGCCACAATGGCATTCGGGAGACATTCTTCTTTTTCAAAGAATTGTTTCTTTGTTTCTTTTCCAATAACACTCTGGAAGTCCCTGACCATCTTAGGAAATGGGTGTGGACCTAAAACGGACCCCATGATATAGTGGGTGTCCTCTACATTGGCAACCCAGTAACGCAGCGCTTCATTGACGGCATCCTTCAATGTGGCACTTCCCTGGGTGACACTGATTACCTTTGCTCCGAGCAACTCCATTCTGAATACGTTCAGCTTCTGCCTGCGGATATCTTCCGCTCCCATGAAAATGACACAATCAAGGTTCAATAGAGCACATACGGTGGCGGTTGCGACCCCATGTTGGCCTGCTCCTGTTTCCGCTACCACTTTTCTTTTTCCCATCCGTTCAGCAAGCAGGGCCTGACCAATGGTGTTGTTGATTTTATGTGCACCGGTGTGATTAAGATCTTCCCGCTTAAGATAGATTTTGGCTCCTCCTACCTGCCTGCTAAGGTTTTCTGCAAAGTAGAGAGGATTTTCCCTTCCTACATAATCCTTTAAGTAGCTCTGCAGCTTCTCTTGAAAATGTTCGTCATTGATTGCTTCATCGTAAGCGGCTTCAAGCTCCTGTACAGCTTTCATCAATGATTCAGGAACGAACCTCCCACCGAATTGACCGAACAGTCCTTTCTGATCTGGTTGCGCATATAACATTCTTCTTCCTCCGTTCACTATTTTCATTTTATTCAAGCACCGATTTTACTTCCTTGATGAATGACTCTATCTTTAAGCGATCCTTTTCCCCTTCGGTTTCAACCCCACTCGAGACATCCACCATATAGGGACGGACCTTGATGATGGCTTCCCTTACATTGTCCGGATTTAATCCTCCTGCAAGAATCAGATGCTGGGGAATATTGATTGAATGTGCATAATCCCAATTGAAGGTGGTGCCATTGCCTCCACGATGGGGTCCCTTTCCGCTATCCAACAAAATCATTTCACCAGGAAATCCCTCAATCCCGTCTATATCTTTTCTTTCCTTCACCGAAATCGCCTTGATAAAAGGAAGATTGAGAGTTTCACAGAATTCCACTGATTCATCTCCGTGCAGCTGCACATAATCGAGCTGAACGAGATGAAAGATTTCTTCCATTCTTTCTTTTGTTTCATTTACAAATACACCGATTTTCAATAGGTCTGGAGAAACGGCTTTGCTGATCTCGGCCGCTTTCTCCACATCGACTTTCCTTTTACTATCGGCAAACACGAACCCTATCGCATCAGCTCCCGCTTCTAATGCCCACTCGGCTTCTACCTGCCTCCTGATGCCGCAGACTTTGACTTTCGTCATTTCATCTCACCTTTTTCAACTTGGAGAACTGTGAGGGTAGCTGCTGGATCTTTACTCCTCATTAACGTTTCCCCGACGAGGATCCCTTGTGCCCCTGCGTCTTTCACTCTCCTTGAATCCGACTCATCCCTGATCCCACTTTCACTTACGAGGACGACTTCCCTGCCCTTCACCATCGATGCCAGAGATTCTGTAATGAGAAGATCCACTTCAAAGGTTTTCAGGTTACGATTATTTACTCCGATGATCGTAGCACCGAGTTCTAAAGCTTCTATCATTTCTTCCTCATTGTGAACTTCTACAAGAACCTCCAGTCCAAGATTTGTGGCATAACAATATAATTCTTTCATCCTGGTGAAATCCAGGGCCGCCACAATTAACAGAATCACATTCGCCCCTGCATCCCTGGCACGATCGATCTGGATTTCATCAATGATAAAATCTTTACATAAAATCGGGATCGAGACGGCTCTTCGAACATTTGCAAGATCCTCCATTCTCCCTTTGAAAAATGGTGTATCCGTCAGAACAGAAATGGCGCATGCTCCAGCTTCTGCATAGATAGCGGCTTGTGACACGGGATCCACTTCAGTTCGAATATCTCCTTTAGATGGAGAAGCCCGTTTGATTTCTGCTATCACCTGAAGTGACGAAGCGGATTTTAGAGTTTCATATAATGAATGGTTGTGGGTGCCTTGATACTGAAAGGTAGTATATCCGAATTGTTTTAACTCCTTCACTTCTTCATTCTTCTTTTTAATGATGGTTTCTAAAATGGTTGCCATTCAAATCACCAACTTTCTTCGTTGTCGACTATAGTGTACAAGGGATGCGAGCGCTTCATTTGCCCGTCCGGTTTCTATACTTTCCCTAGCCAGTTTTACACCTTCTGCAAAGGTCGAAGCTTTACCATGGGCAACTAAAGCAATTCCTGCGTTGAATATGACCGTATCAGTATAGGCTCCTTCTTTTCCTTGTAAGACGTCCTGTAAGATACGGGCATTCTCCCTTGCATCTCCTCCTTTTATCTCTTCAAGGGTATAAGAAGGAAGCCCGACCTCGTCCCCGGATAGCGTAAATGAGCTGATTTCACCATCCTCCAAAAGGACAAGATGATTTACACCTGCAAGGGACGCTTCGTCCATGTAATCCGCCCCATTCAGAACGATTGCCCGCTTTCTTCCCAATTCATGTAAAACATTTGCCATCGTTTCAAGTTTATCTCTTCTATACACCCCGACAAGCTGTGTTTCCAATTGAACGGGATTCGTTAATGGACCAATCAGATTAAAGATGGTCGGGATTTTCAATTCTTTCCGGACCTTCATGATTTTCTTTAGCCCTGAATGGATATGGGGGGCATAGAGGAAGGCGATATTGGTTCCATTCAGAAGATTTTCCACTTCATCTTCCCCGAAGTCCAGGGATACGCCAAGATGTTCTAATACATCAGCACTGCCAGTTTTGCTCGATATGCTCCTGTTTCCGTGCTTTGCCACTTTGACGCCTGCTCCCGCTAATACGAATGCACTCGTCGTGCTGATGTTAAAACTCTGGGAACCATCTCCCCCTGTTCCACAATTATCCAGTACACCTTTCAACGTGCTTTTTACCGGCAGAGCCTTCTCTCGAAGCACTTCAACCAGGGCTGTCATTTCCTCCACCGTTTCTCCCTTCATCTTCAACAGCGTCAGGAAACATGCGATTTGACTCTCGGTCGTTTCCTCCCTTAATAATTCCTGAACAGCTCCTCTCATCTCATCTTTTTCTAATGAATGACCGTCAGATAGCTTTTGCAGATAGTTTTTCACGGTTATTCCCCTTTCTCATCTCGTCTATAAAATGCTGTATGATTTTCTTGCCCGTTTTCGTCCCGATCGATTCAGGGTGGAATTGAACCCCGTACAATGGATATTTCATATGCTTGATGGCCATGATCTCCCCGTCATCCATAGAATGGGCAACCTCTTCCAGGGGAGCTTTCAACGTCCCTTTCTTAATCACCAAAGAGTGATATCTCATGACTTCAAGTGGTTGAGGCAGATATTCGAATACTCCGCTGCCATTGTGTTTGATGAGGGAAGTCTTCCCGTGCATCACGTTATCGGCCAATTCAATAGTTGCCCCAAAGGCGGCGCCGATCGCTTGATGACCTAAGCATACCCCCATAATCGGCACACTAGAGTGAAGATTCTGGATAATGGAGATGCAGATTCCCGCTTGTTCGGGCTTTCCCGGTCCCGGTGAAAGGATGATACCTGAAGGATTTAGTTTCTTGATTTCTTCAAGTGAAGTTGCGTCATTCCGCCTGACAACCACCCTCTCTCCAAGCTCTTCTATATATTGATACAGGTTATACGTAAATGAATCATAATTATCAATGAGTAAAATCATCCTGTTACCTCCAATAATGATTTTGCCTTATTCAGCGTTTCTTCATATTCGCTTTCAGGATCTGAATCATATACGATACCTGCACCCGCCTGAACATTGGCAATGCCATCTTTCAGGACCATTGTGCGGATGGCCAGGGCAAAGTCCAGATTCCCGTTGATCCCGATATATCCAACCGCTCCCGAGTACACTCCTCGCTTTGTCGATTCAAGTTCATTGATGATCTGCATTGCCCTGATTTTCGGTGCCCCGCTGACCGTCCCTGCCGGCAAACAGCTTGTTAATGCTTCTAAAGGGGTCACATCACCTTTCAATTCTCCTTTTACCTCTGAAACGATGTGCATCACATATTTATATCTTTCGATGGTTAAGTATTTGGATAAATGGATGGAGCCGACTGTACAAACCCTGCCTAAATCATTTCTGCCCAAGTCAACGAGCATTCGATGTTCGGCAATTTCCTTTTCATCTGACAAAAGTTCTTTCTCCAGCTCCAAATCTTCAGAACTTGTTGTCCCTCTTCGCCTTGTCCCTGCAATCGGATTTGTCGTTATTTCGTCACCCTGGACTTTCAATAGACTTTCCGGTGAAGCACCCAAAACGATGTAGTCTTCGAAATCAATAAAAAACATATAGGGTGATGGATTTGATTTTCTCAAGCTCCTATAAAATGAAAATGGTTCACCAGAAAATGGAGCCTGAAGTCTTTGCGAAAGTACCACTTGAAAGATCTCTCCTTCAATAATGGATTGCTTTGCCTTCTCCACCTTATTCATGAATTCCTCTTTCGACGTTTGAGCACGAAAGCTGAGGCGGTCAAGTTTTTCTTTATGTGTGTGTAAATACACACCGGTAAGTTCATTCTCAAGCTTCTTGATCTTATCCTCCAGTTCCTCTCCTTCCCCCCCGGTCCATTCATCCATCACGACGATAAATACTTTATGCTCTAGATGATCGAAGACGATGACCTTTTCATAGAACATAAGGTGGATGTCCGGCATTTCCATTTCATCAGATGGAGTCTTTCCGATATCCTCATACTGCCTGATCACATCGTAACCCAGGTACCCGATCCCTCCACCAGCAAAAGGAAATGGAATATCCTTTTGCTGGTGGGGGATAAGATGTTGAATGATCTTTATCGGATCCCCCGTCCGCTCTTCTACCTGATCTGAAGACGTTCGTTTGATCTGTACGTCATTTCCGTATGCCTTGCATTCTAAAAATGGATCGCTTCCTACAAATGAATATCGTCCGGATTGTTCATGTTTGAGGGAACTCTCCAATAAAAACTTTTTCTTGCCCTCAAGGGATTGAAAGAGTGAGATAGGTGTATACATATCACCATTCAATTCTTTCACCATATAATTCAATTCCTGCTGTTTCATTATCTTTTTGCCTCCAATTCTCCACCATAAAATCCCATAAAAAAAGTCCCCTATGAACAGAAAAATCTGTTCATAGAGGACGATGCTGACCGCGGTGCCACCTCTATTGGGATATAGATCTATATCCCCTCTTGTTTCAAGTACGGGGTATATCACCCGATACTCTATCCTATTAACGGTGGAAATCCGTATGATCCTACTTCATTCAGATCATCTCTCATAAGTCCATTCCAGACAAGCTATCATGCTAAGGTCTCACTATCCTTAACTCCCTGTTAGGCATCACTTGAATGTACTCCTCTTATTCAACGATTTATCACTATGTAATTATAAAAAAAGGGCATCCCTATCCTAATCTTTTTCATAAAAAAGAAAGGACGGGATACCCGTGGTGCCACCTTTGTTGACTGCCTCGGCAGTCCACTCAATCGTATCGAAGCACAATGCTTTTAATACGCGTCTTTTGTAACGATAAGACATTCGCCAAAGCCTACTCCTAACGTTTCGGTTTGGAAGCTCGGAAGTCCATTCCCTATGACCGTTCACACTGGTTCACACCAACCACCAGCTCTCTGCAGTGTCGATTATAGGTACTCCTCTTCGTCAAAGCCAATCGCTCATTTAATTAATTGTTTATTATACTAATCTCTTTTTATCACGATGTCAACCATTTCTCAAATAAATTATATTCAACATTGTGGTTAATGGTTCACACTATGGAAATCATCATCGAATCGCAAACCGGCCGATATCCGATTTCTATATAGATCTTGTTGGACGTGGGATTATCCAGGTCCGTATACAGGGAACAGAAAGAATGATCCTTCAATAAAAGGCGGCTGAGTTCGGCTACAACAGAAGATGCATATCCTTTTTTCCTGAATTCTTTAGGGGTATAAGCAAAATTGACAGTAATTCCATTTTCCGTTCTTCTTGCCCCCCTTGCCATGGAAACAGGCTGGCCGTCCACTTCCCAAAAGAAAACATATGCTTCCTTCTCAATCATGTCTTTCGCCCTTTTCAGCGATTCGTCTCCTGACATAGATACCACTTCTGTATCGGCGACAAATTCACTGATCCATTTGGCCAACAACCTCTCCTGACCAGAGCATACGGGAACCATTTGTCCCTCGCTAAGCGGGATATCTTTCACCTTATTCAATTGATACACACGCTGGTTCATGCGGATACTGGTACTCGCTCCCGTAACGTGACTCCACTCCCGAGTCAATTGAAGCGCCGTTTCCTTTTCGGCAACAAAACCTGGAATCGATAGATGAACATCCTCACAGAAGTCTTTGAGTAGTATTGTAATTCCTTTAATCTCTTCTTTTTCTACTTTCAGAGTACTGACAAGGTAATGGGGTGGCGTCATGATGAATGATCCCACCACCAAGCCGGATTCATCTTCCACTAAAAGAAGCAGTGGGTCTTTATATTTGTCACTCGTTTTCATCGTATTCAATAAGCCCAATGGCAGGTTATTCGCCGCCTCATCCTCCATTAACAGGGAATGTACCTTATCGTAGAAGGCAATTGGATCCTTGAACTGTGTCAGCTTATACATATTATCACCCCAACACAACATTCGACATGTTCTATGATAATTCCTGCTTTATTCAGGAAGCTTTTTCCCGGTAATGGAGTGAAAGACATGGTAACCACTGACAGATACTCCGATGGTCCCTGCACCAGGAAACACGGAATCACCACAAACCCAGATGTTCTTAAGTGGCGTCCTGTGGGAAAGGCTCTTGAAGAGGGCATACTCATTGGTTTGGGGGAATCCACCAACAATTCCCCCGGGTCGACCTGTGAATCGTTCCCACGCCTTAGGCGCACCTGGGTAGAGTTCTACAATGCCTTTTCTGATAGAAGGTATGACCGCCTCTATTGAATCCAGCATCTTCTCTTGAAGCTGCTCCTTATAGCAATCATACTTCTCTTTCGTATTCCAATTGTTTAAACTCGTATGTGTGGAAACGGTCAAGGTCCTGAATCCTTCTGGGGCACGATTCCGATCTTCCGGATGCGACCATGACAAAAATAGATGGTCCCCTTCCGTCATATTCCCATTTTGAATAGTACAAACTTGTGAAAACAATGGAAGATCATCCGGCAGCACTTCTTCTTTCAGTAATATGTAAAGTGACATCGTCCCCCACACCGCTTCGAGATCTTTTCCTTTCAGATAGTTTTTCAATTTTGCACCATATTTTGAAGGAAACAGACTTTCAAGGGCTTGCACCGGTACGTTGCATATGACGTGTTTTGCCCTGTATTCATTGCCTCTATGATCACTTACTACCCACTGTTGATCTTGATCATCGCGGTCAATATCGACCACCTTCCTCCCCAAAGAAGCGTTGACACCGACAGATTCTGCTGCGTTGACAAGCTTATGGGCAATCTGGTAAAGCCCGCCTTCGAGGTAAAAGGCACCTTCATGATAGATATCCAGGGCCAGGCATCCCAACAACAATGAACAATGATCGCTCCCCACCTGCATACTGTCAATCAGCTGCCCATCAATAAAGTGTTTAAAGGAAGAATGATCATGTAGATTGTATTTCTTCAGTAAGTGAGACATCGATTCTTTAAAAAATGGAAGAAGGGTCAATGATCTTGGACGCAGACTTACAACGAGTTCCAACCATTCTCTCATTGTTTGAGGCGGTAAAGCCGGAAGCGCACCCATTAATTTCCGTATTTCCTTTGCAATCCTGTACACTTCCCTGAAAAAATGGCTGATTTGATTTGCTATTTCTGGGAATGCTTTCTTTAATTCATTCACATGAATTTCCCGGTTCCGATGAAAAGTCAGGGTATGATCAGGAAGATGGACTTCCATCACCCTCTCAAGCAGCAAATGAGGCGGGAATTCAATTCCCAGGTATGTAAAGATACGCTGATGAATACCCCCTTTTTCAAATCCCATGCCAAGGGTCGCCCCGACAGGAAACAGTGCTTTCCCCCGTTGGAACTTACCTGCACATCCTCCCCATTCCCGGGAGGCTTCAAGTAGTTGTACATGATAACCTGCACTTCCAAGGAGGGCTGCAGCGGTCAGCCCCCCAATCCCTCCTCCGACAACGACAACCGTGTTTTCCATCCTTCTTCACCCAATCCGTCATTTGTTACTATCCAATGTACTCTTTTGTCGTTGTAAACACAAAAACGGATGGGTCGGTTAAACCCATCCGTTTTTATGTTTCGATTGAGTGGCCAGAGATACCGATACGTACATGAAGAAGGAGATGATAATCGGAAAGATGACCGTATGCATATCCAGATAGTTCGGGGCAAAGCTATGGAATGAAACATATGCCAAAAGCCCGGAAATCATGGAAGAAAGCGCTCCCGGACCATTTCCCTTTTTCCAGTACAGGCCTAAAACAATTGGCCAGATGAACACCGCTTCAAGCCCCCCAAACGAAAACAAATTGAGCCAAATGATCAATTCAGGCGGACTTAATGCCATAAGAAAAACCAGAATCCCTGTTACACTCGTCACCCAGAAGCTAATTTTCTTAATCTTTTTCTCTTCTGCATCCCTATTGATGAAATTCATATATACATCTTTTACGATCGCTGACGATACAATCAATAGCAAAGAATCCACCGTCGACATGATCGCTGCCATTGGGGCTGCCAGTACAATCCCCGCAAGCCATGGTGGAAGCACTTCAAGCGCAAGTAGTGGCATGACTTTGTCCGCCACTTCAATTCCCGGCACGACCGCTCTTGCAAGTACACCGATGAGATGCATGCCAAGCATGATCGAACCAACGACAATCGTACCGATGATCAAAGCCCTGTGCAGGGAACGTGAATTTTTATAACTCATGGCCCTTACAGCTACTTGAGGAAGTCCAACGACACCCACTCCCACTAAAATCCAGAAGGAGGAAATATACCTGGCACTCAGTTCACCGTTCGGTCCATGAGGACTTAATAAATTTGGGTTTTCAGCCTGCAATTCAAGCATGATCTTTTCCATGCCCCCACCTGCCACGATGGTAGCAACGAGCAGGATGATGGTCCCTCCTAGCATGACAACTCCCTGGATTGCGTCAGTGATGGCAACTGCACGGAAACCGCCTATTATGACATACACAAGCACAGAAACAGCAAAAAGGAAAAGTGCCGCTTCATAGCTCAATCCCGTCAACGATTCAATAAGCCGTGCGCCCCCTACCCACTGGGCAATCATGGCTGAAAATAGAAATATGATGATACTGATTGCAGACAGGATCGTAATCTTATTACTCCCATACCGCCCCTGTAAATAATCGATTAATGTAACGGCTTTATACTTTCGTGACATGATGGCAAACTTTTTCCCCAGAATGAGGAGGACAAAGTATCCAGTCACCACCTGACTCATGGCAAGAAGCACCCATGATAAACCATATGTATATGCAGCGCCCGGACCACCGATGAAGCTAGAGGCACTTCCGTATGTGGCGATCATCGTCATCGCAAGGATGAATCCTCCGAGTTCACGGCTCCCGAGGAAATACTCCTGTACAAATGATTCTGATTTACTAACATTTCTTGCTGTATAGATTCCTACTATGAAAATCAAAATTAGAAAGGCAAATAAAGGTATCAAAGCCATACTATTCATGATCATCATCCTCCTCGTCAAAAGGAATATCAGTCAGAAGGAATTTAACGACAACGATCACCAATATGACCATAAGGAGAAATCCCATGATGCAGCTATAGAAGAACCATGCAGGCATACCAAGGATCCAATCGTAATCTGAAACAGGCTGCTCCCCGATCCCGAAAGCAAAGCCATACCACCATAAAAAATTTATAAGAACGAGTGCAATACCAATCAATGCTTCGTGGTTGGCAATCCGAAACCGTTTATCGTCTTTATCGTTCACTTCCCTTTTTCCCTCCTTTAAATAAACATCCTCTAACAATTTACGACAGGATTATAGGAAATGCAAGAAAAAGACAGGCCTGAAGCAACTGCTTCAGGCCTGTCTTTACGAACTAATAAAAGGGGGGTTTTCATGAACCATTCTCTCTAGTATGAAAGAGGGGGAACTCTTTTGTTTAATGAGAATGATTTTCAATATCATTGTAATGTCTGTATTATTAAAAGTCAACAAAAAAGAATGAATGTTTATAGGAAAATTCTGGTGAATTGCAAAAAGAATTGTGGTAAAATTCTAAATTGTACTCACTCTTAAAGAGATAGAAAAGGGGGAATCATTGTGAGAACAAAATTAAAAGCTTTTGGAATACCAATCGTCTTAGTTCTACTATGCATAGGAGCGCTTTTCTTCCATCAGCTGCAGAATGTCAAACAACAGCCGGATCCCGATTGGAGCAGGTCCATTCCATTGGACTACAGTTCCGAAGTGCGTCCGCTTACTTTTTTTGGTGAAGAAGGACTATTCCTTGCAAGCAACGGGGAGGTCGTTCAATATTCTTTCGATGAGAGTATGAACCCTAAGAAAGAAAGCACCCTTCACACCAGTGTAACCCGTGGTAAGCCGTTCTGGACAGACGGCCAAAAGGTTATACAAGTAAAAGGGGAAGAGTTAACTTCCATTGAGAACGGTAAAGCAAGAACCATTGATGAAGAAGTGACAGGAATCAGCACGTCACCTAATTCCATTCTTTACTGGAAGGGTGAGGTCCTTTATTCTCTTTCTCCTAAAGATCTAGCTACCAAGGAAGTTTTCAGGTTCAAAGGTGAGGTAAAGGATGCGTTTATTAATAATGGCGGAAGTGCCATCATACAGATCATGAAGGATGATACACACTCTCTCCTTTACTTCATGAACGAAGGATTACAATTGGTGAAGAGTCCCTTCTCCTTAGTCAATTCAGCAACGAACCAACATATGACTGGCCTGTCTTTTTCAACGGCAGATGATCAATTAATCGTTTTATACAATGAAGAGATGAGGTCTCAAGGAACTCTTTCCTATAAGATCTTTAAATTGAAAACACCGATTGAGGAAATTGGAACTTCGATGATCAAGCCTTCAAAACTGGAATTCACGAACGAACAATCAGGATTTAAGTTGCAAAGCCCGAGATCGGTACAGTTCGCTTCCATTGATGAAAAGCCATCCATCCTCTTTACATCCGAGAGTCATAGGGTCGGAGGGCAGAATGCCATCAGCCTATATGTAGCTCCATTCAACGATTCTACTGAAATTGTGGCTTCGCCAGTCAGTACAACCAAGCATTTTACCTATTCACCCATCCAACTGTCAGACGAGAGTATCTCATGGCTGGACTATGACGGTGATTATTACGAGTTATTCGGTGCATCAAAAAATGAACAAGCGATAGCCAAGAGTACGGAGTGGTCAAAACGAAGTGTCAAAGAAGCGATAAATAATGCTGTACTTATGCTATTCAGCAGCTTGATCACCGTTTTGGTTTCGTTTTATTGGGTTCTTCCTTCCCTTTTTGTACTGATTCTTCTTTATATGTTCAAACCGAATATTTTTGAAAAGGAAGAAATCAATTGGGTGGAATATGCTTCCATCATCCTTTTCATTCTCATGCCTTTGACGTTCATCAGTAAAGCCATGGGGGATTATTTCTATTTTTCTGCTCCGGCTTACCTCACCTTCTCTGGAAGTGAGTACGTTCTGTTATTGGTCATAAGCGTCCTCACTGCGCTGCTTTGGAAGGTGGGGAGAGACCCTGATTGGGGGACATTCGGAGGTGTCTTTTACTTTATGGGGATTTATATTCTCCTTTATGTAACCTCCATCGGACCATATATTTTTAATTTGTTTTAATAGTAAAACGCTCAGGTATAGGAATCCTGAGCGTTTTTACGTTCTATTCTTCTTCTCTCCAATGTTTCCGTTTGTAGAAGTACATATAGATCGTGATGCATAAAGTCAACCATGCACCCCCGGCAGTGAATCCTCCAAGTATATCGCTCGGGTAATGGACTCCAAGATACACCCTGCTCAGTCCTATTAATAAGACGAGGATCGCCACGACGATCACACTTACCCATTTGTATCGTTTACGATCAAAGGCACGGAACAGAATGAATGCAAGTGAGCCATAGAAGATAAATGAGCTCATGGAATGCCCACTTGGAAAGCTGTATCCTCCCTGTTGGATCAACGCCTCGATATCAGGTCGATCCCGTTTGAATATCCACTTTAATAACCCATTGAATCCGGCCCCTGTAACAATCGTAATCGCTACGAACAAAGCAAGTGGATACTTTTTTTGAAACAAAAGGATGAGTACCACACATATGGTAAAAACCGTGATACCCTTTATTCCGCCTAAAAAGGTGATGGACGTCATGATCTCCGTTAATTTATTTGAAATCGTCCCCCTGACGATCTCAAATACTACATCATCAAATTGGGCGATTTCATTTTCCTTCCATTCTTCCACGATGGATACGAATCCCCACGTGAATATGATAAGACATAACAGGGATACAGCGACAAAGACGGTTTGTTCAATTCGTTTCTCCTTCAAAGCTTCTCCCTCTCTCTAATACTCGACTCCTTATCTACTGAGCTTTTTTCTTTGAAGTCGTTTTCTTTTTCGTTGTTTTCTTTTCCTTTTTTGGCTTGGACGAATCAATGGACGCTTGGAGCGCCGCCATTAAATCCGTCACATTTTCTTTTGGTTCTTTTTCTTTGGATGTGACCATTTTTTCCCCTGTTTGTTTGGATTCAATCAATAGACTCAATCGTTCTCGATACTTGTCCTTATAATTCCCAGGCTCAAATTCAGTCGTCAATTGATCGATGAGCATTGTGGCAGTCTGAAGCTCTTTATCGGTAATTTCATCTTTCTCAGGAACGTTCGGTACATCACCGGTCCCTCTTACCTCATCAGGATAATGTATGGTTTCCATGACGAGCGTCTGTTCATATACCCGAACAATTGAAAGCTGCTCCTTCGATCTCATGGTGATTTTGGCAATCCCTACTTTACCTGATTCCTGTAACGCCTTTCTTAACAGGGAATATGCTTTCTTCCCGCCATCATTGGGAGAAACGAAATAACTTCTATCAAAGAATATCGGATCGATTTCCTCTATTTTAATAAAGTCGACAATTTCAACAGCTTTATCACCGCTCGCTTCTTTCAGCTCTTTCAATTCCTCATCTTCCAGTACGACAAATTTACCTTTCGTCACCTCAAAGCCTTTCACTATATCGGTTTGATCCAACTCCTTTTCACACGCAGGACAAACTTTCTCATACTTGATCGGTGTATGACATTCTTTATGAAGTGATCTCAGCTTGATATCCCGGTCTTCTGTAGCGGCATGAAGTTTTATGGGGATGTTCACCAGCCCAAAGCTGATGGAACCCTTCCAAATGGTATGCATATCTTTCAATACCCTCCTTTATATAAACTAATCCCTTATTCATATCATTTAGTTACCTAACTCTCTTCATCCCCCTAAACATCTGGAAATAAATCACTACAAATAAGGACACACTACTACTAAAAATCAAGGTGACAAATATGAAACCGATGCTCCCTACTTTACGTCCTGATTTACCAGCGGAAGGAACGTGGCATTACGAAGTGAAATATGATGGATTTCGAGGGATTCTATCCATACTCTCCCATGATGAGATCACTCTTGAAAGTCGGAATGGAAAAGATCTTCTTCACCATTTCCCTGAAATCAAAGAACAAATCCAATCATTACTGAACAATAAGAATTTTCCCGCTCCCCTTATTCTGGATGGTGAGATCGTGTTATTACGCTCTTCCTTCAGTACCGAATTCCATGAACTTCAAGTGAGGGGCAGGATGAGAAATACTCAGAAAATACATCGCGAAGCTACCAGGAGACCTGTTACATTTCTAGCATTTGATTTGCTTCAGTTTAGACAGGATTCCTACATTAATGAGCCATACCTAAAGAGAAAAGAGAAACTGAGAGAAGTGTTTGTACAACTGAAATTACCTTTGGAACCCTCTCCTTCTCAGCTTTCCTCCATACAGATGGTCCCTCATTTCAGAGACCTGAGTGAGATCTGGGAACGTGTAGAAAAGGAAGAAGGGGAAGGGGTTATCGCCAAAAGGAATGACAGTAAATGGGAATCAGGAAAACGAAGCACGAATTGGATCAAAAGTAAAAATTGGAAGAGGTGTCAATGTTTTATCACTGCACTGGACGAGGATAATGATTATTTTCATATTGGTGTATTCCATGACCAACATATCGTGTCGATTGGATTATTTCACTTTGGTCTCTCACCTGAAGAGAAAAGGGTTGTAAAAGCAAGCATTAAACAAAATTATACAGAGAAGAGACACTCCCTGATGTATATAGATCCGGCCATAACCGTGGAAATCTCCTATTTGAACTATCATGAAGGACAACTCCGGGAACCACATTTTAAGCGGTTCCTATTTTCCACTGCACCGGAAGATTGCACATTCGAACAATTTAAGAAAGACGAAGCCTCACTTCCCCGTGAAGTGGATATCACCCACCCTGAGAAGGAATTGTTTCGGGAAGTTCAAATGACAAAGCTGGATTACATCCGGTTTCTTCGAAAGGTATCACTGATGATTTTACCATTTATGAGGGATCGCCCTTTGACCTGCATTCGGTTTCCACATGGTATCTTTGGTGAATCCTTTTACCAAAAAAACACTCCCGACTATTCCCCTGAGTTTGTCGAAACATATGAAGAGGATGGAATTCACTACACCCTATGCAATAATCTTGAAACGTTGATATGGCTTGGAAATCAACTGGCACTTGAATTTCACATTCCATTTAAAAAAGCGAATGAGAACACTGTCAGTGAAATAGTATTTGATTTAGATCCTCCAACGAGAGACCATTTTCAACTTGCGGTCAAAGCAGCAAAAATCATGAAGGAATTATTCGACGGATTGAACTTGCATAGTTTTGTGAAAACGTCTGGCAACAAGGGGCTTCAAGTCTATATCCCCCTTCCTGCCGGCTACACATGGGAAGACACCGGTCTATTCACTGAATTCATTGCCCACTATCTGGTGACCAATTACCCCGATGATTTCACGATTGAACGTTTAAAGAAGAATCGGAAAGGCAGACTGTATGTTGACTATATTCAGCACGGGGAAGGCAAAACCATCATTGCACCCTACTCATTAAGGGGAAACGAAAAGGCCTTAGTCGCCACTCCCCTATGGTGGGATGAAGTAAACGGGGATCTTCACCCTGAACATTTTACGATGGATGTGGTTTTGAGGAGAATACAACAGAAGGGATGCCCGTTTAATCGGTTCGAGACGGTAAAAACAGACCAGCCATTTCAGAAGGTGATCGACTTCTTGAAGAACAGGGCCAAACATTAAGAAAGAGGGTGCCCCTATCTAATATGGGGAACCCTCTTTACTATTTTGGAAAGTCATGCACTCATGAACACTTTGCTTTCAACGATGGATTTAGCATGATTTTGAAGAAGTTCATAAGTTGCTTCTTCCGTAAATGCCTGTCTGGACACTTCATGAAAATCCTCGGGATGTGAAATCGACAATTCAATTTGAGATTGATACAGATACGTTGCATTCCCGATTAACTCCATATTGTATTGTCCTTCACCCAATTGGTTCACAATAACACGGACTTTCCCTCCGTTATTGTATACTTCGATCTCTT
The DNA here is from genome assembly GCF_019334305.1 of Rossellomorea orangium. GTDB lineage: Bacteria > Bacillota > Bacilli > Bacillales > Bacillaceae_B > Rossellomorea. The sequence goes on from NZ_JAHWGH010000017.1 coordinate 65,842, forward strand.
TACCGAACTCATTCTGTTCCAGCAGGCACGTCACCAGACTCGAAGCAGACATTGCTGTTCCACATGCGTTTGTAAAGCCAACGCCTCTTTCAAACGTCCGCACATAGATGGAACCTTTTTCCAACGGGTGAACAAAGCTCACATTGACCCCATCAGGGAAAAGGTTGTTTGGTCCATTCACCGTCTCAGAAATGTTCTTCTGCTCATTCGAGAGAATATGCTCTGTGCCAACAACACTGATTAAATGAGGATTCGGCACTGCTAGGGCAGAGAATATCAAGCGATCTGATATCTCTGGAATGCTCTCATTTAACAATGTTTCACGATCCATATTCATCGGCAGTTGATTTAATCCAAAAAGGACAGGAGAAATTTCCACATTATACGTCGGGATGTTTTCAAATATTGACTCCTGTGATGACACCCGGAGATTGGCTTTCATCGTTTGGATAATAATGGATTCCTTGTCCAGGAGTTCGCATACATAGCGTCCCACACACCGCAGGCCATTGCCGCACATCGATGCCTCGGAACCATCTGCATTAAAGACCCGCATTCTGGCATCGCAATTCTCGCTTGCTAATACAAATAGGATGCCATCAGCCCCAAGAGACGATCGGCGATCACATAATGCAAGGGCAAGGTTTTGTCTTGCTTCATCGGTAAAGTCATTGCCATTCGTCATTTCATCAATAAGTAGAAAGTCATTCCCAGATCCATGACATTTAATTAGATTCAAGTCCATCGTGAATCCCTCCACGGTAATTTACTAGTAAACTATTCATAATAGTCTTAGCTTGCCACAAACAAGCTCATTTCGCAATCATCTTCCTCTTAATTTGATAAAAGAAATAAACATGGACGATTATCAGTTGATTTCCCAACTTTCTTTCGAGACAATGAATATGGTGATGTTTATGAAAGAAGAATACCATTTTCGCTTTCAGGTCCGAGAGGTAGTTGAAGCCTTGGATGAAAACCAATCCAGGGATGTGACCGTTTTAGCACGGATACGGAATGACAAAAAAGACCTCATCCATGAAGGTCTCTTTAGAGTACGCTTTAATAGCATCGGGGTTTACCCATCCCCCGCCGATGTAGCGGGGCAAATATCTTCCAGGCATCTGCAGCGCGTTCTTCTGGTTGAGCTGAAGCGATATATCAAACCTCAGAGGAAATATTTGTCTCCAGGGAAGTATAAACCCGTATGGTAAGCTATCTCAACTCCGATAATTCATGTGTCAGGAGCTCTTCCGTCCATTTGCAGGAGTGATGATAGCTTTCCATCACTACCCTCTTGTCTAACTTCAATTCTTCCATAATGGTTTCGGTCCCTGCCCAGTCCGCCTTCTCTATATAGACGACGAGTTCGAGTATCTCTTTTAGATCATTCCGGGAACCGGTTAAAGCATCACAGATATCATCGTTCAAAGGAAGATCCTTTAGAATTTGATCGATTGGCATGGATAAGATGGTTTCCATTAAAGAAAACATCCCCGTCAGGAAATAACTCGATTTCAAGGGTGCACGATCATGTTTTTCTGCCACTAATTCACACATTTTAGCCCTCGTCAAACATAAGGTGATGACCTCATTTTCCAGCTGCTCTTTTTTACGCGCCTGTTCCCTGACTGCCAATACATAGATCCAGCGTTTGATTTCAACAAGTCCTAGCAAGACAATGGCCTGACGAATCGAGTGGATCTTATGTTTCGGTCGATAGGCAGGAGAGTTGATCAGTTTCAACAGTTTATACGATAGTGAAAGGTCCTGCTCAATCAACTGACTGATCCTGTCAATGCTCGGTTCAGACATTTCAAGGCTCTGAATGATCGAGTAATAAGAATGAAAATAAGTTGGTACATCATGAGTGGCAATGATCTTCGGCTTACTGAAGAAATAACCCTGAAAATAATGATATCCCTTCCTCATCGCTTCTTCGTAATGGTTCATGGTTTCCACTTTTTCAGCAAGAAGCTTATAATGAAGTAAATGGGAGAGTACCTCGATACTTCCCCTTTCGTACTCCGTTGTATTCATGAAGTCCACCTTCACATAATCTGCGAGTTTCATCAATTCCCTGCAAAAAGGGTTGAATTCATTAAATATGAAATCATCTAATGCAATCATATAGCCCAAGTCTTTTAACTGCTGACAAACCAACACCACTTCGGCACTCGGAACTACACTCTCAAGAATCTCAACGACGACCTCCCTCGGGTTAAAGTAAGTCGGAACTCTCAATTTAAGAAGATTTTCTGTAAAATTAATAAAGCAGGGCTTACCGGCTGATAAGCTTTCAAGCCCGATATTCAAATAACTGTTTATGATGACATCCGCGGTTGCCTGATCCCCGTCGATATCAGGAAATATATTCAATTCATTGTTTCTGTAAAGAAGTTCATAGGCGACCGTTTCTTGATTACGATCAAAAATGGGCTGCCTGGCTACAAATACTTCCATCAAGATCACCCCTGCTTTACTCCTGATCAACATATCTTATTAATAGTCAAAAAGATTCATATTTCCCTACAATAGTAACAAGAAACGTGCGGAAAGTCCATGTAATTTGACAATAGTTGTAAAAATATGCGGGTGAGGAGGCTCGCCCGAACGTCCGTGGAAAGCAGGTCAGTTCCCTTCACCCTCCTGCACCATACTTAAATGACAGAGCATCGTAAATCTTAGTTTGTATGCGAATAGCAACAATCTTTGCGAAAACAGTCAAACAAAAAAAGCCCATCAACATGATCTGCATCATGTTGATGGGCAACTCCACTTGAATCCTTATCCGCTTCAATGAATTGAATGTACAAAGAAATTCATAAGAAACAGTGCAGCAATGATATATAAAGGAATGGATACTTCCCGTGCCTTACCTGTAGCCATTTTCAACACCGGATATAGAATAAAGCCGATGGCGATACCGTCCGCAATACTGTACGTGAACGGAATCATCGCAATGATGAAAATAGCAGGAAACGCCTCTGTCAGGTCACGAAGATCCATATGTCGGATATTTTGGATCATCAAGCCTCCGATGATGATAAGGATCGGAGCGATGGCATGATACGGTATCCACTTTAAATACGGGATGAACATCACAGAGCCTAAAAATAATACTCCCGTTGTCAAACTCGTCAATCCCGTACGGCCTCCAGCCGTCATGGCTGCAGCGCTTTCCACCGTTGAGACTGTTGGACTCGTCCCGAAGAACCCCGAGGTAAATGCAGAAAATGCATTAGCTTGAAATGCTTTGGGATATTTATGAGGTTGACCGATCATATCCGTATGCCCGTGAATGAGACCGATGTTTTCAAATACCAATACCATCGTCACTGAGAAAACCGCAATCCAGAACGGGATTTCCATTATGGCACTGAACGATATCTGGCCGAAAACTTGGCTGTATTCACTCAAATGAAATGAGTTCGATTGTATGGACGGCTCGATTCCAAAGATGAATCCAAGTAATGTACCAAAGGCAATACTCCATAAAAATTGCCCTTTTACATTGCGGATGAAAAGAAAAATCGTCACCAGAAATGTCAGCACGGTCGCCAACACCTTCAATTCCCCAAAGTCACCAATCATGATAATGGCACTGTCCCCTCTTTGGATGAGACCACCCTTTTCAAGACCGATAAACATCAAAAACATCCCTAAACCAACTGTAATGGCTTCTTTTAATGTTTGGGGAATGGCTTCCGATAATACTTTTGAAAGCTTGGTAAACGCAATGATCATAAAGAGTATTCCTGAAATCACGATAACCGCTAAAGCTTCCTGCCATGAAAGGCCAGAAGATTTTACGAGCGTAAATGTAAACATTGCATTAATCCCCATGCCTGGAACCAGAAGGATCGGTGCATTCGCCCAAAAGGCCATCACCAAACACCCTACGAAGGAAGCAAGTATCGTTGCCATGACCGCTCCTTCAAATGGAATTCCAGCTTCTGAAAGAATTAAAGCATTCACAGCGATGATATAGACGATTGTAAAATAACCAATCGCACCAGCCATCATCTCCTGTTTCATCGTGGTACCGTGATCCTTTAACTGAAAAATACCTCCACGTGCTTTCATATAATAATCTTCCTATAAAACTGCCCTCTCCCTACCCGCTCCTCCCGATATTAGGGGAGCCACAAAATACTATTTTAGCAAAAGGTCTGACGTTTGCCAATATGTATTTTTGTGGGTAAATGCATGTTTATCTTTAATTTTTAACAATACATGAAGTGTGGGTGTTCATATCTAGCTGAAATTCAGCTGGATATGTTTTTACTCCATTAAGGGGAATCCGGCCGAAACTGGATAGAATTAATCGACTTTTAGTAAAAATCGAGCCTGTTTCGTGAAGAAACCAGCCGAATTACCTGCTATTCCAGCCGTTCCCGAGTAAAATTCAGCCAATTAACAAATAATTCCATAATCTCCACTCACTGAAGCACTTCCAACTTGTCTGCCAAAATCAAAGCACCACCGACAGGTCCGGCCCTCAAAAAAAGCCTCCCATATAGGAGGCTCATTAATGAAGTCTTATTTGTCTATTTCACGGATCAGGTTTGCCATTTCGATGGCTGATACTGCAGCTTCCCAACCTTTGTTCCCTGCTTTAGTGCCGGCTCTTTCAATGGCCTGCTCAATTGTGTCTGTCGTTAAAACACCGAATATGACTGGAACATCTTCCTGCAGGCTTAGATTCGCCACTCCTTTTGCCACTTCACCGCTTACATATTCAAAATGCGCGGTTGCTCCGCGAATGACGGTCCCAAGTGTAATGACAGCGTCATATTTTCCTGAGCGGGCAAGCTTCTTGGCGATCATAGGTATTTCAAATGCACCGGGAACCCATGTGACAGAGACATTGTCTTCTTCCACTCCATGTCGCTTTAACGCGTCTTCCGCCCCGCCTAAAAGTTTGGAAGTAATGAATTCGTTGAATCGTGAGACGACAATCGCAACTCTTAATCCTGATCCTACTAAATTACCTTCATAAATGGTTTTCATTTTATAATCCTCCTAAAATTTAAGTAAGTGACCCAACTTAGCGTGCTTTGTTTTTAAATACTTTTCGTTTTCGAATTTCGCCGGCATTTGAATCGGTACGCGGTCCACGATCTCCAGGCCATATCCGTTGATCCCGGCAATTTTTCGCGGATTATTGGTCAATAGGCGCATCTTTGTTAATCCTAAATCCCTTAAGATCTGTGCTCCGATTCCATATTCCCTCAAATCATCGCCAAAGCCCAGTTTTTCATTGGCTTCGACGGTATCGTAGCCTTCTTCCTGGAGCTTATAAGCCTTTAATTTATTGATCAAACCAATTCCCCGGCCCTCTTGCCTCATGTAAAGGAGTACTCCTTTACCCTCTTCCTCAATTTGTGTGAGAGCTGTGGCTAGCTGGGGACCGCAATCACATCGATTGGAGCCGAATACATCACCTGTCAGGCATTCCGAGTGAACGCGAACGAGCACCTCTTCGTCCCCAGTCCATTCACCCTTTACAAGAGCGATATGCTCTTTCCCGGTAATGTTTTCTGTATATGCGACTGCTTTAAAGTTTCCGAATTCGGTTGGAAGTTCAATCTCCACTTCCCTTGTCACAAGTTTTTCATTTTTTCTTCGATATCGGATCAGATCTTCAATAGAGATGATCTTTAAATCCCATTTATCGGCTAGCTTCATTAATTCAGGAACCCTCGCCATCGTTCCGTCCTCATTCATAATCTCACATATGACACCCGATGGTTCTGCACCAGACAGAACAGCCAGATCGATGGCGGCTTCTGTATGGCCGGCCCGCTTTAAAACGCCGCCATTTTTGGCGACTAGGGGAAATACATGCCCCGGCCTTTTGAAGTCTTCAGGTGCTGACGCTGGATTCAATAATTCCCGGATGGTCGCCGATCTTTCGTAAGCACTGATCCCGGTCGATGCCGATTTATGATCAACCGAAATAGTAAATGCAGTTCCGTGCGGATCGGTGTTTAACGTTGTCATCGGTGAGAGCTTCAACTTTTGTGCGAGATCTTCGGTAATCGGGGCACATATCAAGCCCCTTCCTTCCTTCGCCATGAAATTGATGACATCAGGTGTCGCTTTATCGGAGAGTGCAATAAAGTCCCCTTCGTTTTCCCGATTTTCATCATCGACGACAATTACGACCTTACCAGCCTTCAAATCTTCAATTGCTTCTTCAATCTTGTTAAACATGGGGCAACCCCTCCTATTAGTCAGCAAAACCATTTTGTGACAAGAAATCGTAACTGATGTTGTTTGACGTGCTCTTCACTTGCTCCTTCGCTTCATAAAAGCGATGAAAGTACTTTGCCATCACATCACATTCAATATTGACGATATCCCCTACTTTTTTTTCACCCAGGACCGTGTCTCCTCTTGTTTGAGGGATCAATGATATGGTTATCATATTGCTATGTACACCAAATACGGTAAGGGAAGTGCCATCAATTGCGACAGAGCCTTTCATGATGAATAAATGGCTCTGATGTTCAGGAATGGAAATGTCCATGTACCATGCATTTTCCACTTTTTCCACTCTTACGATGCTGCCAATTCCGTCTACATGTCCATTGACGAAATGGCCGCCGAATCGGCCGTTGGCAGCCATGGCTCTCTCAAGATTCACTCTTGAACCCCTGGATAGTGTCCTCAACGTTGTACCCTCAAATGTCTCAGGCATTACGTCCACTTGAAATTCCCCCCGATTGAAAGAAGTCACGGTCAAACAGACGCCATTTACACTGATGCTGTCACCGACCTGCACATCTTCCAGTACCCGTTCGGCTGAAATGGTGAGTTCCATGGAAGAAGATGATTTCCTCATGCGTTCAATGGAGCCGATTTCTTCAATAATTCCAGTAAACATCTTTTCCATCCTTTCATAAAAGCTTAAATAGTAGGCACTGCAACAATCTTAATATCCTTACCTACACGTTCCAGGCTCAAAATCTCCATCTCAAGACCTTCTGCTATGGTCGGAAATCCGTCCCCGCCAAAGCTCGTGTAGGCAGAGCTTCCGCCTATCAATTTCGGAGACATGTACATGATTAATTCCTGAAAGGCTTTTTCCTTTAAGAAAGTAGCATGGATTGTTGATCCACCTTCCACATAAAGGGATCCGATATGCCTGGCACCCAGTTCTTTCAACACGGAATGAATGTCGATTTCTTCATCAGAAAGGGTGACGACTTCACAGCCTTTTTCCAAGAAGGGCTGTCTCTGTTCTTCATTGACAGAATTCCCTGTGAAAATGACCGTCGCACTTTGTGAGTCTTCCACTACATGGGAGTGGAGTGGTGTTCGTAAATGGGTATCCAGAATAATTCGAATGGGGTTTTTTCCACCTTGGGGCAAACGGGTGGTCAGGTGCGGGTTATCTTGTATAACGGTATTGACTCCTACTAATATCGCGTCATGCCGGTGACGATCATAGTGGACTTCGGTTCTTGATTCTTCTGATGTGATCCATTTGCTGTCTCCTGATACAGAAGCGGTTTTCCCGTCTAGAGTGACTGCTGTTTTAAGCGTAACAAACGGGGTTCCATTTTGAATGTAGTGAAAGAAATGCTTATTGAGCTCACAGGCTTCTTCCTCGAGCTCCCCTACCACTACATCAATGCCAGCATCCCTTAATTGTTGAATTCCACGTCCCGAGACATGTGGATTGGGATCCATGGTTGCCACATGCACAGTCTTTACATCGCTTGAAATAAGAAGCTCTGAGCATGGGGGTGTTTTCCCGTGGTGGGAGCAAGGTTCCAGAGTGACATAAACGTCGCTTCCTCTCGCCTTTTCGCCTGCAGCCTTGATGGCAAGCACTTCTGCATGACCTTCACCTGCTTTAAGATGGGCACCCATCCCAACAATTTCTCCATTATTCACTACCACCGCCCCCACCATCGGGTTTGGTGATGTCTGGCCATGGGTGGACTTTGCCATCGAAAGAGCAAGCTTCATATAATGAGAGTGATCCAAAGAATTGACCTCCTTTCCTAAATAAATATCGTAAAATAAAGAAACCCCAAGTATTATTTATACTTGGGGGAAGTTGGCATGACTAAATAAAGCATCCAATCAATCGATCAAAAAGAAAAAATACCCATAAGAATGTGGTATATGCTCCTATCAAGATCATCAACCAGATACTGCCGTTCCTTCTCCCATCCAGACTTTCACTGTCGGCTTTGGAGTTTCACCAAATCCACCGTCTAATCTTCATTAGCCGGGTCACGGACTAAGAGCCTATGCTCATCACCGCCGGTAGGGAATTTCACCCTGCCCCGAAGGAAACCTATTCGATTAACATTATTCTATCATAGTTTCCTTGTTGAAATCATCTAAGGCGCTTAAAAAAATTATTTTTGTATTAATTTTTAGAAAGCTCTCTATATAACAATAAAAAAGAGGAAGCCGCTACTTTATAGAAGCATCCTCCATTTCATTATGTTACGAGCATCCTGCATTCTTCAGCACATTTAAAACAGGCTTCGGCACAATCCCTACAATGTTGCTGGTCATGCGAATGGCATTCCGCCCCACACGCATCACAGATCTCTGCACAGAGGGAGAGGATGCGTTGCACAAATTTACTGCTCCGTTCCATGGCATGAAGGGTATAGGCACAAATGTCAGCGCACTCTCGATCGAGTTCGATACACTTCATCATCGGTTTCTCTTCTTTCAGGCACGCATGATAGCACACATTGCATGCTTCCCTGCAACGTTCTAAAGCCGACAAACATGATTTGTAGTCAGCATTCATCTTACCACCTCCATCACTGTCCTTTTAGTGTACCCATTTCCAGTGAAAAGAATAAATCAGGAAGTGAGAAAATAATCACTATCTACGTACCACAAAAATATCAGGAGCCAATCCATCTCATCACTGTATGTCTCATAAAATGAAACGTAACTATGGTGAGAGTCAAACAGTCTTTGTATACTCTGGGGAAGATACCCTTTTTGTAAAGATAGATGATTTTGCTCCTGATAATTCAAGATCCATCGCTTATTCCCTTTATAAATGAGGACAGTGTCCCCACCCTCACTCTGCCATTCTATTGCGGTGGCACTTTGATACTTCAATTGAAACGTCATTTTCGACTTTGGGTGGTCAATCTTAATGGTCCGACTCCATTTTGAAAATGACAAAGGTCCTTTATTCCTCCGGTGTAGCTGGTATTGCTTAGGATTATTGATCATGGATGTCCGTTGAATAAAGTAGTCAGACCAGCCGTTGGTTTTCAGGTAATAGGAGCCTTCTTTCGTGTGAACACCTACAAGTGAATGAAGAGAAACAGGCATCTTTTCATAAAATAATCGGTTGGCCTTTTTCAATTCTTTCTTAATACTATAGCTAAGGTAAAGATTTGAACAAGCAGGGATGAATATCAACAGAGGAAAATAATACAATTGTTGTGTCACGACAAGCATCCCCACACCAATGAGAAAGTACATGACACTTCGAAAAAGTAACGTATACTGTTCATTTTTGTATATTTGATAGAGGTTCATGAAATGCTCGTCCTTTCAAGGAATCTCTATCATATTTATGTGAAAAAATGATAAAAAGACCTTTAGAAAGGAAAAGACGAAGAATTTACGAAACTCTCATTACTGAAAGAGTCGTTCTGTAAATCCTTCGCCTTATTTTATGAGTGCAGTAGTTCACCTGACTGGTTCCATTCGACCAACTGTTTCAACTTCGATTCTGCATCATGATAGCCCTGCCAGTACAATTCGTCCAATTTCCGCGGATTTTTTTCAATCCGGCTGACTTTAAGGGGATGCTGGGGCTGGATAATCAAAACGTCCCCCTTTTTTTCTTTCACTTCTATTTCCTCAATTATCTGATTGTAACGCAAATATCGGTTCATCAATGTTTTATGAAGCTCTGGATATTGGGGATACTTTTTTCTCACAAGAAACGAAAACCTAGAAGGCTTTTTATAATATCCCCTATTACGGGTCAGGATGACCACATTTTTCTTGAATCCGTCCTGCTCGGCTTTTTCGATGGGAACCGGATCACTTATCCCACCGTCAAGGAGATGTCGTGAATTGAATTCAACGACCGGTGCTACAAATGGGAGAGAACTTGATGCACGAATTATGGTAAGTAGATCTTCTCCATAGTCATTCCTTGAGAAATAGGCCGGCCTCCCTGTATGACAATCCGTGGTACCGACAACAAATTCCGTTCCGTTCGAATGAAAGGCTTTGTAATCGAAGGGGACCAGTTTGTTTGGGATTTCATCAAAGACATAGTCCATTCCGAATAATTCGCCCGTTTTCCAATAGTTCCGCCATGATAAGTATTTTGGGTCGCGGATGAAATCCACATTGACCTTTTTATTCCGCCCGTTTTGCTTGGATAAAAAGGAAGCAGCATTACATGCACCTGCGGAGACTCCGATGACATAAGGGAATTCAATGCCGTTCTCCAAGAAATATTCCAGGGCACCTGCTGTATAAATCCCTCTCATTCCGCCTCCTTCAAGAACGAGACCCGTCTCGTTTATCATCATCTTCTTGAACACCCGCCTTCTGCTGTAGTAAATAGTGTTTTACTTCATGAGGGTAGAGATCCATTCCGTAGAGTTTTTCTATAGGTATCCAGCAGGGGATATAGTTTCCTCTATTCCGGAAGATATCATATTCTTCTCCCTTTCCTGTACCAAATAAACCATTATATTTTCCCACAAAATAATAAGAATGTGTATCAATCTGCCTGAAGGTCATTGCGAATTTCAGTTCCGAAACGTTAATCCCCAATTCTTCCTTCGCTTCCCTGGTTGCCGTTTCGATTTCGGTTTCACCTTTCTCCATGCCTCCGCCTGGAATGACATAATAAACGGAGTCATCCCTTATTCTCTTAATGACGGCTACCTTTTCATCGTCAATCAGAATGATGCCAACACGATGCTTCATTTCCAATCCTCCAAGGGGATCAATTTTGCATTGCACGTTTGTTCATAAAATTCAATTGGGCCAGCTTCTTTTAACACGACATACATATATCGTTTCTCTTTCATGCTTTGCAAAGCAGCATAGAGGAGCTTCCTTCCCACTCCCTGATGCCTGGCGGTTGGCAGTATCCCCATCGGTCCAAATACCCCCTTTTTGTTCATATAGACATCATACGCTGCAAAACCCACCATCTCTCCTCCCATCTTTGCTTTTAAGATTGGGATGTGAGGTGCCGGGGACTGAAAAGCACACCTTAGCGTCTCGGACCAATTCTCTCCGAAATGACGTTGCGACCAGGAAAGGAGGGCATCTTTCTCCTTTATGTCAACGAAGCTTATTTCAACCTGACCGTCTTCTTTAAAAGACCAATCTCTATTTAATAAATCCACGGTTAAATCCCTGGATGATGCGACAGTTTGCATAATCCTCTCTTTACGGACAACCTTCAACCCACTTTCCAACTCTGGGTGATCTGAGAGAAGCGAGTAAAAGGCCTTTATGATGTGTCCTTCATTAAGGAACGTTTGGTTATATCGCTTCATGATATCAATTGAGGCATTCCATATTTTCAGGGTATTTAATGATGGTGGCTTGGAAAATGATTCAATCCAAATCCCTGAGGATGCTTCAGGAGAAAGTGATTTAATCAATCCTTCTATCTCATCCAAATTCGGTTCAATAAGGTCATGCATTTCTCTTAAAGTCCCTTTTCTCACGAGGGCCGCTCCCATGAATAGGTCAATACTTTGAATGCTCGCATGCTGATTTCTCTCAGCCAGCTCATGTGCTTGTTGGATCATTTGTTGTACTTTTTGTGTCAATCGGGGAGCTTTCATTGATTTCCCTCCTCCTTATACCACCATTCGACATCAATCGCTGAATTCCTTTTACATTATTCGTGAGGTCCGTCCCTCTCCCACAAGAGTTGCGTCATGCCGTCAGCTCAGTTCTTTTTTCTTGGAGATGGTCGGAGTGATGAGGAGGATGGTTAAACATATGACCACGGTAAAAATGATGGTTACGGTTAAATTTTCATTCCAGCGTGAATACAGTATCAGATCATGAACATAATTGGTCAGCTGGCCAGGTGACCATTTTAAGGTTTTTGTCATATACCCTGAAAGAAAGGTGATCAACATGGTGGATCCGAGGGTATAAAATGCAGTTAGACCCGGCGATTGAGAAAAACTGCTGAAGAAAACGACCAAAGTCATGATAAAGATCAGCCATAACCCGTAAACGAGAGACCCCTTTAGCAATGGATAGAAGGAAATACCGTCAAATAAAAGGTGGATGTAATAGGAACCCGATAGCATCCCAAGGCTGTAGGAAATCCATACAAGCACAAATGCAGCAGACCATTTGGAATAAATATAAGACGTGTATGGCACAGGTTTCATAAGAACCATGACAGCGTTGCCGGATCTCCTTTCTCCAGAAACCGTCCCCATAAATCCTAAAACGATGACCAGAACACCGAAAGTACTGAATTGACCCATGATCGATAATACTACCTCAGCCGATGATGGGGTCGGGATGGATATGACCGTTCCTTCCGGAAGATCCCCCACCGATTGCAGAATCTCAGGCATATAATAAGCCGTTAACGGTTCAGTCAACCCGAATAGAATGAACACGGCAGGCATCCAAAGTACCTTATAATTACGTAATAGCTCCAGCATTTCCTTTCTGAATAAAACCCAGCCTATTTTCATCTATTCATTACCTCCATGAAGACTTCTTCCAAGCTTTGTTCATGGCTCTCGAACTTGGTCACGCCCCACCCATGTGCAGAGATTAAGGAAAAGATCCTGGATCGGTCCCTTTCAAGGTCGGAAACTTCAAAGGATAGCTGTTTTCCATCGGAAATGATGTTGTGGAGCCAGTCTTTCTCCTTTAGAAAATGAAAGAACTTCTTGCTATCTTCATTAAAATGCAATTTCATCTTTAATCTGTGGTGTCTTGCCTTCACTTCTTCGATTGCCCCCCCTTCTATCAGTTCACCTTCATGCAAGAATAACACTTCATCACAAACATGCTCGGCGTCGTTTAATATATGGGTTGAAAACAAGATCGTCGTTTCTTTTTTTAACCCCTTTAATAATCCCAATACTTCCCTTCTGCCGAAAGGGTCCAGTGCCGAAACCGGTTCATCAAGGATCAGGAGCATAGGCTTATGAATAAGGGCTTGAGCAATTCCTAGACGCTGCTTCATTCCCCCTGAATATTGACCTATCTTTCGACCTTTCCCTTCCAGTAAGCCGACCATACCGAGAAGTTTTTCTGCACGCTCCTGTGCGTCACCTTTTGTCATTCCTGAAATTTCACCTGAGAATACCAGGAACTCTTTTCCCGTCATCCATTCAAAAAAGGATGGATATTGTGGTAGATACCCGATTATTTCTCGGATATCTTCAGTCGGGACCGTTGTTTGGATGGAACCTCTTGTTGGTCTTATTAATCCAGCAAGCATATTTAAGGTCGTCGTTTTCCCTGCCCCGTTTGGACCTAGGAGAGCTGTACACGCCCCTTCTCTCAAACCAAATGAAATGTTTTTCACTGCAAGCTTTTCTCTGTATCTCTTTTCCAGATGGGCCACTTCCAGAACGTTCATCGGGTATGTCTCCTTCCAAAGACGAAATAGATGACAGGACCGATGATATTAATGAACAGAATGATCAATAACCAAAGCCATTTCGGTCCTCTTGTTGACTTTATTCGTATTAAATCAATCACCGCCACCAACATGAGAATGAATTGAATGACTATGACCGGAGCAATAAGCCCCCAGTTGACAGACTGCAATGCTTGTTGTATTTCGCTCATTATCCTCTTCCTCCTTTTGCTTTACTTTGATTAGACGCACGAAGAAGAAATTCGTTCAATTACATTATTTTTCTCAAAAAAAAAAACTGACCGCCAACCGTTCGGGGATCAGTCATCACGTTATGTCATTGTATAATGAATGCAGTTTATTCACTTCTGATTTGACAGTGTGTTCGAGTGAGGATGGGGATATCACTTTCGCCCCGCTTCCAAAGGAGAGTATCCAGTTTACGAGACCGGTGCTTACCCGCGCTTTTGTTGATAATATAAAATGATCTTCACCTGCCCTTTGAATACTGACCTCTCTCCCAAACTTGTCGATGATCACATTAATGAGGGAGTTAAGAAACTTGATCCTGATCCACTCCTCGTCTCCCGCAAACATGTGAAATGTTGATTGTACATACTTGGATACATCAAAAGCTTCATATGGGAAGGTTTCAGTAAGAGCTTCAACATTCCGGAGTCGATCAACGCGGTAGTGACGTATTTCAGCTGCATCGAAATAATAAGCAATGAGATAATAGAAATCATTCGCCCACGTAAGAGCGTATGGTTTCACTTTATAAAGACTTCCCTCGCGACTAAGATTGAACTGTTTATTCACATCGAAACGACCATATTGGAAGGTGATCATTCTGCGTTCTGCAATGGCCTCATGGATATCATGGATGGTGCGGCGGATATAGGGACTGTCACTCTTTATGGAAGAGTCGATTTGGATTTCATTATGTAATAGCTTTCCTTGCCGGTGACTGGTCAACTGTCTGATTTTCCCTGTGAGTTGAACCGTTTCTTTTTTCGAGATGAATTTGGCGGAGACGACCGCATCAATAAGCATCCTTAATTCATATAATTCGAACAGCCGATACTGATGGCTGTAATACTTTGGCAGACCATCCTTTTCCTGATTAATCGTGACATCGAACCCTTGCCGGATAAGGTGATCAAGGTCATCCTTTAACGAATTCTTGTTCAATTTCAGGTCTTGCCCGTACGTCTGCTTAAAGCGGAGAATGATATCATCCAGACTCAGTTCGTGATCTTCGTCCGTTTCTTCTTTCAATATACTCATCAGTTTCAATATTCTCTCTTTATTATCGATTCTCAACATGAAAGTGGATGCTCCTTTCAGAAATGATCATTTTATAAAATTATAAAGTGAAAGAATTTTTTGTCAACTCTACAAGTACCCCTGACAAAAAAAAGAACCCAACGAGCCGTTTGGGTTCTTAGTCTTGTTATTTCAGTATTCTAAAGACTGTCGGGATTTGGTAGTGTTCACCCTCGTAGGCCTTTACCGCTCCCAGGATGGTAAAGATCAAGGCAAGTATCCCTACGATCGGTGCCAATACAAATCCGATCAGGACGACCATTAAAATCGAGCTAACCAATCCGTAAACGGCATAGGAAATAAGAAAATTGAAATATTCCTTGCCGTGAAAGTCCACAAATTCCGATTCGTCTTTCTTGATGAGCCAGATGACCAATGGCCCGATGAATGCTGTGAAGAAGCTTAAGATATAAATTAGAGCTGCCATCATTCTTTCGTCTTTTGTCGGCATGTCAATTCCTCCCTGTTAAAACTCTTTAGCAGATACGTCTAATGTATCCTCCTCTATATTTACGTACTCACTCTCATAAAGTTTCATCCATTAGAATGATTTTCTTTCATAAATTTGCTTGTTACTTATGGACATCCCTCATGAAACAGCAAGGACCGGAATATGTATAAAAGAGAGTCTGTCCCGGGACATGCAGAAAGGTCGTGATAAACTTGAGTAATTTGGAAGCTTTCATACTGGGGATCATTCAAGGTTTAACCGAATTCCTGCCCATATCAAGTACTGGGCATCTCTATCTTGGAAGATTGACGTTTGGACTGGAGGAAGCCGGGCTCTTCCTGGATACGATGCTTCATATAGGAACATTGATTGCTGTTCTCGTTGTGTATCAAAAGGAACTACTTTATATGATTAGGCATCCGTTCAGCAAATTATCCTGGATTCTCATCATTGGCACCATTCCTGCAGTGATTGTTGGATTTTCATTCGAGAATTTTTTTGACTCCATCTCGAAGACCGGTTCCACGATCGGTTGGGAATTCCTCGCAACTGGATGCATCATGTATTGGGCTGATGGCGTCAAGGATGGCTATAAGAAGCTGGAAGATCTTTCTTACACGGATGCTGTCGTGATCGGAAGCTTTCAAGCTGCTGCCATATTCCCGGCACTTTCGAGATCGGGCTTGACGATAGCCGCAGGGTTATTCAGGAAGCTCGACCGGGAAACGGCTGCCTATTTTTCATTCCTCCTGTCCACACCTGCCATACTCGGAGGAATTGTGCTTCAAGGTAAAGAAATGTTCGGGGGACATATTGAAGCTGTTTCATTCCAGAGCCTGGCTATCGGAACGGTGAGTGCAGCCGTTTTCGGTTATTTCGCCATCATCACCATGGTGAATTATTTAAAGAAGCACTCATTAAAAATATTTTCTTATTATGTATGGGCATTAGGGTTACTGATCCTTATCCTTCAATACTCTGGATTTATGTAGGAGGAAGAAAATGAACCATGAATGGGTTTTACAGATCCTTACTGTTCTAACCGATTTAGGATATGCAGGGATTTCACTTGCACTCATGATCGAAGTCATTCCTAGTGAACTGGTCTTAAGCTATGCAGGCTTTATGGTCAGTACAGGAAAACTTACATTTATCGGAGCATTCATGAGCGGGATCATCGGAGGGACCGTTGCACAATTATTCCTTTATTGGTTAGGTTATTATGGAGGGCGACCGTTCTTTGAGAAATACGGAAAATATCTGCTCATCCATCCAAGGCACATCCATGCCTCTGAGAAGTGGTTCGACAAGCATGGAACCATCGTGATTTTCACAGCTCGTTTTATTCCGATCGTCCGTCATGCCATCAGTATACCCGCTGGCATCAGCCGCATGCCCATTTCGACATTCAGTCTCTATACCTTTGCCGCTATGCTTCCCTGGACATTGTTATTTATGATCATAGGAATGGAGCTCGGTACTCATTGGGAACATATTGAGGTCATTGGGATACGCTACATTAAACCACTCAGTTTAATTGCTTTATTCACAACGATTCTATATCTGATCTTTTCCAATAGAAGTAATAAAAGGATGGATTAACTTCTTTTTTTATACAAAATTGTTTAGAATAAGAAGCAAACAAGCCTTACGAAAGGATATATTATGACATCCATACTTTTAAAAAACGTAACCATCTACCCCATTACATCCAAGCCCATCCAAAACGGCTCTGTACTAATAAAAGACGGAATAATTAAACAGATACTCCCTCATGAGGCAAGTGGAGATCAATATACGACCGTTTATGATTGTCATGGGAAATTTCTATTCCCAGGCTTCATAGACTGTCATACCCATTTAGGTCTTTATGATGAAGGCACCGGCTGGGCGGGTAATGACGCCAATGAAACGATAGAACCTATGACACCTCATATCCGCGCCTTTGATGGGGTGTATCCTTTGGATCCGGGTTTCAAGGATGCCCTTAAATATGGGGTCACCACCGTAAATGTCATGCCGGGAAGCGCGAACGTGATCGGTGGAACTACCTCCGTCATTAAAACCCTGGGTTCCAACATTCAATCCATGATCATAAGGGAAACATCCGGATTGAAGATCGCATTGGGAGAGAACCCGAAGCGGATTCATAGTAATGGTAATAATGATTCCATCACAAGAATGGGAATTATGGGAATGCTCAGGGAAGCATTCTTTTCGGCTAAATATTGTGATCAACCGGAGGACCTGCGAGTGGCACCTCTGGTATCTGCGTTAAAACGGGAAATTCCGGTTCGAATACATGCTCACCGCGCAGACGATATACTATCCGCCGTACGTTTTGCAGAGGAATTCAACCTGGACCTGCGGATTGAACATTGCACGGAGGGACACCTTATTTCAGAAGAACTTATAGGAAAAAACCTCAAAGTTTCCGTCGGCCCGACATTTACAAGACGATCGAAAGTTGAGCTTAAAAACAAGAGCTGGCTCACTTATCAAAAATTGACGGAAGCCGGTGTCGAAGTGTCAGTGACGACTGATCATCCATACACACCCATTCAATACTTGAATATGTGTGCAGCGATCGCTGTGCGTGAAGGGTTGGATGAACAAAAGGCTTTGGAGGGCATCACCATTCTTCCAGCCAGAAACCTTGGTGTGTCTGACAGGATCGGTAGTATTGAGGTAAATAAAGATGCTGATTTGGTCCTATGGAGCCATCACCCATTCCACTTCATGGCAAAGCCTCTGGTGACATTTGTGAATGGGGAAATCGCTTATCAAAACGTGTAGAAATTTGGTAAAAAATTTTATCAAAAATTAGCTTTTTACCTATTTCCTTTTTGAGATATTTCGTATATGATACAGATGGATAATATATTTCCGATTACATTGTTCTTAAGACGCTGTTTTTTCATATATGAGCGACTGTAATGAAGGGAAGGCAAAAGGTGCGCCACCAGTTTCTTGACTGGTCTTAGTGGGTTCGATTCCCACCCCGAAATTTTTTAGTTACCATTTAAAAATTTCGAGGGTGGGATCGTACGCAAGTAGACTGCCCTCTAGGAGGGTCTACTATGATCAAGAAACGTGAATTACATGAGTGTCATGAACTTTATGACCTGATGGTGCACCCGGATGTCTTCCCTTTTGTTCGCCAAAAGGCACATTCTTATGAGGAACTTCTCTTCCTTACAAAACAGACAATCGAAGCAGAGGAACGGGGAGAACTGATCTCCCGGACAATTGTGGACGAGTGGGGCAACCCTATCGGCACGATCAATCTCTTCGACATTCAGGAAAATGCCGGCTTCCTTGGCACATGGCTGGGTAAGCCATTCCATGGAAAAGGGTATAACCAGCCTGCCAAGGATGCTTTCTTTTCCGAGCTGTTCTTTGAGCTTGGTATGGAAACCATTTTTATGAGAATCCGTAAAGTGAATACCCGTTCTCAAAGAGCTGCTGAAAAGCTTCCCTATGTTGTGAAGGCAAATGATACGAGAAAATCTCTTTATGATCAACTAAATGCTCAGGAAGAGGTTTACGATCTTTATGAAATCCCGAAAGATTTGTATACACTTTATCTATATCAGTTGCAACAGTCACCAGAGGAAGAACAGGCTCTTGAAGCTTAGTCTGCATGAAAAAAGTTATCACGCAAAGGCACCCACCTTTCGTGATAACTTTTTTTGTCAGATTAAAATGACGCATGAATCATAAACAATACCGTAAAAGCGACGGCAAGCTTTAAATGCCATGCACCATCCTTCCTCTTAAACCGTCTGAATCCCATAAAAATAAGAAAGCCTAATACCATACTCGTGAGGATCCCAGTGATGTTTGTAAAATCCCAATGAAAGTTAATCATCACTGCAAGAATCACATGAAAAATAACAACTGCTGTCGCCAGTAAAGCAAGTGGGACATGCCATTTTCTTAATAGCTTTCCTGCCTGTTGGACAAGACCTTTAATCTCAAGATTTCTCCATTTCACCCCTCTTAGACCTTTCCATTTCAACAATTGGAAAACAGGAAAGATACTCAGGACAATGAAATAGATGATTCGTGAAACAGACCCGAACTGCTTGAAAAACCCTTTATACGTGTCCTCATCGACATGCAGAAAGCTTTGGTAATTAAGGGCGATTAGAGCTGTGCCTGCTCCAACGATACTCGCCGTTAAAACTAAATACTCGATAATTCTTTTCCGCTCTTTTGGATTTGGGATTGTATTGGATAAGAATGACGGATATTGTTTGATATTTGATTTCATGTGCATACCCCTACTATCATAATATACCGATAGTATAAGCCTTAAAGATGAAAATTACATGAAAATCAAATGAAAGTATTCTCTTTTCAAAAGGCTGTTTTCGTAAAGATTGTTGCTATTCGCATACAAACTAAGATTTACGATGCTCTGTCAATTAAGTTATGGTGCAGGAGGGTGAAGGGAACTGCTCCGCTTTCAAAAAAAAGAAACTGTATCTGGTGGCTTAATCAAAATAAGCATCACCAGCCCAGCTCCTATTCTCACTTCTTTTTCGACAGCTTTTCAAAATACAGATTTCGAACAACAAAGGTTTTATAATTCTCCAGTTTCCTTTTTTCAACGGGATGATGGTTGATTCCCATCTTTTTAAGCTCCTGCAGATACCAACCTTTTGAATATTGATATGCCATGCCCCTACTCCCCCTAAGTCCATTTATATACTATATGCTTGAAGGGGAATCCAATGACTTTTCAATGACTTCTTATCTGGACATTGTTGATAGTTCATTATACATGTCTTGTATGGTAAACGCTTTTTCTCCCTTATCCATATGATGGATCATCGACTCCCTGTTTGCCTTCAGTGCGTTTACGCTTGAAAGGAAACTCTCTTCGTTCAGTTCTTCCTCCTCTAACTTCATTGCATAACCGTGTTTCACGAAGCTATTTGCATTGAGGATTTGATCACCACGGCTTGCTTCTCTGGATAGTGGAATCAATAACATCGGTTTCTTTAAGGCAAGAAATTCAAATATTGAGTTGGAACCTGCGCGGGAAATCACGAAATCGGTCATCGCCAGGTAGTGAGGTAGTTCACCTTTGATGAATTCATATTGACGATACCCCTTTTGGGTTAGGGAGTCATCAACATTTCCCTTCCCGCAAATATGAATGATCTGGAACTGTGAAAGCAGTTCTTGAAGATTCCCTCTAACTGCTTCATTGATTTTCCTTGCTCCGAGACTTCCTCCCATGATCATCAGTATAGGCAATTCATCATAATATCCCGTTAACCTCTTTCCTTCGCTGGCATCACCCGTAAATAATTCTTCCCGGATGATGGCACCGGCGCATAATGACTTCTCACTTGGGAGAGATTGGACCGTTTCAGGAAATGTAGTGAATATCTTTGTGGCAAATGGAACCGCCAGCTTATTTGCGAGTCCAGGCGTCACATCCGACTCATGGATCGCCACAGGAATCTTCGCTATTTTAGCTGCCATGACAACGGGCACTGAAACAAAGCCCCCTTTTGAAAAGATGATATCGGGCTTTACCTTTCGTATGATGGATAGTGCATCAAACACCCCTTTCATCACACGAAAAGGATCCGAGAAATTCTTCCAGGAAAAATATCTTCGAAGCTTCCCGCTCGAGATACTCTTATAAGGAATATGGGGAAACTGCTCAGTAATGATTTCCTTTTCGATTCCGTCCTCCGAGCCTATATATGTTATATCCCACCCCTCACTTTCAAAGTATGGGATCAATGCTGTATTGACCGTTACGTGACCTGCTGATCCTCCACCTGTAAATAAAATGCGTTTCGTCATATGTACTAAACTCCTAACTCCATAATCTCATATTCATATTACTAACCATTATACACTTTACCAAAAATACAGGCGGGATAGAACTACGAAAATTTGACAACCGGAATGAAAGCATCCTTTTATTCCTGCACCTTGAAGCTTTTATCACGTTTCAAAATATAATCGGCTACATTTCTACCGCTGATTGTGACCATCGGTGATCCTCCCCCGGGGTGAGTCGTTCCCCCGACGTAGAAGAGGTGTTCAATGTCCTTGCTTACGTTTGAAGGACGAAGGAAAGCTTCGGTCATACGGTGGGAAGCGAGACCGTAAAGAGACCCTTTATAGGCAGAGAATTTACGCTTTATTGAGTTCGGGGTATAGATCCTCTCCACTTCTAAGTAATCACGGATGTTCAGGCCCTTTGTTTCCAAGATATCATAAATCTTGTCTTTATAAGATTGAATTTCTTCAGCGCTCATTTCAATTGCAGGGGCATTGATTAGGATAAACAAGTTACTACCCTTGGTTATGGATGGATCAGTTGCTGCCGAATGGCTGATATAGATGGTTGGATCACTTGGGAGAGATTTCTCTTTAAAGATTTCATTGAACTCTTTCATGTAATCCTCTGTAAAATACACTTGATGATGATGAACGGATTCCTGGAAGGTTTTGAGACCTGCCAGAATCACAAAGGCAGAAATGGAAGGTTCATAGGAATCAAGTTTACTGTCGGGATGGCTCGGACGATGTTTCTTATGAATAAGGTGCTTCGTAGCCGTGATGAAATCTCCATTCACGATCACATCTTGAGCAGGCATCATTTCGCCGCCCGAGGTAATGACACCGATGGCTTTTTCTCCCTTCACAATGATTTCCTTCACTCTCACTCCCAAGTGCACTTGTCCCCCAAGCTCTTTAAAGAAGGAATAAAACCCTTCCGCAATCCTCGGATTCCCACCTTTCGTATAATACACCCCTTCATTCATCTCCAGATGACCGATCAATGAAAAGGTAGCAGGGCATTCGTACGGCGACGAACCAATGTATGTGGCATACCGGTTGAACACCTTCAACACATCCTCATCCTGAAAGAATCTTCTGTGGAAATGATTCATCTTCTCTAAGGGACGGACCTTCATGAAGCGATAAGTAAGAGACGGGGAAAGGTAATCTTTCCATGAACTGAAAACACGATGAAAGAAGCCTTTCTCAGCCTGTTTATAGAGCTTTTCAACTTCCTTTAAATACTCTCTGTAATGAACTGCTCCATATGAATCGATGGCTTCAAGTTCTTTCACCATCTCGTCGGTATCCGCCGATTGATAAAGAATCTTTCCATCTGGAAATATGTTTTTCGTGTGTTTTATCAGTCTTTCAAACTCGAAATAACGGGACGAGTCCCCCCCTGCATCATTGATCACTGATTGAAAGACATAAGGCATCGTAATAGTATTCGGACCGAAGTCAAAGGAATATCCTTCTATGTCAACAGACATCATTTTCCCACCTGGGTGAAGGTTTTCTTCTACAATCGTAACATGATACCCTTTGCTTTGAAGAGAGATTGCGGCCGATAACCCTCCTAATCCCCCTCCAATGATGATAATATTCTTCATGAGTAGGTTCTTCCTTTCCAAGTGTATCCTTGTTTTTTCAATCCTCTCATCATTGACGCCCACATGATGACGATAAATGCCAAAGATGCCAAAGGGATCAAGAGAAAATGCCATTTGGATTGATTGGATGCAAGATCAATCATGAACGTTTGTAACCAGATCGAAAGTAACGGTATAGAATAGCTCCACTCCCCTTGCACCAAACCAAAAAGAGCCAAAGGCAGTGGGGTTATGTAGAAAATAGAGTAAAAAAGCGTGAGGAGGACTACCGAGACCGGACTCCTTCCTGTCCCGATGAATATATTCTTCATAAAACCTTCCCAAACCTCCTTGTCCGTATCGTACATATGACAGGTCACGTCAAAACTATTATTGACAAGAGTCACCTTCCACCCTTTTTCCTTTACCTTGCGTGAGATATGAACATCTTCCAATAGGGACGATTTCACAGCCTCGTGGCCTCCGCAATCATCATAAGCCTCTTTCCTGAAAAACATAAATGCTCCATGAGCCGCTGTAAATGCTCGTTTGGTTGTATGATTAGACACGAATAGCGGCAGGTGGAAATACACGAGAAAATGCTGAAAAGGCACAAGCATTTTACTAAGGGGGGTCGGTATGGGAAAGCGGGGAAACCCTGTTACCAGCCCGGATCCATATCGATTCATCTGATATAATACCTTTTCGATAATGGAAGGAGACACTCTGACATCTGCGTCAAGATAAAGGTAGTATGATCCGGAAGCATGTCGACTCAATTCCCTGCAGGCATGTACCTTTCCTACCCAGCCTTCAGGAAGGGGTGTTCCGTCGATGATCTTGAAACGGGGATCGCCTTTCGTACATTCGATCAGAAGTTCTCTCGTTCGATCCGTCGATCCATCATCCAGCAGAATGAATTCCACAGGTGAATGGGTGATCTCACGTATACTTTCAACGAGGCCCTTCACATTTCTTTCCTCGTTTCTCATCGGAACCATGACGGTAACCAATTCATTTGTGTTTGATTTATGTGACAACTTCGGTAAAAAAAGAAGGTTGATAAACGTAGCCAGCACAAAGAGGAGGGTTATCAGTATAAACAAAATCATGCCTTCTTCACCTCTACTTTCTTCCCTTCCAAAAGCTCAGCCACTCACTATTGGTCGGAAAACCTTTCAGCATTTGTACAAAACCTGAAATATCTTCTTGAATAATGTCAGCTTTAAGATGATCGATCCTTGTTTCCAAAAGAACTCTAAGCATATTTGTACGTTCTTCCCTTGAAGAAGTCTGACCCGTTTCCTCATCGCAGACCCGAATGAATAACTCCGGTCTTTGATCATGACGAAAAGTATAATAAAACGTTACCGTGGTGATGGTGATGCCTGGATTTCGTTCGCATAAATAACCCGGTCCGCTCATGAAGGAAATGGGCCGCTTTTCAAGATGCTCTTCCTTCCCTTGTGGAAAGATCCAGACCGTTTTCTTTTCTTGAAGGCATTTTTCAGCAAACCGTAATGAAGTGACTAAATCTTTGGGCGAATCCGGATTCACTGAGAATGCTCCTATTTTGCGAAAAAAAGGGTAATCCTCCATGCCTTTCTGACTCATCATGGCATAGCTGTCTTCCTGGATGACTTTATGATTTAAGTAAAAGACCAACAAACCATCCCACCAGCTGGAGTGATTCGCAAGTACCAGATGACCGGAATCGGGCTTAAAAGAAGTTCTCCTGTCATCTATCCATACTCGATAGAAATGCTTTTTCAGCTGATAGGAAAGATAACCTGAAAACAGCTGTTGGAATCTTTTACTTTTTTTTGGCTCAATCATGCTACCTTCTCCATTCGTGTTCTAATAACCAGAGACACCGTGTAAAATACGAAAGTGACCATAACGGCAAGCCATAACCTTTCTACTATTGCCGTTACCACAAACATAAAAATAACCAAGAAATATAATCTCCTCATCCTGCCGCTCCATGTAGTAGAATACATTTCCTGCTTGATCAGCACATATAAGATGCATTGTATGAAAAATGAAACGAAAAACCATCCTAAGAAATTTTGAGTGGGAATATCATAATATAGCCCCCCCTGATCCCATACCCAATATTCGCGTCCTTTATATGCAACAGGGTCGATGATCAAATCCATCGTGACAGCTAAAAGTGAGGTAACCGAACTGTATAGTACGCCCCCCATCACCGTTTTTCTTCTACTGAGGAGAAATTCAAAGTGGGACATACTCGTGAATACTACCATGACCCAGGCAAAGCCAATTGTCACTGGCACTCCGAACATTTGAATTCCAAAATCTCTTTCATAATGGTAAGACCCGAAGATAAAACCATAATGCACGCCTAAACTTTCAGCGAGAATCGTAAGGAGCATAATACTTAAGGAAATAATAAGCCCCTGGAAGTCCCTGAACTTCTTGATTGCATAAAGAATGGCCAAAAACCCGGCTAAATATAAGAAAACGGCATTTGCCCACTGCAGGGCATCGGGAAGCATGTCCAATGAGACAAGGATGACCCCCACTCCATACCATATTAAGAATACAATCCAGATCCAGTCCTGCCACTTCTTAGTCATTTTTCATCTCCCATTCAGTTCGTTTTTATCCAATCAGCGATAAATATCATTGCTTCTTACGCACATTCCACTCTCTATCCCTTTTAAAATATGGTACAGTATGATAGTAATTCATCATGCAGTATCCGTAGAAATTCTGGAGGAGTTCAATATATGAGAGAAACCCATACAATCAAGGAAAAGATTTCACAGCTATCCATCATACTGATTCCCATCCTTGTCACACAGCTCGGCATGTTTGCCATGAATTTCTTCGACACAATCATGTCAGGGAAGTATTCTCCCGCAGACCTTGCAGGTGTGGCCATTGGTTCATCCCTTTGGGTACCGGTCTTTACAGGTTTGAGCGGGATTCTCCTTGCCGTCACCCCCATCGTCGCTCAATTGATCGGAGGAGGGAAAAAGGGGGATGTACCTCATACCGTCCTCCAAGGTGTATATGCAGCTATTGCATTATCCCTGATGGTAATGGTGGTGGGAGGATTCATCCTGAACCCTGTGCTCAACGGAATGAACATAGATGATGAAGTACGTATGATTGCAAAGCAGTATCTGATAGCCTTGTCATTCGGCATGATCCCTCTATTCATCTATAATGTTTTGAGATCATTCATCGATGCACTGGGAATGACGAGGACCACCATGTTTATTACACTCCTTTCACTGCCGATCAATGTGATATTTAATTATCTTCTCATTTTCGGTAAGCTTGGATTTCCTCCACTTGGAGGAGTTGGTGCAGGTGTTGCGTCTGCCATTACTTACTGGCTCATTACACTCATTGCTTTTTGGGTCGTTCATACGAAAATACCATTTAGCCAATATAATGTTTTCGGTACCATGCACAAGCCTGACATTTCGAAATGGAAAGAACTTTTTGTAATCGGGGTACCCATAGGCTTATCGATCTTCTTTGAAGTAAGTATATTTTCGGCTGTTACCTTGTTAATGAGCAATTATGACACCTTCGTCATAGCCGCTCACCAGGCAGCCATCAATTTCGCTTCGTTTCTCTACATGATCCCGCTTAGCATTTCTATGGCTTTAACCATCGTTGTAGGGTTTGAGGTTGGTGCCAACAGGCTTCGGGATGCAAAGGTTTACAGCTGGATGGGTGTCGGCTTCGCTTTGCTCTTGGCCGGCATATATGGTGTAATATTACTCGTTTTCCGTTCAGAAATTGCTTTCCTGTATTCCGATGATGTGTATGTATTGGAACTAACGGCTCATTTCTTATTGTATGCCGTATTTTTCCAGCTCTCCGATGCGATACAAGCCCCTGTACAAGGAGCACTAAGAGGTTATAAAGATGTGAATATCACCTTTATGATGGCCCTCATTTCCTACTGGGTGATTGGCCTGCCGTTAGGATATTTTCTTGCTAACTACACTGACTTTGGACCCTATGGCTACTGGCTTGGGCTTACATCAGGTTTAACTGCAGGAGCCATTACGTTGTCCGGCAGGCTCCTATTCATACAGAAAAAGTATAGAAAACAATATGAAAACTTTTGAATGAAAGAGCCACGGCCTTATCCACTGCCGTGGCTCTTTATTGATGAAATACCTTCCCCAGAACATCCTTGCCTCCTGTAACAGGAATGATGGAACCTGTGATGAAATCAGATTCTTCTTGGCACAGGAAGGAAATGACCCTTGCTAGATCCTCCCCTGTACCAGGCCTCCCGATTGGAGTGTTTGGATCCTGATGTTCTTTCGCACTGCTGATTTCTCTTTCTTTCCACTCCCCTACGATATCTCCTGGGCATACCATATTCGCGGTTATCCCATTATGCGCTTCTTCGATTGAAATTGTTTTTGTGAAGGAAGCAAGGCCAGCCTTTGCCGCCGCGAACGCAGAACGATAGATCCAGCCCGGTGCTGATTCGACACGGTCATATCCAAATGTGATGATCCTGCCCCATCGCTTTTCCCTCATTTTAGGGATCACTAACCTTGATAAGTAAAATACACTATTTAAATTCCCATTCACTATGTAATTCCATTCTTCCGGAGAGTAATCGGCAAATGATTTTCTCTCTTTGACATATGGACCTGCGTTATGGATTAAGATGTCGACGCTTTCCACCTTTCTCCAGATTTCTTCGGCCATCTGTTCACATTCTTCCGGTACAGAAATATCCCCTTTTATAGGGATGATGGTATTCGTATATTGATGGGCTAAGTCAGAAACCAGGTTCTCAACAAATCCATCATTTTTTCTGTAGTTCAGGATAACGGTGTACCCTTTTCGGGAGAACTCTTCGACCGTTTTCCGCCCGATCCCTTTTGATCCACCCGTTATTAGTACCACTTTTTCTTTCATCAAGCTCAACTCCACGTCCTCGTTATATTTCAATAGTAAGAAGGATTATGCCGAAATGCAAATGTAAGCTCTTAATTAGTGTATGAATAATCCAATATCGTTATCATTTTGCTGAGGAGGCTCGGCCGAACGTCCGTGGAAAGCGGAGCAGTTCCCTTCACCCTCCTGCACCATAACTTAATTGACAGAGGATCGTAAATCTTAGTTTGTATGCGAATAGCAACAATCTTTGTGAAAAGAGCCTTTTAAAAAGAATCCAGAATATCATTTCATAAATAATGAAAGAATAAAAAAAGCAGTCTCTCAATGAGAGACTGCTTCGGTGCATAAAGAATTATTTACCGATGAATTGTTGAGTCCAGTAGTTACCGTTTTCTACATAACCTACACCGATGTGAGTATAGTTTGAGCTCATGATGTTTTTACGGTGACCTTCACTGTTCATCCATGCTTGTACCACTTCTTCAGGAGTCTTTTGACCCATTGCGATGTTTTCACCTGCAGAGCTGTACTCAATGCCAAACTGCTTCATCATGTCGAATGGAGAACCATACGTAGGGCTTGTGTGAGAGAAGTAGTTGTTTGCTTGCATATCACGAGACTTCTCACGTGCCACTTTGCTTAGTTCTGCATCTACTTTAAGCGCAGGAAGTCCTTGTTTTGCACGCTCTTGGTTTGTTAACTCTACTACTTGCTGTTCGAACTGGCTTAATTGACCAGACTGTTCCGTAGCTTGTTCTGATGGTTGCTTCTGCTCATTTGCAGCAGGTGCTGGTGCCGGTGCTTCAGCTTTTGGAGCTTCAGACTTAGGTGCATCCGCCTTTGGTGCTTCCTTAGCTGGTGCCGGTGCAGCCGCTTCTGCTTTTGGAGCCTGCCCCTTCAATAACTCTTGTACATTAATGTTCTGACCGTTGATTTGATATTTTGATAGAACATCTTGTACAAATTTATTAAGATCTTCTTGATTTCCATTATATTTAAATGCGTTCGCTTGTTGAACGACCTTATCTGGTGTTGGGCATGGTGCTGCAGCGTCAGCTTTCCCTGCTGCGAATGGAGTTGCTAATAATGTTAATGCTGTTGCTGTTGAAACCATCATTTTCTTATTCATAAAAATGAATTCCTCCTTGGTAAATGTGTTTTTCTTTGCTGCACATTCATCATACCACCCTGTTTTTGTTACATTTACGGGAGAACTTGGTAACTGGGAATCAATTGTTCTATTTTGAAAGACAATTTTCTATAGTACTATAGTAACCACTGATTCTATCAGGGAGAAAAGCATTCTTATTTGATTTACTTACATTTCCAACAGCTGAATGATTTGGATTCAGCAACTAATTATTACCGGTATATGATTCTTGACAGGTTTTGAACAGCTTATATAATGTAACGGATATTACAGAAACGTTTCAAAGAATGGGTGGATTCACCCTAAAGAAAGGTATTCATTACATTTTTTGTCAGAACCGATGATCAAATACCCTTCTACAGTGAATCCCAACCGTGTTAATTGCCTCACCGCTACATTACACTCGACTTGATTGCCTCCCATTACAAGAAGAGGTCCTTCAGGAATGTCGCTGAAATATCTTCTAATGTACCCACAGGGCAAGGCAACAACATCATCACAAACTCCTTTGGAAGAGTCTTGATAATCCCTGACGTCCACTACAATATATCCGGACGTAACTTCTTGAGAAAACCATTGTTTTATTCTTACTGGAAAATAACGATAGTACATCATATATAAAAATACACTGGCCAGTAATAAGAGAAGAACTAGCATATTGGCATCATCCCTTTAAATTAATCTTTCTCCATTATATACCTACACAGGTATGCAAGAAAGGGAAATGCTCAAATTTTCCTCATTAGGATTCCATCGAGTCTTTATTTAATTGTTCAGCAATCTCTATATGTAGTTCAATCAATCCGACTTTATGTTCATTTGAAATGCCGGACTCCGCTACTCTCTTAGTAGCACTATAATATTTATCTTTCCACGATTTACGGATCCGTGGATGGCTATTCGCATCTTCAAGTTCACGTTTGATGGCTTCTTTCAATACTTGTTCCGCCGAATTATCATGTTCGGTCAATTTACGGTTATTCCATATCTGCCTATAAGAATTCAGCAGATCAATGAATACATCCGACATATTCAAACATCCTTTACATAAAAAATTGATTTATTAAGCATACTAGAAAAAAAGAAGAAAGGTGATCCCTATGACTACACCGTATCGTTGCCCTGGATGTAAAACGAATCGCACTCGATTCAATATTATACAACAAGTGCCTCAGAGTGTGAAACTTGATCCTGCTTCCGGAGAAGTCGTTCAAAGTTATGAACAAGGACAACTCGACCCATTTCATATGGCTTACAACGGACCGGAATTGAAAGTTCAATGTGCCGCTTGTGGACTTGTTGAAGATGAAATGACCTTCAAGAAATTTGGAGAAAGCACTATGTAAATGAACGAAAGGACAGACCCCGACTGATCTGGGTCTGCCCTTTTCATTTTATTGATTCGAAGCTTCTTTTAGCTTTGTTTCTTTTTCTTCTTCGGTCATATCTTTATTCGACATTCTTAATGGTATTTCCTTCATAAAGAAGGTTAGTACGAATCCGACAAGAAGAATGATGGCTCCTATAAAGAACACATTCGTTAATGCATAGCTTAAAGATTCCCTGACTCCATCCAAAATGGAGGCATAAACACCCTGGAATTCTTTCGGTAATGTGGATTGAAGCTCTTTTAATTTTCCTGAGTTCATGATGTTTTGAGGATCTTGGAGCTGCTTCATCACCCCGCTGGTTTTAGGATCTGTCAGCAATGGTGAATCTTTCACTGCGGACATTTTCTCCGTCATTTTGGACGTCATGGAAGAATTCATCACCGTTCCCATGATGGCCACACCGATTGTCCCCCCGATTTGTCTGAATAACTGTGTAGCTGCCGTGGCAACTCCGAGGAACTTATGCTGAACGGCGTTTTGAACAGTAAGGGTAAACACAGGGAAGCTGAGCCCAAGCCCTGTCCCCACTATAATGATATTGAATAACGCTCTTGCATTGGTCGTGTCTGTATCCATGAAGGATAACAGAATCATCCCCGTACTCATGACAAACAAGCCGATCAGGGCAAGAAACTTATATTTACCAGTCTTTGTAATGATTTGTCCACCGATTGTACTTGCGAATACCATGCTCAATGTCATCGGCATCATGACCAGTCCTGACTTAGTGGCGGAAGTCCCCATCACGCCTTGAATAAAGAATGGCATATACATGATGGCACCGAACATTCCTGCTCCGAGAATGAATCCGATAATATTTGAAAGGGTAAAGATCTTATTCTTAAATAATTGCAGTGGAAGCACAGGGTTACTTGCCCGTTGTTCCGTAATGATAAATAATACAAGTGCTACAACCGAGGTTGTCAGTAATCCTATGATCTGAAGGGAAACCCACTCATAATCATTTCCACCCCACGTAAAAGCGAGTAATAATGGAATGATCGTCAAGGTTAACATGACTGAACCTAAGTAATCCACTTTCAGTCCTTTATTTGGCTCCTGAGAAGGGAACATTTTATATATCATCCCGAATGCGATGAATCCTACCGGAAGGAATACCCAGAAGACCCAGTGCCAATCGGCATTATCCACAATCCAACCTCCGAGTGTCGGACCGAATACACTAGCCAAACCAAAGACACTGCTCATTAACCCCTGCCATTTCCCTCGTTCACGAGGGGAGAATAAGTCTCCTACTGCAGTAAATGCCGTGGACATAATCATCCCTGCCCCAAATCCTTGGATACCTCTGAAAATGATTAACTGGATAATGGAAGCGGAAAGTCCGTTCAAGAAAGAACCTATCATGAAGACGGCAATTCCAAGTAAGATGAAAGGCTTCCTTCCATACATATCGGATAATTTACCTACCAGAATGGCTGTTACCGAACTGGTTAACATGAAGATGGTAAATACCCAGCTATAATAATCCATACCTCCAATTTCAGAAATGATCTTGGGCAATGCAGTCCCAACGATGGTTTGATTCAATGCTGCGAATAACATGGCCGACATGATGGCAATCATGATCAATACTTTCTTGCGATGTTCTAAGTGCTCCATATTTTCTGTCTCCCTTAATATTTATAGTATGAATAATTAACCAACTTAAGTAAATGAGCATAATAGAAGGGATGACCCTTTTTATGGTCAACCCTTTTCCACTCCTACTACACTTTTGTTCCAAGTATAAAAGGATCGTATCTTCACAAACGATTACTTGCGTATTGATGAACTTAACAGTTTCTCAAACAATTCTATCAAATGGTTGATTTCGTCTTTATCAAAGGTCTGGAATAACTGTTGAAAATAGTGTGATTTTTTCTCTTCACACTGTGCCAGCACTTCCACCCCTTGAGGTGTGAGCGTCAACTCTACGACTCTACGATCTTCACTTGACCGCTGTCTTGTGATATAGCCTTTTTCAACTAATGTATCCGTAATGGATGTAATATGACTCGCAGATACTTCCATACGCTTAGAAATCTCAGAGGATTTCAATGCACCATTTTCCCTGATAAGTTGAAGCACCCGAAATTCTCCATTAGAAATGAATTCTCCAAAGATGGTTCGAATATCTGATTTCATCATTCTAAAAACGGATCTAAATAATCCTTCTAACTCGAACAATTCTTTTCCCACAAAAAATCGACCTTTCTTACACTCGATAAATACTTCACTAAGTTAACTATTAAATCATAAACATTTTACCCGATATTGTCAATGGTTTGAACTCGTTAATAACATAATGATGTTTACTCCCCATTTAGAGGATAACACGATCATCAGTGATAACCCTAAACCGCAAAGTAGCCCGGTTAGTAATCGAAGGGGGTTCGTACTTTGCCTCCACCCCCATTTTTGAGTGAATCCATCCATTAGAAGTGTACTTATGAAAATACCTCCCAATAATAGATGAACGACAGACAAGAATTGGACTAACCCTGATGCGAAAGGGATTCCGATGATAATCCCCAACAGGATCCCCATACATCTGTAGCATAACGGAAACTGTTTTCCCCATAAGATCATCGATCGTTCCTGCATTCTGTGACATGGCATAAAGGAGAGTGTAATCCATTCTTTCACTTCATTTCCCCCCTAAGGACTACAATCCGGAGTACAGTCACAGTCCGGTAAATCACAGTCAAATTTATTCCCTCGGAGAGTCGGAAGACAATCAGGTGAATAAATGGCGCAGTCCCAACAATCATTCGTCCTTTGTTTATTTTTCTGTTTTCTCTGATAGGACACGATCGTCCAGATGAACAATAGGATGCTGATAACGATTAATCCGGTAAATATCACTAACTGAAGTTTCGTTTCATACATACTCAACCCGTATACTCCAGTGATAAATAATATGAGTTCCACACTAAACAACAGAAACACCAAAAGGATTCCCCCACCCCGTGTATTACTTCATCAAATCGATTTCTTGTAATGACTGTATTATTTCTTTTTTATGTAAATTTTCTCCAATTATGACAAAGTTGGTTGGGTAATTCATTTCACCAGGCATGAAGAGGGGCATCCCATATGAATACTGAAATAATGTTGGGTGTTTCCTTCCCTGCAGCGGTACATACCCCTTCATCCTATAAATGGTATCAGATTGTGCTTTCACCCATTCCTCAAAGGCTTCTCCATTAACCTTTCCACTAAAGGTATAGACGACCGCCTGCAGAGTTAAATGATCACCGAGGGGGGCCCGTTCGTGGGAAACCGCCACTCGATCTGCCCTAAGAGAGAGGATATCTTCCATAGATACTCGGGAATAATTCGTTAAATACACTTTGGCATTCTGATTGATTTGCTGTAACTCATATGAGAAAGTTCCCTGCTCCATTTCAGTTAGCAAGTCCATTTTATTTGCAACTATGTACTGGGCATGGCGAATTTGTTCCCTCATTAAATGTAAGACTGCCGGACTGAAGTCTCCCCTGTTTCGCCACTGCAGACCATCCACCACTGTGATGATGCCCCTGAATTCGAATCGATTGGCAAACAGCGGGGACAGAATGGAGTCGACCACTTCAACCGGATGTGCCGCACCCGTCGTTTCAATGATCAGAACATCAAATTCTTCATTCAATAAAAGTTCCTGAAGCTGAGACTCCAATTTTTCCGATATCGTACAACATATGCAGCCATCCAGAAGCTCCCTTAACGCTGTATCATCATTAACTGCATCACTGTCGATTGATACATTACCTAATTCATTCATCAATACTGCCGGTTTTTTATTTTGATCCTTCAAGGATTGCAATAATTCTTTCAGTAAAGTCGTTTTTCCACTGCCAAGAAATCCTGATAATATGTATACATCCTTTTTCATGCTATCTTCCTTTCCATAGATTCCTAACAATATTCTATTAGAAAGTTAATTAGAACACAACGGACATGACCATTAAAACATCAACCTATTCACAAGAATTATTCGTCTAAAGAGCGTTATCCCTCTCTATCCACGCATAGAATGTAATATGTAATATCAGTGCAAGCTTACCGTTGAATAAACCGTTTGGAAGAAAGAGTTTCGTGATGATTCATCAAAAGGTGGGAAGAACATGGATTATGAGAAGATTGTTCCGTTAAAGTTAAGAGATTTCCTGAAGAATCCTTCTCATGAAACATTGAAGGATCTATTGCTTCATAACACCGGTGAGACGGATTATGTGGACTTTAAATCTGATTGGATCGAATTCACCAAGATGGCGAAACATATCCTGGCGATTTCCAATACAGGAGGAGGATGCATCATCATCGGTGTCATGCAATTCGATGATGGATCCATTGATCTGAAAGGGTTGACCGATGAAGAGTTTTTGGATAAAGCAGATGTTGACAATAAACTGCAACACCTGCTGCCTAAATATTTACGATATAGAACAGAAGACTTCATTTTCCCTGAAAGGACCCACCCGCTCATGAGTCTTAAACGATTTCAAGTCCTTATCATCGATTATGATCCAAGATATGTTCCCTATACTTCTATTGTCACCAGAGGGGATTTGAGATACGGTGCCATCTATGCACGGCAAGGAACAAAAACAATTGAAGCAACACATGATAAGCTGGTCGATGTCATTCTCCGCAAAGTTCAGTCTGGTGGCTCTGACAGTGATGAACGAACATTAAAGGAACATCTCGAGCATTTAAAGATCCTTCATTTGGAACATGATCAGGCGGAAGACCAGAAGTATAAGAACTATCTTCATGATTTGATCATTAGAAAAATGAAGAAGATTGAAATCTTCCTTGACCTTGATTCTTCTGAATTTCATTCTTGGTGATTGGAACTGAGAAATTCCCTAATGGCTTCTCGATTCTTTTGTTCATTCATATCCAGAACTAATCCTGCGTGTGATGTCGAAAGATCCGTGAAGCTTCCTTCTACAGGGATTCGAAGGGTTTCCACATTATCTATAGGATTTAACAAGACAGACATTCCGTATTTTATTACCTCGCTTGTTGAAGTAGAGGTTTCAACGTTATCCAGTCCTTCTCTGATTAAGGAAATGACGGTCGTAACCCCTTCACCCGATTGGATATCTTCCATGAGATTCTTTTCAGCCAGTTGAATGATTTCCTGCTGTCTTTCCACACGTCCGAAATCGTTGTCACCATCTCCCCTGAACCTTACATACTGCAGGATTTCCTCTCCTTTCAACACTGCTTTCCCGGGTTCTTTCTCCCATTTCCAGTGATTGATCATCGGCTGGGTTATCGTAACCCCGATTCCTTTTGGAAATACAAGATCCATCATATTGGTGAAATGTTGAAAATCAATCTTTACAGTATGATGAATCTTCAAGTCGAAGTTTTGTTGTATCGTTTCAGCCAGCAGTTCTTTTCCTCCCCATGAATAGGCATGATTGATTTTACTCTTCTCATATCCGGGGATATCTACGAAAGTATCCCTCATGATGGATACCAGCTTCATCGTTGATGATTGGGGAGTGTATTGTGCCACCATCATGACATCAGCACGAGATGCTTCATTCTGGCGCTGATCAGAACCGATCAACAGGAAATTAATCGGATCCTTCATCTCAATAGGAAAGGTTTCACCCTTATCACTTAAAAGGCTTTCAGGGGACGGACCTTGATCCCTTACCGGTAGACCACCATCTTTCCAAAAAGGAGAGCAGCTTATTACAACAAGGGAAGAAAGCATGATGGCAAGGAGTAACACTATCTTTTTCATATCATCACCTCATATATACTTTCATTGTTGGTAACGAATGCTTTTTCTATACGAGGTATCCGCGTCCAATTGAGCTCTCAGACATGATATAAAAAAAAATCCCAGGTTGAATTACCTGGGATCTTTTTTTATTGTTGCTTATTTAAAACTTCAATTGCTTTTTTCAATTGGGGATCGTTTTCTTTCAGCTTTTCTCTAAGGTCAGTCATAAGCTTCAGGATGGTTTCCCCATTTAGTGTACCCGTTACTTCAAGATCATTATTCCCTTGGAAGTCTTTAACAGCTTTCGTTGTTTCTTCATCGTAATAACCGTCTACTTTTCCAGGTTCAATATCCAATGCTTTTAGCATTTGCTCAGCTGTTTTAACCCCGTCGGATAAATCTTCTTCTTTCATTTCCTTATCGGGATTGATATAAGGAAGCTGTGCATAATCGGGCTGTTTTACTTCCACATCCGGTTTGATTCCCTTCTCATGAATCCAGTTACCCTTAGGTGTGAGCCATTTAGCTGTCGTGAATTTCATGTTCGATCCATCTTTGAACGTCTCAGCCGTTTGGACAGTCCCCTTTCCGAATGTCTTCGTTCCAATGAGAGGAATATCATTGGATTCGCTCACAGCAGCTGAAAGAATCTCAGCGGCACTCGCACTACCTTCATCAACAAGAACGGCTGTTGGAACGTCTACCTTTTGACCTGATTCTGAAACATACTTCTCAACTTTACCTTTACTGTCTTCCACCTGGAATAATACTTCTCCTTCGGGAACAAAAAGGTTTGAAATCTTGACCGCTTGATCCAACAGACCACCTGGGTTTTGTCTAAGGTCGAGAACAAGTTTCTTCATACCTTTATCGTTCATTTCATTAAGAGCTTCTGTCAGTTCTTTGTACGTATTTTCGGAAAAACTGGTGATCTGGATTTCTGCCACACCATTATCCTTCATCTCTGCATATACCGTTTCAATCGGGATCTCATCCCTGGTGATGGTCACTTCCATCGGCTTATCCTGACCCGGGCGTTGAATGGTAAGCGTTACCTTTGTGCCTTTTTCTCCCCTGATAAGAAGGACCGCATCTGTCACTGACATACCCTGAATGCTTTTGTCATCTACCTTTGTGACGATATCGTTAGGCTGCAAACCGGCTTTTTCTGCTGGAGAACCTTTAATGGGAGAAACAATGGAAATATAGCCTTCCTTTTCCTGAATCTCCGCTCCGATCCCTTCGAACGAAGAAGAGATGCTTTCCTCAAATTTTTTCGCTTCTTCCTCATTCATGTAATCAGAAAACGGGTCTCCGACACTGTCAATCATGCCGTTGATCGCTCCGTTGACCAGAGTATCCTCATCAAGATCTTTGTAATAATTCTCATTTAATTTGTCATAGGCTTCATAGAGTTTTTGAAACTCCGAACGTTCCGTAACTCCGACGTTGACCGCTTTTTCATCGCCAAACGCCAGTGCGAACGTAGTAATCCCTGCTGTTAGGAAAACAAGGAAAAAGAGGAGCATGACAAATTTGAATTTTTTCATTTTTATGAAACTTGAATGCGTTTCCTGTTGAGATTGTTCTGTCTTATCTTGTTCCAAAGCTTCCACCACTTTCGTTGCTATGTAACTCCTGTAAATTTTCGTTTAGAATATCATGAAACATGCCACTGAGCAATCTTAAGCTCATAGCTTCTTCATTCTATCAGCTTTTCCAGCTTAGTGAAAGGAAAATCCATCGTCCCCATTATGATGTGTCAAAATCGTTGTAAAAAAACCTACTGTGCTGACAGCCAGTAAAGAATAAAGAAATGCCTCGGTCCCAATGACCGGAAAACCAACCAAAAGAACGATACTATCGAAAACAAAGATCAATTTGCCCACATTCAAGCCGAAACTTTTCCCAATCAACTGCGCCAATAAGTCTGATCCACCTGTGGCAGAATTCCCCCTCAGCATAAGACCAATCCCGATCCCGACAAACGTGCCGCCAAAAAACGCACTTATGAGCGGGGGGAAATCGACGGCCGTATGCCATTGATAAAAAAAGTCGATCATCAAGGAGGACAGCCAGAGACCGTGAATACTATTGTAAAAAAGAGCTCGGTCTTTCAGGAAAGCCAGGAAATAGAGTGGCACACTTAGTAGGATTATGGTAAGTCCCGGTTTAAAGCCAAACCAATAATGGGCAATTAGGCCGATTCCGATCATGCCTCCGTCCAGGAAATGATGAGGGACGAAGAATAAATTGATGCCTATTCCAACAAAAACACTTCCTACAACAATGATGCTGAACACCCTCATCATAAACTCCACCCACCCGCTTCAAATTGGACAGCCCTATTATTGTTTTATGTGGGGTTACATGAATTCAGAACAAAGGGCGCAAGGAGTCGGCCAAGAGTTGTACATGAGGGGATTTTTCTTCTTAACTACAACCCAAAAAGGTCAGGTACCTGTGGCCCTGACCCTTTTCATTAGATTTTCTTTACATTTTGAAAGTACTCTTCCAGTGTCCAATCGTTTTCATGAATCACTTTCGAAGCGTCGCCGCCGACATATCTAAAATGCCAAGGCTCAAATTGATATTGAGTAATGGCAACCTTATCCTCAGGATAGCGAAGGATGAAACCGTATTTATACGCGTTCTCAGCAAGCCACTTTCCTTCTTTCGTTTCCGCGAACTCAATATTCACTTGAAATTGGTTGCTTTCACTAGAAATATCCATTGCTAATCCCGATTGGTGCTCACTTTGCCCAGGCGGTGCTACGGCCATGACCGCTTTTTCTTCACCATATTGTGCGATCTCCCTTTCAAGGAGCATTTTTTGGTACTCGTAGGAACGGTAACCAGAAATGGCAGTCAAAAAAACACCTTGCGCTTTTGCATCAGCGAACATTTTCTCAAGGTGCTGTGCGGCTTCTTTGCGCAGATGTGCCTTTTCGAGTTCCTGATTTCCGAATACGAAAGGCACGTTTGGTCGGACTAAATCAGCAGGTTTGTATTCGTCTAACGCGTATTCTTTATTCACAAGTGCTAATAAATTGGCTGGGTTCTGAATGACCTGCTTCCCATCCACAACCTTTACATCATTGAAGAATTGGGATTCCAACTGCAGTTCTTCAGGAACACTTTCTTCAGGTGGTTGTTCCGGTGCTGCTTGTTCATCCTGCTCTTCATCCGGTGTCTGGACCTCTGGTTCTTTCTGTTTCTCTTGCTGTTTTTGGCCAAATAAATCGTCTGACCACTCTTGTACTTGCGAGCACCCTGATAACATCACCAGAGAGGCAGCAGTTACGAAGATGATCTTTTTCATACTTTCACCTAGTTTCTCTAAAATGGTTCCATCCTCCATCTTACCATGTAAAAGGCTAGATGTAAGCAGGAGAAACTTCACAAAAATAAAAAACTGCCGATAATCCATTAAAGGATTATCAGCAGTTTCTACGATCTTACAGTTATGGATTACTCCTGAATGGCTGCTTCCAGGGCCACTTCGATCATTTCATTAAAAGTGGTTTGACGCTCTTCCGAAGTCGTTTCTTCACCTGTCAGGATATGGTCACTGACAGTGAGGACGGATAGTGCATTACGGCCATATTTGGCTGCTAACGTATAAAGGGCGGACGTTTCCATTTCTATGGCAAGAATACCATATTGAGCCCACTTTTCATGCTCTGCATTATCATTATAGAACATGTCAGCGGTGAATACGTTTCCAACCTTCAGGTTAAGACCTTTCTCAACTCCTGCATCATATGCACGTTTCAGCAGATCAAAGTTGGCTGTTGGCGCGTAATCGATTCCATTGAACGTTAATCTGTTCATTTGTGAATCAGTCGATGAAGTCATGGCAAGAATGACGTCGCGTACTTTCACATCCTTTTGGATGGCTCCACACGTACCGACACGGATTAAGTTTTGAACGTTGTAGCTTTGCATCAATTCATTGATATAGATGGAAATGGATGGAACACCCATTCCTGTTCCCTGAACGGAAATTCTTTTTCCCTTATACGTTCCTGTATAACCGAACATATTTCGGACTTCATTATAGCACGTCACATCTTCCAAAAATGTTTCGGCAATGTATTTCGCCCGTAGTGGATCACCAGGTAATAGTACCGTTTCTGCTATTTCGTTTTCTTTTGCATTAATATGTATACTCACTATCCTATTCCTCCTAACAAGAGTGTTGAAACACCATTGTAATCCTTTTTCTTATCATATGCAACGCTAGTAAATGGATGGATAGAACGCTTGATGAGAGGTCAAAATATAGTTAGAAGGAGTGATTGATCATGTCTAAAGAAAAAATGAGCAAGAAGCTGAAACAAGCGGTACAGCATGCAAATGAAACTAACCCTTCTACGCGATCCGGGACCCAGCCTAACTCTTCAAGAACAGAAAAACTTAAGTCATAAAAGAGGGGGATCCAGAAATGGGAAAAAAACATCGAAACAGAATTAATGCCCCTAAGAAAAATAATCATATCCCTAAAGAAGCATTAGATGCCGAGCATAATGCACACGGGAAAGAGAACACAGGGCGAAACAGAAAAAACGGTCCGGGGCACAATTTGTAAAAAATCATAACAAAAGGAAAGAATTCTCCCTAAGGGAGATTCTTTCCTTTTTAGTAAGTTTCGGTTTATTTAATGGATGACGATCCGATTCACTCTCTTCCATCCATTTGGCTGCAGACGGTAATAGAAATGCCCCCTCCGTCCCTCATCTATAAAGACGATGTCACGTGTAGCGATATACCTGCCCTCATAATCCTTTGGTACCAAATCCGGTACATTAAACGTTCTGAAGGTTTGATACAGGGCTTCATCATGATTATTTGCTTCTATAGAGATTCGATACACCTCTTCGTAACCTTTATCCTCCCCGTAATTCGGGGTTTGGAATATAGTCATGTCATATGTCGATCTCAAGAGCTTAGGACGAATGATTTTTTCAAGTAAAGGCATGAGTACCCCTCCATCAATATGTTGTACTCATACTATTACACAAACACTCTGTCGAATCCTTCAAAGAATCATAGGAACCTTTGTCGAATGTTACCATTATGCAAATTTATCTATAGCGTGCTGCAGTTTTGAAGCCAGTTGTAAAACATCTGAGGATTTGATTGTCATCTTGACCATGGATTCATCCATCTCGAGAGCCTCAGTCAGGAATCCACCCAAGCCCCGTGCACGTCTGTCGACTTCCAAAAGCAATTCAACCTGGTCTTCAGTTTGATTCAGGAACATGACTTCAAGTTCATCCAATTTACGCTGATAGGGACCATTGACAGGCACAAATTCAAATTCCTGGATGAATGGATATCTCCCCCTGTACCTGCGCGGTGCTTCTTCACATTCCACTTCTCGAATTCTGAAGCCAAGGTCCTGGACGGCAGTCAGGATGGAGTTAGTCAACGAGTTCGGTACAATCTCAATATAATCTTTATCTTTTGGATCGACAGCATTTTTAATATCGACCCCTGTAGCTACCCAAACCCTCGTATTGCCATAAGTAATCGGGGTTTCAAAAGGTAATACGAACGTAAAAGGGAACTCTTTTTTCTCCTGCTCCAACACAGTGAATGGATTTGAGATTTGTACCTTTTGAATTGGGGCATAATCTGTAAATTTTTTATCATCGGATTCTCGTATATATGTAGCGAAGAGAGTAAGATAGATGGCGTCTATACTCTGTTCCGTGCTTCCCCCTGTAATCTCCACAACCCCGTTGACCGTTTCTCCAGCCTCATAGCTTGACTTCTCCAATTTAGTATCGACCGTCGCAGCTCCAATTCCAATTGAAGCAAAAACTTTATTAAAAAATGACATATTACATCCTCCTCGTTTATCGTGCTTTTAATCTGCCGAGCACCCTTTTTAAATCCTCTATAAGCTCGGAACCCTCATGATATTCTTCTTCAATCTGCAGAAGCCTCCTTAGCACACCTTTTGTAGCCTGATGAATCGCTAGCTCCTCTTCCCAGCTTTTTTCCTTATTACATCTTGACTCATAAGATGAATATAGTAAAAATAACAGGAAATGACCGATTGCGTAAAAATCACTTTTCTTCGACTTTTCCCTCATATGATCCCTATGCTTCTCAAGGCTTTCCGACCCTGAGGACATTTCACATGCGAGACCAAAATCGATGATTTGCAGGCCACTATCACCAAGCAGGATATTCGGAATTCTTAAATCCCGGTGTACATACCCTTTATGATGAATGCAGTCCACTAATTTCACTAACTGTAAAACGATTAGTAAGGATTCTTCCTCTGAATACTTTTTTCCTTCCTGAAATATCAATTCCTCAAAGGTCCGACCATTCATCTTCTCCATTAAAAGATATGGAATCCCCTTATGCTCACCAGCCCTAAGAAATGCAGGGAAGCTTGGATGAGATAAAGTTTCTAGTGCATCCCTTTCATTTCGGACATATTGGACGTGATCGCTAAATAACTTTTTGTAAGGGCGTATTCGTTTCAAAATCGCTTCTTCACCATTTTGAAGTGTAACCGAGTAGGTTGTGCCATAACTACCCTTTCCCACCAAATGGTTGATTTGAAACCCATCGATGATGGTACCTGGTTTCCAGGTGTATTCAAATGCATTAATCAACCTCTGAAAAAGCGTGGTGATCATCTATGCTTCATCTCCCTGTCAGCTGCTAAAGAAACTGGAGAAAAAGCTTTTACTCTTATGCTTTTTATAGTGGTGATGTCCAAAATGTTTATGTTTTGATGATTTATACTTTTTCCAGGAGTCACTGGAACTGTAGTGATGATGC
Organism: Rossellomorea orangium; assembly: GCF_019334305.1. Taxonomy (GTDB): domain Bacteria; phylum Bacillota; class Bacilli; order Bacillales; family Bacillaceae_B; genus Rossellomorea. Next base: position 108,645 of record NZ_JAHWGH010000017.1, read on the forward strand.
CTCGGGGATCTTATTAAACTTTTAATAATCTTCTTCAACATAAGCTAACCTCCCAAGAATGTTTCATGGAATATCGTATTAATATATACGAATTATTTTGAAATTAGTTTCATCATAGGTAAATATTTTTCACTATATATTGAGAGGCGGGATCACTTGGGTTATTCACCGTTTCTGAAGATTTTAAACCTATTTAAAAAAGGGAATCAAGATCATTCATCACCACTTCTTGACAAACATGAGATTAGCCGGTTATACGAGCAGATGAAGGAGGAACCGTTTCCAAAGGTTTACTTCCCTGGTGATCAGTCATTATATAAGGAAATTACCAACAAAGTAAAAAAAGGGAATGTTAATAATCTGACAAGAACCTCTTTCTATCTCGATTTTTTCAAGAAGCATCCTGAACTTCACTGGGCCTTTCTAGCCCATATGGTATCCAGGAATGCCGGTTATCATATGACAGATCTCCGGAGCCCTTTATTTTCCCATGTATTAGGTGCAGGTGAACACCGATCCCTATTCTCTTTTCTTGAAAGATGCAATGCAGCCATCTTCAACGACGCATATCCACAGTTGTTATTGTATGAAAATTGGAAATTAACCCGGGAACCTCCTTTTCACCTCTTAAAAAAATTCAATGTTTCAGTATTCATGCATAAGATGTGGGACGAATTTATTAAAACAGGGAATCAACACGTAATGACCATTGCCCTTATTATGAATGAGCAGCACATGATTCAAAAGCGGATCTTATCAGACCCGAATTTGAATATCGGCATCGATAGGTGGAAATTCTTTTTGCAGGATCGTCTGGAGTTCACTTCCATACTCTTTCCTTATGGAAAGTACCTTCCCTATTCCCTTGCCGGACTTTCTGTTTCCCACTTTGAAAAAGTGGATCGCAGGATATTGTTAGGTAAGAGGTTATATAGTATTTTATTCCGTCCCAGCATCTTGCCTACTGCAACTACATTTTCCAGCCGCCATCCTCACACCGGATCCCGTGTTGATTATTGGCCGCATCTTTATTCGAAAGAAGAGAAGAAAAATCGTCTATTCAGCCCTATTTTAACGTCTGCATGGGAGAACGAGCCTGCAATACACTTCTCATCGCAGGATTGGTTTAGTGATCAAACTGTTGATGTGATGACACCCCTTCTCTCTATGGTCACCCCCCAGCATTTCTCTATGACCCGTAAATGGAAGACGCGTACTACTATCCTGGTTAATCTAACGAGGGATTAACTCAAAATAAAATGCCTCCATGCTTCAATAAGAAGGCATGAGAGACATATAAGAGTTAATCCCTGTTATATGAATGGTCGTTCCAGACTTTATGAATTCCATATCGATGGTTGAAAAGACTATACGTCATCTTCCCATTCTTCATCAATGATACATTTGGCAATCAGATACTCGAATGTGATATCCGCTATTTCTTCCAGCTCATCTTCTGACGGTACATATCCTCTTTGAATGAGTTCTTTCATAAAGAACTCTGCAATTTCCTCGGTGTCGATAAACACTTCTATCTCCCGCATGTGATCGCCCCCTTTGATTCTCAATTTATGACACTACGCTCCCGGTTATGCCAGGAGAAAAAAGTTTTCATAAGACTTTAAAGACAAGCATAGACTTTATCATCAAAGGAAGAGGAGCGATAATATGTTACATACGATTGCCCAAAAAACGAAATCAATGTTAAAAGATCTTGAAAACGGTGAAGGGATGATGGTTTCGGGCATGCAATGGATCCTTCGTGTCATCCTTCTGTCCTTCTTGGTTATAAGCGTTCCTGTTTTTCTTTATATTATGTGGCTTATTCCTTCTCTTTAACGATAGATTGTGAGTTAGTGTGGTTTTTCAACTGTTCTAACACATAATCCATCTTATTCTTGTATTTACTATCCTGAAATAGGAGATAAAGTGTTTTATAATCATTGTAATGATCGAGTAGCTGATCGATCCAGGTTGGCTTCGGGTGCGCAGGTGAATGGAGCCCTTTGGATTTCCCTTCCTTTTTTTGTGGGAAGACGAACCCATACTTCTTTATAAATGCTTCTGCCTGCTCTTCATCTGCAACAAGGGTAATTTCATCTTCATCTGCCTCGAGCCATTCTCCATCAGTGATCCTCATCAATTCATAGATAACGTCTTCCCAGGCATCATCCTTATACCGCCATATTTCTGTCCTGAAACCGACTACTTTAAAGAGATCCTCTTCATATCCCTTCACAATCACAAGATCGCCAAACAGAAATTTATATTCAATATCGATCTGTTCCTGTTCAAAAATGTATCCATCATAAGAATCCAGCAGTTCCAATGCCTTCTCCTTGAATAATCCTTCACTTTCGTTAACCTCATATAAAAACTCTCCGTCAAGCTTTTTAATATCGGTAATCTTTCCTACAGTACCATAGATTGTAACGACTACTGTTTCCCCAACTCTGAATCTAGGCTCTTTTCGTTTCTTCATTCTCCCCTCACCCTTAATCGCCTTTTTTATATGATATGCAATAACAATCATAACGGTATACACGAAATCCCTGACTACCTTTTCTTTCGGGTAAGAAATATTTTCATGTTATGGCCATAAAAGAGTCAAATAGCTTAAGATAAGGTTTATCCAAGACAGTTTATGCTTTTCACCTCTCAAAGGAAAGTGCTGGTTGATTAAAAAGGACCGACGTTTGTGAGGTACAAATGTCAGTCCGATGGCTTAGGGTATTTAGATTAATCTTTTTCTTCTAATTGATAATGGTCCCATGCACTGTCGAAAATGGACATGCTTTCGAGGTAATGACCATTCATTTCCAGGTAAGAGCTGATTTCGTGATACTGCTCTGATTGTTTAGGGAAACTGTGATCATCATAAGCTGAATTTGCGAATTGGGTAATATCATCCTTGGCAGTAGGTTGCCTAAATTTCATTAAGTAATGATAAAAGGATTTTCTCATCTCTTCCACCTGCCCTTTTTGTTTCTTTTTTAAAGGATAGCGGAAGATAAAGAATTCGTAAAGTATTTGCCATGAATGGAAGCATACCCAGTATTGCACCATTTAAAAACGAAAATAATTTTTCTTTAACAAGCGGGGAAGGTTCATTAATTCTTTATAGGGAATCACTTTGTCTATCAATCTGGTATCAATCAGCATCAGTTGATCTTCAATCTCATTGATGACGGATTCTTCCTGGTACTCCATTCCACAATGACTGCAGCTCATGCCCGGTACATCTGCAATCTGAATCGCACGTGAGCCATCTGGCAGTTCCCAGTACACACTGGTCAGATGTGCGTGTGCCGAGTTCTCTTCGCACCATTCGCATGCTTTATGACTAACCATTGATCTTTCCTTCCTTTTCATCTTTTTTATCTTCATTCATTTTTGAAAGCATCGCTTTATGTTTCTTTTCCTTCAACTGATCCCTTTTTCCCCGGAAGTCCTTAAGGGAATTGTGATCTGGATTCTCTTGATATTCCTTGCGGCGCTCCAGGCGTTTAAGTCCTGCTGGTGTAAGTGATGAATGGGTCTGGTTCATCAATCCGGCAATTCCTATGGTCGGTTCTTTGATTTCTTCATCATGATACACTTCCTTGAAGTACTCATCCGCCCTTCCTGCGACGTATTCCTCCGGTTCCGGATAAGTGGAAATGACTCCTTCAAAATTACGGACAACCACCTTCGACGCACTTTGCGAAATGAGATAATTGGGTTGAAGGGAAATCTTCCCTCCCCCTCCAGGAGCGTCCAGTACAAAGGTTGGAACAGCGTAACCAGATGTGTGCCCCCTCAACCCTTCTATGATTTCGAGTCCCTTACTGACAGGTGCCCTGAAATGACCTATTCCTTCAGATAAATCACATTGATAAATATAATATGGGCGCACTCGAATCTTGACCAGGTCGTGCATAAGTTTTTTCATGATCGGGACACTGTCGTTGATGCCTGCCAGGATCACTGCCTGGTTTCCGACGGGGACCCCTGCATCCACAAGCATCTCACAAGCCTTCTTGGATTCTTCGGTTATTTCAATCGATGTATTAAAGTGGGTATTTAACCATACCGGATGATACTTTTTTAAGATATTACAAAGGTTTTCCGTGATCCGCTGCGGGAAGACGACGGGTGCTCTTGTTCCAATCCGAATGATTTCGACATGGGGGATGTCCCTAAGGTTCTTTAAAATATACTCAAGAATCTGATCATTGATCAAAAGACCATCCCCACCAGAAAGCAGTACATCCCTTACCGCCGGTGTCTCCCTGATATAGTCAATGGCTGCATCAAGCTGTTTCTTGGGAACTCCCATCCCGATCTGTCCCGAGAATCTTCTTCTAGTGCAGTAACGGCAATACATCGAGCATTGATTGGTGACAAGAAACAACACTCTGTCAGGGTACCGGTGTGTCAATCCGGGAACGGGTGAATCTTCATCTTCATGTAATGGATCCTCTAAGTCATACTTCGTTTTATGGATTTCCTCTCCGATCGGTACGGACTGCATCCTGATCGGACAGCGCGGATCGTCCTCATTCATGAGCCATGCATAATACGGGGTAATATTCAACGGAATGGTCTTGGTTGAAATTCTGACGCCTTCTTCTTCCTCTGGAGTCAGATTCACCACTTTCTTCAAGTCATCAAGAGTTCTGATTGTGTTCGTAAGCTGCCATAACCAATTATTCCATTGTTCATCTGTGACATCTTTCCAGAGCTCAATATCCTTCCAATCCCTCTTTGGTTTATAGAGATTCATTTTCATCTACTCCACCAACTTTCAAAAAGTTTGTTTCCACCAGACTAAATTGGTCCGCTTTAGAACCCCCTCTGCATGACGATTAGATCTCTTTAGGCACCGTTACAGTTCACTTAAATCCCTTTCCCAGAGATTCATGTCTTCCATTTTGTCAAAGATGATGCAGTTATTCGCCAACCTTCCTCTGTACCTGTATCCGAGCTGATGAAAGGCTGCATTCATGCCAAATGAAAGCGCCCTTGCAATGGTATAGGCACAAAAAATATTTTGTTGTATTAATTCGTTTTCCAATCTACGTAATAAGTGCTTCATGTATCCTCCCTTTCGATGGGAAGGCCTTGTCGCACAATCTGTCAGTTCGGCATTTTGATTGGATGCTGATACCTCTGCTGAGGCGGCACTGATAATCTTGCCATTCTCTTCGATGCACACAAAGATTGTCCCATTTTTCATGGATTCTTTCACATAGTCGGGATCATGCAAGGGGACGGGATAAAGCTTGAACACCTCCTGATACAGATCCGCTAATTCGTGAGCATGATCAACGCTTGCAAGAGTAATCGATCCAGTCACATCCACTTCTTTTTTATCAAGTTTTTGAACGGCTCTGAGAATATCATCTTCTTCTTTCCAATAAGAGCTATTCCTTCTTTCATCTGTCAGAAATCCACTCATAAAGAAAGCCCGGTCCCCACTAAAGTAACCGTTTACTCCCCCTTCCAGAACAAACCCCTTTTCCAGTAGATAAGAGACCTGATTGAACCTTGCCTTCACCAAGATCTTTTCAAATCGATGAGTAACTGCCTCATCCATCACGTATTCCCAAAGCCTGGCTACGTTGCCGTTGAACCCATCCACCCTGAGTCTGCGATTGTAACTGTCTTTGTAAACAGTCGCTTCGAGTTTAGGTTGTTTAATATACTCGTATATTTGCATTCTGCAAGCCCCTTTTTAACAAACATATGAGCAGATGAGATAAGTTATGAAACAAACAACCATAAAAAGGGAACAACCTCAAATGTCATGTGAGTTGTTCCTTCCCGATGCGATATCTACAAAACAGCTTATAATGGTGGAAGTACCTTTAGGAGAAGCGAAGAGTACTATAGGCAACCTATTACCCTTTACCCAAAATTGCAATCAATTATCTCGATTGATTACACCAATCCATCATAAAGAGTGCCAGTATTTCGGCAGTTTGATACAGCCTCTCTAATTCAATGTATTCGTTTGCATCGTGTGCGACTTCTGTTGTTCCCGGCCCGAAAATGACTACAGGTATATCTCCACCTTGTGATAAAATACCGCCATCCGTTCCCCATGGCGAGGCTTCAATGACAGGAACCGCTCCCATCACCTGTTTGGCATGCGCTGACAGGGTATTGACCAGTTCATGGTCACTTGGAAGATTTCCGGGCTGCCAACGTCCTCCAAACCATTCTACCTCAACAGGATGCTCCAGAAACCAGGGATCAACTGTCTTCAGGTTGGATACCGTTGATAGAAATTCTTCTTCTACATCCCTCATTGTTTCCCAAGGACCGACTCCGATCCTTCCTTCTATGACAGCCATATCCGGGACTGAAGATGGCCATTTCCCACTCTCTATCCTACCGATATTCACTGGTAATGGAATCGGGATATTGCTATATAATGGATCATCGACTCTGTCGTTACGTTGTTTTTCCAGTTTTTGAAGAGCCTGAACGACCGTATATGCTTTATCTATTGCATTTATCCCCTCATACCTGGTTCCCCCATGGGCAGATTTCCCCTTAACCCTTAAACGAAACCACATGGATCCTTGCTGTTTGGGGAAAATCTTCATATTTGTCGGTTCGGGAATGATGGCAGCATCCGCTTTATAGCCCCTTAATAACGCAGCTAAGGTCCCTGTTCCACCACTCTCCTCCTCGATGACACTTTGAAAGATGATATCCCCTTTTAAAGGGGTATCGAGTTCCTTTACGACTTCAATGGCAAGCAGCAACGCTGCGGACCCGCCTTTCATATCCGTAGCCCCCCGGCCGTATAGCTTCCCATTCTCGATGATCCCGCTATAAGGATCATGGACCCAGCCCTTCCTATCCCCTTCAGGTACAACATCGATATGTCCGTTTAAAAGGAGGCTCCTTCCTCCCCCGGTTCCTTTCAGGACTCCGACTACATTTGGATTTCCTTTAAAATCTTTTCGATCACATCGATAAAACGGATGATGTTTTATATCATTTTCACTTATCTCCCATATATCAAGCTCCAGCCCAAGCTTCCTGCACTTTTCAATGATGATGGCCTGCGCCTTTGACTCATTCCCCCTGACGCTATCCTCCTGGACTAGCCTTTGCAGAAGCTTGATTGTCCGCTTCTTTTTATCTTCAATTATTTCTTTGATGAGACGATGGGTCTCCATTAGTTTTCCTCCCCTACCTTATATATCTGATCTCAGGGCTCAAGCTGAAACGGGCTTCTGTTGACTCCTCTATATCCTTAATCGTGAATGGATGAAAAATCTCAATCAGGAATAATTGATTTTCTTTAATGGTGAATACAGCTCGATCGGTGATGATCATCGAAACACAGCGGCCCGCTGTTAAAGGCAGGGTACATTCCCTTACCACTTTGCTACCGCCTTGTTTGTCCAAATGCGTCATCAGTACAATGACCTTCTTGGCTTTCGAGGCAAGTTCCGTCGCGCCCCCCATACCAGGAACTTTTTTACCCGGTATGATCCAATTTGCGAGGTCCCCCTTCTCACTTACCTGCAGTGATCCAAGTATGGTCAAATCGATTTTGCCCCGACGTATCATGGCAAAGGCAATGGAGCTGTCTGTGTAGCATCCCCCATCCATCAGTGAGACAGGGAATCCTCCTGCATTACATAAATTTTCATCTTCAGCACCTGTCACTGGCGCAGGTCCGATGCCTATAATTCCATTCTCAGATTGAAATACGACAGGGAATTCCGGGGGGAGGTGATTGGGGACGAGGGACGGTATGCCGATCCCTAAATTGACAATCATATTTTCTTTGACTTCCTTTGCTGCTCGCATGGCCATCTTATCCTTTAATTCGTTTCCCAGGCCCATTTCCAATCGACTCCTTTAGACAAAACGATATGATCCACAAATACACCTGACGTAACAATTTCTTCTGGATCCAACTCCCCATAATTTACGATTTCAAGAGCCTCAACAATCGTAACGTCAGAAGCCATCGCGATGAGCGGATTTGTATTCCTTGCGCTCTTATCATAAATGAGGTTTCCAAAGGTATCCGCTTTTCTTGCGTAAACGATGCCAACTTCAGCAACCAGTGCGCTTTCGAATACATAACGACTTCCATCCATTTCAAGGAAGGTCTTCCCTTTATTCAAATATGGATCATCAACCCCAATATCGCTTACAATTCCTTTCAGGCCCACTCCACCTGCCCTGATCCTCTCAGCCAATATACCTTGTGGGGAGAATTCAACTTCAAGCTTCCCCTCACTCATTAACCTTCCCGCGATCGGATTCGAGCCGATATGGGAGGCGATCACTTTCTTCACTCGATTCTGTGCCACTAATTGTCCAATTCCGATATGTGGAAATCCTGTGTCGTTTCCAATGATCGTAAGGTCCTTCACACCCCATTTCAACAAATGATTTATAATGGTAGGAGGAGATCCGACTCCTCCAAAACCGCCGAACATCAGTGTCATTTCATTTTGAAAAAAATGCCGAATTTCTTCATAATCACTCATTTTATTGTGATGGGAGGACATTTACTTCACCTTCCATTTCTCTGTAACCATTTGAAAGGTGTTCCTCAGCCGTTTTGCCATTTCTTCGATCTCCCTTTTCGTACTGTTTAAAGGCGGTGCTACCATAATGGCCGAGCCCTTTCTGCCGTCTATCCCTGCAGCTGCAGGATATAGTAAAATGCCATTATCAACACCGGATTGAACGATAAACGAAGTGAATTCGCCACCACGTTCGGTAAATTCAATTCCGAGCATGAGACCCCTTCCCCTTATATCTTGAATAAATGAAAATTCACTTTTGTATCTTTCAAGCAGATTTCTTAAATACGTCCCTTTCTGTTCGACGCCTTCAATGATGTTTTCAGAATCGATCAGCTTAAGGACGGCGAGTGCAGCAGTTGCAGACAAGGGATTGCCACTAAATGTATGGCCACTCATGATCACTTTACTTCCATGTAAAATCGGTTCCATGATTTTCTCTGAAATGAGGGTCGCTGCAATGGGCGCATATCCTGCGCTAAGGCCTTTCCCGATCGCCACGATATCAGCTTCGACTCCCCATTGCGAAAGTGCCAGAAAGCTCCCTGTCCTGCCGCATCCGGTCATCACTTCGTCTGAAATAAACAATACGTCATGTTTATCACAGATCTCCTTTATTCGTTGATAATATCCTCTAGGTGGGGTGATAGCCCCGCCTGCTGCTCCGATAATCGGTTCTGCAATAAACGCTGCCACATTGTCAGATCCAATCCTTGCAATCATTGTATCCAGTTGGGACGCACATGCCAGACCGCAAGAAGGGTGAGTCTTACCAAATGGACAGCGTGCACAATAAGGTGGCTCGATGGTCGGCCAATCACCTAAAAATGATTCAAAACGTTCCCTTCTTGCAGGGTGACCTGAAGCAGATAAAGCCCCAAATGTTATTCCGTGATAACTGAGCCACCTGGATAAGATCTTTCTTTTCATCGGTTTCCCCTGCTCCTGCCAGTGTTGAATAGCGATCTTGATGGCTGTTTCCACTGCCTCGGATCCACTATTCACAAAGAAGGTCCATGGATAACCTGTTTTGTCATTCAGAAAAGCCGCTAAATCCTCTGCAGGCTGATTACTGAACTGTGATCGATAGACAAATGCCACTTTGTTTCCCTGATTCACGATAGATTGCAGAATATCTTCCATACCATGTCCCAAATTTGCCGTCACCGCTCCAGAACAGGCATCAACATATTCACGTCCTTCTGTGTCATATAAATAAACACCCTTCCCATAATCAATCGTCGGATAATGTTCTCCAATCAATGGCTTTATTAAATGCGAATGAGGCATTGTTCACCCTCCTGAAAGAATCAGATTCGTACTCTCTTTCGATTCGCTAATCTGGATGCTCATCAAGATTTCCCTTACCTTATTCATATGTATGAAAAACCGAATCTTTCTTTCTTTATAAAAAAACAACCTTTCGTTGGATAATTTCGCACATTGTGATGTTCGAGATCGATTTTCTGAAAATATGGATTCTACTTTCTATGATTGAAATATACTAAAATTCTCAAAAATTCGACAGAAATTACTGAAATTGACTAGATATATTAGGTCGATATGTATAAAATAATGGTAAGTTCATCCTATGATGCTACTTTTTGCTTATCTTCAGGAGGGGGAAACGGTGAAAAAGATTAGAGAAAAATGGCCAAAAGCACCAAAAAGAAAGAAAATAAAGAAAGAGAGAACGAAAAGCAACTTCGGTGTCTTCTCTTATTTTCGTACCATACGAGGGAAAGTGGTATTATCATTTGGGTTATTAACGATTGTACTATTAATCCTCTCAGCCACATCCTACTTCAATATGATGAAGCTGGAGAAAGAAATCGACACGCTGATCACCTATGATATGAAAGTGGATACGAAGTTAAAGGATCTTTCCAAAGTATTGAATGACATCGAAATCGGGGAACAAGGATTTGTCATAACTGGGGCTACAGGGTTTTTAGCACCCTATCAAAATGGGCAAAAAGAAGTGGAAGGTCAGATTGAGGACTTGAATAAGCTCTTGAAAGATGATCCTGACCAGCTTGATAAGATGGGTAAGATTCAGGCCCAATACGGTTTCTGGATGCAATTTGTAGACCGGGTGATCGAAACCAGAAAAGATGATGGTCTCGAAAAGGCGGCCAAGCTCGTAGAAACAGGCGTGGGTAAGAAGTACCTGGATGGAATTCGTTCGTATGTCGATATGATCGTCGTTGATCAGGAGAAAGATTTGAATGACCGGATCGACTCCCTCAACCAACAGGTGTATATGTCTAAGATCGTCACCATCGGATTAGCGGCATTCGCCGTTCTTTTAGCGGTTTTCTTTGGAATCATTTTATCTCATACCATTAAAACCAATACAAAGAAAATTAGCACATCCATTTTAGAGATCGCGAATGCAGGCGGGGATTTGACGAAACGAATCAAAGTCAAATCCAAGGATGAGCTGGCTGGACTTGCATCTGATACGAATCAGCTCATTGGCGGGATCGCCACCCTTGTAAAACAGGTTTCTGAAATGGCCGAAAATGTGTCGGCAAGCAGTCAGGAGCTTCTTGCTTCTGCAGAGGAAACCTCACGCACAATCACTTCCATTGCGGAAACCAGCAGTGAAATTGCCGCGGGAAGCGAACAGACCACCCATCGCATGTCATCGTCATTAGAGAAAATGAATAGCCTTGAGGAAGCAGCACGCTTTTTATTCAATCAGGCGGAACTCGTAAGGGAAACCGCACGTGATATGAGAGTCGTAGCGGAAAAAGGCGGAAAAACCGTCCAAGCTTCTTCATCTAAGATGATGCGTATCGAAGAAACCATGTCCAACACGAGTGAAACCGTTGAAGCACTGGGTCAGCGTTCATCGCAAATCACCACCATCATCGGAACGATTACGGACATTGCCGAACAAACCAATCTTCTGGCACTGAACGCTGCCATTGAAGCAGCACGGGCTGGTGAACATGGACGAGGGTTTGCAGTTGTGGCGGATGAAGTCAGAAAGCTAGCCGAACAATCCCGACAAGCAGCCAAGGGAGTGACGGAAATCGTCCACAGTATCCAGGAAGAAGTCAACATCATCATTAAGCAAAACTCAGACGGCGTAAAAGAAGTGATTGCAGGAGTAGAGATCACCAACGAAACCAATGCATCACTTGAAGATATATTAAGTCAAACAACGAAAACAACAGTTGTAGTGGATGAAATGGTGGATCATATTCAAGAAACTCTTTCTCTCAGTCAAGAAGTGGCCACTTCATTTGCCCATGTAAATGAAATCGCAGAATCCACCGCTTCTAATACCGAGACCACTGCGGCGGCTTCTGAAGAAGGGTCTGCTGCCATGGAACAAGTCACTGCAAGTGCATCAGAGCTTTCCCAACAAGCTGAAAAACTGAAAGAGTTGATTTCAAGCTTTAAAATCTAATCCAAAAAGAGCTGCCGAATCGGCAGCTCTTTTTTTCATCATTATTTTCAAAGAATCGAAACCACAGATTAATGTCCGCAGTAACAAACGGCTCCAATAATAATCAACAGGATGAATAAAACAACGATCAACGCAAAGCCATTACCGCCACATCCAGCAACCGGATAAGCATACCCACCTTGATAACATGGATCGCAGCAACCATATCCATAGTTCATACCTATCACTCCTCAGGGAATTTATTTATTTACCTTATACTCTATGTCATACACCTAGAAAGTGTTTGTGCATTCGCCCATTTAATCCGGAGATACTCCTTTTCTCCATGAACATCTTTCTATATAATGAGGAGAGTTTATAGAAAAGGCAGGAGATATGGCTGTATGAAATGGTTTTTCAAATCATTTATTAACGGGGTCCTGACGATTGTTCCAATCGCGCTAGTTGCCTACGTTGTATACAAAATGTTCTTATTTTTCGATGGGTTGTTAGGAAATATCCTAAAACCGTACCTGGATGAAAACTACATTCCCGGAATCGGGCTCTTTACCACCATCATACTGTTAACGATTCTTGGATGGTTGTCAACTAAATTTTTCACAGGGACCATCATACGGATAGTGGATATCCTTCTACAAAAAATCCCTTTTATCAAAACAATTTACTCGGTCATCAAAGATACCATTCATTCTTTCCTCGGTGAAAAGAAGTCATTCTCAAAAGTGGCTCTCGTCACTATGCCCGGTACCTCAATGAAATGTTTGGGTTTCATTACGACTGAAAACCTGGAAGAGTTACATGATGAACTAAATGATCACGTAGCCGTTTATATTCCTCAAACTTTTCAGGTGGCCGGTGTGACCTTCTTAATTCCGAAAACAGATATTGAAATACTGGATATTAAATCGGAGGAAGCGATGAAATTCATTTTATCAGGCGGGATGACGACGAAGAGCGATAAATAGTGGGAGAAGGATTGTACAGGTTATGTCATTTCAGGGTTATAACCTCTATTATGAAAGAGCGTGGTTATATTAGGGCTATTTCCTTATTGAACTCCTACCCTACATACCTATATGACTTTGCCATCAGATCTAATTTCATCATTTATCAAGTTAATTACGCCATTAACCATTAAATGGAAATCGGACGTTTGATCTCATAACAAAAAATCTATTGACATCAAATAAAAAGACCGGCTTCTTCGCCGGTCCTTCCATTTTTTATTATTTTGCAGAAATCTCAAACACGTCTTCCTGTCCTGCTGTAACGCTATTCACGTCTTTTTTCAATAGGTCACCCATGTCATCCCCGTTCGTGATGATGATTGGTGTGATCGTGCTCTTCGCTTTTTCCCGTACCAATTCTAAGTCATACGTAATCAAAGGATCACCGATACTTACTTTTGAACCTTCTGAAATATGCGCTTCGAAACCTTCACCATTCATTGAAACGGTTTCAAGTCCGATGTGGATGAGAATTTCAGCGCCGTTTTTCGCTTTGATTCCAACGGCATGTTTTGTAGGGAAGAGCTGCATAACCTCACCATCGACTGGAGAAACGACCTTACCGATTGTCGGATCAATGGCAATTCCATCTCCCATCATCTTTTGAGAAAACACAGGATCCGGTACCTCTTCAAGGGGTTTCACAGAACCCGATAATGGCGCGACGGCAGTGACCGTTTTAGGTGCTTCTTCTTTTTTACCAAAAAGTTTTTTAAGCATCATTTTCACCTTCCTATTCATTTTTTATATACACATATGTAACTCATTGTAAACATGAGAAGTATATTTTAGCACATATGTGAATGCTTTCACAGCAATTCATTATGTTAGAATAACTTCTTGTATGTCCCATACCCTTCTTCCTCCAATTTCTCGACCGGTATGAACCTGAGAGCGGCGGAATTGATACAGTAACGAAGTTTAGTCGGCCCGGGACCGTCATTAAACACGTGACCCAGATGTGAATCAGCTTCTTTGCTTCTTACTTCGGTACGTACCATAAAGTGACTTCGATCTTCCTTTTCTGAAATTTCCTCATCATTGATCGGTTTGGTGAAGCTTGGCCATCCACAACCGGCATCATACTTGTCTTTGGAACTGAAAAGAGGCTTCCCGGAAACGATATCCACATAGATCCCATCTTCGAATGTATTCCAGTACTCGTTCCGGAAAGGTGGTTCCGTCCCATTATTTTGAGTGACATCATATTGTTCAGATGTTAACTTTTTCTTTAGATCCTCTTTACTCATTCTTTTCCCCCCAATGGTTTTCAATAAATGCAACTCTGCCGGATCCCCTGCTGTAACGGTTATAATGTCCGGGATTCTTCTTATAATAATCCTGGTGGTATTCTTCCGCAGGATAAAATTCGGTAGCAGGCAGAATCTTTGTGGCGATCGGCTTAGAGAACTTCCCTGACTCTTCCAGCCCCTTTTTTGATTCCTCTGCCAGTCTTTTCTGCTCTTCATCATGGTAAAAGATGACGGTTTCATATGATTGGCCCCTGTCAAAAAACTGGCCGCCGGGATCTGTCGGGTCGATTTGCTGCCAGTATACTTCCAATAACTTCTCATAAGGAAAAACAGCAGGGTCATATTCAATCTGAACCGCTTCATAATGTCCTGTCGTTTCGCTGCAGACTTCTTTATAAGTCGGATTTGGAACGTGTCCACCTGTGTACCCGGATGTCACACTGCCGATTCCAGGCTGTTCATCAAACGGTTTCACCATGCACCAAAAACATCCACCGGCAAATGTAGCTCTTTTATAGTCTGAGGTACCTGACATAATTCATCATCCTTTCTGAGATCATTCTCTTTCACTATTCCCTCTGTATGAGATTTTAACGCATTCCCATTCAAAAGGGAAAGGATTAAGCTTGCTGGGACGGTTTCATCACCGGTAGGTATTTCATTTTCATTCAGCCACCATCAAAAAAAAGAGCGCCCTTAAAAGGGCACTCTTCCGTCAATATTTAAGCTTCCTTTGCTTCCCGATGTTTTTCCATTTTTTTCGTTCCAATGATTCCAACCGTTTATTTCCCCGTCTTTCCATATATGCGATTTCTTTTTGAAGCTTCTGGAAATGTTCGAGCCTTTCTTCTGAGAGGGTCCCCTCATCAATTGCCCCGCGGATTTTACAGCCGGGTTCATCCAGATGGCGGCAGTCAGTGAAACGGCAATGAAGGGCTAATTCCTCTATATCATGATATTGTGTGGATAAGCCTTCCTGCCCCTGCCACAATTGGATTTCTCTCATACCCGGTGTATCGATGATTGAAGCACCATTTTCTAATAAAAACAATTCACGATGAGTGGTTGTATGGCGACCTTTATCATCAGACTCCCTTATATCCTTCGTCTTCTGTACATCAAATCCTACAAGAAGATTCGTTAGTGTAGATTTCCCCACACCTGAAGAACCGACCAGTGCAACGGTTTTCCCCTCGGACAAATAAGGCATCAATTCCTCAATCCCATCCTGATTCACAGCACTTATCGTTACGACTTTCGCACCAATTAATATATTTTCCACTTGGTTTTTCTTCTCTTCACTATCCGTGCACGTATCGGATTTCGTCAAGACGATAACGGGGTTTGCCCCGCTTTCCCAACAGAGAAGCAAATACCGTTCCATCCTTTTACTGTTAAGATCGTCATTTAATGAAGAAAGGATGAACACCGTATCAATATTTGATGCGATAATTTGCTCCTCTGCTTCATTACCTGCTTTTTTCCTGGAAAATTTGCTCGTCCGAGGCAATACTTTTTCAATGATTGCTCCATCCCCGCTTAGGAGAACCCAGTCTCCTACTGCAGGCAGATCTTCCCGTTGAACGGTTTCAAACCTAAGCTTTCCGGAAATCTTGCTTAAACTTTCACCTGTCTCCGTCATGACCATATAGGCTCCTCTTTGTTCAGTCACAACCCTACCCAAAATGAAGCCTTCTTCTGCCATATGATTCATTAATTTAAACACTTTTTCTCTATTATTCAACTTGTTTCCTCCCAAAATAAAAAATCCATTGCGTGGTTTCACACGTCAACGGATTTTTTTCGGAAGAAATGAAAAATCAAAGAATCCCGTTAAAAGTGAGTTGACGTGCAGAACCGATAAAATGTTTACATACATTAGATAAGACAATTAATGATCGACTCATATGACATCACCCACTTTCTCAATTAGTACTTTCATTATCCAATATTTTCATTTGTTTGGCAAGTGATATTTCAGATTTTTATAAAAAATAGGTACTTTCACCATTTTTTCTCCCCGGCATATTCTATTGTGTTAATACAGATAAAGGAGAGATACGGATGAGCCAACATGATTATTTAACGAAAGCGGCGATGTATGACTTATTATCCGGTTATTATAAATATACTGATCCAGCCATGTACGTTCATTATTATCATAAACACCTTAAATACATGAGGCTTGCATTGCAGGCACAGAGAGCTGACATGACCACTTCCGCTCAACCGTCTTACGTTAGGGTGCTGCATGCCGTACCAGATGCTCCGAATGTAGATGTATATGTAAACGGGAACCGGGTATTACGGGATGTGGCCTTTAAAGATGTGAGCGATTATTTGACACTTCCTGCCGGTAAATACCATATTGATGTCTACCCTGCAGGAACGAGTGTGACGACGGTCATTAGTAAGAAAGTAAAAATTGATCCCGGTAAGATATACACACTGGCAGCTGTTGGAACTCTTAATAAAATGCAATTATTGCCCTATCTCGATGACCCAACAGTTCCAAGCGGCGAAACAAAGGTGAAATTCATTCACCTTTCCCCTGACGCCCCTGCTGTCGATATTGCGGTCAAGGGAGGGGATGTCATCTTCCCTGATATATCTTTTAAACAAGCGACCGATTATCTTGGGCTAACCCCAATGACCGTAAATCTGGAAGCCAGGGTTGCCGGGAGTAAAAACAGTGTGCTGAGCGTTCCTAACGTTAAGTTCGAGCAAAATCAAGCGTACACGATTGTAGCCGTTGGATTAGCCAATGGAACACCTGAGCTGGAAGCTATCTTATTAAAAGGATAAAATCTTCAATGAAAGTACAAAAAAAGGTGGCTTCTGAAAGAAGCCACCTTTTTCTTATTGGGCACGGTCAACCGGGACCAGCAATCTGAATGAAATTTGATCTTCCTTCAAATTGAATTCATTTGCCCGAACCTTCACGTCACTTTTCAATTTCATATCCTGCAGTGAAACGTAAATCAATTCATCATTAGGCTGTATTTTCACCCATTCAGGGAAATTATAAGAATCCCTGATTACTTTGAGCACATAAGAGACCGGAAGATTCAGAGAACCCACTGAAATAGATTTCTGTTTCAACAGAATGTCCCCATTCTCAAGAGCCTTCGGTTCGAAATCAAGCTTAAAGTCAAGGTTTGAAGTGAAGACAGGAACGGAACCCAGCAGTTCAACGTCATCCTTCAGTTGAACATCATAATCGACCGGTCCTCTCATTCCTTCTTCCTGGATATAATGTTCAATGATAAGGTTTAAGTCATCTT
Organism: Rossellomorea orangium; assembly: GCF_019334305.1. Lineage (GTDB taxonomy): Bacteria > Bacillota > Bacilli > Bacillales > Bacillaceae_B > Rossellomorea. The sequence continues at coordinate 126,156 of NZ_JAHWGH010000017.1, forward strand.
TGTTGGTTTCCACATTAAATCCTACTTGTTGATCTTCATTTTCGTTGTTTTCAGGAAGTGCATCATCCTTAATAGGCATAAAAATCATGGAGACGATGATGACGAACCCCAATAACACCGTGCCTAAAAGGACAAAAAACCCTACCTTCCATTTGTTCTTCATGACGGCTGCTCCTCTTCTTCAACAGAATCTCTTTTCTCTGTCAATGTAGCTAATGTTTTCCCTTTTGCAAGATCCGTAAACATTCGATCTGCGATCAATTTATACCCTTCATCATTCGGGTGGAAGTAATCTTCATATAACAACGTATCTCCTGCATCAATAAATAAGTCCTCGATCTTAACGAATAATGTCCGATCATAGTCGGTCAGGACACCAATGCTTGCTTCATTCCAATTATGAATCACCTGGTTCACTTCATCAATATCCGAAAACCATGTGTTAAAAGGATTATAAAGGCCGACCAGCACAATGCCTGAATCCGGATTATAGCTTCGGATCGTTTCAATTATTTCTTGTAACCGGAGTTGATACTGTCGTTTCTCCTCCTGGAACACTTCTAACTTCAGATGTGATAGGTTCTCACGAAAAATTTTCATAACATCGTTTCCGCCGATGGTGATCATCACTAAGTCAGACTCCTCAATGGATGACTTTACATCTTCCTTCTTCAGTCTCTTTAGTAATTGATCCGTCCGGTTTCCCCTGACTCCGTAGTTATGAAACTGGGCATCCTTTACACCGTCCAATGATTCTAGACTTTTTTCAAGATACGGAACATACCCACCTTTTTTCGTACTGTCACCGACACCTTGGGTCAGCGAGTCCCCTATTGAAACCACCTTTAAGTTTTTAGGTATGAAAGTTTCATTGGGACTTTCTTTCTCCCAGTTGGATACTTCTCTTGTAATATGATCAGCAGCATCTTCTAACGAACATCCTGAAAGGAATATAACAAAAGCGAGCATGAGAATGGATATTTTTTTCATATGCATCACCTCGCTTACTCTTTTATATATTATATCACGGTTATCCACCGGTAAAACATTAATACACTTAACCATCAGTCTGGACGGGCTCTACCTTCTTTCATCGGCTCGGTCCTGATTGCAAAGTAGTAAATACCTCTGAAATGAATTGACCGTAATGGAATTGCTTGGCGATTTTATGAACCGGCCACGGAGCTTTATCCGGGGACTTCCTGAAGTCACCTATGCTCTCACCAAACGTACAGCCTGTATTGACGGCAACACGTATTGGAACCTCCTCAAAGACCATTTTATCCCCATCTGCCAGTGCCCACATAGCCAATAAATCATGTAGGGGGCTGCCTGAAATATCTGGATAGGTCTTCTTATAGAATTCATAATAATAATCGACCATCGGTTTGATGATCTGACCGACTTTATCATTGGATTTCACGTAGAAGTCATGAAGTCGATCAATCATCGCTGGAGTGATGATTGCAAACATCGTGACGTCCAACGGTATGAGATGAATTTTCTTCGGAGACAGCTGAAGGAGGATATTCGCAGCATACGGGTCCCCGTAAAAATTGGCTTCTGCCACAGGGGTAACATTTCCAGGCACAAGGAAAGCCCCTCCCATTACATAGAATTCTTTCACTTTTTTCATTGTTTCAGGATATAAAACAAACGCAGTTGCAAGTGAGCTTAACCGTCCGGCGGAGTATATATAAATTTCTCCCGCATATTGATTGATGATTTCCTTTATTTCATAGAAATTTTCACTGATGTCAGAAGGATCGAAGTCGATTTCATCAGGTATGATCGGTCCAAGACCAGCCACACCGTGGACTTCCGGATAAAACTGGGGTTGTGTTCCCGTTAAGGCAGAAACCGCTCCACCTATGACGGGAATATCCGTGATCCCCGTAAGGCTTTGGAGATATTTCACATTCTTAAGTGCAGATTCTCTTGAAACATTCCCATAGTCCGAGACAATACCGACAATTTCAATCGTATCGCTATAGTAAGCATACAGTACCGCGACGATATCATCGATTCCAAAATCTGAAAACACCAATACTTTCTTTTTATCGGGCAACGACCCACACTTCCTTTCTTCCTGAATCCTGCATAATAAGGAAGGACTGATGTGATTCATGTCAATTACAGTAGATTGAGCCATTCTTTCCTACTATATTTCTATGATATGATTAATTCGGTTATGAGGTCGCAAGAATATTCATAAAATCAACAAGAACTGGTACGAACCATCCTTTATGAAAATGGTACAATACGTTTAAGATTAAAAGGAAAGGTGATGGATATGTCGAAAAACATTTTACTGTATTCCATACTTGTAATCGGTTTACTTGGAATGATTGCCGGTTGCTCGGATGATCAAAATGAAGAAGCCCATCATGATCATACTGCGGCTAATGGGGATATTCGGGAAGAAACTGCCTCTGTCGAAACCCTTCCGTCTTTTCTTGACGATAAGGATGACAATATGAGACTCATCTATTCTTCTGCAGCAAAAAACCCCGAACTCCTTGAGTACATTCCATGTTATTGCGGCTGCGGTGATTCAGCCGGTCATGAAAGCAATCTTAATTGCTTCGTCTATAAAATGGAGGGGGAAAAAGTGGTTTGGGATGACCATGGTACGAGATGCGAACTTTGTCTAAAGATTGCAGCCGAATCCATTGTAAAGTATAAGAATGGTGAATCCATCAAGGAAATCAGGAATTTTATTGATGAGCAGTATAAAGAAGGATACGCAAAGCCTACCCCAACGCCAATGCCTTCCTGACTGACAGCAGGTTTTCCTGTTGTCTTTTTTTAGTCACACCAAAAAAGACGAAAGGATAGCATCCATTCGTCTTTTTTCATTAATCTGTGTAATACATAAAGCCAATAGCACCAATGCCTGTATGGGTGCTGATGATCGGAGTTGTCGGAGTGATGTCGATTTGATCATATCCGGTTTTTTCGATAATCTTGGCTTTCAGGCTTTGTGCAAGATTAAGTCCATCCGCATGGACAAGTCCGACTCCCCGGATGGTCTTGCCTTTGACATCCTCAACAAACTGTGCCGTCAAATACTTCACTACCTGTGAATGGCTTCGGACCTTCGCAACGGGAGTATACTCCGCTCCTTCCAGGGAAGCAATCGGTTTAATATTAAGCAGGGAACCAATCATGGCGCGACCTTTTCCGATCCTTCCACCCTTCACAAGGTTTTCAAGGGTATCAACCACAACAAACAGTTTCGTATTGGACCGAATCTCTTCGATGGCTTCAAGGATTTGTTGCATCGACTTTCCTGCCTTCGCAAGCTTGGCCGCCTCGATCACCTGAAACGCCAGCCCTTTCGAAATAAAACGGGAATCCACAACCGTCACATCTGACGATGACATGTCTGCAGCTGACTCTGCCGAACGGACGGTTCCGCTCATATTTCCTGTCATATGTATAGACAAAACGGATGAACCGTCTTTTCCCAGTTCATCATAAAGTTCAACAAATGATCCTGCAGGAGGTTGAGAACTTTTAGGAAGTTCCTTGGAAGACTTCATCTTTTCTATGAAGCTTAAAGGGGAAAGGTCCACTCTATCTAAGTAGGTTTCTCCGTCGATTGAAATGGACAGAGGAACCACATGAATATCAAGCTCTTTTACAACTTCATCTGTTAAATCTACTGTCGAGTCTGTTACTATCTTAATTTTGGTCAATTTTGCCACATCCTATCTCCCATATCATTAGTATTATATCGTTAAACGCTAACGATTTAAATAGATAGACAGCATTTAACTTCCATGCAAACTCAATTGGCAGGGAAAATTGTCCGTTCCAAACCTGCCTTACATAAAAAGTTCTGATCCTGCACAAACTTTGCGCAAAAGGATCAGAACCTCGGAAAACTTATGCATTATTCTTTAACTCTTCTGATTGATATATTTCTTCGTACTCTGACCATTTCGTCGTTCTCTTTAAATGTTCTCTAAAGCTGAAGATGGTCTTAGGCTCATTTTGGTTGATGACCATGGTAATGAATTGATTCAGCCTAAGATTTACCCTTAAGTAGAGCGGGCTATCTTTCTTCAATACAGGAACTTCTGAGATTTTGACCTTCCGTCCATACTTTGATTTGAACTCGATGGTTTTTGTCAGCAAAGTATCAATCCTCTTTTTCACCCGTTTATGCTTCTATTATACCCTATTTACCCTCGCATAAATTGTCAAATCATGAAAAAGTGCGAATATTTTTTCATAATTGTGGTGACACAGGGACGACGCATTCAGAACGATCGTTTTTAGGGGAATTCACGATATCGGAAACTTGATATCCCTTCATCCTGTCATCAGGGAGGGACTTTAAAACAGAAGCAGCTTCTTTAAAGGAGTATTCTTCTGTATTTAGCCATTTCTCAATGGCTTCATTGTTTGTAAGCATGACCGGCATCCTTGCATGAACGTTCCCTACGAGGGGATTGGCTTCAGTTGTCAGGATAGTGGATGTGGTGACATCACCGTTGCGGTCCCATAATCCGGCAAACACAAAAGGCTCTTCCCCCTTTAATTGGAACCTCACCGGAACCTTACTTGATTTAACCTTTCTCCATTCATAAAAACCATCTGCAAAGATCACCATTCTTTTTGAATGAACAAGTGTTTTAAAACTGGGCTTGTCAAGAAGCGTTTCACTCCGGGCATTAATCAATGGTTTCCATTTAGAACGGTCCGCCCAATGTGGAACAAGCCCCCACGTTATTTCACCTGCTCTCCGACTCCCCTTATGGGAAATAAGGGAAAGGATCCTCTGCGAAGGGGCAATATTGTATCTTGGCTGCCACTCTTCAATAAATTCGTCAATCAGGTATTGTTTCACCAATTCTTCTAAAGGAGTCGTCAAGGAAAATCTGCCACACATTGTTCCCACCTCTTCATTGTCTCTTTACATAGGAATATACATCATTTGAACATTGAATCCAAACGTAATACTTTAACCCTTTACTATGTTAATGATTGCACAATAGTGAAAAGAAGATTATCATGGATATATAAATCGCTCGTTTACCATTCAATGAATTGATTTAAGAAAGGAATGAACTTCTTTGACATATGATTTCGATTTTTCCAATTGGAAAGAAGAAGTTGCGAATGCCATTACCCATGGTATCGGATTGATCCTGAGCATTCCTGCTTTAGTCATGCTTATCATCTTTGCCGTTCATGAAGGATCAGCCTGGCATATTGTGAGTTTTTCCATTTTCGGGGCTTCCATGATTCTTCTTTACCTATTTTCAACCCTTTTACATAGCTTTAAGCCTTCAAGGGTGAAAAATCTTTTTGCGATACTGGATCATTCTGCTATATATGTCCTGATTGCAGGAACTTACACACCCTTTATGCTTGTCAGTGTAAGAGGCGCGCTTGGATGGACGTTGTTCGGAATTGTTTGGGGCCTTGCCGTTGTGGGGATTGTATTCAAGTGTTATTTCGTTCAACGTTATCAGGTGGTATCCACCCTCTTCTATCTGGTAATGGGCTGGCTCGTCATCATTGCCATTAAGCCGTTATATGCAAGTTTAACTGGAGCGGGATTCGGACTTCTCTTAACGGGGGGCATCATGTATTCTGTTGGTGCCATCTTCTATGTATGGAATAAACTCCCATACAATCATGCGATCTGGCATCTATTTGTCCTTGCAGGAAGCAGCTTTATGTATTTCTGCATTCTGTTCTACGTATAAAAGTCATATTCCTAATAGAAAGAGTCCAGCCACAGGCTGGACTCTTTCTATTAGGATGCATTCTTCATCTGGTCCAATGAAGATTGAATAATTCCTTGAACCTCCATGGAAAGCTCTTTCACTTTTGTATCTGCTACATACTGGGGTGACAGTGACGGAAGGATGTCGACAAATATGTCACAAGGTTTAATGCCACGACGCTGATTCTCAAACATATCCGCGGTTCCAGTAATGACGACAGGAATAATCGGAACACCGGCATCCTTTGCCATCCGGATCCCACCGGTCTTAAATTCCTTCAGCTCTCCTCCTTTATTACGGGTGCCCTCGGGAAAAATAAGAAGTGAGTGACCTTCTCTTAACATCTTTCCACCTTCTTTGATTGACTGGACCGCCTGCCTGCGATTTTTACGATCAATGAAAATGCATGAAATCATGATCATCCAGTCACTTATGATAGGCAGTTTCTTCACTTCCATCTTAGATATGAATCCAAATGGTTTTGGAATGGAACCTAACAGGACGGGAACGTCAAAGTCTCCCGCATGATTGGCGACGAACAGGACCGGACCTTCGGGGATGGATTCCTGCCCACTAATTTGTACGTTGCTTCCCGTTCGTTTCATGATGCCCCTTGACCACCTTTTAGGCAGGTCATGAATGATCTGATCCCGTATCTTGACTGGCATAGAACTGTCCAGTTTTTTAACCTTTTGAAGTGTAGGGATACTATATAGAAGATACACTCCCATATAGATCAATACATAAATCATTCTTAGCACTTGTTTATCCTCCTTAATTTTCCTTTTCTCATTATACAGGAATCCCTTTGGCCTGGAAAATAAAAAAAAGATGAAGCTGAGTGTTATGAGCTTCATCTTAAACTATCATCTATTTTCTTTTATACACTTTGAATTCATAATCGTAAGGGTTTTTGTCATCTTTAATACCTTTTTCCGTAGAAATGCAATTGAATTCATTCCATGGGATGGGAGGCATGGTTGTATCCCCTTCAAATTCATGATGGATTTCAGTGACATAGAGTTTATCTACATGGGGAATGAACTGTTTATATATTTCCCTGCCACCCATAATGAAGATTTCGCCATCTCTTTCATCTGACCACTTTATGACTTCCTCTACAGAATGTAGAACCTGACACCCCTCGTGGACGAAATTTGTGTTTCTCGTCAGAATGACATTTTCACGATTTGGCAGGGGCTTACCGATGGACTCAAATGTTTTTCTCCCCATTACAATCCCATGTCCATTTGTCGTCCGTTTAAAGAACTTCAGATCCTCGGGCAGTCTCCATGGCAACGCATTATCTTTACCGATCAGTTGATTCTGATCCATTGCCCATATAAATGAAATCATACGCTCACAACTCCTTTGATGTGAGGGTGTGCATCATAACCTTCCAGCTTGAAGTCTTCAAAGCTGAATCCGAAAATGTCTTTCACTTCAGGATTGATTGTTAGGGTAGGCAATGCTTTAGGCTCCCTTGAAAGTTGTAACTTTACTTGATCAAGATGATTCTGATAGATATGCACGTCTCCGAATGTATGAACGAACTCACCTGCTTCCAAATCACAAGCCTGAGCCACCATCATCGTTAATAGAGCATAAGAAGCAATATTAAATGGAACACCAAGGAACACATCTGCAGAGCGCTGATACAACTGGCAGGACAATTTCCCATCAGAAACGTAGAATTGAAACAGACAGTGACAAGGCGGTAAAGCCATATGGTCCACATCAGCTACATTCCACGCGCTGACGATCATTCGTCTTGAATCCGGATTATGCTTGATCGTTTCGATGAGATTTGAGATCTGGTCGATGGTTTCTCCATTCGCACCGGACCATGATCGCCATTGATGTCCGTATACAGGTCCAAGCTCCCCCTTTTCATCGGCCCACTCATTCCATATGCGTACACCGTTTTCCTGGAGATATGCTACATTCGTTTCTCCTTTTAAGAACCAGAGAAGTTCATGGATGATCGATTTCACATGCAATTTTTTCGTTGTAACGAGAGGGAATCCCTCCTGCAAATCAAATCGCATCTGGTAACCGAACGTACTGATTGTACCTGTACCCGTCCGGTCCTCCTTCTTAGTACCATTTTCCAGTACATGTTTGCACAAGTCTAAATACTGCTTCACCTTGACCACACCTTTTATAAGTTTATAATTCTTTAAAAAATTGATATGTTGCGGGTGCTTTTTCCTTTAGTAGATTCCTAGTTTCAGCATTCAAGTAATACATAGCGAATGTTTCTGCAAAATATTCTTCTTTGTATTGGGTGAAGTAGGGTTCATCCGGGAATAAAAGTGGTGCCTCCCTCTTCCATATGGGGAGGAATTCAAGTTTATAGGATAGATCTGATAAGACATAACGGTCTATACTGTGGGCAGTCTCATGAAGTTCCAAATTATATGAGTTGTGACCCCGCCCCTTCTCACTATGACCAATCTTGACCAATACAAGCTTGGAACCACCTATTCCGGGGACATCATCCCACGTAATACTTTTATTAGTGTACCCTCTGGGGGTCACTCCTTTCAAGTGACTTGTCGTAGAAAAATCGGTTAATTTGTTTTGGAACAGCCTTATTTTAATGTCTTTCGATTCTGCAGAATCTAACAACGGTGTCGGAATATGATCCAGTCTCTTGATCATATCAACCGCATCTTGTTTATCATAGGTTGATTCGGGTAAGAGAATCATATTTTCCAACTGCTTGCCTGATTGAAGATGTATATACGCTTTAAGAGGAGATTGTTTTAGGAGGGTACCGTTGTAATCGGCTTGTGTGTGGGTCCAGAGAATCAGAAGAGTGATTGGAATCAGTAGGATGATGAAGGTTCGTTTCACTATAATCCTCCCTTCCTGTAATAAATATCCCTCGTCATATTCATTACTATTTTACCATAATGATAGATGGGTTTATAGGAAAGGTTGTTTCCAGTATCCACACGGAGACATAAAAAAACAAGCACGTTCAACCACGTACTTGCTTTGTTCTGGAATAGGTCAGGAGACGCTCATCCATTGAGGAGGGGTATTTTTATCCCAATAAATGCTTCCCAGTTCATGGTGTGCCAGGAATTTGTCGTGCACTGTATGATAGTGAAAATTGAAATAATAACCATCCTTTGGAGGATGATCTTTTCTTACATGAAATCGAATGACATCTTCACCTGAGCGCTCGTCATATATATGAAAGATCTTTTCGGTTTTGGCATATTGAGGTACTTCTGATATGGTAAGTGACGTTAAGTCTTCTTCTGGAAATTGTGCTGCTGTATCCGCTATCGCTCTTTCGATATTCGGAAGGATCAATGATCTGAACTCATCTTCAATGATCGGCTTGATCTTTGTTCCAAACTTTTCATATGCATTTTTCTCAGCTTGATCAAGCATAGTCTCTATGAACTCAACATGGGTTAGGACCGATTCTTCTTCCCTTGCTTCCTCGGGGGTCGCTTCAACGGAAGAAGGCTTGCCATTATTTTTCGCAAGGGCATGATTTTCTTCGTTCAGAAATGGTTGTGTAGGAGATACAAGTCCAAATGTCAGAATGGATAGTAGTACAAAAAACGATTTTTTGAGCCAGATCGACATAGATAACGTCCTTTCCTATGTATTACGTCTATTATTATACTACTTCTTACGAATAAAAAGTGAAAAAGGTTTCATTTTTTTGTAGGATATAAAAATCTTTCTGTGGTAGTATATTAATGAGAATACTTTGTAAGGAGGATAACTAAATGGATACTGGAATTATGATCAATATCGGATACATACTTCTGTTAGGTTATTTTATTGTACTAGGGTTCACTGATTAATACTTATGAGATTAGACAGGCCATTGATGCCTGTCTATTTTATTAGGTCCTTTATAACCGGATTACTCCAAAATGAAATTTGGCTGAGGGTCTTTTCAACACTTCGAACCCCATCTCTTCAAAAAGTTGGGACTGATAGTGTTCTTTCAATATTACACGTCTTTTGGCCACTCTCTTTGCTTCTTCAATCCCCTCTGTTGTCACTCCAGTATAACTTGCCCATCGCCTGATGGGGTTGATGCCTTGGGAGTCGGTCAACGCCTCCTCGAACATAGGATCCATATACACGACATCGAAAGCGTCATCTGGCATCTTCTTTAATTCTTCCTGAAATGGTCCGTTGAGGACGTCAATCCGATTCATCGCCCTATTCAGTTCCTGAAGAGGAGAAATCCATTCCTTCAGCCCATGAACAAGTATATGAGAAATATACTTATTGGCTTCAATGCCGGTTACTTTCCCCGATTGCCCTACAACATGACTGGCGATGATACTGTCTGAAGCAAGACCCAGTGTACAGTCCAGGAAGCTCATTCCTTCTTTCAATCCGGCCGCTTCAACGAGGGGGTCTACCTCTCCCCTTAATAGCCTTTTGATTCGGAAGGAGGCTGAATTAGGGTGAAAAAAGAATGGTTCGACATCCCCTTCCCTCGTATGCAGCTCCAACCGCTCTTTGCCGATGACGAGGCAATCCTGGCCGGTGTTCTCCATATGATAGCGGATCGATCTTTTTTTCCTGGGTACATAAGGAATGGAAAGAGTATCCGCTGCCTGCTGCGCTTTTTCTATGACGATCTGATTTGCTCTTCCACAAGTCGTGACAAACACTTGGTGATTCTCCTTTTATCAAACATTTTTTCATTTCCTTCACTACCACTATAAAGGAGCGGGCGAAAGAGTCACCCGCTCCTAATTAAACGATTCATTTAGCAGTGTTCGTTAAATGCAGTTACCAGATTCGAAATGATAGAGGAAATATCGTGGTCTTCGATTTCTTCCCTCGGAATGAAGTGAGCGACTTTGTTTCCTTTAAGTACGGCCATGGACGGTGAAGAAGGCTCATACCCCTCGAAATATTCCCTCATCTTGGCAGTCGCTTCTTTATCCTGACCGGCGAATACCGTGACAAGATGATCCGGGGTTTTATCATTATTCATGACAGATTGAGTTGCAGCTGGTCTTGCAAGTCCTGCTGCACATCCACACACAGAGTTAACGACAACCAGGGTCGTACCTTCTGCTTTCTCCATAAAGTTCGTAACTTCTTCTTCAGTGCCAAGCTCCTTGAAGCCCGCTTGTGTCAGTTCCTGCCTCATTGGCGTAACCAACTGTCTCATATATTCTTCATATGCCATAGACATGCATCATCATTCCTTTCCTTTTTATTGGTTGCGTGCTTCGGTCATTTGCTTCCAAACAGACCCTTTTGCTTCTTCGCCGCCTTCGATTCGTTCAATCGCCATTTTAACCTGAAGCTTCACTTCAAATTCAGGATCATTTTCCGCCTCTTTTAATCCGGTGAGTGCAGATTCATCCCCGACCTCGTATAGGAACATGGCCGCACGCCACCTAACCAGTTTACTCTTATCTTTCAAGGCTTGAATCATTTCCGGAATGGCATCCGGAAACCCTAAATCGGATAGACAATCTCCAGCTGTTCTTCTCACAGTTACCGACTTATCATGCAGTCCCTTATACAATAAGGGAAGGACTTTTACATCTTCTATCATTCCCAAGTACACCACAGCCAATCGGCGGATGGAGACTTTCTCATCCTCAAGTGCTTTCTCTAATAAAGGCAAGTCAGCCAAAGTCGGATCCTCCATGGAATCAAGCTTTTGATACCTTGTTTGCCAGTCAGGTGCTGTAAAGTCCGACACGCTCACCTTTTGCTTTCTCTTATAAATGATCGGTCCCTTTGAGTCGGTCGTCTCCTGTGCCTCACTGACTAATGCTGCCAGCCGTTCTGAAGGGTACGCCGCAACAAGTTCTTCCGTCACATTATGACCGATCTCATCTAAATCACCATACCTGATGCCATAATCCATCCACTTCCGAAGAAGGACAACATTATCCCCCTCTTTTTGTACATCTTTGATTGCTTCAAGGAATGGGGCTGGAAGTGAAAAGCGCTTCTCTTGTTCCCCGTCAGTCACTTTGACTTGCATCGGGACCCCTTTGAACATTTGCACGCTGACATTCACTTCACCAAAATGTTCTTCCATAGGAGATTCATTTTCCTGCTTTCCAGCATCTTCACCGAAGGCTACCCTTACCTTTGGCAGAAGCTCTTGCCAATCAAATTTAGCGTTTCTTTCAACGGCTAAGAAATCCGCAACATGGTAGACTCCCTTTATACCGTCAATGGATAGAATATCTTTAATGACGGGAGGAGCTCCCTCAGCTTCATCTTTTTTATAATTATTGCTCTTCCCGGCCTTCAGCTCCTGATCAAGAAGAACTTTCATCGTATTAGGACTTGGAGTCGGTTCAATCGATAATATCTTCAAGCTTTTTACCCCTTTCAATTAACAATTCATATACTGTTCATTCTAACACAGTATGTCTGATGCCTTAAATGAAGAGCCCTATTCGGCAAATTCAGAGAGATACGTCCAACGTTCAATGAGCTTTTCCAATTCCTCATTTAGCCTCTCACTCTCGTTCATCAACTCTTGTGCCCGTTCGAAGTTGCTGCCGACACTTTGTAACTCTGAATTTGCTTCTTCAATCCTTTGTTCAATATCAGCCATCTTATCGTCGATTTCATCCCACTCTCTTTTCTCCATATAAGAAAGTCGTTTTTTCTCTTTTTCCTTCACTTCTTTCACAGGTATGGACTCCGCCTTCTTTTCTGTTTCCTGCTTCTTACTTTTCAGTTCATTTTTTTCAAGATATTCCGTGTATTCTCCGTAGTATAAATCGATCTCCGCTTCCCCGTTGAAAACCAGCAATTGTTCTGCCGTTTTATCTAAAAAATATCGATCATGGGAAACGGTCATCACTACTCCGGAAAATTCATTGATATAATCTTCCAGAACTGTGAGGGTTTCTGTATCTAAATCGTTCGTAGGTTCATCAAGTAAAAGTACGTTGGGTTTTGACATTAAAAGCTTCAGCAAAAAGAGCCTTCTTTTCTCTCCGCCGGAAAGCTTTCGAATCAACGTCCCATGAGAGCTCATGGGGAACAGGAACCTCTCTAGCATCGATGTAACGGAAATCTGTTCTCCCTTATCCGTTGTAATATACTCTCCTGCTTCCCTTATATACTCAATCATACGCATATTCTCATCAAGTTCTTCATGACTTTGAGTATAGTAGGCAATCTTAACGGTTTGCCCTTTTACTAACTCGCCATCTGTAAGCTCATCGGTGCCTGCAAGGATATTAAGGAACGTAGATTTCCCGCTTCCGTTTTTCCCTACTATCCCGATTCGGTCTTTTGGCTTGATCAGAAAAGAGAAGTTATTTAGAATCTGCTTGTCTTCAAACCGCTTTGTTGCACTCTTAAACTCGTAGACCTGTTTTCCTAAACGATTACCACCGATCGACATCTCAACCTGCCCGTTGGATGGTCCGGAAGTCATCGTATCCTCCAGGTGTTCAAATCGTTGGATACGGGCCTTTTGTTTAGTGGTGCGGGCTTTTGCTCCCCTTCTCATCCAGGCAAGCTCTCTTCGATATAGATTCTGTTGTTTTTCAGATAATTGTCGCTCGGCCTCTTCCCTTGAGGCTTTGGCTTCGATGAATGAAGCGTAATTCCCTTTATAGGAATACAGACGGCCTCCATCCAATTCGAAAATTCGATTCGTGACTTTATCAAGGAAATAACGATCATGGGTTACGACTATGACAGATCCATTATACTTACCTAAATAGTCCTCAAGCCATTTGATGGATTGATAATCCAGATGGTTGGTAGGTTCGTCCAAGATTAATAAATCAGGAGTCTCTATGAGAACACCAGCAAGTGCCACTCTCTTCTTTTGGCCACCGGATAATTCTTTCATTTTCTTACCGAAATCATGAATGCCGAGTTTGGTTAAAATGGCTTTAGCATTTGCACTTGCATCCCATGCGTTAAGGACATCCATTTGTTTCTGGGCTTCGAATAATCCTTCTTGCACCCTGGGATTTTCGGGATTTTTCTCCATATCCATAAGCGCCATTTCATAGTTCCTCATAGCTCCAATGACCTTGGCTTCACCCCGGAAAACTTGCTGCAGCACGGTTAATTCACCGTCAAAGGCAGGTTCCTGTTGAAGGTAAGAAATATGGTAGTCGTTAGGCATTGTAAGTTCCCCGGTATCATATTCTTCCATGCCGGCAATCAGTTTCAATAAACTCGATTTACCCGTACCGTTCACCCCGATCAGTCCGACTCTTTCCTTTTCTGTAATAGAAAACGATATATCTTTGAACAGAGTTTTCTCTCCATAGGTTTTAGAAAGATTCTCAGCTGTAAACATTCTCATTCTTGACCAGTCCATTCTCTATTAAATTGCTCCAGAAACCGCAGCAAGAAATCATGGCGTTCTTCAGCCAATGCCTTCCCTGTTTCTGTGCACATCAAGTCTTTCAACTTCAATAATTTTTCATAAAAATGATGGATGCTCGAACTATCCCCATTTCTGTATTCTTCGATGCTCATGTTCGTTCTTTCCTCGACATCAGGATTATAGATTGATCTTCCTTTTCTGCCTCCATATGCAAAAGTTCTGGCGATACCTATGGCACCAAGTGCATCCAGGCGATCAGCATCCCTTACAATTTTTGCTTCTATGGAAGTCAGCTCGGCTTCATGGCCACCTTTATATGAGATGGAATAAATAATCGATTTCAGTTGTGATTTCTCGCTTTCAGTAAGTGATAGGCGTGATAGGATATGATCGAGCTTTTTCTTACCTTCCATTTCTTCTACGAATTTCTCGTCAGGCACATCGTGAAGCAATGATGCCAGTTCAATGATATATGTACAGGAAACCTGCTCTTCCCTGGCAATTCTTAGTGCCTGTTTCCTCACTCGATCCAAATGGTACCAATCATGTCCCGTTGCCTCACCAAGGTACTCATGTTTTAAATATTCTATTATAAGGTCCAGCTCTTTTCGATCCATATTTCCACCCTTTCTTCCATTGTACCAAAGATGTATTATAATCAGAATAAAAAGGAGTGGATGCCTGATTCTTCACATCACTCCTTTTTCAATTCAGATCATTCGTTTTCCGCGAGCCAGCTTATCCCTATCGTGTTTTCACCAGCATGTACCCCAATCACTGCCCCGAGTGGGTATGCACCAAATTCAATTCCTGGATACTTGGCTTGCAGTTCTTCCATCCACTCCGTTGCCTCTTCACGATTCAACCCATGTAATACGGATACTTTCCGAACGTCTTTCTCTGCAAGAGCCATCTCCAAACGTTGACTCATACTGGAAAGACCTTTCTTTATGCTTCTTACTTTGTCTTTTACGTTAAGTTTTCCATCTTCAATGGAAAGCATCGGTTTTACTTTCAGTACGCTTCCCAGGAAGAATGAGAGACCGCCCATCCGCCCACTTTTATGAAGCTGTTCAAGACTTCCCACCATCACGAAGGTTTCACAAGTGGTGATCCTTTCTTCAATGGCTTCCTGGATCTGATGCGGTTCCTTTCCTTCCCTATGTAACCGTTGACCAAAATGAATCAATTCTGTTAAAGGATTGGAGAGGATTTTCGAATCAATACAAATAATATTTGGGATCGTGCCCTTTAATAATTCCGCTGCCTGGTGGGCAGAGGAGAAGGTTCCGCTGAAATGGGATGAAACATGGATGGAAAAGATATAATCATAGTCCGCTGATAATTGTTCATATAGTTCCTTAAATGTTCCGATCGAAGGCTGTGAGGTTTTAACCTCCACCTTCAAATCTCTTAGTTTTGCAAACAAGTCCTCGGGTGACAGGTCTATTCCGTCCTGATACTCCCTCTCCCCAAAGATGATGCTCATTGGTACCACAAAGATGTCATGTTCTCCGCTGTCAGGAACATAAGCAGTGCTATCCGTTACCCAGGCTATCCTCATTATTAAAAATCCCCTTTTCTATATTTATATGAACTCTTTTCCCCTCTAGAAGTCCTTTCGGTCAAGCTGTTTCAGCGTGTCAACAGAGAATGATATCATCTGTAGAACATCATCGACCATTTCCTCTGTTATCACCCGGTCAAAGGTTAATACCCCCTCGTATGTAGTGGGGGTATTAGAGGAAGTCACTTCTTTCCATTCCCAATGTTTGTCTTTCCCCCAAACTTCCATGAGGTGCTGTCGATTATGATGAATTATCTCCTCACCTTTGTAAACGACTTGGATATCCGCACCTGCTGTGTTCTTTTTTGTCATCTGATGCCTTTCTGCAAGAAAATGTCCCATATCAGCCCTCAAATGAAACTCTATAACACATGATTTCTTAAATGGTAAGGAATAGTGGATCTGATAGCATCGTTCATATCGTGCGAAATCAAACAAATCCTTGCGATCCACTATTTGAACTTCACCTGTCAGATCAAGATCATATACTGCCCCTTCAAACACTACCTTTAAGTTATCAAAAGCTGTCGGGTCAAACATATTTTCCTCTCCTTTCTCTTACCTATCGTTAGAATAGACCGATTGCCCGTCCTTCATCATCTACATCCATTCCATAGGCTGCCGGTTTCTTTGGCAGCCCCGGCATTGTCATCACTTCCCCTGTCAGTGCCACGATGAATCCTGCTCCGATTTTCGGCTTCAGTTCCCGTATCGTAATGGTGAAACCCTCAGGTCGTCCAACTTTTGCCGGATCATCAGAAAGGGAATACTGGGTTTTGGCCATACAGATAGGAAGTACGCCCCAGCCGTGGCCTTCAAACTCTTCCAGCTGCTTTTTCGCTTTGACGGAATAGTCTACACCGCTAGCACCATATACCTTTTTCGCAATGGTATCAATTTTAGATTGAAGAGAATCAGACAGCTCATAAAGGGGGGTGAACTCACCCTTATTTCTTTCTATTTCATGTAATACCTTCTGTGCTAAATCGATTCCACCCTCACCACCTTTAGCCCAGACATCGGTCAGTGAAACCTCAACTTCCTGGTTTTCACACCAGTTGATCAGGGTGTCGATTTCCAACTCGCTGTCTGTCACAAACCGGTTGACAGCAACGACAAACGGAACATTGAAATGTGTCAAAGTTTCCATATGCTTTTGTAAATTAGATAAACCTTTTTGGAGAGCTTCTAAATCTTCTGATTGAAGTTCTCCTTTAGGTTGCCCCCCGTGCATTTTCAAAGCGCGGATGGTCGCAACAAGAACAATGGCATCAGGAGCTATGTCTGCAGCCCTGGATTTGATGTTCAGGAATTTTTCCGCTCCCAAGTCTGCACCGAACCCTGATTCAGTCACTACATAATCGGCCAACTTCATAGCAGTCTTCGTAGCGATGATGCTGTTGCATCCGTGGGCAATATTTGCAAAAGGTCCCCCGTGAATAAGGGCAGGCGAATGCTCGATCGTCTGTACGAGATTGGGCTTCAATGCATCCTTCAACAATAATGTTAATGCGCCTTCGACTCCAAGGTCCTCCACGGATATAGGTTGTTTTGAAGTGTTATAGGCAACCACCATCTGACCCAGTCTTCTTCTTAATTCTCCGAGACTCTCCGATAAACACAGTACGGCCATTATCTCAGACGCTACAGAGATATCAAATCCGTCTTCCCTTGGAACCCCTTGAACAGGGCCGCCCAATCCAATAATGATTTGACGAAGAGCACGATCATTCATATCGACGGCCCGTTTCCAAACCACTCTTCTTTGATCGATGTTCAATTCATTTCCTTGATGAATATGATTGTCCACTAACGCAGCCAGTGCATTGTTTGCTGTGGAAATGGCATGTATGTCCCCAGTGAAGTGCAGGTTAATATCCTCCATTGGAAGCACTTGTGAATAACCACCACCTGTTGCGCCGCCTTTGATCCCCATTGTCGGGCCCAGGGAAGGTTCCCTCATGGCAATGATGGTATTCTTATTTAGTTGGTTTAGCGCATCCCCCAGCCCCACTGTCACCGTAGACTTCCCTTCACCCGCAGGCGTTGGATTGATTGATGTGACAAGGATTAATTTTCCTTCGGAATGGTCTTTCAGCTTATGTATCGCTTCAAAGGAAATTTTCCCTTTGTATTTGCCATAAAGCTCAATGTCATCTTCTCCAAGCCCAACTTTCTTTGCGATGTCCAGGATGGGCTTGATCGTGGATCCTTGAGCTATCTCGATATCTGTTTTCACTTTTTTCTTCGTGGTTGTCACGTTCTTTCACCCTCTGATTCTTATATTTAGCGTTATCGGAATACCCGGCGCAGCTAGTTAATTTTTACAAAAAAGCATGTTTAACCACAAACACTCTTTACAATCTGTTTGTAATCTAATAGTATAGTGTTTCTTTATTTTACACTAATTCTTCTGCTCTAATCTCACCACTATTTTGCCTTTGATTGGGGGAATACAATTGAGACACGAGAAGCCCATTCTCATATTGACTGCACATTTTGGAGAAGGACATATCCAAACAGCCGAAACCCTTGCTGATACGTTTAGAAAACAAGGGAATCGCGTGTACATCTGTGACTTATATGGAGAAGCCTACCCTGCTATTCAAACACATAATGACTTCCTGGAGAACTTATGGCGTTGTTTATACGATAAAAATATCAGAAATTCATTGTCCAGCAAAGTATATTCTCCCTATTATGAGCACACTCACACTTTCATCATAGATGATATCCTTCAGCATGATCGTAAGAATGAGTATTCATTGGAAAGGGGGATGTGAGATGGAAACATCTACTCACATCTTTTTCGGAATCGGCATTGCGTCAGTAGCCTCCTGCGATCCAGCATTACTATCTCAACGTGTCTATTTATCTTATTTTTCGCTTTTACCTCCACTCCTTTATATACCATCAACTATCTACACACTTCCTTGAAGCAAAGAGAATTAAAATCATCCCAAACAATTTGACCTTATTAAAACGGAGATGGCTCATGAATTGAATAAATAATAAAAAAATAATCGATCCAAACTAATTTGGATCGATCTTAACCTTATTTTTGAAACATAAACAATGTTGTAAATGTCAATGCCTGCTTCAATTCATTTGAAAGAGTATCTGCCAATGAAGGTTTCACCATTTTCTTGTAGATCCAGTCTTCACTTATTTTCTTCCACCCTTTGTCATGTGCCAGTTTCTCCAATTCCCATGGCATCATCGTATTACAAATCACTTCTTCACCATGGAGACGGGGATATGCATTTTCCCTCGGGTGAGCTGTGGGACCCAAGATGCCAATACAGATATAACCATCATTGGAAACCACCCGTTCAATCTCATTCAGTGTATGCAAAGGATTCTCCGTCCATTCTACTGAATTAATCGCCATCACCGCATCAAATTGCCCATCCTGAAATGGAAGTGAACGCAAATCTCCTTGTACGAATGACAGGTTTTCCCTTGCCTGTTTACTCGCAATTTCAATCATGTTTATCGAGAAATCCATCCCTGTCACTACGTACCCTTTTTCATAAAGAAGAAAGGAACCATATCCGTCCCCACAACCTAAATCCGCAACCGTTTGAACATCACAAGTATGCTTATGGAAAAAGGGGATGACAGCTTTTCTGCTTCCTTCTGTCCACATGTCTACACTCTTTGAATGCCATTGATCAGCATTATCTTCCCATCTGGTCTTGGCACTAGCATGCCATTCTGAACTTTTCATATGTACACCTCAACATTTTTTCTATACTGTTCTATATTCTCATTACATCCTGCTGAGTCCTTCTTTTTATCAAGATTTTTTGTGATTTTCAATGTGATAGATAATATTATTATGTAAACCTCATTTGGTTCTGCAAGATACAGCTTATGCTTTTCTTCTGATTTGTTCATACTAACTCTATATACAGAATGTGAAGGGTGATATCTTATGGATGGAATTACAAAGGTCCAACGAAACTTTCATGGGGACATAATCAGTTTCCAAACTACTTCCGGCAGGATCATTTCCTATCGAAAAGCAGTATTGGAAGCTTCTGAAGGGTTACTGCACGGCGTTACACTCCATGAAAATGAATGGGGTGAAGCGGAATTGACAAGTATGTCAGTTGATGACGGTAGTTTTAATGACTACCCCACCATTTTTTAATCCTTCTTCATCAAAAAAAGGCCTTTCACATGTGAAAGGCCTTTAGCATGTCTCTGGAGATATCAGGTAGTGAACATGTACGCTACTCACTTCTGTTTTGGATTGTACGCAGGTCTGCTAACCGGTTTTCTTCTTCTTCAAAAAATTGGACAAGATCTCCGATGCGGTCAATAGAATCCCAACTCAAGTGGTGTTCGATCCCTTCAACATCTTCATAAATATGCTCTTCTTTTACTCCAATTACACGAAGGAATTGTTCCAATAGTTCATGTCTGTATACTAAACGTTTTCCCACTTTGCTTCCTTTTGGAGTCAGAACCAGTCCCCGGTATTTCTCATAAATGAGGTAATCATCTTTATCTAACTTCTGCACCATTTTGGTAACTGAGGAGGGGTGGACAGATAAAGCTTCTGCAATATCCGATACTCTGGCATAACCTTTGTTCTCAATTAACATATAAATCTGTTCTATATAATCTTCCATACTTGGTGTAGGCATTCTGTACCCTCCAAATTCCCATAAATATCATTAAAAGTTTACTATAACTACAGAATGAATACAACCCAAGCACTTTAAATTACTCCTCCATCAATCGTGTATTCAGGAACCTGGAAATCAACCCGTATTTTGGCGATAACATCCATACGATGAAAAAAACAAGTCCGGCGGCCACTGCCATTGCACCTGAAATGGACACATCGAACATCTTTGCCCCGTAATATCCGATGATGCTATCAAAGACTCCAATGCCCCCGCTTAAAAGAAGCATTACTTTATAACGGTCAGTAAGTAAATATGCAGTAGCTCCAGGGGCAATGAGCATCGCTACCACGAGAATCGCACCTACACTATCAAATGCCGATACGGTCGTAACGGATACCAGACCCATTAATATATAATGAACCGCAAGTACCGGGATACCGATAGCCGCTGCCATACTTGGATCAAAAGAAGTTAATTTAAACTCTTTAAACAGAAGGAAAATGATGAGAATATCCAATAGCAACACAGATCCCAGCATTACAACTGATTTAGGAATGTCCCCAAGTATTGGCAATGACAAGGTATTCCAAGGGACGAATGCAATTTCACCCATTAAGGCATGCTCCACATCCAAATGAACATTCTTAGCAAACAATGAAATGAGGATGACCCCTACAGCGAACAGGGAAGTAAACACTACACCTATTGCAGCATCCTCCTGGATACCGCTGGAATTCAATAACTGAACCATAAAGGTAGTCAACAATCCAGCCACTGCTGCACCGATCAACATATAAAATCCATTCATACTTTGGCTGACAATGAAGGCCATAACCAATCCTAGGAGCACGGTATGGCTGATTGCATCTGCTAACATAGACATCTTTCTCAGGATTAAGAAGCATCCTACGATTCCACAGGATAAACCTACTAAACTACCAGTCAGAAGAATCCATAATTCATAACTCATATTCTTGCCCCTCCTCTTCTCCTTGACATCTTTACGTTTAAGAAAGGATATTGCCTATAAATATCGGACATTTTCATTTGCAGCTTTGTGAGTTGTTCTCTTGATAATGCCTCTTTTTCTTCCTTTTCAATCCACTGGATATCAAGTGATCCCAACTCACTCGGGTACATTTCTTTCAGTTCCATGATTTCATCAAAAAAGCTGAATTGCTCTGCTTTCATTTGCCCTGATTTTGTAATCGTCACTATTCCATCCTTTTCATTCAGGTAACCTTGTTTCATTAAATGCTTCAATACCCGATTAAATCTTAAGTTAGAAATATTGCTTTGTTGAAATAAATGATCTACATCTATCGTTTGCTTACCGTATTCATACATCTTTTTCAGTAGAAAACGCATAGCCAATCGATCATCATTCTTCACTCTTTTCAATATAATCGATATTAATCCGCGCTTCGGAGAGAACAGTATGGATGTGATGAAAATAACTGTAGCCGTCAAGACAATGAATGGGCCGGTAGATAAACCTTTACCAAGAGTACTGATCAGCGTTCCGACTGCCCCAGATAAGCCTCCGACAATTCCGGAAATAAAGACCATTGTCGACAATGAATTCGTCCAGTATCTTGCTGATATGGCAGGAGTGATCAGCATAGCCGCCATCAGGATGACACCCACTGCCTGAATTCCGATGACAACCGTAATAACTAATAAGGAAACAAAAAGAAAATTCAAGAAACCTACAGGAAGCCCGATTCCCCTCGCGAATTGAGGATCAAAGGTACTTACCTTAAATTCTTTGAATAAAAGGGACGTAATAATGATTAAAGCCGTTGCCGTTAACCCCATAAGCTGAACATCTCTCCCCACAAGGGAAGCTGCCTGCCCAAAGATGAAATCATCCAAACCGCTTTGGTTACCAGTAGGCATTTGAGCAACTTTTGTTAAAAGGACGATCCCTAATCCAAAGAATACAGATAATACTAAGCAAATAGCCGTGTCTTCCTTGATTCTCGTTGTGTTTGTAATGAGTTGTATCGTGTAAGCTGCAAGAAGACCCGTGGCGGCAGCACCAATCAATAGTACAAAGAAATTTTTCTCCCCCATGAACATAAATGCAAAACAGATTCCCGGCAATGCTGCATGGGCGACCGCATCCCCTATTAAGCTTTGTTTCCTTAGTAAAGCAAAACTACCTAAAACTCCGCTCGCAATTCCCAGTAACAATGTACTCAATAATACCCATTGTGTATTTCCGTCCGTTAAAATCGATTGCCATAAATGATTCATCATTTTCACCTCTTTCTATGGATGAATCAGCATTTTATCCTTTTCCAGGAAAGATAGTTTCCCTCCATAGGTTAGTTGTAAATTCTCTACACTAAACTTATCTTTTGTTGGACCATAGGCTATCGTTTTTCTATTCAGTAACAGCGTCCAATCGAAATACTCTGTAACAGTTTGTAAATCATGATGAACAACCAGTACAGTCTTTCCTTGTTCCTTTAATTCATTCAATAACGAAATGATTGCTTTTTCCGTTGCAGCGTCCACTCCTACAAATGGTTCATCCATGAAATACACTTCCGCTTCCTGAGCCAGTGCCCTCGCAAGAAAAACCCTTTGCTGCTGCCCTCCTGATAGCTGACTGATTTGTCTTGATGCAAATTGTGTCATTCCTACCTTATCGAGACACTCCATTGCAAATTGAACATCTTTTTTTGATGGTCTCTTGAACCATCCTAAATGACCATATCTTCCCATTAATACGACATCCAATGCATTTGTAGGGAAATCCCAATCTACAGATCCACGCTGGGGAACGTACCCAACTACTTTGCTTTTAGGAGAATAGGCTTTTTCAAAGATCTTGATATCACCGGACGAGCGGGGAATCAACCCCAGAATGGCTTTAATTAATGTCGATTTCCCTGCACCATTAGGACCGACAATTCCGATTAACTTACCCTTTGGAACAGAAAACTCTACGTCCATCAAAACCGGTTTTCTATGATACGCAACGGTTAGCCCCTTAATATCAACTGAATTCATGGTATCGCCTCCTAAGACTTACTTTAGTCCCTTTACAATCGTATCAACGTTATGCTTATACATACCAATGTACGTTCCTTCTTCTGTTCCTTCTTTCCCCATAGCATCTGAGAATAATTCCCCGCCTTTTTCAACTTCATGACCTTTATCCTCTGCCCCTGCTATAACGGCTTTGATCGATTTTTCAGAGATACTTGATTCTACAAACACAGCTTTAATGTTTCTGTCTACCAATGTATTTACAAGAGACTGCACGTCTGCTAAACCATATTCAGCATCTGTACTCAGACCTTGTAATCCCATAACTTGAAGATCGTATTTTGCTCCGAAGTAATTAAATGCATCGTGAGCTGTTACAAGAACTCTTTGTTCTTCTGGAATCTTTGACATTTCTTCCGTAGCATATGCTTTCAGTTCATCTAATTCCGCAAAGTACGTTTCAGTATTTCGAATGTAGTCTTCTTTGTTTTCAGGATCTTTCTCGATCAATCCGTCCCGCACTTGCTCTAATGCAATTTTCCATAAATCAATATCGAACCACACATGTGGGTCAGTTGCCGTATTATCTGCCTGATCTTTACGCAGTTTATCTTTAGGTATGCTATCAGCGATGGCATAAGTTGGTTTTTCTTTATTCATTTTTTCAAATATCTCAAGCATTTTCCCTTCTAAATGGAGACCGCTGTAGAAAATAATATCTGCTTCCTGAAGCTTACCAATATCCGACTGTTTAGCTTTGTATAGGTGAGGATCCACCCCGGGTCCCATTAAACTTTGAACCTTTACATGTTCTCCTCCAATATTTTTAACCGCATCCCCTATTTGCCCAATTGTTGTCGTAACGACTATTTTATCGTTTTTAGTACCCGAGGTGGTTGCTCCACAGCCTGATAGGATGAGGCCTGTCGCTAAAATAATGATCATCCCGGTAAGAGCCATTAATCTTATTTTCATGTTTAATCTCCTCTCTAACCCATAAGTTTTTTGTTTTCTAATACATCTACCTTATTCTTGAAACTTGTATATGTTCACTTTTTTTTGAATAAGGAATTTATTTTATGTATGACTATAAAAGTTTCCTTAATGCAAATTTTATTTCCTCACTCAAAAATTGTCAACACATATTAACCAAATTGGTTAAACGTTTCCGTGAAAAAAGAGGAAATGTTGACTCGAAAATCGTCATATTGTATAGTAAAGACATCATTGAAATGGACGGTTTTCATGCTTATTTTTAAGCATTGGGATCATTCATTTCGTGAAAACTATTTTCCATAGGCACAACTGTGCTTGAACGATTTAGGAGGATTCTAACATGCAAAATGGTAAAGTAAAATGGTTCAATAATGAAAAAGGTTTTGGATTCATCGAAGTTGAAGGTGGAGATGATGTATTCGTTCACTTCTCAGCGATTCAAGGTGAAGGGTTCAAATCATTAGAAGAAGGTCAAGAAGTTTCTTTTGAAGTTGTTGAAGGAAACCGCGGACCACAGGCAGCAAACGTAGTTAAATCATAATTGTACAAAACAATAGATCAAACATAAAAGGCAGCCATTCCTGGCTGCCTTTTATGTTTGATGCGAATCGTTCCTCTTCAATCGTGCTCCGTACTGTCGGATTTGTTCGCCAATGGTGCATTGTTCTATACAAAAGCGATGAGCATAAGTTTTACCGTACTCCTTGCGAAAATGCGCTTTAAGTAAGCAATCGTTACAGTAGGTGTCAACGAGCTCATCCACTCTATCCACCACTTCTTTTCGATTCATGAAATCACTCCTAGATTTATAACAATGTTCGTTTTATTAATAGAGTATATAATACCCGGTGAAATTATTCTAACCGTTTGTTACTGTGTACGTTTGTTCCCTGTAATGCCTGGTTGGCGAGCTTGTCGGCTTCTTTATTGTCTTTCCTGCCCAGGATGACGAGCTCTGGCTTCAGTCTTAGCTTATGGATACGTGCTTCGATTCGATCGAGCCACCTATTTAAGCCTTCTTCGTAGCATGGCCATTCTCCCTCCACCTGTTTCATCACCACCTGGGAATCACCCTTGATTGTACAAGGAACATTTTTTACACCGATTTCTTCAAGGAGGCCAAGGGCAATATGTAATGCTGCGTATTCTGCTTCATTATTATTTTCAATTCCTTCGAGAAGTTCATTTTTCCTGATTCTAAAGGATTCCCCGCCCTTATCATAATAGATGACAATTCCGGCACCAGCATTCGACGTTTCCTTGTCATATCCGCCGTCAAAGAACAGAACAATATTTTCAGGTTCTTTCTCCAACTCCTGATTCAATTTCATGAATTCCTTCCTACTCCATGAATTCCCCATTTCATCAATGATTTCAAGATCAAGTACTCTTCCTGTTTTCATAAGGTCATCAATATGAATCAACGTTTCTTTTCGTGGAAAATAATCGGATTCAAACCATATATCAGAAACCGTTTTACTTTTGTATTTATATTTGATCTTCATATCCATTGTCATTCACTCCGTTTTCTCCATTTTATTGTTCAAAATCATTTTTCTTTGTATAATGAGGACTATTGTTTCATTTATGGTTAGGAGGATATTTTATGTTTAATATATGGTTTGGATTTATTTTCGTACTAGTTACGTTCTCATGTTTACTGCTCATGTATAGAATGTTTGGACGGACCGGACTCTTTGTTTGGATCGGGATTTCCACCATTCTTGCAAACCTGCAGGTCGTTAAGACAATCGAAATCTTCGGAATGACAGCGACATTAGGAAATGCCATGTATGGTACCGCATTTTTAGTGACGGATATCCTGAATGAAAAGTACGGGAAGAAAGATGCCCAAAAAGCAGTATGGCTCGGATTCTTCACTCTGATCGTTATGACTATTATTATGCAACTGGTGCTGCAATTTCAACCACACCCTGAGGACTTCGCACAGGAATCCCTGGCGACGATTTTTGGCATTATCCCACGAATCGCCATTGGAAGCCTGGCTGCTTACCTGGTCAGTCAGTTAACAGATGTATACATTTTCTCATATTTAAAGGAGAAATTCCCTACAGACGCACAGTTTTGGATTCGTAACAATGGGAGTACGATGGTGAGTCAACTATTGGATACACTTGTCTTTACAAGCATTGCTTTCCTCGGAGAATATCCAATGGATATTTGGTTTGAAATATTTATTACAACCTATCTCCTCAAATGGGTCATTTCCCTCATGGATACCCCTTTTGGCTACATCGCTAAACGATTTCCCAAGAATACGAACTAGAAGGGAATATGCTACTATATATTATAAATATATTGTTTGATGAGGTGAATAATGGTGATTGAAGTGAATGTTGATGGGGCAAGTGCCGGGAACCCCGGTCCAAGTGGCGCAGGAATCATGATCAAGAACAACGGATTAGTCGAAAAACATTCGATCCCTTTAGGAATGATGGATAATCACGAAGCTGAATTCACTGCATGCAGGATGGCACTTGAATTCTGTTTAGAGAAGCAGGCGGATATCGTGTGGCTGCGCAGCGATTCACAAGCTGTGGTTCAGGCGATTGAGAAGGAATTTGTCCGCAACAGTCAATATAAACCATTACTTGAAGAAATTTTGGGACTCACGAAGCAAATGAACCTTTTCTTTGTCAAATGGGTACCAAGTAAAGAAAATAAAGCAGCGGATGAACTTGCCCGAAAAGCCATCCATCTGAATTAAAGGGATTCTTTTGAAGTAAAATAGGAAATACAATGATTGTCCCTTAATTCCTTTAAGCTATCACGAAAACCACCGAAAAGGAGCTCCTTTTCGGTGGTCTTTTTTTACGTTCATCAAATTACTCCCTATGCCAACCCCTGCAGCTCCATCCATCTTAATGCTTCCTTTCTGGAAGAGATCTGTTGGGAGTGAAGTCTTTCCAATATGGACATGTAGAAGCTGCTGTCAAATTGTTTCTGGGCTTTCAATGTGATTTCAATTGCGCTATTGACCAGTTCATCCGGGGCGTCAGTGTACTTTTTGCCAAAATAGATGAAGCCGATCGCGTCTTCTTGAAATTTGAATCCTTTGTTTTCCAAATCTATGAGAAAATCTTCTGTTGTCTTTTTCACGTTTCTCCTCACCTTATCACCACTTTGTCTTCTCTTATCTTACAGAAAATTTTTTCTTTTGCCTATCCTTTTTGGAAAACAAGAAGGCAATGAAGCCAAGTAGGGACCCGAGTATTGCTCCTCCCACCACTTCCTGGGGCTGATGTCCGAGCATTTCCTTCAGTCTCTTCGGTTTTTTCTCTTTGAATTCCACGGTTTCCTTTTCATGCGCTTTCCGGACGAGCTCATCCAGGCTATTTACTTTAAGGGTCAATTCACCGGTTTGCCGGCGGATCCCCTGGGCATCGTACATGACTATCAGACCGAATATGAAAGAAAGAGCGAAGTCGACCGTTCTAACTCCTCTCTTCAACGCAATGAATGTCGTCAAAGATGACACTCCGGCACTATGGGAACTCGGCATTCCTCCGGTCTGAAAAAACAGCTCAGGCTTCCATTCCTTCTTTTTCCAAAAGTGTAGTGGGATTTTTAATCCCTGGGCAATGGCTATACTGATCAATGCGGTTACAATTCCTTTATTCACCCTCACACCTCCCTTAACCATAGTTTGTCCCAAATATCTTTCTGTACATGGGATATTTGTATGTAACAATGACAAAATAATAAAGATCTATAAAGGAGGGTTTGTAGAATGACTAAAGGAAACAATAAAAACAAAGGGAAGAACGCAAAAAGCGTTAACCCGCAAGGAATTTCCCAGGATGCTGAATTCGCCATGGAGCCGAAGAGCACATTAGAAAATGCAGCTAAAAAGAAGAACACAAAATAATTTATTACACAAAAAGTGTCAGGGACTATTCAAGGTCCCTGACACTCTAATGAAGGGTTAGCTGGAAGCCATCATTACATTTGAACCTACTAAAAACCTTCTAAGAACTTTCAATTCCAGGTCGTCCACCAGTGAGAGCGTATCATGTGAAACGTTATTCCATCTTGCTTCCTCAACGGAAACAGATAATGGTACTTCACAGTGAATTTCGGCCAATTTCCTTGAAACATGCAGCATGTCCAGGTCTACTTCAATTTTCTTTCGTTGAGCAGGGGTCAACTCGTGCAGATTGGCAAGGATCCCGGATATATCATTATACTGTTGTATCAGCTTCAGTGCCGTTTTCTCCCCGATTCCTTTAACCCCTGGATACCCGTCACTCGTATCTCCCATCAATGCTTTCACATCGATGAATTGTTGCGGGGTAATTCCTCTTTCTTCTTCGAAAATGTCTTTCGTATACGTTTGATAGTTTCCAAAACCTTTCTTCAGAAGCATGATTTCAATGTTATCATCAAGAAGCTGAAGAAGATCCTGGTCGCCGCTTAATACAGAAACTTTTCTCTCGGGTTGATGAAGCTTTGCCAGCGTCCCAATACAATCGTCTGCTTCATATCCGACCACTCCAACGTTGGAAAGATTGAACCCTTCAGCCACCTCTTTTGCAAGATCAAATTGAGGAATCAATTCAACCGGAGGTGCATTTCGATTCGATTTGTAATCATTGAATACTTCATTGCGGAAAGTCTGACTTCCCATATCCCAACACACAATGATATGGGTAGGTTTTACATGGTCAGCGGCCATCAGTAAATGCTTCATGAATCCCTGAACACCATTTGTTGGAAGTCCTTTTGAGTTCATCATGAATTGGCCGGTTACGGCTGTAGCAAAAAAAGATCGAAATAATAATGCCATGCCATCTATCAATAATAAATGCTCGTTTTTCTTTTCCAAATCAACCACTCCTCAATACTTCGTTCCGTTCACCTTTTAAAGTATAACATATACGAATAAATAGCTAATTGGAAAAGTGATGAACCTTTTCCAATTAGCTATCTTTAGATTATTCTTTCTCCACCTTGTGGTCTTCATAAGAAACCCAATCACTGTAGCTTCCCACATAAAGCTTCACATTAGTAAATCCAGCTTCCTTAAGAGCAATGAAATTTGGTGTGGCTGTCACACCAGATCCACAATAAACGATGATGGGGTCTTCCTTCTTCAGCTCTTTGAAACGCTTATTCTGCTCGTTTTGGCCAAGGAAATACCCTTCCTTGACCCCATCTGTCCATGGGTGATTGATGGCACCAGGTATATGGCCAGGTATACGATCAATCGGCTCTTCAAGACCCTTGAAACGTTCCGTGCTCCGTGAGTCGATCAAAGGCGTATTTCTTTCCCCATTTGCAATCTCCTTTACTTCTTGCAAAGTGCCAATAATGTCTTCTTTGAAGTTGGGACGATAGCTTCTTGGGGGATACATGGGCACAGTTGATTCCCTTTCCCCTGAAGCCTCTTTCCAAGCGGCAAATCCCCCATTCAGAACATAGACGTTCTCGTGACCGATATAATGGAATAACCACCAGCATCGGCCCGCGAATGCCCCTTCCTTTTCATCATAGATCACAATGGTTGATTGATTGTCGATCCCTGCGTCCTCGACTTTACGAAGGAAATTTTTCATATTCGGGAGAGGATGGCGTCCCCCGTGCTTTTTCGCAAATCCGGATAAATCCTTTTCAAGGTCAAAAAAGACGGCACCCGGTATATGGCTATGATTGTAACGTTCCCGCCCTTCTCCGGGATTCCCCAAAGTAAAACGACAATCGATGACTCGTATATCCCCGTCATGAATATGGTCCATAAGCCAATCCACCTCTACGAGCACACTCATGATTTCATCCCCCTCTTCTTCATCAATTTCACCACTTCCTCCTTCGGTTCCCAACAGGAAAATTGATAAGTGGTTTTCGTTTCATAGCCAAGTCTTGAGCAATGATAGGTGGTCCTCCCATTCGACTTCATTCCTTCAATGTGAATGCATGTGGCACAGCAGTGATAAGGATTCACAGAGATTGTCCCCCTTCGCTTCTTTATGCTTGTTCGAGCTGTTCTAAATCCCGTTTCAGTTGATTCAGGTCCTGAACGTTCTCGAGGGCCTCAAGATTGGACGTGATCTGATCCATCACTTGACTACTCATTTCTTCTTTAAGTGCTTGGAACTCTCCTTCGAGATACGTTTTCCCCCATGTATCCATGCGTGAATGTTCCTGTGCCAGATAATGGTCGGCAGGTTCCTGAAGTATCGATTCCAGTTTTTCCTGAATCAGCTTTTTACCGCCTTTTTCAAAGAAATGCTTCGGATTTTTAAAGGTTGAAAAGGCGTCTTCCAACGGACGCAGCTCCAATTGACTAAAGGCGTTCTCAAATTCAATGGTACTGTCATTTTTATATTCCATCGGAGAAATGACCAGATCCCCTTCAATCCGCTGAATTTTCTCTTCCATAGCCATCCATTGATCCCGGAGCTGCTTTTGAATGAACTGCTGGATCCGCAGGGATGTAGCCCGCATTTCCTGAGCCAGATCAAAGCCGATACTCGATAGAAGTTCCTTCAACCCTTCTTGGATCGCCTGTGACTGTGTAGGGAATTGTAAAAATAACCCTGAATGGAATGCTTCTTTATAAAAGTCCGACAACCTGAAAAATACTCTTTGTTTTACATAGTAGACGAGCTCTTTCGATTCCTGCTGCATTTCTACCGTAAGCGGCTCTACAGGTTGTGAATCGATAAGGGAGAGAACCTCTGCCTTTCTTTCCACCAGTTCTTTTTTCCTTGCTTGTTTATAGGTCTTGTCACTAGAAGCTGAATGAAGATAGTGGCTAAAACGCTGCAGCCCTCTATCCCATTCACCGAGAGCTGAATCTATGCTCATACTCACTAAATCATTCTGTATAAAGGTATGAAATTCCTCCTTGAATTCAGCAATACCTGACTTATGAGAATCTGTTTCTTTAAGCGCCTGAAGGGACGATACTCCGAAAATCCTTGGAAAACGGATCCCATATTGCATCAGTTGACCTTCTACATAGTCAATGACTTCATTCTTTTCTTCCTCGTCACTGGCAAGATCGATGGCGTTGACGACAAAGAACATCTTATCCAATTCAAAGGTGTCCTTCACACGGCCCAATTGGATTAGGAACTCCCTGTCTGCTTTGGCAAATGCATGATTATAATACGTCACAAACAGGATCGCATCCGCATTCTTGATATATTCGAAGGCAACACCCGTATGTCGCGCATTGATAGAATCCGCCCCCGGCGTATCGACGAGGGTGATTCCCTGTCTTGTAATAGAGCAATCATAATAAAGATCAATAGACTCTACAAAGCAAGCCTTCTCCTCATCTGCTACATATCCCCTATATTCTTCAAGGTCTACCTTTCGTGTCTTGCCGAGATTTTCCTTAAAGGTAGGATACCCCTTGAGAAAGGCTTGCAGGAATGATAGGTGAACATTTTCTTTCCCGCTCCCTTCACTGGTTAGCGGAGGAATCAATTCTGCTGCTTCATCCAGGGATGAAACATTCTTATTAAAAAACGAAAGGGAATGATTGATGTCAGAAAATAGTTGTTCATAGGTTTTAATCTGTACATTGGCCGTTTCGTGCTCATTATCCGCTGATACGGGGTTGATACGGTTGATGGAAGCCGTTGTCGGATTAGGGCTCACCGGAAGTACTTTACGTCCTAACAGGGCATTTGCAAACGATGATTTCCCGGCACTAAATGCACCGAACAAAGCAATCGTAAAGGATTGATTGGAAAGCCGGTCACTCTTGCCTTCCAACAGATCAGCCATTTTCGTAAAGCCTTTGTACTTTCTGAACACACCCGACATCATGTCTAATCGATCAATGACCTCTTCCATTGAGGTAGACGTTTCCAGCTCATCCATAGAGGCTCTTATATTCATTTCCGGTTCACGTTTCACTTCCTGTTTCTGTTCCAGTACTTCATCTGAGGCAAGAATATAATCTTCCTCCCGTTCTTTCCATTTACCGGTCCATTGTGAAATGACCGAATCAGCCCGCTTTTGTTCAATCTCCACATTCATTAACTTTCGAAGTTGTGCGATTTTCTCATCCTGAAGTAAATTCCATTGATAAACGATACCTGTCTTATTCTGAAGCTCCTTCAATTCTGCTTCCATGACTGATTGTTCATCTGTTGTTGAGGTCTCCATTTCAGCAATCAGTGTTTCAATCAGCCCATTGGTTTCATTTCTTGCCTTTTTCTTTAAAGCTTCAGAAAGATCCTCACAGTATTGCAGAACATAGTCACTCGTGACACCTGCCCCCTGTTTAACTAAATCCTCCAGAAAACGGTCATCTACTTCAAGACTCAATCGATCCCATTCCCCGCGAAGATTTGATGAAGGTAGATATTCTTTCAACATGTTTTTACCAAGTGTCTTTAAATGCCATTCCAATTGGGATTCTATCCGGGTGTTGATGTCTTCTTTAAATTTTTGGAGCCTTTTGGCCTTTTCTTCTTCTGTCTTCTGCCTTGAGAATAGGAAACCGACTTTAAAGTCCGGTTGTCTGCTTTCAAGATAACCTTTCGCTAATTCCCTTGTTTCAAAAGGCATTAAGTACGCATTTTTGAGGATTTCCCTTCTCTCTTCCTCGAATTGATCTTTAATGGCTTTGACATCATTTTTGGCTAGGGTTTCAATCAGCTTTTTTTCCTGTTGAAGGAGGTCATCTTTTTTCTCCCATTCTATATCTGTAAGAATATCCCGGGCTTTATCCTCGATTTTCCCTAGCTCTTCTTCATACCATTTCTCATGTTCAGATTTCAATTGTGAAATGGCCGACACTGCCGAGTCTCCAATCAGTTCACTTTTCCTTTTCACTTGGTCTTCAATCAAGGTCTCTAGTTTTTTAAGATCATTGTGTGGATGACCAGGATTTTTCAAGGTTGTAAAAAAGATTCCATCGGGTACGACTCCCCACGTGGCGAATGAGTTCCTCACACTTTCCTGGAAATCGGTAAATGCTAATTCTTCATCCTGATGCTTATCGATTTGATTGACGATCAAATACAATTTGACACCATGACGAACCATCTCTTTGGTGAACTCGAAATTCACCTGTGATTGGACATGATTATAATCCATCACATAGAAGACGGCATCAGCAAGGTGGATGGCAGACTCCGTTGACAACCTGTGTGCATCATCCGTGCTATCGACACCGGGTGTATCCAAAACAGACACACCCTCAGGCACATCACTTCTCTTTCGTCCGATTTCCACAGAGTACACATCTTCACCGTTTTTGCAAAATTCCTTTATGGCCTCAAAATCATATGGTGCCTTAAAGTACAAAGGACGTGATTGATGATAGTGAATTTTCGCGAAATCAGTTTCTGCATGATGAACTTTCACTAAATTCGCACTGGTTGGGATCGGACTGGAAGGAAGGATATCTTCCCCCATCAAACGGTTGATCATGGTGGATTTACCAGCGGAAAAATGGCCGCAGAATGCCAGGATCAATTCATGTTTGTTCAACTTTTCAGCCAATCGTTCCACCTTGGAAGCCCGCTCTTCATCCCCACTTTGAAGGAAGAGATCGTAATAGGCTGCCAGTTCTTGTAACGCATTATGTAAATGGATGCTCTTATGTTCAATTTGACTCATAGTCTAATTCCTTTCTGCTTTAAAAAGAATGATAACGTTTTTATTCTATCGTATTTTGATTAAATTCTCTATGAATTCATGTCGGCAAGGGAGAGCGGAGATTAATGACAGTATATGCGGAAGTGATAAAAGTGGAAAAAGACAAAATAAAAAGCCCTCTTCCGTGTAGAAGAAGGCCAGGATTATTTATCGTGTCGTTTCTGTTGCAATCAGATTTGAGTGAGCAAAAGATTTAGTGTCTCTCTGGTATGAAGATATTTTCTTCCCTTGTACCGGATTCTTCATAACATTGGATAATACATATTTCATCATGAAGCCATACGCTACTACAGTAAATAATATCAAAAACCATACCATTTGAATCCCGCCCTTTTGAGAATAATTTTCATCTTCAATTAGAATATTATCAAAATTGATAATCATTTTCAATAAGAAATTCATTTTTCTTTTTTAAACAGCGGTATCCAGCGTCTTGTTCTGACGTGGACCATTTCATAATCCGTTTCTTCCTTCAATGCGCGTTCCTCAAGGGGGATGCGGATAGAAAGGATGAATTGATTTAATAGTGCAAAGATAAACAATGTCCAATAAGCGTTGAATAGGAGAGGAACAATCAGAAATTCCAATGTAACGATAAGGTAGTTAGGGTGCTTCAAATGCTTATAAGGACCTTTTGCCACAACTTCAGCTTGAGGGAGTACAATGATCTTCGTATTCCAATACTTCCCGAGTGAAGCGATCGCCCATACTCTCCCCAGCTGAGTCAGGATGAAACCACCAAGTAAAAACGGCCAGTAGTGGTTGACTCCCGAATGAAGGAGTCCTCCTTCAATGAGCAGGGAAATGAAAAAAGCGATGTGGATAGCGACCATCATACGATAATGGGTCTGTCCGTATTCCTTGGCCCCCTGAGACTTCATCCACTTTTCATTCGATTTGGCAATGAATAATTCTACAATTCTTTGGATCATCAACACGGAGAAAAAAAGCATAAAATACAGCATTATTCCCACCTCATCAATAGCAGCTCAGAACTGAATCCCGGCCCGAGAGCGGTGCCTAAGCCAATGTCCCCGCGTTCGCAGCCTTTATCCATAAATTCTTTCAGGACATATAGAATCGTCACTGAGGACATATTCCCATACTCCTTAAGGACTTTCATGGATTCATTGGTCATACTTTCATCCATTCCCAATGCTTCTCTGTATGCTTCAATCACTTTCTTCCCACCTGGATGGGCGACAAAGTGTTTTATATTTCCGAGCTCAACCCCATTTGCCCCGATGAATCCCTCAACATTCGGTCGCAGCCAATTTTTTACCAGTGTTGGAATATCTTTGGAGAAAACAACATGCAGTCCATTTTCCTTGACCTCCCACCCCATGACATCCAATGAATCCTCAAGTAGCGTCGACTGGGTGGCAAGGATTGTTGGCAATGGCTGTGACAATCCTTTTAAGGCCAGGCTCTTGTCCCCACACACAAGGGCGCATGCCACTCCGTCTGCAAAAAGCGACGTCCCAATCAAATTACTCTTTGAACGATCACCGTGTTGAAAGGTCAGTGAGCATAATTCAATTGATAGAACAAGAACATTTGACTCAGGAAACGCCAGGCAGTATTCGTACGCCCGTGATAATCCGCTTGCTCCACCTGCACACCCTAACCCCCAAATCGGTATTCGTTTTACATGAGGAGAAAAAGGGAGCTGGTTCATTATTCTTGCTTCAAGACTCGGGGTTGAAAGACCCGAAGTAGATATGGTTAGGATAGCATCTATGTCTTTCAAGGTGAGATTTTGGCTTGATAACACCTTCTTGACTGCTTTCGTACCCAATTCAACGCTATGGTGGATAAATTCATCGTTTTTTTCTTGTAGGGAATGTTCCTTGGAAAACCATTCGAGATCCTTCACGAAATAGCGACTTTCTATTTCACCGTTTTGAAACACATTGATTAAGCGGCCAATATCCCTATAACTTGAAGAAAATAATTGTTTCGCAAATTCTGCCGCTTCGTTTTGCGTGATTTTAACAGGCGGGATTTCAGTTTCTACTGAGAGTATCTTCGGCATGTATGTCCACTCCTTACACTTCCATGTAAGGATAGCCTTTCCAAACATATCAAAAACATGTATGCAGAGTAATACTTCAAAAACAATTTGTAAAATAGTTCTTTAGTATGAAATAAATACTAAAATACCATCCTTTCAGCCTAGTCTATATGATATGATTATAGTGACAAAATACTGGAGGAAACGACATGATTTTAACGAAAAGTGTCACAGATATACTCAATAGTTCAGTAGAATCGATTAAAGGGGTCATTCCCTTGCACATTGACGTTCTTAAACCCTCATTGCTGACAGAGCCGTTCAGCCAGCATAAAATCGGTGTACTCATCGGGTTTACGGGGGATGTTAGAGGCAGAATGATCATTGATGGTGAAGAGGAGAGCTTTCAAGGTTTGGGTGCATCCATGTTTGGAATGCCTTTGGAGGGTGAAATGCTTGAATCTTTCGCAGGGGAACTTGGAAACATGATCGCGGGAAACCTGGCAACACTCCTTGCACAAGCCGGCCACTCTTTGGATATTACCCCCCCAACCGTCATTGTCGGTCAATCAAGGATGTATGGATTTGATAAAGCTTTAAAACTACCGATTAAGATTGAAAATGTAGGGGATTTCCTGGTGGTTTTAATGATTGAATAGAAGCATTCGAGAAAAGGCTGACCTTAAATAGAGGTCAGCCTTTTGTCTCGAGACAGTTAAAATCCATGAATCGTCATGCCGCCGTCTACAAAAAGGGTTTGTCCTGTAACATAGTTAGATGCGTCACTAGAGAGGAACACCGCAGGACCGACCAATTCTTCCAGTTCACCTATCCTTTTTAATGGAGTAACGCTCAATATATCGCTGACATACTCTTCATTTTGAAGCAATTCCTCGGTTAACGGCGTTTTGAAATACCATGGACCGATGCTATTCACATGAATATTGTATTTTCCCCATTCCATTGCCAATACCTTAGTCATTTGAATCATGGCAGCTTTCGTGGAAGCATAAACGACCCCGGTCCTGAGGGCAACATGACCAGCAACAGAAGCAATATTAATGATTTTCCCACGGTTCCTTTCTTTCATGTGTTTCCCCACATCCTGGCTCATCATAAAAGCGGATTTAAGATT
Organism: Rossellomorea orangium; assembly: GCF_019334305.1. Lineage (GTDB taxonomy): Bacteria > Bacillota > Bacilli > Bacillales > Bacillaceae_B > Rossellomorea. Next base: position 163,226 of record NZ_JAHWGH010000017.1, read on the forward strand.
CGTATCCATGATCTTCTGCCATTCTTCATCGGTAACCTCCAAGGCAGTCGACCGGATATTCATCCCGGCATTATTGATTAAAATATCAATGCACATGCCGTTTTCTTCTATGTAGGATATAACATTTTGAATGTCTTCACGGGATGTTACATCTGTCGGGAGGATATAAGCCTTTCTCCCCAGTTCCTCGATGACTCCTGCCGTCTCTTCTAAATCGCGCCTGGTTCTTGATAAGAGGACAACATCACAACCAGCTTCTGCCAACCCAATACTGAGGGCTCGTCCGATTCCGCGGCCTGCCCCTGTGACAACAGCCAATTTGTTTTTTAAAGAAAATGAAGGTAAATACATTTCTCCCCACCACCGTATCTATAAATTAAATCTTCTTAATATTAACACAGATACGGTCTCTCCCAAAGGTAAACCTCTCATTGATGACCTTTCTTGCCTTGGTGATAATGAACCTGGATATAAATCTCTGCTTCGACAGGCAGTCTGCATTGAGGACAAATCGTTTTATCAGAAAAAATTTGGCAGCACTGTTTACAATAAAATTTTTGCACCTGATCTTCTCCTTCCCTTTCCATTCCTACACTCTATGCAAGAAAGATTGGTAAATGAACGCTATAAAAAGCCCAAATTTGAATCGCTTCACAATTTCTTCACAAACTTACTCACCATGTGTGACTTTTATCACAGATTTTAGTCCATGTCCCCACTTATGATAAAAGTATCAAAGCAATCGTCCATTGACGGGAAGGAATGAGGGGAATGGGAAAACCGGAATTACGTCAAAAATCAGTGATGAAAGTGAAGGAATCCGATACATTAAAAGGTACCTTTACCTCCGTATTATTTTTAGGCGGTTTTTTAGTCCTTACATGGATTGGGGTATTCATATTATTTCTGAATCGTTTTTAATTTGAAGGAGTGGTCTACATGCATATGCATCGGTATGAGAAATGGTGGTTAACGTTAGGAACAGGGTCTCTTATATTATTTTTAATCATATTGGGAATCAGTGCTTTTCATCAAGGTCATCAGCCTCCAAGTGCGAAGGCATACGTCAACCCGGAGCAAGTGGACAAAATCGCACCATTTAATAAGCCTGGATTAAAAAAGGTGGAAGGAAAGTCTTGGGATTATGAGTTGGTGTTTGTTGCATCGGCTTTTAACTATACTCCAGGGGAGATTGATATCCCAAAGGGGTCAACACTGAAGATTACTGCCACAACCAAAGACGTTATTCATGGGTTTGAAGTGGCAGGAACGAATATCAATATGATGCTTGAGCCGGGATTTGTCAGTGAATACACGACAACCCTTGATAAGGCCGGAGAATACCTCATTGTATGTAATGAATATTGCGGAGTTGGGCATCACACGATGAAATCTATGATAAAGGTGGTGGACTAAATGAATCCTTTGATGAGAATCGATAAAAAAGATGCAACACTCGCCATGGCCCATATCTATGTTGGATTCTTCGCCCTGGCACTAGGGGGATTGGCAGGGTTATTGCAGGTTTTAGTACGTTCAGGCCGTTTCACTTTACCCGCTGGAATCGGATATTATCAAGTATTGACGGTTCACGGGGTATTACTCGGATTAGTACTTACGACATTCTTTATCCTGGGATTCCAGCATGCGGCCATTTCCCGAACGTCAGGTACCTATTCCAAGAAATCCCTTATGATGGGGTGGGCAGGATTCTGGATCATGCTCCTTGGCACGATCATGGCTGCCGTTATGATTCTATTAAATGAAGCCACGGTACTCTATACATTTTATGCTCCTCTGCAGGCACATTGGATTTTCTACTTAGGATTGACATTCGTGGTTGTTGGAAGTTGGTTTGGCGGTGCAGGGATGATCATGAAATACATGAGCTGGAGGAAGGAACATCCCGGACAGCCGAGCCCATTATTAACCTTCATGGCTGTTATCAACACCGTCTTATGGATCGTTGCCACCATTGGTGTAGCAGGAACTGTTTTATTCCAGCTTCTCCCCTGGTCCCTTGGTTTGGTGGACAGGGTCGACGTTCTTGTCAGTCGCACGTTATTCTGGTACTTCGGTCATCCACTCGTGTATTTTTGGTTGTTGCCTGCTTATATGGCCTGGTACGTGATCATCCCAAAAATCATAGGGGGGAAAATCTTTTCCGATTCATTGGCACGCCTATCTTTTATCCTGTTCCTTCTGTTCTCTATTCCCGTCGGTTTCCATCACCAATTGGTAGAACCTGGAATAGATGCGTATTGGAAGTTCCTGCAGGTAGTCCTGACGTTCATGGTTGTGATTCCTTCCCTGATGACGGCATTCTCGCTGTTTGCAACCTTTGAAATGTACGGACGTTCCAAAGGGGCTAAGGGATTATTCGGGTGGTTCAAGAAGCTTCCATGGTCTGATGCACGGTTTACTGTACCATTTATCGGGATGGTCGCTTTCATCCCTGCAGGAGCTGGCGGCTTGATCAATGCATCTAACCAAATGAATCAGGTTGTTCATAATACAATATGGGTGACCGGTCATTTCCATTTAACACTTGCCACGTCTGTCGTTTTAACGTTCTTTGGTATCTCTTACTGGTTAGTACCTCATTTAACTGGACGTGTCTTGACGAAAGCGATGAACAAACTGGCCATCGTCCAAGCCATCGTCTGGGCGGTAGGGATGAGCATCATGTCTGGTGCCATGCATGCAGCTGGTTTACTGGGTGCCCCAAGAAGGTCTTCTTATTCCACCTATGGTGATGCATCACAGGCAATGGATTGGATCCCCTATCAAATCGCCCAGGGTGTTGGCGGGACCATCCTTTTCATGGGAATCATTCTCGTTCTATACATCTTCATCAACCTGGCATTCTTTGCACCGAGAGGAGAGGAAGAATTTCCTGTAGGCGAACAAGCAGAAGCAGCCGATAGAACCCCAATGGTCCTTGAAAACTGGAAAATTTGGTTAACCATCTTAGCGGCTCTCATTCTTGTTGCCTACTCTGCCCCATTCATCGACATGATCCAAAATGCACCGCCCGCATCTAAAGGGTACCGTATGTGGTAACAAGAAAAGCTCCAGGGGCTTGCGCTGGAGCGACAAGCATTATAAGAGGCTGCTTCAAATGAAGCAGCCTCTTTACTATTTCTGTTTAATAGGGACAAAGAGCTCTAATTTCCGTTCATCTTCCGTTTCGTTGATTTCTCTATCCTGGGATAGATACTTCTCGACACTCAGTCTGGAGTAGTCCTTCTCAAACCCGTTTTCTTTAATCCAGTTAAAGATAGCAAAGTAGGCTTGCTCCACTTCCGTCGAAAGACCTCTATAAAGGGCGTGGGCATACTCTCCGGCAGGGAGTGACAGTTCAACCAGCCCCGGTGGAAGCTTCTCCACACGATCAACCTCCACGGTACAATAGTACGTAAAATCAGTCGCTCTGTCATGGAAAGGTGCATATATGCATTCATCTCCATTGATATGATGAATGGATGGGATCATCTGTTGAAATTTAGTGAATAGTCTTGGAATCTCGGAACCTCTTCCATATGGACCGGTCCAACCTATTCCAACAAGTAATTTATCCTCCAGTGATGCTACATTAATTTCCATGATTTTGCCTCCAATGTATTTGTTAATTCAAGGAATAAACCTTTGAATACTTCTCCGTCAGATAATCGGCCAAGTATTGGGCATTGAGCCCTTCCCCAGTCACTTCCCTGATAATTTCAAGCGGTTTTTTCATCTTGCCCCACTGGTGCACATTCGTCGTCAACCATTCTCTTACTGGTGTAAGGTTTCCTCGTTCCAACAGTTCTTCATAATGAGGAATATCCTTTAACATGGCACGCTTTAACTGTGCCGCATACATATATCCTAATGCGTATGACGGAAAGTAACCAAAGCTCCCCCCTGCCCAATGAACATCCTGCAGCACTCCTTCACCGTTATGTGAAGGACGTATACCTAAGTATTCTTCATATTTTTGATTCCAGATTTCAGGGAGATTTTCCACTTCGATCTCATCGTTAAATAATCCTTTTTCAATTTCATAGCGAATAATGATATGTAAAGCATATGTTAACTCATCTGCCTCGATCCGGATTAAAGAGGGCTTCGACTCATTGATCGCTCTGTAGAAATCACTTAATTCAACGGAATCAAATTGTCCTGTCGAGTATTCCTTCAGCAACGAATAATTCTGTTTCCAGAAAGCGTGCTCCCTTCCTACAAAGTTTTCATAAAACAGCGATTGGGATTCATGAATCCCCATTGACGTTCCCGTACAAAGAGGGGTACCCATCAAGTCTTTTGAAATGTTTTGTTCATATAGTGCATGACCACCCTCATGAATTGTACCAAAGACTGCTGTTCTCCAATCACTTTCGTCATATTTAGTAGTTACCCTCACATCACCAGGGTTTAAACCAATCGCAAATGGATGTACTGTTTCGTCCAATCTGCCGGAGTTAAAATCGTATCCCATTTGTTCAAGGATTTTTAAACTGAACTGTTTTTGTTTATCTTTAGGAAAGTTTTTATAAAGGAAATCGGTTTGTGGTTTATTTTCCAATTGAGAAATCTTATGTACAAGTGGAACGATTTGATCTCTAAGATCGCCAAAAACCCTGTCCAACACGTTTACTGTTACACCCGGCTCATACATATCCAGTAATGTATCATATTTATTTTCTTCATAACCCCAATAATCAATGAAGCGTTTTGTGAATGCCACAAGCTTCTCTAAGTAAGGCTTGAACATATCGAAATCCGCTTTTTCTTTTGCCTCTTCCCAGACACCTTCCGCTTTTGATTGTAATACTACGTATTCCCTATACTCAGAAGCAGGGATTTTTTTATTTCGATCATATTCTTTTTGACATTCTTCCAATAATTTCTGTGTCATTTCATCCAATTGATCCATCTCTGGAGAGAGTTTCGCCAGGTAAGCGGCCATTTCACTCGAAGTGGACATTTCAAATAGTTCTGATGATAGCATCCCGATGACTTCTGATCGCTGCTCAACTCCATTTTTTGGAGCACCCGTCCTTAAGTCCCAGAACATCAATCCCAGTGCTTCATTATATGCAGACATTTTTTTCACATAATCATTAAATTGATTTATTGTCTCTGTTACTGATTCTTTCATTTTATAAAGCCCCCTTTTTTTACATACAATCTATTTTATCATATTTTTCTGGAAACTTGGCTTCAGAAACGTTTGGGGATGAATGAATCATCGTTTTAGCTATTATCATCCATGCTAAAAGAACCTGGATCCATTAAAAAAGCCGCCCATCCAGGCGGCATCATTTCAATCTCTATGCATTCAGTACTTCAATTCCGACTGGTAAAACCGATTCTACCAGTCCTTTGAAGGATGTTTCAGTGTCATTCATTAGAACATGGATGCTTCCCTTGTCTTCACTCGTACGAATCAAGCGGCCGATCCCTTGTCTCAAGCGAAGGATCATATAAGGAATGTCTACTTCTTGCATTGCATCTGAGGCATGATTCCGTTTCGCATCAAATACCGGGTCCTTTGGCGGGAATGGAAGCGAGTAGATAATCACCTGCGAAAGAGACTCACCAGGCACGTCCAGACCTTCCCATAAGTGATAGGAACAAAGAACCGTAGATGTTTCCTGCTGGAACTGTTCTACCGTATCACTGATTTCTCTGTCACCTTCATAAATCACATCCCAGGCTTGATCCCCCTGTTGAAGTTGATAAGACCTGAAAGCATTCATTTCATTCTTGGATGAGAAGAGAATCAACGTTTTCCCTTGGTTACTCTTAAGTTGATCAAATGCATACTGACTCTTTGCGTTTGCCTCGGCATCCAGTGATGGAAGATAGGCTTTCATCATCTCTTCGTACTCATAAGGTGATTCCACTGAGAATTTTTCATATTGTTCGATCCCCAGCGACTGGGAAACATATGAGAAATCTTTATTATAAGACAGAGTGGCAGAAGAGAAAATGAATGGAATACTTTGAGAAAATACTTGTTCTTTCAGAATTTCCTCTACTAATCTAGGCATCACGACAAAGGTATGCTCTTCTTTTGATGTTTCCAACCAATAGATTCCTTTCTCGTCATCTAAAAATAGTTTCAAGGAATATTGAATTTGCTCCAGATATTCTTCCACAACCTTTAGTAAATAATCATCCATGACATACATTTCTGATTCAAATACGAGCTCATTCAATAGACTTTCGATTTTCTCAGTAAGTGATCTGCCCTGCTGTAATATTGATTCAGACCGGGTAATATACTGCCTTTCGGAACCAATCTCTGCTTTGGATTCCTTTTCCAATAAATCGAACCACTTTTCATTTTCCAACATGATGTCTTCAATGATATACAGTGTCTCTTCCCTCATATCCGATGATGATAGCTTTTCAAGAAGGCTTTCAAGTGTCTCCATTCTCATTCGGTACGTCATCGCTTTTTGAGAAGCGAATTCCAGCAGATGACCCTCATCAAATACGACGGAGCTCGCTTCCGGTAGGAGTGGAAGCTGTCCTTCCCGCTTTCTGCTCTCCTTTGTCCAGATATGCTCCATGTAAAAATCATGGGAGCAAATTATCAAGTCAGCCGCGTTCCGATAATGTTCACGATGAAGGGTTAGACCACAGCGGTGGCGATAGACGCATGACATGCAGTCCTGAAGGGAGTCCCAGCCTACATGATTCCATTCTTCATCTGACAACCCGGCATATTCTTTACGGTCCCCATAATGGGTGAAGCTTCGCATGGAGGAATTATCATGAACAAATCCCGGCAATTCTTCCCACATATCCAGATAGAGTTCATCATTCGAAACGTTCTCTTCCAGTTTTTTAATGCAAAGATACTGCTCCCTCGATTTTGCAAGTCTAACATCTATGTCTAAGTCAAGTGCGCTTTCAAGCTTCTTTATATCCCCTTCTTTTTTGACAATCTGCTCTATGAGCGTTTCGTCGGCACAGGCGATGATTGCAGGCTTCCCTGTATACCTCGCATAGGATAATGCATATAGAAGATACACCAGGGTTTTCCCTGTACCAACTCCTGCTTCCGCAAACATGACCTGCTTATTTTTATATGCTTGATTGAGCTGAAAAGCCATAAAGACCTGTTCATCTCGTAAATCAAATCCCTTTTCAGGCAATAAATCATAAAAAACATCACCGACCCAATCGGATAATGCTTCATAAAAGGATTGCTCCTTCGTAAGTTCAAATGGTAATTTTCTTCTCATATGGACCTCCTGCGTGACACAATATTTCTAATTTACTAGAATTTTTTCCTGTTGAAAAGGGGTAATGGACAAATAATCTGACGTCCCTCTATGGTAACAAACAAAAGAAAAGAGACTCTCCATACAAAGGGTGAGTCTACCATTTGTATGGATGTCCCTGGTCTTTCGAGACTGTACTCAGTCGTATATTCTCTTTTTTCTAAGCAATTCATATTGAAATGCTTGATCCAGATCTTTCGCAGCTTCATGCAAGTCTGCACCCGCTCCTTCTTCACCCGATATGGAAGAAATGGAGCTTTGTAAGGCTTGATAGATTTTGTGGAAATCGATGGAAGAATGGTCCATCCTATTCACTCCCCTAAAAATGATAGAACTATTATACGCAGGAAGTGAAAAGGATATTCTGAACTTCTTCATCTTTTTTTATTCAAACAGGAAAAATCATTTTCTCGGTGGACGCGGCCCCCAATATTGATAATAGTCTGTCCTTATGAATCCATTGAACAATTTACGTTTCTTGGTGGCTTGCTTCCCGTAGCACTGTTCAAAGTTCTCATGGGAAGTCAGCATGTATACAGACCAAGTATCCAGCTTTTCAAAGGCTTTTCCCATCTCCTGATACATATGCTCTACCTCTTTACGTTCACCTAAACGTTCTCCATAAGGAGGATTTCCAACGATGATTCCGTATTCTAAGTCTGAAGTGAAATCTCTGACTTGCATTTGCTTGAATTTCACCAGGTCGCCTAGCCCTGCTTCTAATGCATTTTCTTTGGAAACTTCGACCATTCTATGATCGATATCCGTACCGAGTATTTCAAGTGGTTGGTCATAGTTAGCCAAATCCTCAGCTTCCAGACGAGTTTTCTCCCATACATCATTAGGCATTAACGGCCATTCCTCCGACAAGAACTCACGGTTGAATCCAGGTGCAATATTCTGGCCGATCAGAGCGGCTTCAATCGCAATGGTCCCTGACCCGCAAAACGGATCAACAAACGGGCGATCAGGATTCCAGGTCGTTAATTGGATCAATGCCGCTGCCAGGGTTTCCTTTAATGGGGCTTCACCTTGACCGATACGGTATCCCCTTTTATGAAGACCCTGTCCACTTGTATCCAGTGTGATGCTTGCCACGTCTTTGTGGATGGCAACCTCAATTTTAAAAAGAGGTCCCGTTTCATCCAGCCAGGATGTTCTTTTGTAAGCAGTACGCAGACGTTCCACAATCGCTTTCTTGACGATCGCCTGGCAGTCAGGCACGCTGTACAGCTTTGATTTAACGGATTTACCCTGTACGGGGAACTCTGCATCTACAGGGAGGAAATCCTCCCAGGGAAGCTTCTTTGTATTCTCGAATAGCTCATCGAAGGAATACGCTTTAAATTCTCCCACAAGGATCTTGATTCTGTCGGCAGTTCTCAACCACATATTGGCCCGTGCAATCGCCGTTTCATCCCCCTTGAAGATGACCTTCCCGTTTTCAACCTGACAATCGTACCCCAGTTCCTTCACTTCTTTGGCAACAATCGATTCCAAGCCCATCGCTGCCGTTGCGATTAATGTATATGTACCCATAATGTCACCCCGCTCAAAAATATCACACTACAATAGTATGTACCTGTACTCATTAAAATAAAAAGGACTGATACAAAAGAGCAGTGTATTACCTGCATGTATCAGTCACTTGCATTATTAAATCCATATTGCTTTTATCCCGTAATAGTGTTTTGTAAGCCATGTTTTGTTCCGTTGTACTGCAAGCGACTATTTGTCTCGTACTCGGGCGGTAATCATCTATCTACAAAGGAAATTCCTTTGTCCCTCTCTTCGTTCAATTCCTCTGAGAGGATTCCCCTACCTAATTTGGGTTTCTCGCTCGTGGGGTTTACCTCGTTCCACTCCTGTCATTTCTAACAGGACTTCGTCACTGTGGCACTTTCAAAGTAGTCACACCATATCTCAGGAAATGAGACGTAGGTGTTTTCCCTGCCGTCAGCCCAATTTGAGCTGCCCTAGCTTATGAATTGGCTAGGCACGAACACTACGTGCATCTCAGCACCGTGCGAGCATGGACTTTCCTCTACAACTTAACGTTGCAGCGATTACCCAAACACCATTAAGGAACAGCAATAACTAATTATACGGTATTTCACCTAGAAATTCAACTGGAAAAATCAGTCGTATAATTTATTTCCAAATACGTGCTTTTCTAAATTGGACAGACGTTTTAAAATATCGAAATTGGTTGTTCCTGTCTGCTGTGGTGGAGCCTGTGTACGTTGCTTAGCAGCACCTTCTGCCTGCTTTTTCAAACGCAGGTTTTCCTGCTGAAGATCTTCTATCTCTTGATGAAAGGTTTCATAATCTTTAATAATCAAGTCTAAAAATTTATCCACGTCTTCCGGCTTATATCCCCGCATTCCACTTTTGAATTCTTTCTCGAGAATATCCTTTGCCGTTAATTTCACTTTATCTGAGATCATTCTATTCACCTCTATATTTATCACTATCATTTTTTCAAAAAACCATCATTTTGTCAATCTATTTCAAATGAATTCGGTGGTATATCGGCTTGAATCCTGCTTACTCAGTCTGTTTTCCACTGCTCTTCTTCAACGATCCATTGAAGATCCTGAAAACTGATTGCCCTTAATTCAAAAGAAGGATCGGACTCTTTTTTCCTCTTCGCTTCATCATAGAAGTATTTGGGCGAACCATCTTTTTCCTCATCATATAGAATGATGCAAGAGTGACTTTTTTGTAAAAATAATTGATTCTTATTCCGGAACTGCTGTGGATTCTGATAAGGATGCTTTGAAATCGTTTCGACAAAATCAGCTTGAGACAGAATCAGTTCGTAATATTCCTTGTTCTGGTCATTCCAGTTTTCTTCCTGAGAAATGAATGGTGTCAGGACGGCCAATTTCAACTCAGGGTAATCTTCCTGAAGTTCAAAAACAACTTCCGCCCCCCAGAGTTCTACACCAAGCTGTCCACTGATGAGCACCCATTCCAAGCCAATATCCAAGAGAGATAACAGTTCTTTCCTCAATGCTTGCTTTATGTAATAAACGGCTTTGTCATCCTGCTTGAAAATTCCCAATTCAAAGGATTTATACCCAGTTACACATGCAACATTCCCCAAATTGAAAACCCCTTTACTCCGGGTACATCCGGTACCTTTACTCACTTAGTGTACCCTAATCCTTTACTGTATATTGTATCATATTTCATCTGTTTCTAAAGATCGGGAAATCTTTCAGGATGATCATCCTTCGCTATTAAAAAAGGAGAGATGCTCCTTCAAGAAAGATCTCTCTCGTATATGATAATGTGCAGAAACACTCTATCACTACATACTGAGTCCAGTCTTTTAGATGCATCCCTTTGAAATCATCATTGATATATTATCTTCCCATACCGTATGGGCCGAATGGTGGTCTTGGCCGAGGTCCGAATCCTGGTCCCCCTGGGCCTTGAGGTCCTCCAGGGCCTCCAGGTCCTCCACCACAATTAAACTGTTGATGTGAAACACTGTCTACTTGTGATTGTGTCTGCGGGAAATAATGCTTATGTTGATACATAACATTATTCACGTTTGTTGTGTGGGTCGGGTGGATATGAGGCACCTCATAAGTCGTCATGTTGTGATTCACACAACATTTAGTCGGGTGTACAACTGCAGGTAGTACTTGATTAGGTCTTGGTCTGCAATACATACTAACGCTCTCCTTTCATCGCTTAGTTGTTACAATAATAGCCTATGAAGAAGAGAGGGTACATGTACTAATGAAAATACCTATTTTTAGGAAGAACATTTTTTATCGTTACATGAAACTATATAAACTTTGTGAATAATTGGTAAAAACAAAGGCTGTTAAACCAATGACGACAAAGAACAAAATCAAGATGGCGCGGTTCATTTTCATCATTCCTTCTTATTTTAAATATTTTCAACACAATTTATTATTTTACAACTACTTTTGAAAATTCTCAATATAAAAATAAGAAGATGGAACCACTTTTACACTGGATGAATTTATTCTTTGTCCCACGGTCTTGTTTGTTTTGTTTCTCTCTCCAATTTCCTCTCTATCCGGTCCATGCGGTGAATCAGATTTTCAGAAAGCGTGAGGTCCTTCTTACTGGCTTCCACCGAGTTTCCAATCAAAGCTGATAGTTGTACACACATGTCCATAGCGCGATTCAAGTCCTTTGTCTTATGTTCATATAGTTTAGCTAATTCGATCATTGCTCCTTTACGGATTGAAACCGGTGCCCCTTCCAGGATGTCTTCCCACAGGTTAATCGCTTTGTGCGTTTGTTTGTCCCTTTTATACTGTAGGGCAAGCTGATGCATGGCCTCATAATTCGGCTTTTTATCTTCTTTGATGAGTTCCTCGTAACGCTCTTTAGCAATTCTTGTGTTACCGGTATACTCCAGCCACCTGCCGACTTCAAATCTTTCTTCCCCGCTTGCCTGATCGTGGACGTTCAGGAGTTGGAAAGTCAAATGAGTATATAGAGTGATGAGCGACAGGATGTCCAATTCATTATGGGTCATGACCTTGAGGATACCTTCCGGGTCTTTACGATCGATATAATCAAAATAAATCATGGGAGCCAGATACCCAGGAACATCATCGGTTCTATGAAAGCCAAGAATGTTTCGCTCCACGTTGACGAGCTTTACAGATTCAAGTTTGTGCTTGAATAGCCTTCTGGAACCATGATATAAATCAAAGTGCCCAAATGCTGGCAGTTTCGGTACATGATCTTTAATGAGAGTATGCCTTGTTTTAACTTGAGGCCAATCAAAGGCCTTCCCATTGTAGGTTACTAACGTGTTGTAATCCACATTGCTTAGGAAGCTGTGATATAAAGGAATTTCACTCCCTGGTTGTGGAAGGAAGTGTTGTGTGATGATGACTTCTGTCTCGGTTACTCTTCCATGTCCCAGTAGGAAGATCGTATTTCCGACCCCACCTCCGAGTCCTGTTGTTTCTGTATCAAAAAAGAACATTTGGTCATGGGAGAGCCCTTTAGAAGACAAGGGATGATTTCCAGTGAACCCCTGCCACGCATCGACAGCTTTAATGAAATCCTTGAACGCATAATCTCCATGCTGATGCTCAATAGGATATCGTTTCTCCCTCACCAGGCAGAAATCATCATCTATGAAATATAGTTCAGACCCATTTTCTTTCCACACATTTATAAATGGCAGGTCGACCCTATCCACGACAGATGGCTCTTGTCTCTCAGCACCCACCTTTTCTTCACGGATAATATGCTTTTTCATTCTCGTTAATTTATTTTTCAATGACATGCTTGTATCCCCCTTCCATTATTGAAGGAAAAGATGAAGGAGCTTTAATGAATCCAGTTTGGCCGTGTGGAGGGAATGCTCCATTCCTATGCATGAAGGGCAGCCGCTTTGACAGGGGCACCGCTCAATCATGGAAGATGCCTCATGGAGAATCTTCTCAAATTGTTCATACACTTTTTCACTGAGCCCGATTCCGCCCGGGTAGCGGTCGTATATAAAGATAGTCGGCTGTTCATTATGGGCAGCCTTGATTTGCGGGACTACGAAAATATCGCTTGGGTCGCACATGACAAATAACGGAATGATAGATTTCAGGCTTTGGGATACCCCGATCAGCCCTTCTTCAAGTCGTTCCTGACTGAAAGAGTCAGCATCTTTTAATGAAATCCAGCTGGAGCTCGTATGCAATTCCTCTTCAGGAAGATGAATCGGACCAGATCCGATATTTTCATGTGTATCAAATTTTATTTTCTTAAAAATCGTTGCCATCGCTTGAACGGTCACATCCCCGAATGCTACGTCAAACATCTCTGATTTCCTCACTTTGTCTGTTTCCAGCACCCTTAATTGTACAGCCAGGTTCGCATCCGTAAAGTAGTCCACATCCACTTCCCTTACAAATGCCTTTTTTTCTTCCCAATCCAGTTTCTCTACTTGAAACTGAACTCCCTGATGTAAATAGATTGCTTCATCATGCAATAGGGTCATGGCAGAGAAACGGTCCATTTCCCCAATGACTTTCACAGCAGAGATATCCGTTTGATCGATGATGATGACATTCTCCTGAGAAGCTGAACGAAGGCTTATGTTATGAGCTGGAAACACATCGTTCATCCAATACCATTTATCTCCATTTTTATGGACGACTCTTTCTTCTACGAGAAATTCCAATATATCTTCAATTTCATGCTGGCCAAATTGCTCGCCATCTCTAAAAGGCAGTTCATAGGCTGCGCACTTAATATGATCGATAAGAATGATTAAATTATCAGGATTGATCCTTGCCGTTTCGGGGGTTTGCTCAAAGAAATAATCTGGATGCTCGATAATGAATTGGTCAAGGGGACTGGAACTTGCCACCATGATGACGAGAGACTCTCCATGTCGTCTGCCGGCTCTGCCAGCCTGTTGCCAAGCACTTGCGATCGTCCCTGGATACCCAGTCATGATGCAAACTTGCAATTGGCCGATATCTACACCTAATTCAAGGGCGTTTGTACTAACAACACCATATATTTCCCCATTTCTCAAACCTTTTTCAATCTCTCTTCGCTGTGTCGGAAGATATCCCCCCCGATAACCCCTGATCGATTTCGCTCCTAATTGACTTTTCACTAAATCTTGTAGATACGTAAGGATAATTTCCACCCTGACTCTGCTTCTCGCAAAAATGATGGTTTGTACTTTATTTTTCAATAGTTCTAAAGCGATCCTTCTCACCTCGAGGGTGGCGCTTCGGCGAATATTCAGCGGTTTATTGACGATAGGGGGATTATAGAATACGAAGTGTTTCTTTGCACTTGGTGCCCCATTATTGTCTATTAATTTCATGTCATCGCCGGTTAGATGCTCAGCAAGCTCCTTCGGATTAGCGATTGTTGCCGATGTACAGATGAAAATGGGTGAAGCACCGTAAAATTCACAAATCCTCTTCAACCTTCTGATCACATTGCTGACGTGGGATCCAAATACCCCTCTATAAATATGAAGTTCATCAATAACGACGTATTTAAGATTTTCAAATAGCGACACCCACTTCGTATGATGTGGAAGAATGGCTGAATGAAGCATATCGGGATTCGTAATGACAATATGCCCGGCTTTTCTTACCTTTTGACGGATATTAGCAGAAGTGTCCCCGTCATATGTATAGCTATTGATGGAAACCTCTGCCTCTTGTATAATCTCGTTCAACTCACTTTTCTGATCCTGTGCCAGTGCCTTGGTAGGAAAGATGTATAAAGCCCGTGCATCCGGGTTGTCCATGATGGTTTGAAGTACAGGAAGATTATAACAAAGCGTCTTTCCAGACGCAGTCGGCGTGACGGCAGTGAAGCTGTGCCCCTCCATAGCAAGCTGAAAAGCTGATTTTTGATGGGTATAAAGCTTTTCGACCCCCCTCTTATTCAAGGCTTTTTTTATTCTTTCATCTATTTCATTTGGCAGGTCTACCAATTGTGCCGGTTTTTCATCAATGGTATGCCAATGAGCAATCTGTTTGTTGAAATTCTGGTCATTTTTAAAAATCTCTATCAATTGTTGAAGGTTGTTTTTCTTAAACATTCTTATCACCTCTCTTACTCATTTTACCGAATCTATGTTCGAAACTAAAGGAAAACTAGTGTTTTTTCATTTCCTTTCATTAATGAACCGAAATGAAGTAGAGTGAACTACCATTTATTTCGGTGGTTCCTTGATTGTATAGGACAGATGCACATATTAATCAGCCATTCATACACTAATATGAATACGTTTGCCTGAAAGGAGCATATCAATGTCCAACGATTCTTCAAACAGAAAAGGGTTTGGTGACCTGATGCATTCCATGAATGAATTTTTTCATGAAAGACCGATGAAAGGAATGTTACAAAGTATCGATGAGTTCTTTACATCTTCTGCTAATCCTTTTGGTTCATTCCCGGTAAAAATGACTGAAACAGATGATCATTATGTTGTTACTGCAGAACTTCCCGGTGTAAATAAAGAGCAGATACAACTGGATGTGTTCCCTCAGTACATCACGATATCAGTGACCAATAAAGGAGTATATTCAGAAGAAAATGAAAAGCACCAGACAATCAAAAGGAAGCAATCCATAAGCAAAAGCAGTAGGACCGTTCCATTTCCAACGGTCGTGAATGAAAAGAATGTAAAAGCTTCTTATAAAGATGGTTTATTATCAGTAAAAGTGAACAAGGAATCAGGGAAGCGAATACAAATTGAATAAATGAAAAAGGAGCTGCGGGAAGTGCAGCTCCTTTTTGGTCTAGAATTTAAATATCCCGCCTAATCCTTTGACAAGAGAAGACACCTGATTAATAGCACCCATCATTTGCCCTGTAGTATTCATCATTTTATTGAAATCTAACGATCCGTCCTGGGATTTAAAGGAATTCATTATGCCGCTTACCCCACCGGAAGATGGTTTCGCCATAAATGATGCCTTCGGATAAGGATTAGCATAGTTTTGTTGTTCCATTGCCTTCATTTGGTAAGGATTGTATTCTTTCTGTTGAAGAGGATTTTCAAAATATGGATTCATCTGCTGCGACTGATTCATCTGCTGATATTGGTTCATCTGACCCCCGGCACCGGAATATGGCCCATCCGGCTGTGGTAAGTAATTAGCTTGATAAGGACCATAATTCGGTGGTCTCATCCCCTGTACAGGATAGTTCATCATCGGCCCCATATTCGCAGGCGGAGAATGGTAATACGGATACGGTTGATATCGGACCTGTCTCGAATAAGGTGAAGAATTCATACTTAGCCCCCCTACATTTAGTGGTTACTATACATTATGTATCAACGTAAATAATGGTGAAAACACCCATAAAGATCTTTCGACAAACTCTAAGAAGAATGTCGGAAGTTACACTATTCTTACAACTTAAAGAAAGGGTTTTCTATGATAGGATAAATGTAGATGCAAAGCTATCGTCTTATGAAATATAAGTATCGGGAGGAATCAAGATGGACCTTAATCAATTGCTGAAAAGATATGAAAGCAGTAAACAGTATCAAGCAACCGATCAACAAGAACTTCTTACACTGGCCAAAAAACTTTATATTTCGAATGAGATTTCCTTTCTCCACTACAAAGAGTTAGCGAAGCAGATCAATACAGTAGAAGAAAATGCCATTTCAACTCCATAAGAAAGAGGCTGCCCCAAATGGCAGCCTCTTATTTTTCTTTCAGTTCATCGAGCTGAGTCCCGAGAACATATGATACAGATTGGTAATGACTGATGAACCGGTTATAACTCGACTCCGGAAAAAAACAGTGAACCGATAACATCTCAATATTATCGAAGGTGTTCATAATCTGAGGCAAGTGGAGGTGTTTAGGCTTGGAGTCTTTAATCCAGCTCAGGGAACCCTCTTTCCAACGATCATTCTTGTCTTTCACTTCATCTGCAAAAGGCTTCACTTCAGTGTAAAAGTCTCCTTTTTCACCTGACTCCCGCCTGCTTTTATATTCACTCATCATCTTCTCGACCAGCAAGAGAAGTTCTTCCGTTACTTGTTTCAATTCTTTCAAACAAAGCCCTCCATGCAAAAAATAGACAAAAAATAAAAGTAGCACTGTGCTACTTTCTTATAAAGTCAGTTTAAGACGTCTTAAAAGATAATTCAAGTTTTTGTAAGACATAAGACTTTTCTCTATTATTTATCAGACCCGTTTTTGTACCTGTTTTCCGTTCGACAGCGCTTAACCGGCCTTCCACCTTCTGTATTTGATCCGACAGCCCACTCAATCCTTCCTGCTCTTCCACGGAAATACGATCATGCAGACTTTGTTCCAATTGATTAAGGCTTTCTTCGATTTCCGCCAACTTTAACATAATATCTTGTTTTGGAAGCATGTGAATCCTCCCACCTTTTTTTTGGATTAATACAGTAATTCTCCGTACATATCCCTTTCCCTCCTCCCCTGACAAAACTAGAAGCGTTTCGCCAAAGAAAGTGGAAATAGGACATCCGGCATCATATGTTTCGACAGTACCTGAATAAAACAAAGAAAAACTCAAAATACTATGGGTGGAGGTGTTTCTCAATGAAGAATCAAAATAACAAACAAACCAAAAAACAACCAACCGAAACCAAAGCATCAAAAGGCAACCCTAAACTCGAAGGGGAAAACAGACCCGCGACTTAAGAAAGCGGAGGGGCTTTGCTAAGAGGCGACAAGCATAAGGCGAGAATACCGGAAAGGCGCCTTTTGCCTTTTTGGTGTTCTTGACTTATGACCTCGAGCCTCTAAGCCCCGTAGCTGGACTAATCAAAAGCGGAGGCGGCTCGTTCAGACCCGACAAGCACAACTGGGAAATCCCAAAAGGCGTTTTTTGCCTTATGGGATTTTTCAGTTGTGACCTCGAGGGTCTAGCCGCCGGAGCTGGACTAAATTAGAAAGCGGAGGGGCTTTGCTAAGAGGCGACAAGCATAAGGCGAGAACACCGGAAAGGCGCCTTTTGCCTTTTTGGTGTTCTTGACTTATGACCTCGAGCCTCTAAGCCCCGTAGCTGGACTAATCAAAAGCGGAGGCGGCTCGTTCAGACCCGACAAGCATAAGGCGAACCACCCACACCCAGAAAGGCGTTATTTGCGTTTTTGGGTAGTTTGACTTTTGCCCTCGAGGGTCTAGGCGCCTGAGCTAATAAATAGACGGAAAAATTCCGCTTAATCATTATTATTATAAAAAGAAGGCTGAAATAGACGGAAAAATTCCGCCTATTTGTTCAAATAATAAAAAAATGGGTGATCTTTCTGTATGTAAGCGGAAAATCTCCGCTTATTTATGCCCAAAACAGGTTCCAGATTGAAAATAACAGGAAAATTTCCGCTTATCAAAGGGCAAGACTTCTTATATAAAAGTTTAAGCTCAACCGTACCACATTTAATCAAATAGATTCTATATCCCTAATTGACGAAACTCGCCATTTCACAAAGCGGCGAGTTCTACTTTTTTATATAACGTCAACTAGAAAAAGGACTTCAAACTGTATGTCACTATGCCCTCCTCTTTTTTTCCTTTCCCCAGGGCCAAATCCATTTGAAAGCTCCTTTTACAGCAGCTAAATTCCTCAGCTGTCTCTGCTTATTCACAAACCAGTCTGTCAAAATGATATCACTTGGAAGCGACTGATGATTGTACCAATCATCTTTGATTTCTGTGTTCATTGACCAATCATCCCGTTCCTTCCAATCATGGGAAATCACATTATAGGCTTGTTGTAGATTGGGTGTATCCGTCCCATGGACATACTGACAGAATGTCTCATAATCCGCCCTGGATCCAGTGTGCTCAACTCTTTCTGCAAACTCAAGGAAATCACGATGATAGTCAGGGTGAAATAAGATTTCGAATAGAAGGTTACCAAGCTTGATTCTATTCTCTACCTTACGAAAACCATGTACGCTTGCCCCATAAAGCTCTCCTTGTAAAGTAGGGAATAGGACGGAACTGAAATGCAAGTGATCTTCCATAAAGAAGAGAGCTGTACTGAACACCTTTCCCTTGTAGGGGTCTTGTTCGATGACCGGCCCCTGTATGAGGTGCTGCTCATTAATGATGAGGGACTGAACCAGTCGTTTCTCATCTCCCTCTTCCCAAAATCTGTTCCATTCCTCTTCCATAAACTTCGAAACATGAAAGTCCTCGGATAAGTGAAACATTTTCTTCTTATATATCGTCGAATAATGATAGAGAAGGAGTTGCGGAAAAGCATCCTGAAAAATACTCCAATTCGCCCTTTCATAAGTCCTAAAAAGGAGATTGCATGTATCATCACATAAAATCTTAGGGAAGGTATCCCCCTTTAGGTCAGTCATATTCCATCCTGCATTCCGTGATACCATAGAAGCGAGGAAAGACCACTTTACCTCAGGGTGCAGGTGAAAGAATGTTTGATAAGCATTCGTGCGCGTTATATTATCCTTATTGTATGTATTCACAAGATGAGTTACATCATCAATCCATTCATTTTTACGTTTATGTTCAGGTATATAGGGTAAAAAGCGATAAGTATTGCCGAATTTTTTCATCCTTTTATCCCCCTTTCTCCTCTAGTCCTAGAATGAGGAGATTTGTAAACAATTATTCACACAAAATGGAGTGGTTTCTGTTATGATATAGATTAGTCTGCGAGGTGAATTACCATGAAATTCCATTATCCGAATG
This sequence comes from Rossellomorea orangium, assembly GCF_019334305.1. Taxonomy (GTDB): domain Bacteria; phylum Bacillota; class Bacilli; order Bacillales; family Bacillaceae_B; genus Rossellomorea. The sequence goes on from NZ_JAHWGH010000017.1 coordinate 182,700, forward strand.
GAAAGAAATATGTGGAAGCGACATTACCCTCAAAAAAAACTAAAGTAAAACCGAAACAAATATCTTATAGCAACAGAGGTATGACACTGGAAGAAGATATCAATGAAACGAACCAATATTATCTGACGTTTCAGAAAGCGGTCATTCATAAGAAACCGACCCCTGTCCAGATTGTCGATGTTCACTACCCATCAAGGAGTGCCGCGGTCATTAAGGAAGCGTATTTCAAGCAGCCTTCAACGACAGACTTCAACGGGGTCTACAAAGGCAGGTATATTGATTTTGAAGCGAAGGAAACGAAAAATAAGACATCCTTCCCTCTAAAAAATTTCCATGAGCACCAGATCCATCACATGGAGAACGTCCATAAGCAGGAAGGCATTACCTTCGTACTCATAAGGTTTTCATTATCAGAAGAAGTGTTCCTCCTCCCTTATGAAGCATTGCGGATTTATTGGGACCGCATGGCAGGTGGCGGAAGAAAATCAATCAAGCGGGAAGAAATGGAAGAGACTGGTTTCTCCATCCCGTTGGGGCTCCATCCAAGGGTCGATTATTTAAAAATAGTCCATCAGTTATATTTTTAGTTTAAGAAAAATGAGTTAATCTATATTTTATCTCATTATGAGTAGTATATTTTTAATCTTAGACAATACTAAAAACACAGAAGATTGAAAGTGAGGAAACAATATGGCTGGTCAATATAAGTCAAGGGAAGAAAAACGCCTGGCCCAACAGAAGTCAAAATCCACTAAGGGCAAGAAAAAAGGCTCTTTGGTTAAGCGCGTCATTATATCATTATTTATTATCGGGATCGTCGGGATGCTTGCAGGTGCAGGGCTATTCGCCTATTACGCATCAAGTGCCCCTAAGCTTGATGAAAAATTACTGAAAGATCCGATTGCATCTGAAATTTATGATATGAACGGAGACCTGATCACCTCTGTAGGGGAAGAAAACCGGGAGTATGCAAACTTCGAGGATATCCCTCAGGTGATGCAGGACGCGGTCATTGCAACAGAAGATAACCGTTTCTACAAGCATAATGGGCTTGATTTAATCCGTTTAGGCGGGGCCGTCATTGCCAATGTGACCGGTGGTTTTGGTTCCGAAGGTGCTTCGACCATAACACAGCAGGTCATCAAGGGATCTTTCCTGAGCCCGGAAAAGACCCTCAAGAGGAAAGCCCAGGAAGCGTGGCTTGCCCTAAAGCTCGAGCAGGAATATACCAAGGAAGAAATCTTTGAAATGTATTTCAACAAAGTTTACATGTCTGATGGCATTAACGGTATGGCAACAGCAGCCGATTATTACTATGGGAAAGACATCAAAGATATCAAACTGAATGAAGCGGCTTTAATTGCTGGACTTCCACAAAGTCCAAATAATTATAATCCATTCGATTTTCCTGAAAAGGCAGAAAAGAGACGTAATATTGTCCTTTCTTTAATGGCTCAGCACGGTAAAATCACAGAAAAACAAAAAGAAGAAGCACAAGCGATTCCCATCACGAAAGGATTGGTATCTGCAGAAGATTTAGAAAAGAAAAAGCAGGATAAGTATCCTGCTTTCGTGGATGCGGTCATTGATGAAGTGAAGAAAATGGGAGACTATAACCTATATTCTGATGGATTAAAAGTTTATACGACGGTCGACCCGAATGCCCAAAAACGTTTGGAAGAGATCCTTGCCGGTGAAAACACCAGCTTCAGCTACCCTGATGCTGCTGAAGAACCGATGCAGGCCGGGGTCACACTCCTTGATACGAAGACAGGGGAAATACGGGCGATCGGTGGAGGACGCGAGCAGGATCCAAATGTGAAGCGTGGATTCAATTTCGCCATCGACTCCAAGCGTCAGCCGGGATCAACCATCAAGCCTTTGCTTGATTATGCTCCTGCCATTGAACATTTACAGTGGTCCACGTATCATATTTTAAAAGACGAACCGTATGAATATTCAAACGGCACTGAAATCAATAACTATGATGGACGATTCAAAGGGCCGATCACCATCCGTGAAGGATTATGGGATTCCCGAAATATCACGGCACTGAAAGCGTTCCAGGCAGTTGGAGCTGAGAAAGCCGCAGACTTCGTCAACGGACTTGGACTGAAGTTTGATCATTATTATGAATCTGCATCAATCGGCGGTGTTTCACCTGGTGTGAACTCTGTTCAAATGGCCGGTGCCTATGCCGCTTTCGGTAACGAAGGGGTTTATAATAAGCCTCACACTGTAACGAAAGTCGTTCTGCGCGATGGTGAAACTGAAATCAAGAATGACAATAAGCCTAAGCCTGCCATGAAGGGATACACGGCCTACATGATTTCCGACATGCTGAAAAGCGTCATCGATCACCCGCAGGGAACTGGTAAATTTGCTAAAGTTCCTGGATTACCGATGGCAGGGAAATCAGGTACAACGAATTATTCTCAAAAAGAACGGGATAAATATGGTATTGCTAAAACCGATGCACCTGATTCATGGTTTGTAGGATACACGACCAATTATACGGCAGCCGTTTGGACAGGATACAAGACACAATCCATCCCGCTTTCACCGAGCGATCGTCATGTCGCACAATATATCGTCAGCGATCTGATGAGCTACGTGCACGATGGTGTCGATACACCTGATTTCAAAAAACCTGACAGCGTCGTTGAATCGAAGGTGGAAATCGGAAGCGACCCTGCAAGACTGCCAAGTGAATATACGCCGGATGACAGAATCATCACAGAGTTATTTGTCAAAGGCACGGAACCTTCCAAGGTTTCCAAAGAGTTCGATAAGATTGATGCACCTTCCAAACTGAAAGGCAAATTCAATAAAAAGGATAAGACCATCACCCTTTCATGGGATTACGGTAAAGAAAAAGACGTACAGTTCGAAGTTTCCGTATCCATCAATGGTGAAGGGAAACAAGTCCTGACCACTACAGATAAAAAAGGATTAAATGTCGAAAATATTCAATCCGAAGGTACCTTCAGCTTCGAAGTAGTAGCCATTTCTGGTGACCAACGAAGTAACCCCGCATCCGTGAACGTAGACGTAAAATCGGATGAAAAGGAAGAAGGAAATACGGAAGAAGATAATGAAGGAAACAATGATAACGATCAAGGTAATGGTAACGACCAGGGCAATGGCAATGGTCAAGGCAACGGTAACGGAGGCAATTCGGGTAACGATGGTGGAAATACCGGTGGAGATGATGGTACCACCACACCACCTGAAGGAGACGGAACCGGTGACGGTGGAACAGGCGGAGATACCGGCACCGGTGATGGCACCGGCGATGGTACCGGCGGCACAGGATCTGGTGAAGGTACTGGAACCGGCACCGGTGATGGTACTGGGACACCAGCCACTCAATAAGAGCCAGGAAGATAAGAATAAAAATAAGGCAACGGGAGAATTCTCCCGTTGCCTTATTTTTTTGCTGATTGATTTAACGCCAGGTACTTGGCATATTGTTTATGCTGTTCCTCAAAAAGCTGAACCAGCTGAATATATGAATGATAGAGTGCCGGATTACCCCTAATGAAAGTTAACCGTTCAACTACATTAACAGGCTTTAAAGAAAAGCGTTCAACTCTAGTCTCCCAATTGTTCAAATTCACCGGCTGTTTATTGCTCCAATATAAAAGTATATAAAACCGACCAATACTTCTTCTCATCAAATCCGAAATATCTCTAGACCGTCCTTTAAACAATGCCTTCATATGCTCCTCTTCTTTTTTCCATTCCTTGATCAAGTCATTTACCCATGCCCTTTGAACCATCCAGGGCATAGCATCCTCACTCCTGCCGTTATAATAAAGAATCTCAAATGCGAAAAGAGGATTACAAGGTTCGAATTGCGATTCATCGATCTTTAATGTATCGTCAACGGAAAAGAAAAAAGGATCGCTTAATTCTCTTGGGATGTTGAAGACAGTACCACTCATATGTCGCCCTTTTTCTTCAATCTTTTTTGACCTTCCCTGCACAGGTCCACCAATGGACAAACCTCGCACTGAGGAGATTGCGCCTTACAATGATACCGGCCGAAAAAGATTAAGCGATGATGAGTCTCGGACCATTCTTCCCGTGGAATTTTCTTCATCAGCGTTTTTTCTACCTCCAGGACGCTGTCTTTCCATCTGCAGATCCCAAGCCTTTTACTCACCCTTTCAACATGTGTATCAACGGCCAAAGCAGGGATTCCAAAGGCAACAGACACCACAACGTTCGCCGTCTTCCTTCCGACACCGGGAAGTTTCACTAGCTCTTCATGACTCTCCGGTACTTCTCCTCCATACTCTGTTAGGAGAATCTCACACAATTTTCGGATGTTTTTTGCTTTGTTTCGATACAGACCGATGGAGCGTATGTCTTGTTGAAGTTCTTCCAACGTGATATACAGATAGTCTTCCGGCCGTTTATATTTCTCAAATAAATGCCTGGTGACTTTATTGACAAGGACATCCGTGCACTGTGCCGAAAGAAGGACAGCAATGACCAGCTCGAATGGGTTGTCATGACGTAGTTCACAGTGAGCATCCGGGAACATTTCCCTCATTTCATCAAGGCATATCTGTATCTGTTTTTTATTTAACATGTTACCTACTACCTCCTGCAAAATGAATGATATGTATCAAATAAAAAGGGACTGACACAGACAGGTGCAGTCCCCTTTGATCATTTTATTGCTCAAGCCAATTGTAGAATGGAACAGATTTCCGTTTCGGGGAAGATGCAGACTCATTGGTAGCGGCCGGCTTCTGGTGGGATCTGAAGCGCTGGCTTTGACTTCGTGCATCTTCAATGGTTTTCACGCCATTCTTCTTCCATTCAAACAGAATCCGGTCAATATATCGGAAGTTCAACTTTCCTGATATGACCGCTTCCCTTAAAGCTGCTTTAATGATAATTGCATTATGATCATCCTGATCCAGCCACATGGCAAGTGTTTCGCATTCCAAGGGAGATAGAGGACGACCAAATTCCTGTTCGAATGTTGTATAGATGTCTGCCTCTTCTTCCATTGATTGCTGCATTTGTTTCATCTTTGAATCCTGTATGACGAATTCCGCCAACTTTTCCCATAGGGGATTCAGGGAGTACTTCTCAAATAGAATGCCATCTGCAGATGATCCTTCTTCAATTGATAAAAACTGCTGTTGAATGAGCTTTCGTAAAAGGGATGAACAAAATTCGCTGGAAATACTCATCGGCATGGAAAGTTCTTCAGGGGTCGGAAAATAGTTTCCCTTTTCCAAATGACCATAAATATGAAGAAGCAGTACAAACTCTGATTCATTTAATCCCAGTGTATGGTAATTTGATAATAATAATTGCGGAATGTTCAGTGTCCCCTCTTCTATCCAGGACACCATTAAACGTTTATAATCCATATTCAGTACACCTCATTCATTAGTATATCATGATTCAATATATGTGGACATGGTTACGGATTAGAAGAAAGATGGAAAAAACCAGATCATAATCAAAAGAACCGGCGAGGATTGCTTTAGCAATTCCGCCAGCTCTTTTGATTTTATTATGGATATAAACGGTTCAATAGACGCGGGAATGGGATGGTTTCCCTTACGTGTTCTACTCCGCTGATCCAGGCTACTGTTCTTTCGAGTCCAAGACCGAAGCCGGAATGAGGAACGGATCCATATTCTCTTAGCTCCAGGTACCACTTGTATGCGTCTGTAGCGAGCTCGTGCTCTTCAATGCGCTGCTTCATCAACTCTGCATCGTGGATACGCTCTGAACCACCAATGATCTCTCCATACCCTTCAGGAGCGATTAAGTCTGCACAAAGTACTACATCATCACGATCCGGATCAGGTTGCATATAGAAAGGCTTTAGAGAAGTCGGATAATGGGTGATGAATACCGGCTTGTCGTAACTTTCAGCGATGGCTGTCTCATGAGGGGCACCGAAGTCATCACCCCATTCGATATCATCAAAACCTTTTTCATGTAATAATTTCAGTGCATCGTCATATGTGATGCGAGGGAATGGGGCTTTGATCTGCTCCAGCTTAGATGTATCTCTTCCCAGACGATCTAATTCAAGCTTACAATTATCCAGTACTGATTGGACGATATATGACACATACTGTTCCTGAACTTCCAGGTTATCCTTGAAATCGTAGAATGCCATTTCAGGCTCGATCATCCAGAATTCGATCAGATGACGACGGGTCTTCGACTTCTCCGCCCTGAATGTAGGTCCGAATGAGAATACCTTCCCCAATGCCATAGCTGCAGCTTCCATATAAAGCTGACCACTTTGGGAAAGATACGCATCTTCCTCGAAATATTTCGTGGCAAATAATTCAGTCGTTCCTTCAGGAGCACTTCCAGTTAGGATTGGTGGATCCACCTTTACAAATCCTTCTTGATTGAAGAATTCGTATGTAGCGCGGATGATTTCATTACGCACTTTCATCACTGCATGCTGCTTGCGTGAACGAAGCCAAAGGTGGCGGTGGTCCATAAGGAATTCTGTTCCATGCTCCTTTGGTGTGATCGGATAATCAACAGCTTCATGGATGACTTCAACACTTTTCACCTGCAGCTCGTATCCGAACGGTGAACGGGAATCTTCAGAAACCGTTCCTGTTACATATAGTGATGTTTCTTGTGTTAATGATTTTGCTTTTTGAAAGATTTCTTCTTCCACTTCACTTTTGACGACGACACCTTGAATGAATCCTGTTCCGTCACGAAGCTGGAGAAAGGCAATTTTTCCACTGGAACGTTTGTTGGCGAGCCATGCACCGATGGTTACTTCTTCACCAACAAACTTACTTACTTGAGATATAGTAGTTTTCACGATTTTTTCCCTCCAAAAAAACTAAGACGCTTATGTATCGTTCTTTATTATACATTTACCGTTATCCCGTCGCAATAGATAGAGTAAAACGAGATGATTTTAAGGAAAATGCAGACCGGTATACGGTCTGCAAACCTGTACTTATTTACTTTTGCTGACAACAAAATCGTGCATGCGTTCGATTGCTTTCTCTAGGGCTGAAAGGCTTGTGGCATAAGACAGACGGATATTGTTTTCCGATCCGAAACCTGATCCGGGGATGACTGCTACCTTTGCCTCTTCCAAAAGGGCTTTAGAGAATTCATCCACATTGCTATAGCCTGTTTTCTTTGCGGCTTCCGATACATTCGGGAAAAGATAGAAAGCACCTTGAGGCTTCAAGCAATGAAATCCAGGAATATTGTTCAGCTTATCAAACACAATGTTCAGTCGCTCTTCAAAAGAGTTCCTCATATCCTCTACCGGCTTCTGATCCCCTAAATAGGCAGCGACAGCTCCAAATTGTGAGATTGTAGTAGGATTTGATGTAGAATGGCTGGCAAGATTGGTCATGGCCTTGATGACCCCTTCGTTACCTGCCGCATAGCCGATTCTCCACCCCGTCATGGAATGGGATTTAGATACTCCGTTAATCACGATGGTTTGTTCTTTTAGTTCCGGGGACAATTCAGCAATGGAAGTATGTGTGTTTCCACCATAAACCAGCTTTTCATAAATTTCATCCGACACGATCATAATGCCCGCTTCTAAGCAAACATTCCCGATATCCTTAAGTTCCTCACGGGAATATAGCATACCTGTAGGGTTACTTGGTGTGTTGAGGATGACGGCCTTTGTTTTTGATGTGATTGATTTTTTCAGCTGTTGTGGAGTGATTTTGTAGGCATTTTCTTCTTTCCCTTCCACAATCACCGGGACCCCTCCGGCAAGCTTCACTTGTTCAGGGTAGCTGACCCAATAGGGAGTAGGGATGATGACTTCATCTCCATCGTTTAACAGGACTTGAAACAATGTATAAAGGGCATGCTTCGCGCCACTGGTCACAATAATTTCAGATGATTGATAAGTCAGCTTTTGATCTGTTTCGAATTTATGGATGATGGCTTCCTTCAATTTTGCCATTCCGCCTGATGGAGTATATTTGGTATGACCTTCCGTCATGGACTCATATGCAGCCTGAATGATATGTTCAGGTGTATTAAAGTCTGGTTCACCCGCACCCAAACCGATGACATCGATTCCCTGTGCCTTCATCTCTTTCGCTTTAGCCGTGATTGCTAATGTCGTTGATGGTGTTAATGCACTGACTCTTTCAGCTAATGTGAATTTCATTGACGTTTTCCCCCTGATCATAAATTTTCAATTTTCCTCCACCACTCTCCGGTAGAAAACAGCAGATAATAATAGTTTAGATTCTCTTGTTGATCTAAGTAGGTCATTTCCCATACGGGCCCGACCGATTCGTATCCTAAGCGGACTGATAATAATTCTTTCGGTTTCTTTTCATCTTTTAGTTTATTGATCGCCTGATCTTTTGTAATGCCATCAGCCCATTTTTTCTCAATTATATCCCCTTTCTTTTTAGGGACCCATGCAACCAGCTTTTCATTTTTGTTATTTTCACCGGTTACGACCACATAGGATTTAGAGCCATTATAGAAGCTTGTGTTCTCTACTTTAACAATAGCTGTTTCGTCTTTGACCCGTTTTAAGGCCATATCTGCCTCTTGATCGAGTGGATTTCGGGATATTTGATATATCAGGACTGAAGAAGCTACTCCAATGACGATGAATGATATTACTACAATGGTTATCACTTTTTTCATTACAATCACTCTTTATGTACGATAAATTGTTAAAACTGCTTGATTTTGATCTTCCGGATCTAAAGCTAAACCAAACATATAATCATCTTTTTTTAACGTTCTATTTAGTGTATCAACCACTTTATATAAGTTATCCGTATATTCAATACGAACGGTGGAAAGAATTTCAATGCGACTTTCCATGTTGCTCCTCCTTTTATCTCCAGCCTTACTTACAAGTAAAGAAAACTCTACACATATTATAACAACATAAGGGGCCACCATGGTAGGGGTTATCACAAAAATCGATCGGGATTTCGAATGCAGAAGGCTGAACTGTCAGCCTCCTTGCATTTACCCTTCATCCTTGAACACGCCATCTTCCTGATCAAATGTGAGGACCTCATAATTTCTTTTGTTAAATTTCACTGCAATCAATCCATGTTGACCCGTTAAGTAGAGATCAATCCACGCTTCGTTGATCGCCTCAAGCATATCACCATTAAGAAGTCTTTCTTTCGAGCGATAAAGAATGGCGGTTTGTGGATCAACATGCTCCAGAAGACGGTGAGACATGCCTTCTGATTTAGAATGGACCGGTATTTTAACGATGTTGACATTTTTCAGGGGTTTCATTAGCAGCACCCCTTCAGAATGAGGAGATTGTGAGCTCAGCCAGAGAAAACGATGGTGAAAAAAGCTGATGGAAAAGTCCAGCCCTTCTCTTTTCTCATTTCCGTCATGAACTGCCCTCATGGCTAATTCATCAGAAAAAGTGTAGGTGTCGTCCTCTTGAATGGTATGAACGATCGGTGAAAATTGTTGAGGAATATACGATTCAAGGGATTTCCCTGCCACAATTTCTTTTATCCTGAACCTTTTCACCAATTCACCAATCATTCTTTCATCCACTTCACTTTTCTCAGTGATGATTATGCCCTTAATGTTGTCTATATGAATTTGATTAAAGTAATAATAAAGTTGATTGCGTTCCTGAAAACTCCCCGTATTGATCATATAATGATCCCCTGAAGGCAAATGTAGTACTGCGACCTCCCCTTTTTGAACAGGGAGGAAACTAATCGCATACTCTTCATGTGACACATGTAAATTCACCTTGGGGACTTTCACTCCATAAGCATTGGAATTGATCAGGAGAAAAGACAGCATTACTGATATAATCACTCTCATTCACAGTCCTCCAGTTTCACATCTACTCTTTAGGTTGTGTTAAAGAAGAGATTTTATCACTGAAGTTTAAATGGATTCAGAGCCAATCATCGATCAAAGACACCAAGTCAACCAAGTCTCCTTCTTTGACTTCCATCGAAGGAATCGATTGTAGAAAAGCTTTTCCATATCTTGTTGTCATCACTCTACGGTCGTATACAATCACGATACCACGATCACTGCTCCTTCTTATCAACCTTCCCACCCCTTGTTTAAAGCGTATAATGGCTTCAGGTAAAGAGTGAGCGGAAAAGGGATTCTTCCCTTGTGCTTTGAGGATGTCCGATTTGGCCTGATTGACAGGATCATCCGGCGGGGAAAACGGAAGTCTCACCATGGCAAGACAGGATAAGTCCTCTCCTGGAATGTCCACCCCTTCCCAGAAACTGCTCGTCCCAAATAAAATCGCCTTTTCGAAGCGTTGGAAGTTTTTCGTCAGGCGGGTACGGCTACCTGAAGTGATCCCCTGGGCCATCAACACATATTCTTCTAATAAGCCACTTTCTTTCATGAGCTCATACGTTTTCCTTAACATATCGTAAGAAGTGAATAAAATGAGCATTCGACCCTTAGTCGCTTGTGCGACCCCTATTAGATGGGAACTAATGGCTTCAATGTATTCTTCGTTTTGAACCTGTTGGATTTCAGGTACATCCGTTGGAATGAAAAGCCTGGAAACCTCATTATAATCAAAAGGAGAGGTAAGCTGAAGCTGTTTTACACCCTTATCGATAAGACCTATCTCATTCAAGAAATAATTGAAAGATCCACTGACGGTCAGGGTAGCAGATGTCAGCACCACACTTTTCTTTTTGACGAAAATCTCACTCTGGAGATCCTGGTCGACGGTAATCGGCTGCGATTGAATAGAAAGACTGTTTGGCAACGATCTTGTGTCCCCATCCAGCCAGAGAACGTGGTTGTTCAGTTTATTCAAGAACACCGTTTGAAAATTCGTTCTCAATTCTGTCCAATCCACTAAAAAGCTGAAGAATTCTTCAATCAAGGCTTTTTCTTTATCAAGGAGTTTGATTTTCTTTTCCTTGATGGTATCCAACGCCTGTTGGAACTCTCTTTCTACGTACTTCATTCCTGAAATCACACGTTCCATCGACATGACGACCGGCTGCCAATAACTGCTCTTTTTCATTTCATCGGTAATGCGCAGCTGGATTTTTTGTATCCCCGTTCTCTTTTTTGCCTTCTTATAGAATACACTTGTCAATACAGAAATGGCTTCTTCCAAGTCCATATAAAACTGTCCAATTTTCGCATCCAGTTCAAAGGCATGTGTACCCAAATCCACCGAGTGACTGGTGAGAAGCTGATCCAGACGGTAAAACAATTGCTTGTGGTCCAGTGTCCCTAATTGGGAAGTGTTAAACTTAATGGAGAGATAATCCATGATAATCCCCAGATGTTGTCTTGCTGACTTTTCCAAATGATGAGCTTCATCAATCACTAAATACTCATATGCAGGCAGCATACTGCTCTCCCTCACCATATCCGTCAGAAGCATAGAATGATTCGTGATGATGATATCCGCTTCCTGTGCGTTCTTTCGCGCTGAAAGATAGAAATCCTTCCCGACCCATGGATCTTTCGTATGAGCCAGGTGCCATCCATCATGTTTTAGACGATTCCAGAACAACTGCCCTCCTGAAGTGAGGTTCAGTTCATCCATGTCGCCGGACTCAGTCCGTGTCAGCCATACCAGAATCTGCATCTTTGTCAGGACCACATCGTACTGTGACTCATCTTCCCTGAGGGATTGCTCGAATTTGAACAGGTTGATGTAATGATTCTTCCCCTTCAAGAGAACGGTCCTGAATGGAATTGGGCTGATTTTCTCCAATAACTTAATTTCTTTATGAAGTAATTGCTCTTGTAATTGAATCGTATATGTACTGATGACCACTTTTTCCTTGTTACTCTTGGCAAACATGACGGCGGGCCATAAGTAACCAAGTGATTTCCCAACCCCGGTGCCAGCTTCGATGACTATATGCTTCGAATCATGAAATGCACGGGTGATTTCATGAATCATTTCCATTTGCTGCTCTCTTTTTTCGTAGAAAGGTACATGTTGTGCCAGATGTTCCTCTATATCGGGTTCATGAAAATGACGAGCTTCATCGGATGTCACAAAATGGCTTTTCTTTCGCAGGGCCAGGCCACGATAAACCTCTAATTCATCAGAAAGATCCTCTATATGTTTTTGTTTCTCTATCACAATGCTGTCAAACAACAAATCAAGGTCACTCTTCAAGTGTTTCGATAGCTTGCAAAGCTTTTCAAGGGTGACCAATGGGAGCTTTGAAAGTTCTTCGATAAAATATAGAAGAATTTCAGCTGTCACAAAAGCATCACTGTCAGCCTGGTGAGGTCTTACATGACTTAGCTCCAATGAATTGGAAAGCTCCGTCAGTTTAAAGCTGTCCGCGGATGGCAAAGCCACCTTTGCTAATTCCACAGTATCAAAGGCAGGTCCCGTAAATGGATTGTATCCCGCTTCTTCCAATTCTGCCTGAAGAAAGGAAAGATCAAATTGAACGTTATGGGCCACAAAGACACCATGATCCAAAAGCTCAAGAATTTTAGGTGCTATTTCATGAAAGGCTGGTGCACCCTTCACCATTTCATCGTTGATCCCCGTTAATTCTTCAATAAACACAGGAATGGGTTTTCCAGGTGATACAAATGACGTGAATTGATCTATGATCTTACCGCCTTCAATAATGACCGCTGATAGTTGAATGATTTTTTCTCCCTTTTTTGGAGAATTTCCTGTTGTTTCCAAGTCGATGACTACCAATTTATATGGGTACATGTTATTCACTGCCTTTATTTAGATCCTACTCTTATGATTTTCTAAATAAGTGTACCATAAACAAAAAAGCAAGTCTCCTATTCCAAAATTAGAAGACTTGCCCATCTCTTATAATATTGTCGCTTCAGGTTCTGTTCCGATCATATCAATCACGCGGTTATTTTCTCCCATGATGGCCACTTTCGGGATATGGTCATGTACCATTTCCTCAGCTATCAGTTTATACGAAATGATGATCACGATATCACCTTTTTGAACGAGTCTTGCAGCTGCTCCGTTCAAACAGATGACGCCGCTTCCTCTTTCCCCTGGTATGATATAGGTCTCCAGGCGGGCACCGTTATTGTTGTTGACGATCTGAACCTTTTCGTTAGCCATCATTCCGACAGCATCCAAGATATCCTGATCGATGGTAATGCTCCCCACGTAATCAAGATTGGCTTCCGTTACAGTCGCTCTATGAATTTTTCCACTCATCATCGTTCTAAACATTTAAATCCTCCTCCGAATCTACACTGATGATTATATTATCTATTAACCTTGCCTGTTGGAATTGGACGGCCAAAGCTATGATGATGTCACCTTCCAGTCGCTCCAGTTCTTCAAGCTCCGGGTAGGAATACACTTCCACATAATCGATGGTCCCTGAAGTACGACCTTGAATATCATCTGAAATTTTCTTTGTAATGACAGATGGGTTCCGCTCTCCATCTTCAATACTCTTTCTTGCTGCTTTCAAACTTCGATAGAGAAAAGGGGCTTCTACTCTTTCTTTAGGAGATAAATAGACATTTCTAGAGCTCTTGGCAAGCCCATCCTCTTCCCGAACGGTAGGGACCCTTACGATTTCCACGGGAAAGAAATATTCACTTACCAGTCCTTCTACGACCGCAACTTGCTGGGCATCCTTCTGGCCGAAGTAAGCTCTGGTAGGCTGCACGAGATGAAATAATTTTGTCAGGACGGTAACCACCCCATCAAAATGACCTTCCCGCTTCCGACCGCACAGTACATCAACACGCTCTTTCACGCTCATTGTCACTGACTGTTTTCCCCTGTAAACGTCAGCCGCTTCTGGAATGAAGAGGATATCGACTCCAGCCTTCCTTGCTAACTCTGTGTCTCTGTCAACATCCCGGGGGTAGCGGTCAAAATCTTCGTTCGGTCCAAACTGAAGTGGATTCACAAAGATACTCATCACGACGATTTCATTGTTGACCCTGGCTTCTTTTGCCAGAGTCAAGTGCCCCTCATGGAGAAACCCCATGGTAGGGACGAATCCTATCGTTGTTCCAGTATTCTTTAAATGATCTATATGCAGTCTCAAATCACCAATAGATGTTATGACGTTCATTTTTTCAACCCGCCATACAGGGAATCAAGTTCTTCATCCCGCATGGAAAAGGAATGTCCATCAGTCGGGAAGCTCTTACCCTTCACTTCTTCTATATAACTTGTTAAGCTGTTATGAATGACTTCAGAGGCATTTCCATATTGTTTGACAAACTTGGGCACACGGTTTACCCCATAAGTGACAAGGTCATGAAAGACCAGCACTTGACCATCTGTTTCAACTCCGGCACCGATTCCGATCGTCGGTATCGTTAACGCTTCCGATATCTCCTGTGCGATTTGCTTCGGTACACATTCGAGCACGAGGGCAAAAGCACCCGCCTGTTCACATTTTATGCTGTCGTCAATCAATTTCCGTGCCGTGTCTGCCGTTTTCCCTTGTACTTTATATCCTCCAAGAACGCCTACAGATTGTGGAGTCAATCCTAGATGAGCCACCACGGGAATTCCCGCACCGGTCAGGTCTTGAATACGATCGATAACATGGGCTCCCCCTTCGACCTTAACGGCATGTGCTCCTCCCCGCTGGAGAATCTCTGCAGCCGATTTCAGGGTTTCTTCTCTCGTTAAGTGGTACGTCATAAACGGCATATCCGTTACGATGAAGGTGTTTGTTGCCCCTCTTCTTACAGCTTTGGTGTGATGAATCATATCATCGATCGTCACGAGTACTGTAGACTCATAACCTAAAACGACCATCCCCAGGCTGTCTCCGACCAAAATGATATCGATTCCCGCTTCTTCTGCTAATTTGGCACTTGGATAATCATACGCGGTGACCATGGAAATCTTCTCTTTTTCATTCTTCATCTTAAGAAAATCTGTAGTTTGTTTCATATTATCCTCCTTCTTTTCAGTCAGAGGTGACGAAACGTTCATGAAAGCACTTTCATTATAAACATAAAAAAACCTCCTGTTAAAATGACAGAAGGATCATAAGTGTTTGACATCATGGTTTCGACCCTCTGTCCCAGTCCATAATGGATCAAGGCAGAAATAGTATTCTAAACATGCTTCATTTTACAGGTGCAGTTCTTACGATACTGCCCAATGAGATTATATCATAAAACAGCGGGATGGAAGTACAGGTTTTGTCTCCATCCCGCTGTAAATTATATATTTACTTCAATATCGGCAGAGTATATCTGATGGATGGTTCCATCAGCATCCTCGATCTTAAGGACTCCATCCTCCGTAATTCCTAGCGCCTTGCCCTCAATGGTTCCATTAATGGTTCTTGCCCGGATTTTCTTCCCAATACTGATGGCATAGCTCTCCCATAAAAGCTTGATGGGGGTGAACCCTTCTTTCATATATAGAGAGTACAAAGACTCTAAACGTTCGAGAAGCCTTTGAACCAGTTCAGATCTTGATAGGCTTTTTCCCTGTTCGATGGAAAGAGACGTTGCTATTCTTTGAATCTCATCAGGGAAGTGTTCCTTTGTCTGATTGACATTCATTCCGATACCGATAATGATCGAATTGATTTTATCCGATTCGGCTTGGAGCTCCGTCAGGATACCTGTTACTTTCCTTCCATCTATGAGTATATCATTCGGCCATTTGATTTGAGGATGAAGGTCCGTTACTTCCTCGATTGCCTGGACAACAGCCACGGCTGCGATTAGTGTGAATTGAGGTGCCTTTTGAGGCGGGAGGAGAGGCTTTAATATCAGGCTCATCCAAATACCAGTTCCTTTTGACGAGTGCCACTCCCTCATCAATCTGCCTCTTCCTGCTGTCTGTTCATCCGCAATAACCAAAGTTCCTTCTTCGGCCCCATCACTTGCAAGGGTATGTGCGATCCGCTGAGTACTAGGGACAGATTCTTCATAATGGATGACGGTCCCTAACGTACGAGTCTTTAGACCAAGACGGATTTTACTTTCTGTGACACCGTCGGGGGTTTCAATGATGCGATATCCTTTTTTTCTTACAGCTTCCAGAACAAAGCCTTCTTTACGAAGCTCTTCAATATGTTTCCAAATCGCTGTTCTTGAACAGCCTGCAAAATCCGCAAGAGCCTGCCCTGATAAAAATTCCTGATCTGACTCAAATAGGGCTTGAAGGACTTTTTTCCTTATAGTCGACTGCATGTTTCGAGCCACCTCCTTATCTCTTCTTTATCATTGGGTACTGTTTCATTGACAATATTCCTTTCAATTTCAGATAATCGTTCTTTGATCCAGGGACCTCCCTGTTTTGCCGACCATGCCATCAGATCATGACCGGTTACGTTGAGCTGCTGCCTGGATGTGATCACAAGCTGATTGAATTGCTTCTTTAATTCTTCTGATGAAACACTCCCTGAAGGGTCCAAACACCCATATACTGCTTCCACATTAAGCGCGGCATCAAGCCCTGCACGATACAGTAAATGCTTTGTCCATCCGGTTGTCTTTCTCTCCTTTAGGATGGCTAATTCTTTAGAACGGGAATGGATCGTTTTAGTAGGAAGTCTCCAAGTTTTCAAAAAACCTTGAAGATCTTCATTTCCCATATAATAGAGTAAAAGTAACCATGCCTGATGTTGGTCTAATCTATCCAATTGGTGAAGTTCGGTTAACTTCAGAAGCTCAGCATGAAAGTTGCTTATACCGGGGAGCTCCCTATAAAGGTTCGTGTGGACTAGAAGTTTCAATCCTTCTTCCTTCCACTTACCTCCCAGGATCTTTTCAAACTCCGCCGTCTTTCTTTCCACTGCTATATGTTCCAGTAGACCGGAGTGCTCGCAAAGGGCATCTAATGTTGAGTGCTCGACTGTGAACCCTAATTGACTGACGAACCGGACTGCCCTCATCATACGCAAGGCATCCTCAGAAAATCTCGATGCGGGTGAGCCCACGGTCCGAATCAACTTATTATGTATATCTTCTTTTCCATTAAAAGGATCTACCACTTGACCAACCCCATCCATGGCCATACTATTCATGGTAAAATCCCGACGCTTTAAATCACCTTCAAGTGAACGGATGAATTCCACTTTGTCCGGCCTTCTATAATCAGTATAGGAAGATTCGGTTCTAAACGTGGTGATTTCATACTCCCTGCCTTCTTCCATGACGAGGACCGTTCCATGATCAATCCCGATGTCAAACGTCTTTTGGAAAATCCTCTTCACTTCATCAGGATAGGCAGAAGTGGCTATATCTACATCGTTTATTGTCCTGCCCAGGAAATAATCCCTCACAGAGCCTCCAACAAAGTAGGCTTCGAAGTCTGCCTCTTCTAGTTTTCTGAGAACGGGTACCGCTTGTTGAAATATGCTTGGTAACATTTATAACACCTGCTTTATTGTCATCGTATTAATGACGGAGACTGGTCTGCTCATAAAAGATCTCTGTATATTCTTTCATACTGTTCAACAATTTTGCTGGAGTGGAATTTCGTCCTGGCCGTATGAAGAGCATTTATTGATAATGTATTATGGAGTTGATCATCTTTCAGCAATTGAAGTGATCTCGCTGCTACCTGTTTGACGTTGCCGATTTCACAGATAAATCCATTGTACCCATCCTCGATGACTTCAGGAATTCCACCTACATTTGTACCAATACTCGGAACACCGCAAGCCATCGCCTCGAGTGCAACAAGGCCGAAACTCTCTTTTTCTGACAGTAAAAGCTTGATATCACTGATTGAGTAGAGTTCTTCCAGATTGTCTTGCTTTCCAAGGAAGAGGACCCGATCCTCTAATCCAAGTTCTCTTACCTGTTTGCATATGAGCGTCATTTCAGGTCCGTCCCCTACAAGGAGAAGCTTGGCAGGGATTTCCTCTTGGATCAAGTGGAAAGAGGCGACCACATCGGTCACCCTTTTTACACCACGGAAGTTCGAGACATGGATGATGACTTTTTCATGATCTTTGATTCCATATTCGCTTCTAAGATGACGCGAATCTACTTCTTTGTAGACCCTCTCATCAATAAAATTATAAACCGTTTGTATTTCTTTATCAGGTTGAATCAAATCGTTGGTTTGTTTCACAAGGGCTGAAGAAACCGCCGTCACGACATCCGACTTCTCAATGCCAAAACGAATGGCACCGGTCAAAGACGGATCATACCCAAGTACCGTGATATCGGTACCGTGCAAAGTGGTGACGATTTTGACATCCTTCCCTGACATTTGTTTCCCTAATATAGCACATACCGCATGGGGGATGGCATAATGCACATGCAGGATGTCCAGGTTTTCACGTACCGTGATCTCTGCCATCTTATTCGCCAGTGCTAAATCATAAGGGGGATATTGAAAGACTGAATACTGGCTTACTTCTACTTGATGAAAATAAATGTTGTGATACATCTTGTTCAATCTGAATGGGATGCTCGAGGTAATAAAATGTATTTCATGGCCTTTCTCAGCCAGTAATTTACCGAGTTCCGTTGCGACGACACCGGAACCACCTACTGTAGGATAGCAGGTTATTCCTATTTTCAACTTCTTCATACAATTAATCTCCTAACAAATCTTGATGCAGGATGAGCGTGTTATAAGAAAAGAATCCTTCAGCATAGCGAATTCCCGCTTCTTTTCCCATCATTCTCTCCCTCGCTTCGACCGCTTCGATGTATCCATCTGTCAAAGGAGTGGATACTCCGTCGGCCCCTTTAGTGAACTGGCTGCCATATGCTTCCAGACTGGAAATCTTCGCTTGCACATATGGTTCAATATCAACCACAAATTGAGGTTTGTGAAAACCGTTGATCATGTAAAAATACAGGTGGCCCGCCTTGTGAGCAGGGATGCCAGGTTGAAACTTCCGGATTCCCGCAGAGAAAAATGCTTCTTTCACAAGTCGTGAAGCATTCCCGTGATCAGGATGCCGGTCTTGATCATATGGAGCAAAGATTGCTTTCGGTTGATACGTTCTGATTACGTCTACGACTTTCCCGATGTTTTCTTCTGTTATGTATATTCCCCTGTCCGGTATATCCAGTGTCACTCTTTCATATGCCCCGAGGATGTCAGCCGCTTTCAAAGCTTCGCCTTCCCTCAGGGATACCGAACCATTCGAAGATAGCTCTGCCTTTGTCAGATCGCAAATCACAATCTTCTTTCCTTCAGAAGCATATTTCGCAAGCGTCCCCCCCATGCCGATTTCTACATCATCAGCATGAGCCCCGAACGCCAGGATGTCTATTTGTTCACTCACATTATTCCTCCTTATCCCTTACGACACTCCGCCACTCTATATCTCCTTTTTCGAGACCTCTAACCAGGACTTCAGCCGTACCCATATTGGTGGCAAGAGGAACGGCATATACATCGCACAACCTGATCAACGCCGACACATCCGGTTCATGGGGCTGAGCTGTCAGGGGATCCCGAAAGAATAGGATGAGATCCATTTTATTATTGGCGATATATGAACCTATCTCCTGGTCTCCACCAAGTGGACCCGAACGAAACCGATGAATGGGTAACCCTGTTTCTTCCCCGATCCTTTTTCCAGTAGTACCAGTGGCAAAAAGGGAATGTTTTTCTATGATTGACTTGTATGCCAGTACAAATCGAATGAGATCATCTTTTTTCTTATCATGAGCAATTAGCGCAATATTCATAACACTCACCCTTTAGTCTAAAATATTTTCAAGGCCATACACCAATGTATCGAGTTTCATGACCGTCTCTACAGACACCTTCACACCCGACATAAAACTTCCGCGGTTGAAGGAATCATGCCGGATTGTCAGAGTCTGTCCCTCTGCACCTAACATCACCTGTTGGTGGGCTATGAGTCCTGGAAGCCGAATACTGTGGATATGCATGCCATCTATATCCGCCCCCCTGGCACCGGGATGCGTCTCCTTCTCATCAGGATGGCCCTGATTCTTGGTTTCCCTCACTTCTTTGATCATCTCAGCCGTTTTCAAAGCAGTACCCGATGGGGCATCAAGTTTCTGATCATGATGTAGTTCGATAATTTCGACATCATTGAAGTATTTTGCAGCCATCTGGGAGAACTTCATCATGAGTACGGCACCAATGGCAAAGTTGGGGGCAATGATACATCCCAGTGATTTTGATTCTGACAGTTCTTTCAGTTCTTCCAATTCTTCTGCAGAAAAACCTGTTGTGCCCACAACGGGTCTCACGCCATATTCCAGTGCCGTTTTTGTATGATGATATCCTACTTCCGGTGTCGTTAAGTCAATTAATACATGGGGAACTTGATCTTTGAAGCATGTTTCAATATCTCTAAACACCGGTACATCCAGATCCACTTCCATTTTGTGATCAATCACACTGATGAGTGTAAAGTGTTCAGTGTCCTTCACCAGTTGAACAGCTTCCTTCCCCATTCTCCCTCTTGGTCCTGCAATCGTGACATTAATTTGATCCATCTTCATCCCCACCTTCAATTCTTGTCCAACGATCTTTATCTCTTGTATTGAACTTGTGCATCACTCGATTGTGCGCATCTTCAAGGCTGATATCCAATGAATTGGCCAAGCAGATCACCACAAATAATAGATCCCCGAGCTCTTCTTCTATCGTACTTTCTTCTTCGGAGCTTTTTTTTGGTTTTTCTCCATGATAATGGTTCACTTCCCTCGCTAATTCACCAAGTTCCTCAGAGAGTCGTGCTACCATGGCCAATGGACTAAAATACCCTTCTTTAAATTGACTTATGTATTGATCTACTTCTGTTTGTAATTGATTCATCGATTTATCTTTTTCCATAAGAAGCTTCACTCCTTCATTATCTCCTATCATGTTAGCTAAATCCTTCCCTTTTGACAAATATTACGTTTGATTTCGAAAGTCTTCGTTGCCAGTTTGTTTTTCTTCTTATATAATGTCTCTGTCAACGAGATAATACTATTAAAAGGAGGGAATCACGGATGTTGGGACTGCGCGTTAAAAATATTCTGTTCATCTTATTGGGTTCCGCTATATTCGCTTTTGGTCTTGTACATTTTAATATTCAAAATAAACTGGCAGAAGGTGGATTTACGGGAATAACGCTTATTCTTTATTTCTTATTCGATATTGATCCTTCGTACTCCAACCTTGCCTTAAATATACCCCTATTCTTCCTGGGATGGAAGCTGCTCGGAAAGAAAGCCTTCTATTACACAGTAATTGGAACGGTAGCATTGTCAGTGTTCCTATGGATTTTCCAGCGATATCAAATGACCATCGACCTGGAAGGCGATTTGTTTCTCGCTGCCTTGTTTGCTGGGGTATTCATCGGAATTGGCCTTGGCATTATATTCAGATATGGTGGTACGACAGGCGGGGTCGACATTATTGCGAGACTCGCACACAAATACATAGGATGGAGCATGGGGAAAACGATGTTCATGTTTGATGCCGTTGTCATCGGTGTCTCTCTTATTACGTATTTGGAATACAGAGAAGCGATGTATACACTCGTTGCTGTATTCGTTGCGGCAAGGGTCATAGACTTCATGCAGGAGGGGGCATATTCCGCAAGGGGCGCTATGATCATTTCCGAAAGCCACGAAGAAATCGCCAGTGTCATAAATGAGAAAATGGATCGTGGAGTAACCGTTTTACGCGGCCATGGATCATTTACGAAGCAAGATCGTGAAGTACTTTACTGCGTGGTGGGAAAAAATGAAATTGTAAGGCTAAAGAATATCATTACAAGCGTCGACCCCCACGCATTTGTGTCAGTCACCGTTGTACATGACGTACTCGGGGAAGGGTTCACGCTTGACTCCGACAAAAACCCCATCCTTGACTAGACAGGGGTCTCCGATACAAAAAAGCAGCCGAACTCAGAAAGAGTACGGCTGCTTTTTTAACTTAATCGTCACCATTCATTCCTGTGAAGATTAATACAAGTCTCAACAATTCAATGATGGCAACGGCCGCCGCAGCTACATACGTCATGGCTGCTGCGTTCAAAACTTTTCTGGCATGGCGCTCCTCTTCGTTACGGATCAATCCAAGTGAAACGATTTGATTCATCGCCCGGGAAGAAGCATTAAACTCTACTGGAAGAGTGATCAACTGGAACACAACCCCTGCAGCCATCAGGATGATACCGAGAAGGAACATTCCGGATAATTGTGTGAAAATACCAATCATCAAAAAGATCCAGGACATATTAGACCCAATATTTGCAACCGGTACGAGAGCATGACGGAAGCGAAGGAATGCATAGCTCTCTGCATCCTGAATCGCGTGACCCACTTCATGGGCTGCAACAGCAGCTCCCGCTACAGAATGACCGTGATAGTTATCAGGTGATAACGCAACCGTTTTTGTCATTGGGTTATAGTGATCACTCAGAAAACCTCGGCCTTCTACTACTTTCACATTGTGCAATCCGTTTTCATCTAGAATTCTTCTCGCCATTTCCCTTCCTGTCATACCGGAAGTGGTAGCTACTCTCGAATATTTCTTAAACGTACTCTTTACACGCATCTGAGCCCCAATCGGAATAAGAGCAATCAGTAAAAAGTAAATTAAAAATCCTGCCATTATCGCATTAACCTCCAGATGTATAGATTACCTAAATTTTATAGCGACATAAGCAAGCTGTCAATTTTTTTGCCGTTCTGACTTTTTCACTTCACTCTGCCCCTTATATTTTCTCCAACCTACATAAGATAATGTAGAAACAATGATACTTCCTGTGGAAATGATGACCCACCATAGTGAAGGATCCGCTTCATCCTCTGTCATATTCTCAAACAGCTTTTGAAGATCGGTTTCCAGAGCTGTCAGTTCACTCATTGTTTCCTGCCCTTCCAATACATCCTGACGATAGTGGTCCAAATAAGAAATTCTTGCATCCAACACTTGAGCCCGCTCAACCGGGATGTCTAATTTGATACTTGGCTGAATGATGTTATATTTGGATAAAAATACATTCAAAGTCATTTGATAGTCCTCGGCGTTTCCCTTTTCGGCAGCAAGCTTCACCCCGTTGAAAGCTTCCATGATCGGGTCCTCCATTTCAACCCACAACGGCTGATGCTGACTGTTTAAAGCATCCATCACCAGTCGAAACTTTGTAACGGCGTTCACCTTCTGTTCCTGGTCAAGTGACGTTTGATTGATACTTTCCACCGCTAGATTATGTGAGATGGTGAGAATTCTAAGCTCATCCATCGAAAAGGACCGCTCGGCACTCATAGATGCAAATTCATCTGAAAAATACACCAATAGATGTTTTGCTTCTTCATATCTGCCGGCCTTTGTCATCTGTAAGGCCTGATCTGAAATATCATCGAGCTCGTTCATCGGAGACGTTGACTCTTCCGCAATTAATGGTTGAGGCACTAAAATGAGAAATAAGAAAGCTGTGATAAAAAATTGGATGAATTTCATACTTGTCCCCCCTAAAACTACTAATAAAGTTTATGAAAAGAAGGACAAGAGTAGACCACTAAATCAAGACAACTTATAGTGGATATGTAATCGATTCGTTTTTTGGGTGAAATAATATGCGATTGCAACAGACATGATACTTAGCCAAAATGTAAAGTACCCAATATTCTGAATATACATATACAGTTTGGAGTATACAGGAAACTGCATGTATACGTAGTCGATGATATCATTATGCACTGTCCATACGGCACCTACGACAATATGCCATAGTTTTACTCTGTAAAAGGAAGAGTACAGGATACCTTGCACGGCCATAGCGCCATGTGATGCCATCAGCATATATCCTTGCCACGGCAAGTCCCCTGAAACCCAGAGGGTCAACAAATTCATGACCACTGCCCATACTCCATATTTGAACAGAGTGATGATCGCGAGAACTTCAAAAATCGGCCAATTTCTATTCATTAAAAATGCAATCAAGACAAAGCAAAAAAACAAACTTGCTGTCGGACTATCAGGTACGAATAGTAAAAATTGGGGAGGCGTATTTCGCAGTTGAGAAGTATACCAAATGTATCCATAAATGGTGCCGAGTATATTAACAATGAGCAACAGCCATAAAAACAGTCTATTTCTTAAAATCGTCATGATCCAGAGCATGAATGGCACCCCACTTTCAAGTTAAAAAAAAGGGCCAACATAAGCCGGCCCTTTCAACAATTATTCTTCTAAACCAGAGATAAACTCGGATAGTTTCTTTAACTCTTCGTCTGTCCCTTTAAATAAACCAGCTGGCATGCCAGGCGGTTTACCGTTTTTAGCGATCTTCGCAATTTCTTCAGGTGCAAGACCCGTTCCGATTAAGGAAGGACCAGCCCCACCCTGCAGGTTTTCACCATGACAGTTGATACAACCGTTCTTCTGGTCAGCGAAGATTTTGTATCCTTCAGATTCTTTATCGATATCCACTTCAGCACGGATCTTCCCTTGTTCCTTCGCTGCTTCCCAGTCATGAGTCGCAACTGATTCCCAAGTCAGGAAGTATGTTGCCGCGAGTGCCAATAACATGAATCCTACCGCAAACGGACGCTTTGTTGGACGGCGTTCAGGTCCTTTGTCGATGAAAGGAGCAAGTAAAAGTGCTCCAAAGGCAATACCAGGAATAACGAACGCTCCGATAACATTATAAGGTCCAGATGCATATGTGTACTTAAGTAATTGGTATAAGAATAAGAAATACCAGTCAGGTAATGGAATATATCCAGTATCCGTCGGATCGGCAATACGCTCTAACGGCGATGGATGAGCAACCGTTAAACATAAGTAACCGATAAGGAAAACAGCACCTACCAGCCACTCTTTTAATAAGAAGTTTGGCCAGAAAGCTTCTGTTTTACCAGGGAACTCCGAATAGTCTTTCGGTATATTCGGCTTTCTGTCTGCAGGAACCCGGGAGTCCCCTACAAACTTCATCCCTTTTCCTCGATGCATAGTGTCCCCCTCCTTTTATTAGGTTAATAAATAACTTATAGTGGTCCAGAAATACCTTGCTTACGGATCATCAGGAAGTGAGCCCCCATCAATCCAAGTAAAGCAGCAGGCAAGAAGAATACGTGAATAGCGAAGAATCGAGTCAGAGTCTGTGCTCCAACGATATGAGCATCACCCGCTAATAACATTTTCACTTGATCTCCGATGAATGGAGTCGCTCCTGCAATTTCAAGACCTACTTTCGTCGCGAATAGCGCTTTCATATCCCACGGCAGTAAATAGCCGGTGAAGCCAAGCCCTAACATAACGAAGAAAATAAGAACCCCAACAACCCAGTTCAATTCACGAGGTTTTTTGTATGCACCTTGGAAGAAGACGCGTAGTGTATGTAAGAACATCATTACGATAACCAAACTAGCTCCCCAGTGATGCATCCCACGGACAATTTGTCCGAATGCCACTTCATTTTGTAAATAATACACAGATTCCCAAGCGTTTTTAATATCCGGGACGTAGTACATCGTTAAGAACATTCCGGATAGAATTTGGATTACGGTTACGAAGAAAGTCAAACCTCCGAAGCAGTAAACAAACGCAGAAAAATGATGCGCAGGGTTTACATGTTCAGGGACTTCATGATCCGCAATATCGCGCCACAAAGGCGTAATGTCCAAACGCTCGTCAACCCAATCATAGATCTTGTTCAGCACAGATTACGCCCCCTTACTTAACAAATTTATTTGGTTCTGGTTGTCCAAGATAAAGAATACCGTCTTTTTCTTTTGTTGGATATGAATCCAACGGTGCTGTCGGTGGTGTACCGGGTACATTCTCACCATTTTTGTGGTACATTCCACCATGACATGGGCAATAGAACATTTCTTTATGATCTGGATTCCCATTCCAGTTAACGGTACAACCGAGGTGCTTACAAACCGGTGAAAGAGCAATGATTTTGCCTTCTTTGTTTTTATAAACCCAAGCGGTTTGTGTCACTTCTGATGTGTACCACGCATCTTTTTGCTCGTAAGAGAAATCGACACGTACTGGTTCATTCGTTAATTCTGAAACCTTTTGCTTAGTCGCTCTAAAATCTCCCGCAGCTTCCGTTTTCAATACTGGATCCACTGCAAAGCGAACCATCGGCATTAACATTCCCGCCGCCATGAAACCGCCTACACCCGTAAGTGTATAGTTAAGGAATTGACGTCTAGATACACGATGTTTGCTCATCCTTTTCCCCCCTCTATCGTAAGGTAAGTCCGTCGGACATATTTCGCACAAATATAAAACTAGGACATAACTATGATATATTAAACTCTATACAAGGTCAATAACTCTCTAATCTAAAAGATGGAAACAATGTGAAGTTTTTATGAATTTTTTTGCCATTTTTGTACAATTACATTCAACAATTGTTTTACCTGATCTTCCATGATGGAATGCTTATACTGTTCATCCAGATTCTCAAGTGGGATGGATGGCACCCATATCAATCGGTCACCGAGTTGATCCTCGGCTTTTTTCCACCCGCTGTCTGAGGTTAGAAAGAAGATATGCTTCACTCCACTATCGCCTAATTCCTCTGCCCATTGGGATAACCTTGATATCTCGCTATCCGTTAAAGATGACATTCTGTACGTAAATGACGGCGTCATCATCATCCTTCCCTTAAACTGCCTTTCAAGGTGCAGGGTGAGTAGATTGATAAATTCCGATTGTGCTGCTGAGACCCTTATATCCTTCCCGAAATCAACGGGAACCACCGGAATGACAGCCGTATCTATGTATGCCTTTTCAGCTTCAAATACTTCAATATCTTTTACGTTCCAATTCATGAATAACCCTCACTTCTTTTCATTCTCACTCCCCATCATATCATTTTAGATCCTTTCTTTTAAAGCGATTTCACTTTTCACTTGTTCTGATGAATGATTGTACTGCTTACATTGAATATCTGGCCGGCAGAATTGGCACTCAGTCAAGTGCACGAAAAGAGCCTCGATACTAGTATGCTCCATTCTTAATCTTCCTATCTAAAAAGAACATAAAAAAATCGAATGAAGAGAGACACTTCCCTTCATTCGACTTTTTAGGTCAGGCTATTCAATTCTCTGGTCAATTTCTTGAAGGCGTTTTTGTCCCCACTGTCCAATGCCTGATCGATTGCTTTCAACAATCGATCTTTCCTGAATGTCTGCAAGCTGTCGTTCAGGAACTGTTCCGCTACCATTCTGTCTTTTTCATTGATCAACAGATACTTCGGCATAAACGGGTTCTCTTCCAGTACGGCTGCAAACTGGTAACTTGAATTTGCCTTACTGAAGTTCAACTGAATGTAAATATCTTCATCTTTATTCAAACGGATATCATGAAACGACTTTTCTGCATCGGTCGTCATGATGTTTTCTTTGTAGAAGCGGAATGGGACATCTTCTACACAATGGGTGGACATTACCAGTCCACGTGGGCAGTATTGGGATTCTTCGACAAAATGCACTTTTTTCATTAATTGGTCATGACTCATCAGATAATTTAAAATCCATACACATTCTCTTCGTTTCAATTGATAACGGTTTAAAAACCAGCGGATAAATTCTTTCTTCTCGTTGACAGAAACAGGGGTGGTCATGGTTTTCCCTCCTCTGCAGAATCCTTTTATAAGGTTCGTTTTCCTTTTTGACATAAAGTTTAATCCCGTTCACCGATCTTACACGTTCACTCCCGATAATCCCTTAACCAAACAGCCGTCGATCATTCTTGTAATCTGTCTATAAGGTCCTGCCATTCGTCATTTGAAGGATCCATTTTGATCAGGTGTTTATATACTTCTACTGCTTCACCCCTGAGTCCTTCTTCTACTAGAAATTGTCCGAACTCTAGTAAAAACTCTTGATGATTCTTAAAATAAGTATATGCAGTACGGTATTGTTTTAATGCATATTTATATTGTTCAAGCCCTTCATATGCCTTAGCAAGGTCCCAGTAAATCTGAGGCTCTTCTTCCCCTTCGACCGTCAGCATCTGCGCTATTTCCATGACATCCTCAAACCGGTCCTGTGTAAAGAATAATTTATTGATGAGAAGGGCTGCTTCCACATAGCCGGGATCCAGAGCCAACGCTTCCCGCAGGAACGCTTCAGCTTCTTTTTCAAATCCAAGCTTCAAGGAAATCCTTCCACCGAACAGGTTCAACTCTTTGTTGAACTCATCCTGCTTTATTCCCTCTTGTACGACTTCCAGGCTTTCTTGCAGCATTTCTTCACGTTCATATGATTTCGCTAATAACAGATATACTGAATGATATTCCGGATCCAGCTCCTTAACGGAAACAAATTTTTCAATGGCCTTTTCGTAGTACCCTGCTTGAAAGGCCGTAAAAGCATAACCGAACAATGTATTGATTTCCAGATGGTCATCAAGTGCTTTTTCGTAATGTGTTAAGGCTTCTTCAAAAGCCCCGCCCACACTATATGCTTCAGCCAATCTTTGATGAACATTCGTCCCCCCGAGCTCGGTCGTCCCCTTCTGGATAAGGGACTGATAATGTCTGATTGCTTCTAGGAATCTGCCTGTTTCAGCATATAATTCACCTAAACCGAAATCGATGACAGGCTCCTCGGGTAATAGCTTCTTGGCTTGGAGCAGCTTTTGTTCACTCACTTCAAACAACCCCTGCATCTGGTATAAGTCTGCCAAGAGAAGCAGCGCCCTTGGATAAACGGGATCTTCCTCATCCAATTCTGCAAGCGTCTCGATCGCTTCTTCTTCTTTGTCCATTTCCACCAGCAGTTCAGCCATTTCAACGAGAAGCTCTCCTTCACCGGGATAATACTGAAGCAGGTTCTCGTATAGTTCCTTAGCCTCTTCCAAAAATCCTAAATGGTGCAATTCTTCGGCCAGGCTGAATTTTTCTTCATGACTCCCGAACTTCAGCACCTGACTGTATTGTTTCTTTGCTTCTTCTAAATTCCCTTCTTCCAAAGAAGATAACATTTGTTCAGCGTATGACATGGTCAATCCCTTTCTATAGAAAAACTTGAGATCATTTATGTAAAATATCCAGGTGTTTGAATGATCAATTCTTCGCCAGCACCAGGATAAAAATGACCCCTGCTATTTACATATTGGTATTTCCCCTTATTCATAGTACATTTTAGCACAAGCTGATCATAATGAAATGATAATGGCTCAGTACCTGTATCTCCTGGTTTCATATAGAGGTTATAACTTATTTCTCCACCAACCAAAAAATTTCCTCTAAGGGGATATATACCAATTTTTTTCAATATATTTAATTCCAGCGGAACTTTTAGAGGAATTTCATGAGGAATATGCGGAATCCCCTCGTTTTCCATCGATTGCTGCCATATTTTAAGATGCTTCATTTTGGTTTTAATGTCTATGTTTGTCGTAAAAAAAGGGACAAAAGTAATAGGGTAATCATATAGTAAGCCTTTGATCCACCCCCAGGGAATGTCTTTAAACTTCCCTGCATCATCCATTTCGATCCAGATGACAGGAACTCTATGACGTTTGCATGATCGGATAATATTAGGGGTAATCAGATTATCGGATATTCTTAAACCGATTGTGTAATCAAGGGGGCAGTTTATCATGGTGGCTTTCCTATTCTTTAATTCTTTCAAAAATTCATACTCATACTTTATTGAGAAAGCCGTTAAAACCGTGGTACATCCTGTATTAATCAATTCGTTCAGATAATAGTTCTTGATCGATGCAAAATCGTCGCTTCCTCCAGGGACTTCTAAATCACAGAAGACATGTCCGGGTGTCATCAGGAATGGCGAAATATCCATTTTCATATATCGATAATAACGGAAACTATCCCTGATCGATGAAACTCTTCCGTCTTCAATCAAGAAAGAGGTCTGAGTAAGTTTTGTATCCTTAAGCCAATTCGCATTTTCAATGATATATGTGCTCAATCCGTCATCACCCTCCTATATAGACAAGCTATGATGGGTTGGATGATTTCATGCGAGCATTACATAAAAAGAAAGAGGTGGATGGCACATCTGTCCAACCACCTCTAAATAGAAAACGAAAGGATTATTTCCTCAACAATTGATTGATATGCTCAAAAAAGTTTGGATACGATATCTTCACTGCCTCCGCATCTTCCAGTAACACGTCTGAGTCTGTAAGGAGGGAAGCCACGGCCAGAGTCATCCCGATCCGGTGATCTCCCCATGAATGGACTTCTCCTCCATGCAATGGGGTCTTACCCTCAATGATCATCCCGTCATCCGTTCCTTGTATACTTGCCCCAAGCTTTCCGAGTTCTTTCACAACAGCATCAATTCTGTTGGTTTCCTTCACTTTTAATTCTTCTGCGTCCTTTATGACGGTCTTTCCTTTTGCTTGTGTGGCCAAAAGGGCGATGATAGGAATTTCATCGATCAATGACGGTATCAAGTCCCCTCCAATCTCAATTCCCGAAAGATCCGAATATTGAACAAGAATATCCCCTACCGGCTCCCCTTCCTTGGAGTGCTCCTCGATTTCAATGGATGCTCCCATTTTTTTCATGACTTCCACAATCCCAATCCGCGTTTCGTTAAGTCCGACATTCTTAAGTCTTACGCTGCTATCAGGGACAATGGCCGCGGCCACCATAAAAAAGGCTGCGGAGGAAATATCTCCGGGGACACTGATTTTCGTCCCCTTTAATACTTGCCCTCCCTCGACTTTAATCGTATCTCCGTGTTTCTCGATCTTCCCCCCAAATTCAATAATCATGTTTTCAGTATGATTACGTGTCTGCTCCGGCTCGATTATTTCTGTCACACCTTCTGCCTGCAGGCCAGCAAGTATGAGAGCTGATTTTACCTGTGCGCTGGCAACGGGCAATGCGTAATGAATCCCTTTCAAATTCCCTCCCCTGATGGACAATGGAGTGAAGTTGGCTTCAGAACGGCCGTCAATTTGTGTTCCAAATAGCTTTAATGGCTCTGTGACCCTCTTCATTGGCCGTTTGGCAATCGAGGAATCACCTATCAGGACGGAGTGAAATGGCCTTCCTGCAAGAATCCCCATAATGAGACGGGTGGTCGTTCCCGAATTACCCGCATCCAGAATTTCTAGAGGCTCTTCGAGGTGGTCCCAGCCCTTACCATGGACGATTACCGCTTCTTCCATGATCTCAATTTCAACACCTAATTTACGAAAGCAGGAAATGGTACTTAAACAATCCTCTCCCATCAGAAAGTTATGTATGACCGTTTTCCCTTCTGCCACTGATCCAAACATGATGGATCGGTGGGAAATTGATTTGTCTCCCGGTACTTGAATCTCACCTATTAACCCACATTTTGGATTGGACAATTTTTTCATCGTTACCATCCTCTTCACCCTCTATCCTAAGAATAATTCATAGTTTGTCTGCTTTTTCAAACAGTGTAATGCCCGCTCCCTATCTGCCGATGTTTGAAAGCTGATCACCAAAACTCCATATATATCTTCTCTCGTTTCCATGATTCTGATATTCGTTAAACTTATTTTTTCCTGTGCCAGATATCCAGTCACTTCTGAAATTACCCCTGGATAATCAGGGACATCCACGAATAAATCGTAGAACGATGGAATGGCTCCTTTTTCCAAAATGGGGAGGTCATCCCGGAAGCTCTTTGCATCATTAAAGTAGTCATATATTCTTTGTGGGTCATTCGTTTCCACTATAGACGCAACTTTCTCCATCTCAAGCTTCCAATCTGCAAGGAGGGAAAGTAAGACCTCTCTGTTTTGCATGGTGATATCTTTCCACATTGTTGGGTTGGATGATGCAATCCGCGTAATATCACGAAAGCCTCCTGCTGCAAGCCTCCTCAAATAAGGATGAGAAGCGGAAGAAACCTTCGCCCGATGAACGAGGGAAGCCGCAATGATATGTGGAAAGTGACTGATTATGCCCGTCAATTCATCATGTTCATCTGGCTCTACAATCAAAAATTTAGCATGCGTACCTTTCAGCCATTCTTGAAGCTCGCTCACGTTATTCTCGTTTGAACCTGAACCGGGAGTGAGCATATAGAAGGCATTTTCGAATAAAATTTCTTTCGCAGCTGCCACCCCACTCTTATGTGAACCTGCCATCGGGTGTCCTCCGATAAATTGAATTCCCTTTCTGGTCAGCAATACCGATTTTTTCATGATCGGTTCCTTTGTACTGCCTGTATCTGTAATCAATACGTTTTCTTTCAAAGAAAACGTTCCAAATTGCTCAATGATTGTTTCTGTCTGGAATACAGGGGTAGAGAGAATAATGAGATCCGCTTGCTCGGCAGCATGCTGTAAGGATAGAGCCATTTCATCGATGATTCCTAAAGATCTACCCAACCTTACTTCTTTGTCATTTACATCATGACCAATAATCTTGGCATCTGGATGTTCTTTTTTTATACAGAGGGCAAGAGAGCCCCCAATCAACCCCATGCCTATAATCAGCACTGTTCCATTCATCGTTGTCCCTCCATTATTCTATTAAAAAAGCCGGGATGGGGCTCATCCCCACCCGACCTTTTATCATACACGCTTCTGAAGGGTAAGAAATTCCTTCATTTTATCTATGACTTCTTCATTTTGTTCATTGGATCCGACCGTCACCCTTACAGAATGAGGGAATCCCAGGGCTTCTCCTGACCGTACGATGTATCCCTTGCTCATCAAGTATTGAAACACTTCGTCCCCACTCACTCCGAAGTCAATCAATACGAAGTTTGCCTGTGATGGTACATAGTGAAGCCCCTCTTCCTCACAGAATCGGTAATATTGCTCCAGTCCTTTTCGGTTGTGATCCCTGCATTCATCAATAAACACCTGATCCTCGATGGCCGCTGAAGCCGCTCCTTGTGCCAATGTATTATTGTTGAAAGGTTCTCGGATCGGCTCGAGTTTCCCTATAACCTCTTCACTCCCGATACCGAATCCCACTCTGAATCCAGCTAATCCATATGCTTTCGAAAAAGTTCGTGTGATCAATAATTGAGGATAGGAGTTCAATAAATCCAATGAATCATGATAATCCTCCGCCACCACGTACTCATAATAAGCCTCATCCAAAACGACGAGGACATGTGGAGGGACAGCATCCAAAAAGGAAATGAGTTCCCCGTTACGAATATATTCACCCGTTGGATTATTTGGAGAGCATAACCAGACGACAGCAGTGGTGTCATCAATCTCTTCAAGCATCTTTTCTAATTGATGCCTGCCAAAAGGATCCAGTGGAACCTCTCGGATTTCTGCTCCTTCTACAATGGCATTGTGCTTATATTGAGGAAATGTAGGGGTTGCCATCACAGTGCTTTTCCCTACGCCCAACAATGCCCTAGAAATGATTTCTATGACTTCATCGGATCCGTTCCCAAACAGCAACTGACCAGGTTCTACAGATAAGTGTCCTGCCACTTTAAGACGTAGTTCTTTTGCATAGCCGTCAGGATAGATAGCATGAGAAAGTGCATTCGTCTTCAGGAACGTTTCAACGTTCTTTGAGCAGCCAAATGGATTTTCATTCGAAGCAAGCTTCACGACTCTCTCAAGGTTGAATAACTCTTTCACATCATCCATCGTTTTTCCTGGCTGGTAGGCTTTTAAATTTTGAATCTGGGATTTCCACTTCATGTTTAACTTCCTTTCAGTCGTTTTCATTATGACGGCTAATCCTTTTTCAAGTCAGGACGGAGACTGACTGCATTTTTCATATAAATATGTTGGACATCACGTTGAGGTGTCGAGGTATTATAATGAATCATCACCCTTATGCATAAAGGCAGTCCGTGGGGTACGTCCAACTCTTGCATGCACATGACAGGGACATATTTCCAATCCTCAAACCCTCTTAATGCTTTAGCCGGAAATACGCTTGTCATGTCATTTGTTGCAGAAATAAAAACAGACGCGACTCCATCTGGCTTTATATCATTATGTAAAATCATTTCCTTTAAGAGACTTTCCGTTGAAAGGAGAATTTCCTTTTCTTCATCATAATCCGCTGTCGTTGCCCCTCGAATTCCCCTGATCATTCTTCCACTCTCCCTTTTCTCTCTATTTTCAATCCATTTCGGGTGGATTTACAACCGTCGAATGAAATCATCCGAAAGCCTTAATTCCTCTTCCTCGATATCTGCCATCAAAGGCTCACCTATATTCTTCAATAGTACGAAAAAAGGTTTGCCGTTAAGGGATTTTTTATCACGCTTCATCCCTTCGAATAATGTGTCAAAGCTCATGCTTGATGGAATCGTTAAATTGTAACCAAGTGACTTGACCCAGTGGATGAAGGAATCCAAATCAAACGCTAGACCAGCGTGCCTTTTACTTAGATGTAAAGCGAAAATCATCCCGATCATGACCGATTCACCATGGGTCCGATTTCCATATCCGCTTGCACTTTCCACCGCATGACCATACGTATGGCCGAAATTCAGGAAAGCACGGATATTGGACTCCCTTTCATCCTTGGATACAATCTTACCCTTGACCTCAATGCCCCTCACCAGGCAATCTGTCAGGAATTCCTCATTGAGATCCTCAGCAGATTTGAAGTAATACATGATCTCGTTTAAAAACCGTAGGTCCGATAAAAAAGCATGCTTGATCACTTCGGCAAAACCGGACAACACTTCGGTTTTCGGTAAACTGGAGAAATATCTTAAATCAAAGAATACACCTTCCGGCTGATAAAAATGCCCTACCATATTCTTTCCGAGGGGATGATTAATGGCCACTTTCCCTCCGACTGCACTGTCATGGGCGAGAATCGTAGTAGGTACGCCGATGAAAGGAATCCCCCTCATATAAGAAGATGCGACGAAGCCTGCAAGATCCCCTATGGCACCACCACCGAAAGCTACAACGAGAGACTTACGATCCACTTGATGCTTGAGACCATGGGTAATCGCCTCTTCATATGTATGAAAGCTTTTTGCCCTTTCCCCTTTTGGCGCCAGGTAAGTGGTTACGTCGAAGGACCGTTCCAACACCTCTTTGAAGGAACTTCCGTGAAGCTTGTATACCTCTTCATCGGCAATGATCCAGATCTTCGATACGTCAGGAAAGGACTCCTTAATAAACGAAACCATTTCATCCGTCATCCCCACTCCAATCTTCACTTCATATGTTTTAGAAGCAGTTTGAATGGTTACCTGTTTCATCTTATTAGTACTCCTTTGACTCTTGACGTTGTCTTGAAATATCTTGACGAAGCCTCTCAAACTGATCACTGTTGAATTGTTCCACAAGTGCAGAAGCAAGTTCCCAAGCGACAACAGCTTCCGCTACCACACTTGCCGCCGGTACAGCGCAGCTGTCCGATCTCTCAATGCTTGCCTTGAATGGTTCTTTCGTTTCGATATCCACACTTTGTAACGGCTTGTACAATGTAGGGATCGGCTTCATGACTCCTTTGACAGAGATCGGCATACCCGTTGTCATTCCGCCTTCAAACCCGCCTAACCGATTCGTTTTTCGGAAGTAACCTTCATCTTCACTCCATGATATTTCATCGTGGACTTCACTTCCGGGTTTTCTGGCCATTTCAAACCCTAACCCGAATTCGACTCCTTTAAAAGCATTGATGCTCATGATAGCCATGGCGATTTTCGCATCGAGCTTACGGTCGTAGTGAACATAGCTGCCTACTCCGGCCGGCATCCCTTCTACGATTACTTCGACAACTCCCCCAATGGAATCTCCATTTTTCTTCGCTTCATCGATCAGGTTCATCATTTTCTTGGCTGCCTCTTCATCCAGGCAGCGGACAGGAGATCCTTCAGTGATTTCCTTTAATTCATTAACAGAATCATAATTCAGATTCTCAGCTTTGATTCCCCCGATTTCCAGAACATGACCGACAACTTCAATATCCAATAGTTTCAATAATTTCTTGGCAACAGCCCCTGCAGCCACTCTTACAGTCGTCTCCCTTGCAGAAGAGCGTTCAAGAACATTTCTCAAGTCTCTATGTCCGTATTTCATACCGCCGACGAGATCCGCGTGTCCCGGTCTTGGTCTTGAGATCTTTCTTTTCACCTCTTCTTCTCCACCTTCTTCAAGAGGTTCGATCCCCATCACCTTCGTCCAATGAGTCCAGTCTTTATTCTCTACAACCAGACCTAAAGGCGATCCAAGTGTATACCCGTGCCTCACCCCGCCAACGATGGATGCTTGATCCTTTTCAATCTGCATTCTACGTCCACGACCATAGCCCTTTTGCCTCCTGGCCAGGTTTTCATTTATGTCTTCTGCTTCCAGTGGCATTCCAGCTGGAAGCCCTTCAATGATCGTTGTTAACTGTGGTCCATGTGATTCTCCGGATGTTAAGTATCTCATTTACTTTCCCCCTTCAACTCGCTAAAGAATTATGTACCA
This sequence comes from Rossellomorea orangium, assembly GCF_019334305.1. Classification (GTDB taxonomy): domain Bacteria; phylum Bacillota; class Bacilli; order Bacillales; family Bacillaceae_B; genus Rossellomorea. The sequence goes on from NZ_JAHWGH010000017.1 coordinate 218,956, forward strand.
ATATAACATAGATTTTATATTCATTCCTAGTCCTTATGTTTAAAAAATTTTCTAATATTCTATTTTCCTAAAAGAAACTCTTTTCTAACTTATACAAGCGAGCGATGGTTGAATTCTGCTCCAGGTGCTCCAATCAACTGGATATGCATTACATTTTATCAGAATTAAATTATAGTTCCTTTTAGAGAAAAAGAAAGATAAAAAAAACGATGCAAATTCTGCAATGTAATTGAATTCTCTTCTTTATGCTGTCAAAGGTGAAAGAAGTTATTCAAGATATGCAGATTGACATCGTCAAGGTTTAAATTTTTTTGTAGAAGAATGTATCTTCGGTTTCAAAGCCGTATTGTGATGGGTTGAAGATTTGTTCTGTACTCCCGACAAAGAGGACACCACCAGGTTTTAGTGCGGCATTGAATTTTTTATAGAGGAGGTTTTTAGCATCTTCTGTGAAATATATCAGCACATTTCTGCATACGATCAAGTCGTATTTCCCTTCGAATGGATCAGAGAGAAGATTTTGCTGCTTAAAGGTTACAGTTCTCTTCACCTCCTCCTTCAGTTTAAACAGCGGTCCTTCTTGGGTAAAATAGTTTTTTTTCATTTCTAGCGGAATCTCAGATAGTGATCTTTCCGGGTATACCCCATTCTTGGCCCGTTGAAGGGCATTTTTGTCTATATCTGTCGCGGTGATGGATCCGTTGGAAAGCGGGATATACTTTGACAGTATCATGGAAAGCGTGTAGGGTTCTTCACCGGTCGAACATGCAGCGCTCCACACTTTAAATGATGTATTCCCTTTCAAAAGCCTTGGCAGGATTTTATTCTCCAATACTTCCCAACGCTTATAGTTACGATAAAACTCTGAAACATTAATGGTCATACGATCCAAAAATTCTTCCATTTGTTCGCTATCCCTATTCAATGCACTAAAGAATTCCTGAAAACTTCCATATCCCTTTTTTTCAAAAAGGGCGGTTAATCTTCTCTTCATCTGAGCTTCTTTATAAAGGGATAGATCGATTCCCGTCTTTCGCTTGATTCCTTGAATAAATTCACTATAATCATTTGACATAAGGATCCACACTCTCTCTGCTATGTATAAGGGTTTAAAGCTATTATAGTATGTATATCGAACATTTTAAGGAAAAGTTAAACCCGGATCCATAGAAAAAAGCAAGCCGATATTAGTCGACTTGCTTCTAAAATGGCAGGGTAAAAATATTAGTATACCCACTCATTCATTAACTTTGAATACTCCACTAGCTCTTCTTCTTTGAAGAACAAGCCAATTTCCCTTACAGCGCTTTCAGCAGAGTCAGATCCGTGGATAATATTCTTACCAACCGTAAGACCGAAATCACCGCGGATTGTACCAAGTGCAGCATCCTTAGGATTCGTTGCCCCCATCATTCCACGAGCGGTCGTGATGACGTTTTCACCTTGCCAAACCATTGCAAATACAGGGCCGGATGTAATGAAGTCAACCAATTCCCCAAAGAATGGTCTTTCTTTGTGTTCGCCATAATGCTCTTCAGCAAGCTCGTTTGAAATGCTCATAAGCTTAGCGCCGACTAATTGAAAGCCCTTTTTTTCAAAACGTGATACGATATCACCGATTAACCCTCTTTGTACGCCGTCTGGCTTTACCATTAAAAATGTCTTTTCCATCTTCCCCACTCCTAAATATGTATGTATGGAATCCATAAGGACATCCCACGAAAATAGTAACACTGATTGGGGTTTTTGGCAACGTTTCCATTTTAAATTTTCTTAATATTTTCTCTTGCCAATAAAGTTTGCGATATTTTTAAGGGTCTTCTTTACCCGGTTATAGGGAAGATGATCAAGATCTTTCAAGGCTCGATCCAGATACATCCTGCTGAGATCATGGGATCGCTCAATAGCATCGGTGGCGAGGATGGAAGAAATGATCTCTTTCATCTCTTCTGGCGTAGTGTATTCAGTTACTTTTTCGATCTTGGTTTTCACTTCCGGGATTTCCATGGCATATAGGATGGGGAGTGTAATATTCCCCTGCCATAAGTCACTCCCTGCAGGTTTCCCCAATTCTTCCTCACTCGCGGTGAGATCTAATATATCATCGGTGATTTGAAAGCTCATTCCCACATTGTAACCAAAGCGGTACAGACGTCGGTGGATTTCCTCGGGTGCACCGGACGAAATGGCACCAAGCTGGCAACTTACAGCAATAAGCAAAGCGGTCTTCCTTTTGATCCGCAGAAGATAATTTCTCAGATTCTGATCAAATCGGTATTTATCTTCAATTTGTGCGATTTCTCCCTTACATAATTCCACCAGTGTGTGTGATAGGATTTGATGTGCTTCAGGGACTTTTATATGGGTCATATATTCAAGGGCCCTTGCAAAGATATAATCGCCTGTATACATTGCAATGCGATTATCCCATTGGGCTTTAATCGTGGGTTTTCCCCTTCTCAGTTCTGCATCATCAATGACATCGTCATGCACGAGGGAAGCCATATGCATCAGTTCTAATGCTACCGCCACATTCTTCACGATATTAATGTCGTATTGTCCAAATTTTGCAGACAGCAAGACAAACACCGGCCGGATCCTCTTCCCACCTGCTTGAAGCAGGTGAAGGGACGCCTCTTGCAGAAGCTCTGATTCTGACTCAATCGCCACTTCCAGTTCCTTTTCTATTTCATCTATATCCGTTTTCAGAAACGAATACATCCTGTTTAGCTTCATAGTTTATCCACCTAATTTACGAATTTCTTACTTTATGCCGGAATGCATAGCGGCAACCCCGCCACTATATGGCTTCACATGTATATCCTTAAAGCCCGCTTTTCTGAACATTTCAGCAAGCTCCTTCATACCCGGGAAGTCCCTTGCAGATTCCTGCAGCCAAGAATATTCGTTAAAGCTCTTGGCAAAGATCTTTCCGAACAGGGGCATTACGAAACGGAAATATGCATAATACATCTGTTTGAATCCAAACATGGTCGGTTGAGAAGTTTCAAGACAAACCGCCATTCCACCTGGCTTCAAGACCCTGTTCATTTCCTTGAGAACGTGGAGATAGTCAGGCACATTTCGCAAACCGAAACCTATGGTTACATAATCGAACGTGTTATCGTCGAAAGGCAACTCCATTGCGTTCCCATGAATCAGTTCGATATTGTTCGTATGTTTAATTTTTTCTTGGCCGATTGAAAGCATATTCTGACTGAAATCAAGACCTACCACTTGGCCAGAATCACCGACTTCTTTACCTATCGCCAATGTCCAGTCCGCGGTTCCACAGCAAACGTCAAGAGCTTTGGAACCAGGCTTCACATTCATATGCTTCATGGTATCTTTTCTCCACTTCTTATGCTGTTGGAAACTGATTACCGAATTCATCTTATCATAGTTGGAATAAATTTTTTCAAATACTCCATGGACTTTTTGTTCTTTCGACTGCTGCATGTCGTTTTACCCTTCTTCCGCGTATAGTTTGGTCATAGGTTCAGGTTCCACATAAGGTAACAGCTCTACAATAAGCTTCTTAAAATAGGGCGCGACCGGCTCGATGGTCTCTAACTGTGATTGCACACTTCTCTTCGTCCGTTCAATGAGTTCATCGATTTGAGTGAGTAAATGTCCAGTCTCATCCTTTGTTACATGTAGGGCCGATTCCTTTTGATCTGCGTGATTAGACAATGCGGAAAATGCGTTGATGAAGCTCGTATTCTCTGAATGCCTGAGACTGACTTTCTCCTGTACAAGCTTTTTGTAGAGAAGTGCATCTTCTGCAATCTCAATCCATTGATCATCTTCAAAGAAACGAAAGAAGTTGGAAATGATCGCCGATTCTCTTGTCTTCAGTTTCTTTAAGAGTTCATCGAGGTTCTTATGTTCATCCTTATATATGGAAATTTTACTCTCATTTATTTCTTTAATCGCTTTCGCTAAATTCGAGATGAGTTCAACATCATCCGTTTCGGCAAGGATTTTATAATAAAGGCTGCTGAAGTAAACACCTGCAAGTACCGTCAGCTGCCTTTCCTTCAACGGATCACGCTCAGATATTGTAACCTTTTCATGGGTATCAAGGGCTATCTGCAATAACATGGCAGTCGAAATCCACTGTACAACTTCTTTACTGATCGCACGTCCTTCGCTAACGAAAGGCAGGAGCAGAAAATAGATCCTGTCCCGGTCAATATACGGTTGATCGATGTATTCTTTCAGATAAGAGTGATGCAACTGCTCTTCTATGTATTGATGAATGATATTCGCTTGATGGTTACAATCAATGAATTTCATACCCTTTAATCCCCATTTCTACTATGTATCAGTCTAAAAATTTCAGCAATAGATATTATACCATAAAATCTTTAACAATAGGGAGTTCAAGTATCCCCGTTAAGCTGATTATAACAAAGGGGACGACCACAAAGCCGAAACTTCTTAGTACGTCCCACCATATTTCTTCTCTATCAGCCAATAGCAGAATAGATGATTATTTCTTATTATCACTTTCAACTTCGCCGTAACTGGTGACGATGGTTGCTTTCCCTCTTACTTTAATCGCAGATGTGTGATCTGTGAATTGGGCAATCATGACTTCACCTTTATCCAACTTCTCTGAATGATGGAACCGGGTGTCGGTTCCCCTTGTAAGCCCGATTACATTTACACCATCTTCAATCGCTTTAATGACAATATAATCATTTGAATTCATCAGTCGTCACTCCTAATTCTTTATAAACGAAAGAACTTCGCTACGTGCTTGAGCGTCTTCTTTGAACGTACCTCTTACCGCTGTCGTCACTGTGCTTGAGCCCGGCTTCTTCACACCTCTCATCGTCATACACATATGCTCCGCTTCAACGACCACCATGGCACCGTGAGGCAGGAGGGTTTCCATGATGGTATCCGCCACCGTGGACGTGATTCTTTCTTGAAGCTGAGGGCGTTTAGCTACGGACTCAACCGCTCTCGCAAGTTTACTTAATCCGGCCACGCGGCCATCTCTTGGAATATAAGCCACATGTGCTTTCCCGTAAAAAGGTACGAGATGATGCTCACACATTGAGTAAAATGGAATATCCTTCACAAGCACAAGTTCTTCGTGTTCTTCGCTGAATATGGTTTCAAAGTATTCTTTCGGGTCATGATCAATCCCTGAGAAAACTTCTGCGTACATTTTCGCCACGCGCTTAGGCGTATCTAATAAACCTTCTCTATTAGGATTCTCTCCAATAGCTTCTAAAATTAATCGAACTGCTTCTTCTATTTGGCCATGATTGACTTGTGCCATAACGTTGTCCTCCTAAAATAACTTAAAGAAATAGTAACATTGTTAATATTAGCACAAGCCTATAATGTCATCAAAGACTAGTGCTTTAGAAGTTTTATCATAATATAAAACGATTGATAAAAGAAGAAAACTTCATACATAATTTTCAGAAGGACATTTCATACTATAAATGAGAAAACAAAAAAGGCCGCATAATTATGCGACCTTTTCGTTACGCTCAAAGTATGTAATTATTTTACAGCTTCTTTAAGCGCTTTACCTGGTTTGAAAGCAGGTACTTTGCTAGCTGAGATTTCGATCTCTTCACCTGTTTGTGGGTTGCGACCTTTACGGGCTGCACGCTCACGTACTTCGAAGTTACCGAATCCGATTAATTGTACTTTATCACCGTTTGCAAGTGAATTTTGAATTGTATCGAAAACAGCGTCAACCGCTTTAGTAGCGTCCTTCTTAGATAGCTCAGCAGCTTCTGCAACAGCATTGATTAGTTCTGTCTTATTCATGCCATTCACCTCCTCCCAAGGAAATGTCTCAGTCATGATTCATTTACTTTAATATCATTAGTAAACAACTTTAGCGAATTCTATACATAAAGTATAGAAAAAACGCTTGAAAACGTTGCTGAATCAAGATTCAACAACAATTCTGTTAAAAGATTATCACAATAGATTAACCTTAGCAAGAACAAATCAAGAAATAATGGGAATCTTTTCTTATTTGAAACATAAATGTAATAGAATCACCCGTCAGCCCTTTATCCTTGCACTCTATTCAACCTATCACTTCTTTCGATTGACTGCAACTGATACCCTCTCTTCTTCATGTACTCTATCTAACTTCCCAACCTTGGAATCCGTTAAACATCGATACCGATATTTCCATCAGAAACGCATAGGGGTAAGACTAGATTTTCTTATGATGATTCCCCATCAAACCTATATGTATCAAGGGATCCACGTTTCATCAAGAGTAACGGATCCTGATTCGTCCCGAAATTGAATTAATAAATATACAACATGATTCCGAACATTCCACACCGATATGCCTTGCAAACTTTATCCAAATCTAAATACAAAAAAGGATCCCAAAGGAGCAACCATAAAAAAAGACCTTCCTAAGAAGGTCAAGATATTTTATAATATGATGGCGATTAATCCACCTGATCCTTCGTTAATGATTCTTTCTAGCGTATCTTTGAGTTTATATCTTGCATTCTCAGGCATCAGGGATAATTTCGCCTGTATTCCTTCTCTTACGATGGAACTCAAACTTCTTCCGAAGATGTCGGAATTCCAAATGGATAGTGGATCATCTTCGAAATCCTGCATCAGGTAGCGCACCAGTTCTTCGCTTTGTTTTTCTGTCCCGATGATTGGTTCGAACTTTGACTGAACATCCACTTTAATCATGTGTATCGATGGAGCAACGGCTTTCAAGCTGACCCCGAATCTGGCACCTTGCCTGATGATTTCCGGTTCATCGAGGCTCATGTCATTCAATGAAGGAGCTGCTATACCGTATCCTGTCTGCTTAACCATTCTTAACGCGTCGGAGATTTGATCATACTCCGCTTTCGCATGGGCGAAATCCTGCATTAATTCCAGGAGATGATCTTTCCCTCGAATTTCAACCCCTACAATTTCCTTCAGGACTTCATCATACAGTTCATCAGGAGCGTACAAGTCAATTTCAGCAATCCCCTGACCCATATCGATACCGGCAAGTCCCGCCCGCTCGATATGATCGAATTCACTGAAGTAATGGACAACACGGTCCACATCACGGAGACGCTTAATATCCTTGACTGTTTCTTTCACGGCTTCCTGATAGTTCTGTCTTAACCAATGCTCTTCTTTCAGTACCATTACCCAGCTTGGAAGGTTGACATTCACCTCAAGAACCGGGAATTCAAATAGCGCTTCTCTCAGGACATTCAGTACATCCGAGTCCCTCATACTTTCTACACTCATGGCAAGGACCGGTATGTCATATTTATCTTGAAGTTTCACTCTGAGATCTTCTGTTTCAGGAGCATGAGGTCTTGCTGAGTTGATGACCATGATAAAAGGTTTACCTACTTCTTTCAGTTCCTCTATGACCCTTTCTTCTGCCTCAATGTAGTCTCCCCTGCCAATTTCTCCGATGGAGCCGTCCGTTGTCACAACCACACCGATCGTGGAGTGTTCCTGGATGACTTTCCGCGTGCCGATCTCAGCTGCTTCATGGAATGGAATAGGCTCTTCGTACCATGGTGTATTAATCATCCTAGGTCCATTCTCATCCTCATATCCCTTGGCACCAGGGACCGTATATCCTACACAATCTACCAATCTAATATTCACTTCGAGGCCTTCATCGACGTGAACAGAGATGGCTTGATTCGGAACAAATTTAGGTTCAGTCGTCATGATGGTCCTGCCTGCTGCACTTTGAGGCAACTCATCCTGCGCTCTTGCACGCTCTGATTCACTTGCGATGTTAGGAAGGACCACAAGTTCCATGAACTTCTTGATGAATGTTGATTTTCCTGTTCTTACTGCTCCTACAACACCTAAATAGATATCTCCGCCTGTTCTTTCGGCAATGTCTTTAAATAGATCGACTCTTTCCAAGAGATTCCCTCCCATCTTATATTCCAGGGATGTTTCATCCGTGTATTCTGTGTCTCACATTCTATAGTTATGATGTTGTCCCAATGACTTATGACTATTAATATGCTTTTTTTCCCCCCTTATGATAAAAAGTAAAAAATTTATTATGTCTTAAGCATTTATGATCATTTGTTTTGATGAAAAAACCCTATAAAGGATGACATAAAAATAATAACCCTTCCCTTACAATATATTTTGCAAGAAAAGGGTTATGCCTATTTTGTCATAAAGACAGGTTCGTTATTTTCATTGACCGTGTAAGGTAATGAGTACGCAGGTACAAAAAAGGAGCCTTCCACTAGTAAATTTCTGATATCGTCCCCATTTTTGAATGGATGATCATTGTTTTTGAGTTTTGCAAATAAGTCTATGGAGTAATCCACAAAAATGTCTCCATCCCCATTAATGACAAGGGGAAGATTTTTATTTGAAAAGGGGCTGTTTACGTACACTTCACCATCATATCCAAGCTCCTTATAATTCAATGTATAGACATTGTTTGCTACTTCCTCCTTGAATGGAGGATAATCTTGAGCCTGAATCCTGATTTTCAATTCCCTGATTTGTTCTGCCATTCGAAGATCGAAAATCTTAACCTTCGGATCTTCTTCCACATCTACGAGGACATATTGAAATATCCCGCCGTTTTCAAACGCATTCCCGGGGATTTCAGGTAAGTACTGTGGTGATAATTTCCTGAAATCAATCGGATATTTCTGATAAATCGGAGTCTCCTGATCCCTGGTCTTGATCGGAAGCAAGCCGCCTTGATCTTTCTGATAGGTGTCTACTGCATCTTGTACAGCCTTTACCTGGGTTTCATAAGGAATCTGATTCTGACTCAACTCTTCGTCCGGATACAAACAACCGGAAAGCATACTCATCGTTAAAATGAGAAGAATTGCTGTTATACTTATGCGCTTCAATCTAAAACGTCCTTTCAATCGGGCGGATCCTAATTGGTGGGTCCGCTGAATACTATATAAACCATCATGAGGCCACCAGCGATCATCAATATGTATGCCATGAAAGCTGTAATAAAACGCAGGAATTTCTGCTTGATCTTATACCTGCTGAAATAGATCGTTAATATGGCAAAAAACATGAACCCCATCGATGCAAATGAAATCCACATCTTCATCATTGAATCCAAAGTACATCCCTCCTGTTATCGAATGTATTATATCATAAGATTTTTACTAAAGAATAGAAAAGAATGGTTGTTCATGAATCTGCTACAAACCTTATGGTTCAACACTATATAAAAAAAACTCCTTGAGTGTTTAAACAGGATCGTCAAAACACTCAAGGAGCTCTTAATAAGGGAGACCTACCCATCCATAGGCAAAGCTAAAGCTGTAGCTGTATATATTCAAGACAGTGTATGCAACAGCAACAGCGTTCGCATCCTCGAATGCCCATAATCCGAGGATTTATTCTACTTTTATCATAAATCCCCTGTGGATGTCTTCCCTTTCATTTCAAAATCAGTTCAATCGCTCACCAAGAATATTCACCAGATCTTCCATTTCATTGGTTTTCACCCGGCCCATTAAATGGTCAACCGCTTCTTTAGCCTCCACTTTATTGAAAAGGACATCATATAGTGCATCTGTAATCGGCATTTTCACTTCGAACTTCTTTGCCAGCTGATGTGCCGCTTTCGTCGTCCGCACACCTTCTACGACCATGCCCATGTTGTCCAGAACCTCATCAAGGTTATGTCCCTTCCCGAGCATATTCCCGGCTCTCCAGTTTCTTGAGTGGACACTTGTACACGTAACGATAAGATCGCCGATACCGGTCAGACCCGAGAATGTTAATGGATTGGCCCCCATTTTCGTTCCGAGACGCGCAATTTCTGCAAGTCCGCGAGTGATCAAAGCGGCTTTCGCATTATCTCCATACCCCAGGCCGTCAGTGATACCTGCAGCGAGGGCGATGATGTTCTTCAACGCTCCACCAATTTCGACTCCTAGAATATCAGGATTCGTATACACACGGAAATTCATGTTCATGAACAGGTCCTGAACTTCCTCAGCAGCCTTCATATCCTTTGAAGACACAGTCACAGTAGTAGGATGCCTTAAGCTCACTTCTTCTGCATGACTCGGCCCTGACAATACCACTACAGTATGTAAATTCTCAGGCGCCATCTCATCCTCGATCAATTCCGAAATCCTGAGGAGGGAATCGGGTTCGATCCCCTTACTCACATGAACAACGGTCAAGGGTGCCCGCTGCACCTCCTGGATTTGTCCCAGGACTCCGCGGATAGCTTTCGTAGGGACAGCCAGAATGATCGTATCAACGCCATCCAAAGACTCACCAAGGTCGTGATACCCTATAATGGCTTCCGGGAGCTCGATCTCTTTCAAATACTTTTGATTGGTATGCTTAGAATTGATTTCATCGATTTGTTCTTTCTTGTGGCCCCAAAGCCTGACTTCCACTCCATTATCAGCAAGCACCATCGCAAGAGCCGTACCCCAGCTGCCTGCTCCAACTACCGTTACGTTTTTTGAACTTTCCATTTTTTACACCCACCTTATTATTTTCTAGCACGGGCAATAATACGAATAGGAGTTCCTTCAAATCCAAATGCATCGCGAATTCTATTTTCCAAGAATCGTTCGTAAGAGAAGTGCATCAATTCAGGATCATTTACAAACACGACGAATGTAGGAGGCTTTACAGCTACTTGTGTCGCATAATAAATTCTGAGTCTCTTACCATTATCCGTCGGTGTCGGATTCATTGCAACCGCATCCATGACCACTTCGTTCAACACGCTTGATTGAACACGCATGGCGTGATTTTCACTTGCCGTATTAATGATCGGCAGCAGTGTATGGATACGCTTCTTTGTTTTTGCAGAAAGAAATACGATAGGAGCATAGTCAAGGAATTGAAAATGTTCACGGATATTCTTTTCCCATTTGTTCATGGTTTTCTCGTCTTTATCCACGGCATCCCACTTATTCACGACAATCACCACAGCGCGGCCGGCATCGTGGGCATATCCTGCAATCTTCTTATCCTGCTCAATGATGCCCTCTTCACCGTCAATGACGGAAAGGACGACATCTGAACGCTCAATGGCTCTGAGGGCTCTCAACACACTATATTTTTCAGTGGTTTCATACACTTTCCCTTTTTTCCTCATACCTGCCGTGTCAATGATGACATAATCCTGTCCATCATACGTATAGGTAGAATCAATCGCATCCCTTGTGGTTCCCGCAACATTACTTACAATGACACGGTCTTCCCCCAATAAGGCGTTGACTAATGAAGATTTCCCTACATTCGGACGGCCGATCAAAGAAAATTTAATCACATCTTCCGCATAGTCCTCTTCTTCTTCATGCTTGAAGTTCTTAACAACTTCGTCTAGAAGATCTCCCAATCCAAGTCCATGTGAACCTGAAATTGGATATGGCTCTCCAAATCCCAGCGAATAAAAATCATAAATCATTTCTCTCATTTCCGGGTTATCGATTTTATTTATCCCCAGAACGACCGGTTTTTTGGATCGATAAAGGATCTTGGCTACAATTTCATCCGCTGCCGTTACACCTTCACGACCATTTGTTAAAAATACGATGACGTCTGCTTCATCTATCGCAATTTCAGCCTGCTGTCTGATTTGATCCAGGAAAGGTTCATTCCCCAGTTCAATCCCGCCTGTATCGATGATATTAAATTCATGCGTAAGCCACTCTGCAGAACTATATATACGGTCTCTTGTTACACCAGGTACGTCTTCAACTATTGATATTCTTTCTCCAACAATTCTATTAAAGATCGTGGACTTCCCAACGTTCGGACGCCCTACGATTGCTACTACTGGTTTTGTCACGTTATTCACCCTTTCTGTAAGAAGTTGTCCTCTCTTACATTTCCTCTTTTTAAGCCTTTTCAGGTCCAGCATTGACTATGCATAAGAAGGACTGGCCCTTAAGGTATTGTTTCCTTATGGGACAGTCCCCTAACTTTACTATTTTATCAGTAAAAGAATAAACTGGCAATCAATGTTTTACAATGATGAAAAGTCCCTGATCAATTTCATGTGCAATACCATCGAGAATGGCTTCTAAGTTTGCACAGATCTTTTGTAATTCCTCGTCTGTCTTGCAATAAAAGACACTTGTTCCACTTGGCACTTTTTCAGGTGTGGTCGTCACGGTTGCCAGTATGAACTTCTGTAAGGTCGTACTCATTTTAACTGACTCCCCTCTTGATTCGCTTTCGACTCAGACGGCATCCTGATGGCATTCTCAAGGGTCGGAACCTGACCGAGAATGGCAATCGCTTTTTCTACGTCCTTTCTCTGTGGCAGGACAAATACACCGACACGTCCATCATCTAAATCTCTCTTGGCAAGAGGTGTTAATGCAGGAGTTCCCGAGTCTTTGAAGATCCCGAGGGAGGTGGACATATCATGGAGAATGGCCTGCCGTTGACCCAGGTTCGCAAGCGTCGATCTTGCATCGAACGATTTGGGTGAAAGGATAAATCCCATTCCATATCGTAAGATCTCCTCCTGCCTGACTTTAAGACCAATATTCATGATATAAATATTATCGACATATAGGCCCGCCCCATCAAAATGAGGCTTCACATATTCAATGTCAACAATGTCTTTCAACCGTCCGCCTGCCATCAATTTATGAGCAAGCACCATACAAATGGCACTGATTATTAAGGCTGCATAAATGTTAAAAACGATATACGCGATCGTTGCCAGAAGAGAGGTGAAAATCACTAAGTAATTTCTACTTTCAAACGCGATGGCAATTCCCTCGATGTAGGTGGCACCTCTTGGGACAAGCTCATAAGCATCCAGTTCCGTCAACGTGTTCCTTTCCATATTTCTTACATCGCGAAATTGAGAGGCTGCAACGGTAAGGAACGTAATCGCAGTGAAATTCTCTTCCAATAAAGCTGGAATTGCGATGGTGCCGAGGCCAGCTGCAATGAACCCAAGGGCTATATGTATAATCTTTCCGTGCAAATACGTTGGATATTGGCGATAGTCCGTACGGAGCATATAAATTCTCGTCAAGGTCCCTACAACGACACCAAAGATCACCGGATACACATAGACATTCATAGATTCTTCATTTCCCCCTTATTTGTTTGAGTCTTGATGTGAACGAATTGATTGAACTCTCCAATTGCCTTCAATGAAAGCATCAGTCCTATGGATAAGGCAAGTATATCCAGGTAAGGATGACCACCTATCGAATATGAAAATCCAACATTGTATAACGGGATTCCAAGAAAGAATTCACCAATCACACTGCTTCCCCCTATTGCGATGAACCTAAGGAAGTAAAGGGAAGAATGACTGTAAAAAAGAATACTTACCAACACAAATGTTAAGGAAATAAGATATTCCCCATCCATAAACATGAGGACAGGGTCATAAATAGAAAGTAAGCCAATGCCCGCATATAGCATTCCCATCGTCACGACCGCGACCAGCATGTATAGCTTCTGTTTCAAGCTTAAATTTCTTATGTAAAGGATACAAATGAGTGCAAGTGCAATAATAGGAAGAGTGACTTCGATAGGTCCAATCTTCATTCCAAATGGAAAAACACAGATAAGCAATAAACATATAAATGAAAACCGAAAACGATCAGGATGAGACTTCCTTAGCAAAAACGTAGTATAAATCCACATCCCCCAAAGTAACCACAAATACAAAACCCCATCCATAAACGTTCTCCCCCTCCTATTATCTACATTATGGAAAATCTTTATGTATCTCATTCATGCATGAATAAACTTTTCAAAGAAAAAATAAAAAGGGAGGTGTTTTCAATTGGGTAAAGATCGTCAAGAAAAGAAACTGAAACAAAGCAAACGAGTCGAATCAGACCGAGATCAAGGCTTACATTACAACGGAGCAACGAGCCTGGAAGGACCGGAAGAGTCTAAAAAAAGACAGAGGTAACACTAAAGGCGGAGGCGGCTTGGGCAGAGGCGACAAGCATAAGTAAAATTGACCGGAAAGGCGCTCTTTGCCTTTTTGGTCGATTTTACTTATGACCTCGAGCCTCTAGCCGCCGGAGCTGGACAACACTAAAAGCGCAAGGGGCTTGCTCTGGGGCGAAAAGCATAAGGCGAACCAACCGGAAAGGCGCTCTTTGCCTTTTTGGTTGGTTTGACTTATGACCTCGAGCCCCAAGCCCCTGGAGCTGGACAACACTAAAGGCGAAGGCGGCTTGGGCAGAGGCCACACTTCTGGTGATGTCAATCCAGCCGAAATCAGTAATAATCCGGCCGTTTTGGTTGAGAATCTGGCGGGAATGGATGGAAATCCGGCCGATCCGAAAAAAAATCCAGCTGTTTATTAAGATAATCCAGCCATTTTACAAAAAAAACCAAAACCAAACCTGATATTCCACGAAAAAAAGAAGGCATTCTCAATCTGAGAATGCCTTCTTTTACATATTAAACGCTCTGTTGCTATAACCCCCGGGATTCAATCCTCTCGATTCTAGCCAATGATATACGTGACCCGATAATACCATTGGCACATTATGAAGATCTTCAATCCGTCTGCAACCAAGAGCACACATTAGAAACTGAATATCAGTATGAATCTGATTCACTTCATGTATGGTATCCTCAAGACCCGATTCGAGAAGCTGCTTGAGAATGACGCCGGCCATTCCTACAGCAGATGCCCCTAACCCTAGAGACTTAACGATGTCTAAGCTATTTTGGATCCCACCTGAAGCAAGGATCGGCTTATCGGATGAAGAATAGCATTCAGCTAGGGATATAGCAGTAGGGATTCCCCAATCATCAAAAAAGCCCAACATCCGTTCCCGGCGTTGATTTTCGATTTTTGAGAAGTTTGTTCCACCAAAGCCGCCTACATCGATGGCTGAGATCCTTGAACGGGACAAGGATTCTGCAGCTTCTTTACTAATGCCAAATCCAGTCTCTTTTACAATGACCGGGACAGATATACTTTCAGAAATCTCCTGTATCCTATCCAAGGCACCCCTGAAGTCACGGTCACCTTCTGGCATGGTCAATTCCTGAATCACATTTAAATGAATCTGCAATGCATCAGCCCTAATCATCTCAACGGCATCTTTGGCCTGTTGGACGGAAGCCTCACTTCCTAAATTCCCAAACACCATTCCATCAGGGTTATGCTTCCTCACAATTTCATATGTCTTTCGTTCAGCAGGATCCTTAAGTGCTGACATTTGAGATCCGACTGCGATGGCCATACCCGTTTCCCTGGATAGTATCGACAGTTCTTCATTGATTTTTGAAGTGGTCTCACCGCCGCCACCCGTCATAGCATTTATGAAAATTGGCGAACTCCAGGAAAGTTCGCCAATTTGAGTCTGCAGATGAATTTCATCTACTGCTATATTCGGTAAGCTCTGGTGGACAAAAGCCACTTCATCGTAACCGGTCCTTCGCTGCTGACCGGTCGATAAAGCATAATTGATATGATCTTGCTTTCTTTGAGCTCTCGTCACAATTCATCACCATTTACTTAAGATCTTTTAGTTTGTCTCCAATCATTTCACCCAATTGGAAGCCGGTGCTTTCTTCCGGCATTTCATAGTCCGTCACTTCTTCCTCTTTTTCTTCAAGGGCCTTGATGCTTAATGACAGGCGTTGTTCGTTTTCGTTAACGTCAAGCACCTTCACTTTTACATCCTGATTCTCACCGAGTACTTCGTGTGGAGTACCGATATGCTTGTGGGAGATTTGAGAGATATGAACAAGACCTTCAACACCAGGTAGGACTTCAACAAATGCACCGTAAGATACCAGACGCTTTACGACTCCATCCAACACGCTTCCTTTAGGCGCCTTTTCAGAGATATCACTCCATGGTCCCGGCAGTGTTTCTTTGATGGATAAAGAGATGCGTTCGTTGTCCCGATCGACGCTCAGCACCTTCACCTGCACCTTTTGTCCTTCTGTTACAACGTCGGAAGGCTTTTCAACATGTTCATGGGATAGTTGTGAAATATGAACAAGCCCATCTACTCCCCCGATATCCACAAACGCACCAAAATCGGTGATGCGTTGCACCGTTCCTTCCAGTACGGCACCTGATTCAATATCTGTTAGAAGCTGTTTCTTTTGCTGTTGCTTTTCTGCCTCAACTACAGCACGATGGGAAAGGATTAAACGGTTCTTCTCCTGATCCAATTCAACAATCTTGAAGGTTAACGTTTTATCTTTATAGTCTGAGAAATCTTCGACATAATAATCTTCCACTAAAGATGCAGGTACGAATCCCCTGACACCAAGATCAACGACAAGGCCGCCTTTTACGACATCTTTGACCTCCGCTTCGAAGACATCGCCATTTTCAAAGCGGACCTTCATTTCTTCCCATGCCTTTTCAGCGTCCACTTTACGTTTGGAAAGAACCAGTAGTTCTTCTTCCACTTTTGTCACGATTAACTCAAGTACATCCCCTTCACTGACTACATCAGAAGCTTTTTCGATATGAAGGCTTGAGAGTTCACTGATTGGAATGATGCCATCCACTTTACTATCCTGAACGTCGACTAAGACTTGTTTCTCTTCCACCTTAGTGACTGTCCCTTTTACTTTTTCACCAATTTCAAGATTCTTCACTTCAATTCCATTCATGTCTTCCATTATGTACTCCTCCTTAATCCATGACTGCAAAGATTTTGATTATTGCAAGACTTCGCAATTTAAAATATTCTTTCTACTAACTTCTAATAAATAGTACTTTTTGTCAAGCGGGAAACCTTATATTATTGATGCTCGTGTATCAGTTTTTCAATATGCTTCATAATAATCTCCGTCGTTTTCTCCGCGTTCAATCTTTCTTCACGAATACTTCCCATTTCAATCGGTGGTCCGAATACAACCTTCAATTTCCTGAACGGCTTGTATGGTCCGATGATGGCACAGGGGACCACGTAAGCTTCAGAACGAAGAGCAAAGAAACCGGCACCTGCCAATCCCTTTCCAATTTCTCCTGTCTTACTTCTAGTACCCTCTGGAAACAGTCCTAAAACATCTCCCTCTTTCAGAACCTGCAATCCTTTTCGCAGTGCTTCCCTGTCACTCATACCCCTCTTCACCGGGAATGCCCGTAGACCAGGCAATAAACTCCCTAATACTGGTACATTGAACAGTTCTTCTTTCGCCATGAACGACACAGGTCTTGGAGCTGAAATCCCGACAACGGGGGGATCCAGATTATCGATGTGATTCGCACACAGTAAGACCCCTCCATCTTTAGGAAAATGCTCAGTGCCCTTCACTTCAATTCGGTACAACGGAGAAAGAATCGATTTAACAAGACCTCTAGCAAAGGTATATAGGTTCACTTTAACCTTTCCTTTCTACTAACATCATGATTTGATCCACGACTTCTGAAATGGAAAGAGAGGTGGTATCTATTTCTGTTGCATCCGCTGCTTTCTTTAGTGGAGCGATCTCCCTTTCAGAATCAATCTTGTCGCGGCGGGCAATTTCGTCTTTTAATTGTTCGAGATCAGATGGATAACCTTTGGAGATGTTCTCTTCGTGTCGCCTTTGTGCTCTTTCATCTACACTCGCAAGTAAGAATACCTTGATTTCCGCATCAGGAATGACATGAGTACCGATATCCCTGCCGTCCATTACGACAGCGCCTTCCCGGGCAAGATCCTGCTGCCTTTTCACCATTTCTTCCCTGACGCCTGAATGAATAGCCACATGGGAAACTGAATTGGTTACAGCAGACTGACGGATTTCATCAGTCACATTTTCCCCGTCCAGAAACACAAGCTGCCCCTCATCAGACGGTTCAAGTTCAATGATGGTTTCTGACAACAATTCATTTAATTCACTTTCATTATGCAAATCTACTTTCTTCGTCAAAGCTTTATATGTTAAAGAGCGGTACATCGCCCCGGTATCAATATAAAGATAAGATAATTTCCCTGCCACTATTTTGGCAACAGTGCTTTTACCTGCAGCTGCAGGTCCATCGATCGCAATTCTTAATTTCTTCAATTCATCCACCTACTTAAGTTCCTAATAATTTTCTTACTCATTTTAACATAAATCTTCGTTTTCGTTTAACGATTCTTTCTTTCAGAGTGTGTTTCCTCTAAAGAGCATTCAAGAAAAAAATAGAGCAGGCATCATTCTCCTGCTCTATTGGTTAGGGTTTCAACTATTTCACTGTATTCCATTTTCTCCACCCCTTCATAGAATACGATCTTATGAAGTTCGGGAAGGATATTCAGTTGATGTACCATGAATTGCACTGCAATAAGTAATATAAAGTGTACGATGGCTAATTTAATTAAAATTCGTTCTACTGTTTTCAAGTGAATCACCCTTTTTCCGTTCTAAGAAAAAGTATGTGTACTTATTAGAATTTTATTCAAGCAAGCCTTTTTTTCTTAAATCGAGCTGTTTTTCAAAGCAATACCTTAGAATGAGCTGTCTTTGATTTTCAGTTAAGTGAACAAACTCAATGCTTGCGATTTCCTTATGATCCTTCTCCCAAACGCGGATCACCTTACCTTCAATCTCCACATAATGGCACTCTCCGGTTTGCATTGGCAGAACAATGATGGTAGAGAGCTTTGCTCCACTTTTCACATCCATTCCCTTCCTCACCACCACAGCGCAGCCCCCGGCGCTGAGATCTTCTGTGAGTGTCGGATAAAACCGGTCATTGATTTTCAAAGAAATATCCGTATTGGCCTCTACCCGTACGAATTGTCGACGTTGGATCTTCACCAGACCATCGTCCCCTGGATAATGCAGGTGAATCATCGGAATTTTGGATAATTTACGGCCCATCACTTCCGTTTCAAACATCATGACCGTTTGTTCATTAATGGTGAAGCTTGCTTTAAGCTGTGTACCATCAATTAAGAAAATGGCCTTCTCTGTCTTGGTATGTATGGGATAATCAATATATATCCCTTCCTCAGAAAGCTCGACGACCCTGCATCTATATCGATCAAAATTATCATTATGTATAGGTTCCAATTGTAATGTGGTACCTGCTTTTATCATAGTCCAAAATTCCCACTTTCCGTTTTTTGTATCTATATTATGGCATGTCAGCCTACTCCTTTCCACATCTTTTTGAATTTTCCAACAAGAAAGAGGGACGGACCTCCGATTACGGAAGTCCGTCCCTCTCAGTGTTATACTACTTCTTCATAAATTGGTTCTGCGTTTTTGAGTCTTTCCACCTTTTCTTCTTCGCCTGTTTTTGCATTGACGAATATTCTGTAGGTATCTTTACCCAGCATCCCTAAGAATTCATAGCATAGTACTTCTTCGTTCAAATCGTTCACGATCACAGCTTGCCGTTCTTCCATGATCTTCAGGTTTGGATTCGTCGTTTCTTTCGCTTGAGCCTTGGTTATCGTAGCTTTGGGTATTTCTCTTACGTGATTGTTCTTTAAATATTCTTCTGCTGCAAATCCTACAATTTGTCCATTATCCAGGGCTACTTTGATTTTCAAAGAATCCGGATAGATCCTTACCCCGTCCAAAGCCGTAACGAAAGTGAAAATACCGATATTATCGTATTGGGCACTTTCAAACATTTCAAGCTTCTGGAAGTTGTTTTCTTCTAAGAACGCTGTCGCTTTTTCCGCAGCCTTGTTTAAGCTGATCTTTGGTTTCTTGATTTCACGATTGTTGATGTACCAGATCGGATAGCCGCCTTTTTGGGTGACATCCATGCTTGCTTCCGTATTTCCATTACCGATGGAAACACTAAAGAACTTGTAATCGGAGCCTTTTCCGCTCTTTGAAACCTTCGCATCCTTGGATTTAGGGATACCTGAATATTTTCTCAGAATTTTGACGGCTTCTTCTTTGGAAATCTCTTTTCCTTTTAACTTTTTAAAGTTCTGGTCTTTTTTCTCTGTATTTACGAATGTTGTCGATCCAAAGTTCGCTTCATCATATCCGGATACATTTTTTTCGACGGTTTTGAAACCATCGATAATGGTATTATCTGCTTGTTCATTCCCTGAAGCCAAAGCCATTTCAACATCCATCCACCGCAAATTGTTTTCGATGATAAGATGCTGGACCTTCCGTAACTGGTTCTGAATATCAGCACTTTGTTCATAGAGATTTTCCAATGACTTATATTCTTTATCTGTTAATGGATTCTTGTCTAGGTCCCTTACAGCTACGCGATAACTGAAGTCACCGATTTTACTTAAGAATTCTTCCGTTTTATTAAATGGAAGAAGTGTCAAAGGCAGCTGTCCCACATCACTGTGAGCTTGTGAGGTTAATCTCCACACATCTGCAAGGGCAGGGGATAATGATTTTCTGGAATTCATGGCAAGTGTAGACCCGATTTGATCATGAAGCAGGTCCACCTGGTAAGTCAATTCATGAAAAGCTCTTTGATAGTTGTTTTCTGCATTGATTAGTATCGCATTTTTCTCCTGATGTTCCTGATACCCCCAGAAAGCAGTACCAGCCACACCCAATACTAGAACCGTTATTAGAATGACACGCACCATTTCGCTTCACCTCTTTAGCTACAGAATATATGTTTTCCTATTTTCTTAATTTGTGGACGCGACCATATCCATTTGCTTGTTGCCGTCGCAGGATTAAAGTAATAGAGGGCACTTGAAGATGGATCCCAGCCATTGATTGCATCCAAAACCGCTTCTTTGGCTCTTTCATTAGGAGTTAACCAGATTTGACCATCAGCTACAGCAGTGAACGCACCAGGTTCAAAGATGACCCCTGCCACTGTATTAGGAAATGCTGAACTGTCAATTCGGTTTAGAATGACTGCCGCTACAGCTACTTGACCCTCGTATGGTTCACCACGTGACTCCCCGTATACTGCGTTGGCGATTAATTGAATGTCATTTTGAGAGTATCCATTTGGTGTATTCGCTGCAGTTGGTTTAGAAGGTGCTGGTTTTGGTGCTGGTTTATTTTGTTGAGTTGATGTACCTCCACCACTCTTACCTCCTCCATCGGGAGCTTTCTGCTTATTAAGGTCCGTTCCGCCATAATGGCTGAATTTTTTCCCTTTTTCAATTTGGTTTTTCACAAATTGTTTATTATACTTTGACGCCTTCAAAAGCTTTGCTTTTGTTGTCGGTCCTGCCAGTCCATCGATTTTCAGGCCAAATTCGTACTGAAAGTTTCTCAATGCCCAGTAGGTTCCCCATCCAAAAACCCCATCAATATCACCGTTATAATAACCGATATATTGAAGCCTGGATTGAAGTTCAATTACATCCTCACCCGTTGCGCCTTGTTGAATTACCTGATTTGTAAAAGCGTCTGCCTTCTCCCCCTCTGAAGAAATCATTAAGAGAGAACACATAAGCACCATGACGACTGAAGTAGAAACCCATTTGAAACGACTATTCATAATGCTTTAACCTCCATATCTTCAATTAACATTAACTCTAGTTTTTGTAGAGACTCCCATTTTATACAAGTGGAATGATAAAAATATGAAATGATATAAGGTATCCGAATAAATGAAACACTTTGATAAGACACTGTAATGTCTCAGCAACCCCCATGTAAACAAGCAAAGATATACTGTGAAAAGGGAAGTTTCAAATTTAGAATGGGAGGGTCACGATGGAAGATTACTTAGCAAAGTCTTTGGAGGAATGGAAAGAGGATATTTCAGAGGTACTCGATCAAATCAATACGGACTATGAGGATGTTAAGAAGGAACTGAAAGTTTACTCCTATAAATACGGCATTACAAAGCAGGTCATACAGTCGACGGTGAATGAGGAAATCATTGAAAATATCCGGCAAATGTATCATAAACCATTTGAAGAGAAGTATAATGAACTGAAAGAATACATACGTGATCTTGAAGAAAAAAGAAAAGTATTTCAAATGTTTGTAAATAAAATAGATGAAGTGAAGCGAAAAGAAGCTCCTAAAACCGATCTTGCCGCTGCATATAAATGAAACAGCCCCCTTGATACGGGGGCTGTTTCATTGTGGTTTACAGGTAAAGGCGCTCCCACAGGAAGCGCCTTTACATGACTTCTTTCTTCAATTCCATTTTGTACTTTTTCTCAGTAAGCTGATGGGCACTCTTCACTTTCTTTAAACCCAGCCACCATAAGAACAACATAAATGGAACCATATAATAGATCCAGTTTTTCTCAGCCAGGAAGATATAGTTATAGGTTCCATGCAGCAGGATCGGTACCGATAGGGCAAGAAGGAGCCATTTACGCCGTTCTTCACTTGAGGAGAACTTGGCTTTGCCCAGATAATACCCCATAATGACACCGAACAGAGCGTGGCTGGACACGGGTAATACAGCCCTTCCAAATGCATGTTCGACTCCATTGGCAACCAAATATAAAATATTTTCAACCGTAGCGAAACCGAGTGATACACTCGCTCCGTAGACAATCCCATCATATGGTTCATTGAAATCAACATGCTGGAAAATGGCAAACATCAAAATAAACCATTTAAAGAACTCTTCGAGGAAACCAGAGGAAATAAAAGCCGTAGACCAATTGGAAGCAATGATTCCTTCGACTTCCAGGACGTATTGCAGAAACATGATCGGAAAGGTGATAATGGCACCATACATAAAGGTTTTAAACACGAGTGTAATGGGTTCTGCCTCATATTGATCCCGTAAATAAAAGTAACTTAACAATGCTAATCCTGGTGCTATACCCGCTGATAAAATCACCAGCATACAAAAGTCCTCTTTTCTTTCGGTTTTCTTAATCGTATCATGTTAGTGTAGGATTGGAAATAGGAATTTAATTGGTTGGAGGAATGAGTGATGAAGAAAGATATTTTAGTCATACATACAGGCGGGACCATCTCGATGATGGAAGACGAGCAGACAGGAGCCGTTACTCCGGGGAAGGAAAACCCCCTTTCTGTCCAGACGTCCATCGTTTCAAACCTGGCAAATCTCACGGTCGAAGAGGCTTTCCATCTGCCTTCACCACATATTACGCCTCTGCACATGCAGAAACTAAAAGAAATCATTGAAACAAAATATCAGGAATCGCCATTCCATGGTGTTGTCATCACCCATGGTACAGATACACTGGAAGAAACCGCCTACTTCCTGGACTTGACCCTGTCCCTTCCCATCTCGATCGTAGTAACAGGGGCGATGAGGTCAAGCAATGAAATCGGAGCGGACGGCTTATACAACCTGATTTCATCCGTGCGTGTTGCAGCTAGTGACAAATCAAGAGGCAAAGGGGTCCTGGTCGTCCTTAATGATGAAATCCATTCAGCAAAAAACGTGACCAAAACCCATACAAGCAATGTATCCACCTTTCAAAGCCCTCAATATGGACCGATTGGCATCGTCACCAAAAGGGGGGTACTCTTCCATCATCAACCCACTTCAAATGAGCATTACCAGATCTGCGATATTTCAAAGAGGGTAACGCTCATTAAAGCATATGCGGGAATGGACTCCGGTCTCCTGATGGCCATCAAAGACCTTCAATACGACGGTGTGATCATTGAAGCACTTGGACAGGGAAATCTTCCCCCTGAGACGGTGAATGGCATCGAAGAACTCGTAGAAGCGAATATTCCCGTCGTATTGGTTTCTAGATGCTTCAACGGAATTGTTCAGGATATTTACGGGTACTCCGGTGGAGGGAAACAATTGAAGGAAAAAGGGGTCATTTTCTCTAATGGACTGAATGGACAAAAAGCAAGAATTAAATTAATGGTTGCCCTTTCCCAGACGAGAGACATGAATGAATTAGAAATGATCTTTAAAAACTAAGGCTCTTTTCATATACATTGTTGCTTTAGGATGTGGCGAGTGGCGGTTGCTTTCCGCGGGGCGTGAGTTGAGCCTCCTCGGGCTTTGCCCTGTGGGGTCTCGACTTTCATGCTATTCCCGCAGGAGTCGAGCACCTTCCGCTACAATCAACTATCCAGAAGAAGTGTTTTACTAACACAAAGGAAATGTGGAGATTGCTTATGCCACTGCTATCTCATTCATTGCAGTGACTTTATTATTTAATAGTCCTTTAATCTTTTTAAACGGATGGTCACAAACCATTTTGCTCTGTCAACACTTACTACTCCGGAGGTTGAAGGGAACTGAGTAGACTCCTACGGAAAACGGTCGTGCCAAGACCCCGGAAGCGGTTTTTGCTGAGGAGGCTCGGCCGAACGTCCGTGGAAAGCGGGACTGTACCCATCACTCTCCTGCACGACACCCTATAAGGCAGAGCATTCGCAAATCTTAGTCTGTATATGATAGCAACGATCTTTGTCAAAACAGCCAAAACTTAAAACAGAAGCAAAGAGAAAGAGGTCCAGAATCTGGACCTCTTTCTTACGATTAATTTTCACTTCTCAGCTTAATGGATTCAGCAATCATTCCACCGTGGTGACGGCCATTCTCAATAAATATTTCATTGGCGTTATTACCAGCTGCAATCACTCCTGCAATATAAACCCCTTCAACATTCGTTTCCATTGTTTCAGGATTAAAGGCAGGACGACCTGTCTCCCTGTCAATGTCTATCCCCATCCTTGTCAGGAAGCTGTGGTCAGGGTGATAGCCCGTCATGGCAAAAACAAAGTCATTAACCACTTCTTTCTTCTCCCCATCGACGGTATAAATAACCGAGTCATCCGTAATCTCGTCTACACATGCATTAAATTCCATAGTGACTTCTCCATTTCTCACCAGGGCATCAAAATTCGGGAGGATCCAGGGCTTAACGCTCTTGGAATATTCAGTTCCCCGGTATAACACCGTTACCCTTGCCCCCGCTTTATTTAATTCAAGCGCTGCGTCGACTGCCGAGTTTTTCCCTCCGACCACTACCACATCGGTATCAAAAAACGGATGAGCCTCTTTGAAATAATGAAACACTTTTCCCAAATTTTCTCCGGGAATCTCCATATAATTCGGATGATCATAGTAGCCCGTCGCGATGATAACAGATTTACTTTCATATATCCCCTTGGAAGTTGACACGGTAAAAAATCCGTCATTTTTCTTTACTTCATGAACGGTTTCAAACCGGTTGATCCTTAAATCTTTGCGCTTAGCGACTTCACGATAATACACCAATGCCTGGTTCCTTCTTGGTTTATGCTCTTCAATGACGAATGGCACATCACCGATTTCAAGTTTTTCACTTGATGAAAAAAACGTTTGATGAGTGGGATAGTGGTAGATTGCATTCACGATGTTTCCCTTTTCAATGATCAATGGATTGATCCCTTTTTCTTTTAAACTAATGGCAGCAGATAGCCCGCATGGACCTCCGCCTACAATGATGCATTCTTCCTTTATCAAATTCAGACACTCCTTCAATTCCTCTATCTGAATGGCCTTATCTGTCCGTTGCTTCAGATTAATTAATAAACTTTACTCAATTATTATGGAATAGTTTTTCGTTCAGGTCAAAAAGGAGCACTCGGCCCTTCCAGTCACTCATTTATAGTATGGATATTCCAACTGAATTGAATGTGACATAAATAAAGAATCAGGCTTGGACATAAATTGACTATAAAGACGAACAATCTCTAGGGATATTTGGAATCACTTGTTACACCGCTGTTGATTTCCGCGGAAGGCGAGCCTCCTCACAGCTTGCGCTCAGGCGGGGTCTCACCTATTCCACTTTTCCCGTCGGAGTCTTCGTCTTGCCCTCCAATCAACAGCTAAAACCTGCTAAATACATGAATTAACCCTTATTTATAAAAAATAAAAAACCGAACGAGTTAGATTTTCACCAAATCACTCGTTCGGTCTTTCATTTGGCTGAAATCCTTTTGTCTCAGCCCCATTCTCCAATATCTTAGATCCAACCTCTGAATCGGCAGGCTTCGGCCATTTTCCTTACCCCTACCATATAAGCGGCAAGCCTCATATCCACTCTTCTTGTTTGTGACGTTTCATAGACATTATTAAAAGAGTTTACGAGTATTTTTTCCAGCTTTTCTTCCACTTCTTCTTCGGTCCAGTAATAGCCTTGATTGTTTTGGACCCATTCGAAGTATGAAACCGTCACGCCGCCAGAAGAAGCTAATACATCAGGAACTAGAAGAATACCCCTATCAGTCAAGATTTTCGTGGCCTCCAATGTCGTTGGTCCATTAGCAGCCTCTACCACGATGCTCGCACGGATATTATGGGCATTTCTGTCCGTAATCTGATTTTCAATGGCTGCCGGTACAAGAATGTCGCAATCTAGTTCCAGGAGTTCTTCATTTGTAATCGTATTATTAAATAAATTCGTTACTGTGCCAAAGCTATCACGTCTGTCTAACAAGTAATCAATATCCAATCCTTCCTCGTCATGCAGACCACCATATGCATCTGAGATTCCAATCACCTTCGCGCCGGCGTCATGCATAAACTTGGCCAGGAAGCTTCCGGCATTCCCGAAGCCTTGCACGACCACCCTTGCACCTTCCAGTTTGATTCCCTTTTTCTTCGCAGCTTCGTGGATGCATATCGTCACTCCTTTGGCCGTTGCTGTTTCGCGGCCGTGAGATCCCCCGAGGACCAGTGGCTTACCTGTGATAAATCCAGGAGAATTGTATTCATCAATCCGACTATATTCATCCATCATCCAGGCCATGATCTGAGAGTTTGTGAAAACATCCGGTGCAGGAATGTCTTTGGATGGCCCGACAATCTGGCTGATGGCCCGTACATATCCACGGCTTAATCTTTCCAGCTCCCTGAATGACATATCCCGTGGATCACAGATGATCCCACCTTTTCCTCCCCCATAAGGAAGATCGACAATTCCGCACTTTAGGCTCATCCAGATCGAAAGCGCTTTAACTTCTTTTTCCGATACATTCGGATGAAAGCGAATCCCACCTTTAGTCGGCCCGACCGCATCATTATGCTGCGCACGGTATCCGGTAAACACTTTTACTTTTCCATCGTCCATGCGGACAGGTATTTTAACCGTTAACATGCGGACAGGTTCTTTAAGTAATTCATAAACTTCTTCTGAGTATCCTAATTTATCGAGTGCAAGATGAATAACCGTTTGTGTAGATTTCAGTACATCATGTTGATCTGATGCTTGATGATTTTCTTTCCCCTTTTCGGCTACCATGTATGTAAACCTCCCAGTATCCTTCACTGTTTAGCGGAACCTTGCCCGCTTTCATGACATAGTATACACGTTTGATTTCCTCTTGCAAAGAAGGAAAATTAAAAAAAGAGCAAAATAATGAAAACGCTGTCATTTAAGAAAAGTTCCCTCCGCTCCGCACCCCATCAGCACTCACCCAAAAGATCCCACTTAAAACTAAAAAACACCTTCAGGATCAACTGAAAGTGCTAAAAAAAATATTTCTCAAAACCATTAGGAAACGATATTAATATAGGGGGTAAAGATGCATAGCCTGGTCCTCGCGCGCTAGGCTAGAAATAAAACAATATCTTCTCAATGGAATCCCTGATAAGCACTGCACGGCCGTATTCCATCAGGATATATTTTGTAATCGTTGTTTGCCGACCATACTCGGTGCAAATCGCTTCCAGGATGAAGCTGTCTCCTTCAAGCAAATTCTCAATCAGGATATAGTACTTTTTTTCATAGAAATAAATGCTGCATTGAAAGAGGGCATTGTTCACCTTGCCCATCTGATTGATCCGTTTAAGAAGGGCAATTAGATCATCGAAATCATCGAAATACACGAGCACATCGTGATCATTCATGGATTTCATCAATTCGGTCCCTTCTTCCCAGTCAGAAAAATCATCTTCTGATTCCAATGTAAGGATCATGCAGATTTCATGGTCATCGAATGATTCGATTTCCACAGTGATCTCCATTTGTGTTTCGATGCCGAACTTCCCTTGCACTTCATCTAACATGTCTTCAAAAAGATCATGCCACATATAGGAATCTTTCCATTGGTCTTGTTCGAATAACCCTTTTTGTTCTAACTCTTCTACACTAATGGAAAATTTTATTTTATTGTCAGATATTCTTTCGAGCTTCATCTTCGTACCCCCTAGAGTGTGACGATTTATCATCATACTATGTAAGGGGCCGAAAACAGTGCATATTCGTATTATATTTTACTTTTAAGCCATTGTTCCCACTGGGCCTTGGATTGTCCCACGATATGTTCATCAAACTCTTCTTTTAAGTCTTTTGGGAGATGGTCTACAGCAAATCCGCCCATTCCAATGACCAGATTATTCCGCTCGTTCTTTAATGAAGTGACCAGAGATAGAAGGTTGTCTACATTTTCAAGGAGGGTGCAGGATAAGAATAGAAACTTTGGATTCACTTCGTCCAGCACGATGTCTATATCGTTTTCTTTTATGCTTGATCCCAGATAGATGACTTCAAATCCTTTTCTTCTTACGAAAAGGGTAAAAATCAACAATCCCAATTCATGCCATTCCCCCGGACCGCAGACCGCGACTACTTTAGGTAAGATGCCGTTATGCGGGAAAGAGTGCATGATGATACCGATTCTGGATCTGAGAATAGATGTAGCAAAATGCTCATGAGCCGTGGTGATTTCACCGTTTTCCCATAAATCACCGATTCTGACGAGGAGGCTTCCCAGAATGTCAATGACGACTTTATCTATTGTATATACAGAAAAAGACTGATTGATCAAATCGTGGGCTTTCGTTTCATCAAAACTTAATAAAGCCTTTAGTAAGTCATCCGAAATCGTTTGAGTACGATCCTTTTGTTCAGAGGAAGTGATCTCGTTTTCTTCAAGCTCCTGTTTATCCAGTAATGCTACCGCCTGGCTGATGGTAAATCCCTGATCAACCTTTTCAACAAGCCATTTCAATATATTTAAATGCTGTTCCGTGTAAAGGCGGTGACCCGATTCATTACGGACAGGGGCAATGATCTGATATCTTCTCTCCCATGCCCTTAAAGTACCTGGTTGAATCCCTAAAATGGTAGACACAGCTTTTATATTGTATTTTCCTTCTAACTTTTTTTCATTGCTCATCGATAGTCCCCCAAGTATTTCTCTTCTTATAAAAATTATAATCGAGAAACCTCTTTGTGTAAAATCTGTATAGGTAATGAATAACAAATGTTCATTTATTATTTGTCTAATATCAACAAATGCGTTTCCGCTGGTGCACCCAAGCGCAAGGGAATGGCGGTGGTCCCGTAGCCGTTGCTTACTAATAGGGTGGTCTCCGGGAGATTTTCAAGCCTCCCTTTTTTATACAATCCCCAACCGAACAATCGAATCTGACCTCCATGTGTGTGACCGCTTATCATGAGATCGATTCCATCTTCTTTACAAACCTGATTCAAAAGCCTTGGATCATGACTGACCAAAACATTGAATTCATCAGGGGATGCCTGGTCGAGTGCGAGTGGATAATTTGCCCGTTGGGTACTTGCATCATCTACCCCTATCAAGTTCATCATACCGTTATGCAGGGGAACCTTGACTGAAGTATTGACGATTTCAATGATTCCTTTTTCAATAAATATTTCCTTTAGCCTTGTGGTATTGACTTCATAATCATTATTTCCCCATACGAAGTAAACCTTACCTAATGACTGGAGTTTATCCAGATTCCCCTCAACCCTTGAAAAGGGAACCCCTTTTTCCAAAAGGTCCCCGCCGATGATGACGAAATCCGCTCTTCCCTTCACTTCTTCGATGATTTCATCCGAAATTTCACGTTTATGTATATCTGAAATAAAAAAGATCGTTACAGGCTGCATGTGGTCCGGAAAGCCTGGAAGCTTCACCTTTTCAATTTTCACTACGTTTCGACGTGCTTCATACAACATAATTAAGAGGAGAGTGACTCCCCCTGCCATTAAAATGATACATAATTCAAGCATTGTGGCCTCCTTGACGGCGAAAATCTATTGAAATAATACCATAAAAAAAGGCCGAACAGGAAAAAATCATCGTTTGCCAACCTCCATGAACGCTCAATGCAAAGATCAGTCCGATATGAAATGGGATGATCACCAATTCTTTATGTAGTCTTCCATTCCATAATTGTATCACGGAATGAATTTCAGTTTTCAAGACATTCCCCTGTACCAAGAGGCCGATCATAAAGGCGATGGAAGCAGCGAAGAACTGAATCGGGTTCAGAACCAATTCAACAATGAACTCTGGTTCAGTCAGGCGTTCTGTTACAGGAAACCATGTAATGAACAGATACCCTAAAAGAAACGTGATTATCAGTTTCACAAAAAGATTGATCAAAAAAATCCCTCCCATAAATCTTATGAGAGGGATTTTTTTTCATACTGGATTTTATTCACTACTTATTCGTCTTCATGGATATCGAGGATGCGGAATCCCGATTTCTCCAGTTTATTAAGAAATTTCTCCATATTGTCTTTCTTTTCTACTTTAAGAACAATACGTCGGAGTAATTTATCGGTTTCATCAAAGGTCACCAGGGATATGACCGATTCAGAGTGCTGCTGAATGATGTCACCAAGGCGAGCGATACGTCCTTCGGTTTCTACAGAAGAGAAGGCGATGCGTACACCTTTCTGATCCATCCCGAATGCACTTCTAAATTGATCCAGGACATCAAAACGGGTAATGAGTCCAAGGAATACATGGTTGTCCCCGACCACAGGGAGGATCGGTGAATCCTTTAATTCTATTAATGCATTTTCAAATACATCCTTATCTGTAATGTATTTGTCCGAATTTGTGATAATATCCCGGGCTTTTTTCTCCTTGAGAAAGGCTTTCTTTTCCATACCGGATTGGAAGAAGCTCTGATAAATATTGTATCGGGTCGCCACACCTTTAAACTGATCATCTGAGAGGACCGGCACCCCGTCAATTTTATGATGCTCGAGAACCGTCAGCGTTTTTTCCAGTGAATCATTTTCGTCTACCACATAGCATTTGTGTTTTGGTATCATCGCATTTTTAACAAACATTTGACCACCTCATCATTTATATCCTTCCCCTTATCTATTCAACATTTTCACCGTATTTTCCTTCAACATTATGAATTAAAATAAATTAACATGTTCCCCCACCCACGTTCATATGTTGTTACGAAGGATTTTGTTTAAAGGAGGGATAATCATGCAGGAATTTTATAAAGCGTATTATCCGTATGTAAGTCCGTTCGATCCGTGCAAACCCATTACACGAAAGGTATATTCTACACCACCTAACCTTTACCTGGGGTTCCAGCCACCGAACTTAGAACAATATTCTCCGAAAGAAGCCCTGCAAAAGGGGACCCTTTGGAAAGTGTTTTATGACCCTTACTACAGTCCCTATGAAAAAACGAAGGGAGAGTAACCGAATATGAAACAGCTTCCTCCCCATTACTATGAGGTGCTAGAAGAATTGCAGGCCGTCGATTTTGTCATCGTGGACCTCACACTTTATCTGGATACCCATCCGGAAGATTTCGAAGCGATCTCCCAATACAATATGTATATTAAGACGCGAAAACAGATAAAAAAGAAATTCGAAAAGGAATTTGGCCCACTGACCCATTATGGGTACAGCTACTCCAATTATCCTTGGGATTGGAAGGATGCACCTTGGCCATGGCAAGTTTAATGATATAGAGGAGGTTCAGGACAATGTGGGTTTATGAAAAGAAGCTTCAATACCCTGTCAGGGTAAGTACTTGCAACCCTAAATTGGCAAAATTTCTAATTGAACAGTATGGAGGGGCAGACGGAGAGCTTGCCGCTGCTCTCAGGTATCTCAATCAACGTTATTCAATACCTGATAAGGTGATTGGATTATTAACAGATATCGGGACAGAAGAATTTGCTCATCTGGAAATGATTGCAACGATGGTTTATAAATTAATCAAAGATGCCACACCTGATCAGATGAAGGAAGCGGGACTTGATCCCCATTATGTCAATCATGATGGAGCCATTTTTTATCAGAATGCGGCAGGCGTCCCGTTTACCACAGCATATATTGCAGCTAAAGGGGATCCGATCGCAGATTTATATGAAGACATCGCCGCAGAAGAGAAAGCAAGGGCTACGTATCAATGGATCATTAATATGAGTGATGATCCGGATCTGAATGACGGCCTGCGCTTTTTAAGGGAGCGGGAGATCATCCATTCCCAGCGCTTCCGCGAAGCTGTGGAAATACTTAAGGAAGAAAGAGATAAAAAGATCTTCTTTTGATTTTTCGGGTTTTATGGCTCATGGCAAATGTGATGGGCCAGCCCCTTTACTATCCCGTTCCCCCTGGATTTAAGGTCCGCTTACTTGCTCCCATGAAACAGATTAATGTCCCATTCTTTTTTTAATTTATCATACACATGATGCCTTTTTTTCCAGGCTTCTTCTTTCCATAAATCTTTGCTTCGATCGATGACTTCACATCTTAAATCATGGAATTCCTTTTCCTTTTTTTCCTTTTTTTCAAATAATATTTTAGTCGCACCAAAAAGGACAACCAGTATAAGTGTCATGAACAGGTGCAACGAATTCGAGACAAAGACGGAGAACATTGCGGCAAACGAATAAGAATAAGGATTCAGTACAAATTTCGTCATATAATACAGGAAGAAGAATGATGCAAATAATGTTCCCCATAAGGTGTAGAGATGCATGGTTTTCGCTTTGTCAAACTTTCGCTTTTTTTCAATCAGGTTATGTAACATCTGTTCCGTCGCTTGATCCGTCCATTCCCCAAACTCCTTGCCTGAACGATCCATCCACTATCCTCCCCTTTCCTCCCTATAGTGTATGAGCTTGTCCGTAGAGATAGAATCAGCTCATAAAAAAAGGGTCCTCCTAAAGAGGAACCTCTATTCACCTGCTATCAACCAAATAGCTGCTTCTTACTGCGGGAATCGCATACTTCCCTGAATTCGTTAAGAAGTTCATCAAATATGGCATCCCAGGATTGCTTTTCTGCCATTTGTAATGCTTTTCGTTTCATGTACTGAAGACGGTCTTCATCCAACATATCGATAATATGATGGATGAAAGACTGATACCGGTGAGCTTCTGCCATTCTCCCAGTCTGGTTATGCTCCACGATATTCGTCACTCCCCCCTTATTTGCCACTACCGCCGGCAAGCCGGATGCAAAGGCCTCCAATACGACATTACCGAAAGTTTCTGAAGCAGAAGGGAAGACAAATAAATCGGATGATGCATATATCCCCGCTAATTCATCCCCTGTGGCATAGCCTGTGAAAGTGACATCTTCCCCTCTTGTCTTTTCCATGAGTTCTTTCTTCATGGGTCCATCACCAACAATAAGCCAGTGTACCTGATCCTTCACCTCTTCGGGAAGGTATTTTATCGTTTTCTCTAATGTGTCTAAATCTTTCTCAGGAGCCAACCTCCCGACATATAACAGGATATATTTCTTTTCAATTTTATATTTTTCCCTTAAGGAATCATTTCGCTTCTCCGGTGTATAGGCAGAACAATCGACCCCCCTGCCCCATATCGACAAATCAGAAAAGCCTTGACCTTCAAGATGCAGCTTCGTTTCTTCTGAAGGTACAAATATTCGATCAGCTTGTGAATAGAACCACTTCATATATTTCCAAAGCAAAGGGGAAGCCCACATCATCCTGTAATAATTCAGGTACATATCAAAGTGGGTGTGATAGGAGGCAACCAAGGGGATCTGCATTTTCTTTGCACCGCGTATCCCGTTAAGCCCCATTGTAAGAGGGGTTGTGACATGAATCAGAGAAGGGGAAAAATCTCTTAGCTGTTTTACAATGGTCTTTGGATTTGCGATTGCGGCCCTGCACTCAGGATAAAGAAAAAAGGGAAAGCTCGTGAACGAGTGTACATTGGGATACGATGATTTCTGATCGTGAAGATCCGGAACGAATACTTTGTATTCAATCCTTCTTTTCTCATAGTGATCGGTCAGTCTTTTTAATGTCCTTGCCACTCCATTTACTTGAGGATGGTACGTATCGGAAAAAAGGGCCACTCTCATATACAATTCCTCCTATATACGTCGTTGAATTTCACACATTCATATCGTCATCAGAAAAACAGCATCACCATCATAGCCGTTGCGAATGCAAGAAATGCCCCTGCTAATACATCAGAGGGGTAGTGTACTCCAAGGACGACTCTTGAATACCCTACTAGCCAGCTTAAAGGAAATAGAACGAGCATGGTGATCGGGTAATGAATCATAAATGGGATGGTGATAGAGAAAATGGCCGTTGAATGACCGGTTGGAAAAGAGTGATCTTTGAATTCATATCCGTGAATGACTGCGTCGGGCAAAGTCAAATACGGCCGAATTCGTTTAACCCCCTTTTTTACAAACGTCATCAGGAAATGGCTGAGAATGAGGGAAATCATCGCAACGATGACTGTATGCTTGATTTCTGTATAATACTGACAAAGGATAAACAGGATAAGGATGGAACTTATCGTGAGCCTGGCTCCCCCCAGATGTGTCACATACCCAAATAATGATCGGTACAGTTCTTTACTAGCATTGATTCTGTAAAATAACTTATCATCAGCCTGCCGAAAGCGCGTCAACATTCTGTCCACCATATCACTCCTCTTTCCTGTAGTAATACTGTCATCTTTAGTATATTTTCATTTTGTGTTCCTTCTCTTAATGCAATGTAAATTTTATAGAAAGATGTTGCAAAGAAATGTAAATAAAAAACCCCCACCCAAAATAAATGGGGATGGGGGTTATTATTGATCTAATGGAATTTCCAACACTTGCCCTGTCTGAATATCATTATCCTGAATCTTATTCCATTCTTTGATGCGATCGACACCTGATGGTGAATTGTAGTAATTCATTGCAATTCGAAAGAGTGTTTCCTTAGGTTTCACCGTGTGGTACACAATTTTGACCTCTGGCTCTTCTTTTGGCTCTTCTTTTGGCTCTTCTTTTGGCTCTTCTTTTGGTTCCTCTTTAACGCTTTCTTTAGCTTGTGGAGGAGAAGCTGGTTGATTTTTGACGTTAGCAGTAGAATTGGACTTTTCTGCTGATTCATTCTGGTCCTTTTCTTCAACCGTACCCTCTTCTTTGGAATTCACTGCTTCTTCACTCTCTTCTTGATTGGTTTCAGATTGGTCATATCGGACTTCAACAACATCATCTGCATCTTCTGACAAGACGACCAGTGGACCATTTCTGTTATCAAAATAAGAGTATATGCTAAATACAGTCAGTGGCATTAAAATAAAAAATAAAAGGAGCATGCTGATCAACGGGTGTTTCATTTTCCAATTTTTCTTTTTTTGTTTCTCTCTATGGAGCTCACTTCTCGGGGGAAGGGGCTCCCTTTTTTTGACGGGGCGTTCGTCAGGGACTTTTTCAATTCTTTTTTTCAGTTTCGCTGCCTGATCTCTATATGGGTCTTTACTCATGAGACATCCCTTCTTTACTTCTTTGTCTTCCATTCTTACGCATATGTAATCCCAGTAAAAAATCGATGACAAAGTGCATGATGATTGTAACTAATAAATTTTCTGTGATTTCGTAAATAAAACCGATCCAAAAGCTGAGCAATACAATATTGATGACAAGAAACCAGTGAGCCCAATACCTGAAATGTATAAGCGCAAAAATGATGCTTGAAATGATCAGTCCTAAATGAAATTGGAGCACACCCCTGAATAATATTTCTTCACTCACACTAATGAAAAAAGCTAAAAGGGCAATCTCTCCCATGCTTCTATTCGTGAAGATTTGGGCGTTAACCCCACCATCATCATAGTATTTCGCAGGTAACACCTTCATTAGGAAGATATCGATCATGACAATCATTAAGCCACTTGACATCCCAATCGTGAAGATGTTCCAAGAAAGGTGAAATTGCCCCCAGAAATCTGACACTGAGTCAAATAAAAATATACCTGATCCGCATGCAATCGTTAATAGTAAAAATTGAGTGAAATATAAATGGAAGGTTAATTGCTTCTTTGTAAGTTGTTGAATGATTTCCCCTTGTTTCTGCATCGTTACCACTTATCCTAATAGTAATTTTTCTAACCTTTTTTCCCAATTGGCAGGTTCCTGATCTTGTGAATTCAACGTGATGGATTCACTCTTAAATTCTTTTGGTGAATAACCGCATACATCACAGCAGAATGGATTCTCCTCTTCATGTCTTTCATTGAAATAATGTAGGAGCTTCTGTCTTCTGCATGTCCCGTCCTGTAGCCAGTGGACCATGATGTTAAGCTTCTCCTTTTTGTATTGTAAACGATTGTTCCGTATTTGTTTCACTTTTTCTAGTAATCTATCTTGGTTATGACCCCGCCCACTGGTCAATTCTTCTGTATAATAAGTAAGAAACCGGTACTGCACATCGGTCAGCTGCAGCTGTTCGATTAAGTCTTTGCTATGTCCCTTGGTCCATCCTTCTACAAACCCATGAATTTGATCATCTTCAGGTAGTTCACTTTGGATAAGCTGCAATGGCAAAGATAGATCCTGTTCAGAGTATAGAACGACAGAAACACTATTATTGCCATCACGGCCAGCCCTCCCGATTTCTTGTAAAAACGCTTCTATGCTTGACGGGAAATGAAAATGAATCACGAACCGGATGTCCTCTTTATTTACGCCCATCCCAAAAGCAGAGGTAGCACATATCATTCTCAGCTTACCCGAAATAAATTGCTGTTGGATAAGAATCCGTTCCTCTTGTTCCATGCCCCCATGATAGTGGGCAACCCCTGACACTCCGTTCTCAGATAGCCAGATGGCAACATCTTCAGCCATTCGTTTGCTCGAGAAGTAGACAATTCCGGGACCACCCCAGGCCGACACATATTCTAAGAGGCTATTCAATTTGTCATTTTGACCGGAAACCTTCTCGACAAATAATCCTATATTTCCACGGTCGACTGAATAGACCATTTCAACTGCATGCTCCATTTGAAGGACTTCTTGAATATCCTCCCTGACTTCCTCCGTGGCGGTCGCAGTCAATGCCAGGGTGGTGGGATTCCCGATCTTCCCCTTCAGCTCTCCCAACTTAAGATAATCCGGCCTAAAATCAGGTCCCCATTGGGAAATGCAATGAGCCTCATCAATTACGAATAGTTCAATTTTCAATGTCATGAGGGAAGTTAACACACTGTTGTTCATTACCATTTCAGGAGAAATGAAAATGAACTTATACTTGTGTAACTGTTCCAATGCTGTTCTTCTTTCAGTAAATGGAAGAAACGAATTCAGTGCGATGACCCGTTTTTCCCCCATCACTTTCATCTGTTCCACTTGATCCTGCATCAAGGAGAGTAACGGAGAGATAATCAAGACATGCCCTTCCAGCAGATACCCTGGTAATTGATAACACAATGATTTTCCGGTGCCCGTCGGAAGCATAGCTAGCGTATCCCGGTGATTTAATACAGAACGGATGATATCTTCCTGCCCTTTTCTAAAAGATGAATAACCGAATCTCTTCTTAAGTTCTAGTGATAAATTCACGTGTCTCACCTGCCTTCGCAATCGCCACCCGGATTTGAAAATAAGTCAATTGAGGTAGCTTTTCTTTAATGGGCTTCAGTCTTTTTGTTTTTTCTTTTTTCATCACATCGAGGACCTTCACATAATCTTCCCGGGTAATGAATGGGTCAATGGCCAGATCTTCTTGTGTAAGGATCAATTCGATGACATGATCTTCTATGGTATTCTGCTTCAATTTTCGGATCCTCGAAATTTCTTCAAGGGAATGGCCCCTCTTATACAAGTCGTAGGTCTTACTCGTTGATATCGTTAAGTTTTGTCTAGAATCATTTTTCAAGCTGATGGAATATAATAAAGGATAGTTTGATGGTTCACTTTCTATTTCCGCCAGCATACGATGAAGCAGGTTAAGGAATTCGAAGCGAAATTCTTCTTTATCCATTTCCAGCATGTTTGCCACCTGCAATTCGGTCCAACCGTAGTCTTGATATCCCGTCAACCGGTAGATAAGTAGGGATGGATCACTTTCTTGGGTATGCAAGATGCTTGAGAGCTCCTTAAAAAGAATACTTGAAAGTTTATCATTATCAGGATTGGTTCGGATACAGTTCTTTACCCACTCCTGGATGACCCTGTTCCGTTGAACAGGGAAATAGACGGTTTCATTCCTCTTACCATTGGAGAGTACTTGAACGAGAAGGCTCAGCCTCATCCAAAACAGACGGGTTTGATCACCATAGAGGAGCCCGTTCATAGCAGAAGGAAATCGAGCATCCTGAAAATGTTCTTTTACGTCTTTTAAGCCTTTTTCTGTCACGAGGGCATTATCACTATTCCCAAGGGTAATACACCCAGCGTTCTCAAGCTCTTTTATCTTCTGATTAAAAAAGGATCGTTTCAACTTTGGTAACGAAAGAAAGAATGGCTGTAAGTGAAAGATATGTGCATCCTGAATCGATTGGGAAGACTTCTTCCCTTTTAAGATATGGTATACAGAGTAAATCGAGCGTTCCCCATTGATTGACATAAAACAATATAGAATCACATAATTAAGATAGGTCAATTCTCTACTCCTTAATATGTAGGTTATTGTCAAATATTGTACCATGAATTTGGCTTTTCACCATGTTTTGTTTTTCTTATATAGGATAAAAATAAAAAGAGAGCACCTAACTATTGAAAAGTCATTCAATCCTCTATAAAATAAACATTAAGTGATTTTTCACAAATTGACATTGTGTATAATGATGAATTATATAGAATTATTTTTTCGGGAGGTTTTTTCTTTGCCAAAATATACGATCGTTGACAAGGATACATGCATTGCATGTGGAGCATGTGGGGCTGCCGCTCCAGATATTTACGACTATGATGATGAAGGTATTGCATTTGTAACATTAGATGATAACCAGGGGACGGTCGAAGTTCCTGACGTATTGGAAGATGATATGGTCGATGCATTCGAAGGCTGTCCGACAGATTCCATTAAAATTTCTGAAGAACCGTTCGATGGAGATGCACTTAAATTTGAATAGCAGGGATGAAGGCTAAGGAGGAATATTCCCTTAGCCTTTTCTTTTGGGGTTCTACAAAATAAAAACCCTTCAACTATAGTTGAAGGGTTCATTTTATATGATCACTATGCCGCTTTGTTAAAGGCCACTTGTCTTGACAACCAGCCTTGAAGGCGGACGAACAGTAAGGTGAAAACAGTAGTTATCAAAATCCCTTTCAGGATGTTGAATGGAACGATTCCCGTAATGATGATTTCAGCAGGAAGCTCAAAATTCATGAAGTATTTATAAGCAGGAAGGAACACAAAATAATTTAATATCCCCATGCTTATACTCATTACGACTGTTCCTGTAATTAATCCAATCAACAAGCCTTTTTTTGATTGGGAACGTGAATAGATATAATAGGTCGGAAGAATAAGGAGCACTCCCGCTATAAAGTTAGCTGCATGACCAATCGGAACACCTGTATCGCTTCCAGTCATGACATAATCAATCACGTTTTTAAATAGTTCCACCAATATTCCAGCAAGCGGGCCTAATGTAACCGTCGCAATTAAAGCAGGTACATCACTGAAATCGACCATTAAGAATTTTGGAAATGGTGGTATTG
Source organism: Rossellomorea orangium (assembly GCF_019334305.1). Classification (GTDB taxonomy): domain Bacteria; phylum Bacillota; class Bacilli; order Bacillales; family Bacillaceae_B; genus Rossellomorea. Next base: position 258,442 of record NZ_JAHWGH010000017.1, read on the forward strand.
GGAAGTTGAACAACATTAACACATACGAAATGGCACTTAACATACCAACTGTGACAAACATGCGTGTATTCATTTTTTTCATAAACTCTCTCTCCTTTAGGAGATTCATCTCATTTCGAAGATGGTTCCGACCAAAGGGTAGCATTAAAAAACTCCTAGATACTTCTATCTAAGAGAATGAAAGGCATACCCTAATAAACGTTCAGCTTCCCATTTCTAAACGTCCTGGCATAAACCTTCATCTTCTCCCATCCAGACTATACTGTCGGCTTTGGAATCACACCAAATCCTGCCCCTAAAGGCTCGCGGGCTTAGAAACAACTGTTTCATCACCGCCGGTAGGGAATTTCACCCTGCCCCGAAGACGAATCTTTATTTTATTGTACATTTACATTATACATAATGTGAAGGAGAATGTGAAGATAAAAAGCTCGAATTCGAACTATATCAACATATCTTTATGTAAAGGACCTATGGAATGGTCATTGCACCTTTAGAACTTGTTTAGGGTAAATGGCTGCATGCAAATCCAGATCATTCTTTTGAACCAGTTCATCAATATCGACTCCCTGAGCCAGGGAAATGGAAGATAATGTATCCCCCTTCTTTACAACGTACCGACCATTTTGGGACGCTGCCGGTATCTTCAGAATCTGGTTGATTCCTATATCGGTGTTCTTTAATGCGTTTTCTGACATGATCTCTTCTATTGACACGGCGTACGTTTGAGATATCCCCCAGAGGGTTTCTCCTTTATGAACGGTATGCACATGCACATCTTCATTCAGAATTACTTTAGGAGTACCGGCTACATCCACCGTCCGGAAGGGGTCCTTTTCTTTCGCAAAGACCAGTTGACCGACTTCACCGTTTCCAAATACACGATAGGGATCGATGGCATTTTCCTTATCGATTGTCCATTCCCCCTTATGAATTTCGAAGTGGAGATGGGCACCGGTCGATCTTCCCGTATCCCCTAAGGTGCCTAGCTGTGCTCCTTGGGCCACTTGCTGATTTTCGTCCACCAATCTGCTCTCAAGGTGAGCATAGACTGTTTCATATCCGTTTTCATGTCTGATGAACACAACATGACCATAACTTTTAGAAAGATAAGACTTACTCACTGTCCCTTTCCCTACAGAATAGACGGGGGATCCTATCTCTCCTCCGATGTCCATACCCTTATGTGTACCATCTCTTGTACCAAATGAATCTGTAATCGTCCCTTCCACTGGAAATATCCAGGATTCGGTATCCTTTGTTACCTCATCCCCTTCTGCCACAGCCTCTTTCCCGGTTAAGAACATGACGCTTACACATACTGACAAGATAAAAACGACGAAAAGCCTACTTGCATAATCGAAAATCATGCTTGTCCTCCTTAATAGTTTTGACTGGCCCACCTTCGATTTCTATGTATTACACCATTCTAACCTTTTACCACTCATAACATGCATATATCACTGCCAAATTACAAAACCATATACAATTCATTTTCCTTCGGGTAGTATGGCTATTTATGCGCTGAATATTCCCCTGCTCCGTGTCAAATTAAAACGACCAGATGCGGATGACTCTCCACTCCTGGTCGTTCTACCTTTAATTATCTATGTTCTTTTTATTTGGACTGATCGGTGTCTCTATAGGTTCACCAAAGTTGAAACCGTTCCAGCTTTCCTGTTTGACATTCTCAAACTGCACCTTCTCAAATCCTGAGCTTCTGCTCGTTAATAATATCCCTTCAATCATTTCCAGCGCGGTTTGTTCATCAAATGTATCCAAATCCAACTCGTTCAAGAAGCTGACGGTCACCCATTCCGCTCCTTCTGTTACATTAAAATTGATACCTTCTGGAATGACACTCTGAAAAAGGCCAGTTTCTTCATTTTTCATTGCTTCCATGGACGCCTTGATGCCACCCCTGTTGATATTATCTGGTACAAGGAAGCGATCCCTGCCATTTGGTGAATACGAATAGTAAGCCGTATGGACTTCCTCATTCAAATCGATCGTTGAGAATTCGCCAGTGGAACTGAATTGGGGTACTGTACCGTCGGAATCTTTCAGAATAATCTCCTCTATTCCCTTATGTTGGAATGAATACTGAAGAGAATGATAAAAAGCATATTCGACTGCACTGCTTCCACTGTAAGGATGATCAGCATTGAGAGTGAAGACAACTTTGTTGTTATCCATGGTGAACTTTCCTTCTAAAGGAAGGTAGTCTTCCAGTCCCCAATCTGTTTCAGGCAGCTTTTCCGCAAGTTGCTCATGACGGGTTAACCAGTCTTCTTCCGGAACGTCTACAATCGACACAGGTATCGGTACTGCATCAGGAGAGACCAGTCCAAAGGAATAGAATTCCTTTCCCTTAAGGTCTTCTTCATAAAGTGAAAGCCTTTTTTCAGGTTCTTTCAAGTTCTCCGACACCGTTACTTCGCTATTTTCTGTTTGCTCATCTTTCATGATGGCCACTTTCTGATCTTCGCTAGATGCAGGAGGAATATCTGATTCCTTCTTTTGTGGAGTGATTTCGATTTTTTCTTCTGAGCTTCCTGAAGAATCCGCGGTACTCGATTCGGATTTTTCCATGCTCGTTTCCGTTAGTTGGTTTAGAACGGTAGGAGCCAGCAGGACCATTATAAATATAGCTGCAAGTGCAGCGACTGCAGGTATGAACCGTTTGAATGAAGCATTTCTCTTCTTGTTTTGCCGCTCCATACGTGCGTGAATATATTGAGAGGTTCGATCATCTTTGATTTTGGGAAGTTTATTGATAAGCTCCTCAATATCACGATCTTTCCATTCTGACTTCTTCAATGTCTCTTTCCTCCTTTGGGAGTCGTTGATCCATCTCGATTCTTAACCATTTGATGGCCCTATGCTGGGTCGTCTTCACTTTGCTTTCCGACCATCCGAGCACCTCAGAGGTTTCGATGATGGAAAGTTCCTGCAAGTACCGCATGATGATCACCATTCGGAAATCTGTTGAGCAAAGCTTCAAGCACTCATAGAGAGCTTGAACTTCCTCATTGGAAACAGCGATTTCTTCCGGAAGAGCCCCATCGTCTGTCACTTCGTTTCGACTCCAGTCAAATTTATCGAGAATACGGTTTTTCCAGTTTCTCTGTTTTCTGAAATGGTCAATGGCCACATTTTTCGCAATGGAAAAAAGCCACGTTTTCTCGGAGCTTTTCCCCTCAAAATTCTTATGGGATTTAAGCACCCGAATATAGACTTCCTGTACTAAGTCTTCAGCCTGCTGTTTATTCTGTACCATGTATATGAGGAATTGAAATACATCCTGATGATAGCTTGAATATAATCTCTCGAAAACGGAGTCCACTTGATTCCCTCCCCGTCATTTTATTAGTCGTTCCCTATGTAAAAAAGTTACACACTATCAATATAGTATTTTTTGGTTGAAAAGGAAAGACCTATATTAACCGATCCTTAGATCAAAAGAGGTAGGGACATAACCTAAATCCATACACTCTAAAGGACGAACAATGCCTATGAAGTTTTTTTAGATCGCGTGTTACACCGCTGCCCGATTCCGTGCAAGACTACGCTTTCCTCGCGCGGAAGTCTTCGTCTTGCACTCCAATCAACAGCTAGAACCTGCTAAATACATGCCTTAAATTTCAGCACTAAAATTTAAAAATCCGAACGAGTTAGATTTTCATCAAATCACTCGTTCGGATTTTCCTTCGACTGAATCCCTCTTATCCCAGCCTCTTTAACCTTATTTCAACAACCTTCCCTATCGATGGGTAAAAAATAAAGAATGTTTCCCATGTAACAAGAAAAATCGCCATGTTTCTATGGACATCATCGATTCTTGGCTAAACAGGGAGAAAGAAGGTGAAAGCTGTCCCCTGATCCACTTTGCTTTGAACCTGAATATGACCTTTATGGGCTTCTATGATATTCTTTGCAATCGCAAGGCCGAGACCCGTCCCGGACTTACCTCTTGTTCTTGCCTTGTCGGCCTTATAGAAACGTTCGAATACAAAAGGAAGATCCTCTTCAGGTATACCGGAACCGGTGTCTCTAACATGAAACAGGTATCCACCTTTCTTTTCCGTCAGGGAAACCGTCACTTCCCCTCCTGTCGGTGTGTGCCTCAACGCATTATCGATGAGATTTGTTAATACTTGTTCGATTCGATCCGGATCCATATGGATTTCTTTGTTGATTTCCACATCACTTTCAAAGTAGATGGATACCTTCTTTTCTTTAGCCAACCCGATAAACTTGTTTGTCACCCTCTCTGTGAAAGGCATGACCGCTATTACGTCTTTATTTAATGTAATATGTCCCGCTTCCATGCGGGCAAGATCGAGGAGATCATTCACCAACCTCCCCATGCGGAGAGATTCATCATAGATGATACGTGCAATTTCCTTTTTTTCTTCTTCCGATCCTGCAATATCATCCACAATCGCTTCACTATACCCTTGCAGCATGGAGATAGGGGTGCGAAGCTCATGGGAAACGTTTGCGATAAAGTCCTTACGGAGCTTATCCAATCGCCGTTCCTCTGTCATATCACGAACCACAGCAACTGCGCCCCTGATAGTATTGTTATTGTATAGGGGACTTACAATCACCACATAAGAACGACCCTGAAGACTTAGTTCGCCGGTTTGTTCCATTTCCGTTACGACCACACTCTGCAATAATTCTCTTACTGTCGTAGGAATCGCCTCTTCGCTCTCTTCACTTTGTTCATAATACCAGTGTTGCAGAAATCGGTCTGCAGGAGGATTCGTGATCAGGATGGTGCCGTCCCGATTAAAGGTGATGACCCCATCAGCCATACTGCTTAGAATGGATGAGAGCTGCTCTTTTTCCTGACTGAGCGCATTGATGTGAAACTTCAATTGCCTTCCCATCTGATTGAAGCCTGTGGCAAGTTCACCGATTTCATCCTTCGTCAAAATCGGGACCTTGGTATCGAATTTCCCTTTAGCTACCTCAAATGCCGCTTCTCTCATTTTTCTCAGCGGCGCAGTGATACGGGTAGAGAGGAAGAATGCAAAGATGGTGGTAAGGATGATGGCAATGCCTGCTGCAAGGAGGATCAGCTTGGTGGTCTGTCTAGTCGTATCTTTAATTACCCCCAGTGACTGATAGAGATAAACAGCTCCATCTTTCCCGTTAATATGGAGAGGAGTCCCGACAATGATGACATTCTCGTACCGATTGGAGGACTCCTTGGACAGTTCAACCTCTTTTTTTAAAGTGATTTCCTTTGTTTTTACAGATTGAAGTTCGCTATCCTTCGATATATAATTATGAATTTTCTTTTGAAAAGCAGTCGAATCCTGTGAATAGAGAGATTCATTTCGATCCAATGATATGATGATATTCACGGGTTCATCGATGATTTCTTTTCCCAATTCCATTCCAAGCGTCAGATCATTATGATTCTCAATGACCCTTGCCACTTTTTCTGCTGTATGGGTTAGCTCTTTCTCTACCACATCCACATGATAATTCTGAAAGAATTCCAGTAATAAGATGGTTAGTATGAAGAGTACAAATGAAACCAACAACAGGATGGTGAGCCAAAGTTTCCCTACAACGCTACGCCAGAGCCTCATTCATTTGTTACCTCGAATTTATAGCCCACTCCCCATACGGTCACGATCATTTTCGCTGCCATTTCAGAGACTTTGTTCAACTTTTCCCTTAATCGTTTTACATGGGTATCGACCGTTCTCAGATCACCGAAGAACTCGTAGTGCCACACTTCCTTCAAAAGATGCTCACGATCGAATACTTTATCCGGTGCTTTCGCAAGAAAATATAGAAGCTCATATTCTTTAGGAGTCAAGTTAACATCCATCCCATCCGCCGTTACACGGTGGGCGTCATTGTCAATCGTCAGATGGGGATATACGATAAGGTCCTTAGCCTTTGTATCACTTTGGATGAAGCTGGATTTCGCAGACCTTCGCAATAAGGCTTTCACCCTCAGCACCACTTCGCGTGGAGAAAAAGGTTTCACGATATAATCGTCCGTCCCAACTTCGAACCCTTGTACTCTATTCACTTCCTCCCCCTTGGCCGTAAGCATGATGACAGGGGTTGCCTTACTTTCACGAAGGTGCTGACACACTTCGATCCCGTCCATGCCAGGCATCATGATATCCAAAAGGATGCAATCGTAATTTTGCTCAAGAGCCATTTCCAACGCGATTTCTCCATTTTCTGCTTCATCGATTTCATAGTTTTCTCTTTCCAGATACATTTTTAATAGTCTTCGGATACGATCTTCGTCATCCACAACTAAGATGCGAATGTTTTCCTCCATGGGTTTCATCCCCCTTTGTATAATTAACCATATTATCCTATATTTTATATGAAAAAAGAAGCTGACTCAAAGAGAATACAATTCTCGTGATCATCAGCTCCTTCCAGTCGTTACGATTGATCAGGCATATGAATGTAATCCCGCAATGATAAGATTAACGGCTATAAGGTTGAATAGAATGATCGCAACCCCCACTACGGCAAGCCATGCTGACTTTTCACCATGCCACCCTTTTGAAAGGCGCAGGTGAAGGAAAGCTGCATAGAATAAAAATGTAATCAAAGCCCATACCTCTTTGGGATCCCATCCCCAGAAACGGGTCCAGGCAATCTGTGCCCAGATCATGGCAAAGATGAGTCCACCTAGTGTGAAAACAGGAAACCCGATCAATACGGAACGGTAACCAATTTCGTCCATTAAATCAAGGTTCACATTCTTCACAAGAGGCTGCATCTTAGCAGCAATCCGCTTTCTGAAGATCAAACGCAGAATTAGATACAGTGCTGTTCCGATCATAAATGACCAAATGACCGTATTTAACTTCTTGGCATTAATAAGAGCGGGCATTTCGACTAGCGGCTTCATTACACCGTCTGTCATCGATTGCCCTTCATTCGGACCAACAAGGGCCGGAAGGGTATATTCAGCAACAGCTTCTTCTCCCTGTTGATTTACATATTGAAAGTCAGCTTCGTAATTGGAAAGCGTGAAAGTCGTTGAAGCGACAACAAACCCCAATACGACAACCAATGAATACATCACGGTTTCAAGCCAGAATGATTGCTTGCTTCCCTTTGTATGTTGAACGGATTTCAATAAATAGATGAGTCCGGCAACGAAGCTGATGGAAAGAATCGCTTCACCGGCTGAAACGGTGGTTACATGGATCTTCAGCCAATCACTTTGAAGCGCAGGGATTAGTGGGCTGATATCTTTAGGAAACATACTGGCATAAGCGATCACCAACAGGGCGAACGGAAGTGCAATGACACCAAGTATCGTCGTCTTATACATAAAGTAAAGAATGATGAATGCCCCGACAAGCATCATTCCGAAAAAGGTAGTAAATTCAAATAAATTACTGACAGGGGCGTGTCCAGATGCTCCCCATCTCAGAAAGAAGTACCCTAACTGAGAAGCAAATCCCACAAGGGTTAAGACAATCCCGATAAAGCCCCATTTCTTTTGGTTTGTTTCCGTTGTATTTTTCTGACGGATGCTTCCCCCAAAAAACAACGTAGCAATTAAATACATTATGAAGGATACGTAGAGTAAATTACTGCTCCACTCCGCCATTGCTGTCGTTGACATCCTCATTCCTCCTTACTTCATCCTTTTGTTGTTGGTCTTCAGGCTCCTTGATCCCTGTACCTTCCAACACAAATCTGATTTCATTTTTTAAACCGTGCCAGTTTTTATTCGTATGACCGGCTATGATGACTCCATCCCCGTCGCGCCTGATCCAGATTCTTCTATGGTGCCAATAGGCTCCTTGAATAACCCCAATCATGAAGATCGCTCCTCCGAGAGCCAAAATCCAAAGTGTAAGATCTTTATGCACAGTTAAAGCGGATACATCTCTCGTCTCAACACCGGCAAATGACAGCTTATAATCATTTTCCCCCAGGGGCTCGAGATTTTTTCGGATCCCTACAAAACTGATTTCACCGTCAGGCTTTTCAGGTGAGAATAATTTAAAGAGGAAAGCCGGATTATTTGGGAGCGGGGACTTTGTTTGCGGTTCCCCCTGCTCATTAAATCCTGAGAAATCCGGATAATATCCCATGAGTTCTGCTTTATAACCATCCTCGAATGTGTACGCATCCTTAGGATCAAATAAATCGACGGTGAATTCCCCGAAGCTTTCTCCCGACTTTTTATTATCCAAAGTGAAAGACATGGATTTGAACTCATCTAATTTATAGCTTGTCTGATACACGGCAAAATTCCCGAATTTCAGAGGATGGTTTACCTTAATGGAATCCTCCTGCTCTTTCGTTCGTTCAGCCTTTTGGCCAGGCAGACGATCACCCGACTCTTTATACAGGACGACATCGGACTGGAAATTCTTAGCGATGGTCCCATTCTTGTCTATCGCTTCCCCGAACACTTCTTTATCTTTATCTTTGTCATACGTTTCTAGTGTAAAACCCTTGTTTTCTAAGTAATATTCCTGATCCGTACCAGGGACGGCCCTCGTTTCACCTTCTCGGATCCATACCGTTTCATCGATATACATCCCCGGAACGAATCGAAGCATACCTCCAAAAAGGAAAATGATAAGACCTATGTGGTTCACATATGGGCCCCATCTAGAGAAACGATTCTTCTCTGCAAGGATATTGCCATCCTCTTCCCGGATCTTATATTTCTTCTGGGTCAACTTTTCTTTTATTTGGTTGACAGGATCACTGAATTCTACTCTATCGGTTTTTCCGTATATTCTTTGGCGTTTCAAGAAACCGACATGTCTTGCTACTCGTTGGTTCTTCAAGGCCCGATACAGTGGAATCACACGGTCCAAACTACAAATGACCAGGGACACCCCGATTGATGCAATCAGTAGCAGATACCACCATGAACTATACAAATCATGGAAACCGAGAGTATAGTATAAATCCCCGAAGAATCCATATACATCCCCATAATATTCATCTGCAGGCTGACCATTTGGAATATACTGTTCCTGTGGTAATATGGTTCCCACAGCAGAAGCGATAAGTGTGACAACAATTAACCACACTCCTACTTTTACAGAAGAAAAAAAGTTCCAAATCTTATCTATAATCGATTTATTATACGTTTGGGAACGTCTTGCACTCCCCTCATAACGCATGTCATGGAGCTTTTCATTCTTTGCTTCTTCCGTTAGAGCCCGTCCACAGGATTCACAAAGAACCGTGCCGTTTGGATTCACATGACCGCATACACACTTAATCTCTTTCATGTAAAAACTCCTTATTTCAAGTTAAACTGCCTTACGGCTTGATGCTCTCTAAATCTTCGATGATATCTTCTTCGGTCATCGTACCGGTGATGATCTTTACAATTTCCCCCTGCGGGTTAATCAGGAACGTCGTGGGAAGTGGATCGATTCCGTATGTATTCTGCACTTCCTCTTCTTTGTCTACTAAAATAGGGAATTCCAGTCCGTGTTTTGAAACGAAACGGTTTATGAGAAAATCGGATTCCCCCACATTTACAGCTAGTATCTGTACACCCTGCTTCTGATATTTCTTATACTGATTATTCATATAAGGCATTTCTCTTTCACACGGTTTGCACCATGTTCCCCAGAAATTCAAGAAGACTCCCTGCCCCTTGTAATCGGAAAGTCGGTGTGTATTCCCATCCATATCCGTAAGGACAAAATCAGGTGCCTTGTCGCCAGCTTTTAACATTCCTCTTTCGTCCTTCGTGAAGTTTGCATAAAGAGTATATGCAACTGCAGAAGTCAGCACAATGAGAATAATGGTCCGAATGAGTAATCTGCGCTTTTTCTTATTCATTTACGTGTGCCTCCCATAGTGAAATCGTTCTCAAGAAAGGAGAAATTTTTCTCTCTTTACAGTAGCAAAGGGCCTGAAATCATAAGATTCCCTTATGAGATCAGTCCCTGCCAAAATGTACTGTTTCATATCCTCATAATAAGCAGAGAAATATCCCCATGACTTTATGGGTAAAATTCCTTTCTCATTATATCATTTATCACTATAACGGTAGAGTTAATTATATGAAGGATATGTGACACTTTCCTTTATCGAATGCTTCCCGTCTCTGCCAATGTTCTTAATTGCTTCACTTCATGCGGTGTCAATTCTCTGCCTTCTCCAGCATTTAATCCATGAAGCGTCAGGAATGCGTATCTTTCCCTTTTCAATTTTTGGACAGGGTATCCCAGGGCTTCGAACATCCGGCGTACCTGACGGTTTCTCCCTTCATGGATAGTGATTTCAACTATCGATTTTTCTTGCTTTTTATCGATACTCAGTACCTTCACTTTTGCAGGGGCGGTCATTCCATCCTCCAGTTTGATCCCTTTTTCCAGTTCACGGATCTTGAATTTGGGCGGGATTCCTTTTAATCTTGCGACATAGGTCTTTTCTATCTCATTGCTGGGGTGCATAAGGGCATTGGCAAAGTCACCATCATTGGTTAACAGCAGAATTCCGGAGGTTTCATAATCCAGTCTGCCTACCGGATAGATCCTTTCCTCTATTTCCGGGAAGAAGTCCGTTACAACCTGACGATCTTTATCATCTGTCACGGCGGAGATGACCCCCCTTGGCTTATAAAGCATATAATATACTTTGTTCTCTCTCTCGATCTGGATTCCTGTTACTTCCACTCGGTCAGAGTTTGATACCTTTGTGCCAAGTTCTTTCACTACTTTTCCGTTGACTTTCACTTTGCCTTCTATTATTAATTGCTCTGCTTTACGTCGGGATGCCACTCCACTGTGAGCAATAACCTTTTGTAATCGTTCCACGGTCTTTCACCTCATTATCATTTTCAATACATTTGTACTCATGAATTATTACACAATCCAGGCAAAATAGAAAGGCATAAAGGAAAATCGACCTTTTTAGTCGATTCCTTTATGCCTTGATACTTCTACTTTACTTTTTCAGATGGCTGTTTTCGTAAACATTGTTGCTTTTGGATGTAGCGAGTGGCGGTTGATTTCCCGTCCAGGTGTTTGCATTCCTCTGGCCAGGCATTCTTTTCTGATAGAACCTTTCCAAATCCTTTAGAACATGATGGTGACGATGAAGATGGCGGCAGCGATTCCTACTAGGTCAGCTAAGAGACCCACTTTTAGGGCATCGCCCATTTTTCTGATTCCGACCGCCCCGAAATATACGGTCAATACGTATAGTGTTGTATCTGTACTGCCTTGTAAGGTTGAAGCGAGTCTTCCGATGAAGGAATCCGGACCGTATGTTGCAATCATATCACTCATCATGCCAAGAGCAGCTGTTCCGGAAATTGGTCTGATGATGGCAAGTGGAACGATCTCCGGCGGAATTCCCAGTGCAAGCAATGCCGGGCGCATGAGGCCCACGAAAAATTCAAGGGCTCCCGACTCACGAAAGATCGTAATGGCAACAAGCATTCCGATCAGAAAGGGAATGATGGATACCGCTATTTTTATTCCTTCTTTCCCACCATCAACGAACACTTCATACGTAGGTACCTTTTTGATTGTCCCGTAGATTAATATAAAGCCAATCATAATAGGGATCAGCCATAATGAGATTGTCGTGATCCATTGCATCTATTTCACCTCTCGACGGGTACGCCTATAGTGGAAATAACGGTCGATCAGTATTGCACCAAGCGTGGATAAAATTGTAGCAATAAGGGTCGGACCCACAATTTCAGTAGGTGACACAGAATCATATTTCATTCGGATTGCAATCACCGTGGTCGGAATGATGGTAATGCTTGATGTATTGATTGCGAGAAACGTAATCATCGACCTGCTCGCAAAGTCCCTGCCTCCATTCAATTCTTTCAGTTGCTCCATGGCCTTGATTCCGAGTGGGGTTGCTGCATTTCCCAGGCCAAACATATTTGCCATCATATTCGATAGGATATAGCCCATGGCGGGGTGGTTTTCAGGTACCTCTGGAAAAAGTCTTGTTACGAGTGGCCTGAACATTTTGGCCAGTTTATCAAGTAAACCGGCTTCCTGAGCGATTCTCATTATGCCCAACCAGAACACTAAAACACTGACCAAGCCAATACAAAGGGTGACCGCTTCATTTGCCGACGAGAAAATGGCCTCGTTCACTTCAGACATTTTCCCATTTATCACCGCGAAAACCAATCCAATAATGGTCATGCCTACCCATATGATGTTAACCATTGTCCCGGACCCCTGTGATGGCTTCAAATGAATACGCCCAGAATTTCCACCAGCTCTTTTTATCATTTTCTTTTACTGATGTTTGATAGAAAATGGGAAGAGTATCCACTTCCTTGTCCCCTAGATATACCACGGCCTTTCCGACTACATCTGGCACATGTTGATTCTTAAGCCATTCCTGCTTCGGCTTCAACATCTTGTATTCAACTTTTACGTCATCCACTTCCTCATCCGTCAATGACAGCACAGATTCCCGTTTCAGGTAAGCATGGCCTTTATATACTTCATCATCCATTTTTTCAATTTTTCCTTTTTCCAAGACAATCTTGTAATCGTATTGCTTAAATCCGTATTCGAACATTGAGATGTGATCATTCCAGTCATCCGGCCCATTCAATGTCACGGCAATTAAATCCTCCCCATCTTTGGTGGCTGTTGACACGAGTGTCCTTTTTGCGAGTTTCGTATAACCCGTTTTCCCCCCTGTGCTAAACTTATATAATTCCGTCAGTAATCTATTTTTGTTCTTCCACTTCCGGTCCCACTTCTCGTCTGGGTTGGGTGCTGTATGGACTTTCGTTCCTGCAATTTCCTTATACACATCGTTCTTCATTGAATATCTTGTCAGGACTGCCATATCATACGCAGTGGAATAGTGATCCTCATGATCGTCAAGACCATGGGGGTTCGAGAAATGAGTATTCTCCATACCGATTTCAGTCGCCTTTTCATTCATCATATACACGAACCCGTCCAGACTCCCTCCCACAAATTCAGCGATGGCAACGGCTGCATCATTCCCCGACCTTAGCATAAGCCCGTACACTAGGTCTTCAAGTTTGATTTTCTCCCCTGCTTTCAAGTAAAGGGATGAGCCTTCGGTACCTGCTGCATTCTGGGAGACGGTCACTACCTGATCCATCTTTCCGGACTCGACAGCAAGGACGGCTGTCATGATCTTGGTGATGCTTGCAATTCGGCTTTTCGTATGAGCATCCTTTTCATACAGGATCCTTCCTGTTTCCTGATCCATTAAGATCGCCCTTTGTGAACTCACAGAAGGTGCAGCCTGAATCCTACTCGAAACAGTAACGAAAAGAATTGTGAATATCAGGAAATGATATATGTAAAATTTCGCTCTTTTTCGATTCACAGCCATCTACTCCTTTAAATCTAACGTGTTTGTACAAGTTTATGAGAGGACAAGGGGTAATATGAGTGAAATCTTGAAAGCAATGGGGCCATTTCATATGTAGTCGTTACTTAAGTCTTCAGGAAAGTTGAGCAAAACAAAAAACACAGCAACGCTGTGTTTTAGCCTTTCGAAGATAATCGGCGATGTCGGTATTCTGTCTCAAATTCGGCCAGATCCTCCCTCGCTCCATGAAAGTCTCCTTCAACATTTCGCAGCAATTCAGCAAAGCAGTCTGGAGGCTCCTGCCTGAACCGAATGACACTCTCTTCCGGATAAGAGGTACGAAGATCCTCGAACCACAGATTATAACGCGGGGAGTAATATTCGATAATACATTTATGATAGATTTTATAGAGGACCTTCTCAGCAAGGTACATCTTAAATGAATCATGTTGTAATACAGACGCAGAGGCATCCAGCCCCTCTTCACAATACACTACCAGTCTTCTCAGATTCGAAAAAAGCCCTTCGTAATATACTCTGTCCCCCGGTTTCTCTTTAAGCAGCGTGTGAATGGTAACGGAATTTAAATACTCCTCTAATTGAATGATCACTTCTTCAAGAAAGCTGTGTATTCTCTGAACCTGGGTTCCCATCATAAACTCGTTCATCCATTCTCCTCCACCTAACACCAGGGATTTTTTAGAAAGTTCAGAATTCACTATTCAAAATAATAGGCAGGACTTTATCCTTCTTTAAAGAGTCCTGCCTTTTCATATTGTGCTTATTCGTTTGATTCCAGTGTCTCCTGAAATTTCTCAAAGAAGAGATCGGCTTCGTCCTGAGCGAATTCGTCTTGAATATTCTCAGGGAGGGGGGGAAGCTCCTCAATGCTTTTCAGACCGAAATAGTCGAGGAATTCCTTGGTAGTTCCAAATAGGTATGCCCGGCCGGTTCCTTCCGCTCTTCCCACTTCCTTGACAAGTCCTTTTGATGTAAGGGTCTGAATGGGCCGCTCTGTCTTCACACCTCTTATTTGTTCGATTTCCATCCTTGTGATCGGTTGTTTATACGCAATGATCGCCAGGGTTTCAAGAGCTGCCTGGGAAAGGAAGCTTACATGAGGTGACTCCACCAATTTCTTTAAGTAATCAGCATTGCTCTTCTTTGTCACCAGTTGAAATGTCCCTGCTATTTCTATGATATAAATGCCTCTGTCGGCATCGTTCTCATAATCTTGCTTCAAGTCTTCAAGGATGCCCATCGCTCTTTGTTCTTCAATCTCAAGCACTGAACAGACCTGCTTCAGTGATAGACCTTCATCCCCTGCTGCAAAGAGCAGGCTTTCCAGGATCCCTTTCCAATTAATACTGTTCAACAAGTCCTGCCTCCTCTCCTGCTTCCACAAATATTTCCGTGAAGTTTTTTTCCTGATTGACGATGATTTGCTTCCGCTTCATCAATTCCAACACAGCAAGGAATGTAACGACGAGATGCTCTTTGTTATCAGTAGGGAAAAGACTGGTAAAGGATGTACGTTGTTTAAGGTTCCGCAAATTCTCCAGAATGTCATTCATCCTCTTCTCAATGGATATTTCCTGTCTGGTAATTCTTGTTTGCACGGGCCGTTGAAGCTTTTTCCTTCTTAATAATTTATGAAAAGCCCCAAGCATATCGTATAAGGATACCTGAACTTCTGTGTTCTTTAAATCCACCGCCTCGCTGAATTCAGAAAGGTCACTCGGAGGCTTCGTATACACCTGACCGCGTTCTTCTTCACGGTGCTTCAGTTCATTGGCTGCTTCCTTAAATTTACGATACTCGATCAAACGTTCCACCAGTTCATCACGTGGATCTTCCTCTTCAAATTCAATCTCATCGTTCAACATGCCTTCATCATGTTTTGGTAGTAGCATTTTACTCTTGATAGCAAGCAATGTAGCCGCCATTACTAAGTATTCACTAGCCACATCCAGTTGCAGGTTTTTCATCGTATGTACATATAACATATATTGCTCGGTAATCTGAGCCATAGGAATATCATATATATCAATTTCCAACGAATTAATCAGATGCAAAAGAAGATCCAGTGGACCTTCAAAAGCGTCAATCTTCACATTGTATTCCACTTTATCACCAAATTTCTCATTACAATCTTTCATGATAGCTACTTAATAGTATAGTAGAAAGACCCCTATTCTCCAATAGAAAGTTTTGCAATTATGGGCCTCCCTGTCGTTTTGACGATGGTTTATGCTACAATTTAACTACCTTACACCTAATGGAGGGATCTTATGGTTTATCCAAAAGCCTTTATCGATTTCCTGATGTATTTCCATGGAAATCGTGATTATTTTGAGTGCCATGAAATATTGGAAGAACATTGGAAGGATGCAGATCCTAAGAACAGGACTTCACATTGGGTGGGATTGATCCAAGTCGCAGTCGGTTTCTATCATTACAGAAGGGGGAATCTGACAGGAGCGGAGCGAACATTCAAGAAAGCAGCCCAGAATATACAATGGAACCAAGAAGAACTGAATAAGCTCGGGATTCATTCCCATCATCTTCACGATATGCTTGTTGATACCATTCACCAAATCAAACTGGATCAACCTTATCAAAGCATCGTCATCCCATTAACCGATGATTCACTGGTAGATCAGGTTCAAGCCAGATGCATGGATAACGGATACACCTGGTGCTCACCGAGTGACCTGTCCAATACCGGTCTCGTTCACCGTCATTCCCTCAGAGACCGTTCTGAAGTCATCTTGGAACGGGAAAATGCCTTGAGAAAAAAAAGTGGCAGACCACCCTTATAGGCGGTCTGCCACTAGATCAATCCTCGTGATTCACTTCTAAAGGATCCATCTCTTCACATTTCTCAAAAAATGAAGCGGTTTCTGAATTTGGTTTCACTTCGAGCTCGGAATGCATCTCCCTCAGATGTTTCACCATCGACTTCCCGATGCCTTCGTGACGGTGTGATGGATTGACTGATATATGTTGAATTTCTAATGTACTTTCTGTTTTGTAAACTCCGATCAATCCTACTATGTCCTCTTCTTTCCATAAAAAGAGCTGCCAATTATCTTCAGTTTCGTATTGCTTCATCGTTTGTTGAAGCTTCTTCAAATCCTTTTCATTTGGCATAAAAGATAATAATCCCATAGCAATCTTTTCAAACGCCTTTTTATACCGAATTAACATATTAACCCCTCGTTATGTTTTATGTCTAATCTATTTATTTCCTATTTTAGACAAAAACTAGAAATTTAATTGATATGAACGTTTATTTATCTTACTAAATTTACTTTTATTAAGCAAATCAAACCAATCAGTTCCCGGCAATGAACATCCAGTAGATGACGCCCCACCCGAGACCGGCAATGATTAATAGCAAGAATAATCCTCTATTACTGATCTTCATGACTGACTCCTTTGTTGACCCTATTCACTAATGTCATTGTTATTGTATAGTAAAAACGATAATTGTTAAAGTATGTAATCCAGGAAGCAAAAAAAGTAGTCTTTAAGTATGATATACTTAAAGACTAGACCCCTTTTCTTCAAAACGTTTCATCAAGCCTGATTAAGTCATCATATGTTTCCCTCTGAACCGCTAATCTTGCTCCCCCGTCCTCGACAAATATAACGGCGGGACGCGGGATCCTATTGTAATTATTCGCCATGGAATACCCGTAGGCACCTGTACAGAAAACCGCAAGAATATCTCCGGGTTCTGACATTGGCAATGGTAAATCCCATATCAACATATCCCCGGACTCACAACATTTCCCTGCAATGGAAACCGTTTCTTCCTCAACCAGGCCAGCTTTATTTGCTATGACCGCTTCATACTTCGCCTTATACAGGGCAGGTCTGATATTATCATTCATTCCCCCATCGATTGCTACATACTTACGGATTCCTGGTACGTCTTTCCGTGATCCCATTGTATAAAGGCTGGTCCCTGCATCCCCGACAAGAGAACGTCCGGGTTCAATCCAAATCTCAGGCATCATTAAATTGTATTTTTCTGCTTCTTCTTTAACAGCAGCAATCATTTCCTTCACATATTGAGCAGGAGGAATCGGGTCATCTTCTTTCGTATATCGGATTCCAAACCCTCCACCCAGATTAATGACCTTCGGATGAAAGTTATACTGTGAACTCCACTGAGCAACCTTTTCAATGATCTTCCTGGCGGCAAGAATGAAACCGGTCGTTTCAAAGATCTGTGACCCGATATGGCAGTGCAGACCCAACAATTCAATCGCTGCAGAGTCCATCGCCATTTTCATTGCCTTTTCTGCCTGACCATTGGCTAAATCGAAGCCGAATTTCGAATCTTCCTGCCCCGTAAGGATGTAATCATGAGTGTGGGCTTCAATTCCCGGCGTCACTCTTAACAATACTTTTGTTGACCGTTCCAGTGAGCTTGATAACTTGCTTACAAGCTTCAACTCATGAAAATTATCGACGACGATACAGCCGATTCCTTGCTCGATGGCGAGCATCAGTTCTTCTCTTGACTTATTATTTCCATTAAAATGAATTCGCTCTGGTGGAAATCCTGCCTTCAGTGCAGTAAACAGCTCTCCTCCTGAAACGACGTCCAGGGATAATCCTTCTTCCTTCATTACTTGAAAGATCGCAATACAGGAAAATGCTTTACTCGCGTAGGCGACTTCCGCTTTCACTCCAAGTGATTCAAATGTTTCTTTAAAGCCCCTAGCACGCTCTCTTATAAGTTTAGTGTCATAGACATAAAGGGGTGTACCATATTGAGCTGCCAGCTCTATGGTACTCACCCCTCCTATCTCTAAGTTCCCATTTTTGATTTTTGCTGATCCATGAAGATACACGAAACTCCTCATTCCCCTCTGTCATGCTCTACTATTACAACGTAATTTACCACAGAATGAGAATTGTTGCAATATTCTAAGATTTAGCCGGTTGTTTGTATTTGTTTCTCGGTTGGACGATGCTTGGACGAATTTTTGATCCCGGTACCGATTTCCTGACAAGGATCTGCATAAATGCCTTCGGGCTGAAAGGTAAGAGCGGCCAAAGATATGGTGTATTAAGTGACTTAATATTTGATACAAACAGAATAAAGAGGGTGCTACCTATCATCAACCCAGGTATATGGAAGAAAGCAACTGCCACCAGAAGGAGAAGCCTTGCCATCTTATTCGCTACACTTAATTCATAACTTGGGGTTGCAAACGTACCGATTGAAGCTACCGCTACATATAAGATGACTTCAGGCTGGAAAAGCCCGACGTCGATGGCGATTTGCCCGATTAAAACAGCTGCAATCAAACCCATGGCCGTCGAGAGCGGCGTCGGCGTATGAATGGCTGCAATCCTGAACATTTCAACCCCCATGTCAGCAATGAATAATTGCACGATGACAGGAATGTTGGTCTGTTCCTGAGGACCGACATACTTAATCACTTCCGGAAGCAACGACGGATCTAGAACAAATAAATACCATAAGGGCAGAAGGAATAATGAAGCAAGCACCCCAACAAAGCGTGTCCATCTTACAAATGTACCGACTGCCGGTGACTGCCTGTATTCCTCAGCATGCTGGAGGTGATGAAAAAATGTGGTCGGAGTGATGATGACACTTGGGGACGTATCGACAAAGATCAGTACATGCCCTTCTAATAAATGAGTAGCGGCAACGTCCGCTCTTTCTGTGTATCTGACCAGAGGGTATGGGTTATACCCCTGCTTTACAAGAAATTCTTCCACCGTTTTGTCCGCCATAGTCAATCCATCAATTTTTATGCTTTTTAATTCTTTCTTGATGACTTCAATCAGGCTTGGATTTGCCACATCGTCGATATACGCAATGGAAATATCCGTCTTAGAGCGTTCCCCTATGCGAAATATTTCAAACCTCAGTCTGGGGTCCCTGATTCTCCGTCTGGTTAATGCGGTATTCACAATGATATTCTCTACATATCCGTCACGGGAACCGCGTACCACTTTCTCTGTATCAGGTTCCGATGGCTGCCTTCCAGGATAGCTACGGACATCCACAATCAATGCTTCTTCGTAGCCTTCAACAAAGACCGCAATTAACCCGGAGAGCACTTCGTCCACTGCTTCTTCGATCGTTTTGACCGGCTCCACGGATTGATGGACGAGACGATTATGTACGATATCATACAATCGGCTTGTCGCCCGCTCATGGTCGTTGATTTCTACGAGTTCTTCTACTATTTCAATGATATAGGATGCATCTGTCAGACCATTTATATAGTAAAAATGAACCCCTTTTTTCAATATCATCAACTTACGCACACCTATATCGAAACTGGTGTTCAGTCCAACGTGATTTTTCATGTAATCTTCAATGACTGTTAAATCTTTAGGAATCGGTGTTTCCTTCTTCTTTTGAGGCATGATATCCGCTCCTTTCTAAGATGATTTCCACTGCTTTTCTCGTGATGGGGGCTCCTTGTGAGTAATGATCCCGTTTGGCCATTTTACCTATGTCACCAATCCCTACTATAACCGGGACAACGAGTTCATCCAGGCAATAGACGGTATCACCAGTCAATCTGCCTACGTCCATTTCAGGTACGCCGAATTTATCTACACCATATGGCGTCAACTCTCCAAACTTATCAATGCACACATCCACACGGGTCCATTCTGCCTGTCGTGTTTTACTGGCAACGGCGATGATTCCAAGGACTTCAACATCTGGGTGATTCGCAACATATTTTAAGGAACGCTCACCGGCACCTTCCCCAATGAATCCACTATCATCAAACATGACAAAGACAGGGTCGTTTTTGGCTCTTTTGATCAGTTTTACGACTTCTGGTCCTGACAGTACAGATGGATTTCCTTTAGAGCTTGAGATGCACCTGCCCCCATACTCTTTCGCAACGCACTCAATGGCACGCTTCGCATATTCGTCTCCATCTGTTATCAGGATCACTTTCCGTTTATTGTCCATATGAACCCCTGCCCCTTGCTGATTATTGATGTACCAAATAGAGCCAATGAAATAGTGAACCGAAAATCTTCCCAAATACGATGGCCATGATCAGAATCACAATCTGACCATCGATCCCTATTCGTTTGGCGAGGATTGGAAACACATTTAATACTTCCGTCAACGCGGCAGCCAAAAGTCCGATGAATACTCCACTCATGAGTCCGATTGGGATAAGGACTAATGGGGAAAAATGGAGAGTGTAATCATTCAGGCTGATGAACCCTCCTGTGAGGGCGCCGGTAATGACAGCCATTTCATAGTAATGAATCATCTTCATTGTTTTCGTTAATTGGGTTAATCGCGGAATGATTCCCAATACAGTTAAAAAAGCGACAAACCCTGAGCCCACTGCCAGTCCACCAGCGAATCCGATGAATACGGTGATCAATACATTAATGGTCATCTAGTTTCTTCTGACTTTCTTTATTTTCGTGCATGATGACATATTGATCTAAGTCCTGCTGGTAGTTAAACATTTCGACCTCGAGAGGGCTGGGCTCTTCATTGAGTCTTTTTCGAAACACATGATTGAAAAACAAGACCATTCCAAGACCTAAACCAAATGAATAGGGAACCTGGAACAATAAAGGATGAGGATCCACTCCTCCTGTCACAAAATGATACAGCCTTTGATGAACTTCTCTCATACTTACATCCTCATGGAAATTCATAATCGCCAGGGCCGCACCGATGAATAATAGTAACCACACGCCAATGAATAACGGGAGAGAGACTTTCTTTTTCTCATAGATCACTTCAATGATGCTCTGTGTGGGCCCGATCGTCTGTATATCCAGGCCCGAATGCTCTTTGCATACTTCCCTTATGACTCTCATGATATCCACTACGATAATGTTTTTATCTGAGGGGGTCACCTGGTGAATCGGGATATCCTTTATATCCTCCACGACCTCATCAGGTGCTATGATTTGAGCCAACTGAGAAAGCTTGACCATGCTCTCTTCCCTTACCTGCACTCGATGGCGTAAGCGTATATACAAGATACCTTCCATGCAGTTCACTTCCTGAAAACATGATTTTCCCTTCGTACCAATAGTATGGATTAACGTAATTTATTTATGTAATGACCATTTGGTGGAAGGGATGAATCAATCGCTCGAGTGAGAGGAATGGTACCGAACCAGAAGGACTGACGCTATTCGCATTGGAGAAAATTTCAAATGATTGTCAATAAAAAAACACCCTTGTTGGTTCAAAGGTAATTGAACCAACAAGGGTATTTCATTTATGACTCTGTGTGCATATGATCTTTCATCGTTTGTAATATCTTCTTCTCCAGCCTCGATACCTGTACCTGTGATATACCCAGCCGGTCTGCTACTTCTGATTGGGTCTGATCTTTATAGTACCTTAAATAGACTATCAGACGCTCCCGGTCATCAAGTTCTCGGATGGCTTCCTTTAAAGCAATCTTGTCAAACCATTTGTTATCCGTATTATCAGCGATTTGATCTAAAAGCGTGATGGGATCTCCATCATTTTCATACACGGTTTCATGGATCGAGGAAGGGGCACGGCTCGCTTCCTGGGCCATGATGACCTCTTCAACGGAATATTCAAGATGCTCCGCAAGCTCACTGACGGTCGGAACCCTGCCGAATTTCTTCGAGAGCTCATCCTTCGCTTTCCTGATTTTGTTTCCCATTTCCTTCAGTGAGCGACTCACCTTGACCGTCCCGTCATCCCGGATGAATCGCTGGATTTCCCCGATGATCATCGGGACAGCGTAAGTCGAAAACTTGACATCGTAGGTTAAATCAAACTTATCCACTGATTTCAGCAGCCCGATACTGCCTATTTGGAAGAGATCATCCGGCTCATATCCCCGATTTAGAAAGCGTTGGACGACGGACCATACGAGGCGCATGTTCTTCTGGACGATTATGTCCCTTGCGCTTTGGTCGCCACCCTGGCTTTTCTTAATCAGCTCTTTCACCTCGTGATCCTTCAAAAAAGGCTGTTCCTTTTCATTTTTCACTTCGACATCCATGGGCACGACTCCTTAATTGCATAGCGCTTTACTATTGGTCAAGTGCTTCTTCAATCTAACCGTGGTGCCTGTACCTGGGTGTGATGACACTTCTATTTCATCCATGAAATTCTCCATAATGGTAAAGCCCATTCCAGAACGTTCAAGCTCAGGTTTGGACGTGAATAGAGGTTGACGGGCTTCCTCAACGTCTCCGATCCCGATTCCTTCATCGCGAATGGTCATATCAATAAATCTATTTTCTTCCATGATTACAGAAATATACACTGTCCCATTCGGCCTGTTATCGTATCCATGAATGATTGCATTGGTAACGGCTTCCGAGACGACGGTCTTGATTTCGGTCAATTCATCCATGGTCGGATCCAGCTGGGCTATAAATGATGCAACAGTCACCCGGGCAAAAGACTCATTTTGGCTTAAAGAACTGAATTGAATGTTCATTTCATTTCTCATGTTATGCGACCCCCAATCTTTGTAATGCATTTTCTTCAGATGGTTCAAGACGAATGATCTTAAACAGCCCTGACATTTCAAATAATCGGTTTACAGAAGGGGAAATCGCACATACCACCATTTCTCCATGCTTTTGCTTGATCTGCTTGTATCTTCCCAAAATGACACCTAAACCTGAACTATCCATAAAGCTTAATTCCTCTAAATTCAAAATGATATGCTTCACATTCTCACTTTCAATCAGATTCGAAGCTTTTTCCCTGAGCTCATCGGCAGTATGATGATCCAACTCACCACTTAAACGGACACATAGTACATCTTTTTTGACTTCTAAGTTAATAGCAAGACTCACTATCAGAAAGCCTCCTTCTCTGTCGTATAGTGAGTCATTTCGCTATTCTTTTAGTAAATTCCTTCTCCATGACAAAACTAGAAGGAATTCGTCATAATTAGAGGTTATTTTCGGGTTTATTTCCCGACCTTTGTGAAAAGCCCGAAGGATTTTTTGTATAGTTCCCACCAGCTGGCTTCGTTTACATCTTTCTTGGCAACGAGGGTACTTTCCACTACTTTTTTCCCTTTATTCGTCACCACGAGTGTACCGACTTTATCCCCTTTATGAATGGGAGCTTTTAAATCTTTGGATAGAGTGACCTTTTGTTTGATTCCATCCAATTTTTCTCCTTTTTGGGCCAGGAGCGAAATCGGCTCATCCGTCACTGCTTCGACTTTGTTATCTTTCCCTTTGGACACCTTCACCTTGGCCAGGCTGTCACCTTTTTTGAATAGAGGCTTGGTTGAATACTGATTGAAGGCATAATCAAGCATTTTACTGACCTCATTGTTCCGTTCTTTCGGCGTTGGAGCACCGAAAACGACGGCGATCACTCTCATATTGTCTTTCTTAGCCGTTGCTGTAAGACAATATTTCGCTTCATTCGTGAAACCTGTTTTCAATCCGTCTACACCGTCATAGAAGCGGACCAATTTATTCGTATTCACAAGCCAGAATTTTTTATCCGAACCTTCACGTAAATAGGATTCATAACTGCCCGTGAATTTTGTGATCCCTTCATATTTTAAAAGCTCCTTCGCCATCATGGACATATCATGTGCCGAACTGTAATGATCTTTGGAAGGTAAACCTGTCGGATTTTTAAAATGAGTTTCATTTAATCCGAGCTCCTTCGCCTTTTTGTTCATCTTCTCAACGAAGGCTTCTTCACTGCCTGCGATATGCTCAGCCATGGCTACAGAGGCGTCATTGGCAGATCCAATGGCAATCCCCTTCAACATTTCTTCGACAGACATGCTTTCACCCGGCTCCAGGAATATCTGGGATCCTCCCATTGAAGCAGCGTATTCACTTGCTCGAACTTTGTCTTCCCACTTTATTTGACCTTTTTCAAGGGCTTCCATGATCAAAGTCATAGTCATGATCTTTGTCATGGACGCAGGTGCCAGCTTTTCATGACTGTTCTTTTCGTATAGTACCGCTCCTGTGTCACGCTCGATTAGTATTGCTGATTTCGCTACATCTGCCAATTCGGATTTCTTTTCCTGTGCAAACCCCATCGAAGGAAAAAGAAAAGCTGTCAAAACAAATGTCACCATTATATACGCTAAACGTTTCATCCAACTGTCCTCCAATCAAAATCTCGTTATAATTTCAATACTCATAGATCCATTTTTTCCATCCTCATCATTTTTATACAAACATTGGTAAAAAAGTAGAGGCGGGGGAGGAGCTAGGTGTAAAATGGTGGTTTGTTGAAGAAAAAGGGTATCGGTTATTTGAAAAAAATGTGAATTCGGAATATGAGAAATGATTATTTTGCTTGAGGATTTGGTATTATAGACTGCTTCAGTTGGGGTTTGCATGCTTAAAAAAGCTACCGTTCTTATGAATTGCGTCATTTTCATTGGTGATTGCGTCATTTTTAATTTTATTGCGTCATTTTCATCGGCGATTGCGTCATTTTTAGAATTATTGCGTCATTTTCTTCAATAATCGCGCTTTATTACAATAAATGGAAAATTACATCCCCTCACTCTATTTAAATCCAACAAAAAAACCCCTGCCAAAGGAGAATATCCCTTCGGCAAAGGCTTTGTTAAAACTAAATATCAACCCGTGATTTCAGTATGAATCAATGTAGGTGCTTCCACATGTTCAGATGTTACTTTAATGCTTTCATATAATTTTTCTTTCACGTTGTCGATGTTTTCATCGTTGCTGTAAATGGTAGCAAGTGATTCACCGGCTTTGACGGCATCTCCGATCTTTTTACGAAGTTCAAGACCAACAGCCAGGTCGATGACAGAATCCTTTGTTGCACGGCCCGCTCCCAACCACATGGCAGCTGTTCCGACAGCATCGGCCACGATTTCAGAAACATACCCATCGTGTTTCGCTTCAAGCTCGATCTTGTACTTTGCTTGAGGAAGCTTGGATGGTTCATCCACCACAGAAGGATCTCCGCCTTGTGACTCAAGGAATACCTTGAAATTCTCAAGAGCCGATCCGTCTTCAATCGCTTGTTGTAATAACGCTCTTGCTTCTTCTAACGTTGAAGCTTTCTCTGCCAGTAATACCATGTGGCTTCCAAGAGTCAGACACAGTTCCGTTAAATCTTCAGGACCTTCCCCTTTTAATGTATCGATCGCTTCCTTCACCTCAAGGGCGTTCCCGATGGCATATCCAAGGGGCTGGCTCATATCGGAAATGACCGCCATCGTTTTTCTTCCCACGTTGTTCCCGATGTTCACCATTGCTTTAGCCAGGTTCTTCGAATCATCAAGTGTCTTCATGAAGGCACCAGCACCCGTTTTCACGTCAAGGACGATGGCATCTGCACCAGCTGCGATCTTTTTACTCATGATCGAGCTTGCAATCAACGGAATGCTGTTGACCGTTGCCGTTACGTCACGCAACGAGTACAACTTTTTATCAGCAGGCGTCAAGTTGCCACTTTGACCGATGACAGCAAGTTTATTCTTGTTCACCAAACGGATGAACTCATCGTTTTCAATTTCCACGTGGAAGCCTTCTACGGATTCCAGCTTGTCGATTGTACCTCCTGTATGACCAAGGCCTCTTCCACTCATCTTCGCTACTGGGACACCAACAGATGCCACAAGCGGTCCAAGTACAAGTGTCGTTGTGTCACCTACTCCACCAGTGGAGTGCTTATCGACTTTAATCCCTTCAATGGCGGACAAATCAATCTGATCCCCTGATTCAACCATGGCCATCGTCAGGTCCGCTCTTTCTCTATCACTCATATCTTTAAAGAAAATGGCCATCGTCAAGGCACTCACCTGGTAATCAGGGATGCTTCCGTCCGTATACCCTTCCACGATGAATTTGATTTCTTCAGTAGATAACTCTTTTCCTTCACGCTTCTTCTCTATTAAGTCAACCATTCTCATTGTTGTCACCCACTCTTTTCAATTTTTCTGAATCAGTTTTTATAATGATTTCACGATTTCTTTCACATATGAAAGGAAATTGGCGCGGACCATTTCCGTCGTTTCCATGACTTCATCATGGGAAAGAGGCTGATCCAAAATTCCTGCAGCCATATTTGAAATACATGAAATTCCCAGTACTTTAATTCCTGCATGACGGGCCACGATGACTTCCGGTACCGTTGACATCCCGACTGCATCACCGCCAAGGGTGCGTGCAAGGCGAACTTCAGCAGGCGTTTCATAAGTAGGGCCTGTATTTCCTACATAAACACCTTCCTGCACTTCAATGGATAGTGTCTTTGCGATTGCTTTCGCTTTTTGACGAAGATCTTTACAATACGCTTCTGACATATCAGGGAATCTTGGCCCCAAGCGGGAGTCATTCGCTCCAATTAGAGGATTGCCGCCCATATTGTT
The DNA here is from genome assembly GCF_019334305.1 of Rossellomorea orangium. Classification (GTDB taxonomy): domain Bacteria; phylum Bacillota; class Bacilli; order Bacillales; family Bacillaceae_B; genus Rossellomorea. Next base: position 285,159 of record NZ_JAHWGH010000017.1, read on the forward strand.
GATATGATCTGAAATCAGCATCAAATCCCCTGCCTGGAAGCTTTCATTCACTCCACCGGCTGCATTGGTCACAATCAATACCTCGACGCCAAGTTCCTTCATTACACGAACAGGGAATGTCACTTTATCAAAACCATATCCCTCATAATAGTGAAAGCGCCCTTGCATGGCTACGACTTCCTGCCCCGCTAATTGGCCAAACACTAATTGCCCGGCATGACCGGCAACCGTTGAAACGGGGAAGTCCGGAATCTCCTTATAAGGGATTTTCACCGAGTTTTGGATTTCATCAGCAAGGACACCAAGTCCGGATCCCAGGATCAATCCGACCTTCGGCTGTCCTGTATATTGATTTTTCAAATGATTGGCTGCGTTTTGGATATTTTCGTAATTCATTTTCTTTACTCCTTTTCAACGTAAAGAGGAGGAAATGAGCCTTTCGTTCAGCTTCATCCCTCTCCTACTCGTATTTTTTATTTTAATTTCGTCAAGAAGCTTTGGCCGAACTTCGGCATGTTAACATTGAAGTTATCTGCAACTGTTGCCCCGATATCTGCGAATGTTTCAGATACAGGAAGTTCTTTCCCTACATCAAAACGCTTTGAATATACGAGAAGTGGAACATACTCCCTCGTATGGTCTGTTCCTGGAGCGGTAGGATCGTTCCCGTGATCGGCTGTAATGATAAGAAGATCATCTTCTGTCATTTTCTCGAACACTTCAGGCAGGCGTGCATCAAATTCTTCCAACGCCTTCCCATATCCTTCTGGATCGCGACGATGTCCATATAACGCGTCGAAGTCAACAAGATTCAGGAAGCTTAAGCCAGTGAAGTCTTGATCGAATGATTCAACGAGTCCATCCATTCCGTGCATGTTATGCTTCGTCCGAATGGATTCGGTCACCCCTTCACCATTATAAATGTCTGATATTTTGCCAATGGCGATCACATCAAAGCCGGAATCTTTCAATTCATTCATAACGGTACGGTCAAAGGGTTTTAACGCATAGTCATGGCGATTGGATGTGCGTTTAAACGCTCCCGGCTCCCCGACGAATGGACGGGCAATCACCCGTCCCACCAGGTATTCCTCTTCTTTCGTGATTTCACGGGCAATTTCACAGATCTTATACTGTTCCTCAATCGGGATGATGTCTTCATGAGCAGCGATCTGTAAGACAGGGTCAGCTGAAGTATAGACAATCAGAGCCCCTGTTTCCATATGTTCTTTGCCTAACTCTTCAATGATTTCAGTTCCACTCGCAGGCTTGTTTCCAATGATCGTCCTGCCCGTTTCAGCTTCAAGTCTTTGAATGAGTTTTTCAGGAAAACCATCCGGGTACGTCTTGAACGGTTTATCGATATTAAGGCCCATGATTTCCCAGTGACCTGTCATCGTGTCTTTCCCGACAGATGCTTCCTGCATTTTTGTGAAATAAGCAAGGGGCTTGTCGGCCTTTTCAATACCCTTCACTTCTTTAATATTTGAAAGCCCGAGTTTTCCCATATTCGGCATGTTGAGCCCGTTCATATGCTCAGCAATGTGGCCAATGGTATCCGATCCCTTATCGTTGAATAGTTCTGCATCGGGTGCTTCCCCGATACCGACAGAATCCATTACAATCAAGTGAATCCGTTTGTATGTATAATTACTCATTCAAGCAAACCTCCTATATATGATCCTTTTTTAAAAAAGCGGTTACATTTTCGATCTTCAATCGTATCATACCCTTATCTGCTTTATAGCAATCGACAGGATTTAACGTCAGAAGTCTGACATCTATATTCTACTTTTCCCATTCAAAAAAAACAAGAGAGATCCCTTAAAGAATCGTAATTTCTTTATGGAATCTCCCCTCATACTATTAAGCTCTTGGATGGAATTGCGAATAGACATCCTTTAATCGCGTTTTCGTTACATGTGTATAAATTTGGGTGGTGGAAATATCTGCATGCCCGAGCATTTCCTGGACCGCCCTGAGATCTGCCCCATTCTCCAATAAATGAGTGGCAAATGAATGACGAAGAGTGTGAGGCGTCAAATCTTTCTCTATATTGGCTTTCTTGGCAAGAGCCTTCAGGTTCTTCCAAAATCCTTGTCTTGTTAGACCTTTACCATGATGATTCAAAAAGAGATGATCATCTCGGTGCTTCTGGCTTCGTAATTTCAGCCGTGCATCGCCTAAGTATTTCTCAAGGACACTCATGGCCGTCTGACCGATCGGGATAATCCTCTCTTTATTCCCTTTTCCGATGCATCGGACAAACCCCATCGTCAAATGGACATCATCCAATTTAAGCTGGATGAGCTCGCTCACCCTGATACCGGTCGCATATAGGATTTCAAGCATAGCCTTGTCTCTCATCCCTAACGGAGTGGATTCTTCAGGGGCTTCAAGCAAGGCTTCCACTTCAGCGATACTTAAAATCTTAGGTAGTGTCCTTTCAGTCTTCGGCGTCTCGATATGCACCGTCGGATCCTGTTCCGTCGTCTTTTCCCTCAAAAGGAATTGATGAAAGGACCGGATGGATGCTACATGACGGGCGACGGTTTTAGATGACTTTCCCTGACTTTTCAAATGGCCAAGAAATTGAAGGATATTCACCCTTGATACGGCGTTCAGTTCCTCTACTTCTTCCACCTTCGTTAAATATAAGCTATAGTTCTTTAAATCACGCTGATACGACTCGATCGTATTTTTGGCCAGCCCTTTTTCTACTATTAGAAAGTGCATGAAATCTTGAATATGGTCTTCCACACTGCATTACTCCCCGTTCATATAAAAAAATAATAATCGGTCATACCAATGGCTTTCTTCATCTGTGACGGAAGAATATACCTTTACCGCTGCTCCCTCGGGCTCATCATACCTGTGATAGCCTTCGTACTCTTCACTGATCCACATAATACCATAGTAAAACAAAATCGTTGATCCCGTAAATAAAATAAACACCTTAATGGTCTGCCATACCATTTGGACCCCTTTAATCATTCTGTCATCCTCCATATTCGCTGGCCTATTAATACAAGCTATGACGATTTTGAATCGTTTTATACCTTATGGAGTCAGAAACTGCGAAAAATTCTATGTAAGTATGAAAAAAAGCCTTAAAGAGTATGTATGGGATGTTTCCGGATGAGAAACAACACAGGGGTCTTTAAGGCTTTCAGGCATCTTCTTATTCTTCTGGATTTTCATCTTTATCATGGCATCTGGAACAAATCCCATGAAAGGTGAGTCGGTGATCTTTTATTTTAAACTTCCAATCACGTTCGACAATCGTTTCCACATCTTCCAAAAGATCTTCTTGGATTTCATCGACCGCTCCACATTCTATACATACTAAATGGTGATGGAAGTGGGCTGCCCCTTCTTGTCTGAGATCATATCGCGATACACCATCGCCAAAATTGATTTTATCCACAATTTTCAGTTCAGATAACAATTCCAATGTACGATATACGGTTGCCAGTCCAATTTCCGGAGATTTTTCCTTAACGAGGAGGTATACATCTTCGGCGCTGAGGTGGTCTTCTTCATGTTCCAATAACACGCGTACCGTTGCTTCACGCTGTGGCGTAAGCTTGTAGCTGGCAGAATGAAGCTGTTTTTTGATTCGTTCAATGCGGCTTTCCATAGTCCCTTCCTCCCTCGTCAATGTCTTTACTATTATATCAAAAAGGGAGGAAGAAGCAAAATAAAATAATTATAATCAAACAAATGAAATGATTCTTACATAAGAACCATTTCACTTCAATTTCGATATGACCGCTTCCATTAAATTAGGAGAAAGATAAGCTTCAATACTAGCGGCGACGGTGACGATCCCGATTGCCACCACCATGAAGATGACGTATCTGGACAGAAAAGGGATCATCTGGAACTGCATGGATGAGGTATGCCTCATAAAAATCTTTCGTATCAATGTAAGGGAGAAGTTCGCACTGATCGCCCCGATGAAGATGAATGCAGGTATAATGATGATGTTTTGTGGCAATATGCTCACAAAAGATAATAAAAACCCGCTCCAGCTCATTTGATTCACAAGGAATCCTACGGAAAAACCAACCACGACACCTTTCATGAATAATAGAACAAAGATGAGGGGAAGTCCGATGATTGAAATGCCAAGGAGCCACATCAACCCTAGATACTTCACATTATGAAGGAAGCTCTGACGGAAAAGTTCTTCTGAAGACGTCATACTCCCATCCTCCATTTCACTGAAGAACTTACTCAAATAAAAATACAGGTCCTCCTTTTGGGCAAAAGACAAGGAATTAACGACAATGGCACCAAAAATGATTCCCATTAAAAACAGCGTTATGATAAATAAATAGATTGAGGAATGTGCTTGTACATGTTGAACGAGTGGATTTGAATTTGATATTTTTTTACGCATCACAGTGCTCCTCCTAGATATCGATTACTAATCTATATGTACGGTAGTACACGTTTATTCTATTCTATTGAACTTCTATAGGGATAAACGTATAATCATAGAAACTTGAATAGGAGGAATATAGAATGCATAAACCAAGTTTAATCGAATTCCCCTCCAGAATTGAAACTCGACGCCTTTATATTCGGCCATGCATGCCTGGTGACGGCTCAGATGTGTTTCGTGCCATTTCTGATTCGAGAAATGAGTTAAAACCATGGCTCCCCTTCGCCCGGAAAGAAAGCACCCTTGAAGAAGTCGAGGCCGGTGTCCGGGAATCTTATGCAGAGTTCATTAAAAAGACCGATATCCGGCTACATATCTATTTGAAAGAAACGAATGAATTCATCGGTTCCACGGGACTTCACCGCATTGATTGGGACGTACCTAAAGTGGAAATCGGATATTGGCTTCACACGAAACACACAAAGAAGGGATATATCGTTGAAGCTGTGAAGGCGCTGACCCGTTTTGCTCTGAATGATCTTTCCTGCAGAAGGGTGGAAATTCGTTGTGATGAGAGAAATTCTGCCTCACGGAAGGTGCCTGAGAGGCTGGGATTCAAGCTTGAGGGTCTCTTTAGGAATGATCACCTTGATGAGAACGGGATTGATGGACGGGATACGTGTGTATATTCCCTTGTTCCTGGTGATCTGATTGAGATTTGATTACTGCATGGAAGTCAGGCCGGTTGTTTGACCGGTCTGGGTATGTGGTTGAGGTTGAGGTGATTGAGATATGGGAGAGCTTGTGTATTTATGATTTATCTCTCTTATTTTTGAAAATTTGACCTTTAATTTTGTATTAGGAGTTACTTAAGGTCTTTTTTCAATTGAAGATAGAAGATTGATAGAATATGCCCTTACACATGGGGGCAGTTATTTTGTACAAAGCCGGACAGGAAGTCCTAATTGCGTCATAATCCAAAGTAATTGTGTCATATTTTTATTAATTGCGTCAAAATCAGGTTCAATTGCGCATTTTACCCTTTCCATCCAAACAAAAGCCAGACTCCTTCTCAAACGGAGTCCAGCTTCATTCATTTCTTATCCCATAAGCTTCTGCAGCTGCAAATACTGAACCGCATAAGCCGTTTTCGCATCATAAATCCGCTGTTCTTTTATGAGCTGGAGGGCTTCCTCCACTGTCACTTCAATTAATTCGACAAATTCATCCTCATCCGTCTCTCTTGACTCCTGAATGGAATAAAGGTCGCGAGCCACATATAAGTGGACAAGTTCATCGGCAAATCCCGGTGACGTATAAAACGAAATCAAATGTTCAAGATCCCCGCATCCATATCCCGTTTCTTCTTCCAGCTCACGAAGGGCCGTTTTATCAGGTTCTTCCCCCGGCTCAAGCTTCCCTGCAGGAATTTCAATAATGGATTTCTCCAGAGCTTTACGATACTGCTCCACCATCACCAATTTCCCTTCCGGTGTTAACGCAATGACCGCCACGGCCCCAGGATGCTTAATGAGTTCCCTCTTGGATGTTTTCCCATTTGGAAGCTCCACTTCATCCACTTGAAGATCAATGATCTTTCCTTGATAGATACTTTCCGTGTTGAGTGTTTTTTCTTCAAATTTTTTCATCATTCAACTCTCCTTGTTCTGTCATCCACCTTGTCCTCATACATTTTACCATATCCAATTCTAGGATCGAGGTGAAAACCCTTGAAGGTGATCGCTGAAAAAGACCGGATCATCCTGGTAGGTAAAGCTTGGGAAATCAAGGCAAAGCTGAAGCAATATAATCAACACTACGCCACGGTAAAGGAATGGATCGAAGCCAATCGTTGAAGGCAGCCGTTTTCTTTGTTTATTCGTCCTCACTTTCGTTAATATAATAGAGAGTGCTAATGTCGAAAGGACGGATACTATGGAAAAAAGACAAATAGGTAACTCCGCTTTACATGTATCAAAAATGGGGCTCGGCTGTATGTCCCTTGGAACCGAAGAAAGTGCAGCCAAGGACATTGTGAAACATGCTTTAGATAATGGAATCAACTATCTTGATACCGCTGATTTATACGACTTTGGCCAAAATGAGGAAATCGTCGGTAAAGCCATCTCTGAGGTGCGGGGCGATATCATTCTGGCAACTAAAGTCGGGAACCGCTGGGATGACGTGGAAGACGGCTGGCGCTGGGACCCTTCCAAATCGTATATCAAGTCTGCCGTTAAGGACAGTCTTTCCCGCCTGAAAGTCGACTATATTGATCTTTATCAGCTTCACGGAGGGACGATTGAAGACCATTTCGAAGAAACGATCGAAGCTTTTGAAGAATTGAAGAAAGAAGGGCTGATTCGCTATTATGGCATTTCTTCCATCCGGCCGAATGTCATCAAACGTTTCTTGACTTCTGCTTCCATTGAGAGCGTGATGATGCAGTACAGCCTGCTCGATCGCCGACCGGAAGAATGGATGGACCTCCTGGATGAAAATAAGGTGAGCATCGTGGCACGAGGTCCTTTGGCTAAAGGGCTTCTTTCTGAAAAGATGCTTTCCAAAGCATCCGCCAAAATGAAAGAGGATGGCTATCTGGACTATTCTTATCAAGAGCTTGAAGAAACTCTGAAGTCCATCCATGGAAAAATGGGGGACAACCGTTCAATGAACGAACTTGCCCTTCAATATATTCTCGCTCATGAGCCGGTGGCTGCTGTCATCCCTGGAGCAAGTTCTGTTCAACAGCTTCAGGAAAACGTCGATGCTGTCAATTCAGGACCCCTATCTTCCAATGAGCTTGAGATGCTAAAACAATTAACAAAATTATCACGATATGAGCAACACAGAGATTGAATGAAAACTAAGCGGGTCAGGGTTTCTTAATTCCCTGCCCGCTTATTATTTTCATGCCAGCTTAACGCCTTTTTCTCAAGGTCCTTCACAAATTGATCTTTCCCTTGAATGTAGCCCTCCATATCCTGCGGGAACTTCTTTGCAAGCATTGACTTCAGTTCACCATACCGTCGGGCTTCCCCGTCATGCTCTCTTAAATAATCGCGAAACGCTATGTGCCTGATCACATGATGAATTCCATAAGGGAAAATGTGAAGATGGACGGCTCTCTCATTACCTTCTCCCTTATAAAAATAGCGGCGATTCGTGATGCCATTCTCACCTTTCCCCACAAAATCCAGTTGATTGAATTCGTCTGTCAGGTAATCAACACCCTCGAAGTCGGGCACTTCAATTAATATGTCTATGATCGGTTTAGCGGCTAATCCCGGTACGGAAGTCGACCCTATATGATGAATGGCTGCATCGGGAAGAAGCTTAGTCAGGATGCGTTTTTCCTTTTCAAATGTCTCTTTCCAGACAGCTTGATGAGGCACCACTTTTACATCCCTCATCAATCCTTGTAATTCTTCCAATTCATATTGCTTTCATTTAACAACTCTTCAAAGCTTTTATTTTTCTCACGCTGTTTCTTCTCTTCTATTTTCCGGAGTCGCTCTTCTTCCTTCTTCACAGACTCTACCTTTTCAAGCTCTGCTTTCTTTTCTTTCAATTGTTCAAAGAGGTCGCCACTGATTGAGTTTTTTAACGTCATTTCTGCTTCCTGTTTCTTTTTCTTAGACATGTCCTGATTCCCCCTATCTGTCATAGTTATAATTCTTTTTATGATTTTAGTCAAAAGTCAGGCTCAAAAAAAGCCGGTTAAAAGGGGGAATACACCTCCTCCTAACCGGCTGTTTACATCAATAGGCTTCGAGTTTCACATCTTCCCCGATGATCAGCTTGGCATCCGTGGATGATTGGATATCTTCCACCGAGAAGCCGTTTGCCACTTCACGGAGGAGTAATCCTTCCTCCGTTACATCCATCACGGCACGATCCGTGATGATGCGGTGCACAACGCCTTTACCTGTCAATGGCAACGTGCATTCCTTCAGGATCTTGCTCTCACCCGCCTTATTGACATGCTCCATGATGACGATGATACGCTTGGCCCCATGGACGAGATCCATCGCTCCGCCCATTCCTTTAATCATCTTCCCCGGAATCATCCAGTTGGCAAGGTCCCCGTTTTCGGCTACTTCCATTCCTCCGAGGATGGCGATATCGATATGCCCTCCTCGTATCATTCCGAATGACTCAGAGCTATCAAAGTAAGAGGAGCCCGGAATCGCTGTGACAGTCTCTTTTCCGGCGTTGATAAGGTCGGCATCCACTTCGTCTTCCCCCGGATAAGGGCCTATACCGAGTAATCCATTTTCCGATTGAAGGACAACCTGTTTGTTTTCTGTTATATAGTTGGCCACCAGTGTAGGCATCCCGATTCCTAAATTGACATAGAAACCATCTTCAATTTCCTTTTCTGCTCTTCTTGCTATTCTTTCACGCATTTTGGCACGCTCCATTCCGTTCCACTCTCCTTCCTATGCTTGCTTTACTGTTCTTCTTTCAATGCGCTTCTCCTGCTCGGCCTGAATCAGGCGCTGAACATAGATGCTTGGTGTGTGGACTTCATTCGGATTGATGTCACCGATTTCAACAAGCTCCTCGACTTCGGCGATCGTCACTTTCCCGGCAGCTGCAATCATCGGATTAAAGTTTTGAGCCGTTTTGTTATAAATCAGATTCCCCATCTTGTCGGCCTTCCACGCCCGTACAAGCGAGAAGTCTGCCGTATAGGCTTCTTCTAGTAAATATTCTTTCCCATTGAATGTCCGTGTTTCTTTTCCTTCCGCTACCGGCGTCCCGACACCTGCAGGCGTGTAGAAGGCAGGGATCCCTGCACCACCTGCACGGATTTTCTCCGCAAGAGTGCCTTGAGGAACGAGTTCCACCTCAAGCTCTCCCGATAAAACCTGTCTCTCAAATTCTTTGTTTTCCCCGACATATGAACCTATCATTTTATCAATCTGCTTATTTTGCAGTAATAAACCCAGTCCCCAGTCGTCTACACCACAGTTATTTGAAATGACGGTCAGGTTTTTCACACCCTTTTTCACAAGGGCAAGGATGAGCTTTTCAGGGATCCCGCACAGACCGAATCCTCCAACCATTAATGTGGCTCCATCGTGGATGTCTGCCACGGCTTCGTCGTATGACGTGTATACTTCTTTCATTGTATTCCCTCCTCGAATTTGGATTTTTTCAATTTCTTATTTATGAAGTTCAACAACTGTTGCTACTCCCTGTCCACCACCGATACAAAGGGTAGCCAATCCGTTTTGAACGCCTCTTTTTTTCATTTCATGGATCAACGTCACCAGAATTCGTGTTCCACTGGCTCCAATCGGATGACCTAGAGCAATGGCTCCCCCATTCACATTCAGGGCATCTTTCTTGAACTGAAGTTCCTTATCCACGGCTAATGATTGAGCAGCGAATGCTTCATTTGCTTCAATTAATTCCATGTCCTCAATTGTCATCTTTGTTTTTTCCAATACTTTCTTCACCGCGGCCACAGGTCCGATTCCCATGACGCTTGGATCCACACCTGCATTTGCGTTCCCTTTGATCGTCACTAGAGGCGTGATGCCAAGTTCGTCTGCTTTCTTCCTGGACATGACGACAACAGCAGCTGCTCCATCATTGATGCCCGATGCATTGCCGGCTGTCACAGAGCCATCTTTTTTGAAGGCAGCCCGAAGTCCAGATAACTTCTCGGCAGTTGAGCCTTTACGCGGGAACTCATCCTGACTGAACACGATGGGATCCCCTTTTCGTTGCGGAATGGAAACCGGAACGATCTCATCATCGAATCGGCCGGATTCGATGGCAGCAGCAGCTTTCTGCTGACTCCATGCAGCGAATTCGTCCTGTTCTTCTCTTGTCAGAGAGTAACGGTCACATAGATTCTCTGCCGTCACACCCATATGGTAATCATTAAAGGCACACCATAAGCCGTCTGATATCATGCTGTCGACGACTTTCTGGTCCCCCATTTTGTAACCTTCCCTTGCTCCCTGCAGTAAATATGGAGCCTGACTCATATTTTCCATTCCACCTGCAACGATGATGTCAGCATCCCCTGCGAGGATTGCCTGCGTTGCGAGATGAACCGTTTTTAATCCTGATCCACATACTTTATTTATCGTCATGGCAGGTACCTGCTCAGGCAGTCCTGCTTTGATGGATGCTTGACGGGCGGGATTTTGACCCAATCCTGCCTGCAACACATTCCCCATGATCACTTCATCCACATCACTACCGCTTAAACCAGCCTTTTCAAGGGCATCTTTAATCACGATCGCTCCAAGTTCCGGAGCGGAAATACCTTTTAAAGATCCGTTAAAGCTTCCGATGGCTGTGCGTACTGCACTCACAATGACAACTTCATTCGACATCTTTCTTCCTCCCTTTCTCTTCTGACTGATGTGCTTGCCTATTCGTTACTTCCTGAAAACAGTTCCACTTTAACTCATTCTATGTAAGCGGTTAAATTCCTCTAAATTTGTCAAAAAATTTTTATATTGATTTATATGTCGAAATTTTCTTAAAATGAAAGAGGGAGGGAAATTATGAATTTACCTAAAAAAGCTACGATTATCGAAGTAGGTCCGAGAGACGGCTTACAAAATGAGAAGAATTTTGTCCCGACGGATGTTAAAAAAGAATTTATCCTTCGTTTGAAACAATCGGGAATCAACGAAATGGAACTGACTTCGTTTGTGTCCCCGAAATGGGTTCCACAAATGCAGGATGCGAGTGACATTGTCGATTCCTGCATGACACTGAATTCACGCGATATGGTACTTGCTCCTAATAAAAAGGGGATGGAACGGGTTTACGAAACAGGCTGCCGGTCTGTCGCAGTGTTTGTTGGCGTGAGCAACACGTTCAATCAAAAAAACATCAATAAGACAACGGATGAAGCCCTTAAAGACCTTGCGCCGCTTATTACAGAGTTAAAAGAAAAGGGCTATTTCGTGAGAGCCTGCATTTCTACCGCTTTCTACTGTCCATATGAAGGGAGGGTCAAGCCTCTTGACACTCTTTCACTTTGTAAGCGATTTGTTTCTTTGGGAGTGGATGAACTGAGCGTCGCCGATACGATCGGCCGTGCCAATCCGTCTGAAGCGTATCATCTTTTTACAAGGTTGAAGCAGGAATTACCTCATACATTACTGACAGCACATTTCCATGACACCCGCAAAATGGCCCTGGCGAATATCCTGGCGTCCCTTCAAGCGGGGATCGACCGCTTCGATACAAGTGCCGGCGGGCTTGGGGGCTGCCCTTTCGCTCCCGGTGCGACCGGAAACGTGGCAACCGAGGATGTTGTGTATATGCTCGAAGACATGGGGATTATCACAGGGATTGATCTGGAGAAGCTTGCACATGCCATCGAAGTCGTTAAACCGCATGTCAGCCGCCCGATCGAAAGCGGTTACTACCGTCTCCATGAATTGAATCATTAATGCATAGGCCCTTTCTCCTTCGAGCATTCTAAAGATGATACCCTCTAAGGAGATGAGTTACATGAGCCAAAAACGCGATAAAGGATTCAGTCAAAAAGGGAAACCAAATGCAGATACGGTTTCAAACACCATGGCGAAAGAAGATCTTGATAAAGCCATTCATCCAACTAAAGGACAAAATGCTAAATCATAAGTCCTGTATTAAACACCGATTAAAAAGAAGTGTCTCTTCCTGAGGCACTTTTTTTCATCCTCAAAAATTCCGCTTATTTCCTTTATTTGCTACAATAAAAATAAACGATATTCCTTTGAGGTGATGACACATGAGAAAAAAATGGGCCATACTCGGCGGCACCCTTTCTTCTATCGGGCTGCTTGGGGTTTATATTACGAATCGATTTATGTATTTACCGAAAAAGGGGGATGACTTCATCCGGGCTCGGGAAACCGAATCGACCCGGCTGATCGAAGAAGAGTATGACTCCCTTCCTAAAGAAGAAGTCCTTATTCCTTCTCGGTACGGTTATGATATTAAAGCGATAATCGTGAAGCCCCACCCTCATAAAAAATTCATGATCTTTTCCCATGGAGTGACGGAAAACAAGTGGAATTCCATCAAGTACATGAACCTTTTCATCAAACAGGGGTTCAACGCCGTCATTTATGACCACAGGCGCCATGGGGAATCAGGGGGGAAGACAACGAGCTATGGATACTTTGAGAAATATGACCTGAAGGCGGTCGTGGATGAACTGATCCGCCGGGAAGGGGACGATGTATTCTTCGGAATCCACGGGGAATCCATGGGGGCTGCGACTCTGCTTCTTTATGCCGGAAGTGTTGAGGACCGGGCTGATTTTTATATTGCCGATTGTCCCTTCTCCGACTTTGGTGAACAGCTTGCCTACCGGATGAGTGCAGAAGTGAAGATGCCTGCAAAATTCCTCCTCCCCCTCGTGGATGGTACGCTGAAGCTGCGACAAGGCTACACATTAAAGGATTTATCACCTATTTCGGTAGTCCAAAACATTCAAAAACCCGTATTATTCATTCACAGCAAGAACGATGATTTCATCCTTCCTCAAATGACCAAGGAGCTTTTTGAGAAGAAACAGGGTCCAAAGGAGCTTTTCCTTGATTTCAGCGGTACCCATGCCCAGTCGTATAATGATAACCCGGAAGAATACGAGGAATTGATCCAACGGTTCTTAGAGCAATTTGTTATAGAGGGAAAGGATGTCGTCTCATGATTCCAACTGATTTCAGGTTAAAAATGCAAACGATGTACGGAGATGCGGGGGATGATTGGATTACGGTAACGGAAGAACTCATGGAGTCATTAAAAAATCGACTCCAGTTAACCTACGGTGATCCTTTTTCACTGAGCTATAACTTCGTGATTCCGGTCCAAATCGGGTGTGAGCGGGACGCCGTGTTAAAGATCGGGTATCCGAACAGTGATTTCTCCAATGAGTTTCATGCTCTGCAGGATTTTCAAGGAAAGGGAATGGTGAAGATGCTCGACTTCAATAAGGAAGAAGGCTGGATTCTTTTAGACCGCCTCATGCCGGGATCTTCCCTCCTCTCTATTAATGATGAAAAAGAGGTGCTCTCTGTCTTCTCCCATACTGCCAAGCGACTTTGGCATAAGCCTGTCAGCAACCACACCTATCCTACGGTTCAATCCTGGTCAAAGGGAATTGGAAGGTTACGGGAACGATTTAACGGGGGAACTGGCCCCATTCCTCATGAGCTCGTCGCTAAAGCTGAAGTCCTTTATCCGGAATTGCTGAGTTCTTCCACAGATCTCTATCTTCTTCACGGTGATCTCCATCACGGAAACATTCTCTACTCTGATTCTTCAGGCTGGACAGCCATCGATCCCAAAGGGCTGCTTGGAGAGAGAGAATATGACTGCATTCAGTTCATGTTGAATGAGTGGGAAAAGTGGGATACTCCCATCGAACTGCTTCGGTATAGGACCGGGACCTTGGCTTCCCTTCTTTCCCTCTCCTACGAGCGGTTGATCTCATATGGATTTTGTCATGCAGTTCTATCTGCATGCTGGTCTGTGGAGAGCGATTTGGATGGATGGAAAACCGGGGTTTCTTTGGCGGGGATGTTTGAAGAGCTATTGGAGAAATAACGTTTTTTATTTTACATATAATGGAATTTACTGTTAAAATAGGAGCAAAAACAGAACATGGAATGGGAGAGGTTCTCTATGAGGGAAATCGCATTGGCCTTTGGAAATATTTTTGGAGGAATTGCGCTTATCGCGATCCTTGCTTCTTTGTGGGGAAGATTTGAGACCTGTTTTCTTCATAGGCTTACTCTCTTCCGCCAACATCTCTTCCTTTTCTCCCTCACCCTTTTCTTTGAAGTTCTATCCCTTCTTTTCATCTATATCTTTTTCCACATGGCCATCCAGGATGCCTTGTTCATTTCAAGCGTCTTCTTCCTATTTGTCACTTGGGTGATCCCGTATCACTCCCGTTTTAATATGAATACGGAAATGTTGTTTTTAAAGAAATTCGGTCTATCCTCACCGATTCAGGTTTTCAGACCCGTACTCTCCCCTTTTTTCGTTGGGACCCTCCTGTATTCCACCTGTGGATTCATTATTGCGTTTGGTTGGCGGTATTTTTTTTAAAACAGTGAAAGCCTCCGGTTGGCGCCGACCGGAGGCTTTCACTTCTATTCCCGTGGAAACATCAGAAAGCTCATTCTTCCATTAATGATCTGACCGGGGCTTTTTAATTGAAACGTGTTGCTTTCTTGGGAAAAGTCGATTTTCAACTCTTCATCGAGGAAGACCATCTTTGACTTTTCTACGAGTATCGGGTAGCTGTTCGTTTCTACTTCTATATCTTCACCATCTGCGGGATGCTCGACAAACCATAAAGTAGGAATGCCGCTCACTACACAGCCACAGCCTTCTGTATCATACTTTAGCTTGAGATGACCTTTTTCGTTTTCTATTTTATCCTGAATCTTTCGGATTGCTTCGTTCGTCAATTCGATTTTCATTTGATGACCTCCTCTGCCCTTTATCCTACCACATTTTATTTGTTCCTTTTAGAATATTGCTTTTTTGCTCTTTTCACCTTACTATCGATAGTGGGGATTCTTTTGTATTTTCTAGAAAGGGTGGTTTTTTATGACAAAAGCTCAAATTAAAGTGAATGATAACGGTTCTTTTCGCGTTAGCGGCGATGTGGAACTGATCGATGCTGATGGGAATGTGTTTCCAACCAAACAAGTGTTTACCCTTTGTCGCTGCGGCTTATCTGCCAACATGCCGTTTTGCGATGCTTCACACAAGGGGAAATTCGATTCCTGCGTTCGTGCTGAAAAGATATTGGACGAAGAGTAGTTTGAATGAAAAGAGAGACTTCGCGCGAAGTCTCTCTTTTCATTCAAAAAAACGAATGTCCACAACGCTTGCCAGTGGAATATAGTGTACCTCTTCAAACCTGTCGACCACGTGCAGCTTGCCTTCCATTGAGTCGACATGGTGAATGGTGCCAATCAATAATTGATGACGGTACTTCACATAATGAGTAATCGACACCAGCTTCGCGAACTCCATCGCTTCCGCCACGACTTCATTCATCCTGTCAAGCTCCTGCTCGTCAAGTTCGATCCTCTTTTCGTGTGTATCTTCCTTGGCCCAATCCCTTAGGAGTTTTACATGCTCCGGGAGCATCATGGATGTCCATTTGATTCTTCCTCGATCGCGGATCAACTCTCTCACCTCCCCATTCTTTACGATTTATGTCCGCCCACCAGGCGGGCACGATGCCTTGCTGTTCCTGCTTCCGTGTAGGAGACGGCGCGGAGAAGGGCCCCTGATCCATATCTATTCCGGATGCGATCCACCACATACCCAAGCTCACGTTTTTCCCAACGGTCAGGCTCAAAAAGGGACACTTGCATCGCTCCGTCCTCCACTATATTTGAAAGAGTGATGTTGATTTTGCGGACGGTTTTTCCATTGTAGTTCTCTTCGAATAGTTCCAGGCACACCCGGTACAAGTCCATGGTGATATTGGTCGGTTCCACTATCGTCCTTGACCGGTGGAAGCCGCCGCCGAATTCTTCGTGGCTGTAGCCTATTCCAAAGCTGACGGTCCTCCCAGCCTTTCGATGGGTCCGGGCGCGTCTCGCGACTTCTTCGCACATTTCTAAAATGACGCGTTTGATTTCCTTTTTCTCCTTATAATCCCTGAGGAGAATCTGACCCTTGCCGAAGCTGATCTGTCCATCCATGATCGGGGCCCCTATTTCGGACAGATCCACTCCCCATGCATGGTGATAGAGCTGGTTCCCCATCACGCCGAACTTCTCCTCAAGCTTCCCGAGGTTATACTTTGCCAACTGCCCGACAGAGAAGATTCCCATCCGATTGAGGGTCTTTTCAAGGCGTCCGCCTATCCCCCACATCTCGCGTAACGGTGACAGGGGCCACAGCTTCTCCGGGACGTCTTCGTATGTCCACTCGGCAATCCCCTCTTTCTTTGCTTCAAGATCCAGGCACAGCTTGGACAGAAGCATGTTGGGGCCGATCCCGATGGCGCATGGAAGTTGGAATTCCCTTTCCATATCGTCTTTGATTTTCCCGGCGATGGTGGTCGCATCCCCCCAGAGATTCGTCGCTCCATCAATCTGGATGAAGCTTTCATCCACGCTGTACGTATGGATGGCATCCTTCGGTACATAACGATGAAACAGGCGGGTAAGCTCCGTCGAAATCCGTACATACGTCGCCATTTTCGGCTCTACAAGCCGGATTCGCGAGTCGTTCGGAATTTCAAACATCCGCGAACCCGTTTTGATACCAAAGTCCTTCTTCATCCTGGGCGAGGCAGCCAGCACGATGCTTCCCTGCCGGCTTTTATCCCCCACTACAGCCAGGTGGCATTCAAGAGGATCCAGCCCCTCCATGACAGCCGAACAGCTAGCATAAAAGCTCTTCATATCGATGCACAAAATCTTGTGGTGTGGCAGCACACTGTAATCGACAGTCATATCTTCGCCCTCCATTTTACCTAAAATAGAACAAACGTTCTTATATAGTATAGTTATGATTTTATACGAATATACGTTCCCTTTCAACTTAAATTACTGGAAACGGAGAGAATAATAAGAAAAGCGGAGGCGGCTTGGTCAGGCCCGACAAGCATGAAAGACACACACCTAAGTCAGATCCTGTCGATATTTTTGTTATGAATGACATAGTCGCATTTTCCTATATTTGTTAAAATTCAAAAGAACGATCATTGTGAATATAAGGAGGAGTAACATGCCGAAAGTAATTGTGATGTATGAAAAGCCAAAAGATCAGGAAAAGTTCGAAGAGTATTACTTCAACACCCATATGCCGATTGCAGAAAAGGTGCCCAATGTAAGAGAGGCTAGAGTACAACGGGTATTATCGAATCAAAACACTGATTTATCCCTATACTTAATAACAGAAATAGAGTTTGAAAACAAAGGTGCCATGAAAGAAGCATTTGCGTCGGAGCAGTGGAAAGCCGTCGGGGATGACGTGCCAAACTTTATGAAATACTTAGAAAAACCGCCGATTATCACGATCGTAGATTAAACGCTATAATAAAGGCCGGAATCCACCATGATTCCGGCCTTAGTTCATTACCCTTTTCCGGCTTGGAAGCCAGGATATTTCGTCATGCCACCGTCGGCAATGAGAGTCGTTCCCGTAACATAGCTCGCTTGATCGGATGCTAGGAAAGCCGCACAGGAAGCAACCTGCTCGGGTTCTCCGATATAGCCAAGAGGGATAAGTTTCTCCACTCCTTTTTTCTTTTCCGGATCTGAAAATTTTTCCGCATTGATGGGCGTATCGATGGCTCCGGGAGCGATATTGTTCACCCGGATTCCATCGGGCGCGAATTCCAGTGCGAGACTCTCCATTAATAATTTCACTCCACCCTTACTGGCAGCATAGTGAGCAAAATGAGGCCACGGTATGATTTCATGTACGGAAGAAACATTGATGATGGATCCTTTAATACGATGATCAAGCATGTATTTTGCCGCTTCACGGCACCCAAGGAATGTCCCTGTCAGATTCGTATTGATGACCCTTTGCCAATCTTCTATCGGCAGGTTTTCAGATGGGACTTCATTTTCGATTCCAGCGTTATTCACGTAGATATCCAAACTGCCGTAAGTATCATGGGCAAATTGGACAAAGCCTCGGACGTCCTCTTCTTTTGACACATCTCCCTGGATGATGGAGGCTGTTCCCCCTGCTTCTTCAATTTCTTTTACTAATTCTTCAGGGTTCTCTTCATCTTTGAAATAATTAATGACCACCTTACAACCTTCAGACGCGAACCGTTTAGCAATCGCCTTTCCGATACCAGTTGCAGCTCCCGTTATAATGACAACCTTATCTGTCAGATCTGAATACATATCCATTCCTCCTTAATCTTTCGTAAATCCTAATAGCACACCGCCGATAATGATCAGCACACAGCCTGCGATGACGAGAAGGATCTGCTTTTTCGATTTCTTTTCACCCAAGAAAAACAAACCTCCAAGGGTCGAAATGACAATTCCCGTTTGGGAAAGGGAGAAGCT
Organism: Rossellomorea orangium; assembly: GCF_019334305.1. Lineage (GTDB taxonomy): Bacteria > Bacillota > Bacilli > Bacillales > Bacillaceae_B > Rossellomorea. The sequence goes on from NZ_JAHWGH010000017.1 coordinate 303,591, forward strand.
TGTTGCGACTCCGATACGGGGAAGGGCAAGCAACAACCCTAGATTTCCGGAAGCCCACATGAGTCCGGTTAAGATATTCCGGATCGTGTATTTATTGAACGGTTTATGCCTGAAAGTGATGACAACGGCCCCGATGAACATGCCGATTGCCTGAGGTAAAATCGCTTCCCAGCCATCAATATCAAACCATCTTAAAATGACGACATACGCTATGTAACCACAACTTGAAAGAAGGAGAGTCAAAAGGCCTTTTTTAAGTTGAGAGTCTTCATCACCCTCGGATTTTTGAGTGAATGAGGTCAGGACGACACCAATGATAAGAGCTAAAACCGCTCCGCTGCCGAGGAGGATCGTTTCAGTCGTTTTCCATTCTTTGAATACTAAAACACCGAAAAGGGTCGTTCCAATCAGCTGCATCCCCGTTGAAATCGGGACGGTTTTTGAAACGCCGATGAATTTTACACTTGCCAGCTGGTTCACTTGTCCGACCGCCCAGAAGACGCCGGAAATAAACCCGATTCCCCAGACAAATAACGTTAATTCAGGGGATTTAATGAAGAAAACACCAATCGCAAACAGCAGTGAACCAACCGTGATCCCAACCGTTTGGCTATAGGCATTCCCTCCGAGCTTTACACTTACAAACACAAGACTTCCCCACGCAACCGCGGGGATCAGGGCTAAAAGAATCCCTATCATACATCCACATCCTTTTTCCAACAATGATCATAGTTTTCCTCCGAAACAATAATTCTAGCCGTTTCGACTGGAAAAACCCAAAATATTTCCCACTCTCTGATGCATACCCTTCTTTTCTCCGGTATAATCTCGAACAGAGGGAATGCGGACAGAAAGAAGAAAGCGTTGATTCATCATCAACGCTTTCTTCTTTGCTATTTGGTGGAAGTATGTATCGGGACAATGACTCTTTCATTCTCGACATTCACCATGACATGGACATCACGGTCGATGGAAAGGTCTTTAAAACGGAGCGAATATAAGCCGGTAGGATTTTTTTCGATGGATTGGATGACCACCTCTGAAAACCGGGGATCTCTCATGACTAATTGAACGACATTTTCTTCTGTTTTGCTTTGCTCGTCTGTCAGGAACACCAGTTGGTCCGCAGAACCTCTCCTGGGATAGGATTCCTGGAGCTTGCCATTGAAGGTGACATTCACTTTTTTGCCCAGTTCTATATCTTCTTTATGCAGCTTTTTATCTTGATCAGTCAGTAAGACGGTATGTTGATCGAAAGAAAACCAAACATCATTGATCAGTACCTCGTTATTCTCCAACCGGGTCACGAAGCCTATGAAATCGGTACTGCCCTGAGAGTTGACAGACGTTGAAGGCCCGCAGCCGGTACATAATAAACAGAAACAAAGTATCAGAACAGTCAAACATTTTTTCATAGACTCCCCCCTTATAAGATTAGACGATTGAGGACATCATTAAGTTTCACTATTTTTTGAAAAAAAGGTTATTTCCTACTTTTTCTACAAAAGATGGGAATAGCTGATAGATTTTACTGCCCATATTCATCCACCGCGGCAGGTTGATTTCTCTCTTGTTCGTAAAGAGCGCATTCACTACCGTGTCAGCAACATATGCAGGATCAAGCATGAATTTCTCTACATTCTTCACGTACGTTCCGGATTCATCGGCAATGGAAAAGAAGTCCGTGGCGATGGGACCGGGGTTTACCGCGGTCACTTTTACACCATATCTTTTCGCTTCCATCCTTACACTGTTTGTATACCCGAGGACAGCATGCTTGGAGGCTGAGTATGCACTTGATTTCGGGGTGGCAAACTTCCCTGCCTGAGAAGCGATGTTCATAATGTGACCGAAACCTTGTTCACGCATATGGGGAAGGACCTCACCTGTACACGCCATAAGACCAAGCACATTCACATCCATCATTCCTTTCACATCTTGAAAAGAGGTTTCATGGGCTTCTTGAAAAATTCCATACCCCGCATTATTGATCAAGGCATGAATCGCTCCAAAGTCCTCAAGGATGGTGTGGAAGACAGCGGGAATTTGATCATAATCCGTTACGTTTAAAGGATAGACTTCCACCTTACACTTATATTCTGTTGTCAATTTTTCCTTCAATGCCTGGAGCAGATGGACACGTCGTGCAATCAATGCAAGATTCCCGCCGCTCTCTGCAACCTTAATGGCCATCTGTTCGCCGATGCCTCCAGAGGCACCGGTAATGACAATCGTTTTTCCTTTAATTTTATTGTTCATGTAACGTCACATCTTTCTAAACAAAATAATAATAGATTCCTTCATGCTTCTCTTTTTTTATGTAATGAAGGGATTCCAGATAGTCCAATTGCCCGATCGTTTCCGACAGTGTCAGACCAAGCTCCTTTCGATAAACGGAAGGAAATAGTCTTTTGCAAATTTCAAATACGGTCACGCGGTTTCCTCTGATCATCTCGAGCACGCCTTGAGCTCTCTCATCCTGTTTCAAGAGTCTCCTCGGAATTAATCCATGAACATCTTCAATATTGTCTCCATGGCCCGTGTAAGCAAGGGAAATCGGTATGTCCAGAAGTTTTTTCAATGAAGCATTATATTGTAGCAATGGCTTTGAACGCTCCGTTTCCCCCTCGAATGGAGGTTCAATGAGGGGGTTGGGAGATATGGATGCCAGGATGTGATCTCCCGCGATCAGAACGCCGTCACTTTCCCGGTAAAAAGATAAGTGGCTCTGGGCGTGGCCCAGCGTTTCGATTATGGACCAGCCTTCCATTCCAGGCAGTGCATCCCCTTCGCCTATCACCACGTCCAGCTTACGGTTACCCATGAATTTCAAGGGGCTCTTGAATTTCGGGATCGCTGCGAGGTACTCATGGGGCAATCCCGATTCTATGGCCAATTGCATGAAAAAACGGTCGTACACTTCATGGAAGTGATCATCGCGATGAAGCCAGAATCGGTTATATTTGTGACCAAAAACCGTAACGGAGGACGGAAAACGGTCAAGCAGTCCTGCATGATCCGGATGGTGATGAGTCAGGACGATTTGTTCGATATCCCCCGGCGTATATCCTAAAGTGGATAATTGCTCCGTCAGCTGCACCCAGGCCGTATCGGTAAGAGGACCTGCATCAACAAGCGTCAAAGCATCCCCTTTCACTAAATAAACATTCACATCTCCTACGGCAAATGGAGTGGAAAGTGTGATTTTTGCAATATCATTCACTAAAGTTGTCATATTTTCACCACATTCTTCATAATAAAAAGGGTAAAGCAAGCACCGTACCCCCTGCCACTCAAAAAAAATGAATGACCCTTCAGTACCTAGTGTACATTTTTTCGTGTACAATGTCATTTTTAAAATGATTGAATATACTGAAATAAACACTTGACAAACAAGCTCTCTTTCGAAGATAATCACCTATAATATCCATTTGACCTTATTTTTTTTTACATATTCATACATGAAAAGCGATGATAAAGACTAGTAATGAATAGATGATGTCAGAGATCGGAGCCCACCGGCTGAAAGGCACCGTCGTCCCCTCTATTCATGAACCTGCCTTTTGAGCGTCTTAAAGCAGAACGTTCTCCAGCGTTAATGGAATGAGAGTGTGTTCATTTTCTTCATCAATTGAAAATGGACAAAACAAGGTGGTACCACGGAAGACAGACCCTTTCGTCCTTTAAGGATGAGAGGGTCTGTCTTTTTACTATAAAGGGAGGAATGAGGGAATGAAGACATTATTTATCGGGGCAGGATCGATGGCACATGCATTAATGAGCGGCGCATTGAAAGCAGGAGTATTGCGAAGTGAAGAAGTGTATGTAACCAACCGCGCCAACCGGCAGCGTTTAGATGAAATCATGCACGAATTCTGCGTTCGGAGGATGAACCGGGACACACCCTATGATGTCGTCGTTCTTGCCATGAAACCAAAGGACTTTCATGAAGCGGCAGAGTCGATCAGACCCCACCTCTCAGAAGATACGCTAGTCATTTCTGTACTGGCAGGGATCACCTTGGAACATATAAGCGACAGGCTTTCCTTTAACGGGGCCATTGCAAGAGCGATGCCCAATACAAGTGCCGCCCTTGGGAAATCAGCAACGGCTGTATCCTTTAACGGAAACCTCTCACACTCTCAAAAGGTATGGACGAAAATACTCTTTGAATCTGTCGGAATGGCAACAGAGGTAGAGGAAGAGAAGCTTGACCTCATTACGGCACTTTCAGGGAGCGGACCTGCTTATATCTATTATATTGCCGAAATCATGAAGAACGCAGCTGTCGAACTGGGGCTCGAAGAAGAGCTCGCCGAAAGCATGGTGACCCAGACGATTGCAGGAGCGAGTGCCATGCTTTCTGAATCCGGATTAGAAGCCGGTGAATTGAGGAGAAACGTAACGAGTGCAGGTGGAACGACCGAGGCGGGTATTTCAAAGCTTGAACATCACCAGGTAAGGGATGCCTTCTTCCAATGTATCACTTCTGCAAAGGATCGCTCCCTGGTGCTTGGACGTGAATTAAAGAAGCAATCTTTGAAAAAATAAACGTAAAGCCCACCATGATTCGAAAAGATTCCATTACATTGATACAATCAGAGAAAAAGAAGAAGGTCGACACACATGAATCTCCTACTTATCTTCCTTTCTGCTATCCTTGTCGTCTGGATCGTTCTGTCCATCGACGTGTGGAGGGGACTTGGAAAACTCACATCGATCGAAGAATTTCAGTTAACAGCTGACAGACCGCTTCTATCCATCATTGTGCCGGCAAGGGACGAAGAGGAAACCATTTCAGACAGTATTCTGTCACAACTCGATCAGGACTATCACCGGATTGAATGGATTCTCGTAAATGACCGTTCAACAGACAGCACTCAGTGGAAAATGGAAGCTATGGCAAAAAAAGATAAGAGAATCTGCGTACTCCATATCGATTCCCTGGAAGAGGGATGGCTTGGCAAAAATCAGGCATTATACAAAGGGTATAAACGTTCAAAAGGTTCACTCATCCTGTTTACCGATGCAGACGTCCTGTATAAAGATCCTTCGACGCTATCAAGGGCCGTTGGTTTCTTACAATCACAGAAACTCGACCATCTGACCCTGGCACCCGGCATCAAGTCACAAACATTCTGGTTAAAGAGCTTTGTTGCATTCTTTCTATTTGGCTTTTCCTTTTATAAGCGTCCATGGAAAGCAAATGATCCTTCCTCTAAGACCGGGATGGGGGTCGGCGCCTTCAATCTTGTCACCCGTTCAGCATATGAGGAGATCGGAACTCACGAGAAGATCAAGAATATGCCCGATGATGATCTCCAGCTTGGCATCACGATGAAAAAACGGGGTAAAAGCCAGGCGTTCCTCACTGCCTTAAAGTCCCTCGAGGTCGAATGGTACCACTCATTGAAAGAAGCCTTTAAAGGCCTTGAGAAAAATACGTTTGCCGGGCTCCATTATTCGATCCTGGTTGTACTATTTGCCATGATTGGGGTATTCAGTTCCACCGTACTGCCTTTCTTGACGGTATTCTCAAAAGATCCGTCCATTGTCACCGTCAGCCTGCTGATCATCTTCTTCATCGGCATCACCTACGTGAAAGTAATAAAGAAAATGACAAACGAATCTCCCTTCCTCTTTCTTTCACTGCCCGTGACGGCCCTGTTATTCACCTATTCAATCGCACGGGCCACAGTTCTCACCTTCAAACGGGGAGGGGTTGAATGGCGTGGAACGATTTACCCACTGAAGGTCTTGAAGCAAAAAAGAAAGTAAAGCACATTTCTTTTCGGGCCAAAATGTTGTTGATATAATCACTGTGTATAACTGTTTAGAAACCCGAAATAAATTCGTCATGGAAGGTGATCGAAGATGAAAGCAAAATTATTCGAACCATATACGCTTAAAAATGTGGAATTGAAGAACAGAATCGTCATGGCCCCGATGTGCATGTACTCTTCCCACAATGAAGATGGAAAAGTCGAAAACTGGCATCGCACCCACTATACAAGCCGAGCTGTTGGAGGAGTCGGACTCATCATCCTAGAAGCAACGGCGGTAACACCACAGGGAAGAATTTCTCCACAAGATTTGGGTATTTGGGACGATGCACATATTGAAGGCTTAAAAGAATTAGTGGACCTGATGAAGGAGCAAGGGGCAAAGACAGGCATCCAGCTTGCCCATGCAGGAAGAAAAGCCGTCCTTGATGGCGATATTCTTGCACCATCTGCGATTCCCTTTAACGAAGAAATGAAAACGCCTGTTGAAATGTCAGCCAATGATATAGAAAAAACAATCGCGGCCTTTGTAAAGGGAGCAGAAAGAGCGAAGGAAGCGGGCTTTGATGTGATTGAAATTCACGGGGCACACGGATATCTCATCAATGAATTCCTCTCCCCTTTATCGAATAAACGGAATGATGAATATGGCGGACCAGCAGAAAACCGCTACCGGTTCCTACGCGAAATCATTGACGGGATCCAACTGGTGTGGGACGGACCACTCCTCGTCAGGGTTTCTGCCAAGGATTATCACGATGAAGGCTTGGACGTCGAAGACTATGTCGTTTTTGCAAAGTGGATGAAAGAACAAGGTGTCGATTTGATCGACGTCAGCTCAGGTGCCCTAGTACCTGCACGCATCCCTGTATTCCCAGGCTATCAGGTGAAGCTTGCCGAAACGATCAAGAACGGAGCAGGCATCGATACAGGAGCGGTTGGATTGATTACAACCGGCATTCAGGCGGAAGAAATCCTGCAAAATGAACGGGCGGACCTGGTCCTTCTTGCCCGTGAACTCCTGCGGGATCCGTATTGGCCAAGAACGTCTGCGCAAGAGTTGGGTGTGGAGATTGAAGCACCAAAACAGTATGAGCGTGGCTGGTAAAATAAAAGAAGGTAGCGCGGAACCCTAGGTTCCGCGCTACCTTTTATTTATACACTTTCTGCACTTCATACCGGAAACCTAAACACGTGTAACCTTGCTTCTGATACATCAGTCTCGGCGTATCTTCACCGTCCGCCACCAGTATGACATCCCTGTCATGGAACCGGTCCATGACAAACCGCTGAAGCCTGCTGCCGATCCCTTTTTTTTGAAAGGTTTCGTGAACCATCAATCCGTCGATTTCTGCAGCATCTTTTTCAATGATTACATCCACGGAGCCGGCAGGAGTACCCTTATATAAAGCAAGCACCTGCATAATACTCGGATTTTCAAAATTCCGCTTGTGCATGTCCACCTTTTGATCGGCAAAATCAGGGCCAAAGTCCATATCCTGCTCGTACTGAAAGGCAAGGTAATCATCCAGTTCCTTCTTGCCCACTTCTATGACATCTACGTCAGGATTCACTTCCACTAAAGGGAATTGATCTGGTTCTATAGAATACAGTTCATTGAATCCGACGTCATAACCTTCTTGTTTAAAATAGTCCATCAGTTCTTCTGAAGGTTTGTCATCTTGAGGAAAGAGAAATTTCACGTGTTTCTGACCTTTCGCTTGATGGAATCCCCTTAAGAAAAGGGCGGCATCTTTAAACTCTTCAAGTGTTGGCTGCCTCGTGAATGCCAGGAAGTTGCTGTCATACCTCGTCAGCATTTCAGGATAATGAACATGATTATAAAGTGTGTTTTCCCCCACAACATGTCCCGGATAATAAATATGATCAAATGTGTATGTTTTCATTTTGTATCCCCCAATGTCAATTACAATCTATTCTATTCCCAGATACGGCGCACAGAGGCACGCGCCTCTCCTACTTCAACGATATATACATCCGGATTCGAAAGAGCGAATAGCTCGGAGTATCCATAGCTGTCATCAAACAACCTCAACAACAGTGTCGTTAAATTACCGTGGCTAACACAAACGATCCTGTCCTCTTTCTTTCTCAATACCTCATCCACAAATGATCTTGCACGCTCCATCGCCATTTGATTGGACTCCCCGCCAGGCAATGATAGGGAGAAATCGTCGAAGCTATTCTTTAATCTTTCCATCCAGTCGGGAAGGTCTTGATCGCTCAACACCCTTTCCCCCAGTCGGTCATCCTCCTGAACCGTAAGACCGGACCGTTTGGCAAAAGGAGCAATGGTATCCTTTGCCCTTACAAATGGACTGGAATAAATCGCCTGAATGAATCGATTTTCCAAAAAGGCTGCTAATTGGACCGCCTGTTGTTCCCCTTCTTCCGTTAAAGGAGAGTGAAACGGCTGCCCCGCCGCTCTGGCATGACGCACGATATAGATTGTTTTCATCCTTTTCCCCCTATTTCTTTACAGGTATGATGTATTCCATGAAATCATTGGCCATATATGTTTCAGGAAACACTTCTCTCGCTTCCTTCTCAAGCTCCCCCCATGATTCCTTAGCATATCTGGAAGAAATGTGGGTCAGGAAAAGCCTCTTCGCCCCGGCTTGAAGTGCCGTTTCCCCTGCTTGTTTCGTCGTGGAGTGGAAATATTCCCGGGCCATCTCCACTTGATCCCGGTTAAAGGTTGCTTCATGTACCAGCACATCTGCATCCTTCCCAAGCTCCACTGCAGAGGAGCAGACCCTGGTGTCTCCAAGAACCGTGACAACCCTGCCTGGAATGGTAGGACCCAGGAAGTCCATTCCGTCAATTTCCATGCCATCTTCCAAAGTGACCTTTTCTCCCGCTTTCAATTTCTTATAGAGAGGTCCAGGTGGAACACCATTTTCCCGCAAACGGTCTACTTGCAATACTCCGGACTTATCCTTTTCAACCACCCGGTATCCGAATGTCGGCAGTGCGTGATCCAATGCCATTGCTTCTACAATAAAGCCGTCATCCTCAAAAATGACCCCTTCTCCGATTTCCTTCACTTCAAGTGGATATTGAAGATGGGTCCTGCTGACTGAGAGGGACACCTCGATATATTCCTTGATCCCCTTTGGACCATAAACGGTCAATTCTGATTCGCCCCCTTGGAATGAACGGCTCCCAAGTAGCCCCGGCAACCCGTAAATATGATCACCATGCAGGTGGGTAATGAAAATTTTTTCAATTCTTCTTGGTTTCAAGCTTGTATGTAAAATTTGATGCTGTGTCGCTTCTCCGCAATCAAAAAGCCAGACCGCACCACGTTCCTCCAATAATTTCAAGGCGATACTGGTGACGTTACGGAGTTTCGCAGGAACCCCGGCACCCGTACCTAAAAATAATAATTCCACTGTATTCACTCCTCAGTTGAGCTATTCTGTCTCCATTTTAGCATAACCCCCGCCATTTTACCCTTTCACGGAAAATCAGTCATAAGAATGAAAATTAAAGCCAACATAATGACGAAGATGTTTGATGAAATGATAAAACGTTTTCAGGAATTCAGGATGAAAAAGTCCTCAGCATATAATTTGCTAAATGAATCATAAGTCTTTAAAATTAAGTAATTGTATAGGATATTAAATAAGAAGAAACGCATAAATAAGGGTTACAACAAGATAAAGTGAGGTCATGACATTGAATAATTCAACGACACCAACATCTCTGATTACCATCTTTGGAGCAACTGGTGATTTAGCCAAAAGAAAACTATATCCGTCTCTTTATCATTTGTTCCGTAAAGGGAAAATCTCCAAGCGATTTGCCGTTGTAGGTGTAGCGCGACGGGAATGGTCAAATGAAGAATTCCAGGAACACGTCAAAACATCGGTACATAAGGCATTAGGCAACAATGAAAACATCGATGAGTTCGTTTCCCATTTCTATTACCAGCCGAATGATGTTTCGAACAGTGATTCCTACAAAGCATTAAAGAACTTATCCGATGAACTGGACGAAACGTATGAATTGGAAGGCAACCGTGTTTTCTACCTGGCGATGGCGCCTGAATTCTTCGGAACAATCACTGAACAGTTAAAAAATCAAGGATTAACCGATACAAACGGTTTCCAGAGACTGGTGATTGAAAAGCCTTTCGGTCACGATCTTCCTTCGGCTGAAAAACTGAACAGCCAGATCCGTGAATCATTCTCTGAAGACCAAATTTATCGTATTGATCACTACCTCGGGAAAGAAATGGTGCAGAACATCGAAGTCATTCGTTTCTCCAACGCCATGTTCGAACCACTCTGGAACAACCGCTATATTTCTAATATCCAGGTTACTTCATCCGAAGAGCTTGGTGTGGAAGATCGAGGTCGTTATTATGAAAAAAGCGGGGCCCTTCGCGATATGGTTCAAAACCATCTCCTTCAGATGGTCGCCTTACTTGCCATGGAGCCGCCAATCAAATTGACGACGGATGAAATCCGCAGTGAAAAAGTACGTGTGTTACGATCCCTTCGTCCATTTGAACAGGATGAAGTCAAGGACTACTTCGTTCGAGGTCAATACGGTCCCGGTAAAGCAGGAAATGAAGATCTTCCCGGATATCGCGAAGCAGAAAACGTCGATGAACAGTCCAATACGGAAACTTATGTTGCTGGTAAGCTGATGATTGATAATTTCCGTTGGGCAGGTGTTCCATTCTATATCCGCACAGGAAAAAGAATGGAGGCAAAGTCGACGAAAATCGTCATCCAGTTCAAAGATATCCCAATGAACCTGTATTACAACCCGGACAAGCCACTGGCACCGAACCTTCTGGTCATTCACATCCAGCCTGAAGAGGGAATCACCCTTCACCTGAACGTGAAGAAATCCGGACAGAACATCGAAACGACTCCGGTGAAGCTGAACTTTGCAAACAACAGCGTAGATGGCATGAACACACCGGAAGCATATGAAAAACTCTTATTCGATTGTCTGCGTGGCGATGCCACGAATTTCACACACTGGGATGAAGTGAAGCTATCCTGGGCATTTGTCGACAAAATCTCTGAAGTATGGGAACATACTCGTGACGGAGAATTCCCGAACTACGAAGCAGGCTCGATGGGACCGAAAGCCGCTGACAATCTGCTGGCGAAAGACGGCTTCTCCTGGTGGCCGATTGCCAACCTTGATGTAGACCAATGCTGAGAAAGGTGTGGAAACAATGAGAATTTATGACGTAACAGCCCCAATCTTTAACGGTATGCCCGTTTATAAGAACAAACCTGAAAAACAACCAAGTATTGAAACGAATACGAACGGTCATGTGACGGAGTCAAGACTATCAATGGACGTTCATACAGGAACGCACGTCGATGCTCCCCTTCACATGATCAACGACGGAGAGACGATTGAAACGATCGATATCGAGAAGCTTGTCCGCCCAGTTAAAGTTTTTGATTTGACAGAAGTGGATGAAAAAATCAGCTTGAAGGATATTGAAGGATTAGAGATTGAAGAGAATGACTTCATCCTCTTCAAAACAAAGAATTCATGGGATACGGAATTCAACTTTGATTTCATTTATGTAGCGGAAGATGCTGCAGCTTACCTTGCTGAGAAAAAGATTTCAGGTGTGGGGATTGATGCACTTGGAATCGAAAGGGCCCAGGAAGGTCATCCGACACACCGCAGCCTGATGGGAAGCGGCGTCATCATCATGGAAGGCCTTCAGTTAAAAGATATCAAACCCGGCCAGTACTTCATGGTGGCGGCACCACTTAAGATTCAAAACACCGATGCATCACCGGCACGCGTGCTGTTGTTTGATGAAATGATCGGGTAACCATAAAAAGACTCTCTGGCAATATGTCAGAGAGTCTTTTTATTTGGAGGGAAGTCCTTCTACAAACATTTCCTTTGAACCCACTTAAATCGTGGCAGGATTAAAACAAGCTGTTTTTTGAAAGATGAGGAAACTTCCAGCAAAACTTGCGCCACCTTCGAGAAAACTTGTGCACTTCCTATTAAACTTGTGTCAAATGGTAAATGAAAAAGTATGTAACGATTCATAATGGTTGTTCTTAAGGCTTAGAATACATACATAAAGCCTGAGGATGACTTCCTCAGGCTTTATTATCTTTCCTCAACGTTGGTTTTGTCAGCTTACAATCCGGATAGTGAATGGCAGGAGCATAATAAGAAAGCTTCTTCATGAAATAACAGGCTTCAGGAAAGTGATGTTCAAGAAATCGGAGTGTAGAATTATTAAGTACTTCATCATTCACATAAAGGCTTAATACTTCCTCTACTAATTGAGTAAAGGCGACTACCTGAATCGAAACATCTTCGGCGAATCGTATTTGAGCGGGGAAACCTGATTGAGTAAAATGCAAGTATCCCTTAAACATATCATTTTTTACCATAAATTGAGAGAACTGGATCATTAACGCACTTGCCCTTTCAATTAAATCAATTTCTGCGCTATCCAATATATCTACGAGCAATGCTGCATGCCCCCGTTGGTCATCAAGCCACAAATCCATTAAATCCACTAGTGGGAGTAATGGATACTCCTCACCTTTCGTATAGCTTTGTAAAATTCTTAGGTACTCCCTGTTTTCTGCCAAAGTTCCATTCAAATAGCTTGGTGATAAATTTAAGTTCACCTGATTGTACAGCCGTAAATGTAGAAGATGCCCTTCAAATGAGTAATATTGATACGAAACCTCCTGAGCCCATTCTGAAAGCTGAATCATTTCAGGAGCTGAAACCGGAAGATCTGTAGGAATTTCCCTCATCTCTTTCTCAACATTTTGAAACCACTCAATGTAGTACTCTGCTTGTTTGACCCACTTCATTTCTGTCGGGCTTAAATAATCCCTAATAAAATAAGCATGGTCTTTCAGGATCCCTAACCAGAATTCATGTTCTTGCCAGGCTGCTATCTTCTCAAATCCCATCATCGCTCCTCCTCCATCTTTCTTCTTCTTAACCTTATTAAGAGAATGAAGGCTTCATGCTTAGAATAGAAAAGTCTTTTTAGGAAAAAATAGCACAAACTGCAATTAAAGAGGGTTCAGTATGGGATTACTATCATTCGTAAAAAAAATGACTTTAAAAGAGGAGACCTTATCAGCTCATAAACATCCAATATCTTCGTCTGAAATTGACATACATCCACTGGACTTCAGCCATGTAGTAGAACAATTTCAACACTGCGAGGATTTACGATACCGTCACTTTAAAGAGCTAGGCATTCAACTTATTTATTTTGACAACCTTGTAGATAAACAGATCCTTAACGAAGGGATATTGGACTGGATCAACAAAGGAAAAACCCGGGAATTACACCGTGAAATAGATTCATTCGGGCTCAAGGAAGTCTCATCAAATAAGCAAGCGGTGATTGACGTTCTCAATGGGGATGTCGTTCTTTCGTTTGAAGATCGAATGTTTTCTTTACAAGCTGGCGGTGCTGAGAACCGGAGCATAGAAGAATCTGAAACAGAGTCTATTATTTTAGGACCACACGAATCCTTTATTGAATCGGCGGATGTGAATATCGCTCTCATTCGAAAACGATTGAAAAGTTCTCATTTAAAAACCATAAGCTTATCTGCAGGGGAAATTACGAAAACCTCGATCACAATCATGTATCTAGAAGATATTGCGCCTAAAGAGGAATTGGAATACTTAAAGAAACGCATCAACGATATTGAATATAGTGGAATTCTCGACACGAACATTCTCGTACAGATGATTGATGATCAGCCTCTCTCTCCTTTTCCCCAGTTTTTCACAACAGAACGGCCAGATGTAAGTGCTTCTAAATTGTTGTCAGGGAAAATGGTCGGTATCGTGGATGGAAGTCCTTATGTTTTTTGTGCACCTGTCAGTTTCTTTGACTTCTTTCAGTCCGTGGATGATTACAGTCAAAGATGGATAACAGGGACCTTTATACGATTACTGAGGATGTTCGCTTTCGTCATAACGGTTGCTTTTACAGCCATTTATGTTTCCGTTACGACTTTTCATTATGAAATGGTGCCTCAGGAATTACTTCCAAGTCTGATTGAATCACGTAGCAAAGTACCGTTTCCGCCGTTAATTGAAGCGATCTTTCTTGAATTGGTCATTGAGCTACTAAGAGAGGCGGGAGCCCGCCTCCCTACTAAGATTGGGCAAACGATCGGGATTGTAGGGGGGATTGTCATCGGACAGGCAGCTGTAGAAGCTGGCATAACAAGTAACATCCTTATTATCGCTGTTGCTGTTTCTGCTATCTCTTCTTTTGTCATCCCAAGCTATGTGATGAGTGCTTCCATCAGGATCGTCCGTTTCTCTTTCATATTACTGGCTGGATTCTGGGGAAACATGGGCTTGGTATTCGGACTCGGATTGTTGGTCATTCACCTGACTACATTAACATCACTTAAAACACCTTACATGATTCCATTTTCTCCAACCTTCTTTAACGATTGGCTCGACACAATCATCAGGGCACCTTACATGCTTATCAAGGATCGCCCGGAACAAATCAAAACCAGAAATGAAACGATTAATAAGATGAAAAAGTAGGCGATGCAATATGAAAGAAAAGCTCCATCCCTTTCAAGTAGCTTTACTCATATACATGATTCAATCAGGCGTTACACTATTCAGCATTCCCAGACTATCCGCTGAAGCCTTTGGAACCAACGGATGGATCGGAATCGTCATTCTATTTGGAATTGTCACCTTAAATATATTATTGATTGGATTAGTAAACAAATATGGGAATGGCCAATCGCTCTTTATGATCATTGAAAATATTTTTCCAAAGTGGCTGTTCGTTCCTTTTTATCTTTTTTTAAGTATTATCTTTACCCTTCTCGCGACCCTGGTTACGAAAAAGTATATTTTGCTATTACAAATGTTATTTTTCAGGGATACCCCTTCCATCATTTTTGTGGGCATGTTTTTTATTCTCAGCTTCTTTTTGTTAAAAGGATGCATTTATGAAATAGGAAAAGCGACTGTCATCTTATTCTTCATGACGATTTGGACCATGCTCTTACTTACCTTTCATCTTTCTGAATTCAGTTTTACACGAATGACAACATTCATGATGAAGGGAGATAAAGATCTATTTTCAGGAGGCTTAAATGTTTTTTCAGCCTTTCTCGGCTACGAACTGAGCATATTTCTCATTCCATATGTCCGAAAGAATTTTACAAAAGGAGTTTTCTTTGGAAATGCCATCACTTCGTTCATCTACATCTCCGTCAGTTTTGTTTGTTATGGATTCTTCAGCTTTGAATACATCCTCCATGATCTATATCCTGTTATCTCATTAATCGAATATGTGAAGTTTCCCTTTGTAGAAAGAGTGGAGAATCTCATATTCACCCTATTTGCTTTAAAGGTCTTGATTACCGTGGTCATGTATTTATGGGCAAGCAAAGAGTTGATTTCACACTCGTTTCAGAAGCTCCGCCCAAATTTCATCAGTTTACTTCTATTAACGGTCGGAACACTCATTTCCTTCATTCCGGATATTATCAGAGAGGTTGATCAATGGCTCACAATGTTAACTTATTTTGATATTGGAATCGCATTTTTATTGCCGATTTTTTTACTCCTTTTGATAGGGCTGAATAAGGTGAAGCAGAAAAAGGTGACATTATGAAGTTTTTGTATGTGCTGATTTTACTTCTATGCTTACTTTCAGGTTGTGAAAAAAATATTATCGATAAATTAGGCATGCTGGATGCAGTCGGATATGATCTTTCAGATGATAAGGAGAAGCCGCTGATGGTGACTATTAACTACCCAAATGTAACGAAGCAGGGAGTGTATCAAAACAAGATCCTCACAGTGGATGCCAAATCCAGTAAAGATTCAAGAATACGCTTCAACCATCGTTCGAACCTCAAAATTGTAAGTGGTCAGATTAATGTAGCCTTATTTGGTTCCGATTTAGCAAAGATAGGGGTTAAAGAAATTTTAGATACTTATATGCGGGATCCGAGTCTCGGTACAAGGGTATACCTTGCCGTCGCAGAAGGAACGGCTCGAGAGATATTGGAGTTTAAGCCTGTTGAAGACACAAACAGCTCACTATATTTGCGCACATTTTTAGAAAAACTGGACAATGAAAATGAAAGAATAAACTATAATACCTACCAGTTTAACAGGGACTACTTTGATGATGGCATCGATCCGATTATGCCCTATTACATAATCAAGGATCAAAATATCAACATTGATGGATATGCTCTTTTTGATGATGACCAATTTGTTCATCACCTCTCTCCTACTCTTTCTGGCGTTCTTTTCACCTTGCGGAAAGAAACACCAAAAGGAACGTTCAGCTTTGAAATCGCTCCACCAGATGACAAGCATGTCTTTCCTTACCAATTAATGTTTGATTATCGAAAAACGAGATGGGATATCGATGTTGAAATAAAGGATCACAAGCCAATTTCTGTCAATATGGCTATTGAGCTTAGAGGAAGCGTCCTGGAGTACACCAAGGATGAACTGACAGATTCTGAAAAAACACAAAAGAAGATGGAAAAAGAAATCAATGAATATTTAATGAGAAAATCCAAGGAATTACTGAAGCTCACCCAGGAGCTTGGAGTAGATCCCATTGGAATAGGCAGCTACGTACGAAACAAACTTTCCTATGAGGATTGGCAGAAATTAAATTGGGATGAGGTTTATCCTACTATTGAAACCAACGTGGATATTAAAATGCAATTAGTAAATACAGGACAAACAAAGTAAAGAGAGCATGATAAAGAAGATAAGCACCCTGGCTCTCAGGGTGCTTTAAATAAATCATCTTTCTTTCAAAACCAGTCTCATTTCAATATCATTTTCAGTTTGTTCAATTTTTGTAAATCCCACTTTTTCATAAACATGAATGGCCGCTTTATTTTGTGCGTTTACCACTAATTTTACGACGTCATGTTTACAGTGATAATATTGGACGCCGAACTCTATCCCATCCCGCACAAATGTTGCTCCTAATCCTTTACCTATGAATGAAGGTTTTAAAGCTAACCCAATCTCCAAAGTGCTTCCATCTGAATTGAACTCGAATAATCCAGCCGTGTCATTATCCAATATGGCTGCAAACCCTTCGCAACCACCTGGACCTATCAACCTCCCCGTTTTATTGAATGAGTCAAAATAGGCCGTCATAGATATTCTTCTATGTATCCCTCATAATTCCACGAGTCGATTTCTTTTAAATAGAACATATTGATTGATTCAAATGTAAAAAGCACTCTATCTTCTCCTCTATGGACCATAATCGTCGTAATTGGTCTAGTTTTTTTGTTAAACAGATCATCCGGAACATAAAAGGATCAATTCAGTTAAATAGATGATTGAGCTATTTTTGTTTTTTTGTTTTATTTTCCGATTTCTTTTCATTCTCAGCCACCCTGAATTTTAAAATCTCCTGAATCAATTCATAGGGCATGGGCTTATCTAAAGGAAATTGCACAGTCGCTTTTGAGGTCTTATACTCCGTCATCCTATCTTTAAACGCATTGATTCCACTGGGAGTAGGGTAGAATCCGATGTGATTTTGATAAGCCGCAAAGTGCACCAGATTTCCATGCAGGGCGAAGGTAGGCATTTGATAGCTGATCTTCTCCTGTGCATCAGGGACTGTCTCTCTAATTACTTCTCTTAAGGATTGCAAGCGTTCCTGGACGTCTTCCGGGAATTGTGAAATATATTCATCAACGGTCGTGAACCCTTCCATCATAAAGTCTCCTTTCCAAACAATAAGTATGTTCTAAAACCGAGGAATACTTCATTCATTTTATCGTAAGAAATCCGTTGATGCTATCTCACCAACGGATTTTTAAAGGCTATCTAAAAATTCCTTAAATAGCTGCAATTCTTTATTGGTGAATGATTTCCCACCGTAGCGAACTTTTTCATAAAGTGGTATGACCTCTGTTGGTCCTTTTATCCTCTTGAACCACTCTTGGATGGTTTCGTGGTTCTTTTTTCTATTTAAGATGCTTAAATGAGCCTCCCAGTCTTTCATCATCTGACGAATTTCGTTCAACTGCTCCTCTGTGAGGATAATGGACTGCCCCTCTACAAGTCCTGATTGATTAGGTTTAAAGGTATAGGGGGTGTTTGATGTTTCTGGAATTTCTTCTTTTTTCTTATTCTTTTTCTTTCGGCGAAGGTACCAGATGAGGCAAGCTGCCGTTAAGACCACGAAGAAACCGTATTTCTTAGCTACACCAAGAAATCCTTTACCACTGCTTCCATCTTCACCGGAAAAAGGATCCATAAACCAGGGTAAAGGCTCCTCCACAGCGACAGGCTCATCAAGGCGCTCGTCAGAAATCGTCCTGCCTTCTTTCCCTGGGTCTAGACTCATATGACTCTCTCCATCGGTGTTCTCTACGAAATAAAATCCCTTAATCTTATCAGTCGTTTCATCAAGAACTTCCATCAATGCAAGGCTCGTACCTGTACAGATCAGAATAAACAACGTGATGATTCCTGCTTTTCTCAAATGAAAACTTCCCCCTTCTGCACCACTCATTCACATTTTGATGTGCAAAAGCTCATCACGCCTCGTTGGCTCAGGCGGAGTTCCGATGATCAATCCGAGTGACTTATTGTCTTTAGCCTTGAGTGACAGTTGATAGAAGCGTTCTGTTGAAAGGAATCTCCCATTTGGGTTGATGAGAGCAAGCGTTTCGATCAACTTCCTTAGTCGGGTGCGGTCAAGATCATTCTTTAGGCGCATGATCTCATGATGTTCTGTCGTGTAATTCACCCACAGTTCAACCTTGCAGCCCTCTTTAATCAAATACAGGCAAACTGACACGGTGTATTCGATCAGTTCCTCCATATCCTTTCTGAGATGGAAGTGGCCAGCTCCGACCATATTGAGGAAAATGGAATAGACATCCCCGTGGACCTTCTGATATTTCTTTGCAAGAAGCTTGCTCTCCTTGGCGGTCGCCAGCCAGTGGATATGTCTGAAGCTCTCATTCTCATAATCTTTCGTCCCTATGATGCTCGTCTCATCAAGGAACAAGGAATAATTGGTCTGTTTATATCCCTGAAGCATGGATTTAAGCTTCATATCAGCGATCTTCCCTATACGGGGAAGGATCTTGAATGACGGGAGCCCTGTGTCCCCGTACTCCACACGATCTGTTTGCAGGGACAATGGATCTCGAAGTGCTAACTCAAGATTACTCCAAGTATGAATCCCCCTGCTTTTACCTTTCATTGTTATGGGGATTGTCATTTGTGATTTAGGCGGTAAATCCATGGTCACTGAGTAAATGCTGTTCTCACCCTCTCCGTCTATAAACACAAGTTCACGGTCACTCCAGGTCTCTATGTTCATTTTGAGGCGATACATAGGGAAGACTGAATCATTCCTTAACTCGATGTAACAGGTGATGGTTTCGTCGATGCTTGTTGCGTCATGATACTTTTTTACACTCCAAGAGATTTTTTCGTGCTGTACGTTCAAGTAACTTCTTGAGAATAAGGCGAGCGCGTAAATCAAAAAGAAAAGAAATACCAGGAAGTCATAACCAGCGAAGCTGCTGATGATGATTAGAATCCCATTCAAGACCAATACAAGCGGTGCGAAAATAAAAGGTGGCTCCTTATGAAAAGTCATGGTGTTTCGACCGGAACTGGAACAAGGTCAAGGATTTCGTGTATGATCGCTTCTTTGGATGTCTTCACTTCACCTTCCACATTCAAGGAGATTCTGTGAGCCAATAGAGGCAGCGCCAGTTCCTTCACATCCTCCGGGGTGCTGAAATCTCTTCCATACAGGAAAGCCCTTGACTGGATCGCCCTCATATAGGCAAGGGATCCACGGGGACTCACCCCTACGTCCACATATTGATGCAGTCTCGTCTTTTGGACGATGCCCATCATATAATCCTCTATTGCTTCAGAGACCAGAACATCTTTTACACTCTGCTTTAACTGGAGAATCTCATCAATGGAGATGACACTCTCGATGATTTCAAGGGGATTGGAAGAACGGAATCTCCTTAACATCATTTTTTCTTTTTCTGGCGTAGGGTACCCCTGCCTGATGGTGAGGAGAAAGCGGTCGAGCTGCGCATCCGGTAATGGGAAGGTGCCAATGGAGTCATATGGATTTTGTGTAGCGATGACACAAAAGGGCTTGGGCAAATGATACGTCGTCCCACCAAGCGTGACATGCTTCTCTTCCATCAGTTCAAGTAGCGCGGACTGAGTCCTTGGAACCGCACGATTGATTTCATCGATGAGGAGAACATTATTGAATACAGGGCCTTTTCGAACTTTGAAGTCGCTCGTTTTCACGTCGAAGTATTCCTGTCCCACGATGTCCGACGGCAGGGTATCAGGAGTAAACTGGAGACGATTGAACGACCCGTCTATGCTTTTTGAAAAGCACTTCGCCATTGTGGTCTTCCCCGTTCCAGGGACATCTTCCAGTAATATGTGACCGTCACTCAATAGAGCAATGATCATTAACTCGATTTCTTTCTCTTTATCAATCATGACTTTGGCTATATTCTCTTTCATACTTTGTAGCATCTCGCCACCCCCATTTTACATATGTAATATTATGGTAACATATTCTGTTTCATGAGAATGTGATATTTTTGAAAATTAAGTAGATTCCACACACAAAAAAAGCCCCTTTCCCATCAAACAGGAAAAGGGCCATTGTACTCTATTATTTCATCCACTCGGTATGGAAAATGCCTTCTTTATCTACACGTTCATAGGTGTGTGCACCGAAGTAATCCCTTTGAGCCTGGATCAGGTTCGCAGGAAGCGTTTCAGTCCGGTAGCTGTCGAAATACGAAAGGGCGCTTGAGAAGCCTGGTACCGGTACGCCATTTTGAACGGCTACACTGATGACTTCACGAAGTGCGTATTGGTAACTTTCAACGATTTCTTTAAAGTAAGAATCTAGTAAAAGGTTTGTCAAATTGGATTCACGGTCATACGCTTCTTTGATCTTTTGAAGGAACTGTGCACGGATAATGCAGCCTCCGCGGAAGATCATAGCAATATCACCGTACTGAAGATCCCAATTGTACTCATCAGAAGCAGAACGCATTTGGGCAAATCCTTGAGCATACGAACAAATCTTACTCATGTAGAGGGCTTTGCGGATTGATTCTACCAATGCTTGTTTATCGCCTTCAAACGGTTTCGCGTCGGGACCTTTCAGCATTTTGCTCGCTTTCACACGCTCATCTTTAATGGCAGAGATGAAACGGGCGAAGACAGACTCCGTAATGATCGGCAACGAAACGCCAAGATCTAAAGCACTTTGGCTTGTCCATTTACCTGTCCCTTTTTGACCAGCTTTATCAAGGATGACGTCCACCATCGGCTTTCCGGTTTCTTCGTCTTTTTTCGTAAAGATATCTGCAGTGATCTCGATCAGATAGCTGTCAAGCTCTCCTTTATTCCAGTCAGCAAACACTTCATGCAGTTCGTCGGCACTTAAACCCAGGACATTCTTCATCAGGAAGTATGACTCTGCAATCAGTTGCATATCTCCGTACTCGATGCCATTGTGCACCATTTTCACATAGTGACCTGCTCCATCGGGACCGATGTACGTGGTACATGGATCTCCGTCTACCTTCGCTGCGATATCTTTCAGGATAGGAGCGACAAGATCATATGCTTCCTTCTGTCCCCCAGGCATGATGGATGGACCGGTAAGAGCACCTTCTTCCCCTCCGGATACACCTGTACCGATGAAATGAATGCCTAGTTCGCTTAATTCCTGATTACGTCGACGAGTATCTTCGAAGAACGTATTCCCTCCATCGATGAGGATGTCCCCTTTTTCAAGGAAAGGCTTTAATTGTTCGATTGTCGCATCTGTCGGATTTCCCGCTTTCACCATCAACATAATCTTACGAGGTTTTTCCAGAGAATTGACAAATTCCTCAATCGTATATGTAGGAACGACATTCTTGCCTTTCGATTCATTCATCATTTCGTCCGTTTTTTCACGGGAACGATTGTATACAGACACAGGATATCCTCTGCTTTCAATGTTCCATGCTAAATTTTTCCCCATTACTGCTAAGCCGATAACACCAATTTCCTGAGGCATAGTCAACGTCCTTTCATCTATAGAATTATGATTAAACACTTTCATTATTTCATCAAATGAATGACTAAAGTCTATTTCAATCTAACAAGAATGGTGAACACATGCAAATAATCCGTTTGAGGAGTCTGTCTTCTATAATAAGATACCCCGTCACTCCCTTAAAAAATCTTTGTTAAAGCTAGTGTCCTGTTTCGGATCAAAGGATTTCTTCTTATTCTTCCCTTTAACCCCTTGAGAGATGGAGTTTTTTCCGAACTTGTCCTGTAGCTTTGATAAGACATTGTAAAGAGGTTCCTTTTCGGCGACCTTTTTATAAGAAAACAAGTCCAGCTGCTCCGTTGCTTCACTCTTCTCCACGACATCCTGGGCAGTCACACCTAAAAGCCTAACAGGGTCTCCGTTCCAATGCTTTAAAAACAGGTCTTTCGCATGATGATAAAGGTCTTCTGTTTTATAAATCGGATTTTCCACCTTTTTGCTTCTAGTGATGGTTTTCCTGAATTTATCACGGATCATCAACTGAATAGTTGTTCCCAACACGTCTTTTTGATGAAGGCGCGAGGATACCTTCCCGCATAATTTCTCTACCACTGTCAGAAGCTCATGCTGATTTGTCGTATCCTTTGGCAGCGTTGTGGAATTTCCCACGCTCTTATAATCATAAATGGATTCTGGGTCGACATTTCTTCTGTCTATCCCGCTGGCACGTTCCTTCAGTCGTATTCCATTGATCCCAAGCAGGGATTTTAACTGGATATCATTGGCATGAGCTAGATCTCCGCACGTATGGATGCCAATTGAATTCAGCTTCTCGGCGGTCTTCTGACCGATCCCGTGCATTTCGATAACTGGAAGCGGCCAAAGCTTATCAGGGATATCACGTTTGCGTAAAACGGTGATTCCCATCGGTTTTTTCATATCTGAAGCCGTTTTAGCAAGAAATTTATTGGGGGCCACCCCTATGCTGCAAGGCAGATCCAATTGCCCTTTGATCTGAGCCTGAATGTCTGAGGCAATTTGTAGCGGGGTCCCTTTTTCAAAGGAGTCCGTGATATCGACGTACCCTTCATCGATGGAGACCGGTTCAACCAATTCAGAGTACTGTCTCAGAATATCAAATATTCCTTTGGAGGCTGCACGGTAGCGGTCGAAGTTCGGGGTCATGATAATCAGCTTCGGACACAGTTTTTTGGCTTCCCAGAGAGGCATCGTTGTTTTAACGCCAAAGCTTCTCGCTTCATAACTGCATGTCACGATGATGCCTCTCCTTTCTTCCGGGTTACCTGCTATAGCCAACGGCTTACCCCTCAAGGTCGGATCGTAAGCCATTTCTACAGATGCATAGAAACTATTCATATCAACATGAAGGATCACTCGTCCATTTTTCGGGTAGTGTGGATTCATTTCAATCGCGGCTTTCTTTGTCTATTTTTGATGCGCTTTTTGATCGTTCACATAATCCTTAATTACTTTAATGCTTTCTAGGCTTTCTACTAAAACGTCCGCATCGATCTGGGTTATCATCTTATCTTCAAGATTAATGATACCAGAAAAATAGTTGGTCTTCGAATAGGCCAGTAACCCAACGTTGGTGATGGATTCATCAGACACTTCAAGAATCTCCTTCGCTTCCTTTACAACCAAACCGATCTGCAGCGTTTTAGTTTGAACGACTAATAGAAACATTCCTGTTTCGGTGGCCGCAGATGTGCCATAAAGGATGTTCCCTAAATCCAAAACCGGTATCATTTCTTCCCTTACCTTAATAATCCCCATGACAAACTGGGGTAAATGAGGAATGGGCCTTATTTCTTCCACCTTCTCTATCGACAGTACGTTTTCAATAGGCAGAGCATATTCTTCTTTTCCAGCATGAAATACAACTACTTTCGGCATCTTACTAACGTCCCCTCTCAAACTATAGATATGTATACTACTAATGTACCATAATTTAGAAAGGATCGGTGCTGGTTTAAAAGAAGAAAATGTCCACGAACGAAGGGGCACCCTGTTGTTCGTGGACATTTGAATGTATTATGCTTGTCAGGCCTGAAACAAGCCGCTCCGCTTTTCTTTGTCCAGCTACGCCGGCTAGGCCCTCGAGGTCATAAGCTAAATCGACCAAAAAGGCAAAGAACGCCTTTCCGGTAGGTTCACCTTATGCTTGTCGCCTCTTTTCAAAGCCCCTCCGCTTTTCTTTGTCCAGCTACACCGGCTAGGCCCTCGAGGTCATAAGCTAAATCGACCAAAAAGGCAAAGAGCGCCTTTCCGGTCGATTCATCTTATGCTTGTCGGGCCTGAACAAGCCGCCTCCGCTTTTCTATTCCCCAGCGACTTCCTGGATGATGGCTACTACCATTTCAGAAAGCTTGTTTAGTTCTTCTACAGGCATTCTTTCACTCTTGGTATGGATTTCTTCGTATCCAACTGCAAGGTTAACGGTTGGCACCCCAAATCCTGCAATGACGTTGGCGTCACTTCCGCCACCGCTTGTTAAAAGTTCGCTAGGGCGACCGATTTTCTTTGCAGCACGCTTCGCCACTTCCACTACTTCGTCACCGTCTTTGAACTTGAAGCCAGGATACATCACTTGTACTTCCACTTCGGCTTTTCCGCCCATTTCTTCGGCAACAGATGTGAAGGCTGTTTTCATTTTTTCCACTTGTGCCTCCATTTTCTCAGGGACAAGTGAACGGGCTTCTGCTAAGATATCCGCTTGCTCGCATACGATATTCGTTGCTTTTCCGCCTTCAAAACGGCCGATGTTCGCAGTCGTCTCTTCATCGATGCGGCCAAGAGGCATTTTTGAAATGGCTTTCGCTGCAATTGTGATGGCAGATACGCCTTTTTCAGGCGCAACGCCTGCATGGGCGGTTTTCCCGTAAATCGTCGCTTTTACTTTAGCCTGTGTCGGGGCAGCCACGATGATGTTTCCTACTTTCCCATCACTATCAAGGGCAAAACCATATTTTGCTTTAACCAGGGATGAATCAAGCGCTTTCGCTCCAACAAGACCAGATTCTTCCCCTACAGTGATGATGAATTGAATGTCTCCGTGGGAAATATTATTTTCCTTGAGAACACGTACTGACTCAAGCATCGTGGCAAGACCTGCTTTGTCATCGGCACCGAGTATGGTTGTTCCGTCAGAATAGATATAGCCATCTTCTTTAAGAGTAGGCTTAACCCCTTTTGCAGGAACAACAGTATCCATATGAGAAGTAAAGTAAATGGTATCGACACCTTCCTTATTCCCCTTCAACGTACAGATCAGGTTTCCGGCACCATGTCCCGTTTCCCCCATCGTGTCATCTTCGAATACTTCTACTCCAAGATCAGAGAATTTCTTAGTTAATACTTTTGCGATTTCCGCTTCTTCTTTCGTTTCGGAATCGATCTGAACCAATTCCAGGAATTCATTTAATAAACGCTCTTGATTAATCATTTAGTAGACCTCCACAAATATGTATTCACTCCTATAGTATAGCGTGAATAGTCAAGGACAACAAATGGTACCACTTACAGCGGGATATTGCCGTGCTTTTTCTTAGGCCGTTCTTCCCGCTTGTTTCTCATCATCTCAAGCCCCTGGATCAATTTGATACGGGTTTCCCGTGGGTCGATGACGTCATCGACCATTCCACGTGAGGCTGCCACATAAGGATTTGCAAATTTTTCGCGGTATTCCTCAATTTTTTGTTCACGGAGCTCTTCGGGGTTTTCACTGCCTGCGATTTCCCTGGCGAAGATGATATTCGCTGCCCCTTGAGGTCCCATGACGGCGATTTCGGCATTCGGCCATGCAAATACTAAATCGGCACCGATCGATTTACTGTTGAGTGCCACATAAGCTCCCCCATAGGCTTTTCTTAGAATGACTGTCATCTTCGGAACCGTCGCTTCAGAATAAGCATAAAGGATTTTAGCACCGTGACGGATGATTCCTCCATGTTCCTGCTTGATACCAGGGAAGAATCCTGTCACATCCTCGAATGTGATCAACGGAATATTAAAGGAATCACAGAACCTGATGAAACGGGCCGCTTTGTCAGAAGAATCGATATCCAGCCCCCCTGCCATGAATTTCGGCTGGTTGCACACGAGGCCGACGACTTCACCTTTAATGCGTGCTAATCCAACTACGATGTTCTTCGCAAATTCTTTTTGAACCTCCATGAAGCTTCCTTCGTCGACGATTTCATTGATGACCGTTCGGACGTCGTACGGACGGATGGCATCGAAAGGGATAAGATCTGTTAAGTTGGCACGGTAATCTTCTTCTTCGTTCACTTCTAAGCGAGGAGGCTTTTCTTCATTATTTTGAGGTAAATAAGTTAACAGTCTTCGAACCTCCTGTAGCACTTCTTCCTCGGTCTTTCCCCTGAAGTGGGCATTGCCGCTTATGGAGTTATGAACCTTTGCTCCACCAAGATCTTCTGAGCTGATTTTTTCACCTGTCACGGTTTCGATGACTTTAGGACCGGTGATGAACATTTGACTTGTATCATCCACCATGAAGACGAAATCAGTGATGGCAGGAGAATAGACCGCACCACCGGCACAAGGCCCCATGATGACGGATATTTGTGGAATCACCCCAGAATAGACGGCGTTCCGGTAGAAGATATGTCCATAGCCATCCAGGGAGACGACCCCTTCCTGGATCCTTGCTCCTCCTGAGTCATTCAATCCGATGAAGGGAGCACCATTTTTGACAGCAAGATCCATCACATGGGAAATCTTCTTTGCGTGCATCTCTCCCAATGCCCCTCCGAACACAGTGAAATCCTGTGAGAATAAGTAAATCGGCTTACCGTTCACTTTTCCATATCCTGTCACGACCCCGTCTCCGGGACCCTGCATCCCGTCCAGTCCAAAGTCTGAGCACCTGTGTTCGATGAATGGGTTCAGTTCCACAAAGCTTCCCGGATCGACTAACAGATCAATTCGTTCCCTTGCTGTCAACTTTCCTTTCTCATGCTGTTTGTCTATTTTTTTATCGCCGCCGCCAAGCTCGACTTCTCTTCTGCGATCGTATAATTCGTTAATTTTTTCATAAATATCCATTCCTGTTACTCCCCTTTGATGTTAGTTTTATCACAGAGTTCATATAACACACCGTGTGCCGATTTCGGATGCAAAAAAGCTACGGAAGCCCCGCCCGCACCCGGCTTCGGAGTATCATTGATCATTCGTACCCCTTTGGTTTGAAGTTCCTCGATTCGTTCCTGGATCCCTTCGACCCCAAAGGCTATATGATGGATTCCTTCTCCCTTTTTTTCAATGAAAGACGCAATCGGACTTTCTTTATGTAGTGGCTCCAGTAACTCAAGCTTGAGATTCCCGCAATCCAGGAATGCTACCTTTACACCTTGATTCCCCACTTCTTCAATCTTGAGTAGTGTAAGACCTAGAGTACCTTCGTAAAATGCGAGAACATTGTCTATTGATGATACTGCTATTCCGATATGATCTACCTTTTTCATCCCTATCATCCCCCTGTTGTTTGCATGCTCCACCCTTATAGTATTCCATACATGCTGTCGGATTTCCTCCTATTTCGGCGAATAATTAAAGCGCTTTCTTTTAAACCGGTGGTTGTCTTCTATCACCATTCACGATAAAATAAAGTTGAAAATTATCTCATGCATATGTGGGAGAATGGAGCGATACAATGGGTAATAAAAAAGTTCAAAAGATCGTAGTATTAGTCATGCTGTTTGCGATGATTGCATCGACGATCATGGCAGGGCTGACATTCTTATTATAGAAAATAAAAGGATCTGCTTTTCGACTAGTCGAAAAGCAGATCCTTCTTTATCTTAATGCCCCATATTCTTTTCCAAGCTGTTCAAAGCTTCTCTTTGTTTTGACGACGAGTACCCTGGTGCCAATGGGGACTTTATCGAACAGATATTCAACATTGTTATTGTGCATCCGGATGCAGCCGTTGGAAATATACTTTCCTATACTCGAGGGCTGATTCGTCCCGTGTATCCCATATATCCTACCGTCCGTCCCTTCGGCGTCAAAGCCAATCCATCTTGATCCGAGAGGGTTTCTTGGATCACCTCCGGGAATGTTCTTTTTACGATAATACGGATTTTTCGCTTTGACCGTGACATTGAATAAGCCTTCAGGAGTAAGCTCAGTGTTCTTCCCAGTAGCTACTGGGAAGGTGCCCTGGATCTCACCGTCTGATATGAATGCCAATTGGTTGTTTTCCTTGTTCACGATGACAAACGGATCACCGGGTATCGGGTTTCTCCCCAAGGGCCAGATGGGAGAAGCAAACAAAATGATGGCAAGTAGTAATCGCATCCTATCACCTTTTTCATATTTTAGGTGTAGTTTGCTTCACTTTCATGCTTTTTTATTCCTTTAAACGAGCTTTTCAGGAGGAGGTACTGCTCCATCTCCTGAACAAACTGATAAAGGGCGGCCCGTGTTTCGAACTCTTCCCTCGTTTTGGGTAATTCCATCTGCTCGAATTCGACTTTCATATCGTACAGTTTTTTCAAGTAAAAGAGAGCCGTGTTACCAGGATGAATATGATCGCTCAGTTCTTCCAGGAATTCCGCAATTCGATGTCCCTGCTCCACCGTTAACGATATGGATGTGGCAATTGGCAGGATACGCTGGAGGATTTCAAATTGCTTCTCCCTCATTTTAAAGTATAAATAGTATAAGTTCTCATCTCTTAGAAAGTGGTTTTCCACATCTTTGAAGGCAATCGTCTTCGCCTCATTAAGCAATTTCTCCGTTTCCGTGATTTCTTTACCGTCCCAATCGCTGTCATTAGTCTTTAAGTAATTGATCATTTCGCAAAAAATCTTATAGAAGTTTGCTTCGATTTTCTCCTGATAATCGATCATCTGTTTGTCAACGCTTGGCATATACAGGTTCATCAGGAGGGCAATCCCGATCCCGATCACGATGATTCCCAATTCATTTTCAAACAACCCAAGGGTGACGTGTCCCGCTGAGTAAACATGAAGGATGATGACGGAACTTGTGACAATCCCCTCTTTTATGTTCAGTTGGACCGTAATAGGAATGAACACGAGGAGCAGCAAACCGATGACCGCCGGGTGATACGCAAAGAGTTCAAAAAATCCGGCAGAAAAAACCATTGCTATGACGCAAGCCAAAAAGCGGCTCCATGAGGCGTTCACCGATTTTTTCTTCGTATTTTGAATGCACAGGATCGTCAATATCCCTGCTGAAACGAAGTTATCCAGGTGGAACCACTGGGCGATGCTGATGGCTGCCGCGGTGCCGATTCCTGTCTTAAGTGTCCGATATCCGATTCGAAACATTCATCTTTCTCCTAACTACTTCATTTTTTAGCTTCTTTAGAATACCATAAACACGTTTGAACATAAAAAGAAGGATTAACGACGGATACCGTTAATCCTTCTCGCCTACAATATTTTTTCAAGGAATTCTTTTCCCCTTTCACTTCTTGGGTTGGAGAAAAAGTCATGGGGCTCTCCTTCTTCGATGATCTTTCCATCATCCATGAACAGGATCCTGTCAGCCACTTCTCTTGCAAAACCCATTTCATGTGTGACAATGATCATCGTCATACCGGTTTCTGCAAGAGATTTCATGACATCGAGAACCTCTTTCACCATTTCAGGATCAAGGGCAGACGTCGGTTCGTCAAATAACATGACCTTTGGCTCCATGGCAAGTGCCCTGGCAATCGCAACACGCTGCTTCTGCCCACCCGATAAACGGTTCGGATATTCGTCGCTTTTTTCTTTCAAACCAACTTTTATCAAGAGGTCCGTCCCCAGTTTCTTCGCTTCTGCTTTGTTCAAGCCTTTCACTTTCACTGGAGCGTATATGACATTTTCCAAAACGGTCATATGAGGAAAGAGGTGAAAATGCTGAAATACCATCCCGACGTCCTGTCTGACTTTGTTAATGTTTTTTCCCTTTACGAGGGCTTCTTCAAAGTATATCGATCCTGAAGTAGGCTCTTCTAAATGATTCAGGCATCGCAATAAGGTGGATTTCCCAGAACCGGAGGGACCGATCAACGCAACGACTTCCCCTTTTTCAACCGAGAAGTCAATCCCTTTAAGTACTTTCAGTTTTCCAAACGATTTAGTAATGTTTTCTCCATTAATCATTACGAAGTCTCCCTTCCAGCACTTTCCCGAGTAGAGTCAAAATCATGACAAGCACATAGTAGATCAGCCCAGCGAATAATAACGGTTCAAAGAAGGAGTATAAGTCACTTCCCACCATATAAGAACGTCTCATTACATCTGCTGCACCGATGACGGTGACGATGGCGGATTCTTTAGTAAGGGTGATGAATTCGTTCATCAACGCAGGCAGGATATTCTTGATCGCCTGCGGCAAGATCACATCTTTCATCATTAAACGATAAGGGACTCCAAGAGCCATTGCAGCTTCCTTTTGCCCTTTATCCACTGCATTGATCCCAGCTCGGATGATTTCTGATATATAAGCAGCCGAATTCAGTGAAAACGCCAGGATTGCAGCTGAGTATGGTTCAATTTGTGTCCCGAACAGCTGGGGCGAACCATAAAAAATGATCATCAGCTGAAGAACGAGAGGTGTCCCCCTGAAGATGGACGTATAAAGGTCGGCAAGCAGTGTTAAGGGCTTGATTGAACTTATTTTGCATAGGGCAAGAAGGATACCGAACGTAAACCCAAGTACCCCTGATAACGCGACAATCTTAAGCGTGACCTTCAATCCTTCCAGAATAAAAGGAATGGAAGGAATCAATTGTTCAAAATCTAGCGGCATGAAAATCTCCTCCAAATATGTGTTGTGCTTTTAATAAGGAAGGGCTAACCGGATTAGAGGTTAGCCCTAAATCAATCTACTGTTCTCCGTTAAACCATTTTTCAGCCAATTTATCCAATTCTCCCTCGTCTTTAAGCTTCTTCAATGCATCATTGAATTCACTTGTAAGCTCGCTGTCCTTTGGAAGTGCAACAGCCGAACCGGCCTCTTCTTCACTTACATTCATTGTATTTCCTTGAAGCTCATCGTTCTTGTCCAGATAGCCATTTGCTACCGTATTTTCAATGATGATCGCGTCAAACCGTCCGTTTTGCAGATCCTGGATCAATTCGGGAATGCGGTCACGTGTATCGACTTTCAACTTGATCTTTTTAGAAAGCTCCTCTGCAGCATCCTGTTGGATGGAGCCAAGCTGAACGCCAACTGTTTTGCCGTCAAGATCTTTTTCACTTTGTATTCCGCTATTTTGGGTGGAGATGATCATATCCTTCGCCGTATAGTAAACGTCACTGAAGTCAACGTTCTTTTGTCGCTCGGGCGTTGGAGTCATGGCAGAGAGTACGAAATCCACTTGGCCTGTTTTCAAGGCTGAAATTAATCCGCTGAATTCCATATCCTTGATTTCAATTTCATAACCCATTTCATCTGCGAGCATATTGGCTAGATCAATATCGTATCCGATGATTTTATCGCTATTGGCGGTATCTACGTATTCAAACGGTTTATAGTCAGCCGACGTCCCCATGATCAGTTTATCCGATTCACCTGATGCAGCCTTCTCTCCCCCTGAACCGCATGCTGCTAGAGTAGTAGATAGAATTAAAAATGATACTAGAAATAATAGCTTTTTCATTGTGATTCCCCCTTGGATGTTTTGTATAAATATAATATATAATGTATATTAATTACTATATTCGTATTGTATCAGAGATTAATTTTTATGCAATAGTATTTATAATCATAAATAAATGTTTATATTTTCTGAAAATTAAAGATGATACTACCAACATTTTACATAGTAGATGAATTCTAAAGGGATGGATAATATTCAAATTCTATGCATTATCGGGAGAATTGAGTGTGGGGGAAGATTTTTGTAGATTTAGTTGACGTTTCACCCTTCATTGAGAGAAAAAGTGTATGGATTGGATAAGGGAGAGGCACTTATAATGGACATGTTGTTGAGGATACACCTATCTGGAATCTCAAGTGGCCAGATCCTGCTTTCATATACCTTCAGATATTGGTTTTTGATGGTAATTGCGTCATTTTCATAAAGAATTGCGTTTTTCAGTAAAAAAAGGAAATCGTATTCAATCCCCTTTCCCAAAATAAAAAACCCGTCAAGCTTCTCACATTACCTGCGAGAAACCTGACGGGCTTTTTCAACTTCCTTATACTTCTTCACAATACTGATCGAAATAGGATTGAAGTTTATTCACAACGGACATTGGATCATGCCCTTCAATCTCGTGTCTTTCGACCATCGTTAACAGCTTTCCGTCTTTAAGCAGGGCGAAAGACGGTGAGGAAGGCGGGTAACCTGTAAAGTAACTGCGTGCTTTCGCAGTCGCTTCTTTATCCTGACCTGCAAAAACCGTTACCAATTGATCCGGTCTCTTATCAAAGTGAATGGAATGGGCAGCTGCCGGACGGGCGATTCCACCTGCACAACCACAAACGGAGTTGATCATCACGAGGGTTGTACCTTCCTTTGAAAATGCTTGATCCACGTCTTCTTCTGTTGTCAGTTGCGTATATCCTGCCGTTTCGATTTCCTGACGGGCCTGACGGACTACGTCGTTCATTAATAAATTGAAATCTATATCCATGCTAAACTCTCCTTTTATCGCTATCTTAATCATCATTCCACTAAAAACGAAGGGATTTGATTTACCCTTATCATAACAATTTCAAACCATATCTTTCAATTAAAATTAACTATTCATATGGATTATGCCAGCTTTGTATTGTTTCAACAACACTTCCACGGCTTGTGAAGTTGTGTAATCCCCCGTTTTCACCCGTTCTTCCATGTCGGGGAGTGAGGACTTGATGCTTTTTTGAAAGAAGAAGTCTGACAGAATTCTTTCTTTCAGCATGGTATGGAACCATTCCTGTCTTTGACCAAGCCTTCTTTCTTCGAACACACCCTGTTCTTTTGTCTGCTCTTCAAATTGACGGATGACTTCCCAAAGCTCGATCAATCCTTCATTTTTCAACGCTGAACAAGTATAGGCCTTTGAACTCCAACCTCTTGTTGCAGGAATGAGGAAGTGAAGGATCTGATTGAGTTCCCTCTTCGTTTTTTCGGCGAGAGGTTTATTTTCCCCGTCGGCTTTATTAACTAGCAGCGCGTCAGCAAGCTCCATGATTCCTTTTTTCATTCCTTGAAGCTCATCACCGGCACCGGTAATGACAAGTAATAAGAAGAAATCCACCATTTGCCTTACCATCACTTCACTTTGCCCGACTCCCACGGTTTCAATAATGATAAAATCGTATCCTGCAGCTTCACATAAGAGGAGGGTTTCATTGGTCTTGCGATGAACCCCCCCTAAGGTACCTGCAGTAGGGGATGGCCTGACAAAGGCACGGGGGTTCTTCGAGAGCTGCTCCATTCTGGTTTTATCCCCCAATATGCTTCCACCGGAAATGGAGGAGCTTGGGTCGATGGCAAGGACGGCGACACGTAACCCTTCGTTACATAACATCTCCCCGAATTGTTCGATGAATGTACTTTTCCCTGCTCCCGGGACACCTGTTATGCCGATCCGAAAACTTTTACCCGTATGAGGTAGTAACTCCTGCAAAAGTTCCTGTCCCACTGCATAATGCTCTTCCGCATTGCTCTCGATCAACGTGATGGCCTTCGCTAAATGGCTCCTGTCCCCATTCAGGATTCCGGTTTTCAATTCTGTTACTGAAACGGGATCCTTCTTCCTTTTCACAAACCGCTTCTTTCGACCAGACTGATGCTCTGTCATTATTCAGCCACTTCCTCATATCCGAGCACTTCATAAATTTCTTTGATCACCTTCTGTGCAGCGACCGGAATGATCGTGCCAGGACCGAAGACGGCAGATGCCCCATTGCTTAAAAGGAAGTCATAGTCCTTTGCCGGGATCACGCCACCGATGACGACAAGGATATCTTCCCTGCCGAGTTTCTTCAGTTCCGCTACTAATTGAGGAAGAAGTGTTTTATGACCGGCAGCCAACGAGCTTACACCTATGACATGCACATCGTTTTCAACCGCCTGCAGAGCTGTTTCTTCAGGGGTCTGGAACAATGGTCCGATATCCACATCGAATCCAAGGTCGGCAAATGCCGTGCTGATGACTTTCGCCCCCCTGTCATGACCATCCTGTCCCATCTTGGCGATAAGGATTCGGGGTCTTCTTCCTTCGTTGTCCAGAAATTCTTCCGTCATCTCTTTCACGATGTTGATTTCCTGTTCATTCGAGAAATTCGAGCTGTACACCCCGCTAATGCTCCGGATCGTTGCTTTATGTCTTCCTGATACTTTTTCGATTGCATCAGAGATTTCTCCTAATGTAGCTCTTGCCCTTGCAGCTTCAACGGCTTTTTCGAGAAGATTTCCTTCTCCTGTCTCTGCGGCATGAGACAATGCTTCAAGAGTTTCAATGACTTTCTCTTCATTTCGCTCATCTTTCAGCTTTTGAATCCGGTCAACCTGCTTTTGCCTAACAACCGTATTATCGATGTCAAGCGTTTCAATCGGATCTTCCTTCTCAAGGCGATATTTATTCACCCCGATGATGGACTCATCCCCTGAATCGATCATCGCTTGTCTTCTTGCAGCCGCTTCTTCAATTCGCATCTTCGGTAATCCGGTCTCGATGGCCTTCGTCATGCCGCCAAGCTCTTCGATTTCTTCAATATGCTCCCACGCTTTTTCCATCAGCTGATGAGTCAGGGTCTCTACATAATGTGAACCTGCCCATGGATCGATCACTTTCGTAATACCGGTCTCTTCTTGAAGAAACAGCTGTGTATTACGGGCGATTCTTGCCGAAAAATCCGTCGGCAGGGCAATCGCTTCGTCGAGTGCATTGGTGTGAAGGGATTGCGTATGACCCATGGCTGCTGCATGTGCCTCAAGTAATGTACGAACGACGTTATTATAAGGATCCTGCTCCGTTAAACTCCACCCGGATGTTTGGGAGTGGGTCCTTAGCGCCATCGATTTAGGATTCTGAGGATTGAATGTCTTCATCATCTTTGCCCAAATTCTCCGTGCCGCCCTCATTTTGGCCACTTCCATGAAATAGTTCATGCCGATTGCCCAGAAAAATGAGAGTCTTGGAGCGAAGGAATCGATATCAATTCCCGCTTTCAAGCCGGTCCGGACGTATTCAAGTCCATCCGCCAGAGTATATGCAAGCTCAATATCGGCTGGTGCACCCGCCTCCTGCATGTGATACCCTGAAATACTGATGCTATTGAACTTTGGCATATGTTTCGATGTGTATTCAAAAATATCAGCAATGATTTTCATGGACGTTTCAGGTGGATAAATGTATGTGTTCCTTACCATGTATTCTTTCAATATATCATTTTGAATAGTACCGGACAGTTTATCCTGTGAAACTCCCTGTTCTTCCGCCGTTACGATATAAAACGCAAGGATCGGAAGCACCGCACCGTTCATCGTCATGGACACAGACATTTGATCAAGGGGGATGCCGTCAAACAGAATCTTCATATCTAATATCGAATCAATGGCTACCCCCGCTTTCCCTACATCTCCTACAACCCTTGGATGATCAGAATCATAGCCGCGATGAGTGGCCAGGTCGAACGCCACAGACAAACCTTTTTGCCCCATGCTTAAATTTCTACGATAAAAAGCATTGCTCTCTTCTGCCGTAGAAAACCCTGCATACTGCCTGACCGTCCAAGGACGGTTCACATACATCGTCGGGTACGGCCCCCTAGTGTATGGAGCAAGACCAGGAAGATCCCCTCCATGAGTAATATTTTTTGTGTCTTCCCTTGAATAAAGTGGTTTAATTGAGATTTTTTCATTCGTCTCATACGATTTGTCCGAAGGGGAAACCTTACTCGTCGCTCCTTCATTTGCATATGGGTTGATTTGTTGCCAATCAGGCTTCCTCACTGTCATTTCCCTCCTCCCAGATGGTTAAAAGCTCATCCACTTTTTTAAGTATGTTCTGTTTATTATAGATGGACCCGTTCAATCCCATACGTTCCCACTTATTTCTCTTTTCATCAGGTATTTTTCCTGCTATGTCTATCACAATGTCTGCATCTATTACATGGATCGATTCAACGATCATTGGTAATTGATCATGATATGCTTCATCTTTCCCACATACTACATAGTACGGATACCGGGTTTCTTCTACAAAATGAAGGATATCTTCCTTTGACATGCACTCTTTACTCTGATGTGCATGAATGCCTCCCGTGGCTAAAAACCCTTTCACAAAGTCTGCACGGGACTTATGGGTCTTCAACTCTCCCAATCCAATCAGACCAGCCACCGGTTTCCTTGGGGACTTCTGTGTCCGACTCCTCAATCCTTCAAAAGGAAGGGACAGCCGTTCTCCCGAAGTGGACGGTGGATCCGTCATGGCCTCTTCCAGGTTGGCATAGATATTCGTCCCGATCATTGAATTCTTTCGGGTGGCTAAATCATGAATCCGGGCGTCTCTCACTCTATTCATTTGATTTTCAATAGAACCATCTTTCAGGGAGACAAGCATTCCCCCTTTTGCATCAATTTGTTGAAATTCCTTCCACGCTAGCTTGCCGACCTCTTCTGATAGCCATTCCACATAGTAAGAGCCGCCTCCTGGATCGATGACTTTATCCAGGTGCGCTTCTTCTCCGAGGATGAGTTGAGTATTTCTTGCGATTCTTTCAGAGAATGAATTTACATTCCCACTCACTTCATTGAATGGAGCAACAACCAAATAATCAACCCCTGCGAGAATGGCAGAAAAAGCTTCTCCGCCACTGCGAAGCATATTCACATATGGATCTAAAGTAGATTTATTAAATCGGGACGTTTCTGCACTGATGGTGATAGCACGGGATGTCAGGTCCCGAGCTATCCCATAAGAAGACAAGACCTCTTGCCACAATTTCTTAAATGCCCTGATTTTCGCAATTTCCATAAAGAAATGACTGCCTATTGAAAAGTGGAAATGCATTTTTTCAGTTGCTTTCTCAAGAGTCCAGCCTTTTTCTAGAAGTGTCTCAATATAAGTGACACCCTCACTCAGTGCAAAGGCCAACTCCTGGGTGGCACTTGCGCCTTTGTTATGAAATGGTGCAGAATTGACGATTATGGTCTTCACTTCAGGAAGGCACTTATCAGCTTCTTCCACAACCTTCATCCATTCTTCTAATCTACCTTCATCTAACCATTCTCCCTCTGAAAGGGGATCGTACCCAACGATTCCATGCATCCCCTTTAGTTCATGTGCCTCTCCCATTCCAACGATGGCTAAAGATGTCTTTTGATCCAGTATAAAGACCGGAGTATCGGAACCTATCATTTCTTTCAAGAATGGATAGAAATGCTCTTCATGTTTTAGATTCCCAATGGAAAATGAAAGACAGTTCTGTCCCCGTGATAATGCATCCTTCACAGCTATTGTCAGTTCTTCCCATGAATCTCTTTTTATTGACTGAGCGATAAACCACTTAGAAGCGCGTTCCAACTTACCTTCAACATTTGGAATATAATCCTTCACTCTATCCCGATTGGGGACATCCTCTTCTGTATATAACGGCTTAAGATCAATATTTTCATAAGTGTTCGTATGTAAAGAATGTACACCTTTTCCCTTTAACGCCTTTTCAGCAGCTTCCTGCCACTCTGTAAGTGTGCGACGACTGAATGATTGACCTTTCATATCACTAAGCTTCATAATACCCCTCTTTCACACTGCATTTTTGAAATCGTTTACATTAAACCTGAAAAAAATCCCCTAAATTTTCTAAATGTTTATACTAATACTATTTTAGTATATAAAAAAAATCAGCATTCTTCAATCTCTCTGGAGAATGCGCTCAAAAAAGAAGAAGAGCTGGCGATACCAACTCTTCTTCCATCATGCTTATTTCTTTGTATTGATATACAATTTACCTTCTGCACGCTCCGTCGTGACATTTCCAAAATCATCGGAGATCTTCACTTCAATCACAGCTCCCGGGGCCTTCACATTTGAAGTGGCCGTATAGTAACCTTCGTAGTGCCCTTCTGATGTTTCCATCATCGGAAGTTCAGTTGCATTCGTTACTTGACCTGCATTTGTTAGAGGCATGTGAATGACAAATGTCGCATCCAGCCCAGGTTCACTGTCAAATTCGATCTTGACGGATTCACCCTTCTTCAGTTCCTTATCTTCTGCAGGAAGAAGATTTTCAATCTCAATGTCCCCAAATTTCGCGAAAACCGTTACCACTTGTTTCTTTTTGTTTCCTGCTTTATCTTTCGCTACTACCTGGATCACATTTTCTCCTTCATTCAGGAGAATTCGATGACTGAACTTGCCGTCATTGACAGATGATTTCTCTCCATTCACTTTCACCCAAGCAAGATTTTCTTCTGCAATCGTCCCTTCCACTGTTAGGGCTTCACGATTTGTTTTCATGCCATCTTCCGGTGAAGTGATGGCGAGTTCAGGTTTAACCTGATCAAGTATGACGGTCACTGAATCCGATGGACCCGTCATTCCCTGTTCCGTCGCTGCCTTGGCGGTTAACACATTCTCACCTTCGTGCAGAGAGACGTCGGCAGAGAATGTTCCATTCTCACCTGTGTCGGCTGTCGCTACCTCTTCCTCTCCATTAAAGAGATGAACGGTCGTCGTCGGGGCAGAAGTCCCTTCAACCGTAACGGAATCTTTATTCGTAAATGAACCATCTTTCGGGGATGTGATGATCGGTGCAGTCACTTCATAATTCACGGTTGCGCGAATCATGTAATTCCCCTCGTCTTCCGGTGCTTGCGACCAGGCGCCACCGACGAACTGCCAGCTTCTCGCTGCATACTCACCATCTTCATCTGTTCCAAGACCAGGTGCATTCGGATTTGGAGCAGATTGGATGTACACCATATAGAAATCTCCTTCGACCATGATACCATGCTGACTAAGATCTACATGCGTCCATTCTCCGTTACGCAACGCGGTTCCATCGAACGGACCAGCGATTTTCTTCCCTGGTGCCCCGTCCGGTCCAGTTGCATCATATACGGCGACCTGGAATTCAGTTCCTCCCGGTACCGGCCATTCAGTATCCCAGAAACGGAATAGTCCACCCGTTACGAGTGCGGTGTCATTTCCTTCTTCAAGAGACATTTTTACGGCCCAGCCGTTGCCCGCATCATAGAATGCACGTGCATTTTCTGCAGTACCATCATCGTAACCAATTTCACCAGGATAACCGATGAATGGTTCTAAGCTTACATCAGCTGTTGTAGCTTCCCCACCTTCAACTATGACGCTCATTTCCTTACTGTAATAGTAAGGGGCTACTACTTTAAGGGTGTAATCCCCTTCGTAAGCTTCTAGTTCATATTCTCCATCTTCATTTGTAACAACGGGCTCTACAACAGCATCTTCCAGTAAGAAGACCGTCGCTCCCTCAACCGGCTCTCCTGACATTTCGTTTGTCACTGTTCCGGTGATATTCCCTTGAGGGATTTCTTCAAGGGTGAAGTTGGCTGTAGATGTTTGATCGGCTTCAATCGTAACATTCTGCGTTTCCGACCTGTAACCGTATGTGGATGCCTGCAGTGTGAATTCACCTGCTGCATGAGTCATCTCGTATGATCCATTGGCTGGATTCGTATAAACCGAACGGCCTGTTTCCAGTACGCTTACTTCCGCTTGTAACGGAAGTAGTACAGGGGCTGGACCAGATCCATCCATCTGTTCATCTTTCTTCACTTCATTTTTCACTGTGATTTCATTAGGATTTACACTTGGCTTTTTCGAAACAGAAGATGATTTCTCATCCTTCGATTTCAATCCAAGATTCATTTTCTTGGCAGGAAGATTGGATTCTGTACTCAATTTCACATCATCCAGGTACCAGCCTTGCTTCACAACACTTCCGTCCGTTGTAACATTGAACGCAACGTAAACGCGCTGACCTGCATATTCACTCAGATCTACCTCTCCGTCAATCCATCCTCCAGTATCACCATTGACCCTTAGTGCCTGTGTCCACTCTTCTCCATCGATGGATACGAATACGTGACCATAATCATAGTTCCGTTCAAGCTCATGCCACTGTTTGAATTGTAAGAAGCTCTCTCCTTCAGGTAAATCGATCGGAGGCAATTGAAGTGACATGTTCGCACTGTTGTCATACGTACCGCCAAGATTTGTGGCATAAACATTTTCCCCTGAAGTAGCCACTCCCGGACCACTCTCCGGAACTCCACGCTCCCAGCTGTTTCCTGGACCATAGGAAGTCCACCCGGTTGCAGAGGATTCAAAGTCCTGCTCATACCCCACTGTGATTCCCGGCAGAAGATTAACCGTATACGTGTCAGACTCGACTTCGTTTCCACCGAAATCCAAAGCCGACCATTTATACGTGACTCCATCTCCTGTGAGGACCTCCCCAGGTATAACTGCTTCATACGTTCCTGATGTGTAGTTTCCTGACGTTCTTGCTGCATCAACCTGCACCCAGGCACCATCTTGATTCTGATAATGCAGGGCTACACTCGTCACACTTACATTATCACTTGCTTCTGCCTCTAACGGCAGATTCATTTCTTTAAATGCTTCTTGTGGTGCATTATGAGAGATGACAGGAGCTTCCGTATCATCTCCTTCTTTTGAAACCT
The DNA here is from genome assembly GCF_019334305.1 of Rossellomorea orangium. Taxonomy (GTDB): domain Bacteria; phylum Bacillota; class Bacilli; order Bacillales; family Bacillaceae_B; genus Rossellomorea. The sequence goes on from NZ_JAHWGH010000017.1 coordinate 344,161, forward strand.
GCCCTTTCACTTTTCCAATCCCACTCATCACGGATGAAACGGCATCAAACGCATTGACCAGGCCGTGTCCGTACCCGTTATTCGGTGACTCAGGAAATGTACCGTCAGTTAACGGGACAGCGGTCGACATAAGGATTTCTTCAATCTCTTCGACCGTCAGGCTAGCATCCACTTGACGCAATAGGGCAGCTACAGCGGAGACATGTGGCCCGGCCATCGATGTTCCGTTCCATCCGCCTTCATAATTGCCTCCTGGAACGGAAGAACGAATATTTACACCCGGTGCTGCAATTTCAGGCTTAATTTCATCATAAGGTGAAGGTCCCTGTAAGGAGAAGCTTCCCAATTGATCATTGATATCCGTTGCACCTGTAGCGAATGACTCAGGGTAGTTGGCCGGATTCGCGATCGATCCAGGTCCTCCCGGATTAAATAACGTGGTATTTCCTGCAGAGAATTCAGGGAAGATTTCAGCTGCTCTCCACGCACTCACCATATCCCTGTACCATTCATCAAGTCCTGCTCCACCGCCCCAAGAGTTGTTGACGACATCCGGAGCCATTTCAGGATGTGGATTTCCTTCAGCATCTTTCGGTGCCAGAATCCATTCACCTGCTTCCAGTAAATCTACGTCTGTTCCACCATCTGCCGTGAACGCTTTGACTGCGATCCACTTGGCACCCGGTGCCACACCGATTTGATTGCTGCCATCAGGCTCAGAGCCGACCATTGTACCGACAGTGTGCGTTCCATGTCCTTGATCATCATAAGGTGCACCCTGTCCTGCTGTTGCATCAAACCAGTTGAATTCATGGTCTGGAGATTCAGGATTTTGAGGATCATATCCTCTATATTTTTCTTTTAATGCCGGGTGATCCCATTGTACTCCAGTGTCAATGGAAGCAATGACCGTTCCCGCTCCATTGATTCCCATTTCCCATACCGCAGGTGCACCGACCCGGTCAATATTCCACTCAATCGATGCAGGGGTATTTGGAGCTTCTTTATCCAATACTGCTGAAGAAGAAGCCTTTGCCTTCGCAGGTTGGATAATTTGTCTCGTTTCATTCGGGAGAATTTTCTCTACTTCAGCAAAGGTTGAGATTTTTTCCATGACTTTCTTTGTACTAGTGACGGCCATCCCGTTCACAACGTAAAAGTCTTTGATTTCCTTCACTGCACCTGACTTCTTCTCTTTCTGTAAGTATTCTTTCACTTGTGCTTGAGATTCAAGGGCGGTTGCCCGAAGCTCAGAGACGACCATATTTCGTTTTAATAGTTTTTTACTATTAGCAGATAGTTTCTGCTTTTTCGCTTTTTCAGTCGCCTTCTTCGCTACTGACTCAGTATCCACCTGATCCTTGAATTTCACTAAGTATGTGACATGCTTCTCTTTCTTGAACTGTTCCTGTAGTTGAGACGTGATCTTTGATTGTGGGTTTACTTTTGCTGATTCTTTCACTGAAGTGGATGGTCTTTCTTTCGCTAAAGATGCTTGTGAGGTATTCGCCGCCCCTGCATTAAATGGAAACATCAAGGGGACAAACATGACTAAGGTGAGTACAATGGATAACCATCTTGCCTTACGTTTTCTTCCTGACATCAAATTCCCTCCCAATCATTTTTGGCTCCTTCTGTAAACCCAGCACCTCCCTTGAACACCTTTTATGGAAAATTGTAGGTGTTGAACCAAAGATAACCAATCGCGGATGAGGAATGTTGTAAATTGATGTCGAAATAAATCTGAATATTCAGTATTTAATAGAAAAGTCACGAACCTTTTTATTTTCAATGAGCATTTAGTCACCCCTGAATTATAACCACAGGAATATTTTCGGTTTTACTGAGTTTGTAACAGGGTATTAGGTGCCGGTATTCCACTTTTCTTATTTGAACGAAGTTAGAAATGATCGGGAAGTTGCAGAGGGTATTTTCATGGAATTAGGAAGCAGTAAATCGAACTACTGGTATAGAGCTAACTTACTTTAGAATATTCTTCCAGTTATAAACGATAAGCTTTTCCCGAATCTCCACAATCTGGAGACCGCATTTCACAGGACATTTTATCTAGATGAAAAATAAAACAAGGACCAACCTCCCAGGGTCAGTCCTTTGTTTTCATTAATAAACAGATGTATTTTCTTTTGATGTGTTTTCCAGAATTTCTTTTACTCGTTGTAAAAATCTTCCACATACCAATCCGTCTAGAACGCGATGATCAAGTGACATACAGAGATTCACCATATCACGAACGGCAATCATTCCGTTGTTCATGACAACAGGACGTTTCACGATCGATTCCACCTGAAGGATCGCTGCTTGCGGGTAATTGATGATTCCCATCGATTGTACCGAACCAAATGACCCAGTATTATTAACCGTAAACGTTCCTCCCTGCATATCTTGAGAAGTCAATTTACCACTGCGTACTTTTCCGGCAAGCTCTGTGATTTCTCTTGCGATTCCTTTGATCGTTTTTTCATCTGCATTCTTGATCACAGGAACATACAAAGCATCGTCTGTCGCTACAGCAATGGAGAGGTTGATGTCTTTCTTCTGTACAATCTTGTCCCCAGCCCACATAGAGTTGATTTGTGGATACTCCTTAAGAGCCTGGGCCACAGCTTTCACGAAGAAAGCGAAGAATGTCAGATTAAAACCTTCACGCTGCTTGAATTCTGTCTTGAGTGAATTTCTGTAGTCAACCAGGTTGGTTACATCCACTTCCATCATCGTCCAAGCATGTGGCGCTTCATGTTTACTGCGGACCATGTTGGAGGCAATCGCTTTGCGGATACCTGAAACCGGGATTTCAATATCGCCAGGTACAACAGGAATATTCGCGGCAGGTGCGGCCTGATTAGCTGGTTGTGCCGGAGCCGTTTCCTTCACAGGCGCCTGTTGTGGAGCCGAAGCTTCAGCCTTAGGTGCCGGAGCATCTCCTGCCTTCGGAATAGAACCTGATTCAATGATTTTCTTTAGATCCTTACGAGTGATCCGGCCGCCGTTTCCAGTGCCCTCCACTTGATCTAAATCAATATCATGCTCTTGAGACAATTTTAATACTGCAGGAGAATATCTGGCTTTATTTCCGCTGTCTTTCGCAGGAGCTTTTGATTTAGGTGCAGCCGGTGCTTCTGCTGACTTTTTAGGCTCTTCTTTCGGAGCTTCTTCAGCTGGAGCTGAAGCTCCACCCTCAATCTCGATTGAGCAAATGATTTCCCCTACTTCAAGAGTATCTCCCTCTTCGGCAATCAATTCTTTGATAGTACCTGTAAAGGAAGATGGAACTTCTGCATTCACTTTATCCGTTTGCACTTCTGCAATCGGGTCATATTTATTAACGGTATCACCAGGTGACACCAACCATTTACTAATTGTACCTTCTGTAACACTTTCCCCTAGCTGAGGCATTTTCATATTTTCAATACCCAATGAGGAACCCTCCTTACTCTCGCGTTTAATTGGTGTTGATTGTGATTAAAATTCTGCAAGTTCACGCATTGCTTTTTCTACTTTGTCCGGGTTAATCATAAAGTATTTTTCCATTGTCGGTGCATACGGCATAGCAGGTACATCTGGACCGGCAAGTCGTTTAACCGGAGCATCAAGCTCAAATAAACAATTTTCGGCAATGATTGCAGAAACCTCACCCATGATGCTTCCTTCTTTATTGTCTTCAGTCACAAGAAGGACTTTGCCTGTTTTAGAGGCTGCTTCAATGATTGCTTCTTTATCTAAAGGATAGATGGTACGAAGATCCAGGATATGCGCTTCGATTCCGTCCTGGGCAAGTTTTTCTGCTGCTTGAAGAGCAAAGTGAACACACAGACCATATGTGATGACCGTGATGTCTTCTCCTTCACGCTTCACATCTGCTTTTCCGATTGGAAGAGTGTAATCATCCTCAGGCACTTCTCCTTTAATTAGACGGTAAGCACGTTTGTGTTCAAAGAATAATACCGGATCTTCATCGCGGATCGCAGCTTTCAGCAAGCCCTTTACATCATAAGGAGTAGAAGGCATCACTATTTTCAATCCTGGCTGATTGGCAAACACAGCCTCAACGGATTGTGAATGGTAAAGCGCTCCATGTACTCCGCCACCATAAGGAGCACGGATGACCATCGGACAGCTCCAATCGTTATTTGAACGATAACGAATACGTGCTGCTTCAGAAATGATCTGATTAACTGCAGGCATAATGAAATCAGCAAATTGCATTTCAGCAATCGGCCTCATACCATACATGGCAGCCCCGATTCCAACTCCTGCGATCGCAGACTCCGCAAGTGGTGTATCAATGACACGGTCTTCCCCAAATTGATCGTACAATCCGTGGGTTGCTTTGAACACCCCACCTTTTTTACCGACGTCTTCTCCAAGAACGAATACTTTCTCATCACGTTCCATTTCTTCTCTTATTGCCATCGTTACGGCATCAATATATGAAATTACTGGCATGATTGAATTCCCCCTTACTTCTCTTCTGCGTATACATACTTCATCGCTGATTCAGCTTCAGCATATGGAGCATTTTCTGCATAATCCGTTGCTTCGTTCACAAGTTTCATAATGCGGTCATTGATTTCTTTTTCAATCTCATCATTCATGACGCCTGTTTCTTTTAAGTAAGCACCAAAGGTGATGATTGGATCATTTGTTTTCGCTTTGGCCACTTCGTCAGGAGAACGGTAGCTGCGATCATCATCATCAGAGGAGTGAGGAGTTAAACGATAAGAAACTGTTTCAACAAGCGTTGGACCTTCACCACGACGACCGCGGTCAGCGGCTTCCTTTACAGCTTTATATACTTCGATCGGATCATTTCCATCTACTGTGATACCAGGCATGCCGTATCCAATGGCGCGGTCTGATACTTTTTCACATGCCAATTGTTTTTCAATTGGAACTGAGATCGCATATTTATTATTTTCACACATGAAAATAACAGGAAGTTTATGTACACCTGCAAAGTTTGCACCTTCGTGGAAATCTCCCTGGTTGGAAGATCCTTCACCGAATGTCACAAACGTCACAACGTCTTTCTTCTCCATCTTTCCTGCAAGGGCGATACCCACTGCATGGGGAACTTGAGTCGTTACAGGAGAGGAACCCGTTACGATATTATTTTTCTTTTGACCGAAGTGACCTGGCATTTGACGTCCGCCAGAGTTTGGATCTTCTGCCTTGGCAAAACCGGATAGCATTAATTCCTGCGCAGTCATACCGAATGTCAGAACGACACCCATATCGCGATAGTATGGAAGAACGTAATCCTTCTCACGATCTAAGGCGAATGCAGCACCTACTTGAGCCGCTTCCTGACCTTGACAGGAAATAACAAAAGGAATTTTACCCGAACGGTTCAATAACCACATACGCTCATCGATTTTCCTGGCAAGGAGCATGGTTTCATACATTTCTAATACTTTCTCATTGGAAAGTCCTAATTCTTCATGACGATTTTCTGCCATTTTATTTACCTCCTACACAATCTAATGGTTGTAATAAGGTAGAGAAACTCTCTACCTTATTACTATTTTTCTTTTCATGAAGAGGGCTAATAAGCCTTCTCCGTTCTTTTAAGAGTGAATCGCCTTTCCATCCACAGCAAGTGCTGCTTCTCCAATCGCTTCAGATAAGGATGGATGAGGATGGATGGTATGGGCAATCTCCCATGGTGTTGCGTCTAATACTTTCGCCAGACCAGCTTCGGAAATCATATCCGTTACGTGAGGTCCGATCATATGAACACCCAGGATATCATCACTGTCCTTGTCGGCAATGATCTTCACAAAACCATCCGATTCCCCGTAAACAAGTGCTTTACCGATGGCTCTGAAGCTGAATTTACCGACTTTTAAGTTGTATCCCTTTTCTTTCGCTTCCTGTTCTGTGATACCGACACTTGCGATTTCAGGATTGCTGTAAATGCATTTAGAGATAAGTGAATAGTCAATCGGATCCGGCTTTTCATTAGCCATATGTTCAACTGCCGTGATTCCTTCATGAGAAGCGACATGGGCTAATTGAAGTCCACCGATCACATCACCGATCGCATAGATGTGGGATTCCTTCGTTTGGAAGAACTCATTTACTTCAATGAAGCCTTTTTCGACTTTTATATCTGTATTCTCAAGTCCTATCCCTTCCACGTTTGCTTGACGGCCAACGGATACCAGGATTTTATCAGCGGTAAATGATTTCTCTTCACCTTTATGCTCTGCTTTAATCGTGACCATTCCATCCCCTGTTTCTAAGGACTCAGGAAGCACCTTGGCGCTTGTCACGATTTTGACGCCTTTTTTCTTCATCAGGCGCTGCATTTCTTTTGAGATTTCATGATCTTCCGTCGGTACGATTTTATCCGCGTATTCAACTACGGTTACTTCAACATCGAAGTCCGAAAGCATAGAAGCCCATTCGATGCCGATGACACCTCCACCGACGATGATGATCGACTTCGGAAGCGCATCAAGTGAAAGCGCTTCATCAGAAGATAAAACATAGTCACCATCTATCTCAAGTCCAGGCAGTGAACGCGGTCTTGATCCTGTTGCCACAATGACATTCTTCGGAATAAGCATTGCGTTTTCTTCACCGTTGTTCATTTCCACGGAAATCGTCCCAGGCATCGGAGAGAAGATGGATGGTCCCAAAATACGTCCAAGACCTTCAAAGACATCGATCTTACCTTGTTTCATCAAGTGTTGAACGCCTTTGTGAAGCTGTTCGACGATTCCATCTTTTCTTGATTGCACTTTGGTGAAATCAAGTTCAACCCCATTGATTTTCACACCAAAGTCTTCACTGTGTTTCGCTGTTGCATATACTTCAGCACTACGAAGGAGAGCTTTACTAGGGATACATCCTTTATGCAGGCATGTACCACCGAGCTTTCCCTTTTCAACGATTGCTGTTTTTAATCCAAGTTGAGAAGCACGGATGGCGGCTACATAACCACCCGTCCCTCCTCCTAGAATGACTAAATCATATTCTTCTGCCAATCTTGAGTCCTCCTTGCTCTTATACTCTTGCTTCCTTTTTCACATTTCCAGGGTATACTTTATAGTCTTCTTCCTTCCGCAATACCCGGAGTGCCCCTTCAGCAAGAGCCTGAAGTTCATTTTCTCCCGGATGGATGACGACATCCGCTATCCAGTTGATCCGATCGCTGATCGCTTTGACGAATTCTTTGCCATATGCAAGTCCTCCCGTTAATACGATCGCATCTACTTTGCCATTTAAGACGGCGCTTGCCGAACCGATTTCTTTCGCGATCTGGTAGGCCATCGCATCATATACGGCTTTGGCCTTTTCATCGCCATTTTCAATCATTTTCTCTACTTTTACTGCATCATTGGTACCAAGATACCCGACCAGGCCGCCTTGACCAACAAGTTTTTTCATGATTTCATCCCGATAATAGTCCCCGGAGAAGCATAAATCAACCAAATCACCAGCAGGTACGGTCCCTGCCCTTTCTGGACTGAACGGTCCGTCACCGTGCAATCCATTATTCACATCTACGACTTTTCCATTCCGGTGAGCCCCGACGGTGATTCCTCCACCCATGTGAGTGATGATCAGATTCAAATCTTCATATTTTTTTCCGATTTCTTTCGCGACTCTACGCGCAACCGCTTTCTGATTCAACGCGTGGAAAATACTCTTTCTTTCGATCAGGGAGAACCCTGATACCCGGGCAAGAGATTGAAGTTCGTCTACGACAACGGGATCTACGATGTACGATGGAATATTTAATCCGGAAGCAATTTCAAATGCCAGAATCCCTCCCAGATTCGAAGCATGCTGACCAGAGTACCCTTCTTTCAGGTCCTTCAACATGTCATCATTGACAAGGTAAGTGCCGCCTTCTATCGGTCTTAGAAGTCCCCCGCGGCCACATACGGCACTCAGTTTAGAAACATTGATCCCTTCTTCATCCAATGTCTGAAGAATGGTGTTCTTTCTGAATTCATATTGATCGATGATGGTTGGGAATTCATTTATCTTTTCTGAATCATGACGGATCGTTTTTTCAAATATTGAGCGATCGTCATCGAAGACACCAATTTTGGTAGATGTCGATCCAGGATTAATAACGAGTATTCGATGTTTGTTTTCTTGCACTGTTGTTACCTCCATTTGGGCAGCTATATTGTATTGTTTGCATGAAAGATTTTTCCCCTATGATAGATAACCCCTTAGTCTGTTACATGTTCGCATTAACAGGGAAGAAACGCTTTACTTTCTGAAAGTAAAGCGTTTTTCTCTTCTCATTATCCACGTCTGCTAAGGATGTGGTGTCCATTTTGCAGGAATTGACTTCTTGAACGGCGCATTTTTTCAATTCGTTCTTCTGCCATGCGGTCAGCAGCTACGTAAGTTGGGACGTTATCACGTTTCGCGATTTCGATTACGCGCTCAACGTTGTTGTATACCTGCTCGACTTTCTTCATGGCTCTTTCACTGTTGTAGCCGTATAATTCATCCGCTACGTTGATGACTCCACCAGCGTTGATTACATAATCAGGTGCATAAACGATACCCATTTCATGGATCGCGTCACCATGACGCGTTTCTTTCAGCTGGTTATTCGCAGCTCCTGCAATGACTTTTGCTTTAAGCTGAGGGATTGTTTCATCGTTAATGATCGCACCAAGCGCACATGGGGCAAAGATATCACAATCAACACCATAGATATCGTTGATGTCAACTGCTTTAGCACCAAACTCTTCAACAGCACGTTGAACAGCTTCTTTGTTGATATCTGTAACGATCAGGTTCGCTCCTTCTTCGTGAAGGTGGCGGCACATATTGTATGCTACATTCCCGACCCCTTGAACGGCAATTGTTTTCCCTTCAAGGGAATCTGTTCCGAATGCTTCTTTCGCTGCTGCTTTAATTCCACGATAAACTCCGTACGCAGTAACAGGAGATGGGTTACCAGAAGAACCAAAGGCTGGTGAAATACCTGTTACATAATCCGTTTCTTCATGGATCAAATCCATATCGGCAACTGTGGTACCCACATCTTCTGCCGTAATGTAACGGCCGTTTAAGCCTTGGATATATCGACCAAATGCACGGAACATTTCTTCGTTCTTATCTTTACGTGGGTCACCGATGATAACCGTCTTTCCCCCACCTAAGTTAAGGCCAGCGGCAGCATTCTTGTACGTCATCCCTTTCGCAAGGCGAAGTGCATCTTCAATCGCCGCTTCTTCAGATTCGTATGTCCACATACGAGTTCCTCCAAGTGCAGGTCCAAGTGTTGTATCGTGAATGGCGATGATTGCTTTCAATCCTGATGCTTCATCTTGACAGAATACCAATTGCTCATAATCATATTGTTCCATATAGCTGAAAATTTTCATTATTATTTCCCCCTGTAGTCTGGTAGTATTTGTTGTTTTACATCATTTATTTAGAAGCAGAGCATATAGCGAGTGCCAATGAATATAATTTACTTTCAGCACTGTCCGCTCTGGATGTTAATACGATTGGTGCTTTTGCCCCGGCTATGACAGCCCCTACTTTGGCTTGGGCAAAATAGATCAGTGATTTGTATAAAGCATTCCCTGTTTCAATATTGGGCACCAACAGGATATCCGCCTGCCCTGCAACGGAGCTTTCGATCCCTTTATGTTCTGCTGCATGGTGAGAAACGGCATTATCGAGGGCCAACGGACCATCAACGATACAATGACGAATTTGTCCCCTATGGTTCATCATAGTAAGAGAGGCAGCATCGACTGTAGCCTGCATTGCAGGATTCACTACTTCCACAGCAGCAATCGGCGCTACTTTCGGCATGTCCACACCGATTGAACGCGCAACAGATACTGCATTTTCTATGATTTGTGCTTTTTGCTGAAGGTCAGGAGCAAGGTTCATCGCTGCATCTGTAATAAATGTAAGTCTCTCGAATCCAGATACCTCAAATGCTGCAACATGTGAAAGTACATTCCCTGTACGAAGTCCCCACTCTTTATTTAGGACTGCTTTCAAGATGACTGCTGTAGGGACATTTCCTTTCATTAAAACCCCTGCTTCGTTTTCCTTAACAGCCTTCACTGCAAGTTCCGCTGCTTTCTGCGGAGAAAAAGCATGTTTGATTTTAATATTGCTATGGGATATAAGATGCGGAGCAACCTCTTCTAAAAGGGAGAGGATTTTTTCTTTATCCCCGAACAATAAAAAGTCTGCCATCTTCTTTTCAACCGCCATGGTGACAGCACCCAGGACTTCTTTATCTTCTGCAGCGGCAACGGCTACAGTGGAGTTTTCAATTCGGGTTGCTTTTTCCACTAAAGATTGTAGATTCATGTATGTCGTTTCAACCCCTTTTTTCTGTTTTTTTGTTCCCATAAAACTACATGCAAGAAGCGTGCCAACTTCAAAACATTGAAAACGCTTTAAAAAATCGAATAAAAATGCGCAAATTATTTCATACCCTGCAAATTATTTCATGCTATTTATTTCAATGTTATATTTTTCAATTTTATAATATAAATTCCTCACCGACACATTTAATACTTTGGCCGTAGCCGTTTTGTTACCATTATTCTGCTCTAAAACCTTTTGAATTATATTCTTTTCAAAAACCTCAACTTGGATGGCAAGATCTTCAACGGAGTCAGGCGAAGGTAATTCCGCTGTATTGCCCACGGTTTTGACTGAAGATTCTAATTGAGGTAAATGCTTCCCATCGATATTCACTTCATTGTATTTCATGAAGATGATGGCTCTCCCCAGGACATTCTCCAGTTCCCTCACGTTTCCCGGCCAATGATAATTCATCAATTTGTACATTGCGCTTTCTGTTATCCCCTCTACATTTCTCCCATAATCCTGATTGATCTTAGTTATCAACGCTTCAGCAATGAGGGGTATATCGGATTTGCGCTGCCTCAAAGGCGGTATCTGTATCGGCATCCGATTCAGTCGGTAATAGAGATCTTCCCTGAATGACCCGTCAGCAATTCCCTTTTCAAGGTTTACATTCGTGGCAGCGATGACACGGACGTTGATTTGAATTGACTTCGTCCCTCCTACTCTCACAATTTCATTTTCCTGGAGGACCCTTAATAATTTCGCTTGTGTATTTGCACTCAGTTCTCCTATTTCATCAAGAAAAATACTGCCGTTATTCGCTTCTTCAAATAGACCGCGTTTACCTCCACGCTTCGCTCCGGAGAACGCACCCTCTTCATACCCGAATAACTCACTTTCCAACAGGTTCTCTGATAAAGCTGCACAGTTCACCCTGAGGAATTTATTGAATTTACGGTCACTGGCATTATGTATCGCATGGGCAAACAATTCCTTCCCGGTTCCCGATTCCCCGCGAAGGAGAACGGTAGCTGGCGTCTTGGCCCCTAGCTTAGCCTGCTCAATGGCAATCATCATTTCCTCAGAATCACCGATAATATCCTCAAACATATACTTTGCTTCAAGCGTTCGGATAATTCTTCTGGCACGGTCCAGTTCCTGGGTTAGTGACTGGATTTCTGACATGTCATGAATGACCCCGACACTTCCCTTAAGCTTATTGTTCACAATGATGGGTGCAACGTTGACGATGACTTCCTTTCGTTTCGGTCCTACCCGCATTTTTGTTCCACGGATCGCTCTCCGCGTTTGCAGCACCTTCAAATGAATACTTTCTCCTTCAGAAATGTCTGCCGTCGCAGGCTTCCCTATCACTTCCTCCTGGGAAAGGCCCGTTATCCTTGTATAAGCGGGATTAATCAGGATCCCTTTCCCATCTTCATCTACGACAGAAATTGCATCGTCACTAGAATAGATAATGGCTTCAAGCATCGTCTGAATTTCTTTGAGGTTGGTTATTTCTTCAGCCAAATTCACTACTTCCGTGATATCTTTGAAAACCGAAAAGGCCCCTATAATTTCATCTTGGTCGGTGATCATCGGTATTCGGTTTGAGATAATCTTCAACCCATTCCCCAGAATGACCTCCTGATTGATTTCCGTCCGCTTTGTCTGAATCGTTTTGGTCAATTTGCTTTCCGGGATCACTTCTGAAATATGAAGACCCATTACATCTTCCTGATTCTTCCCAATCATCCGCTCAGCACTTTTATTGAATAACATAACAATGCCTTGTTCATCGATCCCGACCATTCCATCATCAGTCGAATTAAAAATAAGATCCCTTTTAAATGATTCACTCGTCAATTGGTGGATAAGGTCTTCTTTTTCTTCAAGGAGCTTCGAAATAAGGAATGCCACACTTCCAGGTATGATGACCGTGTTTTTACCACGCTTATCCCTTATCTGTTCGAACACTTCCTGCTCTCCGGTCACTTCTATGACGATGTCGACAGAATCATTGAGGAAAGGCCGCCAATCCGTACCGACCTGGATCCCCAGTTCTTTTGAGAGCTCGATCCCCGGAGCTTTTTCATTTATGTCTACAACCGCAATCACTTTCATGACTGAGACCTCATGGAGGATCTGTAAAATAGCTGTACCACCCTTACCCCCACCAACAATTAGAACCTCTTGCAACTTTCTTCACCCCGACACCTGCAATATTTTTCACACTCATAATGTTACACTACTTTTTGAAACTTGACAATTTTCTGCGTGGATGTAGAATTTTAGTATGGAAACGAAAAGGAGTTATGCATCTCATGGTCCGTCTAATTGCCTTGATTATTATGTTGATCCCCGGCGCATTTGCAGCTCTTGGGATTAAGTTAATGAGAGATATGCTATTCGGGATCCTGCAGCCCCCGATCCCTTTTTTATGGCTGCAGTTCATTATCGGGTTACTATTCTTTATTTGTGGTTTAGCATTCATTGCCGGATTCGTCCTGCATCGTGATCGAAAACGCAATAAAGTTCAGTCACGATTCAACAAGAAAGGCTAGCGCAGAGCGCTAGCCTTTCTTGTTGGTTTCTCTCAATTTCCTTGCTTTTTCCGGGTAGTCCGTTACAAATGCAGTGCATCCTAAATTCAATAACCTCTCCATCTGCTCAACCTTATTCACCGTGTAAGGCCTGACGCAAATCCCATTGTTCATCGCCTCTATTATAATGTCGTCCCTGACGGCTTTCAGATTGGGATGTATCCCCTTCGCCCTTAATGACTGGGCATAAATCCAAGGCATGAATAAGCCCGACGAATAGAGGGGTGCAATTTCGACGGCAGGCTCTAACCGGTAGCATGCTACAATCGAATAATGATTAAAAGATGATATAATGATCCGTTCCTCAAATCCAAATTCCCTGATTAAGGCAATCACTTTTTCTTCTAGGCCTTGATAGTCGATGATACTATTCTTCAGCTCAATATTACAAAGAAGTTCATTCCCCTTCAGCCACTGAAAGACCTCCCTTAATGAAGGCACACGATTCTTCTTGAATAATTTACTTTTAAATGTAAAGTTCGCTTGTAATTTTTGAATTTCTTTCAACGAATAATCTTTAACGAAGCCCTTTCCATTTGTCGTCCTATTAACGGTTTCATCATGTATCACAACCATTTCTCCGTCTTTCGTCAGCTGAACATCCAATTCAATCCCATCAGCCTTCACTCTTTCAGCTTCATAAAAAGCTTCCATTGTGTTTTCCGGATGAGTACCTGCGGATCCACGATGAGCAAAAATCAGCGTCATGAGTTCACTTCCTTCTTTTTCTTTATGTACGCTTTATATCTGACTTCATTATATACTTATTATACCCCTTCTCAAAGGATGAACCTTATAATCCAGAATAATAAAAAATCCTGAGAAACTCAGGATTTTTTAAGGGTGGCTTTATATTAGAACCAGCGGCAACCACATCTGCGGCGGTTGTCCATTTCCCCGGCTACATCATTATCTCTGCAACGGCGCACTGCTCTGCAGAAATCTTCTCCTCTGATATAAGCTCTAACAGGAACTCTGAAGTCGTTGTCGGAAGCACCTGCAACATCATTGTTTCTGCAGCGGTCAGAAGCTCCTCCAACATTGTTATTATTACGGTAGTTTCCCATCGTCTCACCTCCCCCTATATTGTTTTTGCACTACCCTTTATCTTATGCCACCGAGGACAAGCTGTAAGGGCTAACCACCATCTATGAACAAAAGAGGCGATTGCAATAGGGTTTGGTGAGGATTCACGCAAGAGGAAGAGGAGAACTTAAGCAAACAAAAACCCCCTGAACCGCATGGCCCAGGGGGATTGTCATAAATGCATGATTCAATTTGGAAGATGTTTGTATTATTTCTTACTCTTTCAAGAAGCCATATGCTCCAATCGAAGCTTGTCAGCCACCATGGCGATGAACTCTGAGTTCGTTGGTTTCGCCTTAGACATGCTGACGGTGTATCCGGCGTAGTGGCGCGGTTTATTCATCCGTCAAATTCATCGGCACATTCAGATTCCGACAAATTCATCGCTATCTCACGTAAAAATTCATCGCTATAGGAGGCGCTCAAATTGAACGCTAAATTCACCGTAAAGAAACGGCGAGGTAGGGTTAACGCTAATATTGACCTCGAACAGTCGCTCGAAAAATTCCTCGACTCAAGGCGGTTGGCTAACAGGTCGGAAAAGACGATCAAAACGTACCGTCAATCCATCGGCAAATTCATCGAATGGCTTGGCGAAAATGGGCTGAAGCTAACGCCTGATTCAATCACGGAATACATTCGCTACCTGCAATTCGAAAAGCAGCGCTGGGACGACCATCCGACTAGCCCGAACGGCGGGACCGGTATATCTCCACGAACGATCAACAATATCGTGCGGAATTTGAAGGTGTTCTGCAACTACTTATATAAGGAAAGAATTATTCCGGAGTTGCCGACGACCAACGTCACGTATCAGAAAGAATCGAATGACACTTTCGAAGTATTTTCGGACGAAGACGTAATGAATTTGCTCTCTGCACCAAATCAGCGAGTGTACACAGGATTTAGGGATTATGTTATGATGCTCGTGCTGACGGACACTGGCATGCGAATCAGTGAAATGACCGGCGTTAAGTTGTCCGACGTAGACTTCGGAAGCAGGCAGATTTATATTCGGGCTGAGAACGCCAAGACTCGTATCGGAAGGCTCGTTCCTTTTTCCGCGAGGACTGCGAAGGAGATCGACAAGTTGAACGACATGACCGGAGCTGAAGACGACGATTATATTTTTATGACGCAGTTCGGCGAAAGGTATTATGCGGACACTTTTGCGAAGATGCTGAAGAAATACGGAAAGAAGGCCGGACTGACTGGCGTGCGTGTGTCGCCCCATACCTTCCGGAATTACATGGCGATTAAGTATCTGAAGAATGGCGGAGATCCTTTCTCGCTCATGCGGATACTAGGACACACGGACATGTCGATGACGAGTCGTTACGTTAAGTATTCAAACGTCGATATTAATTCGTTTCATGAAATCGCAAGTCCTGTTCGGTCGCTGCTCGATAAAGGCAACAGTCGGAAGCGCGGAACCAAACGTTTTAAATAAGAAAAAACCCGTCGTCATTTCACGGCGGGCTTCTTTGTTATTGCGATTGATAACACGTTCCGCAGTAAATCTTCCCGTAAGCTTCATACGTCTCATTGTCGCTCAAGCTCTGCCGACATTCATCGCACTCCTTCGTATTCCCATACCGCCTGTCGTGATCGTACATGGAACCGGAATTGCCCGTCTTGTAGTCGCTCATGTTGTCGCATCCCCTTTCCGTATTACTTCCAATTTATGCTAACGACTTTTGCGCTAGAACCCGATTCAACGCCTTCCTCCACAGCCACAACTCGTCAACCAAATCGCTCAATCCTAGCGTAGTCTCACGCAGGTCACAGGCGTGCTCAGACTCCCTATATACGGTGAATACGCCCTTCCAAGCGTAATGTATTACCGTGATTTCCTCGACGCCGTATCGCCCTTCCTGCGCCATTGTGACGTACCACTTCTCGCCTTGATCGTCCCACTCCGCATGCTCATCGAATAACAGTAGGAATTTCCGAATGTCTGACTTGCGTCGTATTGTCGCCATGCTGTTCCCCCTCCATCTTCGATTGTTTTATCCGATCCTCCACCTTGCCCGGCAGCTTCGTAATAAATCGCGCATACCCTTCCCGACACTTCACGTAATTCATCGAATGGTACGGCTTCATATTCGCCAGGTCTTCCGCCGTGAACGGGTACAGTTCGTCTTTGAGCTCGCGATAATTATCCTTGTCACAACCGGCGATTAACATATAAGACGTATTGGCCGACCGGAGCTCCCTGCGCATATGGGCGAGCTGATTAATGTAGTGGCACGATATGATCGGCTTGCAGATAAATTTCGCAACCTGCGACAGCTTCGACGTCATAAACTTTTCCGTATTCTCTACCTGATAAATTTCGTCAATTACGAGGTTCACTTTTCGCCGCTTACTTTTATCGCGAATCTTATCCGCCCGTATCTGAAGCGCCAGCCATATTTTCGTAATCCAGTACGTTGTGCAAATGTCGCGCTCGCCTTGCGTTGGAAACTTCGATTCGGGCATCCGGATACAGATAACTTGATTCCGCTGCATCTCCTCGACTAAATCGACGTTGTGGTCCATCGATTGCTTCAGCATGAGCTCCATCTGCGTATTACGTTTGAGCACCGACAGGCGATCGATAATGCCGACGATTAACTGCAGTCGAGTCCCGACTATTTCGCCGTCCTTCACGTCGTCCAGTTCCCGTAGCGATTCCATATACTCCGACATAAACTCGTTCTGACCGGCCGGTACTTTTCGCAGATACTCATGGCGCTTACTGACGTTCTGCAATACTGAAAACACGTCGCGAATGGATCCGTTATTGATAAACACCGTCAGGCTTGCCGCCTCAAGGTAACGTTCCATCTTAGGCGATAATCGGCTTTCGTCTACGTTAATCGCGTTAATCAAGGCGAGCAGGTTTGCAGTCTGTCGCTTAGCATTTTCGTACTGAGCGAATGGGTCAGCCGTGAATCCCACCTCGTTATAGCCGAGCCCTTGTATTTTCGCCGGATTGGAGTTGTCGATGTTGAGCACTTTGTCGGCCGGAAACAGTGCGGAAATTTCATCGCTGAGCTCGTTGTTTTCGATAAAGTCGAACAAGATGACGCATTCGTCTGCCTCAATCGCATCGATGCAAAGGTTTCCGATAAAATTCGATTTCCCTGCCCGCGTTGGTCCGATCAGTAACGTGAGAAGGTTGCGATAATGCTCATAGTCGCTGAGGTAAGCCGCCTGTTTGACACCGCGATAAGTTACTTCGCCAATATTCATTACTCCTTTCCGCAAGTCCTTAGGCACCTGCGTCTCCTGCGTGTTAATCTTCTCGATAAAGTTATAGCGTTCGAGCACGTCACGGCCAGGCATGGCGATGAAATTCTGCGCTTCCAAGTCGCTGACTTTGTTGACGCTTGCTCCGGCGATTTTATATTCGATCGGGCTGACCGCCTTCCTCAACGGCTTTGCAATTAAGCGATTGTCGTCCGTGATTGTTTCGAATGACTGCGTGACTGCCTTGGCGTTATTTCGCTGACGTAACTTATCGCTCGACTCGCTCATCACGGCGATTTGGGTATCGAGCACCACCGCCGCCCCTTTCTTGCGCGTTGATTCGCTGATTTGCTGACCGCCATTGAGCCGGTCGACAATGCGTTCGAGTGAATCGTCAGCCTTTTCTTTCTTACCGCCAAGCACTTCGCCAATGTCGTCAAGCAGCCCGGCGAGTATGCCGAAGCCTAGTTTCAGCGCATAAGCGACGCCTGTTTTATTGCGATCAGTCGGCAGGTTCCGCTTCACTTTTCGCATCGTGTTTTCGTAGGTCGACCGCCAAGTGAATTGCGATGTAGGTACGAAGTTATAGAACACCGCCACTTTGTCGCCTTCTTCCATTATATCTACGACGTTCAGTTTCGAATTGAGCAGGTCGTTGTCGCGTCGGTCGGCGGCGAGGCTTAGCGCATCCTCCTTCGCATACTCGAGCGAATATTGTGTAGCCGTCTCGCTGAAAGTGGGCAATTCGCTAGCCTCCTTCACTGTTATGCCGGACCAACTGTCGCTGATTTTTTCCTTGATTAGCGATAAATACTGCTTAGGAATGACGAAGTAAAACTCGACTTTGTTGCGTTCGATATAAACGTAGTAACCGACTTTCGCCGCAAGCTCAAGCGAATACTTAGTGCCGAGCAGGAATTCGCGGCCTAGCGCCTTGATTACCTTCGCCTCCTCTGTCCGGACGCTTTGTATGAGATTGCGATAAAGGGAAGCGATTGCCCTGGCGATCTTATGCGTGTTGTTATTGCGGATGGAATTGTTTGGCGTGAGTTTGATAAACGTATAAGTCGGTTTGATTACGTTGACGATTTCGCTGAATTTAACTCTCTCCATATTAACGCCCTCCTCCCGGTATTAATCGCAGTAATATATTCGTCACAATCAACACGCCTGCCCATCGGCCGCCGTCACGCCAGCCCGCAACTTTCAGCAGAATAAGTATCGCCGAGCCGACGAGCGTGAACGCCATAAGCAGGTCGGTTAATGCGTCCATGATTCCAAGCGCGACTTCAGTAGCTATGTCGGCTGTCTTATCGCGAATGGATTCGGTCGGCGACCAAAGTAAGCCCGGATGCTTATCGCCCGTGTCGTTGAGTAGCTTCGTAATAATGCCCGGCTGAACGTGCTGACCGCTTATGCCTGCGACCTTATCAGCGATGGGAGTCGGATCGAGCCACTCTCCGCTTGAGCTATCGCGCAAGGCGAAGTGTAAATGCGGACCTGTTGAGAGCCCCGTATCGCCCGATATGCCGAGAGTTTCGCCCTGCCCTACCGATTGCCCTAGCCGGACGTTAACACCGCTCATATGCCCGTATATGGCGCGTGTGCCGTCGTCTAGTTTAACCGACACTCCTCGCCCGATTGCGTCTGAGCCGTCGTACACTCGGTCGATGACGCCTTTGCCGATTGACCTCAGCGTTGTACCTTCTGGCATGGCGAAATCGATTCCGTGATGAGGCTCGAAGTCGCGTACCGGTGACAGCTCGCCGAATTTACTTGTGAGCCGGAATTTCATCGCCATTTCCGTTCACCACCAATCCGACACTTTACCGCGTGAATTCCTATATCGATGATACCTCCTACGACCTTCATGCCTACGATATACGGCAGTGCTTTTAACATTAAAGCCGTTGTTGCAGCTCCGGTTAGCATTTACATCACCCCGTCTTTGAAAAACGTTTCCCAATCGATCAGTACCGACTTGTTAGTAACCGCCAAGTACGCCTTGTGCGCCATGAATGCGGTGAAGATAACCGTTTTAATCGTAACCATTTTCGTCACCCTTTCTTTAAATCTGCGAATAATTTATCGACTTCATCCATGCCGAACGGGAAGGCGAGTAATAGCAGATAGACTAATAGATACGAGAAGAAATGTTTTTTCGCCCCGTCAAAATCGCCAGCGCCGACGGACTTAATCGTATCAATTCCGCCTTTGAATATGATGATCCACTTGCCGATGTCGAGTATTTTGTAATATAGAACGTTTGCCTTGGCGTCAATGGCCGAAGCAGCGAAGGAAATGTCTGCGCCCGTGACGAGTAGAATGACCGCCGACCCTGCGATTTGATATTTGAAGCCGTGCCGTTGCCAGTGAGTCGGGCGCTGGTATTCTCCGCGAACAAACTCGCCGAAATTAATTCGTTCTGTTTTGCGCATATTGTCGTACCTCCTCGATGAAAAAATCGGTTACTAACCGCATGTGTACTTGCATTAAATCTCCCGACCGCGCATAAGTTGGCAGTGAACAACGCCGACGACCTTGGCGATAGTGTGTCATAATTTAATACCGTTGAGCGACGTCAGACTTACTCGGTTAGTGACCGGCTGAGCTGGCGTCTTTTCTTTGCGATAAGGCGTGACATCAATAGTTTCCATATCACGTTGAATGAGACGTTTTATATATCCGCTGAAATTCGGGTATCTATCGCAGTGACTTTTGAGCTGACGTTGGAACGGATCCAATACGTTAAAGCTGACCGACTTGTTGACGATTTCTTTCGCCATAGTGCGACACCTCCGTGCGAGTTATTAAATAGTTAACGACCGGCGATAATGAGCGATAGCGAAAAGGAGATTCGTAGGGCTGCGTCGAAAGTTATTAAGTAGTCGTTATCTAGTTAATATATCTATACGCGGATGGGCGAATATCTTGCACGTCCATGTAAAATAAATTGTGAAATTTTTCATTACGGATGGGAAAGGAAGATTTGCGGTGAGATTGCGAAGCAGGATCGGCGTATTAATAGATGATTCGAAGTATAGTCGCGAGGATATGATGCGCGAGTTTAAGAGAGGGCGGAACACGATTTCGAATTGGTGTACAGGTAAGAGTTTTCCGAGCGTGCCGGAAGTGTGGAGGCTGGCGGAAATGCTAGGCGTCGAGGTAGGCGAGTTGTATGCGGTGGAAGATTGGGCGAAGCACAACGAAGAAAAAGCCCCGACCGAATGAACGGACGAGGCGAGTTTGTTGCTTATTTATTTCCAGTTGATAACGGTTAGTTGCTGACACTTGGCGCAAGTGAAGTTCTCCGCCGTCTGAAGCACCGGTTGCTTTTTCGCACAATGCGGACACTTAACTTGCTGCTTGCCTAGTGCCAGGTAAATAATGCCGAGCGACATGAAGAATAATCCGATGGCCGGTAGGATTCCGATGATCGTCAGAAACAGCAACGCCGACGTGAATATCCCGATCCCTCCGAGCGTGAATGCGAACACTTTTCCGATTCCACGTCCGAACCCACTGCGCTTTTTCTCAACGTCAATCATTAATCTATTTTCGCCAATACTTTTCGTTGCTTCCGTCATTTTAACCCGCTCCCTCGTATCGTAATAATTACCTTAATTTTACTCGTTTGTTAATATGTACGCAAGGGCAGGCGAAAAGTTTCCTACTTTCGTAAGATTTTTCGCAAGCACCTCGCAGTCAAGCGTTATTTACCTGCGTTCATTCTTCGCAACATTTCCCACAGTTGCTCGCGAGTAACGGGTGCTTTCGGATTGGATCCGTCTGAGATTCCGTTATCCATAACCCACTTCTGCGCTTCGGGGAACGATGTGCTTTCCGGTTTATTATTCGCCACTTGTACCGCCTCCTTTGGTTCTGGTTTAATCGGTTGGTCGACCGATTTTAAAAACGCTTTCCATGCCGCTTGATTCTCAACGAAAGGTTTCGGGCATATCTTACCGGTGATGTCGTAGTGCCTGACGATGCGGTTCTGCGTGTCTGCCAACTGTGGAAACTTCGCTTGCAACATCTTCACGACTTGGCGAGTACGTTCGACTGTATCCGGGTGAAACGTGCCGTCCTTTTCGATACACATTTCGATTCCGATCGTGAGTAGGTTTGCGTTACCTTGCGGATAGTAAGACGCAGTAGCTTTCAGCGCTGACAGTAACGGACCTGCCTTCCGTTCATTAGCGTGGTAGCCCACTTCATCCAACGGAATTACTTCGAGTGCTTCGTTCTTGTCAACGAAAATATGCGCACCAGCATAACGCCCCCCACCTCCGTCTGCTCCGTCGAAGAAGTTTGCGTGCATAAGAGCGTTGGCGCCTGGATTAGCTGTGTAGTGGATGACGATTGCCTGCACGCGAAGTAACTTGTCGCCAGGGCGGGAATATTTGTTGACGATAACGTGGTCTTTCTTGTAACTAAGCGCGACCATTACTCATCGCCGCCTTCCTTATCCGTAAACCCTTTGCCGATTGACGGATTGCTCACGACCCCCGCTGCGACTAGAATCGTTAGGATTGCCGCGACATATTGATCGTATTGCTCAGGCGCCAATACTCCGAAGTCGTTTACGATTAATCCTCCGAGTGCAAACAACGCAACCCATAATCCGTAGTTTTTAAATCTTTCCATATATTTCGCTTCCCTTCCGTTTGGTTTCGTGCTATAATTCGCATAAGGTCGGCGCCGTTTGAAATCATCCGTTAATGCTTTCAACCCGACGGCTGCCGACTGGCTAATTAAAAATGGCGATACCTACCGTTACGAGAAAGCCCGTAATAGCAAGAATCGCCGTCACTACGATATTAAAACGAAACTGAGTCGTCGATAGTAAATCGTCGAACTTTTTTTGTGTCCGCGTATCTAATTCGTCAATGTCCTCGCGATTTTGAGCCGCTAAACTCAACCCGCGTTCAGCTTTCGCATCCGCTTCCTCAGCTGTACGTTTGACTTCGTTCAGAAAATCCACTTTCGTATCAATCCGCACAAGCCATTCGCGAATATCTGCGATTTTATCGTTGAGCTCGCGTCCTGTTGGTTCGTTCAAAGGCGCCTACCTCCTTTCTATGGTATAAGAAAAAGCCGCCGGTTAGGGCGACTTCGTTTGTTGCGAATTTATGTCCGATTGTTCAGTTTACTCAGCCATCCAAAGGAACGATGTGTTGACTGTTGGAGTAGGAGAAACTCTAATATCAAATGTTGTGGCAGTTCTTGCTTCAACAATATATTTTTGCACTTCTGAAAGAGTCGTCATTGTTATATCGATAAAAGGTGGAAGATAGCCTACGTTATGTGTCACTGTTATTTTATCTGTACCTGCATTCACTGTCGCTACCCCTTTTTGGCGATTTACTATCGTGTCTAACCCTAAGTTATTACTTACAAAGTGACCTGATCTGCTCCCATACATTGCACCACTAGTATTGCTAGTAAGGTTGTTTCCAACGATTCCGTAGTTATTAGCTGTACCGTTTAGAGTGATTCCGAATCCTTGATTGGCGCTTATTTCGCTGCCGGAAAGCACTAAATTAGATGAATTGAAAATATTCACTCCATGTGTAGAACCTTCTTTTACCGCCAACCCATTTATTCTGACGCCAGAAGCCTCAATTTGGACTCCTCGTCCAGTAGAACCAATAGATTTCACATTGGCTAGGTCGAAATCACTTCCTTGAAGAAATACGCCTATTGAACCGCTGCTTATACTAACACAGTTATCCATTTGAATTTTTTTACCCGCTAAACTGTAATTGTTTAATACTGACCCTTTAACACTGACATTTATCAAACTTATATTCTTTTCGGTCGTTTGGTCTGCTATAACAAGACCTTCTCCACCTGCATTAATAATCGAAACATTGGAAAACTGTATGTCTTTAGAAGCACCTGAAACTAATATTCCTCTATTGACAGAATTTTTAATGGAGATGTTATTTGCTTTAACTTTTTCTGCAAGAATTTGTAAACCCATGTAATCTCCGTCAGAGAAGAAACCATCGAAAACTACATCGTTTGATCCGTAAATAAAAACAGAACGAGAATAGGTGTGCCCATTATTCTTTGACCACACATTTCGAATGATTACATTCTTGCTTGAATATGCACCTTGACCATTTGAAGGGTGCAGAGGCGATCCACCACAATTAGATACATAAAGACCATCGATTAGAATATTTTCTCCACCATCGAGGTCAAGACCTTCATTTTCACAGTTTTCAATCCAAACGTTTTTAAAACGGAGATCAGTACCAAGAATGATATCTATACCTTCCCAAGGTTGTCCGGTATCTTTAACAGCGTCAGCAGCTAAGCCGCTTTTGTTACCGTCAACCCTTATGTTTTCAATTGTAATGTTCTTATTACCATTCGTGTGGTCTTTGTTAATAATGACAGGAACAGCGTACTTAAACCCAGCAGGTAACTTTATGCATGAATCATATCCCACACCAACTAAACGAATATTGGAAGGTAATTGTAAGTATGCAACATAAATCCCTTTAGGAAAGAAAATGCTACCCCCGCCTTGGCTGGATACGGTATTAATTAAGTTTTGCAAAACTGTTGTATCATTTGTGATTCCGTCGCCTTTGGCTCCATAAGATTTGACATTATACGCTATATCTGCCAACTGCGCACTAAGCGTACTCACATCCGTATCCTTCAGACGCAAGTATTCCGCATTAGCATAATCGCCCTGCTCCTTCGCGTATGCTGCCTGCGTCTCAGCATCAACCGCATTCGTGTTCGCCAATCCTGCCGCCGTATTCGCCGAGTCCGTGGCGCTTTCTGCGTCTGCTTTAACCTGCGATAAACTAGCCAATTCAGCCGCGGCAGCATCCGCCTGTTCCTTCGCATAGTCGCCTTGATTTAGAGCGTACGTAGCGTTTGTTTGAGTGTCCTCAACTAAGCCGGAAACCTCAACGAAGAGGTCCTGCAACAAAGGCAACCCTTCGCCGCCCTCGAACGCCGCGCCTAAATTCCGATACACGTACACTTTTATCGTCATTGACGAAAGCCTGCGCCCTTCCTTGAAAAGCTGCACGTTTAATTCGCCGAGCCCCTCGACCGCCATTTCTTCGGCGCCCATCGGATAAGTGATGACGTTATCGACTGCCGTGATTTCTCGCGTGATGACGTTTTTGTCAGGTCTGCGATAGTTGGCAACGATGCGATCGGCTGTACTCAGGTCGGCAGGGCTTCCGTTTTCAAGCACCGTGAACTCAAACTCGTTCGTGTCGTACTGGTTGACTTGCGGCATGGGTATTTTCGACGGCTTCCGGAAATCGAGCGTAATAGGAATCGTATTTACTATTTCCATGCGTTAACACCTCCTGATAATTTTCAAACAATAAATTCCGTCCGGCGAATTTCGTGTTTCATTTTTGCGCCAACTTCTAACGGCATAGTCCAGCTTGTTTCCGAGTATTTCCCACTTACGTTTAAGTCGCTAAATTGAACGGTGAAAACGTCAGCATAGTCGTGAATCGGCATGATAGCCGTCTCAAACTCGACCTTTCCGAATTTTTGTGACGCTTCATAAGCCAGGCGCTGGACGTAAGCGTCGAGAGTAGCCTGGTCAGCCACGTTGTCAATTTCGCGATAATCTACAATGTTTCGTCCTCGACTAACGGTTGAAAGTGAGTTGTTCGGATTGTCGTTCGTATATGCCGAGCTCAAGCTAATCGTCTCCGTTTCGCTGTCCTTCACAACAACGCTCCACACATTCGGAAGATCGAATATGTCTAGCTCCTCGGAGTAACCGCCGGCGATTACGGAATCGCTGTCTGTTACGTAGTCATACTCGCTTGCTCGTTCCGTCGGACTCCTGTAATTGCTCGAAGTAAAATATCCGTTTACATCTACGTGGATTGATTCGTAATTTATTCCGCGTAAAAGTTCATTGACAGCGTAAAGTTTTTCCTTGCCGACCTCAAACGATATGTCCTTCGATGTCACTTTGTCCGCACGCTCTATGTTGTATTTCGAGATACCAGCGCTGGCTAGTATGTCTATCACCGCTTGCGTGTAGTTAGTTCCGGAAGGGATATTATATACTTCCGTAAATTTGTCGTCGTTTAGTACGATCAATCCGTCGTACGCGTCCACTTCGCGAAAAACTTGGCCGTCCGACTCGTAGCGAGTAGGCGAAGAAAGGAAAAATTCGCCCATTGGAAATTCCGCCCATCCATTTCTAACGAATAATCGAACTATTGGACGTATGCGATCCGTTAGAAAGTCGATGTTACCATCCTCACGCAAACGAAATTTAGCTTTCCGTTTTATAGTCGCCAAGGACTGCTGCGTGACCTCTCCGTTGATAACGTTGTACAAGTCCGACTTCTTGTTGCCGTTTTTATCAAGCAGTTCGTATCGAAAATCCAACCTCCGGTGAGCACTGTGTAGTGCCTTCTTAACTTGTTCTGCGGTAAAGCCGTCACGTTCTAGCGATAACATTCCGCACCTCCTAAATAAAAAGAGAGCGCTGTTATACGCTCTCTTCGTAGTCTATTCGCATAATTTCAAGTTCCGTCGTTTGTCCGCCCCATATTTCATCAGCAAGAGGAAAACGGGTAATTAATCCGAATAATTTGCGTCCCTTGCCGTCGCGATAGCAGACAATATTGCGACTGTAGATGATCTTTTCTAACGCCTGCCGTTCCGCTGATTCTTTTAGGATAAGCGCAAACGGTACAACGTAATCTTCCATCTCGCCTGTTTCAGTTACCGGTCGCGTTCGACCTTTAAACCTCATCGTCGACGATTCGATTTCCCATTGCGATGACCGTCCATCTCCGTCATAACGGAAATTGTGAAGCGTGTTCTCTGCGTCGTTTATGTCGTAAAGCCATATTCCGCGTAAACTTATCGAGGCTTGGTGGACGGTGCTTTCTGAGGACGTAAGATTATCGCCAATCGCCAACACTTTGTACTCGTAAGTTTCCCCGCTCGCGACGGAAAAGTCACGATAGCTTGCGAAAATGTTTTTAGCGATTCGAATCCAGTCTCCGCCCTGCTTGCGTCTGTATAGATCGTTACCTACGATTGTCGGTTCGCTTCCTGTTGGCTCGGGATTTAGAATGGAAATGTCGACGTATGCAGTTTCAGATACTACGCTTACTATCGGACTTTTTGGCGGAGTGTAAGAAACAGCGAAAGGTATTTCCGCCGGAACACTCGGAACATTCTGACCGTCCCATACCGTGATTCTCACTCGATATGACAACCCGTTTTCAAGCGCCTGCCCGAGCGTAAGTGACCTCGACCGACTGTCCTGCACCTTTCCGCTCGACCATACTACATCGCCAACCTCCGAAAGTAGCTCGACATTGTAGGCGCTTTGACCTTCGCTTTCCGGGTCGCTCATTGACCAACTCACCGTCAGCGAGGCGAAAGGTACTGTTTGGTCTTGTTGCGGATTTAGTATCGTTACGGTTGGCTTTGAACTCGTTCGGAATACACCATAATCCGAATAAGGTCCCGCGGTGTCGGAGTTATCCCACGTTCTCACTCGGAATTGATATTGCTTATTATTCGCCAAGGTTCCGCCGATAATAGTGTGATTCGTTTGAGCGTTCGCAATTTTTGACGTATCGAGTACAACTGTGCCATTAGATGCGTCAACTATCTGAAGTTGATAAGCCGTCTGACTGTCGCTCGGATTTGCGTCGCTATACTGCCAGGCAAACGTGGAATCACCGCTCGCATCGAAGTTATCTTTTTGCGATAAAATTGGTGCGTTAGGAGGCGAGTTCAGCTTTAAATATTCTCCGTACACATTCTGATTATTGTATGTGTACATGTAGAAAATCGAATTATTTTCCGTATTTGAATTAGCCTGTATGTGGTTTATAGAGTTGCCTGGAACCAGTGATTCCGGACTTCCCCACGTAAATCCGTTAAAGATGACTCTTTTAGGGTAATAATTCGGGTATAACGATCCATAATACACGTGAATGATCGATTGATAAACCGCGATAGCTGGATCCTTTTGCGCTTGAGCGTCAACAATAACCGTAGGCGCATCCCACGTCAGACCTTTGTTTGCGCTCTTACTGTAGCGAATATCATAGTACTTTCGATAAGCTACGTGTAGATTGCCGTAAACGTCCCGATGTAAAGACGGCGCAGTTATCTCATCTCCACCTGTTCCTGATGCCGTATCAATCGTTACCCGCGGTTGCCACGTACCGTTTACCTTACTAACAGAAACTAGTGAAGGGAACTGACCGCCAGGACCTGTCGATCCGTACAGAGACAAAATAACGGGTACTCCGGCGACAACTTCAATAGCAGGGCGAATATGGTAGTACGTTGCGTCTGATGAAGCGACTTCTAAACTAGAAAATGTTACTGTAGAGTCGCTGTTTATTGTACCTTTTATATAATTATCTACAAACGGACCTGTGTCAGAACCAGACGTAGCTATATGGAGGTTATTACCGTCTATCTTCATAGCTACTGAATCAGTGTATTTCATCGCACCCGCTTGTTGTTTGTTCACTACATTAGTTCCAACAGTAGTGGCGTCAAAGTAATAAACGGAGATAGGCATTTGCACATTATTAAACGGAGCGTCAGCTACCAATACGTAAATCACGTTACCCTTGTTGTCTATGGTTATTCGATTAGCACCAACGCTTCCGATTCCGCTTCCAGTTAAGGAGGTTAAAAGCGTGTACGTCTGACCCTCGTCTTTCGAGACATAGAACCTAATATTGGCGTTTGTTGAGGAATACACCGCGTTAATTATCCAGCCGTTAGCGAGTTGGACGGATTTTCTTGGACCTTGAATAGACGATTCATACCCGTTGACTATCGTCGGGTCGATGACCACCGGATATACCCTTTCAGCAGCCGTCATCCATTCATAGCTAACGATGATGTCGAACATCATTTCCCCCTCATCGTCAAACCATACGCGATACTTTCCGTAT
Source organism: Rossellomorea orangium (assembly GCF_019334305.1). Lineage (GTDB taxonomy): Bacteria > Bacillota > Bacilli > Bacillales > Bacillaceae_B > Rossellomorea. The sequence goes on from NZ_JAHWGH010000017.1 coordinate 372,374, forward strand.
ACTACTTCTCTATCAAACGCAGAATCGAACGCAACAACTTGAGGTAGCTCGAAGACCAGTTTATCTCCGTCAAATATCTGAATACCGCCGGTAGTTTCGAAAGGGTTGATTCGCTCAACTCCCTCCGCGAATATTTTCAAGTCATCGTCGAACTTCATTTTTCCGCCAACCGCAAAGTCCACACTGCCGAACATCCACGGAGACGGATCCGGCTGAAAACCTTGTATTAATATTTGATGCTTCAGTCGGTCGTTTTCTTGAATGAACCAATCGTCAACATCCGGCATTGAACGGTTATATCTCGCATAATTAGCCTTGATCTCCAAAGGGACTTCTTGCACCGTATACACTACTTCTTCAAATCCCGTTGAGTCGATGTAACGCATATCGCGAGGCGTCCATGATATTCGTCTATCATTACTAACGAATACAACTTCGTTTCCTTCCTGGTAAAACTCGGACTTTACGTTTCCGTTGTCCGCTAAAAAGAACCCCGGTGAAATGGGGTAGATAGCGTTATCAAGACTGCTTACATTACCTTCCTCTTCTCTAACGATAATGCTCACGAAAACCCTCCTTTCTTAAATAGTTTTCCGCCCTAATTATATTCCTGCGATAAATCGAGCAGACCCGTTTCCTCGTCCATGTTAACCGTTAAAATAGACCCGTCTGACATCCGATAAGTTAACGGATATAGGCCGTCTTGCGCCGTTGCGATGCGATTAATGTACCACTGATCCCACGGCTGGTAATAAGTATCAACATACGTGTTGTGGGCGATTGAAAAAATCTTCAACGTCTCGACCGGAATCAATTCTGCGCCAGGTTGGTTCGGACTCGAAAGTCGTTGCCCTCCTCGCATGATTGATCCGTCTACTAATTGCGCTTGCCAGTAGGTTGCGTCTTTCATAAATATTCGTCCTCCTTATTTTCGCCAAGTACCGCCAGTTCTGTTTGCGATTTGCTGGTCGGCGTAAAGTTTCCGATTAATGTCCGGATATACCGTTTCTGCGATTACCTTGCCGTCGAGTACGGATTGTACGACGATAGTCTGATTGCTTGCGTAACTTCCGACCGCACTCCCTCCGCTGTTTATACCGTAACTAACCGATTGCCTGCTTACGTTAGGCACCGCCGCGTTTGCCATCGCGCCTGCCATTTGTTGTATTCCGCCAATACCTCTACCAATCCCTACCGCAAATCCTTGCCAAGTATACTCACCTAACTGCATGAGTACACGTGAAGGAGAATGGATTCCAAGTAAGTCGCGGACTGCTTTAGGTATCGCGTTTACAATAGACTCGATCTTTGAAGTAACTGCGTCTTTCATTGAGCCTATGCCTTCAATAAAACCGCGGATAACGTCTTTTCCGATTTCAACTAGATCGATGTTACTGAAGAAACTTTCGATATTGTGCCAAATGTCCTCAGCGATCCCTTTTATAGCGTCCCATGCGCCTTCCCAATCGCCTTTTAATAGCGACATTCCTGCGTCGATTAAACCAACAACGAGGTCAATCCCAGAACCGATTGTCACCTTCATGACTCCCCAAGCCATTTTGACAATTCCCTCGATAATCGGCCATACTGTTCGGAAGATCGTCTCGATAGCTGCCATTGCGACCGAAATTGTCAGCTTAATTCCTTCGAACGCATTTTTCACGAAGGTCATAATCGCCGAGCCGTGTTTGTTCCAGAGCCCTTGAAATTTCGCAAGTTGCTCTCCGCCAAATGCCACGACTGCCGACATGACTTTTTTCGTTATATCAGATATAAACTCCACCGCTTTATTCCATGCGTTTTTAATCCAAGCCCATGCCGAGTCAACCATCGCTCGAAACCAGTCGACTTTGTTGTATGCTACGACAAGTGCGGCGCCGATTAATGCAAGCGCCGTAACGACTCCGCCAATAATTGCGATAGTAGTAAGCATTGCTGAAACGGTTGTGCCGAGCGCCACTGCAATTGCGCCTAGTCCGGACATAAGCGCCGGCAAAAGCGAAATCATTATCATTATCGGTCCAGCGATTAACATGAACGCCGAGGTTAGCGCAGCCATAATCGCCAGCGTCGTCTTCGTGCCTTCGCTTAGTCCGTTGAACCAATTGACGAGTCCTTGGACTGCCGTAGCAAGCCATTTAACAACAGGCAATAGCGCCGTGCCGATCGAAATAGCCATCGCCTCGAGTCCGGACTTCAAAATCGTAAGTTGCCCGTTGAGGTTATTCAGTTGTTGCTCCGCGATGGTTTGAGCCGTGCCGCCTGCGTTCTGTAGTTCGCCTGTGAACGTTTGAAGCGTTGCTGGACCGGCGTCTAGTAACGTCAGCATCGCCTTCATTGATTCTGCGCCAAATATCGTGCTGATTGCGTGAAGCTTTTGTTGCTCCGTCAATCCGGCAGTCGCCGTTTGAAGGTTCGTCATTACTCCGCTAAGAGGCAACATTTTACCTTGCGAATCAAACGCGTTGAACCCGAGTTGCTGCATTAGTTCCGACGCCTCTTTTGTTGGCGAAGCTAATCGCGTCAAGGACATCGAAAGACTCGTACCCGCTTGCGCTCCTTGAATTCCAGAATTTCCAAGGATACCGGCTGCCGCTGCGACTTCCTCTAACGATATGCCCATTGCGTTTGCCGTTGGGGCAACATATCGCATTGTATCTCCTAGCATCTGCAGGTCTACGTTCGAACTCGTAAATGTCTTCGTTAATACGTCAGCGACTCTCGCAGTCTCACCGGCCTGCAATCCGAATCCGCTTAGGATGTTCGACGTGATATCCGCCGTTGTTCCGAGGTCGGTTTGACCGGCTGCGGCTGCGTTGAGTAGTCCCGGCATTGCCGCGATAATTTCCGACGTCTTATACCCTGCCATGGCGAGATACTGTTGCGCTTCTGCCGCTTGCGTTGCCGAATATGACGTCTTAGCGCCCATCTCCTGCGCATTGGCTGTAAGTCGCTTTAGTTCGTCCGCAGACGCACCGCTCAGCGCCCCAACTCGACTCATCGCCGACTCGAAGTCCGCCGCGACTTTTACCGTTGCGCCTAGCCCGATTGCCCCTGCCGCTCCTGCCGCAGTGAGTGCTGCGCCAACCTTTCCGATCGAATCGAACGCCTTCTTCGTTGTGGAATTCAGACTGCCCATCGTTTTCGAGAAGTCGTCAATGGCGCTTATCTTAAACGAAATTCCCAATCCGTCAGCCATGCTTGCTCACCGTCCTTCCTAACGTGCTTTCTAAGTCCGCTAGAGTCGCACGTTTTTCTTCTATAGAAACGACCTTCCGCGATCGTTGTTTTCCGTCTTTATCCTTGCCGAGTAATTTGTCCGCAGATGGCGGTTTCTTGACATGCGCTGAAATGACCCACGAAGCGAGCTGAGCCGTCCGTTGCCATTCGATGTCCTGGCGCAGTTTGAATCCGTCCATCATGTTGCGAAACTCTCTCGGCGTTGTGTCCCAAAACTGTTCCGGATGGAGGTCGAGGTAGCCGAATGCTTGCGTCATGAGTTCGTCGTAATCGAGCGAACCCCAACCTCCGTTTAGTTTTTTGCTTCTTCGTCCGTGCCTTCTGCGTCCACATTGACGCCCTTAAGTACCTTCGATTCTTCGATTGCCGACTTCATTTTTTCGCTGAGGTCTTGAAGCGTCAGTTCCTCGTTTTCGATTGCGTCTTCGATCATGTCGTCGACTTTATTTAGCGTGAACTTTTCCTTGCGTAAGCACGCCCAAATCAGCACGGATACTTCGTTAAGTCCTCCGCGATTGATCTCTTCCTCGAATACCTTCTGAATCGATTTACCGTAGTGTCCTTCGAGTGCTTTCAGCGACTTAAACGTGAAGCGCAATTCCCTCGCTTTTCCGCCTAGTTCGATTGTTGTGTTAGCCATTCGCCATTCCTCCTCGTATTAATAAAGAAAGCGAGCCCGTGAGGACCCGCCAATTTTTTATGCGCCCGGTGATTTCGTGTACTGACCTTTACCGTTAAGAGTCACGGAATACGTCGCTGAATCATCGTAAGGTGCTTCGTTGCTGAAGTCCGTGATAATCGCTTCGCCTTCGTACTTCGATCCGCCCGCAGTTTCCCAGCGAACTAATACGATGCCCTTGTTGTCGAATGCGTTTTCGAGCGCTTGGTAGCCTGCGTCATCCTCGACAAGCAGTCCGTCGGCTTCGATTGACCACGATGCGATTCCGTAGTCTTCGTCCTTGAAACCATAATTGTCTTTTGAAGTGAGGTCGATTGTATCAGTTGAACGATTAAAAGTACCTCCACGCTGGCCTGCTACCTTAGTGTAAAGCGGTGTTTCTTCTGTACCTGTATTAATATAAAGTAAAAAATTTACTCCTCTTGCCATTTGTCAAGCACCCCTTTTAATGTTTTGTTAATAGAAAAAGCACCCTTGAAATAGGTGCCTTTGCCTTTGAAATATTCTTCTAATTGGGTAAAATCATTACTTTTTGTACCAAAGGTGTTGTGGAAGCTCCCTGATATTTTTGGGTTATGGCAATTCCTGCACATTGTTATCCCGTTATCAACCTCGAATCTCTGATGGTGATTGTTTGAGAAATTGAGGATGTGGTGTGCTTCTAAATTTCCACCGGTGTTATCCCCACAACATTGACAAGTGAAATTGTCTTTTTCAAATACCTTCTTACGCCAATTCGCGTACTCTATCGTTCTTCTTGCTCGCTGAGATTCGGTGTGGAAACCACCTTTCCAACAGTGATGGTTCTCGCCTCTGTATTTTTGAGATAGCAATTCTCTCGCACACTTCGGACACCCTCGGCGTTGTTGAATATTGTTAAGCGTAGAGGTCTGAACCTCTTCCGGATGGTTTAAGCAGCGATAATCTAACGGCTTTGCATTCCCGAAATATTCTTCGCTTACCAATTTGCATCCATTTTCCGCAAGAATACGCCTAACGTCTTCAATACTGTGACGTCTTTCCTCAGCCTTGCAATACTTGCAACGATGTCCTGCATTGAGATTCCCGTATGACATTCTCGAAATAGCTTCCGGATGTTTGTCGCACTTGTATTCTAAGGAGTATCGCATCCCTCTATATTCGTTACTAATCAACGTATATCCATGACTGCGAAACTGCTCCCGTATAAACTCAATACTGTGCTTTTTAGGCATCCGGATCCCCCTATTGTTTGAATGTGTTCTCGCCGTTCTTGACCTGCACATATACCTCAATATCGAAATACAACCGATGCTTCCCCGTCTCATCCGACGCCGACTCAACCGGCATTGGAGTCGCAGCTAAAACATCGCAATAAAAAAAGCCGGCTTCCGTTGGTGGAAACTGACTCGTATTTAATAACGTGATATTCGGTTGAAGTAGCGCCTGCCTTATCGAATCCTCAAGCCGTGACCTTTGCGAAACTGAGTCCGCATAGAGTCCGACTTGAAAGCGATAAGTTGTTTCGTAGTATGATCGTTCCTTTGCGATGACGTTCGTGTTCGCCTGCATTTGCTCGACCGATGCGAACGGTTTAGCCCGACCGGTCAGCGATACACCGTCGTACATCCACACTACGTCGTTCAGTTCGTCGACATCCGCCTTTAGATGCGCGATAATCGAGTATGTGATTTCGTGTAACATTGTCCGCCCTCCTAATCGTCAAGGCCTCGAATTGCGTCTTGTATTTCACGGCGAAAAGGTTCACGGCCATTCCAGAGCGCCTTTCGGAAGTAGCCTTTTTTCGTCGCGTGTTCGTATTCCTGGCGCTGTGCATACGGCATGTTTGAACCGATTGTGCGAGCGAGCTTGGCCGGGCGTCCGTAAAGGTGAATCGAACGCTTCAAGTTACCGTCCTTATACGGAGCGTTTTCCTTGGCCTCGTTCGCTATCCGGACCGCATTGGCTTCCACAATGTTATCGAGTTCCTGCTCAAGCTGACGTGCGCCCTCACGCCCTAACTGACGCAACACTTCCTCGAGCCCTTGTACGTTAGCTCCGATTCTTCTCGCCATCTTACGTCACCTGCCTTGCGACACACTCGTAACGATTCGGGTCGCCGAGCCCTTTTTCATCGATTGCGATAAGCTCATACGCCACGCCTTGCCGGATGATGCGCTCCACGTCGCCGAGCGTAGCCGTCGAGGGAATCGTCACCTTGATGTCGTTCTGCATGAGTTCCACGCCGCCGATTACGTCTCGGTCTCCGTTCGCTACCGTCGAGTATTCCTTCCACACTACCTCAACGATTTCGGGCGATTGAGTGTCGCCGGTTGATTCGCCAGTCCACGGATCCTCGGCGCCTGGTACGATGTGAATCAGCGTGACCGGTTCGGTGCGGTTAGCGAGAATTTCCGACCGGTTGGATTTGATGAATTCGATGTCTTGTTCCGTTAACATTAGCGCACCTTCTTTCGTGTATAATTTCGTGAATAAACCGTTGACAATTGAAAATACTATTGTTATAATCAAATTAACAAATAAGAAAACGGAGTGATCGTAATGAATATCGAATTTGACGTTAGACCATCCGCAATGCTAGGTAAATCTAAAATCGAAGGATACATCAACGAAGAAATTAAGTTCTCCGCGATGATTCCAGACGAAGGAAAGTGTGAGCATGGTGTATTCGGTACTAAACTTTCCGCTTTAGAAATCGAAGGCGTTTGTGACTACTGGGAACAAGATGGTTGGTTATCTGCTCCTAAACAAGAAGATTTAGCGCTTGTTAAGGAAGTTGTTAACTACCTTCTTAAGAACATTCGACAAATCGGCGTCAGATAATTTTCTTAAGTTTTTCAGGCAGGTCGTCATAACTATCGTACTTTGAAACCTCTTCGACGAAATCATAACGTTCCTTCACGCTCTGCCTTAACATTTTTTCGCTATTTAGTACCTTCGCGACTTTTCTGCTTAGTTGAACGTCCATCAGAATCCTCCTCCGTGACTTTCTCGTTGAATACGAAGCGATGTACGGTTTAGTACGACTAGGTATTCAAAACCTGTTACGTCAATCGCGTCATACCCTCTCATAGTTGCAAACCTTCCGAAGTCTTTTATTAACAGCGTCTCGGCCTCAATTGCTTCTCTAGCTTTCTTTGATGTTGACTTCGCCATTTTTTCCGCCAACATATCCTCGTAGTCCATCATCTCGCCAAGTAATATGTCATACTTGACTACCTTAGCGTCAGATTTTAAGGACATCCTCACAATATCGCCTTTCTTTCCAGCATACGATTGCGCCACTTTTTCAGCAGACTGTCCGTAAGCCGTATAAGTTCCATTTCCGTATGTTCCAAGACCTGCGAATAAGTCGCCATCTTTAAACTGTTCGGCAAACTTGGCGTTTGTGACTCCTCGGAAAATCTCACGTTCGCCGTTCTGAATAAACTTGTCGAGTTCCGCCTTGCTTACTACGTTCCCTTTTCCGTCAAATCCTTGTTCTCTCAGTAGCGTCTTCAGCGCCTTATCCTCTCCGCCATCATTCTGATTAAGTTTAACGTTAAGAATAGACGGGTCTTTGGCGACCTGATTGATTGCTTTCGATTTTCCTTGTTCGATCGGTTTAGCATTCACGGTTTTATTCGAAGAAGGTTTCGCCTTAGTTTCCGCGTTAATGTTGTCTTTCAATACATACGTAAACCAACTCGTGCAATTTACGTGAGGATTAAATACTTCGGGATCATCCGCTTTAAAAACGCCTTGCCCGAGTCCGTATTTATCCATCAGTTCCAACTGCGTACATCTATGCTCCGGACGATTCGCACGTCCGCGATGAATCTTAATCGCCTTCACTACCGGACTCTCTTGCGCAAAATAAGCCTCGCCGACACGTTGAGCCGTAGCCCCTTCCGTGACGACCAAGCGCCGAATCTTCCACGTTTCGTTGTCGTACACTCGTCGCACCGCCGCAATCATCGACGTTACATTTTCGCCTTTGATGATGCCCGACCGGAGCACTTTGTTGAGCGCATCCCGTTGGTCGCCCGCAAGGTTCCATACGCGATCACTCAGCACGAGCCCGTCGTCGCCGAACCGGTTGATAACATAGCGCAGTGTTCGTTCGTCGATACGGTCGAACGCTACGCCTGCAATAGCCGCTGAGCCGACTGCCTGCGATAAGCCTGCCGCCGCGCCTTGCGTTGCAAACTCCGAGCTCTCGCGCACGACTTGCTCCATCGCCACCATGCCCGTCTGCCTGACGCTTCGCTCAATCGATTCCAGGTCGCGCAGTAACGAATTGAGACGCTGACGTTTTATGATACCTTCGTCTGTTGCGTATTCTGCGAGTAGGTCGTTTAGTTCGAGGCGTACACGGCCGATTTCCTTGATTGCGAATTCCTGCTGCTTGGCGTTGAGCTTTCGGTAATCAGTAGCGAGGTTTGCGAGGATGCGGTCGAGGCGCTCCTGATTCGTCAAGGCCGGTCAATCCTTCGCATGACTTTGAAACTGCTTCCGCTCGACGCCTTAGTCTGTTCGTATTGGTTGCGCAGGTCAGCAGCAAGCTTGCGGTATTGTTCCGAGATCATCGACTTGTCGACTTGTTCCTCGCCGTCGGAATACGTGAAGTAGTGTGCGGTTGCGATTGCGATTTGATGGGCGCCTTGTGATTGCGCATATAACAGTAGGTAATTTGATACGTTGGACGGAACGTTGTCGGCGACTGAGTAGCCGTGCGATAACAACGCGTCCTCTGTCCAGTCCGTAGTGTCTTCGAGCGTGATGTTAGGCACGCCTTTGAACCGCTTGAGCAGTCGCTCGGACATTTCAGCTAATGTCGCCATTTACAACGCCCTCCTTATTTGTCGCTTTTCTTTTTCGCGGGTTCCTTCTTTTCCGCCTCAACCTTTTTCGCGTAGTTGATAGCGATTAGGTGCTTCGCCGATTTCTCGTCGACTTCGAGTTGTTCACCCTTTTGTTTGCCGTCGATGACAGCGTTAAGAACTTCGATTTTTACTTTCGCCATAGTTTGAACACCTCCGTTAAGTTAAAAATAAAAAGGCGCCACTAGGACGCCGAATGATTATGCAGTGTATACGTCAGCGTGGAAGATTAACGCCGGATTTTCAAGCGCGGGGAATCCTGCCGCTACTGCGCGAAGAATAGATTCGATAGGCTCGTTTTTGTCGTAAGCGTCAAGGTGGATTCCTGGTTGGAAGTTGTTTTCAACCGTTGGTCCAAGTAGGAAGTTACCTACGCCTTCGCTAAGCATTACAACGCGATTAGCCGGGAAGAATTCGATTACTTCGTCCGCACCAGTGTATACGTTTTTAACCGTCACTTTGCGATCAAGTACGATTTGGATTGGCGGTAAACCGAATCCGCTAAGAACTTCGTTTAGTTCCGCTTGGCTTACGCGAGTAGAACCAGCCGGACGTCCTGCTTCAGTTACGATTACTGAGTTGCGAAGAAGTTTCGCATTAGCTTCACGGCTCATAAGGATAACCGATGGAGCGCGGCCGTTAGATGCTTCGTACGTTTCAACGAAGTTCAATAAATCGCCGATTACATCACGGTCAGCAACGTCCCAGTCAGCTCCGCCAGATAGCGCTACTTTATGCTCGGCTGGAATACCGAAGTCAACTGAAACTTTGACACCGTTTTTATCATAAGCGAAAGCGCCTTTCGTAAGAGCTTCCATTTTGATTACGTCGATACGGCGTTGAATCGCTTGAACCAAGTCGACACCTTTAAGCGTTAACTTTTCGATCATTTGCGTCTTTTCGCCTTCGTTACGCGCTTGGTGAAGCATCAATAGCTCTTCTTCAGTTGCGATATATTTAAGACCCATCTTAGCGATAGAACCCATTTTGCTCGCTACAGCGTCACGGTCAACAACCGGTGGCTCTGACCCGTAACCGATCATCGCGCCGATGTAGCGATTTGTTTTAATAATATCGTAAGCGAAAGAGTTAGAATAAACGTTCATATTAGGTAAGAAACGGTCTGCAATGGATGGCACCGTGTCCTGTACTGTTTCATCTACTAATCCTCTTAATGCTGGCTTACTGAACTCTTCAAGGTGAAGTAATCCCGTCATAATTTTTTCCTCCTAAGAAATGTTTTTATTTTTATTTTTGAAACACGAAAAAACGAACTCTCGATATTCATCAACCGTAAGTCCGTTTAATTCAGCTAAATAAGAAACAACCCTCGCGAATGAGTCTGATGGAACATCGTTTCGACGTTTCACCCACTCAAAAGGGTTGTTTGCGTGTTTTGATATATTTAATTCTCCGTCTAAAGGAATCATGTTGCCGACACTCGTGCTACCTCCTGCAGCGACAGGTATAAAATGATCTAAATGTAGATTACCTTTCCGCCCAGTTAGCGCACATTCCGAACCGAACCTTCTGAAAATATCGGACTCTTGTTCTTTAGTGAGCGTGACTTCACTGCCTCTTAAACGATCTCTCCGAACTCTCCTGTGATGTTTAAAAATATTGATGTTCTCAGCGTAGTAAAGTTTCCTTTTTTCGCTAAGCTCTTCTTTATTTTCTCGGTAATACTCACGATGGTACTCAGAAAGACTGTCTTTGTTTCTTTTTAACCACTCAACACGTTTAGGCCTTAGTTTATGCTCGTTCTCTGAGCGATACTTTTGCTGATACGACTTCAGCGAATCTCGATTATCTTCACGGTATTTTTTATTGTACTCGCGTTGATAATCTGCGTATTCGATCGACTTGTCTTTTCGCCTCTTGTAAGTTGCATCGTTTTGGCATTTTTTACAAGAGCGTTGTTTCCCGTCTTTAGTCGTTTTCAAGTTGTAGAAATCGCCAAGTGACTTCGTTTCTCCGCACTTATTACATGCCTTCACGATAAGCAATCCTACACGTGTTTAACGAATCTAATGTTAGGTACTTTCGCCTTGAACTCGGTAGCTGCACCGATTAGTTTGGCGTCATAAACGGATCCGCGAACAATAACCTCGCCCACGATTGCATCGTAAGTAGTAGCGTCTGCATCCACGTTTAAGATTCCGAAATCGTCGTAATTAGCAACGTTAGCCGCTACGAATTTAACCCATTTGCCGTCAGCCGCCACACGAGCGATTGCTTGCCCGCATTGTAGAGCGCCTTCTCCGCCTTTAAGTGTTACGCCTGCTTCGACAAACTGTACGTGCTCAGACGCAAGAATGTTTTTACCGCCTTTGAAAGACGTTTGAGAAGTTTGTAAATTGTATGCCATTTCGATTTCCTCCTAGTTTTTATTAGCGCCGCTTAGCGACGAATTTTACCTGCTTCTTTTAATCGCTGATAAAGGCTTCGGCCGGTATCCGCCGCATCTTTCTGTTTCGGTTGTTGCTTAGGCGTGTTTCCAGCGCTTGGGTCAACTCCGTTCGACTTTGGCGGAATGTCGGCTTTCACTTCGTCAAGTGACGCCTTCAGCGAATCTTCATCGGTACCGTGTAAATATTTGCGTACGCGATCTAACTGCTCGCCCGTATAGCCGGCTTGAACGAGCAAGTCAGTTTTTACTTTTTCGATTGTTGCCGTTTGTGCTTCCGTCTTCAATCGCTCGAGTTCCGCTTGGGTTTGCTCGTATAGCGATTTGAATTCGTTCTGCTGCTCGAGCTTCTTGCGCTCGGCCTCTTCCTGTTGTTTCTGAAAGTCCGCTAGTTGGCGCTTTAACTCGTTCGCCTCGTCGACTTTCTGCTTGAATCGATCATACGGAATTTTGTTATCGGGTTTTTGCGTCTCCTCAGACGGCTGGGTTTCCGTATCTGCTGGTTCCGGCTGTGACTCCGGCTCCTCTTGCGAAAAATACTGTAGGTTTAACGGTAAAAATTTAGGCATTGCGTTTCCTCCAATTTAACGTCTACTCGACGAGATTTTGTTGCGGGTCTTGCGGTGATTCTTCGTTATACGGGTCTTGCGCAGCACGTTGTTCACGCGCCTCGTTCTCGATTTCCTTCTTCTTCGCCTGAGCGTTTTCGACGCCAAGACGATTCATTGCGCCAGCTTGCGATTCAAGCCCTGCGCCCATTTCAAGCGTTAGCAATTCGACCAACTCCTTGCGATTGTCCGGTAAAGGAAGTACGAATTTAATTTCGTTTCGGTAATCGTCGCCTATGCTTTTAACGACTTCTCGGTCGTATGCGAATACCGGACGATTCGTGCGTGCTTGAAGATAACGAATTGACTTTTCATGTAGCTCGGATAAGCGAGGCCCCCACGATAGCCAGTGTTCTTCCGTCTCTTGGATGATGTCGTGAAACAGTATGTGCAACGCCTCGCCGTTCAGTCCGCCGAAGTTAAGCTCTTGCGGAACGATTTGCGGTAGGCTGGTGATTTCGTGCAGGGCGCCTTTAACTCGCGCGTATTGATCCTTGAACGCTTCCTTCCAACGAAAGCCACCTTCGATTTTCTTTGCGTCAGGGGTCTGCCCGTCCTGCGTACCTCGCATTTCAATAACGGCACCAGGCGCAATGTCGATTTTCTCGGCCGTCCCATCCGGCGCATTAATCAGCGCAGTCATCGAGAACATTTCGAACTTCAGCGAGTCTATTGCGTCCTCATTCATGGCGTTAAGGATTCGCGTCTGCTCCTTCATGTCGTCGATTTCCGAGTTGGTGACGTCCTCGCCGCTAAGCTCATTAATCGGAAACAACACTACCGGAATGAAGTTGAGCCCCATCGGCTGACGCGGCGTGATTGTGCGAAGTAGCTCGAGCCCGTGATTGTAAACGGCTTCCTCGAGGTAACATTCGCCTTGCTCTAGCGAAAACGTCTGCTTCTGCAATACCTCTTCGCCGTCTTCCTCGAACGAGCGAACGAAATGAACCGCCTCAAGCTCCTCGAAGTCATCGTCGGAATAGACCGGAATGATTTCCGAGTCAGGGCGAAATACCCATCGCAACTTTCCGCTGTTTGGGTTGAACACGATCTTGGCGCCAACCCTTCCGGCGATTTGACGGTCACGTGCCGCCTGCAGTAGCTTTTCGCGCATCTTGTTTTCGTCCCATAGGCGATAAAGTAAGCGCTCATAGGATTCGGCGCGTTGATTCTCCTTCGCTTGCGCTGGCGACGGAGTGTAGTCGGGCTTAGCCGCCTCGAGTACGTCGTCGATTTGATGAGGCGCAACGCTTATGCCGTGCTTACCGCCCATCTGCCATCGGGCCTTGCGCTTAATGAACGCCTTGAAGTAGTTCGTGGCGTAGCGAGTAGGGTCGTAGTCGAGTCCGGCCGGTCGTGGTAGTTCGCTTGCCTTGACGAGTTGGCCCGTCGCAGGGTGACGATGCTGATTGCCGTGATAATAAGCGTAGTTTGTAAGTTGACGCTGAATTCTTGCGTGAGTCTCGTAGCCTAGCGCCTGCTGATACGGCGAAAAAAGTAATTCGTCCATGTCGGGCGCTGACATTAAATTGAAATCTGCCATTTAACCGCCTCCTTTCGTTTTTTAGCGTGTGCGTTTCGTGAGTGTTCGGATAACTACGTTGCCACTTTTCGCAGCAGATACTGCCATTTCCATACTATCGATCGTATCGTCATGCTCAGACTGCCCGTAGCGTTCGAATTGCTCGAGCAATAGCGAGTGACGACGGTTGAACCGAATCGTGCCGTTTTCTATCTCGGGCAACATCGCCTCAATCCGCATCTCCTTGCGCGAACGTTGATTAATCTTTTTCACGCGAGTAAAGGACGGATAGCCTGCCGCCGATAATTCGTTAATGAGCGTATCTACGAAGAATTCCTGCGCAGCTTGGCTTTCGGCCGCCACTACGTCCGGTTCGTATTTCAGCACCTTGTCGACGATTACCTTAATAAATCCGTCAGGCTTGATGCGCTCACCGTACGAGTCGACCACGTAAATCGCTCCGCTTTCCTTGTGCTTGGCGATAACAGTAATCGCAGAATAATCTCCGCGTTGCTTGCCCATTGCAAAATCGACGCCCATTGTAATCGTGAACTGCGAGTGCGGGAAGTCGGCGATAGAATCGTCGTAATACGTGAATGTTTCCGGATTGAAAATCATCGACTCTTCGTCGATCGGATTGTTCATATACTCCGTGTTGAACGCTTTCGCCGAGTTATCCCATTTCCACATCATCAGCTTGAGCAACGGCTGAACTTCCGGCCATAACACGCGCGAGCCCTTCAGCATTTCCGCCTTGTTCGCTTCGTAGAAAGCAAGCGCATCGTCGCGCCGGTTTTTGTTTTCGCGTTCTATATAGATGGTCCGCATTTCTTCCCACAGGTCAGCGCGCTCAGGGAAATCGATAATCGCCCGATAAACACGCGACTCAAAGTCGGACCGTTCGTAGAGCACTTTCATCAGGAGCGCCGAATGATGCACGGTCGTCCCCATGTATACGAAAGCCGTCCGCAACCCCTTCGGATCCCCTAACGGCATTACCGTCTGAGAGAACCAATCGCGAAGCTTAGAGCGTTGTTCTGGCGTCGAAGCATTACCGCCTGGTCTTGCGTCTTCTAAATCGTCCAGGACCAGTAAATCCGGACGTGAGCCATTCCAGTTTCTGCCTCGTAGCGCTTGCCCTGTCGAAGCCGCCTCAACTAGCGTCAGTTGTTTGCGTCTGTCTCCGTCTGGATTCCACGCGATAAAGGCGTCGGATTTGTCGGTGATGTTCGACTGATCCTTCGGCGATAATAACGGGCCAAAGTCAGCGCGAAGCTTGGCGTTGTATTTGAGCTGATTCCGAATCCATTCCATGTTGGCGGTTGATACGCTCGGCGTTTCTGATATAATAATGATATAACGGCGCCGGCGATAAACGACCTCATGCATCGGAAAAGCTTTCGATAGATAGGTCGACTTGGCGTGGGAACGAGGCGCTGCGACTGCTACCTTGGCGTTCGTGTCGACGTTGCTGACCCGGTTAATGATGTCGCTGATTTCCGTGTGGAATTCGGGCGCTTGGCTGACGTCGGCAATGTCGAAGCCTTCCCAGTTGCCGTCGTTGTCGGGATTTCTAACGCCGAAGTATTCGATGGCGAATTCGAGCAGGTTGCCCTCGCAGCGATCAATCCGCGATAGGCGCTCGAGCTCTACTGCTTTTTCGTAGTAGTCCGTCTGCACGTCGCCTGGCATGGCGTCAAATGAGCCGTGCGTGGCGTCTAGCAGGTCGAGATATTCCGTGTATGTGTCGATGAGTTGCTTGCGTTCGGCTGATTCGAGCCAACGTCCGTCTAGCCATGCGATAAGGCAGCGCCCTCCTTCCGTAAAATTTGTATGTAACGCAAAGAGCCCACCGTTAGGCATTCGGTAGGCTTGCGTTTAAATTATTCGATGTATCCGTTATAAAGCATTACGCGAATATCAGTCGGGCTAACTACCGTAACCACTAAATCGCCCCGATCATAATTATTCGGATGCGCTGAATATTCGGCTAATACATTTGCGACTTCATTCGGTGATACAGTACGTTTATCAAGAATAGTTTCGAAGTCCATGCGAAGATTTTCATCGTATGCTTGTGTGAGCGTTAAGGTAACGATAGGTAACGCCTCCTTTATTCAACTAAAGTCAAAGTGAAATTTTTATATCCGGACTTAAAATTCGCCTGGTGCGCAGAATTTGTCGAAAGGTACCCCGGGGGGTGTAAATTGTAGTTAATTGTGCGAAAATTGTATACAATTAAGAATATTCGTCGATACCCCTTCGTATATGAATTCCGACCCTCAATAAACGTTGATTTAACGCCAATGTATAAAATTACGTATATGCGATAGTAAGCGACCATACACAACGCAGTCATACCAACGGTTCGAGGACGCCCTAGTTTACGTAATGTTTATTATAGTACGTTGACTACGTATATTCATGCGATGGTATACAGTGGGCTGCGGCAAAGCGATCGAGGGGTCACGCGTCGGAGGGTCGTGGCTGGTAAAACGCAACCTACACTACCGACAATTACCGTACGCATTCCGTGTTCCTTCTATAATATGCGTTAATCGGTACCTCTCGCTTTCCTCATACGTTCTATTTCCGCCTTCATAGCGTCTACATCCGTACCACCTGCGTTCTTATTTTCGACCTCTACTTTATCCGTCAGCATACCGTGTGCTTGTAGCAACGTACGGAACATGGCCGCATTACCATCGTTGATAATATGTTCTGATATAGATGCCATTACTTCCGGCAGAGTATCGAGTGTATTACGCATTACCTGGCGCTTAATCTCGTCATTAAACGCTTCATCCTTACGCCATTCCTGTAACGTTGATCTAGCGATTCCTACCTTTTCAGCAACCTCTTCGTATGTGAGTCCGGCTCGTTTCGGTTGGGATAATAGCGCGACTGCTGCGTACTGCTTTTCGCTTAACCTTTTAGTCATTTATTTCACCATCCTTTACTACTTTAAAGTACTAAGTGTGACCTTATTCGTACAAAATCGCCAAAAGTGTGACCTTATTCGTACAACCAAAAACAAGGTTCAGCCTTACTCCCCCAACGGTTTCAGCGTTTTTAGGGGTGAAATTATTTCTTAGTCTTTGTGACCAAAGCCTGTTTCGTACTAACGTACTCAACCATTTGCGATAAATATATAAATAAATATAATAAAGGCGCCAAAGCCGTTAGGCGAAGGCGCAATGTTTTGGATTTCCTTATCGTTTCTTCTTAACGTTAAACATCGCCTGCAACGTATTATCAGGCGCAACACTCCTGCGATAAAACACGCTAGGATTAAACGTATACCTCTCCGGCTCACTACCGACCTTGATTCTCGCCACTACGTATTCTCCATCGAATTTCATATTCGGCAACCTACGTCCCAATGTCGCAGGCTCTACTCCGATTGCATCTGCCAGCTCCTTCCGACTGAACCATCGGATCATGCTCGGATTCGCTTCGAATGGATTGGCGCAAAGTGCGTTCGTGTCGTAATGCACAAACGGCAGCATGCGATAAATCAAACCGATGTCAGCGGCCTTCACTTCGCGATATACGCGCTTTATCTTCGCCGTGTACGTTTTGACTACGTAGGTGTCGTCGAAGGCTCCCTTGAAGTGGTAGCGCTCATTTACTGCGAATGTACCGTCGCTGTGTTCCCGAATAATGTCGTGTTCGACGCATGCACGAAAGAAATCGTAGAATGTTTGGCGCTTACGGTCGAGCTGCAACGTGTGCATCATGTCGCGCTTACTCATCGGCGTCTTGTCGACGTTAACCAGCGTACCGCCTTCGTACCCTACGCTACATTGTAGACGCATCAGATAACCGCACTGAGCCGTTGTCAGTACGTCGTATACTTCGTGTAGGTTACGCATGTTTGTGGCGGTAAAGTCAGCCGATCGACCTTCCTTGAGATTGCGGAAAGCTGCGTCCTGGTTGCGATGCCGTAACGTATAGTCAGGCGAATGGTCTTCGCCAGTTTCGATATTGACTACTCGTAAACTACCCATTTCATTCCTCCCGTTTTGATATTGCGGAAGGTTGGCCGGAGCATACCCGACTCGTTCGTTTACCTTCGTAAATAATAAAAGCCGGCGATTAGACCGGCAGTAAAAATTCCCTCTCTCACCCTATACGTGTACAAAACGGCATTTTAGGGCATTATTTCCTTATAATTTCCCGTAGTAATAGTTGATTTTCGCCCGAATACGTCCCATTTCGGATTCTATCGCATCTAATCGCTCAACTCCGCGCAAGTCCTCCCCTAACCTTAGTAGCGCTAAGTAGTCCTCGTCATAACATTCGTAGTCATCTTCACTCTCCTCGTCGTAATCGCGGTTAAAGTTTTCGATAATCTCATCCGATTCTTCTACAAGTTCAAACTGGCGCGCTTCCAATCGGTCGATTTTTTCTTTAATATCCGCCACGATTTCGTTTTCTTTCCGATAAACTTTGTCGACATTATATTTCGGGTTTAAGCGATCAATCATATAAGTTTCGTAGATTTCACGATCGTATTCCTCTCGGAGCGTGTAAAGGTCGGCGGTATAAATATGCTGCGAGAATAGTTTGCTTCGCCCGTACCCTCGCAGATGCTCCGATAGCCTCTTCTTAAATCGCCTAGTTTTACCGACGTAAAGCACGTTATTAAATCTGTCCTTAAATACGTATACGCCTCCGAAATTCTCCCTAATGCCCTCGAAATTATTTACGGCCACTGTTTCCGTCTTATGAGGAGGTTCGATTTTTATCACCGTCAAATCCCCCTTACCTTGAACATTTTTCGCCTATCCTGGCGGTATTCTACTCCGTACTTATCTTCTTCATCTCTCGTAGCAACCTTCTGAGAACCTAATACGTCGCCAGGCGGATACACTTCCTCAACGTACGTAACCCTGCGATCAGACCACTTCATCTGACTCTCCGATAGGCACGTGTATTCGGGCTTACCGTCGTCTACATCAACTACTTCGACATACCCTTCGCTAAACTGGCGCAACATCTCCCTCGCTTTTAATTCGTCTGTTGCAAAGCGCTTGGCGATTGCGACGATGGCCGCATCGTTCGGTACGCTTATTTCCTCTCCGTTGCCGATTTGATTTACCCACGCCATAAGTTCGTCAGTTTCTTCGTAATTCACATACGGATCACCTTTCGAAAATACCGTGTGATTATTTACAAATTCCGCCAGTCGTTTTATTCCTCCTCGTATATGTCGTTTTACGCCGCTCTCATCTATATTGAGAACGGCTTCACACTCGCGTAATTTTAAGTTTGCGAAGTAATATAACGCTATACACTGCCGTTGCTTAGGCGTTAATACATCGTTGCTGTTTAGCCCGCGCGTTATGTCAGCGAGGATAGTAGCAGCATCGTAATCTCCGTTTAAGAACGTCGCAGTATCCAGGCGATAGAAATCTTTTAGTACTGCCAGTACTCCTTTAGGTTCGTACGGGTATTTCTCGCTATATTGACGTTCGTTCTTACCCATATCTCGCTTAGACGCGCCCATTCTTCTCCGCCTCCTCGTACGATTTAATTTCGATTTTCTTTCGCTGGCTCAAGCCTTTGCGACCGAATATCAGCCACGAAGCCAATTCGTCTAACTCCCGAGGATCCGGACGCTCACCTGTTGCCGCAGTGTAAGCGTCTGTCACCTCCTGGACTAGCGTGTTTTTAACTGATGCGTCCTCGATATCCTGCCTAACGATTCGAATGACTGCGTTCTTGAATTCCGTTTTATAGTCCGTCATTTTGCCTCCCCTTTCCGAAATGCGTGGTCCCTGTGCGATAGCACGTCGACGAGTAGCTGCTTGACGCCTGATGCGGTTGAGAGTGCGTAAGCGCCGTCGAATTGGCGCTCCGTTGCGTGTAGATCTCGTTTACTTGTTCCCATCGGATTCCTCCTTCTGCTTTTCGTACCGCCTCTGCTGACGACGTTCTAATCGCCTTAAACGAACGACCTCTTTCCGTAACTCAGTGAGCTCTTCGTGATCCGACGCCATAATCTCGTATAAGTCCTGATACAACTCGCGATGTAAATCAAACGCGATATAGAACTTTCCGTCAATCTCCCTAACGTCCTCCATTAAGCCTCACCGCCGATCATCGGCAACAGACGACTGCCTATCGCGTCTATTACGTTTACAGTGACCGCGTTTCCGGCTTGTTTATAGAGTTGCGAGTTACTAACGCCATTTGCCGATAGCGTTTCGTAAGCTGAGTCCGGAAATCCTTGAAGGCGGAAACATTCCAGCGGGGTGAGTTTACGGATATGATAGTGAGGAGCGCTAGTTATCCGAAGACCTTCTCCTTTGTTCGTGGTAATAGTCGGTGATAAGCCGGCTTCAATATCAAAAACCTTCCCATTCATTCCGTTGCCAGACGGGTTAGTGTTTCCGACAGACTTTACGAACGACTCTCGTGAATCCAAGATTCCGTGGCGATCCTGTGTGTTAAGGGTGAAAGCCGGCTCGTCGTTTTCTTTAAATCTTCGCCCTTGCTGGCGTTTTTCTTCGCGATCAGGCGTTAAAGTAGCTCGTATTTGATCCTCGGCGAGTGGGTCGTTATTCACTCGTAATTGAGTCACTAACTTCGCCGTCTTCTCCTCGCTCAAGTAGTACCGCTCATCCACCACGGGCTCCAACACGTCTCTCAAGCGCGTCGTCACCTCTGTCTGTTCCGGCCAGTTAAAGTTGAATGTCTTCACGCCAGGCAAATCCGCAATTCTGCGTTTACCTTTCGCCACTACGTTCGTACCTTCAATCGCCCGTTTAGCCGGCTTAACCAAATCGTCACGCATCGCAATGATGAAGATCCGTTCGCGATTCTGAGGAACGCCGAAGTATTTCGAGTTGAGTACGTTGAAGTCGACCGTATAGCCGATGTCGTTAAGCGTCGTGACGATCGTATCGAGCGTTTTACCTTTATCGTGTCCGACGAGTCCTTTCACGTTTTCGAGCAGGAGCGCCTTCGGACGTTTGACCTTCGCCAATCTCGCAATCTCGAAGAACAACGTCCCGCGAGTATCCGAGAAGCCTAACCGCTTGCCTGCGACTGAGAACGCCTGGCAAGGGAATCCGCCCACCAGTACGTCATGATTCGGCACATCTTCCGCCTCGACCTTCGTAATATCACCAACCGTCTTGTGTCCGTAAAGCAGCTCGTAGGATTGATTCGCAAATTTATCAATTTCAGAAGCCATAACGCAAGTGCCTCCGAGTTTGTTTAGCGCCTGTTCGAATCCGCCTATTCCGGAAAACAGGGATACGTATGTGAACGGCTTGCCTTCAAATGGGATTTCGTTTACCTCGTTAATATTCGTCGTCATTACATCGCTTCCTTCCGTTTTGTTTTCGTTATTAATTTCGACTACCATCTTAGGTTCTTTGTAATCGTTTGCCTGCAGCGTAGGACAAACCTCAAAGTATGTTCTGAAAGCATCCTTCGGTTTCGTATCCAAAATAAATTGCATATCTCGCCCTCTTTTCGGTTTACTTTTCGCTTGTCTTGCGTATAATAGAAATAAATACCGCTAACTTTTACGTTAGCTTGAAACGGAGTGTGTCGTCTTATGTCGCAAAACATCGATCCCAACAAAATTTCGCTCACCCCGCTCACGTCCGAAGACCTCGGCGGCCGTCGTGGCGTCAAAGCGGTCACGCTCGACAAGCAAGGCCGTCTCAGCCTCTCGTCAGCCCTCCGCCTCGAGCTCGGCATTGCCGGCCGCCCAGCGCACATTTTCGTCAGCATCGACTTGGCTCAGCGCGTGATCGGTATCGTGAAACATGACGCCGTGACAAGCGTTGTGAATGCCGCGCAAGTGAAGGTCGACAAGCGAGGCTATACGTCGGGCAAGGCGCTGCTCGATAAGTTTGGGCTGTCGCAGAAGTCGGGCCCGTATAAGTTTGATTACGTTGGCAAGCTCGACTCGGCTGGCGCTGATTGGCATGCGTTTCGCCTCCGCTCTGCTTCGGCTCAATAGGGCGGATGGTCATACGACTGAACGTAGTTATAAGTTGTGGCGATAGGGAGCCGACGTTTAAGCCGATTCTCTACCGCCATTCTTTGCGATTACTTACCGATTCTCTTTTTAAATTCGCTCATCGCGTCGATTATGAACGAATAGTCTCCGCCTGCATAAAGACTAGCGATACGGTAACTTACTTCGACCATCTCTCCGCCATTCCACAAGCGTTCTAAATTATCGACAAACTCGATTACTTCAACGTTTTCTCCCATTCCGCAATCCCTCCTTTTCTCCGTGCGTCAGACGATTGCCTATTTCGCTGACTTTCGCAATTCCACCAACGTCAACAGCGCATAACCTGCCAAGTCTGCGACTGTATCTTCGAGCGATTCAGCCACCTGCGCATCTTCTCCGCCGATCAACGTTTCCAGCCTCCGCATTTTATCGTCCATGCGAATCATGCCGGACATTACTCCGTACTTTGCGAACTGCTTCAAGAAACTGTCGCCGTAGTCGTGATTCTTACGGATGAGTAAGTCGCGTACTTCGTTGCAGATTGATTCGATACGTTGCGCTTGAGTGTCTGATGGTGATTCGCTGACTATTTCACAATCACGTTTATCGACTAAATAACCCGTATCTGAGCCGTTATGCAAAACTCGGTAATCAGTATTTTCTCTTTCGCCTGTTACTTCGAATTCCTCACCGATATGATCTGCGCACCAATAACTTCTCAGCTCCGCCTTAATAACACGTATCCTTTTCGCCATCCTACAATTCCCTCCGTTCTTCTTCCGTTAAATCTCGACCGTTCATTCCACCGGCAATCTTCACGAACAACTCATGCGCCTGCTGATACGGCTGCGTGCGTTCGTTAATGTCGGCAACCTTTTTCGCCAAATCAACGACTTCTTCCTGCGTTGCCCACGGTGCCGGCGAATGTTTGAAGTTCTCGAATTCTTGCGCCCATGTCTCAACGTTGCGTGCTACGGTGCTTATCGCCTGCTCATTGGCGGAGGCTAGGCGGTCGATGCGGTCAGTTAAAATATCGTCAACGGCGTCTAAACGCTCGCCTAACGCCTGATGTTCGCCTTCGAGTAGCGTGAGTCGGCGGGCTAAATTGGCGATAAGGTCTATCACCTGGCGCGAATTGTTGCGGACGTCGGCTTCGGTAAGAGTGAGCGTTTCTTCATCGACGATTGGCTCGAGGACTACGTACTCACTTTCGAATAACCAACCGAATCTTGACGAACCTCTCCGCGTTTGCCCTTTATTTCCGGACTCTACCTTTTCAATTTCCGTCACATCACCGACTGAATAAACGTGGGAACCTAACTCCGTAATCAACACCTTCTCACCTACGCTTGCTTTCCGGTTGACCTTGCGAAACAAAGTTCCGTTTATCGAAGTGACGCCTTCGTGGACTAGCGTTGAATTTTCGTTTGTCATATTAAATCGCCACCTTTCCTTTAATCGCCGGATGCGGATCGTAGCCGATAATTTCGAAGTCGTCGAAGGTAAAATCGTCTATGTCGGTCACTTGGCGTTTGATATTGAGCGTTGGTAACGGGCGAGGCTCACGTTGTAACTGCGTGTTTACCTGCTCGATGTGATTCGTATAAATGTGTGCGTCGCCAATCGTATGCACGAATTCGCCGACCTCTAAGCCGGTCACATGTGCGATCATGTGCGTCAGGAGCGAGTAGCTGGCGATATTAAACGGAACACCGAGGAATACGTCGCCCGAGCGTTGATACAGTTGGCACGATAGCTTTCCGTTTGCTACGTAAAATTGAAACGCGAAGTGGCAAGGCGGTAAAGCCATTTCGTCGAGCTCTCCGACATTCCAGGCGTTGACTAGCAAGCGTCTGCTGTCCGGATTGTTGCGAATATGATCGATTACGTTGGCGATTTGGTCTATTGAGTGTACTGCGTGATCGTCCTCGTATCGCCAGTCTCTCCACTGCGCAGAGTAGATACGTCCTAAGTCTCCGTCCTTGTCAGCCCATTCGTTCCAAATTCGCACGCCATTGTCCGTCAGGTATTTCGTGTTAGTATCGCCACTAAGGAACCACAGAAGCTCATGCGCCACGCTCGGCCAGTGAATGCGCTTAGTTGTTAATAGCGGAAACCCTTTCGCCAAGTCGAATCGCATCTGATAGCCGAATGTGCTTAGCGTGCCTGTTCCGGTACGGTCGCCTTTCTCGACGCCATTTGCGAGTATGTGTCGAACTAATTCGAGGTATTGTGCGTCAGCCATTATTCGTCCTCCTTGCGATTAATACTCGCCTCTTCGCTGAACCCTTCCGGATACCGCTTGCGGAGTTTATCGATATTAGCAACCGCAATTTCTTCGAGCGATAAGCCGGCAGCCCTAGCCGATTGCGATACGTACCACAAGATGTCGCCAAGCTCCTTCTTCTTTTCCGTAAGCTGATCGGCGTGTCCGTGAAAATACTGCTTCTTAATCATGTCGGCATATTCGCCCGCTTCTCCGGTAAGTCCTAGCGCATAGTTAACTTCCTCATTTGCGTGTGTGTTTGCAGTGCGTGCGCTGAGCGCCTGGTATTCGTTTAGTTTCATTCCGTTTCCTCCTCTGCTAATGCTTCGATTAAATCTGTAATTAAATCACTATGCGATAACCCTTTCGTGGACATATAACGCTCAATTTCGATCATTAAGTCTAACGGTTCCATTTACGTATCTCCTTCCGATAATTAATCAACGAATATCACCGACTCAACCGCCGGCATCCTTTCGATTAAATCTTCCAGCGCATGCTCCACGCTGTCCTCCGCCTTCTCTCGCGCCTTAACGTTAACCTTCACGTCAGCGACCGCCTGCTTCCTCGCCTGACCATATAGTGATTGTAGTTCCGATTCGCTCAAGTCCTTGCGCATCAGCCCGACGTCCTTCTTGATGGCCGCCTTGTCAAACGGAAGGTCGACGGCGATAATGTGCGGATCAGGGAAGCGAACAACAACGGTATTTCCTTTGACGGTGATGTCGACGTCCTTTGTGCTGACGCCAAGCTTGAACGTGCCATCGAGCGTGAGCTCATACGTTTTGTCGCCGAACCACTTGTCGTCTTGCAGGCGGACGGTTTTCGAGATGTCGCCGGTTAGCCCCACGATTTCTGGTGTTTCTGACAGGGCGCTGATGATGGCGCGTTTGTCGACGAGCTCTTTCGCCTGGACCGGTGCGAGTTTCGTGGTGGCTTCGGGTGATGCAGGCGATTGGTAGAACGTTAGGACGCCGGCGGTGATGGCTACGCCTAGGGTGAACGTTAAGGCAGTGCGCTTGAGCGTTCGGGTGCGTTCCGTGCGTTTTCGTCTGTTCATTGCGTTGTTCCTCCTTTCGGCTGGTGTTGCGGTGTATCATCGAAGTGTTCACTACTTCAAAGTAGACAGAAGTTCTATAATTTGCTCTGCGTATTCACCTCTGGTGTAGACCATTAATTGACCTGTTTCGTCATTCTTTAGCCACACATATCCTTTTTTACTGTGTTCTTTAGCGTATTCGTGAAAATATTCATCACACTTTTCTAACGCTTCGTTAGCAACTTCTATCATTTTTTCATTCATTTTATCAGCCAATTTCTTCTGCCTCCTTATGTCACTACATGTGTCGACTATTCGCTAACATTACCTCGCGCTTCTAACTCCGCAAATTCTTCCGGCATTTCGTTATTTCGCAGAATCTCCTCGACAATCTCGACAACCGGATGGCGATGTGTTTCCGTCAGGTTAATATGATCGAAGTGCTCGAACGCTTCCTTCTCGTATAGTCCGGCGAGTAGGTTATATAACCCGTTCGTCTTCGTGCTCCGCAGCCTCGGCGCATCAATCTGCGAAAAGTTGCCCATGAATACGAATTTAGCCGTCTTGCCTGGGCGAGTGGCGAGCGCTGCAAACGTGCCGATGTCGACGTTTTGAATCTCATCGAATATCGCATACGTATAATTGAGCGAGCGTCCGCGAATCATCTGAATCGGATCGAAGAATACCTTGCGCTTATCCTCGTCGCCTTCGGTCAGGTATCGCTTGATTTCGTTTGCCTTGTCGCTCATTACTTCGAGGTTATCCATGAACGGTGCGATGAACGGATAAGTCTTTTCGTCCAGATTACCAGGCAGAGCCCCGACGTCCATGCCGACCTGCGTTTGTAGTCGCGTGTAGATGAGCTTGCGGTAGAGTTGGCGTTCGATTGTTCGCTCGAGGCCGACCGCTTGTGCTACGAGAGTTTTCCCGCTGCCTGCCGGTCCGGTTAAGAACGTGAATGGCTTGTCGTTGAGTAGCGCCTGCATTGCCGCTTTTTGTTCGGCGTTCTTTGCGGTGATTCCGAAAAATGCCATCGACTTGCACCTCCGTTAATTTAGCTATAAGTTTGCGGAAGCCCCGCGCCGACGTTTCCGCCAGGAGGGCCTCCGCTGTTCCTACTCGATAATATGCAGTTGCGAGTGTTTCCGCACAAATTCGTTGCGATTTATTTTAAAGCCCGCATTTTAACTGAGCGCCGCAGTTATTACACGTCGTACATCCGCCCGCATCGATCACTTCGCCTTTGCGACAAACCGGACACGTATCGCCGACTTCATTGCCGACTTTAACATCCGTCGCTCTCACGTCATTAATCGTATCGACCAGCACGACTTTCGCCGGTGTTTCCTCATCGCTCGAATCAAACGTATTGTCTTCGGCTGTCAGCGATAGCACTTGAGCGTCACGGCTTCCGTCAACATACACGGTGCCTCCTTTAGCTCCTCCGCGATAAAGCCTTTCGTACACTGCCTCGACCTGCTCGACCGAATAGCCGCGCGGAGCATTGACGGTTTTGCTGAGCGAAGAGTCAATCCAACGCTGAATAATGCACTGGACGTCGACGTGCGCTTCCGGCGATAAGGCCATCGTGCTTACGAAATAGTCCGGCAGGTTATTCGGATCAGCGTCCGGATGTTCGGCGAGATATTCCTGCACGATGTCGGCGTTTACTTCCATGAATTTGCCGAGGCGTCCGCTGCGGTAGTATTTAAACGAGAAGTACGGTTCGAGGCCGGTCGCTACTCCGACCATTGAGCCAGTGGACCCCGTCGGCGCTACCGTGAGCAGATGCGAGTTGCGAATGCCGTGTTTTAGCACGCCTTGGCGAATATCTTCCGGCATCTTGCGCATGTAACCCGAATTGATGTAGCGCTCGTGTCCGTCTTCTAGCGATTCAAGGAACGGGAACGGCCCTTTCTCTTTCGCCAATTCGACTGACTTACGGTAGGCACTTGTCGCCATGACCTCGAATACATGGTCGACGAGCTGATTGCCGCTTTCGCTTCCGTATTCCTCTTCGCAATAAATCAGCAGGTCGGCGAGCCCCATAACGCCCATGCCAAGGCGTCGTTCGCCAAGCGCTTGCTTCGTGTTTTCTTCCATAAAGTACGGCGTTGCGGTGATTACGTTATCCATCAGGCGCACGCCCACTTCGACCGTACGTTTGAGGCGATCATAATCGACTTCCCATTTGCCGGCTGCGTTGCGCTTTTTCATGTTGGCGAGGTTGACTGCAGCCAAGTTACATACGGAATATGGCGCTAATGGCTGTTCTCCACACGGATTTGTTGCCACTACTTTCTGTCCGTAACTCACGGCGTTAGTCGCATCGTTCGCATTGTCGATAAAGAAAATGCCGGGCTCGGCGGAATAAGTAGCGCAAAGGTTGATGAGGTTCCATAGCTCCTTCGCCTTGATCGTGCGATAAGTCTTGACGGCAAATCCTAGCGCTTCCCACTCACGCACATCACCATATTCGTGCCAGCTATCGTCATAGAGCGCTTTGTCATATTCGCTGTAATTGTCGGTGTCAGGGAATCGCAGTTCGTAGTCAGCGTCAGCCTCGACCGCCTCCATGAATTCGCGAGTGATTGCGACTGAGATGTTGGCACCGGTTAGGAATTCCGGATTGTTGACGGAATAGCGCCCGCCGTCTGCGAGTAATCGCAAAGCCTCTTTCCGCACCGGAGTCTCTTCGTGATGTTCATCTTGAATAAATTCGTATATTTTACGTTCAACCTCGCTCAACGGCTCGAACTTCAGCTTATCCTTCGCCAATCTACGAATCTCATCATCCTTCGTCGTTTCGATAATCTTTCGCAGGATTCTCGGATTCTGCATTTTCGAAATGATAAACTCGATAACGTCCGGATGCCAGTCAGCGAGCATAATCATCTGAGCTCCGCGTCTGCTACCGCCTTGCTCGACCAAGTGCGTCAGTTTGGCGATGTCATCAAGCCACGAAACTGCTCCGGAGGATTTGCCGTTGACGCCTTTCGCTAGAGCGTTCTTAGGGCGCAGCGATGATCCATTCGTTCCTACGCCCCCTCCTCTTGACATGATCTCCATTACTTTCGCACGATGGTCGGCAATCCCCTCGCGGCTGTCTTGCGGATATGGCATGACGTAGCAGTTGAAATAGGTAACGTCAGTGTCCGAACCTGCTCCGTAAATCACGCGCCCGCCTGGCACGAAGTCAAGCGAAACTAGCACCTCGTAGAAATCATCGAACGCTTGCTTGCGGGCCTCTTCGTCCGTCTCAACCGCAGCCAGACCTTTAGCATTCCTTTTCGCGATTTGTTCGTAGTAGATTTCGAGAGGTTTGTCGACAACATCGATCGGGCGAGTCACGACGCCTGTTGCTATTTCATCCGCGTCTTCTAGCACGCCGACGAATGATTCGTCAAGCTTGACCGTTGCCGTGCGGTTGGCCCAGTCGAGCGACACTAATTCGCCATAGCCTCTCGCCGGAAACTTCGGATCCGTCTTGACCGTCAGCACAACAAAATCGCCAGGCTTGAGCGTCTTCTTTTCCGTGTCCTTGAACGTATATCGGTCGAGCATAATTAATCGCGATACTCCGGAGAACGATTTATTCATGTCGTCCGTGACCGGGAATACCTGCGGAAATTCTTTAATGTCTTCGTTAAGTTGCTTTACGTTAATCGTCAATAAAATCGTCTCCCTTTTCGCGTCTATTTTAAAGTTATCGAAAACTCTTCTTCGCAAAACCTTCGCCAATACTCCACGCGACCGACCTGCGTCATCCACTCGTCGCTGCGGAATCCTCCGTTGTCACAAATCTCCGCCAGTGCCTTCCGCTCGAGCCACCATTTGCCGACCGCATAGGCAACGTTGAAGTCTGCCGCCTTGCGTCCGGACATGGGCTCACGGAATTCGTACGGTGAATAGATGCTCATTAAAATCCGCCTTTGTAAGCGAGCAGTAATACGATTTGTACTAAGTGAATCGTTTGATCGAGCACCAGTCCGCCTTTTAACGCGTCAAGTCGCTTGTAGATTCCGACCGGCTTCGCTTTAAGGTAATCGGCGATAGCATGCACGATAAATAGTAGCGCTACGTCAAATACGTTAATATCAATCCCGATTAAATACGCAACAGTGGCGATAACTCCCGTCCAAATTCCTGCGTGTGAAATTAATACGATGTGATTCTTGCCTTTCATAGTCGCAAGGAATTCGCCCTGCAACGGATAATCCGCTAATAGATGTGCGAAAATTAGTATTAGTAGGTTCATTCGCCTTCCTCCTCCGCTTCTTTTTTCACCCGAAACATTTCCGCATCCAGCGTATCGAAAAGGCTCTCAGTTGAGTCAATTTCGTACGAATTACTTTCGCCACGTTCAGCCCGCAACACATCTCCTCCGTATAAAGCAGACAATCGAATATCTTCGAGCATACGTTCCGCCTCAGTGTCGAGCATGCCGAGGCGATGTTCCAGCCGGCTTTCTTCCTCGCGGGCTTCCGCCAGCTTGCGCTCATGATAGGCGATGTTGTGCTTGGCGTCGGCGTGCTGTTCGGCAATCATGCGGCGGTATTGCTCCGACTGGGCGAGGCGTTGTTTTAATACATCTGCGTCTGTCATGCTTATGCGCCTCCGTTAATATCGAATTGAACGGTTGCGCCTCCGTCCATGTTCTGTCGTATTTCGTAATCGGTAATTTCTCCGGACATAAGCACGTCCTTCACCCGTTCTTTTATTCCGCGTTTATTTATCTCTTTCTGAAGTTCTTCGGTTGAGTAATCGCTCAGTGATTTCGGAAGTTCATACGTAAATTTCATTTCGTTTCCCCCTCGATTAAATTGTTTTCGATTAAATACGCAAGGCCGATCGCGCAGGCATCCGACTCATCGTCCTTTGCAAATTCGCCAGTGTATCCGGTCCACTTGCGTACAGCTTCCTCAACTTCGTGCTTTTCCGCCTTGCCCGATCCTGCGACAATGAGCTTTACTTTCGACGGCGACGGTCCGAACATCGTCTTCTTGCGCCCGCCTTTGTGAATCTCGACCCACTTGACGAAAGGACCGACGTTGAACTTTTCGCATGCTCGCTCGATCCCTGACCACGCAGCCAGTACCGGATAATTCTGAGCGCTTGACATTCCGTTGAAGTCCTCGCGAATGACGACATCGAACGGCTTTTTCGCATGCTGAGCGAGGAACATGGTCGCCCATGCCTCGATGATTTCAGCACGTAATGCGTGTGACTGTGATTTGCTGTCAGTGGTCGTATGCGATAATGCAATGACGGTGGCCTTGCGCTTTTTTACTTCGATGATGGCGACGCCTGGTGCGCTCATTGACGTGTCGAAGGCAAGGACTCGAAGGGCGCTCATTGTGACGCCTCTTCCCGCGTTTCCTTGATGAACTGATACGCCTCGAAATAGCCTTCCTTGATAAACGCCGGCTGTCCGCCTTGCATTACCTGTCGCACCTTCGCCTTGATTTCGTCAACTTCTTCGTCAGTTAAATCGAGCGCCATCGCACGCTTGAAGTTATTGAAGGTGAATCCGTTCAAGTCAGGCGCAGGCGGGTCGTTCTCCCTTGCACGGCGAACCAAGTCGGCGAAATAGTCGAGCAGTTCCTTGCGATCAGCTTCGGTGATGTCGACCTCGAACGCCTTGACTACCGGCTTGCTTTCGCCCCAGTTGTCCTTCACGGCGCTCACGTACGTAATGATGTACTTATCAACGCCGAACATAATCGAGTAAATGACGCATTGCTTGACGTGTTTGGGGTCGGGCTTCGATACTTTGCTGACGCCGTTCTTCGTCTGTTTGCTCTTTACTTCGAGGCCAACGAATTCGCCCGTTTCCGTATGCACGAGTTTTCCATCCGGCTGACCGATCAGTTTAAACTTTTCGCCATTGTGCTCGATAGGCACTTCCGCCTGTGCGAATTCCTCCCAGAACGGATAGCCCTCGGCAGTACGAGCCGGCACGAATGCGGGCTGATTACCGGTCAGCTTGGCGTAGTGCTTTTCGATGAACAGTAAATCGCGTTGCACGATGTCTCCTATCGCCGTTCCCAACTTCTGCCATTGCGTCTGATGATTCGGCTTGAGTTCGTTATCCTTCTTGGCGCGACGTAACTTGAGGTATAATTCGCGCGGACAGCTGCCGGCACTCGACGGACTGAAATAGGCGCCGCGATAGTTGACCTTGCGTGGGTTCTGAATGATTGCGAGATTCTGTTCGGCGATTTGACGCTTGAGTTGATCGTCCCAGGGCTCACGGTGCTCATTATACGTATTAATCATTTCGACAAACTGCTTCGCTAATTTATTTTTCGTCATTTCATCCGCTCCTTAGTTATACTCCGAATCGTAAACCGACCCTTCACGTTCTTCATCGATTCGCTCATACTCAACGCCAGCGTACTTCAAGCCCATGAAGAAACCGTAAATCGTATCTTCAATTTTGTCGTGATAGTAATCGCCGATCATTATCGACTCATTCTTTTCGTCGACTAACGCCATCTCTCCGTCTCCGTCATACGTAATTACGGTGAATTTTTCTTTCGCCATCATTCATCGTCCTCCTTCTTTTCGCTTACAACGTGAATCCTTACGTCCTGCTTTCCGTCCGCCTGCGCTCCGGCAAATATCAGCGCCGTGAGGTACATCAGCAACGTAATGGCAGCCGCCTGTATGACGTCAACCTTGTACGTTAACAACGGCAGTACGAAGTAGAGTGCTGCGGTGACTGCGATGAATTGGAATAGGCGGAGGATCATTCGCGATCACCTACTCCGTCAGCTCCATAAAGATAACCGACCATTGTTCCGATAAATACATCCGCGTAGTCGCCGCTTATAAATAAGAGCATCAATCCGCTTGCTACGCCGAAACCCATTCCGAATATTGAACGTTTCATATTCATCGCTCCTCCCTCGCCATCTTGACGCAATCAACAATCGTCTCCTGGTCGGTCATGCCGGTGATGCGTGTGATTTCGAGGCCGTTGCGTTTGAACAGAAGAACCGGCACACTGCTGATTTTATATTTCGCTAAGTCCTCTTCGCTCAAGTTGTCGGTGTTGTAATGCGCTATGACTATTCCGTCGAGCGCTCCGGTTTCCTTTAATTCGTCAATGTAATGCGATATTGCGACACAAGGCCGGCAGCCTGGGCGGCTAAATTTCGCTAATTCGATCATTTATTCGTCCTCCTTCGATTTAAACCATTCGCTTATCGTGTGTCCTTCACCCCATCTTCTGGAAATCTCGATGTCTGTTTTATTAGGAACGTTCAACTTCACTGTATTTAAAAACACTTGCTCGAACTCTTTTACGTCATCAAACGTTATATTTTCGGGAACATAAGCTCCCACTTCGTCATGACAGGACCACGCCAGCGTCCAACCTTTTCGGCGACATAACTTTTGCAACTCAATCATCGTTAGTTTTGTCTGAATCGCTGCGCTCCCTTGAATGATTGCGTTTGTCGCCTGCCTCATCGCCCGGAACTGCTCGAATCGATCCCGCGACTTTGCTTCCGGTAATCTGCGCTTTCGGCCCATGAACATCTCGACGTAACCTTTCTTTTTCGCCGTCTTCTCGTTGTTGTCAATCCACGCCTTAACTTTCGGATAAGCCTTATAGAAATCGTCCACGAATTGTCGTGCTTCCTTTTCGCTAATACCGAGCTGGTCAGCGAGTGTTTTCGGTCCAACTCCGTACATTACCGCGAGCACTCCGACTTTCATCATCTTCCGGTACTTGGATCCATCGCCACATTCCTCGATAGGCAATCCGAATAATTCAGCCGCAGCAGTCGAGTATAAATCCTGTCCGTTGCGATAGGCATTTACGAGTACTTCTTCGCCAGTGAAATGCGATAGCCAGCGCGGTTCTTGTTGCGAAAAGTCTCCGCTCAGAATTACTTGACCAGGCGGTGCGACGAATAGCTTACGGGCGAATCCGGGTTGATTCTGAAGGTTAGGCGAATTTGACGAGAACCTGCCCGTCACGGTACCTGCTTGATTGAAACTCCCGTGAACCCTTCCGTCTTTTCTTACCTGTTGCGGTAAAGCTTCGATGTACGTTCCGAGTAGCTTTGTTTTTTCGCGATAACTTAGTAGCAACGCGATACCTTCGTGATGTGGCGCCAATAGTTTCAGCGTTTTGACGTCGGTCGACTTTTTGAAGTTCTTCGGTAAGTAGCGATCAAGTTTCAATTCTCCGAAGAATTTATCCGTTAGTTGGGTTGGCGAATTATAATTGATGTCGCCGAAGTGCTTTTTAAGGCCATTCTCAATTCCGACTAACTCTTTTCGCAACTCTTCACCTAGTTGTGCTGCACGCTCCTTATCGATAACAAATCCCGCCTGTTCCATCTCAAGCGAAACGTCAATCGTAGGATTCTCGACTGATTCGTAATACTCGAGCAAGCCGATCTTCTCAAGGTGTAATCGCTGGAAATCTCGAAGCTTCAACGTTACGTCTCCGTCTTTCGCCGCATAGGCAAGCGCTACTTTCAAATCGCTTACTTCGTGAAACCCTGCTTTGCCGAACAAGGTATCATAGGTCTCGGACGGAATCTTGAGGTACTTCGTCACAAGATCTTTCAATCGATAAGAACCGCCGGATATACGTTCGTTTTCGTTGAGAATATGATGCGCTATCTGAGTATCCCAGGCGAATCCCTTCACGGTTACTCCTTCGCGAGCAAGCATATGAACGTCGAACTTTCCGTTATGAGCGATTTTGCCGATCGACTCATCTTCGTAAATCGGTTTCAGCTTGCGAATTACTAAGTCATGCGATAACTGTTTGCCGTCAGTTATGTGCTTTGTCGGAATGTATGCGTGAATATCTGCGCTAACTGCGGTGATTACGTTTCCAACTATATAATCCTCGAATATGTCAGTACCGGTTGTCTCGACGTCGAACACGATTTCCTTTTCGCTCTGAACGATTGCGGTAAATTTATCGAGTGTGGCTTCGTCTTGTATTAGCCAGTAATTATCCGGTGTTTTCTCTACCATTTTCCGTAGGGTTTCTTCGCGTTGCTGATCCGCTAACTCTTTATATAAGCGAAGACATTCCGCCTTGCTTAACCGCTTGCCGGCGTCGGAGGGCGACCTGCCTAGAGTGCCCTCGCTAATCGCCTTCTTTACCGCAAGCAATCGTTCCTGATCGGGCGAACTGTTCTTCATCGCCAGAATCCGCTGCCACGCCTCATCCAACGTCTCATTAGCCGCCTTCTTTTTCGCCGACGCCTGCTTCACCTTTGCCGCGGTGACATTTGTATCGGCTTGCTTATTCGTTAAATTTAATCGTAGTTTCGGCTCGGTCATCGTAAATATTCCGCAGGCACTTCGCTAAGCTTTTGCGGAAGCCTCCCGTGCAATTCAAGCCACTCAATTCCTTCCGAATTCAAGTGCTTTTCTTCGCATGACTCGAACGTTTTATAGTCGCATATCACATCCGGTAAATACTGATATACTTCGTGATCTTCGTACTCTAAACCGCCATCCACGTAGATACCTTCCCAGTCATCTCCGCTAACAATTACGATTTCGTTCATACTATTCGCCTCCGATTCGTTTTAAATTGCTGCGATTGTAATACGCCAGCACCTTCTCGAAATTGTCGTCGACCCAATCGCGCTGACATCCGCCTGAGCAGAACGTCAGGTCCGTATGCTCGTCGTAGAGGACTGCCGGCTGCTGACGGATTGCCTTGTCGCAGGTTGCGCAGTAGATCATTAAACCGCCTCCGCTTCGACCGGCACTTCCGCAGTCAGCTCGACCCAACGTTTCGCCGCGCTACTTTCGCTGGCCCACATCTCTTTTACGCCAGTGCATTCCGCCATGAAAACCCTATCGCCATCGACACCGAGTATATAATCGCAGTCATGCGGTTGATAGGCTTCTCCGTTACCTTTCGTTGAATAAATTACCATTTCGTTATTGCGGTCGGTACGTTTCCGGATAGTTTTCACTTGAAAAGTCGCGAACTGCCCGTTTAAAGGGTCCCGCCCGACTAAATCGTAAACCTCGTCAATGATTGGCGATGATACTTCCCAGCCGTTCGAGATAAGCGCCAGTGCCGCCGTTAGTTCCGATACCTTGCCCGTTACTTGCGTTGAATGTGCCATTCGTTCTCCCCCTCGTTTTTAGTAAATACGGTAGAGCCGGCGATTAAGCCAGCCCTTAAAACTCATCCGTTAAATCTTTTTCTTCGCCGATGTCCTCCGCAGGCTTGTCGGCCCCAATCAGCGCCAAGTCGAATCCAGCCACCGCCAAGTTATTCAGTTGTTCCTTCTCGTCCGCCTCATAAAGCAGTCCGTCGAATAGCGACATGTCGAACTCTTTATCCGCAAACTTTGCGAAGTTCTCTCGCTCCTTATCGCTCAGATCATCGTCCATGTCAATGAACGGAGTCAGCGACACAGACGTCGACGTGCCGGACCCCTGCTTCGATAACTCAAACGCCACCTTGCCGAGCTTCTTCTCAAACTTGGCGATAACTGCGTGCAGCGATTGCGCTTGCTTCTTGCTGACGTCGATGATTAATGGTTCGCCGGTTGCAAGGTCGATGAAGCCCATCGCGAAACGTTCCTTCGGCTTAAATTGATACGCGAGATTTCCGTACTCCTCTTCCGCCTGAGCATTTCCTTTGTCGCGAGCGTCGAACTTGAGGTCCTGGTAGTATTTGAATGCGCGATCCCATGCGGTTAAGTTCTCGACCGGAAACCCTTTCGCATTCTTGACCGATGGATCCTTCGCCACGAACGAGTTAACCTTCTTGAAAATTCCGTAGGAGTAAAATTGAATCAGGTTGTCAACGCCAAGCACACGAACCTTATACGATGTGCCGGTCTTGAAGCTTGCGAATTCTACCTTGTTGCCTGCGCCTCCCTCGTTGCTTGCGTTAAGTGCTCCGAGTGCTGCTGCGCCTTTTTGTAATTGCGTCAAATAAATCGTCTCCCTTCGGCTTATCGCCGGATAATTTGTAAAGCTTCGAGCGCCGGTACTTCCCGCACCCGTTCGAGAATACCGTATAATAGCCGAGACTACATCAGAGTTTAATCGGTAACGTAGCGCTTAACCTAACGACTATCACAATATTCTTGAACGGAGGCGTGAATCAGCCTCACCCATGGCAGCGATAAACAAATTCTCGGTACTCTTTTTCAGACATTTTGTTTTCTCTAGCAAGGTACGATATTGTATCATCAAACTTCTCTTGACTTAATCCGAATCGGTTTTTGTTCTTTAAGAACCATTCGAATACATTTTCGTTCCTTTTTGACATGTTAAGGCTTCCTTTTAGCGGAATCATATTCTTTCTATTACTGCCACCAAATCCTGTGCAGATAGGTATTACATGGTCAAAATGGATGTCTTCTAATGAACCAGTTAGTGCGCAACCTTGAAAATGGGCCATCACCTCTTTTTCTATCTCAAGGCTCCAATCACTGTTTAAGCCTTTATCCGCAGCTCTTCTCCTTCTGCTTTTGGCATTATAGTAATCTCTGTTAGATCGATAATGTTCTCGATCCCTCTCCCTTAAAATGTCACGATTCGAATCGCGCTGTTCCTGCTCACATCGCTTACATCTCGGTCTTTTGCCGCCGACCCCTAAATCGTGGTCGTAATAATCTTTCAATGGGATTAGATTTTCACATGCCAAGCAAGTTTTCGCAGGTTCTCCATTAATTTCACTAATACATCGGTTAATTTGTTTAGTTCCAGCTCCGTATTTACTATTTTTACATGGCCGACACATTGAAACCCGCTTACCAAGTCCGTGAGAAGTTGGCGAAAAGTTTTCAAGAGGTTTCATTTCCTTACAGTGCGTGCACTCTTTTGAAATCACGTCCCCGTCTAAAGCTAAAAAGTATACTCCTGATTTACTCTTAATCCTTTCCAGTGTTATCCCTCCTCGCCATGGTCCGTAATATAGCTTGATATTGCGCCCCACAGTCCGATCAGCATTGCGTAAATGAAGATGAGTCCGAATAATGCGGTCATCGTTTCACCGCCCCGCTATTGCCATACCAAGCTACGCATGCTGCTTCGTATGCTTTCCGCATCTTCCGGCGCTTGATTTCTGCGATAGAAACTACTGCGCTCATCCCAACCGCACCGCCTTAATCGGAAAGGATTCGGCTAAGTCGTAGCTGCCTTCGTAAAAGCGATTCGGATCCTGTAGCTCGCGCTCGAGTTGGCGCTCCCATGCCGCTTGAGGAAATGAATGGGTATGCGTTGATTTGGTAATGCTATCGTTAAGGCGGCTATTATTACCGCGAGTTTTCGAGTTTTTCATTGTAATTACCCCCATAAATTTCGATTGATTGTCGAACGGTTTTCCGCTATAATTTGAAACGGTGGGTGACAAGACAACCGCCCACCGCTTATAATGAAACTAGGCGATAGTCCTAAATGCCTAATGGCGATTATCCCTACGTTTTAAAGCGCAACTAAGTAGTCGCGGTAATCTCCGTGGTGCTTAGCATCAAACTTGCCGGCCAGGCGTTTGAGTGTGCGTATTACAGTCGAATGGTGAATCCCTAACGCCTCACCGATTGCCGTCGGAGTAGGTTTCGGGTGATTAAGGAACGCTTCAACGATTGCCGTCGTTTTAGCATCCGCGCCGTTCAGGAGGAAGTCGATCAGCGCCAACTGGTCGGCTTCTTTCTTTGTGAACGGAGTTTGTTCGGTCGTGCCGTAGATTGCTTCGAGCTGATTCGGATTGCCGTCCTCTTCGCTCGGTGGTGCAAGTTGTTGCTCGAATATTTCGTGTTCGTGCTGCCGCTTGGTCTTGCGGTAAAGGTACGCCCGATTTTGAACAACGCCCCTCTTATAGTAGTTCATAAAGTCTGCGCTACCGTCGTATTTTTCTAACGCATTTATCAACGTGTCTTCGTAAAGCGCAATTATCTCCGCTTCGTTCGATCTCACTGACTGAGCGATGGTTTTACTGTTCGACCACCATCCGCTCACCTCTGCATAAATTTCCGTGAACACTGCGTCAGATTTCGTTTGCTGGTACGCCAATACCAGGCTATTGAGTTTTTCGTTATTCATCGTTTTATTCGCCTCCTGATTTATAATATGGGGTTCGAGCTAAAGTCGCGCAAATTATTTTAGATTTTTCAAATACGTTGTTCTGCGTAGTTGCGATCGCTTGTTGCGCTTGTTTCCTTTGGCTTGTTTTTATAATATCACCGAAATAATGGAAGGCTTGGAAAGTTGAGTGTTTTTTCAAAATAAAATTTCATTCAACTATTTGGAAACTATGTAATAAAATTACAAATAAAAAAAGGAACCCGAAGGCTCCTCGACATGTGTATTTTATTTGTTAAATTAATCAGCTACCTCCGCCGCCAACTCCTCCGGTTCCAGGGTCACCTTGGATTACATAAGGAGTAAATAACTCTCCGGATACTCCAGCTTCTTCTTTCGGTTGGTTTATTGAGTTAAATGAAATTACTAGAATAGTTGTTAACAGTAACGCAGCGATAATCTTCTTCATTTTTAAATTCCTCCTAATTTAATATCAATTTTACTATTGCTTTCATGTCTTCGCATTCATCCAAAAGTAATTTAGGTAATTGAGCATAAAAGTAATTCCCTTTATTTCTAAACATAAGCAAGCTTTCTAGTAATTCGTTATTATTGCCTGTTGCTATGCCTGAGTAGTATTTAGTAAAAGGAGAATCTTGATTTAGTTCTTTTATAACTCTTATCGCTTCTTCTTTACGATCGGATTTAGCCAAAACAAAAGCTGTGTAGGAGTCCTCTAATTCGTCTGTCTCTAAAATTTTCAATCCCCAAAATATCTTTGCGAAAGTAACCTCATTTTTATCTATGTTTTTTGCGGAACCCTCTTTGTTGTCCTTTAAGTATAGTTCTTTCGCTTTTTTTAAATTCTTTAAACACATGTCGGGACTTTCGAATAGGAAGGACATCCCTATTCTATAGTATGCGTCTGCAAGGAAGGTCGCGCAATAAAATCCACTTTCATCTTTAATAATTTTTTCGCAAAGACTTCTGGCTTTTACTGTATCCGCCTTATTATACAACATAACGACCGATTCAACTTCTTCTATTCTATTCATATATAACTCATTTAAAAGGGAATCGGATATTAAAGACAGCCTGTTTTTTACTTTTTCTAAATTAGTGACCACATTTCCGATTTCACCAATTGTACTGTAATAATAAACCTCACAAATTTCTAAGATAACTAATGCTTCTTGCGATTTAACTTCTTTCTGTTTTTCAGTGATTTTAGGCAAGTGACTGCTGGTGAAGGAAGATTCAAGGTGCGGGATCATTGTGTAGTAAGCTTCGATTAATTCTTTTGTGCATTTAGAAGTGAATGTCTCTTTTTTTGAATGGAAGGATTTTAAATGGTCAATCTTTCTGTTAGCTGCTAAAAACTCTAAGGCGACTTTTACATTACTTGGTTTAGTGAGGATCAAAGTCCAATCAGCCAACACATC
This sequence comes from Rossellomorea orangium, assembly GCF_019334305.1. GTDB lineage: Bacteria > Bacillota > Bacilli > Bacillales > Bacillaceae_B > Rossellomorea. The sequence goes on from NZ_JAHWGH010000017.1 coordinate 411,458, forward strand.
AATATATTTTCTAGGAAAAACAATTTTACACAGCTTTAATAATGATTTAAAATTTAATTCTGTTTTCTTCTTTCTAAAGTGTGATAATGCGCTCGGTGTTAGGTTTAATTCTTTCGCTATGTATGCCCAGGTAATATGTGTTTCCATTGTATCTATTTTTTCTTCGACCATCGCAGCTATCATTTTTACTTCAACCCCTTGATTATTTTTCATCCGTTGAGTATAGTATAAACCAAGATGTGTACTTTTGTAAACAACCTATCTTAAAATTGTGACTATTGGAGGTAAAAATTTTATGATCTCTTACGAACCGCTCCACCGCACGCTCCACGAAAAGGGTATTACGATGAGCTCCATGCGCGACACGGTAATCAACTCGCGAACTCAGGCGCGCATCGGCCGCAACGAATCGGTCACTCTCACGACTATAGCCGACATCTGCCGCCACCTGGACGTACCGATCGAAAAAGTTGTCCGCATTGAGCGTATTTAAACTTGCGCCTTCCATACGCTATTATGTAAAATAACTTAATACGGAGGAGGTGATCGGTCTGTTCATCGCAGGTCGATGTCGTCTTCCCGAACTACTTCGCCAACGCGGCATGACTCAGCGTCAGCTAGCCGATCGTACCGGCATCAATTACACGTACATAAACGACCGGGCGAACAATCGCGACGGCTACATTCTCGGCTTGAACAACGCCAAGACGATCGCGACTGAGCTCGGCTGTCATATCGATGACTTGTACGAATGGCGCCGTGAAACACGTAGTAGCGAGGATTGAATACGACAAAAGGTAAAGCGCGGGTTTGGCGCCTTACCGTGACCGAAAATACGTTAAACTACGTACCTGCTCCGACTGTTCGACCGCCTGCTGCAAGACCGCCACGCCCGCCTTCGGTCCACCGCTTACAAGCGCCTCGTTCGCATCCTTGCATCCACCTTCGGTTATTCGCGCATGTCGAATCGCAACTTTGCCTATTAGCGACGATTCAACCGCACGCCTCAACTTCTCGCCAGCCTTGTCGTTGTCAGTCGCGATGATAAGTTCCTCGATAGGCGACCGCAATATCAAGTCCCGTTTCGCCTGGCTCCATTCAGCGCCGCCACACGCTATCGCCTCAAACCCTGCCTCGCGCCAGCTCATTGCGTCAATTTCCGCCTCTGCCAGCACCGCCCGTTTCGCCCGCCTACTATATACTATATCGACACCCCATAGCGAATTTTTGATAGGGTCGGCGCCTTTGACGTACCAAAACGTTTTGCCGTATTTGCTGCGGTACTTCACATTCGCCAGCAAGCCGTTCGCCCTTCGCCACGGGATCTCGACCGCCGACTTACAATCGCGCACGCCATAGTACGCCTGAGTCTCGGCGCTAATGCCTCGGCGAATAAGGTAATCCGACGGCTGAGCTTCGCCTTGCAACACCGTCTCCTTCAACGGTTGCCTAGTCCGCTGAGTTTTGAGATGCAACGGTTTCAATCGCAGTCCATCGCCCGTCTCAGCCACGCCATACTTTTCCGCCAAGTAATCCTCGGCTTCCTCATACGTTTCTTGACGCATGAACGCTAGCAGTTTGACGAAGTTGCCGCTCGCCCATTCAGCGTCGTAGTAACCGGAATCGCTCCACACGCCCGCCGGATATTCACCGTAAGGTTCCAGTCGCACGAAAAAGCTTGGCGATTTATCATAGCGAAAAGGGCTGGCCGCAAGCAGTTTATCGCCGGTCCACGTCGGCCGCGTCCATTCGAACTCTCGCAGCTCCGATTCGACGTCAACCTCGGTCGGCACGTTTTTTATGACAATAGTCGGCATTATATCGCCTCCTTTACAGTATTATTACGCTTGTGTTACGGATTGTCAGTCGAAGTTTGTCGAGGAATAAATTGGAATACGCAATCCGGTATACGTATATCTGCGAATTCCCCCGCCTATCGCCCGATTGCTCCGAATATCTGCGTAAATATAAATATATTAATATTCGCAAACTCGCTCGAAAGTCCTACGTGAGCCCTTGCGTATAGTTCAGCCGCCAGCCTGCCTTGCGGAGATCAGCGACCGTCCAGGACCGCACGACCCATCGGCTGTGATGCGATTCGAGCGAGTGGACTTCGCATTCGGGCGAGTTTGGCTTGACGACTAGCTTGCCGACTAGACCGTCAGGGTGGCGTAGGATGTCGCCGTGTTTGAATGGTGCGTTGCTCATGCGATTACCTCCTTAATACTATCGTATATAATTCGCTGTGAGGATTCGTCTGTTAATTGCGGAATGTCGTCGAATTGCGTACTAAATCATCTTAATATTTCTGACCTGCGACCTGTGAAAATCCGTTCCTTTTGTCTGACCTTGTATACTTCTTACACGCAAAGAACTGTCTAAGCCATTATTGAATTCGTATAAATTACGTTCTTCCACACTACCCGTAAGTTTAACGTTGTGATTACCACTACTTACTTCAAATTCTATTCTCACAATTTCATTTAACACCGTTCTATCACTCCTTCGTTACATGTGTCGAATCGGAATCTAATCAAATAGTCTATTACTTTTTTTCTAACTTCTTGTACCAATACCCATCATTTAAAATGCTGTTTAATTTTTCAACACGTTCAGCAACCTCGTTTTCATCAGTGTAGAAAGTGTTTTCGGAAATTTCATTGAACCACATAATCACATACACTTCATCCAAAGTTTTCACCTTCCTTTTCTACATTACATGGGTCTTTATCGCATCAAAAATCGAACTGACTCGCCGCTGCCTCTCCGGTTTCCATCTCTTTAATGATTCCGATTTGCGGAAGGTAAAGGATCTCGGCGCTCTCACCTTCGCCACCATCGCGCCCTTTATTTAACCCGATGATACCTCGCCCTTCTTTAGCGTTCGTATCCACCGCAATCAGTATCGCAGCATCTTGCAGCAATGCTTTCGTCTTAGAAACTTCTGAACGCTTTGGCAACCGCAATTCACGATTTCCTTGTTCGTCCTCTTTCTCGTCGACCTCATCCGCCTGGGTGATTGCGAATATAACCGTTTGGGTGGATCCCGCGAGTCGACGTAGCTTCTTACTTGTATTCGCCGCATCTCCTCCGGTGGTTTTGGACGTATTCTTTTCATAATCGAGGTAATAGAACGGATCAATCACGACTACATCCGCATTTGTTTGACGAATGTCTGCTTCTAATTGTCCGAGGTCGCGGCGATTAAAGTCGTCATCGTCCACGCCTCTTACGATAATGTTGCCGGGCAGAATGTCGTTCATGCGCTCAAGGAATGCGAAAAACTCCTGCTCGAACTCGGGCGGTAATTTAGCGTGGCGAATGTCTTTCGAATTAAAACCGGCTTCCATGTCGACACCGTTTAACTCGGCAATGGTTGCGCCTGTTCGACTTGACATCGACGTGTAGATTCTCACCATTCCTTCGTACCAGCCCATTTCCATCAGCCATATGAGAACGTTAGCGCCCTGGAAAGCGAGCTCGACAGCCTCCTCGATCGTGCAAGCCGACTTCCCTCTCCCGGACTTTCCGTACCATACGTAGACGTTCGAGGACACGTAACCGCCTGTCGCCTTATTGATGAACGGAAATTTCGATTCCCACACTCGATAAGATTCGCCTTCACGTCGACGTTCGTATTCTTCGCGGAACTTCGAAATGTCGTCCTTGACGCTTGTTCCTACTTTACTCAGAACACTTGTTCCCATTTTAATACGTTCAGCTTCCGAAATCAAGTCCTCGAGTAATTTATTTCCATCGTTCTCGCTCCCGAACATTGTGCCGAATTTACCGTTAATAAAGTCCGCCAAATGTTGCTTCGCCGAATGCGACTTGATTTGCTTCGCCGAATATTCGTAGCTGGCGTCAGCGTTCGCATGATACAAATCGCTAAACTCCGGCAGTTCCGCCACAAGCGTCTCGACCGACGGAGCCTGCCCGCGATTCTGCTCGGCGTATGATTCGATAAACCGCAGGGCCTTCCGCTCGGCTTCGGTCGGCATGTCGGCAGCCGTGACGTTGAAGCGCTTGAGTGCCTGCGGGTCGTTGCCATCGATAACTTTCGATAAGAATAATTGACCGTGGATCATTCGCGTTCCTCCTTTAGTTGCGTGGTTGTTTCGTATAGTTCAGTAATCACTTTTCGTTAATATATTTTCTGGTTCAATATCGTGAAGTTCGCATACATCAAAAAGATTTATACAAACCACTCCCCCGTGTACTAGCGTTATTTGAAAACCTCCATCTTCTACAATTAAATCGTCATCTAAATCAGCGAATTCTTTAAGTTCGCTGATATTAATCCAAAGGTTCAAATCATTGTCGGATACCCATCGCATCTCTTTATCTTGAACGAATTTATATAGTTCAAGTTCCGTCATTATTCATCATCCTTTCTCCGCTCTATGTGTCAATTTGGATTATTTACATAGGTTTCAAATGGGTGAAATTCGATAGATGTCCCATCATCAAAATATATTGTGTTGCGCTTTATTTCCACGACTGTTTTCCCGATTAAATGTTTCAATTCTTCTTTCATTTTTTTCAGCTCCTTTATGATTTAGTTTGAGTATACTATTCGCTTTCCTTACTCAACTCCGCCAACTCCTGCTTAATCTCCGCAACTTTCGCCGTATTGCCATCCGCCTTGTAGTAATTCATCCAGTCGAGGCATGCGTCGATTTTCTGCTTGCGCAACTTACGCTCCTGTTTCTTACGTTTCGCCTCCTGCGATGATAACTCACGTGCCGACGTATTCTTTTTTCGCTCATTCATAATATCGTCTCCTCCTTCGTAGTTTTCGCCATATAAGAAACTCATATCGAGGTTGAAATTTATCGGTATAATTGGCGATGATCCCGGCTCAATCGGCGCAGGGTTCGCCCGCAGGTACTCGTCGGCTTGGCTGGCGTCTGCTACTAGCGTCAGGTCTTCGGCACCAGCCTCAATGCTATCGGCGTTTCCCACGTCGAAGAGCTCAAAAATGCGGTCTTTCCACGTTCCGTCCGGATAAAACCATTCTTGCTCGTAGTAACTCTCGACTTGGAACACGCGATTGCCGTAGCCGTTGACGCGAACCAGGTCGCCGAATGTGATCGGATTATTCATCACGATAGACCTCCTTAATTACGTAGTTGGCGTCGAGGCATACGCTGTCAGCTCCATCTACAATGACCGCGTTTAAGATGTCGATGATACTGTCGTTTGATAACGGTTCCTCGAAATTTCCGGTGACTTCGATTTCAATTAACGCTTTCATCGTCATTTCCCCTCCTTCGGTTACTTACGCTTGCCACGATGGCTATTTCCACTGAAATGCTCGATATGGCACTGATCGTTCATGCGGTCATACAAACGGTGGTCGAATACGGTTTTCATTTCTTCTAACGGTAAGTTGGACGTGAATATCGTAGGGTATCCGTTCACTGTCCGATGGTTAATAACTGCGTGAATATATCCGCGAAACTTCGGACTGCAATCGCGGACGCCAATGTCGTCAAGCACGGCGAAAGGTACGTTCATAACCTTGCGCATTTCCTGCTTGAAACGCTCCATGTCGCCTTCGTCGTTCGTCATTACCGCCAAGTTAAAATCCGTTTGCCAGCGATTTGTATCGAGAAAATATGCCGGACACTGAAGCGCCTGCCTACCGCGCTTTAATGCTCCGAGGTAATTTGCGATAATATATTCGTTCATCACGCTTATCGCCGAGGTCGTTTTCCCATTTCCGGGCTGCTCGCTCCATAAATACAAACTTTTGATCCGCGGAGCATTTTCGTCGAATTGCCGTTCGAACGTAGCCACGTATTTTTCAAGCGTCGCATAAACTTTCGCCTGACCTTCTCGTGCTGGCGAATTGGCAAGCGTAAGCAGTCGGTAGTCGGCCGGCGTGTTGGCGTTGGCGATTCGGCCGCCTTTTCCGCTGTGGCCGTGCATGGCGATAAATGCCGGACAGTTGCGATTGCATGCGTCTGAGTTGGCGAGCTTGCATCGGCCGGCTAGTACGCAGTTTGATGCGTGGTTATTCGGTTGAGTCATTGGCGTTCCTCCTTCAGAAATATTTCGGATGTGGTTCGGTGATTTTACCCTTGCCGTTACATAAATCGCATTTCACCTTTTCGCCGTATCCGTCTTCAATATCTACGATTACTCTCGTACCTTTTCCGCTACATCCATAACAAACGATAGTTACCGTTTCCACTTCGCTTCCCTCCTTTTACAACCAATCCTCGTCAACCTCTCCCGCCTGACTCTGCGCCGCACTCTCCGCCCTCATCATTTCGAGCTGCACCGTCTGAATGTTGCGCTTCATATACGCCACCATGAATCCGAAGTTGATGCCCGGATAATCTCGCGTCGGCCTATACTCCGCCAGGCACACGTCGATAAACCGCTTCGTAAATTCCGCGCCATACTTGCCCGCCTTCCGCTTCGTCCCGATCCAGTTGCCGAGCTGCCCGCGCTCCGACGCCCACGTGCCGAACGGCTGATAGTCGACGTTGAATCGTGCGAGGTGTTGGTCGGATAGATAAGCGAGCATGTCGTTTACAGACCATTGCGCTACTTCCTTTTCGTTATATTTCACCTTCGGTTTACCTGCCATGCTCAAGCGCCTCCTCTGCGATTTCTAATGCGTCCTCCGACGGGTAAACCGTGATTTCCCATAACGCTTGACGTAATCGTTCAACCTCGGCAATCAGCTCTACGACATCAGTCCGGGCGCTGGCGATGAATTCTGCGTCTGCTTGATAATCGATTTCGCTTGCGATTGATACTTCGAGATTGTCAACGGTCACTTCGTACGTTCCGCTCATTTGATACGGGAACACTTTCCACGGCCCTTCCGTTACTGCCTCCGCTCGTTTGCGGATTGCGTTTAAGTCGAGTTTGTTCGTCATACTACCGTCCTTTCTGCGCTTCATAGCGCCTTATATTAGCGTCCTAACTCGCGTCAGGTACAAACACCTTAGCGCCTCTCTATCGCCATCTACGCGCCTCTACCGAGCCTCTCCGATTGACTCGTACACAAGCGCCTTAGCCACCTGTAAGCCGCGTAGGAAGTCCGGGTTGGTGACGCCTGCTGATTCGAGTTTGATGCGGTCGGTCAGGGCGGCTAGGATGGCGGTTGCGGTGGCGTTGCAGCAGCCGGGTGAATTGCGTTTGGTCATGCGATCAGGCCTCCTTTCTATTTGACTTTTTAATCTCTTTCTCGAATCCTGCGTATATCCATTCAACAATGAAAACCTCATCATTAGTGAGTTCCCTTTTGAAATATTCTTCAAGGTTTTTCTTTTGTTCCTTTTCGGATAACATGATTTCACTCCCTTATACATTTTTCGCTGGTCTTTTAAGCGTCAGCGATAAGGTATTTATTAATTGATAATGCCTGCGATTTTATGAGCAGGAATGTTTAGTTTAGTTAAATGAGTTTAGTTCTAATGAGTTTAGTTCGTCTACAATTCACGATAGGGGGCCACCTATTCAGATTGAAGGGGGTCAGTATCGTTTTTTGTAGGGCGGTCACTTCCGAACCAATCCGGAGGCTCCAATACGGTATATTCATTCGATGTCTGACCGCGACTATCATAGCGAACAGTCACCTCGATCAACTCCAATTCCGCCAGCCTCTTCAACGCTGCCCTTGCCGTATTCTCCGAGCACAGACACTTGTTCGCAATCGTCTTAACGCTAGGATGCGACTTGAGCGTCTTGTTGTCTGCGTGAAAGCATAGGACGGCGTATACGAGCTTCTGAATCGGCTTGTCGAGGTATGCTTCGTCATCCATGACCGCCTTGGTGACGCGAATGAATCGGTGGTCGTGAAAATCAATCGCTTTCTTTTTCGTCAACTTACGTCCTCCTCTCGCAACTGATCGACCGTCCTCGGATTGGCGTGGCACCAGTAAACATATTCGCGATATTCTTCGCGTGTCATTTCGTTTAGTTCCGCAAGGTAATCGATAAGAGTGTCGAATTTTTCCTGCGATAAGTTAAAACGTTGTTTGTTGGCGCTGAACCATTCGAAGATGTTAGACTTCTTTTTGTTCATGTTCAAATCACTTCGTAACGGAATCATGTTCGACTTTATTGTCCCGCCATGGCCAATCGCAATCGGTATCACGTGGTCCAAATGAATGTCTGCGTCACCTGTCAACACACAACCTCCGAAAACTTCAAGAGTATCGAGTAGGTCATTTTCGTCATAACCAAAAGGTAACAACTTTTCCTTTGCCCGCCTGTTATGTGCATGAATTTTCAAATGCTCCCGGTAGCTATCGCTTGTAAGTACGTATTTCCGCACCCTCTCGTATGAGCATTTTTTGCAATATGATTCTATCCCGTAAATAGATGATGCGTGTTTGTTAAACCTTTTAACGGAAACGTTTTTGCTACATACCGTACAACATTTCTGGACTCCGGATAACATTCTCGTATAACCCTTTTCCCTAAAGTAATCCGAGATGCCGCCGTACTCTTTTCTTACGTAAACGCCAACACTCCGGAAGTCTTCCGATAAGAAGTCGTCAAGTAATACTCTTCTTCCTTCGTATAATTCCGTGAGGATATCTTCTAGCCTATCTTCCTCATGCAACCATTCGAAGTTTTGGTGAAGATGTCTCTTATCTCCGTCTTCGTCGAACGGTATATAACCATCGTCAAGATCGCCAGATTGTATCGCTCTAAATATCGCAGAGTGATGAAGTCCTAACGATCTTCCTACCGCCCTACCGGACATGCCGGTATCTAATAGCTCTTGCGCCTTCTCTAAGTCAAATTTCATAACGTCCTCCTTATTTATCGCCTCCCTTCCGAAAAGCTTGGCGTCCTTACCGGATAATATGCACTTACGACCACTTCCGCACAAATTAGTTCGAAAAAGTTTTCCGTCCTTACTGTATAGTACACTCGCCAAACCACTTCCGCGTGCCTCCGCACAAATTTCTCCGAATTATTTTTTCCGCACCTATACTTATCGCCATTTCTCCGCAAAAACCACGCAAATAAAAAAAACGCCCCCTTGCGAAAAGGAGACGTTCTGTTCTATAGTATTACTACGTAGATTAGCGTATTAGTTTGTCGGAATCACGCCAGAAAATTCATCGGAACGACGGCACCTTCCAACGCCAAATTCCCGGCCAAATTCACGGGCAAATTCCCGTCACTCCAACGTTCAAGAAGCCATATGCTCCAATCGAAGCTTGTCAGCCACCATGGCGATGAACTCTGAGTTCGTTGGTTTCGCCTTAGACATGCTGACGGTGTATCCGAACAAGGAAGAAATGGAATCAATATTCCCTCTGCTCCAAGCCACTTCAATGGCATGACGGATTGCCCGCTCCACACGCGAAGCCGTTGTATTGTATTTCTTGGCAATATCTGGATACAAGACCTTTGTGATCGATCCAAGCAATTCGATATCATTGTAAACCATAGAAATCGCTTCTCGCAAATATAAGTAACCTTTAATATGTGCCGGTACGCCGATTTCGTGGATGATGCTTGTAATACTTGCATCCAAGTTTCTTGGTTTTTGCTCTGTATTCATTCTGGATGAGGAAGGTTTTTTGATGATTGGGTTTGATTTTCCGCTAACTTGTCTGATATGACTCACTAGGTTTTCCATATCGAATGGCTTTAGGATAAAATAAGAAGCTCCTAGGTCGACAGCTTTCTTCGTAACATCTTCCTGACCGAAGGCCGTAAGCATGATAACGTTCGGAATGCTCTTCTTTTCACGAAGTCGTTCCAATACAGCCAGCCCGTCCAGATGAGGCATGATAATATCTAAGACCAGAACATCTGGATCGACTTCTTCTAATAAATCCAAACAATCTTGACCATTATGAGCAATACCTACTACTTCCATATCATTTTGTGAAGCGATGTAGTCCTCCAATAATGACGTCAGTTCACGGTTATCATCCACAACACATACTTTAATCGATTTCACTACAGGTTTCCTCCTCAATCCTAATTAATTCATCTCTGTAATTTTATTCTAAATTACTTTTTCGACAATGCAACCTAAATTCCTTTTATTTTTGAAAAAAACTTGAAAAATATTATATTTTCTTTGATTTTCTAAAGATTTCTTTATATTTCGACCCTATTCGATATTCCCGTTTCTGTTTGTCGAATAATCTTTATTTTAACAAGGAGAGGCTCTTTTTGGCAAACCGACATGATGATAAATCCATATTTCTAAAACAAAAAAGAACCCTTAAAAGCACCCGGGTTCGGTACTTTGGTAAGGGTTTTCCACTTCAGCTTGCTCGGTTATGATCTTTTTTATAAATATCGATTCCAGCTTCACTCAGCATCCATTCGATATGGACACCATATCCACTGGTCGGGTCATTCACAAATACATGGGTGACAGCCCCGATGACCTTCCCGTTTTGAATGATCGGGCTACCGCTCATACCTTGGACAATTCCACCTGTTTTCTTTAGGAGCTCAGGATCAGTCACTTTCAGGACCATCCCTTTCGTTGCCGGATACTTCTGCGGGATGGTGCTGACTATTTCGATGTCGTACATCTCAACTTCTCTTCCATCCACCACAGTTAAGATTTGTGCCGGTCCTTCTTTCACTTGATGAGAGAGAGCGATTGGCATCGGTTTATCCATCAGATCATTATCGATGGACTGATTCAGTTCTCCAAAAATTCCAAAAGGGCTATTTCGTGTGATATTACCAATGACGTTCCGGTCAGATGAAAAGCGCGCTAGTTTTTCCCCAGGCTTTCCATCCGTGCCTTTTTGAATGGACGTTACTTCCGAGTTCACGATTTCACCATTCTCAACGACGATGGGCTTTTTTGTATCCATATCTGAAATGACATGCCCAAGTGCACCATATTTTTTGGACTTCGGATCATAAAATGTCATTGTGCCGATACCTGCTGCTGAATCACGGATATACAGACCCAATTTATAATTTTTATCCCCTTTTTCCTTCAATGGCAGCAAGTGTGTCTTTACCGTCTTTTGCTCCCTCTTGATCACCACGTCCAGAGATTTGGATTCTTCTCCCGCCTTCTGAACAAAAGGAGCAACATCAGCTAATTCTTCAATTTTTGACCCATTGATTTCTGTAATCATGTCCCCTACCTGAATACCGGCCTTTTCGCCGGGGGACATTTTCCCATCATCTGTATCAACCAGATGATGACCAACCACCAACACCCCAACAGTATTTAACTTGACTCCAATAGATTGCCCACCAGGAATCACCTTGAAATCTTTCAGTACTTCAACATCGACCTTTTTAATGGGTAAACCGGCGAGCTCAAAGACCACTTCGTCCTTCCCTACAGAACTTCCCTGGATGGAGAGCTGCCCTTTCCCTTCTTCTACTTGAACATGTCCATTATGCGACGAACCCATAGTCGTGACGGATGCAGCCTTAGGGAGAGCAACTTGATCCCCTTCCATCACCCTTACAGTGTTCGGTGTATTGATATATTGTTGAACAGGCTTGTAAAAACCAATAAGACAAAGCGAAACAAGGAGAATTCCACCTATACATTTCCTTAACCAATCTATACTCAATATATTCACTCTCCTCGCTTCTAATCCACACACATTAACTATTGGCTACAGTTATAATTTTGCCTTTAAAAGCCACATTTATAACTGGTAATCACGAAAAAAAAGCTACCCGAATTGGATAGCTTTTCATGTTTCTTTTATAGATCCTGCCAACTGCAGTAGTTCCTTTGCATGTTCCAACGTTAAATCAGTTATTTCCACACCTGATATCATGCGTGAGATTTCTTTAATCTTATCTTTCTCCTGTAGCCGTTTCACCATGGTACTTGTCCTGCCACCGGAAAGCTTTTTCGATATGAATAAGTGACAGTCTGCCATAGCAGCCACCTGTGGCAAATGGGAAATACACATAACCTGGGAATGGACGGCAACTTGATAAATTTTTTCGGCGATTGCCTGAGCGACTCTTCCGCTCACACCCGTATCCACTTCATCGAAAATGATCGAAGTAATTCCTTGATGTTTTGAAAAGATGGTCTTAAGAGCGAGCATGATCCTTGAAAGTTCTCCACCTGAAGCCACTTTAGATAAAGGCTTTAAAGGCTCTCCAGGATTGGTAGAGATATAAAACTCAACCGTATCCCACCCATCCTTTTTGAAATGTTGAAAGGAAAATGATTCACCTTCTCCACTTTTCACAAAACGGACTTCGAATTTCGTTTTATCCATATACAGCTGCTTTAGCTGCTCATGAATGCTTGCGGTCAATTTTTTTGCCCATTGCTTTCGTGTTTGGGAGAGATTTTTCGCTTCCAGAGATAAATCTTTCTCCAAAGAATGTAATTTACTCTGTAAATGTTCAACATGGGAATCCTTATTCATGATGGTTTCGATTTCTTCTTCGATCTTTGAACTGTAAGCAAGGATTTCTTCCACTGATGATCCATATTTTCTCTTAAGACCATTGATTTCATTCAACCTTGCCTCGATCAAATCCAAACGATTCGGCTCGAACTCAAGCATATCCAACGCTCCCCTTACCTGATGGGCAGCATCTTCTAGGATGTAATAGGCATTTGACACGGATTCAAGTGTCTTTTCATATTGTGAATCCACTTCTGCAGCCGTTTCAAGATGGCTCATGGCAAGTCCTGCCCAGTCCATCCCTTTTCTCTCGCCCTGAATGCTATCATAGGAAGTTTGAAGCGCTTCAAACAGCCGTTCGAAATTCATCAGCTTCCGTTTTTCTTCCACCAGCTCTTCATCTTCGTTGAGCTGTAGATTCGCTTCATGGATTTCTTTCAGTTGAAATTGAATGAGATCCAGACGGTGCGCCATCTCCTGCTCATTCTCATTCAATCTGTTCAATTGCTTATAGATGGAAAGATACTCTTTATATACTTCTCCGTAGCTGGATAAACCAGAGGCGATTTCACTGCCACCGAATTGGTCCAATAAGGAAAGATGCAGACTTTCATTCATCAGTTCCTGATGTTCGTGCTGTCCATGGATATCAATGAGACTTGCCCCGATTTCTCTCATGATAGCGATGGTCACCAGCTTGCCATTGATTCTACATACACTTTTTCCAGTGCTCGAGATATCCCTTCTGAGGATGATCATGCCTTCCTCAATCTCAATCCCGAAATCCGCCACTTTCCGAAAGCAAGGATGAGTTTCATTATCAAGAATAAATAACCCTTCAATTTCAGCCTTTTTCTCTCCATGCCGTACATATTCAGAAGATCCTCTACCGCCAACCAATAAATGAATGGCATCGATGATAATCGATTTACCAGCACCCGTTTCACCAGATAATACGGTCAATCCTTCTTCAAAGGAAAGGGAGAGGGAATCGATTATGGCGAAATTTTTGATTGATAGTTCTTGTAGCAAAACATTCACCTCAAATAAAAAGGAGCTTTCCCCTCACATTACTCAAAAGAGAAGCCTCCTATTGGATTTTGTATAAGGGTCAGTAATAGACCCATTGTGTTCATTACTGATTTACAACATATCTAAAAATCGTTCCGAAACGACTCTGGTTTCTTCCTCTGTCCGGCAAATGATCAAGCAAGTGTCATCGCCACAAATGGTCCCTAAAATTTCTTCCCAATCCAAGTTATCGATCAATGCACCGATGGCGTTGGCATTACCGGGTAACGTTTTCATTACCAGCATGTGTCCTGCCTGATCCACTTTTACGAAAGCATCGGTCAGTGTCCGCTTTAACTTTTGAAGGGGATTGAATCGTTGATCAGCCGGTAAACTATATTTGTACCTGCCATCCATCAACGGAACCTTAACGAGATGCAGCTCCTTGATATCCCTTGACACGGTTGCCTGCGTCACATTAAAACCTGCATTCTTCAGGCTTTCCACAAGCTCATCCTGTGTTTCAACATCTCTATTCGTAATGATTTCCCTGATTTTAATATGTCTTTGCCCTTTGTTCATCATAGAACATACACCTCTTACATTGGATTAAATCCTGTATAAATATACCTCTACGCTTATGTTAGCCTATTTTGTATGGAAGTACAATAAAAAAGAAAAGCGGAGGCGGCTTGGTAGGGGCGACAAGCATAAGGCGAGTAACCCGGAAAGGCGCTCTTTGCCTTTTTGGGTTGCTTGACTTATGACCTCGAGCCCCTAGCCGCCGGAGCTGGACAATCGAAAAGCGGAGGCGGTTGGCTCTTGAACTGAGCAGCTGCTCTATTCTCAAAAGTGAACCGATTATAATAAATTTTAGAGTTTTATTTTCAAGACCAGCCCAATGATAATAAAAACGAAAAAAAGCCGCCCTCCGAAGAAGAGCGGCATGATCCTTATTCCGATTTTGCTTTTAATTGACTATGAGCATCCTCGATGACTTCATCCGGGGTGATGTCTAGAAGCGACTGTCCTTCACCTTCAGCACCTGACCATTTCAAGTGAATGAGAAACTCGATATTACCGTCTCCACCAGTAATAGGAGAGTAAGACAAGCCGGCGATTTGATAGCCTTCTTTGATTGCCAGCGTCATGATTTTCTCGATGACCATCTTGTGCACAACTGGATCTCTTACGATTCCTTTTTTCCCAACCTGGTCCTTCCCTGCTTCAAACTGCGGCTTGATTAAGGCGACACAATCCCCACCAGGCACTAGCAATGTTTTCAGAACAGGCAGTATCAATGAAAGAGAAATGAAGGATACATCAATGGATGCAAAGCTTGGCATTTCCCCATCGAGATCAGCCGGGGTGACGTAGCGGAAGTTGGTCCTTTCCATCACGACGACCCGTTCATCCTGTCTCAGTTTCCAGGCTAATTGATTGTATCCTACATCGAGGGCATAGGACATTTTGGCACCGTTTTGAAGGGCACAATCCGTAAATCCACCTGTGGAAGCACCGATATCTATCATCACTTTACCGTCTACATCCACATCGAAGACCTGCAAGGCTTTCTCGAGCTTCAACCCTCCGCGGCTCACATAAGGGATTACTTTCCCCTTCATCGTCAGAGGGATGTCCTCACTGACTTTTTCACCCGGCTTGTCCAGTCTCATTTCATTGGAATAAACTAGTCCAGCCATGACGGCCCGTTTCGCTTTTTCTCTTGTTTCAATTAATCCTCGTTCTACTAGAAGTACGTCTACACGTTGTTTTTTTACTTTCATCATTAAGCCCTTTTTTGTTTTTTTGGTGTAATCGTCAGTATCCGATCCACAACATTTTCTTTCGTCATACCGATTTCGTTCAATAATTCCTTCACGCTTCCATGCTCTATGAAGTAATCCGGGATTCCGATACGGTCGATCACTGCCTCATGGAAGCCATGTTCCTGTGCAAACTCGAGAACGCCGCTCCCGAATCCACCTTGAAGCACAGCCTCTTCAATCGTCAGCACAGGCATTTCTTCTTCCAGGATACTCTTCAGCATGGCTTCGTCCATCGGTTTGATGAAACGCGCGTTCACCACCCGGACTGAAAGCCCTTGTTTTTCAAGATCGGCCGCCGCTTCCATGGCCATCGGTATCGTTGTCCCAAAGGTCAAGATCGCTGCATCCGTTCCGTGTTTCAATACTTCCCATGACCCAATAGGAATCGGCTTCAACTCTGAATCCATCGGCACCCCATACCCGTTTCCACGAGGGTAGCGCAGAGCGATAGGACCGTCATCATATTGAAGTGCCGTACTGACAAGGTGTTGTCCCTCATTCTCATCCTTCGGCATCATGATCACCATATTAGGCAAATGTCTTAAAAACGCGATATCAAATACACCCTGATGCGTTTCACCATCCGCTCCCACTAAGCCGGCACGGTCAATTCCAATGAAAACATTTAAATTCTGGCGGCAGATATCATGAACCACCTGATCATATGCTCTTTGCAAAAAGGTAGAATATATTGCTAAAAACGGCTTCATATCCTGAGTTGCAAGGCCAGCAGCAACCGTTGTAGCGTGCTGCTCGGCAATTCCTACATCAAACATCCGGTCAGGGAATTCCTCGGCAAACCCGAGCAGTTTTGAACCTACAGGCATAGCCGGGGTGATGGCAACAATCCGCTCATCCTCACGGGCAACCTTTCGAACTGTTTCACTGACAAGGCCGCTCCATGATGGAGGGGCATTCACCGGCTTGATGAGATCCCCGGTATCGATCTTATACGGACCAGTGCCGTGCCAAGTCCCCTGTTTGTCGGACTCTGCTGGATGAAACCCTTTTCCTTTTTTCGTGATCACATGTAAAAGGACGGGTCCTTTGGTTTTCTTGGCATATTGGATGTTTTCTGAAAGATCTTGATAATCATGACCATCGATTGGTCCAAGATAAGTGAATCCCAGCTCTTCAAAGAACATGCCTGATACGAATAAATACTTTAAGCTGTCTTTCACACGCTCGGCAGTACTCGCAAGTTTCCCCCCTACAGCAGGGATGCGCTTAAGGATATACTCCATTTCATCCTTCACCCAGTTGTATTTGCCAGCTGTGCGAAGGCGTCCGAGTACATTGTGAAGGGCCCCTACATTCGGGGCGATGGACATTTCATTGTCATTCAGAACAACAATCATATCCTTCTTCTCATGACCGATGTGATTCAGAGCCTCGAGTGCCATTCCCCCTGTCAGGGCACCGTCCCCGATCACAGGGATGATGTAGGAATCTTCTTTCTTAACGTCCCTTGCGATCGCCATACCCATCGCAGCAGACAGTGACGTAGAACTGTGACCTGTTTCCCATACATCATGCTCACTCTCATTACGTTTCGGAAAACCGCATAACCCTTTGTACTGGCGGAGAGTGTCAAACTGACAGGCTCTCCCTGTTAAAATCTTGTGAACGTACGATTGGTGACCAACATCCCAAAGGATTTTATCTTTCGGACTGTTAAAATGCTTATGGAGGGCAACAGTTAATTCGACCACCCCTAAGTTTGGACCAATATGACCGCCAGTCTTGGATAGATTCTTGATTAAGAATTGGCGAATCTCCTGGCTGAGCTCTTCCAATTGTTCATTTGACATGCTTTTCAGAAAAGAAGGCTCCTTTATTGATAATAAATCCATGGGGTCCACTCACTTTCATCACTAAATATTTTGTTTCTCACGCTTATACCCTTTTTTCTTGTTTTTATCTTTTTTGTCTTTTTTATCTTTGATTAACACGATTTTGAATCGATCTTCAAGGAATTGTAGAACTTTACCAACTCTAAATATTATATCCTTAGAATAGGTGATAGCAAACGTTTTTCCAAGTGCTTTACCTCCGACCGTCAAAGAAGCGATGATGCTTGTAAGGGTTACGCTTACGATATATTCCTTCAAGGATCCCCCTTCAAGACGGAAGGTTACAGCCAGCTGAATCAGGACAATGGCCGAGGCCGTCCCGCTTATGATCCCTGATATATCACCGATCACATCGTTACAGAAGCTTGCAAACCGATCCGCGTTACGTACTATTTTAATTGAATATTTGGCACCGTACACCTTTTTGGCTGCCATGGCATGAAAGGGTGTTTCATCAGCCGCTGTAGCTGCGATTCCCAGCATATCAAAAAAGATCCCGATGAAGACGATGATCAACACGACGATGAGCCCTGTAAACCATGCGACACCATTCAAAACCATATTGGATGTGACTGAAAAAATAGCCGCTAACACAAATGTGATAACGGCAATGCTGACACTCCACTTTATTGAGTTTTTCATCGTTTCATTCATTATCGTTTAAACACACCGTTTCTTGTGTAAATAGTTTGTTTTTATGTAATTGGGGGGTCATATAAAGAGTAAAAATTGCAGCTTAGGTCCAGTAGGTTTTCCCAATCAGGTACCGGATGTTGCCATACCGGCGGTTTCCCATTAAACCCGACTTAGCCGCGTCACCACAAGCTAGACTGGATTACCACTTAGTCCGCACTATAATCCTCTTTATATGTCCGAATATGAACAGTCTAGGAGTTTTCCTCAACAGTCCTTAACGCAATCCTTAGCCTCTTTTGCAAAGAGGATTTCATATGGGCGAAAAAGCACATATCAATGGCCAACTGATGTGTACCCTGTAACCATAATCCCCTCACTCTTCACTCAAGGCAGGCTACGCTGCTAGTGAATCATCACATCGCAGGTTCATACTTTGTTCTTATTGCATATGCTCAATGCCAGCATAAGAAACAAAGCCTCCGCGGCTCGCGGGTCAACGCCCACATGCCATTGTGGATCGCCCTCAAGCCTTACTCCCAGATATGACCCAAAGCTGGGCGCCTCAAGCCAATTCCAGGAACTTCATCGATGTGCCCTTTAGTGGATTTTTAGGCCCACCTTCAGGATTGGTGGACTGACTAGAATACTGCACCACCCCAAAATTTATTCTAACCGTATTATAACATATGTTAAATCTTTTGCTCAAACATAGAATGTTTTAATGATTCCTTGAAACAATCAATTGGGCAATTTCTGTAAGCAGACTGGAATCCACCGGCAATTCATCAATGGACATTAACGCTTCGTCCAAATGGGATTGAAGCTTCTCCTTCGCGCCTTTCATCGTCAATAGACTCGGATAAGTACTTTTATGTTTCGATTCGTCGCTCCCCACCGGTTTACCAATCATTTCTTCTGATCCCTCAATATCAAGGATGTCATCCTGAATTTGGAAGGCGAGACCGATATGAAAAGCAAATCGTTCAAGAAGCTCAAGTTCATTATCTGACGCCCCTGAGATGATCCCACCGGCTATAACACTGAATGTAAGTAACTTCCCCGTCTTGTGAACGTGAATGTTCTCAAGCTCATTGGCTGTAAGCTGCTTCATTTCACCTTCGATGTCGGCGACTTGCCCCCCCACCATGCCTTCGGGACCGGCACACCGTGCGAGAAGGGCTATAAGCTTCACCTTCTTATCACTTGTTAAGGCAGGATCTTCTGCTATGAGCTGAAAGCTATATGTAAGCAGACCATCGCCGGCTAGAATCGCGGCTGCTTCCCCAAACATTTTATGATTGGTCGGCTTTCCTCTCCTTAAATCGTCATCATCCATGGAAGGAAGATCGTCATGGATAAGGGAATATGTATGAATCATTTCAAGGGCTGCCGCAGTATTCAAGCCCAGCATCGGGTCCTGATTGAAGGTTTTGATTGCAGCTAACAGAAGGATGGGGCGAATTCTTTTCCCACCTGCCTGCAGGGAATAAACCATGGCCTCCTTTAAGACAGGGGGCATGGAAAGTCTCTCGACGTTTTCAACCATATGATTGGTAATCAATTCACCATGCTCCTGTTGAAACTCTTTCAATGTAATGGGAGAATTCACATTTATTCCCCCTCATCAAGATCAAAGGATTTTTCCCCTTCATCTGTCATCATTTTCGTTAATTGATTTTCTGCTTTTTGCAGCGTATCATGGCAGTATTTCGAAAGGTCCATCCCTTTTTGATAAAATTCCATTGCCTTTTCTAAAGGAACTTCTCCTTCTTCCAATTTCTCCACGATCTCTTCCAACTGATCCATTGCTGTTTCAAATGATAGCTCTTCTTTAGACTTTGCCATTTTCCTCACGCTCCTCAACAGTTTCCACTTCGCAATGTATTTTCCCATCTCTGACATTGATCTCCAAGCGGTCGCCTGTTTTGATTTGTCGAGATGATTTAATCAATGTACCTTCATCCCCGTAAACCAAACTATATCCTCTGTCCATGATCTTCAATGGACTTAGGGCATGCAGGGTAGAAAGAGCTGAACTGAAACGATGATTCTTTTCCTTCAACACTTGTTTAAATTGCTTCTCCAATCGTGTTTGCATAAACATGATCCGTTCATTCTGTATCTTGATGAGTTGTGATGGATGAACTCGCTGCAGCCTGGAATGAAGGGCGCTTAATTGATCCCTGTTCTGTTTCACATGGAGACTGATATTCCTTTGAAGCTGATCCGTCAGCCTGTCGACGGTCTCAACCTTTTGCTGATAGAGGTTACGGGGATTTCTTAAAGCGTAAGACTTCATCAATCCATTCAGTCGGCTTCTTTCACTTTGAAGCTTGGTTTTGAAGGACTTAATCAGGCGCAATTTACGGTTCATAATTCTTTCCAATAAGTCATCAATATGGGGTACCGCAAGTTCACCGGCAGCCGTCGGGGTTGGAGCCCGAAGATCTGCTACAAAGTCTGCGATTGTAAAATCCGTTTCATGTCCGACAGCTGAAATGACGGGAACATCGGACTCCACGATGGCTTTTGCCACAATTTCTTCGTTAAATGCCCACAATTCTTCTATTGACCCTCCGCCACGACCGATGATCATCACATCAATATCCCCTACACTGTTCACCATATTCATCGCCCCGGCAATCGAGGCTGCAGCCTGATCACCTTGGACCAAAGCAGGAAATACGAGGATTTCACCAATCGGAAAACGCCGTTTGATCGTTGTGATGATATCCCGTATCGCAGCACCAGTCGGAGAGGTGACCACAGCAATCCGTTTAGGGAATTTGGGGATCATCCGTTTGCGGCTTTGATCAAAGTAGCCGGCTTTCTCGAGCTTCTCCTTCAACTGTTCATAGGCTAAATAGAGTTCACCTATGCCATCAGGCTGCATTTCTTTCACGTAGATCTGATATTGCCCACCTGATTCATATACAGAGATATCCCCGCGTATCAATACATTCATCCCATTTTCCGGCCTGAATTTAAGGGAATGATTGTTGCTTGAAAACATCACTGACAGGATACGGGCTTTTTCATCCTTCAAGGTGAAATACATATGACCGCTTGAATGCCTTTTGAAGTTGGATATTTCCCCCCGTACAAACAGGTTGGAGAGGTGGGGATCTTTATCAAATTTTCTTTTTATGTATTTTGTCAGAGCTTGTACCGTTAAATATCGAGATTGATCAAGTTCCATGCTCAATGACTCCTTTGTTCCGTTCATGATCTGGTGGATTTTTTATGCAGGAAAACGGAAAGGGACCAGCAATTTGCCTGTCCCTTTCCTTTTCGTTAATTCCAGTGTACTATTTTTTAACCATTTTGGCGATTCTGAATGGCCCATTCGGCAGATTTCACAGTGTTATATAGAAGCATTGTGATCGTCATTGGGCCGACACCACCTGGTACCGGTGTAATTTTACCGGCCTTTTCCTTCACCTCTGCAAAATTCACGTCCCCACATAGCTTGCCTTCTTCATCACGATTCATTCCCACATCAATGACAACGACCCCAGGTTTAATATCCTCTGCACCGATCAAGTTCGCTTTCCCCACCGCTGATACGATGATATCAGCCTGTTTGGTGTAGGAAGACATATCTTTGGTCCTTGAATGGCAATACGTGACTGTCGCATTTCGGTTCAGGAATAAATGACCGGCCGGTTTCCCAACGATGTTACTTCTCCCTAATATGACAACGTGTTTTCCATCAACGGGGATGTTTTCATATTCAAGCATTTTCATGATTCCCAATGGCGTGCACGAATAAAACGTATCTTGGTTCGTTACCATTTTGCCAATCGAAACCGGATGGAATCCATCAACATCCTTCGATGGGGAAATGGTTTCGATCACCGTAATCGGATTAATGTGTTCCGGGAGGGGAAGTTGCACGAGAATCCCGTGGATATGGTCCTGTTCGTTTAACTCCCCAATTTTTGTTAGGAGCTCTTCCTCTGTTAGGCTGGATTCATATTGATAAAGCTCTGAATGAATCCCAAGGTTGCTGCATGCCTTCCTTTTCATTCTCACATATGAATGGGAGGCATGGTTATCCCCAACCAATACAACAGCCAAACCCGGAGTGACATCTTGTTGTTTCAGCTGTGTAATCTGATCCTTTAATTGTTCCCGGTAATGATCTGCAATGAGTTTACCATCAATTATGGAAGCTGACATTCAATCGTCCCCTGACATTGTTAGGATTGACTTACCTTTGAAAGAACACCATTGATAAATTTACTGGACTGATCATCCCCAAAGATCTTTGCAATTTCGACCGCTTCATTAATGACGACTTTATTCGGTACATCTTCTACAAACAGGAGCTCGTATACACCTAAACGTAAAATATTCCGATCGACTTTCGCAAGTCGGTCAAAAGACCATTTCTCCAGGTTTTCACGAATAAGACCATCGATTCGCTCCTGATTTTCAATGAATCCCAGTACGATCTGTTGAAGATAGGCATCCATCTTCTCTTCTTCCTCCAACACATTCGTTAACGCAACCTCTGGCTCAATCCCACTCATATCTATTTGAAATAACGCCTGTAAAGCCTTTTCACGGGCAACTCTTCTTTTCATCTTATATTTACTCCTTTTACTCCATCAATTTTCATACCTTTGATAATAGCACAAACTAAGGGCAATACGCACGCGTATGTAAAAAAATCAATATTCTGAAAGAAAAGCGGAGCCGACTGGGCTGGCCCGACATGCATAAGATGAATGGGCCTTGAAGGCGTCCTTTGCCTTCATGGACCATTTAGCTTATGACCTCGAGGGACAAGGAGGCGGAGCTCGACAATGAAAGGTGTAGGCGCTTTGCCAGAGGCGACAAGCATAAGATGAGGTACCCACAAAGGCGCACTTTGCCTTTTTGGGTACCTTAGCTTATGACCTCGAGCCTCTAAGCCCCGGAGCTCGACAATGAAAAGCGTAGGCATAATCGCGCACCCACATAAGAAAAATCCAGCCAAAATTCAAATAAATCCAGCCGTTTCGTAAAAAATTCCAGCCGAAACTTTTAATAATTCAGCCGTTCCAGATAATAATCCGGCCAATTTTCACAATAATCCAGCCATTTTACAATGATATCCAATTATCCGATCACAAAACCTCAGCACAAAAAAAGAACGGTCCCCCTAAAGGACCGTCCTCCCTATTACATTTCGTCTTCAATTTCAGCTTCATACTTTTGATTTTCAAATTGTACGCCTACGATATGAACATTTACTTCTTCTGCTTCGAGAGCTGTCATATTTAGCAGGGCTTGACGGATGTTGTCCTGGATTTTCTGGGCAACTGTCGGGATTGCTACACCAAATTTCATGATGCAATAGACATCTACGACGATTCCTTCTTCGGAAAGCTCAACCTTGACACCTTTACCGTGGTTTTTCTTACCAAGACGCTCTACGACACCTGTCGCGAAGTTCCCGCGCATCTGAGATACTCCTTCAACCTCTGACGCTGCGATACCTGCGATCACTTCAATCACTTCAGGTGCGATTTCAATCTTCCCGAGACCGTCTTTTCCGTGAGACATTTGTAAAAGGTTTTGATTTTCAGCCATGTAAGGCACCTCCTGAATTCACACTAGGATTTCATTACTTCGTATTTCTCTAAAAACTTCGTATTAAATTCTCCGCCAACAAAGGTTTCATGATCTAATAATTTAAGGTGGAACGGAATGGTTGTGTGTATTCCTTCAACCACAAATTCACTCAGGGCACGTTTCATCCTTGAGAGGGCTTCTTCACGAGTCGCACCATAGGTAATGACTTTGGCAATCATGCTATCGTAATATGGAGGGATCATATAACCAGGATATGCTGCGGAATCGACTCTTACGCCAATTCCACCTGGTGGAAGATACATTTCAATCCGTCCCGCTGAAGGCATGAAATTCTTCTCCGGATTCTCTGCATTAATACGACATTCAATGGCCCAGCCAGTGAACGTTACTTCCTCTTGTGTAAGTGAAAGTTTTTCTCCTGACGCCACCAAAATCTGTTCTTTAATCAAATCGACCCCGGTAACCTGTTCGGTTACTGGATGCTCCACCTGGATACGGGTATTCATTTCCATAAAGTAGAAGCTTTGGTTAACGTAATCATATATAAATTCTACCGTGCCTGCACCTGTATAATCAACCGCTTTGGCTGCTTTTACGGCTGCTTCCCCCATTTTAACACGGATTTCCTCAGTTAAAGCAGGTGACGGTGTTTCTTCGATCAGCTTTTGAAGGCGGCGCTGAATGGTGCAGTCACGCTCCCCAAGATGGATCACATTTCCGAAATTATCTGCCAGGACCTGAATTTCCACGTGTCTGAAGTCCTCAATAAATTTCTCGATATAGACACCCGGGTTTCCGAATGCAGTCATGGCTTCCTGTTGGGTAATCGTCACCCCTTTAACAAGCTCTTCCTGACTTTTTGCAACACGGATCCCTTTTCCTCCACCACCGGCAGTGGCTTTGATGATAACCGGATATCCCATTGATTCCGCAAGTTTAACCGCATCTTCTGCGTCCTTAACGATCCCTTTTGAACCGGGTACGATCGGAACGCCTGCTTCCCTCATCGTTTCACGGGCAACATCTTTTGTCCCCATCTTCGAGATCGCTTCGGGTGATGGTCCGATGAAGATGATATTGCAATCGCGGCACAGGTCGGCAAAATCAGAGTTCTCCGCTAAAAATCCATAACCCGGGTGGATCGCATCACAATCCGTCAATTTTGCCACGCTAATGATATTGGTGAAATTAAGGTAACTGTCTTTCGATGCAGTGGGTCCTATACAGTACGCTTCGTCCGCTAATTGGACATGAAGCGCTTCTTTATCGGCTTCAGAATAAACGGCTACACTTTCGATGCCTAAATCACGGCATGCACGAATGATTCGTACAGCAATTTCTCCTCTATTGGCGATTAATACCTTTTTTATCATATCTGTTTTCGCTCCTTATTCAGGTTTAACCAAGAATAATGGCTGTCCATATTCAACTAATTGACCGTCTTTTACTAAGATTTCTACGATTTCACCTTTCGCTTCGGCTTCGATCTCATTAAATAATTTCATGGCTTCTACGATACACACGACAGAGCTTTCATCTACCTTATCTCCGACTTTCACATATGGTCCTGCTTCAGGTGAAGAAGATTGATAGAAGGTACCAACCATCGGGGAAGTGATTTTATGTAAGTTTTCATCCTCAACATTTGCTTGTGGAGCTTCTTTTACTGGCTGTGCAGGAGCTGGTGCTTCCTGTACAGGCGCTTGTTGGACTGCCTGTGCAGCAGGCTTCACTTCTTCTACCGCTTGTACCACTTGTGGCTGGGCAGATACCGTTACTCCATTATTTTTCTTTAAATTGATCTTTGATCCATCATGCTCGTATGTAAACTCTTCAACACTAGACTGATCTACGAGTTTGATTATTTCGCGAATTTCTTGAATTTTCAACACTGTTGACACCCCTCTTATAGTTTAAAAAATTATGACTAGCTACTAATATCATACGATAATACCATGTATAAATTCAATATGCGATTCCTACCATCCTGTAAAGCGCATACAACTCTCCTTCTATTCTAGACCTTTTTCGGAAAAAAATAAAATAATAGAAAGGGATTTTTGATGAATCCTGTAAAAAAAAGTACGAAAAAGGGATTTTGAGATGAGTACAAACAGAAATAAGCCGCCTAAAGATCTCCTTTAGGCGGCAAGGATTTTCATTTATTCAGTTGTGGGTTGGAATTCCACAGCAACTGGCTTCATTTGCCCCACTTCACTCATTACCAGACGGATGATTTCGTTGGCATCTGCTTTAGAGTGCTCCTTGTCTGATTTCACTGTGATGCGGATGTTTTCTCCGTTCGCTCTTACCAGTGCATCCTCATATCCCATTGTTTTAATCATGGTTTCGAGGACCGATTCTGTCATTGCAAGTTCTCGAAGATTTTCCATCTGCTCATAAGCTGCACTCTTTTCTTCTGCAGACACATCTGCGTTTGCTACTTTTGCTTCAAGTTCTTCACGGAGCTGTTCACGCTGGTCTGTCACTTCTAAACGGAGTGCTTCGAACATTTCATTTCCTGCCGCGTCGGTCACTACTTCCATGTCAGTGCCTGACATCGTTTCTTTATCTCCACCTTTCGCCTGCTCTTTTCCATCCTTTTCCTGATAGGCCATATCTGTCGCCTGCTGCGTGGGCGACGTAATGTAATAAACCGAGAGTACGATTACAAGGCTCAACATCGTTAATAACCAAACTGTTTGTTTTTTAAGTAACATCTATCATTTCCCCCTTATTGTTTGGGCAGGACCGACACCCTGTGGCTTGGAACATTAAGCGAACGGGTTACGGCCTCTATAATCCATTTTTTGATTTGTATGTTATCGGCACCTTTTGCTACTACAAGGACACCGCTGACTTTAGGCTTTTTCGTTTCTTTCACAATGGGAACTTCCTTATCTCCGTTATTGACAATGACGATTTCTTCTTCTTGTGATTTATCTTCTATCGACCGCTTCCCACCTTCTTTATCTTCTTCATCAGTGGATTGCACCTTGGTCGATTCATTCTTCTCATACACTTTCGATTCTGTCGCTTCTACATTGACTACCACATACACATCGCTTACCCCGACGATTTGATCAAGTGCTTCTTTCAACTGATTTTCGTATTGATCTTCGTACCCCCTCATCGAACCATCCGATTCCTTTTGACTGGAGCCGAACGCCTCCACATCCTGGGTTCCTCCATCCACGGTCTTCGCGACCTCGATGCCCCTATCACTGCTCCACAGATCACTGATCAGCATGAAAGCGACACCAACCAGCAGAACGATGAGAAAATAATGCAACCTTTTTCCTTTTTTAACTTTGGGCGGAGAATTCGCATCTTCCTTTGACAACCATTCCTTCAATAGATTCAGCGGACCTTTATTAAAGTTCATTTCCTTCCCCAGTCCCCCCTTCAACGGTAATGATTATTTTGTCTGGTGTAAGATTCCATTGTTCGGCAAGTAAGGAGGCCAATCGGGACGTATCCTCTTCTGATGTGTTCTTTCTCGCTTCAGACCCCGTATCGATTTCAACGTTCTGGACTGTTTCAATTGTGCTGTCTGTTTCACTTTCTTTGTCTTTCATTAGGACTGATACTTCTGAAATACTATCAGGAACATTTTCCAGATCATCTGCTTGTACGGTTATTTTCTCAATAACTTTACCGTGTTCATCCATCAGCTCCTTTTCTGCTTGTTGTTTCATTTGGACAGCCATCTGTTCTAAAATATATGCATGTTGTGAGGCTTGTATTTCTTTTTTCTTCATTTCTATTACATTTTCTACAGAATTATTCTGAGAAGTTCCATTAAAATCGATTGAATTCATCACTTCATCAAAATCGGTGGACATTAATTTGAACAGCGGTGTGAGGATGATGGTGATCAGTAGTAAGCCCGTCACGATTTTGGCATATTTTTGCATGTTGGAGCTTGGAAGAAGCATGTCGATGACGGTGGCTAATAGGACAAAGATAATGATATTCGTAATCCAATCGGTTAGAAATGACAAAGCTTCTTCCTCCTTATCGCATCATCATCGTGATATTGCCTGCTGCAATAATGACCGTAAGACTTAAGAAAAACATGAATGACACGATGGCCAGGGCTGCAAATACATAGATTACACTCTTAGCGATTGTATCGAGACATTCTATGACCGGTCCTCCACCCAGGGGTTGCAGAAGGGCAGCGGCAAGTTTATATATAAATGCAATCATGAGGATCTTGATGGCAGGAAACGCCGCAATGATCAGTACGATGGCGACTCCCGCTATCCCTACCGTATTCTTAAGAAGGACCGACGCGCTGATTACCGTATCAGTGGCATCTGTGAACATCCTTCCGATGACAGGGACAAAGTTTCCTGTCACAAATTTCGCCGTTCGGATCGTAATGCCGTCCGTCACGGCGGCAGTGGCCCCCTGCACGGAAATAACACCGAGAAAGACCGTCATGAATGCTCCCAGGAGTCCGATACTCCAGGTCCTCAAAAGCTGAGCCAGCTGTGTCACTTTATAGTGAACGGAAAGAGTGCTCACGATGCTCAGGAGTGCGGAAAGGAATAGGAGCGGCAGCACGATATTTTGAATGAGTAAGCCGCTTGTATTCATAAGAAATATAATCACAGGATGAAAGAATGCTGCCGAAACCACTCCGCCTGAAGCGGCAATCAAGGCGAGCAGCAGGGGGATGAGGGCGATGATGAAATGAACCATGGTGGAGATAGCATCCCTGGTGTAATCGATCGCCACATGAAAACTGTTCAGGGCAATGATGATCAATACCATGAAAATGATGCTATACGCCACCTTACTGACACTCCCCCCTTCGAAAGAATTCTGAAGGGATTGAAGAAACATACTGAAAATCGTGAGCATGATCAGGGTCCCCAACAATTTCCCATTCATCACGAGCTCTTGAAAGGCAAATTTGAAGATGCCGCTGAACCACACCTTGAATGAAAATTCTTTTTCCCCTTTCATGAAATCAATCAAACTGCCTTTTTGACTTTCAGGAAGAAACCCGCCGTACTGATCGACGATGTCATTCCAGTATCCTGTTAGTTCTTCAATCCCTAATCGGTCCAGCTGAGTATCGATCATTTCCTGCTGAATGGTTGAATCGGGAGGGCTCTCCCCTTCTCCCTCTTCTGCTTGTCCACTTGAGGTGCTTATGATAAATAAGACGAGTGCCATGACGATAATCCGATATAGCTGCAACATTTTTTCCACCTCTTAACGTTTCGCTTATCCAGTCGGTATCATATTGATAATTGTTTCGATCATCACTGTAAGGATGGGAACAGCCATTGCCAATATTAATATTTTTCCGGCAAGCTCCACTTTTGCTGCAAGGGCCCCCTGCCCGGCATCTTTCGTAATATGAGAAGCAAATTCCGCTATGTAGGCGATGCCGATGATCTTTAAGATGGTTTCCACATACACCATGTTCACATTTGCGTTGGCAGCAAGTTTTTCAATCATATGGATGATCGAGTAGATCTGGTCAATCAGAAAAAGAAAAATCGTACAGCCTGTAAATACAATGAGCAGGAAAGCAAAATTCGGTTTCTGTTCTTTAACAATTAACGCAAGAAAGGTCGCAACCAATGCAATACCTACAATTTGAATGATTTCAATCGCCGACGCCCCCTCTATCCTTGATATAAGAAGACCGACTTAATCTTCTGGAACAAATCATCGACAATCGAGGCCACCATGAACAAAATATAGATGAATCCAAACAACGTGACCCACTGGGCATATTCTTTTTTTCCCACCTGGTCTAGTATCGTGTGTAAAAAGGCGACCACTATCCCTACCCCTGCAATCTTGAAAATAATATCCACGTCAATTCCCATTGTTATTTCCCTCCTGGTTTCTACATGCTAAATCCCCCGTCCGGGAGCGGCAAATCAAAGCAATAGGATGATCAGCAGCAATCCCGATAGAAAGCCTAAACTCTTCGTCATCTTTTCATATTTCCTCTGTTTTTCTACGGCTTCTGTTTCTTCCCTTTCAAGATGCTTCAGAGCAAGCTGGATATGTTTCTGTTGAGTCATCATATCGTGTCTGCCCAGATTTTCTCCGAATTGCTTAAGGATTTCGAATTCACCTGACTTGAAAGCCGTTAATTTCCAAATATCATTGAGGCTCTCTTCCCATGCTTTCTTCACGGAGATTTCCTGCTCGGTCAATTTCTTAGAAAATGTTTCAAAAAACCAGGAAACAGGCTTTTGCAGCTGCTTGGAAATCTTTCTGGTTGCTTCATGCAAAGGGGTATGACTGTAGGTGATCTCTGCTTCCAAAGACTGAAGTGCCACTTTCAGCAATCGAAGCTGGCGGGGACGTTCCGTCAAATATTTCGAAGCTTCGAATCCTGCCCAGGAAGTGGATAGGAGAATAAAAACTGCACCGATCAGTTTGATCATTTATGTCACACTCACTTTTTTGAGAAGAGATTTACCGTGTTGGTCCCACACTTCATGAACCATTCCGGGTTCATCCCCTCTCCTTAGTTCAACGAAACGCTCAATCGTTTGGAGACTCACTAAGTCCTTGATCACCGGTCTTTTTCTCACTTCATTCAGTGTTGCTCCATGAGTCGTCATGACCAGAGTGATACCGGCATTCACGGCTTCCTGGATGGCTTGACCATCTTCTTTCCGCCCGATTTCATCGACAATCAGGACATCGGGGCTCATGGAACGAATCAGCATCATCATGCCTTCCGCCTTTGGACACGCATCCAGCACGTCCACTCTCGGCCCAAACATCAGCTGTGGAATTCCATTCACACATCCGGCAATTTCCGAACGTTCATCGACGATCCCCACTTTATAAGGCGGGATATTTTTTTCTGGGATACCCGTGGAAATCATCCTGGCAAGATCCCTGAGGAGCGTCGTTTTTCCGGTCTGGGGTGAACCGATCATCATCGTATGCTTCCAGCCTTCGTTGTAAACATAAGGTAAAATGGACTGTGCAATACCAATTTTCTCCCTGGCGATACGGATATTAAAGGAAGAGAGGCTGCGAATCCCTTTTACGACACCTCCTTCGAGTATCACTTTCCCGGCAAGACCTACACGATGACCGCCTTCAATCGTGATATAGCCCCTTTTCAATTCTTCTTCCAATGTATAAAATGAATGGCGCGATAATTTGTTAATGAGCTGTTCACTATCATCCTCTGTCACGACATAGGAGAGAAAATGGGGTTTCCCTCGTGCCGTGACTTCCAAAACACGGTTGGTTCGGATCCTTATTTCCTCTATCCGATCGATCAGTTCTTGTGGAAGAGTCAGGACTTTTTCAGAAATAGTGCTGGGTAGTAAGGCTAGAACTTCTTGCATTTGGAGTACCTCCTAATCTTGTTCCACTTCAGGATGAATGAAAAAGGGAACGCTTCCTCGTACATGCTTCCCGATAATACAATGTATTCTAGTGAAATAAGATTATGACAGTGGAGGTGGAAGATTTCTGGTTGACGTGGATTTGAATGGAGTAAAATGGATGAAGAGTAGAAGCATGTAGCTAAATAAACATAAAAAAAGCCTGAACAGGAGTATTCCCGTTCAGGCTTTATGATCATTTATCCACGTGATACGTATGATCCATCCGTAGTATTGATGATTAATGTATCCCCTTCGTTGACGAAGAATGGTACGTTAACCACGAGTCCCGTTTCTACAGTAGCAGGTTTTGAACCACCGGAAGCCGTGTCTCCTTTGATTCCTGGTTCCGTTTCCGTCACCTTCAGTTCGACTGAGTTCGGTAGCTCCACCCCAAGGGTTTCACCTCCGTACATCATGATGGATACTTCCATGTTTTCTTTCAAATACTTCAATTCATATTCGATGGAAGTAGCAGGAAGCTCAATTTGATCATAGCTTTCATTATCCATAAATACATGCATGTCCCCATTTGCATACAGGTACTGCATTTTGCGGTTATCGATTTGCGCTTTCCCTACTTTTTCACCTGCACGGAATGTTTTTTCCTGGATGGCACCTGTGCGAAGGTTACGGAGTTTAGAACGGACGAACGCGGCTCCCTTACCCGGTTTAACGTGTTGGAAATCGATTACTCGCCAAATCCCGTTGTCGACTTCAATCGTTAAGCCTGTACGAAAATCATTTACTGAAATCATGTTTATTCCTCCTATTGTCTAGTAGGCCTTATTCAGGACTAAAATGGTAGAATGATTAGATCTTTTGTTGAGTGTGTCAGGGTTTTATTCGAATCTTCCGTAATGAGTGTATCATCCTCGATACGTACGCCGCCAACACCCGGTACATAGACACCTGGTTCAACCGTTACAATCATTCCAGGCTCAAGAACCACATCAGAGCGTGAGGACAATCCCGGTCCCTCGTGTACTTCAAGACCGATCCCATGTCCTAATGAATGTCCGAAGTACTCACCATAACCTTTTTCTGTTATGTAATCCCGTGCGATCGCATCCGCTTCTTTACCTGTCATGCCCGGCTTGATTTGTTCCATTGCAAGAAGCTGAGATTGAAGGACGACATCGTAAATCTCTTTCAATTTCTCGCTCGGTTCACCTACAGATAAAGTGCGTGTCATATCGGAGCAATATCCTTTATAGTATGCACCATAATCCAATGTTACAAAATCACCTTTTTCAATAACTTTATCACTGGCAACCCCATGAGGAAGTGCAGAACGATTACCTGAGGCTACGATGATATCAAAAGATGATGACGTCGCTCCTGCTTTTCTCATGAAGAATTCTAATTCGTTGGAAACTTCTAACTCTGTCACACCCGGTTTGATAAAATCTAATATATGCTTAAATGCTGCATCGGCAATATCAGCCGCATCCTTAATTATATTAAGCTCTTCAGGTGTCTTAATCAAGCGTAACTTTTCCACAAGGCCTGATACAGGCACCATTTCCGCTTCCACTGCACCCCGGTAGCTTTCGTATGCACTGTAAGTCATGTCGTTCTTTTCAAAACCGAGCTTTTGTATGCCCAGGTTTTTAGCCTGTTTCGCTACTTCTTCATGAATCGGTCCCGTGTGCTGAACGATCTCATAATCAGCCGCCTGTTCTGTTGCTTGCTCTATGTATCTGAAATCTGTAATGAACAGGGCTTTCTCTTTTGAGATCAATACGACACCGGATGAACCCGTAAAGTTCGTCATATAGCGTCGGTTATACGTACTTGTTAAAAGAATTCCGTCTAATTCATTTTGTGAAAAGGTCTCTCGTAATCGTTCAATTTTCATCCAAATCCACTCCCTTAATGTGCTTTATGATTGCTTGTAGAGCTAATTCGTATCCAAACAGTCCCAAACCAACAATCTGCCCAATCGTTTCGGCTGCTATGACTGACTGGTGCCTGAACGCTTCACGGGCATGAATATTTGAGATATGCACTTCCACGACCGGTACAGATACGCTTGCCACAGCATCCCTTATGGCATAGCTGTAGTGGGTAAACGCACCGGGATTCAGTATGATTCCACCAAAGGCTTCGTCTTCTGAATTATGGATGATATCAATCAAATCCCCTTCATGATTCGATTGGGCGGCAATCAATTGAAAGCCTTCATTTTCTGCTTGTTTCTTTAATTTCTCTTCAAGTTGAATCAGTGTTACATGACCATAGATTTCAGGTTCCCGCTTTCCTAACCTATTTAAATTCGGGCCATTCAACAGTAAGATTTTAACCATATGTAAACTCCTAAAAAAAAAGAATGTTCATCATGAACATTCTAACATAAACCTTTTACCTATACCTACATAATTGTCTGATAAATAGGATTTCTTAATGAGATACTTCCCCGGACTTTTCCTTATTATCCTGGTGTCTTAATTCATTTTCTTCATAAGAAATCGAGTAACCTATGAATACCCCATATAGAACATATATACAAAGAGTGGTGATTAATGTATGATAATCAATCGCGGTAAAGGATTTTATACTTGGGAAAAGTGGATTAAGAACCAGGAAAAAAGCCAGGTAAAGCACAATCCCATACCCTGCACCTACCCACATTGACTTGAATTTCCTCAATACTCCATAATAGATAAGGGCCACACCGATCGAGATGACACCGTAGGCGACGATGGATAACACGACTCCGATCCATTTGTCCACCCAGTTCCCCACTGCCCAAGGTTCGAATATTATATTCGGTTCAATCTTCGTAAAGGAAAAGAAATAGCAGAGATATGCAATCGAACTCCAAAACATTCCCCCGATAAACCCAGTGACGACGACCATTGCCGTGAAGGAAAGAGGTTTTTCACTCTGATTCTGCTCTAAACGAGGGTTTTCTTTACTTTCTTCCGTACCCTCCTGGACTTTTTCATGTTGACCTTTTTGTTCTGCCATCTGTAACACCTCCATTCGTAGTATGTCCCATCGAATGAAACATTTGCATATAATTGAGCATATTTCATTTAAACGGCAGGCAGTATTTCACAGAATTACTTAATGAGGAGACCTCTCTCTAGTGCTTTTCTTCATTTTTTAGTAAAATAGATAGTATCTTTCGAAACTTCAGAATAAAGATGCGAGAATGGTACATTTATAACACGATAAAAAATCAATTAATACGGTTAAAGAACACACAAATGGTCTAGAATAATAGTATAGATATCATTTATGATGGATAGTCATGTAAGGAGGTGGCTTTGTTGAACGCTCGTAATATCTTTGTTTTCACACTCATATTATTGGCTACGATCGGGCTTGGAACTTCCCTGTTCGGAAATCCTTTAGGACTTGCAAGAAAACTGCTCGTGACAGCAGCTGTCATCGGAATCATCTATTTTATATATCGAAGGTGGTTCAGCGGCAGAGGGGCTGGTAATAGCAATGAACAGAGAGCGTTTGTTAAAGCAGCCAAACAATCAAAGAAGCGGCATAAGAGGAAAACTGCAAGAAAGCCTCAAGTATCCAATGTTTCAAAAAAACGCCCGATACGAAAAAAATCCAATGCCAAACTGACTGTAATTGAAGGTAAAAAGAATAAAAAAAACAATCGAGCCTCTTTTTAGGAGCTCGATTGTTTTTTTAATAGTGCCATTTTTGCAGAAAGCTTTCAGCCTTGGATTTACCATATTGAATGAGTTCTATTTTCCTTTCCGGAGTCAGTTCAAACTCCGTGGTCAGGACTCCCTCCGTCGGGATAAAGATGATATTCTTTTCGAGCTTTCTGGATATATACCTCGAATCATGGGCATCTTTCATGGTAGTAAAGAGCGCTCCGTATAAATCAATGGCATTCTTGATTTGCCTTTTTGGTTTGCCTATGATGTCGTGACTCAGCTTGACACCGATAACAGGTCTAATCTTTTTCACGTTCTCTCTGTCAAATAGCCACATGGGGAAATTACTGAGTACCCCTCCGTCCACCATAAAGCTGACCCCTTCCAATGAACGCAGTTTCACCGGTTCAAAAAAATAAGGAAGACTCGCGCTCATCCGGATCGCCCGTGCAACAGGGAAGGTTTCTTTCGCGATCCCATACTTTTCGAGGTCATCCGGGAGGACCAATAACCGACCATTTGATAAATCGGATGCTATGACACGTAGTGAATGTGGAGGTAGATCGGCAAACGTGTAGACCCCCCTCGCTTTCAGCTTTTCTTCCAGCCAGTTTTCAAGTGCCACACCTTTGTATAGCCCTAAACGATAGTAGATACGAAACCACTTGAGAATGGGAAGGGGAATGATCGCATTTGAGTCCAACAGCTTTTTGAAATCCACATCGTCCATGATATCGAGCAGTTCACGGCTTGAATACCCGGCTGCAATAAAAGCGGCAATCACGGCACCTGCGCTTGTACCCGCCAGTCTCTTGAATGTGTACCCTTTTTCCTCTATAGCCTGATATGCTCCAATCAGGGCGAGTCCTTTTATGCCTCCACCAGAAAATACGCCGTCAATGTCCACAGGCTCCACTCCTCTTAGGTGTATTACTACATCTTTAATTCACCGTGAAGGAATTTAGACTAAAAAAATAAGAGGGGAACCAGTCCCCTCTTACCCTTTTCCCTGATTATAGTCCACACTTCAGCTGAGCGCCGCAGTTGGTACAAGTATTGCACCCGCCCATATCTTTTACCGTCCCTTTACGGCAGACAGGGCATGTATTCCCCACTTCAGAACCGATGGTCACGTCCGTTGAACGTACGTCCTGGATCGTGTCCAGCAATACAATCGGCTTCTTGGATGTTGGAATATCATGTTGAACTTGTTCCTCTTCATCGTCAAAGCTGTTTTCTTCCGCTTTAAGGGTAAGGACCTGTGAATCACGGCTTCCGTCGACGTACACGGTCCCGCCCTTGGCGCCGCCTTTATAAAGACGCTCATACACTTTTTCCACTTGCTCAACCGTGTAACCACGAGGTGCATTGACGGTTTTCGAAATGGAGCTGTCGATCCAATTCTGGATGACACACTGCACGTCAGCATGAGCTTGAGGTGCCAGGCTCATGGAAGAAACGAACCATTCCGGGAGATTATCAGCATCGGCATCGGGATTTCTCTTTAAGTAATCCTCAACAATATCCGCTTTCACTTCAATGAATTTACCGAGGCGCCCGCTTCTGTAATACGTAAAGGAGAAGTACGGTTCAAGACCTGTCGAAACTCCTACCATCGTACCTGTAGAACCTGTTGGAGCGACGGTTAACAGATGGGAATTCCTGATACCGTATTGTTCGATGTCGGCACGTACATCCTCAGGCATTTTCTTCATGAATCCTGTTTCCACAAAGGCTTTTCTTAAGGCCTTTGTTTCTTCATCGGTACTTCCAGTAAGGAATGGGAAGCTTCCTTTTTCCTTCGATAATTCAACGGATGCACGATAAGCCGTTGTGGCAATGACTTCAAAAACTTCGTCCACAAGCTTATTTCCTTCTTCGGATCCATATTCTTTTTCACAATAGATCAACAGGTCTGCAAGACCCATTACGCCAAGGCCTACCCGTCTCTCACCGAGTGCCTGCTTCTTATTTTCATCAAGGAAGTATGGCGTCGCATCGATGACATTGTCCTGCATGCGTACACCGACTTCAACCGTACGCTTCAACTTCTCGAAATCAACCGTTTTGTTCTCCTTATCCGCGAACTGTGCAAGGTTGACGGCAGCCAGGTTACACACGGAATATGGAGCTAGAGGCTGCTCGCCGCATGGGTTCGTGGCCACTACCTTTTGACCGTATGCTTTCGCATTTGTCATATCATTGGCGTTATCGATAAAGAAGATTCCAGGCTCAGCAGAGTAAGTTGCACACACATTGATCAGGTTCCACAGCTCTTTTGCCTTGATCTTACGGTACGTGCGCACTTTGTAGCCGAGCTTTTCCCACTCACGGACATCACCGACGTTGTGCCATTCTTCATTATAGTATTTCATTTGCTCTTCATTATAGCTCTCCACATCAGGGAAGCGCAGCTCATATTCGCGGTCGTTTTCCACCGCTTCCATAAAGTCGCTCGTCAGGCACACAGAGATATTCGCACCTGTAAGAAATTCTGGATTATGGACGCTGTATGTTCCTCCTGTACGGAGTTTTTCTTCTGCATTTTTAAGGATCTTTGCATCAAATCCACCGTAGCCCGGGATTTGTCTGTAGTTCAAGATCCCTTGGTACATCGCTTCCTCTTGTTCTGTCAGCGGAGTGAACTTCAACTTTTCCTGAGCAGCCTTTTTGATGGTTTCATCTTCTGTGTTCTCAAGAAGATAGCGCAGGATACGCGGGTTTTGCATTTTGGAAATGATGAATTCGATGATATCGGGATGCCAATCGGAAAGCATGATCATTTGAGCCCCACGTCGTGAACCGCCCTGCTCAACCAAGTGAGTCAACTTCGCAATATCATCCAGCCATGAAACGGAACCGGATGATTTACCGTTCACACCTTTTGCCAAGGTATTGCGTGGACGTAGCGTCGATCCGTTCGTTCCGACTCCTCCGCCGCGGCTCATGATTTCCATCACCTGCTTGCGGTGTTCTGAAATGCCTTCACGGGAATCCTGGACGAAGGGCATTACATAACAGTTGAAGTACGTTACATCCGTTCCTGCCCCTGCTCCGTAAAGCACACGCCCTGCTGGAACAAAATGCAGATTTACTAATTCATGATAAAATTTTCCAAACCAAACTTGTCTCTTTTCAGGAGTTTCTTCCACTTCTGCCAAGCCTGTTGCGTTACGCTTCGCAATTTGTTCATAGTAGACTTCCAGTGGTTTCTCAATGACATCCAGTGTTCTTGAGACGATCCCCGTTTCCATTTCCTCCGGCTTGTCGATGGCGCTTCTGTATTCATCTTCAATCCAGACAGATGCTTTTTTCGTTTCCCAATCGATACTCGTGATATACCCTAATCCCCTTGCAGGAAATTTAGGATCTTCCTTGATGGTAAGAACGACAAAGTCACCTTCAGACAGGGTGATTTTTTCTGTGTCCTTGAACGAATAACGATCGATCATGACCAGACGGGATACACCTTTGTGTGTTGTTTTCATATCAGGGGTGATGGGATGTACTTGAGGAAACAATCCAATATCCTTGTTTAATCTTTCGGTGTTTAAATTCATCGTATTTTTCGACGCAACAGTCATAAAGACAACTCCTTCTATCTCAAATGTTTCAGTTTATGTTATTTCGCTGATGACTAATATCAAATATTAAGATATCACAGCCATTCTGGAAAAGCAATAAATAAACACAACATATTGTGTACGAAAAATTATTCGACACACCATATATTGTGTTTCAGGTCAATAGGTCATTTGTTTGTCAAACGGATAATAAGCCAATAAAAATAGAAAACAGGAGTAAATAATAGAAAACAATATAATCCATGAGTCAATTCTATTAATTCAAGACTTGATATAAATCGAAGCCCTGCAATAGTTGCTAAAATAGGAAAAAAGCGACAAGGATCGCTTTTTTTCTACAAAAAAATTTTTACCGTTTAAAATTCCATTCATCTGATTCGTATCTGGATTTCGCGAGGTCCACTACATATTGTGTTTCTTCTTCAGAAAGTTCATATGGCTCAAGATGAATGTTCAATCCCTCTTCAAAGCCTTTTTTGAATGCGTCTTTGGCCATGTCCATCGTTATCGTTTCAGAACTGATTTCGTTCATGGCAACCGCCTTGTTTTTGAAGGCACGCTGCATTCGTTCTTTTACTCTGTCAGATGGATAGTTAAACAGACTGAACAATTTATCTTCATCAAGATCCAAGAGAATAGAACCGTGCTGAAGGATGACTCCTTTTTGACGGGTCTGAGCACTTCCTGCCACTTTCCTTCCCTCTACCACCAGCTCATACCAGCTTGGTGCGTCGAAGCATACGGAAGATCGCGGGTTTTTCAATCCTTCCCGTTCCTCTGCCGTTTTAGGAACTGCAAAGTAAGCTTCGAGCCCGAGACCCTGGAACCCCTTAAGAATCCCTTCAGAAATGACACGGTATGCTTCTGTGACGGTTTTAGGCATCTCCGGGTGTTCTTCTGAAACGATGACGCTATACGTCAATTCATGTTCATGTAGAACTCCACGCCCCCCCGTCGGCCTTCTAACAAATCCGAGTCCATGTTCCTTCACGGCATCAAGATTGATTTCTTTCTCTACCTTCTGAAAGTAACCGACCGATAGTGTAGCTGGATCCCAGCCGTAAAACCGGATCGTCGGAGGTATCTTCCCTTCACTGTGCCATTCAAGCAGTGCCTCATCAAGGGCCATATTATAAGAAGGGGAGCAATTTCCCGAGTCAATGAATCTCCATGTTTCCTTTTTCATGTAACATACCTCATTTACGTCTTTGCGTTAAGATTTTGTTATGTACGATTGTTTCTTGATTCAAGTCCGTTACTAGTCTATCAAATCCACACCAAAAAACAAAGAAAAACAGATTGGAAAGTCTTTGCTTCAAAATGAAAAATATGTTTTGATTATCACTTGAATGATGAATATAATAGAAGGTAGCGCATTTGTAGAAAGGAGCATGAATGATGGAAGGATTATATATTCTTTTAGTCGTACTGGGTGGAATTATCATATATTCACTTTTTACGTTCTTCTATCAAAAGAGAATCGTGAATACACTGAGTGAAGAGGAATTTCGAGCAGGATATCGCAAGGCTCAATTGATAGATGTTCGTGAAGCGAATGAATTTGAAAATGGTCACGTACTGGGTGCACGGAATATTCCATTGTCACAGATCAAAATGAGACAAAAGGAAATCCGTTCGGATCAACCCGTTTACCTTTACTGCCAAAGCGGACTTCGCAGCGGGAGAGCAGCTCAAATGCTGCACCGCAAAGGATACCGCGACCTTCACCACTTGCAAGGCGGCTTTAAAAAGTGGACAGGTAAAGTAAAACATAAAAAATAATGTAGAAGGATCGCCCTGGGGTGGTCCTTTTTTAGTTGAGTGTGGTGGGATGTGGTTTTGTGCTTAAAATGAAGGTCCGTCCCTCAGGTAAAAACCCCTCAGCGTTTCGCCAAGGGGTTGTTTTGGTATTGTTTTTAGCTTTCTTTTGTATAGCGCAGGACCGGTTTTCTTGCTGCCAGTGTCTCATCCATGCGCTTCACGATGGTCGTGTGTGGCGCTTCCTGGACGATTTCCGGTGTTTCTTCTGCTTCTTTTGCAATTTGGATCATGGCATCAATGAAAGAATCAAGGGTTTCTTTTGATTCTGTTTCCGTTGGTTCAATCATCATGCACTCTTCGACATTTAATGGGAAGTAAATGGTTGGCGGATGATATCCGAAGTCCAAGAGCCGCTTCGCAATATCGAGCGTGCGTACGCCAAGCTTCTTCTGACGTTTCCCACTGATGACGAACTCATGTTTACAATGACGATCATACGGCAGGTCAAAGTAAGGAGCAAGGCGGCGCATCATGTAGTTTGCGTTCAGTACGGCATTCTCCGTCACGGCTCTCAGTCCGTCCGGCCCCATAGTTCGGATATACGTATAGGCCCGAACGTTGATACCGAAGTTACCATAGTATGGTTTTACACGACCAATTGAGTCAGGACGGTTATAATCGAATTCATATTGCTCTCCGTTTTTCACAAGGACAGGTTTTGGAAGATATTTAATTAAGTCTTCCTTCACTCCTACAGGACCGCTTCCTGGACCTCCGCCTCCGTGAGGACCGGTGAACGTCTTATGAAGATTCAAATGCACGACGTCAAATCCCATATCCCCCGGTCTTGCTTTTGAGAGAACCGCATTCAAGTTGGCTCCGTCATAATAGAGCTTTCCACCTGCTTCATGAATGATGGAAGCCATTTCCATGATGTTTTCTTCGAATAAACCAAGAGTATTTGGATTTGTCAGCATGAGGGCAGCTGTATCATCCCCGACTACCCGCTTTAAGTCTTCTAAATCGACCAGACCGTTTTCATTCGACTTTACCGTCACCGTTTCAAATCCGGCAACTGTTGCACTTGCAGGGTTCGTTCCATGAGCCGAGTCCGGTACGATCACCTTCGTACGATGGGTATCTCCATTCGCCTCATGGTAGGCACGGATCATCATCAGACCTGTCCACTCTCCATGGGCTCCCGCCGCAGGTTGAAGCGTGACTTCATCCATACCCGTGATTTCTTTCAAATGCTCCTGGAGATCATACATCAGTTCAAGAGCACCTTGCACGCTTTCAGCTTCCTGAAGAGGGTTGATGTGAGCGAATCCGTTCAGTCGCGCAACGTTTTCATTCACTTTTGGATTGTATTTCATCGTACAGGATCCAAGTGGATAGAAACCGGAATCCACCCCATGATTGCGTTTCGATAACGCTGTATAATGGCGCATGATATCTAGTTCCGATACCTCAGGAAGTTCAGGTGCTTCTGTACGGATATAGTCGGTCGGAATGAGATCTGACAGTTCCACCTGTGGTACATCCATCTCTGGCAGGCTGTACCCTGTGCGGCCTTCTTTAGATAATTCAAAAATAAGAGGCTGATCTTTCTTATTCATGACAATCCCCCAATTCTGCTGCGAATGCGTCGATTTCTTCTTTGCTGCGAAGTTCTGTAACAGCTACCAGCATATGCTGAGCAAGGCTGTCATCCATTAATCCAAGATCGTACCCGCCGATCATTTCTTTTTCCAGAAGCTTTTTATTGATTTCTTTAACAGGTCTATTCACCTTTAAGACAAACTCATTGAATGAAGGTCCTTCAAATGCGATGGAGAATCCTTTTGCTTTAAAGGCTTCTTTGGCATAGTGAGCTTTTTGGATGTTTTGAATGGCCATTTCTTTGACTCCCTGTTTTCCGAGTGCCGTCATAGCGACAGATGCGGCAAGGGCATTCAGAGCCTGGTTGGAACAAATATTCGAAGTCGCTTTGTCACGACGGATATGCTGCTCACGGGCTTGCAGGGTCAACACGAAGCCACGGATGCCATCTTCATCGACGGTTTGACCGACCAGACGGCCTGGTACTTTACGCATAAGCTTCTTATTCACGGCAAAGTATCCGCAGTGAGGGCCTCCGAAGGCACTTGGAATGCCGAATGGCTGCGCGTCACCAATGACGATATCAGCACCTAATTGTCCCGGAGGTGTAAGTGCTCCAAGGGCAAGGGGATTGGATGAAACGACGAACATTGCTTTTTCTGCATGTGCCACTTCTTCAATCGCTTTCAGCTCCTCCACCCGTCCAAAGAAGTTAGGGTATTGAACGATGACCGCTGCTATGTCATTCCCCATCAATTTCTTCAGTTCTTCCACGTCGGTTACACCATTATTGTGCGGAATTTCAACTACTTCGATATATTGACCCTTCGCGTAAGATCTCAATACATCACGTGATTCAGGATGAACTGTACTCGAAACGAGAACTTTCTTGCGGCGTGTTTGACCTGCACTCAACATAGCTGCCTCTGCCAGAGCCGTTCCTCCATCGTACATGGATGAATTGGCTACATCCATACCTGTCAGTTCACAAATCATCGTTTGGAATTCAAAGATCGCTTGCAGTTCTCCTTGGGAGATTTCCGGCTGGTAAGGTGTATAAGCTGTATAGAACTCTGAACGAGATAATACATGATCCACAATGATCGGCATGTAATGATCGTATACCCCTGCCCCTAGAAAGGATGCATGACTTTTCAGATCCGCATTTTTCGCGGCCATCTTAGTGAGTTCTTTTACCAATTCCGTTTCCGACTTCGCTTTTTTGATTTTGTAATCCCCATTAAAACGAACCTGTTCAGGAATATCCTCAAATAGATCGTGAACGCTGTCTACTCCAATGCTGTCTAACATTTCCCTTTGATCTTGCTCTGTCATCGGTAAATAACGATGCTTCATGACCGTCATTCCTCCCCTATTTCTTTGGTCTTTTATAAAAAGGTGTTGCTACCACTTTCGCATTTAACTTTTTCCCTCTGATTTCCACCAGTACTTCCGTATCCAAAGCAGTAAACTCTTTATTCAAGAGGGCCAACCCTACATTTTTCTTTAACGTTGGTGATTGTGTACCCGTTGTGACTTCACCTATTTCTTCTTCTCCGGAAAATACTTTATAGCCATGACGTGGAATGCCGCGATCAATCATTTCAATTCCCACGATCTTTCGTGTGGCACCTTCTTCTTTTTGTTGTTTCAGCACTTCCTGTCCGATGAACGGAACCTCTTTATTCACTTTTACAGCAAACCCGATCCCGGCTTCAATCGGCGTGATGGATTGTGATAATTCCTGTCCGTAAAGTGCAAGATTCGCTTCGAAACGTAAGGTATCCCGTGCACCAAGTCCACACGGAAGGACTCCATGCTCTTTACCTTCCTCAAGGATCGCCGTCCAGATCGCCACTGCATCAGTTGAGGCACAATAGATTTCAAACCCATCTTCACCCGTATAACCGGTACGGGAAACGAGTGCAGACTTCCCATTTATATTCACTTCAGTTTGGAATTTAAAAAAGCCGATATCGCTCAATGTATGTTCATTGGTGATTTTTTGCAGTACTTCTTCCGCAATCGGACCTTGAAGGGCCAATTGCGCCATATGTTCAGAGATATTGTTGATTTCAACACCATCTGTTTCATGTTCTTTCAACCACTGAAAATCTTTATCTATATTTGCTGCGTTTACAACGAGCAAATAATCATTGTCTTTTATTTTATAAACCAGTAAGTCGTCGACTGTCCCACCGTTTTCG
This sequence comes from Rossellomorea orangium, assembly GCF_019334305.1. Lineage (GTDB taxonomy): Bacteria > Bacillota > Bacilli > Bacillales > Bacillaceae_B > Rossellomorea. The sequence continues at coordinate 454,900 of NZ_JAHWGH010000017.1, forward strand.
TAGCACATGGCCGTATACTGTGCGCCTCCGTCTTTTACTTTGGAGACATCATTTGTCATCATTTTCTGTAAGTAGTCAAGAGCCCCTTCACCCTTCACTTCAATTTCTCCCATATGAGAAACATCGAATAGTCCTGCCCGGGTTCTTACCGCTTCATGTTCTTCTTTAATACTTGAGAATTGCACTGGTAAAGCCCAGCCACCGAAGTCGATGGTCTTACCTCCATACTCTTTGTACACATCGTATAAAGGTGTTTGTTTTAACTCTGACATGACTTTTCCCCCTTTAAATTCCTTGCTTGCATAATTCTTAACCAAGTTTTATCCCATGAAAAAAGGACAGAAAAACCCCTTTTCATAAAGAAGTTTTCTCTGTCCTTGCACCTGAAAGTTTACCGAAGAACGGCTTTCCCCTTTGGTGGTTTCCTGTTTCGGAAACGCTCTCCAGAGTTGCGTCCAACAAGAGTCTTTTTGCCTGAGAGATTCACACATAAACGTGCTTGCTCCTTCGGCGCTGTTTGCACAGTCTCTCCCCTTGTCATCATTCGCCAATATTCCTTGAAACAATTGGTCATACTAGAAATATACAGAAGAAATGTTGTAAATGTGAATGTTCGGATTTTCGAGTTTTTCTAACAATTGAAAATCTATTTTCATCCTACCATTAAATACGAGTTTTGAGCAATCATTTTTATTAGAAATAAGGAGATGTTTTTCAGATGAATGTTGAGGTTATATTTGATGAACAGTGGGGAGAAGGTCTTGAAAGTTTAATCGAAAACGATGGCCCCTGGGGGAACTGGGAGCTTTATAAACTCGCCATCGAATTTGAGCACCATCTTGCAATTCCGAACTTTGAAGGCCTGCAGGCTCCAAAACATTTGGCAAATGTCACTCCTCTCCCTCACCAGCTGGAAGCAGCGAAGCAGGTAGTGGAAACGATGAACGGAAAAGCGATTCTTGCGGACGAAGTTGGACTCGGAAAAACGATTGAAGCCGGATTGATATTGAAAGAGTACATGATTAGGGGATTAGTCAAAAAGGTATTGATTTTGGTTCCTGCTTCTCTCGTTTCTCAATGGGCATATGAATTAAACAGTAAGTTCTTCATTCCCGCCGTTCCCCAGCGTAAGAGCTACGTATGGGATCAATGTGACATCGTGGTTTCATCCATGGATACGGCAAAGAGGAGCCCTCATCGGGAAAAAGTGTATGAGCAGGATTATGACCTGGTGATCATCGACGAAGCTCACAAACTGAAAAATCATAAAACAAAAAACTATGAATTTGTCCAAAATCTCAAGAAGAAATTCTGCCTACTATTGACTGCAACACCTATCCAAAATCGTGTAGAAGAAATCTTTCATCTTGTTTCCCTTCTAAAGCCTGGGCATCTTGGGAATGAATCTGGGTTCACGGACAGATATAAAAAAGGGGATCGTACACTTCAGGAGGATGACCATCTGAAAAGCCTCATCAACAAAGTAATGATACGCAATAGGCGTGGCGATACAGGGATTGAATGGACGAAGAGGCATGTGAAGACTGTATTAATTGATTTCAACGAGGCTGAGAGAGATTTATATAACAGCATCGACCTGCTCAGAGGAAGATATGATGACTGGGCAAATTCCAGCTCTTTCTCACTCCTCACCCTTCAAAGAGAAGCGTGCAGTTCCCGTGAAGCTGTATTTTACACACTTAAAAATATGCTTGAAAAGAAGGAATCACCTACACCTGCTTTTGAACATACGATTGGTACACTGATGAAAAAAGTAGAGAACGTGACCATGAACTCAAAGGCACAAAAGGCGCTGGAAATCGTTCAATCGATAAATGATAAAGTGATCATTTTCACAGAATACCGTGCAACACAGCTCTATCTTCAATGGTTCTTGAAACAGCACGGAATCAGCTCGGTCCCTTTCAGGGGAGGATTTAAACGAGGAAAAAAAGACTGGATGAGAGAGTTATTCCAGAAGCATGCACAGGTGTTGATTGCCACTGAAGCTGGAGGAGAAGGAATCAACCTCCAATTCTGTCACCACGTGATCAATTTTGATCTGCCATGGAACCCGATGAGATTGGAACAGCGAATCGGCCGCGTTCACCGTCTTGGGCAGACAGAAGATGTTCATATTTATAACTTCGCTACAAAAAATACAGTTGAAGAACATATCCTGAAACTTCTGTATGAGAAAATCAATCTGTTTGAACGGGTGATCGGTCAACTGGATGAAATACTCACCCGCCTGGATTTCAGGGATTTCGAAGAGCATGTGACAGATATCCTGTCTTCATCCCGAACAGAGGGAGAAATGAAGATCAAAATGGAGAATTTAACAAGTATGATTCAATTTGCAGAACAATTAAAGGAGGAGAAAACAAATGCAGCAGCACGAAATTCATCGATTTCTTGAGCGGTATTTCATCGCCAATGGATGTGATATGGTTGCGAACGGAAATGGATACATGACTGTACAGCTCACGATCGATTTGGATAAAGAACTTATGAACCGACCATTCTACTGGCATTATCTTGAAAAGACAGGGGGGACACCGAACCCGATGACGTTATCCCTCATCACCAATCCTGATCATGCACCTGAGGATATGAAAGGTGAACCGATCCACTTTGGTTCACCGAGGCTTCATCAGATCTTCCACTCAACCCGGAATCTTGCAGGGTATATACGGCTTTATGAAAATCGGTATACTCCGAGCGGCCAACAGACGCCCCTTCATCCTTGGCTGGGATTGAACATTAAAATATCTTATCAATCCAACCGAAAGAAAGACAGCATCCGTAGTATCGGTGTAAACTTGATCAATGGAATCATAGAAGAAAACTTTCATGGGGCTCTAATGACCAAAAACATGACACCGAAGATTCCAGATTTCTCTTTCACTTTGACACCAATCATCAAACCGAAAAGTGGAGTGAACAGAGTCCAGTCATATCTATACGAAGAAATTAAAAGGGAACCCGTCGAGTGGGCGGAGCAAGCAAGAAAGACTTGGGAGGATGATCTTCAACTTTTGAATCATTTTTATGGAGATCAGGAAGAAAAACCCGAATCCTATTTTCTTGAGCAGCAGGCTTTAAAGGAGCAGTATGAACCAAAAATTACCATAGAGGTCATAAACGGTGGAATATTTTATTTACAGCAGTCACAGTGAGGAATCTGGGGGATACCTTCCCCCAGGATCAAAAAAAGGACTGCCGTTTAGGGCAGCCCTTGTCCACTATTTATTTTTCTTGAACAGTATCATGAAAGCATACGGAATGATGCCGAACCATCTGAAAAGAAATGGTTCCCGCTCGTTCTTTTTCTGCTTTTTTAATGTTTTACGTTCATGAGGTGATTTTTCATAATGTTGAACAAATGTTTGTGTTATGAACTTAACATAATCATTCACTGACATAAAAGCACCACCCTCCGCTTCCATCAGTATTCCCGGTAGTGCCAGGAATTATACAACATTATGTTGAAGATAGGGTAATATCAGCTCTACCACTTCATCCACGGATTTACCCTCTGTAAAAATGGTCACTGTGCTCCCACTTTCGTAAAGGGGCAGCCGACGCTCATACAGCTCCTTTAAACTGGTTTTCGAATTTCTTTGAACAAGTGGCCTGTCCTGATCTCCTTCAAGCCTTTTCCATAATGAACCAAAAGGGCAGGTAAGATGGAAAACAGAACCACAATTCCGTAGAAAGGCACGGTTCTCCTCCCTTTCTACTATTCCACCACCAGTCGTTATGATGGCCATTTCTTTTTTCAGTTCCTGAAGAACACTCGTTTCAAGTTCTCTAAAATACGTTTCACCATGCTGATGAAAGATGTCTCTAATCGATTTTTTCTCTTTAGTCTCAATATATTGATCCAGATCAATGACAGGAAGATTCAGTACTTCTCCCAAACGTTTTCCAACCGTTGTCTTTCCCACACCCATAAAGCCTACAAAGAAAATCGGTTTCATATTCTACTCCCAACGTATGATTTGTTTTGTTTCCCTATTATACACAACCGTTTCAGGAAGAAAAACCTTCTCGTCCCTTTTGAACGTCAATTCCATTTGAACTTCACTGGAATTGAGCATCGTACTTGAGGTCATGACCTCGCCGAAAGTTAGATTTATTACTCCAGTGTATAAGGATTCATTCTCCATCTCGAGTAAGATGCTGTGGGAGAGGCTTATGTTTCTCTCGTGCATACTCTTCATATTCGAAAGGTATTGATACTTACTTATATAAATGTCTTTTGATGCAAAAGCCAAAAAAAGGACAATCACCAGGAGGAACAGGGTATACGGCAGGATGAACCCACTATCGTTAAGGTGAAAACGACCCCTCAAATGGTGAAAAACACATGAAATCCCCTTCCACTTTTTCGCCTCCTTCAAATTCCAAATCCAAATGCACCCCCCCTCGAATGGAAGTAAAGGTAACCTGATCCACTGCCTGAAGTACGATTTCATGCCCTCTATTATTCACCCTCCTTCGAATGGATTGATCGTAGGTTTCATATAGAATCGTTTCTCCATCCATCACAAATGAAATGTGCTGTGGCGCGATTTCTACAGCTTCCACATTCTTTAATTCGTTCCTAACGCTCTCATTGAATAAATTCCACTCATAATAATGGGGTGGGACCAAATCATTCTTTATCATCATAAAGCCCTTCATCATAAGAGGAAGACTGAAGGATATCATGCAAAATACACTAAAACTTAACAGGGCTTCAACCAATGTAAACCCCCGTTCATCTTTTTTGTGATGTACAAATCTCCCGGCTATCGTAGCGAACGCAAGCTTCATCACCACTCCCATCTTTCCAAGCGACCTCATACCTGACCCCCTTATACATTCTTGCATGAGTAGAAAATTCATGCGTAACAATCGCTTTCTCTACACTTTCCCTAAGAAATTTCAGCGCTTCCACTTCATACTGAAGCTGTTGAAGGCGGTGCATGTATTGAATGAGAAAGGGTATAAACAACCCACATATCATAAGGGTACAACTAAAAGCGACAAGCGTTTCAGTAAGTGAGAAACCTTTAGAATTCTTGTACATAAAATCTCCCTTGGCCAATTTGGAACATGAGGTACATAGTCTCATGTTCCGTTTTAAAATTCACACTGCCAAATCTGTTCGTATTTCCATCAGGATAAAAAGTGATCTCTTCGAGGCTGTTCCTGGCAGCTATCTCAATTCCTGCAGGAAGCTCCCTTGATACAACCGTTTGTCTCGCTTCCGTTTTCGCAACATATTTATTGGTTAGTGGATAAAAAGTCAAGAAAATCAGTGATTGATGGTTGACACTGTAGCTTTGAATCTGGTAAAGATCCGATTCGAGCTGGGAAATGAAGAGCTCCTTTTCAGTGTGGCTTTTTAAAGGCAGGACAGAAAAGCCGACCCATGAAAGGAGAATGGTGAAGATCATCAAGACGATGAGCATTTCTATGAGGGTATAACCTGCTTCAGCTTTACCACTATCATTAATCGGAAGTCACCACTTTTCCTTCCGCATTCACAGTGATGGCTCTCCCATCAGGACATGCTTTATACTCATCGTTCAGATAACCATCTGTAACAAGAGAATCAATGGTCACCGGATCAGTATTCCCGTCCATCTTATATGCTTCAATTTGCCCTTCGACCATATGAATAAATGCCTCACAGCCTTTTGAATTAATGGAATTACTCTGATTGGTCACATTCGGGATTGTAATGAAAAGCAAAACAGAAATGACGAGTAAAACGATCATCATCTCGATCAAAGTGAAACCTTTTTCATTTTTGAGCATATTTGTCCTCCTGGAAATAATTTTTTTCATATCCCCTGCATCATTTGAAAAAGTGGCATCATAATGGAGAAGTAGATCGCCATGATGAATAGTCCGACAATAGTAAAAATCGCAGGCTGGATATACTTGAGCCATGTATGCGTTCTTTCTTCTAAATCCTGAAAGCAGATATCACTGTAAACACGAAGTTCTTCTGCCAACCTTCCGTTCGTTTGACCGTGATGAACGATGAACGGCAATTCTTCCTGAAAAAATGGCAGAGAAGTAAAACACTCATGAAAAGGTATACCTGCTTTAAGTTTTTGTATGAACTGGCTGGAAATGTACTGCAATGTCGGACGGAATGATTGACTCTCGATGATGAGCAAGGATTCAGTAATGGATACTCCGCTTGAGAGAAGAAAACTTAATTCCCGGGAAAAAAAGTAGGAATGACCCAGCTTTATATAAAACGAAAAAATTGGAAGTCTGCTTAAGGCTGCCGAAAGTTTTGGAGGGGAAATTCGCTTTTTAAAAAGAAAGAAAAGAATGGTGGAAAATAGGAGAATAAAAAAAACTACACCTAATACCATTGGGAAGTTTTCGATAAAGTGTAAAAGATACGTAAGTTTTGCTGAAGGTTCATAGCCCATTGAAGAATACAGGGACTGAAATCTTGGAAAAAGCACTTTGCGAAGCAGCACCATCATGATGATGGAAATGAAGATCAGCATTAGTGGGTATTGGAAGACTTTTTGCAGCTGCTGTTGATTTTTCCTTCTTTTAATAAGATAGGTCCCAGCTTCAGACAAAGTGTGGCCCATTTGACCATGATGCTCGGCGAAAAAAATTTGTGCGCTGACGTGACTGGGAAGGTTTAATTGTTTACTCATCACAGTGGAAATGGATTCACCTTTCTGGAGTGAGGCAACCAATCTCCTTTTTAATTTGATGGTTTTCTTCTCCTTTGGTACCAAAAGAAAGTCGATGGCTTCCATAAAGGTATATCCCTTTTGAAGTAAATCACCAAGTCTCTTTAGAAATTTACCTTGATCATCGCTTTTCTTCATGAACCCATTTCCTATATTCATTCTCTGAAACAAAACCTAGTGCCACCCCTTTACAGATTAATGTTTGCAGTGTGCGGTACTTGTGTTGGACAATTTCACCCCTTGCCTCTTTCAATACTTTCTTCAAGGCACTTCCCGTAATGATTTCATATACCGATGCCCTGTTCCGCTTTTCCCCTCTTAAACATTGTCCGCCACACTCCCCTTTGCAGATCGGACATAAAAGTTTCAACAATCTTTGAGCGGATACAGCAAGCAGGGTCTGCTCGATATCATGCCACTCGATTCCTAATTCCATTAAGCGGTAAATCGCCCCTTTTGCATCTCTTGTATGCATGGTTGAAATCACCAAGTGCCCCGTCAAGCTTGCCCTAACAGCGATTTCTGCCGTCTCCCGATCGCGGATTTCCCCCACCATGATAATGTCGGGGTCGTGTCGCAGGATTGCTTTTAATCCCGTGGAATACGTAATCCCTGCTTTCTCATTTACCTGGATCTGAACCATTTCATCATGCTGCTTCTCGACGGGATCCTCCAGGGTGATCACATTTCGGTTTAATACCACGGAGCAGTGGTGAACGAGTGAATATAACGTAGTGGTTTTACCACTACCAGTCGGTCCAGTGAACAGGATGAGGCCATGGGAATGCATTAGCAGGGCAAGAAGTTTCTTGGCAGAAGAAGGGTAAAGAGACATTTTCTCAATGGGAATCTGGTATTTTTGAGGGAGTATCCGAATGACGAGACTTTCTTTTAAATGTGTCGTAGGCAGGGTTGATATTCTGAGAGAGAGAGGGGTATTTCTGACGGTAAGGCTGAAAGAGCCACTTTGAGGTTTGCGTTTTTCTCCGATATCCATGGAAGCCATGAACTTCAGATGGGCAATCAGACGTTCTGCCTGATCTTCGTCGATGGTCTGGAATGGCACCAAACCCCCGAGTTTCCTGAATTGAATCAAGTATTCTTTCGTTCTGGGTATCAAATGAATATCTGTTGCATCATTGCTGAATGCTTCTCCAATCATCACTTCCGATAAAGATTCGACTGAGTGAAATATGGATGTGCACCACCTTTCTTATTTCTTACTTTAAGATATACGACATTTTGTTACAAATTCCTTCTTTTTCCACAAACTTTTTTAAATCTTGCATTGAAGTATCTTCTCTTTCTCTTCGAATCACATATTAATCGCCCACCCATATATTATGAAGGAAAACATTCATTCGAAAGCGGTGACCCTTCTCATGACGAAATATATGGATTACACCTCTCCAGATGTACAATTCTCATATGATGTTAACAAAAGTACTCTATTTAAAAAAGACCATCAAAACTTGATCAATATTTTGGGAGTAGGCCAATTAAATACATTGGATCAAACATCCCTGCTTGATATCTATTTAAGTAAACATAACTTTGTAGAGCCCCACTATCATCAAAATGCTGCCGAGCTGGTATATTGCATTTCAGGTGCGGCTACAGTATCGATTCTTAATCCATTTACAAAGGAAATACAAAATTACTCTATATCCCCGGGACAAGTTGCAAACATACCTCAAGGCTGGTGGCATTACGAGGAGGCGACCAAGGACCGTACTCACCTATTGGCAATCTTCAATGCGCCTACCCCGGAAGTGATACTAGGTTCGGATATCTTGAAGCTCACCCCTTCAAGTGTCATGGCGAAAAACTATTGCATGAATGAAGGCGCGTGGATCAAAACGACAGAAAAGGTGAAGCCGGGCACCTATATCGGTCCGAGTTGCTTAGAACCTGAGAGGTATCCACCAGCCCGGACAACACAGCACAATTACTCCCCATATCATTATCGATATCAGCCAAACCCCTATTACTACAGGCAATGCATCCCGAAAACTTTTTAAAAAAATACATGAATAGTTCCTTAAAATTGAAACATACTATATTTTGTAAAGAAGATTCAATGGGCTATAGCCAAGCGGTAAGGCATCGCACTTTGACTGCGACATGCGTTGGTTCGAATCCAGCTAGCCCAGTTTTAAAAGCGGAAGGGGCTTTGCCCAGAGGCGACAAGCATAAGATGAGGCATCCCGGAAGGCGCTCTTTGCCTTTTGGGGTGCCTTAGCTTATGACCTCGAGCCTCTAAGCCCCTGCAGCTGGATAATCCAAAAGCGGAGGCGGCTTGGTCAGCCCCGACACTTACCATTGAAAAAGGCAGTCATTTGAAAAATTCAAGTGACTGCCTTTTATATTCAGCTGCTTTTCTTCAATGTTCTGTTTTTATTCGCAAGACTCTGAAGTCCATCCGGGTTGTAGCCGACCACCAGTTTTTTTCCGTCTGTCAGAAGTGGCCTGCGAAGAAGCTTCGGTTCATCAATGATTAATTTAATCACTTCGGACAGTGGCAAATCATTCACATCTTTCCCTAATTCTTTAAAGGTTTGGCTTCGAGTGGCGAGGATCTCATCAAGTCCCTCTGTCGTAAGGGATAACAATTCCATTAGTTCTTTATGAGTCGGTGTCTCTCTAAAAAGGTGCCTCTCATCAAAATCAACAGAATGTGCGGTTAACCACTTTTTGGCTTTTCGGCAAGAGGTACAGCTTGGATAAGTAAAAAATGTAAGGTTATTCACTTTCTTGACCTCCTTCAAATTTAACTTTCAAGTTTCTAAGATTTGTTAAACATATTGTATATTAATTGTATAACTTTTGTACAGTAATTTCCCTTGGGAATTTGTGAACATTTTTTTACAGAGAATGGACGGAGTGAATTCTTCTTGGGTTGCTATCGTTTTAAAGCTGATTACAACTCAATATCAGGTAGAGGCCCCCTTCAGTAAACGGGAAGGTTTCACATTTTGAGCATTGTGGAAGTAAGTAACAAGGGTAAAAAACGGATAAATAAAATTTTAAGGGTTAGATTACACCTATTCGTCACAAACTAACATCAAACACTTATTTACTTTTATGGTAGTATTCATTTATAATATTGAGTGATGGACTTAGGGTGCAAAGGAGGGTTACATATGGATCGTATGTTTAGAGTTCTAGGTTTTTGGACTGGTATTTTTGCCGTTATGTTCTATCTTGGTGATATGACCACAACATCATTAATCTTTTTAGGCCAAACCGGATTCTTCATTATGCTTAGCTATTTAAAACTGTCCGAACGCATGTATATTTATGTTTTCGGTGCATACTTAACAGTGTTCTTTGCAGGTTTTACTTATTGGACGACCTTTATGATGACTCCGGGTGCAGGAGGACACTAAAAAAAATCCCTTCAGCTGATTGCTGAAGGGGTTTTTTTAGAAGCCGTTTAAAAATGGATTTGAGTCCATTTCTGCTTCTATTGATGTTTCAGGACCATGTCCAGGAAGAACCTTTGTTTCTTCAGGCAGGGTCAATAACCTTTCATGAATGCTTGCCAGTAACTCTTTGTGATTTCCACCTGGTAAATCGGAACGTCCGATACTCCCCATAAACAGTGTGTCTCCTGCTAATACAATTCCACTTTCTTGTACATAATAAGAAATACTACCAGGTGAATGACCTGGTGTTTCGAACAACTGGAGCTGAAAGTCTCCGATTGTTAAATTCTTTTCATTTGTCAGTATGTAATCAGCCGGTTTAAGTCTGATCAACTCACCCATCATGAATAGCTGGGAACCATTTAAAGAGGGATCCAATAACCACTGAGCTTCTTTTTCATGAACATAAACTGGGATGTCAAAGCTCCTCCTTATATCGTCAACAGCTCCGATATGATCGAAATGAGCATGTGTGAGGAGAATGGCTAACGGGGACAACGATTGACTTTCCAACCAGTCAATCAGTTTCTCCCCTTCACCACCGGGATCAATGACAAGACAATCCTTGCTAGAGTTCCATAAGATATAACAGTTGGTTTGCAAAGGGCCTAATGGGATTTGTTTCCACTGCAACGTTTTCACCTCCATTTGTGATACATTAATTGTATCAGAACTTCCAGCTTCATAAAAACATGGAAGTCGCAAGGTAGACATAGAAGTGTCAATATTTGACCTCGACAAAAAGGAAAAAAAACTATAAAATGTTAATGAGTGCATTTATGTACATATTGTTATCAAGAGGTCAGTAAAACGCATTTTAATGAAAGGGGTCATATAAATGGGTCTTGTAATTATTACTTCACTGGTTACTTTATTAGCTTTATTTGCAGTAGTAAGCACTTTCAAAAACAAGAATGCAATGGGAATTCTTTTCTCACTTGCAACATTAGGTGTTTTTGGATGGTTTACAATTATGACTGTCCTTCACTCTGGTTACCCAGGTGGTCATTAATTAAAAATGTTTCACATTAAAAAGCCTTCCATTTCATTATGGAAGGCTTTTTAATTCAACGGCTTTACAGGCACCAAAAAGTACCCTATGGATCTTTTGGATATGTACGTTATACTATTAGTGACATTTACCTTAAGGCGATTGGGATATTCGACATCCTTACAGCCAATTCTATATATAATTAGAACTCGGATGAGGAGGTTTAGTAATTGAAAAAGTACAATATACCGGTTGAAGCTTCCCTGGAAGTGATTGGAGGAAAATGGAAGGTTGTAATTCTTTGCCATCTAATCAAAAATAAACGGAGGACCAGCGAATTAAAACGGTTGATGCCGGGTATAACACAGAAAATGCTGACCCAGCAATTAAGGGAGCTGGAAGCAGATGGCGTCATCAATCGGATCATTTATAATCAAGTCCCTCCAAAGGTCGAATACGAATTGACAGAATACGGATGGTCATTAAAAGAGCCTTTGGACATGTTATGTGCCTGGGGAGAACAGCATATTGAAAAAACATATCCTGATAAAAGTGAAGTTCTCTTAGAAAGTGAAGAAGCGTAAAGATCAAATTAAAAAGCTGTTTTCACAAAGATTGTTGCTATTCGCATACAAACTAAGATTTACGATGCTCTGTCATTTAAGTTGTAGTGCAGGAGGGTGAAGGGAACAGTCCTGCTTTCCGTAGGAGTCTACGCAGTTCCCTTCACCCTCTCAAGTAGTAAGTAGTTGACAGAGCAAAATGGTTTGTGACCATCAGTTCAAAAAGAGTAAGGGACTATGAAATAAAATGGGTAACTATAACGAATGAATAAGCAGTGGCATACGCAATCTCCACATTTCCTTTGTGATAGTCAAACTTTTCGTAAGTTGATCGGAGCGGAAGGTGCTCGACTCCTGCGGGAAACGCTGGACAGGTGAGACCCCGCAGGCGCAGCCGAGGAGGCTCACCGCCAGCCCCGCGGAAAGCGAGC
>NZ_JAHWGH010000018.1:0-71991 GCF_019334305.1 Rossellomorea orangium
GGGACGGACCTCCTAATGGAGGTCCGTCCCTCTTTCTTATTTACCCGTTCGCTTCAGATCGATCAACCACCGCGGCTCCTACAATGTCGCCGGTTACGTTAGATGCCGTTCCACCCATTCCGATGATGGCATCGACTCCTGCAATGAGAGCAACGATTTCGAGTGGTAATCCGAACATCGTTAACACGGCCGATAATGTAATCAATCCTGCAGAGGGGACTCCTGACGTTCCAATTGATAGTAAAGTTCCAACCAAAACGATCATCAAGAGGTCTGTAACAGAAAGGTGTAAATTCGTGACGTTTGCCGCGAATACAATCGATACGCCCATCCTAAGAGCTCCCCCGTCTGAATTAAAGATGGCCCCCAACGGTAATGCGAAATTCGCCGTTTTATCAGATATACCGGCTTTCTTGGCTGATTGAATGGCTACCGGTAGAGATGCAATACTGCTTGAAGTGAAAAAGGCAGTACTGTATGCTTCTTTCGTCTTCTTGAAAAATGTGATAACCGGATTACCCGTCAGCTTTAAGAAGCCAGCATATACTATAATCCAGAGTATAAGAATTCCCAGGTAAAAGACTCCTACAAACTTTAAGAGGGATTGAATCGTATCCCACCCCTGCTGACCAAATGTCGCAGCACTGATAGCAAGCACACCAAGCGGCGCGTATGCCAGAACCCCTTTCAGGAGAATATAAAACATTTCATTGAAGGCAGCGAAAACATTATCCAGTAATTCACCGTATTCCCTCAGCTTACTTTCTTGAGAGAACTTCATCCACGATATGGCTATCCCCATAATGATCGCAAGGAACATGATCGCCAGAGTATCGCCACCTGCAAAAGCCTGGAATAGATTATCAGGGATGATCTGGAGCAGTACATCTCCGAACTGTGGAGCTTTTGGTTCCTCCACCTGGGCATTAGGAAGCTCTAAGTTCGTCCCTGGGTTGAACAAAAACGCTAATCCAAGACCGATGAAGACCGCTGCTGCCGTGGTAGCTGCATAATATAGAATCAGCTTCCACCCCATCCGACCAAGCTGGGTCACACTCATCTTGTTCACCGCCTGCACTACAGTGAGGAAAATCACCGGGATGGCTATCAAGCTCAGAAGGTGAATGAGCACCGTTCCGAATGGCTTCAGAATTTCAGCATCTGACTTAAAGACGAGTCCTATGATGATCCCTAACAGGAACCCAACAGACATCTTCAAAACAAATGGGACTTTCATATATTGCTTCCATATGTATTTCATTTACACCTACGCCTTTACACATATTTTTTCAGACACCCATTATATCACTTTTACGGGAAGAGGGACGGACCTTCTTTTCGAGGTCCGTCCCTCCCAGCTTTCATTTCTACGTATAGTACGTTTAGCCTCTGAAAAAAGTATTTTCTTTTATTTAGAATTATACATCCATGAACGCTATCGTTTCTCTTATTCCCTGCTCGAATGGAGTGGTGATTACATTGCCGAGAAAACTCTCTAATTTTTGACCTGATAGTATAGTAGGTTCAGAATTGATATACTGCATTTCCAATGCTTCTCTCATTCCTTTCCCTGCGAACAGAGCAAAAATTGTAAACAAAGGTTTCGATATAAAGTAGAGTTCCTTTTCTTCGCCGAGAATATTCTTCAACTCATGTTCAATATCTTTTCCGGTAAACGCGGTACCACCCGGTATATTCCAATTTTGACCGTATGCCTCATTGCGGATAGCCAAGTCCACCATCATCCTAGCTCCATCTTTAGTGTAAATGAATTCCCTGAGAATATGTTTAGGACCAACAAACCCCGCTTTTTTCTTCTTTAAAAGCTGTTGTAAGGTGAAGTGAATATAGGTATTGGTAGCATTAGGTCCATAAAAGTCCGGGAAATGGCAGTTCAAGGTTGGAATAGTAGCCTGCTTTAATCGTTCATCCATTTTTAAGCGAAGTTTACCTTTTCGGGTTTGAGGATCCTTTTCCCAATCCTCTGTAAGCTTTTTCCCTCCACTTCTTCCATATGCATAAATATTATCCACCACAGCCAACCTGGCATTGTTTCTTTCTGCGGCAAAAATAATATTTTCTGTAACACTAATTAACTTATCTTTCCAATCTTCATAAGGAAGATTCAATGCGTGAAAGATTGCGTCACACCCATTTGAAGCATGAATCAGCTGCTCTCTATTCATAGCGTCCCCCGTCTGTATAGATACACTTCTAATGCTTGAATATAAATGGGATAACTTGGATTTCCCTCTTGCAAAAGCCACTACTTCTATTCCCCTGCTTACCAATTCCAACACAAGTGAATAGCCCATTCCTCCGGAAGCACCAACTACCATTGCCTTTTTCATTTTCCAATCCCCCTCCATTAATTAACCGATGGTCAAATAAGTATAAAAAATTTTACCCTAAGGATTTCAGGATAAAATTCACATGTGACTCTGCAAGATTCTCTACTTCGACATACGTTTCTTCACAACGACAGTAATGACTGACAAATCCGTGCAACGATAAGAAAATGGACCATGCCTGCTGGATTGTGACTTTTCTATTGCTTAATTGGATGAGAGTACGGGCAAATTTCTCGTAAGATTCGTTCGGTCCCTTGTTAACATAGCTTTTCACTTCGGCATCAGACAGTAAAAACATCATTTCATATTGACTCTTATGTGTCAGTCCAAATCTGATATAAGCAAGGAGTACTTGTTTTAGCTTCCCTTTGTTATCCAGATTTAGGTTAATCACGTCGTCTAGCCATCGATCTAACAGCTTGAAATCAGTTTCAATTATCGCATAAAACAAATCAGCTTTGTTCTTAAAGTGATAATATATCGATCCATGACTGTATCCAAGTACGGTGGCAATCTGCCTTATGGAAACCTGCTGGTAGCCTTTTTTGCGGAATAACTCTCG
Source organism: Rossellomorea orangium (assembly GCF_019334305.1). Lineage (GTDB taxonomy): Bacteria > Bacillota > Bacilli > Bacillales > Bacillaceae_B > Rossellomorea. Next base: position 2,914 of record NZ_JAHWGH010000018.1, read on the forward strand.
AGCAGCCGACATGATCATTTCCTTCGTAAGTTCTTGTTCAACAGCTTTTCTTGGTGACATAGAATTCAACTTCCTTTAATTGACCAGTGTTTAATTAAAGCATAACCATTACTGGTAAACATTGTCAAGAAAATATTACTTTGAAATGCGAGGGACGGACCTTCTTTTCGAGGTCCGTCCCTCCCTATTACTAAATTCAAATACAATCCCTTTCTTTGCCCCGCTTTTCTATTTCCCGTTTATATTCATCATAATTGCCACTGTAACTTTTTAATGTATGCTCTTCAACCGCGATGATTCTCTCAGCCATTCTGTTGATAAAATAACGGTCGTGGGAGATGAAGAAAATGGTACCGCTGAATTCGTCCAGGGCCTCCTCAATCGTTTCAATCGTATCAATATCAAGATGATTCGTCGGCTCATCCAAAATCAATAGATTGATATCCTGAAACAATAACATCGCAAGTTTTAATCTGACTCGCTCCCCTCCCGAAAGATGTTTCACTTTCTTGAATACACTTCCTTTATAAAACATGAACCTTGAAAGATATTCCCGCGCCTTCCCTTCTACTATGGAAATATCCTCCCTGAAAGTATCAAGGACGCTTGCTTCCTCATTATTAAATAGTATAGTCTGAGGTAAATAGGCCGCATTGACATTTGCACCGAACTGGAGTGTGCCTCCATCAGGATGATCTTCACCTATAAGCATTTTCAGGAATGTGGATTTGCCACTCCCATTTGGACCCAGCATGGCAACTCTTTCTCCATAACGGACCATCACATCGGTTTTAGCAAAAATCAACTTATCGTCAATCTGTTTAGATAAACCAACTCCTTTAATGGCTTCTTTCCCTGATCTGCCTGAAGCTTTCAAATCCAGATGCATGTTCCTACTGTCGAAAATGGGTTTATCGATAAGCTCCAACTTGGACAGTTTCTTTTGGACGCTTGCTGCCCTTTTAAAGAACTTCGTGTTATCAGCCCTCAATGCCCAATCACGTAAGCTCATCACTGTATGTTCCATGCGTTTGATTTTCTTTTGCTGTTCCTTGAAATGCTCATATTGGACTCTCAAATTCTCTTCTTTTTGAAGAACATAAGATGTGTAATTCCCTTTATATGAAATCGATTTTTTATTCTCGATCTCTACAATATTTGTCACTACGTTATCTAAGAAATAGCGATCATGGGAGACAATGAGTACCATGCCTTTATAACTCTTCAGAAAGCCTTCCAGCCATTCAACCGATAACATATCAAGGTGATTCGTCGGTTCATCCAAGAGCAGGATGTCGGGCTGATGAATTAAAAGCTTCCCAAGCCCGACAGTGGTTTTCTCCCCGCCACTTAACAGGTCAAAGTCACGCTCCAACAAGCTTTCTGTAAGCTGAAGCCCTGTACAGACCTTGCTTATTTTCTCTTCCTTCTCATAACCTCCCTTTACTTCAAATAATTGAATGAGTTCACTATATCGACTCAAAGCTTTATCAAGTTCATTCCCTTCCAACACGCTCAGGTCATTTTCCAATTTACGCATTTTTACTTCTATTCGATCTACTTCTTCGAATGCTGAATACAGTACATCCCTAGCCTTCATTCCTTCTGGGTAGACAGGGGATTGTTCCAAATACGCACTGGTTGCCCCCTTTGACATGTGAATGAGACCTTCGTCATAACCGTAGCTTGAGGTTTGTGGGTATCCAGGATAATAATTCATCGGCTCAATACCGGCGATCAGTTTCATGATCGTACTCTTCCCGCATCCGTTCTCCCCGACGATTCCTACTTTGTCTCCTTGATATACTTCAAGAGAAACATCTTCTACGACGAGTGTCGCTTCCATATATTTTTTGATTCTATTTACTTTTAACTCCAACATATGCGTTCCTTCTTTCGTTCGAAATGAAGTTACGCTATTTATGGACAGGCCAAATAAAAGATTTACTCCTATTCATTTTTTACAATAAAAAAAGACCACAAGAAGGGTATTCCTTCTCACAGTCATGAATCATGATCAACATATAACCCATAAAGGGTCCACCACCGTCAATATAGTGCTGGCGGTGCTTAACCTTCATGAACATTTCATCTTGATATCAGGACAGTAAGCTTCCTTCTAATTGCCTGATTCCATAAAGAGCATAACAAATAAACCTATAATACACAGGCAATTTAAGCTCATTACAAAATCCTTATTAATTTAAAAAATCAAATTAATCAGCAATTAGTTGGTTCCATAAACTTACTATCCCTCCCCGCAACATTTTCATTATTAGATAAATTTGTAAATAGAGGGACGGACCTCTATTTTCACTTTAGAGGTCCGTCCCTCCAGCAATTATTTTCCTAAAAAGCCGCCTTCGGATTTTATGAGTTGTCCTGTAATCCAGGCGGATTCTTCGCTGGCCAGGAAGCTGATCAGTTTTGCAGCGTCTTCCGGTTGGCCGATACGGCCGGTTGGAAATAGAGGTAGCAGATGTTCCCTTATTTCATCAGAGATCCAACCTGAATCTGTCGGTCCCGGATCTACCGAGTTCACTGTGATCCCGATAGGTGCAAGTCCAACTGATAATGGTTCTGTAATGGATATCAACATTCCTTTTGTAGCGATATAGGCTAGGTTATTGGGGTCTGGTCCTTTTGAAACCATATTGATGATCCGGCCGTGTCCCATTTGGGGGACAGCTTTTTCAAATCGTTTGGCAAACTCCGTTGTCAACAAAAGTGTCCCGCTGTTGTTCACTTGATAATGTTTATCCAGAATATCTTTATCCAACGTGGAATAACTTGCCGGAGCTTCGTACGTCGCGTTATTCACTAATATCGAAGGTGTACCTAGAATTTCTTCTACCTGATCCATTAAACGAGCGGGAGCCGTTCCTTCACCCAGATCCAGCTCCATATGGGCAGCCCGCACGCCATTTTTTTGCAGTTCCTTACTTAATTGATGAGGAAAGCCAGGATCTGCACCATTCCCAGTCATTTCATCAAATGAACTAAAATGGGTAAAGAAAATATCGGCTCCTGCAATGGCAAGTGATCGGCAAATTGCTGCTCCGATTCCCTTTGAACGGCTTGTTCCCGTAACGATGGCTATTTTACCTGTTAAATTGGTCATTTTAGTTTCCTCCTATTTCTGAAAGGAGAGGTCAACTGGCATTTAGAGATTGGCGTTGATACATATCCAGCTTAAAGTTCTGATTTCTTAAGTACACGCCAGGCATTTTCCACATGCATTCCTTCAGTTTTGATCTCCACGAAGTCCTTTAACGGTTCCTCAGCTGAAGTCAAAGAAAAATCGCTTTCAAGATTTTTCCGATATGAAATTTCATCTTTCCACCCGGTTAAGACCAGGAATTGATTCACTTCTTGTTGAGAAAAAGCATATGTACCACCAATCAATCCTTGTTCAGCATCCCTTCCTGAATTCCAGATTGCTTCCTGAATGTTGACAGAGTGCTCCTTTTTATCTTCTACCTGACCTACTGTCACGTGAATGAATTGACTTAGACGTATGAGATCACTCATCTCCCCTGCCGAGTTCAAAACAGAGTTGATTCCCTCATACAATTGAACCTCTATAGAGGAATAAGTGCTTCCTTGAGCAGAATCGAAAAAAATCTCATCATGCGTTTTTTCCATAAATAAGTTGTAATCCTTTCGGGTTTCCCAAAATGCAAACACACAAGCAGTGAGGTTTGGATCATAGCGCCAGCCACCTAATTGTCCAATGAACCCCTTCATCGAATGTAGACGGCTCCATTGCTTTTGAGATTCAAAGAATGATTCTTTCTGATACTCTCTCACTCTGCAGGAAATTCTCTTGATCAACATATCTTCACCTTAAATATTTTCATAGATTTCTAGTAAAGCACCCTCGGGATCGCGGAAATGAGCGACCCTCATGCCCCACTCAACTTTTTCCATGGGCATTGTGATAAATTCCACTTTTTCTTTCAGTTTTTCATACGATTCCTCTACACTTTCTACTTCAAAAATCAATGCAACATGGTCGACAAGAGATGCATCTTGATTGTTTTCAGTACCTAGTGCATCCGTCATCTGTTTCCGTTCGAAAATACCTAAATGTGACTGTCCTACTCTAAATTGTCCATACTTAGAGTCTTCATCTCCCCAGGATACCTCAAATCCCAAAACATCCTTATAAAAAAGGAAGCATTTTCTATAATCCTTCACCAGTAACCGGGTATGTGTTAAATTCAAAACAAAAACCTCCTCTACCACTTGAATACTACCAATTATTTCAAATTACCTTTTTGAAGACAATCATTTTCTTACAGGAAATTAGGAAAAAGGGCAAGCATTAAATCACTATACTCTATTTATGACATACATTAACTATATCAAAAAGAAAATCTGAAATTGGAGGAAGGAAATTGAGAAAAAAAAGTAGGGCTCAACGCTATGTCAATCAGGGCATCCGATGCATACCAGAATTCCCTCCAAAGAGCTGTCATACAATTTATCCACCAGTTCCGATACCACAAACTCCCGGCATCCTTAAGACCACGACCTTTCAGTATGTCGCATATTCTGATGGAGCCAAAAGGAATTTCACTAATCAGGATCGTTCCGAGGAATATAGTACGTCCGGGATTCTTTGCCCACAACAAGTCTCGTATATGAATCTCTTTGTAAATGCCATGCTTCAGCCGCCATCTTTATATAAGGTAAGAGAGGGATTGCTCACACTGAATTCAGCGGACCTCCCTGCTGCAGGAGTACCGGTCATCTTACAATATATTTTAATTCATAGAGAATAGATAAGAGCGATGACAAATCATCGCTCTTCAATCACTAAGTTTCAATAGTTGTAGAAGCGGTTGGTACGTAGTTGATCACCTCAAGCACAATCGAAGAATCCTGGATGATGGAACCTCCACCTGCCGGGACATCGATGGCTAAAGAACCGACCCCAGTTGCACCAGGTGTGTACGTATAAATCCCCTCCATCTGAAGTGCACCATTGATGTACAAATTCACATAACTGTTACTGGCAGCCAACGCAGGAAGATCCGTCGCAGCAGCTCCAGTGTCTTCAAAGAAATCTCCTGCATCAATAGTCAACGTTGCACCTGCAGCCGTTTCAGCAGTGGTAACATTGAAGAACCTTGCAGTATCTGGTGAGACGGAAATGGTGGAAGTAGCAGTAGCCTGGATTTTCATTAGTTGCAGAGCCAAATCATTCCCCCCTTTCTTTAGTATAATCGTATTACTCTATTAGTTATATGCTTGCTCTAGTAGAATGATTGGGATTTTGGAATAATTTGGTTAATGCAGGTCATGGAATAACAAAAAGCCCAGTCTCTAGATACTGGACTTTTCAATACTTTAATAGAGGCGAAATGGATAAGGTCACAGGGATTTTAGAATTATTGTCAGTGTCTCATTACTGCCCCGTCCCGCCACCAGAGTCACGACCGCCACCCATGGTGTAGTTTCTGTCTTCCCCTGGTTTCGCACCAGGATCTATCCCCGGGGTGTGCCGGTCGTTTCCTCCTCTTTTACGTCTGATATCTATAACTAATGCAAATAACAAGATCCCAACAATTAAAACAACGAACCACGTCATTACTATCTCCCCCTCATAGATCATATGATGAAGATGGGAATGAAATGCAATCCTACTTATCTGACTAATTTATTCGATCTAAAAACTTTTGTACTGTTGAATTGAATTCATCCGGTTCATCAATATTTGCTGTATGCCCTGCATTCGGGAGTAAGCCAACCTCAATTTCCGGATTTGATTTTTTGATATAAGCAACGGATTCCACTTCATGCACATCATGACTTCCGTTCAGAACCAGTACTGGCCTTGTGAGGCTTTGGAAGTCCTCATTTGTAACGGCGGGATAATGATAGGTCATTGTGTGAAGTACTCTTTGAATCGTTTCCTTCCATTTACCCCCATGCAGTTGCAGAAAATGCAGTGCAATTTCTTCGTCATTCTCTTCAATATGCAGGAAGTAATCATTCTGTTTCTCCATAATCTCTTTCAACTCTTCAGGAATATGAGGAGAGTAACCAGTCAGAATGACCCCCTTCACAAGTTCCGGCTTACGTAAAGCGATATGTATGGCCAGCGATGCTCCCAGTGACAACCCCAAAATATAACCTTCACCTTTTTCCTCTATAATTGAATATAGATAATGAAGGGTATCTTCAATGTAGTTATCGGAAGGCTCTGTTGTTGAATCCCCATGTCCCGGCAAATCAAGTAGTACAAGCTCGTAGCGATCTTCAAAGTATGCAATCTGATTTGAGAAGTGCGTACGTGCCGTGCCCATAAAACCGTGAAGCATATATATTTTTTCCATTGTCATCCCCCTGATTCTCCTCTTCCACAGCCATCCTTAATGCTCCTGAAAGGTTTTCCTGAATCCATAAAACGGTCTGTATCCTTTTTGTTCATAATACGTATGGGAGGTGCTGCTAGCGAGCATCTCTATTCTCGTATCCGGATATAACCCATGTACGTACTGCAGCAGTGCGTCACCAATACCCTTCCCACGGAACTCCCGATGGATCAGTAATTCACAGATAAAAAGGGTGATGGATTGGTCGGTCAATCCCCTGATATAGGCGATGATTTCTCCCTCATGTAATGCCACATAGGCGATACTAGAGTTGTTCCAGGCACTTTTTGTACTATCTTTCTTCTCCACCAGGTTATTCCACTGTTCGTCTGAGTTTAAATGATGAATATAGTTAAAGTCTTCCACTCTATATTCTCGTATTGCGATGACAACATTATCTTTCACGCTTATTTCCATTTCGACATTCCTCCCATTCCGCTACTAATAATTCCGTAAGTCTGCCATTCATCGCTTTGGAAAGATTCACCCATATGACTGCACCTATTGGATGCTTGTAAGGAAAAGGTTCATCAAACATCGAAGGCTGATCCAACACCCATGCATATGTCCTTTTATAAGAAAGTGAAAGCGCTTCCTGTCCATCTCCGCCATGCTTAATGGAGTTCTCACGGTAATCATCCAACGTCAATTCTATACTGTCTTTGATTTCAACTGTTCCTATGACTGTCCCGGTGCCGCTCTTTATTAATCCGACGCGCCCCCTGACAGCCGTGTTAGAACCGCGTATCTCCCAGGTCTTTTCCCCTTTAAGAATATAATCGATCCATGGTGCTCTGATTATTAACCCTTTCATTGAATACTCCTTAACTTTTCATTCTGTGAACAGGATGATCGACTCGACTCCGAAACGATCTCCTGAATGTAATCCTTTATTCATTAATAGAGAAATCTCCAGTACTCTTTCACTTTAACATAATTATCCAATACCGATAATCCTTTTTGACGAAAAAGAAGCTAACCTTTGGATTAGCTTCCTGAACAGTACTATATAAGTTAATTCCAATCAACGACAGGCTTATCAGTCTGAACCCTGATCCCCAATTCTTCTGCAGCGGCAAAAATCAATTCCTTTCTGAAATAGTAACTGATATGATGCACGATTTTCCCGTTCTCCACTTCCTGGTATTGTATGTCATGAATTTCAGGACCTTGCTCGCCATCTGCCAGCTTGACGATAACTTTACGTCCCCATAAACTGTATTCCACAGCCCTCATAACTGGAAGTCCATATTTCATGGAACCTGAGCGCATCTCTTCTTTGTTAAATTCCTGGAAACCGAGGGCGGCATCATTTTGTGCTTCTTCACTGATCAATGCCATCACAGCGTCAATATCTCCATCATTCATAGCTTTCAGGTATGCCTTGATGATCGGGTGAGTTTCAGGTTGTGCCTGTTGATGTCTGCCTTCATGAACATCAATCGTTTTCAGTTTTTCCTTCATACGACGGACAGCAGCGTAGACCCCTCCTGGTGTTGTCCTCACCATGCCAGCCACTTCCCTGGCATCGAACCTGAATACCTCCCTCAACAGGAAGACCGCGACCTGCCGGGGATAAAAGTGGTCAAATAGGATGTGTAAAGCTTCTTCTGCTTCCAGTTCATCTTTCGGGGTATCTTGAAGGAATTCATCTTCTTCAAGGAGACCCAGATGCCTTTTTTCTTTTCTGCACCGGTCAATCCATGTGGTAGTGGCCATACGGTATAAGTAGGCTTTTGGGTTTGTGGGATGCCAACGCTGGTAGTAGCCTCCGAACGCTTTTAACATCGTATCCTGAAATAAATCCTCCCCATCCCATGGTGACCCCGTTAAATATCGGCAATATCTCCATAATCCTTCTTTGAATTCTTCCATCATGGATTGAAACTCACTCGCCAATTCCCTGTTTTTTTCCGTGAACGATTCTTCTATCGTTTCCCGCATATTCATCCCCCTCTATTTTTTTCTAATTCATATGTAAAACGTTTAACCACTGCAAAATTATACGGTCACGACAATAAAAGTGAAAAATATTTAGATTTTCCACTTTTCATCTTACTATATTATTCAATTTGCATAATCATAAAAATAGGGTATGACTTGTAAGGGAATCTAATTCTTCCGTTCATTTTCCCTCTTGAAATTCCCTGTCACTTTTGCCATGATTAACTGTTTGTTTTTTTCATATCGAGAATCTTGTATTCTTTTCAAGAATTTTTCCGCGTCTTTCCCCTTCAAAATTTTCACCTGCTTACCCTCATAACCAATAAATACACTTAGATCTTTATTGACCCGGTAGTGAAAAGGAATTTCACCCAGGCGGTTCCGTTTATCGATATTGCTCATCGTTCATCTCAACTTCCTTTCATAGTTGTTCATGCTGTCTTCTTTTGTGAGCCTGCCACGTACGGATCATACTTGGCACACCGGCGGACATGCTCACCATAAAACTCCACATGACGTACATCCACTCACCGGTGTACAGTGCTACACAAATAAAAAACAACAATTGACCCAAAAGGGCAAACCACGAAGCGATCCATGCGAATGTCAGATTTTCTTTCAAACCAGATCCTCCTCAACTCCTCAATATGAATATAATTGTTGAGCAATTTTTAGAAATCTATCATTCTAAATAATCGATTGAAGAAGCAACCACAATAATAAACGTGATTGCTTCTAAATGCTTTAGTTCATCACCCATTTATCCTTCAAGAACATCACTCTTCCAATCATAAAGATGATAAGCATAATCACCAGATTGCTTCCAATCGTAATGGCGATGTGCTGATAATCCACAACACCCATCAACAACTCTTTAAATTGACTGAAGAGGTTCAGAATCGGAATGGCGAAATGTTTAAATGTCAGCTCGTTCAGTCCGACATTAGTGATGAACATGCCTGGGAACGCAGCAAGCATCATGATCGGTGCACTGTAGCTGCCTGCTTCCTTGACGGTCTTTCCTAGAATGCTTGTGATCATCTGCAGGGAAGCAATAAATACGGCATACACAACGGTCAGTAGGAGGGAAATCCCGACTATTTCATAAACATTCTCACCGAAGGACACTGCTTTTTTCAGATTTTCTGTAAACAGACTGATTTCAACTGCGAGAACAATGAGGGTGACAAGTCCTGTGATGACCCCGACAGAAGCAATGGTCAACCACTTAGAAAGCATTAATGTGGAACGTTTGACAGGTGTCATGAGCAATGCTTCCATCGTTTTTTTCTCTTTTTCCCCTGCGAATAAGTCTGCAGCTGATGGAGCGGTTCCCACTCCTATGGATATTGCCAGGATAAGAGGTACAAGGAAGGATAGCAGGAACATGCTTCCCTCATCATCCGAGACTTCCTGCTGTTTGATAGTGAACGGCTGAATGATGGAAAGGTCCGTCCCTTCTGCTCTTAATCTCTCTGAAGTAACCTCTTTTTCATAGACGGTTAGGGCGTTTGTAGCCGCATTCATTAGATTGCTTGAATTCTGGCTGAAGGAATCCCCGATTAAAGTAATCTCGGCTTCCGTTCCTTCCTCGATACTTTGAATAAAATCCGTGCTTACAATCATGGCGGCAAGTGCTTCTCTCTCTTCAACAGCTTTTCTCGGGTTGTCTGATTTAACAAGTTCAATATTGTCAGATCCTGAGAATATTTCCGAGAGCTCACGACTGATAGAGGTGTCCACTGCAAGGGCATAGGATTCCCCTTCTCCTCCTGAAACCATATTCTCATAGAAGAATACAAGTCCACTCATCATAAATAACGGAAGGAAGACGGTGAGCAGAAGAGTTCTGCGGTCTCTGAAACTGTCTTTCAGTTCTTTCAGATAGATATTAAGAAGCATAGTGCTCATCCCCTCTCACCAATTTACTCATAAAGATATAATTAAGATCCCTGCTCTTTTCAGTCTTGTATAATTCTTCAATATCGCCTTGGTACACCAATTCCCCTTTATGCATCATGGCGACTTTGTCACATAGCATGGATACTTCTTCCATGATGTGGCTGGAGAAGAGGATGGTCTTCCCTTCACGCTTCAGCTGATGGACAAGCTGGCGAAAGACATTTGAAGATGTGATGTCTAGACCTGTCGTCGGTTCATCAAACAAAATAATATCTGGATTATGGATCAATGTCCTTGCAATGGCGACCTTCTGACGCATTCCTTTGGAAAATCCTCCTACCCGCCTGTCAAGATAATCCCTCATTCCGAACATCCTCGACAGATCATCGATCCTCACTTTCGTTTCATGCTTGCTCAAGCCGTATAGGCGAGCGAAGTATTGCAGGTTTTCCCTTGCAGATAAACGGTCATATAAACCCGTTTCCCCTCCAAATAACACACCGATCTTCGTTTTGATTTTGTTGGGATCTTCGATGGTATCGTAACCTGCAACTTCTATCGTGCCCTCAGTAGGTGTCAGTAAAGTTGCAATTGCCCTTAGAAGCGTGGTCTTTCCTGCACCATTTTCACCAAGCAGCCCGACCACTTCCCCTTTCTGAACGGAAAGAGAGACATGTTTTAATGCGGTTATATAGTTCTTTTTATCCTTAAACGTCTTAGTCACTTCATGAATATGAATCAATACAATCACCTCAATAATGTTTAATATGTTTTTATCATACAAATGAATTGGGGGAGAATCTTTACTTATGTCGTGAAAAGTCCATTTCTTGTCGTGAAAATGCCAAATTCTTCTTTAAAAATGGTAAAATGAAGTAGAATGATAGAAATGTGAGGGGAATGGAAATGAAGATTGGTCTCGTAGACGATCGAATGATCGATTTAGATAAGTTAAACGGCATCGTTTCCCGAGTACAGGGTGTGGAAATTGTCTTTTCCACCACCTCAGCCGAGGAAGCCTATGACCAAATCAAGAAAGAAACCATCGACGTTCTGATCGCGGATATTGAGATGCCCCACCTATCTGGATATGAACTGGCAGATATCATCCACTCTCATGCTCTCAATATTGCGGTCATTTTCGTAACAGCAAACAGTGGATATGCTGTTCACGCCTTCGAGTTGAACGTCCATGACTACATCATGAAGCCGTATACAAATGACCGCCTGATGAAATCCATCGAGCGTCTAATGGAAAAGTCGAAGGCGGCTGAACTGAAAGGACGCCTCTATTTAAAACAAAAAAATGATATACATATCGTACAAAAGAAAGATATCGTCTTCATTGAAAGATCCGGCCGGTCCACGACGATTTATACGAAAGAAGAAAGCATCAAAACCTATTTAACGTTGAATGAATTAGAAGGAGAACTGCGTGAAAGAGATTTTATCCGTTCCCATCGCTCCTTCATCATCAACATACACTATGTGAAGAATTTCTCCCTTTATGCGAAAAATTCATATATCATCACGTTTGAAGGTCTCGATGCTCAGGCCATGATCACAAAGGAAAAAGTAGAGTACCTGCAACAACATTATTTCTAAAAGGTGGAGCCCCATTGAAACAAATGATGATCTATTGGTTCGTACTATCGTTAATCGGATTTATACATATTGAACAAATACTTATGAATTTATCGTGGCAATTGCCGTACTATCTCACTTACCCGGTCATTCTCATCATTTCTTATCTTCTCTTTAAAAAAATGATGATCCATACGATCGATATCACACAAAAATGGCACATCCTGCTCTCATTAACCCAACTATTATTGTTACTTACCTATATTCCCATGAAACCATCGTGGCTGATGGTAGCAATATTCTTGATCTTTATAGGAATCGAAATTGCCAGATGGGATGTAGCAATGAAAATGAATCTGCTAATAAATGACCAAAAGCAATATGAAGAGGAGCGCTCTCACCTGACAGAAACGCTCCGGATAGTCCGTAGTGAACGCCATGATTTCCTTAAGCATGTGGCTTCCATTCACTACATGCTGGAAAACCATCACCACGAAGAAGCAGCCGCCTATCTGGATGACCTGGTGGATGGTTATGAAGAAACCAACCTATCCATTAAAGGAGAACGGGGCAGTGTAGCAGGCATCCTCCAGGAAATGTACAATCGTGGGAAGGCTTCGGGGGTGACGATGATCTACGATGCAGACATGCCATTTTCTACCCTTCCAATGAAAGATAAACATATCGTCACACTGCTTGGGAATCTGTTATCAAATAGCATTGAAGCTTCCACCGAGTGGAAAATACATTCCAGTAAGCAGGCAAACGTTAGCCTGCAGTTCTATAAGAGAAGTGGGCTGTATATGATTATTTGCCAGAATCCTTCCTTACCAATTCCAACACCAATCCTTGACCGGCTATATCAAAGTTTCGGTCATACGACAAAAAATAAGCACGAAGGCCTTGGGACAAAAATCATCCACGATACTGTCCATGACTACATGGGTTCTCTCGACTTCACGTATAAGGAAGAAGAGTTTACAGTAAAAATCAAGATTCCTGCAATTCATCAAGGAAAAATAGAAGAAAGCTCAGAATAACTCTGAGCTTTCAATAGTAAAATCTATGATTATATTATATTGAGAGAATGAATAGATTAACATCCCTTTTAGAAACTATACTATTTATTAATCTTCATGGGTTCATTCTGAAACTGAAGCCCTTTCTCGATACTAGCAATATCACAAAGTGGTACAAAACTTGTTGTACCTGGAACAAGAAGGTCATCAATTTCAACTACACTATTTTTCAAACTTCTAAATCTCCCAACGAAAATACCTGCTGATGCCTCTCCAAATATAGTAATCCCAATGGTGTCCCCACAACGAAATTGATCCATAATAGTCTTCTCTAAACCAATAACACAACAATTGCATGTATCTACTTGTAGATGGTCACTATGATCATCATGCTTGTACGGATTACATTTGTTGCAATTATTGTCACTATATTTTCTATTCACACTTTCCCTCCTTTCTAATCGAAGGATACACTAGTATATGAAATGTTAAGTAGGAAAGTATGGGCATAGCAATCAAGTCTATGAAAATGTGCTCAACACATAACAATCTTCAACAGATTCTCTATCATTCGTAGTGTATTTTAATCACATGCATCAAACACATCCAAACGTTTCTACTAATAACATGTGGGGAATATTATTGTGAACGATTAGAGAGGAGGAACTTCAATGATTGGAGCATCCGGAGTTGTATTTTATATTTTCATTCCACTAATCATTATTGCAGGCATTATCGGAATAACAATTGGTTACTTTAGAAAAAAAGCGAGAAAAAATAGAAATTTTTAAAAACCGACATACAAACAAGGCTCAGTATTTGTTCTGAGCCTTTCTTAATATTTACTTATATTTCTTAATTTGATATATCGATCGCTCCTTTTCTGAAGTATTTTAGAATACATTCATTTTTCTGTATCATAAGGAGGTTCTTATTTCACTTCGCTGAATTATTATCTACCGATGTCCCTGTTTACGTGCCTTAATGTAACCATAATACGCACATGTTCCATTTTCCTTTAAGTCTTTCACCTCGAATCCACACATTTCATAGAATTTGAAATTGTTCGCAGAGGTATGAGCGAACCAATCTCCATGAGGCAATTTACCGACACAGAGCTGAACAAGTTTCTTTCCTATCCCCCTCCCCCGATAATTAGATAGAACCACTAAATCCATTATATTGGCTGCCATGATCTTGTCTGAAATCACCCTTACCATCCCAATCATCTCGTTCTGATCCCAAACAGTGAAGGCCCATGTCGAATTCGAAAAGATCAAAGAAAACTTTTCTTTCTGCCATGCTGGAGTATTCCTTGACCAACCTGCATCTTTAAACAGCGCTTCCACTGAATGAGCAGGAACCCCTTCTGTCCCTTCCCTGATGATCAATCCATTGAAATACTGATACAAATTGACTCCACCTCCTATTTAAATCAAGAAAATATTCTCAATTGCTTCATTTGTGTTTTGATTCTGCTGAATCTTTTCCTAACTTCACTCCGATCATCGGGCAGTAATGTAATTTCAAATAGATCTGCAATTGATTCCGCAACCTTTTCCACAGCCAGGTTGTTTGTAAGGATACGATTTTCAAAGGTTTTGTTTGACAAGCCTTCCATGCATCTGTCGATCTGTTTTGCCGCCCATGAATTCTTCCTTTCTCCCCTTCTTCTTAACCTTTTTTCAATTATTTCTTTGTCCGCCCAAAGAATGGCGTGCTTGACTTCTACGCCCTCTTTCCTTAATTCGTCAATAATTTCATTGAAATAATCTGCATCGACGATCGTCATGGGCACAATGACGACACCATCATAATGTTCATCAATATATTTCAGGATTGAATAATTGCATTCCCGCCAAGGTGCGTAATCTTGAAAATCCCCTTTCGACGCCTGTATAGGGATCATCTCCCTCAAAAGGAATCCCACTTTTTCCGGGTCATATACAAATGAATCCTTCATTCGCCTATGTAACTCATATGCCGTTTGTGTCTTACCGGAACCAAACGCACCATTAATCCAAATAATCAATTCATTCACCCCAATCCCTTACCTGCTATTTTGGAAAATAGCTCTATACACTTCCCCTATCAGCCCTTTCATCTGATGAACACCCGTGTCCGTATTTGTCATGATCACAAGTCCTGTTTCTTCATAAGGATTCGCGACCATCATGCATTGAAAGCCGACACCCCAACCAAGTGAAGAAATCTCAATCTTCTCACAGCCCGGATCAAGAAAGACCCCCAAACCTGCCCATTCCTTTCCTCCCTGAGGCTTTATCATTTCTTGGGCGGCAAAGGAGGAGAGAAGGTTTCCCTTTCCCTTCAAAGCAAACATTAATTCCATAACCAGTTGAGCCACGTCTGTCGGGGTGGTCCATAATCCCGAAGCAGCAGGATATGGATAAATCGGGTATTTCCCCTCTACTAATTTATTAGCCTTCATGTGACCACAAGAAAACTGAGTCCTGATAGAAGGGAGATCATATGTACTATCATTCAAGCGCAATGGCTGAAATAAATATTCCCGGATCACCTCTTGAAAGGATTTCCCCAATACATTTTCAATTACAAGCTGAATCATGCAATAACCGGCATCTGAATAACAAAACTCTCTTCCAGGCTCCACTTTCGCTTCAACCAGACTACTGCAATAGGGTGTCACCCCTTCCAACAGTTCTTTCATTGCAGGCTCCCCCCACAGAGGATTTAATTCCCCGAACCCGTTGCTGGGATCTTCAATTCCCGACTGATGACAGAGTAGGTGTCTGAGCGTAATAAATTCGTTCGAAAATTTCGCAGGGACAATCCTTGTTGACAGATGTTTGCTTACATCTTCATCGATATGTAAAATACCCTGTTCCGATAAGGTCATTACCAACATAGAAGTGAAAAACTTACTGATGGAACAAGCATTGAAGATGGATGCCTGTTCCACTCTTCTAGTCGAACCTATTTCGAGGGAACCAAAGCAGTCTGTTCTGCTTATTTCAGCACCTTCAATTAAAACCATACTGACTCCCGCTATTTGATATTCTTCCATCTTCCTTTTAATGTTAATAGGTAGTGGTTCCACCTTTGCCTCCTATGCTTGTTTTGACATCAGGATTTTCTAAAGCTGAATCTTATGGGGACATCCCTTACTTTCCTTGTCCATATCATATGATCTGAACCTTCCCCCCAGTAATCCTTCAACCAATAATCAGGCGTTCCCAATATATGGGACCATACCTTTTGAGACCCCGCATATCCACTATCCAAGCAAAACTCTTCAATGCCTCTATTCAGGAACGTCAGGAGCATGGCATTTAGAAGGAGCGAGCCAATACCTCTCCTTTGAAAGCCGGGATGTACAAATACCGTCCCTATTTCAAACAATCCCTTTAAAGTACCGTCTGTTACAGTATTGATCAGGTCACTGGACGGTCCATATTCTATCGTCCCCACGATCTTTTGATTTTCTTTCGCTATTAGAAAATATCGGTTCGCCCCACCGCTTTCAAAGTCAGAGCGCAAATAGTATGTCTTGGTTATTATTTCATTCTTAATGTCCTCATGAAGTGAAGTTAATCCTTCTTTTGCAAAAGTGTCTTGAATGACCGTACAAAAAAAGTGATTCAATTCAGCTTCATCCTCGATTCGAGGTCGATGAATCTCAATGCTATTCAATCTGTATCACTTCCCTATTAATTTAAGAACAGACTCGACCACGACATCAGGACGATCAAGGAAGATGGAATGGCCGGCCCCCTCTGCGAAGATCACGTCGCTGTTTTCCGACAGACTCCCTTGTTGGATGATTAACTCTTCCCATTTCTCTTCAAATGTTCTTAATTCCCATTCAGGTATGTCCGCCTCTGAGTCTGATAGAATGCTATGTTCTTTATCCCGTCCGATCACAACAAGAGGGGTGTTTGTAAGCTCATTCAATTTCTTTATGATTTCAGCATCCTTCTTCCAGTTTTGAATTTCGGACGCCATAGCTTTGTAAAGTGAGGGGTTGCATTGAAACGAAATTAACCTTTCTTGAATGTCTACAGGAAATTGTTTGTGTTTTTCCACCAGGGAAGGTTGAATGATACTCGTTAATTGCTCCTTTTCCTTTGAAGCATATTCCAGGCATTTGAGCACCCATTTTTCATCAGACTCTTCATTTAAAACGGGAAGGTCCAGTTCATCCAACTCTCTTACATTCACCGAGGTAGAATCCACAAGAACCATTCCAGCCACCATTTCAGGATGCACTTTTACAAAATGCTGTGCACATAAACCTCCATAAGAGTGTCCCACTAAATAGATAGGCTCTTTTACTTTCAAGAAGTGAAGAAGTTCATACAGGTCCTGGACTGTGGCAAAAGTATTTCTGACTTCCGCTCCCAGTTCACTATCACCAAGACCGGGGCGGTGATACATGAGGACTTGAGTTGTCTTCCTTAACTCTTCTGTGACTTCATACCACTCCTCAAATGAGCAGCCCATCCCTGTGAGAATGACGATTAATGGACCGGAATGACCTTTTTGGAGTATTTCCAATTTGTGATTATTGATGAATTGCAAACTGTTCATAACTGGTTCCCTTTTCATGATCACATGTGACTTTGGCTGTTACTTGCGGTAAGCAGCCTTCTGGTCATCCAGATTTGACCTCTATGATTGATCTCATCTTCAAACACATGAAACCAAATAAAGTAATGGTTGGATGCATGACCCTCCCATAAGATGTCTTCAAATAGCCATTCATCATCGCGTTTTGAGAGTTCCTGAAATGTTCTGCTCCTTACCTCATGAAGTTTTGTCAGGTAAAATTCTAAAGGACTGCCTTTGATAGTTGATCTTCCATTTCCCCCAAGACCATAGGCTGCACCCCATTCATCGATTTCGTGTTGATTAGGTCTCCTTCTATCAAATAGTTCAATCTGAAACCCTCTCTCAACAGCCGCCATATGCAATAATAAGGCTCCTATACTGTTACCATCCTCACACGGTAAAAAATCTAGTTCAGCTGGAGTTAATCCCTTGACACTATCCAATGTGGTTTTTCTGACATAGTCCATCTGGGAGACCAGGTAACTGATTTGCGGACTGTAATCTACTTGCGTTTTGATTTTGTATTCCAATGACATCTGCACCTCATCTGTCGTATTTATTTACCCTGCATGGGTCAAAGTTCGTTCTTTCATCTGAGAAAGGACATCTTTAGGAATCCATCCCTCTTCCCCATTTTTCTTAATTAAGCTGTACCCTGCACAAGTGTTGTCAACAACAGAAACGACTTCCCCCTTCTTTACCGATATCTGTGCACAAGATAGGTCAGTCTTTGCCCAGAATGTCCCATCTTTACTTTGATGAAGGTATTCATTTTTAACATATAACTGATCCCCTGAATCCGCTTGTTTACAAAGTGTAAAGTGCTCAGATGACTGTATAGGGATCAATTTATAGTGTGGATATGATATTGATCCCTTCATAGCCACCGAATGAAAATCCTTCATAACTTGACAGGTTGATAAATGATCTGTATGTACATGGGAAAAAGTGTCTCCACCTTCTGCTCTATGTATGATAAATGCATTTAACTGTCCTGAAGATTTTATGACATTTCCTCCATCGATGGAGATGATTTTCTTTTCTTTATCGACAATTGGATTATTTGAAGGGATATCACTGGTATAGTTGACTACCGGCCAGTGTCCGACAATCACATACTTCCCTGACCCATGTGATTTCTTTAGGAAAGAAGGCATCGTGATGGCTGCAATTCGATCTGTTTCCCGCCAATCATCTTTGTCCTCAAGACCTGCATGGACAAATATATAGTCTTCTGTATCAATCACAGTCGACAATTCCATCAGCCAATTGATCTCTTCTGAGAAATGGTGAGTAAGGATTTCCTTCACCTCTTTAACCGTGGTACCATCATTCATGTCAAATCCGATTTCATCTAGCCATTCCTTTAAAATGGAATGTTTTCTGGAGCGTATGTAATTCATTAACTTTGGGTTTTCTGCAAGAAGGTCCTCCACCACAGTGTCACAGTTACCTTCTGTTATATGGACATTTTCATTTCTCTTTGATAAGTCCATGATAAATTTGAGGACACCTTTACTGTTCCTTCCCTTTTCACAAAGATCACCGTTAATGATCAAAGTATCCTCACAACTGAAATGAACTTTTTTTAGAAGATCCGTAAACAAGTCCAATTCTCCATGGATGTCAGAAATCACGATGATCCGCCCATGACTGGGTAAATGTAATGTTTTAATTTTTTTCAAATGGGGATCTCCTTTCACTAGTATGTTTTTAACTTTAAAGGGCTAATCTCGTCTGCCTGATCAAACACTCAAAATATATCCTAGTAAATCCTTGATATCCCCAGAGCACTTTTCCACTTCGGGTAAATGGTAGAAGGTGGTCGTACTGGCAAAGTCGTCTATTTCATCGCCTGGAGAATACAAAATGACCCTTTTTTGAAGACCAATGGCGATGCCGAGTTCCACGTGACTGCCTTTTCCCCCGGGAAGTAAGAGAACGACTAAATCTGATTCGATGATGGCATCTTTTTCACATTGACCAATGTGCTGAAGATCTTCTACTGTCGATGCTCTATCATTTTGGGTCCAATCATATGTATGGATATACCCTTTCCGTTTTAACTGTTCACTTACATACCGTACAAGAGGTGCATTTGAAAATCCTGATGCCAAATAAAACTTCATGTTTCACTCCTTTTCCGGCTTATGAAACAATTTTCTCTGTTTCATGTAATCGATTGCCTTTGTTTTGTTTTTTTGTTTGACTACATACGCCGCTTCATTCTTATCCCTCTGATAAGCTAGATGTCTCTCTGAATCAAGATCGCCATCTTTGATGGCTGCTTTCACGGCACAACTCGGCTCGGTATTGTGGGTGCAGTTCGTGAATTTACAATTGACCGCAAGTATCGCGATGTCTTCAAATGCGTCGGGAGTATGCTGTTCGGGATTCATGATTTCAATTATTTTCTGATTGGGCTTCATTATGACACCTTTCTGAATTTGGTCTTTTAGTGAATATTCAAACGCTGTGGTGAGGATTGATTGATAAAATGATCTAATCGAAATCACCAGCCCATCTTTATACCTGCGAACATATACGTCGAATATTTCTTCCTGTCGGCGCCTATCCTCAATTCCAAAAGACCGACCGTAGCCGGATACACACCAGGCATTGCCATGAAAAAAGGTAAAATGATAAATGATCTCACTTTCACTTTTTCCATCCGGGATTTTCGTTTCACAAATCCATGAATGGATATATCACTGTATATTCCAATTATTCCAAATCATCTCATAGAAAACAATGGTTTTCCGATATAAAAAGGTGCCAAACCCTATACGGTTTGACACCTACTTTATTCTGTAACCCCATCTGCTCTTCGATCGATGTACAGTGTACCATTTTCCTGAAGCTCGACATAGAACGCATCTTTTACATTGATCTGGAAGTGATTAAGCTGATGACGAAGCCATTCTTCAGAAAGCCCCGCTTCCTTCAAATTTTGATCTAGTATGTTACCTCCGACAATTAGTTCTGTTGGTATATATTTAGGATTGCCTGTAAAGACATTTTGGTCTCTTTTGGTTAACGGTCGGTGACCTGGTTTAAGTGTTACCGTTAACTTTCCGTCCGGTTCAAAGATGGCAGTAGAGACTTCACTTAATGAAAATACATTTTTCTCCCGTAAGAGCATACTTAAGTCATCCATATTTAGATGATGTTTCCCCAGTGTCTCCTCAAGTATTTTCCCATCCTTTATAACAATGACGGGCTGCCCGTCAATCACTATCCGGGCTTTTGAAGATTTCAGACCGAGATAGCCTAATAGGAAAGTTAAGAAACTCCACCAAATAAGGCTTGTCAAACCTTCAAAGAAAGGAGTCTTTGACTCCCCCGCAATGTCTGCTGCGATGGAGCCGATGGTAATGCCGGTTATATAGTTAAAAAACGTCAATTGGCTTAATTGTTTTCTTCCGAGTAGTCTTGCGAGCAGGAGGAGAACCATAAAACTCGCAGTTGAACGGACAATCATTTCTATGAAAACGTTGTGGAACAAAGCGTTCGACCCCTAAGAGTTTTTTATTAGTATTGTTCTACACGCACCTAATATACTCTGTGGTACCGTTATTATTCGTTCAGTTATAGCGTATAAACACGTCCACCTTTGGAATTAATGACAATATCGGCCGTCTCTGCCGGTTTGTACCGATTCTCGTAATATTCTTCCGCTTTCCAATATCTGTTCTCGAACTTTAGTACGTTTTGTTTTGTTACAAATGATTCCCGTTCAAACCTTGTGGCTCTCGGACAATCCAGATAGAGAACTCTATCAAAGAAACCCTTCCATTCCTTTCGTTGAAGGAAGACCCCTTCAATAATGATCAAACCTTCCTTTGGTAACTGGATGGTTCTGTTCTCATGAGCATCCGAGTGATTCTGATATATAGGGAGAGTGAGCTGTTCGTTTCCTCTTAATCGTCGAAAGAAATGCTCACTTAGCCATTCAACATCCCATTGTAAATGGAAATACTCATACCACTCCGCAAAACCAGTGTCATATCTCCGTTTCCGCTCAACAATAAGATCGTCGAGATGAAAAATATAATATTGGCGACTCTCCTTATTCAAATACCGGCTCAACTCATCAACAAAAGTTGTTTTCCCCGAACGGCTCAAACCGTCTATCCCTAAAACAAATCTCCCTTCTCCAAACAGACCACCGATCTCCCTCAATAAATCCTTCACATTTTCCACTCCCTTGTTGGAGGGACGGACCTCATATTTCAGGCCAAAATCCCTCCAGACTAGGATTCATTGGCGAAAACAGAGGTCCGTCCCTCAAAATGCTTTTTCTATGAAGGGGCTTGGTTCCCCTATGCTGAATAGCTGAAGCTCGTGCATGGCTCTTGTGCAAGCGGTGTAGAATAGTCTGCGGAGATTTTCGTCTCCATATGTTCTGTCAGAGGCGTTGTAGATGATGACGGCGTCGAATTCAATTCCTTTGGCCAAATATGCAGGAATGACAACAACACCTTGTTCGTATTCGAGTGTTACTCTTGTCATGAGTTTAATGTTTTCTACATCACTTAAAGAATCGAATACCTGTTCACTTTCTACAGCGGTTTTACAAATGACGGCAATGGAATGATACCCCTTTACCAGCCATGTTTCTATCGTTTCAGCCACTTTCACTTTAAGTTCTGTCCGGTCATTCACCATAGTGAGGGTTGGCTTCTCCCCTTCCCTCTCAAAAGCAGATATGTCTTGACCACCCGGAATCAGCCGTCGGGTGAATTCGACGATGGGCTTAGTGGAACGGTAACTCTTAGTCAGGTTGATCAGCTCTGTTTCATCCCGACCATACAGATTTGTCAAATTGCCAAAGTCAACATGTTCATTCGCATGGGCAAAGATCGCCTGATTGAAATCCCCGAGAACGGTCAATCTGGCCGAGGGGAACAACCTCTTTATGAATTCGAATTGAAAAGGCGAATAATCTTGTGCTTCGTCGATCAGTACATGCTTGATAGATGTATTGGTCTGGAAGCCTAGAATCAGCTCTTTTAGAAGTAAAAATGGAGTTGCATCCTCGTAATGAAGCATGCCGTCTTCTAGCATGCTAACTGTAGACCGGCAAATATCCTCCCATCTTTCAGGTGGTTCTCCATTCAATATCGGCCTGATGGTTGAAGTTTCATCAAAGAGTTGTTTATACATCCCTTTTATATCTACGTAATGGAAGGATTTGACCCGTTCCCGCAGCTTCTTGAACCTTTTTCGGACAATTAATCTTCTAAGAGCTTCATACTCCAATTCATAGTCATCGGGAATATTGTTTTTACGAAAATATTTCCGTGCCTTATGGTACTCATCATTGCTCATCAACTCGATTTCTTCTTCCACCCATGATTCCATTCTCTCTTGCTTCTCTCTCCGATGGATTTCACCGATCAGCCATTCGGTCAGTTTCTCCAGCCTATTATGGAAGCGAAGGGAACTGTCACTAGTATAAAAACGTTCAGTCATTTCTTCTGAAGTGACGATCTGCTTTCCCATAAACTTGATCCCCTTGAACTTCATTCCTGCATCCTCGAGGGATTTTCTATATGATTGTATCGCTTCGAAGAATTCCGTCGATGCCTTGAACTGAATACCGGCAATTCGCGCACGATATGGGCGGCTATTTTGTTCCCCGGCCAAGACATACTCCAATTGTTCATAGGGATTTCCCACCTGAAATTCCTTACTTAACCTATGATCCAAATATTCCTGGAAAGTCACCTGCTCCATGTTCTCCTCTCCCAACTCAGGGAGGACACGAGATACGTAACTATTGAACATCGAATTTGGGGAGAACAGTACAATTTGATCGGCTTTCAATGTATCCCTGTATTTATAAAGCAAATACGCGATCCTCTGTAACGCAGCCGATGTTTTACCGCTACCTGCAGCTCCTTGGACAATGAGGAGTCTGCTCCGGTCATGCCTGATGATCTGATTCTGCTTCTGTTGAATGGTGGCGACAATGCTATGCATATAGTTATCTGTCCTTTTCCCGAGCACTTCCTGTAAAATTTCATCCCCTATCGTGAGACTTGTATCGAACATGGACTCAATTGCACCATCCCTGATAAGATACTGCCATTTCTTCTCTACTTCTCCTGTAACGACACCTCCAGGGGTGATGTATTCTGCGGCACCCGGTGGATAATCATAATAAACACTCGAAATAGGCGCACGCCAATCGTAAATGAGGAAATCCTCCCCACTTTCATCTGTCAATGTTGAAATGCCTATATAAACCTCTTCAGTCGATGCCCCTGTCTCCTTAAAATCGATCCGCCCAAAATATGGCTTCCCTTTCATTCTGTGCAGAGCTGATAATTTCTTTAACGCTTGTTTGTGAGTGCTTTCGGAAACGGTCAACGATTGAGCTTGCTGCCTTAATGCCAGAACAGTTTCTAGAAAATCGTCGAAGGTATCTGTGTTAACCTTTACTTCATCCCAGAAATGCTTGCGGATCTCCACCACTTCATTCTGGCGTCTCCCAGTTTCTCTTTCCAACATTTCTATTTGGTCCTTGATGCTCTCAATTACAACGTCCACTCGTTTTTGCTCGCGACTAATTTCAAGTTTCATTAAAGCACTCCTTCAATTATGAGATTAAGGGTTGACTCGCAACAGTCTTGCGTGGTATGATTATCATTGAGGGAATATGAATATATATATTTATTGTTAAAACGTTTCTGTTTAAATTTATCATAATTTCCAGACACTATCAATAACAAATTAAACCTGCACCTACTATTTTTCTAAGTGGTGCAGGTTTTTCTAATATCTCATAATCCTTTAACCCTTTACGGTGCCCAGTGCGTGTAATTTAAACTTAAGGGATTTAACCTAATGTGAAATCCCTTAAAATATACCATTCTCATTTATCATATCTTCTGGAACAGGTTGACCTACGTCCCATAATTCTACGATTCTTTCATTCTCGAATCGAAAGATGTGAACGACAACCGCTCCTAAATCTTCAGGGTATTGCCTTACATGGGAATGAACCACCACTTCATTTCCCTCTTCTATTGACCGTTTCACTTCAAAAATTTTGCCGGGGTTTTTCTCGGCATTTTCTTCCATGGCAAGCATGAGCGATTCTGCATCACCGCGAAAATAGGGATTATGGTGGTGAAATTCCTTTGCTGTATAATTATTGAATGCTTTCCGAATATCTCCCGAAGCAACCCGTTCCAAAAACGACACAGCCGTTTCCTTCTTAGTTATTCCTAAAGTTTCTGACAATCCCATCACCCTTCCACTAGTATAATCTCATTATATATGAAGTACGGAGGAGACATAAGTCCCCTTACAGGCAAAATACCTGCCCCCTCATGCCAATTTCGCTTCATAGAAGCTCGCTCGCATTAAAAAAAATCCCCATATCGCCTACAGTGCGAAGAATTAATTCCAATAAAAGATAAATCTCTACACCGTCATCTTCCAGCTTGACTTTGCAAGCCACTGCTCTTTCTCTTTATAATCCGGCACGATTTTCCCAACCAGCCGCCAGAAAGAGCGGTCATGATTAAGGTGTACCATGTGGCACATTTCATGGACTACAACATAATCGATGACATCCCGTGGAGCCATTGCCAGCTTCCAGTTAAATGAAAGCTGTCTTCTTCCATCACAAGTTCCCCATGTCGTCTGGCTGTCCGAAATGCGAACAGCCCGGGGCTTGGTTTTAAAATAAGGTTGATGATTAGAAATGCTCTTCTCAACGATCGCCTTACACCTTTGGTAGTAAAAACGCTTTAACGCCTGCTTAATTTGTTCACCCTCTACTTCTTTCACTTGGACGTTAAGAATATTTCCCTTCAATGTCACATGGTCATGCTCGATATCTGGATTTTGATGAACTTCAATGGGAAAACTCCTGCCGAGATACAGGAAGGATTCTCCAGGTTGATAAGTCTTCAACTGCGGTCCATTTAAGCGTTCCTTTATTTCATTGGATTTCAAAAGGATGTTATCCCAATTTTCCTCCAGAAGACGAATGACAGATTCTTCATCTGTGCCTTTGGGAGCCAGGACTTCAAGATTGCCGTAACGGTCCAGATGTATGCCAATTGATTTCCGGTTTTTATAAGTTAATTCAAAATGAATCGTTTCGCCTGAGTGTATATGCTTCATCTCTTAACCCCTAAATTTGATTGCTAATCCCTTTAAGAAATTGCGCGCATACCGATCTCCACACACACGATAATTCTTATGGCCTTCCCTTCGGAAAATCGCACCTAATTCTCCTTTTGTAATATGAACGTCAGCGTATTCTAAAATTTCAATCATATCCTCACTTGTTAACGATAGTGCTATCTTCACTTTTTTAAGAAGAAGATTATTTACATGTTCATAAGTGATTGCGGGTTTTTCCGGCTGTCCAGGCTTCGGTTCCTGCCTTCCTCTTTTGAACGTAATGAGTCCATTTAAAAAAGACTCGAGCATTTCATCGTCACATGGGATATGCTCATCGTTTTCTACATCTGAATCAAATTCGTCATCTTCCATCGACTTCGTGAGGACCTTCAGTACCTCTTCTTTTGACAATTCAACTCCGCCCAGATTGAAAATCTCCACCATCTCTGTATTTTTTATATCGAGAGCGTATCGCAATCGAATTAGGATATCATTATTATCAATATTCATTTTTATGCCTCCTGGGATTTTGCCCTTTACTAAATCATTAGCTTATCATTTAAAGAACAGAAAAAGAAGCTTGTATGAAACACAAATAAAAAAATCCCCCTGTAATTTTCTCTTACTGTCTCTTCCTTACTTAAAACAAAGGTCCGTCCCTCAAAAGGACAGACCTTTTTTAAGCGTGTATGAGTGGGAATAGGAGGGTTACGGTTGTTCCTTTGCCGGATTCACTTTGGAAATTTATTTCCCCGTTGTATTTCTCAACGATGTTGTAACAGATCATAAGACCTAGTCCGGTCCCTTTACTTTTTAATGAATAAAAGGGGGTGCCGAGGCTACGTATTTCTTCATCCGACATGCCCCTCCCATTATCCGAAATTCGGATGACGGCATTTCC
The DNA here is from genome assembly GCF_019334305.1 of Rossellomorea orangium. Taxonomy (GTDB): domain Bacteria; phylum Bacillota; class Bacilli; order Bacillales; family Bacillaceae_B; genus Rossellomorea. Next base: position 29,382 of record NZ_JAHWGH010000018.1, read on the forward strand.
TTTCTCTTGGTCAGCCGTTATAGATACAGATCCGGTTTCTGGAGATGCTTCGATTGCATTTTTGATGAGATTAATGAACAGCTGCTTCAATTCAATTGAATTGGCAGACACAAGACATTCCTTTTCTACATGCAGTTGTAAACTGTTATCATTTAACAACCCGTACATACTCAGTAGCTCTGTTACATCCTTAAGGACAATTTCTACGTCGACATTTTGCACCCTTCCTTCGCGATCAGGCTTGGATATGGACAAGAATTGAGAGATAACATGCTCTGCCGTATCTAACTCGTTAATCATCAGAGGGAAATTTTGTTTCGTTTTGAGTGTCTCGTCTTCTGCATAGTATTGTAGAAACCCCTTCACGACAGTAAGGGGATTCCTGATTTCATGGGCAACGGCTGCAGCCAGTTGCCCCGTCGTTTTCATGCGTTCTGCCTGTTGGACTTGTTCATAATAAACACGCTGCTTCTGCATCCTGAGATCTGTTAAGTGAAAAATGAAATAAAGGAGAATCTGACTCGCAATGAAATTCACAATGTTTCCGGTAAGGTCTTTATAGATATAAGGGTATAGCACACCTTTATCCATCCAAACGATGTAACTGAATGTAATTCCGATGAAAAGCACATTCAGCACTAACGAGAAATAAAATAGCCATTTATCAAAAAACAGAATTGAAAAAGCTGGAATGAAACAAAGCAGAACGAAATCCGACCATGTTTCCGGGTAAAGAAAAAACAACGTATAAAAAAAGCCTGTGGAGGATATCACCGTCATATATCTTATATAAGCATTCTCATAGAGGGGATACAATAGAAGGCAGGTGGATATGATGAAGACCATCGTACCATGGATCACGAATCCCATATCAATCTGATTATCGATCATAAGACCCGCTGTCATTAATAGGATGATAAACGAAATGATAAGGTAATAATACTTTTTATGCAGCCGTTCATGGAATTCTTTCATGTCTAAACTCCTAGTAGTAATCTACAATTCTCCCATTCAATGTCAGGATATTGTAACTATCTTACAAATGGTTGCGAAAGTCAATGCTCTTTCAATTGCCAAGAGGGAGCATTGCATTCTTTTGAAATAAATAAATCAAAAAAGTCAAAGAAACGACCGCGTTTCTTTGACTCTTTTACACTACTCAAAATAGGTTCATCAACTCATCGAAAGACTGTATCGAATGGTCATATGCAACGGCTGTTCCAAAACCATAGGATGCATATATAAATGGGATCCCCGCTTCTTTGGCTGCTTTTCGATCCCCTTCTGTATCTCCGATATAGACTGGATCTTTCAGGTTGTTACGTTCCATAATGAGACGAATGTTCTCTCCTTTTGAAAGCCCCGTCCTGCCTGGATTTTCAAAATCGATAAAATACTTATCCAATCCGTGGTAATCATAGAAAGCCTCGATATACCCATCCTGACAATTGCTGACGATGAATAGCCTATAATTCTTGGATAGTTCCCCTAATACCTTATCGACATTTTCATATAAATTCCCTCCATGTTTACTTAAATGGGGAATTTCATGACGGGAAAGATCTTTCAATAACTGCCCACGTTCTTCCTCATCCAATTCCGGAAATAAGATTTCACCTATCTCTTTCATTTGAAGACCCATGGTCCCCTCGAGATGCTTCCGAGTAATACCCTCTATACGACTACTATTCTTCAAGATTACCTTATTCCAGGCTTCAAGCACAGACTCGATCGGGTCCCAAAGAGTCCCGTCGAGGTCAAAGATGATACTGTCCATTCTTAATCCCCCTATCTTTCAGAAACCCATCGTCTTTAATGTTGTTTTTTAATTATTTTTATTTCCTTAACAGGCCAATAAACAATATTTGTCGTCCCCACTACCTCATCAATCGGGATCGAACCGATCTGACGGCTGTCCTTACTGTATCTTCTGTTATCTCCCATGACGAATAGTTCACCTTCCGGAACAGTGAGCTGCTTTACCGGCGTATCCATTAATGTGAAGTCAGGGGTGAGGGATCCAACCACTGATGTTTTTTGTTTGTCCAGGTAAGGTTCTGCATATGCTTTCCCGTTTATGTATAGTATATCGTTCTTATATTCAACCTTATCTCCCGGCAGGCCAATTACCCGTTTAATATAGTCTTCCGTTTTGGTTGCGTGAAACACGACAATATCAAAGCGTTCCGGCTCATCCATTTTATTGACGATCATACGGTCCTGGTCAAGTAAAGTTGTATTCATTGAAGCTCCCTCTACCACAATCGGGATAATGATAAAGGAACGAATAACAAATGCCAGCAGTATTCCGATAATCATAGGCTGAAGCCAACCCCAAATTTTTCTTTTATTTGTCTCCATGTACGTCACCCTTCCGTATAACACTCTCCCCACCGATCTATTTTAGCATAAAATTCCTAATTTTTCGTTATATCTAAAAAAGATATAGAATATGACATTACACATTGTAAAATATATCAATAGAATGGGCAGATTCAAAGATGAGTGTATTCAAGTGAAAAGATGCGAAATACTTTGATTTCGCATCTTCAAGAAGTTTGATAAGATAAAAGGCTACTCTATTCCTTTTCCGCGGCTATCGCATCCGCCTTTGTGACATGTACAGTTCCACGTGGATGTTGGGGTGGTGCATAGATGGAGTATAACTTGATAGGGGTATCGCCGGTATTGACGAGATTATGCCAGGTTCCTGCGGGAATCATGATAGCAAAGTCTTGTTTCACTTTTTTCTCATACGTTAAATGATCTTGACGGTCACCCATTCGGACAATCCCTTCTCCTTGTTCCAGACGGAGGAATTGATCCAGATTCGGATGGATTTCAAGGCCAATATCTTCTCCTGGATTTATGCTCATCAACGTTACTTGTAAATGTTCTCCCGTCCATAATGCTGTGCGGAAAGTGTCATTATTCACAGTAGCTTCATCGATATTCAATGCATATGGTGAAGGTCCGAAATCCTTTGCCATCATACGACTTTGTTCAGCTGCTCCCAATTCACTTAACGTTCGTGCGTGCTCCCACTCATCCCTGCAAGTATTCACCAGAACCTCATATACGACCGAGTGCTGCGCCTGCATGCTGCAGAGTCGAAACTGCTCATAATCTGCAAGCTCTGCTTCATAGGCCCTTTCGAGTCCATCAAGATAAGAATGAAAAGGAATACTCTCAACTTGATAAACGGGGTGAGAGTCTGTTAATGAGGTGTATACATTCGTTAAATCCCACCAGTGCCTTTGCTCATCTTCCAGCATACGCATTAGGTAATATCGTTCTTCCTGACTCGGAGCCATATTTGCTAGTCGGTGATAAAAATCAACGGTTGTAGCCTTTTTTTGGATTCCACTCAGCAGATTGTTCACCAATTGTCCTGGAGTTCCTTCTGTTCCCGCCATGGATGATGGATAGGTATGAGGATGATAAGAATACCCGTTCGGTACATTATACACACTGGATCAATCCCTTCAGTTTTTTACCAAGATATCATATGCTTAGAAAGGATAGGTGTGCTCATGCCTAATGAACGATATAAATTACCGTCATCATTCAAGATAGCTTTTCCCTGTTTCAATATACTCTTTCATAATCTGAGGGGGAACAAGATTTCCTCCAGTTGCCCAAACTAAATGAGTGGCATGCGATAACCCGACTCCAAGCGATGAAAGATGCTCCTGCACACTAGGAAGAACCGGACCGATCATTCCAGCCAATGCGGACGGCTCCAATGAAATGGATTCTGAAACATATAGTTGGGCCAGTAACTTGAATAGCGTCTCATCACTCGTTGTGAAAACACCGTTTAGCCTTTTTTCAATCATCCTCCCTGCCAGGGCTGAGGGGCTCGCTACAGCCAGTCCATCTGCTTCCGTGCGATTCGTTAAACCAATATCCCGAACGGAAATCCCTTCATGCTTCCCGGTTGCAAGCCCCAGTAGCATGCATGGAGATTGCACAGGCTCGGCAAAATAACAATGAACATGTTCACCATATACTTGCTTCAATCCATAAGTAACACCTCCAGGACCACCACCCACCCCGCACGGCAAGTAAACAATCAATGGATGTTCCCCATCTACTTTTATCCCCTCGCTTTCTAACTGTTCTTTAAGTCTTAGCGCAGCGACTGAATAGCCTGTAAATAAATCTTTAGAGTTTTCATCATCTATGAAGAAGCCTTTGGGATCTGATTTACTCAACCTCCTGCCCTCGGCGACGGCGTGCGAGAAATCTTTTTCATGCTCCACAACCTTGACCCCCTTCTTCCGCAAGAGATCCTTTTTCCAAAGCTTTGCATCCCTGGACATATGAACGGTTACTTTAAAACCAAGCGTTGCCCCCATGATACCGATACTCAATCCGAGATTCCCTGTAGAGCCGACAGTAATGGTGTACCGGGAATAGCACTCTTGAAATCGATCAGATCCAAGTATTGAATAATCGTCTGATTCGTTTATCCAGCCTCTTTCGATGGCGATAGTTTCAGCGATCTTTAATACCTCATAAATGCCTCCCCTTGCTTTGATCGATCCTGCAATAGGAAGCTCATGATCACATTTCAGGATTACCTGACCCTGTACAGGCGATCTGTAATAGTCCTCGAGTGTTCTTTGCATGTTCACCAAGCGTTTTATCGGTGACTCGATGATCCCGTTTACCGTTTCGGGGAATAACGTTTTCAGTAAAGGTGCAAAACGGGCAAGTCGCTCCTCAGCATCGACAATCTCCTGATGACCGGATTTTGTCATACTATGAAAGTTCAAGGAAGGATTCCCCCAGAAAACCTCCCGACCTGATTGCAGTGCTGATAATAGATCCTTATTCAGCTTTTGTATATGTTGATTCATGTGTGACGCCCCTTTCTTGACTAATTTGATGGTCGCTACATAGTCAAAGATTCATGTATGGAATATATGATAAAATAGATGATATTCTTCAGAAAATTATAACAGAAAAAGGAGAGCCCGATTTTATGTTACCTACCAATTTTAGAGCAAACATTCGATCTGGAAAGCATCAAACCCACACTTCAGGGTTCTGTCAAAATTATGTACAAGCAAATCTGGTGATCCTTCCGAAAGAATACGCTTTTGACTTTTTACTATTCACCATGCGTAATCAGAAATCATGTCCTGTCGTCGAAGTGATGGAAGCAGGACAATTTCAATCCAAGTATGCCAAGGATTCAGACATCCGAACAGACATCCCTATGTATCACATCTATGAACATGGTGATCTTGTCGGAAAGAAATTGAATATTAAAGAAGTGTGGAGAGATGATTTTGTCAGCTTTCTCATCGGTTGCAGTTTCACTTTTGAAAGCCAGCTGATCAGAGGGGGCATCCCACTTCGCCATATTGAGGAAAACCAAAATGTGGCGATGTATACAACGAATATCGAGACAGAAAAAGCGGGTGTCTTTGACGGACCCATGGTTGTTTCTATGAGACCGGTCCCCGATTCACTCGTGCAGAAAGCAACAGAGATCACCTCATTATTCCCTAAAATGCATGGGGGACCCGTCCATATCGGTGACCCTGAAAAAATCGGCATCCAGGATATCACCAAACCCGATTTTGGGGACTTCGTGGGAATCAAAGAGGGGGAGACGCCAATGTTCTGGGCCTGTGGTGTAACCCCTCAGGCAGTGGCGCAGCACGCCAACATCCCATTTATGATCACCCACTCCCCAGGCTGTATGTTCGTTACAGATTGGAAAAACGAAGACTATCTTCATGAGGGTTAATAAATGAGGAACGGACCTTGCATATGCAAGGTCCGTCCCTCTCTATTATGCATTTTCTCGTACCTTGACCGGGCAAGCTGGGAATCTTCGACTGCCATCCCTATCGCCTAAGCATTTACCCATACCTGACATTGCACATAACCAGTTACGACGCCTGTTGCCTAAAATAAATAAGGTGCCCTCTCTCGGAGAACACCTTATTCCTCTTAACACATATCGTCTTCTTCTTCAACATGCTCTATCACGGTTCTTGGTGCGCAGAATGTTCCAAGCACTTCAAGAACAACAGGATACAGTACTTCAATTTCCAAGCAAGCAATGAATTGGATTTGGAGTTGGTCACGTGTGAGTATTCCTGCCTTTTCCCGGCATTTTACATCAAAGATGGAACAATGGATATTACTTCCAACCATACCTTTAGGTAAGCAAACCGCAACTTCCTTATCAAAGAAGATGGGTACTTCCATCACACAGGAATCGTCTTCATTATTCGGAGATCCAATTGATACAAGTAAAACAGCTTCTCCACGTATCTCGACATAGCCGGGTATCCCTACTTCATATGAAATGAGAGAGCAATCTACAGGCTTGACCTGACATTGAATGCTTATTCCCTCTCCTCTTGCAAGTAATTCATCCACCAGTTCCCTGCATTCCCCAGATAAACCGAGGTCAAGAGTTGAATGATGGGTGGCAATGACCCAATCATATACTTTTTCTACCGCTATACATTCTGGCCTTAAATTTGAAGGCGGTGGAGGGATGATATTTCCCAGTTGGACATTCAGCTGCAGGGCCTCTCCTTCTTCTATAACGATGGTTACTTCTTTAACCGGATAACCTGAAGATGTGAATCTGATAACGTACGTACCAGGTGGTAACCCAGTCAAGATATAGAATCCATTCGGATCGGTTAACGTGGAACGGATCGGGACTTGTGAACCAATTGGGAAGATTTGCACGAGAACTTGAGAAATAGGTTGCCCCGTTCGAATATCTGTCACTGTCCCGCTGACACTTGCCGGATTGTCTTCTAATTGGAAGTCGAGGTTGGTTGTATTTCCCCTGATGAGTGTGACCACTTGTGATTGACTTTGGTAACCTGACGCTCTAACGATGACAACGACTGTTCCTCCGGGCAACCCTGATATCGAGTAGTTACCATTAATATCTGTAAGTGTTGTACCCAACAGTCTTCCATCAGGAGTGAAAACTTGGATGAGGGCATTTACAATGGCCGTTTGTGTATTCGCATCCCGCACATTTCCACTTATCGTTGCCGGGTTGGGTTCCAGTGCCACATTGAGTGTCGCCGTTTCATTCTGGCTTAGGGTAATCATGACGTTCTGACTGACATAACCGTCCGCAGAGAAGATAACATTATAATCTCCAGGTGCAATACCTGTAAGAATATAATTCCCGTCCTGATCTGTCAATGTAGAGGCAACGACAATGCCGCTTCCACTGATGACCGTAATCACACCAGCGCTTTGGATAGGGTCTCCTGTATTCGAATCGGTCACACGACCTCTAATGGCAGCAGGCTGACGGCCGAGGCCCACATTTAACGTCCTGGTTTCTCCATTGGTCAGGAATATCCTGAATACTTCACTTGCATATCCATCTGCCGAGAAGACCACCCGATATTCCCTTGGGTCTAGTCCAGTAAACTCATACTCTCCAGATCCATTTGTGAGAACAGAAGCAACCGGAATCGATGTTCCGATCCTGAAGACTTGGACCAGGGCGGATTGTATAGGCTGATTATTGACTTCATCCCGTACTGTCCCCCTTAGTGTTGCGATTTGGTTTGATAAGCTGAAATTCAGGTTTTCCGTTTCACCAGGAGATAATGTGACAATAGCGATCTGATCTCCGAAACCATCTGCACTTGCAATGACGGTGTACTGACCTTGAGTTAAACCTGAGATTGTATAAAAACCATTGTCATCTGTAAGAGTACTGATAATAAACACTCCGTCAGAATTAAATACTCTGACTAACGCTCCCTGGATGCCTGTAGTCGTTTGTGTATTCAATACGAAACCTGTAATTCCAGCCGGATTTGGATCCAAATCGACATTTACTGTTTCTATCTCATTCGGAGCAAGTATGACAGGAACGACTTCGCTTGCATAGCCGTCTGCAGTAATCACGACATTGTAACTGCCCACAGGTAAATTTCCTAATGAATACATACCATCACTCGAAGTAATGATGCTTCCTACAACAATGTCTGTATTCGGTATGACTACTTTTACAAGAGCACCGCTTATCGGAACCTGTGTAGCAGAATCCCTTACCGTACCCTCGACCGTTGCAGGGAACGGGATAAGTGCGATATTCAGCTCCTCACTTTCACCTGGAGATAAGAACACTGTATTGACACTGATTGCATAGTCTTGAAGTTGAGCCTTTATATCAAAAGTACCTTGAGGAAGGCCCTCAATTAAATAATCTCCATTTTCATCTGTGAGGACTCGCCTTACCAGAATATCTGTTCCACTGATATAAGCTTCAATGATGACACCTGTCAGAGGAGACCCTGTGATTGCGTCTATGACCGTTCCACTGAGTGTGGCTGGATTCGCCAATAGGTTAAAGTCCAGCACTGTGGTGTTATTCGGCTGTATATTCACCTGTTGAATCAAGGATTGATATCCAGTATTGATAGCTGATACGGTATAGCTTCCTTCTGTCAAACCAGTGATGAAATACATTCCATCTAGAGTAGTTTGAACAGTAGCTACCACTGTTCCCTGGTTATTAATGACCCTTACTAAAGTGTCCGATAATGGTTGCAAAGTCTGTGCATCCCTTACTGTGCCCGTTAAAGAGCCTGGATTTGGGGTAAGAAGAATCTCTACATTGGTTACGCCGCCACTCATTACTTCTGCTGACACAGCGTTGGATCCAAAATCTGGACTACTTCCTACTAACACATATACTCTTGGGGACAGGGTGGTTGTCTGAAAGAATCCATCCGAATCCGTGATCGTAGTGAAGATAACCGGACCCGTTCCGGAAAGTTCCCTAACTACCACCGTGGCTCCGACTATAGGATCCAAGGTAACCGAATCCCTTACATACCCTTGAACAATCCCTGGATTCGGGGTTAACGCGAAGCTCAGGAAGCTCGTTTGATTGGAAGTGACAATGGCTCCCGCCGTCTCAGGACCAAAGTCAGTTGCATTCGCAATGACAGTATATACTCCAGGTGTTACTCCAGAAAAAGTATATTCTCCATTTTGATTAGAAAGAGTAGTTTGGACAAGTACATTAGTCAAATCATAGAGCTGGATGACTGCGTTAGGAATGGCTTCTCCATTAGCAAGATTTGAAATAAAACCCTGTATTTGTCCAGGATTTGGAGCAAGGCTCAATCCGGCAAACAGGATATCGCCAGGTCCACCGATGACCGATTTGGTATCTGTCCCAAACGATGAGGCATCTGCTGTAATATTCAGTGTCCCTATCGGCAACGAGAAAAAGGTTACATACCCGTTCACATCTGTAATTCCGGTTGCAATCACAATGTTATTGGAGTGACGAATTGAGACTGCGGCTCCTTCAATTGGGGTTGCGGTATTTTCAATGACGACTTGCACCGTCAGCGTGACGGGATTTGCTGCTAAAACGTTGGTGACAGTAGTGGTTTGATTTGATTGCACAATGGCAGACATGGTAGACGATGAGTAATTCGGAGCAGTGGCGGTTATGAAATATGTGCCCGGTGCAAGGGAAGAAATTGAATACGTTCCATCAGAGTTTGCTAAGAAGCTTACAACCAGTACATTATTTTCATTGAATACAGAGACTTGAATCCCATTCCCCGTAATCGGATTTCCGTTGGTATCTTCCACATTCCCGGTTATGCTTCCCGGGTTTTCCCCTAACGCCAGGTCGGCTCGTGTAGCTGAATCGCTTAGGACAATGGCGCCGATTTGCTCCGTAGTGAAATTCATCTTTGAAGCGGAGACGATATACGATCCTGGTGCCAAGCCACTGACCGAATAGTTTCCGAATACTGAAGTAGTTGTGGTTGCTACCGGGATTTGGGAAATGCCGTCAATAATGACTACCGTAGCCCCGGAAATCGCATCGCCTGTCGTAATGTTTGTAATCTGTCCATTGATGATGCCGGGATTAGGGATTAAAGAAATATTTACTCCGGTTAAATCTTCTCCGACACCAAGGTTTATCCCAGTGATGACCTGTCCGAATCCCGGCGAGTTGACCACCACATTGAAAGATCCACTTGGAAGATTACCGACAATATATTCACCTGATGAATCTGTGAATCCGGAACCAATCAAAATATTATTTTGATCGAAAATCTGTACGATTGCGTTCACAATCGGGTTTCCAAGATTATCGGTTACGATCCCGGATATAGAACCAGGGTTGGGAACAAGAGTCAAATCCACTGTTGACGTCTGGTTTGCGAGGACAGACACCCCTGCCTGAGCAGTTGAATAGCTCGGGGCTGATGCCAACACTGTGTATGTGCCAGGTGTCAAATTGTTAAATGAGAACGTACCATCCTGGTTGGTCACGACTGAATCAATCAGTACATTATTTACATCCCTTAATTGGACGATCGTGTTTGAAACCAGGGGACTGACAGTGCCTGTGATGAAGCCTGGATCAGGATTTAACACAACCGATACAGGTGTCGTTTGACCGGAAGATACGAGAGCGCCGACCATCCCGTTTTGAAAATTATTCGCCATCACGTTCACAGTATAATTATCAGGCGCAAGCCCATCCACCATGAAGACTCCATCCATATCTGTAAGCACGGAAATAATTAAATTTCCTGAACTGTTCACAATACTGACGACCGCACCTGAAATAGGATTGCTTCCGATACTGTCGACGACTGTCCCTGTAATCTGTCCTGGATCAGGCTGGAGGGATATGCTTCCATCTGCCGTTTGATTGGACGATACCTGAACGGTTGCCGCATTCGTCTGAAAATCAGGTGCTGAAACCACAATGGTGTAGACTGCAGGGGCTAATCCATTTACAACATATTGCCCATTCTCATCTGTTAAAACCGTTGCTATCACAGTACCACTTGAATCCAAGATTCTCACCTGTACATTTGCACCGATGACCGGCGTTCCGGTTTGCGAATTTGTAACAATTCCAGAAACCGATCCGGGATCTGATGCCAGGTTAAAGTTCAGTATTGATGTCGAGTTAGATGAAATCGTAACCCCTTGAGTGGCAGCTTGAAAATTGGAAGCTGCTGCTACTACTGAATAATTTCCCGGAGCTAAATTAGGAACCGTATAGGATCCGTCCGGTGCCGTGACCGCTGTAGCTACAATGATTCCCGTACCAGTACTGATTTGTACCGTTACACTTCCCCCAGGTATCGGAACATTATTCGTGTCCCTTACAAACCCGGTCAGGGTACCCGGATCTTCATTTAGGGTTACGTTAACAGTGGTTGTTTGACCATTTACGATCATTGCTGCGACAGATTCCGTTGTATAGTTTGGCGCACTGACCACAACTGTATAGCTTCCTGGAGGCAGTCCTGACACCATGTAGTTCCCAGTTGAATCGGTGATGACTGATCCGATTTGAATATTATTCTGGAAAATCGTCACCGTTGCTCCGGCAATGGCGACAGCATTTGGATCCTGAACGATACCTGCCAGGGCACCAGCTAGTCTGTTTAACGACGCATCTACCGTTGTAATAGCATTGGATGTCACAACACCCCCGAGGGTTTGACTCCCATAGCCATTTGCTGTAAAGATAAGTGAATACGATCCCGGCAGTAGACTGCTAAATGAGTATTGACCGCTTCCATTCGTCGTCGTGCTCGCCACAACAATATTTTGGCTATTTACAGCTTGAACAGAAGCACCTGAAATAACCAGCATGGTTTCACTGTCTCTTACCGTACCTTGAATAGAACCTGGGTTCGGCTCAAGGAAGATGTTCGTGATGGTTGTATTTCCTGCAGTGACGGTTGAAGCTACGGCCGTTGTACTAAAGTTGGTGGCAAATGACCTCACCTGATAATTTCCAGGGGCTAAATTATTGAAGCTGTATTGCCCGCTTCCATTAGCAGAAGTGCTCGTAATGGGTACCCCATTCGAATCCAATAATTCAACAGTTGCAAGTGGGATGGCCGCATTATTGGTGGAATTCCGAACCATACCTGAAATCGAACCGGGATTTGCGACGAGTGTGAAATTGACCACAGATGCCTGATTCGGCTCTGTCATGACGGATTTGGTTTGCGATTGAAAACCGGATGCTATAACAGTGATATTGTAAAGACCAGGAGTAACATTAGCGAAAGAATAATTTCCGGCAACATTTGTGGTTGTAGTAGCTACTAAAGTACCGGAGTTATTTAGAAGTTGTACGGTGGCATTGTTTATGGCGCCTCCATTTGATACATTTCCAGAAATGGTACTCGGCTGAGGAACGAGTGCAATATTCGAAGTAGTGGATGTCCCCCCTACAGCTGTTACATTAGCTGTTCCTGTCACATAGTTCGTTCTGACAGACTGTACAGTATAGTTGCCTGGCACTACATTCGTAAACGTATAAAATCCACTTGCATTCGATTGGGTGGTTGCAATTAAGCTCATGCCCTGGAAGAGTGATACCGTTGTATTCGGAAGGACCAGCCCGGTGGATTGATCAGTGATCGTTCCATTGATAGCGGCGGTTTGTTGGACGTTGATGGTGACAACGGACGTGTTGGACTGAATGGCGTTACCAGAGGAAGAATCAAACCCTGTAGCTTGTACTCTGTCTAAATTACGTGAACCACTGGTAGTAAATGCACCATTCAAAGTGAAAGTTAAGGTTGCGGCACTTCCAGGATTCAGGTTTCCAACGTTCCATGTCAACAATTTAGTGGCTGGATTATACGAGGTTAAACCTTGTGAAGTTGTGTTGACGACAAATGAATTGACTTGATCAGGACCAATGATGTCATCAAGAAAGACTGAGGTAGCTTGTGATTTTCCGGTATTTGTTACGGTTACCGTACCGGTCCAAGTTGACTGCTGTCCAAGGACAACTGTTGACGGTCCTGAATTCCGGACTTTGTCCGTTGCCAGCCTCGCCCTGATATCCGCTTGATCTGGAGTGACGGGATCAGTAAAGGCGTTAGCGAAAGAAAACCCTTCACTTGTCCTTAATGAATCCTTGTTGTAATTGTTTGCATTTGCAGACGAAAAGTAAATGGCACGAATGGCTGATGATGCATTGATACCCAAGAAAGAGAAAACGGTGCTCGCCGGGAGGAACCAATCCAGGAAAAAATCCTGATCTCCTCCGATGCTGGAATCGGCAGGTGTTACCCTGGCAAAGTCAAAATTGGTAATCGGCTGGGCAAAGTTCGGGTTTCCCCCTCCCGTCCCTTCAGCAGGGTCATTCCAGGAGTTGACCAATTTAACCGTATTTTGAATTAAACTCACTCGATTATTCAACCCATCAACGTTGAATAACCAATCATACGTTCCTGCAACACCTGTTGTGTTAATTAAAACCCCCCATGCAAAATTCCTAAAGCCTGTTAATTGATTGTTTCTAGGATCCCCATTCAATCTTAATCGAAAATAAATATTCGTCCCATCGTATGCGAAGAATCCTGCAGGGAAAGTTGAATTCCCCACAATATCCGTTGATGCGGGACTTTCATCGCCTAAGACGTCAAATAAGGGTGTCCCCCCTACTAATACCGGGGTGTACTGTGCATTACTGGGAAATGCCACAGAAAAAACCTCCTTTAAATGATATTGTCTTTATTATGATATTTAGAATAAAGGAATGTTGTCTTACCAAACGTCTAGTAAACTTCTAATATAGTAAATTTATTAACAGGATTTATATTAAAACAAAAAAAACCCCTTCCCTATTTTAAGGGAAGGAGCTGTTCCTCCAACTCTTCAATTGCAACTTTTAAATCATCTTCATCTCTTAACAACCGGAATAACCCTGCTATGATCAACTCGTCGGGATTCGATTTTCGACATTCCTCGGAAATCCGATTTGCTATGTTCATAAAATACGTTGAGGTAGCATCGCTCAACCCCTTGATTTTGTCATAAAGTGATTTCCATGCCTCTTCCCTTTTTTCAAATGAGATGAAGGCTCCTTCTTTGTCCATACTGACAGCAAAGGGTTTCATCATCTCATCATCCAATAATGGAGCACTTTCCCCATCTAGAAAATCACCGGCGAGGAGGGTAATCTGTCTGACGATATGTCTACCGAGGATTTCCGGCTCGAGGGAATCATCCTGTGAAATCATCAACATCATATAAGAAGAATAGATTGATTGAGTCATCCACATCAGGTCCCATTTGTAAGGCGTGATGCCTTCACCATACACTTCCAACAGATTACTTTCGAGCCAACTGAACAGCCTCCCTCTCATCCTGTGCTCCATGGCCGCCAGTTTTTCACTATTCTTGGCAGTCTCACCTCTCATGTGCATTTTCATATAGGATTTGTACTCCAATATTCCTTCAAATTGCACTTGAAATTGTTTGGCGAATCGTTTCAATGGAGGCAAGTTCCCTTCCAGCCCCACAACGAATGCCCGCTCAAATACGAGTTGCTGATAATGTTCATATATCGATATGATTAGATCTTCTTTTGATTGAAAAATTGTGTAAAGGGATCCCTTTGATATACCTACACTATCGGCAATCTGCTGCATGGACGTCTGATTGTATCCATGTTGAGCAAAAAGGTCCACCGCTGATTCGAGTATTGCGTTTCTTTTATCCATTTCCTACACCTCTATATCCGAAGAAAAACATCCACACTCCCATTTTAACCATACAAAGCAAAAAATAGAAGAGCATTCATTCTTGACTACATAAAAATTTTAGGTAAAATGACTATTGAGTCAACTATTAAAATAACTGTCATATCAATACTTTGTTGTTCTACAAATAAATTGAATGACCCACAAGTCAAATCTTTTTAAGGAGGATTCATCCATGTTAAAAGCCATTCTAAACCGTTCGAAAATCGTGTTAATATTCGTCATATTATTTGTCATCATCGGGATATTCACATTTATCCAATTACCCCAAAGGGAGATTCCCGAAACAAGTGTCAACATCGGCACAGTAACGACCGTCTACCCTGGTGCAACGGTTGACTCAGTTGAGAGGAGCATAACCAACCCCATTGAGTCATCTCTACAATCAATTGACGGCATAAAGGAGATCAACTCCTCTTCAGCAGCAGGTTTCTCTACCATCATTGTAGAGGTTGAAGACGGCAAAGACAAAAAGGAAGTGTTCGGCGATGTGCGCCAAGCCGTCTCAGATGCTTCAACATCCTTCCCTGAAGAGGCGTTTGATCCTGAAGTAAATGAATCCACCGTCAAAATGCCTATCGTTTCGTACAACTTAACCAGTGATAATAAGGAATCACTTCTCAAAATGGATGATGAAGTTACCAGATGGAAAGAAGAAGTCGAGGATTTATCAGGGGTCTCAAGCGTTACAGTGAAAGGCCTTCCTGAAGAAGAAATCGTAATCGAACTTAAGCAGGAAGAACTGAAAACCTCTGGCCTCAATCCTTCAGCCATCATGAGTGCCATTAATGATGAATATTATCCAACACCTCTTGGAAAGCAGGATATGGATAATGAAGTGGTGCAACTAACTGTCGACCACTTTACAACTATAGATGAAATGAACGAACTCTTCGTTGGAAAGAACCTTCAGGGGGAATCGATTTTCCTTAAAGACATTGCCAATATAAAGGTAGCTCCCGAAGAAATTAAAGACATTGTAACCTTTGAAGGCAAACCTTCTGTTTCATTCACTGCATTCGTCCAGCCGGGCGAAGACATTCCATCGGTTGATGAAAGAGTGAGTGATAAAGTGGAGGAACTGTCAGAATCCCTTCCGTCTGATGTGAAGCTTGTACCCTACTATTCCCAAGCTTCCACCGTAACCAATATATTTGATGGATTATTTAAGTCCCTTGCCATTTCCGTTGTTGCGGTCATTTTGACTACAGCCCTTGGACTGACGGTTTCTGGTGCATTTGTTGTCGCACTTGCTGTTCCGATCTCCGTGCTTATGGGATTGATTCCCCTACCATTTGCAGGAGTGGATTTAAATCAGATTTCCGTTATAGGGGCCATCATTGCTCTCGGTATCCTGGTTGATGACTCGATTGTGGTGAACGACAATATTCAACGCCGATATAAACTTGGTGATGGAGCATTGATGGGTGCCATAACCGGAGTGAAAGAGATCTGGGTGTCAATTGTCACTTCCTCTCTTGCCATTGTGTTTACATTCCTGCCTCTCATTTTCTTGTCAGGTGGAAACGGTGCATTCATCAGAGCATTACCGACTGTCTTGATTACAACGATCATTGCTTCTACACTCGTTGCCCTGATCTTCGTTCCGATTATGAGATACTCACTATATAGTAAGACGAAGAAAAAGGTATCTGATGCTCCAGGATTACTGGGTAAACCATTGAATAAAATGGCCGATTTTTATGCAGATACTATTTTAACGAAGTTTTCAAAAAGGCCTTTTGTCGTATCCGCCATCGGCCTTGTATTTACGACTGCCATATTTGGATTGATAGCCCTGACACCATTTGAATTCTTCCCATCAGCCGATCGGCAAGAAGTAACAGTGGATGTCACCCTTCCAATTGGAACAACAATTGAAGAAACATCCACCACTCTTCATGAAATAGAAGAGCTCTTAAAAACGGATGATGGCGTCTATGAAACTTCAGCGTTCGCAGGTACAGGACTCCCGAATCTATTCAATAGTTCTCTATCTAATTCCGGACAGAACACAGGACAACTGGTAGCAAGAGTCGATCGTAAGAACCAGACTGCCCAAGGGTTGATAGATGATTGGACGGACAAATTACGAAAAAAATACCCTGAAGCAAAAATATTCATGGAAACAATCCAGCAAGGCCCACCTGCAGGAGCTCCTGTAACGGTTACTGTGTCAGGTCCTGATATTACTCAATTAATACAGCTTAGAGATGTCATTTCGACTAAAATAGATGCTTTGGATACTGATTTGGTCGTTGATAATGTAGGAGATATGGAACCAACGATAGAATATGTTCCAAACCGCGAAAAACTAGAAGAATATGGAATAACCGTTAATGATGTTAGCCAACAGCTCCGATTAGCTACAGAAGGCATACCAATGAAGGCATTTGACAATGGAGTAACAAAGCGCGATATGACTTTCCTTTTAGAAAGTAAAGATGGAGAAGTCGATCTTCAATCATTGGAAGTTCCTGCACAAACAACAAGTCCTGCAGGTCCGCCTAAACTGATCTCCCTTGATGAGTTGGTGACTCCTGAGAAGAAAGAAGAACTTCAACTTATCCCTCACAAGGATGGAGAACGGGCCATTACGATTCGTGCCTTCCCAGGGGATGAGGAGAATTATAAAGAAAATGTAAAGGAAATTGTAAAAGATGTCCGGGATGACCTTGATGACCAAGACTATTCCATCACGTTAGGTGGGGAAAACGAAGCGCAGAATGATTTCTTTGCAGAAATCACCATATTGTTTATCATTGTCATATTCTTGGTGTATCTATTGATTGCCCTGCAATTCAATTCTTTATCTCTTCCATTCCTTGTCCTTGTTGCTGTATATCTGGCGATAGCAGGTGCAATCCTTGGATTGTTTGTAACCCAGACACCTATCAGCTTCCTAGCCGTGATGGGGATGGTCTCTCTGACTGGAATCGTCGTAAGGAATTCCGTTGTGTTAATTGAATTTATTGAGCAAGGACTTAAGAATGGCATGAGTGTGAAAGAAGCGGTTATTGAATCTGGCCGTACACGATTGCGTCCTATTCTTCTCACAGCCCTCACCTCTATTGTGGCACTTATTCCAGTTGCAGTAAGCGGTGATGCCTTATTTACTCCGCTAGCCGTAACGATAATATCGGGTATTCTTTTTTCAGCTATATTAACGCTGATCATTGTCCCGATGATGTATCTTGTCTTTAACCGATTCAGAAGAAGAAATGTTGAAGCTTAAAACGAATTAGCCCGAGGGGAGACATGGTCTCCCCTTATTTTAATGATTAAACAAATCCTATAATGGAAAAATTATAGGAATCCTTACTTTTGTCACTAAGTATCAAGTGACAGATGAATTTTGTTCTTGTGATATTTTCCTGCATCAAGCATGATAGATACGTGCTAGATTTTTTATATTTTTGGAGGGACTTCATGACTACTATTAATTCAAAAGCGATCCTCATAACCTTTATGATAGGTGCTTTTTTCGCTATATTAAATGAGACTCTGTTAAATATCGCCCTGACGGAATTAATGCAGGTATTTAACGTAGATGCTCCTACAGTTCAATGGCTTGCGACAGGATTCATGCTGGTTATGGGTGTGTTGATGCCCATCTCTGCCCTGTTGATCCAGTGGTTCACTACACGACAAATGTTCATCGGGGTCATGAGCGTATTTCTTCTTGGGACCATCATCGCAGCATGCGCCATAAATTTCCCCATGCTCCTTACTGGAAGAATGATACAGGCAGTAGGTACAGGATTACTGATCCCAGTTATCATGAATGCCCTGCTGCTTCTCTACCGACCGGAAGTGCGCGGTAAAATCATGGGTACATTCGGATTGGTCATCATGTTCGCTCCGGCTATCGGACCCACTCTATCTGGCGTTATCGTTGATTTCCTTGGGTGGAGATGGTTGTTCATCACCGTCCTTCCATTTGCTGTGTTTTCTATTTTATTTGCACTGAAATATCTACAAAACGTTGGCGAAGTGACTCGACCTGGTGTCGATGTGTATTCGATCATCCTTTCATCCATAGGAATTGGAGGAATCGTTTACGGATTCAGTGCTGCAGGTGAAGAAGAAGCAGGATTCACTTCTGTTAAGATCATTGTGATCATTGCCGTTTCTGTCATAAGCGTCGTTCTCTTTGTACTGCGCCAATTAAAGCTTAAAGAACCTCTCCTTGATGTTCGCGTATTCCAATATAAAAGCTATACAAGAGGTGTGACGATTTTCGTCATCGTCATCATGGCCATGTTCGCTTCGGAAATCGTGATGCCGATGTATCTTCAGGGACCTCTGGGATATTCAGCAAAAGCAGCTGGGCTGCTGTTACTCCCCGGTGCACTATTGAATGGCCTTATGTCTCCAACAATGGGTTCACTATTTGATAAATATGGACCAAGAAAACTGATCATCCCAGGAACATTGACTTTGGTGGGAGTCATGATATTCTTTAGTTTCATCAATCCTGAAACACCTATTTGGCTTTTTGTTCTCGTCTACATCATTCTCATGCTATCTATCTCAGCCATCATGATGCCTGCCCAGACAAACGGTTTAAATGAGCTGCCGAAACACCTCTACCCACACGGGACCGCCATTGCCAATACGTTACAGCCCGTTGCAGGTGCCCTCGGTGTCTCCATCTTTGTCAGCATCATGACTCAAAGTCAGGCAGGGTATATCGAAGGGCAGTCAGGTGTGATAACTGAACGAATTTTTCATAACGCCATGACCTATGGGGTTCATCATGCCTATTGGTTTGCACTTGTCTTGGCGGCGATCGCATTCTTCATTTCATTATTCATTCGTAAAGCGATTGCACCGGATTTTGAAAAGACCGAACTGGAGAATTAACCAAATACATTTATTGAACGGAAAGCTAAGTGCACACTTGAGCTTTCCGTTTTTTTTCACAAAAAAAACGGACTCTAAAGGGCTATTGCTGTACGTCCCTCTTTCCCAGGAGTAGAATGGTCTTTAGAGAAAATTAGAGGAGGACTTTTAATGGAGAAAGAGATTAAAACCATAGAAGATATTCGTTCTGAAGTACTGAATAGTGTAAACCATTTAACCGATGAGCAATTAAATGAAGAATTGGAAGCCGGTCGTTGGTCGATCTTGCAAGTGTTGGATCATCTTTATTTGATGGAAAGATCCCTTACGAAAACGATTCAATTGACGTTAGAAAAAGGTGAAGAGCAAGAGGTGGAATCAAAGCCGGTTCACTTTACGGTCGATCGGTCTACCAAAGTAGACGCTCCCCCGTTTGTCGTTCCAACAGAAGAGAAGCTGACCCTGCAAGAAATGAAAGATAAACTGGCAGCTTCACGTAATGATCTTCTTGCATTTCTGGAAACAACCAGCAAGGAAGAATTGCAACGAAAAGCATATCCTCATCCCATCTTCGGTCATATACGGTTAGATGAATGGATTCCATTTATCGGGTATCATGAAAAAAGACATCTAGAGCAAATTGAAGATTTGAAGAAAAAATTATAGTATCACTCAAGGAAGGATCTGTTCCCATGGAAACAGATCCTTCCTTAAGATCCTTCTTTTAATCTCGTGATGATTTCTCCAATTACGGGATTACTTCGATTCTCAATTTTATAGGCAGCATAAATCGTATTTTTGACTGAAAGATGTGAAAACATAACCTGTGCTTTATTTGAATCTATACTTTCCTTTACTAAATAAGTCGGGAGAACACTTACCCCCATCCCCTGCTCGATCCCTTCCAAAATCGTTCTGAGATCCGGGACAATATGGGTTGGGGGTACATCCGGTCTTTTCCCAAAATGTTCCCGCCAATATCTTCGTACAATAGGCAGCTCTACTCCATAACTTAACCACTTCTGTTCCTTGAGCCACTCTTCAATGTCCGAAAGCTCAGTTGCATCTGACTGGTAGCCCATCGGACTGACAACGACAAATTCTTCTTCCACCAACTTGATAAATTCAATTGAGGACGTATTGAGCTTCTGGGTGGTGACGATCACTTCCAGCTCATCCTTTTCCAATTTGTCATGTAATGTACCGGCGATTCCAAAGGTAATCGCGAACCGAACATCCAATGTTTTTAAATTCGCAATGGCTTTATGGGTAAAGTATTCTACCGGGCTGCCCAGACGGACAATCGGTGCAAGAGAGGCTCTCGAAGAAGCGTGCCTAATTTCCAGGGTCGTCTTTTCCAGGTTTTCAATTAAAGGAACGATTTTTGTATATAGTTCCTTCCCTTTATCTGTCGGAATCATTTTTCGGGGTGCACGAATGAATAATGGTTCGCCTACTTCAGATTCCAATGCCGAGAGATGCTGACTCATGGCCGGCTGAGTCAAGATTCTCGCTTTTGCCGCTGCCGAAACGGATCGGTGCCTGTATATACTGACGAAGCTTCGATACCATTCAAAATCGATCATGTAACATTAAACTTCCTTTCACTTTTTATCTGAACCTATGACTATTTTTCAGTATATCTGTATGGGGCATCATTTAAAAGCACCGCTCACTTAGGAACGGTGCTTGCATTAACTTTACACTTTCTGTAATCGATGAACCTCTCGCTTTTCAATCAGGGATTCAGTGTTTGAGCGATATCGCTTGTAATGCTCTGATTCGATATGAGCGTATAGAGCAGCTTCACTTTCCCACCTTTCATAGAAAACAAAGACTGCTTTATTTTCTAAGGATCGATGAAGGGTATAAACGATACATCCTTCTTCAGCTTGTGATGGTCCGATCACATGAAGCAATTCTTCATAAAGCTTTTCTTCACAACCAGGCTTTGCTGTCAGAATCGCATTAATTGTGATGCTTGACACCTTAAACCCTCCAATGTTTTTCTTATTAGATCTTCAGCTTAATTTTTTTATAACTTCCTTTGCCACACTAACAGTAGATTGAGGATTCTGGCCAGTAATGAGGTTTCCAGCCACTTGAATATGATCCGTCCAGTTCGATTTAGCAACGAAATCAGCTCCAAGCTCACGCATGCGAGATTCCAACAAGAAAGGCATGTATTGATCTAATGTTGTTTCTCTTTCTTCTTCATCTGTAAAGGCCGTTACAGCTTTACCTGCTACCAAATTAGATCCGTCAGTCAACTTCACACCAACCAGACCTGCAGGACCGTGACATACTGCCGCTACCACTTTATCCGCTTCATATACATCGCGGACGATTTCTTGAAGTTTACCGTTATCCGGTAAGTCAAACATCGTTCCGTGCCCTCCAGGAAGGAAAATCGCATCAAAGGATGAAGCATCTTTAATTTCATCAAGCTTCAAAGTGTTTTCAAGATATTTCGCAGTGTCTAAGATTTCTTGAGGAGTGTCACCTTCTAAACTGCGATCATCGACAGGCGCCTTACCTCCGAGAGGACTTGCAACTGTAATGTTATACCCTAAACGGGAAAACTCAACAAACGCTTCTCCAAACTCTGATAACCAAAGACCTGTTTTATGGTCCTCATTCATTTTGTCAGCCGTGGTCACGACCATTAATATATGTTTACTCATTAATTATTCCTCCTTAAGAATGTGTATTGTGTGCCTTACGAAATCTATTGTAATCCCGCAACAACTATAAAACAAATTAGTTATTTTTCATGTTGCCATAAAAATATTTATACAAATTCGCAAATATGAAATTGAAATCTTAAATAAAAAGCCCATCCACATAACAATGGACGAGCATCCTTCTATATATTCAAATCACGTTTATCATAAAAAACAAATGTAGAAAATGCCAAAATTGCAATCAGTACAAGTGAAATGCCTAGAAACAAGAACTCTAATCCTCCCCCATACATTACATTCTTTGCTTCAAAATATTTGAATGGAGTGAAGTATTTCAAGCCCTCGATTTTTTCACTCAAGTCGATGGCAAATGAAAGGATAAAGGTGAATAACAAAACTCCCGTCGAGAATGACGCTGCTTTAGCTGGTTGTTTACTGTAAGCGGCTATAGCTGTTCCGATCACTAAGAAGAGTACTTGCAAAATGAACATTCCTACCATGGTGATTCCTATATCCCCAACTATAGGGGTCTCACTGTAATGACCCACAATCAACAGGGAGGATATCCCGGCAATCAGGGTTAGTATCCCGACCTGAGTCAGGGCAGCCAATAGCTTGATTCCTATTATATTCTTTCTCTTAAGTGGTTTGACGAATAGAAACTCAACGGTTTTATCCCTCTCTTCCTTGGAGATAATCGTTGCACCAATCATGGCTGCATGTATGGTTGCCATTAACAAAATATAAAGAAAGAGCACCCCATAATATCCGCTGGCCGTTGACAGGTCCAGCGTACCGAACCCTAGAAATGCTTGCAAAGATTTAGGCATTCCAGCCATCAAATCATTCATGGATTGACCAGAAGAAGAATAGCCTGCATATTTCCCCATGCCTGATCCAATCAAAGCGATCATCCCTATGCACCATATGATGAGGGACTTTCGATGTGCCTTTAATTCTCTCACATATACGTTCATATTTTCCCCTCCTACACCGTATGAATATCCTTCTTATTATAAATAACGAGACTCGTAATCAAGGAAACAACAATTAAGACCAGTCCCAGGATTAGGAATGTCCATTCATAACTCTGGTGATCCATAATATACGTGTAATCGAAGTACTTAAAGGGGGTGAAATAACGAGTGGTTTCTTCCGAAGCTCCCACCATCCCCACTAAAAAGAAAGTGAATACCACACCTAAAGAAACCGAAATGACCGATTTCACTTTTGAAAATACGACCGCAATGATCATGCCAATTGCAAACATGATCAATTGAGTGAAAAAGAGTGTAAGAGAAATCAAGAAGAAAACATCCAGACTGAACTCCTCCACCTTAACAATATTGGCAATAGTGATGGCCGAAGTCATATAAACGATATTCGTGAGCAGTATTGAAGTCAGAGCTGCCAGCACTTTAGAAGAAAGGATTCTCATGCGTGTGACGGGCTTGGTAAAAAGAAAATCAGCAGTCTTTTCCCTGATTTCTTTCGAACCGATCGAAATCCCAAGATTCATGGCCTGAATGGCACCGCATAATGTAATGTACAGAAAGATATAAGAATAAAAGCCGTTAAGAGACCCAATCGTGTCGACTTGAATTCCCAATGCTTTTCGAACACCTTCCGGGAATCCTTCCAAAAGCTTTTTAAATTGGTCTATTTCTTTAGATATGGACGGGAACATGGACATGAATAAAATCAACAAGGCGATGAGTGCTAAGGTCCATATCAAAGTGGATTTCCGATAAGCCTTCAGTTCATAAAGGAAGATATTCATAAAGAATCAAGCCTCCTTTTCATAATAATGCATAAAGATTTCTTCTAAGTCAGGCTCCTCGATCCAGAGATTCGTAATATCAATATTGGCAATCTTCTTCATGACAGTGTTAATATCTCCCCTAAAGAGGAAGCTTACGTGATTGTCTTTCATTTCCAGGTTATTTACACCCTCAAGTTCAAAATAAGAAGGATCTATTTCAACGTTGATTTCTATTTTGAACTTTTTATGATTGTTTTCTTTTAGTGTGCTGATCTTCTCAACCTGAACGATCTTTCCTTCTTTAATAATCGCGACTCTATCACATAGACGCTGAACTTCACTCAGAATATGAGATGAAAATAGGATGGTCGCTCCTTTTTCGTTTTCAGCTTTAAGTAGTTCAAAGAATTTTTGCTGCATTAGGGGATCAAGTCCTGATGTAGGTTCATCCAAAATAATCAGTTTCGGCTCATGCAATAGTCCTTGAATGATTCCCACCTTCTTTTTATTACCAAGTGAGAGATCGTCAATCCTCTTCGTTAAATCCAGGTTTAACACTTCAGCCAATTCGTTGATCCTTTTCGAGCAATCCTTTTTATAGAAGCTTGCAGAATACTTCAGGAGATCCATTACTTTCATATTGTCATAGTAAAATACTTCAGATGGCAGGTATCCAACTTCCTTCGCAATTTCAGGCGCATATTCGATACAGTCTTTTCCAAAAATGGTCGCACTCCCGCTTGTCGGATGAATGAGTGATAGAAGTGTGCGGATTGTCGTTGACTTACCGGCTCCATTGGGTCCGATAAAACCAAAGATCTCCCCTTTTTCGACGTGAAAACTGATATCAGCAATCCCCCTCGATTTCCCATACGTTTTAGTCAGTGAATGAATTTCAATCACATTCATCGTTTATCCTCCCTTTTTCTATTTGTAAAATGAGATCTTCAACAATTGGATATAAGCGTCGATCTCATCCAGAACTTCCTGCTGATTGATTTTATCTACCGAGAGTGACTTCGCTTTTTTCTGTTGTTGGTTGGCGATGCCTTCAAAAGTCCAATAAATGATTTGAATCGATTTTTTTACATCGATTCCATCTTTGAATTTTGATGTATCGATATTAGAAAATAATGTCGCAAAACTACTCTGAACCATCTTTTCTTTATATTTCTCAATATCGTCTTTTACCTCTGGTGCTTCTTCTGAAAAGGCACTGGTAAGGAAATTGATCAAATCAGGATATACAGAAAATAGTTCAAATTTTATCAATGTAACTGAGCGGATCGTAACGAATATATCATGCTCATTCCAGTCGACCTTATCGTAAATTTTGTCTGTGAATAATTCTGAAAGGTATTCGTACAGAGAGATGTACAATTCCTTCTTACTCTTAAAATAATGAAAAAGGATTCCCTTGGATATTTTTGCTTCCTTCACGATGGCATTCGTAGAAGCTTTCTCATAACCGTTCTCGGAAAATACCCGTGTTGCTGCGTTAATGATTCGATCTTCCTTCTCAGAATCAATGTTTAACATTTTAAACAAACTTTTACACTCTCCTATAATAAGGATTTCATTGACCAACATGGTCAACTTCATTCTACTCTTTTTGACCACTATGGTCAATATTATTTTTCTATAATGGTTCTTGATACTATGCTGAACAAAACTCCATCATATTCATTCTCCTTAATGAAACAAACCGCAATAATCCAAGTGAAGATAGATGAATGATAAAAGCTCAGGTTCGCCCTGAGCTTTTATGTATGTTCTATTTGATTGCGGTTGCAACTAATGCTTATGAATTATTATTATCTACCTGCTATCATTCCGAAAAAAGCGAATAAAATGCCAAATGTATAACTCATTACAAGATAAGAAATAAGAGGTTTCCATCTTTTTTGAACAAA
Organism: Rossellomorea orangium; assembly: GCF_019334305.1. Taxonomy (GTDB): domain Bacteria; phylum Bacillota; class Bacilli; order Bacillales; family Bacillaceae_B; genus Rossellomorea. Next base: position 55,165 of record NZ_JAHWGH010000018.1, read on the forward strand.
AAGTTGGATGTTTTCCAGTTTAAAAGTCGAAAATGTTGTGAAAGAACCTAGGAATCCTGTTCCCAGTAACAAAACACCATTTTCGCTGATACCGACTCCCATTACATAACCCAGTAGAAATGATCCAAGCAGATTTACACTTAATGTGGCATATGGAAAATCAGACATACTGTACTTTTTAAATATACGGCTGATCCAGAAGCGGGCAATGGCTCCAAAGAATGCACCGAATGCCACCAACATTCCATTTACGATCATCTTTAAGCCCCCTTCTGCTTGTACTGGGTGAATTTATCCGTTCCTATTTTATAGCCCGCCCATGACATGATCAAGCCACCGGACGCACTACCGACTAAATAAAGGAGTGCCATAAAAAAGTGTGAATGGGAAAGAAGATTAACGGTTTCCACACTGAATGAGGAGAACGTAGTGAAAGATCCGATCAACCCCGTTCCAATGGCAGTTGCTAACATCGGTTGAAGCTTCTTTATCCGAAATAAATAGGTGGTCAACAACCCCAATGTAAAGCTCCCGATCATATTTGCCAAAAAAGTCCCCAACGGGAACGTATGGTTCCACCAATCCCCGGTAAATATTCCTATATAGTATCGTAACAAAGCCCCCACCATTCCGGCAGCCCCAACGAATATGTAAACCATGTTTCCACCTCATAAGATCTTATTGTTAATGAAAGAGACTCCCGCCTATACGAATGCATCAGTAGAAGCCATCTACTTTATAGTAGAAAAGCAAACTTGTTGCGCAATTAGCGTATTTCACGCCAATTATCTTACATTAATTTGGTTATAAACATTGTGGCAATCCCAAAATAGATAAGGAGGGAAAGAATATCATTGATCGTGGTAATCAAGGGACCAGAAGCTACCGCAGGATCGACGTTGAACTTATACAGAATAAGCGGGATGATTGTTCCTGCCAATGTCCCGATGATCAATGTGATCAGTAAAGAACTTCCCACCACAAATCCCAGGACCATATTTCCCAACCATATATATGCGATCAGAGCAATCATGACCGCACAAGTGACTCCGATGATGATACCAACCCATAATTCACGGAAGATCAGCTTCACGACTTGTTTTGCATCAAGGTCGTGGGAAACAAGACCCCTGACGACCACAGCCAGTGATTGAGTGCCTGTATTTCCTGTCATACCCGCAATCATGGGCATGAAAAAGGCGAGGGCCACCACTTGTTCCAGCGTTGCAGAGAATCTGTCTATGATACTTCCTGAAACAAGACCAATGAATAATAACAAAATGAGCCAAGGGAGACGGCGATAGGCAGCCACGAATGGTTTGGTCGTAAAGTCGATGGACTTCCCCGACGCAGACAGTTTCTCGATATCTTCATTTGCTTCTTGAATGACGACATCAATGATATCATCCACGGTTATGACTCCAACGAGTCTGCCATCTTCTTCAATGACAGGCAGCGTGATGAAGTCGTAACGGCTGATCAATTTTGCCACTTCTTCCTGGTCGGTGTGCACATCCACTTTTACAACCCGGCTGTACATGATATCTTCTATTTTATCGAATAACTCACTAAGTAATAAATCCTTATAGGAAATGACCCCAATCAGTTTTTTATCTTCGTCAATGACATACAGATAGTTTAGATATTCGGCCAATTCAGCAAAATGCTTGAGCTTATCCACCGCTTCGCGAACACTGTAATGTTTAGGAATCCAGACATAGCGGTTGTTCATGATACGACCGGCCGTTTCCGGCTGATAGGTCATGAGATTCTGGACTACCTGTGATTCTGCCTGGTTCATCTCAGACAAGAGTTCCTCTATCTTCTCAGGTTCCAAGTCTGTCAGTAACGTGGCCAGATTGTCATTTTCCATCAAATCGAGGACTTTAGTAGACTTTTCGATCCCCAATTTTTCCAATACGATTAACTGATCTTCCCTTCCAATCTCCTGGATGAATTCCGTCAATTGTTCCAGTGGTAAATACAATAGAAATTTATTACGATGCTTGGATGGAATATGTAAATATTGATGAGCTATATCATAAGGCTGCAGCTCTTCAATGATATTTAAGAAAACGTCTTTCTTACCATCTTTCAAGCTTTGGATAATGGCAAGAGTGATTTCATTTTCCGTAATGGCTAATGTCATATGCTTACTCCTTATGATGATTTCTCTTTAATGTGCGCAATAGGGAGATACCCGATGGAGTAGCTTCCCCCTGATAGTATCTCCTAAAGCATGTATAAATTCTACTACTATTCCACTCTTTGCTCATCTATAGATAATATTTCCTTTAATTCATCCTCGGTTAAGGTTTGTACGACGTTTTCATTCGGACTCATGACTTCCTGGATCAAATGGCGTTTTTTATCCTGAAGCTCGTTCATCTTCTCCTCGATTGTTCCTTTGGCAATGAGCTTGATCACCTGCACCGTATTTTTCTGTCCCATCCGGTGTGCACGATCCGCTGCCTGTTCTTCTACGGCGGGATTCCACCACGTATCGTAGAGAATGACCGTATCGGCACTTGTTAAATTCAGCCCCGTTCCCCCTGCCTTTAAAGATATGAGAAAAACGTTCCGCTCACCATGATTGAATCGATCACACATCCGGATCCTATCTTCAGATGGAGTGTTTCCATTTAAATAGAAGTAGGACTGTCCTTTCCCTGAAAGCTCGCTTGCCACCATTTCAAGCATTTTTGTGAATTGTGAAAACACCAGGACGCGTCTTCCTGATAATCTGGATTCCTCAAGCAAGTCCATGAGATGCATGAATTTCCCTGAGGTACCTTGATAGCCATCTACAAATAACCCCGGGTGGCAGCAGATTTGCCTCAACCTGGTCAAGCCTGCGAGAATCTTTATTTTGTTCTTTCTTAACGTATTTTTATCCAAATGCTTCATTGTGTCATGCCTCAGCTTCGCGAGATAGGCCGCGTACAGCTCTTTCTGCTGAGGAAGCAGCTCTATGGATTCGATGAATTCCTCTTTGCCGGGAAGCTCAGCCAAAACATCCTCTTTTAATCTGCGAAGAACAAACGGTCTGATTCTCTTCGAAATGTCTTTTTTTGTCAGGCGGCTGTAATCCTTTAGGCCACGGAATAAGTCAGGAAAAACAACGTGGAATATGGACCAAAGCTCCTCAAGGGAGTTCTCCACAGGGGTTCCCGTCAATGCAAAGCGATTTTCAGCTTGTATCCTCTTAACGCTTCTGGCTGTTTTGGTGACTGGATTTTTAAATGCTTGTGCTTCATCGAAAAAGACAGTATGGAATTTTTGAAGTTCAAACCATTTACTGTCGCTGCGAAGTAAAGGATAAGATGTAATAATCACATCAACATCCTTCATTTCCTTTTGTTTTTTCCTTCGTTCCACTTGGTTCCCATCCAGGATGAGAGTCTGTATGTCGGGAGCAAATTTCACACATTCTTTTTTCCAGTTATAGGTAAGGGATGAAGGACACACTATGAGAACCGGGAACTTCCTAGATCTGATATCATCAAGTACAGAAAGGATATAGGTAATACTCTGTACCGTTTTTCCCAGCCCCATGTCATCTGCCAAAATCCCTCCCATTCCATAATGGGAAAGAGTCTTCATCCAGCGATACCCGGTTTTCTGGTAACCTCTCAGCAGTGGATCCATAGAAGAAGGAATTGAAATCTTCCTACTATCGGGATCCATGAGGTGCCGGAAGCATTCTTTAAAGGAGTCTTCCATAATGAATGTTTGTACTCTATCTACAGAATCGAGCAAATCCAGACTTTGATACAGTGGGAGCTCCAGCCCCTTCGCAAGATCATTCTTCTCGGCTTGTGAGGTATTAAGGAACCGCTGGATTTCTTGGAATTCCTTTGATTCAAGTGACAGCAGTGAACCGTTTTTCAGCCTGAAATATTTCCTTTTTTCTTCCAACGCTTCGAGAATTCCCATCACCTGATTGTCTGGTATACCATCCATTTCAAATGAAAATTCCAACCAGTTCATTCGTTCCTTTTTCACTTTCACCCGGATTTTCGGCGTATGATTGCCTTTGGATACCCTATTCCTGACAGCGGTGGTGGCAAAGATTTGAACATGTTTCTGAATCTTCGTCACCCCATAGGTTAAGAACTCATACTCTAAATCCTCATTATGTAAAAAGTATCCCCCTTCTGTTTTCCCGAACGAAAACTCCTCCATCCATTCGAGGATTCGGTCTTCCTTCTCGACATCACGGATGATAAGTGATCCTGAAGGAGTTTCCCTATTTTCAAGAGGATGAATGACCACTCCGTCATAATGAAATTCAAGTCCCGCTAATAGACGATTTTTAACCCGGTCGAGATACAATTTCGCCACAAGGGGGGCCGTATCCAACCTCCGGGCTATGTCTTCTGAAAGTTTCACCTCACCTAATTTCTTTAGACCTACAGCAACTTTATCGAGGAAAAAGCCAATCTGTGATTGGGGAATCGGGATGTATTCGTTTCCTGATCTATTCAGGAGTCTCTTTAATTCAGAAAGTCGTTTAACGTCCATGCTTTCAAGCTGTGTAACTTCCCCATCATGTATGACCACTTGATACTGATTCAAGATGATCATGTTCCTTAGTCCTGAAATACCTAATTGGAAACCGCCCCCTTCATCCAGCGTAAAGTCGAATGTTAACGGAAGAGGGAGTGCCCTTTCCATGATTTCCACCAAGCCCCCATCACTTTGGAGTATTTTCACATTTTCACTTCTTAGCAAAAGTGGTAATAGCTGCTCCCAGGACGATGGAGGAATAATCAAACTGTCGTAACTGTCATTTGATGCATTTGTTGATAAGGTCACAAGATGTTGAATGACAGCATCCGTTGCATTTTCAAAGCAATGAAACTCTTGATTGAATAGTAAGGAGTCTGAAATATGAAACGGTTTCCCTTCGTTTAAGCTATAGAGAAAAGGACGGACCCCATGCACCTTAATATTCTGTATGGTGATGTCGATTGCGATCACCTCTTCCCCGCTCAGAAGGATTAGTGGCCGAATAAGGAATTCACATTGCAGGACCTGTCTGTTTTCAAAATGACGCAGCTTACCCGTTTTTCGAAAGGAATCTTCTTGAAAAAGGGTGAAAAAGTCCTCAGTGATGCTATCCTCAGAAGGTCTTGTGCTTTTCTGCTGATGTTGAATCGCCATAAAGACAGCTGCAATATGTTGACAGTCTTTATCAAATGATGCAAGCTTTGGACAACTGCATTCAGCTTCAATTTCACCCCCTGCATCCTCTTGAATGGTCACGTGGAAATCTTCTTCCCCCATGACTGTCGCTTTATAATAGTCGTTTGTCGATTCTTCTATTTTCACTTTATTCGATCGGTAATACGCTTCTCCCCGTTTGTAAGAAACGGTACCGCATCGATCTTTTATGAGTTTTTGGTGTATAACGTTCAAAATACCTGTTCCTTCCATGAGTATCTTCAGGTTTGGTTAAACCCTGTTTCACACTTATCATAACAACAAAGCGGGAAATTAGAAATAATGAGACGGTATTACTATTTTAATAGAAACGTATAATTCCGGGATGATCGTCATAAAATAAAAGGAATGGAATCCTACAGAAAAAACCCGCACTATGAGGCCAGTCATAGTACGGAAAATATCCTAGTTCTCTACTTTTCAATATGATTCAATAACGAAAGGATGAAGCTTCCTGCTTGGAACATAAGCATGAAAATATAGTATTGCTCCATTATTTCCACCTCCTTTCGGGAGAATTATTTGTCCCCATTTGATATGTATGTAGGATTCACTCACTTCATGCGTTTTTTTGTTGTGAATTGCATATGCCTTGGAAATCCAAAAATCCCGTGTGGTCTTTTGAGAGATCACGCGGGATTTTTTCACATACGGAATAATGAAATATCCTGGGAGATTTTTATCTACGAAACATAAAATGCCATATGCTACACAACAGCAGAACGATAAATTTATGAAAGTTTCGCTTACATCATTTTTTCTATTGCATACCGTGACTTTTCCATGTAAATTAGTCAAGTATGTTTAATAGGAGGTATCATCAACATGAATCACACACAAAACACCCAACGGGTTCAAATGGCGACAGCCGATCCATCCGCTCTCGGACTTTTCGGACTGGCTATGGTTACCCTTGTAGCTTCTTCGGCAAAATTAGGCTGGACAGACGGCGTTTCGTTCATATTACCTTGGGCCATTTTCCTTGGAGGAATTGCTCAACTGATGGCAAGCTTCGGGGATGCCAAGCACAATAACACGTTTGGAATGACAGCATTCGGGGCATTCGGACTATTCTGGCTTGGAGTCGGTACGTCCTGGTTGATTTCATTCGGGGTATTCGGAGAACAAGCAGCAGCCGCGGTCGATCCTGAACAGCTGGGGATCGCGTATATCGGGTATTTGATATTCAGCATTTTCATGACGGTAGGCGCCATGGAAACGCATAAGGTCTTATTTATTATATTTGTACTGATTGATTTCTTGTTTATTGGATTATCCCTTTCAACTCTGGGAATCGCTCCTGAGGCTACCCACAAATTGGCAGCCATCTCTGAGTTATTCATCGCTCTTTTCAGCTTTTATGGTTCAGCTGCCAGTGTATTGAATACTCACTTCGGGAAAGAAACGCTCCCAGTTGGAAAACCATTCGGTATATTTAAATAAAGAAGAACTGGGCGACATAAAATCGCCCAGTTCTTCTTTTTCTGTTACCTTTTCAAAATTGGGGTGAATCCTGTTAAAGAATAAACAGATAACAGATCAACTATTTGTCCATACTAAAATATAGATTACATAGAAAAGGGTGTTAAGTATGGAAGGGGTACTTATATCCATATTGAGGACGCTGCTCAGCTTTATATTGTTGATTCTCGTGACCTTAATAATAGGTAAACATATTAACTCGCATAAGACCCATTATAGTTTTGCCTTATCCATTACGATTGGTTCTCTGATTGCAAATATGGGATTCAATACCCATCTTCATTTCACTGAAATGTTCGGTTCCTTTATGGCCCTCGTGATTTCATTCTATCTCCTGCTGATCACAACATCTCAAAGCAGGAAGGTACGAAGATGGATTTCAGGAACTCCAACGGTTATGATCGAGAAAGGGAAAGTGCTTGAACATAATATGAAGAAAATGAAATTCACCTTGGATGATTTAAATCAACAAATGCGTGAAAAAGGAGTATTTGACATTTCTGAGGTTGAATATGCTCTATTGGAAGTTAGCGGGCAAATCTCAGTAAAAAAGAAAGATTCTTTCCAGCACGTTACTAAAATGGATCTTCAACTATCCGATCCGACTTCCACACCGCTTCCAATTGAACTGATCATGAACGGAAAGATCATCAAAAAAAACCTCACCCCTAAATTCAGTGAAGCGTGGTTGAATAAGGAATGCCGCTACAGAGGGCTATCACTTAGAGAAATATATTACGGGGTTGTCAGCAGCGATGGTACTCTCTTTATCGACTTGTTTCACGACCACAACCACTCCCCTATTGATATCGAATAAGTGAATTTCGCCTGGGACGCATTCTTTATTCAAGCATCACTTTATCTTGCCAACCCTCTCTCAAACGCAGCTAAATGATTCTGTGATGCATTCCTCAGCTGTGTGAAAACAAAACCTGCATCCTCTGGAAGTGGATAAGCCAGAAATGTATCATACATTGAAATATTATCGATTTCCCCCTGAACCCCTGCTCCGTAGGCATCTTTAATCGAATCCGGTGTCGTCACGTAAGATTGGGACTGATCCTGTGGCAACGGGATTCCATATCGCTGAAATAATGTCTGGAGTGCTGCGATATGGCGGAGCTCCGCTTCTTTAATCCTCATAAATGTTGAAACATTTCCAAATTTCTGTATGACCCGATCATATCTAGCCTGTGCAAGATACTCGTCCTGCATGGCATAAACGAGCATTTGAGGAACCGTAAGTGTCGAGGCGGCAAGTGCTCCCTTTGCTCCATAATTCCCTTGACGTGAAGCGTACCCTCTTCCTTGATTCTTTATTATATAATACAGAAACCAAACAGCGTGATTCTGCTCATCTTCTGCCGCTCGTGAAAATGTTTCCTTTATATAAGAATCCTGAACTCCGTCTCGAATGCCATGATAAAAATCAACCGTTTCCTGCTCATCCTTGAAGGCAAATTGAAGTCCTCTTTTATATCCATCCGGACAGCCTTCCTGCAAAATCGGACTGGGCTCTACTCCTGTCAAATTTGTATAGATCGCGCTGAATACTTTAAAATGACGTTTTTCATCTTTTCTGATTTCCAGGATTCGGAGTCTTTCTTCCTCAGTGGGTGCAAGATCTGCAAGCTTTTTATAACAGGCTATCGCACTGTACTCACCATTGATGGCTTTTTGAAGCTCATCCACTAAGGAGTGACTTTCGGTCACACGTGAGTGTCCATTCAGATTAAACGGTTTGAATTGCCGGTAATAATGATATGGATTCATATTAAACTTCACCTCTTTTTTTCCAGTCAATACTAAGATATGACTACTCGAAAAATAGGTGTTTGTATCATTTTCACTTTTTCATTCTTTGTGCGTAAGCCTCCAATAAGTCCTTCACCAAGATCCCATCAATCATCATACCGGATGTATCACAGTCAGAAATGTCAACATTCTTTAAATTACAGTTTTGAAACTTCGACTCTTTAAGGTCACATCGCTCAAATCTCAATGGTTCACCTGCATCCCCAAGATGTGTATCATGAATATGAACGCCGCCCAGAGCTACATGAGCTATTTCGCTATGTGAAAGATTGAGGTCAGCCAATAGTGCTCGTTGAAAGTTGATATTTTGAAAACGGGATTCTGTAAGATTACAATTGCTAAACTGCACCCCCATCATTCTGCTGTTGCTGAATGTAGATAAACTCCCGTTAATTCCGTAAAATTCGGTCTTCTCCAAACTGCAATGTTCCACATGTGTGTCAGCGAGATCAACGTCTTTTAAACTACTATCCACTATTGTTACTTCTCTTTGAATAACTGGAGGACCCGTTTCTACATTCATTTTTTTCTCATAGCAGTATTCATCATGGGATTCGAATATCTTTTGAAAACCCAAATTTTCATAGAAGGTGTGATTGCTCAGTTGCAGGCTCGACGTCTCAAGTTCCCACGACACCACATGTGGATAATTTCCTTCCATGATTTTCAATACTTGAGATCCAATTCCTCTCCCTTGATATGACGGATCAATGAATATCCGGTCGATCCGTCCACGGCGTTTGCCTGCGACGGTAACGATCAGTCCACCCACGATGGTATCTTCATAGAAGACCTTGTAATAATCCAATTCCCTTATCATATACGTATTCATTTCGATGGAATCATAGCCCGGGGGCTGGATATTGTAATCAATGATTCCGGTTTGATTTTGAAACCATTTTACTCTCTCTGCATCAAACACCTTTTTTTGGACAGCAGTAAGGACAGAAGCGTCCTCGATATTTGCAGGATCTATTTTCACTGTACTCATTGTCATGCCCCTTTTTAACTGTTTATATAGTTTTCTATCAACTTATAAATCTCAAATGCACCTGAACCTTTATTTGATAATACTACTACTTTTAGATCTTTTTCCATGTAATGGGCAGAATGAAAACTCACCCCTGGATCATAGCCCATCACATGATGCTTATCGGGAAGGTTCAACCACATTCCATAACCGTAGTCCACACCTTCCTTCACATTTACATGCGGTTCAGTTATTCTCGCAGTATTCTCATTTTTCAAAAGCTTATCGGACAAGAGAGCTTCCCAAAACGAGATCATATCTGGACCCGTCACATATGCTCCTCCATCCGCCCCGCCCTGGATGGGAATGGAATAGATATTCGTTCTCCAGGAGTTTTCACTTTCTTCAATGTAGCCGTTGGCCGTATTACCCGGTAACCGATCAAGGCGAAAATATCCGGAAGCGTTCATAGATGCCGGCGTGAAAATGTTTTTCACGATGTACTCTTGAACCGTCATCCCTGAAAGATTCTCGATAACCAATCCAAGTATGATATAACCGGCATTATTATAATGAAACGTCTCACCCGGATGAGATTTCATAGGTGAATTCTGAAAGAACGGTAAAAAATCCTCTCCCTTCTGAATGAGATACATGGGCGTTTCCTTCCATAAATCCTCGAAGTCATCCATCACTTCTTCATCAAAATAATCTGGAATCCCGGATGTATGTGTCAATAAGTGTTGGATGGTAACACGATCATCGAAATGTGGAAATGAAATGGACAGGCATTCTTTTATCGGTGTATGAAAACTCAGAATCCCCTTTTCTACAAGCTGACAGATTGCCACTGCCGTAAACAATTTACACCCGGACGCAATACCGTATCGAGTATCTATATTGTTTTCACGTCGTGCACTGCGATCAGAATATCCAAATGCAGAGGCTACGAGAACTTCCCCATTTTTCTTTACCATTACCGTCCCTGAAAAATCACTTTTTTCTGCATGCTCTTGAATTATGGTTGATAATTGTTTCATATCTTCCTTCGCTCCTTAATAGTCAATGGGGCCATCTAGAATTGTTTATCTGGCAAGGGGTATCATGCTTTAATGCACCAATTTCAAACGCTTGAATTTTCTCTTTCCCACTTGCACAACCATCCCATCTGCAATTGTGATTTCCTCCTGCACATTCAGCACCTTTTCCCCGTCGACCCTGATTCCCCCATTTTGGATCATCCGGCGGGCTTCACTTTTTGAACTTTGCATTTGTAAGGAAACTAGCAGATCGACGATGGATATTTTCCCTTCACCATGCCATTCTTTTACCGGAATATCACCGGGAATTTCCCCTTTTTGGAAAACCTCCTTGAATTGTTTCTCAGCTTGTTCTGCAGACTCTTTACCGTGATACATTCTCACAATCGTTTTCCCTAAAAGAATTTTGGCATCCATCGGGTGCAAGGAGCCCTCACTTATTTCATTGGCGACCTTTTCCTTCTCTTCTATTGATAGATCTGTTATGAGATTAAAGTATTTAACTATTAACTCATCAGGAATCGACATCGTCTTGCCGAACATTTGATTGGGATCTTCATCGATTCCAATGTAATTATGTTTGGATTTTGACATTTTCTCCACTCCGTCTAGACCTTCAAGTAAAGGAAGCAAAATGACAACCTGTTTTTCCTGGCTATAATGTTCCTGAAGATGTCTTCCCATCAGTACATTAAACTGCTGGTCCGTCCCTCCTAACTCTATATCGCTTTCAAGTGCGACGGAATCATATCCCTGCATCAAAGGATAAAAAAGCTCATGAAGCGAGATTGGCTTCCCTTCGGATAACCTGTTGGAGAAATCATTTCGTTCAATCAACCTCGCGACCGTGATCTTTGAAGATAAATGAATGACAGCTTCTAGATCAAGGGCTGACAGCCAGCTTGAATTATAATGGAGCTCAACCTTCTCTTTGTCGAGAACTTTGCCGAACTGTTTAAAGTAGGTCTCTGCATTTCTCTTAACTTCTTCATTTGTCAGTTGCTTTCTTGCAACTGACTTCCCGGTCGGATCCCCGATTTTCCCCGTGAAATCCCCGATAATAAGCTGAACGATATGCCCGTTTTCCTGAAACTGTCTTAATTTATTCAAAACAACCGTGTGACCGATGTGAACATCAGGGGCAGTAGGATCCAGACCCAGCTTGATTTTTAACGGCTTACCGGTTGAAATTGACTTCACCAGTTTCTGTTTTAACTCTGCTTCTGGAATGATTTCATGCACTCCATTTCTATATTGAGCCAGCTGCCTTTCAACTTCGAGCTGCTGAACTTCTGATAGGGATTTCCATTTGTGATCCATCATCAATTCTCCTTTTTTGGCTGATTTCGTACTCTCTGTAACATTCTTCTCATCGCTTCGCTGAAGTTTTATGTGTTCGCCGATAAAACAATGAATCACTTCTCAATACTCCCTAAACAAAAAAACCACGCCCCTTATAAAAAGGGACGTGGTTAACGCGGTACCACCCTAATTGAAGATCACTCTTCCACTCTGTACGGATAACGGTCCGTCCGTTCTCTGCTACTCTATCTGTTCACAAAGAATGTTCAAGGAAGTAATTCATGCTTATCTATGTACTGATTTTCACCAGACATCAGTTCTCTGCGACAGGGAGATAAGTCACTACTGAATCCCATCATTACATGTATGATTTAGAATTTTCATTTATTTTACAGGATAATTCAGGAAAAAACAATAATAATTTATTTATCCCTTCACGATCCCCATCACAAATCCATCATACCCCTTTGATCCAACGGTCTGAACGACCGTCGAATCGATCCGTTCTTCATTGGATAACAGTTCTACAAATGTTCGTACTCCCTGAACACTATCATCTTCACTGGCTTCATCAATGACTCTTCCTCCACGAACGACATTATCCGTGATGATGACCGTCCCGGGCTGCGACAATCGAAGTGCCCATTTTAAATAATTGGAGTTGTTTTGCTTATCTGCATCAATGAAGATGAAATCAAATGTACCCTGAAGTGTTGGCAGTGTGTCCAGAGCAGCTCCAACTTTGATTTCCACTTTGTCTTTCAAGCCGGCATTCCGAATATTTTGTCCTGCTACTTTTGCATGTTTTTCACTATACTCCAATGTCACAATCCGGCCGTCCTCCGGCAGGGACCTGGCAAGCCAAATGGTGCTGTACCCACCGAGTGTTCCAATTTCCAAGATTCTTTTTGCCCCTTGAAGTTGCGCCAGTAGGGAAAGGAATTTCCCCTGATTTGGAGAAACATCGATTGCAGGAAGCTCGGCTTCGCAATTTGCCAGCAATACAGACTCCATGATCCCATCGGTACTGTGAAGTTTTTCTGAATAATATTGATCTACTTTTGTCCAAGTATCTGTTGACATTTGTTTACTCACTCCTAAATTTGTTTACATAATATCATTATGTATAACTGGTACTATTACTCATCCATTATGATGACTCATCAAACCTAAAATTCTTTAGTCCTTTAACATTCGTCTTCAATGAAAAAACCCCTCCAGCATAGGGATAATCACACAACTGTTCCTCTGTCATTCTCGTTCTCGCCGATGTGATGTATAGTTCGTCAAGATTCGGTCCACCGAAGGCACAAGAGGTCACATTCACTGCGGGAACCGGAATAAATTCGAGCTGTTTGCCCTTATATGGATCCCATCTTGATATCCCCTTCCCTCCCCAATGGGCGATCCACAGCATTCCTTCTTCATCGATCGTCATACCATCAGGCAATCCTGTACTCTCAGGAAATTGTACGACTACCTCTGGACATTCAATTTCACCCGAATCTACAAAATACCGATATCTGACCACTTGCTTCGTAGGGGTATCAATAAAGTACATATACCGGTGATCAGGTGACCACGCGAGGCCATTTGATGTACCCACGTTTCCGACCTTTTTTGTTATTTGTAAAGTAGAGTCGACAACATATAAAGCCCCATTCCCTTTAACCCCTGTTTGATCAGTCGTTCCCGCCCAAAAGCGGCCGGAAGGATCACATTTCCCATCATTGAACCTGTTTTCCTTCAGGTGACTTTCAGGGTCCACGACTTTTTCTAAGATACCCGTCTCCCAATCATAAAAATGGATGCCGTGTTGAAGTCCAAGGATTAATCGTCCATTATTGGTATGAGAAAGACAGCCAACGAATTGATCCAATTGGACCTCTTCCAACTCATCATTCAAAGAATGTAGGCGAAAAATTTTCTTTCCCATAATATCTACCCACAGGAACATCTTTCGTTCATCGTCCCAACAAGGACTTTCCCCCAGAGTATTTCTTGCATCTACTGTTAATTTGACTGACATAAAAAAATCCTCTCTATACAAGGTCTCTACATATGTAATTCTAGTTAAATAATGTAAATCCCTTTAAATGAACCTACATTTTCCCTGTTGCTCTCTTTCCCATCTTCCTTAAACCTTTCTCATTCCAAATGAAAAAGCACCCAGCGATGCAGGGTGCTTTCAAAAAGTTATTTCTCGATTCTATTACCTTCATAAATCTTTACATCAAGTGGGGCTGCTAAATATTCAGGAGCCCTTCCTACAAATGATGTAAAATGTTCACTTGCATTATGGCTCTCAACGGCTGATGAGTCCTTCCATACTTCAACCATTGTGTAGACATGTTCTCTTTCAGTATCTTTCATTAAATCGTATGAGATATTACCTGCTTCTGCTCTGGATGCAGCGACTAGCGGGCGGATTTCTTCTAAAAATGCCTGTTCCTGGATAGGATTGATCTTAAATTCAGCGTGAATGATAATCATACTGATTCTCCTCTTCTCGTACTATTATTTCCATTCTGTGATGGATTCAACTGGTAAACGAACTGATTTGTAGCCTGCATCTGCCGCTTTCCCGATTGAAATCAGCATAACCGGGTAGTAACGTTCTTTATCCATGCCATAGGCTTCAGCAATTTGGTCTTTTTCGTAACCACCTATCGGATTTGTATCATATCCGTGAGCGCGCGCAGCAAGCATCAGCTGCATAGATACCAAACCTGCATCGATGAGGTTCATCTCCCTGAACTGATCGACCGGCATCGTTTCGAGTAAACCTTTAATGGCAGGAAGCTGTCTGTCTCTTACTTCTGCAGGCATATACCCCTCTTCGACTGCCTTATTATAGATTTCATCTGCATAGTCAAGGCTGTTCATATCGACAAATACTGCAATAACGGCAGAAGAAGTCTTGACTTGTGTTTGATTGAACTTTGCAAGTGGAGCAAGTGCTGCCTTTCCTTCTTCGCTGTCAATGACAACAAAACGCCAAGGCTGCAGATTGACGGATGAAGGGGCAAGGGTTGCCTCTGTAAGAATTTCAGTCATTTCTTCTTTGCTGATTTTCACTGACGGATCATAGTTACGGATGGAACGACGACCTGTGATGATTTCGTTAAAGTCATTGATTTTTGTTGTATTCATGATGCATTCTCCTTCTTGTATGATTTCTTAAGATTCAATGTCCTGTACATTATCTTGGATACGATTTAGCATGTCCGAAAGAATTGAACGTTCTTCTTCTGTAAAAGTCTTGAAGACCTTAGAGATGAAAATCTCTTTCTCTTCCCGGTAAGCTTGAATCTTCAGCCTTCCTTCTTCTGTCAGGCGGACAAAGGTGAAACGGTTGTCAGCGGGATTTTTACGCCGCGAAACCATTCCTTTTCCTTCAAGCTGTTTTAAATGCCTGGTAACAGCCGCACTATCGATATTCACTTCACGTTGAAGTGCCGTCTGGCTGATTTCTTCCACTTCATACAGCCTGTGCAACAGGTCCAAACGCGATTGACTGATTCCAGTACACCGCTCAAATTTCGGACTCATTTGCTTATATATATCATTGAGTTGAATGATGATCTTCTCTTCTTCACGACACGAGTTGGACAAAGCATCCTCCTCCTTATAGATAATTGACAGGTCAATTGTTGACCCGTCAATTAATATAATATATTTAAATATAATAGTCAATCAAATAGGTTTGTGTATTAAAAAAAGCCGGCTTAAAGAGATACTAACCTTTAACCAGCTTTCTTGCTTCATTCCTTGACTTCAATATACTTAAACGACAATTCTTTCAATTTCTTAATGATCTCCTCTTCGTAATCACCTGTAAAGGGGATATGTTCATCGGCATAGTCAGATAGCCCTTCATGGTAGCCCACCATCACTGCATGCTTCGCTTTCCTGAACATACTAACGTCATTGGCATCATTTCCAAATGCAATAAAATCCTCTTCAGAAACTCCAAATGTTGAAAGAGCACTCCATTTATGTATATTGGCAGGGCTGAGATCCACTACCTTTTCATTCGTATGGGTATTCACAACGATATCCAGGGACTTCAAATCTATCAACATATCTTGAAAATTAGTTGATGTTAACAACAATATCTTCACAATCGAATTCAGTGATTCAACCGGAAGGGAACTGGCAAGATTGGCTGGATCCAAAAAATCCAGGATAGGGTGATTGTTAGGACCTGTATAAGCATAATCCCACTCACTATCGATTAAATACGTCGCTTCATATTGGTCTATAAGCTCATGAATCTTCGCAAGGTCGTTTGGATGAAAGGATGTTGAATGTATGACTTCTCCATGTTGATAGAGAAGAGATCCGTTACCGCCTATTAATGGATAAGAATGCAATCTCACATCCAGGACGGGAAGCATATCGCGAATCGGCCGTGCAGATGCAAAAAATAGTTCGTGACCACTCGATTTCAAATCCAGCAAGGATTGAACAATTCTTTTAGAAACAGGCTCACCTTTAAAGCAAATTGTACCGTCTAAGTCAAACACAAATTTCATGATAAACACCCTCTCTCAATATGTATGATTTTACCATAGGAAAGAGGATTTAGTAATCATTTTCAATAGCTACTAGTTACTCCTTTGGCAAGTCCAACGCTTGATAGGCGGCCTGATACTTTCCACCTTCTGCAACTTCTGAATGATACAGTGCTTTAAGAGCAAACGTCCTCTCTAAATTCATTTCTTCCATCAATACTTTCAGGCGTGACTGCAATTCTTTATTATCCCTAACCAACAGTTTCATTTGTGATTTCACATATCTCATAATGTTGTATTTCCCCTTTTCTCATTAAACAATTCATCAAGTATACCACCGATGGCCACCGTTCTAAAGTGGTTTCTTTCTTAAAGGCTGTTTTCGTAAATATTGTTGCTTTTGGATGTAGCGAGTGGCGGTTGATTTCCGCTACAGGTGCTCGCTTTCCGCGGGGCTGGCGGTGAGCCTCCTCGG